>OZ244585.1:1142500-4268575 GCA_965218105.1 Pyrinomonadaceae bacterium
TTCTCTTTCGGCAAATCTTCCGCATCGTTGATGTGAAAGATAAAAAGTTTTTCCGGTTTCATTTGTTCAATCGCTTCAAATGTTGAATTGCCCGCGTAAAAATGAAAAGTATCCAAAACATTTCCGATATTTTCGCGGTTTACTTTCTCGACGATTTCGCTGCAAAAATCGAGCGTCTGCACCGAGCAGTCGGCTTGTCCGAGAAACTCAAACGCCAGCGAAACATCATATTTTTCGGCAATATCGCCCAGTTCGTTCAAAACTCTCACCGATTCTTCGACGATTTCTTCTTTCGTCGCGCCTTCAGGCAATTTTCCCGGTACGACGACGACATACGGGCAACCAATCTCACTCGCAATCTTTGAAAACTCTTCCGTTTCAGATTTGATTTTTTCGTAATCTTTCTCATTGCGAAAAGTTATATGTTCGATTGAATTAATAGAATACGGCTCGATGTTGTTTTCTTTCAAAAGATTTTTCAGATCGGCAACATTCCTCGATTTCAAAAATTCCCGAAGTTTAGCCGCCCAAATCTCAATCAAATCGAATCCGGCTTCAGCGGCAGCTTTTATATCTGTTTCCAAATCGGCGTGCATTGTCGTCGCGCCATTTAATGCTATTTTCATTTTTCGCTCCAAATTTTTGTTTCAACTTCTCAAGAATTTTAACACGACAACTTACAAAAGCGAAAAATGAACGATCTTAATGATAACAGTAAAGCCTTTACAATAAACAGTTTATGAAAAACAACCCGATAAATAATATAGAGAATCACGTCAACTTGAAAAAACTCCGCAAAGTTTCGACAATTTTTCCATATTTAAATGAAAACCTGCCTGATTTAAATGTTATTCACTTATTTTTATTTGTTTCTTCAGTAGATTTATTGACTGTAATTTCTTTAAATTTATCGCCGACCTTATACAGCAAATCCGTTTTTTTCCGGCTAAAGCGGGCGATTACCAGATTTGTCTGTTCGGGAAAACTTTCAAAAAACAGAGTGTTTTGCAAATTAAATCCGTCAAAATCACTTTCCAGAGGAATTTCGACATAGACGAAAATCGTATCAGCCTGAATTTCCTTGCCGACCCAGACGAGTTTTTTTATTTCGCCTTGTTTGTCTTTCAGGACAAAGTTTTCGGAAAGATACTTCAAAATAAAGCCGTCAATATCTGGTGTTTTCTCGAAATCAATATTCTTTTTGGAGCGTTTTTCAAGAACCGGCACAAGATCGTGGGGAAACATCTGAATGGATATTTCGGCAAGTTTTTCCTTTTCGTCGTAATCAATGCGGGTTAAAGACGTATGATAAGTGTGCGCGGCGGACGCTTCAAACACGAAGGCGGAAAATAGAAAGGTGAAAAGTAAAAATTTTAATGCGCGGTTCATAAGCAAAATGGGCAGACTGTCAGCCTGCCCGATTCCTAAAAATTAGATTCAACCGTTAAAACTTTCAACAAAATCTATTTAACGATTATCAGAATTTGAAGTCGTTTTCATTTTATTTGAAGATTTTTTCATCGAACCGTCCATCATATCGCCGCTCGACAGTTTTTGCGCCATTTGAAGATGTTCCTTCAAAGTCGGCAGGGTTTTCACGGCAAACGCCTTCAAAGCCGCATCATCGCCCTGATCGGCTTCTTTTTGAAACAGGTCAATCGTTTTTTGATGATCTTCGAGTCCGGCATTTTCAATATACATTTTGTCAAAGTCCGCGCCGGTGGCGGCTTGAAGTTTATTGTATTCTTCGGTTTGATCTTCGCTCAAAGCGTTGGGCTGCGCCATATTGTTGCGCGCGGTAATTTTTTGCAAATCCTTTCCGGCTTTAGTGTGATCTTTGATGATCATTTTAGCGAAATTTTTGACATCTTTATTATTTGAACGCTCCAGAGCGAGCCGCGCCGTTTTTATTTCAGCGGCGTTGCCCATTGATGCCATTTTTGCGAATTCCATATCGTCTTCGCTCATCATTTTTGAGTTCATTTGATCTTTTTTGCTCATACTTTTACCGTTCATCTTATCGCCGCTCATATTATCCTGAGCCGCGACGGACAAACTTCCAAGTAATAAAAGAGTTAGCATAAAACTCAAAATCATTGTTTTGTTCATTTTTTTCATCGTGTTTCTCCCACTTGTTTTTAAAATTTAGCTTTCGCTCAACCTAAACTATGATTTTTTGTTTTTGCGGGAAAGCTATCTTTAAACTATCGGAAATTTTCGATAAATTAGCAATCAAAAAAAGACATTCTGCCGTCTTTTAACAAAAAAGATAACAATTACGGTGTTTTAGAACCGCTGAAAGTCGTCGTTCCCTGCGGCGCGGTGAAATTTCCGCTCATCGAACTGCCGCTCACCTGACCGACGAGCGTTAATTCAATCGGCGACGTTGTTTTGATAGTCAAAACGCCGTCTTTGTAGCTTCCGCTCGAAATTTGAAGCGTTCCCTGATCCGATTCGAGCGTTCCGGTAACGGTATTTTCGACCTGCGTTAAATTCAAAACGAAAGCAACCGTCTGCCCGCCCGCGTCAACGGCGACGTTCCATTTTCCGGTTAAACTCGCGTTCGGATTTGACGAAGCGGCAGGAGTTCGGATTTGATTCGGCACCGGCTGGACGTTTCCGCGCTGTCCGGCTTTGAAAACCTGAAAGCGCGTCGGCACAAAACGTCGCGGAAAGAAATTGTTGTTCAAATCGGTATCGGCAGTTTCCAGATGCGGATCCAAAACTATCGCTTTCGCTTCTTTTTTGGTGACGATTAATTTGGAAACATTGAAATTGTTATAACGCCAAATTTCCGCCGGAATGCGAATTTCTTCGCTCGTTCCGTCCATATATTCGACCCGGAAAATCACCGGCATCACGAGTCCGCCGACGTTTTTCAGATCAACGACGTAGAAATAATAACCGGCGTTGAGAATTCCTCGCTCGGTTTCATCGAGCGTTCCGACAAAATTTTTGTAATCCTGCTGTTCCAAATCGCTGACTTTGTAGCGGTCATATTCGTTGTAATAATCGCGCAGCGAAGGAAATTGGTCAATGCGTTTCGGCAGAGCTTCGTTGCGCTGCTGCGAAAGCGTCTGCGGACGCGCGTTTTCCTGTTTTCGCAAAAGTTCTTTTTCAACGCTCGGATTGTTCGTATTTATTTGGTAAAGACGCACGTTTTCGATGGAAATATCAACATTGTCGGTCGTGTAAAACCAGCCGCGAAAAAACCAGTCCAAATCAACGCCCGATGCGTCTTCCATCGTTCTGAAAAAATCCGCCGGTGTCGGACGTTTGAATTTCCAGCGTTCCGAATATTGTTTAAAGGCAAAATCAAAAAGTTCGCGTCCCATCACGGTTTCGCGCAAAACATTGAGCGCGGTCGCCGGTTTGCCGTAAGCGTTGTTGCCGAACTGCAAAACCGAATCCGAGTTTGTCATAATCGGAACTTGATTTTCGCTCAACATATAATCGGCGATATTTTGCGGTTCGCCGCGCCGCGACGGATAATCTTTCTGCCATTCCTGCTCCGCCAAATACTGCAAAAACGAATTCAAACCTTCATCCATCCACGTCCACTGGCGTTCGTCGGAATTGACCGTCATCGGAAAATAATTATGTCCGACTTCGTGAATAACGACCGAAATCAAACCGTATTTTGTTCCGGCGGAATAAGTTCCGTCGGCGTTCGGGCGCGGTCCGTTAAAGCAAATCATCGGATATTCCATTCCGCCGACCGGACCGTTGATGCTCTGCGCGACCGGATACGGATATGTAAATGAATAGCGCGAATAAACATTCAAGGTGTGAATAATCGCCTGCGTCGAATATTTTTCCCACAGCGGATTGCCCTCGTTCGGATAAAACGACATCGCCATCACATTATTGCCGCCGACGTTGTGACCCTGCGCGTCCCAGATAAATTTGCGCGACGAGGCGAACGCGAAATCGCGCACGTTGTCGGCTTTGAAAATCCAGGTCTTTTTGCCCGTCGGTTTGCTGGATTCGTTTGTTTTCGCTTCATCTGCGGTAATTATTTTCAGCGGCTCTTTCGCCGTCGCCGCCTGTTTCAAACGATCAATCTGCGCCTTTGTCAAAACGTCTTTTGAATTCTGCAAAACTCCCGTTCCCGAAATAACGTGATCGTTCGGCGCGGTGATTCTGACCAGATAATCGCCGAATTCGAGCGTGAATTCGCCGCTTCCCAAAAACTGTTTGTGCTGCCAGCCGTAAACGTCGTAATAAGCCGCCATTCGCGGAAACCACTGCGCGATTTCGTAAATATAATTGCCGTCGCGCGGAAAATATTCGTAGCCCGATCTGCCGCCGAAAACGCGCTGGTTATTGATCGCGTAGTTCCAGTCGAGCGAAAAAACGTAAGTTCCGCCGGACGCGAGCGGTGTCGGCAAATCAACGCGCAGCATCGTGTTGTTCAGCGTATTTTTCAGCGGATTGCCTTTCGCGTCACGAACCGAAGTGATATTGACTTTGCCTTCGTAAGTTCGCGCAACTTGCTGTTCCAGTTGGTTTAACGGAATTCCTTTGTCAAACGACGGCGCGGTTTGCGTTTTCACCGAATCGGAATCTTTGGCGTGAATATTTTGGTCAATTTGCAGCCAGACATATTTTAATGTATCGGGCGAAACATTTTTATAAGTGATCGTTTCCTTGCCGTTGATTCTTTGATTAACATCATCAAGTTCAACATCAATCACATAATCGGCGCGATTTTGCCAGTATTTATTGCCCGGCGCGCCTGAAGCCGTTCGATATTCGTTCGGTGTCGGAAGCTCATCGTCACTCAGTTGACGAAATTTATCGCTCGGATTTGATTTCGATTGTCCGAAAACAAAACCGACGCTCAATAACACAAAAATAATTGCGGAAAGTTGACGCAAAGACATTTTTTTCCTCCTGAATTTTTTATTTTTTTGTGGAAATCGCGCGCGTTTGATTTTGCAGCGCAAAATTGAAAACAATTTTCACTAAGTTTCGTTTATTTTAGAATAAAAATCAAAGTTGTAACTTACCAACTTAAAAATAAGCAATCGAATTGGCAAAGCGACTGGAGCGCGAGTCCGGCTTCACATCAATTAATTTCCTGTAATTTATCCCGATATTGATTAACGTAATCAATATCTTTGCTGACCGTATCGGCTAAAACCACGACCAGTTCGCCTTTGACGGCGTTGTCAAAAGCGTTAAATATCGCGTCTTTCGATTCCCGAATTACTTCGACTGTCGGATTTTTTTCGCTTTCTTTGATACCGTCCTGCAAAAGTTTGAAAACTTCATCTTCGGAACGACCACGCAGATAATCGCCGCGCCGGATGATAATTTTGTCGAAGACTTCCGCACATAATCTGCCGACTTCACGCAAATCTTCGTCGCGCCGGTCGCCGACTCCGGTCAAGACGGCGGTTCTTTTTTCGTAAGAAAGTTTGTTTATAAAATTGCCCAAACCGATCAATCCGGCAGGATTGTGAGCGAAATCCATCAGAACTGTAAAATTGCCCATTTCGACAAAGTTCATCCGTCCGGGCGTTTGCGCGGTCGAGGGCGTAAACGAAGTTAAGCCGCCGCGAATATCTTCCAAAGATACGCCGTGAACGAAACACGCGAGCGTTGCCGCCAGCACGTTTTGAATCATAAAATCCGCGCGTCCGCCGTAAGTCAGCGGAATATCAATCGCCTTTTCGACGCGCACTTTCCATTTGCCCTTTAAAATCGTGATGTAGCCGTTTTCATAAACGCAGGAAATTCCGCCGCGTCTGGCGTTGCGCCGAATGTTTTCGTTGTTTTCATCCATCGAAAACAACACGACTTTGCCTTCGACCGATTTTCTCATTCGGTAAACATTTTCGTCTTCCGCATTGAGAACGGCAAAACCTTTCGGCGAAACTGAACGCGGCACGACCGCTTTGACACGCGCCAAATCTTCCAAAGTGTTGATGTCTTTGAGTCCGAGATGATCGGCGGCGACGTTGGTAACAACCGCAATGTCGCAGTGATCGTAACCCAAACCGGAACGAATAATGCCGCCGCGCGCCGTTTCCAACACAGCGACCTGCACCGACGGGTCTTTCAAAACAAGCTGCGCGGAAACCGGTCCGGTGTTGTCGCCGGAAACTATTTGATTATTTTGAATGTAAGTTCCGTCAGTCGTCGTAAAACCCACCGCGCAGCCGCTGACCTTCAAAATATGCGCGATGAGCCGCGTCGTCGTCGTTTTGCCGTTCGTTCCGGTGATCGCAAAAATCGGAATGCGCGACGGAGTTCCGGGCGGGAAAAGCATATCGAGAACGTGTTCGGCGACGTTTCTGCCGATGCCTTCGCTTGGCGCGAGGTGCATCCGAAATCCGGGCGCGGCGTTGACTTCGATAATTCCGCCGCCGTTTTTGTGCAGCGGTTCGGTGATATTCGGCGCGATAATGTCAATGCCCGCGATGTCCAAACCGACGATTTTGGCGATTCGCTCAAAAAGAAAAATATTTTCAGGATGCGTTTCGTCCGTGCGGTCAATCGCCGTGCCGCCGGTTGAGATGTTTGCCGTCGTCTTTAAATGTAAAATTTCGTCTTCCGGCAAAATCGTTTCGAGCGTGTAATTTTTCGCCCTTAAAATTCTTTCGGTTTGCGCGTCAACATCAATCAGCGTCAAAACATTTTCGTGTCCGAAACCGCGTCGCGGGTCTTCGTTGATTTTGTCAATCAACTGCTGAATTGTATTTTCGCCGTCGCCGACGACGTGCGCCGGAGTTCGTTCGGCAATTGCTACGATTTGATTATTGACGACCAAAGCGCGAAAATCCGCACCGGTCAGCATTTTTTCGATGATGACGTATCTTGAATAAGTTTTAGCTTTTTCAAATGCAACGATGACATCTTCGAGATTTTCCAATCCGACGGTCGCGCCTTTGCCGTGATTGCCGTCGAGCGGTTTGACGACGAGCGGAAAACCGAGCGATTTGATCGCGCCTTCAATTTCGTCTTCATCGCGGATTTTGTAACCTTTCGGCACGGGAACGCCCATTTCGCCCAAAAGTTTTTTCGTCGCGTCCTTATTTCCGGCGATGTCCACCGAAATCATACCGGTTCGCGCCGTCACTGTCGCCTGAATGCGCTGTTGATGAACGCCGTAGCCGAGTTGGACGAGCGATTGGTCGTTGAGACGAATATACGGAATATCGCGCGCTTCGGCTTCTTCGACAATCGAGCCGGTACTTGGTCCGAACCGCACTCGCTCACGAATTTCACGCATTTCCTGAACTTCTTCGGCGAGCGTCTGCTTGATTTCTTCGATTGATTTGCCTTCCGCCAGTTCGAGAAAAAGTCTGACCGCCGCCCGCGCCGCATAACGCCCGACTTCTTCTTCAAAGTAGGCAAAAACGACGTTATAAATTCCCGGCTCGCCCGTTTCCCGCGTTCGCCCGTAACCGACATCCATTCCGGCGATTGTTTGCAGTTCGAGCGCGAAATGTTCGATAACGTGACCCGCCCAAGTTCCGTCTTTGACGCGCCGGAGAAAACCGCCTTCTTCCTGATAACTGCATCCGTGCGTCTGCAAAGTCGGCATCACTTCCCGCATTCGCTCGTAAAATCCTTCGATTTTATCAGTCGGCTGCTGCTCGTAATCGCCGATGTCGAGCCGCATTATAATTAATTTTTTCCAGTAACCGCTCCAATAGTTCGGTCCGCGCAGTGTTCTGATTTCTAATATGTTCATTTCAGATTCCAGATTCCAGATTCCAGATTCCAAATTTCAGATTCCAAATTTAAGACTCTGAGCCTTTTCCCATCTGAAATCTGGAATTTGAAATCTGGAATTATTTCCTTCCTTTCAATTCCGATTGACGAATGTAGCTTCTGAAACCGGAAATTTGCCGACTTGTTTGTAAAAGTTTTTCAGACAGCATTTTATATTCGTCTTCTAAAATATAATTTCGATGAAAAGCAAAATTGGCTTGTGCGCGAACTTCACCGCAGGAGCCTTTGGCAATCGTTAAAAAATTAGCAAATTCCTTATTTCCGTCTCGTTCAAAACCTTCCGCGATGTTTGAGAATATTGAAACAGCGGCGCGTCTAATTTGGTCGCGCAAGCCGTAATCCTGACTGAATTTGCCGATTGATGTAATGTCATAGACCAAATTTGCACATTCAAAAGCCATTTTCCAAACTTCCAAATCTTCAAATTTCTCGATTTTTGACATATCTTTAACTTATTCCAGATTCCAAATTCCAAATTTTTATGTCTGAGTTTTCAGATTCTAACCTCCGACTGCACAATCACAAACCTTAAATCTGGAATTTGCAATCTGGAATTTGGAATCTCGAATTATTCAATATCGGGAAGCAAAAATTCGTTCGGCGGCTGAAGCGGCGTTCTGGCGAAGTAATCGTAAATCAAACCGTCACCCAAAATGTGTAACTGCACACCGCACACGCTGAAAGATTGGAAATCGTCAACTTCGGCGATTTCGTTGTAAGTAATGCTCGAACCGTCCACAATCGTTACGCCGCCGCTGCCGAAAACTTCCAAAACCCCTTCGTTGTCCAAAATAATCGCCGTATTTTCGTCAATTCCGATGCCGAGATTATACGGATTGTAGGAAACCGCCGTAATCAGGCGGCTGATGCGTCCGCGTTCGGTAAAATGCTGGTCAATGATGATGTTTTTGAGAAAACCGAGACCGGGCGAAAGTCTGACGGAGTTTTTGTGCGGGTGCGGCGTTGATTCGCCGCGCACGATCATCGCCGAACTCATTCCCGCCGCGCCCGCGCTCGTGCCGGCGACGACAATATCGGTTTCGGTGATCATTTGCCGCAATTTCTGCGATAAATTTGTTCCGCCGAGCAGCGAAACCAGCCGCATCTGATCGCCGCCGGTGATAAAAACGCCGGTTACGCCGTCGAGCAGTTCATCCGCGTCGGCTTGAAAAACGTCCTGCCGCGAAGTCGCCCGCAACACGCGCGGATTCGCCACGCCGAGATTGCGAAACGCCTGAACGTAAACGTCCGCCGCGAATTCGGGAAAATCGGACGCGACCGGAACGATTAAAACTTCCGCTTCGTCGCCGCCCGCGAGCGAAAGAAATTTGCGTAAAATACGCCGTTCATTGTATTTATCTTCCGCGCCGCCGATAACGAGCAGATGCCCGCCGATGACTTCGCGGTGTATTCGATTGTCCATAGCTTGTAATTGCAGATTGCAGATTGCAGATTCCAAATTTTTAGTGCTTGAGTTTCAAATTCTACCTTCAAAATTAAAAATCACAAATCTGAAATTTGGAATTTGAAATCTGCAATCTGGAATCTGCAATTTGGAATCTGGAATCTGGAATCTGACATCACAACCCGCTTCGCACCACGTCGTGCAGTCTGAGCAATCCGACGCAGCAGCCGTTTTCATCAACAACCGGCAAAACGGAAATCTGCATCGGACGGTTTTCCATCAATCGCAGCGCATCGAAAGCGAGCATTTCCGGCGCGGCATTTGTCGGATTTTCGGTCATCATCTGTTCGGCTTTTAAGTTTCCCAGATTTTCTGCGGCGGTTTTTTCAATTGTGCGCCGCAAATCCCCGTCGGTAATGATGCCGATAAGTTTTTTATCTTTATTTGTAACGTTGACCGCGCCGAGCGAATGTTTGGAAATTTCCCTGACGACTTCGAGCCACGAAGCGTCGGGCGCGACGTTCGGACTTTCGTGCATTAAATTAGAAACTTTGAGCGTCAGCCGTTTGCCCAAACGACCCGCCGGATGATTTGAGGCGAAATCTTCGGTAGTTTTTCCTTTTGACTGCATTAAAGTCATCGCAATCGCGTCGCCGAGCGCGAGCGCGACGGTCGTCGAAGCCGTCGGCGCGAGATTCAGCGGACACGCTTCTTTGTCAACCGATGCGTCTAAAACAACGTCGGATTGCCTCGCCAACGTGGAATTGACGTTGCCGATAATGGAAATGATACAGATTTTCCGCGCTTTGAGCGTCGGCAAAAGCAGCAGAATTTCGTCGGTTTCGCCCGAATTTGAAAGCGTGATGACGACATCGCCTTTCGTAATTATGCCGAGACCGCCGTGCAGCGCGTCGGACGGATGCAAAAAAACCGCGACCGTTCCCGTGCTGGTCAAAGTCTGCGCGATCTTCTGCGCGATCACGCCGGATTTTCCAACGCCGATGACGATGATCTTGCTTTTGCACTCTTCCAAAATCTCGATAGTTCTTTTGACGACTTTCTTTTCCAGACGCGCCGCCGCCTGCTCGATTGATTTGGCTTCGATTTCCAAAAGCTCGACGACTTTTTCGTAACTGTGTATCACATTTGAAATTTTGATGTTTGAAGATGTTTTTGGCAAGTCGGTGATTTTCCCCAAGTTATTTTCAGGCTGTATTTGACAAGAGTTTCTAGTTTCCGCTCTAAAAACTGCGCGGAATTTTCGCGTCCGTCAGAACGATAAAATCACCGAGATTTGAATATGCGGCTTTGTCAAATTTATCAATATCGTCTGCGGATTTTATTGTTACGACCAAAAAATTCAATTTCGGATTAAACTTTAAAAGCTGCTCGGCTGTTCCGAGCCGGTTTTCGGTGTGAAAACTTCCGTTTAACTGAACAACCAAAGCGTTTTTATTTTTTTTCAAATAATCCGCAATTGAAAACGCCATCGTCGCGTCCCACAAAGTCTGCGATTCTAAAATTTTCGATACGCTTTGTGTATTGTCCGGCATTCCGCCCATCAAATCGGTAAATTTTTTGGCGTAAGCGTCCGAAGATTTCGCGTAAGGCAGCGGCGCGAGCCATTTTTTTGCGTCGGGCGAAAGCCGTTCGAGCGACTCGCGCCCGTTGCGCGAAACCATATTGACGTAACGGCGCGGCGCGTTGGCGGCAATTACGTCGAGTTTGTTTTGTTTGGCAAACTCGACGAGCGGGCGATAATCGGTTTTGTAATTGTTCCACGGTCGGCTGTCGTCTAAAAATTTCTTTTCCGTGATTAAATCCTTGAGATATTCGTCCAGAATGATCTGCACATCGCGCTCGAACATTTCCAGCGAAAGCGCGACTTTTCTGTTTTTGCCGTATTTTTCTAATATTATTTTGAAAATCCGCGTTTGAAAATAATGCGCCGCCGGATCATCGTGATTTTCGCCCAGAAATAATACATCCGCTTTGTCGGCGGCGTTTACAATTTGATTTATCGCCGCCGGATTTCCTTCCGAGTCATAAATTTTGTAATTATCGTCTGAAATTTGGGCGAAAGTTGGATTTGTCATAAAAATAACGAAGATAAAAGTCGCAATTATTTTGAACATATATGTTGCAGAAAATTTTTTGATATGAGTTAGATTTTAACTCAAAATTTCAAAGCCGCAAGATGCCTTTCGGGATTTATCTCTCTGCCGGAATTCTGAAAAATCTGTTTTAAAGAAAGACGAATTGAAATCCGCGATGTGTTTTGATTTAGGACATCTTCAGATTTGTTGATTAAAGGGAATACAAAAGCTCGGACATTTTTCCTTTATTTATAAGCATTTACTGTATTTGGCACATCTATTGCAATTTGTAACTTCGAGCTTAGAAGCTAACATTTAATATTTAAAACAGGAGACAATATATGAATAACGACGGATCAATCAAAGAAGAATTGGGTGGAATTAAGGATAGAGTTGTTGGTGAAGTAAAAAATGCCACCGGAGCGGTTACGGGAGATCGCAGTCTTGAAAGAGAAGGCGAAGCGCAAAATGCTTTCGGTAACGCCAGACAAGAAAACAACGATGTTATGGGAGAAAACAGGGGAACAATGAGAACGGGCAGTAACGGAATGGTTACCGGTATGTTCAGAAACCGTGCAGACGCGGAAAGAGCTTATAATTCCGTCACCAGCCGCGGCTATAACAGAGATGATGTCAATCTTTTGATGTCCGATAAAACCCGTGAAACTCAATTCGCTGATGGTGCGGATACCGAATTAGGAAGTATGGCGATGGAAGGCGCAGGTGTCGGTTCGGCAATCGGCGGAACGCTCGGCGCGGTCATCGCCGGAATCGCAGCTATCGGAACCAGCGTATTACTGCCGGGAGTCGGCTTGTTGGTTGCCGGACCTTTGGCGGCGGCGTTAGCCGGAGCCGGAGCCGGAGGTTTGACGGGCGGATTGGTCGGCGCGTTAGTCGGTTCGGGTATTCCTGAAGAAACAGCACAGCATTATGAAAACGGCATTAATGACGGCGGAATCGTCGTCGGCGTACAGCCGCGCAATGCCGAAGATGCTGATTATTTTGAAAATGAATGGCGCAACTATAGCGGCGAAAACATTTACCGCTAATTTTCAATTAATCATTTTCTGATTTACTGCGAAACTCCATCGAAATTCGGTGGAGTTTTGTTTTTTTATTTAAGACCGTTAATATGTGAACGGATAAATACGATTTATTACTCATTCTCGGTGTATTTTAGATTAGGAAACAACTTATAACATTTAAAAACACTCAAACATTTTGTATTTTTGAAATTTCCCACTTTTCACGACGCTGTTTGCGGTAAAGGCGTTTGCATTTTACAGAGAAAAAAATTTTTATGAAGAAAAATCATTTTGCGCGTTTATTTGCCGCGTTTTTTATACTGACGGGTATCAGTTTAAATATATTCATTTCGCCGGCAATCGCTCAGGAAGAAACTTCAGCCAATACAAATCAAATCTCAACGCCGAGTCAAACTCCAACGCCCGCGCCAACGCCGATTCCCGTCTCGGATATAATTACGCAGGCTGAAACGACTTCTAAAAGATTGCGGGAAATTCAGACGGGACTTTCCGAAAATCCGACTATTGCGGATATTGAGCGTGAACTGCCTCTTTTGACTGAGAAGTTGAACTCAAAAGAAACGGAAACCGATCAACTGCTGACTTTACAGCCTTCGCTGGAAACACTTCGCAAAGTCGAACAGGATTGGAAATCTTTTGCGTCGAGATTTCCGACTTGGAAGGAAGATTTAAAAACTCAGGCAATAGTGTTTGACAAACAAATTGCCGAACTCAAAAATTTGAACGCGCTTTGGCTGCAAACACAGGCAGCTTTGAAAGTTTCAACGCCTTCGATAAATGCAGCTATCGAAACCGTTTCAAACAGCAATTCAGAAATTTCTTCAAACGACAATTCGGAAACCGCTTCAAACGTCGGGACGGAAATTCCGCCGGAAGTTTCGCAGCGTATTCAGACGACGATAGTCGCAATTCAGCAAACGCAAAAACAAGTTGAAGAGCAGCGGACAAAAATTTTGACTTTGCAAACCCGGATCAGCGAACAGCAGGGACGAGTCAGCCAAAAGCTCGAAACCATCAAAAAAGTGCGCGAAGAAGCCCTGACTCATCTTTTCCGCAAAGACAGTCCGCCGATTTGGAAAGTGCAAAGCGAAGTAAATTCGGCAAGCGGTTTAGTTCAACAGACGGAAGATTCATTTATCGAACAAGCCAGAGCATTAAATGAATACGCTTACCAACAAAGCGACAGATTTTTTTTGCACGGCATCCTGTTAATTTTGTTGATCGGCGGATTGTTTTGGGCGCGAAAAGGCGTGCGCCCGAAAGTCAAAGAAGAACCGAAACTAAAACAGGCAACCGTCATTTTTGAATATCCGGTTTCGACCGCTTTAATCTTGACCATACTTTTGAGCGGCTGGTTTTATCCGCAGGCACCGCGCATTTTAAGTTCGCTGCTGGGAGCCGCCGCGCTTATTCCGGGAATTATAATTCTTCGCAATCTCATCGAAAAGCCTTTATTTCCAATACTTAACGCGCTTGTAATTTTTTATTTTATTGACCGGCTGCGTGATGTAACGGCTTCGCTGCCGATCATTTCACGCACCTTGTTTTTAGCGGAAATGCTCGGCGCGATCTTTTTTCTCGTCTGGGTTTTACGCTCAAAACGTTTGACCAACAAAATTCAGGTCAAACACCAGCGCATATTTACGATTATAAAAAAAATAATTCCCTTCGCGCTTGGAATTTTCATTGGCGCGTTCATCGCCAACGCGCTCGGATTCGTCAATCTGGCGCGAATTGTCGGAAACGGTATTTTGGGCAGCGCGTATATCGCTCTGATTTTATACACCGCGCTGCAAATAGCTGAAAGTCTTTTGGTTTTCGCCGTGCGCGTCCGTCCGTTTTCTACGCTCGGAATGGTCAAAACTCATCGTCGAATGCTGCTCGACAAAATTCTGCTCGGTTTGCGGTGGCTGGCTTTTATCGCGTGGGTAGTTTTGACGCTCAATGCGCTTTCCATCCGCGAGCCGGTTTTCGCTTTTTTCAGAGATATTCTCACGGCGCAGCTTGCTTTCGGTTCTTTTCACATTTCTCTCGGCGACGTTATTTCATTCGTAATTTTGGTTTGGCTGGCTTTTCTAATTTCACGTTTCGTGCGTTTCGTATTGGAAGAAGACATCTATCCGCGCGTAACTCTGGCGGGCGGAATTCCGTATGCGATTACGACGATGACGCATTACGTCATTTTGCTTATCGGTTTCTTTCTGGCGATTGCGGCACTCGGCATTGACCTGACAAAATTTACCATTCTCGCGGGCGCGTTTGGCGTGGGTTTGGGCTTCGGTCTGCAAAACATCGTCAACAACTTTGTTTCCGGTTTGATTTTATTATTTGAGCGTCCCGTTAAAGTCGGCGATGTCGTCCAAATCGGCGAAAATCAAGGTGATCTCAGACGCATCGGTTTGCGCGCAAGCGTCGTTCGCACTTTGCAGGGCGCGGACGTAATTGTTCCAAATGGACAACTTATTTCGGAGAAAGTGATAAATTGGACATTTTCCGACCAGCGGCGGCGGTTGGATATAAATGTCGGTGTCGCTTACGGCAACGATCCGGCGGAAGTCATCAAAATTTTGACCGAAGCCGTTTCCGATCACCCGGACATTTTAAAAGAACCCGCGCCGAACTGTTTATTTCTCGGTTTCGGCGATAACTCGCTGGATTTTCAGACGCGCGCGTGGACGGGCAAAACTTCCCAGTGGGTCGTCGTTCAAAGCGATCTCGCCGTGGCGATGAACAAGGCTTTGACCGATGCGGGCATCGAAATTCCGTTCCCGCAGCGCGATTTGAATTTGAAAATTGTTGATAACAATCTTTTGGAAAGTTTGCAGAGCATTCGATCAAAAAATGGTAATGAGAAAAAAGTTAAAGAAACGAAAGTCGAGAAAGTTGAGGAAAATTAATTTGATTCACATTTCCTCAAATCGTTTTAATTTGCGGTAAAGTGTTGACAAATCAATACCTAAAATTTCGGCGGCGGCTGATTTGTCGTCGCCGACTGATTTTAAAATCTCCAAAATATAACGGCGTTCCATTTCTTCGAGCGTCGGACGTAAACCTTCCGGGTCGCGTATTTCAAAACTGCCGCCCGCGTTAATTTTAATCTTTGGCGGCAGACTTTCAAGGTCAATTTCTTCGCCTGACAAAATAAATGCCCGTTCAATCGCATTTTGAAGTTCGCGGGTATTTCCCTGCCAATAATAACCGACCAGCGCGGACATCGCTTCTTTGTCAATCAATTTTTCCGCCATATTCTGCTCACGCGCGGTTTTCGCGGCGAAATGTTTGACGAGCAGCGGAATATCTTCGCGTCTCTGACGCAGCGGCGGCAGATTTATTTCAATGACGTTCAAACGGTAAAATAAATCTTCCCGAAAAAGATTTTCCGCCAATTCATCTTCCAAATTTTTATTCGTCGCGGCGATAATCCGCGCATCGAATTTAACGGCGACGCTCGACCCGACCGGCGTAACTTCCTGTTCCTGCAAAGCCCTGAGCAATTTGACCTGCAAAGCGAGCGGCATTTCGCCGATTTCGTCGAGCAACAGAGTTCCGCCGTCAGCCGACCGAAAAAGTCCTTTTTTATCGGCGGTCGCGCCGGTAAACGCGCCTTTCGTATGTCCGAAAAGTTCGCTTTCGAGCAGCGATTCCGGCAATGCGCCGCAGTTGACGGCGAGAAAAGGTTTTCCGGCGCGGCGACTGCTAAAATGAATCGCCCGCGCGATCAGTTCTTTGCCCGTGCCGGATTCGCCCTGAATCAAAACGCTCGCGTTTGTGTCGGCAATCTTTTCGACAACGCGAAAAACTTTTTGCAGTGCTTCGCTGTTGCCGATAATTTCCGAAAAACCGTATTTTTGCTTTAATTCCCGCCGCAGAGCGCGATTTTCGCTGAATAATTCCTTTGTGCGTATCGCATTTTTTATCGTTTGCAGTAAATCTTCATTAACAAACGGCTTGGTAACGTAATCGTAAGCTCCTTTGCGAAGCGCGGCGATTGCCGAATCAACCGACGAATACGCCGTCATAATTACCACAATCGCTTCGTCGTCAATAGTCTTCAATTGGTCGAGAAGTTCGATGCCGTCCATTCCAGACATTTTTATATCGGTCAGAGTCGCGGCGATTTCATTGGTCGAAAAAATGTCGAGCGCGTTTTCCGCGCTGTCGGCGGTAAAAACATTACAATTTTCGCCTTCGAGCAATTGCCGCAAAATCGAGCGCATCAACTCTTCGTCTTCGACGACCAAAACATTCGGTTTGTTCATAAAATTATTCGCCAGTCGGAGCGCGGACGGCTCGTCCGCCATCAGAGCGAAGCGACGTTGCCAGCGTTACTTGACGAAACTTTAACTAGCACAGGCGCATCATTCGCTGCGCTCTGATGGCGGACGAGGATTGGTTCCGCGCTCCGTCAGCAAACTTATTACTCTTTCCAATGTTTTAAATAATTTGATTAAAGATTAATGAAAATAAGGCAAAAGTAAAATTTTCTACTTTTGCCTTTCTAATTTTTAATTTTTTCTTTTCCTTTTATCTTTCACCGCGCGCTTGTTCGACTTCGGTTTCGAGATTGACGACCAGACGCTTCGCGCCCGGCTGATCAAAAGTTTCAATCCAGCGCAGAGTTTCGTCCAAAACGCGCAGTTGGTATTGTTTCCAGTTCGGTCTGCCGACGACCGCGCCAAATTCTCCGGCGTAATAAGCGGTGCGCGGCGGGCGAACTTTGTCGGTAATTCCGCGATCAACCGCGAGCATAATTGTCGGAACGCCTTTTTGTTCGAGTTCGCGGGCGACGATGCCGAGCGTTTGATGACACAGCGGCGAAGCCGGAACGAGCAGCGCGGCTTGCACTTCGTAACGCGCGACGCGTTCGGAAATCTGCGGCGCGAGCTGTTCGGCAACGAGACGCGCGTTCGGAATGTAACTGCTCACGCTCCACCAAACGTGGTTTAATCTGCCGATCACGCCGTTGGCTTCGTATTCTAGAAGTCGTTCAACCGGAATCTGACAATTTACATCCTGCAAAATCGCCGCCGGATCATAGCCGCGAGCCGCGAAAAGTAAATCTTCCGCTTCGACTTCAATCGGAATTTCCTTAAAATTTATATCGCCGTCGCGCAAAGTCAAATCGAAAGGTTCCGTCCCGTCAATATATGCGCCAGCCGACGAAATCAACGCCAGATTCAGCATCGGCAGAGCGCGGCGCATCGGCGTAAACGGCGCGTTCGTATTTTCGACAAACGGGTAATTATCTAAACCGTCGTTCGCCCGCCAACTTTTAAAACGTCCCGAAAAATCGGTCAAACTTTCGACTATTTTCGCATTTTTGACCGGCGCGGGACGACTTGCGATTCCCAAACGACGTTCGATATTTTCTCTGATTGAATTCAACATTTTTATTATTGCGGAGTTTTGAATAGATTCGGATCAATACCAAATTCGTTTTTCTTTTCGACGACTTTGACGACCGATTTTCGCGCGATCAAAAAGAACAAAACAAGTGCCGCGAACATCGCCGCCATCAAAATCCACTCGGAATATTGGTGCAGATTATTAAACTGAATTCTGAGCGGATCGTCAACCGCGACTTCCTCAATCGGGCGACCGAGTTGGGCGCGAATCCACGACATCCACAAACCGATGACGAATTGCCCGACGGCGCACGCGGCGGTGAAAATAACCAACAAAATTCTCTCCGTCCACAGCCAAATCGGTTTTATGTCCAACCTTTTAAAAAACGAAGTCGCCAGCAAAGTCGAGCCGATTATCAAACCGCTAACATTTAAGATAAGCAATGTGCGCGAAACGACCGAACCGGCGAGTTCGCGCGAAGGCAAAACGGCAAACGAACTCTGCGCCACCGCGATAAAGAAAACCGCCGCGCCGAGCCACAAACCGATTAGCAAAAGTCTGACATCCGAAAGAAATTTCATTGATTTTTATAACTTCAAAATACGTTGATATTATGTCGTTTTTTTCCAAAAAGCGCAAAAGATTGCAAATGATAAATAGCGATTAATGATTTTGTGTTCATAAAATCATCAATCGCTATTTTATTTGTTAAGTAAATGGGCAAAATTATTTTTAAGTTGGAGCGCGGACACTCTTGTCCGCCAATGTTCCTGTTTCGGTATCGTCATTTGTTTGAACGGCTGGCGGACAAGAGTGTCCGCGCTCCGACATTTACAAATTTATTTTGTCCACTTACTTATATGAATTTTACTTCCTTAGCCGCGCTTCGACGTTGTTTGCTTTCAGCGAGTTTCCCGTCGCCCGCTGCAATTCGGCAATTGCTTTATTGAGTTCGGTTTGGGCGCGGAGTTCCGCGCTTTTGGCGGTCGTCAAAGCCGTTTGACGATCTAAAACCATATAAATGTTTGATTGTCCCGCGTCGAGTTTTCGCTGTTCGGATTCGTATTGTTTCACGCTGTTTTCACGGGAAATCGCCGCTGTTCGCAGACGCGCCTCGGCGGTTCTGACCGATTGCAGAGCGTTTCGCACGTCAACCTGAATATTCTGCGCGATCTGTTCGCGCTGTGTTTGAATCTGTTCGCCCTGCACCAACGCTCTGCCGAGCTGCGCTTTCGCCGCCGTGTTATGCAAAGGCAAATTAAACTGTACGCCGGCGCGAAAAGTCGGATAACGATTGGCGAAAATATCCGTAACGGAACTGAAATCACTGCCCGTCAGACTGTTTGAAGTAGTTTGCGCCGGCGGAATATTAACCAGGTCAATCGGCGGCAAAGCCGGATTATTGGCATTAACGAGCGGAATAATTTGATTGAGCGCGGTCGCCGTCGCGTTGTTTGAAAAAATGTTGGCGGCGTTCCGGTTCGCCGTTCCCGCGATTCCGGTCGCCGTGTAGCTCGCTATCAAATCAATCTGCGGCTTCGTCTGATTTTCAAGAAATTGCCGGTCAATCGTGTTGATGTCTTTCTGGACGTTGTTGATTTCAATTTCCGGGCGATTTTGCAAAGCTAAATCGAGAGCTTCCGGCAAGGTCGTGTTCGGCGCGTCCAAATCAACCGAATCGGTCGGGACGATTGAAGCAGTCCAAATCGGCGCGGTTTGATTTTGAGCGATCAGATTTTTTAGATTATTTTCCGCGCGATTCACATCGTCCAACGCCGAATATACATTTTGCTCGAAATTTGCCACCTGCGTCTCCGCCGCCACGACATCAATCGGCGCAAGTTCTCCTTCGTCAACCAATCTCTGATTATGCGCGAGCTGATCTTTCGCATCTTTGACCGAATCGCGCTGAACCTGCAAATTTCGCAACGTGTAAGTCAAATCCCAATAAGCGCGCTGAACGTTCGTAATAATCTCGATTGAACGCTGGCGAAACTGCGTGTCGGTCAATGAAAGATTACGTTTGGCGATTTCGATTGCGCGGCGCGGCTGGTCAAATCTTCGTCCGCGAAACAGCGGCTGTGTGACGCTGAAAATCAAACTTGAATTATACTGCGGACTCAAAAGCGAAAGCGGATTTGCCGAAGAAACCTGCTGGTTATCGGCGGTCGCGCTGAAAATCGTGCCGTATTTTTTGATATAACCCTGAAAGCCCGCGTTTCCGACAAACGAACTGGTCGTTATTTTGTTGACATCGCTGAAAATACTCGGATACGGAATCGTCGCGTGTTCGTAATAAGTTTGCCCCAGAAATTTCGGGTCGTAAAACCCGTTCGCCGAACGAAGATCAAACTCCGCAATCCGCACATTTTGACGCGAAACTTCGATGTCTTTGTTATTTTCGAGTGCCATCGTAATCGCTTCTTTCAACGAAAGAGGCTGCTGCTGCATCATATCAACGCCGACCAGCCCGATTTCAGGCAAACTGCGATCTTCCGATTGATAATTCGGCGCAATGCGCGGAACTTCCCGCAGATTTTCCGGCTGAACATTTTGCGCGTCGTCCACCGCCGGTGTCGGAATCGGAGTTTCGGTCGGTGTCGGTGTCGGTGTCAAGGTCGGCGAAGGCGTAACTTCCTGCGCCTTAATTACTCCGCAGCCGAATGCGAGTAAAATCATAGATACTAAAAATAATTGCCTGCTGCTCATAAATAATTTTTTATTGCCGAAACACGCACGAAAAAATTGTAAATTCGTCCGCTTGATTCGTTCGCGCTTCTGCAAAAATTCCCCTTTTTCGTTCTACTGCCGCCCGCTGAAATTAATATCGCCGCCGTCTGATGAAATCCGCGCCCGGTGCCGCCAAACGCGCAGCGAACAGTTATTCATTTTTCGACTTTTTTATGCCGCGCAGTAAAATTTCAGTAAACTCCCGCGCGGCATCTTCATTTGAAATTTTCAGCACTTTTTGTTCGCTGTCCCAAAGAATATTATTGAGCGAATGATGAATAAACATTCCGATAAACGCCCGCACGACAACTCGCGGCTCGACTTGGCGAAACGCGCCGTCAGCTTGTCTCTGCCGAATGTACGCGCCGAGCTGATCGTAAATATGCGTGATAAAATTTTCAAAAAAACTGCGCGAAAGTTTGTGTCCTTCTAACGCCGAATGAAGCATCAAACGCAGAAAATCGCTGTCTTTTTTGTGTTTGTTCAGCGCATTCAAAGCCATCCCGTAAAACACGCCGAAATCGTCTTTCTGCGCGATTTTGTCGGCAATTTCCGCCAGCGGATTATCGAGTCCGTGATCGCGCGCTTTCGAGTCGAGAATCGCCGCGTAAAGTTCGTCTTTGTTGGCAAAATGTTTGAAAACCGTCGCTTCAGAAACGCCCGCCGTAGAAGCTATTTTTTTAGTTGTCGTCCCGCTGAATCCGCTGTCGGAAAACAGGCGCATCGCTATTTCACAAATCTGCTCGCGTCGTTCGTCGCCCGCCATCCGCGATGTTGTTTCCGTCTTAATGTCCAAGCCTTTATCCATTTTTCTTATAAGTAAGTGCTTACTCACTTTCTCATTTGTGCCGATTATTTGTCAAGTTCGGACTCGTGAACTTTTTGACAAAAAATCCGTATGAACTTTTTGAAACGAAACGGCATCAAAGCCGAAACCGAGAAGTTGATTTTTAACTGTATGGTTAATTCAAATTTTAGAAAGGAGATTTATGGAAATGACGGAAGCAAATAACGATCAAAGTTTAGTAAAAACGGAAATGCCGAACGGCGAAGACAAAACAGCCAATCAATATATGGACGACATCAAAGGACAAGCCCAGGAATATCAGCAAAAATTTCAGGACGCGGCAATCAAAGCAAAAGATTTTGCCAATGAAAAAATTTCGCAAGCCAGCGATAAATTCAAAGAATTGCAGGACAGAGACCCGCAAGAATTAGTTGACAACGCAAAAGAATATGCGCGTCAAAAGCCCGGACAGGCGTTGTTGATTTCAGCGGCTGCCGGTCTGGTTCTCGGCTTGCTCCTGCGCGGCAGAAAATAAATTTTAATTCCAAATAACAAAAATGAATCCGCGCGTTGAACGAAATACACAAGTATCTTTCAACGTGCGGATTTTTACGTGCGAAAACAAAAGCGCGTCGCCGAAAATACGCGGATAAATTCCAAAATCTTCAAAACCTCATAGTTAAAATCCGAAATTAAGACTGTTTTTCTTTAAACAAAACCTTTCGCGTTTGCCTTGCGTATCAACAAAACCTACAATTAAACAACTGCCAAACAAAAATTGTAATTCAATTAAGTCAAATAAAAAGGAGTTTTCGATGAATTTCAAGAGAACATTAGCTTTTCTGTTCGTCATTGTTTTAATTATGACATCAATCGTTTCCGCTCAAAAAAGCGAAAAACTGCCGCCGATTAAATACAAAGAAATAACGCTGAAAAACGGTCTGCGCGTGATTATGCACGAAGATCATTCGACACCGATTGTCGCGGTTAATTTGTGGTATCACGTCGGCTCGAAAAACGAAGTCGTCGGCAAAACGGGTTTCGCGCATCTGTTTGAACATATGATGTTTCAAGGCTCGAAACATTACGACAAAGATTATTTCGGACCGCTTCAGGAAGCGGGCGCGAACATTAACGGTTCGACCAATTCCGACCGCACGAATTATTACGAAGTCGTGCCGTCGAATTTTCTCGAACTCGCGCTGTGGCTCGAATCCGACCGAATGGCGTATTTGCCGGACGCGCTGACGCTCGACAAACTCAATAATCAGCGCGATGTCGTGAAAAATGAAAAACGACAGCGTTACGACAACGTGCCTTACGGCAATGTTTCGGAAAAAATCGCCGAGTTGATGTATCCGGCAAATCATCCGTATCACTGGACGACTATCGGTTCGCTCGACGATTTGACGGCGGCATCCGAAGATGATGTGAAGGCGTTTTTCCGGCAATATTACGTGCCGAACAACACTTCGCTGACGATTGCGGGCGACTTTGACCCGAAAGATGCCGAAGCGTTGGTGAAAAAGTATTTTGAACCGATTCCGAAGGGCGCGGACATCAAACGACCGAATCCGCCGCAGCCGAAATTGGACAAGGAAATTCGCTATTCGATGGAAGATTCCGTGCAGCTTCCAGCGATTTATATGGTTTGGAACGGCGTTCCGCAATACACGCCGGACGAACCCGCGCTCGATATGCTCGGACGCATTTTGTCCTCCGGCAGAGGTTCGCGTCTGCAAAGCAGTCTGGTTTACGACAAACAAATTTCGCAAAACATCGGCGCGTTTAACGCGACCCGCGAAATCGCCGGACAATTTCAAATTTCGTCAATCGCCAAACCGAACAAAACAACCGACGAAATCGAAAAGGAAATCGTCGTGCAGATTGAAAAAATCAAACAAGAACCGCCGACCGCCGAAGAGATGACGCGGGCTTTAAACGGCATCGAATCACAGACGATTTTTAGTTTGCAGACCGTTTTGGGCAAAGCCAATCAGTTGAACGGCTACAACACATTTTTGAATAAACCCGATTATTTTCAGGGCGATCTCGACCGTTACGCCAAAGTTACGCCCGCCGACGTGCAGCGTGTCGCCAAGCAATATTTGACCGACAAAAAATTAGTTTTGACGGTTACGCCGCGTGCCAAAGGCGCGAAATCAGTTGCTTCAAGCGAATCAAATCGTCCGACTTCAAAACCCGCTTCCGATAAAATGGAAAAGACGGGCGAGATGATGAATGCGGACAAAATGGCGCAAAATGATCCGCTTTACAAACAGCCCGCGCCAAAAGCCGATCCGAAATTTACTTTGCCGACCATCGAAAAAACAAAATTGTCGAACGGTCTGGAAGTTTGGTTGGTCAGACAGACGGAATTGCCGATTGTTTCGATGAATATGGTTTTCAAAACCGGCTCGACGAACGATCCGGGCGATTTGAGCGGAGTCAGCGATTTCACCGCCGGATTGCTCGACGAAGGCACGAAAAAACGCTCGGCTGAGGAAATTGCCAACGAAGTTCAATCTATCGGCGCGCAGCTTTTCGCGGGCGGCAACGATGACGCTTCGACTGTCAGAATGGCAACGTTGACAAAAAATTTCGATAAAGCATTGGATATTTATTCGGATGTCGTTTTAAACGCCGAATTTCCCGCCGATGAAGTCGAAACTTACCGGAAACGCCAGCTTGTCGGGCTTTTACAGCGGCGCGACAACCCGAATGCGATTGCTAATCTCGTTTACAACAAAATCCTTTACGGCGCGGCGCATCCGTATGGCGTGGCTCTGACCGAAAAATCCGCGAAAGCGATTAAACGCGAAGACTTAATAAAGTTCCGCGACACTTTTTATCGTCCGAATAATGCGGTTTTGATCGTCGTCGGCGATACGGATTTGAAAACTTTGAAACCGAAACTCGAAAGTTCATTTAAAGACTGGAAACCCGGCGACATTTCACAAGTTACACTTCCCGATGCTCCGACGCAGGAAAAAGCTCTGATTTACGTGGTTGATAAACCCGGCGCGGCGCAGTCGGTCATCAACATCGGACAAATCGGCGTTTCACGCGAATCGCCCGATTATTTCCCGCTTCAAATTATGAACTCCCTGCTCGGCGGACAATTTACATCGCGCATCAATATGAATCTGCGCGAAGATAAAGGCTACACTTATGGCGCGCGTTCCGGCTTCGCATTCCGGCGCGGCGCGGGACCTTTTACGGCAAGCGCGCCGGTGCAAACTGCCGTTACCGCTGAATCGGTCATCGAATTTTTGAAGGAAATCAACGGCGTACGCGGCGAAATTCCGGTCACGCAAACAGAATTGGATTACAACAAACAAAGTCTGATTCGCCGTTTTCCGTCCGGTTTTGAAACGATTGACCAAATCGCTTCGCAGCTCGGAAACGTCGTCATTTACGATTTGCCCGACACTTATTTCAACGACTACATCACGCGCATCAACGCCGTCAGTTTAGACGACGTGAACCGCGTCGCCAACAAATATTTAACGCCGGATAAAATGGCGATTTTAATCGTCGGCGACAGAAAAGTGATCGAACCGAAACTGAAAGAAATCAAAGGTTTGGGCGATTCGATTGTTTATTTGGACGCTGACGGAAACCAACTGAAATAAGAAATTTGCAGGGATAACAGGATAAATGGGATAATTTTATTTTCCATATAAAGATTTATCCCTGTTTATCCTGTCATCCCAGCAAACAATTTCTAACCAGCCATCGCAATCTGCTCGACAAACGGCGGTTCAAGCCCGAAATGTTTGTAAGCCGCATCGGTAACGACTCTGCCGCGCGGTGTGCGGTTCAAAAATCCCACCTGAATCAAATACGGTTCGATAACTTCTTCGATAGATTCGCGGTCTTCGCTGATCGAAGCGGCGATTGTGCCGACACCGACCGGACCGCCGTCGAATTTTTCGATGATTGACAGCAGCAGTTTTCTATCAACTTCGTCCAATCCGAATCGGTCAACTTCCATTTCATCAAGCGCGCGCTGGGCGAGTTTTCCCGTGATGCGTCCGTCGCCCAGAATTTCGGCGTAATCTCTGATGCGCCTCAATAAACGATTCGCAATTCGGGGCGTTCCGCGTGAACGCCGCGCGAGTTCGTCCGCGCCGGTCGCTTCGATTTCGACTCTTAAAATTTCCGCCGAACGATGAATGATGATTTCCAAATCTTTTTTCGAGTAAAAGTCCAGATGATTGACGATGCCGAAACGCCCGCGCAACGGCGCGGAAATCATTCCCGCGCGAGTCGTCGCGCCGACGAGCGTAAATTTCGGCAGTTCAATTTTAATCGAACGCGCCGCCGCGCCTTCGCCGATCATCAAATCCAGACTGTAATCTTCCATCGCCGGATAGAGAATTTCCTCGATTTGCGGTTTCAAACGATGAATTTCGTCAATAAAAAGCACGTCGCCTTCTTCCAGATTCGTCAAAATCGCCGCCAAATCGCCGCTTTTTTCCACCGACGGCGCGTGAACCGTTTTCAAATTCGCGCCGAGTTCGTTGGCGATGATAATCGCCAAACTCGTTTTGCCGAGTCCCGGCGGTCCGAACAACAAAACGTGATCCAACGCTTCGCCGCGCCGCAGTGCCGCTTTCAGAAAAATCTTCAAATTATTGACGATTTTCGTCTGCCCGATATATTCCGTAAGTCTTTGCGGACGCAGACTTTGTTCCGCCGAAACATCTTCAATCGTTGCCTGTCCGACAATCAGACCGTTTTGCCGTACGGGACTTTCTACTAATTCTAAAGCCATTTTTTCCCTCTTATTTTATTTTGAAACTGTATTTTACTATTTACAAAATTTTGTTTCAACTGTGAAACGCGCGTCTCAAAAAAATTTACGCGGCGAGTTTTAATTGAACCCGTTCTTCGATTTCTGCATTTTCTTCGACATCATTTGCGACCGCTTTCAATTTTTGCGAATCGGCGACTTTGACCAGCGGCGCGGCGAGTTTGTTGACCAGCCAGCGGCGGTAAACTTCGGCTTCTTCGAGTTTTCCCGTCCAGCGCGCGCGGTCGAGCATCGTCAAACCCATTTCGAGCGTGTGATGCTGTCCGGCGCGGTCTTGATTGGCGGCGAAAAAATTATAAGATTCTTCGAGATTTCGTACGCTGCGACGCGCCGTAAAAACGTCTTTGAAACCGAGTTTGCCCTGAAAATGTTTGGAATAAACATTCATCGGGTGCGCCGTCGAAGTGTAAAGATCGAAATAATTGTCAATCAAACCTTCTTTCTGCAAAACCGAACCGACGTAACTCGTTTTCGCGCCGGAAATCGCCGCAATCGTTTCGACTTCTTTCGTGCCGGAATTAAACAGCGACAAAATCATATCTTTTTTGGTTTGAATCGTTTCCTGTTCTTTCATTTCAAATAATGTTTCGTTCATAATTTTGCTTTTCTCCTACGCCTTTTATTATACTATTCTTAAGATGTTTCATCAATGAAACAAGTTGCTTTTTCATCAATTAAAACAGGATATTTTGTCTCAACTAACGTCTTTATTTATAACGATTTGCAAAAAGCACAAAACATTTTCGCTTGTAAATAAAAATCAGAAATTATATTTTGGTAAAAGAACGAAAAAGGGAATGTATTATGGCAAAAAAGAATCAGGATTTTGACAAAGAAAAAGTTTCGGAATCAATCACCAAAGGCAAACGCGCGAAATGGTGGCAGAGAAAAGGCGGAAAAAAGAGCGGTTTTCGTTATGTTGATATTGACAACAAACAGATAAAAGACGAAAAACATCTGGCGAGAATCAAATCGCTGGTCATTCCGCCGGCTTGGAAATATGTCCGAATTGCGCCTTCGGAACGCAGCAATTTGCAGGCAATCGGAATGGACACGAGCGGGCGCGTACAGTATCTTTACAATCCGAAATTCAGGAAAAAACAGGAAAATAAGAAGTTTGCAAAAATCGAAAAATTCGGCGAACATCTGCCGAAACTGCGGCAAATTACCAACGAACATCTGGAATTAGAAGGTTTCCCGCGCGAAAAAGTTCTCGCTTTGATGACGCGCCTGATCAATTCTCTGTATATTCGGATGGGTTCGCCGAACAGCGTCAAACGTTATAAAACCTTTGGCATCACGACTTTGCAAAATCGTCATCTCGAAATAAAAAGCGGCGGCAAGCTCGTTTTCAACTTCGTCGGCAAACATCACATCAAACATCGAAAAGTGTTTGTTGATAAAGAACTCGCCGCCGTATTGCAAAATCTGAAATCAATCGGCGGAGCGCGAAAATTATTTAATTATCTCGACGAAAACGGCAAGCCGCATCCGGTTAAAGCGAGCGACATCAACAAATATCTGAAACAAGTAACCGCGCCGGAATTTTCCGCCAAAGATTTTCGCACCTGGGGCGGAACATTGCTCGCCGCGCAGGAATTGGCGGAAATCGGGAAGGCGGACGAAGAGAAAATTTTGAAAAAAAACATCTGCAAAGCGATCAAAAACGTCGCCGAACAACTCGGCAACACGCCGACGGTGTGCCGCGCTTCATACATTCATCCAAAGGTGATTAAATCTTACGAAAGCGGCGTGACGATTGACGAATTTAAGCCGAAAAAAAAGCGCAAAATTACGAAAATTAAAGACGAATTCGAGCCGGAAGAATCGGCTTTGATGAAATTATTTCGGTTGTAAACCGGGAGCGCGGACGGCTCGTCCGCCCAATGCCGGCGAAGCAAGGCGTTGGCTGCGTTTCTCTATCTGATATTTACTGACAACGCCGGCAACATCGCTTCGCTCGTTGGCGGACGAGCCGTCCGCGCTCCCAGGTTATTTGACAACGCCGCGCGTCGTGGTTTCCATAAAATCAACCAGCAGATCAACTTCCGCGCAATCCTTAATTTCCTCTTTGATTTTTTCGACGGCTTGTTTGGTGTTGAGTTTTGATGAAAGCAGCAAATGAAAAGCGTGGTGCAGTTTGGAAATCGTCTCTTTTGAATAGCCGCGCCGTTTCATTCCGACGCGGTTTAAGCCGAAACATTTCGCGTGATTCCCTTGAATCGTGGCAAACGGCAGCGCGTCTTTGACGACGACCGAATAACCGCCGACGAAGGCTTCCAAACCGATGCGGCAGAACTGGTGAACGCCCGAATACGCGCCGATGTTGGCGCGGTCGGCGATTTCGACGTGACCGGCGAGCGTCGCCGCGTTCGCCATTATAATTTCATTTCCGAGTTGGCAGTCGTGCGCGACGTGCGCCTGCGCCATCAGCAAATTATCGTCGCCGATTTTGGTTAATCCGCCGCCGCCGCTCGTGCCGCGATGAATCGTGACGAATTCGCGGATGTGATTGCGCTTGCCGATTTCGGTCGCCGTCGGTTCGCCCGCATATTTCAAATCCTGCGGCGCGAGTCCGATGGAAACGAACGGAAAAATGCGCGTTTCGTCGCCGATTGAAGTTTTTCCGTCAATAACGACGTGCGATTCGAGACGTACATAATCGCCCAAAACGACTTCATCGCCGACACTCGAAAATGCTCCGATGTAACAATTTGCGCCGATTTCGGCTTTTGAACTGACGAGCGCGCTTTCGTGGATGAAAGAAGACATAAAGGAAGGCGTATTTACAAACTTTCAGGATTGTCTGTTGAAACATCAACGGGATTTTCGTTGGCAACAACTGCTTCGGTCGGTTTCGGCTTTCTTAATATCAGCCAGCTAAACACTGCGACGGCGATAATTGACAAAATAGGCGAAATCAAACCAAGCAAAGTTGAAGCGGCAAATCCATAGTATCCGTAATTTCGCTTTTCTTTTTTGATGCCCAAAATTAAAGGAATCAAACCTATTAGAAAACCGATTACCAATCCTATTAAAGCGATGTATAGAATTGCTTGAGTGTAAGTTAATTTAACTTGTTCCATAGTTATTTTGCCTCCGCCGAATTACGATCAGCAATGATGCACATAATTTCGGCTTCAGCGGTAATTTTGCCGTCAACTTTCGCTTCGCCGCGCATTTTCTGCACTTTGCTGCCGATTCGGATCGCCGTCACCTCCAAAACCAATGTGTCGCCCGGTACGACCGGACGGCGAAATTTGGCTTTGTCAATGCCGCTGAAAAACGGAATTTTACCGGCGCGGTCGGCAAATTCACGAAGCGCGAGAATCGCGCCGACCTGTGCCAACGCTTCAATCTGCAAAACGCCCGGCATTACGGGCGCGGCGGGAAAATGTCCCTGAAAAAAATATTCGTTGATCGTAACCTGTTTGATGCCGACGATCTTTTCGCGCGGCACGAGTTCGATAATTTTATCAACCAGCAAAAACGGATAGCGATGCGGCAGAATTTCCTGAATTGCAAGTGAATCAAGAATAGACATAGAATTCACATTATAAAAACGCAGAAGCCAGAAACCGGAAAATTTCTTTTGCCGATTTCTGACTGTTGCTCAATTTTAACTTGACTGTTACGGTTTTGCCGTCGTCGCGGTGGTCGCCGGACGCGCATTATAAAATGTAATGAATTCTTTGGTTACGTCGTATTTATCATCAAAACCGATCAAAATTCCGGCTTCTTCCAATTTCGCTCCGTCAAGAATTACCGCGAAACCTTTCTGCTTGGTAAAATCCTGCATCGCTTTCATAATGTCCTGATAAATCGGACCGACGACAATTTGATAACGTCGTTGATACTGATTTTTGGCATCTTCCTGTTTGCGTTTGATGTCAACGCCTATTTTTTCGAGTTCGTCAGCTTTTTTCTGAAGATCGGCATCGGAAATAGGAATTTTAGTTCCTTTGGCAGCCATATCCTGATAATTTTGAAGTTCTTTTTGAAGAGCCTGTCCTTTATTACCCAAGGTAACCAACTCATCATTTTTGGGTTTGAATTCGATTTCAATACTACTTATCGCGCTGATATACTTGGCAATTCCGTCTTTATCATCAAAGGCGAGCGTGTTGACCAACCCGACTTTACCCGTCGTTGGGGCTTGGGCAAACGCCGACACCGCAAAAATAGCGGCAAGAAATAAACTGACGGCGGTTAAACGTAATGTTCTCATTTTAATTTTTAATACTCCTTAAACTTTTTTATAAAAGGCTGTTTAGCTTTTTGGCTTGTGCCTTTTTAGAATCTGATTTCTTATAAACTGTTGCTTGCTTTTTTAGTTGTCGGTTGTCGGTTGTCAGTTGTCAGTTTGAGAGTTATTACAAAGTATTAACAAAGAGTTTCCAACCGACAACTGACAGCCGACAACCGACTTAGAATGTTCTTCCGACCGTGAAACGGAAACCGCTTCTTTTGGCTAACCGGAAACCCGCAAAATTGCCCGGCAAATCCGGCACATTCGGGTTAAGATAATAAATTAAGCGAAACGGCACGTTGACGACCGGAACCTGAACGCGCAATTCCATACCGAGGCTGGAGCGAAAATCTCCGATACTGTCAAACAAACTGTCATCAACATTAATCAACTGATTGCGCTGCGCTTCGCCGCGCAGATTAACCGCCTGCAATCCCTGCGGAAGGCTGACCGGACAACCGAACCGATTTGACAAACAAATTATTCTGCCTTCTTCAGTTGTGAGCAGATTGGTATTGTTCCTCAATATAAGACTTCCCAAACTGGATTCAATACCCGGATTGGCGCGAAAGAACAGTTGATTTAACGCCCCGACACCCAACAGTCCGGCTCTCGCCAAATTGTCATCGCTCAAGAATGGATCATTAATTGTTTCAATGCCGGTCTTTCTCAAATTGAACGCCGAGCCGATGTCGGCAAATGCGGCGAGCGAAACCGGACCGAAGATCGGAATACGGTATTCAAAATTGCCCAAAAGCTGAGTATCAGCGGGAATCGGCGTAAAATACGAACTGACAAGTGCCGGATTATCTCCGCTCGCGCCGGTAAAAGTTCCGAGCTGCGCTAATTGACCGGACACGTCACTGGACAAACCGGGAACAACAACCGGTGTGCCGGTGGCGTTGTTCGCAACGACGACGTTTCGGCTGGTAACATAAATTGATGTCGGCGCAAACGGAGTGATGGCGCGATTATCATAACCGCGAATGTCATATTCGCTTCCTAAACGATAGCGATCCTGATACGGAACTCCGCCGATAAACGATAACGAATTGGAATTCCTGATTTTATCGCTGACGGCAAAACTTCCGACTGTTCCGGCAAACAGACGAAAACCGAAAACTTCCGCGTTTTTGGAACGCTTGCGTCTAACCGGAATGAACTGCATATAGGAAATCGTCGGCTGATAAGTTCTGACATCGCCGCCCAATCCGGCTAAAGCTATTGAAGCCGAAAGCTGTTTTCCGCTCAAAGTATCAATGCCGTTTTCCGCAGATCGGCGCGAATCGTAAACAAAAGTCGGCGAAACGCGGCTGGTGGTGTAATTTGGTGTCGTAAAAATTGACGGAATAAAGCGATTCGGGTCGCCCGAACTGTTGGCTGCCGGTTCGGAAACACTGGTCGCCAAAAACTGATAAGTCAATCCGACACGCGACAATCTGGAGAATGGTCTTTTCGGCAGAAATTCGGAAAGCGGCGCGGTGGCAAAAAGAGTCGCGCCGTAAGTCGTGCTGGTAAAAAGGTTTTCTCTGTCGGTCGTGTAAGCCACATTCGGGTTGGTGTATAAACTACTCAGCAAATCCTGGTTTTGCGTCAGAGCGGTTCCCTCACCCAAATATCTGTAACGGCTGGCAGTCAGCGAAAAGCCGACTGAAATCGGACGGTCGCGGAAATACGGTTCTTGAAACGTAAATTGAAAACTTTGCTGCACATTTCCCAAACCGAACTGAAATGAAAGAATTTCACCGCGTCCCAAAAGATTGTTGGTCGAGTATTCCAAACCGAAAAATGTTCCGCCGATGCCGGAAACTCCGCCGTTGAGCGAAATTTGCTGTCTGCCTTTTTCCCTGACTTTAACGATCAAATCAACATCGCCCTGTTCATCATCCGTGCGAATTTCAACGTCCTGATCTTTGTCAATCGGATCAAAATACTGTGTTTGGTTGAGCCGCAGAACGGAAAGTTCGAGCGCGTTTTGATTGTAAATATCGCCTTCGTTAATGAGAACTTCGCGGCGCAGAACACGGTCGCGGGTAAATGTGTTGCCGGTAAATTCCAGACGGCGCAGACGAAATTGTTTTCCTTCGTCAATTCTAATCGTGATGTCAACAATTCCTTCGTTCGGATTGTTCGGATTATCTTTGAATTCCGGGTCAAAATCAGCTTCATAAAGGACAAAACCCTGCGAACCGTAGGCTTTTTTCAAATCCTCTCTAACTCCGTTGATAAGACGTTTTCCGTCGGCAATATCACCTTTCTTCAAACCGAGTCCGGCTAAAATCTGCTGTTCGGAAAAGATGGAATTTCCTTCGACCTTCAAGTCGCCGACGCGATAAAGTTTGCCTTCCGTAATCGGTATAACAATTTTCAAGGTGTCATCTTTCGACGAAACAACCGGCAGCGCGAGTTCTTTTAGAAGCGGAAGTCCGGTGCGTTTATAACCGAGACCGACGACTTGCGGTTCGCCGACGCGGGCTTGGAAATAACCTTTCGAGAACATATAAGAACGCACATTTTTATCTAAATCGTACTGCAATTTTCGCAAATCGAGAATATCCAGTCCCTGAAAGCGCGTAATAATTCCGGTTTCTTTGACGAGCTGTAACTGGCTGCGAAGCTCGCCGTCCGAAAATACGGAATTTCCTTCAAATTCAATATCAACGATACGTGACTGATTCCCCTGATCAACGTCAAAAGTTACGGCGGTCGAAGTCGCCGAAACATCTTCGTCTTTAACCGCTACTTTTGCATTCGGATAACCTTTCGAGGCGAGCAGTTCGCGGATCACGCGAATTCCCTTTTGAGCATTGACCGGATTGTAAACCGCTTCTTTTGAAATTCCGACGCGCTGTTCGCGGAAAGCCTTCAAAACGTCGGATTCGGGAACGGCTTTTAATCCTTCAAATTGAAGATCTCGGATAATCGGCAGTTCTTTAACTTCAAAAATCACGTTCACGCCGCCGCGCACGCCGGGTTCGGTAAAGACGCGGGTTTCGACTTTATCAAAAAAATTAAGCGATAAAAGCTGCTGCAAATCGTTTTCGACCTGCGCCTGATTGTAAATATCACCCGCACGGGTTTTGATGTAATAAAGTAAATCGTCGTCGCGCAGACGGCGATTTCCCTGAATATCAACCGATTCGACCAACTGCTGCTGCGTAACCGTTTCAGATTTCGGACTATCTTTTGTTTCTTCGACACTTCCGGCAATCGCGGGCATCGCCGAAAATATAAAACATAATAAAACAAGCCCGAAAAGGCGAAAATTGTGCATAAACCAATTCCTTATAATTGCGATTTGTTTGGCTGTTGACAGCCTTAAATAAAAAAAACTTGCCCGTAAAATCAAATAAAAAAATATCTTCGTAAATAAAATTAGGCTTTTTCTTCAAGTTAGGTAAATACGCGAACTTTGATTCAATGCACAAAGGCTTGGTTGCCTTATCAGCAGAATCCGTTCAACAAACTTCCGAATTATACAGATAAAACGACAAAAAGGAAAAAGCCGCCGTAACTTTCGGATTTTTCCCCGGCGCGAACTTCCGCCTTTTCGCCATTCGCCGTCTATTTGTTATAAGATATACATTATAAGATATACAAATTGGAACGATTCATTTATTGTTGACGAAAATTTCAACGATCACATCAAATTTTATTTTTGGAGAAGCAAATTTTATGGCAATCAGTCCCGAACTTTTAGAAATTCTCAGATGTCCGAAGTGTAAATCGAAGGTTAAAATAAAGCCGGACGAAAGCGGCTTGAAATGCGAAAACCCGGAATGCGCGCTGGTTTATCCGATCCGCGACGAAATTCCCGTAATGCTCATCGAAGAAGCGACGACGGAGAAATAAAAAATGGAAAGTGAATAATAAAGATTTAATTTTCCATTTTTCACTTTCCATTTTCCGTTATGGAAATTGATTGGACAAAAGTAAAACGGGTTTTGGTCGTGCGTCTGCGCTCGATTGGCGACACGGTTTTGGCAACGCCGTCGCTCATCGCGCTGCGAAGATTTTTGCCCGAAGCGCGCATTGATATTCTGCTCGAAGATTGGGTCGCGCCGGTTTTAGAAGGTTTTGACGCGGTTGATAATATTTTGACCGTTTCGCGTAAAAGCCAAAAATCGCGGTTTGAAACCGCTTGGCAAATTCGCCGCAATAAATATGATGTCGCTTTTAATCTGCACGGCGGCACGACGGCGACGTTTTTCGTGCGCGCCAGCGGAGCGAAGCATCGCGTCGGCTATTCCGAATATCAATATAATTTTTTGTATAATCACCTGCTTTCTTCGTCCGCCGATTTCTGGCGGCAAAAACACACGCATTCCGCCGAACAGCAACTCGCGCTTTTAGGTTTTGTCGGCGTTCCGGTTGACGATAAACCGAAAAGTCGTTTGGCTGTAATTCCAAATTTCAGATTCCAAATTCCAAATTCCAAATTTGCGCTGATTCATCCGACTGCCGCGTTTGATACGAAACAATGGGCGACGGAAAATTTTGCGCGGATTGCCGAATTTTTGTATGAAAAAGGTTTGGCGACGATTGCAGTTGCGACACCGAAAGAACGCGAAGTTTTGGAAAATCTCAAAAATTTTTCCAAAGTTCCAATAGTAACTTTCGACGATTTAATCTTGCCGGAAATAACATTTTTAGCTTCACGCGCCAAAATCTTCATCGGAAACGATTCGGGAATCGCGCACATCGCCGCCGCCGTCCAAACGCCGAGCGTCGTCATTTTCGGTTCATCAAACATCAATCATTGGAAACCCTGGACAGACGGAAAATCGGAAATCGTTTACAGACAAATGCCGTGCCAGCCGTGCGCCGGTTATTTCTGCAAAGAATTTGACGAACCGAAATGTATTTTGAGCGTTGAAGTTAGCGATGTTTTGCAAAAAATTGATAAGATTTTGGAATTCAAAACGGAATTCTCGTTATAGTGCTTTCCCATTCATTTTCAAATTTGCCGAGAATGATAAGTTCCAAATCTTCGATTGCTCTGCCAATCGGTGTTTGATCGGAAACAACGATTACGCCGCTCATTTTCTCGCCTTTTGACATTTTTTCGTAAGCGAAAACTGGAAAAGTTTTTGCGTCGTGCGTCAAAATTACCCGATTTTCATTTGCCGCCCATTCCAGAAGTTTTGGATCGGTATATTTTTGCAGTCCGATTTCGTAGGTTGCGAGGCAGTCAAGTTCAGGAATACGCAATTTGAGTCCGCGCAAGATTTTTCCGTTAAAATTTTGGTCGGCGAGAATTTTGATCATAAAAAAGACGGTTTCAGGTTAGCCTAAAATCGTCCTCAACTTCAACAATGTTTCGCCTTTCTTATCTATTTTCTCTAAAATTATTCAGTTCATTTATTCTTGCCTGATAATTTTTATCACTTTCAAGATTCTTCCAGAATTTTTCGGCTTCCTTTTCACGTTTTGCCAGGTATTTATCAATCTTCGGCTTATTTTTCAAATAATAAGCAATTATCGAATAAATATCTGCAACTGTATAAATGTCGGAAGGAAACGACTCAAAAATTTCTTCCGGGCAAGTTCCGCGATTGTGCGCGTTGACGATCATCTCAATCAGCAAACGAGTTCCTTTAACGCGAATCGTGCCGTCTTTCCAAAGCGTCAGCGGAACTTTTTGTGTCGTTTCGATAGTCATTGTAAATTTCGGCAAAGAATACCTATACACAATAATTTATTGAAACACACTTGGTTTGTAAAGTGTTACTTTAATTTTGTAAGATACCGCTTTAATTTTGTTAGACTCTAAAATTAAATGAATCAAAGATACAGCCGCCAAATTTTATTCCGTGAAATCGGCAGAGACGGGCAGGAAAAGTTATTAAATTCGAGAGTTTTGCTCGTCGGCGCGGGCGCGCTGGGCGCGGCTCACGCGGAAATGCTGGCGCGCGCCGGTGTCGGGTTTTTGCGAATCGTTGACCGCGATTTTGTGGAATTTACCAATCTGCAAAGACAAACTTTATATTCCGAAGCGGACGCGGCGAATCGTTTGCCGAAGGTGATCGCGGCGAAAAATCGCCTCGGCGAAATCAATTCGGAAATTGAAGTCGAAGCGATAATCGCCGACGTAAATCATTCAAATATCGAAAATTTAATCAAAGACGTTGATCTGGTGATTGACGGCACGGATAATTTTCAGGTGCGGTATTTGCTGAACGAAGCGTGCGTCAAACACGATAAAATCTGGATTTACGGCGCGGCGGTGTCGAGTTACGGCGCGACGATGACGATCATTCCGAATAAAACGCCGTGTCTGCGCTGTATTTTTGAAGAAATGCCGCCAGCGGGAAGCGCGGCGACGTGCGATACGGCGGGCGTAATTATGCCGGTTATTGCGACGATTTCCGCCGCGCAGGTGACGGAAGCGTTGAAAATTTTAACCGGCAAAACCGACGCGCTGCACAAATCTCTGATGCAGTTCGACGTGTGGCAAAACGATTGGCGCAAGATTAAACCGGGAAAACCGAACCCCGACTGCGCCGTTTGCGGAGAAAAAATTTTTGCACTGCTCGACGCGGAAAACGCCGATTTCGCCGCTGTTTTGTGCGGGCGCGACGCGGTGCAGATTATGCCGCCGCAAAAAACAAGTTTGGATTTGGAAAAACTCGCCGCCAACCTGCGAAATATCGCCGAAGTTAAACAAAATGAATATTTAGCGCGTTTGACCGTCGAAGGCTGTGAACTGACGATTTTCCGCGATGCCCGCGCGATTATTCGCGGAACCGACGATATATCAAAGGCGCGCGGCATTTATGCGAAATACATCGGTTTATGAGATAATTTTCACAAACGATTTTTTATTTAATTCGGCAGGAATAAACTGATGAAAAATAAACCGAAAGTGGTAATTATCGGCGGCGGCTTCGGCGGACTCGAAGCGGCGAAAACATTGGCGAAGCAGGCGGTTGAAGTCGCGCTGATTGACAAAAAAAACCACCACACATTTCAGCCTCTGCTTTACCAAGTCGCAACGGCGGTTTTGTCGCCGGGCGAAATCGCGTCACCGATTCGGCGGATTCTGCGTCAATATAAAAATATCGAGGTAATTTTAGGCGAAGCGGCGGGTTTTAATCTGGAAAATCAGCAGGTAAAACTGCACGACGGTTCGCTCATCGGGTTTGATTATCTAATTCTCGCCGCCGGAGCGCGTCATTCTTATTTCGGACACGACGAATGGGAAAAAGCCGCGCCGGGACTGAAAACCATCGAAGACGCGGTGGAAATTCGGCGGCGCGTTCTGCTCGCTTTTGAACTTGCCGAACGCGAAGCGTATCTGACCGGAGTTAAAAAACATCTGAATTTCGTCGTCGTCGGCGGCGGTCCGACGGGCGTTGAAATGGCGGGCGCGATTGCCGGAATCGCGCGGCAGGCGTTGGCGGGAGATTTTAATTTGATTGATACGCGCCGCGCTCTTGTCCAACTCTTTGAAGGCGGCGACCGGATTCTAAGCACTTTCGCGCCGTCACTTTCCGAACACGCGAAAAAAGATTTGGAAGGTTTGGGCGTGGAAGTTTATCTCAACAGTTTTGTTACCGACGTTGAAGAGGGACGCGTCAAAGTCGGCGGGAAATGGATCAGTTGCGATGTCGCGGTGTGGGCGACCGGCGTGGCGGCTTCGCCTCTCGGCAAAGATTTGGGCGTGGCGACCGACAAAGCCGGACGCGTTTTCGTCAATCAGGATTTGACGATTCCGAATCACAAAAATATTTTCGTGATCGGCGATATGGCTTCGCTGAAAATGGACGACGGCGAACCGGTTCCCGGAGTCGCGCCCGCCGCGATGCAGATGGCGGAAAACGCCGCCGATAATATTCTGCGCGATTTAAAAAATGAACCGCGCCAAAATTTCAAGTACTGGGACAAAGGTTCGATGGCGACCATCGGAAAAAGCAAAGCGATTGTCGAGGTCGGGAAATTTAAGCTGACCGGATTTCTGGCGTGGCTGGCGTGGCTGTTCGTTCACATTCTGTCGTTAATCGGTTTTAAAAATCGTTTATATGTCGTCAGCGAATGGTTTTGGGCGTATTTGACGAGGGAACGAAGCGCGCGATTAATCACGGGCAGTGCCGAAGAAATGGAAAACGCGCTGCAATTCATCGAAGCCAATCCGCGCACACAAATCTTAGGGGAAAATCCGCAAAAGGATGTCGAAAGTGAAAAATCCGAACGCGTCTGAATCGAGAGAAAGCGAAACAATTCTCAAAACAAATCGTTTAATCCTGCGAACTTGGACGCACAGCGACGCTGACGCGCTATTTGAAACTTTGCGCGACGCAGAAATCGTGCGGCACGTTGACGACGGAAAGTCTTTTGATTTTGAAAAAACGCAAAAGTTTCTGAAAACGATGGAAAAATCGCGCACTGAAAACGGTTTTTGCCGCTGGAAAGTAATTGAAAAAGCAGGCGGCGCAATCATCGGAAGCTGCGGTTTCGGGCGCATCGCTGAAATGAACGAAATTGAACTCGGTTATCTTTTGGCGCGAAAACATTGGGGAAAAGGTTTGGCGACGGAAGCGGCGGGCGCGTGTCTGCAATACGGTCTTAGAAGACTGAATTTTCGTCGAGTGATCGCGCTGACCGATTTGGAAAACACCGCTTCGCGGAAAGTTTTGGAAAAAATCGGCTTCAGCGGACGCGGCGTAGAAACTTATAAAGGCGAAGAAAATTTGGTTTATACGGCAATAAATAATATTTAATGAAAAAAATCATCAGTTTTGTTTTGATAGTATTTTGGTGCGCTTTTGCAATAAAAGCCAGTGAACCGGAGATTTGGTCGGTCAACACGCGCGGTGAAGTTTTAAAAGGCGACGCGAAAGGCGTTTCCATCAATGAAAACGGGACGATTACGCTCGCGCCGAAATTGTCGCAGGTTGCCAACACCGAACAATCTTACGTTTGGTCGAGCGCGATTGACGCGGGCGGCAATGTTTTTTTGGGAACGGGCGGCGACGGCAAAATTTACAAAGTTGACGCGGGCGGCAAAAGTTCGCTTTTTTATGATACGAACGAACTTAATGTGCAGGCATTGGCGGTCGGCAAAAACGGCGAACTTTACGCCGGAACTTCGCCTGACGGCAAAGTTTACCGCATTTCTCAAAACGGCGCGGCGGAAGTTTATTTTGAACCGAAGGAAAAATATATCTGGTCGCTGGCAATTTTAAATGACGGCAGTTTAGCCGTTGGAACGGGCGAAAACGGTAAAATTTATCGCGTCAAAACTGCTAATGCCGCGTCCGCTTCTTCGTTATTTTTTGATACGAGCGAAACGCATATTATTTCGCTGGCAGCCGATCAGCAGGGAAATCTCTACGCCGGAACTGATGCCGACGGCTTGGTTTTGCGCTTTACGCCCGACGGAAAACCGTTCGCTTTGCTCGATTCAACTTTGAGAGAAATTCACGATCTTGCCATCGGCGCGGACGGTTCGATCTACGCGCTGGCAGTAAGCGATGCAGCTTCAGCTTCCGCGACACCCGCGCCGACGACCACTCCTGCGCCCGAAAATACGGAATCAAGCGCGACTCCGACACCCGAACCGGCACCGAAAAGCCGCTACGATTTATCAACCGCGAAAGCGGCGGTTTATCGCATTTTTCCCGACGGCGGGAATAATATTATCTGGAATTCGCCGACCGTTACGGCATTTTCAATCGCGGTGAACCCGAATGGAAACGGCGTTTTAATCGGCACTTCCGATAAAGGCAGAGTTTATTCGGCAACTGACGACGGGCGCGAAACGCTGCTTCTGCAATCGAATGAAGGACAAATTTCGACAATGCTGACGCGCGGCAGTCAGGTTTTCGCCACTTCCAGCAATCAGGGCAAACTTTATCGTTTCGGCGCGGAAACGGAAGCCGAAGGAAGTTACGAATCATCAATTTTAAATGCCAAAACGAGCGCGAGCTGGGGCAGAATCTGGTGGCGTTCGAGCGGCGATGTCGTTTTGCAGACGCGCAGCGGAAATACCAATCAGCCCGACGAAACCTGGAGCGGCTGGAGCGCGAATTACGCCGATCAAAAAGGCGCGCAGGTTTCGAGTCCGAAGGCGAAATATCTGCAATGGCGGGCGATTTTGAAGGCGAACGCGATTTTGAGCGAAGTCAATGTTTCTTATTTGGCGAGAAATATCGCGCCGGAAGTTCTTGCGATTCAGATTTTGCCGACCAACGTCGGTTTGCTCGCCAATCCGCCGGCGCAGATTGACCCGAACATCGAACTTTCGGGACTTGATCCGGTTGATTTCGGCTTGCCCGCGACGACCAATATCGCGCCGCGCCGAGTTTACCTGCGCGGGGCGCGTTCGCTGCAATGGACGGCGGAAGACCGCAACGGCGACAAACTTTTATATGACGTTTATTATCGTGAAGTCGGCGAAACGAACTTTAAATTGCTGCGCGAAAATTTAACGGATAATTTTTTCACGATTGACGGCGCGGCACTCGCCGACGGGCGTTATATTTTCAAAATCACGGCGAAAGATGCGCCGTCAAATCCGTCGGCACTGGCTTTGACGGGCGAAAGAATCAGCGAACCGGTTGACATTGACAGTACGCCGCCGACGGTTGCCGCCGCCGGCAGCCCGCAGATTTCCGGCGACACCGCGCGAATCGTCTTTGAAGCCCGCGACGCGGCGAGTTATTTGAGCCGCGCCGAATACAGCGTCAACGGCGGCGAATGGCAGACGGTTTTCGCCGCCGACGGAATTTCCGACAGCCCGCAGGAGCGGTATAATTTGGACGTTCCGCTCAAAACACCGGGCGAATACACGATTGCGCTGCGCGTTTTTGACGCGAGCGGAAATGTCGGCAGCGCGCGGGTCGTGGTTAGGAAATAATTTCAGATTTCAGTTAAAATTGATGAAGCAAAAATTTTTGAACGGTCGCGTAATTGTCAAAGTCGGCGATATTACCAAAGAAAACGGTTAAACAAATTAACTTCGTTTTCTTTTTTCCCGCCGATGCGGAAAAATTTCTCAAACATCAGGATTTTTGAGAATCCCTAACGATTTTGACCGCATCATTCTGTCAGTTAAGTTTTTTAACATTACGAAAACAAAACTGTCCGCCGACGGAGCGCGGACAGCCTGTCCGCCATCAGAGCGACAGCGAATGATGTGACTTATGCTAGTTAAAAACTCGTCGAGTAACGCCTGCAACGGTCGCTCCGCTTCGTTGGCGGACAGGCTGTCCGCGCTCCGTTAGCGGAAAAATCTTTTGATATTTGGAAGCTTAATTTACACGGGAGTCATTAAAATTTGAGATTTATATTGAATAATTGCCATTATTGCTCAAATTATGGATAATAAACCCGCTTTTCTTATTAATTTTCAACAATTTTCCTTGAATAATTCAAGGAAACCAAAAAGCGAAATTTAACGAACACAAAAGGTATGAAAGAAATTTCACCCGAAACAATTACAGATATGCAGACAGCTTTCGGCGTACAATCCGAACAAACTCTTAAGAACAGTTTTTACTTCAGCCGCGAAATCCCCGAAAATCTTCGATTTTTAGACACGCTTTCGTGGAATTTTTTTTGGTCTTGGAAACCGGACGGAATCAATCTTTTCCGCGATTTGAATCCGGTTCTCTGGGAAAAACACGAACAAAATCCGCGTGTTCTGTTAAAGGAAATCGGCGGTTTACAGCTGTGGCAGAAAGCTAACGATGCCGATTACGTTGCGCGATTGAAGAGCTTTGCCGCCGAATTTGAAAATTATCAGTCGCCGCCGCCGAATAATTTCGGAAAAATCACGGCGGAAAATCCGGTCGCGTATTTCTGCGCGGAATATGGAATTCACAATTCACTGCCGATTTATTCGGGCGGTCTCGGCATTTTGGCGGGCGATCATTTGAAATCGGCGAGCGATATGAATGTTCCGCTTGTCGCCGTCGGGCTTTTTTATCGCTACGGATATTTTCGGCAGAAAATCGCCCACGACGGATTTCAGGAAGAAAAATATCTCGATTCCTTTGACACCGAACTGGCATTGCAGCCCGTTTTAAATGAAAACGGCGAGCGCATTTTGATAATGATGCACATTCGCGGGCGCGAAGTTTTCGCGCAGGCGTGGCTCGCGCAAATCGGCAGAATTTCGCTTTACCTGCTCGACACGAATGTTTCCGAAAATGACGAAATTGACCGTTTAATTACCGGACATCTTTACGGCGGCGATACGGAAACGCGCATCGTTCAGGAGAAAATTCTCGGCATCGGCGGCGTTCGGCTGCTGCGAAAACTCGGCGTTGAGCCGTCGGTTTATCATTTAAATGAAGGGCATTCGGCGTTTTTGACGCTCGAATTGGCGCGGGAATTTCTCGCGGCGAACGAAAACGCGAGTTTTACCGATGCGGTTGCCGTCGTCAAAGAAAAATGCGTTTTCACGACGCACACGCCGGTCGCGGCGGGCAACGACACGTTTCCGCCCGAACAAATCAGAAGCTGTTTCGACCCGCAATTTATCGAATCGCTGAAAATTTCCGAAGAAGAACTGTTCGCGCTCGGACGCACCGACCCGGACGATTCGCAGGAATGGTTTGGAATGACTCCGCTGGCGATTCGGATGACGCGCTCGGCAAACGGCGTGAGCGAAAAACACGGCGAAGTTTCGCGCGAATTGTGGCTGAAAATGTTTCCCGAAGATACCGAAAGCGAAGACGTTCCGATCACATATATCACCAACGGCGTTCACGCGCCGACGTGGGTCGCGCCGGTTTTTCAGACGCTTTATGAAAAGTACGTCGGCAAAAACTGGGCGGAAATTCTGCACGACGCGGCGGCGTGGCGCGCGGCGATTGAGAAAATTCCCGACGCTGAAATCTGGAACGCGCATCTTTTAGTCAAAAATCTGCTGATTTCTTTCATTCGTCTGAAAACATTTTCGCCGCAAACCGGACTGCAAAATACGATCAACGAACATGATAACACCAGCAAACTTTTTTCGCCCGACGTTTTGACAATCGGTTTCGCGCGGCGCATCGCGGCTTACAAACGCTGGAATCTGATTTTGTCCGATTTGGACAGATTGTCGAAAATAATCAGCGATGCTGAAAAACCCGTACAGTTCGTTTTCGCCGGCAAAGCGCATCCGCAGGATCGCGGCGCGAAAAAACTTTTACAGAATCTGCTGAGTCTGGATAAAAATTCCGATTGGCAAAAACGTGCCGTCTTTATTGAAGATTACGATCAGGAAGTGGCGCGGTATTTAGTTCAGGGCGTTGACGTTTGGATGAATGTTCCGCGCCGTCCGCTTGAAGCCAGCGGCACGAGCGGGCAGAAGGTGGCGATGAACGGCGGTTTGAATTTTTCGATTCTCGACGGCTGGTGGATTGAAGGCTACAACGAAATCAACGGTTTTTCTATCGGCGTTCTGCGCGACGACGCGGAAAAATCGCCGGAAACGATTGACGCTGAGGATGCCGAATCGCTGTATCGCGTTTTGGAAACGGAAATCATTCCGGCTTATTACGAAAAGGGCGAAAACGGTTTGCAGAGCGAATGGATTCGGCGGATGAAAAACGCGCTGATTACCTTAACGCCGCAATTTTCCAGCGACAGAATGCTGAAAGACTACATCGAAAAAATTTATTTACAGCGGTAAATAAAAAGCGGATAATTGAAATTAAGTAAGAGGACAAAATAAATTTGTAAATGTCGGAGCGCGGACACTCTTGTCCGCCAGCCGTTCAAACAAATGACGTTTCCGAAAACGAACGTTGGCGGACAAGAGTGTCCGCGCTCCGACTTGAAAATAATTTTGTCCATTTGCTTAATGAATAAAACTTTTATTCTTTTGATTTGATTAAAATACAATAAATAAAGGAGAAAGCACGATGTACGAGGCTGAATTTCAAACCGGCGTGATCCGTCCGGTCGAATGTTTTAAAGAAGGATGGCAATTGATTAAAGATCAATATTGGCTGATTTTTGCCATCACGACGGTCGGAATGCTGATCGCCGGGTTTATTCCTTTGGGAATCGGATTGGGCGCGATGTATTGCGGAATTTATTACGTTCTTTTCCAAAAAATGAACGGTCGGCGGATTGAATTCGGCGAGCTTTTCAAAGGTTTTGAGTATTTTGTGCCGGGTTTAATCGTCAGTTTGATAATTATTATTCCCGCCGTGATTTGTGTGATCGCGGTTTACGGTTCAATGATGGCGATGCTTTTCGCTTCGATGGATTCTCGCGGAAATTTGAATCCGGGAATTATCTGGGGAATGTTCGGAACTTTCTTTGTCGAAGGCGTAATTATCGCCGTCGTTCTCGGCTGTCTGCAAGCCTTGATGATGTTCGCTTATCCGCTGATTGTCGAGCGCAGTCTCGGCGGTTTCGACGCTTTCAAACTGAGCGCGAAAGCGGTTTGGGCAAATTTGTCGGGCGTAATCGGCATAATTTTAATCGAATTCGCGCTCGGCATTGTCGGTTACCTGTTTTTTTTCATCGGACTTTATTTGGTTTTTCCGCTAATGTTCGCCGGAGTGTTGGTCGCTTATCGCAAGGTTTTTCCGCCGGCAAACAATCAATTTCACAATCAACCGCCGCCGCCGAGTGCTTTTCGCGGCGCGGGAAGTTATAATTAAAATATGAAAGCAAGATTCAACGAAATAAAATCAACAAAAGAATTAGACGAACTCTTCCAAAAATCGAACGAAAATCCGGTCGCGCTTTTCAAACACAGTCTGACTTGCCCGATAAGTTCGGGCGTTTATCAGGAAATGTCTAATGCTGATGCCGATATAAATATAATTATCATCCAGCACGCGAGAAATGTTTCGACCGCTTTAGCCGAAAAATCCGGCATTCGTCACGAATCGCCGCAGGCAATGGTGATTAAAGACGGAAAACCCGTCTATCACGCTTCGCACTACGACGTAACGGCGAGCGATGTCGAAAAAAATCTGAAAAATTAAAATGATCGAACCTTCACAAGTCGTCGAAGAAACCGATTCTGAAATTTCGATAGTTTGGTCGGACGGCAATAAATCCGTTTACAACGCCGCTCAGTTAAGAAAAGTTTGTCCGTGCGCGAGCTGCGTCAACGAGTGGACGGGCGAGAAAATATTAGACGAGAAAAAAATCGCCGACGATTTGATATTTAACAACGTCAAAATCGTCGGTCGCTACGCGCTCAATTTTAATTTCAGCGACGGACACGACACGGGGATTTACACTTTTCAATATTTGAGAAAATTGTGAATTTGAGCAATTTCAACTGATTCGCAAGTTATACAGTTAAAAAATAAAAATCATTATTTACAGGATAGACAGGATAAGCAGGATTTAAGAGCAAACTTTATTGGTCTAAATTTTATCCTGTTTATCCTGTCCATCTTGTTGAATCTATTTTTCAACTGCATAATTTCAATAATTAATAAAAATTTTTATGCCTGAAAGCAAACAATACGAAAATATCACGCGCGACGAACTGGTCAATTTGCGAGAAGACCTGGCGAAAGAAGGAATAACCGTTCCCGAAGGCGACGACGTTAAAATAAAAGGTCCGTTCGGCATCGAATTGAACGCGACTTACGACGAACAAAAAGAAACTCTGGGAATTCGCATCACTAAAAAACCTTTCTACATTCCTGAATCCGAAGTCTGGAAAATTGTTGACACCGGAACTGAGCCGTATATCGGCTGATAACAAATCAGAGATTTTATTCGGCGCGTGTTTCCTTTTAAAATCTATCGAAAAAAGAATTTTTAAGCCGTTTACCACAAATATATTTACAAATTAAGTAAGTGGACAAAATTATTTTTAAGTTGTTCCTGTTTCGGTATCGTCATTTGTTTAAACGGCTGGCGGACAAGAGTGTCCGCGCTCCGAGCATTTACAAATTTATTTTGTCCATTTACTTAACTGAAAATGTTTCTGAATTGCTCGTTAAAAATTAATGAGTCTTCTTGCCTGCAAGAAAATTATTTTCACCTTTTATGTTAAAATTTTCCTGATGAAACTCAATCTGCAAACTCCGCTTCTCGAACTTTATAAGTTTGAAATCGTCAATCTTTCACAGGCGATGGCGAAAAAACTGGCGATGGCGGCGGCAAATTTCGCGTATAAATCTGATTTGACCGAAGCGACGGTCGAAGATTTGCTGAATTATTTTCCGACGCGCTATGAAGACCGTTCAAATTTGATTCAGATTGATGAACTTTACGACGGTTTGGAAGCGTCACTGGAACTTTACGCGCGGGTTTCCGGCGGGTTTCGCGTCGGCAAAAATCGCGGTCCGAAGGCTCCGCCGCTCTATATTTTTGAAATTACGGCGGGCGATGCCGAGCGAACGCGAAAACCCGTCGTCGTCTGGTGGTTTGTCGCCGGAAAGCAAGGTCATCACGTCATCAATTATCACAAAAATCGTTTTGATCGCGGGACGCGCTTTGTCGCTTACGGCAAATGGGAATGGGACGCGCGCAAAAATACTTACGCGCTGCGGCTGAATAAACCGGACGAACTCGAAATTTTGCCGAATTTTGAAGACCCGGAAAGTTTTGGATTGTTAAAAAATTTGTTGAATGACGAAGATGATGCAATTGTTGAAAATTCTTTTTCTGAAACTAAAACCCAAAAACCAAAAACCAAAAACCAAGCCGAAGACGAAGATTTGCTGGAAGATGTTGACAATCCTGAATTTGCGATGATTCATTCCGGGCGGTGTGTGCCGATTTATCGCAAATTCGGAGTTTTTCAAACCAAACGGCTGCGCGAAATCATTTATCACATTCTGCAAAATCTGGATAAATCGTCGGTGAAGGAAACTTTGCCCGAAGATTTGTGTCAGAGACAAAATTTGATTTCACGCGCTCAGGCGATTGAAGAAATTCACTTTCCGCCGGAGAATACGAATATTTCAGAGTATGCGACGGCGCGCAGCGACGCGCACAAGCGTTTGATTTTTGAAGAATTTTTTTGGGTTTCATTCGCGCTGCAATTAAAACGCGGCGAGCGTAAACAGGAACCGAAAGGCACGATTATCGAAGTCAACGACAAAATCAACGAAAGAATCGCCGCGCTGCTGCCGTTTACACTGACCGGAGCGCAGGAACGTGTGACGGAACGAATTTTCGCCGATTTGCAGTCCGACGCGCCGATGAACCGTTTGATTCAGGGCGATGTCGGCAGCGGCAAAACGATTGTCGCGTTTCTGGCGATGTTCGCCGCGATGGAAAACGGTTATCAAACCGCGCTGATGTCGCCGACCGAAATTCTCGCCGAACAGCATTTTAGAAACGCTGTAAAGATTTTTGAAAATTCACCTTATCGCGTCGAACTTTTGACCGGAAGTTTGAAAGCCGCGCAGAAACGCAAAGTTCAGGCGGACATTGCCAGCGGCGAAATTCACGCCGTCGTCGGCACGCACGCCGTCATTCAGGACGCGGTGGAATTTGAAAGATTGGGCTTGGCGGTCGTGGACGAACAGCACCGTTTCGGCGTTTTGCAGCGCGCCGAACTTCGCGCGCGCGGCTACAACCCGGATATTCTGTTTATGACCGCGACACCGATTCCGCGCAGTCTGGCGATGACGGTTTACGGCGATTTGGACGTTTCCGTGATTGACGAACTTCCGCCCGGAAGAACGCCGGTCAAAACCGTCGTCGTCGGCGAAGATCAAAGAGGCGGCGTTTATAAAGGCATCGAGCGCGAAATAAATTTGGGCAGACAGGTTTATATCGTTTATCCGCTGATCGAAGAATCAGAAAAAATGGATTTGAAAGCGGCGACAAAAATGCACGAGGAATTGCGCGATAAAATTTTTCCAAACTACAAAGTCGGACTTCTGCACGGCAAAATGAAGGGCGCGGAAAAAGAAGAGATAATGGGGAAATTCAGCGAAGGCGAAACGCATATTTTGATTTCGACAACGGTGATTGAAGTCGGCGTTGACGTGCCGAACGCTTCGCTGATGATTATCGAACACGCCGAACGATTTGGTCTTTCACAATTACATCAATTGCGCGGACGCGTCGGGCGCGGCGCGGAGCAGTCTTTTTGCGTACTGCTGACCGGCGACAAAAAAACCGCCGTCGCCAGAGAACGACTTGGAATAATGGAAGAGACGACCGACGGTTTTCGCATCGCCGAAAAGGATTTGGAGATTCGCGGACAGGGCGAAATTCTCGGCACAAGACAATCCGGCGAGCAAACTTTTAAGATTGGAAATATTATTCGTGACTTGGAAATTCTCGACGCGGCTCGACAGGAAGCTGAATATTATTTGACGGTTAAGCGTTTAACTATTGAAACTTCAAGACTTATCGAAATCACCAAAAACGATGCCCGCTTTCGGCTCGCCGGAATTGGATGAACATTTTCTTTATGTAATGTAAAACACGAAAAACAGTTTATTTTTTATTCGATTTATGGTTATACTAAACGTAAAGCTATAACTGTTAATTATGATTTTGCCGGAAAGGTATTTAGCATTTAACTTTCATCAAAGTGTAATTATTTTTATTGCTTTTCAAGCTCTTATTTAATTTTAATGAAACTCGATTTATTTCACTTACGCAATTTATCAGACAAAAAATCATTTTGTTTTGCAATTATCTTCCATACTATTTGTTTAATAAATTTGCTGAAGCGTCAAAATCGGTTGAAAAATTGGTATTAGCCGACAGAATCAGTCAAAAGAGAATTTCACGTATTTCAAAATGGAGTAACATAAAATGGAAAACCGACGACAAACAGCAACTGACACTTCAAAGGTCTTTGAACGAAAGCCGCATATTAAAAAAGCAGAGGAAAAACCGCAGCAGGGTTATAGAAAGTTTCAATCGGAAGATAACCGTTTCCAATCTCAAAGTAATCGTTTTCAGGGTAAAGATGAAAGAAAACCCAACGTCGGATCGGCAGCCGACAGATCGTTAAACGATAGATCAAACAGAAACGCGCCGGTTAAATCAAAAAACGACAGATTTCAACCGAAAGGTCGTTTCAACCCGAAAGAGAAAAATCAAAAGCCGTGGGAAAGAGAAAACAGACCGCGCATCGTATCGGATATGCAAGTTACGGACGGAAAACACAGGGGAAAATATCTGCAATGTACAACTTCTTCCAAAGTTCGTCCGACGGCTCGCCGTGTTCGTGAAGTAATGTTCAGAATTTTGTTTCGGCGCGTCAGAGCCGGAAGATTTCTCGATTTATGCGCCGGAGCCGGCACGGTCGGCATCGAAGCGATTTCGCGCGGCGCGATTGTCAGTACTTTTGTCGAGCGTTCCGCCAAAATGTGCAGTTATATTAAGAAAAACCTGGAAAGTCTCGAAATAAAGGAAGGACACGGCGAAGTTTTTGAATTGGAAGTCGTGCCGTTTCTCAAAAAAATGAGCAAACGCCGACGGCAGTGGGACGTGGTTTATTACGATCCGCCGTATGATGCGAATTACGATGAGGTTTTGGAATATTTTGGGCGCGGAATCGCCGTCAGACCGGGCGGAACGCTTGTCATCGAACATCACGCCGAAATGTTTTTTCCCGAAAAATTCGGCGTTATGAAACGTTGGCGCGTTCTTTTGCAGGGCGACACGGCACTTAGTTTTTACGAACGAAAATAATATTTTAGTTATCGGTTGTCAGTTGTCGGTTGTCAGTAAAAACAATTATCGGAATCAATCTTTTTCTCACCGACAACCGACAACCGACAACCGACAACTGATAATGCGAATAATTGCCGGTGAATATCGCGGACGAATCCTTAAAAGTCCGGCGAACATCAAAACACGCCCGACATCCGACCGTCTGCGTGAAACTCTTTTCAACATTTTACAACCGAGAATTGATGACGAAACGCGGTTTCTTGATTTGTGCGCGGGAACGGGCGCAATCGGCATCGAGGCGATTTCGCGCGGCGCGGAATTTGCGGCTTTTGTTGACAAATCGCGCCGCGCCTGCGCTTTAATTGAACAAAATTTGGACGTTCTCAAAATTCCCGAAGAACAAACGGAAGTATTTTGCGATGAAGCGGAAAAATTTATCACGCGCGAGCTTTCCTCTCAATGGGATATTGCGTTTTTTGATCCGCCATATCAAACTGATTATTCGATATTTTTATATAAGTTCGGTGAAAACGCTTCAAAATTATTTAGGGAAAATGGAATTTTAATCGTCGAACACCACGCAAAAAATCTTTTGCCCGATGCGATAGCTGAAATTAGGCGTTGGCGCATCTTGAAGCAGGGCGAAACACAGTTAAGTTTTTATGAAAGAAAATAATCAGGAGCGCGGACGGCTCGTCCGCTTTCGAGCGCGAGAGCGCGAGAAGCCGCCGTTTCTCTTGATTTGTGTAATAAGCAAAGCATTCAACGTCGCTTCGCTCCGTTGGCGGACGAGCCGTCCGCGCTCCTTAAAATGAAAATAATTGTCTGGCTAATTCTGTGCTTCATTTGGGGAACAACCTGGTTTTTTATAAAAATCGGACTCGAAGATTTGCCGCCGATCAGTTTTGCCGCCGCCAGATTTGTGCTTGCGCTGATTATTCTGGCTCTTATAATTTTCCTGCAAAAAATTCCGCTGCCGAAAACGAAACGCGATTGGAAATTGCTCGCGCTGACCGGAATTCTGCAATTTTCCGTCAATTACAGTCTTGTTTTTTGGAGCGAACAATACATTTCATCCGGTTTGGCGGCGGTTTTACAGGCGATGATTACGGTTTTCGGACTTGCTTTGGCGTGGATTCATCTGCCGGCTGAAAAAATTACCTGGCTGAAAGTTGCTGCCATTCTGCTCGGCATCGCGGGCGTTGCGACAATTTTTATCGAGCAGCTGCAAGTCAACAGTTTGCTCGCTTTTACGGGCTGCGTGGCAATTGTCATCGGCGCGTATGCGGCGGCGCACGCTTCGATTTTAGTCAAAGCGTTCGGCGGAAATCTTCATCCGGCGAGTTTGGTTTTCGGGCAGATGGCGTGCGGAATTCTGCCTTTGATTTTGTATGGCTTGATAAAAGAAGGAAATCCGCTGAATTTTCGCTGGACTTGGCAGGCGATTATTGCCGTTTTGTATCTGACGATTTTCGGAACAATCGCGGCATTTTGGCTTTATTACTGGCTTTTGAGCAAAATAGAATCAACCAAAGCGATGATGATTTCGCTGGTTACGCCGCTGATCGCCGTCATTATCGGCGCGACTTTTTTGGGCGAAACGCTTCCGCCGCAAACTGTTTTCGGCGGTGTTTTGATTTTGGCGAGCATCGGATTAATTGTTTTTCGGAAAAAATTAAAGACTGCTCAAATTTCAGCTCCCGAATTCTAAATTCCAAACTGAAATCCAAAAATCTGGAATCTGAAATTATTCTCCATTGCTTCGCATCTGCGCCGAAAGCGTGCGGATTTCGTGTTTATCGAGCAGATGACGCAGCGAACGAACCGGCATCTGCAAAAGTTCAGCGGCGCGTGTCTGGTTGCCGCCCGTTTGTTTCAGGGCTTCGACGACGTAAGTTTTTTCCAGATTGTCGAGATGCGAAACGAGATTTAAGCCGCTTTCGGGCAAATCAAATTCGGCTTTAATGCGCGACGGATTGTAGTTCGTAATATGATCGGGCAGGCGTTCCGGCTGAATCTCTTCTGTTCTTTCGAGCGCGACGGCGCGTTCGATGGTGTGTTCGAGTTCGCGCACGTTGCCGTGCCAAGCGTAATCTTCGAGCATTTGCATTGATTTTTGTGAAACGGAAAGATTTCTGCCGGTCATATCGCAAAACTTCTTTGTGAAATGCGCGACCAGTTCGGGAATATCTTCGCTTCTTTCGCGTAGCGGCGGTAAACTTATCGGAATCACCGAAATTCGGTAAAATAAATCTTCGCGGAAACTTCCATCTTCCGACATCTTTTTCAAATCCCGGTTGGTCGCGGCAATGACCCGCGCGTCAATCGAAAGTTCGTCGTGCGCGCCGACGGGACGAACCTTTCTTTCCTGCAAAACGCGCAGCAGTTTGACCTGCATCGCGGGCGACATTTCGCCGATTTCATCTAAAAAAATTGTGCCGTGATCGGCGGCTTCAAATAAACCTTTGCGGTTCGTGTTCGCGCCCGTAAATGAACCTTTAACGTAACCGAACAATTCACTTTCAAGAAGTGTTTCGGTAAACGCGCCGCAATTGATCGAAATAAAAGGTTTTTCGGCGCGCGGGCTGAGATCGTGAATGGCGCGGGCGACCAGTTCTTTTCCCGTTCCCGATTCGCCCGTAACCAAAATTGTTGACTGGACTTCGGCGACGGTTTCGATCATTTGATAAACCGCCTGCATCTTCGCCGAATGTCCGATGATGTTTTTGACGCTGCCGCGATCACGCTGGGCGCGTTTGAAAGCGCGATTTTCGACGATTAAACTTTGTCGTTCAAACGCTTTTTTGACGATAATTTTTAACTCTTCGACATCAAACGGCTTTTGAATAAAATCGTCCGCGCCGAGCTTAAACGCTTCTCTTGCCGTATTAACGGTCGCAAACGCCGTCATCAAAACAACGCCGACATCCGGCAGAAGTTCACGCGCCGCGCGAAGCAGTTCGATGCCGTTCATATCCGGCATTTTGACATCGGTAATAATCACTTCGGCGGGTTCGACGTGCAACTGTTCAAGCGCGTCGCGCCCGTTGATCGCCGTTCGTATTTTGTGTCCGTCGCTTTCAAACACAAGCGTCAAAAGCTGTCTGTAACTCTGTTCGTCATCAACAATTAGTAAATTTGACATTAGATTTTAAAAAGATTATTCAGTTGGAGAATACAGGTAATTTCGCCTGCTTGCCGGCGCGTGAACGCGAAAAATTTGAATCGGCGCGATTTTTATTTTTTATAATTTCGCAGAGCGGAATGTCGGTGTTCCGGGTATATTTTCACAAAAAATCATCTGCTTCTAGGAAATAACTTCGGCTTCTCTTTCTTTGACGATCAAAAAATCTTCGAGACGTGACGGTTTGAAAGTATCTTCATCCTGTTCCGACTCACCTGATAAACTTTGATTTTTTGTTTCCGTCGGCAATTCAACCGTAATTGTCGTGCCGGTATTTTCACGGCTTCGGACATTAATCGTGCCGTTGTGATCGCGGACAATTTGATAAACAATCGAAAGTCCGAGACCCGTTCCGCCCGTCGTCGAATCGGAAAACGGCTCGAATAATTTTTCGACCTGTTCGGGCGACATTCCGCAGCCTGTATCTTCAAATAAAATTCTGATGCGGTTTTCGTCAATTTGCTGTAAACCGATTTTCAATTTTCCGCCCTGCGGCATCGCGCCCAGAGCGTTCCGCGCCAAATTCCAGAAAATCTGTTTGAGCTGTGTCGAATCGGCGGAAATCAAAACCGGAGATTCGGGCAAATCGGTTTCCAGTTCGTGATGATCCAAAATATCCGGGCTGTGCAGAAGAAGCGCGAAAGTATCGTTTATCGCCTGACGCACGTCAATTTCGGAAAAATTGCTGACGCGCGGACGCGCGTATGTTAAAAAGTTGGTAATAATTTTGTTGAGCCGGTCGGATTCGCGCAAAGTAATTTCCATCAGGGAAGCCTGCGAACTTCCGGGCGGCGTATTTAGCTGCAAAACCTGAATCGCGCCGCGCATCGCGCCCAGAGGATTGCGAATTTCGTGCGCTAAACCGGCGGCGACGCGCCCGACTGCCGCCAATCTGTCTTTGCGGCGCACATTTTCTTCCATCGAACGAATGTCGGTTAAATCCTGAAAAGAAATAATCAATCCCGTCTTTTTTCCGCCTTTGGCGAAAAGCGGCGAAATGTGATAGCCGATTCGCACGGCAAAACCTTCGGGAGTCATACAATCGGTTTCAAAACGCGGCGGCTGTTCACCGTTATCACTTGAATAGAGCGAATACTCTATCGGAGTTTGAATACTGCCAAAAAGCGAAAAAATTGATTTGCCGCTCATTTGTTCGGCTTGATAACCCGTAATTTCCGAAGCGGCAGCGTTGAACGAATAAATTTCGCCGTCCAGATCAGTCGTAATCAGACCCGAACGAATTGATTCGATGATTCTTTCGTGCAGAACGCGCAAATCCGCCAGCGATTTTAAAGTTTCTTTGAGTTCTTCGCCCGAAGCGTAACGCCCGGAAAGACGCGAAGCGAGCAGTCCGACCAGCAGCAGAGCGATATTGTAAGAACCGACAATTTGAAGGGTTTTTGTAAATTCGGGCGTTTGAACAAATGTAGGGACAACTCCGTAAACAACCAAAATCGCCAGGAGCGTAAAGAATAAAACACAGATCAAGGTCATCAAAACCGTATCGCGCGCGCTCAGAAAAATGCTTGAGAGGCTGATGATTATGATGAAAAGCGATATAAACGGCGAGGTTATATCGCCCGACCGCCAGACCAGCCAGGTAACTGAAAAAGCATCAAAAAAAATCTGTATGCGAATCTGCCACGCGTAATTGTAAATGAAACGCGAAGCGGTAAAATAGATGCCGGTCAAGCCGACGGTCATCAGCAAAACAGGAAACAATCCGCGCGGATATGAATTGAATGAAAAAGTTGTGTATCCGCTGTTCCAAATCCATTTGACGGCAAAAAGCAGAAAAACGACGAATAAACGTCCGACGATCAAAGTTTGAATTTTCTGCGCCGGTTTTGAATCGGCGGAAAACCTATTTTCGTCTAAATTGAACATAAGTAACCGGTAAACTTCGATGACAGAAATTAAATAACAGCGTAAAATCAAGATAACTCAGCAAACTTCGACCGAAGACCGTGAGAAAATTTCACGATTTTTGACGACAGCGACGGCTTTTTGTATTATAGAATCGAAGTTTTATCGAATATCGTTGAATTATCAGAAACACCAGCAGCGCGTCGGAGATTGGTTCGTCAAACGCGACGTAATTAAAATAACATTAAACAGTGTTAAATTTCTAGTAAAAAATAGCAAAGTGGTTGATATTTCCGTCAACTCCGTGAAATCCGCCATAACAGACAGCTATTTATTGTTCTCAAATTACGGATCGGCGTTTTTTTAGCGGCGAAATTATTAAACTCAAAATGGTTTTGAAACAAATGATTTTAACTTTCAAAGTTACGAATTACAAATTACGAAATTTGCCGCTTCCAGCAAATCGTCCGTCACCAAATCCGGCTCATTTACAAGTTTTTCAATTTCCGTGCGTCCGTAACCTGTTAAAACCAGAGCGGTTTTTGTTCCGGCGTTAAAACCTGCCGCAATGTCAACCGCTTTGTCGCCGATCATCCAACTGTTTTGCAAATCAATCTCAAAATCCTCTAACGCCCGCTTTATCAATCCCGTTTTCGGCTTTCGGCAATCACAATTATCGGCGGAATTATGTGGACAAAAATAAATCGCGTCCAATTTCGCGCCGGATTTTGCAAGTTCGCTTTCGAGTTTTTGATGAATTTCGCGCAAATCATTTTCGTCAAAAAATTTGCGGGCGATTCCCGATTGATTTGTAATTAAAATCACCAAAAAGTCATTATCGTTGAAAAGTTTTATCGCTTTCGCCGCAAAGGAAAAAATTCGTAAATCTTCCGCCCGCGAAAGATAATTGACTTCTTCGCAAACCGTTCCGTCGCGGTCAAGAAAAACTGCAAGTCTTTTCATTTTACATTAAAAATCGGAGCGCGGACGGCTCGTCCGCCAACGGAGCGAAGCGAACGCTGCACACCTCGCTTTGCTAAAACGATACTTCAGTGCGAAGGCTTTTCTCGCGCTTCTGCGCTCGAAGCGGACGAGCCGTCCGCGCTCCGACTTTAATTTCAAAATATCACAAAATAATTTTACAGAGTAATATATCTTGTATCATAAACCTGATTCATATAAAATCAGTAAAATTTTCGAGCGATATATGAAAAACACCAAACAGAAATTTTGTCTTGTTCTCGTCAAACCTTCGCATTACGATGATGACGGCTATGTAATTCAGTGGTTTCGTTCGGCGATTCCGTCAAATTCGCTGGCGTGTTTATACGGTTTGGCTTTGGAATGCGCCGACGAAAAAGTTTTGGGCGAAAATGTCGAATTTGAAATTTACGCTTTTGACGAGACGAATTCTCACATTAATTTGAAAAAAATTATTTCTCTGATAGAAAAAGCTGACGACGGAATGATAATGCTCGTCGGCGTTCAGTCGAATCAGTTTCCGCGCGCGCTCGATATCGCCAAAACTTTGCGCGATAAAAACATCAAAACGGCAATCGGCGGTTTTCACGTTTCGGGAACAATGGCGATGTTAAAAGAACGCGACGCGCACGTCGAAAAGGCTTTGGAAATGGGCGTGTCGCTTTTTGCCGGCGAAGCGGAAGGTCGTTTGGGACAAGTTTTAATTGACGCTTTCGAGAATAAACTCGCGCCTGTTTACAATTTTATGGACGATTTGCCGAACATCGAAGGCGTTGCCGCGCCGCTGCTTCCGGCTGAAAGAGTGCATTTGACGGCGGGCGCGACGACGAGTTTCGATGCCGGACGCGGCTGTCCTTTTTCGTGTTCGTTCTGCACGATTATCAATGTTCAGGGCAGAAAATCGCGCCGCCGTTCGCCCGCCGACATCGAAAAAATCGTCCGCGCCAACGTCGCGCAGGGACTCCATTCGTTCTTCATCACCGACGATAATTTCGCGCGAAATAAAGATTGGGAAATTATTCTGGACAAGTTAATTGATCTGCGCGAAGTCGAAAAACTCAAAATCAGTTTTATCATTCAGGTTGACACGCTTTGTTATAAACTGCCGAACTTTATCGAAAAGTCCAAACGCGCCGGAGTCAAACGGGTTTTTATCGGTTTGGAAAACATCAATCCCGATTCGCTTCTCGGCGCGAGCAAGCGGCAAAACAAGATCACCGATTACCGCCAAATGCTGCTCGAATGGAAAAAAGCCGGAATCGTCACATATTGCGGATATATTCTCGGATTTCCGGGCGACACGCAGGAATCAATTTTGCGCGACATCGAAATTATCAAAAAGGAATTGCCGGTTGATTTGCTCGAATTTTTCTATTTAACGCCGCTTCCCGGCTCCGAAGATCACAAAAAACTGCACGAAGCCGGAATTGCGATGGACGCGGATTTGAACAAATACGACCTCAATCACGCGGTCACGGCGCATCCGAAAATGTCGAGGGAAAATTGGGAGGAAACTTATCAGAAAGCGTGGAAAACTTACTACACCGAAGAACATATCGAAACAATTCTGCGCCGCGCCGTCGCCACCGGAACTTCTCCGGGCAAAACGATGTTTTTTATAACGTGGTTTAACGGCTGCATTGACATCGAAAAAATTCACCCGCTCGAAGGCGGATTTCTGCGCCGCAAACATCGCGCGTCGCGCCGTTCAAATTTGCCGCTCGAAAATCCGCTCGTTTTTTATCCGAAATATTTTGGCGAAACTCTGCTCAAACAAATTCGCTGGATTTCGCTCTACACGCGGCTGCGGCTGATTTATCGAAAAGTCAGAAACGACCCGAAAAAGCTGGAATATATGGATTTGGCGTTGGAACCGGTTTCAGAAAACGAAACCGAAACGCGCGAACTTTTCCAGTCGGAAGCCGCGCATAATTTTCTGGATAAAATTAATCGAAACGAAAAAGCGAGACACGGCGAAACAGTTTAAACTTTATGTTTTGAAAGTTTTTTTAATCAGGAGCAGATAACTTTGAATAAAGAAATAGAAAAGTTAGTAATTAAAATTATAATTGAACACCGAGAACAAGCAAGTGGAGCGTTAGATAGTAAAGAAATATACAATAAAATCAATAATTCACCTGCAAATATTCCAGATAATTCCTTGAAAGAAATTTTTGAGAATTTAGAAAAAAAAGGTTTTATAAAAACCGTAAAGTATCATAATAGAGAAGGAATTATAAAACATGGAGCAATTACTATTACTTGGATCAGCCCTTTTCTATAAGGATTTAATTAAAAACATTTGGAAGTAAAGAAAATATCATTCATCATTTTTCTTTGGGTGCATTATAACCTTTGCGCGTTCTGATGTTGAGATTCGGACGCGCGACGCGCAGTTCGATTGACCGCCATTTGCCGTCTTTTTTCGCGTTTGAAGGCTGATAACCGAGCGTGTACTGAACGCCGAGTTCTTCGACAATGCCTTTGAAAGCGTCGCGCATCGCCGCGCCGCCCGGAGTCGCCACAAAATAACCGCCGCTTTTTTCGGCAAAATTTTTCAACGCGCCCTGACTTTGCATTCGTTCGCGTCCGCCGGCATCTGCCGCCGACATATCAACCGTGTAAATCGTAACGTTTGAAGCGAGCGCGGCTTTTAAGGCTTTGTCAGCAGAACGCCCGCTTCTGGTGTCCGCGCCGTCGGAAAGCACGATAATCGCCCGACGTTTTTCCGATCTTTTGCCGAGTTCCAGCGCGGCTTGATAAATCGCGTCATTTAAAACAGTGTAGCCGTCAGCCTTCAAATCGAAAGCTCTTTCCGTAATATCGCGGCTGTTGGAAAAGTCCTGAACGAGCGAAACTTTTGAATCGAAATTGTAAATCGCGGCGACATCATCCGGGCGCAAACCGTCCAAAAAATTTATCGCGGCGGAACGCGCCATCGAAACGCGCGATTCCATACTGCCGGAAGTGTCGAGCAAAATTATCGCCGCGAAAGGCGTTTCATTCGATTGAAAAAAATCAATTTTCTGCTCTTTTCCATCTTCAAAAATCTTGAATTGCGACTCTTTCAAACCGGAAACGGTTTTGCCGTTATTGTCGCTGACGGCGGCATTTAAGATGACGACCGAAGATTCGATATTTATAACTTCGTCATCGTTCTGAGCGAAAACACCCGACGAGAAACAGCCGAAAATCAACACTAAAAGCAATAATTTCAAGCCGGGTTTTACCATAAAATTAATTACCGATGCGTATAAAGCGGACGATTTTCAGCAGCGTGTTCGAGCTTTCAATCGCCGCCACCGAAACACTGTAACGAGTGCTTTCTCTTATCGAATCCACCAAATTTGCCGTCGTTTCCTGTAAAGTTTTGACGGCGGCGGATATTGAAGAAGGATTTTTATCTAAAACGTCATCATCATCTCCGCCAAGTTCACTGCGGATTTTTTTGACGAGTTTTTCCAGACGGTCAAGTTTTTTCTGGTCTTCGGAAGAGAATTTATTGTTTTTGGCGAAAGATTTGCTCAGTTCGTCGCTGATTTTAACAGCTTCTTCACTGCGCCCGACCAACTCTTCATAATCCTTTTTTTCGCGTTCAATGCGACCTTTAGCCAGAGTTTCTTTGACGGTTTTCGGATAATCTTCTTTGTCCGGCGGCGACGTGTCGGGAAATTGCGCGCTGACACAAACAGCTGCCGCCGAAATCAGCAAAACTAAAAAAATTAGACGGGAAAAATTAAAAAACATATTCTGCTTAATTATCAACCTGCGCGTCAGGGGAAACTCCGGTGATCATTTCAACCAGTTTTACCAAAAATTCATCTTCCGCCGCGCCGGAACTTTGCAAAGTCGTCCACTCGGAACGCAAGCCGTTTTCCGAACGTCCTTCGACTTTTGCCGTAACGGAAACATTATTCTGAACGCCGTCAATTGACTGAACTTCGATGGTCAAAGTGTAGCGTCCGCGCGTCCAAATAACGTCCGAATTCGGCAAATCGGCATAACGATTGAGTTCCGTGTTGGTAACAATCGTGCCTTTGGCGAAAATAAACGGTTCGGTAACGATAAAACCGTCTTTTATTCTCGAAGCGGACTCGTCAATGACGATTTTCTTTTCCTTCAAAGCGTCCGTAATATTTCCGACCAGAACGTCGCGGCGGGCATTTAAACGATACGGATTTGGCAGCGGCGGACGAACTTTGGTTTTGTCTTTGCCCCAATCAATAGCGCGCGCCGTCGGATTATTAGCGCGGGTACTCGATTGCGGATTGGACGATTTCCCTTCCTGCTTGATTTTTTCCGTCTGCGTGTCAATGCCTTTTTGAGCGAGAGCAGCGGCGGAAAAAATAACGATTGCGGCAAATGTGTAAAATAATTTTTTCATAAAATTTGAGCCTGAAACCGGACAGACATTCTTTAATATATCGCAGAATTTGTTGGAAACCAAAGGTTTGATGTTTGGAAAATTTTTATAGTTGCAGCCGTAGAAAAGTAAAAAATCAGCCTGCGGAAACTCAATTTTACAATAACCCGGAATGACGAAATACATAGAAAATTCGCCGCTATTAAATCAATAATTAATTTTGCTGTCACGGCGTAAATTTTTAATTATTAAATCAATCGTTTGCATAGTTCGATTGTATTTTATAATCTGAGCATTGTTTTTTCAGAACATACATATTAAATTTCTTTCTAAATCAGTAAGTGGACAAAATTATTTTTAAGTTGGAGCGCGGACACTCTTGTCCGCCAATGTTCCTGTTTCGGTCACGTCATTTGTTTAAACGGCTGGCGGACAAGAGTGTCCGCGCTCCAAACATTTACAAATTTATTTTGTCCACTTACTTCATTTGAATTTGCCTGAAGCACTTCGCAGTTCAAAGCAGATATTTCTGTCAATTTAGAACAGAAACCAATTTATGGAAATAATTAACCGACGACAGAGAATGGCATCATTGGCGCGAAAACTGCGGCGCGAAAATAAAACAATCGGTTTTGTGCCGACGATGGGCGCGCTGCACGAAGGACATCTCGCGCTCATCAGTCAGGCGCGGCAGATGTCCGACGTGGTGATCGTTTCAATTTTTGTCAATCCGACGCAGTTTAACGAACAGGGCGATTTTGACAAATATCCGCGCGATTTGACCGCCGATGCCGCGCTTCTGACACAATATCAGGTTGATTATATTTTCGCGCCCGACGCGCCCGAAATTTACGGCGAAAATTTTTCAACTTTTGTCTATGTCGAAAATCTGACCGAAACGTTGGAAGGCGCGTCGCGTCCCGGACATTTTCGCGGCGTGGCGACGGTTGTAACGATTCTGTTTAATACAATTCGTCCCGATTTCGCGTTTTTCGGACAGAAAGACGCGCAGCAAGTGGCGATCATCAAACGTCTGACGCAGGATTTGGGTTTTGAAACCGAAATTATCACCGCGCCGATTGTCCGCGAAGAATCGGGCTTGGCGATGTCTTCGCGGAACGCGCTTCTGAGCGATGAAGAAAGACAAAAAGCGTCAATAATTTATCGCGCGCTGAACGAAGTCAAAATTCTCGTCAAAAACGGTGAACGAAACGCCCTGACAATTGCCGAAAAAGTTCGGCAGGTAATTCAAAGCGAACCGCTCGCGCAGATTGATTATGTCGCCGTAGTTGACAATGAAACGCTCGCGCCCGTTGAAAAAATCGGCGAAAATGCCGTTTTAATCGCGGTCGCCGCGCGGATTGGAACAGTTCGCCTGATTGACAATATAGTTTTCAATCGTAAGCAGTAAAATTGTATTGGATTTGCATCTAAATTATTGGAATTGCCAAGTTTGGCAAGGAAAAACTATGAAAAACATCAAATTATTTTTAGCGACATTGACTTTTGTTTTCGCGTTCTCGCTGATGGCTTCGGCGCAAAGCGTTACATTTACGTCAATTGACGGGCAGAAAATTGATTTGGAAGCGCAGAAAGGCAAAGTCGTCGTGCTGGCAATCGGAGCGCAATGGCTGCCGCTTTCCAATCAGCAGGCGGTTTCCATCAATAAACTTTCCAAGAAATACGCCGGAAAAGATGTCGTGTTTTATTTTATTTCAGCTGATTCTTCCTCGCCGAAATCGAAAAATTACGCGAGCGACGACGACCTTCGCAAATTTGCCGAATCCAATAAGTTGACCGTTTCAATCTTGCGCGATTCCGAAGGCGCGGCTTCTTTGAAAAGATTTAACATTGACCAACTGCCGTCGTTCGTGGTTTTGGATAAAACCGGCAAAGTGGCAAGCACTTTCAACGGCATCAACACCGATCCGAACAACGACATTTCGGCAAAAATTTCACAGGAAGTTGATAAAGTTTTATAGAAATTTTGTAAGTTAAAGACGGCGAAACAGGATGGATTTTTTCCGTCCTGTTTTTTTTTATTCAAAAGAATTGACCGTTTTGTAAACCAGACTGACCGGCAAACCGACGACGTTCCAATAATCGCCGTTTATTTCTTCAATAAACAAAGCGGCTTGCGCCTGCACCGCGTAAGCTCCGGCTTTGTCGAGCGGCGCGCCCTTTTCAATTAGAAATTCGATTTCCGCGTCGGAAAGTTCGGCAAATTTCACCCGCGTTTTCTGCACATTTGTTCGCGTTTCGCTTCCGTTTTCAGAAACTTTGACGATTGCAATTCCCGTCAAAACTTCGTGCCAATTTCCCGACAACATTTTCAGCATCTTTCGGGCATCATCCAAATCTTTCGGTTTGCCGATGATTTTATCGTCAATTACGACAATCGTATCTGCGCCCAAAACTTGGGCGTTTTCGTAATTTCCGGCGACTTTTTCGGCTTTTTCACGCGCCAGTCTCCGCACATAATCGTCCGGCTGCTCATTCAAAAGTTCGGTTTCGTCAATATCGGCGACCCGTTTTTCAAATTCCCAGCCGACCGCCGTTAAAATTTCCGCCCGCCGCGGACTGCCCGAAGCCAATATCAATTTTGGAAGATTTATCATTGAACATTTACCGTTTACCATTTACCATTAGTTTTGTTTCAGATGATAAATGATAAACGTCAAATGGTAAACGAGTTATGGACGAACTTTTTCGCGCGCTGCCCAAATTATTAAAAGAATTTGACGACAACGAAGAACTGCGCGAAGCCGTAACGCTCGCCGCGTGGCGCAAAATCGCCGGCGAATCTTTGCGAAAACACGCCGTTCCGTTTCGTCTTTTCAATAAACATCTGATCGTCGCCGTCAAAGATAATATGTGGAAACGGCATCTCGAACTTTTGAGCGGACAGATGATTTTCAAACTCAATTCCGTTCTCGGTCAGGCAATTGTTACTTTTATCGAATTTCGGATTGATGAAGAAACCGTTTCGCGGGAAAATAAAAGCGGACGAAACTCAAAATATTCCGACGAAGAATTAGCGGAAATCGCGCTCGACAAAGTTACACCGAAACTGCGGCATTCGGCTGATGCGATCAAAGATGACAATTTGCGTTACCAGTTTCTGCTCGCGGCGGGAAGTTGTCTGGCGCGAAAGGAAAATATGAAAAAGCGTTCCGAATAATAGGAATTGACAGGCTTTGCGGGTTTGCTAAACTTAAAGATGAAGGTGAAAATTATGAATATTACATTGCCGCCCGAACTCGAAAAAATGGTGGAAGAAAAAGTGAAATCCGGCTGTTACGATTCGCCGAGCCAAGTTGTCCGCGAAGGTTTGCAGCTTTTACGAGAACAAGACCACATTAAACAGTTGCGTTTGGAAGACCTGCGCCGTGAAATTCAGAAAGGAATTGACGATATGCGAGAAGGCAGATATACGGTTTATAATGCCGACGAACTCGACAAACTGGCTGATAAAATCATTAGTCGGGGTATGAGAAAGTTGGAACAGAAACAAAACGGTAAATAATGGCTGATGTAAAACTAACCGAAGCGGCTGAAGCAGACCTTCAGGAAATTTGGGATTATATCTCGGAGAAAAATATTGATGCCGCAAACCGCGTAATCGGCGATTTAATGGGTAAATTTCGATTTCTTGCTAAAAATTCCAAGATTGGTAAGCCTCAAGATAAAATTATCTTAAACTTGCGTAAATTTTCTCATAAAAAATACATCATCTTTTACTTTGAAATCGAAAACGGCGTGGAAATTTACCGTATTTTTCACGGCGCAAGAAATATCGAAACTCTTTTTGAAGATTTTTTTGAAGGATTACAACCATAATGGATATAAGAAAAATAGCGAAACTCGCGCATCTCGAAATTACCGACGAAGAAGTCGCGCTTTACACGCCGCAGATGGCGAGCATCGTTGATTATGTCGAGCAGTTGAACGAACTCGACACGGAAAATATCGAACCGGCAATCGGCGGTTTAACGCCCGAAGGCGAAGCGACCGACACGCGGCGCGAAGATGTGCCGCACAAATCTTTGGGTCAAAAACTCGCTCTCGACCAAGCTCCGGCGGCTTCCGACGGACATTTTCGCGTTCCGAAAGTATTATGATTCCAAATTCCAAATTCCAAATTCCAAATTTAAGACTTAAGAATCAAAATTGGCTGTTCATATTTTGCATTTTTAATTTCGCATTTTTAGTTTTCAGCGCGTGCAGTATTCCGAATTTGGAAAGTCAGGATTGCACCGATGCGCGTAATACGGTCAAAGAACTTTATTCGTATCATTTTGGCAACGATATGAAATTTACCAAAGAAAACTTAAAACAGCGCGAAAAATATTTGACCGATGAATTAAAAAAACAATTGGAAAATCAGCCGGAAAGCGCGGTTGATTACTTCACGGCAACGGACGATTATCCGAAGGCTTTTCGGCTCGGCAAATGCAGCGATGTCGAACCCGGCAGGAAAGTAAATATGCAAATCGTGCTTTTTTGGAAAACGGAAACGCGCAGCGAACAAAAGGAAATTCAGGCGGAAGTTGTCAAACAAAATAACAATTGGCTGGTTAATAGAATTGGAAATAACTGATATTACGCAAAATCAGAAAAAGACTGGAGCGTAACCCGTCCCGGTTGCAGTGCGCTAAAGCGCGAAAAAGCCGTCGGCAACTGTCAACTTTCATAAAAACGTGCGCGTTTTTCGCATCGAAGCGATGCTCAATGGCAACCGGGACGGGTTGCGCTCCAGTCCGCTTTGCGTAATATCGGAAAGTAAATAATGAACGAAATAAAATCGAAAATCGAAAAAACTTTAGACAACGCGGAAAAACTCAACGAAATATTGAATTGTTTTTTGACGATTGAACGCGATTACGCGATGAAACGCGCCGAAGAATTAGAGAAAAATTCCGCTGAAAATCAAACTCTGCGCGGCTTTGCAATCGCCGTTAAAGATAATATCTGCACGAATTGGACGCAGACTTCGTGCGGTTCGCGGATTTTGGGAAATTATAAACCGCAATATAACGCGACGGCGGTCGAAAAACTGCTCGACGCGGGCGCGGTGATCGTCGGGAAAACGAATATGGACGAATTTGCGATGGGTTCGTCCAACGAAAATTCGGCGTTCGGCGCGGTTAAAAATCCGTGGGACACGACGCGCGTTCCGGGCGGAAGTTCGGGCGGTTCGGCGGTCGCGGTCGCGTCCGGCGTGGTTCGCGCCGCGCTCGGTTCTGAAACCGGCGGTTCGGTTCGGCAGCCGGCTTCGTTTTGCGGAATTGTCGGCTTGAAACCGACTTACGGCAGAATTTCGCGTTACGGTCTGGTCGCGTTTGCTTCTTCTTTGGATCAAATTGGGATTTTCGGTCAAACTTCAAAAGATGTCGCCGAAGTTTTAAAGGTAATTGCCGGACGCGATAAAAACGACGCGACGACGGCTGATGTGGCAGTTCCGAATTATTCGGAAGAACTTGAAAAAGACATAAAAGGCAAAAAAATCGGCGTTCCGCGCGCGCTTTTCGGCGAAGGTTTGAACGATGAAGTCAGAAATACAGTCGAAAATTCGATTGAAAATTATCGAAAATTAGGCGCGGAAATTGTTGACGTTGAATTGCCAAACTCGAAATATGCAATCGCCGTTTATTACATTCTCGCCACCGCCGAAGCGTCGTCAAACCTCGCGCGGTTTGACGGCGTGCGTTACGGTTTCAGAGCGGAAAACGCTCACGAATTGCGCGAAATGTATCAAAAAACCCGCGAAGAAGGTTTCGGCGCGGAAGTCAAACGCCGCATTATGCTCGGAACTTACGTTTTATCTTCCGGCTATTATGACGCTTATTACTCCAAAGCGCAGAAAGTTCGCGCGCTCTTGAAACGGGATTTTAACGACGCTTTTGAAAAATGCGACGCGGTTTTAACGCCGACTTCGCCGACGACGGCTTTTAAAATCGGCGAAAAGTCAGACGATCCGCTGGCGATGTATCTGAGCGATGTTTACACGGCTTCGGCGAATTTAGCCGGAATTCCGGGCATTTCGGTTCCGTGCGGTGTGTCTTCGGAAAATTTGCCGATTGGTTTGCAGCTAGTCGGAAAAAATTGGTCGGAAGATGTTCTGCTGAATCTGGCGAATGTCTATGAAAGTGAATTTCCGCTAAATGCAAAACCGGAAATAACGGTGATTTAAGAAAACTTTCAACATTTACCATTAAAAATTATTTGGCTAAACGCAAATGTGAAACTTCCGCGTTTTGGGTCGGCATTATAAGCGAGTTGTTCGGAATGATATTTTCCCAGCGCGATTTGTCATCAAAGATTTTTTCCGCTTCTTCAACGGGAACGGGACGCGAGAAAAGATAACCTTGCCCGTATTCACAGCCTAAAACGCGGAGTTGATGCAGTTGGTGAATAGTTTCGATTCCTTCGGCGACGACATTTAAATCCAGAGTTTTAGCCAGAGAAATTATTGTGTTGACGATCTCTCCGTTTTCGCTGCCGTCTTCCATCGTGCTGACAAACGAACGGTCAACTTTAAGCGTGTTTATCGGAAAACGGTGCAGATAACTGAGAGAAGAATAGCCCGTGCCGAAATCGTCAATGCTCAGATGAACTCCCAGTTCTCTGATTTGGTGAAGCATCGAAATTACTCTCTCGGCATTTTCCATCACCGCGCTTTCCGTCAATTCTAATTTCAAACACGCCGGATTTATCTGCGTTTCGTCTAAAATCAGCTTGATTTGCTCGACTAAATTCTTTTGGGCGAAATGTTTGCCGGAAAGATTTACACTAACGACCATATCCGCGCTGTCAGGATATTTGCGCTGCCATTCGACCATCTGTTGGCAGGAATTTCGCAAAATCCAAAGCGTCATCGGCACAATCAAACCGGTTTCTTCGCTGACGGGAACAAATTCGCTCGGCGGAATCAGTCCGCGCTGCGGATGATTCCAGCGCACCAGCGATTCAAAACCTCGAAGTTTCATCGAATCCAACCCGACAATCGGCTGGTAATACATACACAGTTCATTGCGTTCCAGAGCGGAGCGCAAATCGGTTTCAAGCTGAAGCAGCGTCAGCGCGCGGGTGTGCATTTTTTGGTCGAAAACAACCCAGTCTTTATCGCTTTCTTTGGCGTGATACATAGCGATGTCGGCATCGCGCAGAACGTCTTCCGCCGCGTTGTATTCGGAATTTCCCATCGCAATTCCGATGCTGAAACTGGTAAAAACCTGTCTGCCGCTTAACGTGAACGGCGCGGAAATTTTCTCTTTGATGCGCTCCGCAAATTTTATCGCGTCGCCGACATCCGAGATTTTGTTCAAAATAAATGCAAACTCATCGCCGCTAAACCGCGCCACCAAATCTTTTTCACGCACGGAAGTCGCCAGCCGTTTGGCAACGTGCAGAATCAGGCGGTCGCCCATCGAATGTCCGAGACTGTCGTTGATCGTTTTGAAACGATTGATGTCGAGAAACAGAACGGCAAACTTGAAATCTCTCTTTTGTTTAGTTTTTTCGAGCGCGAATTTCAAAGTTTCCATAAACAGATTGCGGTTCGGCAAATCCGTCAGAGCGTCGTGAAACGCCGCGTGGCGAAATCTTTCCTTGCTTTCACGCAAAGCCTGCCCGATGCGGTCTTGTTCGGCAATGTGGTGTTGTAATTCGACAACGTGCTGTTCGGCTTGTTCGGCGCGTTCGCGTTCGGCTTGCTCGGCTTTGGCGGAAGTTTCCCTTACGTCGTTGACATAGCGGCGATAGGTAAAATAAACAACTCCTGAAATGCCGAGCGCGAGATAAAACAAGACGTTATTTTGAAATTTAACGGCGAAACCGGCAATCAGAGCGGCAGCGACATACATTATCAAAGCGTTTACACAGTAATCAAACCAAGCCTCCCAAATTCCTTTCAACAAATTTTCAGTTCTCAATCCCGCCCATATAGAAACCCCGATTGAGTTGATGAGAAAGAGCATCACGCCAACGCAGGTCAATGTAAAGATAAATTCCGAGAGATTTTGTTCCGCGAGATTTTTTATTGAAGAGGAAAAAATCAGATTAGCGGTAAAAGTCATCAGAAAGGCTGAAATCGAGCCTATCATTACGTTAAATATAATGGTTCTGTTCTTGATTGTTATATTTTGCCGGTAGCGACAATACAGAGAAGTGTATAAAGGCTCAAGTGTTGCCACCAAAACGGCTGCTCCGCCTCCGTATAAAAAAAATATGTAGAGAATCAAGACTTCTGAAAAGGATAAATGGATTTTAGTGCGCGGCAACTGGATACGCAGATATGAACTGATAAAAATTGTGACAAAAGCTAAAATGAAAAAACCGGTATCTAAGTTTTCTTCCGATACTTTCAAAAATGAAACTATGCAAAAGGTAGTGCCGAGAACAGTCAAAATAGACAAATATAAGTCTTTTATAAAGTTATTATTTGATTTCTGATCTTTCATTTAATTTGTTGGACAAGGAGAAATTTAGGCGTGTGCTGCTCGAATTCAGATGGTTGGCTGCTGTCAAATTAACCGAGCCAAAATTATTATATATTAAACGATGTTAAATTTCCACAAAAAAAAACACATCGCCGAAAAAAACGGCGATGTGTTCAAAATTTGTGAATAATTTACTTTATTTCATACTTGCCGTATTATCTCCGGCAATCATCGGAGAGTTGCTGCCAAACACGGTATCGCTCATCATTATGCCGTCGCTCATCATAATTCCGTCGCTCATCATAATTCCGTCGCTCATCATAATTCCGTCGCTCATCATTATGCCGCTGCCAAATAAGTCGCTGTAATCGCAGAACAACGATCCGTCGCTCATCATTATGCCGTCGCTCATCATTATGCCGTCGCTCATCATTATGCCGTCGCTCATCATTATGCCGTCGCTCATCATTATGCCGTCGCTCATCATTATGCCGTCGCTCATCATAATTCCCAAACCGTAAACTTTTTGGTAATCGGTAATAAGTTTTGTTCCCTGAGCGTAACCGGTATTGAGAACTAATCCCTGCGACCAGTCTGCCGTTTGATTGGCGATGACTGAAGATTGGATCGGCAAAGTGTTTATCGTCAGCATTTTAGTTCCGAGCGGAGTTGAATTGGTCAAATCCTGACGGACGAGTTTTGCCAGACGAACCGCGCCTTCGACGTTAAGTTCTCCCGCGCCTTGTTCGAGCGTGTTGAAACCGCGCAGCCGCTGTGCGGTGTATTGCAGAATCATTTTCACCGTGTTCGGCGTAAGTTTCGGATTGGCTTGCAGCATCAAAGCGACTGTGCCGCTGACAATCGGTGCCGCCATCGAAGTTCCGCTGAGTTTCATCAAACGCTTTTTATCATCGGTTAAATTTGCCAGCAAATCCGGGTTTGAACCCAAAAGAAAATTATCTTTTGCCGATGCTGCGATTAATTTGTTGCCGGGCGCGACGAGATCGGGTTTGACCAGATGATCGTATTGTTTGACTCCCGCCGCGTCCGTATAGAACGAGCGCGTCGGACCGCGCGAACTGTAAGTTGCGATGCCGTCATCATTTCTTTCGTCCGTGCCGAACGTATTAGCCGCGCCAACCGTAATGACCGTCGGATCGTTGCCCGGTGAATGAATTGTTCCGTAAACTTTTTGTCCGGCGGCATTTTTTCCTTCGTTTCCGGCAGCCGCGACGACGACGATTCCGGCGGCGGTCATTTGTCGAACGGCGCGGCACAGCGGATCGTTGCGCCACGATTCGATTGCCGGCGTTCCGAGACTCATATTGACGACGCGAATGTTGCGCTCGACGCGTTTTGATAAAACCCAGTTTATCGCTTCGATGAGTTTTGCGCTCGAACCGCGTCCGTTGTTGTCCAGCACGCGAACCGGAATAATGTCCGCTTCCGGCGCGATTCCCTGATAATCTTTTAAGGCGTTAATTGAATTGTTATCGCCCGGTTTTCCGCCGCGACCGGCAGCCAGTGCCGCGACGTGCGTTCCGTGTCCGAATTTATCGTCGCCGCCGCCGCTGACAAATTCTTTATGTTCAGCGATGCGTTTTCTGCCGTCAGAGCCGACAAATGCGTGATGATCGTCCCACACAGCCGAATCGAGAATGGCGACACCGATGCCTTTGCCGTCAAGCGAACTGTTATTTGCCTGCGAGCGCATCGCCGTTACGCCGGTGGTAACTTCAATGTGACCCAAAAAACTTGTTTCGCGGTCGAGAGATAAATGCTTCGCTCCGCTATTGTTCGCAATTTCCTGCGCGGCAGCCGCCGGAAGTTCAACGACCAACATATTTAAGTTTTCAGACTGGCTTTCGATAGCCGCATTATTTCTCTGCAAAACTTTCAACAATTCAGGATTGCTGATGTCATCCGACTGCAAAATGACTTTTACTTTTTTGCCGGGTTCGTTGTTCGCCATTATTTCACGCAAATCGGGAGAAATTTTATCGCCGACAAATGAATCTTCCGAGCTGTCTTCGTCGCCGTTCAAACTTACTTTCTTAAAGTGATTTTTCAACTGCGTATCAGCCGCGATTTCTACACCGTAATCGTCAGAAGTCGCCGAACTGATGTATTGAATTTTTCCTTCGGCGATAGATTCGCGCAGTTTTTTGGCGATTACAGCACCGAAAACGGGATTATTTTTTGAGAAAGCCGAGATATTTTCGACGTATAAAAGAACGTTATCCTTGACGCTCTCAACTTGTTTCAAAGTTCCCTGAAGGCGTTCCGAAACTTGCCGCGCATTGTCGGAATCGCCGACCAGCAGACCTAAATCCAATTTTAAGATTTTTTTTCCGCGCAGATTCCGCGCCGCGTTTTCCGAACTCAAACGGGCGGCTAAATTTTCAACAACCAAACCGCTTTTACTATTGAAGTAATCGGTAACTATCACGCCTTTGTGACCCGAAGCGGCTAATATGTTTTCGACCTTTTCGGCTTCCGGTTCTAAATTATCAGCCAATTTCAGCTTGCCTTCTTCGACAAGTTGGGCAATATCCTGTGTGTATTTTGAAGAAGAGTTGTTTTTCACGCTCTTCGATAAATTTGACGGACGCTGTTTTAACGAAACATTTTGTCCAAAGACGACTGCAGTCAGCATTTGCGACATTAAAGCAAATGTGGTGATTATTGTTATAGCTTTTTTACTTTTCATTTTTCTCCTAACTTATTTTTATTTTTTATTGCGTCGGAATTATTTCCACACACTTACTTTACAAGCGATGTGCCATAACAAAATAATTACCTAAATCACTGTAAAAATTGGATATAAAGTAAATCGGCAGTTGAGCGTCGTTCAGTCGTCGTGATAAATATCAATCAAATTGAACAGAGGCTATTTCATTTTGACTGACAGGATTTTTGTATTTTGTATTCGGAAGTTTTCAGTTCAAAAAAGGAAGGCGAAATTTTCGGGAAGTTTATCAGCTTGTTTCAACGGCAAAAATCTTTCTTTATTGGGCTGGAAAATGAAGATGTTTGAGATTAAAAGATTTTATCCAGCAAAATTTCTCTCAAAGTTTCATAATTCGCTTCGATTTTCGTGCTTTGTTTCGGACGCGAAAATAGACTTTTTACTGATTCGGGCATTTCGCCGTCAGTTCCGACGATATTTTCGACCGAATCAAACTTCACCGGATGCGCGGTTTCAAGAAAAATGCCCTTTTGTTCGGGATTATTTTTCAGATATTCCGAAAGCGCGTAAAAGCCGACCGCTCCGTGCGGGTCTAAAATATAATCGTATTTTTTGTAAACTTCGCGCATCGCTGCGGCGGTTTCTTCGTCTGAAACGCTGACGGAAATCAAAATTTCCCGCAAACGCAGATAATCATTGTCGAAAATTTCCAAAATCCGCGAAAAATTGCTCGGATCACCAACGTCCATCGCGTTTGAAAGAGTACCGACGGATTTCTGCGGAAGCATATTTCCCGTCTGCATAAAGCGCGGAACGACATCATTGGCATTGGTCGCCGCGATAAATTTCTCACACGGCAGACCGGAAATATGCGCCAGAATCCCCGCGCAGATATTGCCGAAATTTCCGCTCGGAACACAGATCACCGGAATTTGAGTTTTGCCGAAACATTGCTGAAGCGCGTAAAAATAATAAAACTGCTGCGGCAGCCAGCGCGCGACGTTTATCGAATTTGCCGATGTGAACGAAACTTTCCGTTTCAGATTTTCATCCGCCAGAGCGGTTTTCGCCAGCGTTTGGCAATCGTCAAAATTTCCGTCAACTTCCAGAGCCGTGATGTTTCGTCCGAGCGTCGTCAACTGTAATTCCTGCACTCTGCTGACTTTTCCCGAAGGATAAAGAATGACGACTTCGACGTTTTCGACTCCGAAAAATCCGTTCGCCACCGCGCCGCCCGTGTCGCCGGAAGTGGCGACGATGACGACGGTTTTTTTACCCGTTTTCTTCAAAAAATACTGCAAACAGCGGCTCATAAACCTCGCGCCGACATCCTTAAACGCGAGCGTCGCGCCGTGAAAAAGTTCGAGCGTCGCAATTTTTTCCGTTATATTTACGAGCGGAAAATCAAAATTTACGGTTTCGGCGCAGATGTTCAGGAGAATTTCATCGGGAATTTCGCCGCTGACGTATGGTTTGATGACTTCAAAAGCGATTTGTTCTTTTGATTTGGTTTCAAAATCTTTCCAAAAGTCGTTTGATAACTGCGGAATTTCTTCGGGAAAATATAATCCGCGGTCGGACGGCTGTCCGTTGAGCGTCGCGCTGCGAAAAGAGACGGGAGCGGATTTGCGATTTGTGCTAAAGTATTTCATTGATTTTCCAGGGATAAAGCCGGACAAGCAATCATAATATGTTTTACGTTTCCGGCAAAAACCGCCGTTTCCTTTTATGAAAGAAATCAGTATTTTAGCACCCGCGACCGTCGCCAATGTTGTTTGCGGATTTGATTGTCTGGGTTTTGCCCTGCACGAACCGAATGACGAAATGACCGTCAGAATCACCGGCGAAAAAACCGTCCGCGTGACGCACCACGACAAATTTGATCTGCCCGTCGAAGCCGAAAAAAACGTCGCCGGAAAAGTGCTTCTGGCAATGCTCGACGCGATTGACGAGAACATCGGTTTCGAAATCGAAATCACCAAAAACATCAAACCCGGCAGCGGACTCGGTTCGAGTTCGGCAAGCGCGGTCGGCGCGGCGGTGGCGGCGAACAGACTTTTGGGCGACAGATTTTCACGCCTTGAAGTCGCCGAATTCGCGCTCATCGGCGAACATCTCGCTTCGCAAAGCCGTCACGCCGATAACGTCGCGCCGTGTCTTTTCGGCGGTTTTACGCTCATCCGCTCAGTCAGCCCGCTCGATATTGTCGAACTCGAAATTCCGCCGCTGTTTGCGACCATTATTCACCCGCACATTGAAATAAAAACGAGCGAAGCGCGAAAAATTTTGCCGGTGAAGATTCCGTTAAAAAGCGCGATTCAGGCTTGGGCAAACGTCGGCGCGCTCGTATCGGCTTTGTCAAAAGGCGATTACGCGCTCATTTCACGCAGTTTGGAAGATTTTATCGTAGAACCGGTGCGAAAAAAGCTGATTCCGCATTTTGACGAATTGAAAAATGAAAGTCGGCGGGCGGGCGCGCTCGGCGGCGGAATTTCAGGTTCCGGTCCGAGCGTTTTTATGTTGAGCGAAACCGCGCAAACGGCGCGAAATGCTGCAAATGCGATGAAAGCAATATACGAACAGACCGAAATTGATTTCGATATTTACGTGTCGAAAATCAGCGGACAGGGCGTAAAAATCGCGGACGAAACCGGCGCGTAACCGAATAGTAAAACGCCTGAAAGCGAACGATCTGTCTAACTTCTCCATTCGGGAAGTTCGTTGGAAATCTTACGAACGTAAATCGAAGCACCTTCGACGCGGACGACTTCGACTTTTTCGCCTTCGACCAAAATCGTCGAACCGTCCGCCGGAAAAGCCGTCCACGTTGAACCGTAAACTTTGACCGCGCCTTCATTTAACGCGCCTTTGCTCTCGGAAGTTACCATTCCGATTTGTCCGGGCAGCGTGTCAATTCCCATTTTGATCGCGTTTTCGTCGTTGTGTTCGTAAAAATTGGCGAAAATCTTGCGCGACATAACCGTCAAGGCGATTGAAACGACGGCAAACATCAAAAACTGTACGCCGATTCCGAAACCCAGCAAACTCGCCAGAACAGCGGCAAACGCGCCGATACCAAACCAAAAAAGAACAAAGCCCAATGTAAAAATTTCAGCGATAACCAGCGCAACGCCCAAAATAGTCCACAGAATCCACGCAATTTGTTCCATTTTAATTAATTTCCAAAAAAGTTTACGTCATCAGTATTACAATTATTTGCCGATTTGTCATTTTTTTCATTTACTGCCGGCGCAGTTATTTTATGTTCGGCAGTTTTGAACTTAAAACCAACCCGTGCTAATCTTTCCAAAGTGCTTGGGTGGCGGAATAGGTAGACGCACAGGACTTAAAATCCTGTGTCCCTTGTGGACGTGCGGGTTCGATTCCCGCCCCAAGCACCAATTACAATTAAAACGACGGATTTGCTCAGGTTTCAACAAACCATTGAGCGAATCCTTTTTTTTATATCGCGGATGATAAAGATGATCTTTGCATTGATCGTCACCGGAAACTTATACAACCGATGTTCGCAGATGAAGTCGGGATAAGTTTCGGTCAGGTCAAAGTAAAATCGGCTTACTCCTGAATTATGGAAAATCAGGAAGTGAAAATTTTGAGGTTAATTTTTGAATTTAGAAAATGATCGCGTCGAGCGCGGTGATTGTTCGCGTTCCGCAAATTCCGTCAACCTTCAAATTATTGCGGCTCTGGAATCCGCAGGGCATCGCCTGCGGCAGACGAACAAACGCCGGTTTCGTTACGCCCGACGCGCGGCACACGACATTTACCGGAACGCTTCAATCCGGCGAAGTTGACCTTTCGCCAACCGGCGCGATTACCGGACATTCCGACAGCCAAGCTAATCTTAAATTATCCGCACTCCACGCGCGGAAACCGAAAAACGGCGACACATATTTCAGAAAATCTCGTCAAAGGAAAAGCGAAAAAGGTAAGTTAAAACTCTTTAGAAAATTGCAGTGTTTCTGTATAATTCAAAGTTGGGCTGCTTTCTCTTTCAACTAAGGTAATTTGAATGTTAAAAATTAAAAATACAATTGTGCTGCTAATTTTCGCTTTCGTGTTATGCGCCACAAATAATGTTTCTGCTCAAGATTCTTGTAGATTTGCGGCATATAAATTTCTTCCTGTTGCCGTATCTGCAATAATTCCGGCTTATCCGGCACAAGCTGTTGTTGCAAAAGCCGAAGGTAACGCTCTGGTTGATATTAAAATTGATACGTCTGGCAAAGTTATCGAGGCAACTTTTGTCAGTGGACACGAATTACTTAAAAAGCCTGTTTTGGACGCGGCTCTGAAGTGGAAGTTCGATGAAACAAATGAAGACGTAGGCATTCGCGGTGTGCGTTTGACTTTTATATTTTACTTGAACGATGACAATTATGAAGAACAGAACAAAGACGAGATACGATACAAGTATCATCTAAAGATTTATCGCCCTTATGTTAGCGGCGACTGCTTTAATAATTGTGGCAATGATAAAGAAAAATGATTTCTGGCAACGGACAGCCCAACAATTCAATGGACGTGAGGGCAAAACAGCCTTTCTTTAAAACCTAGCGCGGTAAATTTATCTTGTTTGAATTCGGTTTCGCCCCGCGTTATCTCAATCGTTCGGCGGCTGTCTGTTGTGCTGCCATCAGAATCTTTAATCTGCACGGAGAGAATAATATGTTGAAGAAAATTTTATCTTTGTTTCTTGTCGGCTTAGTGATTAATCTAGTTGGAATTACGCCTGTCAGTTCCGTCTCGCAGGATGATAAACAGGCTCGTGCCATAGAAAAAGTGAGAGAAAATGTCCGCAAACTCGGAGTTGGTGAAGCGGCACAAATTGAAGTCAGATTATTGGATGGAAAAAAGATTAAAGGTTATATCCGCGAAGCAAATGAAGATAGCTTTGTCGTCGTAGATGCGAAGACCAAAGCAACTACTACAATTGATTACTCGCAGGTCAAACAACTTAAGGGCAAAAATCGGTTGACGGCTGCTAAAGTCGGGCTGGAAATTGTCAAAGGTGTAGTTGTTTTCGCTATTGTCGGCGCAATTGCAACTGTGGCGGCGGCAATTCTTTTGACCGTTTTATTAAAGGAGAATTAAGCCAACGGAGAAAGGCAATTTTAACCCTGATAACGCGCCGCCGAACAAATCATTGGACGCGAGGGCGCGGGCAGCTTCTCTTTATAATCTTTTTTGGTAAACTCGGAGTTATTTGCGATTGGTTTCGCCCCACGTCATCTCAATCGTTGGGCATTTCGTGCCGTAATCAACAATCTGTTTCTTGAAAGTAAGAAGTAATAGGAGTTGCCGATTTATTGAGCGTGGTTATCCTGACGTGCTAAACTTACCTGAAATGGAGGCGGCAATATTATGAAATTTACTTTAACTACCGTGTTCCGAAAAGTGCCGGAAGGTTACATCGGCTATGTCGAAGAATTGCCTGGAGCAAATACGCAAGGCGACACTTTGGAAGAAGCTCGTGAAAATCTGAAAGAAGCCATTGCCCTCGTGCTGGAAGCAAATCGTGAACTTGCCGAAGAAATGCTGGTCGGCGTGGACGTAATTCGTGAGCCGCTGCTAATGGCAACGGTATGAAACGCCGTGATCTGATTCGACATTTGGAAGCGCACGGCTGCGAGATGCTGCGTGAAGGCGGCAATCATACGGTTTATGTCAATCGTCGCAAAAGAAAATCAACGGCAGTTCCGCGTCATCGGGAAGTCAATGAATTCTTGGCGCGAAAGATTTCTCAAGATTTAGAGATTCCTGAACCTTAGAAGCTGTTTGAAAGCTCGACAATGAGAAGAAATTTAACCACTAAAGCACACTAATAAATACGAAGTTTGTCTTTTTTGTTTTATTTAGTGTTTTTTAGTGTAGATTCGTGGTTACAAATCCAATAAAAACGAGGTTTCAAACAGCTTCTTAGAGACACGCCGAATAATTCAATGGACGCGAGGGCGCGGGCAGCGGCTTTGATATTTAACTTTTTCATATATTTTTAACGTTGACGCTGGCGATTTTGCCCCGTGTCATCTCAGCCGTTGGACTTGGTTTGGACGCGCAACAAATTTGCTTTCCTGTAAATCATTTGTTTCGTGTCGTTTAATAATTATATTTGATTCCCGCACCAAGCATCACAAATTATTCCCCTAAACATCGAATTCGTTCAGGATGAAGTAAATCATTGAGCGAATTCTTTTTTTATTCGGTTTTATTCTACGTCGAATTCCCCGACATAAGTTTCCGCTTGGCGGCGAATTTATAACTCTGCCGGACTTTTTAACGATGGCATAATTGTTGCGGCTGCAGTAATTGTGTTTTAACACGGGGAGTTTTTTATATGAAAATTTTTAAGATTTCGTCATACTTGGTTTTGATATTTGTCGCCGGTTTCGTGTTCGCGCAAAATGCGGCGGCGCAGAGCCGGGCTGATCGGGCTTTGATTAACGAAGCGCGGAGAGTTACCGGCGATAATTTTTCTTATTTTAATCGGACACCGAACGGCGCGCGCGTTTATTCTAGTTCCCGGCAGAATTACCGGATGTTAAATGCGATTGACGACGGTTTGACCCAATTATTTGCCGTCGCGCGCAAAAACAGGTATCAAAATCGTTTGAATTATTCCGACTACACGATTTTTATCGCCGAACCGGACAGAACGAAGGATGCGGACAACCAATACTCGCCCGATATAGCGATTTCGGCGGCGCAGTATGCCGGAAGTATTTACGATAAGGGCGGTTACATTTACGCGGCGGGAATGGTTTTGGCTTTTAATCCCTGCGCGTTTATTATCGCCGAACACACCAGAGATTTTCAGCGCGTGTCAAATGTCGTCCGCTACGAAGGCGAACATCTGGTTTTGTATTACAACGACCGGCGGCTTTACGCAAAAACCGCCGATCACAGCAAAGGCGGCGGTCATCCGATTTTGCAGTAGATTGAGAGTTTATTTTTGAAACTTTGAAATCTGAAATACTTTCTATCCTATTTCGTGTAGGAGCTAAACCAAATTGTTACGGCTAGATAATGGACAACAAACTGCGAAACTGTGTAAAATGCCAAAAAACAGCGCAAACGGCGCGTTCTGCATTAATTTATAAACACTGGCACACACATTGCCATTATACTTCGCGGATGTTCTAGTTTGAAAAAATCCGCGAAGATGGAGGTTGGATATGAACTTTTGGCGAATAGCGACCAAAATCTTTGCGTTTTTTTCTTTGATCTTTTTAATTTTTATTTCGACAGACGCTCAGTCAGATTCGATATATCAGCTTCAGGCGGGAACAAAAATTCGTGTTCAGATGGACAACGAAATTAATTCCAGAGTGTCCGGCGTAAACGATACTTTTACGGCGACGACAGCCGAACCCGTCAAAGTGCGCGAAGCGGTTGTTTTGCCAATCGGCACGATTATCGAAGGTCGAATTACAAAAGTTAAGCGCGCCGCGGCGGGCGGACAGAACGGAGATTTGACCGTCGCTTTTGAAACGATGCGCTTTACCGGCGGCGATAAACGCGACATCCAAGGCGTTCTCGTCAATGACCTGAACGCGAATTCGTCGCAAACGGCGAATATATTGACAATCATCGGCGGAACGGCACTTGGCGGAATTTTCGGCGCGGTCTCAAAAGCGAATAACGGTTTGTTAATCGGCGCGGGCATCGGCGCGGGCGCGGGAACGGGAATCGCGTTTTTGAAAAAAGGTCAGGAAGTCAGCATAAAGGCTGATGAAAAGTTTGAAATTGAATTGACAAAGAATGTTACTTTGCCGGTTCTGGATTATTAAAAAATTTTACAATTTTGGTTGTCGGCAACAGCTTTGGCGACCATTATAAAAGCCCGACGCGAAGGGGAGAGCGCGTCGGGCTTTTTATATTTTTCTATCCGCGAACAAGGCGTTAAAATAACCGGAACGCTTATAAAATTTCTCCGGTGTCCTGATCGGCAGTGTCGTGGATATTTCCAAAATCCAATATCTGCAAATCAATTTCGTCGGCGGCTTCGGGCAGTTCGTCGCCCGTCAATTTCACCAGTATTAAAGTGATATTATCTTCGCCGCCATTTTCGTTGGCTAATTTGACGAGGTTTGCCGCCGCCATTTCCAGTTTGTCAGGATGCTGTGAAATGATTCTCTGCATATCGCTGCTGCTGATTTTGTTGGACAAACCATCGCTGCACAGCAGCAAAACGTCGTTGTTGCGCGGCATCAGCCGCGAAGCGACCGGATAAATTTCGTTTTGCGCGCCGAGTGCCTGAAGAATGACGTTTTTGAGCGTGTGAGTTTCCGCTTCTTCCGCCTGAATCTGTCCGGCATCAATCAATTGCTGAACGAGCGACTGATCTTTGGTCAACTGCTCAATCCGATTACTGCGAACCAGATAAGCGCGGCTGTCGCCGACCTGAACCAAATCCACCGCGTCTTTGCCGATGCTGACAGCCGTAAAAGTCGCGCCCATTCCGTTATACTGCGGGTCGGAGCGTCCCTGTTGATGAATTAAATGATTGGCGTAAAGCGTGGCATTGTAAAGTTTTCCAATCAGCGAATTGTTGTAGCCGTCGGGTGAAATTGTTTTTTCCGGGTCTTCCTCCAAAAAGGTTTGGCTGACTGTTTCGACCGCCATCTGGCTGGCGACTTCACCGGCTAAAGCACCGCCCATTCCGTCCGAAACGGCTAAAACCACACCGTTGTCGTCAATTTCAAATTTTTGAGTTTCGACAATAAAATCGCCCGGTTCCTGCGAACCCGTCCAGTTTTTCGAGTCCGTTACGTGCAGCAGAAGATAATTGTCTTCGTTGCCTTTGCGGACGCGCCCGATGTGCGATGTAGCGTGTGTTTCAGCAATCAACATAATTAATTAGTCTGGAAATTCCGGGAAGTCTAGGAAGTCTTGGAAGTCCGGGAAGCAAATCTTTTTCTCGACTTCCAAGACTTTCAAGACTTTCAAGACTTCCCGAACTAACAAAGTGCCTGGTCTAAATCGGAAATAATATCTTCGATGTCCTCAATACCCACCGACACGCGCACCAATCCGTCGGTGATGCCGAGTTCCTGACGTTTTTCCGCCGGAACTGAAGCGTGCGTCATTGTGGCGGGATGGGAAATCAAACTTTCGACACCGCCTAAACTTTCGGCTAATGTGCAGAGTTTGACGCTATCCAAAACTTTTTTTGCCGCGGCGAGCGAACCGGTTTCAAACGCGACCATTCCGCCGAAACCCGTCTGCTGACGTTTTGCCAGTTCGTACTGCGGATGGTCGAGCAGTCCCGGATAATAAACTTTTTTAACTTTCGGATGTTCGGCTAAAAAAATCGCCGCGGCGCGTCCGTTTTCGTCGTGCGCCTGCATTCTGACGGCTAAAGTTTTCGTGCCGCGTAAAACTAAAAACGAATCGAACGGCGACAAAATCGCACCGATGCCGTTTTGGATGAACTTTATCCATTCGGAATCTTCTTCGTCATCTAAGGCGACAAAACCGCCGATGCTGTCGGAATGTCCGTTGAGATATTTGGTGGTCGAATGCACGACAATATCAACGCCGAACTTCATCGGCTGTTGAAAATACGGCGACATAAACGTATTGTCGCAGACGACCTTCGCCCCGTGCGCGTGCGCGATGTCGGAAACCGCCTGCAAATCCGTAACCGTCATTATCGGATTGGTCGGAGTTTCGACGAACACCATTTTCGTATTGGATTTGAAGTACTTTTCTAAATTTGCAGCGTCGGAAGTGTCAATGAAATCAAATTCGATGCCGTAATTGGACAAAACTTTACTGAACAGACGATACGTTCCGCCGTAAGTGTTGTCGCCGCAAATGACGTGATCGCCGGCTTTGACGAGTTTTAACACGGCATCAATCGCCGACATTCCCGAAGCGAAAGCGTAACCGTAAGCCGCGCCTTCGAGCGCGGCGATATTTTTTTCGAGCGCGAGCCGCGTCGGATTCTGCGTGCGCGCGTATTCAAAACCTTTGTGTTTGCCGAGTTCTTCCTGCGCGTAAGTTGAGGTTTGATAAATCGGCACGCTGACCGCGCCCGTCGCGCTGTCGGGTTCGTTGCCCGCGTGTATTGCAATCGTTGAAAATCCCATAGAAAATCATCTGACAAAAAAATAAAAATTATAGAAAGTCTGGAAAAATTTTAACTTATTTCGAGGTAATAGGCTAATAAAAGACTTGTCTTGACGAGGCAATATGGTAACTTGCCAAAAAGAAAATTGCAAATTTAGAATTTCGGAACATCCAAGATTATAATGCCGCACGTCCGGTTTGCCGCAAACGGATGCGTTCCGCTTCCGAGTTTGAAAAATTTAAGATCGTGAGCGCGGGACGCGCTCACGACGGCAGGCAAGATGCCCGCGTTACGCTATTTTTTGACCATAATAGTTTCCAGAAGTTTTTTGGCATCCGGTATTTCTTCAATCGCCTTTAAAACCTGCGGATCGGTTTCGAGCAAAACCTGTTGTCCGGCTTCGGTCGAATTATTGGCGGTGGCGAGTTCGTCGCGCAGGCGGGTTTTGGCGTAATCAATTTCACTGTTGATATTATTTGCCGTCAAACCGTTCGCTTTGTCTTTAGCCGTGTATGCGCGAAAAGCGTCGAATAATTTATCGCTGATTTGAAAATCTTCCGGCTGAACGGTCGGTTTGAAATTTTGTTTGTCGGCTTTGTAATTTTCAAAACCTTTAATCTGACCGGCAATCAATTGACGCACAAAGAAAAACGCCGCTTCGCTGGTTCGTCCGCGCAAAGCCGTATATGCGAGCGCGGAAGATTTGACATCGGGTTCGATGCCGCGTCCGCCGTAGAAAACTCTGCCGCCCGCCGTCGTTACCGGACTTCCGGCAGGTTTCGGTTTTGTGTCCGCCGCCGCCGCCGGGTCGCTTTCGCCGTCTTCGGAGTGATGCGTGTAATAGTCGTAAATCGAACCGTTTGAATAATCGCGCTGCAATGAACGACCGTAAGGCGTGTAATAACGCGCGGTCGTCAAGGTCAAACCCGTTCCGTAATTGAGCGGGAAAACTCTCTGCACCAGACCTTTGCCGAAGCTGTCGCTGCCGACAATCAAACCGCGCCCGTAATCCTGAATCGCGCCGGCGACGATTTCCGAAGCCGAAGCCGAGCCGCCGTTTATCATCACGACCAGCGGGAAATTTTGCGTATTGTTGCCGACCGTGCGTAATTCCTGTGTCTGCGTATATTTTGAGCGACCTTTGACCGAAACGACCGTTTCGCCGCGCGGCACAAAGCGGCTGACGATTTCAATCGCCTGCGGTAATAATCCGCCGGGATTTCCGCGCAGATCGAGAACTAAACTCTGCATTCCCTGTTTTTTCAAATCGCCAATCGCCTGATCCATTTCGTCGGCGGAAGTTTCCTGAAAACCGCCCGTAAAACCGATGTAACCGACGCTGTTATTGAGCATAAAATAATTGCGAATCGAAGGCAGCGGAACGCCGCCGCGCACAATTGTAAAATCGAGCGGTTTATCAACTCCGGCGCGTTCAACTTTAACATTGACGGGCGTTCCGCGTGTCCCGCGCACATTTTTGGAGACTTCCGCGCTCGAATAACTTTTCGCGTCTTTGCCTTCGATTTCGACAAACCTGTCGCCGTAACGAAGTCCGGCTTTGTCGGCGGGCGTGTTCGGTATAATTGATTGAATATACACGCCGTCGCGGTGCTGCAAAATCGAAACGCCGATGCCGTAAAACTGCGAAGACTGATCTTCGTAAAGTTTGCGAAATTCGTCGCGCGAAAAAAACGTCGAATGCGGATCGAGCGTAAACAGCATTCCCTGAACCGAACTTTCCGTAATTTTTTCGTGGTCAACCGGTCCGACGTAACTTTCGTCAATAACTTCCAACGCCTGACGATAATCGGCGACGATTTTATCAGTCGTCAAAGAAGTATCCGCCGAAGTTTTCACCGGCAATTTACCGAAAATTCCGCCGACCAGCGCGCCGACGGTGATTAACAAAATCGCCATTATTCCCAACTTTTTGCTCATTATTTATTCTCCGAATCTTTTAAAACTATATCATATATTGGTTGTGAAAAGTCATTGAACGGTTGTCAATTTTTATAAAATACGCACAATCATTAACCAAAGATTTACAAAATATGGCTGACAATTTACTATTTAGCTTTTCAGCCAATGCACACAAATCTTTCAATTATCGTTCCGGCATACAACGAACAAGACAGGCTCGGCAAATCAGTCGGGAGAATACTCGATTATGCGGAAAAAGAAATTTCAGCGGCGGAACTAATTGTCGTGGACGACGGTTCGACCGATTCGACGGCGGAAATAGCCGAAAAAGTCTGCGCCGAATATCCCGCCGTCGCCACGAAAATCATACGCTGCGAAAAAAATCGCGGCAAAGGTTTCGCCGTTAAAACCGGTCTGCTCGCGGCAAAAGGTGAAATCGCGTTATTTAGCGATGCCGATCTTTCCACGCCGATTTCCGAACTGCCGAAACTCGTCGAACCGATAAAAAATAACGAGTTTGACGTAACTTTCGGCTCGCGCGCGCTCGACAGAAATCTGATCGGAACGCACCAACCGTGGCGGCGCGAACAGGGCGGAAAAGTTTTCAATATGATTGTCAGAACGCTGACGGGTTTGCCCTTTTGGGACACGCAGTGCGGATTTAAAGCGTTTAATATGAACAAGTTCCGCCCGCTTTTGAACGTGATGACGATTGACCGTTTCGGTTTCGATGTCGAATTTTTATACGTCGCCGACTATCACGGCTTGCGTCTGAAAGAAATTCCCGTCCGCTGGGATCACTGCGAAGGCACCACCGTCAGCGTTTTCCGCGACAGCCAGCGAATGTTTAATGAAGTTCGCCAAATTCGCCAAAACGCCAAGCGCGGCATTTATGATAAAGTAAATGTTATATGATGAATCAAAACCGGAGTTATTTAAATGCAGACAATTTATCAAATTAACGCCGACGAGCTGGATGAAAATTTTTTGGACAGTGTAAAAGCTCAATTTAAACATAAAGAAATCGAAATTGTCGTTTTTGAACGCGGCGAAACCGCTTATCTTTTGCGTTCACCGGCAAATCGGAATTATCTTTTGCGGGCGATAGAAGATATTGAAGAAAATAGAAATATCGTCGTGCCGAATCAGGAGCAGTTTCATTAGATTTGAATATGACGCTAAAACATCGGAACAAAAATTAGGTTATACCAATACAAATTAAATATGTGTGTTAAAAGATGCAGAAGCCCGCACGAAGTAAGGGCGACTTCATTCACGCCCTTACTTCGTGCGGGCTTCTGCATAACTAACCTAATTTTTTGGTTTTGGTATTAGATAAAATCTTTTGGTTAAATTGTAAATCCGGCTTTTGACGATTTACGATTTACCATTCACGATTTACGATTACTAAAATGTCAGCAAAATTAAACGTCAATATAGATCACGTCGCAACTATCCGCGAAGCGCGTAAAACTATCGAACCGAGCATTGTCGCCGCCGCCGTCATTTGCGAACAGGCGGGCGCGGACGGAATTACGGTTCATTTGCGGCAGGATCGGCGGCATATTCAGGACAAAGACATCGAAATTCTGCGCTCCGTCGTGACGACTTATTTGAATGTCGAGATGGCGACGACCGACGAGATGATTGAAATCGCCGTCAAAACCAAACCCGACGCGGTTTCGCTCGTGCCGGAAAACCCGAATGAAATTACGACGGAAGGCGGTTTGGATGTCGCGGGAAATTTTGAAAATGTAAAAACGGCGGTCAAAAATTTGCGCGACGCGGGAATTTTCGCCAGCATTTTTATTGACCCGGACGAGCGGCAAATCGAAGCCGCGCACAACGCCGGAGCGCAGCAAATTGAGCTTTGCACCGCCGAATACGCCGAATTAACGCTCGGCGCGAGATCGTCGCACGGCGAAGGCGCATTGCGCGCCGCACAGGAAATCAAACGCATTGACGACGCGGCATCTTTCGCCGCGCAGTTCGGTCTGGTCGTCGCCGCCGGACACGGTTTGACCTGTCGAAATATCCGTTCTCTCGCGCAAATTGACGAAATTACCGAATTTAATATCGGACACAATATAATTTCGCGTTCGATTTTTGTCGGTTTAGATCAAGCCGTCAAAGAAATGCTCGAAGCGATCCGTTAAAAACGGTTGATAATTAAAAATAAAAGAATCGTGCCGATGCAACCTTTTCCGGCTTTCAAATCTCTATTTGAAAAACCGATCCAAAAACAGGAGATAAATTTATGGTCGCGCGTTCTCTCATCAGTCTTCTTCTTTTGATTTTCCCCTTGTGCGTTTTCGCTCAGGAAACCGACGATGCCGCGAAGGAAAAACAGCGGCGGCAAGTCGTTTTAATCAACCAAATAATAAGTGATATTCCGCAGTTGAAACTCAATGAAAATCGCGCCTTTGCATCTGCCAAAGTCGGAAATCTCGTATGGAAAACCGACGAAAAACTCGCCCGTACGCTTTTTCAAAATTCAATCGGCGAACTTATCAACGCTCAAAATCTGGCAGAATCCGACACAAAAAACGCGCCTTATCAAAACAGTTTGCTGACCGGACAAAATCCCCGCCCGCAGATTTTAAATTTGATTGCCAGCCGCGATGCCGAATTAGCGTTGGAATATCTCGTCAAATCCCGTCCGACAAAAATCTCGAAAGCGTTGTTTAATTCGGCGAATAAAACATCCAAAATAAGCGATACGAATTATAATTACGCATATTTAATTCAAAACGAAACAAATCTCGAACAAAGTTTTATGCGTCTCGCCGCCGACCAAAATCCAGAACGTGCGGTTAAACTTCTCAAAGAATCGCTGACCAAAGGATTGACTAATGAAACGCTAAGTTTGCTCCAAAAACTTCACGCGAAAGATGCCGAAGCCGCCGACGAACTCGCTTCCGAAATTGTCGGCAAGTTGATTCAAAAAGGTTTTAACACTGAAAATCAACCTTATACGCAAAACGCAAATGTCGCTATAAATTTTTTGACGGAGTTCATCCGCGAGAAAAATCCGACCGAAAAGTTTATCAAATTTGACAGTTCTCAGATGCAGACATTGACCGATAAGCTGATCTCATTTTCATTGCAGTCAAATGATCGTTACGGAAATAATTACGCTTATTCGCTGCTGCCGATTGCCGAAAAACTTTCTCCGGGCAATGTCGCCAAACTAAAACAGGGACAAAATGGCAATATGCGCCGCGGTTGGGGCTGGGGAAATTCTGACCCGGAGATCAATAAACTTTTGAGCAGCGGCGATTCGACACCGGAGATGATTCTCGGCGCAGCCGCCAAAGTACCGACCGCTTCGCGCTCACAAATCTTTCAAATGGCGGCAAATAAATACGCGCAACAAGGCAATATGAGCCGCGCGACGGAAGTTTTGGGCGATAACTTTTCCGACGACGCGCTCGATGAAATGGTTCGCAACCTAAACTTTCAGTATTCGTACACTTTGATTTCCGCCGGAAAATTTGCCGAAGCCGAAAAACTTATTGACAATTTCCCCGAAAACACGCGAATCAGCGCGTTGGTTAATCTTGCCAACGCAATTTATCAAAAAAATCCCGAAGAAAATAAATCGTATGCCGCGTCTGTTCTGGGAAAAGCCCGCGCTTCAATTTCATACAAACCGGAAGACACCAATGAAATGTCTATGCTGATGCAGATCATATCGGCATACACCGTTATTGAACCGGCTGAATCTTTTAGAATGTTCGAATCTTTAGTCCCGCAGATTAACGAAGTAACCGAAGCCGCCGCCATAACTTACAGTTTTCAAAGAAGTTCAAACGTCAAAGACGGCGAATTTTTGTTGACCAATGGAAGTTCGATGGGCATTTTTTCATTTGATTATTCCATTATAAAAAAACTTTCCGAAAAAGATTTTGACCGCACAATGAATTTGATAAATAGTTTCAGCAGGCGCGAAACTCAGGTCGCTATGAAATTATTATTGGCGGAAGGTATTTTGAATTAATTATTCCGTCATTTCAGCAACCCTTTTAAAGCCTGTCCGGTGTAAGATTTCTTGACTTTCGCCACTTCTTCGGGTGTGCCTTTAGCGACGATTTTGCCGCCGTTTTCGCCGCCTTCGGGTCCTAAATCAATTAAATAATCGGCGGATTTGATGATGTCGAGATTGTGTTCGATGACGATGACGGTGTTTCCCGTGTCAACTAATCTTTGCAGAACGTCCAAAAGTTTGTGAACGTCGGCGAAATGTAAACCGGTCGTCGGTTCGTCTAAAATGTAAATCGTTTTGCCCGTCGCGCGTTTCGATAATTCTTTGGCGAGTTTGATTCTCTGCGCTTCGCCGCCGCTCAAAGTCGTCGAAGACTGCCCGATTTTGATGTAGCCTAAACCGACATCCAACAGCGTTTGCAGTTTCATTTTGATGTTCGGAATGTTTTCGAGAATCGGCAGCGCGTCTTCAATCGTCGTGTCCAATAAATCTGCAATCGAAAGACCTTTGTATTTGACCGACAGCGTTTCGCGGTTGTAGCGCGCGCCGCGGCAGACATCGCAGTTGACGAAAACGTCGGGCAGAAAATTCATTTCGATGCGCTTCATTCCCGCGCCTTCGCAGGCGGCGCAGCGTCCGATTTTGACGTTGAACGAAAACCTGCCTGATTTGTAGCCGCGTTCGCGCGATTCGGGCAGCATCGCGTACAGTTCGCGGATCGGCGTGAACAAACCCGTGTAAGTCGCCGGATTCGAGCGCGGCGTTCTGCCGATTGGAGATTGGTCAATTTCGATGATTTTATCAACCAGTTCCAAACCTTCAATCGAATCGTGTTCGAGCGGCGTAACGGCGGATTTATAGACGAATTTCGCCAGCGCGGGATATAAAATATCGTCAACTAAAGTAGATTTTCCCGAACCCGAAACGCCGGTGACGACGGTTAAAAGTCCGAGCGGAAATGTAACATCAATGTTTTTCAAATTGTGCGCCTTCGCGCCTTTGACCGTGATATTTTTTCCGTTCGGCAGGCGGCGAACTTCGGGAATTTCGATTTTCAACTTGCCGGAAAGATATTTTCCCGTGATCGAATTTTTGTTTTTCTTGATCTCCTTCGGCGTTCCCACCGCGATTATTTCGCCCCCGTGCGTTCCGGCGAGCGGTCCTAAATCAACGACGTAATCGGCATTTTCAATCGTTTCTTCGTCGTGTTCGACGACTAAAACCGTGTTTCCCAAATCGCGCAGTTCGTGCAGAGTTTCAATCAATTTTTGATTATCGCGCGGATGCAGACCGATGGAAGGTTCGTCCAGAACATACAAAACGCCGCGCAATTGCGAACCGATTTGCGTCGCCAATCTGATGCGCTGACCTTCGCCGCCGCTCAGAGTTCCCGAACTGCGATCCAAAGTCAAATATCCCAAACCGACGGCTTTCAAAAATTGCAGACGCTCTTTGATTTCTTTCAACACCAAACCGGCGATTTTTTCTTCGCGGTCTTTCAGCGCGATTTCGCCGAATTTATCAACCGCTTTATCAATCGGCAGATTGACATAATCGTCAATTCCCAAACCGCCGACTTTGACCGCCAGACTTTCCGGCTGCAGGCGTTTTCCGCCGCATTCGGGACACGGCATCGGCGAAACCAATTCCGTCAGAGCCTCGCGCACTTTTTCCGACGGCGGCGTTTCCATTCGCTCGCGCATCGCCCGCAGCGCGCCTTTCCAGTCGCCTTCGTATTTGTAACTTCCCTGCTGAAAGGTCAGACGCTTTTTCGTCCCGTTCCAAAACGCGTCGCGGATTTCTTTCGGCAATTCTTCAAACGGCAGATCGGCAAAGTCTTTGGTTTTTGGTTTTTGGTTTTTGGTTTTTTCTTCGTCGGGCGATGTCAGTTTGTCGCCGTCGGTAAATTTTTCGATGATCGCTTTCAAAGCGGAATTTAAGAATCTGCCGCCGGTTTTGTCGGTTTCATTTAAAAATTTGATTTTACCGACGATTTGCGTTTGATCGGGCAGGATTTTGTCCGCATCCATTTCCATCACCGCGCCCAAACCCTGACAGCGTTTGCACGCGCCGTAAGACGAATTGAACGAAAAAGAACGCGGTTCGAGCGGCGCGATATTGATGCCGCAATTGACGCACGCCATTTTTTCCGAATAAAGTTTTTCGTCGCCGTCAATGACCGAAATCAAAACTGCGCCGTCGGTCAATTTCAAAGCGGTTTTCACCGATTCGTTCAAACGATCCTTAATGTCTTCCTTGATTAAAAGCCGATCAACGACGACTTCAATCGTGTGATTGGCGCGTTTGTTCAACTTTATTTCTTCATCCAAAAGCCGCATCTCGCCGTCAATTCGCGCTCGCACAAAACCGTCTTTGTGCAGTTTTTCGAGTTCTTTTTTGAATTCTCCTTTGCGCCCGCGCACAACGGGAGCGAGAATCATCACGCGTTCGCCTTCGGGCAAATCCAGAATATTGGTGATGATTTGTTCGCTCGATTGTTTGGTAATCGCCGCGCCGCACTGATGACAATGCGGCTGTCCGATTGACGAAAAAAGCAGCCGCAGATAATCGTAAACTTCCGTCACCGTGCCGACCGTCGAACGCGGCGAGCGCGAAACGGTTTTCTGCTCAATCGAAATCGCGGGCGACAAACCTTCCACCGAATCAACATCAGGTTTTTCGAGTTGATCTAAAAACTGCCGCGCATACGCCGACAAAGATTCGACGTAACGCCGCTGACCTTCGGCGTAAATCGTGTCAAACGCCAGCGAAGATTTGCCCGAACCGCTCAAACCCGTGATGACCGTGAACGTATCACGCGGAATTTCGACGTTGATATTTTTCAGATTATGCTGACGCGCGCCGCGCACCGTGATTTGTTTTATACTCATTCTTGTTTTACAGATAAAATAGTTGCCCTAAAGCGAAACGATTATTTTACCAATTTGAGATAATAAAGAAAAGCGCACAACCGGGAGCGCGGACGGCTCGTCCGCCGCAATGCGAGCGAAGCGAAGCATTGCTTAATCGCTTCTCAATTAATATCAAAAAGTTATGCGAATTTTCGTCTCCCGCTCACACTTCAGAACGAAGCCTGAACGTGAGCCGTTTTCGCGCTTAAACCGACGAGCATTGGCAAGCTAACTTTTTATTGACAACGCTGCCAACGCTTTGCTTCGCTCGCGTCGGGCGGACGAGCCGTCCGCGCTCCGACTTTTCGCAAACGAAAATAGATAATATCTTTATCTGTGGTTTATAATTTACCTCAATTAAATTAAAAACTATGAATATTCCCGAATTTAACGAAATTATCGAACCGAACGACCAAACCGAAGCGCGGCGCGAACATCTGGAAAAACTTCGGACGCTCGTCGGCAACGTCTATCCGAACAAATTTGAACGCTCGAAAATAAGCGGCACAGAAGATACGATTTCCAATATGCTGGCTTTCGCGCCCGTCACCGAAATCGCCCGTGAATTAAAAGACAACACGCCCGAAGGCGAAAAACCGGATCAGGAATTTAAAGGTCAGCTCAACGAAAAATTAAAAGCGTTCGGCAATGTGCGCGTGTCCGGCAGATTAGCCGTGCCGCCGCGCGTGATGGGAAAAGCCGCGTTCGTGCATTTGTCTGACGGCAAATCGCGCTTGCAGATTTACGTTCGCAAACAGGACGCAAAATTGATTTTGAACGATGAGAAATTTACGGTCAGCGACGAAGAAAATAAAGCGTGGGAAGTTTTCGGACTTTTAGATCACGGCGATTTTATTGGTGTCGAAGGTTATCTTTTCTTAACAAATACGGGCGAATTGAGCGTTCACGTCGAAACATTGCAGTTTTTGTCAAAATCTTTAATGCCGATGCCCGATAAAATGCACGGCATTGTTGACGCGGAACTGCAAAGACGTTATCGCTACGCCGATTTAATCGCCGACAGTTTGAAGATTGACCACGAAGAAGGTGAATTGACGACGCGCGAAGTTTTTGAACGCCGCGCCAAACTCATCAGCGGAATGCGCCGATTTCTTGACGATGCCGGATATATCGAAGTCGAAACGCCGATGCTCACGCCGAAAGCGACGGGAGCGGCAGCGACTCCGTTTGAAACGCATCACAACGCGCTCGACATTCCGCTTTATGCGCGAATCGCGCCCGAACTTTACTTAAAAAGATTGACCGTCGGCGGTTTTGAAAAGGTTTACGAACTCAACCGCAATTTCCGCAACGAAGGTTTGTCGCACAAACACAACCCGGAATTCACGATGCTCGAATTTTACTGCGCCTATATGGACGTGAACGGAATGATGGATTTTTGCGAACAAATGTTGAAAGAATCGGTGCAGAAAGCGACGGGCGGAAGTTTGGTTGTCAAATACGACGGCAAAGAGATTGATTTTTCAAATTTTGAAAGAACTTCGATGAAGGAAGCCATTATCAACAATTTTCCGACAGATCGAATGAAATTGTTCAGACCCGAATGGCTTGAAGACGAATTACATATAATGGCATTGGCAATGTTTAGTAATCCACAATTTGCTTATGCTAATGATGGACTCCACAAACTTGATATTGATGGAACACGAGAATTTTTACCAATGAGTGAAAAAGAATTAAGCAAAATTCCCAAAATAATATTTGATTCGTTGTCGGCTGAACCTCAGTTTTCTGAACTTGAAGATTTGTGGAGCAATTATTTCAATATTCAAAAAGAACGTTATGACAATGGCAGTCGTCAGCCGCAAGTTGGAATTGATAACCAAATAGAAAAAATCTTTGAAAATATGGTTGAGAAAAAATTAATCCAACCGACCTTCATCATAGATTACCCGAAATCAATTTCGCCGTTGTCGAAAGCGTCGCCGGAGAATCCGAACATTGCCGAGCGGTTTGAATTGTTTATCAACGGGATGGAATGCGCCAACGGTTTTTCGGAACTCAACGATCCGCAGGAACAATACGAGCGTTTCGCCGACCAGATGAAAGAACGCGAATCGGGCGACGCGGAAGCGATGGTTTTGGATGAAGATTACATTCGCGCGCTCGCTTACGGAATGCCGCCCGCCGCCGGAATCGGCATCGGAATTGATCGGCTCGTGATGCTGCTGACGAATAAACATTCGATTCGTGACGTGATTTTATTCCCGCATATGCGACCGGAAAAACGCGAAGAGGAAACGGAAAACAACTGAACAAATTTATGAAAACAGATGAGATTAAAGAGATTTTAGAATCTCACACAGACGGTGCGATTTCAGCCGACGAAGCTGCCGCCAAAATAAAAAATCTGTCCTTTGAAGACATCGGTTACGCCAGAGTTGACCACGCCCGCGCCGAACGTCAGGGTTTTCCCGAAGTGATTTTCGGTCAGGGAAAAACAAAAGAGCAAATTGTGGGAATTTTTGAACGGCTCATCGCCCGCGCGCCAAATGTTTTGATTACGCGGACGAACGCGGATGTTTTCGGCGAAATACGCAATATTTTCGCCGATGCGGAATGGCACGAATCGGCGAATCTGATTCGCGTTTGGCGCGATAAAACCGAACTCGGTGTCGGCGAAATCGCAGTTGTCACCGCCGGAACGAGTGATATTCCGGTTGCCGAAGAAGCCGCATTGGTCGCCGAAACGATGGGAAATTCGGTCAAACGAATCTGGGACGCGGGCGTGGCGGGAATTCATCGAATCTTGGCTGAACGGGAAATTCTGCAAAACTGCCGCGTCGTCATCGTCGCCGCCGGAATGGAAGGCGCGCTGCCGTCGGTCGTCGGCGGTTTGGTCAAAGTTCCGGTCATCGCCGTCCCGACGAGCATCGGCTACGGCGCGTCGTTTAACGGTCTCGCCGCGCTGTTGGGAATGCTTAATTCCTGCGCGTCAAACGTCACGGTCGTCAACATTGACAACGGTTTCGGCGCGGGTTTTGTCGCCAGTTTGATAAATCGCCGTTGGGAAACTTAATTATTTTCTGTGATGTTCCGGTAAAAAACCTTGTGTTGTTTGCCTGTATAGAGTATAAATTCTCTTTAACGTTAATCTCTTTACAAAATAAAAGCAAAATCAGGAGGATTTAACTTATGAATAATCAAACTCACGAAGTTTACTTTCGCGCCTTTTCAATCGTATTTTTCGGCATTTTATTATTTCTCTCAACAACCTTAACAATTTTAGGCAGCGACGGATCAAACACAACCCGCAATCCGGTCGCCGATTTTGACGGCGACGGCAGATCAGACATCTCGGTTTTTCGCCGTTCAAACGCTTTTTGGTATGTGATGAAAAGTTCGGGTGGATTTTCGGCAGTTCAATTGGGCAGCGGATCTCCTCGTCTTGATACACTTGTTCCGGGCGATTACGACGGCGACGGCAAAACCGATTACGCAGTTATTCGCTCTGATTCTAATAGTGTCTTCTTTGATTGGGATATTCTCAGAATTTCAGATCAAACCTTCCAATCTACAAAATTTGGTTTTAAGGAAGCTTTCAATGTCAATTATCCAACGCCGGCGGATTACGACGGCGACGGTAAAACGGATTTGGCTATTTATACCTTATTCTCAGAAACTTATGAACTACAGTACTTTAGAATTTTACAAAGTTCTAATGGTATAAATGTTGACAAGCAATGGGGATTAACTACAGATAAAGTGCCTCCACCGGCAGATTACGATGGTGACGGCAAAATTGATTTGGCGGTGATTAGATATGCTTTGAATAGTTCAACTTTAGAAGGAATTTGGTACATTCTGCAAAGTTCGGATGGAAATATGCGAGTTGAAAGATTTGGATCATCATCCGACAAACTCGTTCCGGCAGATTACGACGGCGACGGCAAAGCTGATATTGCCGTTTGGCGACCTGAAAATGGGTTTTGGTATTACATCAAAAGTAGCAATGCCGCTTTTACTTCCGTTCAATTCGGAGCAGCCGATGATAAGCCCGTTCCGGCGGATTATGACGGCGACGGTAAAACCGACATCGCCGTATTCAGACCTTCAAACGGCTTCTGGTATTTACTCAAATCAACGGAAGGTTTTTCGGCGCAGCAGTTTGGTTTCGGCGACGATGTTCCGATACCGAATGTTTACGTTCGTTAGTCGGATTGAAGAATTTAACCGTGAAATTCAGGCAGAAGCTGTTTGAAAACTCGAAAACAAAAAAAGAAACGAAATAACATCGCAGCTTAATCTATTACTTTAAGAAACTATTCGATTCGTGATAGCATCAAAAATGTGTCGTAATAACTTCTGATGCGTTTTTATAATTCGTTAAAATTTGTCCTGTTTTTGATTTTGCTGTCGGCGATTTTTGTCAAAGCGCAAGATACAAATCCGGTTGAACGGCAGGTCGCCAATCCGATGACCGACACGCCGAATATCAATCCGGTCGCGCCGCAGCAGGACATCAAAGCACCGAAACGCAAGCAGGTTTCCGGGTATGTTCAGAAAGACGGCGAACTTGAAGTTATTTCAAACAAAGTTACTTCCGAAGGCGAAGGCGACAAGCGCATTGTCGTACACGAGGGAAATGTTGATGTGCATTACGGAATTTATCGTCTGCAAGCCGATAAAATAACGGTTCTCGAAGAAGTCGGTTTGATGATTGCCGAAGGAAGCGTCGTTTTCGATCAGGGCGAAGACCAGCGCATCACCGGAACGCGCGGCGAATTTAACTACAAAACGAAACTCGGTTTTTTTGAAGATTCGACGGGTTTTACCAATCAGACGAACGACGGCACGGTCATTTATTTTACGGCTGATCGCGTTGAACGAGTCGGTTTGAACGAAGTCGTCGTCGAAAACGGCAAATTTACGGCTTGTGAAGATAATGTTCCGAATTGGAGTTTTACGGCGAGCGAGGCGCGAATTTCACAGAACGACCGCATCAAATTAAAAAACGCCAAATTTCGCGTCAGAGATGTTCCGATTGTGCCGCTGCCTTACGCTTCGATTCCGATAAAAAAACGCGACCGCGCTTCCGGTTTTCTCACGCCGACTTTCGGGTTTTCCGGCAACAAAGGCGCGCGTCTTTCAACCGCGTATTATCAAACTCTCGGACGTTCCGCCGATGTGACGTTTCGCGGCGACATTTACACCGGACGCGGACTCGGCTACGGTTTGGACTTTCGCACACGCGCCAATTCGCGTTCGTATTTTAATTTCGGTTTTTACGCCGTCAAAGACAGAATTTTCGGCGCGAGCGAAGATGCCGATCATCCAGATCAGGGCGGTTCGATAGTTTACGCCGACGGCGTTCATTATTTTCCCAACGGTTTCACCGCCGTCGCCGATGTGCGTCTGACTTCAAATCTGGCTTTTCGACAGGTTTTTTCCGACGGCATTCAGCAGATTATTTCGCCGATTGAAGTTTCGCAAGCCTTTGTCAACAAAAGCTGGAATAATTACACGCTGAATTTGCTGGCGCGTTCGCAGGTGATTTCGATTCCCAACGTGCGCGTCAAAACAAAAAATCTGCCGAGCATAAATTTTGACAAACGCCCGTCGCCGCTGTCTTTCTGGAAAAGTTCATATTTTTCGTTTAAGACGAGTCTGGAAGGCGTTTCGAGACGTGAAGAAGTTGACGATCTCGCGCTTTACCGGCAGCAAACTGGCAGCGATCCGGTCGTTACGCCCGCCATCGGACAGCGTTTCGACATTCATCCGCAAATTTCAATTCCGTTTTATTTCAAATATTTTAATTTGACGGCAACCGGCGGAACGCGCGTTACTTATTATTCAAATTCGTTTAATGTTTTTCGTCAGGTCGTCGGGCGCGATGTCATACGCAAATACGGCGAATTTGAACTCGATTTCAGACCCGTCGCGCTCGCCAAAAATTATTTCGGCAAAGACGGCGCGTTTCGTTTTCGCCACGTCATCGAACCGTTTGCGACTTATCGGCTCGTCAAAGGCGTTGATAATTTTAACAAGATCATTCGCTTCGATTACGCCGACACGCAAACCGACACCAACGAGATCGAATACGGCGTTACAAACCGTTTTTACACGCGCCGATATACCGAAGCCGTTACCGATGAAGCCCAGAATATTTTGCGCGACAGCCCGAATATTACAGATAAAAAGCCGCTGTCAATTCAGCCGTATGAAATTTTTTCGCTGTCCGTGCGCGGCAAATACTTTTTCGATCCGTATTTCGGCGGCGCGTTAATTTCCGGTCAGCGCAACCAAATCGCGCCGATTACGGCACTTTCGTTTTACACGTTCGGCGGCGTTGCCCGCCGATTTTCGCCGATAAATGTTGACGCGACTTATCGCCCGCGCAAAACATTTTACGTCAATTCACGATTCGATTACGGCGTTCAGGGCGACGGTTTGCGCGACATTTCCGCAACCGTCGGTTACGATACAAAGCTCGTCAAATTTTTCCAGACATTTTATTACACGCGCGCCGTAACCTTAATTCCTTCTTTACAGCAATTTAGCGACGCAAACGGCAGAGAAGCCGGAACTTTGCGCGGTTCGCAATACAGCCCGTCAATTTTTCTCGGCAACCGCGACAAGGGATTTTACGGCGGAACTTCCCTTTTCTTCGACTTTGAAAACCGCCGCGTCCAAAACCTTCCGCCGCTCATCAGTTCGCTCTACACGCTCGGCTACGCTTCCGATTGCTGCGCGATGACCGTTCAATATTACACTTTCAACGTCGGCGTACGCCGCGAAAACAAAGTTGTTTTCAGTTTCAGATTAAACGGCATCGGCACTTTCGGCACACAGCAAATCGGTCAGGGACTTCGGTGAATTCCAGATTCCAGATTGCAGATTCCAAATTTCAGATTTGGGACATTTCACATTTGAAGATTTTTCTCACAATTTGGAATCTGCAATCTGGAATTTTCTCACAATTTAGAATCTGGAATCTGCAATCTGGAATTTATCAAATCCGCGCCAAAGCCGCCGCCAGTTTCATTTTCGACTCCGTGCCGAAAACGCCGTCCGCCGCAATGCCGTACAGCTTTTGAAAATCTACGACGGCACTTTTTGTCACCAGTCCGAAATCGCCGTCAATATCCTGCGGATTCAAAAAACCCAATTTTACCAGACGATTTTGCAGAGTTTTGACGGCTTCGCCCTGACTGCCGAACTTCAAAACGGTTTCTTCGACGATTGCAGATTTTTTATTGCTCGGAATTTCAATATGCAGGTGTGAACCGTTCCAAACCCTTTGTCCCGGCGGGCGCATTCTTTCATCACGAACGATTAAACCTCCATTTTGCAGCAGTTTAACAAAATCTTCAATCTGTTTGTCTGTTTTATCTTTCGTTCTGACATCAATCGCCAAACCCAAATAATGTTTTGACCCGACGTTATGACTGTCGCCGGTCGTCGAAGTAACCTGAAAATTATTGTCTTCCGCGATTTTTACCAAATCTTTATAGTCCTTATATTTCATATTATTTTCCCCTTTTTATCGCGCGGATTTTCCGTCTTTGATGCCGTTTTTCCTTCGGTAAACGCTTTGAGCAAAGGAATTATAGTATTCGACCGGCGCGAGATCGTCGGTTAGAATGTTTTCATTTGTCGGCAGATTTTTTTCGTAAAGATGTTTCAGAAGATAGGAAATTTCCGCGTCGCCGCTTTCAAATGCGGGTTGATTTTTAGATTTTGAAGCGACGATTATCAAGTTTTGCAACTGCGTGTCGGTGTAATCGGCGTTGACTTTGAACAAAAAAACCTGCGGGAAAATTTGCGCGTAGGTTTTGTATTCGGCTTGCAGAAACCTGCTCGCGCCGCCGTCAATCGCGCCGCCGAGATTGATAACGACGATGCCGTCGTCTTTTAAAACGCGCCTTATTTGTTCGACGGCTTCGACGCTCGTCAGTTGAAACGGAACGCTGAAAAGCGAGCCGAATGCGTCCATCAAAACCGCGTCGTATTTGTTTGATTCGGCGCGATTGAGAAAAACTCTGCCGTCTTGGTGAACAATATTCAGACGCGGATTTTCTTCCAAACGAAAATATTTTGCGGCGATTTCGGTCATTTGCGGATCAATTTCGACGACTTCCATTTTCGCATTCGGATATTTTTTCAAGTAATCTTTCGGAAAAGAATAACCCGCGCCGCCGATCATCAGCGTATTTTGAAAATCCGGTTTGAAATGCCGAATCAGATGATAATACTCGGCATAATCGAAAACGAGTTCGTCGCTGTCGGGGAAAATCGCCGATTGAATAAAATACGGATCAATCGCCATTGCGCGAATTTCTTTGCCGTCATTATCTTTCGTTTTGAAGATTTGAACGCGGCTGTATTCGGTGTCAATGTCGCGCAGTTCGCTCGCTTTAAACAGATAATAACTGCGAAATTCGTTCACGCCGATGCCAAAAACGTACAAAATCAGAATCATCAAATTAAACGGCTGTAATGTGAACGGCACGAGCAGAATTGACAGACCGATCAAACCCGCGCCGATCAGATAAAGCGTTTTTTCGCTGCCGACGAACGGAATCAAAAAAAATCCGGCTGAAAAAGTCCCCAAAATGCTGCCGACGGTCGAAAGCGCGTAAAGTCTGCCGACGGTTTTGCCGGTATCGGCGAGCGAAGAGATTTTGAGTTTTACCGCGTAAGGCGTTACAAAACCAAGCAAAACGCTCGCCGGAGCGAACAATAAAAAAGCGGCGAGCAGCGATTTTATCTCTAAAATCGCGGAACTTTCGGCGATCAGCGCGAGAATTAAATCTTTCAACAAAATCGTCAGCGAAACCGCGCCGCCCGCGAGAAATATCACAAAAGCGAGAACTTTTACGTCCGGTTTTTTGTCCGCCAATCTGCCGCCGAGCCAGTAACCCAAACTTAACGCGCCGAGAATCACGCCGATCAGACTCGTCCAGACGTAAGTTGACGCGCCGAGATACGGCGAAAGCAGACGCGAACCGATGATTTCATAAACCATCACGAGCGCGCCGCAGATGAAAACTGTTATTTCGAGAATAAAGTTTTTATAGTTCATCAGAAAAAAGAAAAAACCCGCACAATTAAAATATTATGCGAGTTTTGCCTGTTTTTGTTCGGTTGTCAAACGATTGAATTGACGTGAGGCGAAACCGAATTCGCGCAACTCCGAATTAAGGAAAGAACGTGATAAGAAAGTCGCTGCCCGCGCCCGCGCGTCCAATGATTTGTTAGGTTTTGCCGTTATTTCCACGCAGAGCGTTTATCTTAAATTTCAATTTGTTCTGAACTTCCGTTGTGAAGCATTCTTTCTGTTTTAGTTCAATTGAAATTTTCCTCTTTGGATTGCCTGCTCAACCAATAAACCAATCCGCAACCTATCAAAGCCCATACCAAATTCGTTACAATAATTAAAATTGTTGAGCTATCCAGTTTTACGAATAATACTTTGACGGAATGACTGGCTGCCCAAAAAGCGAGTGCGTCCGTTACGAAAGTATATAAACTTATAATTAACCAAACTATAAATGTAATTGCTGTTTTTATAATAATTGGGGCTTTGCTCCGGTTTGCCGCTCGATAGCCTTGCACTGTTTTAGTAGTTAGTAAGATTGTTATTAAACCAAACACTATGATGAAAAACCAGAAGACAATCTGACTAAAAGTAGAATATGACATAATAATAAGTGTTCCTCTTTATTTACAATCGTTGCAAACCGACCGGAATTTAAAATTAACTTTTTCTTTAATAACTCGGATTACTAAGAAATTTGCTCAAAGCCTTCGTAAGTAAATTTTTTATGCGTACCAATGAATCATTCGGATAATTTAATACGCGCTTTTTCCCCGTCGGACTTTCGCTATAATCCAAATTGAGTTTTACCACACGATAATAATCCTCAATCATCACGGCTTGCTGTTCAAGTCCAAATTCCTTTAAATCTTTGTATTCTTCTAATTTATAGTAATATGCTTCATCGTAATCTCCCCAGTGCCAAATGCCTTCAAGGACGGCAGACGTTCTGACATATTTAATATTTCTCTGCCACTGCCAAACGTGACAAAACTCGTGGATGATTGTAGCTTTAAATTCATCTGATTCAAATGCGTAATCGCTGCTGTAAATCTTTGGCGGAGCGTATATTTCCCCGTTCGGAGTCATAAAGGTAGTGTCCGGTTGTTGAGAAATATATTTCTCTTTATGAAACTTAACCTTTGTATAATCAATGGATGTTTTATACATAATCTGCGCCAATTTCGTTTCGTCCGCAGACAGTCCGCGACCACCGCCCAACTTTCCCGATAATAAAGAGTGAATATTAGAATCGTGAACTGAAAGGATACTAATTTGCGCCGGAAGCATATTCGCGCCCAATGCTGCCCACGTTTGCGTGTCAAGTGTCCCGCTCGTATTCGGAAGCCGTGCCGCTCGCTGAAACTCGGCAATCGCCGATTGCAGCTTGATATCGAAAATGTCCGTGCCGTCCATTCGGTATGAATTACGCGGGTTTGAGTGAAGCAGTTGTTTGACCACGCGCACAACCTGTCCGCGACTGTTTGCTATTAATTGATATTTTTGTAACTCCCGCTGATTCATACACACCTCCAGATTAGGAGAAAAAACCCAACTAAAACTATTATGCGAGTTTTGCCTGATTTGTTCGGTTGTCAAACTTTTTATTTATCATTCATCGCCGCCGTCGCCGTTTTGTTTTCAGCCGCTTCATTAACATACGTCAGCCACGGTGCGTTGTTCGGCGCGGGACGTTTGCCGTGAATGATGGCGAAAAATTCGTCCTGCAATTTTTTCGTGATGTCGCCGCGTTTGCCGCTGCCGACCGTGATGCGGTCAACTTTGCTGATCGGCGTGATTTCGGCGGCTGTGCCGGTGAAAAACAGTTCGTCGGTCAGATATAAAGCTGCGCGCTGAATGTTCGTCTCTTCGACTTCGATGCCGAGTTCGCGGGCAATGTGAATGACCGAATCGCGCGTGATTCCGGGCAGAACCGACGCGCCGAGCGGCGGCGTGAGAAGTTTGCCGTTGTTGACCAAAAACAAATTTTCGCCCGAACCTTCGGAAATAAAACCGCGATCATCGAGCGCGATGCCTTCGCTGAAGCCGTTGAGAATCGCTTCCATTTTAATAAGCTGCGAATTCATATAATTCGCGCCCGCTTTGGCGACTGCGGGAAGCGAGTTTGAAGGCGTTCGCGTCCAGCTCGAAACGCAGACTTCGACACCTTTTTCGAGTGCTTCTTCGCCCAGATATTTGCCCCAATCCCACACCGCGATATAACAATTAACCGGATTCGGGAACGGATTTACGCCGAACGCCGGTTTTTCTTCGTTCAAACCGCGAAAAATTATCGGGCGAATATAACATTCGTCCATTCCGCCGCTCCGCACAAGTTCGACCGTCGCCTGACAAATTTCCTCGTGCGTCGGTTTAACTTCCATCCGGTAAACTTTCGCCGAATTTAAAAGACGCTGGATATGCTCGGTGAGCCGAAAAACCGCCGTGCCGCGTTCCGTATCGTATGCGCGGATACCCTCAAAAACGCTCGAACCGTAGTGCAGCGCGTGCGTCATCACGTGAACGCGGGCATCTTTCCATTCGATAAACTCGCCGTCGCGCCACACTTTCGGCGCAATTTGCATTGTACTTACGTCTTTTTTTGTCATAATTTTTTATAAACTCCTGAATTTGATATGAAAAAAGGTCTTCTACGTGAAAGAAAGGACGAAAAGAGTATAATTTCAAAAAATCTTTTTTTATAAATTTTTGCTTTTTCAAATTATAACATAACCGCCGAAATCTTAAAACTTACAGTCAAAAACGGAGAAAAATTCGTTCCTCCGTTTTCAACTTTTCCTTTCCGGTTTCTAATTTCTACAAAATTCTAAACACCGGCGCGGTGTCGTCAAGCCGACTTTGATAAGCCACGCCGTTTAGAGTAATCGTAATGATTATCGGAACGTCGCCCGCGCCGTTGAGTGCCGCCGGAAGCGTGAAATCAAAAGTGTTCACGCCCGGTTCGCGGGTTACGGAATTTGTCCTGATTTGCGTTCCGCTGATAACCGTACTTCCCACTCGAATCATTACATCGGTGGAATTAACAAATTCCGCGCCCGTCAAAAATACTCTCAAAACGGTCGGAACGCGCCTGCCGCCTTTTCTTTTTACGGTTGTAACGGCGAACGGTTCGGTTCTGAAAACGGTGTTTGTCACATTGAATATTCTGGCGCGTCCATTCGGCGCGGGAATCGGGCTGAACGTAAAAATATCCGGTCTGGCATTTACAACCGTAATAGTTCCCCTGCTGACCACGCCGTTATTATTGATAACGACGGGATATGAAATGTTGTTGGCTCCCGGCGGAAAAAGTCCGGGCGGAGCGACGAAAGTAATTTTATTTTGACTGACCGATTTCAAACCGGCAGCCGCGCCGTTAATAGTCATTGTTACGCCGCCCAATTCTATCGGCAGCGTAAATCTTCGGCTAATCGAACCGACCGCCGTTTGAGCGGTAATCGCCGGATTTGATGCCGCCGTGTAATCAACAATCGCCAGCATTCCGGGAGAGATTCCCTGCACCGCCGCCGGAGTTTGCGGTGTCGGCGACGGCGACGCGGACGGCGTTGGTGTCGGAACGGGAGAGTTTGAAACCGGAATTCCGCTCGCGCCCGTCACGAAACTCAAAGCCGCGTCGGTTGTCGAAGCCGCCGTCGGCAAAAGTAAATAATATGCTTCATTGGAAGCGTCGAAATTTCCCGTGCCGACTTCCGTCAATCCCAAAGTGAACGACATTCGTTTGAGCGAATTGCTCGGAATCGGCTGAGTCGAAGCCAAAAAGGGACTCGGCGACGGAAACTTGGTCAATCTCATAAACGTCGCCGAAGCCGCCGGAATATTCAAAGGATACGAATAAATCTGCGTCGGACGAACCGTATTCGTGTTCAAGCCGTCGTCATTGGCGGCGGCGACCGTTCCGGCGGGAATAATATTTAGACGGGTTTCCAAAACCAGAGTTTGCGGCGTACCGCCAGCGTCCGTGTCGGTAAAACCCGGATAATGCGCGACATCGCCGCCGCTCGCGGTCGCGTCGGCATCGCTGCGGGCTGTAATGCGCCGAAAAGTGCCGGTTGTCGTGTCGTAAAGATAAAGGGCGAAAGACGTATAATTTGCGCCGCCGTTTTCACCGGCTAAATCAGCGAAAGAGTCGAACGCGATGTAACGCCCGTCACGGCTCATTCGTCTGCCGATGTCAAATATATTTACCACATCGCCCGGATTGGTTCGCGTCGTTGTCGTTATTTGTTTCTGGTTCGCGCCGCTCGGCGCACCGGCGGCGTTCAGGTCGGAGTAAAAAATTTCAACATTGTTGTCCGCATTGCTTCCGCCGGTCATTCCGACAATCGGATTGTCGCCTTTGCTGAGAAAAGCGACGCGCAGACCGTTGCCGGAAATGGTCGGATTCTGATTATAAATCGGCGCGACGAGCGTTCCGCGCGGCGTTTTTGTCACTTGCCCGATAACATTTAAATTGCGAACATACGTGAAAATTTCATCGTTATTGTCCGGCGAACCGTTGCCCACCGTCGAAACCAAATCACGATTGGACACAAATGCCGTGTAATTGCCGTTATCACTGATGCTCGGACTTCGATTATCATCCGCAATGATCGCTCCGGTCGTCGTCGTCGCGGCAACCGGCAGGCGACTGGCTGACGTATTCGTAACTCTTGTGAATGTTCCGGCACTTAAATCGGTAACCGGAATTTCCGCGCCCGCCGACAAATTAACGGCTGCCGTCGCCGGAACTTGATAAAGCCAGATTTCCGTATTACCGTCGTCTGTCAGCGGATTTGTAACCGTCGTGCCGGAAGTCATATTCAAGGACGCGGCATCGAAACTTCCCGGCGTGATTCCGGCTTGCGGATTCACCACGGAATTGACGTTTGAGCCGAAAGCGATCCAGCGTCCGTCGTTGCTGATTGTCGGTCGAAGATTTGAAATTTCGACGTTTATATTGTCAAAAGTCGGCGATAATGTCGCGTTAATCAATAAACTTTTGGTGTCGGTGATTTGAAAAATACGCCGCTGCGCGTAATCGAAAACAAAAATTTCGCGGTTTCCGTCGGCATTTCGCGGATTTTCCGTGGCGATATTTCCGGTTGATTCAAAAACGACGAGCCGTCCGTCACCGCTGATTCCGCCGACAAATGCTTCCGACGCGGAACTGGTAATTTGTCCGATAGCAGAATCAACCTGCGCCGAAACAGGCGAAAAAATACCGATTAAAGCTGTAAAAACTAATAAAACGAAAATGTGAAATTTCACAAACTCCTCCAAGATAATTAAAAAGACGTATAAAAATTGCTAAAATTTTGAAATTGCCAAGAAGCGCAAAATACTGCATTTTAAAGGTAAAAGCCGCCTCTGGCAAGCAAACCGGAAAATTAAAATGATATTTTATCTAAAAACAACTGCTTTGATGCCGCTTTTCGTGCAAATGGTTGACCTGTGATGATAAATAAAAAAACCTACAAAATAATGGTCGTCGCGGGCGAAACGTCCGGCGACGCGCACGCCGCCAAACTCGTCAACGCTCTGCGCGAAAATTCGCCGGACGCGAATTTCGAGTTTTTCGGCGCGGTCAGCCATCATCTGCGCGAAGCAGGTGTCGAATCAATCGTCAACGCCGACGACTTTTCAATCGTCGGTCTGCCGGAAATCGCCCGCGCTCTGCCGATGTTTTGGACGGCGTTTCAAATGTTGAAAAAAGAAGCGGTTAAAAGAAAACCCGACGCGGTTATTCTCGTTGATTTTCCCGATTTCAACTTAAAACTCGCCAAGTCGCTGAAAAAAGAAGGTTTGAAAATCATTTATTACATTTCACCGCAGCTTTGGGCGTGGCGTAAATATCGCGTAAAAATTATTGCAAAATATGTTGATCTGCTTTTGACAATTCTGCCGTTTGAAAAAGATTGGTATCAAAAACAAGGAATTTCGCACGTCGAATATGTCGGAAATCCGCTGGCAAGAGAAGTTTTCTCAACTCTTTCGCGCGAAGAATTTTGCGAAAAACATAATCTCGACGCGGAAAAACCAATTATTTCCCTACTTGCCGGCAGTCGTCATAAAGAAATCGCGCGAATTTTGCCCGTAATGCTCGAAACAGCTTCGTTGACGACTGAAAAAAATCACGATTTGCAGTTCGTCATCGCTCTTTCTTCAACGCGCAAAGTTGAGGAAATCGAAACGGCAATCAATCAAGCGCGGCGAAAAGGTTTAAAATTACCGAAAATTATTATCGTCCAAAACGAAACGCGCGAAGCCTTAAACGCTTCGGACGCTGCCGCCGTCACCAGCGGAACGGCGACGCTCGAAACGGCAATTATCGGAACGCCGATGGCGATTGTTTATAAAACTTCGCCGCTGAACTACAAACTTCTGCGTCCTTTAATCAAAGTCGAACATTTCGGTTTGATAAATTTGATAGCCCAAAATCGTCTGGCAAAGGAATTTATTCAAGATGATTTTACGCCCGAAATTCTGGCAAACGAACTTTTTCGCCTGCTCGAACCGGAAACGAATCGGAAAATGCGCGAAGAATTACACAAAGTCGTCGAAACTTTAGGCAAAGGCGGCGCGTCGAAACGTGCGGCTAAAGCAGTTTTAAATGAAATTTCCCGTGAATAATGTTTAATTAAAAGTTCGTAAAATTTGTTTCTCTGAAAATTTCAGCAAGAGGCATTTCTTCGATATTCATTCAAAACCAGTTGTATCCGGTCGCAGATCGAACTTTTCAGGAATTATTGGAACGAAAAAAAGTTTCGCAAAAAGGCTTAGGCAGACGATTTTGATTCTGAAACAATTTCAGAGCCGTTGTCGTAACTTTTATCAACATTATCCGAAATCAAAAATTAAGGAGAAATTAAAATGAAACGTATTTTTATTTTTACGGTTTTCGCCGTGATACTGATTACTTTTAATATGAAAACAAACGCGCAGATGCCGACGTTGATTGACCGCGAAGTGTTTTTCGGCAATCCCGAATATGCCGGAGCGCAAATCTCGCCCGACGGCAAATATGTCGCTTTTATGAAGCCTTATAAAGACACGAGAAACGTCTGGGTTAAGAAAATTGACGAACCGTTTGACAAAGCGCGGCTGTTGACCAATCGAACGGACAGACCGATTCCCGGTTTTTTCTGGTCGGAGGACGGCAAATATATTTTGTTCACGCAGGACAACGCCGGCGATGAAAATTACAACGTCTATGCCGTCAATCCGGCAGACCCGAATGCGAAAGATTCCAATGTTCCGGCGGCGCGAAATCTGACTGAGGCGAAAAAAGCGCGGGCGATGATAATGTCCGTGCCGCGTTCCGATCCGAACACGATTTATGTCGGTTTGAACGACCGCGATCCGGCTTGGCACGATCTTTATAAAGTAAATATCGCTACGGGCGAGCGAACTTTGATTCGCAAAAACGAAGACCGTCTGCAAGGTTTTATCTTTGATAATGCCGACAAAATGCGGCTTGCCGTGCGCGTTCCGCAAAACGGCGACACGGAAATCTTGCGGCTTGACGGCGATAAAGCGACGGTTGTTTATTCGTGCAATTTGTTTGAAACTTGCGCGCCGATTCGTTTTAATAAAGACAACAAGCGCGTTTATATTCAATCAAACAAAGGCGACACGGATTTAACCGGCTTATATCTGCTCGACGTTGACACCGGCAAAACCGAATTGGTGGAAAGCGACCCGAATAAAAAAGTTGATTTCGGCAACGCTTCTTTTTCTGATGTTTCCAATGAACTAATCGCTACTTCGTATGAAGCCGACCGCAACCAAATTTATTGGAAAGATAAAAAATATCAAGCCGATTACGACTTTCTCAAGAAAAAGCTCGGCGACCGCGAAATAAATTTCGGTTCAAGCACGAAAGACGAGCGGAAATTTATCGTTTCGACTTACAGCGATGTTGACCCGGGAACGGTTTGGATTTATGACCGCAAGACAAAAGATTTGTCAAAACTTTATGAAATACGTAAAACGCTGCCGCGTGAAGCACTCGCGCCAATGACAACCGTGCGTTATAAATCGTCGGACGGTTTGGAAATTCCGGCGTATCTGACTTTGCCAAAAGGTGTCGAAGCGAAAAATCTGCCCGTTATCGTCTTTCCGCACGGCGGACCTTGGGCGCGTGATTCGTGGGGTTATAATACCTTCGCGCAATTTCTGGCAAATCGCGGTTACGCCGTTTTAAGCCCGAATTTCCGCGCTTCAACCGGCTATGGCAAAAAGTTTTTGAACGCCGGAAATAACGAATGGGGACAAAAAATGCAGGACGACATCACTTGGGGCGTGAAATATCTTGTTTCGCAAGGCATCGCCGACCCGAAGCGTGTCGGTATAATGGGTGGAAGTTACGGTGGTTACGCAACTTTAGCGGGCGTTGCCTTTACGCCGGATTTATATGCGGCGGCAGTGGCGATTGTCGCTCCGTCAAATCTGAAAACTCTGCTCGAAGCCATTCCGCCGTATTGGGAAGCCGGACGGACGATTATGTATAAACGAATGGGCGATCCGAACACGCCGGAAGGCGCGGCGCAGATGAAACGTCAATCGCCGCTTTATTCGGCGGACAAAATCAAAACGCCGCTGATGATTGTGCAGGGCGCAAACGATCCGCGTGTCAACGTCCGTGAAGCGAATCAAATCGTCATTGCTCTGCGCGACAGGAAATATCCGGTTGAATACTTGGTCGCCGACGATGAAGGACACGGTTTTGCGCGTCCGGTCAATAATTTGGCGATGGTTGCCGCGTCTGAAAAGTTTTTAGCGGAACATCTCGGCGGACGTTATCAAGAGTCAATGACACCGGAAGTCGCCAAGCGTTTGAAAGAAATTACAGTTGACCCGAAAACCATTAAATTAGCCGAAAAAGTTGATATGACAAAACTTCCCGCGCCGAAACCGACAATGGATTTGAAGCCGGAGAAAACGAATTATCAGGCGAAAATTGCGCTCGGCGGTCAGGAAATTCCCATTTCAATCGCCGATGAAATCAAAAGCGGCGACGGAGTTTGGATAATCAACGAAAATGTAACAACGCCGCAGGGCGAAATCAAGGAAACTTCAACCGTCGAAAAAGGAACACTCAATCTGTTGAAACGCTCGGTAAATCAAGAACCGATGGCGATAGAATTTACGGTAAAAGACAATAAAGCCGTCGGCACGATGTCAATGAACGGACAGTCTAAACCGATTAATATGGATTTGGAGGGCGCATTATTCGCCGACGGCGCGGGCAGTTTCAATGTCATCGCCGCCTTGCCGCTTGCCGAAAATTATCAAACGAGTTTCCGCAACTACGACGTTCAGGGCAACAAAGTCAAAACGATGATTTTAAAGGTTGAAGGCACGGAAAAAGTTACAGTTCCGGCTGGCGATTTCGATGCCTTTAAGGTTTCGCTGAAATCCGAAGACGGTTCAGAAAATCAAACAATCTGGATTGATAAAAACACGCGGCGCGTCGTAAAAGTTTCGGCTGTAATGGCAAATATGGGCGGCGCGATTTTAACCAGCGAAATGGTTAAATAATAAACATTCTCACTTTTCAAAAAAAGGCTGTTACTAAAAATGTAACAGCCTTTTGCTTTTACATACGATTTGTTTTATTAGTCGAATAAAAAGCCAAGCAAATTTTTAAAAGCTATTTACCGCAAACGACAACCACTATTTATTCAACTTTTACAAAATCCGTTTGCGTACGCCCGAAAGTTTCGGGGTGATACATTTCCTCGGCTTTGGCGGGCGGCACGACGAACTCTCCGGGCGTGGTCGCCCGCGCAACGTAGGAATAATTATAAACGCCTTCCCAAAGCAATGAACTAAACGCTTCGGCGCGTTCGTCGCGGAAATTTTGGTGTTCAAACCAATTTCTGCTCCACCAATAACCGTAGCCGTAACTTCTTGAACCGTATTCGGTTACGGTTTTGTCCTGCTTATCCTGCGGAATTTCTTCGGTAACGGCTAATTCCGGGTTGAGAATTTCCAAACCTGCCGGAAGATTGTCAACCAGCGCGACGTGATAACGTCTGGCTTGGGCAACCATCGTCAAACGCACGCGAACTCTCGCGCCGGATTTAAAAGTCCAAGTTCCGTCAGCGTTTTGCGTTACATCTTCGGCGTTGTCAATCGCTTCGTATTTTCGCAAAACCGTAAAACCGTAATCGGCGGGCGCGAGATTCAGATTTTTCGGAGCGTATTTCAAACCGATTCGATAATAAAGCCGTCCCGCGCCTTGTTTATCAAAAATCAAATTCGGCGTTCCGCCTTGCTCGATTAAATAATTCATCGGAATATTCAAAAGGTTTGAATCAACCGAACGACCTTTAAAAGTTTGATCGCCCGCGTAAGCGTTTCCGAGCCAAACTTTTGTCACAAAATCGGGCGTAACTTTTTCGTAAGCCTCGAAATATTTGTCCAAAGCGAGCAGAATAAAAACATTTTCCTGCGTGTTCGCCCAATGTCCTTTGGTGCGATGATCTAAAAGTCCGCGAACTAATTTCGGAATCAAATCGTTGTTCGGATCGGCTTTCAAAAGTGCTTCCAAAAGAACGCCGTCGGCGCGGCGATTTGAATACATAATCAGCCACGCGCCATCGCCGTAATCGGTTACAAAATTTGCGGTTGCAGCGGTTTCGGTTGTGCGGTTCATTAGAAACCGTTTGATATTTTCGACTTCCTGCGCGGAATTTTTATCGTCAGCCAAAACCGACATAATCCAGCCCAACGCTTCAAACGGCATTTTTTCGACGGTAGCTGCGGCTAATAATTTCTTAGCTTTCGCCGAGTCGTTGTCGCCCGTTAAATTACGAACATAAAGCGCGTAAGCCGAAATTGTCCAGCGAACTTGTGGCGGATAATATTCTTCGTAATGCGTTTCGACGTTTTTCAAATAAGGCTTAACCTTCGTCAGCATTTCTTCGGGAATTTGGTAGCCTTTCGCTTTTGCCAAAACGAGCGCGTGCGCGGCGTGAACGGTGACGAACGGGAATTTGTAGCGTTCATTGTCTTTTTTCCACAAACCGAAATAACCGTTATCGTTTTGGCGCGACTGCAAAATCTCGACATCCTTTGCAAAACGAGTCTTTAATTCCGCGTCCGACGGCAATTCTTTTGCTTTGAACGCTTTCAAAACATTTTGCAGCGCGGCAATCGAAATCATACGGGAAGCGACTTGTTCGGTGCATTCAAACGGATAAGTTTGCAGATAAATAAACGCATCGGTTAATTCCTGCAACTGCGTCGAAGAAGTCGTAATTTCCAAACCGCCGAATTGCGGATAAACGTCGTTCGGAGCTTGCACGGGTTGGACAATCGCGCCGTTTTCGTCCGTCGTGCCGTAAGTCGCAAACGCTTCGCTCGTCGCCGGAGTCCAGACGGGCAATGAAATTTCCGCCGCGTCCGAAAAATTGCCCGAAGTTGCGGCAAATTGAAAACGCGCCGTTCCCGCCTTATTCGCCGAAACCGGAAAACGAACTTCGGCGCGGTCATTTGCCTTGATCACGACGCGCTTTCCGCCAACGTCGGTTAATTCGGCGTTTGCTGCGCGAATTGCGACATTAACCGTTAAATCTTTATCGGTTTGATTTTGAACGACGACGGGAAGTTCAACTTTATCGCCGAAATTCATAAAGCGCGGCGCACTCGGACGCACCATCAAAGGCTGTTTCGCCGTAATTGCCGATTCGCCCTTGCCGAACATTTTCGCCTTCGTAACCGCCACCGCCATTATGCGATAGCGCGTCAGATTGTCGGGCAGTTTGACATCAACAACCGCTTTGCCGCTCGCGTCGGTTTTGACATTCGGCGCGAAAACGGCGAGCGCGTCGAAGTTTTGGCGGAGATTTATTTGAGGTTGTTGAGATTTGCTTTTAGAATTGGGAAGGTTAAAACCTGACAAATTTCGTGGCGCATCAACTCTTATTTTAGAATCTGTTGAATCAACAACTCCAGCCGACATTTGCAAAAAGTCAATTGGTCTTCGCCCATTTATTGGTAATTCATTAATTTGTCTTTGCGTGATTGATTTATCAGGAGAATGTAAATCATCAGGATTTGCCAAAACAACATCTTTCCGCGAATGATAATCGCTCACGCCTTCGCCGCGCGGCGTGTAGAAAATTCCGAGCGGATTGGCGATGTCATAATTCGACAGTGCCAAAATTGATTCGTCAACAATGACGACCGCGACTTCCGAATCGGCGACGGGTTTGCCCGCGTTGTCTTTGACTTCAACCGCAACTTTCGTTTCGCCGCCGGGCGCGAGTGTTTTTTCAAGCGGCTCGGCGGAAACCGTTAATTTGCGCGAATCGGTTGAAATCGAAAGATTTATTTCGCCGCTCGCAAACGCCGGACGACGGAGCGCGGACACTCTGTCCGCGAGTTCGCCGGATGCGGACAGAGTGTCCGCGCTTCGTTCCGCCGCGCCGACCAAATCAACTTGCGCGTAAATGTTCGGCAGATATTTTTCTTCGAGCGGAATCCGTAAAATCGTCGAAGATTCGTTCATCGAAAAACGCTCGGTTTTGACGATTCCGTCGCGCCGCAAAGTCAAAACGCCTTCCGCACCCGCAAACGACGAAATCACCAGAAGTTCCGCCGTATCGCCGGGCGCGTAATCTTTCTTGTCGGGAATAATCTGCGCTTCTTCCTGTTCAACTGTGCGTTTCGGCTCGGTTTGTCCGCCCGGAATCCAAACCGTCAGTTCGCTTTCATTCGGGCGTTCGCGGTCATCCGAAACCCGCGCCGTAATCGTGTAACGTCCGCCTTGTTTCGCCGTAAATGTGCATTTCTGCGCGGTTTCGGCGGATTTTATTTGACAATTCTGCTCGTCAACTACCTCTTCCTTCCAAGAACCTTTGTCAAAACGCCAATCCTTCAATTCGGCTTTGACGTTGACGGCACGATTCGCAATCAAATTGCCGTCAATGTCGGTTACGATTGATTCAACCGTGATATTTTCTCCTTTTCTGACAAAATTTCTGGGCGTTTTGATGCCGACATACAGCGACGACGGATGCACGAGCAGATTTGTCGCGCCCGCAAACGTCTGCCGATTAACGTCTTGCACCGAAGCCGAAGCCGCAACATTGTAAGGGCGCGGCGGATTTGCCGATTCAAAATCAATTTTCAAAACGTGCTTGCCGCCTGCGTCGGTTACGCCTTTAAATTCTTCGGTTGTCGTTTGGTCATAATCGTTATCATAAGAACGCCACCACGGAATCCAAGTTCCAAACGTAAAATCTCCGCGATTCGGCGGCGTGTAATTGGTCGGCGTTGAGCGAACTGTCCAATTAACATCGGCATTCGCCAAACCGCCGCCCGCGTAATATTTCGCTTCGACGGCGATTGTCGCCGAATCTTTGACGAAAAACGGTGCTTCGGTTTCCGCTTTAACCGTAACTTCAAATTCGGGACGGCGAAATTCCTGAATCTGAAAACCCGTCTGCGTCTGTTTTCCTTCTAAACTGCTGTTCGTCGAAAGTTCAATTCTGGAATAACCGAGATTGGCGTTGTCCGGCAGTTTGAACTTAAAATCAAACGCGCCGAAAGCGTTCAAATTCGCCGTGCCATTGCCGATTTTGTTGTCGAGCGAATCGTAAATTTTATACGTCAAACCGCTTGCTTTATCGCCGACGGCGGCAATTCCGCCGAGTTTTTCGCCTTCAAAAACGCGAATATAACCTTTGACGGCGACTTCTTCCTTCGGGCGATACATATTCCTGTCTGTAAATACAAACCAGCGCAGCGAATCCGTCGGCGGTTTTTGAAACCAATTTCCCTGCTGCTGATAATAATAATCGGTATTTTCCGGCAAAAACGCGACATCTTTTCCGCGCCGCGCAATCAAAATATTCTGCTGTTTCGCCTGATTTTCCGGCAAAGCCAGACGCAAAATCCCGTTCGCGCCGGTTTTATTAGTCTGCGCCGCTTCGATTGTTTCAGTTTCCGTGAAGTTTTCAGAAGTTATAGAATTTTCAGAAGTTACAAAACTCATCGCCCAGTTCCACCAACCTGAAATGACACTTGAATTTTGAAGTTTAGAATCTGGAATTTGCAATCTGGAATTTGGACTTTGGACTGCCGCGCCGTTCGGGAAAATCGTCAAATCTACATTAATTAAAGGTTTTCCCGTCTTCAATTCCGTTGCAAAACCGACAAGTTCTTGATTGTCAACAAAAGCATCAAGCCCGATATTCGTCGCTTCCGCCCACGCAAAAACGCGGCGATTGTAAGCGCGAACTTCAACGGCTTTGCTCGAATCTTCGACGGGCTGCACATCTAAAATCAAATTGCCCAAATTGCCGTCTAAAAATTCCGTCAAATCAAGGCGCGTTTCAACCATTTCGTCCGGCTGATTTTTTAGCGCAACAACTTTATCGGCAACCAACTTGCCCGGAATTTCCGGCTTTTTCACTTTGTCATCGTAGTTTATCCGCCTGACATATTCCTGAAACTGTGTCCAATCCGTCGGCTCGACTTTGTAAATTTTGACTTTTAACTGTTTGAAATTTGTTGAATAAACGGAAAACGCGGGTTTTGAATTCGGGTCAAGCACGACGAAATTTCCGCCTTGCGAAAACAAACTTTGCGGAGCCGCGCCGGTTTTGAAAACCGCTTTTACTTTTTGTCCGAGCGTTTGCCCGAAATTATCTTTTAACGCGCCGCCGACCGTTACGGTAAAAGTTTTTCGCGCCGGTTTCGCGCCTTCGATGATTATTGAATTGCCGCTTGGAAAAATATTCAAATTTTCGATGTTCGGTTCGATTTTCACCGGCGATCTGTCAAAATTTTTTGTATCAATCGGATTTGAAAACTCTAAAACCCAACGATCATAAGGCGCACAAGTCGTTTCGTTTTGGTTGTAACCGCAGTAATTTTTGACAAATTTCATCGCGCCGTAAGTTTTGAACGAAAAAGTTTGCGCTTCAGTCGTCGTCAAAAATCCTTCGGCGGACGGCGTTCCTTTTTGAATTGTTACGGTAATTTGCGAATCAGCGGGCAGCGCGTTTTCCGTCGAACCGTCGGAATTTACCGCGCGAAATGCCAGCCAACGATTCGGCTGAACATTTTTTATATAATCCGAAATATTTTCATCTTGTTTAATTTCATCTTCGACGGCAAGACGAATCGGGATTTTTTTGCCGTTTGAAGTTACGGAAATCGTTTTGATAACTTCGCTTGGATTTATTTGCTGGTCAAACGAAACAAACATCAGCGCGTCGCGCCGGACGATTTGATTTCCCGAAGGAATCATCATTTCAACCATCGGCGGCGGAGTCGCAAATGTCCAAACGACATCTTTACCCAAAACTTGTCCGTTGATTGATTTCGTTCCGGCGGGAATTTTTGCGGTGAAGCGCGTCGCCATCGGAAACCGCGTTTTCGCATCAAACATCAAAGTTTTCGTTCCCAGCCAACGCCAATTTCCTTCGGGTAAAGCGGGCGAAACTTCAACCGGAACTGTGTTTGCGGCTTGCTCTTGCGAAGTTACGGCAACCATCGGCTGTGAAAAAGTTACGCTCAAATCCGGCGCGAGTTTGACCGCGCCTTCTGGCGAGAAACGCAAAACTTCTAAATTTTGATTGTTTGAAACTTGAGGCGTTCCGCGCTGTTCGTCGGACGGAAACTTTACATTGATGGTTTTTCCCGTTTTCGGCGGCGGCAAACTTCCGGCGCGTTTCGCAAAATCGGTTTGGTCGTCTTTTTCGGTTTTTATTTCCGGCAGACGCTTTAATAAACTTCCCGTTTCGCCCGCCGAAAGCGGATCAGTCGCGGCAACCGGCGATTTCTCGCGTGTTTCCGCGCCTTCGACACCTTCGCTCAAGCGAAATTGCAAACCTTTTTCCTGTTCATTCATATCAGTTTGGGCAGCATTTGCACGAATTTTCTGCGCGTGAACTTGCATATTCATTTGCAATCCGATGGGCGCAATTAAGCCCGAATATATTGTAAAAATCAAAAATAAAGATGTTAATTGTTTCATAATCAAGAAGTTTCCACGATTCTTTCGTTTGAGAGCGCAACTCGTTAAAAGGTTGTTTGACGCTCCGATTTGAGTCCTCAAACGAATTTTAAATAGCTTTTGCATAGAAAATCCTGCCGTTTTGATGAACGGGAAAGTTATTTGATTCTTGCAAGAATTGACTGGAGCGCAAGCGTCCAAGACTGGAGCGCAATCCGTCCCGGTTGCAATGCCGTTGAAAACGGCAAAAACGCTCGTTGATATGCGAGTTAAAAGCTAGCGAAACGCTTTTTCGCGCTATCGCGCTCATTGCAACCGGGACGGATTGCGCTCCAGTCGTTTTGCACTCCAGTCGTTTTGCTTTAATCATTTTCATTTTGCTTAACATCAAGTTTAATTTACAATTGACCGCAAACAAATTTTGGAGAAAATATGCCGGAAACACCGCAAACCAACATCGAATCTACTTTAATCGAAGAGAGAATTTTTCTGCCGCCAAAGGAATTTTCAGAACAGGCGCACATCAAAAGTTTTGCCGAATACGAACAAATTTACGACCAAGCCGCCGAAAATCCCGAAGAATTTTGGGCGAGCGCGGCGGAATCGCTGCATTGGTTTAAAAAATGGGAGCGCGTTTTGGAATGGAACGAGCCGTTTGCCAAATGGTTTGTCGGCGGAACTTTGAATATTTCATACAATTGTCTTGACCGCCATCTCGAAACGTCGCGGCGCAACAAAGCGGCGATTATCTGGGAAGGCGAACCCGGCGAAATCCGCACGATTACTTATCAGCAATTGCACACGGAAGTTTCAAAGTTTGCCAATGTTTTGAAAAAACTCGGCATAAAATCCGGCGACAGAGTTGCGCTTTATATGCCGCTCGTTCCCGAATTGGCGATGGCGATGCTCGCCTGCGCGAGAATCGGCGCGGTTCACACGGTTATTTTCGGCGGATTTTCGGCGGAAGCGATTAAAGACAGAATAAATGACGGCGAATGCAAGTTGATTGTAACAGCAGACGGCGGTTATCGGCGCGGGCAGGAAATTCGTCTTAAAGATACGGTTGACGAAGCCGTCGAAAATTGCCCGACGATTGAAAATGTCGTCGTTTATAAACGCACCGGCTCGGAAATTACAATGAAAGACGGGCGCGATTATTGGTGGCACGAACTCGTTGAAAGCGTTAATGACGATTGCGAAGCCGCCGAATTGGATTCCGAACATCCGCTTTTTATCCTTTATACATCGGGAACGACCGGCAAACCGAAAGGAATTTTGCACACGACGGGCGGTTATTTGACGCAAGTTGCGCTGACTTCAAAATGGATTTTCGATCTAAAGGACGAAGATATTTACTGGTGTACGGCGGACATCGGCTGGATTACCGGACATTCTTACGTCGTCTATGGTTTATTGGCGAACGGCGCGACAATTTTGATGTATGAAGGCGCGCCGCATTTTCCTGATTTCGACAGATTTTGGGACATTATCGAACGCCACAAAGTCAATATTTTTTACACCGCGCCGACGGCGATTCGCGCTTTTATCAAATGGGGCGAGCAGTATCCTTTGAAACACGATTTGTCTTCGCTGAGGCTTTTGGGAACGGTCGGCGAACCGATAAATCCTGAAGCGTGGATGTGGTATCACAAAATTATCGGCAAAGAAAAATGCCCGATTATTGATACGTGGTGGCAAACCGAAACCGGCTCAATTATGATTTCGCCGTTTCCGGGCGCGACACCGACCGTGCCGGGAACGGCGACGCTTCCGTTTCCCGGAATTATTGTTGATGTCGTTGATAAAGACGGCGTTTCCGTTCCCGACGGCGAAGGCGGTTATCTCGTCATCAAACATCCGTTTCCTTCGATGCTGCGGACGATTTACGGCGACGACGAACGCTATAAAAAAACATATTGGTCGGAAATTCCGCACGTCTATTTCGCGGGCGACGGCGCGCGGCGCGACGAGCGCGGTTATTTCTGGATTATGGGCAGAGTTGACGACGTGATAAATGTTTCCGGTCATCGGCTCGGAACGGCGGAAATCGAATCGGCGTTAGTTTCACACGAAGCCGTCGCGGAAGCGGCGGTTGTCGGGCGACCTGACGAATTAAAAGGCTCGGCAATCGCGGCGTTTGTAACTCTGGAAGGCGGACGCGCCGGAAATGACGAGTTGAAATACGAACTAAAACAGCACGTCGCCAAAGAGATCGGCGCGTTGGCAAAACCGGACGACATTCGTTTTACCGATGCTTTGCCGAAAACCCGTTCGGGCAAAATTATGCGGCGACTTTTAAGAGAACTTGCCTCAAGCGGTGAAGTTGCAGGCGACGTAACGACGTTGGAAGATTTTTCCGTGTTGGAAAAATTGCGGGAAGACGAAGAGTAATAATCACAAAGCGAACTTCATATTTAAGTAAGTGGACAAAATAATTTTAACGAAGTCCCGGAGCGCGGACACTCCTGTCCGCCGATATTGCTTCTAGTCGGCGTGACTCCGGCGTAATTAACGCCGCAACCGTCGCTGCGCGTGGTTGGCGGACAGGAGTGTCCGCGTTCCATCAAAAATTATTTTGTCCACTTACACAGATAATTTTTTGATAAAACAAAATTTTGTTTTTTAATTTCAATCACAATTTGCAAAAACCAGAGAGCAAAAGCGTAAAATCTCCCGTGTAACTTGACGAAAACTCGATGTTCTTTATCTTTGGAAGTTGCTTCTCAACAAAGATTAAGAAAATTGAACTTGATAAAGTTGCAATCAAATTTTAGCAATTTTCGTTGCCAAAATTCAGTGGAATAATTATTGCTTGATTAAAAAGTAAATGTTCTACTTTGAAACACAATTCAACGAATTAGGGAAAAATATATGGCAGATACAAAACAAGAAGCAATTGAAAAACTAAACGAACTTATTGAAGACATTGATTTTACGATGATGACGACGATTGACACCGACGGCGTTTTGCGTTCGCGTCCGATGTCCACTCAGGAATCTAAAATTACGGACGCGCTGTGGTTTTTTACCAGCGATCAAACGCATAAAACGGACGAAATCGAAAAGGACAACCGCGTCAATTTAAGTTATTCCGCGCCGGACGATAATGTTTACGTTTCGGTTTCTGGAACGGCGCAAATCGTCAAAGACAAAGCGAAAATGGAAGAACTGTGGAATCCGATTTTGAAAGCGTGGTTTCCGAAAGGTTTGGACGACCCGCATATTTGTCTGTTGAAAGTAAAAGCCGAACAAGCCGAATATTGGGATTCGTCAAGTTCGACGCTCGTGCAAGTCGCCGGTTTCGTCAAAGCGATGGTTACCGGAAAAAGTGCTGACGGCGGCGAAAACGAAAAGATTAATCTGTAAAATTTCGTTTGAATAATTGACGATGGATAGTGGATAATGCTTTTGCAATTCGCTATCCATTTTTATTTTTTAAGGGAGATAACGATGAAAAAATTACTTCTTTTATTTGTTCTGCTTGCTTTGCATTGTTCCGTTTACGCGCAAAATTACGACATCGAGCGTTATTTGAATATTCGTTCGGCAAGCTCGCCGACGTTTTCGCCTGACGGAAAGCGCGTCGCTTTTTTGACGAACATCACCGGAACTTCGCAAATCTGGATGATTGACGCGGGCGGCGGTTATCCCGAACAAATCACGGCTTATCAAGATAATATAAGTTTTGTCGAATGGTCGCCGAACGGAATTATTTTCGGCAAAGCGTCCGGCGGCGATGAAAACACGCAGTTTTTTCTACTGTCGAACGACGGCGCGAACATCAAACAATTAACCGACGATCCGAAAGTTCGTCATAACTTCGGCGCGATTTCCAAAGACGGCGCGAAGATTTTTTATACGTCGAACAAACGCGATAAAAATTGGTTTGACGTTTATTCGATGAATCTCGCCGCCGGCAAAGAAGAATTGCTTTTGCAGGAAGACGGTTCAAATTTCGTATCGGCAGTTTCCGAAGACAACAGTAAAGTAATCGTTTCGCGTTCGTCCGTGCGGTTCAGTCTGGACAACGATTTATATTTGATTGACACGAAAACAAAACAAGCGACGCATCTCACGCCGCACGACGAAGCGGCGACTTTTTCGGACGTTCATTTTCTCGACAACAACACGATAATTTTCGGCACAAATCAAAATGACGAATTTATCACGCTTTCGCGGATGGATTTGACGACCAAAGAAATTGTGCCGAAAAATAAAGTTCTTTACGATTTGGACGCAACGGCGATCAGCCGCGACGATAAAAATTTCGCTTACACAATAAATCGTGAAGGTTTCAGCCAACTCTATATTTCGGCAATCAAGAAAAAGCCGAATCCGAAAGCGGATTTCGACTTGAGTTTGATGACGCAAAACACCGAACTCCCGGCAAGCGGCGTGGTCGGCGGTTTGGAATTTTCAAAAGACGCGAGCAAATTGGCTTTTACGCTGAGTTCGGCAAAAAATCTGACGGACATTTGGATTTACGACTTAAAGACAAAGAAAATCGCGCAATTAACAAAAAGTTCAACGCTCGGCATTTCGCAAAGTTCATTTGTCGAGCCGCAATTGATTAAATATAAATCATTTGACGGGCGCGAGATTTCGGCTTGGTATTATAAACCGAGAAGCAATGCGACAAATGACACCTTGCCAAAAGGAACAACCTTCTCGAAAGTTTCAATTAAAAACAATAATTCCGAACTTAAAATATATCCCGTCATCGTCAGCGTTCACGGCGGACCCGAAGGGCAGGAACGTCCGGGATTTAATCCGCTTTATCAATATTATCTGTCGCGCGGTTACGCGATTTTGGCGACGAATGTGCGCGGTTCGACGGGTTACGGCAAAACTTTTTCGCATCTCGATGACGTGGAAAAACGCGAAGATTCGGTTAAAGATTTGGCTTCGGCGGTCGAATGGCTGAAAACTTCGGGCGGCGCGGACGCGAAACGAATTGCCGTGATGGGCGGAAGTTACGGCGGTTATATGACGCTTGCCGCGATTACTTTGTATCCTGATTTGTGGGCGGCGGCGGTTGATACGGTCGGCATCGGAAACTGGGAAACTTTTCTGAAAAACACTTCCGGTTATCGCCGCCGACAGCGCGAAGTCGAATACGGAATGCTCGATAAAGATTTGGATTTTCTCAAACGGATTTCGCCGATTTATAAAGTTGATAAAATCAAAGCACCGCTCTTCGTCATTCAAGGCAAAAACGATCCGCGAGTTCCCTACACCGAAGCCGAACAAATCGTCAAAGCCTTAAAAGACCGCAATGCGCCCGTTCAATACAAACTCTACGACGACGAAGGACACGGCATTTCAAAACTGAAAAACCGCCTCGAACTTTATCCGCTCGTCGCCGATTTTCTTGATAAATATATGAAATAATTTAGCAAAGAATTGGAGTAGTTTAGACTGGAGCGCAATCCGTCCCGGTTGCAGTGAGTGCGATGGCACGAAAAAGCGTACGATTGCTTTCAACTTGAATGTAAAGCAAGCTCTTTTGAGCGTCGAAGCGACACTCAATAGCAACCGGGACGGATTGCGCTCCAGTCCGCTCTGCATTTTTTGCGGTATCAACATTTTCAAACAATATGAAGTTTACTCTCCTGTTAAAACCACGTTTTTTTTCGATATTGATAAAGTTATCTCTTTGACGCTTGACGATTAAAAATTTAACATAAAATTTCACAAAATATTATGGAAATTTTACAATCGCTCAATCCGCAACAGTTGAAGGCAGTTCAAGAAACCGAAGGCGCGCTGCTCGTTTTGGCGGGCGCGGGTTCGGGAAAAACGCGCGTCATTACGCTTCGCATCGCTTATTTGATCGCCGAAAAAAAGGTTGCGCCGTATAACATTTTAGCTGTAACATTTACGAACAAAGCGGCGGGCGAAATGCGGCAGCGCGTCGAAGAATTCTTAAAAGATCAGAAATTGCAGTCCGCGCCGCTGATTTCGACTTTTCACAGTCTTTGTGTGCGGATTTTGCGGCAGGATATTGATCGGCTCGAAGACGAGAACTACAAAAAATCCTTTACGATTTACGATACGGACGATTCGATGAAAGTCATCAAAGCGTGTATCAAAGACATCGGTTTGGACGAAAAACAACTTGCGGCGCGGGTTGTGAAAAATTCGATCAGTTCGACGAAAAATCGCGGTGAAGATGTCGAAATGTACTCGTCAAGTATCGAATACACCGACGAAAGACGAATGGCGACGGCGCGGGTTTTCAAATTATACGAACAGCGTCTGAGCAATTCCAACGCTCTTGATTTTGACGATTTGATGATTAAAACCGTTAAACTTTTGCGAACCGTTCCCGAAGTGCGCGAAAAATACAACAATAAGTTCAAATATATTCTGGTTGACGAGTATCAGGACACAAATCCGCTGCAATTATCGCTGCTCAAATATCTGACCGAAAAACAGCAAAATATCTGCGTCGTCGGCGATCCCGATCAGTCAATTTACAAATTCCGCGAAGCCGATATTCGCAATATTCTGGAATTTGAAGATCATTATCCGAACGCGAAAACCATCGCGCTTGAACAAAATTATCGTTCAACGCAGACGATTTTGGACATCGCCGATGCGGTCATTCAAAACAACACGCAGCGCAAAAAGAAAAAACTCTGGACGGACAAGAAAGGCGGCGAGAAAATCTTTTATTTTCAGGCGATTGACTCCGAAAACGAGGCGCGTTTCGTGTCGGCGAAAATTTACGATCATTTGCGAATATCGCCGAAAGATAAAATTGCGATTCTCTATCGCACCAACGCGCAATCGCGCGTTTTTGAAGAAGCTCTGCGCCGGCAGCGGATTGATTACAACATCGTCGGCGGATTTTCGTTCTACGAACGCGCCGAAGTCAAAGACACGATTGCTTATTTGAAACTCGCGCTTAATCCGTTTGACGACATCGCTTTACAGCGCGTCATCAACACGCCGACGCGCGGACTCGGCAAAACTTCGCTCGACGAACTGGCGTTTCGCGCCAAAGATTTCGGCGTGTCGCTGTGGGAAGCGATTGCGCTGATTACCGATCAATCTTACGCGCATCCGCTGAATTTAACGCCGCGTGCCAAAGACGCTTTACGGTCTTTCAAAAAGCTGATCGAAAGCCTGCAAACCAAAGTCGGCGAAGCGTCACAAACCGACCGACCTGTCACCGAAGTCGTCATCGCCGCGATTGAAGACACGGGTTACGCGAATATGCTGCGGGCGGAAAATTCGGAGGAATCCGCCGCGCGGCTGGAAAATTTGGAAGAACTCGTCAATGCCGCCGTTGATTACGACAAACAGGACGCGGAAGGTTTGCGCGATTTTATTGACCACGCCGCGCTGTCGAGCGACACCGACAAATACGACCGCAACGCCGCCGTCACGATGATGACCGTTCACGCCGCCAAAGGTCTGGAATTTCCGACCGTTTTTCTCGTCGGTCTGGAAGACGGAATTTTCCCGCACGCGCGTTCGATCAACGATCCAATTGAATTGGAAGAAGAACGCCGCCTCGCGTATGTGGCGATAACCCGCGCTGAAACAACGCTTTACATCACTCACGCGATGCGCCGCCGCGTTTACGGTTCGGAAATGACCGCCGAACCGTCGCAGTTTTTAAATGAAATGCCGCTCGACCTGATCGAAGATATGTCGCGCGGTTCGAGCTGGCTGTCATTCGCGCGAAGTTCCGCCGTCAAAGACAATAAAAAAACCGTCAGCGCGCTGCGCGGCGAAACTGTTCCCGAAAAACCGAAAAACACTTATACCGGAAAGACTTACGACAACGCCGACGCAATCGCCGAATTTTTCAAAAAGAAAAAAAGCGGTCAGGAATCCACTAATGAAAATCGCGCTTCGGTTTTCAACCAGCCGCCAAAACAAACCGGCTACGATAAATTAAAATCTCTCTCCGAACAATCTAAAACCCAAAACCCAAAACCCAAAATTGAGAACGGTTTCACCGCCGGTTCGCACGTGCGTCACGAAAAATACGGCAAAGGCTTAGTTCTGCGGCGCGAAGGCAGCGGCGACAATGTGAAATTGACGATCAGTTTTCCCGGTTTCGGGCAGAAAAAGTTAATCGAGAAATTTGCGAATCTGGAAAAAGCTTGAAATTTTGTTGCTTTTATGAAAATATTATTTTGCAAATAAGTGGTTTGCAAAGATTATTATATGAAAAAAACATTATTCGGTATCATTTTTCTGAGTTTGTCTTTGGCAGTCTTTACCTCAAATATAAAAGCGGCAATCTATACGGTTGATCGGACGGATGATGGTAATGCTGCGTCCTGTACGCCCGCACCAAACGACTGTTCCTTGCGCGGGGCAATTATTTTGGCGAATGCTTCTCCCGACGATGACGTGATCAATTTCGATTCCGCTCTGTTTTCGGTCTTGCAAACTCTGGTCTTGAGTTTGGGCGAATTACGAATTCAAAACAACGGCTCGTTGACAATCAACGGCATTGATCCGGCATTGACGATAATTGATGCCAAGCAGACCGGGCGCGTTTTTTATATCGCTCAGTCAGCGACGGTTGCGCTCAATTTTTTGACAATCACGGGCGGGGATGTTCATTTTAATTTTGAAGGAGGCGGAATTTACAACAACGGAAATTTATCAATTTCAAACTCAATCATCAGGAATAATTTGGGCGGCACCCAAGGGGGAGGAATTTCCAACCGGCAGCTTCTAAATGTCAGCAATACGAAATTTTTGAACAATACCTTGCTTGGCGCAGAAGGCTATTCGGGCGGCGGTGCAATTGACAACTCTGGAACGGCATTTATCTATAATTCAGAGTTTGGAAATAATACTGCGGGAAGTTATGGCGGCGCAATCTCGAACGGCGGAAAACTCTTAATATATCTATCGGTAATCTCTAATAATGGAGTCGGCGGTATTAGACCCGGCGGGGGCAGCGCGGGCGGCGGCGGAATTTATAACAGAGGAAATATGAGTTTGGATGGTGTTACAATCTCCAACAACAGTTCACGGAACGGTGACGGCGGAGGTATTTACAATCAGGGAAATGCGGATATTAAAAAATCTGTAATTTACGGAAACACTGCCAGAGGCAAGGGCGGAGGATTTCAGGATTCGGCTGAATTATCTCCTGAAACGATTTCAATTATTAACACGACGATCAGCGGAAACAGTGCCGACCTTGCCGGAGGACTAAATTTCGGATATGCCGTCAATAATACCGTAAATTTGACTAATGTTACCGTCGCCTACAACACCAACGGCGGGTTAATTATTACGGCTTTCAGCAGCGGCGTTTCGGTAATAAATGTCAGAAATTCGATTTTCTCCAACAATTCTGTGTCAGACTTTTCGGGAACTCTCACTTCACTGGGAAATAATCTTATTCTCAACAAAACGAGCGCAATAATTACTGGCGATGTTACCGGAAACATCTACGGTCTCGATCCACTGTTGGGTATTTTGCAGAACAACGGCGGGAGAACAAAAACCCACGCTTTGCTGCCGGGGAGTCCGGCGATTGACCACGGCTCAACCAACTTTTATCCGTCGGAAGACCAGCGTGAATTTTCCCGTCCGGCTGACGGCGACGGGAACGGGTCGAGGATTGTCGACATCGGAGCGTTCGAATATCAATCGCCGGGAGTTACACGTCCGCGTTTCGATTTCGACGGCGACGGCAAAGCCGATATTTCCGTTTTTCGTCCCGACGGCGGTTTCTGGTTTCTGCTCAACTCGGCTTCGGGCTTTTCCGCCGCGCAGTTCGGCATTGCCGACGACAAAATAGTCCCCGCCGATTTCGACGGCGACGGCAAAACCGACCTCGCCGTTTATCGCAGCGGAACGTGGTATGTCCAAAGAAGTTTTGCCGGTTTCTTTAGTTTTTCTTTCGGTGCGCCGGACGACATTCCGCAACCGGCTGATTTTGACGGCGACGGCAAGGCTGACCTCACCGTTTTCCGTCCGTCAAACGGCATCTGGTATGTTTATAATCCGGCGACGAAACAATTTACCGCAACACAGTTCGGTGCCGCAGCGGATAAACCCGTCGCCTCTGATTACGATGGTGACGGGGTAGCCGATTACGCCGTTTTCCGTCCGTCAAACGGCACTTGGTATCTCAACAGAAGTTCGCTCGGTTTTACCGGAGTACAGTTTGGCAGCGCGACTGACAAACCTGTTCCGGCTGATTACGACGGCGACGGGCGCACTGATGTCGCTTTCTACCGACCGTCAAACGGAACGTGGTATCTGAACAAAAGCCAACTCGGACTTGCCGAAGTGCAGTTTGGGATTTCGACGGATTTGCCGACACCGGCTGATTACGACGGCGACGGCAAAACAGACATCGCTGTGTTTAGAAGTGGGATTTGGTATTTTCAAAGAAGTCAGGCGGGATTTGCAAGTTTGACATTCGGTTCGCCGGCAGATAAACCAATTCCAAACGCATTCGTGCCGTAATAGCCGTCAAGCCATATTGATGATTACAATGCAAAAATCAATATTTTTGTCAATTCGCGCGTTACATTAGCCAAAGCTAAAGAATAAAAATCGCGGCTCGGACAACTCACCAAAGAACGTCAACCGCTGCTCGCGGAAAATTAGAGATTAGAGCGCGAATTGGCAAGCGAGATTTAGAGTTTTGGGGTTCAGCCGAACGCGGAACAAATATGCCGAACTTTATTCAACTGCGTAAGTCATAAACTTGTAGTTCGGTAAAATTAATTCAGCTTATACCAATAAAAATTAAATATGTGGGTTACAAAATGCAAAAGCCCGCACGAAGTAGGGGCGACTTTATTCACGCCCTTACTTCGTGCGGGCTTCTGCTATAACCAATCTACCTTTTTGGTTTTGAAATTAGTTCACGCCAAAAATGATTTGATTAAATAATAAATTCCAAATCCTGCGCCGACCAAAAGCAGAACCAATCCGGCAATCGCCAGCGCGACTATTAATTTGAACTTTTTATACCGATTTTCGTCCGTCGGCGACAGCGAAGTCTGCGGAAAATACGGCGGCGGTCTTTTATCCATTAGAATTTCTCCTCTACATTTTTCATAAATATTTTCTTCATTATCAATTATCCATTTTCAATTATTAATTAAAATTCATCTTGGCAAAGGCTGTTCCAAATTGGCAAGTCCGTAAGCCAAAACCGCCATCACCGAGCCGAGTTCGGCTAATTCGTTCGGTTTGATTTTGTCGAATGTGTCGGCGGCGGTGTGATGATATTTGAAATAATTGCGCGTGTCATACCACGGCGAAAATGACGGAACGCCTTTCGTCGTCAGCGGATCAACGTCCGTGCCGACTTCTTCTTTTATGTCAACGAGTCCCGCGCCCTGTGAATTTAACACTTTGGAAATCGGCGCGAAATACGGAATCGCCTCTCTTTTACCCGAAAAATAAAAGCCGAGCGGATGATCCGCGCCGAGATCGCTTTCGATTGCCGCGAAATGTTTTTCGAGATTCGCCGCTTCTTCAAGCGCATAAGTTTTTCCGCCCACCGCGCCGTTTTCTTCGTTCATCCACGCGATAAACCGAATCGTTCGTTTCGGCTTTAATTTCAATTGTTTCAGCGTTTGCAAAACCTGCATCGAAACCGCCACGCCGGAAGCGTCGTCAATCGCGCCCTGTCCCAAATCCCACGAATCGAGATGACCGGAAACTATCACGATTTCGTCAGGCTTTTCACTTCCCTTCAAATCGGCGATCACATTATAACTCGTCGCGTCAGGCAAAGTTTGCGGCGTGAGCAGTAATTTTATTTTGACTTTGCCCATTTTCGCCAGATAAGCGATCATTTCCGCATCTTCGTAGGAAACCGCCGCCGCCGGAATTTTCGTTACGTCGTCGGCATAACGCATCGTTCCGGTGTGCGCCAGACGATTTTGCGACGCGCCCGCCGAACGCACCAAAACCGCGATTGCGCCGAGTTTCGCCGCCGCAATCGCGCCGCCGCCGCGATAAGCGACGGCTTGCCCGTAAGCGTTGCCGCCGAAACCCTGTTCCGCCATTCGCTGATCGAATTTATTATTGAACAAAACGATTTTTCCTTTAACTTTATCCGCGCCGAGCGCAGTCAGATCGTCAAAACTGTCGGCAACGACAATTTCCGCCGTCAAACCGTTCGGCGCAGTCGCAATACTTCCGCCGAGCGCGGTCAAAACGACTTTTTGCGTCGTCCCTTTTGCCATTCCTTCCCATTCGACGAGTTCGCCTTTTTCTTCGCCGCGCACCCAGTGCGGAACTGTAACTTTTTGCAAACGCACGTCCAAACCGAGCTTTTTCATCTCGCTTTCGACATATTCGACGGCACGCTGCGCCTGCGGCGAACCGGACAAACGCGCGCCGATATTCATCGAAAGATACGCCGTTTGCTTGTAAGCGTAATCGCTGTTTAAAGTCGCCTGCTGAATTTGTTTTAATTGATCGAGCGTCTTTTCCGAATACAAATTCGGAGTCGGCGCGGGCGTTGGCTGTTGGGCGAAAGAATTAAGAGACATAAAGAAAAACAGAAATATCAAAATTTGTGGTTTCATAGATTTGTTTAGAATGGCTACATCATAACTTATTATTTTCGATGTTGCCAAAATCTCAAATTATTTATACGGCTTATTTGTCAATCTTCTCAAAAACGTCTAAAATTATTTCTCACCAACTTTTATATGATTTTTAATCAAACCAAACTTCTCCTTAGATAGCCGCACGCCAAAACTTTCAGGCGCGTGTGGCGAAACTTTATTCAATTTACAACTGACGGATTGGTGAATAGATTTATATTTATTCACTTGAATCGTAATTTCGCATTCAACTTTGACGATTGAACGTTTACCTTAAAAATTATGGACGAGAAATATTTTGCACAAAAGATAGAACAGAAATGGCAGCGGCGTTGGGCGGAAAATAAGACGTTTGAAGCCGATATTGACGACGAACGCGAAAAGTTTTACGCGCTCGAAATGCTGCCGTATCCGTCGGGGCGGCTGCACATGGGACACGTTCGCAACTATTCAATCGGTGACGCGCTCGCGTGGTATAAACGTCTGCAAGGCTACAATGTTCTGCATCCGATTGGTTGGGATTCGTTCGGGCAGCCCGCCGAACAAGCCGCGATTAAAAAAGGTGTCAATCCGCGCGATTGGACGGAAGATAATATCGTGCAGATGCGCGAACAGCTTCAGCGTTTGGGAATCAGCTACGATTGGTCGCGGGAAATCGCCGCGCATCGCCCCGAATATTATAAGTTCGATCAGTGGTTTTTTCTCAAAATGTTGGAGCGCGGTCTGGCGTATAAAAAAATGACGCAGGTTAATTGGTGTCCGAAAGACGAAACCACGCTGTCAAACGAACAGGCGAGCGGCGGCGTGTGCTGGCGGTGCGGAACGCCGGTCGAGAAAAAGGACATCGCGCAGTGGTTTTTGCGAATTACCGCTTACGCCGAAGAGCTTTTGCAGGGAATGTACGAAATCGAAGACGGTTGGGCGGAGCGCGTTCTGACGATGCAGAAACATTGGATCGGCAAAAGCGAAGGCGCGTTTGTCGAATTCCAGATTTCAAATTCCAAATTCCAAACTGAAGAATCCGGTTCAGAGAAAAATCTGGAATCTGGAATCCGTAATCTGGAATCCGTGCGTGTTTTCACGACGCGGATTGATACGATTTACGGCGCGAACGCGCTCGTCGTCGCGGCGGAACATCCGATTATCGAAGCGAATTTTGACAGTTTATCCGACGAAGTAAAAGCGAAAATCGAAGAAATCAAAATCGAGAAAGCCAAACCGACGGATTACGGCGAAGAAGTCGAAAAAGACGGAATTGACACCGGATTAAAAGCGATCAATCCGTTTTCGGGCGAAGAACTTCCGGTTTGGGTCGGCAATTACGTGATGATGGAATACGGCACGGGCGCGGTGATGAGCGTTCCGGCGCACGATGAACGCGACTTTGAATTTGCAAAAAAATTCGGCTTACCAATCAAAACAGTTATTAACGCAAAGTCGCCAAGTCGCCAAGTCGCCAAGAAAAGTGAAGAGGAAACTTTTAATTTTGAAAATTGGCTTGATGATAACGAAAATCCTCAGGAACAATTAAAGGAAGCCTTTACTGATTACGGAATTGTCGTAAACTCAGGCGAATGGTCCGGCAAAACATCGGAAGCAGCGAAAAAAGAAATGACCGAATTTGCCGAAGAAAACGGTTTCGGCGAAGCGGCGACGACGTATCGCCTTCGTGATTGGGGAATTTCGCGGCAGAGATTCTGGGGCGCGCCGATTCCGATTGTTTACTGCGAAACGTGCGGAACTGTTCCCGTTTCATACAAAAATTTGCCCGTCGAACTGCCGGAAAGCGCGCCGTTTACCGGAGTCGGCGAATCGCCGCTGGCAAAAGTTCCCGAATTTGTGAATACGGTTTGCCCGCAGTGCGGCAACGAAAATGCGAAACGTGAAACCGACACGATGGACACTTTTGTTGATTCGAGCTGGTATTATTTTCGCTATACCGATCCGCACAATTCTGAAATGCCGTTTAATCCCGAAATTGCGAATCACTGGCTGCCGGTTGACCAATATATCGGCGGCGTTGACCACGCTGTGATGCACCTGCTGTACACGCGGTTTTGGACGAAAGTTATGCAGGATATTGATTTGGTGAATTTTGACGAGCCGGTAAAAAACTTGCTGACGCAGGGAATGGTCGTCGGCGAATCGTATTATTCGGATGAAAAATCGAGTTACGTTCCGCTCGATGAAGTCAGAATCGAACGCGATGAACGCGGAAAAATCACGAGCGCAAAGTTAAAAGCCGATGATTCGCCGATCAAAGTCGCGGTCGAAAAAATGTCTAAATCGAAATACAACGGCGTTGACCCGGACGATATGGTTTTGATTTACGGCGCGGACGCGGCGCGAATTTTCGCTTTGTTCGCCGCGCCCGCCGAAAACGAACTGGTCTGGATGGAAACCGGCATCGAAGGCGCGGTCAGATTTTTGCAGCGCGTCTATCGCTTCGTTTATCGCTGGCACGAAGTTTTGCTGAAAAGCGGATTGTTCGAGAAATCTCCCGCGCAAATCGAAACGAGCGGCGCGGCGCGAAATCTGCGGCGAAAAACGCATCAGACGATTAAACGAATTACTGAGAACTTTGAAAGTCATCAATTTAACACGCCGGTTGCGGCTTTGATGGAACTTTCAAACGCTCTGGGCGATTTCAAAATCGAGCCGAAATCGGCGAGTGAAGAAGAATTATTTGCCGTCAGCGAAGCGTTACAGAGTTTGATTTTGATGCTCGCGCCGTACGCGCCGCATTTTGCGGAAGAAATGTGGGAAATTTTAACTGGAAATTCGCAGGGAATTTTGGCTTCCGGCGCGAGATTTCCCGTCGCCGACGAATCTCTGGCGAAAGCCGACGAACTGGAAATTCCGATTCAAATCAACGGCAAACTGCGCGTCCGCGTTTTGGTCTCGCCCGAAATCTCGCAAAAAGATTTGGAAAAATTGGCACTGGAAAACGACAAAATAAAGGAATATACCGACGGCAGGCAAATCGTAAAAGTCATCGTCGTGCCGAAACGTCTGGTAAATATCGTTGTTAAATAATCAAAGGTTATGTAAATCGAAGTTTGAAATCTGAAACCGGAGCGCAAGCGGTTCGATTGCGCTCCGGTCTAAAATGTTTAATTAAACACACGCCTTTGATTGACTCACCTTTTTGCCGTCAGCAAAACAATTATTATATTTCGTCAAATTGAGAAGTTAGTCATCATCTATTTTTTGATGGAGAAATAATTATTTATGCGGATTAAAAACATTTTGACGATTCTTTACTTCTTCAGCACAACTTACTCTTTTGGCGGGGGCGTAGTCGAAGGTGTGGTAAATTATCCGGCTTGGAAAATTGTCAATGCAGCTGATTTTATTGAGTATCATCAATTTGTCGGCAGTCGTCTTATTATATTCTTTGTTTCCGTCTTTTTCTTGAGTGTTCCGATTAGCGTCTTGATGATTTGGTTCAGACATCCGGCAATTTCCCGCAATCTAATGTTGATTGCCGTCGTTCTCAATCTGTTTATTTTTGCCGTAACGATTACGCTTGCCATACCAATCCAAACGCATTTGGCACAAGGCAAATCAATCGAGTTAATTGATTCGTTAATTTTTTACGACAATTACTTCAGAATTTTGCCGGGACTGATATTGATGATTATTAACGCTTTTATGCTGACGCAGATTTTAAGAAAAGCAACAATTTAACGAATGTCAATCTCAACCTGAAAGCATCTTTTGATAAATTTTTGAAATTTAAGAAACGCCGGACTTAACTTATAAATTTAAAATTCTGCACTCTTTTCCATTTAAACCTTGATTGCCGACGATAAACGAACTAAAATTGAAAAACGGCAATTTATTTAATAATATTTCAGAGTTTTTGTTTCACTGCGATACAAAATCTGCCGACGGATTTGCAGTGAAATCCGAAAATCAAAATGAAAGAATGTCAACTTTGTAAAAACTGCTTTACCGATGATGTTAATACTTGTCCGAACGACGGAATGCCGACTTTTCATTCGTTGAGCGGCGAACCCGTTTTAGAAGGCAAATATCATCTCGAATGCCGCGTCGGGCAGGGCGGAATGGGCGTAGTTTACAAGGCGCGGCACGCTTATCTGAAAACTTCCCACGCGATAAAAGTCATTTTGCCGGATTTGGTCGGCAACGACCCGGAACTCGTTACGCGCTTTCGTCAGGAAGCGTTGGCGGCGGCGGCGATCCGGCATCAAAACGTGGTCGGCGTTTCCGATTACGGAGTCGCGCAGGGGACGATGCCGTTTCTCGTGATGGAATATGTCGAAGGCGAATCGCTTCACGATCTTTTGGCACTTGAAAAAATTCTTTCGCCCGAAAGAGCTTTGGAGATAATGTCGGCAATCGCCGCCGGAGTCGGCGCGGCGCATCATCAGGGAATCGTTCACCGCGATTTGAAACCTTTGAACGTGATGATTCTCAAAGGCAAATCTAATCTTTCCGATTCCGTTAAAATTCTCGATTTCGGTCTGGCGAAAATCAAATCGGGCGAACTGCTCGGCTCTTTCATACAGGCGCAGACGACCGGTTTGATGGGTTCGCCGTTTTATATGGCTCCTGAACAGTGGGCGGACGAAGAACCGGACGCGCGCTCGGATGTCTATTCGCTCGGCGTGATGCTTTTTCAGATGATTGCCGGAGATGTGCCGTTTAAAGGTTCTTCGATTCCGGCGATTATGAAAAAACATCTGTCGGACGCGCCGCCGCCGATCAGCGATTTCGGCGTAAAAGTTCCGCCGCAAGTCGAACTGGCGATTCGTCATTCGCTGGAAAAAGACCCGGAAAAACGCACATCGTCCGTCGAACATTTAGTTGAAGAGTTGAAGACGGCAATCGGTGTCACTTCTCAGGACATTCACATCAGCAGTTTCGGAACTAATTCCCTGCCGTCCGTCGTTTCGGCGTTGAGCATTTTGACAAATCCGCCGCAATCGGAAGTTTTTGTGGATAATGTCAGAGTCGGGCGAAGTCAGACAGACGGCTGGCTGACGCTCGACGGACTGCAAAGCGGCAATCATCAGCTTCGCATCAGCCACAACGGTTTTCAGGATTGGGAAAACAGTGTAACTTTTGACGGGAAACCCAAACAGGTCGTCGCCGAACTCAAAGCGGACATTGCCGTCGAAACGGAAGCGATTCCAAAACCCGAAGCGACAATGGGCATACGCACTCCGATGCTTGATACGCCGTCTCATTTGCATAATTCAGTTCCGCAGGCGGCGCAAAACACCCGGCAGATTTCGCAGCAGGAAGTTGCTTCACAGCCGGAATCGAAAAAATCTCTGTTTCTTTCGCCGTTATTTTTGGCAATTATTGGAATTTCGGGTTTATTATTACTTGCTATTATTGGAGTCGGCGGAGCTTTTATGACCGGTCTGATCGGGCGCAGCGGCACGATTCCAAACGCCGACAGAAATATAGCGGTCGTGTTGAACAATCCCGACAGTAACGCCAATCAAACTTCTCTGCCCGAAACCAACAAAGCCGATATGATCAAAATTTCAGGCGGAAGATTCAAAATGGGACGCAGCGACGGTTTGGAATTTGAAAAACCCGAACACGAAGTTGACGTTAAAGATTTTTGGATGGACAAAACGGAAGTTACCGCCGGAGAATTTTACGATTTTGTCAAAGCGACCGACTACAAACCGACACCGCCTTACTGGGAAGACGGAAAACCGCTGCCGGCGGAAACAAAACTGCCGATTCGCTATGTCAATATGAACGATGTCAAAGCGTTTGCCGAATGGCGTTCCAAACGCGACAACGCAATTTACCGTCTGCCGACTGAAAACGAATGGGAATACGCGGCGCGAAACGGCGAACAGGATAATCTTTATCCGTGGGGAAATGAGTTCAAAATCGGCTGTGCGGTCGTTGACCAGCCCGATCCGAAACCGGAAAAAGTCGGCTCGAAAGAATGCGGCGCGAACAAATGGGGCGTTCAGGATTTGATCGGCAACGTCTATGAATGGACAAGCACCGAATCGAGTCTTTATCCGGGAAATCCGGGCGAAGTGAACCCGAAATTCAAGAACACTTTTGTCATCCGCGGCGGTTCGGCTTTTGATAAATCAACCGGCAAAGGTGCTGTCTCTTCGGCATTTCGCGGTTTTGTCGAACCGACCAAACGAGACGGACAACTAGGTTTTCGTCTGGTGCGTTCAGCCGAATAATATTTTATTATGAAAGTTTTCAGCGTTTGCAGATACGGGTTTTTGTTGATATTTTGCGCTCTGGCGGCGGACATCTCCGTCGGACAGGATTTGGGAAGCAGCAACAAACTTTTTGATCCTTCCCGCCCGAAATCAAAAACCACCAGAACGCCCGCCAAAAAAGCCGCTCCCAAACCGAAAATTTCCTCGACCGTCAGCGCGGCAAAAAATTCTTCAAAACCGAAAACAGCTTCCGTCGTCAAAACAACTCCGCCAAAATCCGACGGCAGCCGACAAAACGCGGCTAATAAAACGTCGAAACAAGAATTGTCGAAAAACGTCGTCATAACGGTCGGACAGCCGTTGCCGGACAATGTGAAAAAAGCCGGTCTGTCGAGCGTTGCGGAAAAACCGAATCCGCCGAAAAACGAATTTAATGAAGTTTTCGAGCAGTCAATCGCCGAGGGAAACGCGGCGCGTGATGAACGCGAGTACGCGAAAGCCGAAGCCGCTTATCTTCGCGCTCAGAGTGTGCAGTCGAAAGATGCCCGCGCCATTTACGGTTTGGGAAATTTGTACAGCGACCAGCAGCGTTGGGAAGAAGCCGAAAGCGCATACCGGACGGCAATCGAAATCGAACCGAACACGCCCGAATCTTACGCCGCGCTGAGTTTTGTTTTGACACAGCCGATTATCGGAGTAAATTTGAGCGATAGATATGCCGAAGCCGAAAAACTGGCGCGGCAGGCGATAAAATTAGACCCGAAAAATGCGGTCGGATACGATCAGTTAGGCGTTGCGCTTGAATTGCAGGGCAAAATCGGCGACGAAACACAAAACGCTTATAACAAATCTATCGAGATTGACCCGAATTTCGCGCTCGCGTATGCTCATCTCGGCAGACTTTTGCGGCGCAGAGGCTTAACCAACGAATCATCCGCCGCTTACCGCAGTGCCGTTCAATTTTCCGGCGAAGTGCCGACAATGATTCTCGTGGCTGACGTAATGCAGTCGCAGCAAAAATATGCCGAATCCGAACAGCTTTTGCGGCAGGCGTTGAGCGAAGACCCGAAAAATCCGACCGCGCTTTATCTGCTCGGACGCGCTCTGACGATTCGCGGAAGTTATGACGAAGCCGAAAAAGTTTTAAAGAAAAGCGCGAACGTCAGCCCGAACAGTTTTGTCTCTTACGTCCTTTTGAGTTCGCTTTATATGCGGCTCGAACAGTTTAACGACGCGGAAAAATCTCTGTTGAAAGCTCTCGGAATGGTTTCGCCGAATGAAAAAAAACGCCTCGCCCAAGATTTTGAAGCCGTCGGCGACGGTTATCTAAAAGCCGGTAAAAGTAAAGACGCGGTTCGCGCTTACCGACAGGCGATCAATTTGGATTCGGCAAAGACGATTTTGGCTGATAAATTGGCGAAAGCTCAGGGCGGTTAAATTTTTGAGAGATCAGTTCTAAAAAGCTGTTTGAAAAGTAGAAAATAGGACGCGGACGAACACGGATTTGACAGATTTATACTGATTTTTTTTTGAAACTATCCGCGCCAATTCGCTTGATCGGTGTTCATCCGCGTCCTATTTCTTCAGATTTTTTTCGGTTTTCGACTTTTCAAATAGCTTCTTAGAATTAAAATAAAGATAACCGGCGACGCTTTTGAACTTATTGTTGAAAATCGCGCCGGATCAAAGATATTTCCGGTAAAAAAGTTTTCAGCCGAACAATTTAGCGATTAATAAAAGCAATGTCCTATTGTCCAAAATGTCAGCAAAATTACGATGACGGAGCGCAAAGATTTTGCTCCAACGACGGCGCGCGACTGCTTTCCGCTCCGTCATCCGGCAAATTCGCCAATCAATCCGACGGTGTTTTTACGCATCTTTTGGGCAAAATTGATTCGGGAATCGAAAGCCGCGAAAAAATTTCGCCAACGCCGGAATTTGCAAATGCCGGAACATTTGATTCAATTCAGCCGAAAACTTTTCCGGGAAGCGTTGAAAATACTTTCGCTGCGGAACCGGCAAATAATTTTGAATCGAAACCGGATGATTCTCCTCAAAAACCTCTGCCGCGCATCATCAGATCAGACGAAATTTCGGTGGGTCAGGCTAAACTCGGCGACCGAAAAATCAATTTAACCCGCGAAAACACCGACATTCTGCTCAATCAAACCGTCAAAGGTCGGTATCAAATCATCGAGATATTGTCTGTTGACGAAATGAGCGTCGCTTATCTGGCTAAAGATAAAATCGTGCCGGATAAAAAAGTCGTCGTGCGGATTTTGATGGACGAAGACAACACCGAAGATTTTGCCGGTAAAATTTTTGCCGAAGAAAGGGTTTCATTATCGCTTGTTGATCATCCGAATATCTCCAGAATTTTAGATTCCGGTGAAATGTTTGAAGGCAAACCGTTTATCATCAGCGAATTTGCGGAAGGCGAATCGGTCAGGGAAATGTTGAAGAAAACGGGAGAGTGCAACGCTCTGCGAACCGCCCGAATTATCAGCCAGACGGCAAACGCGTTGAGCGAAGCCCATCGAAACGGAGTTCTGCACCGCAATCTGAAACCGGAAAATATAATTCTGACGATTTCACCGACCGGAAGCGAACAGGTTAAACTGACAAATTTCGGCATTTTCAAAGACGATTTAAACAGAGAAAACGCCGTCTATAAATCGCCCGAACAAATCGAAGGAAAACCGGCAAATTTTGCCAGCGATATTTATTCCTTAGCCGTCATCGCTTTTCAAATGCTGACAAACCGGCTGCCGTTCGGCGATGGTTTGCCGGTCAAAGATTTGCTCAAAGCGCAGCGCGAAGGTTTAATTCTTCACCCGACAAATCTGCGTCTTGATGTGCCGCGTTCAATTGATAAAATTTTAGAAAAAGCGTTAAACTTCAACCCGTCGGAACGCTATCCGAAAGCCCACGATTTCGGCGATTCTTTTTCCAATTCTCTGACGACCGGCGCAGCTTCAGCCGATCAGGAAGAAATTGACGAAATCGAGCTGATTACGGAAGAAGATGTTGACAACGCCATAGAAAATTCGACGCTTTCGCAGCCATCGGCGGAACCTGTTTCTCTGATCGGGAAAGTTCCGCCGCCGATTCTTTCACCTGTTTCGGAACAAAAAATCGAACCGGTTAATGTTGAGACTCTCCCCAAAGAAAACGACGAACTGCCGTGGGAAAAACGCTCATCCGAACCGTCGAAAACCGCGGGTTGGAATTTTGCCTTAATTTCTGTTCTCGGCATTTTACTTTTGACAGCCGGAGTTTGGGGATTTTGGACGTATTTCCTAAATCCTTCGCCGGAACCTCAGATTATTGAAACACCAACGGAATCCGTCTTTCCGACACCGGAAGAAAATATTAACGCTTCCGCGCCGACACCTGCGGATATTGAAATTCCGCCTTTGCCGCGCACGGTTTCACAGCCGCCGAACACCGAATATTTTCAAAACAGTAAAGAAAATTTGAAGGGAGATTTGGCGAAAAATTTTCTCGGTTTTTCACTCTATTATCCGAAAGACTGGCGGCAAAACGCTGCCGAAGGCAAATTTTTAGATATTTCAAAAAATTCGTCGAACGGCACAATGGTTGAACAAATGCTGGTCAGCTATTATGACAGCAAAGGAACATATACAGCCGATGCCGAATCATTTCCGGCATTGGTCGAAGAAACCAACACGACTTTGAAAGAAATTGTGCCGAATTATGAAGTGGTTTCCGTAGGCGAAAAAACCGTCAACAACGGCTGGCGCGCCTACGAAGTCAAATTCAAAGGTTCGGGAACGCGCAGCGGCAAAGAAATAACGCTCTGGGGCAAACGATTTTTTATTCCGCCGGCGCGTCCCGGAATGAAAAACGGTTATGTCCTGACGATGCTCGCCACTTCCCTTTCGCCCGACGTTGAAAGTGTTGATGATGTCGGTGTCAAAGGCGAACTTTCGACAATTTTAGAAAGTTTCGAGCCGAATCAGAATTTTTAGAAATTGGATTAAAATTTCAACTTCTGCTGATAAATAGGAATAAAAAATGCGGTATGCGGCAAAATTCGCCGTGAAAGTTCTGTCGCATACCGCGCAGTTTTGGCGGGATTTCACATCAGGCTAATTCTCACGATGTTCTTCGTCGTGCGCGGCGCGATCTTCGTCGGTCGTCAAACGCGGCGCGACGAGCGGCGCGTTTTTCATCCACTGAATTGAATCGCCCTTTTGCAGAGTTTCACCTTTCGTCCCTTTCTGCGAAAAGAAATAATCGGGAGTAAAATACGGCACGTCAATTCGTTGTTTGTATTCGAGCGCGTTGTCGAGCGGCTGCGTGTTCATTGATAACACCTTTGCCATTTTGAAGAAAATGTCGGTTTGGTCGTAATAACCGTAAAAGATTAACGCGCCCGCGCCTTCCGCCGTTACCGGAACGCTCGAGCCGGTGTGGTCGCCCGTTCGGTAGCCGACTTTGATTCTGATGCGGTTGGTGTTTTCCGGGTAACGGTCGCCGTTGGCATCTTCGTAATCGGGAAAACCGCTGGTTTCGCCCACGCGATTTTCGATGCCGAGATTGCCCTGACCGCGATTCGCATTTGGATAAATCAAAGTTGAAATGACGTTCTGAACCGCATTCGGAACTGATGTATCAACCGCGCCGATGATTGACATTGATTGGTCGTGGTCGGCGGTCGTAACTATCAAATTTTTGGCTTGGCTTTGTTCGTTTCGATTGGTAAAGGCGCGCCCGACTCCGACGGATTTATCAAATTCGATGTTGTCCCAAATTTGTCCGGCGGCGTAATTCGGATGCGATTGTTTGTCAATTGACGCGCCTTCAATCATTAAAATAAACGGAGCGTCGCCTTTGTCGAGCGCGGCGATTGCCTTGTCGGTCATTTCATCCAAAAACGGCTGATCGGTAAAGCCGCCGAAATTCGGCGCGGGTTCGTCAGCCGGACGCGCCAAACCGAGTTTGTCGTAAGCGACGTTCATATTTCCGGTGCGAAACAAACCGAGCAGTTTGCCGGGAGAATTTGCCGTGTTTATCGCATTTAATTCGGTGCGGTTTTGCACGTAAGTGAAACCCGCGCTTTGCAATTCGGCGACGAGGTTGCGCGTGTCGCCGCTGTTTGCCGCCGTGCGCTGCGTAAAATGCTCTAAACCTCCGCCCATTATTACGTCAAACTGAATTCCCGGATTGATCGTTCCGTCAACGTATTGGCGGGCGATGTCATTGAGCAGCGAGCGCGTAATCGAGTGCGCTCCTTCGCCGGCTGGTGTCGCATCCGTGATGTCGGCGGTGGAAACGATGCCGGTTTTGTAATTGTAACGTCGTTTCAAATACTGCCAGAGCGTTTCAACGCGCGGATTGTCGAGCGCGAACTGCTTTGTCGCCTGCAAGTTTGAACTCGAAAATCTAAAATCGTTATTGTCGGGGAACACATTTAACGCGCCGTTGACGGTTTTGTTGCCGTTTGACCAAGCCGAAGCGGTATTGGCGGAATCCGGCACGATATTTTCAATCGAATAAGTCATCATCATTCCGGTAACGGGCATTTTGTCCATCTGCTGCAGTTCATCAAACCAGCCTTCACGAAAGCGGTTGGCGGTGCTTTGCGCGACGATGCGGCTCGAATCACGATAGGCTGTTCCCATCGCGTCGCCGATAAACAGCACGATGTTTTTCTGCCCGCGCAAATCAAAATCCTGCACGGAAATTTGCGTAATTGAACCGTAAACTCGTCGCCCGTCAATCATCAGAACTTGAATTGTTTTGATGCCGGGTTTTGTAAAACTCATTTTCCGGTAAGTGTAAGCGCGGTCAATATTATTCGGATTATTGTCATTGTCGTTTGTTACTTCATATTGTCCGGCATAGTTGATTGATTCTTGTTTGCCGTTTTCATCAAAGACGGTAATTTGCGGGCGAACTCGGCTGCTTCCGAGATTTTCGGCTTCAATCCGCAAATCGAAAAATTGGTCGGTCAAAACGCGAAAGCGTTCCGGCACGACGATGCGAATCGTCGGCGGAACGAATTGCGCCGTCGCCGTCTGCGCTCCCATTCCCAATGCGCTGACGGTCAGCATTAATACCAGCCGCGTCAGACGCGAAATTTTAAAAGTCTTTTGCATAGTTTTTCTCCTAATTATTTTGAACATTTTTTTACTGAAAATTTTAGCTTTCGGGTATTTGGAAAGATTACGTCGCGTATGTTAATTGAAAGTTGCCGCTTTTTTAACAGACGTTTAAATAACAGTGAAATTTGTGTGAAATAAATTACTTTCTATTTCATTTATTAACTTTGGCAATTATCAAACCTGATAAAGTTAAAATTGAAAATTAACCACGGTTGAAAAACGAGTTCAGAGAATTTACCGACGCTGTTTATTTTTGTATTTTTGAGCTAAAATCACAGGCAATCACATTATCGAGCAACAAGGAAATCGGACAGTCGGAAATTAGTTCGCCATATACTTTTATGCAGCACAATCTGAGCGATAAGCCGCCGACACCGCGAAGCATTAGTTTTTATGTAGTTGTCGGACCTAATCCGATGACTCTCGAAGCGTATATTGCGAAATTTTTTGCCGGAATGGGATTAAATACACCCGATAAAATAAGAGCTTATGATAATTTTCTGCGGAAAAACTTCAATGTTCCTCATTATCATCTGGATATAACCAACAGAGCCGGAAGTGATTCGGCACTAATGAACGCTCTGAAAAATGATAAAAGAATAAAGACCACAATTACCGTTATTGTAAATCCGACGGTCATTGAACATTTAAGAAGTTTCGGCATCAATCTGACGGTCGGCGGTTCGGGCAGCGCAAACTTTACCGGCTATCAACAATCTTTTGAACCGAATGTCAGAAAACATCTGAAAACCGAAGCCGATTTCATTCCGGCGAAGGAAACACCGATCAGCCAATGGACGACGGACGATAAACTCAAAGAAGTCATCAAACGAGCCGCCGCCTTGCTTCCCGAAAGCATCGGCAACCAGCTTTTGGTATTGCTTGATCCTTTAGTTATTGTATTTGTCGTGATAGTAGTTGTAGCTTGGGCGGGTTTGCATCTTGTTTTAGCCGGACAGATTATAGATGTAATTGCAATTCTTCTCGGACTTGTCGCCTTCGGATCAATTGCTTATGTAGCGGCGGAACATTTAGTTATTTTTGCCACAAAAACAATCGGGGCGACATCAGAAGAAGATTTAAACGAAGCAGCAAAGAATCTGTCTGAAGCTGTGGCATTGATTGGTGTTCAAGCTGTAATGCAACTGCTTCTCATAAAAGCCCCAAAAGTTTATAAAATTTTCCCCCAAAAATCTTTTATCAAACCAGGGCAATTGCCCAGTCAAACAAGACCTATTGGAGAATTGTTTATAAGCCTAAAATTATGCCGAAAGCTAGCTTTCCTAAACCCGGAACATTGGGAAACACTACGCTTTATGGAGATATTGAATACTTATCAAGCCTTACCGGAAAACTGAAGGATGAAACAATTTTACACGAAAGAGTTCACAGCTTTTTGACTCCTAAGCTGTATCCATTAAGGAATTTTCGAATTACAATGATGATAAATGGTTATAACAAATCCGCCCTTTTGCTTTATTTAGAAGAAGCATTAGCTGAAACAATTGCACAAGTGGGAACATATGGAGTGAAAAAAACTTTCATTGGAATCAAATTTCCCATAAAAGAAGGCTATATTACATTAGCCCAAATGGGAACCGAGGCAAGAGGCGTATTTCTCGGACCGATAAATTTGAGTGAAATTTATTATCGCGTTTATCTTACTTGGGGAAATAACAAAAACGGTTAAATTTAAACTTTTAGACAAATAGACAAATCTAATGATATTAGCAAAAATACTTGAATTTCTTTCCGATATTTTAATTGAGAAAGAGCCTGATTTGAAGATAATATCCAAATTATCTGAAGAAGAAGTTGAAAGAATAGCTCAAGGATATGCAGAAAGTATCGGATGTGATTTAAATGAATTTATTCAAAACTCGCCGCATCTTACATACAAACGGAAAAAGTTAATATGGGATGTCTTTTTCTCGCCGACTAAAGATGGACTACCTGTTAAGGGCGGTCATCTTCGCCTCTTAATTGATGATGAAACAGGTAAAATAATCAAGGAATTTGTTGGAACTCGTTGAAAATTTACTCTTTTATCGGAAACATTATGAGAAGTAAAAGGTATTCTACTTCGCTTGATAAATGTTGGTAGAATGATTTTCAATGTTTATTTTTAAAACTAAATTGTCGGAAGGTTACGAAAATCGCTTTATTAGTTGCCAGAGTAAAAGAACGAATCGGCGAAACAGAACAACATAGATTAATCGCCAGTTAAATTTCAACCGATGAAAATTGTTTTAGCAGAAGAACGACACGGCAAACAATTGCCCGAACAATCTTTTAATCAAACGGTCGTTCGCGTCGGGCGCAGCGCGGTTGATTGTCAGATAATATTCGACAGCAAGCAGTTTTCGATGGTTTCGCGCCGCCACGCCGAACTGCGCTGGGAAAACGGGCGGTGGCTTTTATACGATTTGAATTCGACTTTCGGCACATTTGTTGACGGACGTAAAATCACCGCGCCGCATCCGGTAGAATTTGGGAGCGTTTTACAATTCGGTTCGGCTGGACCCGCTCTGCGCGTGATTTGGTTTGAAATGAGCGTTGACGCGCCGCCGTTTGCGGCTTCTCAATCTTTCCAAAGTCAGGCTGTTCAACCCGAACAAAATAATTCGCCCGCGCCGCCAAGCGTTGCAAATCCGAAAAGCCGAACGATAACCGCTCAAATCGAATTTGTCAGCGGACATTCCGCATCAGTTCCCTTCGAAATTACAAACGACATCACGAGTCTCGGACGCGATCCGCGCGGCGATGTCGTTTTTGAATCTTCCGCCGGAATGGTTTCGCGGAAACACGCGGAAATCAGGCGGCAGAACGACGAATTCACGATCAACGACAACGGCAGTTTCAACGGAACTCTGGTCAACGGACAGCGCATTTCCGCGCCGACACCGCTTTATCACAACGACGAAATTCAACTCGGATTGGGTGGACCAATTTTGCGGTTTGTCGCGCCTTCACGCATTTCGCCGAAAAGCGCGCGTCTTGCCGGTCAGATTTCCGCCGCCGCCGGACAACCGGCAGTTTCGCCGGAACAAATCGGTTCCCGAACGCTCGCTTTCAATCTCGGTTCGCTGGCTCGGAAAACTCCGACCAATCAACCGGCACAGCCGCAGCTCTTGATGTCGCTGGATTTCAGCGGCGGGAAAGAATTAATTATCGGGCGCGGCGCGGCGAGTGATATAAAAATTGACGGTTTGCAAATTTCCAATCGTCACGCGCGGCTTTCGCAGACAAATTCCGGCATCGTCATCGAAGACTTAAACTCAACCAACGGCGTTTACGTCAACGGAGATCGCATTTCGCGCCGGGTAATTACGCCGAACGACGCGGTGCAAATCGGCGCGTTTCTCATCAAAATTGACAACGCCGACAACATCGGCATTTTCGACACGCGCTCGAAAACGCGGATTGATTCGGTAAATGTTACAAAAGACGTGAAAAACAGTTCAGGCGGCGTTCGTCTGCTCGATGATATTTCTCTTTCAATTCAGCCGAACGAATTCGTCGGACTGCTCGGACCTTCGGGCGCGGGAAAATCAACGCTGATGGAGGCGTTAAACGGAATGCGTCCGGCTTCCGGCGGCAGCGTTTTGATCAATAATCTCGATCTTTATCAGCATTTGGATTCGCTCAAACAATCAATCGGCTACGTTCCGCAGGAAGATGTTATTTACCGTGAACTGACTGTCCGTCAAACGCTTTATTATGTGGCGAAACTGCGTCTTTCGAGCGATGTTTCAACGCCGGAAATCGAGCGGATAATTGACGAAGTTCTCGACGTAACGGAACTTTTGGAACGCCGCGACGTGCCGGTAAATCAACTTTCCGGCGGACAGCGCAAGCGCGTTTCCATCGCCGTCGAACTGATTACCAAACCTTCGGTTATCTTTCTAGACGAGCCGACATCGGGACTCGATCCGGCAACTGAAGAGAAAATTATGAAACTCTTCCGGCAAATTGCCGAATCGGGCAGAACGGTAATTTTGACGACTCACGCGATGGAAAATGTCAAACTTTTTGACAAAATCGTCGTGCTGACGCGCGGAAAACTGGCGTTTTACGGGAAACCCGACGAAGCCTTAAAGTATTTTAACGCGGCAAATTTCAAAGACCTTTACGACAAACTCGAAGAACCGGTTGAGCGAAAAATCAGACAGCACGGCGACGGAAATCAACGGCAGATTGCCGAACAAGTCGCCGAAGACTGGAAAAATAAATTTACAAACACGCCGCAGTATAAAAAGAATATTGACGAACCGCTCAAACAACTCGGCGCGGTGCAGCCGCACAGCGTCAAAAAAAGCAGCCGTTTGGGTTTGAGCGGCGCGTTTCGTCAATGGCTGACGCTTTCGCGCCGCTACGCCGGAGTGCTTTGGAAAGATAAATTGAATCTGTTTATTTTGTTCGCGCAAGCTCCGATTATTGCCGTTTTGACTTATTTCGTGATGGGAGAAAATCAGCCGCGCGATTTCGTTTATTTTATCTTATCGCTGGTGTCGGTTTGGTTCGGCACAAGCGCGGCGGCGCGGGAAATTATCCGCGAACGTCCGATTTACAAACGCGAGAGAATGGTTAATCTCGGAATAGTTCCGTATCTTTTTTCAAAAATTTTCGTCCTCGGCATCATCGTCGGCATCCAATGTCTGCTGTTGTTTTTGCCGCTCAAATTTTTTGATTTGGTCGGTTTGATGCCGATGCCCGGTGAATTTTTAGGAATTCCGCAATTTTGGACGATGCTTTTGACCGCCGCCGTCGGCATCGCGCTCGGACTTTTTGTTTCAGCCGTCGTCAAGACTTCCGAACTGGCGACGAGTCTCGTTCCGCTGCTTTTAATTCCGCAAATTTTGTTTTCGGGATTAGTCGGCGTGCCTTCCGGTATTAATAAAGCGGCGGGTTTGTTAATGCCCGCCGCCTGGTCGTTTGACGCGATGAAGCGATATTCGACGCTCGACACTTTGCAGGAAGAAGGCGCAAACCCGAACGGCGAAACCGACGGAAAAGGACTTTATAAATACGTCGAAACAAAAAATGATAAAATCATCGCGGACGCGAAAAATGAATTGAATGACTACAAAGATGATGCGGAAAAGAAATTAAACGCTTTCGAAGCCGAATTAATTAACGGCGGAACCCCGAACGCGCCGCGGCTCGAAGAACCACCGACGATTGCCGACGCGGTAAAAGTTCCGAAGGATTTGAGCGATTATGTAAATTTTCTTCATCCGTGGATGAACGGGATTTTAAATCAGTTTGTTTTAATGTTAATGTTTTGGTTACTGGTCATCGCAGCTTTGATCGCGCTGCGGTTACAGGATAACGGTTGAGAGGTTTTAATGAAAAATATATTCAAAAATGCAGTTTTGTTTATCGGTTTGAGCATCGCGCTCTCAAGTTTTTTGGCTTGTACAAAAACGGCGACGACGGAAAAACAGCAGGTTGACACAACCGCGCCGTCAGCTTCGGAAAAAAACGCTTCCGAAGCTAAAAACAACGATTTCCCGCCCGCGCCCGCTGCTGTTTCGCAAGCGGAAATTAAAACTTTAGACGGCGGCACTTTTAAAATCGAAGACAAAAAAGGCAAAGTCGTTCTGCTCAACTTGTGGGCGACGTGGTGCGGACCGTGCCGCGCCGAAATGCCCGAACTCATCGAATTACAGGATAAATATCGGGATAAAGACTTTGAAATCGTCGGCTTGGATTCCGATGACGAAAGCGCGGAAGAAATAAAAGATTTTGCCGATAAAATGAAGTTAAATTACACAATCGCCTGGGCGGATTCCAAGCTGATGAACGAATTATTAAAAATCAGCAAGTTTAGCGGCATTCCGCAAAGCTATTTGATTGACCGCGAAGGAAAACTGCGCGGCGTTTTCACCGGCGGCGGACCAAAAGTTCTCGGTCAATTAAAAGAAACGACTGAAAAAGTCGTCAATGAATAATTATTTGCCGGTTTAGTTATCGAATTTACGATTTCGTATAGAGTTTACGGAAAACGTCACGCGGCGAATATGAATCAAAGTGCGCGGAAGTCCGATTTTCGGGTATTCTGACTCTGAAACGGCAAAAGTTTTTTTGTGGCATTGATATTGCATTTATAAACAACGGCGCACGTTTTGTCTTTCCCCTCTGTGCTTTAAATTAAAGGAAAGAGGAAATCAAAGAAATGAAAATCTTAAAACAACTATTATTCACAATTGCGATTATGTTTTGCTTTTCGATGGCAGCATCGGCGCAAAAGCAAGACGATAAAAAGCAGCAGCCGAAAAAAGACCCGCCGGTAGTTGTCGTCAAGGAAAAAGAACCGAAAAAAGACGATAAACCGAAAAAAGGTAAAGATGACAATGTTAAAAAACCACCAATGGAGTTTTATTTGTCGGAAAATCGAATTGAACTTTTTTCGATTTGATTTTGTTCAAGCAACAAAATAAAAAAGCAGCGCGAATAAATGTGCTGCTTTTTTATTTTTAAACTGTTGCTTCGTCATTGAAACTTTTTCGACGTTATAAAATTTAATTGACGGAGCGCAGCCGCGCTGAAAAACGCCGCCGTAAATTATTTCGATCAGTTTTGGGTCGAACTGCTTGAAAGAGAGATAACAATCGCGCCGCCAGCCATTAAAACCGCGCCTAAAATGATTTGCCAACTGATTCGTTCTTTGAGAAATATGGCGGCGAGAATGATCGAAAAGACCAGTGAAATTTTGTCAAAAGGTGAAACCTGCGAAGCGTCGCCCATTTTCAGAGCGCGAAATGTCAGCAGCGAAGACACGCAGGTAATAATTCCCGCCGCCAATAAATAAATCCACGTTCTGCCTTCGATGTTTGCCAGTTCTTTATAATCGCCGAACGAAAAAACAACCATCCAGGAAACCAGCAAAATCATCACCGACTGCACCGCAAAAGCCGTGTTTGAATCAACGTTTTTCAAACCGGCTTTTGATAAAACAACCACCGTCGCCGCCGACAAAGCGGCTAAAAGAGAATAGATAATCCACATAATTTGAATTATTTGATGCGGAAAAACGGTTGAGAAACGGCAAATAATTATCCGGTTAAGTTAATTTTCTCTGTCAATTATCTATTGAGTATTAAAATGACAACCTTGTCTGCATTTATTTTTATCAACGTAACGAACGTTGCCGGCGCGCATTATAGAACCTGTTTGCAGTTAAGCTAATCTCCGTAGAATTAGACGAATCGCACAAATTCGAATCTTCGCTTCACTCGTTTCGAGCAATCCTTCGCAGTTTTTCCATAACACGCGGCATTGATTGAGCCACGCATTGGTGCGCTCCACAATCCATCGCTTTTTTATTACTACAAATCCTTGTTTCGCCGGATTTTCCGTTTTTGCCGCAGAGCGTTGTGCGGGCGTGATTTTCTCGGCAATTTCAATCTCGATGCGCTTTGCCAACTCCGCGTCAATATTTTTAATTTCAGCTTCCAAATGCTCTTGGTGATAACCGTTGTCGAGTAAAATCGTCATCCGGTGTCCTTCGGGTAAATCAAGAAAATACTGTTTATTTTCCCGAATTATTGCAACCAATCCGTCGTCATCGCTCTCCGAAGCCTTCGTGCAATGCACAAAATACGGATTGCCTAACACATCCACCAACAAATGTCGTTTGATACCGTTAGTCGTTTTATACCAACAATATCCCTTTGTTTCGATGTTTGCCGTGTCCGTATTTTTCGCACACATCGAATCTCCGATCAATAAACCCGGAAATTTGTTTTTTTCACCTTCTCACGCTCTCGTCCCGCCAATGCCGCCAACACGTTTTCCCACGTTCCGTCCAATTTCCACCGCCGAAACTGCGAATAAACAGTTTGCCAATTGGGAAAATCCGCCGGCAAATCCCGCCACTGACATCCGTTTTTCAACTGATAGAAAATCGCGTTGACTATTAAATGTCGTGAAACCACGTTTTTATATGTCGGACTCTGCGGCAGCACTTGTTCAAGCACCTCGAATTGCGGTTTGGTTAAATCACTTGTATAACCCATTATCAAAGTAAAAACGATTTTCTATCAAACTGCAAACAGGTTCTATATAAACGCCTTCTTCATCAGCGACGATCACATTTTCATTTGCCGCTTTGCTTTGCCAAAATCCGCTGAAAGCAACGCCGAGAGCGATTGCGAGCAGAAATCCGATTGCCAAACTTTTCAAATCAATTGACAAAATTATTTTGTTCATAATCAAATACTCCTTAATTTTAGTTTCCAAGAATCTTGTAAAACTTCTCACGCAGATTTTGAGAAGTTAGCGTGAAACAAAAAAAGAAGTGGTTTGATGTGAATTTAAGTGAATAAAAAAAGAGGCATTTGCAAAATATCTCTAAAGTAGTGAAAACAAAAATGCTCCCGGCAAGAATTGAACTTGCGACCTTTCGCTTAGGAGGCGAACGCTCTATCCAACTGAGCTACGGGAGCATAAGGACTTAACGGTTTTCTATAATTATTAAACCGCAATTTGTAACCAATTCTGTAACTCGACTTTTGAAATCACTCATTTTTTCCAATATCATTATCTTTTTTCCAGTATCAAATCTACTTTTATTTGGTATAAATTTCAAATACAATGATTGGAGTTTGTTCGGTTAGCTCCGATAAACTAAAAAGCGGATTGCATAATGTTCAGAGCATTATGCAATCCGCTTTTGCTGTAATTTACTTGATTTCAAGATACCGAATAACCAACTGGCAAATGGCTCTGTGATAGCAGGGTTGCGGGGTTGGCTGGTTAAAGGCTTTACAGCCACAAACACCATTTGCGGTGTAAATCTCACTAGATTTCTGCGATAGAATCAAAATGCTTCTCGTTTCCGGTTGCCACGTTATGAATGGATTGTTCTCGATTTCGACAACGGCTTTGGCAATGGCTCGAATCCATCTTTTAGCGTCTGTTCGGTCTGAAAGTTCAAGTTTTGCGATTGCTTCGCTTGCGACGAGTGCGAGTTTTTCACGGTTAATTTCGGTTGTAATGTTCATTGTTGTTAGCTCCTTTATTTATTGAATAACTGTTTTAGCTATCTAATATAAATACATTACCAATTCGGTAACATTTCCAGAATGGTAATAATAATTTCGCTCTTTTTTGAAATTATTTTTCTATTAGCAATCTGGTATTATTAGCACTCTGGTAAGAAAAAATCGGAGATTAAAAATGGAAATTAGAATTAAGGAATTATGCGAAACCAAAGAAATAGAGTCGGCTTATCGGTTGGCGCAAATGGCAAATTTGACGATGCCAACGGCTTATCGGGCATTTGCGAACGACATAAAGCAATTCACGCCCGAAACACTCGAAAAGCTCTGTAAGGCTCTTGAATGCGCTCCAAACGACATATTTGGATATGCGCCGAAAGCGGAGTCGAAATCATTGCTTTCCGTTCGCACGGCAGCGGAAAAACTAAGTGTTTCGGAGTCTAAAATCAGAGCAATGATTGCGGACGGTAGTCTTCCATCGGAAAGAATCGGCGGCAGTCGGTGGATAAATGAAAAAGATTTAGCAGTTGAGTTTATGAATAAATATTATAAACCGAAAAAGGTGAAAGAATAACCGCCTACTTATGTCATAAATCGTTTCTGACAGCGTTTTATTACTCAAGCGCATTATCATCAATCCGCCGATAATTCCATAAAAATCGTGTTCCAAAAATCCCTTGACTTTTACGCTTTCAATTTTGTATTCTCAGAAAGTCGAAAACGACGAGCAACTGCTTAAAACTAATGTTCACAGACATTTGAAAGTTGAAGCTGTGGTCGGAAGACCTAAGAAAAGAAATAAAAAAAGGAAGGTAAAAAACAATTATGAAAACACAAACACAAATGGAAGAGACGAAAGTTGGCGGTTTAACCAAAGCACAATTTGAAGCGGCAACATCGGACTGGACGAAAGAAGATTTTGAAGAGTTGAAAGAGTATAAAACGACCGATGACGTGATGCTCTGCCTATATGAATATCTGACGGGCGAACACAATTTAGTCGGCGATATAAAATTAGAAGCATTATTCGAGCGACAAAACGAAATAATCAGTTTGCGAAACGCTAGATAGCATTCCACTATAAACAAATCGGGCGGTTTTTTCGTGTCAATAGGCACGGCAAAACCGCCAAAATTATTTTTATCTGGCTTGCCACATAAAACTCAAATTGAGTAATTTTTTATGATGTCGTCAATGACCTCTTTTTCTTCGTCTTCTATTTTTTGCGTTAGTGCCAATTGATGAAAGTCGAGATGTTTTTCGATGCACTTTTTCGCCATTTTTCGTAAAGTCAATGGCGGTATTGCATCCACTTCAACCGATTCGCCGACAAAGTTTTTAGCTCGTGAATCGGTTTGTTTGGTCGGGCGGGTTAATAACTTGTAATCTATAATTTGTTGCTCTGTTACCGCCACTAAAACAAAGTCTATCGCTGCTTTCGGCGCAAACTCTCGCAGACGTTTTTCGACGTTTCTTTGAATATCAACGCCGCTTGGGTCGCGGTCGCCGAAAAAGTAAATCGTTGTCGGCTTGCCTATCCTATTGATAGTATCGGCGGCGTTCATCAAATAAGTAAGGCTGGCATAGCCTCTGGTAACGTGCAAACCGATGTCGTATCTTTCCGTTTCCTGATAGAGAACTGATGAAATAGCATCTTTTTCAGTCCAGACTTCGATGTATTCGGGTTGGTCATCCCAAAGCGAACGTCGGTAAAGGCGTTGCTGGTTTTTGAGCATTTTCGTTAGTGATGAATATGTATCGGGTTTCAATGTCCATCGTGTCGAATCCGTTATGTAATAAAAAGGAATTCTCTGCGACAGGCGCATTTGTTTCGTGCGTTCGATGACAGCGTTATACTCGGATTCTTTTTTTTCGATTGTGCCGTTGCTGACAAGTCGGTAAAAAAGTTGTCGTTGCGTCATCGGATATTCTGTTGAAAGTAAGTTAAAAATCTCCGTTTCAAAATTCAAAATTTCTGCTTTTGAGCGTCTATATCTAGTAGTTTTTATCATTGCTAATCTCCCTTTGATAAATTTTATGTGGCTTGCCACATAAAGAGATTAACAGGCGGCGGGCTTTGAGTCAAATGTTGTAAATAAAGCACTTATTGTCAAGAGTTTCATTTCATTTTTTTGCTTTTCAGGAAATTTTGGTTAGGAATTTGACCGCCTGATGTGCAAAAATGTTATACAGACGAAAAAAATCGGCATAACAAAAATGCTATGCCGATTTATAAACTAGAAATAATAACTTGTGTGCTGAAATTGGGGAATTAAGGCATAAGTTATTTACAAGACCTATGAATAAAAGTATAAGCGATTCTAATAGTAAAGTCAATATAGATGCGACTTTCGACACATTGAAGTTGGTAAAGGTTTATTCCAAATATGCTTCGATTGATTTATCGAAATTAAAATATAATCGGCAAGAAAATTGCAGATGGCATCAAGACGGCTTTATCAATATAAAATTATTTCAGAGTAGAGATGGTTATAAAATACTTATTGTTAAATGCGATTCTTTATCCGGGTTGCTCTACGGCTCGAACGTCTTTCCAGCCAGCCGACAAGATGAAATAGACGAAGCACTATGTTTGATTTCCAACAAAGTTCTTAACGTAATAAGTTATAAATTTGATGCTTTTCTGGCGAAAGTTATCGCCGTAGATGCGAATCAGGATTTCTTTACACATTACAAAAATTATTATCTAAAAGCGGTATCGAATCACGAAGTATCGAGAACCGAAAAATTCTCCTACTCTGCCAATACGCCGTTATTTGACGAAGCCGGTGTCAAATTATTCAACAAATCCAAAAGCCTTCTTACATACGATAAACACAGACAATTAATTGAAAAGCACCCGGAACTGCCCGCACACATACAGGACTTTGCGTTTAATTTATTCCGTGTCGAAAAAGGCTCGGAGAAGCACGTCTTGCGAAAAAGCATTCAAGAGTTCTTCGGGGATAAAGATAGAACTGCCGGTAAAATTTTAGTGCCGGAGTTCGCCGACTTTCTGGTAAAAAAAGCAATTAAAGAATTGGGTCTGGATAAAGATATATTGACTTTTGCCGATTATGAAAAACTCGTGCATTGGACGTTTCCAAAACCGTATATCGCCGCCCGAATTATTACCTTAATGAAAGATGTCGCTCGATTAGGAATTAAAAAAGCGAAACGTAAGCATAAGAATTTCGCTTATAGAAAAAGCCAGTTAGTCGAAGTGGGTCTTTGGCGGACATATTTTGCAGATAAAACTCTGCCGCCTATTTCAAGGTTCGGGAATGATGACGAAAGTTTTTATATCGAAGTCGAGGATGAATCAATGTATTTATGACCAATCGGGTAATAAGAACGAGGGACGAAAAATAAAAAAACACCGATAATCCCAACAAAATACAGACACTTGCAGTCGTCCAGACTTTTTTTTAAGTAATATGTCTTCGTTTGCATAATTCATAGTAAGCATACCAAATAAAATTCTATCTGCTGCGAGACGATTTTTTCCGACCCGGTGGCATTGTTTAAGGATGGGCGGGGGTGTTTATATGAGCAGTTGGGTGTCCTCGTGGCTCGAATAAAAAACTGATACTAGAAACTTGGGGGAGTAACAAATCTGATACTGGAAACTATTTTTATTCAAAAATAATATAAACTTACTAATATCAACTTATTTATTGGTTTATAAACACTTAGCTTGATTTATGACAGTTAATACCAGTTAATGCTTAGAGTTAATAATTATTATCGGATTTGGTGTAATAGCTGATGTCCATTAAAATACCTTAGATTGCGCTCTACCTTATGTCTGAAAATCAACAATTAGAAAAAACTTTATGGATGGCGGCGGACAAGCTCCGCAGTAATATGGATGCCGCCGAATATAAGCACGTCGTTCTCGGTTTGATATTTTTGAAATATATTTCCGACGCTTTTGAGGAAATCGTTCCCGTATTTATCGAAGAAATTGGGGACAATTGGGAAGGTCAGACGGCGGCGGTCAAAGATATTTGTTTATCCGAACGGGTCTTTTACGTTCCGCCAAGTTCACGTTGGAATTATCTTCAAGGTAAAGCTAAGTTGCCGACCATCGGGAAAGATATTGACGATGCGATGGATGCAATCGAAAAAGAAAATCCTTCGCTCAAAGGCGTTCTGTCGAAAGATTACGCACGTCCGGCACTCGACAAGCAACGGCTCGGCGAATTGATTGACCTTATTGGGTCAATTTCTCTTTACAATCGAAAAAAGGATGTTCTCGGCGAAGTTTATGAATATTTTCTCGGACAATTTGCCGATGCCGAAGGAAAAAAAGGCGGACAATTTTACACGCCGCAATCAATCGTCAGACTTCTTGTTGAAATACTCGCTCCCGAAGCCGAAAAGCGATTTTATGACGGTTGCTGTGGTTCGGGCGGAATGTTTGTGCAGTCTGAAAAGTTTATTGAAATGCACGAGCATCGGCGAGGAAAGATTTCGATTTTCGGGCAAGAATCGAATCCGACGACTTATAAGCTCGCAAAGATGAATCTTGCCATTCGTGGCATCGAAGCGCAAATCGAACTCGGCGACACTTATCGGGAAGACAAGTTCCCGGATTTGAAGGTTGATTACGTTCTTGCAAACCCTCCTTTCAATAGTTCGGATTATTACCGGGCGGAGGATGATTACCGATGGAAGTATGGAGTTCCGCCGACCGGAAACGCTAATTATGCTTGGCTTCAACATTTCATCAGTAAGCTCGCTCCGAACGGCTCGGCGGGCATCGTTTTATCGAACGGCAGTATGTCGAGCGACATTGCAACCGAAGGCGACATTCGGCGTGGCATCGTTGATGCCGATTTGGTTGATTGTATGGTTGCGCTACCGGCTCAACTTTTTTATAACACACAGATTCCGGCGTGTCTGTGGTTTTTTCACGGAATAAAACCAACGGCAAGTTTCGCCACCGGAGCAATGAAATACTTTTTATTGATGCTCGTGAACTCGGTTCGATGGTCGAAGGCTCACGACGGCAGAAAGAATTGACCGAAACGGATTTAGCCAAGATTTCCGATGCTTATCACAACTGGCGAAGCAAAGATAATTTCGACCAATACGAAGACGAACCGGGATTTTGTAAATCGGTAAACATTCAGGAAGTCCGCAAAAATAATTATATTTTGACTCCGGGCAGATATGTTGATTTCAAAGAAGCCGAAGATGATGGCGAAACCTTTGACGAGAAAATGCAGGAACTAACAGCCGAACTCTCGGAACAAATGGCGGCGGCGCACACTCTTGACCAACAGATAAAAGATAATTTAGCTAAAATCGGGTATGAGTTTTAATATCAAAACCTTAATCGTGTGTGATACGAATTCCCTGCGAACCTTAGAAGCAGGTGAAATTGCTTACAGTTCGTTTTCGTTCGGCAGACCTTACAATATGCTTACTGATTTTATTACAGATAAAAGTCTGGAAGAATACGTCAGTTTAGCTGTTCCGAAAATGGTCATCGAAGAATTGAAAAATCAAAAACAGCGCAGTTATCAAAAAGACATTCAGGAATTAAAAAAGATTTCGCAAAGATTAACCGGATTGCCGCATATCGCAGAAGGTGAAATAAAAATTCCCGACGAAAATTTTAGCTGTGCCGATTTTATAGAAGAAGCGGCTAATAATTATATTGCGACCAAAGGCATTAATTTACTTGATTTTCAAGAAGCGGACGCACCTTCGATGCTCAATAATATGCTGGCAAAAGTTGTCGGACAGGAAAACAGCAAATCGCCGTTCGCACGTTCGGGAAAATTCAATGATGCCGGATTCAAAGACAGCGTAATTTGGGAAACAATTATGCACTTTGAAAAAGTTAGAGAATTCGACAAAGTAATTTTCTTTACCAAAGACGGCGATTATAAGAGTAATTGTATTGATGATTTCAAAGCGAAGTGGCAACGACATATTGATATTTTCAAAGACGAAAATTCGGTTATCGCTGAACTCGAAAAAGATTACGGTAATTATATTGACTTTCGGAAAGTTTATGAATATGCGAACAAAGATTATTTCAAAGATTATTTATTCGACAAAATGAAGTTTATGACATCTATTGATTACGAAGGTCAAAACTTAGAAATCGAAAATTATCAGGTTACTGAATACTGTTCAAGCGTAAATGATTTTTCGGATAGTGAAGGCGATTTTGTCGGAGTCGAACTTCTATCAAAAATTAGTGTTGATACGACTTTTAATGAGGAAAAATTAAAAATTCCTGTTTCCGTAAATACTCGGTTTACCGATATAGATTATATGGAAATTGAAGAAACAACCTTCGACCCAAATATAAATTAAGATGCTTGAAGACTGGAAATCCAAAAAACTTGGCGAAATCACTACGCTAAACTATGGCAAAGCCTTGACCGCCAGTAATCGAGTTGAGGGCGACGTGCCTGTTTATAGTTCCGCCGGAATAACTGGTTGGCACGATGAAGCACTTGTGGATTCGGAAGGAATTGTAATCGGTAGAAAAGGAACGGTTGGAAGCGTCTATTATTCAAAAGAACCTTTTTTCTGTATTGATACGGCTTATTATATCAAGCCTGATGAAGATTCGTATGATTTGGAGTTTCTTTATTACAAACTTATATCAATGAATCTTCCGAAATTTAGCGGTGATAGTGCCGTGCCGGGACTTAACAGAGAAATCGCTTACGGTCAGGAAATTCTTTTACCTGAAATCGAAGAACAACGTCGCATTGCCGAAATACTTTCCGCCTTAGACGAGAAAATCGAACTCAATCTCGAAATGAACCAGACGCTGGAACGAATCGCCCAAGCGACGTTCAAGCATTGGTTTGTGGATTTCCAGTTTCCCGGTTTCGACGGCGAACTCGTTGACGGTCTGCCGAAAGGTTGGAGAACGGAAAAAATAAGTAATGTAACAAGTAATATCCAATACGGTTTTACGCAAAGTTCATCGAGCGACCCAGCAGGTTACAAATTTCTGAGAATTACCGACATTCAGGGCGGAACAGTAAATTGGAGTCAAGTTCCGTATTGTATCGCAAGCGAAAAAGAATTTGAGAAATATAAAATTGTTGACCACGACATTTTCATTGCGAGAACAGGCGCATCAACAGGAGAAAATGTTTATGTTACCGATTCACCCGAAGCCGTTTTTGCGTCGTATTTAATACGAGTTCAGTTTGAGAATCCGCATCTTGCTTTATACATTGGAAAATTTTTAAGGCGAGTCGAATATTTTGGTTATGTGGCTTCAATTATGGGCGGTTCAGCACAGCCAAATGCGAATGCTCAAGAACTAACCGGAATTGAAATTGTAGTTCCAACAGATGATATTCTCGAAAAATATTTCGCTGTTGTGAATGACTTAAATAAACGGAAAATTGCCAATGAACAGCAAAACCAAACATTAACTCAAATTCGAGACAATTTACTGCCGAAATTGATGAGCGGAAAAATTCGAGTTGCTGAGTGAAAAAAATGTATTGATGAAATTTGAAAGCAGAAATTTTAGTTGATGAAATTATGACGCAAGAAGAATTGGAAACCCTTTTGGAAAACCTCGTCAAACAAAATAAAGAAAGCGAGTGGGTTGAATTCAAATTAAATTTTCATAGTGAAAAAGAAATCGGCGAAAGAATTTCCGCTTTGTCCAACGGTGCTTGTCTGGAAAATCAGCCGAACGGTTATCTGGTTTTCGGCGTGAAAAATGACAATCAGACAATCGAAGGAACGACTTTCAAGGCGAAAACAAAAAAGGTTAAAGAAGACGACCTCGAACATTGGCTGGCGCAAAGATTAACGCCACGCATTGATTTTAAGATTCACGAATTCGACTACGACGGAAAACATATCTCACTTTTTGAAATTCCGGCGGCGGACAGACAACCGACCGAATTTGAAAAGGAAGCGTATATTCGTGTTGCCAGTATCACCCGCAAACTTCGAGAGTTCCCAGAAAAGGCTCGAAAGATTTGGAAAAAGGACAGAGAAAAGCCGTTTGAAAAAGAAATCGCTCTGGAAAAAGTTTCGGCGGCGGATGTCGTGAGCTTGTTGGACACGCAAGGCTACTTCGATTTAATGAAATTGCCTTATCCGAGCAATCGTGAAGCGGTTCTGGAAAAGTTCGCTTCCAAAAAATTTATTCACAACAAAAACGCCAATTACGATATTACCAATCTCGGCGCACTGCTTTTTGCGAAAGATTTGAAAGATTTTCCGAATTTAACCCGAAAAGCCGCCAGAGTTATTGTTTACAAAAGCAAAGATAAACTGGAAACAATCAAAGACACTTTCGGCTCGAAAGGTTACGCCATCGGTTTCAAAGGTTTAGTTGATTATATCAACGACCAACTGCCGCAGAATGAAGAAATCAAGCGAGTTATTCGTGAAAGCGTTAAAATGTATCCCGAAGATGCCGTCAGAGAATTAGTTGCCAACGCATTAGTTCATCAGGATTTTCAGGAAAAAGGAAATCCGGTTTTTGAAATATATTCCGACCGCATCGAATTTACTAATTCCGGTTTACCCGTTATTACTCCGGCACGATTTATTGATGAATATCAAAGTCGTAATGAAATCGTCGCCGATATTATGCGGAACATCGGAGTCTGCGAAGAAAAAGGAAGCGGGATTGATAAAGTAATCGGCTTCTGCGAAATCTACCAACTTCCCGCACCCAAATTTCTGACGCAGGAACGACATATTAAAGTCATTATGTTTGCTCACCAAACGCTTAACGAAATGAGCAAAGACGATAAGATTCGGGCTTGTTATCAGCATTGCTGTCTGAAATACGTTTCAAACCAAAAGATGACTAATCAAACTTTAAGAGAAAGATTCAAGATTGAAGAACAAAATGCGGCAATCGCTTCTCGAATCATTAAAGACACCAAAGAAGCGGATTTAATCAAAGACGAAGACCCAAGCAATAAATCAAGAAAGTTTCCAAGCTATATTCCTTTTTGGGCTTAATCTTATTTGATAGCTATTCGAGTAATTATCCCACTAGCGGGGTAAAGCGTTATAAAATAAAGAGTTCTTATTTGATGGTTATTTGATGGAACTGTCCCTCTAGAGAATATCTTTTATTCTAATTCTTATTTGATGCTTATTTGATATAGCCGTCCTTCTAACGGGTAAGTGTTGTCCCAATTAGTTTTTTTATTTGATAGTTATTTGATGAATACCATCTAAAGCAATTACAGAATTATTATGCCGTTTACAGTTCAAGACCTTATCGAAGATAAACCAAATCCGATTGCAGTCAATCGCTCGGAATCGGCTCAAACTGCGTTAGAGCGAATGATTGAAGGTGATTACAGTCAATTGCCAGTTATCACCGACGACAACAAAGTTGAAGGCATAGTTACGAGTGATTCAATTATTCGTGCGCTTAATAATTTTGATTTGACCATTAAGGAAATGCACGTTGTTCACGCTTTGCAAGCTGTAAAGACGTTCACGGCGGAAGATGATTTGTTTGACCTACTTGATTACCTCAAAGATACTTACGCTGTTGTTGTAGTAGATAATAATCAGCGAATTATCGGAATCGTTACCAATTACGATACGACAGAATATTTTCGGCGGAGAGGCGAAGATATTATGCTGGTTGAAGACATCGAAAGTATGTTGAAAGAATATATTCTCGCTGTTTATCAAGACGAATCCGGCGAAACAGATGAAGCCGGTCTTGAAAATGCCATAGACGAAATTATGCCCTCTGATAGTAAATTCCGTAAAGATTTTGGTAAAGCCTTTAACAAATGTTTAGAATTTGATGGATTTGATAAATCCAAAATTGACCGAGCCGAAGTCGAAGAACTATTTGTAGAACATTTAAGCCCGAAGCAACCAACAAAGTCCTTCGATAGATTAACCTTAAACGAATATATTGAATTGTTTCTTAGCAAAAAAAGATGGAGTAAATATACTGACATATTTAAGCTGGAGGCTGTTGCTTGCCGGAAAATATTAGAACCCGTTCGTGAAATCCGTAACGCTTTAGCACATTTTCGTGCTGATTTGACAGCGCAACAACGTGAAAAACTTCGTTTCTGTAAAGACTGGCTGGCTCGACATCAACAAGAAGTAACTGAAACTTTTACACCAGTAATTGAAGAAGTAGCAGGAATAGATAAACCTATCATTGCTATTGAACCAATTAACAGCGCATTGTCAAAATATTATATTGATGCTATTGGTGCTGTCAGTAGAATGAATTGGGACACAGTATTTCAATCAATACATCCTCAACTATTTGAACCATCCAGCCCAAATGAAAGTAAATATGCAGACCTTGCTACTTATCTTCAAAGTTTGCCATTAGAAGAAGATGCAATTCAATTAAACTTCACCGACATTGAAGCATTGATAAATGCAGAGCTGCCAAAAACGGCTCGGCAACATCGGTCTTGGTGGGCAAACGATTCGGTTGGTCACGTTCAGTCTCGACAATGGTTAGAAGTCGGTTGGCGAGTTTCCAGTGTCAATATTTCACAGGAGAGAGTTACTTTTTCTCGTATCAAAGACCGAGAAAAAGCATACATTAAATTCTTTAGCGATTTACTAGCCGACTTAAAAAATACCGCAAATTTCAACTCAATTGAAATCTCACCGACAGGAAGAAGCTATATAACTTTGGATAATCTTGCAGATTCTGACAATGGTAAATTAACTTTTCTTGGCTGTTCATTCGCAAGAGGCGAAAAATTCAGAGTTGAGCTTTACATTGATACTGGCAGTCAGGAACATAATTCACAAATATTCGACAGATTGTATAAAGATAGAGAAGAAATTGAAAGTTTGGTTGGAATTCCGTTAAATTGGGAAAATTTAGAGAATCGCCGTGCATCCCGCATTGCGGTTTATCACGAAGGCTCTATAACAGATAATTCCGATGATTTGGGAAGGCTACATAATTGGGCAGTGGAGTATCTCAATAAATTTTATGAAGTATTTCATAATTTAATGAAAGAGGTAATCATCAATCCGGCTCAGGTCTAAAAACGTATAATGCGAAACGTCATCACCGAAAACGAAATCGAAGAAATTGCACTCGAACATCTGGAGCGCATCGGATATAAAATTATTCACGCGCCCGATATTTCACCGGACGGCGAACAGCCGGAACGACAATATAACGAAGTTATTCTCATCAATCGTCTTCGTGATGCGATTGACCGATTAAATCCGACGATTCCTTACGAAGCCAGAGAAGAAGCCTTAAAGAAAGTTTTACGCACCGACAGCCCAAATCTTTCAATCAACAATGAAACTTTTCATAAGTATTTGACCGAAGGCATTGATATTGAAGTCCGCCGTGATGACGGCATTCGTGGCGATAAAGTTTATCTCGTTGATTTTGAAAACTACGACAACAACGAATTTCTCGCTCTCAATCAATTTACGATTATTGAAAATAACAATAATCGCCGACCGGATATTATTCTTTTCGTCAATGGTCTGCCGCTCGTTTTAATCGAACTGAAAAATGCGGCGGATGAAAACGCTACTGTTTATTCGGCATTCAAGCAATTACAGACTTATAAAGCTCAAATTCCATCGCTTTTTATTTATAACGCTCTGCTGATTATTTCCGATGGTTGGGATGCACGAGCGGGAACGCTGACAAGTCCATACAGTCGTTTTATGGCTTGGAAGATGACTGACGGCGTAAATCTCGCTGATGATTCGGCTCTGCAAATGGAAACGATGACCAACGGAATGTTGCGAAAAGATGTTTTACTCGATTTGATAAAACATTTCATCGTTTTTGAAAAACGGGAAGAAAAGACGGCGAAAAAGGTTGCGGCATATCATCAATTTTACGCCGTCAACAAAGCTCTGATTAAAACCGTCGAAGCATCCAATCTCACGGGCGACCGTCGTGCCGGTGTCGTCTGGCACACACAAGGAAGCGGCAAAAGTCTTTCGATGGTCTTTTATTCGGGAAAAGTCGTGCTGGAATTGGATAATCCGACAATCGTTGTAATAACCGACCGCAACGATTTAGATGACCAGCTTTTTGAAACTTTTGATGCTTGTAATCAATTACTTCGACAACGACCACGCCAAGCCGAAGACCGAAAAAACTTGCGTGAACTTTTAAGCGTCGCTTCCGGCGGCATTATTTTTACGACGATTCAAAAGTTTATGCCGTTTGACCCGAACGGTCAGACAATCGCCGAAAAAAGCGATGCGCTAAGTGAACGCCGGAACATTATTGTAATTGCCGATGAAGCGCATCGAAGTCAATACGATTTTATTGACGGTTACGCCAAACATCTGCGGGATGCTCTGCCGAATGCTTCATTTATCGGATTTACCGGAACGCCGATTGAATCGAACGACCGGAATACTCAAGCCGTTTTCGGCGATTATGTTGACATCTACGATATTCAACAAGCCGTCATTGATAAAGCGACCGTTCCGATTTATTACGAAAGCCGTCTGGCAAAAATAAATTTTGACGAAGCCGATAAAGAATACTTAGACGAAGAATTTGAAGAATTGACCGAAGGCGAAGAACTAACGCAACGGCAAAAATTCAAAGCGAAATGGGCAAGGCTCGAAGCCATCGTCGGTAATGAAAACCGATTAGAGAAAATCGCCGAAGATTTGGTCAAACACTTTGAAGCCAGAAGCAGCGTTTTAACTGGCAAAGGTTTAATCGTCGCAATGTCGAGGCGTATCTGTGTTGACCTTTACAATCAAATCGTCAAGATTCGCCCGGAATGGCACAGCGAAGACGATGCGGACGGCGTTATCAAAGTGATAATGACCGGGAACGCTACCGACAATGCCGACTGGCAACAACACATCCGCAACAAAAAACGCCGCAAAGCCATCGGCGAACGACTTAAAGATGAAAACGACAAACTTAATTTAGTAATAGTCCGTGATATGTGGCTCACCGGGTTTGACGCTCCGCCGCTTCACACTCTTTATGTTGACAAGCCGATGCGTGGACATAATTTGATGCAAGCAATTGCTCGTGTCAATCGGGTCTTTACCGAAGACAAAGAAGGCGGGTTAATTGTTGATTATCTCGGCATCGCTCAAGAATTAAAATATGCTCTCGCCGAATATACTTCTTCCGGCGGTCAAGGCAAGCCAACGCTCGACCAAGAATTAGCTGTTGCGAAGATGCTGGAAATTTACGAAGCGATTGAACATCAATTGCGACATTTCGACTGGCGTAAATTTTTTACTCTTTCCAAAGAAGACAAATTAAAGTTTATTCCAATAATCATTGATTATATTTTCAGTCAGGAAAACGGCGAAACGGCATTTGTCGAGAATACCAAGAATTTATTAAAAGCCTTCGCTATCAGCGTTCCACACGATAAAGCAATGGCAATTCGGGATGATGTCGCTTTATTTCAGGCTCTAAAATCTCGACTGGTTAAAATCGCCGAACGGAACGAAGACCGGGATAAAGACGAAAAAATTGAAACGGCAATAAAACAAATAGTTTCCGAAGCGATAACCAGCGACGAAGTGATTGATGTCTTCGATGCGGCGGGAATCAAAAAGCCGAATATCGAAATTTTAGACGAAGCATTTTTGAAGGAAATTCAAAGTATGCCGCAAAAAAATTTGGCAGTTGAATTACTGAAAAAATTACTCAAAGATGAAATAAAACAGCGTAAAAAACTTAATCTCGTTCAAAGTAAAAAGTTTTCTGAACATCTGGAAGATGCCATCAATCGTTACCACAATGGAATGATTGACACAGTGGAATTTCTCGAAAAAGTTTTAATTCCGCTCGCTAAAGAAATCAAAGAAGCGGATAAGCGGGGCGACATTCTCAATCTTGATTTTCGTGAACTCGCTTTTTATGATGCTTTGGAAGTGAACGACTCAGCCGTCAAGATTCTCGGCGATGAAAAGTTACAGACCATCGCCAGAGAACTGCTCGAAAGCGTCCGCAATAGCACAACGATTGACTGGACAATCAAAGAAAGTGTTCAAGCGACGCTCCGTCGCAATATCCGCCGTATTCTTCGGAAGTATGGTTATCCGCCGGATTTACAAGAAAAAGCCGTTCAAACGGTCATAGACCAAGCCAAACTCTTGGCTAATGATTTAGCTGGAAATTAACACTTTTGCAGGTCAAAAGATACAAATCAGTAATTTAACATTTTTAAGTGGGCAATCTGGGCTTTTCAAGTATTATTGTGAAAGCGCAATGTACAGGTTTGTAAGTTCTTTTTGAGTTTTTCCCCGCACCGTGTTTTGGAATGAGTTATCCCATCGGTATTCTATTTTATCAGCTTTAGCTAAGCGACTTAATTGGTCAGCAGTTATTTCGCCAAAATAATTGAATTCATACAAAATATTATCACTAAGGGGTGTCATTTTTATTTTATTCGTTTTCATCTTTATGCGTTCATTATCATCTAACAGAAAAATAAACTCGCTTAGACCCGTAATTTTAGAACTACTCAACAAACTTCTGGTTACACGGAAATACAGACCGATAAGTATCTTATCATTGGGTTTGATGTTGGCGCTGCCGTTACCATCGTAGTTATAACCTACCACTATACTGAGATTTACTATGTTATCCTCCGGGTCAATGGGTAGAGATTCGGTAAATATACTTGTCGAATCTTTGAATTTGTTGTATTCGGTACTAACTTGCGCATTTAAGTTAGTGACCAAAAATAAACATACAGCAATTAGAAATAATGTTTTCACCATAATTGTTTTCCTATTATTTAACCTTACAACCGGAAGCTGAGTTTAGTGGTAGGCAGGTTTTGAACTTTTCTTAATCCTGTACAGAAAACTCGTACAAGTCGGGATATAAGGGAATTTGGATTTTTGCCGGAAAGGCAAATATATATTCCGTTAAAAATTGTTTAATGTCAAGAGTTATATTTTAACAAAATCAGAATTTCAAAAATACCTTTCATAAGAATTGACCTTTAACCATCAACAAATTGAAGCCGTCTATTTTGTGGATAAACGGCTTCTGAGAGTTTATGCAGTCGCTGGCATCGCAGTTGACTGTTTATCTAAAAAACTGAAATCCCAATTCGCTGGTGTTACTGGCATTTTCGCCTTAACTATCAATTTTGCCCGTTCCCGTTGTGAATAATCTTCGTAAAGTTGAAATTGTGCGAACTGCACACTTTCTTTAACTTCTCTGTAATGTTTCCCGCCAACCGTGCTTGGTGAACGTCCCATTTGGTATTCTTTGACAAAATCGGGTATTAACGATTCGTCGTAGTTCACTCCGGCAGATTTTCTCAAACTTCTCTGCATCTCCAAACCTAATAATTTTTCTTTCCGGTCGGCGTTTTCCGTGTTGCCGAAAGCTAATTTCTTAGCCGTTCTCCACGCTCGTTTATTATCGCCCGTATCGAATAAAAAATCGTTGTCGCTCTTTTGGTAGTAACCATCGGCTTTAATAGCTTCAATCAAACGCCGTGAAAAATAACATCTTCGGGGTTCTCTGTATTTCGCTCCGAATTTTTGTTTCGAGATAACCACTTCGCACATTTGAGTTTCAATATTCAAATCTTTTTTCTTAATCGCTTTCATTTCCGATAATCTTGCAGATGATTCATAGATACAGAGAACTTGTAAATAAAGATGTTTTCTGTCATCTGTGCAAGCGGCTAGAAGCCGTTCAAATTCCGCAAAGGTAATGGAAGTTGTTTTTTTATTATTTTCCGCCTTAACGACTTTATGAAAGTCCGGTTGTTCGTCAATTTTCTTTTCCCTTTTTGCTGTGTAAAGTAAATTTTTCAATCGTTTAATATAGAGATTGACAGTTGAATCACTCCGAATTTTTTCAACGTCAACAAATTCAAATTCATATTTCAATCGTTTGGTTACCGGGTTAATGGTTTGTTCGGTCGCTTTGATTTTCCGTTTGACTAAATAAGGTTCTCGCATCTCACGTTCAAACTGGGTAATTAGCTCAAAATCAATTTCGTTTAATGGCGTGTCCTGAAAATAATCAACCAGAACTTTCATTTCGTGATTGAAAGTTTTTGGTGATTTTACCTCTTTACTCTTCCAGTTAGCGTAGGAATTTGCGTATGCCCGGAAAGTTAAAACTTTCGGCAGTTCGGGTTGTGGTTCGGGGTCGGGTTCAAAGATTCCCGTCTTATACTTATAAGAATCTTTTAATTCCTCTAAGTGCGCTTTGGCGGCGGTTTTCGTATCGAATCCGCTCTTACCTTTATTTACTCTAACTCCGTCTTCGTAACATTCAAAAATGACTCGATAAACGAGTTTGGCTTTACCTTTATAACTCTGTTTTTGTTTCGTAACGCATTGTTTTAGTTTTCTTTCTTTTTCCAGTTTCATTACTTTTGCTCCGTTGTTTGTAACCATTTTTGTAACTAAAAATGGTTAATCTGTAACCGATTCCAAAAACCGCAAATCGTGTCTTTAGATGGTTTTTAGGACAAGCATTTTCTTGGGATTTTTTGTGAAATCCAACAAATACTTGACGTTTATAACAGGAAAAAGAATAACTAATTGGAATAAGTGAGTGTTTGTTTGGAGAGGTTGGATAGACCGTTAAACCTACTGTAAATCACTTAGGAGGCGAACGCTCTATCCAACTGAGCTACGGGAGCTTGTTAATGTTGGATTTTAGATTCTGGATTTCGGATTGTCCAGTTTAGGAATCGTAATTGATTAATGAACGCACGTCGTAACCGTTAAATTTCTCGCGCCCTTTGAGAAAGTCGAGTTCGACGACGAACAGCAAGCCGACGATTTCGCCGCCCAAACCTTCGACCAGATCAACGACGGCTTTTGCCGTGCCGCCGGTTGCCAGTAAATCGTCCACAATCAACACTTTATGTCCTTCGCCAACCGCGTCTTTGTGCATTTCGAGCGTGTCTTGTCCGTATTCCAAATCATACGAAACCGAAACTTTTTCGGCGGGCAGTTTTTTCGGTTTGCGAACCGGCACGAAACCCGCGCCGAGATGATAGGCGAGCGGCGCGGCGAAAATAAAACCGCGCGATTCGACACCGATTACAGTGTCAACTTTTTCGCCTTCGTATTCCGAAGCAAGCGCGTCAATCGTTTGCTTTAAACCGTTCGGGTCTTTTAAAAGGGTCGTAATATCGTAAAAGTTTATGCCTTCTTTGGGAAAATCAGGCACTTCGCGTATAAGTTTTCTTAAATGTTCCATATTTTTCGGTTATCGGTTGTCAGTTGTCAGTTGTCAGTTAAAATCGGATGTGCTGTTCACTGAAACTTAAAATTCTAAAAACCGACAACCGACAACTGACAACCGACAACTATCTTTCTATTCTAAATGCCGAATATAAATTGCTTGGCTCTAAAACTATTTCTTCAACGTCTTCCACTTTTGAATAACTCGGTCCGGCTGCCAAATCATCGGCAAATTCTTTGACGGATTTTTCGTCGCCTTCGGCTAAGGCTTCGACTCTGCCGTCTTTGAGATTTTTCACGTAACCGCGAATCTGATGGCGCGCGGCGGCACGCTGCGTAAAAAACCGAAAGCCGACACCCTGCACAAGTCCGCTGATAATAAATTTTCTGGCAACCATATTTTAGTTATCAGTCAACAATTAATGCTCTTGACTAATAATTTTTCAGCCGAGCGCGTCAAGACAATCCATCAAACTTCGCTGTCGGCACGTATAAACCGGCAATCCGCGCATCGTAAATTTACTCGCCGGATTTTGTTTTAATTCTTCGGCGAGCGCGAGAAAATCTTTCGGCTGGTCGGTTTCAAACGATATTATAAATTCCTGATCGCTAAAACCAAAGGCGTGTGTCAGGTGAATTTTTATATTGTCAAATCTTTTGCCGACCATAAAATTTTCTTCGACCAGCGTTTCGCGTTCTTCGGCTGATTTTGCGTACCATTCGCTGTTTTTAGCGCACGGATAGAGAAAATGATATTTTTTTGTCCCCGCCAAGACGTGAAAACGATCTTCGAGATTTGAATTTTCGACAAACGGAATGAACATTCGCTTTTTTGTAACTGACAGATAATTATCGGTTGTTTCAATATAACTGCCCAAATTTGTGCGGTAAAGTTTGGCGGTCATCTCCTGAATCGAATCCAGACAAGTGCCGATGCGCCAAAACATTAAATCGGCTTTTGAATCGAAACCGACCAGCGAATAGCTGAACAAAAGCATATCTTCATTATATTGTGAAAAGACATTCTGAAATTCACTTTTGAAAACGCGCTTCGTTTCGTCGTTGAGTTTTCGCCAATCGGTATTGACGCGCAGAAATATAAAATTTACAAACTGTTTTTCGATCAAAGGAAATCGCTGCGGTTCTTTGTTATCGGAAACAAGACGCAAGCCGCCGCTGTCAGGCATTTCTTTTTCCGAATTTAATAATTCCATTTTTTATTAATTCCCTTTTCGTCTTTTTTGCCGAATTGATCTGCTAAATTGATAAAAACCAGAGAGAAAATTATTGAGTTATAACAAAACAAACAAATACGGAAGACATTTGAAAGAAGAAGAACTCTTCCGTGATTATTGTGCCAATTTTTGTCAACATTGTCCAAACGACAAGTATTTATAACCGCGAATTTTCAGTCGAAGCGAATTTCATTTTGTTGTCGCGCGGCAGCATTAGCCTGATGTTAAAAACTTGATAATTTTTACCAAAACTTCGATAATTTCCGAAATTGCCCGATTTATCCGTGTTTGCTTGCGACATCGGCGCAAATCGCTTTTAATGGAAATGCAAAAAAATTGTCCGCCGCGGGAGAAATTTCGATGATTAAAAATTTATTTGATGAAGCCGAAGAAAAAGGTCAAAACGAAAACGCGAAACTAAATCAAACCGAAACACAAATTGAAACTCCGTTTTTTTCGGATGAAAACAACCTGTTGGAAATTCACTCCGCGAATGATGAGGAAACGAAAAATTTATTTGAAACGCGTCCGGTTGGGGATTTTGAAAGCAAATATCAAACAGCCATTACGCCGGACGAAAATCATCCGGCGCGGAGTTTGGACGACGCGGCGAATGTAAATTTCACCTTATCAAGTCCTTTTGAACCAGCCGACGCAGCCGAACGACGGAGGAAAGAAACGGCTGAACCGATGCTTTTTCAGATGCACAACGAAGTCGAATCAACCGCCGAAACCGCGCGAAAAAGCGGACTGGCGATGTCGGCGGCGATTGCATTGTTCGGCTCGGTGGTTTTTTTGCTGATCGGCGGCTGGTTTGCCGATCTGCTTTTAGGAACTTCGCCGTGGGGAATCGTCGGCGGAATCGTTCTCGGCTCGATGATCGGATTTTTTCAATTTTTCAGAATGACCTCGCAAATTTTGAAAAATAAAGACTAATTTGAGAAAAATTGCACAAATTAACTTTTAAACGGCTTTCCTGCTTTGAATTTTCCGTCTGAACCTTATAAAATGCTTGTTTCGCCATGAGCGACGATTTCAAATCTACAACGGACGAAGTAAGTACGGTTGTTCCGATTTCACATTCGAGAATTTTGTGGATTATGGCGATTGTCTTGTTCGTCGCCGTCGCCGGAAGTTTGATTTTTGCGACGCAGCGCGTCACGCTCGGATTAATTTTCGGCGGAATTTTGTCGTTCATCAATTATTACTGGCTGAAATTCGCGCTCAAAAGCGTTTTTGAAAATGTTGAAGAAGGCGAAAAGCCGAGTTTCTTGATCGGGAAATATTTTTTGCGCTATTTTGCCGTCGGCGCGGTCATCTTTTTGGTGTCTTTGACCAAATCGGTTTCGGTGGTCGCGCTGGTTTGCGGTCTTTTGGCTTTTGCGGCGGCGGTTGTTATCGAATCTTTTATTTTAATATTTATACACATCTCTAAACGAGAGGAATTATAAAAATGTTTTTATTTGCAGAAGGCGGCGGCGAACATACACCATTAATTGTTGAATTTATTAATCACTATTTGGGCGAGCCGATGCATCATTTTGAGATGGCTTACACTTATCCGCTTTGGAAGTCATTTTTGGGTTCTGATTTTTTGACAAAAATCGGTTTTAACTCAACGCCCGAAAAAGTTTTCGGAGCTTACACGGTCGAAAATGCGATTCCGTGGTACACGGTAATGTTCGTTATCGCGTGTATTTTGACGGTTGCCGTGATTTGGATTTTCAAAGGAAAACTTTCCGAAGACGATCCGACGCACGGACAACTGACGCTCGAAGCCGGATTTATCGCCTTGAAGGATTTGATTATCAGCGTCATCGGCAAACACGGTTATAATTATTTTCCGGTGGTGGCGACGTTTGCCGTGCTGGTTTTGATCTCCAATTTGATGGGACTTTTCCCGATGTTTATGGCTCCGACGGCTTCGGTCAACGTGACCTTTGCGCTCGGCATCGCATCATTTGTTTATTACAATTACGTCGGCATCAGTGAAAACGGACTTCTTAATCATTTGAGACATTTCGCTGGTCCGCAGCTTCCGCTTCTGATGGCGATATTTATCACGCCGCTGATTTTCAGTATCGAAATAATCAGTAATATGATTCGCCCGCTGACGCTCGGTGTGCGGCTTTTCGCCAATATGTTTGCGGATGAACAGATTTCCAGTCAAATTTCCGGTCTGGCTCCGCCTTATACACAAATTTTACTGCCGGTCGTTTTGATGCCGCTGGCGGTTTTTGTCGCTTTCGTACAAACGCTCGTATTTACTTTACTTTCAATGATTTACATCAGCGAAGTAACGCACGCGCCGCACGAACACGTCAACGGCGGCGAACATTCGGAAGTTACCGGAGAAGCGATTACAACGGCACACGTTTAAGAATTTCAAGTTTTGCGATTGGCGGTTGGTCGCAATTGTTTTGTATTCAATCGCAAATAAGTAAATGGACAAAATTATTTTTAAGTCGGAGCGCGGACACTCTTGTCCGCCAATGTTCGTTTTCAATATTCGTTTTCGGAAACGTCATTTGTTTGAACGGCTGGCTGACAAGAGTGTCCGCGCTCCGATATTTACAAATTTATTTTGTCCACTTACTTATCAGACTTATAGTTAAATTTCCGCTGAAAACCTGTGTTTTATAGCAGCTATGCCCGCACGCGACAGGAGCCTCGACTCCAACGAGAGTAGAAAACGAGCGCATACCGGAAGTGAGGCGAAATTATACACACTTGCAGGAATTTTGAGGAATTTTAATTTAAGTCTTCAGACAATCAGATAAAATAAATTTAGGAGACTATTTGAAAAATGAACAAATTAAAATATATGGTTTTTTCCGTCCTTTCGCTGGCGGTTATGGCGATTCCGACTTTTGCGCAGGCGGCGGCGGATAATGTTTCGACGGTAGATTCATCGAAAGCGATTGCCGCCGGCATCGGTTTCGGTTTGGCGGCTGGTCTTGCCGCTATCGGACAGGGCATTGTCGGTTCAAAAGCGGCGGAAGGCGCGGCGCGCAATCCGGGCGCGGCGGGAACGGTTCAAACGCTGATGATTATCGCGCTGGCTCTGATCGAGTCGCTCGTATTGTTCGCGCTGCTGATCGTTTTCGTCAAACTCTAAACTTAACGAAAATTAAAATTTTGCGGGCGAAGTCTTCGGGCTTTGTCCGCATTTTCTTTGTTTATCTCATTTAACCGGATTTTAACTTTCCGTTTGACAACTTATTGCAATTTTTTTGAATCGAATCGTTATTTAAAGCGTATAATTATAAAATCTTTTGACAGGGGAAAAATGTTAAATCAATTTATCGGACAAAATTTAGCAAACAAATATCAAATTGACGAAGTTTTACGCGACAGCGGTTTGGGGAAAATATATCGCGCCACGCATCTCTTGATGGATAAGCACGTTACGGTCAAAATTCTGCCGCCCGCTTTGGCGGTTGACGAAAGCATCGTTAAACAGTTTTCTGCCGAAGCGCGAACGGTTTCACACATTTCACACCCGAATATTCTTAATGTTACCGATTTCGGCTCCGATAAAAACGGCGCGGTTTACATCGTAATGGAAGACGCGAACGGCGAAACTCTGGAACAGGCAATCGAAAATGAAGGCAAATTTCCGGTTGACCGCGCCGTCAAAATTACCTATCAAATTGCCGCCGCGCTTTCCGCCGCCCACGCTAACGGCGTTATTCATCATCATTTAAATAGCCGAAACGTTTTGCTCACGCACACGGCGCACGAACCGGAAACTGTTAAAGTTTTGGATTTCGGTTCGGACCCGGTTTACGAAAACGGTTCGTTTGACGAAGAAACCGATCTGAGGGATTTGAAATATCTCTCGCCCGAACAAAATTCTTCAGTTTCCGAAGCTGATGAACGCTCGGATGTCTATTCGCTCGGCGTGATTTTATATGAAATGTTAGCCGGAGAAACTCCTTACGCGGCGGAAAATCCGACCGATTTGATGATGAAACAGGCGGAAAATCCGCCCGCGCCGCTTTCCGCATATCGCAGCGATCTGCCCGCGTATGTCGAACCGATTCTCATTAAAGCACTGGCGAAAAATCCTGAAATGCGTTACCAAACCGCCGCCGAATTTGCCCGCGATTTAAGTCGTGTGTCAAAAAACTTCAACGTCGGCGGAATTCCCGTCGCTGCCGAAGAAGTCGAATATAAAACCAATAATTTGTGGAAAACGGCTTTTGTAGTTTTGATAGGGGTTGTCGGTTTGAGCGCGGCGATGATTTATTTCACGCAAACCAAACAGACAAACCCGCTAACGCAGTTGCCGACCGATGCCAACGCGCAGCCGGTGCAGCCGCTCAATCCGGCAACCGGAATGAACGAGCAGGGTTCGGCGGGATTTGTACCTTATACAGCCGATGGAATGATGCCGAATTCAAATATGAGTGTCCCGCAGCAGATGCCGAACAGTGACGGTTTCGGCGACGGTTACAATCCGTGGGCGAGCGGCAGACCACCGGCAGGCGCGCCGCCGCAAAATATTCCGCCGGGCGGACAAATTTACACGATTCCGGGCGACGGCAGTCAATTTATGCCGCAGGACGGCGGCTATATTCTTGTTCCGCAGCCGCCTAATGCAAACACAAATGCCAATGTGAATGTTAAACCCGCGCCGACTCCGAAAGGAACGCCGACTCAGGCAAACACGCAAACCGTACCGACTCCGGCAGAAAAACCACAGACACCGGCAGAAACCAATCCAACTCCGGCTCCGAAAACGGAAAAACCGCCGGCAAAATTTGTTGATAAAAAACCGACGGCAAAACCAACTGCGAACCCGCCTGCTTCGTCTGAAAAGCAAGCGCAAAGTGGAAAAGAACAAGATTCTTAACCGGGAGCGCGGACGGCTCGTCCGCCAACGAGCGAAGCGATGTTGCAAACGCTCGTCGTTAGAAAAAATTTCAATGCGAAGGCTTTTTTCGCGCTTTTGCGCTTCGCACGCGGACGAGCCGTCCGCGCTCCGGTTAAGCTCGAAGTTCTTCTAAAATTTTGTGCGCCTTTTCGATTAAATTTTCGACTTTGACCACAATTTGCAGAATTCCGCTCGGCGAAAATTTCGAGCCTTCGTTTTCAGCAAGAAAATTCATCAATTTTTCCGGCGCGATTTTGGCGTTTTCGCTGAGTTTGACGGCGAAACCGTCTTTTGTTTTGTCAACCGAAACGACGTGCAGTTCTTCGGCTAATCTTCGCAGACGCGCGTATTCAAAAAGATTCTCCGCCGATTCGGGAATTTTGCCGTAGCGATCCTGGATTTCTTCGTAAATGCGGCGCAAAGTCTCTTCCGAATCGGCTGAAGAAATGCGTTTGTAAGTTCGCAGTCTCTGCGAAGTTTCGGAAATATAATCGTTCGGAATCGAAACGTCCGCGCCGAGATTGATCGAAACGCTCGTTTCGTCTTCGACGGTTTCGCCTTTTAATTCGGAAATCGTGCGCTCCAGCATTTTCGTATAAAGGTCAAAACCGAGCGCGTCCAATTGTCCCGATTGCTGTCCGCCGAGAATATTCCCCGCGCCGCGCAGTTCCAAATCGAGCGCGGCGATGCGAAAACCCGCGCCCAAATCGGAAAATTCCCGAATCGCCGAAAGTCTGCGCCGCGCAATCGGTGTCAGTTCCAGTTCGCCCGGAATCAACAAATAGGCGTAAGCGCGGCGGTTTGAACGACCGACGCGCCCGCGCAGTTGGTAAAGCTGCGAAAGCCCGTAATTGTCTGCGCGATTGATAATTATCGTGTTCGCGCGCGGAATGTCAATGCCGTTTTCGATGATCGTCGTCGCCACCAAAACGTCGTATTTATAATCAATAAAATCAAGCATTATATTTTCCAATGCTTTTTCGTTCATCTGTCCGTGACCGATGGCGATCCGCGCGTTCGGGACGATTTTTTGAATCAGCGCGGCGATGGCTTCGATGGTTTCGACGCGATTATGAATAAAAAACACCTGCCCGTTACGCGATAATTCCAGTTCAATCGCCGATTTAATCACGCTGTCAGAGAATTGGACGACCTGCGTATTGATCGCCAAACGGTCGCGCGGCGGCGTTTCGATGACCGATAAATCGCGCATTCCGAGCAGACTCATATTCAGTGTGCGCGGAATCGGCGTGGCGGAAAGCGTCAAAACGTCAACTTTTTTCTTTAACTGCTTGAGTTTTTCTTTGTGCGCGACTCCAAATCTCTGTTCTTCGTCAACGACGACCAAACCGACTTTCGGCAATTTGACATCGTTCGATAAAATGCGGTGTGTGCCGATTAAAATATCAACTTCGCCTTTTTCGGCTTTGGCGACGACTTCTTTCTGCTCTTTCGGCGAGCGAAAACGCGACAGCAGTTCGATTGAAACCGGAAACGCCGAAAATCGCTGTTTGAAAGTTTCCGAATGTTGATAAGCGAGAATCGTCGTCGGCGTTAAAACGGCGACCTGTTTGCCGTCCATCACTGCTTTGAACGCCGCCCGCATCGCCACTTCCGTCTTGCCGTAACCGACATCGCCGACGACCAATCTGTCCATCGGCACGGCGGTTTGCATATCGTTTTTTGAATCTTCAATCGCGGCGGCTTGGTCAACGGTTAATTGATACGGAAACGCATCTTCAAATTCTTTTTGCCACGGCGTATCGGCGGAAAAAGCGAAACCCTGAACGAGTTTGCGTTCGGCGTAAAGGCGCAAAAGTTCGTCCGCCATATCGCGCATCGCGCGTTTCGCCTTCGCCTTCGTTTTCTGCCAGCCGAGACCGCCCAAACGATCCAAAGTCGGCGCGGATGCTTCGCCCGAACCGTAGCGCGAAACCAAATCCAGACGTTCGACCGGCACAAATAATTTCGAGTTTTCGGCATACATCAGCAGCATAAATTCGCGCTCGCTGCCCTGCGCCGAAATCGTCTGCAAACCTTCAAAACGACCGATGCCGTGGTCAACGTGAACGACGAAATCACCGGCTTTCAAATCGCGGAAATCGGAAACAAACGCCGCTGTTTTGCTCTTTGATTTTTGATTTTTGGTTTTTGGTTTTTGGTATTCGTGCTGCGTAACTTCGCCGAAAACATCGGTTTCCGTGTAAACGATCAAATCCAGCGCGGGAATTTCAAAACCACTTGACAAATCGCCGACGAAAACGGAATTATCGGGCAGCGAAACATCGTAATCGCGCAGGATTTCTTCCAATCGTTCCGCTAAACCGAGCGTTTGCATCACGAAATTTCGCTGTTCAGATTTTTGAGTCTCCGCCGCAGATTTCAATTCACCGGCAAATTCTTTAACATTTCCGTGAAATTTGCGCGTCGAACGCGAACCGATTTCGATTTCGACTGATTTTTCGGCAGCCGGAAACAAAAAAAGCGGTTTGCGTCCTTCGTTTGGCGACTCGGTATTTTCAAAAGTTTCAATTAATTGAAACTGTTCGTCGGTCGCCGCCGCCGTTCTGCCCAGCGAGCGCAGTTCGACGCGTTTTTGTTTGCTGAGCTTTTCGCGCAGTTCTTCGCCGGTCAAAAAAAGTTCACCCGGCGCGAGTCCGATTTCGTCGTTTTCGTCGGTTTCCGCAAAGCGATTTTCCAGATTTTCGTAGAATTCGCTCAAAGTTTTTTCGACGACAACCGGTTCGTCAACGACTAAAATACAGTCCTTCAAAAAATCAAAAATGTTTGAAGCGCGCGGTTTGACGAGCGGAATTAAGAATTCCCAGCCGGAAAAATCTTCGCCTTCGTCGGCGAACGCGGTGCGGTCTTTTAAGTTTCGGGCGAATCGTTCGTCAGAAAATCGTTCGCGGGCAAAAAAAGCCCAATCCTTAAAATCCGGCGCGGCGGCGGCGAATTCACGCATCGGGGCGATTGAAATCTCCTTTAATTTGTTGGTCGAGAGCTGCGTTTCCGCGTCAAATTCACGAATCGAATCAACCGTGTCGCCGAAAAATTCGACGCGCGCCGGATTTTCCGCCGTCGGCGACCAGACATCAATTATTCCGCCGCGCACGGAAAATTCACCGACGTTCTTAATCGGCTCTTCACGCGCGTAACCGCCGGCGATCAATTTTTCAATCAGAATCTCCGGCGCGAAATCAGTATCAAGTTTCAAAACCGCGCCGAGTTCGCGTATTTCATTGGGCGCGATTGTTTTTATAATCAAAGATTTAGCCGAAACAACGATGAAATCAGGCGATGAAAATGATAATTTCCACAGCGTCAGCGCGCGTTTTTCCAGAGTTTCGGCGTGCGGCGAAACGCCCGCGTAAACGTCGCTTTCCATCGAAGGCAAAGTCAAAATGCCGGAATTTTTTGATTTGGAATTTGAAATTTGGAATTTGGAATTAAAAAACTCCAAGTCGCGTTCCCAATCTTCCAAATCTCTGTTGGAATCAGCGGCGATGACCAATGTCTTTTTTAATTCGGCTTGCAGTTTCGTCAAAACAAAAGCGCGGGAAGCAATCGAAGTCAAACCGTTAAGAGTGATCAGGCGCGTTCCGCTTGTAATTTCGTCGCGCAGACGTTCAAATTCGGTTTTGGATTCATCTGAAATGGTCATAGAAAATACAGATTATCATAAAAGATATTTGATTTGTTTCCAATATCGCGGCTTGCCGAAAGCCCGTGCGAAGTAATTTTTTTTCACTTCGCACGGGCTTTTGTTTTCAGCACTGATGCTGTGCTTTTTATTATTCAATCGTCGCTGAAATATCCGCCACCGTCGTATTGGCTGACCAAATTTGCGGCGTGGCGGCTTCGATTTCTTCATCAATCGGTTTTTCTTCCAAAGCGTATTTCAAAACTTCATCAATCGAATCAACCGCATAAATCGTCAAATCTTCGCGCACTTCCTCCGGCACGTCGGCGAGGTCTTTTTCGTTACTTTTTGAAATGATAATCGTTTTCAAACCGAAACGATGCGCCGCGAGCAATTTTTCCTTCAAACCGCCGATGGGCAGAACTTTGCCGCGCAGCGTTATTTCGCCGGTCATCGCCACGTCGTGCCGCGCCGGTTTGCCGGTCAGAGCCGACACCATCGCCGTCGCCAAAGTGATTCCCGCGCTCGGACCGTCTTTCGGAATCGCGCCTTCGGGAACGTGAATGTGCAAATCTTTTTTGTGAAAATCCTTCGGGTCAATGCCGAGTTTGACGGCGCGGGTGCGAACGACGGTCAGCGCGGCGTGTGCCGATTCCTGCATCACTTCGCCGAGTTTTCCGGTTAATTTAACGTTGCCGCGACCTTTAACAATCGTCGCTTCGACCTGCAAAACATCGCCGCCGACTTCCGTCCACGCCAGACCGTTGACCAATCCGACTTCCGATTTGCGGGCGATGTCCTGTTTGCGGAAACGAATCGTGCCGAGCAGTTCGCGCACTTTTTCCGCGTCAATTACTTCCTTAAAATCCGCGTTTTTGCCGGAGGCGACGTATTTTCTGGCGACTTTTCGCAGACACGAGCCGATTTCCCGCTCCAAATTGCGAACTCCCGCTTCGCGCGTGTAATGGCGAATCACTTCCAGAACGCCGTCGTCGGTAAATTTCACGTTTTCCACATCTAAACCGCTGCCTTCGATTTGTTTCGGAATCAAATGACGTTTGGCGATTTGCGCTTTTTCGCGTTCGGTGTAGCCGGAAAGCTGCAAAATTTCCAATCGGTCTTGGAGCGGCGCGGGAATCGTATGCAGAACATTTGCCGTCGCAATAAAGAAAACCTGCGACAAATCGTAATCCACATCCAAATAATGATCGCGGAACGTATTATTTTGTTCGGGGTCAAGAACTTCCAAAAGTGCCGCCGACGGATCGCCGCGAAAATCTTTGCCGATTTTATCAACTTCGTCGAGCAGAATGACCGGATTAATCGTTCCGGCGCGTTTCATAAGCTGCACGATTTGTCCGGGCAGCGCGCCGATATAAGTGCGGCGATGACCGCGAATTTCGGCTTCGTCGTGAACGCCGCCCAAGCTCAGACGCACGAATTTTCTGCCCGTCGCGTTGGCGATTGACTTTCCGAGCGAAGTTTTTCCAACTCCGGGCGCGCCGACGAAACACAAAATCGTGCCTTTCGGATTTTTGACGAGCTGACGAACGGCAAGATGTTCTAAAATACGCTCTTTAATTTTTTCCAGCCCGTAATGATCTTCGTTTAAAACTTTTTCGGCTTCATTCAAATCGTCAATTTCCTCGCTCGCCTCTTTCCACGGAACGTTAATCAGCCAGTCGAGATAAGAACGCGAAACGGTTGATTCGGCGGACATCGGCGGCATCGCTTCGAGCCGCGCAAATTCCTGCATCGCCTTTTCCTGCGCTTCCTCGGTCATTCCCGCTTCTTCGATTTTTTTCTTCAACTCATCAAGTTCCGCCTTATCGTCTTTGCGTCCGAGTTCCTTTTGAATTGATCTGATCTGTTCGTTTAGATAATATTCGCGCTGATGTTTGTCCATCTGCTTTTTCGTGCGGGCGTGAACTGTCCGGTCAAGCTGTTTCTTTTCAATCTCGGCTTCGAGAATTTCGATTAACTGCTGAAGTCTTTCCTGAACCGAAAAAGTTTCCAGCAGCACCTGTTTTTCATCCACGCCGATGCGAAGATGCGAACTCATCGCGTCGGCGATCTGCGCGGCGGAAATTCCGCGCAGACTGGCGTGCAGCGCGTCAGTGTAAGCATCAGGCGACACGCGCAGGAGTTGTTCGACGAGTCCGTGAATTTTCTGCAAAAGTCCGTCAGTCAGATAACCGGATTCGTCAACCGACGGAATTTTCCTTACAAGCGCAAAAAACATTCCCTCATCATCCTGTTCAAAACGCACGGCTTGCCCGCGTTCGCGTCCTTCGACAACGACTTTTATTTGTCCGTTATCCTGTTTTTGCGCCTGTAAAATACGTCCTAAAGTTCCGACCGTATAAATTTGATCGGGATTCGGTTCGTCAACCGTCGCGTCGTGCTGCGTGGCGAGAAAAATATTTCGCTCGCCCGTCATTGACTGCTCAAGAGCGCGCACCGAACTCGGACGACCTATCTTGAAAGCGACTTTTGTAAAAGGGAAAATAACTACATCACGGATTGGCACCATCGGATAACGTGCAATATCCGCCGGCATTTGGTCTGAAAATTCTTGCATATTGATAAATCTCTTACTGGGAAAATCTAATTTCGTGTTTTTAGTAAATGCTTATTAGCTTTGATATTTTAATTTTAGAACATTTGAGTTGCCTTTTCTAGTTTCAAACAATCTTTGAAGAATAATCAAGCAAAATTCAGCCTAATTGTTTAATAAACTAAGTAAAATAAATTTCTTGACACCTTTGGTAAACACTGTTTATATTATAAATGGATTGTTTTGCAATTCACCCGAATTTCACATCATCGCTTTTTCACACAAAGAGCAAATTTCCGCATTATTTTAGAACTCGAAACAATCTAACTGTTCCTGCCTGTTCAAACAACATTATGAAAAAAATAACTTTGATTATCCTGACAAGTCTTGTCTTTTTCGATTTTTGTTTTTTCTATTTCCAGCCTTCAAAGGCACAAAATTTTTCCGACAAACCGGATTCGGGAAATTCACCAATATCATCAAATTACTTAAACGAAAGTTTTACAAAGTTAGAAAATATTGCCCAAGAAAAAGGAACTGTTCCGGTGATCGTCGGCTTTCGTTCCGATTTTACGCCGGAAGGTTATCTATCCAAATCGTTAAAGGTAAATCAACGTGCCGACATTAAAGAAAATCAAGATGAGCTTTTAGAAAAGTTGGAACAATTCAAGCCGGAAAACATTAAAAGGTTTGAAACAATTCCATATTTTGCGATGACGGTTGATGCTAAAACGCTGGAGTTTTTGAAAAATCAGCCCGAAGTTACGTTCATTCGTGAAGATGAACTTAGTGCGCCAACTCTTTATGAAAGCACACAAATAGTTCGCGCACCTCAAGCGTGGAACGCCGGTTTTTCGGGTCAAGGTCAAGTGATTGCCATTTTGGATACAGGAGTTGATAAAAATCATCCTTTTTTGAGCGGAAAAGTTATTTCGGAAGCCTGTTATTCAACAAACAATACTTCACAGGGATATTCAAGCGTTTGTCCGAACGGCTTGTTACAGTCAATCGCAACAAACTCAGGACTTAATTGCAATACTTCAATTAGTGGTTGTGAACACGGAACGCACGTCGCGGGAATTGCGGCAGGACGACTTACATCTAGCAACTTTTTTGGAGTAGCCAGAGATGCAAACTTGGTTGCAATTCAAGTTTTTTCAAAAAACAATTCAACTAATACGATAAATGCTTTGGATTCAGATATTATAAGAGGACTTGAGCGAGTTCTCACTTTGAAACAAAGCGGTATAAATATTGCTTCAGCCAATTTGAGTTTGGGTGGTGGACGATTTTATTCTAATTGCGACACGGAGGAAGCACCAACTAAATCAGCTATTGATAATCTACGTTCGGCTGGGGTTGCAACTGTCATCGCATCTGGAAATGAAAGTTTTCCTGACTCAATAGGTGCGCCTGCCTGTATTTCATCAGCAATCAGTGTCGGCTCAACCAGTGATGGAAGCGGTAAAGCAAATGGAAGCGGAGCTACACCGCTTGATAATGTTTCAAGTTTTTCAAACAGTTCATCTTTTCTGAGTTTATTAGCACCGGGGCAATGGATACAATCATCTGTTCCGAACGGTAGCTTTGATTATTTTCAGGGAACTTCACAGGCAACACCGCACGTTGCCGGAGCGTGGGCAATTCTCAAACAGCGCAATCCAAATGCTTCGGTTACGCAAATTCTCAACACTTTAACGAACACAGGCGTTCCGATTTTAGACACAAGAAACAACATTGCTAAACCGCGTATTCGCATTGATGCGGCATTAAGTATAATTGGCGCGACCTGTTTGAATAGCCAAATTAACATCGGTCAAACTATAAATGGACAACTGACTTCGGCTTCTGATTGCAGCTTTTCCGATGAATTAAATCAATACTTCGACTCCTACATATTCAATGGAACTGCCGGACAACAAATCGCTATTTCAATGAACTCAACCGCGATTGACAGCTACCTTCGATTGTATAATTCGAGCAATCAGCTTCTTGTCGAAAATGATGACGGCGGCGGAAGTCCAAATTCACGTATTCCAGAAACAAGCGGTTTCTTTACACTTCCGGCAACCGGAACTTATAAAATTCTCGCATCATCTTATAATGTTGGCGAAACCGGAGCATATACAATTTCTTTAACGTCAAACTGTTCTTATTCGCTTAATCAAACGAATCAATCATTCTCTGCCGCCGGAGGAAGCGGTTCGGTAAATGTTACGGCGGGAACGGGTTGCGCTTGGAGTGCTTCGAGTAATGTTTCGTGGATTACTGCAAACGCCGCCGGAACGGGCAGCGTAGCGATTCCTTTCTCGGTGGCTGCCAATACGGGTTCAGCCCGCACGGGAACAATTACAATTGCAGGTCAAACCTTTACCGTTAATCAAGCCGGCGGCTGTTCTTATTCCTTATCATCGGCAAGTGCAAATGTCGGCAATGCAGGCGGAAACGGCGGCGTTAATGTTTCTGCCGGAGAAGGATGCGCTTGGAATGCCGTCAGCAATAATTCGTGGGTAACGATTGCATCAGGCGGAAGCGGAACGGGAAACAGAACCGTTTCGTTCTCTGCTACGGCAAATTCCGGTCAAAGCCGCACCGGAACAATGACGGTTGCCGGACAAACCTTTACCGTCAACCAAGCCGCTGCCGTTATCAACACTCGCCGAGCTTATGATTTTGACGGCGACGGCAAAGCGGATATGTCCGTGTTCCGACCATCAAACGGCTCGTGGTATTTACAACAAAGCGCGAATGGCTTTACCGGAGCGCAGTTTGGAATTTCTTCCGATAAACCCGTTCCTGCTGACTATGACGGCGACGGCAAAACCGACATTGCCGTTTATCGCGGCGGCACTTGGTATTTAAATAGAAGTTCGGCTGGTTTTACCGGATTTGCCTTCGGTGATGCCAATGATATTCCGCAACCTGCCGATTTTGACGGCGACGGCAAAGCTGATTTGGCTGTTTGGCGACCTTCAAACGGCACGTGGTATGTTTATAATTTAGCGAATAATCAGTTCAGCGCGGCGCAATTCGGGGCTTCGACTGATAAACCTGTAGTTGAAGATTACGACGGCGACGGCAAGGCTGATTATGCGGTATTTCGTCCATCAAACGGCACTTGGTATTTGCAGAGAAGCACAAACGGATTTACCGGAATGCAGTTTGGCGATGCGAATGACAAACCCGTTCCGGCGGATTATGACGGCGATGGCAAAACCGACATTGCTGTTTACCGTCCGTCAAACGGCACTTGGTACCTAAACAGAAGCGCAGCCGGATTCACAGGAATTCAATTCGGTGTTTCGACTGATTTGCCGACACCGGCGGACTACGACGGCGACGGCAAAGCGGACGTGGCGGTGTTCAGAAACGGAACTTGGTATTTGCAGCAGAGTGCAAATGGATTTACGGGCGTACAATTCGGCGCGTCAACCGACAAACCCGTGCCGAATGCTTTTGTGCCGTAAATTTTTGTTTGTGTTTACTGATTTTTGGATTTCTTATTTCCAAATTTCGCTTCTCGATAAAATAGAAAAGGAGTAGATTTCAAAAACCTACCCCTTTTCTATTTATTTTAAGGCTGCCGATTTATTTTACGCCGCTTCGTCTAATTCGCGGACGATTTCCATAGTTGGAGTTTTGCGTTCAACCATTTCTTTGGTAATAGTCAACTCTTTGACTTTTTTCTGAGACGGCAGAGCGTACATCGGCTGGAGCAGGATTTCTTCTAAAATCATCATCAAACCGCGCGCGCCGACTTTGCGGTTGTAGGCTTGGTGGGCGACGGCTTTGATCGCGTCATCGGTAAATTTCAGACGTACGTTGTCAAACTCAAATTTGCGCTGATACTGTTTGACGAGCGAGTTTTTCGGTTCGGTCAAAATCTGCACGAGCGCCGCTTCGTCCAATTCGTGAAGCGTTCCCATCACGGGAATTCGCCCGACGAATTCGGGAATTAACCCGTAATGAATCAAATCCTCAGGTTCTAGATTGTCAATTGCTTCGGCTTGCCGTTGCCGGCTCGATTTTATTTCGGCTTGAAAACCGAGTGATTTATTGCGGAAACGCTTTTCGACAACGCGGTCTAAACCGATAAACGCGCCGCCGCAGATAAATAAAATATTGGTCGTGTCAATCGGCACAAACTCCTGCTGCGGATGTTTGCGTCCGCCCTGAGTCGGAATGTTGGCAATCGTTCCCTCTAAAATTTTGAGAAGTGCCTGCTGCACGCCTTCGCCGGAAACGTCGCGCGTGATCGAAGGATTGTCGTCTTTGCGGCAGATTTTATCAATTTCGTCTATGTAAATAATGCCCGTCTGCGCTTTTTCGACATCATTTCCGGCTGACTGCAACAGCCGCAGAATGATATTTTCGACATCTTCGCCGACGTAACCGGCTTCGGTCAGAGTCGTCGCGTCAACGATGCAGAACGGAACGCTCAGGATTCTTGCAAGTGTTTGAGCCAGTAGAGTTTTGCCCGTTCCGGTCGGACCGATCAGCATTATATTCGATTTTTGCAGTTCGACATCGGGACGGATTTTCGCCATTTCGATGCGTTTATAATGCTGATAAACCGCAACCGAAAGACGTTTTTTTGTTTCGTCCTGACCGATCACGTATTCGTCCAAGAAATTTTTAAGTTCCAACGGTTTCGGCAGCGCGGAACGCACATTCGCCGTTTCCGCCTGCTCGTCGTCGTTGATGATTTCGTTGCAGATGTCTATACATTCATTGCAGATATAGACACTCGGTCCGGCAATCAATTTCTTGACTTCGTTCTGCGATTTTCCGCAAAATGAACAGCGCAAAAATTCTTCGGGTCGTCTTAGTGCCATAAGTTAGTCTGGGAAGTTTAGGAAGTTTAGGAAGTTTAGGAAGTCTGGGAAGTTTAGGAAGTCCAGAATTCTTCCTTTCTAAACTTCCTAAACTTCCCAGACTTCCTAAACTTATTTCTCCCGGTGTTCGATTACTTCGTCAATTAAGCCGTATTCTTTCGCCTGAATCGGCGACATAATGCGGTCGCGTTCAACGTCGAGTTCGACTTGTTCAAAGGATTGTCCGCTGTGATGGGCGATAATTCTGGAAGTCATTTCGCGCATTCGCAGGATTTCCTGCGCCATAATGCGAACGTCGGTTTCCTGACCGCTCGCGCCGCCCGACGGCTGATGAATCAGAATCCGCGAATGCGGCAGCGCAAAACGCTTGCCGGGTGCGCCGGCAGTCAAAAGCAACGCCGCCATCGAAGCGCACTGTCCGACGCAGATCGTCGTTACGTCGTTTTTGATAAACTGCATCGTGTCGTAAATTCCCATTCCGGCGGTGATTGAGCCGCCGGGCGAGTTGATGTACAAATTGATGTCGCGTTCGGGGTCTTCGGCTTCTAAAAACAGAAGCTGGGCGACCAGCAGGTTGGCGATTTGGTCATCAATCGGTGTGCCGATAAAAATAATACTGTCTTTCAAAAGACGCGAATAAATGTCAAACGCCCGTTCGCCCCGCGAAGTTTGTTCGACAACCATTGGAACTAACATAATTTTTCTCTCTTTACTACAAAAGTTTTCAGGTTTGAATTATTTCGTTTAAGAATTACTTTAACTCGGCGATGATAAGTGTTGAAACGAAAGCTATTGCCATCGCACTAGATTTTACATATAATCTTCCGAATTGCAAACTCTGAAACAAATAAATTTTCAAATTCTCAAAAGTTGATAATCAAATTATTCTTTTTTCGCCGACTTTTTCTTTGTTTCTTTTGGTTCGGCTTTTTTCTTTTCGGTTTTTGGTTTCTTTTCTTTAATTTTTTCCTCTTTTTTCTCTTCCGAAGTGTCTTCGGTTTCGTTTTTTTCTTCGTTTAACTCTTCCGCTTGGACCTGCGGCTGCGTTTCGTCAATCCATTCGCCGTCGGTAACTTTGGCGTTTTTGACCAACGCTTCGATTGATTTGCGGGTTCGCAGACTGTTGCTGATATTTTCTTCGCCGCCTTGCTGTTTGGCTAAAGATGCGCGAATTTCTTCGGGCGTTGTGCGATAATAATTCGCCATTTGCTCGATTTCTTTGTTCAATTCATCGGTTGTAACTTCGACGTTTTCGAGTTCGGCGACCTTTTCCAAAAGCATCGCGCCGCGCACGTCGCGTTCGGCTTGCCCGCGCATTTGGTTATACGCCATTTGAACGAAATCTTTTTCGACTTTGTTCAAATCAACTCCGCGCTGCGATAAATCCTGCGCGAAATTGTTCAAAAGATTGCGCGCCTGAAGATCAATCATCGCGTTTGGAATCTCAAATTCGTGATTTTCGATCAATTTAGCGATCAAATCGTTGCGAACCCGCGCGTCGGCATCGGCTTTAGCGACCGATTCCAAATCTTCGCCCAACTTTTTCCGCAAATCGTCCATCGTTTCAAAGCCTTCGTCCAAACTGTTTGCCCATTCGTCATTCAATTCCGGCAGTTCAATTTTGCCGACGCTTTTTATTTTCGCCTTGTAATTGATTGTTTTTCCCGCCAGCATCGGCGAAGTGAAATCTTCCGGGTAAGAAACGGTAAATTCCTTATCTTCATCTTCTTCAACGCCGACCAAATTTTCGGTGAATGATTTTTCGATCATTTCATCGCCCAGTTTAATTTCCAAATCGTCGGCTTTAATCGGTTCGCTGTCCGGTTCGTTTTCAAAAGTACCTTCCAAATCAACAATTACGGTATCGCCTTCTTCGGATTTGCGGTCTTCAACCGGAATTAATGTCGCAAATTCCTGTCGGCGTTCGTCCAAAATGCTTTCGAGTTCGCCGTCTTTAAGCGGTTTGACGCGGCGCGTAACTTCCAAATTTTTATATTCGGGAGTAGGAATCTCCGGCATAACTTCGACGTGAACGTGCAAAGTTATCGGTTGCGAACCGTCTAATTTAACGGTTTCGGCATCGTCAAGATGCAGATGCGGTTCCGCCAGCGGACTTAAATCGTGTTCGGAAATCGCTTCGGCGACGCGGTTTGAAAGAAGTTCCTGCAAAGTTTCCGACTTGATTTCATCTTTATAACGCAGGCGCACGACATCAACCGGCGCGTTACCTTTACGAAAACCCGGAACCTGCGCCGCGCTCGCGTATTTTTTGCTGACTTTGTTATATGCTTCGCGCACGACTTCCGGCTCGATTTCGATTTTTATTTCCTTCTGCGTCGGCGACACTTCGATAAGTTCTGTTTTCATTCGTTAAAATAATAGCCTTCCAATGACTTTATAAAATATATCAATGAAGGCTTTCCTCTTTAAAATAAGTTGATAATTAATTTTTAATTTCAAATAAAATAAAATTGTTATTGTAAATTAAAACGACAATTCGTTATAGAAAAGAATAACGAACTTCTAAATAAATGTCGAATATGAGTTTTTTTAGAATGGGATGAACAATTTAAATTTGGTTGAAGATTATTAAATATTAAAAAGCAAATTTTTACTTTAGCTTTGTAAAAATTTGCTTTTATAGCTTTTTCACTCGACATCTTTCCTAAATAATCATCAAAGATTTTTTAACGCAAAGTCGCAAAGCCGCAAAGCCGCCAAGGATTTATTGATTTAATACAAATAAACTCACTCGATTTTATGAAATCTCTCAACCGACAATAACAGAATTAAAAATCTTTGCGTCTTAGCGACTTTGCGACTTTGCGTTAAAATTCTTTGAGTGCCGCCTGTTCAAAGGTTTATATTGGAAAGATGTCTACTAATTCCAATAAAGTTCAAAACGGTATCTGTCGGCACCGCCTTTCGGGTCTTGGATTTGGACAATTGTCGTGTAATTGTTGCGGCGATTCGGCTGCTGAACGATAAAAACTTTTCCGCGTCCGTCTTTTTTGTCAACTCTGACATTGACGTTATCGCGCGGCATCCGACCGTCAAAATTATAGTTGGCATCATTATAAGCCCGACCGCGAATGTTTTTAGTGCGGGCATTTCGATTGCGAATTGTGATTTGAATAACATCATCAACCGTGCCGCGCCACGTCATTTCTCCGCTTCTGTCGCCTCGGTCTCTGTTTCTCTGCGCGTGAACGTCGTTTACATTTGCAAACAAAAAAGCGGTCATTAAAACGCCAACTGCAAAAAATACTTTTTTCAGATTTTTCATTTGATTTATCTCCTTAATTTTTGAATTGTCCGAATAGTAAAGCGCGAGCTTACTATTATTTGTGTCGGGCTTATCGGCTTTTCTTTATCCTTTCACCCCTCATCCTTCATCCTTTCAAAGAGTGCTGAGGGCGAGACTCGAACTCGCACGCCTTACGGCACGGGCTTCTAAGACCCGCGTGGCTACCAATTACACCACCTCAGCAAATATGTAGTAATTTTCAAACCGCATATTGAATTTATCCAATTAATGTAAGATTGTCTAGCAAAATGACATTCACTATTTCCTATTTTTCAGAGAGATATTTGCGCTTATATTCTTCCAGCGCGCGATCTGTATTTTCCAATTCGCTAACGCCAATGGGCTGTTTGGCTTCAAGCTGTTTTGGTTCGGATTTGGTGAGCAGTTTGTAGCCGACCGTTCCCGCCGCGGCGACCAGACCGATTAAAAACAGATACCACAACCCGCTGTAAATGATTCCGATAATAGATAAACCGAGCATTACCGCCAAATACAATCCGATGGCGATGAGAATAATTTTTATCCAGTTCATTATTTTTCTCCCGATAACTTTTGCAATTCAAATTCGTGCATCAGTTTATCTTATCGTATAATTTCAAACGTCATTTATCAAACATTTCGAGGACACAAAATTGATTTCAAACGGCGCGACGATTCAAAAAATTGCGGAAAACTTAAACGCGAAACTTTCCGGCGATCAGGAAACGATTGCCACCGATGTCACACACGACTCAAGACAAGCTAGCAGCGGGACGCTTTTCGCGGCGATTCAGGGTTTGACGATGGACGGACATCGTTTTGTGGACGACGTGATGCGGCGCGGCGCGGTCGGCGTGATTTCCGAACTCGACGCGCCGGAAAATTTTCGCGGCGCGTGGCTGAAAGTCGAAAACACGCGCGAAGCACTCGCCAAAGCCGCCGCCGTCATCAACGGCAATCCGTCGCGCGATTTAAAGCTCGTCGGCATTACCGGAACGAACGGCAAAACGACGACGACTTATCTGTGTTTCGCGCTCGCCGAAGCTAACAGAGAGAAAGCCGCGATGCTGACGACGGTTGAATATCGCATCGGCGACAGAAGCGAACCGGCGATTCGCACCACGCCCGAAGCGTCCGACACGAACAGATTTCTGCGCGAAGCCGTCGCCGAACATTGCCGAGTGGCGGTGATGGAAACTTCGTCGCAGGCGATTGATCTGCGCCGCTGCGATTGGCTGAAATTCAAAGTCGCCGTATTTACCAATTTGACGCGCGATCATCTCGATTATCACGAGACGATGGAAAACTATTTCGACGCGAAAAAACGCCTTTTCGACGGGCGTTTGGGCGAAAAGCCCGGTTCTTCCGTGATAAATATTGATGACGTGTGGGGCGCGAAATTGGCGAATGAATTAAAAGCGAACGGACAGCGAGTCGTCACTTTCGCGCAGAATAATCCGGCTGATTTGACGGCGGACAACATCGAAGTTTCATTGATAAAAGGAACTTCGTTCACGTTAAAAACTCCGCACGAAACGCGAACGATTACTTCGCCGCTCGTCGGCAAACCGCACGTTTACAATATGTTGGCGGCAACGGCTGTGTCCTTAGAACTCGGTTACCAATTGGATTTAATCGCGGAAGGTTTGAAAACCTGCGTCGGCGCGCCCGGACGTTTCGAGCGGGTCGAACACGACGGCGATTTCGCGGTCGTCGTTGATTACGCGCATTCGGACGACGCGCTTTTGAACACGCTCAAGACGGCGCGGGATTTGACGAGCGGCAGAATTATTACGGTTTTCGGCTGCGGCGGCGACCGCGACAAGACCAAACGCGCTCCGATGGGCGAAGTCGCCGGAAATTACAGCGATTTGGTGATCGTCACCTCCGACAACCCGCGCACGGAAAATCCGCTGAAAATTATTGAGCAAATTGAAGTCGGTTTGCAGAAAACGGATTGTCCTTATTTGGTAATTTCCGACCGGCGCGACGCGATTTATCAGGCAATCGCCAAAGCCAAACCGAACGATGTCGTCTTAATCGCCGGCAAAGGTCACGAAAATTATCAAATTATTTGTAACAATAAATTTCATTTCGACGACAGAGAAATTGCCGGAGAAGCGTTGAATAATTTGATGGAAACTTAGTTGAACGGATAAATTTTTCATTTCAATTTTGCTTTCGGCTTTAATGCAGTCGCCGCTTTTTCGATTCTTGATTCGATGTCCGTGAATTTCTCGAACGATATTCCGGTTAGTTTTGTAATATGATCAAGCTGCATTTGCGTCTGCTTTTGGATAGCTCGTATTTCTTCAAACTCCAATCGCGTTCGTTCAAACTGTTCATTAAAACGTCGTTCAGCTTCGACAATATCTTTTTTGTGCCGAAACTCCAACTTCATTAGTTCCTCTTTAATATCTTCCATTCTTAATTTTCCTCCGGCAAGGTATTCTCATCAAATTTTATCACGCTTTTTGTCAACGATTCGCAAAAAATATCTAATCTTTCCGCAGCGTATCAATAAATTTTTCGAGAAAATCTTTCTGCGCGTTTGACAGTTCGATAAAACGGATCGCAAAGCCAATTTCGAGAACGTGATTGATGACTTCGCCCCAAAATTGGATTTTTCTGCCGTCGGTCAATGGAAAAAATAGCTTGATGTTTTCGCCGTCCTGCACATCGCCCGAACACAACACAAAACAGCCCTGCGTGTTAATATCGCTGATAGTTCCGTGTTTTCTGCCGACTAAACCTTCCCATTCGGTCTCGATTTTTACGCTGAATCTTTTCTGCGCGCGGCGGTCGGTTCCGCTTCTTCGGTCAACTAATGACATTTTGTTAAATTTCCTCGCTCGTATTCGATTGATTTCTTCTCGTCAAATAATAATAAACGGGCAACCCAATCAAAATCAGGAAAATTCCGGCAAAAGCCTGCGTCGGCGCGGTAATCATCGTATTTATCAAAAGCCATCCCGCCACTAATAAAAATAAAATCGGCACAATCGGATAACCGAATGTTCTGTAAGGTCGGACGGCATCGGGAAATTTGCGGCGGAAAACGAACACCGAAGATGTCGCCAGCGCGTAGAAAATCCACGAACCGAAAATCACATAATCGGTCAGCGTGTCGAAAGAGCCGGAAAGCGCGAGCAGACACGCCCAAAAGCCCTGCGCGACCAAAGCGACGACCGGCGCGTGCGTGGCGGAAAGTTTGCCCATTGATTTTAACATCAAACCGTCTTTCGCCATCGCGTACGGAACGCGCGCGCCGGTTAAAATCGAAGTGTGCAGCGTGCCGATTGACGACAGCATCAGTCCGACGGTGAACAGCGCGACGGCGAAACTCATTCCGGCGCTGGCGAGATTGATTCCCGAAAATCTCGCTACAACTTCTTTGGCGACCGACGATTTCGCCGACACCGAAGCAATTGCCGTCGGGTCAAGCACGTAGAAATAAGCGAAATGGACGAACATATAAAGCACGATGATCGTAATCGTGCCGCCGATTAAAGCGAGCGGAATATTTTTTTGCGGATTTTTGATTTCGCCCGCCACGAGCGTCAAATTATTCCAGCCGTCGTAACCCCACAACGCTCCCAACATCGCCGCGCCGAAACCCGCCATAAAACTGTAATTCGCCGAACCGTATTTGACCGATTCCGCCACGCCTTCGCACAGACCGCCGGAGCTGATCATTCCGAAATGCGTGAAAGTTCCGCCGCTGACCAGTAAAAACGCGCCGATTCCGACAAAAGCGATCAGAGCGATTTTGACCACCGTCAAAACCGTCGCAATTTTTCCGAGCAGCGCGACCGACAGACAGTTAATCGTCGTAAAAATTATAATCATCATCACGGCGATGATTTGCAGCAGTGTGATTTCAAACGGACTTCCGAAAATATTAGTTTTCAGCAACACCTGATTTAATTGTCCGCCGAGAAAATCGTTCAAACCGATGGCGAAAACCATCGCCACCGAAGCCTGCGCGCCGGTTTTGCCGACGAACAGCAGCATCCAGCCGTAAAGAAAACTCCATACGCGCCCGTAAGCGTCGCGCAAAAACACATATTCGCCGCCCGCTTCCGGTTTCATCGCCGAAAGTTCCGCGTAAGTCAACGCGCCGGCGAGCGATAAAATTCCGGCGGCGAGCCACGCGATTAAAACCCACGTCGGACTTCCGACATTACACGTCATCACGCGGGCTTTCAGAAAAACGCCCGTGCCGATGACGTTTCCGATGATAATCGAAACCGCCGCGACGAGTCCGAGTCCGCGAATCAGCGAATTATTATTAGAAATTGGAGTCATAAATTTAGAATCGTAAATAGAGAACGGATTGCGACATATTACGCTAAAACGCTTTTAAATGGAAAATAAAACTTCGTGTTAAAATTTTTTTGATGCGACAAATCAATCTTTCAGCCGACGAATTAATTTCAGCTTTGCTCAATCTTGAAAATGGGCGAAACATCTGCATTTTAGATAGCTGCGGCGTGAATTATCTCGATTCTCATCTTTTAATCGCCGGTTTCGATCCGGTTGAAATTCTGCAAATATCAAATAACAATCCAGACGAAACGCTGAAAATTTTAGACGAAAAATTTTTAAGAGAAGATTTGGCGTGTATTTTTACAATTTCTTATGATTTCGGTTTGAAACTCGAAAATATCGAACCGCGCGAAAAGGAATTTTCGGCTTTTGACGAGCCTGATTTGTTTGCCGCTTTTTTCGATTGTTTGATCGTTCACGATTATAATTCGCACGAAACTTTTTTTGTCGGCAGCGAAGAAAAATTTACGGAAATTGAAAAAGTTTTATTTGATTCGCCGTCTGATATTTCAGGTTACGACGAAATTTCGCAAAACTCAGTCGAAATTCATTCCAATTTCTCGCGTCAAAATTATATCAACGCCGTCAATCAAATCAAGGAACACATTCGGCGCGGCGACACTTATCAAACGAATTTAACCCAGCAATTGCGCGCCGAGTTGCCGGAAAATCTCACGCCGCAAAAGATTTTTCATCGTTTGCGAAAATCACATCCCGCGCCTTTTTCCGCTTTTCTTAAAAGAGAAAATGATTCTGTCGTCAGCATTTCTCCCGAAAGATTTATTGCCAAATTCCAAATTCCAAATTCCAAATTCCAAACTGTTTCCGCTTCACCAATAAAAGGAACGCAGCGGCGCGGGAAAAATGATGAAGAAGATTTGAAATTAAAAAACGAATTGCTAAACAGCGCGAAAGACCGCGCGGAAAACGTGATGATTGTTGATCTTTTGCGAAACGACATCGGCAGAATCTGTGAATTCGGCTCGGTCAAAGTCGAAAAACTGTTTGATTTGGAAACGCATCCGACGCTTTTTCATCTTGTTTCGACGGTCAACGGCGAACTGCGCGAAAATATAAAATTTTCAGAAATCATCAAAGCCGTTTTCCCCTGCGGCTCGATCACCGGCGCGCCGAAAATCCGCACGATGCGAATAATTGACGAAATCGAAACGGCAAATCGCGGTCTTTCGATGGGCGCAATCGGCTGTTCGATTCCAAATTTCAAATTCCAAATTCCAAATTTTAGAAATATTTTTGATTTGTCGGTGGCGATTCGGACGATGGTTATCAAAAACGGAACGGCAACTTTCAACGTCGGCGGCGGCATTGTGATTGACAGCGTTCCCGAAGATGAATACGAAGAAACGCTCATCAAAGCGAAGGCTTTAATCGGCGCGATTGGCGGAAAACTCAAAATATAATTTTGTCGGGAACTTTTTTTTCTCATCGGTGTCTAATTCGTTAAATTCTAACCGCAAAGGAGAAAAAGCAAATGAATTCGACCAAACCAAGTATCAATGTCACGCCTTTAATTGATGTGCTGCTCGTTCTGCTGATTATTTTTATGGTCATCTCGCCGCTTAAACCGACTGATTTTAAAGCGAAAATCCCGCAGGAATCCAAAAAAGGCAGCGAACCGAATCCGAAAACATTAATCGTCGCGCTCAATTCCGATTCGTCGCTCAGACTCAACAAAGAAACAAATTTGGGAACTGTCGAAAAACCGGAAAAACTCGTCGCCCGACTTTCTCAGGTTTTCAAAGAGCGCGGGGAAAATCGTGATTATTCTGACAATGCCGAACTTAAAAGCAATCTGACCGAAGACGAAAAAATCGAAAAAACGGTTTTTATCAAAGCTCCGCGTTCCGCCGATTATGGAAAAGTTGCCAAATTGATTGATGCGGTTAATCTTTCCGGTGCCAATCCGATTAGTTTGCAGATTGACGATCTTGAGTAAAATTAAAAAAATCAGACGCGGATGACGCTGATTTGACAGATTTATGCTGATTTTTTGGACACAGATATGTGGCGGTTTAACCCAGTGTCCGGCAAAAATAATCCGCACTAATCCGCTTGGTCAGCGTTCATCCGCGCCTGATTTTATTGGCGTTTTTTCAATTTACGAATAAAAAAGGCTTCTCACAAAACGAAAATTTATGATATAATTTCAGCGTTTTTTGGTCTTTCCCGTTGCTTGTCCGCTCTCCTTTTTTTATTATCTATTAGGTAATGGTGAATTACTATAACGTCCTGAAAGTATCACCGAAAGCGACCAACGCCGAGATAAAGTCGGCGTATCGGCGGCTTGCGCGTGAACTTCACCCGGATGTCAATAATAAAACTGATAATGCTTCCCAGGAATTTGCAAAAATCGCCAAAGCCTACGCAATTTTGGGAAACACCAAAGAACGCGCCGAATATGACCGCCGACTGCTCAAAGAAAAATATCAAACCGTCAATACAGGTTCGGTTTTTTCATCTGAAAACGCCCACGCCAAACGCTGGCGGCAAATGGCTTACGAACGCCGCTACAACGAAATAATTGATCGGATGATCGCCGACGAACGCCGCGAAACGCTCGCGCTGCAAAAAGTAATTTTTCCGACCGTCGCGCTTTTTCTCTCAACTTGTTTTGTCGGCATCTTTAAGCCGATGTTTTGGACTAATATGCAGATTATCGGGAAAATTATAATGTTTTCCCTTTTCGCCGCCGGAATGATTCACTTGTTCGGTCGCCTTCGGTCCGGTTTTGAACGCTACACTTACCGCGATGAAAATATCCACGATTCGATTCTCGAAGAAATCGAACCCGCGACAAAACCGTATTCGAGATTTAAAGCGATTAGTTTTTTGATTGTCGGTATCGGCATAAGTTTGGGCATCGGACTCGTTATCGGAAATTATTTAGAGATTCTGATCGGCGCGTCAATGCCGAAAGTTTTTTCGCCTTCGCTCAGACCGGAATTCATTTTTTATCCGCCGATTGTCGTTCTGCTCGTTGATTTAATGCACGAATTTATTTCACGCTTCGAATATTGACACATCGCTTGACAACTGCCTTTCTGACATTTATACTCTATAGTTTCTCTAACGGATAGAGAAAAATTTCATTTTTTGGACAAATTACGGAGAAGATTTTTAATGCCAAATCATAAGTCAGCCGAAAAGCGCGTCAGACAAAACGAAAAGCGTCGCGCTGTAAATCGGAGCAGCAGAGGAAGTTTGCGAACACAGATCAAAAAATTGCGGGCAGCTTTAGCCGCCGGTGACAAAACGCAAAGTCAGGAACTTCTTATTCCGACAATCGCATTGATAGACAAATCGGTCAATAAAGGCGTACTGCACAGAAACGCGGCGGCGCGTCACAAATCGCGCCTGACGATTCACGTCAACGAGTTAGCTCAGTAAATCGGGTTTTTCATCTCATACTTCATAGTTTTTCTCCTTTGATTACGGAAACGAGCCTTAAGCAAGCCGTTTCCGATTTTTTTTAATTTAAATTGACCAATTCACAGACGAGCATTTCAAGCTGAAGCCGCGAACCGACGTTTCCGCCGCCGCCTTTAGAAGTTTTTATCGCCAAGTCCGTGTCGGCGAGTTTTTGCATTACGGCGGAAAGAGTTTTCGCATCGGCACGGCGCGCGGTCGCCAGAAAATCTTCCTGTTTGCTCCAGTGAAGTTTCATAACCCGCGCCACTTCTTTGCGGTCAACGCCTTGCCGCATCAATTCTTTCGACAGAAATAACCTGCGAAAATTGTAGGAAATCAAACCTAAAATCATCAAAGGTTCCGCGCCGTCGTCGAGAATTTTTTTCAAAGTCTGCAAAGCGCGACGTTTGTCTCCGGCGAGCAGATAATCGGTCAAATCGAAATTGGAAATTTCCCGCGAATTCGGCACGAGCGATTCGACGAGTTCCGAAGTTATCAATTTATCCGGCAGAGCCGCGATTGATAATTTTTCGATTTCGTTGGTCAAACGCCTGACGTTATTTCCGACCAGCGCGACCAGCAAATTCAAAGCTCTCTGGTCGGCTTCGGTATTTAATTCTTTCAATTTATCGCTCGCCCATTTGATTAATTCAACATCTTTTAGTTCGCCGAATTCGACCGAAACGCTTTTTTCCAAAAGCAGTTTAGAAATTTTGCGCCGTTTGTCCAATTCGTCGGCGACGAAAATGACAATCGAAGTTTCAGCCGGACGCGACAAGTAGCGCGACAAAATTTCTTCGTCTTCTTCTTTGAGATTGTCTTTATTGCTGTTGGCGGAAACTCTGACATTGGTAATTTTCACCACGCGCCGCGCGTCAACCATCGGCAATTGCTCGGCATCCGAAATCGCATAGTTTATTTTGCCGTCGTTCAAACTGTGTTCGATTTCGTTAAATTCACGCAGTGATGAATTCGCCAACGCCAGATCGCCAATCGTTTTCGCCGCCAAGTCGCGCAGATAAGTTTCCGCGCCGAAAAGCAAATAAACCGGCGCAAACTCGCGCTTTTTCAATTGATTACGCAAATCTTCACGATTGAAAATATTCATTTTAATCAAATAAAAGAAATCAACTTCAGCCAAATAAATTCACAGATGAACACGAGATTTATTACCGAAAGTATTTTACAGACGCGCGTTTTTGAGAAGATCGGCATCGGCATTTTTCCACAAACTCTCAAATTTTTCGTAAAAAATGTTCGCCTTTTCTTCATTATTCTGAAGTTTATAGACGCGGGCGAGTTCCAAATGAGCAAGCGGAAATAGCGGCGACGAAACCGCCCATCCGCGATTTTGAATGATTTTTTGAAATTCCGCTTCGGCTAAATCGTTTTGATTGAGCTTTAAATAAATTTTTCCGCGCAGATAATTGTCCCAAAAATTAGCCGCGCCTTCAAACCGGCGGTTGATTTCGAGCGATTCCAAAGCTCTTTCGGGCGCGGAATTTATTTCGGCGGCGGCGCGAATAATCGGCAGCCAGATGCTGTTGACGACGGTATTTTTCGGAAAACGCTGTTTGAGTTCGGCGATTAAACTTTCGGTTTGCGCGTCGCCGCAGACGGCGAAAGTGAGCGTCGCATCGGTAACAATCTGCTGTCCGCGATCAAGTTTCAAAGCGCGGTTCGCCCAATTTTTCGCGTCTTCACATTTGCTGAGCGCGGCTAAACGGGTCGCGGCTTGCACGGCGGAATCGGCGGCGGAATCGGGCATTTCCTTTTCATCGGCGGCGACCGCCTGCGTCATTAATTTTTCGTATTCGCCGGCTTTTCCCGCGAAAATCGCCGCGTTCGCCTGTAATTTCAACGCCGCCGTTTTATCTTTTTCAGCGAGAATTTTCAGTTGTTCGCGCATCGCGGCATCGTCGTTTTGGGCGAGCGCGATGCTGAAAAGTCCCTGATTTATCTGCTGGTTGTCGAATTTGCGGTTCTCCGCGTCGGTGAAAACGGCTTTCGCTTCGTCGAAACGACTTTGCTTGGTCAGATATTGACCGAGATTGGAAATGGCGTAAAACAGCGTTGGGTCGAGAGCGACGGCTTCGCGGGCATTTTCTTCTGCTTTGGCAAATTTGCCGAGTTCGCTGTAACTCGCGCCGAGGTTCAGCGGATAAACATTGTCGCGCGGATAAATTTGCTTGGCGGCTTCGAGATTTTCGATGTCTTTTTCGAGTTCGCCGGTCACGAAAACGTAATAAAATCCGGTGATTTTCTGTTTTTCCCGCGCCGTCATCCGGTCGCGCAGCGCAAAGGCTTTGGCGGCGTATTCGGCGGCTAAACTCATCTGACCTTTGTTATTGTAAGCTCCGGCGAGCGACGCGTACGCGCCCGCGAAATTCGGATCAATGTCCGCCGCCTGTTTCAAAAACGTGATCCCTTCGTCGGTTTTGCCGTCGGATAAACTCTTTGTCGCCAAGGAGTAAGCCCGCAGCGCGTCGAGCGAATTGGTCGTCGAAGTTTTCAGCGGCGCGTCATACTGTTTGATCGAAGCGAGCGATTCGCCGAGCTTTTCGCGCATCGCGTTGGTCGCTTTGTTCAGCGAATCAATGACGGTTTCCTTGTTCGCCGAAGTCACCTGTTCGCGGGCGACCGACGCGCCGGTTTCGCTGTTGTAAGCATCGAGCGTGATGAGATATTCAACGCCGTAATTTTCAATCGCGCCGTTCAAAAACGCTTTTACGCCGCGCCGTCGGGCGATTTCTCCGGCGATTTCCGGTGTCAAAGGCTCATCCGGCGGCTTTTCCATCTGCTTTAAAGTTTGGCGAATCTGCCCGTCGGAAACCAGCGAAACAAACGGCGACTGCGCCAAACCGACGGCGAGCGGCTGGCGCAGAATGCTGTTAAATTCTTCGTCGCCCGTCTTATTTTCAAATTCGCCGATTAAGAGTTTATCGGCATCGCCCAAAACGGCGGGTTGATGAGTTTTCACCCAAAATTGATACAACGCGATGCCGAAAACGGCTGCCAGCAAAAGACTTAACGCCGCCGCCGCGCGACTTTTCGGCATTCGCGCGAACGATTTCGCCGTCGTGATGACGTTCATTCTGCCGGTCGGCGGCGATTCTTTGTCTGTCGTGACCGCCGTCATTTGAACGGTCGGCAAGTTATGCAGATTATTATCGGTATGATGAATGACAGCTTCGTTTGAAAATTCCAAATTTCGCTTGACGACGCGGAGTTCGTTTATCATTTCCTCCGCCGTCGGTCGTTCGAGATGATTTTTGTTCAGCGATTCGGCGACGAGGTTTTTCAGCGGTTCGGGAACACTGCCGTTTAATTTCGCCGGTTCGCGTTCCAAAATCGCCGCCAGCACTTCGATTTCGTTCACGCCTTCAAACGGCTGTCTGCCGGTCAGCATTTCGTATAAAACAATGCCGAGCGAAAAAATATCCGTTTGTTCGTCAACCGGCAGCCCGCGCGCCTGTTCGGGCGACATATACGTGATCGTCCCCATTATCATTCCGGGTTTGGTGATAAATTTCGCGTCCTGATCCGATTGATTTTTGACGCTGAAACGCGCCAGCCCGAAATCCAGCACTTTGACGATGCCGTCGGCGCGAATCATTATATTTTCCGGTTTGATGTCGCGGTGAACGATTCCGGCGTGATGCGCGGCGGCGAGCGCGGCGCAAATCTGAGTCGCAATCTCGACCGCCTGCGAAATCGTCAGCGAGTTTTCTCTGATTAACTGCCGGAGAGTTTTCCCGTTGATGTATTCGGTGGCGATAAACTGCCAGCCGTCGCTCTGCCCGATGTCGAAAATCGTGATGATGTTCGGATGATTCAAAGCGGACACCGCGTGCGCTTCCTGCTCGAAACGCCGCAGAAAATCCTGTTTATCAACCGCCGAAAGCAGTTTCAGCGCGATTTGTCGTTTCAGCCGCGCGTCTTCGGCAAGCCAGACTTCGCCCATTCCGCCCGCGCCGAGCAGGGAAACGATTTTATAGTGTCCGATTTCCCTGCCGATTTTCTCATCGGCGGCTTCGTCCGCCAACATTTCGGCGGCGATATTAAGCGCGGGAGATTCGATAAAATCGCCGGATTTTTCGCCCGCCGCGAGCAGCGATTCAACTTCGTTTCGCAAATCTTCGTCGCCCGCGCATTCACCGGCGAGAAATTTCGCCCGCTCATCCGGCGCGAGTTCGGCGGCTTCGGCGAAAATGTCGCAAATTTTTTGGTATCGCTCAGGATTCATTCGTCGTTTAATTTCGTGATAATTCGCGGTAGAGCCACGCGCGGGCGACCTGCCAGTCGCGCCTGACGGTGGCGGGCGAAATTTTCAAAACCTCGCTGATTTCATCTTCGGTCAAGCCGCCGAAAAATTTCAGTTCGACGACGCGGCTCTGTCTTTCGCTCAGTTTGGCGAGTTCAGTCAGACATTCGTCAAGCGCGACCAAATCGCCGCTTTTATTAGGCGAAAAATTTAACGCTTCGTCTAATTCGACGCGCGTTTGCTCGCCGCCGCGCTTTTGACTCAAACGCTGACGGGCGAAGTCCACCAGAATATTTCGCATCAAATTTGCCGAAACCGCGAAAAAATGTACGCGATTCTGCCAGTCAACGTGTTTGACATCAACCAGCCGCAAATACGCTTCGTTGACGAGCGCGGTCGTCTGAAAATTGCCGTCGCCGTTATTTTTAACCAACGCGCGGTGCGCCAGCTTTCGCAATTCCTGATAAACCAGCGGAATCAGCGCGTCCAGCGAGTTACGGTCGCCGTCGCTCCAACTTTGCAGAATTTCCGTTATGTTCGAGAGCTGCGCCATCAGCAAAAATAATTTATTGAAGTTTCCTAGCAGAATATACCAAATATTTATTGATACGCGAAATAAAATTGTGAAAATTATTTTTTTGTGAGCGTTTTTCGCCGCGACTTGCGATTTAGTAAGTACAGGGAAAATTTTTACGAGAAAAATTTGATTGATTTTAATAAGGAGCAAAAAAATGAGTATTCCAAAAGACATAGACAAATGGGACAACAACAAATGGACACAGCAGGTCGTCAATTGCCGTCCGTCTTCCGGCGGCGCGGTTGGGGTGATTTTTGTTTGGGCGGGAATGGCTTATTCGCGCCAGAATGTGCAGGACGCGAAAATGGCGGCGTTCGTCATCAAACCGATTCAGGGTTCGGCGGCTCCGACCAAATTCGCCGAACACGTTCTGACAAAAATCGGCGGCGCGCTGTCGCCGAACAGCAAACCGATTCCGCGCCGTTCATACAGCGGCAGCGGATTGGTGATGACGCTGAAAATGTTCCGCGATAAAGAAACCGATCCGGCGATCAAAGCCCGCTGGCAAGCAGTTTTTCAAAATTACGACCGCGCCGATACTTTTTTAATTCAGGAAACGCAGGTCGGCATCAAGGAATTCGGCGATGTCGCGTCTGAGCAGAGCGGTTTAGCCGTGATGTTGTCCGATCAGCTTTTAGTGACGAATCTCGGCAAATTATTTGCCGTTGACACGCTGCTCGGCAACGGTGATCGAGTCGGCAATATGAATACCGGAAATATTGTTTTCAAAACCGACGGTACGCTTTGTTCGATTGATTCGACAACGGTTTTGACAAATTTCAACGATGTTTTGGAACAATCGAGAAGATTGGCGCAGCACGCGCTCGACGACGTTGCCAGAGCTGAAAGTTGGGCAAACAGAGCCGTAAATTTCGGAAATACGGCGGTGATGACACCCAGACAGGAAAATCAAATGATTGCCAATGCACATCTGGCAATGCCGATTCCGGTTGTAACGACTCCGCCGGCGAGTTTCAGAGATATTTACGATCTTGATTCCTGGTGGGAAGGCACTTTCAAAGCGAGTGCGGTTTCTCATCTGACCAATCGCAAAGACCAAAACGGCAGTCCGCTGCCCGATTTGCCCAATCCGCCCGATGTGGTTTGGAATCAGGCGAAAGTGTGGTTTAAGTTGGGAGTCGAACAGGGAATGCGTGATATTGATCTTAAACTTTCCGGCTTAAACTGGCTGTTGATCAAAAACAGTTACAAAAATTACGTCAACCGCTACGGCGGCGATCCGAATCTTGACTGGACGAATTTCAAACTTCGCCGCCGATATATCAAACTTCGTAACAAAAAACTAACGCACGATCAGGCTTTGGTTGATATTAAAGAATACGCCGCGCGGAAATTCCCCGGTTTGTAAAAAAATTTCGGCACCGGTAATCGCCGAAAATGAGCGGAAAGGAATGATTAATTTTGCCCCGGTGTTTCTTTCCGCTTTGACTGATAATGCGAATCGAGAATTGAGATTTCAAAATTTGATTGAATTCTTTTATTTGCATACTTTGCGGGGTCAAATCCTTCTCCCGCAAAGTATGCAAAGAAGCAAAATAAATCTTCAATTTCACCAGACTTTTCAACTTTTGATTCGTGTTTTTATTTTTCTATAAGAATTTTCAACTATTTTTTATCCTCTTTTACACCTAAACCATTAACAATCGTTGAAACGACCGACTCGGCAAAAGCCTGTGACATTCTCAAAACTGCCGGGTCTTCTTCGTTGAAAAATGAGCGCGGGTCTCGTGAAAATTCAAAAGAATCACGAAATGTAAAATTTTGATTGTCATACAAAATTTTGTTATTCTCCAAATCCCGAATCGTCACCGCCGCGACAATCGTTACTTCATAAACTCTGGCGCGTCCCTGCCGGTCGAGCAAAACGCCGGAAAAATTGAAATTGCGAATCGTTCCTTCGACTACTGCATCCGCGCCTTCCCGACTTCCCTGCACTTTCAAACCGCGCCCGTGACGGATGATTTCCTTCGTCACCGCTTCGGTCAGACGCGATTCGACGCGGTAACGCGCGCCTTCGACTTCAAATTGAAACGCGGGAACGGCGATTGTCTTAATATTGTCCGGCAAACCCGTTTTAGTGACGGGTTTGTAACAATCGGTAAAACCGGAAACGAGAAAAAACAAACCGATAAAAACCGACAATTTTACAAATTTCATAACTGATTTTTCAAAGCGTCAACAATTTTCAGATTTTCAACCGCCGCTTTAACATCGTGAACGCGGACGATATTCGCGCCGTTCCAAACGGCAATCGCATCGGCGGCGAGCGTTCCGTTCAACCTTTCGGAAGGCGGCGCGCCGTTTAACATTTTTCCGATAAATGATTTCCGCGATGTGCCGACGAGCATCGGAAATTCGGGAAACTCTTCGCAAAGTTTATCCAGTTTACCGATTAGTTCCAAATTTTGCGCGTGTGTTTTGCCGAATCCGATGCCGACATCGAGCGCGATATTTTCTTTTTTCACGCCGAGTTTTCCCGCAGTTTTAATGCTTTGGCGAAAGCCGTCAGCAACTTCCTGAAAAATATTTTCAACGGGTTTTTGCTTGTGCATCGTTTCAAAGTCGCCGCGCGAGTGCATCAAAATTAATCCTGTTTGATATTTTGCCGCGACTTCCGCCGTCATCTCATCAAACCGCAGCCCGGAAACGTCGTTGATAATCTCCGCGCCCGCTGCTATCGCCGTTTCCGCCACTTTTCCTTTGCTCGTGTCAACCGAAATCGGAAGGTCAAAGCGGCGGGAAATCGCTTCGATCACCGGAACGACGCGCCGAATTTCTTCGTCCGCCGAAACTCTCTCGCTGTTCGGACGAGTTGATTCGCCGCCGACATCCAAAATGTCTGCGCCTTCATTCATCAAAATCTCAGCTTGCCGCAAAGCATCGTCAACGGAAAAATATTCGCCGCCGTCGCTAAAACTGTCCGGCGTAACATTCAGAATCGCCATCACCAAAGTTTTGTCAAGCGCGATTTCCCGACGCGAAGTTCGCCAAAACATTCTCATAAAGTAAAACCAAACGGCAAAAGAAAAAGGATAAAGATTTTGACCTTTATCCCTTATCCTTTACCCTTGATCCTTTAGTTACGCTGTTGCCGGATTGTTTCCGGTGATCGGCGGCAGAATCGGTTTTTTGAACGGATTGCGCGTCTGTTCTTCTTTTTGACTCGTTCCGTTATCGTCATCCGACGACGAAGATGAACCGTCGTCATCAAGCGGAAGTCCGGCGACCAACCGGCGGATCTGCACACCGTCGAGCGTTTCCTTAATCAGCAACGCTTCGGCGAGCCGCACCATCGCATCGGCATTTTCGACGATCACTTTTCTCGCAATTTCATACTGTTCGGCAATAATTGTTTTGACTTCATTATCAATTTTGATCGCCGTATCTTCCGAATAATCACGATGCTGCGAGATTTCGCGTCCCAAAAAGATTTGCTCTTCCTTTTTCCCGAACGTCAACGGTCCGAGCGTACTCATTCCGTATTCGCAAACCATCGAACGCGCCAATTCAGTCGCCCGTTCAATGTCGTTTGACGCGCCGGTCGTGATCATATCTTCACCGAGATAAATTTCTTCGGCAAGTCGTCCGCCCATCAAAATCGCAATCTGACTCAGCAAATATTCCTTCGTATAACTGTGCTTATCGCCTTCCGGCAACTGCATCGTAATACCGAGAGCCATACCGCGCGGGATGATCGAAACTTTATGAACCGGATCAGCCGACGGAACTTTCAAGCCGACCAAAGTATGTCCGGCTTCGTGATACGCCGTCAGGAATTTTTCCTCGTCCGACAAAACCATACTCTTGCGTTCCGCGCCCATTAAAACTTTATCTTTGGCAATTTCAAAGTCCGACATTGTAACGACTTTTTTGTTGTAACGCGCCGCGTTTAAAGCCGCTTCGTTGACGATGTTCGCCAAATCCGCTCCGGTAAATCCGGGCGTTCCGCGGGCGATAACATTGATGTCAACATTTTCGTCCAAAGGAATTTTGCGCGTGTGAACTTTTAAAATGGCATCGCGTCCTTTTACATCGGGTCTGCCGACGACGACGCGCCGGTCAAATCTGCCCGGACGAAGCAACGCCGGATCAAGCACGTCAGGTCGGTTCGTCGAAGCAACGAGAATAACACCGTCATTCGATTCAAAACCGTCCATTTCAACGAGCAGTTGATTCAAAGTCTGTTCGCGTTCGTCGTGTCCGCCGCCCAAACCCGCGCCGCGATGACGACCGACCGCATCAATTTCATCAATAAAAATAATGCACGGCGCGTTTTTCTTGCCCTGTTCAAAAAGATCACGAACACGCGATGCGCCGACACCGACGAACATTTCAACGAAATCGGAACCGGAGATCGAAAAGAACGGAACATTCGCTTCACCCGCGATTGCCTTTGCAAGAAGCGTATTGTGTGAAATAAAACCGTTCGAGATAAACGAATGGGTTTCCGGCACGGTAAAATCAAATACTTCGGCAAAGCCGTGTTCGATTTTTTCAACCGGCGAGAAAAATAAATTCGCTTCCAGCAAATTTGAAAGATATTCGACCTTTTCGTTTTCGAGATTATTTTCACGAAATGCCGAAACCATAACTTTTAAGCTGTTGCGCGAGATTCGTTTTCTGTCTCTGATTTTATCAACCAATGCAGCCAGCCGCGAATTGCTTTTTCCATTCGCGCTTAATTCCTGCCAGCATTCGACAACCGAATCGCTGACTTCAAAAAATAAGTCAACATTCGTATTTTTGCCGACATTTTCCTGTTCGAGATATTCGCGTAACTGCGCTTGTTTGCGCGGCAGTTTGAAATTAATTTCACGCGCAAACGCCGGCAGAGAAGTTCCCGAAACAACGATTTCATAAACTTTTTTATTCGTTTCGCCCGCTTCTTTTTTAACCCGCAAACGCGGCACGATTCCGAAATTCAAAAGCATTGCCGCGACCTGCTTGGCAAGTTTTCCGCTCGTCGTGCAGTAACCGAAAGAGTTGCGGAAAAAATAACCGTCCGCGTCAAACAAGCCGCGCAGAAATTCCGCGACGATTTCCTTCTGCGCCTGCAAAATTGTATCGGGAACTGATTTATCGTGCGACAAAAGCGAACTCATTCCCGCGTCGAGCAAATCCTTTTTAATCTGCCACGAAGACACGACCGACGTGATGCCGTCGGTCGCCAGACCGATATGCTGCTCCGCGCCGTAATTTTTGAAGATATATTGGCGGAAAGATTGGTTAATTTCGTCATCAATGCTCGTCAAAGCCACGCGGTTGCTGATTGACATATTTCCGTCGCCCGTCAGCAAACCCATCAAATAGGCTTTTTCCGCATTCACTTCACTCAAGTTACCGAACACCTGATTGCCGAATTTGACTGCCACGCTGTCGCCTTCTTCGATTTCATCGAGCCGCCGAAATTCCAGTTCGCCGTTTTTATTCATCACGACAATCGGATGTTCCGGCGTTCCTTCGAGTGTCAAACCTTGTTTGAGCGCAACGCGCAAAGTCGGCTGTTCGCCCAGATTATACCAATGCGAAGCGGCATTCGTTGAATCTTTAACCGTCGTCGGATCAACCGTCGGAAGCATCGCGCCGAAAACTTCATCGGTTTCGGGATTAACATAGAAATACTTCGGCACGTCTTTGATTTCCATTAACCCTTTATTTGTCAAAATCAAAGAATCGCCCGTAATACATTTGCCCGTTCCCGGAGGTCCGACCATCAAAACGCCTTTCGGGATTTTGCCGCCGAGCTTTTGAAACTTTTGCGGGTCTTTCAAAAATTCGATGATTTCCTGCAATTCTTCTTTGGCTTCTTCAACGCCCGCGACATCTTTAAATGTAATGCGTTTTTGTTGGTTGTTGAGCAGTTTCGCCTTTGATTTGCCGAAGCTCAAAGCCTTGTTGCCGCCCGCCTGCATCTGTCGCAAAGTGAACGCCAAAAATCCGATCAACAGCAAAAACGGCAAAGCGTTTATCAATAAAATCCAACCCCAACCGCTCGAAGCCGGTTCGAGATTGACTTTCGTGTTCGATTCGTCAGCCGCTTTGAGAATCGCTTCACGCGGCGCGTCGCTCGAATCGAGTTCAGCGTAATAGTGTTTGCTGTTTTTGTCAGTCAATTCCAACTGCGATTGTTTGACGGTTATTTCCGTTATTTCCTTATTTCTGGTTTGCGTCAAGGCTGCGTCAAATGAAATTTTCTCAGGGTTGTTGGTCTGTTTACTTTGCAAAAACCAGACAAACAATAACGAGGTGGAAATTATCATTAACCACAATAGAACTTGTTTTGCTTTAGAACTCAATTTATAGCCTCCAAATAACTTTCATCTCTATAAAAAGGTTTGAAAGTTCGTCTTTCAATTTTCGTTACAATCTTCAGATGAAAATTTCCTTTCCTGCGTTGTTTTCAAAGCGATTTAATCGCATTTTGAAACCTAACATTTGATTGTAGTTGTCAAACCGTCTTTTTTCAACCTTTGTTTTTCATAAATGTTAAATTTCCACTATTTTTCAGCAAAATTTCACCGTTCGGAAGTTCAACCGTTTTTCCGCTCTTCCGGCTGAAAATCAAATTTTCAATCGCTTCAAAATGTTTCGCATTCAGTTTTCGCAAATCTCCGCGCCGTTTTTTTAGCCAATCGCGCAGGATTCGCCGCCGCATTGACGGAAACAAATCTTTCAAATCTTTCAGCGACAAACTTTCCTGATCGTCCGTCGTCAGTTGTCCGTCGTCAGTGTTTTTTTCTGTAAACTTCTGCTTTTCAACATTAAATTTTCGCGTCGCCGCGTCCAAAAATTCATCTTCTTCACGAAGCCGCGTTGCGGTTTGCGCCAAAATTTTAACGATTTTCGGGTTAAAATCCTGCATCATCGGAATCAAAATTTTTCTGATTCGCACCCGATTGTACTTCAAATCTTCGTTCATCGTGTCGTAGCGAAATTCGACTTCGTTCAGGCGGCAAAAATTTTCCGTGTCTTCGCGCGTCGCCCAATTCAATAAAGGACGAATCAGTCGGATTTTGAATTGTTCGCCCGAATCTTGATTCTCAGGTTCGGAATCTGGAATTTGAGATTTGAAATCTGAAATCTGAATCGGTTTCATTCCGCCGAGACCTTGCAAACCGCTGCCGCGCAGTAAGTTATGAAGAAAAGTTTCGGCTTGATCGTTGAGCGTGTGCGCCGTCAGAATTCCGTAAGCGTGAAGATTTTCGGCAATTTCAAACAAAAATTTATAGCGTTCATCGCGCGCGTTCTGTTCAAGATTTCCTGTCTGCGAAATCGTTTCGCTTCCCAAAGCGAGTTCAAAGTCGAATTTGACGGTTAAATCTTTGACAAAATTTTCGTCCGTATCACTTTCCGCGCCGCGCAGATTATGATTGAGATGCGCGATGACAAAACGCAAATTTAGTTTTTTCAGATTTCTCAGTTCGCGCAGCGCGAGCAGCAAACTCACCGAATCCGCGCCGCCCGAAACCGCGACGACGAAAGTTTCATCGGCAAAAGGCAGTTTAAGTTTGCGCCATTCGGTCAGTAATTTACGGGAAAAAGCGTGCATTTTTTTGAAACGTACCGCAGTCGTCCCGACTGCCGTCGCCGAAGCGTCCCGCTTCTGCAAATCTTCATCACAAAACCTGCTGAAAAGACCGGCAGATAAGAGGCTCGCCGGACGGCAATCGGAAAAACCCGCAGGCAAGATGCCCGCCGGACGGCAATCGGGACGATTGCGGTACTTTGTTTAGTTTTCGTTTTCCAAACTTTGTTGCGCTTCCCGCAAAGCCTCAAAAACTCTTTCGGGCGAAGTTCCGCCGATTTGATTTTTGCTTGCCAGAGTTTGCTCCAAACTCAGCGCGTCGAACACATCTTCTTCAATTTGTTCGGAAAATCCCTTCATTTCCGACAACTCAAGTTCGTTTAATTCTTTGTTTTCACCAATTGCGAACACGACGATCTTGCCGACCGTATCGTGCGCGATGCGAAAAGGGACATCTTTCTGCACGAGATAATCGGCAAGTTCCGTCGCGTTCAAATAACCCGTCGTCGCGGCGCGGCGCGTTTTTTCTTCGTTGACGCGCAAATTACTTAAGACAATCGAAGCAACCTGCAAAGAAATTTTCACCGTATCAACCGTGTCAAAAACCGCTTCTTTGTCTTCCTGCATATCTTTGTTATACGCCATCGGCAAACCTTTAAGTGTTGTCAGCAATGCGGTTTGATGTCCAAAAACGCGACCTGCTTTGCCGCGAATAAGTTCCAGCGCGTCGGGATTTTTTTTTTGCGGCATCAAACTCGAACCCGTCGAAACCGCGTCCGAAAGTTCGATGAACTGAAATTCCGACGAAGCGTATAAAATCAAATCTTCCGCAATGCGCGACAGATGCACCATTATCAGCGAACACGCCCCGACGAATTCGACTGCGAAATCACGATCCGAAACCGCGTCCAGACTGTTCGCCGAAACGCCTTCAAACCCAAGTTGCCGCGCCACTTCTTCGCGGTCAATTTCATAAGAAGTTCCCGCCAACGCCGCCGAACCGAGCGGCAAGACATTGACGCGCCGCCAAACTTCGTCCAATCTTTCGCGGTCGCGGGCGAACATTTCAAAATACGCCAGACACCAGTGCGCCCACAAAATCGGCTGCGCTCTTTGCAGATGCGTATAACCGGGCAGCACCGCATCTCTTTGTTTTTCAGCAGTTTCCGTCAAAGTCTGCTGCAAATTTCTGACGATTTGCGAAATTTCTTCGATTTCCCCGCGCAGCCACAAACGAAACGCCGTCGCCACCTGATCGTTGCGGCTGCGTCCGGTGTGAATTTTCCTGCCCGCGTCGCCGATCAACTGAATCAGCCGCGCTTCGATAAATGAATGCACGTCTTCGGAAGGCAGTTCGTCAAAATAATTTTTATCGTAATCGGCGCGTTTGAGAATCGTCTGCAAGCCGTTTTTTATCCGTTCCGATTCGAGCCGCGTCAAAATTCCGGCGTGAAAAAGCGCGTCGCAGTGCGCGATTGAAGCGTTCACATCGGCAAAAAAAAGTCGTTTGTCGAACTTAAACGAGTTGTTGAATTCGACAAATTTCGCATCGGGTTCGCCCGTAAATCTTCCGCCCCAAAGATTTTTTGATTGTTCCATCATTATTCTCCGAAAATCTCACCGATGCCGACGCATCGGACTGGAGCGCGAGTCCATCCCGGTTGCAATGAGCGTCGCTTCGACGCGAAAAAAACGCGCGTTTATATGCAAGTTGAAAGCTGTCGAAACGCTTTTTCGCGCTCACGCACTCACTGCAACCGGGACGGACTCGCGCTCCGGTCTTTTTTCTGGCTCTTGTTAACATCAGAATATAATTCTACTCGAAATACATTTAACTGAAAAATTGCTTTATTTTTTATTTGACTTCTAACAACTTTTCGTTTAATTTATGCGTCTATGTAACGATTATGCAAATTCAGCGCATAATCGTTCTATTTTATGCAAAAAAGCGTCAGACAATCGGCAATTATAAAACTAATCGGCGCGCGAGGAATCGCCACGCAGGAAGAATTGTCCGAACTGCTTGAAAAGAAAGGATATGCAGTTACGCAATCGAGCGTTTCGCGCGATTTGGACGAACTCGGAGTCATTAAAGTAAGCGGCATTTACACTTTGCCGGAAACGCGCAGCGAAACAAATGTTTTCGGGTTGCGAAGTCTCGAAACTGCCGGAAATAACTTGATCGTGGCGAAATGCAGCTTAGGTCTGGCTTCGGCGGCTTGCGTGAAAATTGACGCGGCGCAAATTAGCGAAATAGTCGGCACCATCGCCGGCGAAGACACGATTTTTATCGCCGTAAAAGATGAAAAAGAGCAGAAAATAGTGATGAAGAAGATTTGGGAAATATTTGAGAATTAGTCCTTTGTCATTCGTCATTTGTCTTTTGTTTTCAGTTAATTTCGTTTTAACTGACGATTAAAATTTCAGTTGAAACAAAAAAAATTATTACCGGAAACAAATGACGAATGACAAATGACAAAACATATATGGAAAAGAAAATTAACAAAGTGGTTTTAGCATATTCCGGCGGACTCGATACTTCGGCGATGCTGCTGTGGTTAAAGGAAACTTACGGCGCGGAAGTGGTTTGTTTTTGCGCGGATGTCGGGCAGGGCGACGAGCTTGACGGATTGCAAGAAAAGGCTCTGAAAACGGGCGCGTCGAAACTTTACGTCGAAGATTTGCGCGAGGAATTCGTCAAAGAATTCGTCTGGACGGCGGTCAAAGCGAACGCGCTTTACGAAGGCGTTTATCTGCTCGGAACGAGTTTGGCGCGTCCGGTGATTGCCAGAAAACAAATCGAAATCGCGCAAAAAGAAGGCGCGGACGCGGTGGCGCACGGCGCGACGGGCAAAGGCAACGATCAGGTGCGTTTTGAACTGACTTATTACGCGCTTCAACCCGACATAAAAGTTGTTGCACCGTGGCGGCATTGGGAATTTAAAGGTCGCGCCGATCTGATTTCTTATTGCGCCGAACACGGAATTAACGTGACGGCAACCGCCGAAAAGCCGTATTCGATGGACAGAAATTTGATGCACGTTTCCTACGAAGGCGGAATTTTGGAAGACCCGTGGGCTGCGCCGCCGGAAGATATTTTTCTGATGACGAAATCGCCGGAAAACGCCAAAGACGAAGCCGAAGAAATGATTTTGACGTTTGAGAAGGGCGAGCCGACGGCGATTAACGGCGAAAAATACGGCGCGGTTGATATGCTTTCCAAACTCAATCACATCGGCGGCGAACACGGCATCGGGCGCGTTGATCTGGTTGAAAATCGCTTCGTCGGAATGAAATCGCGCGGCGTTTATGAAACTCCGGGCGTAACGATTTTGCAGGCGACGCACCGCGCTCTCGAATCAATCACGATGGATCGAGAAGTGATGCGTCTGCGCGACAGTTTGGGCGTAAAGTTCGCCGAATCAATCTATTACGGCTTCTGGTTCGCGCCGGAATTCGAGATTTTGCGTTCGATGATTGACCAAACGCAAAAAGACGTTTCGGGCGACGTGCGCCTGAAATTATACAAAGGAAACGTCACGATTACGGGACGCAAATCGCCGAATTCGCTTTACAAAGAACGAGTCGTCACCTTTGAAGACGACGCGGGCGCGTATGACCAGCTCGACGCGGAAGGTTTTATTCGCTTGCAGTCTTTACGGTTGCGGCTGCGGAAAATGGATTAGGAATTTAAACACATAGAAACATAGAAAACATAGAAAGATTTTGTTTTGTTTCGATTCAAAAAAACTATGTTTCCTATGTTCCTATGTGTTTAATAAATTGAGGAAAGAGATGAGAGTTTTAGAAGCAGACAAAATCGGTTCGGCGACTTCGCCGCTTAATTTGACGAAGACAGTCAGCGTGATTGATGAACATAACGCGCCGCGTCCGGGCGATGTAGTGATTGTCAAAGCGTTGAGCGAATCGGTAACTTACGGCAATCTCGAACTTCCGAATGGGCGTTTGGCAAAAATTAATCGCAATGACGTTTTGATCGGCGTTCTCGGCAGACGGCGCGCGCTCAAAGGTTTTGTCGGCGACGTTCCCGAATCGGTTGAAGTCGGCGACAAGCTGAATCTTTTGAATATGGGCGGCGTGATCGGCGTTTGTAAAGGACATCATTCTTCGCTGTCGGACGCGATTGAAGTCGAAGTTTTGGGAATAGCGGTTGGTGATTTCAAATTTCAGATTCCAGATTCCAAATTTGAAACCGAAGACCAAAAACCAAAAATTCTCAACATTTCTGACAATGCGCTAAAGCCGACTGATTTGCTCGAAAAATCTGCGCCGGTCGTGATTGTCGCGGGAACTTGTATGAATTCGGGCAAAACCGTCGCGGCGACCGAGATTATCAAACAGGCGCATCACGCCGGATTAAAGGTGGCGGGCGCGAAAATGTCGGGCGTTGCCGCGCTGCGCGACACTTTGAATATGGAAGATCACGGCGCGTTCGTGACGGCGAGTTTTCTCGACTGCGGTTTGCCTTCGACGGTTGATTACGGCGATTTGTCGCCCGTCGCCAAAGCGATTTTGAATCATCTGAACTCCTTTGAACCTGATTTAATCGTCGTCGAACTCGGCGACGGCATCGTCGGCGGCTACGCGGTTGATTCGCTTTTAAAGGACGCGGAAATCAAACAGGCGATTTCGTCGTTCGTTTTTTGCGCGGGCGATTACGTCGGCGTAGTCGGCGGAATGACGGTTTTGCAAAACCTGGGAATTTCAATTGATGTCGTCGCCGGTTCGGTGACGGATTCGCAAATGGGCGAAGATTTCGTCCAAAACGAATACGGCTTAAACGCCGGAAACGCCCGCCGCAATGGTTTGCGCCTTTTTGAATTGGTAAAATTAGCGAAGCGGAAAGAATTGGCTTTTGTGTAAATTTATGAACGTCAAAAATTTTCCAATTCACGAAAATCCTAACGTATTTTTTTCTTGGCTGAAGAAAATGAGCGAGAAAGTTTGGGAAAATTTTGAGATGAAGCGCGGCATTTTCGGCTTTCAAACTCAAAAGGAAACAAAATGGCTCGAAGGTTTAACGGAAGCTGAGATTATGGAATATGAAATCGAACTCGGTTTCGCATTTCCTGAAATTTACAAGTTTTATCTGAGAAATATGAACGGGACGGATAAACCGGTAATCAATGATTACGGCGATTCCGAAAAAGTCGCTTACGCTCCCGATTATTATTCGTTTCCGAGAGATTTGGAAGCTGTCAAAGATAGAATTAAATGGATTTATGACGAGTTTTTTGTTGACGAGGAAGAAGTAAAACGCGAAAAAATTCCGCATATCATTCCGATTGTCGGTCATAGATTTTTGGTTGCCGACAATTGCGCGGAAAATCCTGTTTTATCAATGTATGGCGGAGATGTAGTTGTTTACGCGCCAAATCTTCAAAAATTTTTGATCGCCGATATTTTTGAAAACAGTTCGATGGTCGCAACCGATTTAAATTACGAGATAAAACTTTGGCTTGATGACGCTCCATTTTATACGAACAATTAATTTATGAAAGAGAAAATAAAAATTGTCATCTTCGGCGGTTCGGGTTACGGCGGCAGCGAGCTTTTGCGGATTTTGCTGTTTCACGGACACGCGGAAATCGTTTTAGTGACGGCGAACGAACACGCGGGAAAAGCGGTCGGCGAAGTGCATAAAAATCTGTTCGGTTTGACGGATTTGCGGTTTGAAAAATCGCCCGAAGATTTGTCTGCGCTCGAAAATATTGATGTCGCGTTTTTCGCGCTGCCGCACGGTCAGGCGTTGAGTTTAGTTCCGCAACTTCCTGCGAATGTTAAAGTTATTGATTTGTCGGGCGATTTTCGGATTGACGACGCGGATGTTTTCAAAGAATTTTACAAACTCGAACACACGGCGACCGAATTGCAGAAAAAATTCGTTTACGGTTTGACCGAAACGAACCGCGAACGAATCAAAACGGCGCAGTTTGTGGCGAATCCCGGTTGTTTTGCGACGGCGACTTTGCTCGCGCTCGCGCCGATGGTGAAAAGCGGTTTGCTGACGGGAAAAATTATCGTTGACGCGAAAACGGGTTCGTCGGGTTCGGGCGCGAAAGCGGCGGCGAACACGCATCATCCGCAGCGAATGAACTCGTTTTACGCCTACAAACCGTTTCAGCATCAGCACGTCCCGGAAATTTCCCAGCATTTAAAGTCGGTCGGCGAATTTGAGAACGAATTCGTTTTTATGACGCACAGTTTGCCCGTTTCGCGCGGAATTTTCGCGTCGTGTTATCTGGAGACGACGAATCTTTTGACCAACGAAGACTTGAAAAATCTATATCAACTTTTCTACAAAGATTCGTTTTTCGTGCGAATCGTCGAAAATTCGCCGGATATTAATTGGGTGAAAACGACAAATTTTTGCGACATTTCGGCGCACTCAAACGGCAAACAAATCGCTGTTTTCTCGGCGATTGACAATCTCGTCAAAGGCGCGAGCGGGCAAGCGGTGCAGAATATGAATTTGATGTTCGGACTGGATGAAACGACCGGATTGAAGCTGGTTGGAACGAATCCGTAACGCAGTCGAGCCGACTGCGTTATCTGTTTCGCGGTCAAATTATTTTAAGTTACAATAAATTTATGAATACAGAATTTGAAAACGGAAACGACACATTGACCGACGAAACGCGGCAGAAACTTAAACAATTGAGTCAGGCTTTTTTGCGTCTTCATAAAACTTTGCTCGAAGCGGCGAAAGCCGAATATGAATCAAAAAACGGCGCAATCGCCAACTCTAATCAATATCTTCAGCTTGTTTTGGACGATCCGCACTTTGCGTGGCTGCGGAAAATTTCTTCGATGATCGCGCTGATTGATGAAGCGACTTCCAGACTTAGACCGGCAACTGAATCAGACGCGCAATCTTTGGTTGGTGAGGCGAAAACTTTGCTGAATTTTGAAGACGCGGACGAAGATTTCAACGACAAATTTCAAGCCGCTTTGCAAAACAATTCCGATGCGGTTTTAGGACATAATGACGCTTTGAAATATGTGGATTAGGTTATGAAAAAATTATTATTGTCCGCAATTTTCGCGCTGTTTGTCTTTTCTCCGTTTGTTTCGGCGCAGACTTACGACCGCGCGAAAATTTGGGATAAAGAAATCAACGCGCTGACCGAAATTGACACCAAACAAACTCCGCCGGAAGATGCGGTTTTATTTGTCGGCAGTTCTTCCGTGAGAATGTGGAAAAATCTGCGTTCCAGTTTTCCCGATTTAAAAGTCATCAATCGCGGTTTCGGCGGTTCGCGTCTGGAGGACGTGAATTTTTATTTCGACCGAATTGTCGCGCCCTATAATCCAAAGACAATTGTGCTTTACGCGGGCGAAAATGATGTCAACGAAGGAGTCGCGCCGGAGGAAGTTTTGGAAAATTATCGTAGATTCGCGGCGACGGCGCATACGAAATTTCCAAAATCAAAATTGATTTTCGTTTCGCTCAAACCTTCGCCTTCGCGCTGGCAAATGGCGGATAATTACCGCAAAACAAACGATTTAATCAAATCTGAAATTGTCGCGGACAAACGCGCGCAGTTTGTTGATGTCTGGTCGCCGATGCTCGGCGCGAACGGCGAACCGAAGCCGGAGATTTTTCTCAACGACAAGCTGCATCTGAACGAAAAAGGCTACGCGATTTGGACGAAAGTTTTGGAAAAATATCTCAAATGAATCCCAAAATCAGAAAGGCTGTTTCAGATGACGCGGAAATTTTAGCCGAAATCGGCTGGCAATCGTTTGACGAAGCGTTTGCCGACAATCCGAAAAATCATCCTGCCGATATGAAAATCTATATAAATCAGGCGTTTTCGCCCGAAACGCTGGCGGCGGATTTGCGCGACGAGAAAACAGTTTATCTGCTCGCGGAACTCGAAGGCGATGCGGTCGGTTATGCGAAAATCAAATTCGACGCGCGGGAAGATTGTATTTCGGGCGAAAAAACTTTGGAATTGTGCCGTCTTTACGCGCTCGATGAATATATCGGGAAAGGAATCGGCAAATCGTTGATGCTCGAAATGTTCACAATTGCCGAAGAAAATAACTGCGATACAATATGGCTCGGCGTTTGGGAATTTAATTTCAGAGCGCAGGAATTTTACAAAAAATTCGGCTTTGAAAAATGCGGCGAACATATTTTTCAACTGGGAAATGATCCGCAAATTGATTGGGTGATGCAGAGGAAAATTTAGTTAGCCACGAACAAACACGAAAAAAACACGAAATTTTCTGAATTTTTTTGGTGAAAATTCGTGTTTGTTCGTGGCTAAAAATCAGTAGAGTAAAAACGTAATGAAAACTTTATTTATCGGCTTTGTTTTATTAGTTTCGCAAATTAATTTGATGGCGCAAAAACCGGAAAATTACATACAATACGTCAATCCGCTGATCGGAACGGAGAAAATGGGACACACTTTTCCCGGCGCGACCGTTCCGTTCGGCGCGGTGCAGTTGTCGCCCGACACGGATGAACAGCCGTATCTGATCGGCGGGAAATATAATCCTGAAACTTATCGTTACTGCGCGGGTTATCAGTATGACGATAAAGAGATTGTCGGTTTTTCGCACACGCATTTTTCCGGCACGGGACATTCGGATTTGGGCGATTTTTTGGTGATGCCGACGGTCGGCGAATTGCAGTTGGAACCGGGCGAAAAAAATGATCCGAAAAGCGGTTTTCGGTCGGCTTTTTCGCATTCGACTGAAGTCGCCGAGCCGGATTATTATAAGGTTTTGCTTGCCAATGACAACATTTTGGCGGAGTTGACGACCACGACGAGAGTCGGATTTCATCAATACACTTTTCCCGCCAGCGACGACGCGCATATTATTTTGGATTTGATGCACGGCATATACAATTACGACGGGAAAAACGTCTGGACGTTTGTGCGCGTCGAAAACGATCACACGATTACGGGTTTTCGGCAGACGAACGGCTGGGCGCGAACCAGAACGGTTTATTTTGCGATGGAATTTTCCAAACCGTTTGCGAGTTACGGTTTCAAAGATTTCAAACCGTCGCCGTATAAAGGTTTTTGGCGGAAATTTGACCAGACGAAAAATTTTCCCGAAATGGCGGGCGAACAGATTCGCGCTCATTTCGATTTTAAGACGGCGAAAGACGAAAAAATCAAAATAAAATTCGCGCTCTCGCCGGTTTCCACCGAAGGCGCGATGAATAATTTGAAACTCGAAACGCCGGATTGGGATTTTGAAAAAGTAAAAAACGAAGGACAAGCGGCGTGGAACAAAGAACTAGGAAAAATTGCCGTCACCGCCGAAACGAAAGACGATTTGACGAATTTTTATACGGCGATGTATCACGCTTTTATTTCGCCGACCGTTTATATGGACGCGGACGGCAAATATAAAGGTTTGGATCAAAACGTGCATCAGGCGAAAGGATTTACCAATTACACGACCTTTTCGCTGTGGGACACATACCGCGCACTTCACCCGTTTTTTAATATTATTCAGCCGAAAAGAAACCGCGAGATGATAAATTCGATGCTCGCGCATTACGATCAGAGCGTTCATAAAATGCTGCCGGTGTGGTCGCATTACGCCAACGAAAATTGGTGTATGATCGGCTACCATTCGGTTTCGGTGATTTCTGATGCGATTGTTTCGGGCAATACGACGGGCGTTGACGCGACGCACGCGCTCGACGCGATGGCGAACACGGCGCGAACGAAATATTACGACGGATTAGATTCTTATATGAAAATCGGCTACGTCAAAGACGAGGGAAATTCGTCGAGCGTGTCGAAAACTCTGGAATACGCCTATGACGATTGGGCAATCGCGCAGGCGGCGAAAAAATTGAATCGTCAGGACATTTACGACGAATTTTTAAAGCGTTCGGAAAACTGGAAAAACGTCTATGACGCGTCGGTCGGATTTACGCGCCCGAAAATGAGCGACGGAAAATTCGTTGAAAAATTTGACCCGCTGAAAACCGAAGGCGAAGGTTTTATCGAAGGAAACGCTTGGAATTACAGTTTGTATGTGCCGCACCAGCCCGCCGAAATGATCGCAATGATGGGCGGCAAATCGAAATTCGCGGCGCATTTGGATGAACTTTTCACGATGAAGCTGCCCGACGAATTTTTCGCCACGACCGAAGACATCACGCGCGAAGGCATCATCGGCGGCTATATTCACGGCAACGAACCGTCGCATCACGTCGCCTATCTTTACAATTGGACGAACCAGCCCTGGAAAACGCAGGAACGCGTGCGGATGATTTTGAAAAACCAATATCACGATACGCCCGACGGACTCGGCGGCAACGACGACTGCGGGCAGATGTCGGCGTGGTTTCTGTTTTCGAGTTTAGGATTTTACCCCGTCGCGCCCGCGTCCGACCAATATCAATTGGGAAGTCCGGCGATTAAAACCGCCGTTTTGAATTTGGAAAACGGCAAAGCTCTGACGATTATCGCCGAAAATCAGAGCGACAAAAATGTCTACGTCCAAAAAGTGACGCTCAACGGCAAAGCGATAAATCGAAGTTACATCACACATTCGGAAATTATGAACGGCGGGAAAATCGTGTTTACGATGAGCGACCAGCCAAACAAATCATAAAAATAAATGAATTTTATAGAAATAGAAAATCTCGAAGAAGAATTTCAGGTCGCAACTTATGCGAAAATGAATATCGCGGTCGAGCGCGGTTCGGGCGCGTGGATTTGGACGAGCGAGGGCGAGAAATATCTCGATTTATACGGCGGACACGCGGTTTGCGCGACCGGACATTCGCATCCGAAAGTTGTTGAAGCGATTCAAAAGCAAACCGAAAAGGTTTTGTTTTATTCAAATTTGGTTTATTCGGAAATCCGCGCGAAAGCCGCCGAGAAATTGGTGGAAATCGCGCCCGCGTCAATCACGAAGGCGTTTTTCTGCAATTCGGGAACGGAGGCGAACGAAAACGCGATGCGAATGGCGCGGTTTGCGACGAAGCGCGAGAAAATCATCACGTTTTCCGGCGGTTTTCACGGCAGAACAGCAGACGCTATTTCGGCAACGTTTTTGGGAAAATACCGCGAAATCGGCAAGCCGAATGTTCCCGGTCACGTCTGTGCCGAATTCGGAAATCTCGCAAGTGTGCGCGAAATTGCCGACCAGGAAACGGCGGCGATTATGCTTGAGCCGATTCAGTCAATGAACGGCGTGGCGGAGGCGAAACCGGAATTTTTTCGAGGGTTGCGCGAAATTTGCAATGAACTCGGCATCGTTTTGATTTTTGACGAAGTGCAGACCGGCATCGGGCGCACGGGAAACTGGTTTTTTTCCGGTTCGGATTTAGCCGGAAACGTCGAAGCCGACATCATCACGCTGGCGAAATCGCTCGGCAGCGGCGTTCCGGTCGGCGCGTGTCTGGTCAATTCGTGCATTTCTGAAGTCATCAAGAACGGTGATTTGGGAACAACTTTCGGCGGCGGAATGCTCGCAATGGCGGCAGTTTTAGCGACGATTGAAGCGATTGAAAATGATAAAATGAGGGAGAATATAACGGAAATCGAAAACTATCTGCGCGAAAGGTTAAAGAAAATTGAAGAAGTAAAAACTCTGCGCGGCAAAGGCGGACTTTTGGGCATCGAATTCGCTGAAAACTGTAAGCCTTTTCACGCTAAATTGTTGGAAAATAAAATAATTACGGGAACTTCGAGCGATCCGAAAGTTTTGCGTCTGCTGCCGCCGCTGTGTGTCAGCAAAAAAGAAATTGATTTATTGATTAAAGTTTTGAGCGAATAATAAAAAATTTTGAGCGTCAATTTTGTTCGGTCGCTCTGGTAAATTTATCAACTTTCTTTGCGGCTTGCCGACCGTCGGCGATTGCCCGGACGATCAGCGATTGCCCGCGTTCGCAGTCTCCGGCGGCGAAGATTTTCGCGGCGGAAGTTTGTTTGTTTTCGTCAACCGAAATCGTGCCGCGCACCGTGAGCGCGACTCCCAAATCTTTAAAAAGTTTTATTTTTTCAACGCCCGTAAAACCCATTGCGAGAAAAACCGCTTCGGCTTCCAAAAAATTTTCCGCGTTTTCGATTTCGGTTACTTCACCGTCTTGCCATTCGACTTCGACCGTTTCCACGCCGCGCAAACCGCCGTTTTCATCGCCGACGAATTTCTTCGTCATCACGCAGTATTCGCGCGGGTCTGCGCCGAAAACGGCTTTGGCTTCTTCCTGTCCGTAATCAATTTGAAACGCGCGAACTTTGCTCAACCAATTTTCGTGCGTGAAAACTTTTTCGGCGGGCGACGGCATAATTTCAATTTGTGTAACGCTTTTACAGCCGTGCCGGATTGATGTGGCGATGCAGTCCGTTCCCGTATCGCCGCCGCCGATGTACGATCACGTTTTTATCTTTGACATCAATAAATTCACCGTCATTGTGCGCCGAATCGAGCAGACTTTTCGTGTTTTTCAGCAGAAAATCCATCGCGTAATAAATGCCGTTCAAATTTCTGCCTCCAATCGGCAAATCGCGCGGTTCGGTCGCGCCGCAAGCCAGTACAATCGCATCGAAATCATTTTTCAACTTTTCCGCCGAAATGTCTTCGCCGACTTTTACACCGGCGCGAAATTCGATGCCTTCGTCGCGCATCAATTTGTCGCCCGGAAGCTGTCCGCCTTCGCCGGGTCTCGCGCCCTGGGCGATTTTGATTTGAAGTTCATCGGCGTTGACCAGATAATGACTCGTTACGCCGAAACGCCCGGACGCGACTTGTTTGATACGACTTTTGCGGTTGTCGCCGTTCGGCAAAATTTCAAAGCGCGTCGCTTGTTCATCAATTAACGAACTGTATTTTTTGAAAGTTGCGTAATCGCCGTCGCGCGTCGCTTTTTGCAAAGTGTGAACGGTTTCGGGATTGAAAAGGTGAAATTAGCCGGTTTTGCGCCATTGATATTCCCCGCCCGTTTCGAGCAAATCCGTTTCGCGCACGGGGAAAAAAGCGTGTTTTTGTGTCTGGCAAGAGCTTCGCCCGCGATTTCGTCGAGACCGATGCCGCCGACGCGCGAAGTGTGCGCGTGAAATATTTTTCGACGACTTCCGCGTTGATGCCGAGAGCTTCGAAAATCTGCGCGCCCTGATAACTGCAAATCGTCGAAATGCCCATTTTCGAGCAGATTTTAATCACGCCTTTATTGACGGATTTGCGCTTTTCATCGAAAATCAGAATCAATGCTTTAAAATTTAGAATAAGTTTATTTTGTAACACAAAATTTTCTCACCGCAAATAATTTTCTTCAAATCGCTTAATTTTTTAAATTCGCGCGGCACGAATAATATCAGCGAAAACACCGGCGGCGGTAACGTCCGCGCCCGCGCCCGCGCCTTTTACCGCAAGCGGCAAATCCGCATAACGATTTGTATAGAAAAGCACCGCATTATCTTTGCCGGATAAATTGGCAAAATTATGTTTTTCGTCAATGCTTTGCAGACCGACAGACGCTTTTCCTTTATTAAAACTCGCAATATATTTTAGCGACAAACCTTTATTTTTTGCATTTTCTAGAAGTTCACGAAAATAATTTTCGTGTTTTTCCATTTCGTCGTAAAAATCTTCGACACTTCCCTTCAAACAAGATTCGGGTAGAAATCCTTCGTTTTCAATGTCCGCCATTTCGATTTTGTAACCGGCTTCACGCGCCAGAATCAAAATCTTTCGCGCCACGTCCGTTCCGCTCAAATCGAGTCGCGGATCGGGTTCGGTGTAACCTTCATTCTGCGCCTGCCGAACGACGGAAGCGAACGAGCGCGAACCGTCGTAATTGTTAAAAACAAAGTTCAAAGTGCCGGATAAAACGGCTTCGATGCGATTGATTTGGTCGCCGCTGCGCCGCAGATCATTTAAGGTATTAATGACCGGCAAACCCGCGCCGACGTTTGTTTCAAACAAAAATTTCGCGTTGTATTCGCGCGATAAATCTTTCAGATTTTGATATTTTTCATACTCCGAAGAAGCCGCAATTTTGTTGCAGGCGATGACCGAAACGCTTTTTTCCAGAAGTTTCGGGTAGTTTTCGACGACTTCCGCGCTTGCCGTTATGTCAACGAAAACCGAATTTCGCAGATTTTGTTCGATGATTAAATCTGCAACTTCCGCACTTGTCGAATTATGGTTATTTTCGTAATTCGTAATTCGTAATTCGTAATTCGATAAATCAATTCCTTCTTCGTCAAAAAGAACGCTTTTGCTATTCGCCAAACCGACGACGCGCGCATTGAGACGAAGATTTTCGCGCAGAAATTCGCTTTGCTGTTCGATTTGCGCGAGCAGTTTCTTCCCGACCGTTCCGACTCCGACAATATAGACATTTACCTGACGATTGCCGTCGGAAAAAAATTCTTCGTGCAGAGTATTGACAGCTTTGCGAACGTCGTTTGATGAAATAATCGTCGAAATATTTCTCTCCGAAGAACCCTGCGCGATGGCGTGAATATTGATACCCTGCGAGCCGAGCGCGGCGAACATTTTGCCGGAAATTCCCGTGTGCGCTTTCATCGTATCGCCGACCAGCGCGAGAATCGAAAAGCCGTCTTCGACGCGCAACGGTTCGATTTTCCCGATATTTATTTCGTATTCAAATTCCCCGTCAACGATTTCTTTCGCCGTTTTTCCGAATTTATCTTCAATCGCCGCGCAAATCGAATGTTCCGAAGAACTTTGCGTAATCAAAATTACGTTAATCTTTGCCTTTGCCAGCGCGTCGAAAAAGCGTTTGGAAAATCCCGGAATTCCGATCATTCCGCTTCCTTCCAAATTCAAAACCGTAATTTTATCAATGCTCGTAATTCCGCGAATTATTTCTTTTTTATCGGCGGTTTCGGTCTCAATCAAAGTTCCGTCATCGTCCGGCGCGAAGGTGTTTTTTATCCGAATCGGGATATTTTTTTGCAAAACCGGCTGAATCGTCGGCGGATAAATAACCTTCGCGCCGAAATGCGAAAGTTCCATCGCTTCGCGGTATGAGATGCGCGGAATTTGCCGGATATTTTTCACGATGCGCGGATCGGCGGTCATCATTCCCGAAACGTCCGTCCAAATTTCCAAAATTTTCGCGTCCAACGCCGCCGCCAAAATCGCGCCTGTATAATCGGAACCGCCGCGACCGAGAGTTGTCGTAACACTTTCAGCATCGGACGCGATGAATCCGGGCAAAATGTGAAGTTTTGAAGCGGAATTGTCGAAAAACTCTTTGATTTGACTATTTGTTCGTTCAAAATTGACCGCCGCAAAACCGAAATTTGAATCCGTGCGAATCAATTGACGCGAATCTTTCCAGATATTTTCGATACCGAGCGAATTTAATTTCGCCGAAACGATTTTCGTCGAGAGAATTTCGCCCAAACTGACGAATCTGTCGAGTGTTCGCGGCGAAAGTTCGCGCAGCAAATAAACGCCTTCGCAAATGCTTTTCAGTTCATCAAAACGATTTTCGATGAATACATTTATTTCTTCCAAAGCATTTTCGGAAAGCAAATTTTTGGCGGTCGAAAGATGTTTATCTTCGATCTGTTTAATTTTCGAGCGAAACTCTTCGCCGCCTGTCTCGGCGGATTTTCCGACATCAATCAGAGCATCGGTCGTTCCCTGCAAAGCCGATAAAATAACGACGCACGAATTTTTTTCAATCTCAGTTTTAACAATCTCAATGACCTTTTCGATATTTTCGGCATTGGCGACGGACGAACCGCCGAATTTCAGAACTTTCATAAAGAACGATTCTATGATATTTTTTCGACACTTTCATCAATTGTATTAATATATTTACAAATGAGCATCTTCATTCGCAAAAGCGGCATACTTTCGACAATTCAAGATTTAGGCAGAACGGGTTTTCGGCGTTTCGGTATCAATTCAAACGGCGCGATGGACATTCGAGCGGCGCGTTTGATTAACATTTTGCTCGGTAATTCTGAAACGGAAGCAGTTTTGGAAATGCACTTTCCCGCGCCGGTTTTAGAATTTGAAGAAGATGCGGTTTTCGCGCTCGGCGGCGCGGATTTCGGCGCGAAAATCGGCGATAAGGTTGTTGAAAACTGGCGACCGATTCTCGCCGAAAAAGGAAATGTTCTGGTTTTTGAAAAACCAACCTTCGGAAGCCGCGCTTATCTGACAGTCAAAGGCGGATTTGCCGTCGAAAAATGGCTCGGCAGTTTCAGCACCAACTTACGCGCCGAAATCGGCGGATTTGAAGGCAGAGAGTTGCGGAAAAACGACCGTATTTTTTTTAATTCCAAATTACAAATTCCAAATTCCAAATTTAATTATAAAATTTCAAACGATTTGACTCCGAATTATCAAAAATCGGCGGCGAAAATTCGCGTCATCGCCGGCGCGGAATTTGAAATGCTAACGGCTTTGAGCGAACTGAATTTTTTGAAGCGCGAATTTATAATCACGCCGAATTCCGACCGAATGGGTTTTCGTCTGCGCGGCGAACCGCTTTATTCGCTCGATAAAATCGAACTCGTTTCGTCCGCCGTCAATTTCGGTACGATTCAGCTTTTGCCCGACGGACAGATGATTATTTTGATGGCTGACCACCAAACTTCGGGCGGTTATCCGCGCGTGGCGAATGTCATTTCCGCCGATTTGCCGGTTCTCGCGCAGCTTAATCCGAATGAAAAAGTCGGTTTTGAATTAGTTTCACAAAAAGGGGCGGAAAATTTATTGATTGATTTTGAAAATGAATTAAACTATTTGAAATTCGGAGTAAAAAATAAATTATAAGATGCTTTCAATTGATTTGAATTGCGATATGGGCGAAAGTTTCGGCGCGTGGACGCTCGGCAATGACGCGGCGTTGATGGATTACGTTTCGTCCGTCAACATCGCCTGCGGTTTTCACGCGGGTGACGCTTCGACGATTAGAAAAACCATCGAAACCGCGCTGGAAAAAGGAGTTGCCGTCGGCGCGCATCCGTCTTTTCCCGATTTACAGGGTTTCGGCAGGCGCGAAATGAAAATGTCCGCAACGGAAGTTTTCGACATCGTTTTGTATCAAATCGCCGCCGTCAAAGGAATTTGCGAAGCACTCGGCGGCAAACTGCATCACGTCAAACCACACGGCGCATTGTATAATCAATCCGCGAAAGACGCGAATTTAGCGGAAGCGATTGCCGAAGCGGTCAAAAAGATTGACGAAAATTTAATTTTATACGGACTTTCGGGAAGTTTTCTGATTTCCGAAGCGGAAAAAATCAATCTGCGAACCGCGAGCGAGGTTTTCGCCGACCGAACTTATCAAACCGACGGCAGCTTAACGCCGCGCGACAAACCGAACGCTTTGATTTCCGACGCAAAACAAGCCGTTTCGCAGGTTTTGCAGATGATTTCCGAACAAACCGTAACGGCAGTCAGCGGCGACAAAATTTCACTGCGGGCGGAAACCGTCTGCATTCACGGCGACGGCGAACAAGCGCTGGAATTCGCCGAAACGATAAATAAGCAACTAGAAGAAGAAGGCGTGAATATAAAAAGAATTTAACGGTCTAAAAATCATTTATTCTCGAAAAGTTGTTTTCAAATTTAACTATCTCGAACAAAAAATTAAAAACTAATTCCGATGCAAGACAATATTCGCACTTTTTATTCGCGCATTTTGCAATTGTTTCGTGGAATTTATTCATCCATCATTTCCGCGATTTTTTTTACACGATTTCCCGAACCTTCTAATTCCGCCGCCGCCAAATCTTCCAACTCAATTTTTCTTCGAGACTGAATTCTGCTTTTTTTTCCCGAGCAAGTCTGAGTTTGCCCGTAAGTTCGGACATTCGTTTTCGCTGTTCGACGGTGAAAAATTCATCGAGTTGAAATTTTTGCAAAATATAAAGCGTTTTATTATCAAAATTTCCAAATTCCTCATTCAAATCGTCAATTGCCTGACCGATTGTTTGCCCGTGAGACTCCTTTTTATCAGATTCGGCTCTGAATCTGATATTTTCTGCTGTGACAAATACTGTTCTCATAACTCAAACCTCATCTAAATTTTATCACAAGCTATTTTATGAATCGTCTTCATCTTCTTCCGCGCCGTCACGTTTGATGCCGAATTTTTCGAGGCGATATTGCAAAGTTCGGAAGGTTAAACCGAGCATTTTCGCCGATTTCGTGATGTTATTGTCGGTGCGTTCCATCGCCTGCATTATCAAACTGCGTTCGACATCTTCAAAATTTACGCCTTCGGACGGCAGTTTGAACAGTTCGTCGGCGGAAACGGGTGTTGATTCCTGCGTCATTTCCGGCGGCAGATCGTCAACGGTGATCGTGTCGTTTTCGCACAGCAGCGTGGCGCGTTCGATTGCCGATTCGAGTTGGCGGACGTTGCCCGGATAACTGTAATTTTCCAGTAATTTGCGGGCTTCGGCGTTAATTGTTATGTCGCGTTTGGTGTCGCGCGTATGTTTTTTTAAGAAATATTCCATCAAAACCGGAATATCCGAACGACGTTCACGAAGCGGCGGAATTTCGATGCTCAAAACATTAAGACGATAATATAAATCTTCGCGGAAACGTCCTTCCTGCGACATTTTCAGCAGATCGCGGTTGGTTGCGGCGACGACGCGCACGTCCGTATTTAATTCTTTCGTGCCGCCGACGCGCCGAATCTGCTTTTCCTGCAAAGCGCGGAGAATTTTCGCCTGCAAAGCGATGTCGAGTTCGCCGATTTCGTCCAAAAACAAAGTCCCGCCGTCGGCGACTTCAAACAGACCTTTTTTCTCGCCGACTGCGCCGGTGAATGAACCTTTTTCGTGTCCAAAAAGTTCGCTTTCAAGCAGATTTTCGTTGATCGCCGCGCAGTTGACGGCTTGAAAAACTTCGTCCGTTCGCAGCGAATTATTGTGAATCGCCCGCGCGATCAATTCTTTTCCCGTTCCCGATTCGCCGCGAATCAGCACCGTCGAACTCGATTTGGCGACCTTCAAAATCAGCTTTTTCACCTTGTCCATTTCCGGCGAAGCGGAAATAATTTCCGCATCGAGCGTCGTCAATTTATTCAAAGCGCGCGAAATCGTGTCCAATAATTTTTCCGCGTCGTAAGGTTTTTGCAGATAATCAAACGCGCCAAGTCGCAGCGCGTCAACCGCCGAATCAACCGTTCCGTGCGCCGTTAAAAGCAAGACGATAATAGACTTATCGAAATCAGTCAGTTCTTTCAATAAATCAAGTCCGCTCATTCCCGTCATTTTAAAATCGGTCAAAACAAGGTCAAAATGCCGGTCGGCGACAAATTTCATCGCCGCCTCGCCCGAACTCGCCGTCGTCACGTCGTAACCTTCGCCCGACAAAATCAACTCCAAAATCTCGCGCTGAGATTTTTCGTCATCTACTACTAATATTGTTTTTCTTGCCATAACTCCATTTTGCCATAGAAAATTTCTAGCCACGAACAAACACGCAATTTCACGAAATAAGTCAAAAATTTTTGTGAATTTTCGTGTTTGTTCGTGGCTAAAATTCCTCCGCTTTCGGCAATCTCACCGTAAATAATGTTCCCTCATTTAAGTTAGATGCAACTTCAATCGTGCCGTTGTGATCTTCGACGATTTTCTGCACAATCGCCAAACCCAAACCTGTTCCGGTTTCTTTGGTGGAAAAATACGGCTCGAATATTTTCGGCAAATGCTCGTCTGGAATTCCGATGCCTTTGTCGGCGACTTCGATTTTAATGTAGTTTTCGTCGGGCGAGATGGTCATATTGATAATTCCGCCGCCGGTTTCCATCGCCTGCATCGCGTTCGACAGTAAATTATTGAAAACCGAGCGCAAAACATCCGCGTCGCCGAGAATTTTCGGGACGTTTTCGCGTTCGACCAGGTTGATTTTGATATTTAATTCTTCGGCTTGCGGTTCGATGATGCGGCGCGAATCTTTGATGACATCCAGGACATCAATCGGCTGTAAATCCAATTTGAGCGGGCGCGAATAGCTCAGAAAATCCGAAATTTGGCGGTTGATTCTGCCGACTTCGGTTTTTAGCTGCGCGGTTAATTTTTCAAAAGTCGCGTGTTTTTCCGCGTCTTCCGGCGCGAACTTTTTACGCAGATGATCGAGCGTTAAGTTGATGTAATTCAACGGGTTGCGGATTTCGTGCGCGATTGCCGAAGCTAATCTGCCGACGACCGCGCTTTTTTCCGTTTCCTGCAATCGGGATTCAAGCTGGCGCGTTTTCTCCAGTTCGGCGGTCATTTCGTTAAATTGACTGGTCAATTTGCCGATTTCGTCGTTTCGCTTCGCGCCTTCGACGCGGACACTCAAATCGCCTTCGGCAACGCGCCGCGCCGCGTCCGACAAATTGGCAATCGGGCGCGTGAAACGCCACACGAGGAAAATTGTAATAATTGTCGAAAGCAAAAGCACCAAAAGCGTATAAATAAGCGGTTGGGCGGCTTTAGCACCGGCTTCCTTTTTATCGGATTCAAGAATAACCATTACATACCAGCGTCCGCGGTCAGTTTGAATCGGAACGGCGTGTGCTTCACCGTCAGCCTCGTCATTTGAAACATTTGCATTTGGAAAGTTAATGACATCCGCGCCGAGTTTTTTTGCGTCTCCTGCCAGCGGCGGCAAATTGGTCAATTCCCTCAGCTTATGGAATTTTGTTTCGCCGTTTTCGACAGTCGGCAAATAGTCAGGAGAATTGAGAGTATCCGTTATTTGCCATTCGTTATTGATAATTATTATATCTTTTACGCGCTGCGCGGTTTTTTCGTCAAAAAACGGCTGACCTCCGCTTTCAACTAAATCTCCCATATACGAATTAGAGGTTATGCTGTTAGCCCCTAAAACCAGACCTTCTACCAGTGCCTGTTCCTGTATTGAGCGCAATTCGTCGTTTTCCTTCTGCGTTTTGTAATTGAGATAGTACTGAACGCCCAACGTCGTTATCAAAAGAAACGCTAAAATTACCAAAAGTCTGCCGCGAAATGTGTTCAAGAAATTATCTTTCATTTTTGTTCGTCATTTTTGCGGGATATTTTTCCTTGGAGATTTTCCGCTGTCAATGTTATATTCTTATTTAGCTTTTGAAGCAAAGTTTGTGAGCATTTCAATTTTTTGATTCAGCGAACATCTTTATTTTCTCTAAAATCACTCTCCACATATTACAATTCAGAGGTTTTTTTACGATGTCAGTTTCCGTCGAAAAGTGTCTTATAAAATTTGCCGCCGCGTTCTTGTTCGTATTTGTTTTGCTTTGTGTCAATGTTCAGGCGCAAAATAAGAAACCTGCCGCTAAAGTAAATAATAAACCGAGCCAAACCGTTTCCAAAAATAAAACCGGCGGAACGGCGAAAAGCAGTGCTGATAAAACTGCCGATAAAAAATCTGCGGCGGATGATAAAAAAGCGACAGCCGACAAAAAACCTCCGGCGATAAAAGGAAAAACCGCGAAAAGCAAAGCCGATTTGCAAAAGGAAGCGGAAGCCGGACGGCTGGCAAAAATAGAAGAAGCAAAACAACGCGCCGCACAGGAGGCGCGAAGACAAGCGGCTTTGGAAGAACAACGCCGCCGCGATCAGCTTATTCGTGAAGCCAGAGAGCGAAAAATCGCTTTTGAACGCGGACTTCGCAGCGAAACAGTCGCAAATATTACAAACGACGATGCCGAAGGCGAAGATTTGGAAGTTCGCCGCGCCGCCGTCAACGCTCTCGGTGTTCGCGCCGGAACGGTCGTCGTGCTTGAGCCGCAGACGGGAAAAGTTTTGACGATTGTTAATCAGGATTGGGCGATTCGCAAAAGTTTCAAACCGTGTTCGACGATTAAACTCGTCACCGCGATTGCCGGAATCAGCGAAAATGTGATTGACAAAAACGGGATCATTTCAACGCGCCGGTTTCCGATGAATCTGGACGACGCGCTCGCCTACTCAAACAACAGCTATTTTCAAAACGTCGGCGCGGGTTTGGGAAACGGCAAAATGATTTCTTACGCGCAAACGCTCGGTTTGGGAAAACCGACCGGCATCAATGCCGACGGCGAAACAAGCGGAAAATTGCCGTTTGGCAACAACAACGCCAGAATTTATTCACACGGCGACGATTTTGAAGTTACGCCTTTGCAGCTCGCCGTTCTCGTTTCGGCGATTTCCAACGGCGGAAAAATGATCGTGCCGCAAATTCCGCGCACCAAAATCGAACGCGCCGATTTTCGCGGACAAATGCGGCGGACGCTCAATCTTCCGCAGGAAAATATCAAAGAAGTTATTCCCGGAATGATCGGCGCGGCGACTTACGGTACGGCGCGGCGCGGCGTTGATTCTTCGATGGATGTCGCCGGAAAAACGGGTTCGTGTATCGCGGACGGCTCGTGGGTCGGACTTTTCGCTTCGGTCGCGCCGATTGAAAATCCGAAATTTGCCGTCATCGTCATCACGCGCGGCGAAGGCGAACGCGGAAAATATGCGGCGGCAGTCGCCGGACGAATTTATGCGGCGTTGCGCGGTCGTTTTAATGAGGTCAAAGTAAACAGAAATCTGGCGCAAATTCCGCTTGAACTAAAGCCGCAGTCAAAAGTTAATGCCAAAGTTTCAGCTTTGATAGATACGGATGAAGGCGAAGATTCCGACGAAGGCGACACTTCGGCGGCGAAAGGCAAAAAAGGCGGCGCGGAGAAAGTTTCAGTTCCCAAAACGGAGTTAAAAATAACCGAAAAATCGGAATCTTTATTTCCGCCGGTCATAGTCGAAGTCAAGAAATCTAAAAGAAATGAAATATCGCGTCCGCGCATAGTTTCCAACAAATGATTGAGAAAAGCGGAATGCGGATATTTTCATTCGCCAATCAGTAAACCCGCAAAGATTCGAGATAACCGTCAAAGTTTCTTTTCATTTCCATCATCGAATCGCCGCCGAATTTTTCGCGCATCGCGTTTGCCAGAACAATCGCCAGCATCGCTTCGCCGATTACGCCCGCCGCCGGAACCGCCGTCACGTCCGAGCGTTCAAACGCCGCTAAATCTTCCTGTTTCGTGTCAATATCAACCGAACGAAGCGGTTTTTTCAAGGTCGAAATCGGTTTCAAATAGCCGCGTACGCGCAATTCTTCGCCATTCGTAATTCCGCCTTCGATGCCGCCGGCGCGGTTTGACGCGCGTTTGAAATTATCGTTTTCAAAAGTGATTTCGTCGTGAACTTTTGAACCGAACAGCGCGGCGTTTTCAACGCCCGTGCCGATTTCGACGGCTTTCGTCGCCTGAATTGACATAAACGCCTGGGCGATTCGCCCGTCGAGTTTTTCGTTCCACGAAGTGTGCGAACCCAAACCGACGACGACGTTTTTGGCGACGACTTCAAAAATTCCGCCGAGCGTGTCGCCGTCGGCTTTCGCTTTGTCAATTAATTCGATCATCTGTTTTTCAGCTTCCGCGTCGGCGCAGTTGAGCGGAGAATTTTCGTCAATCGCGGAAATTTCGTCAAATGTTTTTTGCAAAGCTCTTTCGGGAACTTCGCCCAGTTTGACGACGTGGCTTTTTATTTCCACGCCGAAATTTTCAAGCAGTTGTCGGGCAAACGCGCCGCAGGCGACGCGCGCGGCGGTTTCACGCGCCGAAGCGCGTTCTAAAATATCGCGCAAATCACGTCTGCCGAATTTTTGCCCGCCCGCGAGATCGGCGTGACCGGGACGCGGGCGCGTGACGACGCGCGGATTTTTCGGCGCGGTTTCGAGTTTTTCCGACGACATAACTTGTTCCCAATGAACAAAATCACGGTTTTCGATGGTAAACGCGATGGGCGAACCGAGCGTTTTCCCGTGCCGCACGCCCGACAAAATCTCAATCGTGTCGCTTTCGATTTTCATCCGCCCGCCGCGCCCGTAACCCTGCTGCCGCCGCCACAGTTCGTGATTAATTTTCTCGATGTCAGTCTCCAAACCGGCGGGCAAACCTTCTAAAATACCGACGAGAGCTTTGCCGTGCGATTCTCCGGCGGTTGTGAATTTAAATATCATATTAATTTTTCTTAAGTTGGAGCGCGGACGGCTCGTCCGCTTCGAGCGTGGGCGCGAGAAAAGCCTTCGCGTTCTAACTCCGTCAATAAATGCGAAAGTTTTCACGCATCGCTTCGCTCGTTGGCGGACGAGCCGTCCGCGCTCCAATTTTAACTTAATTATTTGTTAGAATTAAATTTTGAAGATGTTGTTTCCGTCTTTTCATTTGTTCCGACAATGTAACTGTCGCGGGCGCGAACGACCAAATTCGGGCGGTTGATGCGAACTTTTATTTGTTTTCGCTGTCCGGCTTGTCCGATTTCCTGCGGATAATAGCCGATGCTGTATTGGCGGCGCAATTCTTCGGCGATTCCTTCAAACGCGCGGGTTAATCCGCCGTTTGTTGATTCGGCTTGAAAAACTCTGCCGCCGGTGTTTGCCGCTAAATCTTCCAGATATTTTTTGCCGACTAAATATTCACCGCTCGTCGTTCCCGCCGCGCTTCGTCTTCGGCTTCCCGGAAATAAGATAGACGGAAAAGGCGATGACGACGCGCCGCCGCTGTTTTGGAAAAAAGTGTTGTAATAAATCGGGAAAATCAGCGAATCGGCTTCCGACGCTTCGCGCAGAGTGCTGTCGTAATCTTCTTTGTGCGAAGTCGTATCAACGCCGTCGGTAAATAAAACAACGGCTTTTCGACCTTCAATTTGGCTGATGCGTTTGCGAAGCGTAAAATCAACCGCATCATACAGCGAAGTTCCGTTGCCGAAATCGGCTTTGCGAATCGCTTTGTAAATTTTTTGGCGGTCGTTGGTAACTTTCGTCAATGTGTTAATTCCCTCGTCAAATTCGATGACCATCACGCTGTCCTGCGGTTTTAATTGATTGACAAAAGCGATTGCCGCATCTTGAATTTCGTTGATTTTATATTCCGTCGAAGGACTGACATCGAGCAGTAAAATAACCGTGAAAGGCTTTTCAGTCGTAGCGAAATAGGCGATTTCCTGTTCTTTGCCGTCTTCAAAAATCTTAAAATCGGATTGAGCCAAGTTAGAAATATAAAGTCCGTTGCGGTCAAATATCGAAACGGGAATGGTTATCAAAGAGTTATCAATTTTCAAAATTTCCACGCCGTCGCCGTTTTTTTCCGCTTCATTTTTTGGCTCGCCGGAAGAAGTTGACGGAATTGGAGCAGGTTTTGACTCCGCGCCGCGCATATCGCGCAGCATTCTTTCCTGACGTGATTTGTCGGAATCAGATTCGGAATATCCTACATCTCTGCTTTTCTGTTTTTGTGAAGGAGTCGGTGTCGGTTCGGTTTTTCGCCCTGACTGCGCCGCCGCGATACCGAAAAGACAGATAATCGCCAGACAATTTACAAGAAATCTATTCATATTAAAGTCGCTCCCGATTGCTAAAATTATATTATGTTAATTTTCAGGATGCAAAAATAATAAGAAAATGCTTCTGTTTTTACGTTCGGACAAAATAATTGATAAGTGTTTGTATGCTGAATCCGAGCATTACCAAAACAACGAGCCAACCGGCAATTTGCAGCCACAATGAATGTTTGTAATCGCCGACAATTTTTGCCTGCCGCGAGGCGATTAAAATCAGCGACAAGCCAACGGGCAAAATAAAACCGTTGATCGTTCCCGCCAAAACCAGAACTTTGACCGGCTGACCGACGATGAAAAACACGAGCGTCGAAAATGCGATAAAGCCGATAGTCCAAAACTTTTGTCCGCTTTCTATCTTCGCGTGAAGCGTTTTGAGAAAAGAAATCGAAGTGTAAGCCGCGCCGACGACGGACGTGATCGCCGCCGACCACATTACCACGCCAAAAATTTTGTAGCCGATTATTCCGGCGGCATTTTGAAAAACCGACGCGGGCGGATTTTTGTCGTCAATCGTCAAACCGAGCGCGATTACGCCGAAGGAAGCCAGAAAAAGTAAAAACCGAATCAGCGCGGTCAGCAAAATTCCCGTCGCCGCCGCCTGATTTACTTCGGGAAGCGCGTCTCTGCCGGAAATTCCCGCGTCAATCAAACGATGCGCGCCCGCAAATGTGATGTAGCCGCCGACCGTTCCGCCGACTAAAGTGATGATTGAAACGGGCGAAACAGTCTCCGGGTAAACGGTGCGAAAAGCGGCTTCGGCGAGCGGCGGATGCGAATAGATGACGACGTAAACGATCAAAACCAGCATTATAAAGCCGAGAACTTTGACGAAAACATCCAACGCTCTGCCGAATTCTTTGAACAAAAAAATCGTAATCCCGATAATCGCGCTGAGAATCGCGCCGATTTTCACATCAATGCCGAATAAAACATTTAATCCGAGTCCCGCGCCCGCGATATTTCCGATGTTAAATGCCAAACCGCCGAGCGCGATCAAAACGGCTAAAATGTAACCGCTGCCGAAAATCGTCCGGTTGGCAACGTCCTGCGCGCGGTTTCCGCTGACGGTCAAAACGCGCCAGATGTTGAGCTGCGCGAAAATATCGAGAACGACGGACAGCAGAATCACGAAGCCGAAACTCGCCGCCAATTGTTTGGTGAAAACGGTCGTCTGCGTCAAAAATCCCGGTCCGACGGCGGAAGTCGCCATCAAAAACGCCGCGCCGAGAATTACCGATGAAAATGATTTTGTTTTCATTGACCGATGTCCCGTCGAAACTGCATTCCGTCCCAGTTTATCGCGCTGACGGCTCGATACGCTTTTTTCAGTGCTTCGTCCAGATTTGCCTCAACTGCGGTTACGCCCAAAACTCTTCCGCCCGACGTGATAAACTCATTGTCGGAATTTTTCGACGTTCCGGCGTGAAAACATTGTACATTTTCAATTGATTCCGCTTCATCTAAACCGCTTATCACGTCGCCGGTTCGGGCTTTTTTCGGATAACCTTCTGAAGCCAGAACGACACAAGCCGAACTTCCTTTTTGCCATTCGATTTCGATATTCGATAAATTCCGCGCCACCATCGCTTCGCAAATTTCAACCAGATCGGTTTTCAAACGAACCAAAATCACCTGGGTTTCCGGGTCGCCGAAACGAACATTGTATTCGAGCAGTTTCGCGCCTTCCGCCGTCATCATCAGACCTAAAAACATAATTCCGCGAAACGGAAAACCTTCCTGTTCCGCGCCTTTCAAGGTCGGTTTAATAATTTTTTCGATGATTTCGTCCGTTTGTTTTTGAGTGAGCAAACTTTCATCGGTAATCGTTCCCATTCCGCCCGTGTTCGCGCCCGTATCATTTTCACCGATGCGTTTATGGTCGCGCGACGGCGGCATCAACGCGAAATTTTCGCCGTCGGTGAACAAAATCAGCGAAACTTCTCTGCCGAACAGACATTCTTCCAAAACAATTTTCGCAACAGCTTCTTTTCCGACGATTGTTTCAAGTTCGCCCAGCGCAGATTCGGCTTGTTCGTGATCGGCGGCGACAACGACACCTTTTCCCGCCGCGAGTCCGTCGGCTTTTATAACAACCGGTGTATTTTTATCGCCGAATTCGCCGCTTTTTAACAGTTGTTCGGCTTCTTCTACAGAAACCGCAATTTTATATTTCGCCGTCGGAATGTCGTGCCGCGCCATAAAATCTTTGGCGAAAGATTTACTCGCTTCAAGCTGCGCGGCTTTTCGGGTAACGCCGATAATTTTTAGATTTCTCTTTTCAAATTCGTCAGCGATTCCCGATGCCAATGTCGTTTCGCCGCCGACAAAAGTTAAATCCATCTCGTTTTGTTCGGCAAAATCGGCGAGTTTTTCTATTTCATCGGGTTTAATGTTCACACACTCGGCAATTTCGGCGATTCCCGCGTTGCCGTCCGCGCAATATATTTTTTTTACTTTTTTGCTCCGCTTAAACGCGCGGCAAAGCGCGTGTTCGCGTCCGCCTGAACCGACGACTAAAATTTTCATATTGGTTTATTTTAAGCGCGTTACATCAAAAATAAAACTTGACACGCCGAACATATAATTATAAGTTCAAAATCGGCTAACACAGCTTTATTTTGCAGATAAATGATCTCTTACGTTTAAAATCACGAATTAATTATCAATTTTAATCCTCAAATTTTCTGCATTTTGTTAAAATGAATTATCATTATGATAAACTTAATCTATAATGTAATTTAAAGAACATTAAAAGGGAGGGAAAAAGCGATGTCAAACACCGAAACCAAAAATCTCAAGGAATTTAATCAACAAACATTTGCTGACGCAAATAGTTTTGCGGACACTGATATTCTCTGTATTGACTGCGATAAAGATTTTGTATGGACAGCCGGCGAGCAGGTTTTTTATCGTGATAAAGGATTAAAAAATCCGCCGAAACGCTGTAAAGACTGCAAACAAGCCAAAAATGAACGACTCGCTTCGATTGCGACCGCGCAAGCCTCCGGTGTCAGGCAAAAAATCGAAGTCGCCGTTCATTGCGCCAAATGTTCGGCTTACACAACTGTTCCTTTTTATCCTTCGCAGGGTCGTCCCGTCTTTTGTCGCTCCTGCTTTTTGGAAATGAATCCGTCGGTTCTCAACGGCGGCGAATAATTCATCAGCCGCCGACGTGAACATTCGGTCGAAGCTCAGGATCAGGTTCGGCTTTACGTAGAATTTCCCGCGTCAGCGGCGCGGTATCGCCTTCGCCAAATAAAACGTAGCGCAGCAAATATCTGAGCGGATTGCCTTCGCTCCAGCCAAAATAGACGTGCGGAATTTTGCCCGTCTTATCGCGCAAATAAAGCAGCAGAGCGGCAATCGCGTTCGGCACGGCGGTTGATTCGGCACGTAAAATTTTGTATCCGTCAATCTCAAATCCGTGAACATTCAGTTTGCCTTTAAATTCCGAAGCGTCGCTCAAATCAACTTCATAAAATATCAGCGAATCGCTCGACGGAATATGATTGTCAACTCTTTTTTCGTATTCGTTAAAGCGATATTCGGCGACATCGCCGACTTCGCGCCGATTGGTGATAATCCGAATTTCGCTGCCCGCCAAATCATCGAAAAATTCCTGCGCCTTTTCGTCCAAAATAATTTTGTCAATTCTCACTTCGGTCGAACGCATCACCCGCGAGACAAACGACGTAACGATAATCGTGAAAATGAAAATAGAAGCAATTTTAATTCCGTCAGGACGTTCGTAAACATTCGTCAAAGTCGTATAGATAAAAACAAGCGCAATGGCGAGAAATGCCAATGTCCAAGGGCTTTTTCTGTGTCTCGCCGATATTGTGACGGCAACCGCCGCCGAACTCATCAAAAACAACACGCCGGTCGCGTAAGCTCCGCCCTGCGCGTCAACATCAGCCTGAAAAAATATCGTGATGGCAAAGCAAATCGCCATAAAAACGAGAACCAGCGGACGAGTCGCCCGCGCCCATTCGGGAGCCATTCCGTAACGCGGCAAATAGCGCGGAACGATGTTCAAAAGTCCGGCGAGTGCCGACGCGCCCGCAAACCACAAAATTAAAATCGTGCTTAAATCATAAAAAGTGCCGAATAAATCGCCGAAAAATTTATGCGCCAAATAAGCCAAAGCGCGTCCGTTAGCCTTGCCTGATTCTTTTGTTACTTTGTTTTCAATTTCCGATTGAGAGCAGACGCAATATTGCGGAACGTCGTCGTCCGCTTCGTTAAATCCGCAGGTCTGAACCGGACAAAAATCGGTTTCGGGAATAATCACGCTGGTCACAAAACTGCTCGCAATCAGCATAAAACTCATTATTAACGCCGCCGTCAACAGCAGTTTGCGCGTGTTCGTGATGCGGTTCGGACTTTTTATCAGAGGCATCACCGCCACGCCGGTTTCAAAACCCGAAAGACCGAGCGCGAGTTTCGGAAATACCAGCAGAGAAATTCCGATGACGGTAAAAATACCGCGCGTTCCGATTTCTCCGCCTGCGCTGCGGGTTGTAAAAACTGCTTTTTCCCAATTTGGAAACAATTCCGGGTGAACCGCTATTTGATAAAATCCAAAGGCGATGACGATCAGATTCAGCAGTAAATAAATGCCGACCAGAAAAACGGCGATGCTGATGGCTTCTTTGAAGCCTTTCAAAAAAACCGCGCCGAGCAGAATTATCAGAGCCAATGTTACGGGAACAGGATGATTCAAAAACGGAAGATGTAATTTTACAAACGGGTTTTCAAGCACGTGAGCCGAAGCGTCGGCGGCGGAAAGCGTGATTGTAATAACGAAATCGGTCGCCACAAAACCGAGCAGGACGAGGACGAAAAGTTTTCCCTTCCAACGCGACAGCAAGGCTTCGAGCATCGCAATCGAACCTTCGCCGTGCGGACTTTCCGCCGCCACGCGGCTGTAAATCGGGAACGCGCCGAACAGCGTCAGCAAAACCAAAACAAGCGTGGCAATCGGCGACAGAACATTTGCCGCGATAAATGCGATGCCCGGCTGATAACCGAGCGTCGAAAAATAATCAACTCCCGTCAGACACATCACCTTCCACCAGGGATGCTGCTGATGCTCGCCTTTTTTTTCGTGCGGCGCTTCGATTTCCGTCACGCCCTGAAACAGCCAGCGTTTAAAGCGATTATCGCTCGACCCTTCGACTCTTCTCATTTTCCTCTTTAAAAAACTAAAGACCATAAACGCAAGTCATTACGCTTATGGTCATTGATAAATTTATCAACGCCAAATGGCTTGTTCTTCCAATACGCCTGCGAGGTTAGCTGTCGGGCTGGAACTTTGGAAGTGTTCCTTATCTGTAAAATAATTAGCCCCAATTGTCGGGTTCCCCGCGCTGCATTGTTGTCGGCAGCTTCGGCAAGTTTGTCAAATTTCAGAATATACTCCTCAAATTTACAAAAATCAACTTTAGAACGCATCTGAAAATATAACTCAATCGGACATTGCGTTACGAAAATTTTATCCGCCGACGTGAACGCTCGGTCTGAGTTCCGGGTCTTCTTCGGCTTGCCGCAGAATTTCGCGCGTAACGGGCGCGGTGTCGCCTTCACCGAAAATAATATAACGAATCAGATACACTATCGGATTACCTTCGCTCCAGCCGAAATAAACGTGCGGAATTTTGCCCGATTTGTCGCGCAGGTACAAAAGAAGCGCGGCAATCGCGTTCGGCACGGCGGGAGCTTCGGTACGCAGAATTTTGTAACCGTCAATATCTACGCCGCGAATTTCCAGTTTACCGGTGAACTCGGAAGCGTCGCCCAAATCAATTTCATAAAACAAAATCGGGTCGCTTGACGGAATATGATTGTCCGTGCGTTTTTCGTGTTCCTTAAAACGATATTCAGCAACATCGCCCGTTTCACGACGGTTTGTAACGATGCGAATTTCACCGCCCGCTAAATCATTGATAAATTCCTTGGCTTTCGGATCAAATTCGATGTCTTCGACGCGCACTTCCGTTGTTCGTAAAGCGCGGGAAATAAAAGACGTAACGACAATGGCAAAAATAAACATCAGGGCGATTTTAATCCCTTCCGGCTGTTCGACGATATTAATAACCGTCGTGTAGAAAAAAACCAGCGTGATGATGAGAAATCCGATCCATTTTTTTTCCGATTTGCGCCACGCGGAAATTGTAACGGCGACCGCCGCCGAACTCATCAAAAATAATACGCCGGTCGCGTAAGCTCCGCCCTGCGCGTCAACATCGGCTCTAAAAATAATTGTTACAAGAAAAGCGATTGTCGTAAAAACCAAAACTAACGGGCGTGTCGCTCTCGCCCAGTCGGGAGCCATTCCGAAACGCGGCAGGTAGCGCGGAACGATGTTCAAAAGTCCGGCGAGTGCCGACGCGCCCGCAAACCACAAAATCGTAATCGTGCTGATGTCATAAATCGTCCCGAAAACATCGCCAAAATAGGTGTGTGCGAGATAGGAAATCGCGCGACCGTTGGCGGCTCCGTCTTCACCAAATTCCCGCGCCGGAATGAGCATTGTCGTAATCACGCTGCTGCCGATCAGCATTACGCTCATAATCATTGCCGCGCCGCTTAAAAGTTTCTTTCCGTTGCGAATCCGACCGGCGAGAAATTTTTCGGCACTCGGCGTTATCACCGTGTCGGGAAGTTGAGATTTATGAATGACGCTTTTTTCCGCGTCTGAAAGTTCTTCACCACTTTCAATCAAAGGCATCACAACCACGCCGGTTTCAAAACCGGACAAACCGAGCGCGAGTTTTGGAAATAGAAACAGCGAAATATAAATCATCGCCAAAACACTGCCTTCAACGCTCGGATGTCCCCAAAGTGCCGCGCTCCAGTTTGAAACGGATTCCGGCTGAACGACAAAAATTTGATACAAACAAACACCGATGACAACGACGTTGAGCAGTAAATAAACCGCGACGATGCCGACGGCAATGCCGATGGCTTCATTAAATCCCTTGAGAAAAACCGCGCCCAAAAGACCGATCAGAAAGAGCGTTACAATAATTCTGTGATTTAAAAATTGGAGATGATGTTCGACAAACGGATTTTCTATAATGTGCGAGGTCGCGTCAGCGGCGGAAAGCGTTATCGTGATGATAAAACTTGTGGCGACAAAACCGAGCAAAGTCAGCACAAACATCTTCCCTTTCCAGCGCGAAAGCAGATTTTCGAGCATCGAAATCGAGCCGTCGCCGTGCGGACTTTCTTCCGCGACGCGCTTATACATCGGCAGCGCGCCGAACAATGTCAGAAGAACCAGCACCAAAGTTGCAATCGGAGATAACGCTCCAGCCGCCAAAAAAGCGATACCCGGCTGATAACCGAGCGTCGAAAAATAATCAACTCCCGTCAGACACATCACCTTCCACCAGGAATGCTGCTGATGCTGACCTGGTTTTTCGTGAGGTCCTTCGGGTTCTCTGATGCCCTTTAACAACCATTTCTTAAAACCGCTCTCTTTGCTGCTTTCCATAATTAAATATAAAAACCGCCGAACGCTTGAGCCTTCGCGGTCAATTCCAGAAAATCAAAATTTCTTGTTCTATTGCCGACATCAAATATCGGAATGTTGATTTGTTTTATTTTTAATATACGAATGACGAACAAATTTTACGCTTATTTATTCTCAGGTCAAGTTTTAACGGCTGTTTATAGATTTAGAAAGTTCTGACGGACAAATTTAAAAGTTAAAAGGGCGACGTCTCCCACACCGTCGCCCCTAGGTCACAAGTCCTCACCCCTCGTGACCAAATGTTCACCGGGGAGGTGAACACTTATAGATTATGCACATAGAAAATTAAATTGCAAATCTGAATTTTAATTTTCAACATTAAAATATCGGATAACTTTTCCACGGATTTATAAAACTCTCGACGGTCAGACCGCCCGCTACAAAATCCGCTTCATTGTCTTTATTTTTCACGGAAAAACTGTATTCTCCCGCAGGCGTTCCGGGAATTACCTGAATCTCAACGCTCACGACCGAAAGTTCCGAACCGTAATCCAGTTTTGTAATAGTACCGGGCGTAACGGTAAAATACGGAGAATTAAAACTTATTTCGATATTTTTAGCATCCAGATTTTTGCCGCCGATATAAATTAAATAAGAATTTCCGCTGTTGACAGGCACGGCAAGTTCGGAAAGTTGTCCGTTAAATCCGATATATTGGACATCAAAATTTTTCGGCTTGTTTTTTAACACGTTTGTTAAATGAACAGTTTTGCCGTTGCCGACGGTGACTTTACCGAGTTCCTCAGCCGCGTTTTTACTTTCGCCGTAATCCTGCGCGTAAAGCGTGTAGTTGCCGTTTCGCACGCCTTCGATGAGATAATTTCCTTCCTCATTTGATAAAACGCCAGCCGCCACGCGCCCCGTTTCGCTTTCTTCAGCCCACACCTGAACGGTTTTCGCCGGTTTGCTGTTTGCCGTCAAAAGTTTTCCGCCGATTGTGCCGCAGCATTCTTCATTGGGAGTTTCCGCGCCGTATAACGCTCTAACTCCCGAAATATCATCTTCGGCTAAAGTTCTCGAACTGTATCCGGGCAAATTGTAGATGCCGTTTTTTCCCTGATGCGCGTGCATTGTCGCGCCGATGATCGTCGAATGTTCAAGTCCGAGCAGATGTCCTATTTCGTGAGTCAGCGTCGCTTCCAAATCAAAAGTTCCGATTGAACCGTCGGTAGAAAATTGCTGATAAGGGTTTAAAACGATGTCGGCTTCGGTAATTGAGCCTTTGCCGTTATAAAAAATTCTTGTCCGCGCCGAAACCGCTTCCGAATCGCTGCCGAAAAGCATCAGATTATCGGTCGTCTGCGCGATTGTTATCAAACTAACGCCGTCGCCGGATTTTCCCGACGGACTGATGGATTGTTTGTCCGTCATCGTTAGTTCAAATTTGATATTGGCAACCTTTTCCCACGCTGCCAAACTTCGCCGAATCGCTCTCAGCACATCGCTGTTCGCCTTAATATTAAGATTTTCTTTGGTTAGCGAATCGGACAGAGCAATCGGAATCACCTCATTTTTCCAGCGCAGCCGCTTGGTTTTACCTTCGTCGGCAAACTGTGTCGTGTATGCCGTCGCTGACAGCGAAAAACTCGACAACAATAGCAGAACCAAGAAACTTTTAAGAATTTTGGACATCACAATCTAAATCAAATCCAACTGAATTATCGTTCACGTTCAAAGTAAACATTCGGCAATTGACAGTTTTTTGGGAACGCGAAAATCGGCTGACAATTAAAAGATTTACTTTTTGGCGGCAAACCCTTCGACATTTTCCCTTCTAACATTTTCCAAATCGGCAAAGCCGACAATCAGAAGCAGAGCGACCAGAGCCAGCGTTGCCAGAACATAAAGAAGCGCGATTTGCTCATAGGCGATCAAACTTCCGATAACGATGCTGAGTACGACCAGCCAAAAAAGCGCAATCGTGCGTCGGCTGAATTTATTTTGTGTTGCCATATTTGTTAGAATCCAATCTCTTTAGATGTTTGAGATGGATTTTTAAAAGTATCAAATTTCTGCGTCCAGAACAATTAAAACAGCAGTTTTTTTTGATAACCCGATTAATCTACGATCCGCAAAGGTAATTTTGCCGGATTTTTATCGCCCGCATCATCACTTTTGATGAGCGGAGGAAATTTTCTTTTTTCCTTTCCCAAATTTTCCACTTCAACTATATCAAACGCTTGAAGAACAACATCTTCCTGTTGTCCGGCTTTAATTTTTTCCAAATCAGCTTCGATTATTTTCGTATCCGTTCCGCTCCGCCGAAAGACTGTAATTTTTTTTTCGTCGCCGTTTTTCGTCACGCCGCCGGCACCGGCGATGGCGCGTGAAAGCGTAATGTTTGAATTTACGGAAATTTGTTTTGGATTTTCCACGCCGCCGATGACATAAACCGGCTGCGCTTCCACAACAGTTATAATATCGCCGCTTAAAATTTGCGGATTGGCTTCTTTTTTTCCGGCAAGTAAATCACTGATTTTGATGTTGATATATTGCTGCCCGTTGTCTTGGCTGGCGGTTACAAATTTTTCTTTGTTTTCGGCTGAAGACGGAGTTTGAGCCGAAGTTTGAGCGATTTTTGACTGACAATTCAAACTTGGCGGGCGAAAAATCTGGATTTCGCCGCTGGCTGTGTCGGTTATTCCGCCCGATACGATAATCAATTCGTTTAGCAGCGCGGGTCGTTTTATTTGAAACCGCTGCGGCGTTTTCACCGCGCCGTAAAGCACTGAAAGCGGACGATTGGAACGGTCAAGAATTCTGACGACGACTTTCGGATCGCGCAAAATTTTGCTGTATCCTTTGGCGACATCTTCGGCAACGTCTTTTTCACTTCGACACAAACCGAAGATCGGATTTTCAACAAAATTTATGCCGCTTAAAAAACCTTCGGCATTGAGCGTTCCGCGCCAGTCATATTCGACGCTTCCAACTACGTCAACGTCAATTAAATCACCCAAATGAATGAGTTCCGCTTCAGTTTCAGCTGTTTCATTTTCAGATAAATCTTTTGATGCCGGTGTCGGCGTTTGAGCTAAAATCGAAATGTGCAAAAAAAGAGTGCAGACAAGAATATATGAGAAACGATAATTGCTTTTATTTTTCATTTTTCCGCCGCGCTTTAACCAAAACCTGATCTCTTTTTTGTTATCATCTCTGATGCTTATTCCAATAATTTATTCTAATACTTTGTCTTTTTCAGCCAAGTTTTTGACCAAACCTAAATTTCGTTGTCTTCAAAACTCGACGATTCAACCTTTGACTCTCGTTTTTTCTTTTTTCTGTTGGGTTTCGCCGACACTGTGCCGGGAACGGCAAATCCTTTGAATTCCCAATTGCAGCCGTCGCAAAGCAAATTATAACGAAATAAAAGTTTTGACCAAATCGGAGTCGGGCGGTAACCGCTTCTGATCCGTGAACTGTTGCAGCGAGGACATCTTTGACTAATCATTTATTATTCTTTTCTCTTTTTTAATTACAGCTTTTTTCTTTTTTTCAGCCGATTCTCTCAGGTGTTCGATTTCCTGATTGATTTTATCGGCAATCGAGTCTTTTTCAAGGCTTTGAATATTTTCACGCGCCAAAAAATACAGCGCGTCTTTATAATGGCTGATGGCTCTTTTGTTGTTGCCCTTAAAGGCTGATCGTTCAGCCTGTTCAATCCAATGAGAAATCTTTATTGAAGCGATAAATTCTTTGAGCGCGTCTTCCGATTCACACAATTGCAAATCATTAGGATAATACCGGCGCGCCGAATCTAAAACCGATAAAGCATTTTGAGCGGTTTCCAGTTTATCGGAAATCGCCGCCGAGTTCTTGGCTTTTTCAGTTAAAGACCGCGATTCAATCTGCGCCCAAGTCAACAAATGATACCGGTGTAAATCTCGAACAATTTCCTTGCCGCGCCGCAGAGCCGCCAGCCGCGGCGAACCTATTCCGACGTTCTCCAGCTCCGTTTCATTGACCCTCAGATATTCACTGCATATTTCAAAAACTTCCCAATGTCCGTCGGATAATTTTCCTAAAATTTTCGCCGCTTCCGATTTTTGCCGGATTTTGTTGATTATGTCGGCGTTTTTTTCCACCGATAGTTTATTTGAACGATTTTTTACCGAACTGTGAAGCGCGGCATTTTTCAAATTATAATCGAGCCTTTTTTGTATCAGAATAAAACGATTTCGCGCTTTTCTAAGAATAACTTCACGCAAGAAAACCGCGCCGCCCAGTACAAAACTGGCACCGATGCCCGACGGAATCCAGGGCATTTCATCGCCGCCTTCGTGCAAAAATCCCCACGCAAGAAAAAAGAAAGCGATCACTATTGCCGCCGTTAAAGCGTAGTAACCGGACGCGGGCAGCCAGAACGGACGACGGTATTTTTGCGCGTTGCGCCCGATATTTCTCGCGGGAATTCTTTGTAATTGATATTGGCTGTTTGGTTTACTGTTCAAGTTTTCCCCCAAATGCCTTTCATTAGATTTTCATTTTAACAAAATAAACTCAAAATGTTAATAAATAATCACGGATTTTAGACCGCCTCATATTTCAAAGCCATTCCTTTTCATTTTTTTGATATAATTTTTGAGATTATGGACAGCAAGAAAAAGAAAAAACCGAAGCGTCCGATTTACGATTCAATTCGTAAACCGACCGCGCCGCCGAGCGTGAAATTCGGGAAAGACAAACCCGACGAAAAAGTACATCCCGCGCTTCGGAAAACTAAACATAAAAAAATTGAAGACGCGGAGAGTTAGATATTTTTTTTCAAAAATGTTCGGCAAAATCCGCCGCGAAAGCGTCTGGGCGAGACCGGAAATGACGGTTAAATTTCGCGCCGGACGAACGCCGGAAAAGCGGATTTGAACCGGTAAACTCCAGTCGAAATGATTTGCAAACTAAACGAATTATCAAAATTCGTAAATTTTTCCGACCTCAAAAATTTCCAAATTTTCGATTCCCAATTTTTCCACCTGTTCGACGACTTCTTCAAAATATCTCGGCTTGATGTTTATCACATAAATCGGACAATTTTTGAAGTTAAATTTATTCAGTTCAGTTGACAGCATTTTTGGTGTCAAATGGTGTGAAACTTGCGCCAATTCTTCCATTTCATCGGGAAAAGCGCACTCGATCAACAGCGCGGCGAGATTTTTTTCGGCATTTATGACATCCCAAAAATCATCCATTTCCGACGTATCGCCGCTGATTGCAAATGTTGTTTTATCATCCGAAATTACAAAACCGACGGTCGGAACTTTGTGATTTACTTTGATTGATTTGACGCGGAGATGTTTGACCGTGAAATTTTTGCCCGCTTCAAAATGATGATATTTTAAGACCGCGCCGTTTTGGTTGGTGAGTTCGGCAAAGTTCGGATAAATATTCCAGTTGAAAATATCTTTTTCAATAATCTCAATCACATCTTCAGTTGCAAAAACGGAAATCGGAATTTCCAGATCAGCAAACAAATCGTCAATAAAAAGCGGCAGTCCGGCGATATGATCGAGATGCGCGTGGGTTAAAACGACGTTCCTAATTAACTTTTTCTGCTCGCTCGTCGCCGCCGTCGCCAAACTTCCGGCATCAATCGCCACGCAGTCATCAATGACGAAACACGCCAGATGCTGCCGCGCCGAAGCGCAGCCTTTTTCATCAAAAGTACTTGGAAGAAGTTGAATTTTCATCAAAAACAATCATCAGTTGACCGTCAAACTACCGCGCGCAGGTTTGAGCGCGTCCGCCGTCAATTTCGTAAGTCGCGCCCGTTATCCAACCGGCTTTTTCCGAAGCCAAAAAATAAATCAGGTCGGCAATTTCTTCCGGTTCGCCGACTCGCCCAATCGGATGAGTCGTTTTTGAATGTTCGAGAAAGTTTTCGTACTGTTCGTCCGCCATTCCGCCACGCTTGTGCAAATTTGTCACAACCACGCCCGGATTTACCGCGTTGACGCGAATGCCTTTCGGCGCGAGTTCGAGCGCGGAACATCTGGTCAATTGGTCAACCGCCGCCTTTGAAACGCAGTACGAGAGCAGATTGGGAAAAGCGCGGGTTCCCGCCACGCTCGAAACATTAACGATATTTCCTTTGGTTTGCTCAAGATGAGGAATACTTTTCTGCGTCACTTTAAAAACGCTGTGAAGATTTATATCCATCATTTTATTCCAGTCGTCGAGCGTCGTATTTTCGATTGTGCCGCCGGCGATAATTCCGGCGGCATTTATAAGAACGTCAATTTGACTGAAATTTGCCGACATATAATCAAAAAATCCGTCAATTTGCGAGTCTTCACACAAGTCGGCGAGATGTATATTTATCGAACCTTTTTTTTCAGCCGCTTCATCGCGCAATTCGCGCAGTTCTTTTTCGTTTCGTCCGACGGCAACGACTTTTGCGCCGTTTTCCGCAAAAAGCAAAGCAGATGCGCGACCGATTCCGCTGCTCGCTCCGGTAATAACTGTCACTTTTTCGTCCATAATTTTAGGGTTTCCAAATTTTTTAGAGTTTACCACAAAATCTTATACCAAAACAATTTAAGAAGGTGTGTTAAGTAGCCAGTCATAACAAGTCAGTTTTTTGATCGCTTCTTTTGCTGTCATAAAAGGTTTGGCTATTTCTATAACCGCCTTCTCAACTTCTTCATAAGTTGTAAATACTTGATTCTTTAACCTTCTTCTAATCTCTCGAAAAAATCTCTCGACCGGATTCAGCTCAGGCGAATAAGCCGGCAATAGTTCCAGATTTATCTTCTCATCCGGTTTCAAACTCTGACTCCGATGTGCCGCTGCTCCGTCGGTGATCAAAATCGCTTCTTCTTCTAAACCTTGAGCAAATTCATCAAGAAACACTTGAAAACTCTCCAATGTCATATTCGGCAAGATCAGCATCTTGACATCTCCGGTCAGCGGATTGATCGCCACCGACAGGTAGCCGTAATCATAGCCGATATGTTGAGAACCACCCGGCTTGACTCCTGTGGCTGTCCAACGTCTGCCTAGATCCGCGCGTGTCCCGAAGCGCAACTCGTCGTGAAAATAAAACTGCTCGCCCGAATGCCTCACAGAAAAGTTTTTTTATATTCACTTTGCTGTTGTGTGTTCGCCTTGATATTAAACGGTCGCGGCACTTTGGCTTTGATCTTCAACCGCTGAAAAAGCAGCGAAATGCCTTGTTGCGTGTAACTGACTCCAAACTCATTTTCAATAAACTCGCCTGCCTCCGACTGTGAATCAAAACCCTCTCTGGCTTGTTCGATCAACTTTGCTTTCTGCTCATCATTGAGCTTTGTCCGGTTCGCTTTGTAGTTTAATTTCAGATACCCATCCAACCCTTCGGTTTTGTATTTCTTCCACAAGTCATAGCCGTATTTCTCGGTGATTCCTAAAATCCCGACTGCCTTTTTCAACTGCGAAAACTCTCCGCTTTTCAGAAGCCTGAGAAGTTGCACACGCAGCAGCAACTTGGCATTTGATTGCCTTTTTTCAAGTGTTCTCAACTCCGTTTCTGTCTGATCTATTTCTGTCTGATAATCAACAACTCGCATCTTTCAATAGTAACATAACTTTCTATATTGTATTGGTATTACTTGCAATCTTATCTTGTAAGATCACATTTTCAAGAAAAAGCAAAATTTTCGATAAAAAAAGGACGGTCGAATTTGACCGTCCTTTTCATCTTTGCGATTGGAGTTTTCTGCACCAAAGCTACTGTTTTGGTGCTGGTTTTTGTATCAAAAAATTACACGCCGTTCGTTTGAGGTTTGTTTGAAAGAAACTTTTCAATAGCCTGTTTCGTCTCAAAACGTCTTCGCTGCTGAAAATCATTAACCCAATTTGAAACCGTCGAAACCATTTCGCGCGCCGCCTGCTGCTTCGTTACTTTTTCCGCTTTTACAGGCACTTCCACGTTTTTGATCTCACCTTTCTTTATAACTTTTATTTTGCCTTTTGCTGTCATTATCCCAATTTCCTTTTTGTATGAATCTAATACTATGATTGCAAGAAGTTTGAATTTTTTCTTCTGACGTTTTTTCGTTTGCAAGTTTGATGCCACTTTTTCAGACGTTTGCAAAATTTATTTTTTGCCGCTTGCTGAAACAACTTTTTTGCTTTTTGCATTCTGCGAAGCGGAAGTTTTTTTTCGCGCTTTGCTAATTTATTAAAACGATTATTCTTTTTATTTGTTCCATTATTTTTTTGATCGCCCGAATTTGCGGCATTTCGCGTGTTTAAAATTCCCAATAATTTTCATTTAAGCTGGCACAAGCATTGCAAAATTGTGTTGGTGATGAACCAAACCGACTACATAATTATTTATCTGGCTTGCGGCGCGCCTTTTGGAGTTTATTATTTTCTACACAACCGCCGTCAAACGACGACCAATTTGTTTTGGCTTAAAACAATGTTCGCTTTTGTTTTCTGGTTTCCTCCGGCAATTTTTCTGCTTTGGAAAAAAGCCGATTTTGACGGTTCGCAATTTTTTACGCCGGACAAAGAAAAGAGAATTTTTTCCTTCCAAAAACAAATCGAAGCGATGTTGATTGAAAGCGATCCTCAATTTTCAATTTTCAACTTTCGTGAAATTTTTGAACGATATGTCGGATTGACCGCAGCGAATTGCGACGAAAACGGCAGGATAACCAAAGTCGAAAAAGAAATTTTCCGCGTCTCAAAAAGTTCCAATGTTGAGTTGGCGGCGATTTGTCAACGCAGACGCAACCGAAAACGACTTTCTTTTCATCATAATTTGGCGCGGCAGGATTTCTTAAATTTTGTCGCCAAATTGTCCGAATTAACTTTTGACAAAAAAAAACTTGGCAATCTGTCCATCGAGTTTGTTAAACTTTTAAATGACATCGAAGCGGAAAACGCGCTCGAAAAATTATTCGCCGTAGTTTCGCCAACCGATACAGATTTTCCCGTCCAAAATTTGGAGAAAGATTTATGGAATCCAGAGATACAAAAACCGCTGCCTGTCAATCCGGTTTCGACTCGTTTTCACACTATGAGCGCGACGACGAGATTGCGCTCCAAAGATTAGACGCGCTTCTCGCGGCTAATGCCGAAACCGTCCGCGAAAAGTTTTTGTTTCGTTCGGAACGCGAAGAAACGGAGGCGGCATTGATGAAAAATCCGCTTTCCAGCGTCCAGACTTTTTCATATTTCGGACTGATTCTCGGAACTTTTCTCCCACCCGCGATATTCACGCGCTATTTGATTGATTTCGGCGGTTTGCCGGAAAAGGACATTTGGATTCTCGGAATCGTCGCCATCGTCAATATAATTTCTGCGGTCGTCGGCTTTCTTTCGGGCAGACAGATCGGGAAAATCGTCCGTGAAGCTGAAACTTATTCGTGGTGGAAAATGCTTCTGCTGCTTCCCTTTATCGGTGCTTTTTGGGGAATTATAACGGGCGGCGCGGGCGGAGTTATTGTCGTAATCATCGGCGCGTTTTTCGGCGCGATTCTCGGCGGAATGATCGGAAGCGTCGCTCTGCCGTCTTTTGCAGTTTTTCACCGATTGCTGAAAAAAGGTGATATGATTGACCGCCGACACTTTTTGCCGCTCGCTTTCGGCATCACGTTTATTATTTGCGGATTTATTCTGGGTTTGTAATTTTCATCGAGAACATTTAATGTTTTTGTAACATACTTGTTACATAACCGATGAAAAAATTAATTTTACCGATATTTTTCAGCATTTTTTTATTTTCAGCCACAGCTTTCGCGCAAGTTACACCGATCAGAAGTGATTTCCAAATTTGGAATGACACTTTGATTGCGATTCCGTTAAAAAAATCACATACCAAAACCGGCGTAGAATTTGACCGGACGACGCTTTCCATCGTTGGAACATTGCGTTTCGGACGAAATGCCGCGCGTCCGGTTGATGAACGAATCGCCGTTGGATTGAGTTATCGTTTGAATAAATACATCAGTTTCGTGCCGGACGTTCTTTATCGCGGCTATCAGCCTTACAGAGGCAGAAAAGAATACGAAAGCCGTTTTCGGTTCGCGGTTGTTTTGGAAAATAAATGGAAATATTTTTCTTTGAATGACCGTAATCAAATCGAATATCGTCTGCGAAATTCGCGGCAGAATTCGGTTCGCTACAAAAATCGGCTTCGTTTGAATGTTCCGGTAGTGAAAAATAAAAGAAATATTTTCACGCCATTTGTATCTGACGAGCCGTATTACGATTTTCAGGCGCACGATTTGACGCGAAATGAATTGTTTGCGGGAATCGGAAAGAGATTTACTAAAAATTTTGGAGCCGACTTTTTTTATCTTTTCGTAAAGGACAAAGGGTTTCCTAAAACAATTAACGGAATTGGTATTAACTTGATTTTTAGAATAGAAAGAAAACTGTAATAATGAGTTTGATTCAGACTGTTTTCGCCCGTTCAGCTTCGGTCAACGCCGAATTTTAAGACTTTGGCTTGCGCTAATTTGTTACCGTTTCGCAGAAAATCTTCGTAAAAGTCTTTGCTTTCGTCGGAAATCCGCACGATTTGCGCGCCGATCAAGAATTTGCCCGATGAAGCGGATTCACCAACCTGCTCGTACCTTCGTCCGACAACCTGCATACTTATTTTGCCGTCCGGCAAATCGAGTTCGGCATTGAGAATACGGTCTTCGCCGACCAAATAATTTTCCTGTAAACGAATTGAAGAAACCACAAAAGCGATTCCCGATTGACTCAAATCCTTCGTTTCGCCGCTGATATAAAGCGGAACTCTCGGCATTTGCAGTTTGCCGGTTTTATTGGTTTGCTCAAAAGTCAATTTGACCGGAACTTGATACGAATGGCGTGAACAAACGACACGCTTCGCCAGTGATTTGTTAAAATGTGCAAAAAACTCTCTTATCATTTATTTACTTCCAATTGTAGTTTTGTTGACAATTTAAGAATAGATAATTCCGGTTTCATTCGGATTATTCTGAAATTATTTTTTGGGTTTAAATACTTATAAACCTTTTCACTCTAAATTTCAATCGTTATTTTCAAATTTTTCAGCTTTTTTATTTTTTTACAATTTCAAGCGGTTTCCCGTCGTTGTCTCTGTTGTGCAGAGAAGAATTTTTATCGCCGTTGACCTCAAACCAAAAAGACAATTTCCCGGTTTTGCCATAGACAGCCGGTTCAGCCGTCGCCGTGAAACTTTTTGCGTCCGCCGAAAGATAAATTTTGTAGATATATCCGGTTGATTCGGAAGTTTGAATATCTTCGGGAAGAAATTCGCGGCTAATCAAAGTCGGAATGTCGGCATAAATTCCTTTATTCTGCATTGCAAAAACCATCTGCGCTTTGTTTATGCGGTTGAGCATCTCTTTCGCTTCCGTTTGATGAGTTGCGATTTTTAGCGCGAAGAAATAATTTTTTCCTTCTTTTCGGATTTCCTTCTCCGCCGCTTCGTCCACCGTCAAAATTATCCAAACATCATTTTCCCGCCGCAGTCTAATTTCCTGCAATCCCAATTGGTCTGTTTCGCTATCAGGCAATTTGGCAGTTACAGTTGCCAGTTGCCCGGAAATTATCTCGCCGTTTATCGAAACATCCGTCGGAATCTGACCGGCGAGCGGCGCGAAATCAATCTGCAAATCCTTCAATTCGTTCTCGGTCAAACCTTCAATCGCCGGACGCAGATTTGTCAAAAACATCGCTTCACGAAATCGCTGTTCACGCAGATTTTTATAAAAAGCTCTGACCGTTTCAGCCGGAGAATTTGGCGAAATGTTGATTTTCGTTCTGCCGTCCGAATTTTCTACTTCTGCATTTGTCGTTTTTGAAGTTCGAACAGCATCGTTTGTATTTTTTTCTTTAGCCGCTTCAACCGTGCAGCCGCCAATCAACAAAACCGGTAAAACTATTAGAAACAATAAGATAGTTTGACTCGAATTTGTCTGAAACGTGCTTTTGGACATTGCTGTTTTCTCCGAAATTTGACTTTGCTTGATTAAAAATTTTGGGAGTGCGCCGAATAATTTATTTTCAGCAAAAAAATTATAACTCAATTTGTTAAAAAAAGGTAAAAATATTTTTACCCTTTTAAACGGAGATAATTATGCGGAAAAATAATTTGATCAGAAAAGTTTTTCAATGTTAAGGCGCGTCAACTTTATTTTATTCCGGCATTTTCGTCAACCAGTTTTTCGCCGCATCGCGCGGCGCGATATTTTCGCCGTCAACGGCGTAGTTTAAGCGGCGCATTTCGTCAGTTGAAACGGCGTTTTTTAATTGTTCAAAAGTTTCGCGCAAAATTTCTTCTTTGTCTTTTCGAGCGATAAAAACAGCTTGATAAGGCGGAAAATAATGTTTATCGTCGGCGAGTTGAAATAAATCGAGCGTATTAATCAAACCGTCGGTCGAATTTCCGGCGATCAAATCAATTTGTCCCGATTGCAGCGCGCGATACGTCAAAGCCAAATCCATTTCGCGCGGCTGTTTGGCGATATTAAAATTATAGGCTTTTGAAAAACCGTCGTAACCGTCGGGGCGCGACATAAAATCCTGACCGAAACCGGCTTGCCAGTTTTTTGAAATCGGCACGGCATCGGAAATCGTGTTTAAATTGTTTTTTCGCGCGACATCGCCGCGCACCAAAATCGCAAAATCGTTGGAAAAACCGAGCGGCGGACTAATAACCAGATTGAATTTTTTCGCATATTCGGCTTTTGTCTGCGCGTAAACCGCTTCGGTATCGGTAATCGGTTTATGATTCAAAATCGCTGTGAAAGCCGTTCCGGTGTATTCCGGGTAAACGTCAATTTGATTTGAAAGCAGCGCGTCGTGCGCGAGATTTCCGCCTAGTTCAAATTGACGCTCGACTTTAATTCCCTTTTTTTCCAGCATTTGCGAAAGAATTTCCGCCAGAATTACCGATTCGGTAAAATCTTTTGAGCCGACGCGAATCGTTTGATTGGCGGAATTTTGCGTTTGGGATTTGAGATTTGAAATTAACGAAAATCCCAAAACCGCAATAATTAAAGCCGCCGCGCCGACTAAAATAAACTTTCGTCTCTTATGCGCGGCTTTATTCTGCACATTTTGCAGCGCGTAAAGTTTCCCGATTTGTCCGAGCGCGAAATCGGCGATTAAAGCCAGAATCGCCGAAAAAATCGCGCCCGCAAGCAATAAATTGTTATCGTTTTGCCGAAGCCCGCGAAAAATATAAGTTCCCAAACCGCCCGCGCCGATTGCCGCCGCGATTGTCGCCACGCCGACCGCGATGACGACGGCGACGCGAATTCCGGTCAAAATAACGGGCGCGGCGAGCGGCAGTTCGACCATTTTCAAAATCTGCCAATCGGTCATTCCCATCGCCGTCGCCGCTTCCTTAATTTTCGCGTCAACGCCGGAAATTCCGGTTACCGTATTGCGAATAATCGGCAAAAACGAATAAAGCGTTAGCGCGATAATCGCCGATTTCGCGCCGATTCCGCCGATAAACGGAATCGGAATCAGCAAACCGAACAAGGCGAGCGACGGAACAGTCTGCAAAATATTGGCGATTCCCAAAATCGGAGTTTGCAGAGATTTTCGCCGCGTCAGCAAAACGCCAACCGGAACGCCAATTAGAACGGCGAGCGCGGTTGAAATAAAGACAAGCCAAAGATGTTCACGCGTTAAGGCGAAAATTTCAGACCAATTTTGTTGAAGAAACTCGAAGAAATTCATTTATTGTTTCTTTGGATACTTTTTTCCCGAATGTCCAAACTTGAAAACAGAAAATAAACGTATGCCAAAAATCTGACTGCAAAAATAGCAATCAAACAGGGTATTGCCCAAAAGACCCAATTAAAGGCTACAACTTTCAAAATATCTGAACTCCAACAAATAGGAAAGCAGATTATTTCAAGAAAAACTATGCGAATTAAAGCCCCGAAAATGCCTAACCAAATCCAACTTGGCAGCCAGAAAATTTTTCTTTGCAAAATTATGGCTAAAATAAATGTCAAAAAATAAGACAGCACTCCATACAAAATACTTGCCCAATTTGGTTTTCCGGTTACCGAATCTCTAAGTAACAAAAAACCAAAGATAAAAATGAAACTTATTGAGGCAATTAAATCCAAAATCCACAAATTTTTCTTGAATAAAAATTCTTTCATTTCTTTAAGTCATAATCGTTTCCAGATATTCGCGCACAAGCTGCAAATCGCTTTTCCGAAAATTTTCAGGCGATTCAACCAAAGCAAATTTTCCTTTGTCCATCAGCGCAATGCGCGAACCCAAAATAAACGCTTCGTGCAGATCGTGTGTTACAAATACCGCCGTTTTGCCCAATTCTCTGACAAGTTTGGCAAATTCTTTTTGCAAATTCGTCCGCGTAATCGCGTCGAGCGCGCCGAACGGTTCGTCTAAAAGTAGCAAATCTGGATTTGCCGCCAAACCTCTGGCGACACCGACGCGCTGCCGTTGACCGCCGGAAAGTTCGTGCGGAAATCTCTCTGAAAATTTGTCGGGATTTAAACCGACGAGTTCGAGCATTTCATCAACTCTCATCCGAGTTTTTTCTTTTTCGTGATTTTCGAGATTCGGCACGAGCGCGACATTTTCCCGCACGGTGAAATGCGGAAAAAGTCCGCCTTCCTGCAAAACGTAACCGATTCTGCGGCGCAGTTTTATCGCGTCCCAATCGCCCGCCGGTTTTCCTTCGACTGTAATTTCGCCGCTCGTCGGTTCGATCAGACGATTTATCAATTTCAAAGTCGTCGTTTTTCCGCAGCCGGATTCGCCGAGCAAAATTAGAATTTCGCCTTTAAAAATCTGCAAATTGAGATTTTCTAAAATTTTCGTGCCGCCGACTTTGTAACCGACTTCACGAAACTCAACTATTATTTCCCGCTTTCCGCTCGCTTCAATCATTTGTTAGAATTTAGTTTAACATTATGTTTGAAGAAAATAACGAGCAAATCTCGACGGGCGACGCTTTTCGCCGGATGGACGAATCGGCGGACGAAAAATTTTACGATTTTCCGCGTTTCGTTACGCACATTGACGACCGCGCAATCGGTTTCGTGACGGAACTTTACCGCCGGTATTTCCCGAAAAAAGACGGCGCGATTTTGGATTTGATGAGCAGTTGGATTTCGCATCTGCCGGAAGATGTCAAATATTCGCGCGTCGCCGCGACCGGAATGAACGAAGCGGAACTCGCCGCCAATCCGCGTTTGAACGATTACGTCGTGCAAAATCTCAATACAAATCAAGCTCTGCCGTTTGGCGACGCGGAATTTGACGGCGCGGCGATCTGCGTTTCGGTGCAGTATTTGACAAAACCGGCGACGGTTTTTCGTGAAATCGGGCGCGTTTTAAGAAATAACGCGCCGCTCGTCGTTACTTTTTCAAATCGCTGTTTTCCGACTAAAGCGGTTTATGCGTGGCAAATGCTTGATAATGAAGGACATATCAGTTTGGTGGAAAAGTATTTTGCCGCGAGTTCAGCCTTCAAAGATATTGAAATAATTCGACACGAACCGCGCGGCGGCGATCCGCTTTACGCCGTCGTCGGTTACGCGGCAAAGGCGGAAATTCGCTCGTAAAATGAAGTTATGAAAAGTTTTAAGCCGACAAAGGAAGATTTGCGCGACGCGATAAATCGCACGACCGAAGATTTGATTGATTACAATTTGAAGGTGTTATTCTGCGGCATAAATCCCGGAATGTGGTCGGGCGCGCTCGGTTTGCATTTCGCCAAACCGGGCAATCGTTTCTGGAAAGCACTGCATTTATCGGGCTTTTCAGACCGCGTTCTGCATCCGTCGGAAGAAAACGAATTGCTGGAAAACGGCTACGGAATCACGTCATTCTGCAAACGCACGACCGCGCGTGCCGATGAATTGACGAATGAAGAAATAATTCAGGGCGGAAAAATTCTCGTCAAAAAAATCAAAAAATATAAACCGCAGAATTTGGCAGTTTTGGGAATCGGCGCATATCGCGTCGCTTTTCAAAACAAAAAGGCGCAGTTGGGTTTGCAAAAAGAAAAAATCGGCGACACGAAAATCTGGCTGCTGCCGAATCCGAGCGGTTTGAACGCGCATTATCAATTAAATGATCTGGCGAAACTTTTCAGCGAAATTCCAAAATGATTTGTAGTGATTTGTTTACGCATCTATGATTAAAGCCGAATTTTCCGGCTAAATCATAATTCCGACACGTTTTATCGCGCGTACTGAAAAAAAATTTGCCATTACGCGCGTGAAATAAATTGAAAAGGCGAAAAGCTAAAAACTTTCCGCCTTTTCAATTTATTTTCTCAGCCAGCCGAACAAAGCGTTGACCGTAATATCGCGGTTCGTTTCGTAAATCGCGCGCGTCAGCGGAATTCCCATCGGGCAAACCTGAATACAGTTTTGCGCGTTGCCGCAATTGGTGATGCCGTCTTCCTGCGTCAAACCTTCGAGCCGTTCGTCAATCGTAATTTTGCCGGTCGGGTGCATATTAAACAGCCGCGCCTGAGCAATCGCCTGTGGTCCGATGTAATTATCATCGTGATATTGCGGACACGCTTCGAGACAGCAGCCGCACGTCATACAGCGCGAATATGCGTAGCGTTCGGCTTGCGTCTGCTGCGAAGTGTGCGGTCCCGCGCCCAAATCGTAACTGCCGTCGAGTTCGATCCAGGCGTGAACCTGTTTGAGATGATTGAACATCGCCGTTCGATCAACGACCAAATCGCGCACGTTCGGAAATTTTGACATCGGCTCCAGCGTGATCGTATTTCCGCCGGAGGCGACCAGCAAATCATCAACCAGAGCCGAACAACTTTGCCGGACACGCCCGTTAATAACCATCGTGCAGATGCCGCAAACCTGTTCGAGACAATTCATATCCCAAACCGGCGGCGTGGTTTGTTTGCCGTCTTTCGTCACCGGATTTTTGCGAATATCCATCAGCGCGGAAATCACGTTCAGATTTTTGCGATACGGAATTTCAAAAGTTTCCGTATGACTCGCCGCGTCCGGGTTTTCGCGCCGCTGAATTTTTACATCAATCGTGTTTGGCGGATTCGTCAATCTCTTTTTTTCGCCGTGTCCGTTTGTTTCGCTCATAAATTTATTTTATTTCAACTCGCTGATAAATTTCGTCCAACAATAATTCGACTTCAATCGAGGCAAATTTAACCTGACTTTTCAAACCGATAGTCGCCTGATAATTCCAGCTTCCGTCGTCCACCCTTCTAAACTGTTCGACTTTCGTCTTGTCCTGCGAAATCAAAATGTATTCCTGTAAAGTGTCCAAAGTTTGGTAAGCCGCAAATTTTTCGCCTCTGTCTTTGGCTTCGGTGCTGTCGGACAAAACTTCGACAATCACAACCGGATTTATAATCGTATCTTTGCGCTTTTTGTAAAATTTAGGTTCGCCGCAAATCACCAAAACGTCGGGATAATAAAATTTTCGATAATTTTCAACCCGAACTTTGACATCAGTTGTCAGCGACCGACAATTTGCTGCGAGTTTATTTCCGACAAAACGATTGATGTTTGAAATAATCTGCGCGTGGTCAAGCGAACCGCCCGCCATTGCGATTATTTCACCGTTTTCGTACTCGCTTCGATATTCGGCTTTTTCTTCCAAAGCCAGATATTCTTCGGGCGTATATTCTCTTTTTTTCGGTAATGCCGTCATCTTTCAACTAATTTTCGGATTCGACTTTTGACTGCCGATTTTTTATTCGCCCGGTTTTTCTTCGTTCTTTTCGATTTTCTCTTCAGTAATTTCCTCAAAAGATACGCCGTCTTTTATTTGCGCGTCCTCCTCGTTGACGGTGTATTGTCTGTCCGTGTCTTCCGGTTTATCTTCAAAACCTTCCGGCACGATTTGCGGCGCGCCGTTTTCTTTTAAGGGCAAACCCGCCGCTTTCGCTTCCGCCGCGCCTGCCGCTTTTGCTTTGCCGCTCGAATAATCGCGTTTGCGCGGTTCTAATAAACTGATGTCAACCGCTTCGTATGACAAAACCGGACCTTCGCCCGAATATTCGGCAATCGTGGTTTTCAACCATTCGTCATCGTTGCGATCAGGAAAATCGGGTTTATAATGCGCGCCGCGCGACTCGTCTCGGTTTAACGCACCGAGCGTAATCACGCGCGCCAGTTCGAGCATATTTTTCAACTGCCGCGCCTGCGGAACGGCTTGCGTCGCCCACAAATTTGAATCGTTGATCGAAATCTTTTGGTATCTTTCCATTAGTTCCAAAATTTTGTCGTCAGTCGCTTTCAAACGGTCGTTGTAACGCACGACGGTCACATTGTCGGTCATCACTTTGCCGAGTTCTTCGTGGATTTTGTATTGATTTTCCGTGCCTTCGTTTTTGATAATCTGCGTGTTGATCGCCTGCTGTTTCCGCAGTTCGGCATCGTAAATGCCGTTCGTTTCGGTGTTTCCGCGCTCGACGTTTTTTGAATAATTGATCGCCGACGGCGCGGCGACAAATCCGGCGTAAACGCACGAAAGAAGCGAATTCGCGCCCAGACGATTCGCGCCGTGAATCGAATAATCGCATTCTCCGGCGGCGAAAAGTCCGGGAATATTGGTTTTCTGCTCGAAATCAACCCAAAGTCCGCCCATCGAATAATGAACGCCGGGAAAAATTCGCATCGGCACATAACGCGGATCGTCGCCGACGAACATTTCGTAAATTTCCAGAATCGCGCCGAGTTTCGCGTCCAAAACTTCCTTCGGAATATGCGTCAGATCGAGAAAAACCTGATTTTCGCCGCCGACTCCGTAACCTTCCAGACAAACCTGAAAAATCTCGCGCGTCGCAATATCACGCGGCACAAGATTGCCGTAAGCCGGATATTTTTCTTCGAGAAAATACCAGCGTTCGCCTCCCGGAATACTCTGCGGCGCACGTTTATCGCCCTGATTTTTCGGCACCCAAACGCGTCCGCCTTCGCCGCGAGCCGACTCCGACATCAGACGCAGTTTATCTTCGCCCGGAATCGAAGTCGGATGAACCTGGATAAATTCGCCGTTCGCATATTTCGCGCCCTGCTGATAACACGCCGAAACCGCGCTGCCCGTGCAAACCTGCGAATTGGTTGATTTGCCCCAGATAAGTCCGGGTCCGCCGGTCGCCATAATCACCGCGTCGGCTTCAAAGGCTTTGAGTTCAAGCGTTTGCAAATTCATCGCAATCAAACCGCGACAAACCTGATGATCGTCCAAAACTAAGGAGAGCATTTCCCAACCTTCAAATTTATTGACTTTGCCGTCGGTTTCAAACTTGCGAACCTGTTCGTCGAGCGCGTAAAGCAATTGCTGTCCGGTTGACGCGCCGGCAAACGCCGTGCGGTGATGCAGCGTTCCGCCAAACCGCCTGAAATCGAGCAAACCTTCTTTCGTGCGCGAAAACGGAACGCCCATTCGGTCAAACAGATGAATAATCTGCGGAGCCATTTCGCACATCGCTTTGACCGGCGGCTGATTGACCAGAAAATCGCCGCCGTAAACCGTGTCGTCAAAGTGTTTCCACGGCGAATCGCCTTCGCCTTTCGTATTGACCGCGCCGTTGATTCCGCCCTGAGCGCACACCGAATGCGAACGCTTGACCGGAACAACCGACAGCAAATCAACCGCGTGTCCCGCTTCCGCAATCTTCATCGTCGCCGCAAGTCCGGCGAGTCCGCCGCCGACAACCGCTATTTTTAATCCGTTTGATGCCATAATTTAGTTTTAATAAACCTCGTCGTGTGTACCGATTGTTAGTAACAAAATTGCGTCTTCGTTTTCGTATTTGATAATTTTGAAGACTACGCGTAAATCGTATGCGGCACTGCAAGACCAATAACCTTCAAATTTGCCTTTTAATTTATGAGTTCTCAATATTTGGACTGAATAAATCCGTTTCCATATTTTCCAGCGTCGCTTGAATTACCAAACTGAAATGTTTATTTTTCTTGAGCAAATGCTTGGTCGCACGAGTAAAAGTTGGAGAAAACATCAACCTCACGGTGAAACCTCTTTCATAAATTCATCAATGTTCATCGGTTTGCACAAACCTTCTTCAAATTCCTTTCTGGAACTTTTTATATCTTTCAATAATTGATTTCTTCGATATTCCGCCAAACGATGCTGCAATATATCAATTAATGTTTCTTTTTCGTCAACAGAAAGTTGCTCGACGGTTTCCATCACTTCCGCAAATGTTGTTTGCATAAAAATCTCCTACTCGCCAAATTCCGTATTTTATACTGCCTTTCCATCCAAAACCGAGTGCCGCAAAGACGTAATCGGGATGGTTTCTACAATTGAAGGCGTGTAAGCCGACATAGACAAAACATCACACACGGGCGAAGAAAGTAAAATTTTCAGCATCATTTCGCGCGTCTCCGGCGGCATATCATCCAATCCGTTAAGCGGCAAACTTCGATACCCGATTTCCGTCCGCTGTGCCAAAACCGAATAATCAAATAAAGTTAGTCCGACGGCGCGATTTTCAGTTTCGTTTATTCGCAGAAGGATATGCTCGTTCAGTTCAACTCCCGTTCCTGTTTCGCCCGGCGCAAACGCAATATACATCGTGTCGCTAATTTCGTCATATTTGAAAACTGGTTCGTTCATAATCTCACCAAACTTTTTTTTGGTATGCCGTTACAATAAAATTATTCGGCGATAAATCTTCAAAAAGTCGAAGCACAACAACTGCAACAATGTGCGTATTTTGTGCAGTTAAATTATCAAACTTTTTCGAATAACGATATTTTTGCGGATTGAGTGATTCTTGTTTTCTCTTCCCCAAACGAATTGTTTCCCGCAATTCTTTTTCATAATCCGTCATTTCAGGATGATTCATTGCGCTCGTAATATGTTCCCAACGCTCCTCAGACAAATAAATCTCGTTGTTATAATTGTCTTTTTCTTTCCACCGCTGACTTTGAATCATACCTTTTCGGTTAAAACCTTTGCGGTTCGATAATTTCGCTTTTCTTCGCTTCACTGCAAAACGCGCTCGGCAGCAATCCGCACGGACGAACAAAGGCGACCGCCGCATTTGTACCGACGAGAAACAACAAAACCGACACGGCGACCGAAGCGTAAAGCGAATATTTCTGCGCTTTTTCGCCGATCACGATTCCCCAATCAACCGCGAACAAAAATAATCCGTAAGCCAAATGCCACGCCGTCGCCGCCACGCCCAGAATGTAAAGCAGCAAAATAGCGGCGTTTTGAAATTCACGCGAAACGATTGAAAAGGCTTCGTAAGCGTGTCCGGCGACCGGCGTTGTATTCAATCCGGGAATCATTCCGAAACGGAAATTTAAGATGTGAAACATCAAAAAGAAAAACAGAAAAATCCCCGTAACGCGCTGAAAAATGTAAAACCAATTGCGTCCGTAGCCGTAATTTCCGACGTTCGGGCGCGTTTCCGCCGAGATAAAAATTCCGTAAATCGAATGATATAAAAGAGGAATAAAAATCCCGAAAATTTCGGCGAACAGCAGATACGGAATGTCGTGAATTCCTTTGACGTGTTCGTTGAAACTTTCCCTGCCGCCCATCGCCGCCGAATTTGTGTACATATGCACGAGAAAAAATGTACCGAGCGGAACAATGCCGGTGATTTGGTGTAGTTTACGGAGCAGAAATGTTCTGCTTAGTTTTATCGCCATCTTTTAGCCTCTTTTGGAATTTTGATCTTTAATTTTGAACTGCGTTAGATATTTTGGAATTTTATTGTCAAAACCGCAAATCCGCAATCAAAAATCATTTGATTTTAATAATATATTTTTTTATTGATAAGATAAAATGAATTCTCTTGCAATAGTTATTCAGAAATACTTATAATTAAATAAATGCACATCGAAACATTAAAAGTATTTTGCGATTTGGTTGAAATGCAGAGTTTTTCATTGGCGGCGGAGAGAAATTTTGTGACACAATCCGCCGTCAGCCAGCAAATTCGGACGTTAGAAGACAAATTCAAACGCCGCTTACTGGAAAGAGTGCGCGGACGGCGCGAAGTTCGTCTGACACCTTCGGGCGAAGTTTTTTACCGCGAATGTAAAAATGTTCTGGAAAGTTACGACGCGCTCAATGAAAGTATGAGCGGATTAGTCGGGAAAATCAGCGGAACAGTAAAGGTTGCAACCGTTTACAGCGTCGGTCTGCACGAACTCCCGCCGAAAGTGCGCGAATTTATGACGAAATTCCCCGCCGCGAAAATTGATCTGGAATATTCCCGCACAACGCGCGTCGTGCGCGACGTTTTAAACGGCACGATGGAACTCGGCGTGGTCGCTTTTCCCGAACAAAAGCGCGGCTTGACAATCGTCCCGATGGCGAGCGACCGTTTAGTTTTGATTTGTCCGCCCGATCACGAATTTGCCGAACGCACGGAAATAAAAGTAACAGAATTAAAAGGACGCGATTTCGTATTATTCGAGCGCGACATTCCGACGCGCAAAGCGACCGATAAAATCTTAAAATCTTACGACGTTGATGTCCGCAAAGTCGCCGAATTCGACAACATCGAAACGATCAAACGCTCGGTCGAAGTCGGTTTCGGTCTCGCCATCGTCCCGCATCCGAGCGTGATGGACGAAGAACGAAACAATCAACTCGCCGTCATCGAACTAGCCGAAAAAGATTGGGTTCGTCCCGTCGGCGTAGTTTACCGAACGGACAGAACACTTTCGATTGCCGCTAAGAAATTCGTTCAGCTTTTGGAGAATAAAGACAAGAAATAATTCAAACTAAATAATTTAAAATCATTAAATTTTCTTGAATTGATAAATTAGCGAAATCGTTCTTCATATAAACAAATGATTATATGCGGAATCATTCCGGTCAATCAGATAATTGTGCGCCTGTATGTAGTTTCCTCAATCTAACTTGATAAAACAGGGCTTTCTCATAAAAAATAAATGTTGTCATTATGAGTCTCAATCTTCTTATCGCTACGCGATAGCAGAATAATTTTATGAGAAAGCCCTGCTTGATAAAATATAATCATTGACTTAATATCTGGAAACTTGCTAGCGTCAAGATGTACAATGGTGTTTCAAACGCCGCTTGAAACAAATATTAGATTTACGCGTTTAAATAGTTGATGACTATGGAAGAGGAAAACAAAACAGAATCAGCAGATACTCAGCAAATTCCTTTGCATTTCCGCATACCTGCCGGAATGCCAAGCAGGTTTGCTCAACAATTAACCATAACGAATTTAGGTGATGTTATTCAATTAGGTTTCTATGAAATAATTCCGCCACCATTACTAAAGGGTTTGGCACAGGAAAATGCTGAAACGATTAGGGAAATGGGGCTAGCTGCCGAATGTGTGGCAAGAATCAATATTCCTCAGAGCCAATTTGCGAGTTTTGTTTTTGCGATGCAGGAAACACTTGAAAAAGACTTTGCAATGCAAACAGTACCAAAAAAACAATAAATACTATGCCTAAAATTGAAAAAGTTTTACAAAAATTAGATTCTTTCAAAAATTTGAAGGCTGGTTGGCATTATGGCGATGGCGTTCCGGTCTCTCAAAAATTTGTTGACCACGCTTCTAATTTCCTCCAAAACGCAAGCCTTGAAGGAATTGAGCGATTTAATGCTTTTCCAGGCGTGGAAGGAGAAGTTCATATAACTATTCATTATCGTGATTTTACACTCGCCTTAACTTGGGAGATAGATGAAAAAATAACAGTTGTCGAAGATAAAGCTGGGGAAGTTATATCAGACCACGACGGCTTTACGCCCGCACAAGCCTTAGATAGATTATGGGAATTTATTCAGAAAACTCAGATTTTGTCAGAGTCATACATTTACGATACTGGAATGAGGAAACAAACCGTTTTGAAAGTCCCGCCTTTAGTCTTTCGTCCAACAAAGGCATATCTGTCGTCAAGAGCGAGTGCGCCCTCAATGACTCGACAGCAGTATGCACACATATTGAGTCGTTCTACTCAGACATCGCCAGTTACCCTGCCGTCTTTTGGTGTCTCCGCGAGTCAGAATTTCCAGGATGTCAATTTAAACAATCGATTAGTAAATCCGGCGACAGATGTCACCACGACTTGTTTGGCTTAACGTGAGTTCGAGATAAGAAAAACTCCAAAGGTAAGATATAATTAGGTTTAGAAACAAATAAACCAAACCAAAGGAGTTTTTCAATGAATATCTTAACAGTTTTTTGCCAAGTTGACGATTATTGCCAAGTTTTTGAACCTAGATTTAATCAGCAGTTGCTCGCTGACGGAAAGCGCAAACGAATCAAGCCGTCGAAGATGTCCAAAGCGGAGGTGATGACGATTTTGATCTGTTTTCACAGCTCTGGATTCCGTAACTTAAAGACGTTTTATAATTCGATGATCGGTGTTTATTACAAGGGCGAGTTTCCCGATTTGCTCAGTTACAATCGGTTTGTCGAATTGCAGCGCGATGCTATGTTGTTGCTTGGAGGATGTATGCAGATGAGATTGGGAAAATGTTCGGGCGTGTCATTTGTAGATTCGACTAAAATAGCAGTGTGCAACAATTTACGGATCAAACAAAACAAGGTGTTTGCCGACATTGCGAAACGCGGGAAGACTTCGACGGGGTGGTTTTATGGATTTAAGATACATTTGATAATCAGCGACAGCGGCGAGGTATTGGCGTGGCAGATTACCTTAGGAAATGTTGATGACAGACAGCCGATTGGGAAAATGAGCAAGCGGTTGTGGGGCAAATTGTTTGGAGACAAAGGCTATATTTCACAAGCGTTGAGTAAATTATTGGGCGAGCAGAATGTGCAATTAGTAACAAAAGTCAGAAAAAATATGAAGAACAAACTACTGTCGTTGTTTGATCGTCTGATGCTGAGAAAACGAGCGATCATAGAATCGGTCAACGACCAGTTAAAAAACATTTCGCAAGTCGAGCATACGCGCCATCGGTCGGTGTGGAACTTTTACGGCAACATCGTGGCGGGACTGATCGCTTACACATTTCAAGAAAGAAAACCAAGCCTTCAACTAGCAAAAGACTTAGTTTTGGTTTAATTCTTATCTCGAACTGACGTTTGGCTTAAGTAAAAATCAGGCTAGAAGAAGATTTTCTCAAGTTTGGAATAATCCAAAAAATTTTATAATTTGCGATGATGGAAAGGAAAGACCGTTGACCTTGGAGGACGTTTTAAAGTGGAAAGAAGAAAATTCTTAATTTTGTAATGGAATAAATAATTTCAATCATTGTCATTTCCGTTTATCCCGGCGGTGCATAACAGTTCAATGGACGTGAGCCGAAAACAACTACGTTTTAAAATTTAACGTCGCTCAAATATGCCGCTGTTTCCATCCACATCATCTCCGTCAGTAAAAACATTCTGTCCTAAAACAAAAGCGCACTCAATATATTGAGTGATATTGAGTGCGCTTTTGCTTTGAATATATTATAACTCGCATCCGACTTTTAATAATCTGTCAAAATCTTGTCATTACTCAATCACTTTTATGAACCTGCCGCAAAATCTTTTGAAATATATTGATGAGATTATTTTCTGTCTTTGAAACTCTCGAAAAGTTCCGTGTGGCGACTCGTCAGCGGCAGCATTCGACCGTTGATAAATAAATGTTTGATGTTGGTGCGCGGCTGTAAAAGATCGCCGTCGGTGACGACGATATTTGCCATTTTGCCGACTTCGATTGAGCCGAGTTTGTCGGCGATTCCCAGAATCTGCGCCGGATAAAGCGTGACGGATTTCAACGCTTCTTCTTTCGCCAAACCGTAAGCTCCGGCTAAACCTGCGTGATACGGCAAATCGCGGACTTCCGAGCCGTCGTTGCCGGTCGAGATGCAGAATTTCACACCGGCTTGCGCCATTTTCGACGGCGCGGAAAACAGATAATCATACGGATCGTCGTCCTGCACGGGCAAATTATAAATGTTCGTGAAAATGACGGGAATGTCGCTTTTCTTCAGAGCGTCCGCCGCTTTCCACGCTTCCTGTCCGCCTAAAATAATTCCTTTGACCTTTGTTTCGCTGACGAATTTCGCTACGCCGCGAATGTCGCGTTCGCGTTCAGCCGTAAAAACTACCGGCTTTTCGCCGCGAACATACGGAAGCAACGCTTCGGCTTTCAAATCAACCGGCACAGACGGCAAAGTTTTATCTTTGGCGTAGGCTTCTTTGACGCGCGAGTAATTTTCCGCGTCGGCGAAAAGTTTTTTCAAATCTTCGAGCTTTTTATCGCGGTTTTTGACGGCTGCGCCAAAATCCACAGTTTGCGGTCCCGACGCGCCGAAACCCGCAAAAGTCGTCACGCGCGGAAAGTTTATAACCAAACCGAAAACCGGCACAATCGCCATTTCAGATTGCGTCGAACCGTTCAGATTTATAACCGCCGATTGTCCCGGTATTACTCCGCTGACGGGCAGAGTCATCACGGTCGTAATGCCGTTGACGCGTGTTACTTCGACGTGGACGCTGTGCGGATTGATGCCGAGAATCGCCTTGATATTCGAGTTCATATCGCCCGTTTCGGCAACGTCAACCGAACCCGGCATTCCCTGTCCGACTTCGATCAATCCGAGATTCGTTCCCGCGTCAATCATTCCCGGATAAACGCTTAATCCTTTTGCGTCAATACGTTCCGCGCCCGCCGGAATCGCCGCGTTCGCGCCGACCGCCGAGATTTTTCCGCTGCTGATAACGACCGTGCCGTTTTCAATCGTCGCGCCGGAAACCGTCACGATGCGCGCATTCGTAATCGCAAAAGTTCCCGCTTTGCCGGTCGCATTCTGCTCCGAACCGTCATTCTGCGCGAAAATGCCGAATGTTAAAAATATTAATGTAACGCAAAGGCGCAAAGGCGCAAAGGCGCAAAGATTTTTTAAAAGTGAAAATAAACTTCCTGTTTCTTTATTTGACTTACTTTGCGTCTTTGCGTCTTTGCGCCTTTGCGTTGAAAATTCTTTTACCATTATTGGTTTCCTCCATCGCCGTATTCGGCTTCATCTCGGTCGCCGCGTCGTTTTTCAGCCGGAATTTTCGGCGAAGTTCCGCCGCTTCCGGGTGCTTTGTTGACATCGAGTTTTTCTAATGCTTCACGTTCCTTTTTTATTTCATCGCGCCGCGCCAAATCTTTCGCGCGGTCAAAAAACACTTCGCCTTCGATCATCGTCATTTCCGGGTGCGCGTAAACGCTGAACGGATGCTCCGACCAAATCACGATGTCGGCATCTTTTTTCTCTTCAATCGAGCCTGTTCGTTTGTCAATTCCCAACTGTTTCGCCGGATTCAGCGTAATCATTTGCAGCGCGTCCTGTTCGGGAACGCCGCCGTATTTTTCGACTTTCGCCGCGTCGAGATTCAGACGGCGCATTCTTTCGTCGGAATCGGAATTTATCGAAACACTCACGCCCGCTTTCCACAAAAGATAAGCGTTATACGGAATCGCGTCGAAGGCTTCGAGTTTGTAGCCCCAACTGTCGGTAAAAATCGAAACGCCCGTGCCGCGTTTGGCGATTTCCGGCGCGATTTTGTAGGCTTCGAGTCCGTGCTGCAGCGTGGCGACTTTGAAGCCGAATTCATCGGCGAGCAGCATTAAATTCAAATGTTCGTCGGAACGATAACCGTGCGCGTGAACGAGTCGTTTGCCTTCCAAAACTTCGACCAGCGGTTCGAGTTCCAAATCGCGGCGCGGCATCACGGCGGTTTTATCGTTTTTGGCGACTTTCGCGCGATATTCGTCCCACGATTGTTTGTATTCTCCGGCGCGGTTAAATGCGTCGCGCATCACTTCCAGAACGCCCATTCGCGTTCGCGGATAACGGGTTTCCTGTCCCGGACGCGGCTGAAAATTCGTGCGTCTGACGTTTTCGCCGAGCGCGAATTTTATTCCCGGCGGCGCGTCCGCAATGACGAAATCTTCAATCGGATGACCGTATTTAAATTTCACGGTCGCATTTTGTCCGCCGATGGAATTTGCCGAACCGTGCAGAATATTTGCCGATGTTACGCCGCCCGCCAGAGCGCGATAAATCGCAATATCAGTCGGATTCAAAACGTCGCGGACGCGCGTCATTGAAGTAACCGAATACGAACCTTCGTTGATCGCGTCGAGCATCGTGTGCGAATGGCAGTCAACGATTCCGGGCGTGACGAATTTGCCGGTCGCATCAATAATCTGCGCGTTTGACGACGCTTTCAAATTTTTGCCGATCTTTGCAATTTTGCCGTTTTGAACGAGAATATCAGTATTCTCCAATGTTCCGCGAACCGCCGTCATCACCGTCGCGTTGCGAATCAAAACATCATTCTGCTTTTTCGTCTGCGCCGAAATCGCGGCGTTTGAAGCCGTCAGCAAAAACAAACTCAAAAGTAAGAAAGCCGTTAGTTTTCTCATATTTTATTTCCTAAAGTTTCTTGTTCAATCAAAAATATTTTCCAAATCCAAAACGAAATTTTCAATGACCGATTCACCAAATACTTGTTCGGGATTGTCTAAAACTTCAACTTCTTTTTCGCGGCGATAAATATGAACTTTACGCTCCTGCGGGTCAATCAGCCAACCGAGTGAAACACCGTTTTCGATATACTCGCTCATCTTTTCCTGTAAATCTTTGAGCGAATCGTTCTCCGAGCGAAGTTCGATGACAAAATCAGGCACCAGTTTTGCAATTCGACGTTTTTCTTCGACGGACAGCGCATTCCATTTTTCGTTTCTTACAAAAGCCAAATCAGGTGAACGCCGCGCACCGTTTGGAAGCGTGAAACCCGTCGAAGAATCAAAAGCTGCGCCGGTTTTGTTTTTTCTCGCCCAAATTCCGAAATCAACAATTAAATCAAAGTTCTTTCTACCCGTTTCGGTATTTGTCGGCGGCATAATAATAATATCTCCGTCTTTTGACATTTCGATTCGCATATCAGGATTGCGACAGCAAAATTCGACAAACTCCGCCTCGCCGACTTCGTGCCAAAATTGGCTCAAATCAATCGGCTGAAAACCGCTTTCGGGATAAATTAAACGCATCGTTTGGCTCATATCTACCGCCTTGGTTTTAGGGAGTTTTCGTTCCGCTAAACGGAACCGAACCCTGCGGCGTGGTAAATGTGCCGCTGACTTGGTTGCCGCTGACCGCGCCTTTGACGAAAACTTCGACTTCCGAACCGCCGAACTGAACCGTTATACTAAATGTAAAACCTTCCGCCGTCACTTTTCCGTCTTTAATCGGCACGCTGCCGAGCTGTGATTGAAATGTTCCGGTCAAGTTTTCGTTCTGCTGCGTCAAATTTAACGTTCCCTCAATCTGCTGATTGGGAATTTCGACGTTTATCGAATAATTTCCGCCGACAGCCGCCGAAGTTCCCGGCTGTGTCGTGCCGCCGGTCGGCGTTTTTCCTTCAGATTTCGTCGGAATTTTCGGCTCGAAAAGTCTTCCGTCCACAAAAACTTGCGTAATTACTTTAGATTTATCAAAAACGTCGCCTTTTGAAACGACAAGATTAGCGATTTTGCCTTTTTCAATCGAACCGAGACGATTTTCAACGCCGAAAATCTCCGCCGAACTCAGAGTCATCGCGCGAATCGCGTCGTTTTTATTCAAACCGCTTTTGACGGATTCGTTGGCGTTCGTCAGAAAATCGTTGATATTTTTCATTCCGCCGGACTGGAAAGCGTATTTCACGCCCGCCTGCGTCAAACGCGCCGCGCCTTTCGGCGTTTCCGCCCGCAGACGAAGCAGTTCAATCGGCTCTTCGTCGGCTTCGGGCGAAGCGGCGGTCGTGCGTTTCGGAAAATCGAGCGACAGCAAAACCGGCACACTTTGCGCTTTTAATCTGTCCGCGACTTTCCACGCTTCCTGTCCGCCGGCAATAATCGCTTTCAAATTAAATTCCCGCGCAAAATCAAGCGCGCGAACGATTTCCCTTTCGCTGTTGGCGTTAAAAACGACCGGCATTTCGCGGTTTAGAATTGGAATCAACACTTCCAGAGATTTATCGTTGTCCGGTCGCTTCATTCCGCGCGGGTCTTTTTCATACATTTTTTGAATCGTCTGCAATCGCTGCGCGTCGAGAAACATCTGGCGTAAAGCCGAAAAAGTTCCGAGCAGCGAAACAGGATATTGTCCCGAACGAAGAGTCCTGAAAGTGATATGTTCGGCAACCGGCGATTTGATAATCATTCCCGAAACCGAATCTCCGGCGAGATCAATCAGCGCGGACTGCCCGTTAAAAATCCCGTCTTTCGGTACGGTCAGCGCGGTCGTAAATCCGGCGTTGCGCTGCGTTTCAAACTGCGCTTCGCCCGCTTTTATTTGTTCAACGGCAGTTTCTTCCGCCCGCAAACCGTCTGGATAATTTGAATTCGACTGCTCCGTCGTCTGCGCCTGCGTTTGATTTTGCCCGCGCTGCGGAGTCGGCGCTGCGGCAATTCCGAGACTCGTGTAAGCGTCAATAAATCCGGGATAAACGATTAAATTCGTGCCGTCAATAATTCGCGCGTCGGCGGGAACTTTGACATTTTCGCCGACCGCTTCAATCAAACCGTCGCGGATGACAATCGTTCCTTTTGCCAGATTCGGACCCGAAACCGTCACGATTTGAGCGTTCGTAATCGCATAAGTATCGGTTCGCGTCTGAGCTAATGCGGAAACGCTAAATGCAATAAACACAAAAATTGCGACAGAAAAGCGCAAAATGAAATTTTTCATAAAATTTTAGCGGAAAGAAAGATTTAAATTGAAACTGCGAATCTTTTTACGCAGTATAAAGCAAAAGGTTTCACAAGCAAAATCAAAAGATTATTTTGCGGAAATTCTTATTTGTTCTTCATTAAAATAATGGATTCTTCCCCATTTTCGGCGATGATCTTCGTTTCAACCGAAGTATCTTCCCGCAAAATATTTGCCGCGTCTTTGTGCGGCGCGAGAATCAAAATTTTGCCGTCCGCCGAGTTTTTTACTTCATTAACCAGAATCGAAAAATCGTCGTAACGCTTTTGTGTGCCGTCGTCATTACGAACCAGTCGGTCGGGCGCGTAAAATTCCAGATTGTGCGAAACGGTGTAAAGATTAACGATTTTTTCCGATGTAAAACCGGCTTGATTTGCCGCCGCAACCAAGTCTCTAACCGAATCTTGAGAAGCATATTTCGGCGCGGCAAACTGCAATAACAAAAGAACAACGGCAAACATCAGAAAAGCCAAAATCTGCAAAGCATATTTTCTGTTCGCGGATTTTTGAACGAATTTGTCAACGTAAACAGCAGTCAAAAGCAGCGCGCCGGGTAAAGCAGGCAAAATGTAACCCGGCAATTTCGAGCCGGAAATCGAGAAAAACACGAGCGGCACGAACATCCACGCAAACGCAAAGCGTCGTAAATCGTCAATTGTAAATCGTAAATCGTAGTTTTGATTTTCAGTTTTTGATCTGTTTACTTTGAACTTTGAATTCTTGAAAAAATCCCAGATCGAGGCGAGAAAAAACGGCAGCCACGGAATCGTCATCAGCGGCAACACGAGAAAAAAGAACCAAAACGGCTGCGGATGCTGATATTTATTTGACAGATAACGTTGAAAATGATGCTGAATAAAAAATTCGTCAATAAATTTCCAGCCGTTCGCCTGATACATCGGCACGTACCAGATCGCCGCGACGAGCAAACTCAAAATCGTTCCCCAAATCACACTTACAAGAAAAGTTTTGTTCGGCAATTTCCGCGACAAAACATAATAAAACCCGACAATCGCCAGCGGGAAAACGATGCCGATCAAACCTTTGGCGATTAGTGCGATGCCGATGAAAAAGTAGAAAATGGAAAGTGGAAAATAGTAAGCGGCAAATGATTTTTCGGTTGATTGGTCAAAGATAAAAAAGCCGACTAAGCTCGCCGTTATCGGGAAAGTTAAAATAATATCGAAGCTCGCGCCGCGCGAAAAGACGATTAAACCAATTGATGAAGCGGCGATCAGCGCGAGCCAATTTGCAGATTCCAGATTCCAAATTCCGAATTCCAAATTATTCCGCGTCTTCGCGTCTGTTTGTTTTTGCGCTAAATTTCTTCCCAAAATCCATAAACAAAAAACTGTCAAAAGTCCGAAAATTGCCGAACCGAAACGCGCGGCGAATTCGTTTACGCCGAACAATTTATAGGAAATAATTTCCAGCCAATAAAGCAGCGCGGGTTTTTCAAACCAGTCGAAACCGCCGAGTTTCGGCGTAATCCAGTCGCCGCGCTCGAACATTTCACGCGCGATCTGCGCGTAACGCGGTTCGTCCGGTCCGACGAGCGGAATCGTCAAACCGAAAAAATAGACGAAAATAATCAGCAGCGCGAATAAAAGCCAAATTACTCGGTTTGTGGTCTTTGATTTTTGGTCTTTGATTTTTGTGATTTCCGACATCTTCAACGAAAATGTAAAGTATTACTTAAACGGATTTTACAATCAACTCGATATGCTTGACCAAAAACCAAAAACCAAAAACCAAAAACTAAAAACCGCCGTCATCGGTGTCGGTTCGCTCGGACAGCATCACGCGCGAAATTTCGCGGAATTGTCCGCCGAAGGAAAAGGCGAATTCGTCGGCGTGTGCGATGTTTACGAAGAAAACGCGCGTTCGATTGCGGAGAAAAATAACTGCGAATATTTCACCGATTGGCGCGAATTACTGGATAAAGCTGACGCGGTTTCAATCGTTACGCCGACGGAAACGCATTCGGAAATCGCCTGCGAATTCCTCGAAAAAGGCGTTCACGTTTTAGTCGAAAAACCGTTTGCGCGAACTTTGGAAGAAGCCGACAAAATGATCGCCGCCGCGCAGAAAACCGGCGCGAAACTGATGGTCGGACATCTCGAAAGATATAATCCGGCGATGGTCGCCCTGCGTCCGCACGTTACAAAACCGCTCTATTTTGAAATCCATCGCGTTTCGCCGTTTCCGAATCGTTCTTTGGATGTTGATGTCGTCTTGGACGTGATGATTCACGATTTGGACGCGATTCAGTGGCTCGTCGGCGAAAATGTCAATGTTTCCGACATTCACGCCGTCGGAATTCCGGTGATTTCCAATAAAGTTGACGCGGCAAACGCGCGCATCGAATTTGAAAACGGCGCGGTCGCCAATATTACGGCTTCGAGAATCGGCACGGAAAAAATTCGCAAAACGCGCTTTTATCAAACAAATTCCTACGTCGTTTTAGATTACGGAACAAAATTCGCGTCTTTAACGTCGCTCAATCCCGAAGCCGCGCATCCGCTTTTGGGAATTTCGATAAATCGTCTGGAAATCAAAGACATCGAACCGCTTCGCGCCGAACTTTCAGCATTTTTAGACTGCATTATCAACGACGACGCGCCGCCGATCAACGCGCACGACGGACGACGAGCTTTGAGTCTGGCACTCGGTGTCTTGGAAAAAATCGAAACGCATCGAAGTCTTTTGAATATATAAATAACAGAAAAACTTTTATTGATTTTGATGCAAACCAAAAATTCTGTATGTAATTATTTTCGATGTTTTAAAAAGATTGCAAACTTTGTTTAATTTTGTTTTACTGTTAATGGGTAAATTTCTGACAAATAACTTTATCAGGGAAAGTTTATGCAACATCAAGGTTTACAAAATGTCACTTCAAGAAATGTTTTACACTTCAAACCATCATTTTGATTTCACGCTTCAACATAAAATATAAAATTCTGATTTCCTACGCAGTTTGACCGTCATTTAGTAATTTGATTGGAGAATTAAAAATGTCTTTTCCTCTGCCCGCAAATGAATCGAAGCGTCTGGAAACGCTTCACAGCTTAAATATTCTCGACACGCTCAACGAAAAAGAGTTTGACGATCTGACACGGCTCGCCGCGCAGATTTGCGAAGTTCCGGTTTCAGTAATCAGTTTAATTGACTCTGACCGGCAGTGGTTTAAGTCGAAAGTCGGACTTGATTTGAGCGAAACTCCGCGAGATGTAGCGTTTTGTACGCATACGATTCTCGGAGATGAACTTTTCGTCGTTCCAAACGTTGCGGAAGACCAAAGATTCGCCGAAAATCCACTGGTCACCGGCGATCCGAACATCCGTTTTTACGCGGGTGCGCCGCTGATTACCGACGATGGCAACGCGCTCGGCAGTATTTGCGTAATTGACAAAGTTCCGCGCGAGTTGAGACCTGAACAAAAAGAATCGCTTCAGGCTCTCGCCCGTCAAACGATGAAACTGCTCAACTTGCGGCAGCAAGCAAAGGATTTGGCAAAAGTAAACGAGAAACTAAATCGGGAAATAGCTGAACGTATAAACGTCGAGAAAGTTTTACGCCTGCGCGACCAAGCCATCGCCACTGTTTCGGAAGGTATTTTGATCACCGAAATTCACCCGACGGACAATAAAATTATCTACGCCAATGCCGGTTTTGAGCAAATGACCGGCTATAAATTTGACGAAATTTGCGGACTTAACTGTCGTTTTCTTCAAGGAAAAGACACAAATCCGGCAACCGTCGCCGAGATGAGAAACGCGGTAAAAGAGAAAAAATTCTGCGCGGTCGAAATTTTGAATTATCGCAAAGACGGCACGTCTTTCTGGAACGCGCTGTCAATTTCTCCCGTCAAAGACGATTCGGGAAAAGTAACGCATTTTGTCGGCGTACAAAAAGATATTACGGCTCGAAAAGAGTCGGAACAGAAATTACAGGCGAGCGAAAAACGCTATCGTTTTCTCGCAGAATCCGTCCCGCAGCAGGTGTGGACTGCGCTTCCAGACGGTCGAATCAATTACGGTAATTACCGGACAATTGAGTATTTCGGTCAAAAAACGCATACGGAGTTATTCGATATGCAGTGGACGAAGATTTTACATCCAGAAGACATAGCGCAGACCGCCGAGCGTTGGGCGCGCGCCTTAAAAACCGGCGCGCATTACGAAACCGAATTTCGTCTGCGCCGCAGCGACGGCGAATATCGCTGGCATCTGGCGCAAGCGAAACCGATGTTCGATGACAGCGGCGCAATCATCAAGTGGTTCGGTACAAACACGGACATTCACGACCGCAAAATGGCGGAAAAAGCCGCCCGCGAAACGGCGGAATATCGCAATTTGTTTCAAAATGCCAACGATGCGATTTTAATTTTGGATTTGGAAACGGAAATTATCGTCAACGCTAACGATAAAGCCTGCGAGATGTACGGATATGAGCATCAGGATTTAATAGGAAAGAGCGTCAAAGAAATGTCGCAGGATATTGTCAAAGGCGAGAATTATTTACAGGAACTGAGCGTTAATAAAACCCGCCAATTGTTTGAAACCGTCCAATTTCGCGCCGACGGTACGCCGATCAATCTTTTAATCAGTTCGTCGGTCGTCGAATATCAATCGCGGCAGGTCGTTCTCAGCATCAACCGCGACATTACCGATCAGAAAAAAGCTCAGGAAGCCTTGCGCGAATCACAACAAATGCTGCAATTGGTGATGGACACTATTCCGCAAGCAATTTTTTGGAAAGATCGTAAATTGAAATATCTCGGCTGTAATCGTTATATGGCGAATTTGATGAAATTAAACGAGCCGACGGAAATTGTCGGGAAAAACGATTATGATTTCAATAATAAAAAAGAAGAAGCCGACTCTTATCTTCAATATGACCGCCGGGTAATCAAAACCGGAATACCGCAGTATAACATCATTGAAACTCATACTGCGCCGGACGGTTCGGTGTCGTGGCTCGACACAAATAGAGTTCCGCTCTGCGACGCGCAAAACAACATTATCGGAATGCTCGGCACGTTTCAAGACATTACTCAGCGCAAACGCGCCGAAAAGCAGTTGACTCACAACGCTCTGCACGACTCGCTGACCGATTTGCCGAACCGCGCTCTTTTTATCGAACATTTGCACCACACTATTAAAATCAAGAAACGCCGATTTGCCGCGACTTACGCCGTACTTTTTCTGGATTTCGATCATTTCAAGGTGATTAACGATTCGCTCGGTCATATGGAAGGCGACAAATTACTCATACAAATCGCCCAACGCCTGAAATTGTGTCTGCGTTCCGGCGATATTGTCGCGCGGCTCGGCGGCGATGAATTTACGATTTTGCTCGATGATCTCGAAGACATAGCCGAAGCTCTGCAAATTGCCGAGCGAATTCTCGACAATTTAAATTCACCGTTTAATCTCGGCGGACGCGAAATTTTTATCAGTGCCAGCATCGGTATCGCTATGAATGATGCCGAATACACAAAACCCGAAGAAATTTTGCGCGATGCCGATATTGCGATGTATCGCGCCAAAGCCGGCGGCAGAGCGCGTCTGGAAATTTTCAACCAAACGATGCGCGAACAGGCAAATACTCGTTTGCAATTGGAAAGTGAAATGCGCCGCGCCGTTAAAGACGAAGAATTTTCCGTTTTTTACCAGCCGATTATTGATCTGCAAAATGATAAAATCGTCGGTTTCGAATCGCTCGCGCGCTGGATTCATCCGACGCGCGGCATCGTTTCCCCGGACGAATTTATTCCGCTCGCCGAAGAAACCGGACTGATTGTTCCGCTCGGCGAATGGATTCTGCGCGAAAGCTGCCGGCAATTGCGAATCTGGCAGTCGGAAAATCCCGCCAATGCCGACTTGAGCATCAGCGTAAATTTATCGTGCAAACAATTTTTACAGCCGGATTTGGTCGAATGCGTTTCCGATATTCTGCGGGAAACCGGACTCAAAGCTAAATATCTGCGGCTTGAAATAACCGAAAGTCATTTGATGGAAGACAGCGCGGCGGCAATTTTGATTATGGAAAATCTGCGCTCGCTCGGCATCAAAATAAGCATTGACGATTTCGGCACGGGCTATTCATCGCTCAGTTATATTCATCGTCTGCCGATCAATTATCTGAAAATTGACCGCTCTTTCGTCAGCCGAATGCAGCTCGGTTCTGAAAACGGCGAAATCGTTCGGACGATCATTTTGCTGGCGAAAAATTTGAATATCAAAGTCGTCGCTGAAGGAATCGAAACAAACGAACAAGCCGAATTTCTCAAAAAGTTGAATTGTGATTTGGGACAAGGATATTTATATTCAAAACCCGTCGAAGCTGAACAAGCTGAACTTCTGTTTGAAAATACTTTTCAGGCGAGCAATAAAGTTACGGTTTGATAATTTCACCGATAAACAAGCGAATCCGCGCCGCAATTCCATCAATTAATTTTAACTGCCGACCGAAATTATTCTAAACTGATTGCGTTATCATTTTCTAAAGTCGCCGACTGACAAAAGAAATATTTTTGAATGAAAAACGCAATTATCAATAATTATCTAAAACGACGAATTGACGCGAATGATTTTCCGTCCGCCGTTTATCTCGTCGCGGAAAAAGGCGAAATTATTTTCACCGACGCGCTCGGTTTCGCCGTCGTCGAGCCGGAAAAAATCGAAGCGAAAATTGATACGATTTATGATTTGGCGAGTTTGACGAAAGTTTTGGTCACAGGTTTGCTTTGCGCCAAACTGATCGAAAGCGGCGAGATAAAGTTACCAGATAAAATCTCAAAATATTTCAGCGAATTTAATACATCCGAAAAACGCGAAATCACCGTTGAAAATCTTTTGACGCACACTTCCGGTTTTTCGGCTTGGAAACCGTTTTATTTGATAACAAACTCAAATTCTTTTCAAAGTTTGGTGAATATAATTGCAGAATTTCCGAATGAAAATTCTGTGAATAAACAGGTCATTTACAGCGATCTGAACTTTATAACGCTGGGTTTGATGCTCGAAAAAATTTACGGGAAAACGCTCGATGAAATCGCGCGAATGGAAATTTTCGAGCCGCTGAATCTACAAAATACTTTTTATAATCCGCCGAAAAAGCTGCAAAAACGAATCGCGGCGAGTGAAAAAGGAAACGAGTATGAAAAACAAATCTGCGTTGAAATGGGTTTTGATGTTTCAAAATACGACTGGCGCGACTATCAAATTTGGGGCGAAGTTCACGACGGGAATTGTTATTTTATGAACGGCGTTTCCGGTCACGCCGGACTTTTTTCGACTGCCGAAGAAACTTTTAAAATCGCGCAGCAATTTCTGGCAAATAAAACTAAATTATTAAAATCCGAAACCTGCGAACTTTTTCGCGCGAACTTCACGCCGAATTTGAACGAAGCGCGTTCGATTGCTTTTCAACTCGCTGAAACAAAAGATTCGACCGCCGGCAAAGCACTTTCAAAAGACAGCTTCGGACATTTGGGTTTTACGGGAACTTCGCTCTGGATAGAACCGGAAACCGAGCGAATTTTTATTCTTTTGACAAATCGAACACACGCCCGCGAACTTCCTTTTGCCAACATCAATTCCGTCCGGCGCAGATTTCACGAACTCGCCGTTGAAATGTTGGACAACAGATAGTTCAATTCAATTTGTTTCGACTTTTTCAACGTTTCAGACATCTAAACCGACAAAAATATAATCACACAAACCGCTTTCCCCAAAGTGTAAAATTCAGCTTGGAGAATCGAAATAAATGAGAAGATTTTTGTTTGTAGCAATATGTGCGGGACTTTTGGGAATTTCAGCGTTCGCGCAAAGAGGTGTGCGCCCGCGCGTTGTGACTTCGCCGGAACCGCCGACGATAAATAACGATTCTTCAAATCAAACGAAACGCCCGCCGGTTTTGCTCGGCGACAAAAAAAATAATCAAACACAAACTCCGGCTGCGACTGAAGATGCGGCGGTTGAAGATGAAGTTATTCGCATTGATACCAGTCTGGTGGCTTTTCCCGTTTCCGTGCTTGACCGCGACGGCAGGTTTATTTCCGGTTTGCAAAAGCAGGATTTTCAAATTTTTGAAAACGGCGCTGAACAAAAAATTGACACTTTCGGTTCGGTTGAAGTTCCGTTCACCGTCGTTTTACTTTTAGATGTCAGTCCTTCGACGCAGTATAAAATAAACGAAATTCAAGACGCGGCGATTTCCTTTGTCAATCAACTGCGGCGCGACGACAAAGTTATCGTCATTTCTTTTGATGAAAGAGTTCGCGTTTTGAGCCGCGCCACCAATAATCGCAGCATTTTGCGCGACGCGATTTTGCAGGCGCAGTTCGGCGACGGCACGAGTCTTTATGAAGCGGTTGACACTACGATAAATCAGCAGTTACGCGGCATCGAAGGTCGCAAAGCGGTGGTTTTATTTACCGACGGCGTTGATACGACTTCGCGGCGGGCGACATATCAAAGCACGGTGCGCGAAACCGAAGAAGTTGACGCGCTGTTTTACCCGATTCGTTATGACACTTATTCGGGAATGAGCAGAGGAAACGGCGGCGGCGGTTCGATGCGCTATCCGCGGCGCGGCGGAAATAACGGCGGATTCGGCGGCATTCTCGGCGATATTCTCGCCGGAGTAATAATTGACGATGACGATAACGGCGGCGGATTTCCGCGCGGCGGCGGCAGAAGAGGCGGCAGATTTCCGCGCGGCGGCGGCGGAACGGCGGGTTCCAGTCGTGAAGAATACGAAACAGGTCGCCGTTATCTGGACGAATTGGCGCGAAACAGCGGCGGCAGAATTTTTGATGCCGACTCGACCAATAATCTCGACGCGGCGTTTTCCGGCATCGCCGAAGAATTGCGCCGTCAATATACAATCGGTTATTACCCGGAAGCCGTCGGACAAAAGGGCGAGCGCAAACAAATCCGCGTTCGCGTCAAACGTCCGAATCTGGTTGTCAGAGCGAAGAACAGTTATATTGTCGGCGAAAACAACAGTAAATTCGCCGGAAATTAAATTGTTTCACACAAATTCCGTTCGATAAAAAGCGCGAACCGAACAGTTCGCGCTTTTTATTTTTCGCGCTTTACATCTTTTTACGAAATAAAAGACATCATAATCAACAATCGAGGTTCAAAAATGAAAATAAACTTTTCCGCCGTTTTTCTGGCGCTTATTTGTCTGAGTTTTACCGTAAATTTCGCCCAGTCGCGCTCCGCTTCGACGGAATCGAGCAATAATAAAAAAGCCAACAAACGCCCGCCGCAGACACAGACGAGTTCGACTCCGCAAACTGTCGAGGACGATGACCCGAACACGACAAATATAGAAAGAATTGACACGCCGACGACCGACGAAGACGTTATCGGAATTGACACAAAGCTCGTAACGATTCCCGTCAAAGTTTCCGACCGGCGCGGGCGGTTTATCGGCGGTTTGACCAAAGAAGATTTTTCGGTCGAAGAGGACAAAGTTCCGCAGGAAATCGCTTTTTTTTCCAATGAAGAACAACCTTTTACGGTCGCGCTGGTTTTGGATATGAGTTATTCCAGCACCTTCAAGATCAACGAAATTCACAGCGCGGCGATGGCTTTTATCAATCAACTGCGTCCAAACGACAAAGTGATGGTCGTTTCCTTTGACGAAGAAGTTCACGTTTTGACTTCGCCGACCAATGATCGGGAAATTTTGCAGCGTGCCGTCAAAAGCACCAAAGTCGCCTCCGGCACGAGTCTCTATGAAGCCGTTGATTTGATTTTTAATGAAAAATTTAAACGTATCGGCGGGCGCAAGGCGATTGTTTTATTCACCGACGGCGTTGATACGACCAGCCGTCGAGCCAGTGATTTGTCAAATAAAAGCGACGCGTCGGAGTTAGACGCGCTGGTTTTTCCGATTCAGTACGACACTTACGCGGACGTTCAGGCGATTAAAAACAAACCCGTGATAATTCCGCCGACCCAGCCGAGTCCGATTCCGTCAAAGAATAAAAGTCCGTTTCCTTTTCCGATTCCGACCGGCGGTGTCGGTATGCCGAGCAGTCAGGGAACATCGGCGGAAGATTATCGCCGCGCCGACGAATACTTGGACGAAATGGCAGCTCGCACGGGCGGAACTCTTTACAAAGCCAGCACGACCGCAAATTTGGCGGCGGCGTTTTCCAACATCGCCAACGAACTCAGACAATTTTACAGTCTCGGTTATTATCCGGGCGATGAAGCGCGCGAAGGCAAACGCCGCAAAATAAAAGTGCGCGTCACCAAACCGGATTTGACCGTCCGGGCGCGGGACGGTTACGTCGTCGCCAAACAAACTGAAAAGTAGAGTTGATTTCTGCCGGACTTTGACCAATAATTCGCGGTAGAATTCAGAAATTATGGTAAAAATTACACACCTATTTTTCGATGTCGGCGGCGTGTGTCTGACCAACGGTTGGGATCACATTTCGCGCGAACAATCGGCAAATCTTTTCGGTTACGACTACGCCGAAAGCGACAAAAGACATTACAAAATCGCGGCGCAGTTTGATAAAGGCTGCATTTCACGCGATGAATATTTAGACGAAGTTATTTTCTACAAAAAGCGCGAATTTTCCAAAAAAAACGTTATCGAATTTATGGAAAGTCAATCGGTCGCGCATCAAAGTTCTCTGGATGTGCTGGGAAAATTATGTTCGCAAGGCAAATATCATATTTCGACATTGAATAACGAATCGCTTGAATTGAATGAATTTCGCATCAAAAAATTCGGATTGACGCAATATTTTACAAATTTTTTCAGTTCCTGTTATTTGAAAATGAAAAAACCCGAACCGGAAATGTTTCAAACGGTTTTGCAGATAACACAAAAAAAAGCCGAACAATGTTTGTTTATAGACGACCGCGAAAAAAACGTCGAAGGCGCGAAAAAATGCGGATTTCACACGCTTCAACTGCCGCAGGTCGCAGATTTGGAAAAAAAGTTGATTGAACGAAAAATCTTGGTTTAAATAAAATCAATTTTGAGAAATCAAAATTTCGCCGCGTAAAATTTCACCAAATCACCGGCTTGCAAAAATGTCGGCGTTTTAGCTTCGGGCGTGAAAAGTTCGACATTCGTTTTGCCGATTATCTGCCAGCCGCCGGGCGATTCCAATGAATAAATTCCCGTTTGTCTGCCCGCAATGCCGACGCTTCCTTTCGGAACTTCGAGGCGCGGCGAAGTTTTGCGCGGCGCGGCAATTTTTTCGTCAACTTCGCCCATATAAGCAAAACCGGGCAGAAATCCGAGCATATAAACGCGATAAGTTTGCGCGGTGAAAATTTTTATTACTTCCTTCGGTGTCAAATTATTCGTCGCGGCGACAAATTCCAAATCAAGCGCGAATTTCTCATCAAAACTGATCGGAATTTTAACTAAACGCGATTTTTTTTCACTTATTTCGTTCAAATTCTGCAAAGCATTTTCGGCGAAATTTTTGACGGCTGAAAAAGCTGTCGGAAATTCGGGAAAAGTTTTTCCGATTATTAAAACATCGTAAAAAATTGAAACCGAAGCGTAAGCGGGAATTGTTTCAATCAAACCCGGAAATTGGTTTTGCTCGAAAAACTGCGCGAATTTCAGGACGAAATCGTTTAATTCGGGCGAGATTTTATTGCCGAAACTGACGGTCAAAGCGGTGTCGCCGAGCGGGAAAATTTTACAGTTCATCTCAATTTTTGCCAAAGTATCCTAACTTTTCGGAAACCTTTCGCGCCGCGTCCTTGACGAGTTGGACGACCTTCGGCAGATGCGCTTCGTCAAGTTCGAGAATCGTCGAAGACGTGCCGAGCGCGGCGATTACCGCGCCCTGCTGGTTAAAAACCGGCGCGGCGAGACATCGAACATTCAAACTGTTTTCTTCATTATCAATGGCAATGCCGTATTTTCTGACTCCTTCGATTTCGCGCGCAAACTTCGTTTTACTCGTGATTGATTTTCGCGTTTTCTTTTCCATTCCGCGCAATTCCAAAGTTTTCAGTATCTCTTCATCCGGTAAATTTGCCATCAAAATTTTGCCGATTGCCGTCGTGTGAACGGGCAGGCGATGTCCGACCCAAATATCCATTTTGATAAAACTGTTTTCGGCTTCGACTTTTTCGATATAAACGGCGCGTCCGTTATCAAGCACGGCGAGATGCGCTTCGGACATTTTGCTTTTCTGCAGAAATTGTTCGAGAACGGGTTTGGCGACTTCGCGCACGTCAATCTGCGACAACATTCCGCGCGTTAAACTCAGCAATTTTAATCCGATTTGATATTTTTTGCCGTCGGCGCGGGTCAAATAACCGCGATTTTCCATCACGCGCAGAATATAACTCGCCGAACTTTTCGGCAGTTTTAATCGGCGGCTGATGTCCGAATTTGATAATCCGTTTGTGCTTTCGGCGACTAATTCCAAAATCGAAAATGTCCGCTCGACGGCATTGGCTGTTTTTTCGTCTGCCATATTTTAATAAAGTAAAAAGTTAAGAAACCACTATGCTTACTACCTTTTTCACTCACATTATTTTAACTTATCGTCCGGCTTTTTGTAAAGTTTTGTGCCGGATTGTGAAAAACTGTTCAACATATCGAACAAATCAAAAATTTTTATTTACAAACGCAAATAATCGAATGTAAAGTATTTCATAAACATATATTGGAACAGATGTTCAGTATTTTGAACAAATAAAAATTATGACAACACAAACAAAAATGAAGCAGAAGTTCGATTCACGCATCAACCACGCGCCCGAAGGTTTTGAAGCGGAGAAAGATTTATCGTCGGGTTTTTATGAATTTTTAGAATTCCTGCATCGGGAATTTACGCCGCGTCAGCAGGAATTGGCGAAAAGACGGGCGGAAGTTTTGCAGAATGCACACGCGGGAAATTTGCCCAAACATCTTGCGGCATCGGAGGCGACGACGGGCGACTGGAAAATTAGTCTGCCGAAATACATTGCCGACCAGCGAAATCAAATGACCGGACCGGCGGACGACGCGGAACTTGTGGTCAAAATGCTGAACAGCGGCGCGCCGGGCGTGATGATTGATCTCGAAGATTCAATGGCGAATAATTGGGAAAATCTCGAATCGGGAATTGAGAATTCTGTGCAGGCATTACACGGCGAATTAAATTATTTTGATAAAAAACGGAATCGTGAAGTTGTAATCAAAGACAGCGAAACGGTAACGATGATTCGCGTGCGCGGTTTGCATTTGAATCAAGCAAATGTTTTTACGGATGAACTTCTTTCGGCTTCAGTTTATGATGTCGCGCGGATTGCGTTTGGCGTTGATAAAACAAAGCTGAAACATAATTTGACGTTTTATATTCCGAAAACCGAAGCGGCGGAAGAAGGCTTATTCTGGCGCGATTTGTTTCAAACAATCGAGCAGAAACTCGGCTGGGAAAAAGGTTTTATCAAATGTTTCGCGCTCGTCGAAGCGCATTCGTTCGTCTATCAGCTCGAAGAATTTATTTACAATCTGCGCGAACATATTTTGGGTTTAAATCTTGGGCGTTGGGATTATATGGCGAGTTTGATTCATTTTAATCTTGAAAACGCGGAATGGGTTTTGCCCGATAGAAATACGATTCCGTCGGATGTCGCGTTCTTTCAGAATCTGCGCGAATTGATGGTAAATATTTGCCACAAACGCGGAATTCTGGCAATCGGCGGAATGACCGCGCTGTTTCCGAGTCGCGCCGATAAAGAATTAAATGAACGCGCCCTAAAAGTTTTGGAAGCCGACAAAAGTAATGAAGCATCAGTTGGAATGGACGGCGCGTGGACGGGACATCCTGACCAAAATGAGATTGCCGTCGCGCAGTTTCCCGCGCCGAATCAAAATTTTATTCAACTCGCCGACCGTGAGCGTTATCCCGATTTGCGACCTGCGCCGATTGGTATCGGCAAACACACTTTGGACGGAACGCGGGCGGCGGCGCGGACGGCGATTCGCTATCGGCACGGCGTTTTAAGCGGAAAAGGCGCGTCGCTGCTTGGCGGTTATATGGAAGATTTGGCGACCGACAGAATTTATCGGCTGATGATCGCGCAAAGAATGAAGCACGCGGAAACGGTCAAGATTGTTGACGGCAAAGGCGCGGAAATAAAACACACGCCCGAATTGATAACCAAAATTTTCGATGAAGAATTGGCGAAGATTTTGCAGAATTTGCCGAGTGAAAGTTTGGAAACCGAAAAGGACAGATACACGGAAGCTCGTCGGTTGAGCGAAGAGATGATTGCAAGAGAATGGCACGATCCGATTTGAAAAGACAAAGTTAAAAAGTAAGAGCAAGTTTTAGTAATGGCTCAATAAAAAGTTGGCGATTGGAGCGCAAGCGGCTCGCTTGCCGTCTATTCGAGCGAAGCAAGAATAGACGTGCGCCGCATTCACATTCAAGTTACATTTTAGATGAGCGACGTTTCGTTCTTTGCTGCGCTTAAACGGGCAAGCGAGCCGCTTGCGCTCCGGTTCTGATAATTTTTTACTGAGTCATTACAAGATTTGAAGGAGGAAAAAATCATGACAAAAGATGAACAAATACAACAAATAGAAAAAGATTGGGCGGAAAATCCGCGATGGAAAGGGGTTACGCGAACTTATACGGCGGAAGATGTTTTGCGGCTGCGCGGTTCGGTGAAAATCGAACATACGATTGCGAAAATCGGTGCGGAGAGGCTTTGGGATTTGATGCACACGGAACAATATGTCAATGCGCTCGGCGCGATGACGGGCGGACAAGCCGTGCAGCAGATTCAAGCCGGATTGCAGGCGATTTATTGTTCGGGTTGGCAGGTGGCGGCGGACGCGAATATCGCGGGACAGATGTATCCTGATCAGAGTCTCTATCCCGCGAACAGCGTGCCTGAACTTGTCCGTAAAATAAACAATTCGTTACAGCGCACCGACCAAATATACACGACCGAAGGCAAAAATGGAATTCATTGGTTTGCGCCGATTATCGCTGATGCCGAAGCCGGATTTGGCGGGAATCTGAACGCTTTCGAGTTGATGAAAGCGATGATTGACGCGGGCGCGGCGGGCGTTCATTACGAAGACCAATTATCGTCGGCGAAAAAATGCGGACATTTGGGCGGAAAAGTTTTAGTGCCGACGCAGGAAGCGGTTCAAAAGTTGATTGCGGCGCGTCTGGCGGCTGATGTGTGCGGCGTTCCGACGGTTTTATTCGCCCGCACCGACGCGGACGCGGCAAATCTTTTGACGAGCGATGTTGACGATAACGACAAATCTTTCTGCACGGGCGAGCGCACGGTCGAAGGATTTTTTACCGTCAAAAACGGCATCGAACAGGCAATTTCACGCGGACTTGCCTACGCGCCATACAGCGATGTGGTTTGGTGTGAAACATCAAAACCCGATTTGGAACAAGCGCGAGATTTTGCCGACGCGATTCACGCGCAATTTCCCGACAAACTGTTGGCGTATAATTGTTCGCCGTCGTTTAATTGGCGGAAAAAACTCGATGATGCGACGATTGCCAAGTTTCAGGCGGAACTCGGCAAAATGGGTTACAAATTTCAATTCATCACGCTGGCAGGTTTCCACGCGCTCAATTTGACGATGTTTGAACTCGCCAAACATTATCGTGAAAACGGAATGACCGCCTACGCCGATTTGCAAGAGCGCGAATTTGCTTTGGAGGTTGACGGTTATCGGGCGACGAAGCATCAATCGTTTGTCGGCACCGGCTATTTCGACGCGGTAACGCAGGTCATTGCCGGCGGAATGTCTTCGACGACGGCGTTGAGCGGTTCAACCGAAGCCGAACAGTTTGGTAAAGTAATTGCTCAGGAAAACAAAGTCGAAGCGGCTGTTCCGGCATAATTCAAAAGGTTCAAGGTTCAGGATTTCAGGTTAAACATAAATTCTGAGCTTTGAACCTTTTCATTCATAACTTTCCAAAACATCGAGAAGCGTTGCCTTTTCGGTTTCAACATCGAAAATCTTCGCGCCTTTTTGAGTCAAAAATGCGATTGTTTCGCCCAACAAATCGTCTTCGATTTCGCGCGTAAATTTTAACTTAAAATATTTTGATTGCTTTTCGACGGCAAAAGTAATGAGCGGCAAATTTGCCAACGAATCAATTTCCTCTTCTTTCAAACCATTAAATTTAATAACAACGCTTTGCGTCTGCCGATGCGAACGGCGCAAATTTTCGGGCGTATCAACGGCGCGAATTTCGCCGTTGGCGATAATCGCCACGCGCGAACAGAGTTCTTCGATTTCGGCGAGATTGTGCGAAGTCAGCAAAACGGAAATGCCTTTGAGCGAAACGATTAACTCGCGCATATTTGAAGCGGCAAGCGGATCGAGCGAGCGCGTCGGTTCGTCGAGCAGCAGAATCGGCGGCGCGGGAAGCAGCGCGCGGGCGACCGCCAGCCGCTGTTTGTTGCCGGTCGAAAGTTCTGAAAAACGGCGTTTGGCTAATTCCTGTAAATCTAACTCTTCAAAAAGTTCGGCGATGCGCTTTCGCGCTGATTTGTCATTTATTCCGTAAAGCCGCGCGAAAAACAGTAAATTCTGTTCTGAAGTCAAACGCCAGTAAAACGAGCGTTCTTCGGCGGTCGCCAAACCGATCAGCGAACGAACTTTCACTTCGTTTTCAACCGCATCGAAACCTTTAACCCGAACATTTCCGCTCGTCGGCTGAACGAGCGTGGCGATGATTTTTGTCAACGTCGTTTTGCCCGCGCCGTTTTTGCCGATCAGCCCGAAAATTTCGCCCTCATCTATGTCGAAGGAAACGTCTTTTAACGCTTCAACCGGCGGTTTGATCGGAAGACGAAAAAATCTTTTCAATCGCGGAAACGACGGCGGATAAGTTTTGGAAATATTTTTGATGGAAACGGCGGTCACGAGTTTTTGAAATTTATCTGTTTTGAAGAAGTGTAACAAATTTTTTTGATATTTTGATAAATGAAAAAATGATTCTGAAACTATCAATAAATTTTGATGGCACAGGTTAAATAATGTTTACAAAATTAACCTGATGAGATAAACTGTTACAGTAAATCGTTTCGGCTCACAGTTGAAACTTCTCTAAAAAACTTCTAAAAGAAATGTTCCTGCCATAAAATTCGGTTCAACGACGAGATAAATATCAAATTTGGTCGTTCAAATAACAATTTCCATCAATATTCTACATTGAAAATTACTCGGTCAACAAAACGGATAAAGTTAGACTGACGGCAGCGCATCAATTTATAAAATGAAATCACCACCGGATTTAGCGACGGAAAATTCAGAAGTTACAGTCGAAACGCGATTTCCGCGCTTGCATTTGACCACCGCTTTTACTCTTACAATGATGGTTATTTTGTTTTTCGCGTGGGAATTCTGCGAATCAACTCATATAAAACCCGTCGTTGAAGAGAAAATTCCAATTTATCAGTATTCAACTTTTTCGGTCGTCGTCATTATTCTGATGCTGATCGTTTCGCTGACGGCGTGGCTGGCGACCATTCGCGCTTTGAATTTCTCCAGAAATGCGCTTTTGACCAACGATTTAGCCAGAAAACAAACGGAAAAGGCATTGCGGCTGTCAAAAAATCATTATCGTGAACTGCTCGACAACGCCAACGATCTTTTTTACACGACAGACCTTCAGGGAAATTTTACGTCTTTTAACAAAGCCGGTGAAAAAATTACCGGCTATCCGCGCGATGAAGCCTTCAGCAAAAACATTGCCGATGTCATCGCGCCCGAACATCTTGAATTGGCGAGGGAAATGACCGTCCGTAAATTGCAAGGTTTGCCGACGACGACCTACGAACTGGAAATTTTAACGAAAAATGACCGGCGAATTACGATGGAAGTCAGCACCAGATTGATTTACGAAGCAAATCAGCCAATCGGTGTCCAAGGCGTGGCGCGTGATGTTACCGACCGCAAACGCGCTGAAGCGGAATTACAAAAAAATCTTTCGCTGCTGAGTTCAACCCTCGAAGCGACCGCCGAAGGCATTTTGGTTGTTGACTTAAACGACAAAATTGTTACCTATAACAAGCGATTCGTTGAGATGTGGCAGATTCCCGATGAAATTATCAACTCAAATGATAACCAGAAAACTATCAATTACGTTTTGGAGCAGCTGATAAATCCCGATGATTTCGTCAACACGACGAAATTTATGAACGCCAGCCCGGAAGTTAAAAATTTTGACATATTGGAATTTAAAGACGGAAAAATCTATGAACGCTATAACCATCCGCAAATGTCGGACGGTAAAGTCAACGGTCGGGTTATCAGTTTTCGAGACGTTACCGAACAGCGGCGAACCAACGCCGCGCTGCGCGAAAGTGAATACAAGCTGCGGACTCTGTTTGAAAGTATGGGCGAGGGTTTGACGCAGGTTGACGAAAACGAAGTCATCGAATACGTCAACGACCGCTTTTGCGAATTGACCGGCTACAAACGCGAAGAACTGATTGGCAAAGCGACGCTCGACACGTTCTTTGACGAAGAAGGACGCGCCGTTGTCGAAAGAGAGAATCAGCAGCGGCAAAAAGGCGTTCCCGGACGATATGAAGCGCGGCTCAGGAAAAAATCAGGTGAATTGTTGTGGGTGTTAATCAGCGGCGCGCCGATTCTAAACGCAGAAGGCGCGGTGACCGGCACGCTCGGCGTTTTTATGGACGTTACGACGCGCAAACGCGCCGAAGAAAAGATGCTTCACGACGCTTTTCACGACAGTTTGACCGGACTTGCCAACCGCGCGCTTTTTTCAGATCATCTGCGGCTCAGAATCGAACGCGGAAAGCGCGAACAAGACGGATTATTCGCGGTTTTGTTTCTCGATTTTGACCGTTTCAAAGTTATAAATGACAGTTTAGGACACGCCGAAGGCGATACGTTGTTGATTTTAATAGCGCGGCGGCTCGAAGTGGTTCTGCGTTCGAGCGACGTGGTGGCGCGTTTGGGCGGCGATGAATTTACTATTCTCCTCAACGAACTCGACGGAGAAGACGACGCGATACAAATTGCCAATCGTATTCAGGAAAACTTAAAAATTCCGTTCGATGTCGGCGGCGGCGAGATTTTTATGTCCGCCAGCATCGGCATCGCGCTCAGCACCATCGGGCATACTAAAGCCGAAGATATGCTGCGCGACGCGGATATTGCGATGTACTGCGCCAAAGCCGACGGCAAAGCGTGTCATAAAGTTTTTGACCGCGCAATGCACGACCGCGCTTTGCTGCAAATGCAGATAGAGACCGACATTCGGCAAAGTTTTGAACGCGGCGATTTTTGTCTCTATTATCAACCGATATTTTCCATCAAAGCGAATAATCTCGCCGGTTTTGAAGCACTTATCAGATGGAATCATCCGACGCAGGGAATGGTTTCGCCCGATCAATTTATTCCGATAGCCGAGGAAAACGGGTTGATTTTGCCGCTCGGCAGATGGATTCTTTTCGAAGGTTGTCGTCAGATGCGCGAATGGCAGGACAAAAATCCGGCGGCGGCGGGCTTGAAATTAAGCGTTAATTTGTCGTGTAAACAGTTTTTACAGCCTGATTTGGTCGAACAAATCACCGCCGCGCTCATTTCCACGCGGCTCGAAGCGCGTTGTTTGAAACTGGAAATTACGGAAAGTCACTTGATGGAAAACAGCGCGAGATCGGTAAAAATGATGTCGCGTTTGCGCGAACTCGGCGTGGAACTGAGCCTTGACGATTTTGGAACAGGTTATTCTTCTTTGAGTTACCTGCACCGTTTGCCCGTCAATTATCTGAAAATTGACCGTTCATTTGTTAGTCGAATGACGGAAAGCGCGGAAAACGGCGAAATTGTCAGCACGATTATCAAATTAGCGCAGAGTTTGAAGATGAAAGTCATCGCTGAAGGCATCGAAACCGCCGAGCAGCGGGAACAACTCGAACAATTGAATTGCGAATACGGACAAGGTTATTTCTACTCAAAACCGCTGGAAGCTGAAGCGGCAAAAAAATTTATTGATGAAATAAACACCGATTCGCCTCTTTTATTGGGCGAACAAATCATAAATCTTGAGCTGAATATGTGAAGAAATTGAAAATGGATAGTTGATAGTTGATAATGAAGAACTCAAGTTATTGCTTTCTTCCATTATCAATTATCAACTATCCATTATCCATTTTCTTATCTCCGTCTTTGTTTCGGATCGAGATATTCGCGCAAACCGTCGCCGATAAAATTAAAAGCGAGAACCGTTAAAGCGATGGCAATTGCGGGAAAAAACAAAACGTGCGGTGAATTGTAAAGAATATCGAAACCGCGTCCTTCTTCAATCATCGTTCCCCACGACGGCGCGGGCGGCGGAATTCCCAGACCGAGAAACGACAGCGACGCTTCGGACAAAACCGCGCCCGCCATTCCCAAAGATGCCTGAACTATCAAAGGCTGAATCGCATTCGGCAGAATGTGCGTAAAAATAATGCGAAAATCACTCGCGCCGAGCGCGCGCGCCGCCTGCACAAAATCGTATTCACGCACTTTCAAAACCTGCCCGCGCATCACCCGCGCGTAACCGACCCAACCGATCACGCAAAGGGCGAGAATTAATTTTCCCAGTCCCGCGCCGAGAAATGCGACCAGCGCAATCGCCAGCAGCAAACCCGGAAACGCGAGAAAGACGTTAAAAATATAGCCCGACAAAATTTTGTCAACCCAGCCGCCGTAAAATCCGGCAATCGCGCCGACCGTTATTCCGATTATCGCCGAAACCGAAACGACGATAATACCGACTTGCAGAGAAATTCGCGCGCCGTAAACAACCCGCGAAAAAACATCGCGTCCGAGCGCGTCCGTGCCAAAAAAATGTTCGGCGGAAGGAGCGGCGTAACGCAAAAACAAATCCTGCGCCGCAACGTCGCGCGTGGCGATTAACGGCGCAAAAATTGCCGTCAAAATAAATATGGCGGCGATGGCAAGACCAATGTAAGTTAAACGATTCATTGAACTTAAACAAAATATATTGCTTGACTTGAAAATTATCAAGAAAATTAGACACCGAAAAACGCAGATTTGAAGAATTTTCCCCGATTTAATGAAAATGTATTATTAAACTACCGAAAGAACCGCTTAAAACAATCCGCAAAAGTCCTGCTCAATCAGCCAAAATCAGCATCTGACATATCGTTTGATCTCAACTCAGGTCGGGCAACAAAGAATAATCTAACACAAGTAAAAACAAGACGCGAAACAAGCCGACCGCCGAATACCAAAATGTTTATTTCAAGTTTCAAAGCAAAATCAGAATATTGACTGAAAACAAATTTTGAAAAAGCGAAAAGCTAAATTATTTAGCGGCAATCAAGTGGAAATCAAAAAAAGGCACTACTTAAGTGCCTGTAAACTATTGAATTTGTTGGTACACCCGGCAAGATTCGAACTTGCGACCCTCTGATTCGAAGTCAGATACTCTATCCAGCTGAGCTACGGGTGCGTGCTGAATGTTAAATTTTAGATTTTACACTGCCGATTTGCAACTCGGGGAAACTTAAAATGTTCGCTTTCAAGAAAACGAACCGTTTGTGTCTTTGAAAAATTGAAATTCAGCCGCTTGTCATCATTCGATAATTGCGCGAAAATGTATTTATACAAATCAAAACTTTAATTTTTGGAGAAAAATATGAAAAGTGTTCGACCGAAAAATCTTTTATTTGCTTTTTTGGCAATCGCGCTGTGCCAAATTTCGCTGTTTGCCCAAGCCGCGCGACCGGCGCAGGAAACCGAGTTGGCGACTTATATCAAAGCCAATTACGACAAGCGCGAAGTGATGATTCCGATGCGCGACGGCGTGAAACTTTTTACTTCGATTTACGAACCGAAAGACAAATCGCAGAAATATCCGATGATGTTCGACCGTACGCCTTACACGGTTGCGCCATACGGCGCAGACAAATATAAAACTTCGCTCGGTCCGAACGAATTATTTCCGAAAGAAGGTTACATTTTTGTTTATCAGGACGTGCGCGGACGCTGGGCTTCGGAAGGCGAATTTGTTGACGTGCGACCGGAAATCGCCAAATCCGGCACGAAGGAAATTGACGAATCAACCGACACTTACGACACGATTGACTGGCTTGTGAAAAACGTCGCCAACAATAACGGGCGCGTCGGAATGTGGGGAATTTCTTATCCGGGTTTTTACACTTCGGCGGGCGCGATTAATTCGCATCCCGCGCTCAAAGCGATTTCGCCGCAAGCTCCGGTTTCCGATTGGTTTCACGGCGACGATATGCACCACAACGGCGCGTTGTTTTTGGCGCAGAATTATTTGTTTTTCACGTTTTTCGGTCAGCCGCGTCCCGCACCCGAAACGCCCGAAACGACTAAAATGAAACGGTTTACGCCCGAAACGCAGGACAGTTACACTTTGTTCAAACAGCTTGGCGGCTTGAAAGAAACTGCCGACAGTTTTGAAAAGGGCGTGGGCGTTCGCATCAAATTTTGGGACGAAATGATGCAACACCCGAATTACGATCAATACTGGAAAGACCGCAATGTTTTGACGAAACTCAAAGGAATTAAAGCGGCGGTGATGACCGTCGGCGGCTGGTATGACAACGAAGATTTATACGGCGCACTCGAAACTTATCAGCATATCGAACGCCAAAATCCGGGAATTTACAATGTTCTCGTGATGGGTCCGTGGTTTCACGGCGGCTGGGAACGCTCGGAAGGCGATTTTCTCGGCACGGCGTATTTCGGGCAGAAAACTTCGCTCGACTATCGCAAAAACTACGAACTTCCCTTTTTCAATCATTTTTTGAAAGACAAAGGCGACATTTCCAACATCAAGGAAACAAATTTGTTTGACACGGGTTCGCACGAATGGAAAAATTTTGAAACTTACAATCCGACCAACGGCACGGACACGGCTTTGTATCTGACGGCGAACGGCGGATTGACATTTTCGACGAACGCTTTGAACGCGCCGAGCGGTTCTGACGAATACGTTTCCGATCCGCTGAAACCCGTTCCATATACGCAAAAAATCACGTCAAATTATCCGCGCGATTATATGACGGAAGATCAGCGTTTCGCGGCGACCCGACCTGATGTTCTGGTTTATCAAACTGAACCGCTGACCGAAGATATGACTGTCGCGGGCGACATCAAACCGTATTTATTCGTTTCGTCGAGCGGCACGGATTCCGATTTCGTCGTGAAGTTAATTGACGTTTTCCCGAACGATTACAAATACCCGGAAGGCGTGAAACCGCCGGAGAATTCGGCATTTTCGGTGTTCGAGCCGGGCGGTTATCAAATGCTTCTGCGCGGCGAACCGTTTCCGGCGCGTTTCAGAAATTCGTTTGAAAAACCCGAACCTTTAACGCCGAATCAAGTGTCGAAAATTACCTATACGATGCCGGGAATCGTTCACACCTTCAAAAAAGGTCATCGAATAATGGTGCAGGTTCAAAGCACCTGGTTTCCGCTGGTGGCGCGAAATCCGCAGAAATATATGGACAATTATCAATTAGCGACGGCGGCGGATTTTCAAAAAGCGACGGAAAAAGTCTTCTTCGGCGGCAGAAACGCTTCGATGATCGTTTTGCCAATAAGCAAATAATTGATAATTGATAGTGGATAATTGATAATAAAAAAATTAGATTATCAGTTATTCACTATCAATTATCAATTAAAAAAATTATGCCTTCAACTACAATTGTCAGCGGAATTATACTAATTTTAATCGGAATCGCCGGCTATGTTTTCAGTCTCATTGACGGAAATACGAGTTTGACCGCGCTGATTCCTTCGGCGTTCGGCATTTTGCTGGTGATTTTCGGAATTATCGCCGCCTCAAATGAAGGTTTGAGAAAACATTTGATGCACGCGGCGGTCGTTGTCGCTCTTTTGGGTTTTTTGATTCCGACTTTCAGATTGATTTCAAAAATGAACAGCATCGAAATTTCGCTGGCGGTTTTGTCGCAGGCGTTAATGGCTTTAGTTTGTTTGTTTTATATGATTTTGAGCATTCAATCTTTTATCAACGCGCGGAAAAATCGCGTTTAGTAACGCAGGCATCTTGCCTGCTGCACGCGGATGCGTCCCGCTTCCGCGTCAAAAAACTCGAAAAATATGAACGCATTGGAAGACGCGAGTGCGAGACGCGCTCACGACGGCAGTCGGGACGACTGCGTTACAACCGGCAAACTGATTTGAACAGATAAGCCGTTTTGCATATTTTTCGCGGCAATCGTTCCGTTGTGCGCGTTGACGGCGCGTTCGGCGATTGCCAATCCTAATCCGATGCCGCCGGTTTTTCGGTCGCGCGCCGTGTGAACGCGGTAAAAAGGGCGAAAAAGGTTGGCAATTTCGTTTTCGGGAACGCCCGCGCCGTAATCTCTGACGACGATTTCAGCGTTTTTGCCGCCTTTTTTTAAGCTGATTTCAACATTCGTTTCATCTTTCGAATATTTGACGGCGTTTCGCAAAACATTTTCAATCGCGCTTCTCAGCAAATTTTCGTTGCCGAAAACTTTCACCGCGTCCTTTTGCAGAATTTCTACGTGTTTGCCGTTCGCCTGCGCTTCAAAATCGGCATCGGCGACGATTTGTTCGACTATTTTGGTTAAATTCACTTCTCTTTTCTCGAAGTTTTCGGAGCGCGTTTCAAGTTTGGAAAGGATCAGCAGGCGCGAAATCATCTCGTTCAAACGCCGAGATTCCGTTTCGAGTCTTTCCAGCAAAGGCTTTGTTTCGGGATTTGCTTTGACGCGCGCCAGTTCGAGCGCGACGTTCATTCGCGCCAGCGGCGAACGCAATTCGTGCGAAATATCCTGTGTCAGACGCTTTTCCGATGAAACCAGAGATTCGATGCGTTCCGCCATTTCGTCAAAATCCTGCGCTAGTTTGGCAACTTCGTCGTGTCTTTTGCCGATTTCCGGCACGACGCGAGTTTGCAAATCGCCTTTGGCAAATTTTTGCGTCGCCCGCCGAAGTTTGCCAATCGGCGAAGAAATATAACTCGCCAAACCGTAACAAACCAAACCCGCAGTTAATATCACGGCGAGAATTTGTAAAATTCGGTTGCTGATTTCGGTCAACAGAGGCGTTTGCGGCGGTCGTTTGAACTGAACAATGTAAATATATTCCGCGCCGTCTTTGAGCAGCAGTTTTTTTGCGGCGATGGTTTGTTCGGGCAATCTGATAAATTCGATATTGTCGCTGTTTAAAGCGGTGTCAAATAAACTTTGCGCTTCGGGCGAAATGTCGCTGCCGGCGATGCGGCGGCGATTTTTATCGTAAAACCCGACGGCATTGACTCTTTCCGTTTCGCCCGCCCGTTTCAGATATTTTTCCAAACCGCTTTGACCTTCATTTTCATAAATCTGAACCGCCGTCGCCGAATTCGTCTTAACGATTTCGCCGACAAATGTCTGCCATTGACGCACCAGAGGCTCGCTCTGCGTTGACCAATTGACAACCGTCAAAACCGCCACGACCAAAGCAATCGCCAGCCAAAACCACAGGAAAATTTTTAAAAATAAACTCATAATCGGAGCGCGGACGGCTCGTCCGCATCGAGCGCAGAAGCGCGGGAAAAGCCTTCGCTTTCCAGTTACGTTATTGACGGCGAGCGTTAGACAACATCGCTTCGCTTGTTGGCAGACGAGCCGTCCGCGCTCCCGGTTCTAATCTGTAATCGTATAGATATAGCCGACGGAGCGAATAGTCTTAATTCTTTCATCATCGCCGTCTCGGTTTCCCAATTTCTTTCGCAGATTACTGATGTGCATATCCAAACTTCGGTCGTAAGGCGACAATTTACGGTCTAAAACTTTTTCGCTCAAATCTTCTTTATTGATGATTTTTCCGGCTTCGTTGAGCAGCGCGACCAGCAAATCGAATTCAACCGCCGTCAAACCCAAATCTTCGCCGTCTTTTTTGGCGGAACGTCCCGAAATTGAAACTTCGAGATCATCAATCTGCAATTTGTCGGATTCGGTCTGTTTCGTGTCTTCCGACATCTCGACGCGGCGCAAAATCGCCCGCAGACGCGCCACCAGTTCGCGCGGATTAAACGGTTTCGGCAGATAATCGTCCGCGCCGATTTCCAAACCGACGATGCGTTCCATATCGTCGCCGCGCGCGGTCAGCATCAAAACCGGAATTGTTGATGTTTTGCGAAGTTCGCGCAGAACGTCAAATCCGTTCATTTTCGGCAGCATCACATCTAAAATCGCCAGTTCATATTCTCCGTCTGCCGCTTTCCGCAAACCGTTTTCGCCGTCGTGAACCGCTTCAACTTCAAAGCCTTCAACAGTTAAATATTCGGAAACGAGTTCACAAAGTTCTTCATCATCATCAATCAAAAGTATCTTGCTCATATTCGATATGATTTTACGTCAAAAAGTTTTCTTTTGCGCGAACTTTTACAATTCTTTACATAACTTCACGAAAATCAGACGTTCGGGAGGCGAAAAAAATCGTCTAACACATTGAACGCGAAAAACATCGCGTAATTTTTTAGAGAAATCATAGGAGATAAAATAATGAAAAAATTAGCAGCAGCATTTTTGGCAATCGCTTTAGTTGCCATCGGAACAATTTTCGTCTTTGCACAAAAAGCGGACGGCGACAAAGGACATAAACGCGGTTTTGGTCATCATCGCGGAGGTTTCGGACGGCTTGCCAAACAACTCAATTTGACTGACGCGCAAAAAGCGCAGATGAACCAAATCAGAGAAGCGGGCAAAGCCAAAACTCAGCCTTTGCGTGAAAGTATGAAATCAATTCATCAACAATTTGAAGCAGCAACCGCCGACGGAAAATTTGATGAAGCGCAGGTTCAGTCTTTGGCGATGCAGCAGGCGAATATTATGGCGCAGTTGACGGTCGAAAAAGAACGCGCGAAATCACAAGTTTACGCGATTTTAACGCCCGAACAGCAAACGCAAGCCAAAGCCTTGAAAGAGCAAATGAAAGAACGCTTCAAGAATCGCCGACAAAATCGCGGCGAACAGGGCGACGCGGCAAATTTATAATTTTCATAAACTCGCCATAATAAGCCTGCCAACAAAAGACTTCGCTTGAAATTTCCGGCGAAGTCTTTTCCATTATTTGCTTTTACACCAAATTTTTCGTTAAATCACAAGTAATTATGCCGACCACAATTAATCAAATCGAAGATTCCGAAACCGGAAACGTGATTTTGCGCGTCGGCGGTTCGATGGAGTTTGAAGATGCGGTTTTACTGGAAAAAATCGCGCTCGAAATGCGGTCGGAACTCGGCAAAAATATAATTATTGATCTCGCCGACTTGAATTTTTTGGACAGCGACGGCGCGGCAATTTTGAAACGGATCGAACGCGAACATAATTTTACAATCGAAGGAATGGAGATTTTTCTGCAATCGGTCGTTAATGAAACCGAGAATCGGAAATAATTTATGACCGAAACTTTTCGCAAAGTTGTTCGCAGTTCGCTGTTGCCGGTTTTGCAAGCCGTAGATTTACACGAAGAAATGGAAAATTTCAAAGCTCCGAACATTGATATTTCAATTTCACCGGGCAGAATAAAAGATGAAGATTAAAAAAATTGCCGAATTTTTGAATGGAAAACTCATCGGCGACGGCGAAACGGAAATTTCGCGCGTCGCAAGTTTGGAAAAAGCTCAAACGGGCGAAATTTCGTTTGTCGAAAATGCTGAAAAAACGGAAAATCTCGCGCAAACAAAAGCGTCGTGTCTGCTCGTTCCCGAAGATTTTGACGGAAAACTTCCCTGTTCGTTTATAAAAGTTGAAAATCCGAAACTCGCTTTCGCCAAAATCGCCGGAAAACTTCATCCGTTTGATTGGAAAAACAGCTGGCACGAAACGGCGATTGTTCCCGAAAACTCTGATGTCCGCGCAAGTTTTATCGGTGCAAATGTAACAATCGGCGAAAATACAAATGTCGGTGAAGGCACACAAATTTTTGACGGAGTAAGAATTGGAAATAATGCTTCTATTGGGAAAAATTCAATCATTCATCCGAATTGTGTAATTTATGACAACGTAAAAATCGGAAACGACTGCGTAATTCACGCCGGAACGATTATCGGCGCGGACGGTTTCGGCTTCGTGCGCGACGGCGCGAACGGTTACATAAAATTCCCGCAAATCGGCACGGTAGTCATCGAAAATAATGTCGAAATCGGTGCAAACACCTGCATTGACAGAGGTTCGCTCGGCGAAACGCGCATCGGCGAAGGCACGAAAATTGATAATTTAGTGCAAATCGCGCACAACGTAACTATTGGAAAAAGAGTAATTATCGCCGCGCAAACCGGAATTTCCGGCAGCACGATTATCGAAGACGACTGCGTAATCGGCGGACAAGTTGGAATGGGCGATCACGCGCTCGTCAAAAGCGGCGCAATTATCGGTTCGCAAGCCGGAGTTTTGCCGCATAAAATCGTCCGCGCCGGTGTTTGGTGGGGAACGCCCGTTCAGCCGCTTGACGAATACAAACGGCAAAACGCTCACGTTAAATCTTTGCAAAGAATGCGCGATGAGATTAAAGAGTTGAAAAAACAAATTGCCGAACTTCTATCGGAAAACGAATAGAATTTCACTGTCAAATGAGTTATTCAATATGTTGTTCTGCGTTCTTGCATTCTACTTTATCGCTTCAATTATTAAAGTAACTATTGAACCCAAAAGTCCTCCCAACACCCCACCAACTAATGATCCTAATATTCCCGATGCCAAAGCACTTTCAAACTTCACTTGTTGAGAACTCTTTGTGAAGTCGGATATAAAACCGCCAAAACAAAGTATAACCGCGCCAGCGAACACGCCAATATAAGTTCCTTCGATATTTATAAAAATAACTCTACTCAGAAAACCGACACTTCCTCCAAGAACTATTCCGCCAACTATTCCGATACCTGAAATTATACCCGCAATCTTGAAGAAATCTCTACCACTAAATTGCGCTGCCGAAATAATCAATGCCAACATTAGTCCGAACCAGCAAGCAGCTATTCCCGACAAAATAATGCCTGTTAAAGCTCCAATTATCGCACCTTCAAAAAGTGGATTCATTTTTGTTATTGTGGTTTATTCGCAGATAGATTGAGTTTCTCTAAAAGTATCGAACAAAGTGGCAATCCCACCAAACATTTATTTTGTTCGCGCCCGACAAGCGGATTATCGCGCAAAAGAATAAACTTGTTCTTAACTTCCTTTACCAATTTGCCGGCGGCATTTTCACTATGCTTTGCGAGATAATCCCAAATATCTTTTAAATCTTCGGCAGCGGCAGCCGAAATTATCACAATCCGCTTGTTATTTTTTTGAAGCGTCACGGCGTTCCTTGGCTTGCCGGATAATGTCGTCGGAAAAAGCCTCTAATTCTTCGTCGGTTGAGAAAGTGGAAAATCGTCCTTCCTGAATATCTTCAAAACCGCGCATAATTTCCCGGCGCAAGGCTTCCGTTCCTTTTTCTCTTGCCTCCAATAAGCGAACGCCGCTGCTGATAACTTCATCAGCCGATTGATATGCTCCGCTGTTGACTTTTTCGGCGACAATTTTTTCAATCTCGGTTGGTAGTGTGATAATCATAATTGTTATCTCGATTTTCGTAAATCTTACCGTAATAATGCGTCTTTTTGACTTAAATTTCAAGTATTCAACAAATAAGCTGTTTCAAATTAACCTTGAGATAAATTCAGATTTCTCGAATTTTTGTAAATCACAAAACCCAAAGCAACTGAAAACACAATAAAAAAGTAAAAATACAAAAGCCCGTCAAATAACTTTACCGCCAAATTTCCGATTTGCGGCAGATCGAGCGGCGCAAAAAAACTTCCTAAAATACTGTTTAGAACGACTGCGAAAACGCCCAAAATTAAACTCGCACCGAGAATTTTCGCGTAATCAAAACCCAATCGTTTGATCGTGTCAAAACCGATCAACGGATTTAACGTCGCTGTGAACGAGCGCGTGTAGGCGGCAACGGCGCACGCGGCGGGAAAGTAGAAAACTCCCCACAAAAACGCCAGAAAAATCGGAATCGAAAAAGCCAGCGACAAGCGCATCACATCTCCGGGCATTTCGCTCAGATTATTGTTTGCCGCCGTTTCCGGCGGTTCAGTTTGTGCTTGGTTTATTTGATTTTGTAAGTTTTCAAAAATCGCCGATTCATCGTTTGAACTGTTCGTCTGCGACTTAATAATCGCATTTTCGTCCGGCATATTTCCGTCTTTGAATTTGTTTTGCTTTTTGAACTGCTCGGTCAATTGACTGACCTGCGCCGATTGCTTTGCCAAATTCAAATCGTTCGGCGGAACGGGCAGAACGGCGGAAACTATTTTATCTTTTCCTCTGTCAATTTCATTTAACGAATCAACCGCATTCCAAGTCGCGCCAATCAATAAAGCAGCCAGCAAACCAAAAGAAATAAGATAAACGCCGATGCTCAGTAAAAACGGGTGAATCACATCTTCCCACGCCGAAAAATCGTCAAAGCGCGGCATAAAATCCGAAGTGATTTTGCCCTGCGCAAAATTTTCGACCGTGTTTGCCAAAATTCCAAATGTCAATGTATTGGCGAGCATCGCGCAGAAAATTGCGGAGACGAGCATAAATCCGCCGAAAATCCAAACCGATTGTCCGAGCCAGAAGATCGTGAAAAATATCGCGCCGAAAATTAAACTCGCTTTGAACTTAAACGGATAAACCAGAGATTTCGCAAAATCGGCGAAACCGAAAGTTTCCGCGCCGGCGGTGTCAAATTCCCGCATCAATTTTGAATTGTCAAAGGTTTTAACCGTGTTTTGTGAGTATTTATCTTTCGATTCCGTGATTTGTCCGGGCAAATCGTAATGCAGAATATTCGGCGAGGCAATGCTTTTGGCGGCGGATTGAAAATTAGTTTCCGACTCTTTTGCCGCGCCGGACATCGTTAAAACAGAAGAATTAACGACTTTTTTCTTATCGTTAAAGAAATTGTTCAACAAACGAACTGTTCCGGCTTCGCGCCACGGCAAATTTCCGCGCCGCACTTTATCCTGCGGCTGAAGCGCGCCTTCGGCAATCCAGTCCGCCAAATTTTCAAAGTCGGTTTCATAAATTTCGCCGCTGACATCAACTTGCCAGATTTCCTGTAAATTTTGTTCGTTCATTATTTTTTTCCTCAAAACCGATTGTCAGAAAATGTGAAGGATTTTGTGATTTGAAAGTTGAAGGGAAACAAAAAACTTAACTGAAACAATATCTTTTCAGTTAAGTTTCATTTGTAATTTTCAAATCTAAATTATTCGATCAAACAGCGGTGAGATTAAATGCGGCATTTTTCGATTTGTTGAAAACCGCCATTCCGAGAAAGTATGAAAAAACAATCCAGAAATAAAATGCGGTAACGCTTCCGAGCGTGATTGCCGAAAAAATTCCCGCTAATTTCAGATCGTAATTTAGCAGCAACAAATAAGAACCGACGGTAATCGTTAAGGAAACAACTACAAAGACTGCCGATAAAATCAAAATTTTAAAATAATCCAAACCAAAACTTTTGATCGTTTTTAATGCGAAAAGCGGGTTGACCGTCTTGCGAAATGAGCGGGTTGAACCGGCAATCGAACCGGCGGCGGGAAAATAAACTACGCCGAAAATGAAGGCGAACAGCATCGGCAAATGAAAAGGGACGGAAATTCGCATAAAAGACTGGACGCTTTTTTTTATTTCCTGATTGTCGCCCAAATAGTTCGCTCCGAAGATTGACTGAAAACTTTCTTCTCTGCTCGTTTCAATCATCTTTTCCAGATCGGGCGAATTTGCCGCCGCAAGATTTTTATCCGCCGGAGACTGCGCGGTTCGAGCCGAATCTGAAGTTTCAGCGTCGGACTGCAGTTTGTTGATGACGGCATCAAAACGGCGGTCGGTTTGACGCATTCTCGCTTCGACATCATCCAGTTCGCTCGAAAATTTATGCCACGCGTAAAAACCCGCGCCGGTTGTGATGGCGACGAACAATCCGAATGAAATGAAATAAACCGCGAAGCTCAAAAAACCGGAATGAATAATATCTTCCCAAATATTGTACTTATTGAATTTGGGAAGAAAATTTTTGGTGAATTTTTTTTGCGAGAAATTTTCCACAATTTTCGCCAGCACGCAAAACGTCAGCATTATCGAAAATAAACTGAAAATTGCCGCGGCGGAAATGAAAAGTTTCCCGCCAAAGACGGCTAATCCGACTCCGAACATCAGCAAAATCAGCAAACCCGCGCCGATTGAAAAACTCGCCGGAAAATTCAGCGGATATTTCAAAGCGTTTAATAAATCTTCTTTTTTCAACCGCGCTTCATCGTGCAAAGCCGCTTGGTTTTCCGTTTTTTCGGTTCTTCGATACGGTTTATTTACCGAACCGTGCATTCTATCTGCATTTCTGGCTTGTCCGATATACGGAACGCAGAGACCGCCGCAGTCGAGACAGAGTTTTACGCTGCTTCCAAATGAATGCGGACAGGTTTTACAATACAAAACATCGCAAATTTCACAGATATAAGCGGGTTCAAGTTCAGGATGAACCGAACAGGCGATTGTTTCGGCTGAAATGTTTTCGGCATCTGAAATACCTTTTGCGAAACTCGAACCGCTGCCGGATCGGAGCAAATTATTGTTGACTGAAACCTGAACGGAAACGCCGTCTTGTTCGGTTGATTTGTCGAAATCTTCGACTTGAAAATTGGTATAAATTTCCGCCGATTCGGATTTTGTATTGAAAACGGAGTTGGAAAATTCCGCGCCCAATGTTTCCGCGTGAAAATACTCATACAATTCGGGAACCTTGTCCGCTCTGATCCAGCGCAGATTGCCGCGCCTGATTTTATCTTCGGGCAAAATCGCGCCTTCGTTTATCCATTCCACGACTTCTTTGAAACTCGCATCGTAAATGCGTTCGTTGACTTCTATCTGCCAAATGTCTTGGGAGTTCATTTATTAGCCTCTCGCTTTATAAAAATTTATCTTAATAAGTAAACGGACAAAATTATTTTTAAGTCGGAGCGCGGACACTCTTGTCCGCCAATGTTCCTGTTTCGGTATCGTCATTTGTTTGAACGGCTGGCGGACAAGAGTGTCCGCGCTCCGGCATTTACAAATTTATTTTGCCCATTTACTTACTCAAATTGCGGTGAATTAAGCGGTTTTTTGTTCGTGAGTTTCGACTTTTTTGTTCGCGCGCAAACTTATATTGTTCGGCATCGTCGCTTTCAGGCGGACGATTCCGCCGCCGATTTCGCCTTCGGCGCAGGCTTCGATCAACGCTTCGACGACTTTTCCGTCGTATCTCGTGCCGACGAAACTTCTGATGCGGTCGAGCGCGGCATCGAGCATCATTCCCTTTTGATACGGACGATCAATCGTCATCGCGTCGAAAGTATCGGCGACCGAAATTATTTTCGCCTGCATCGGAATGTCCGCGCCTTTCAAACCCTGCGGATAACCGCCGCCGTTGACCATTTCGTGGTGCATATACATTCCGGGCAGAAAGTCTTTCATCGCCGGAATTTGCGACATAATTTTGTAACCGGCTTGCGGATGAGTTTTCATTATTTCAAATTCTTCGTTCGTCAGCGCGGAAGGTTTTTTCAAAATCGCGTCGTCAATCGCAATTTTGCCGACATCGTGCAAAAGCGCGCTGATTCGCAGCGTTTCCAGTTCTTCCGCGCCGAGTTCGAGCCGTTTGCCGATGGCGACGGAAACGCGCGAAACTCGTTCGGAATGACCGCGCGTGTAGCGGTCTTTGCCGTCAATCGCGGCGGCGAGAGCTTTGACCGTGCCGACAAAAAGTTCGCGGTTTTCCTGCGCGGCTTTGGCGAGTTTGGCGATGTGTTCTTCCAATTTGCCGCTCATCAAATTGAAAGTTTTGCCGAGCGTGTCAATTTCCGCGATATGTTTTGTCTTAACGCGCTCGGACAAATCGCCCGCCGCGATTTTCTGCGCGGCGGAAACGAGATTTGACAGAGGCGAAGTCAGTTGTCTCGCCAGCAAACTGCCGACGATCAGCGCAATCAGCGCGAACGCTAAACTTATCATCCACGTCTGCCGCCGCATTTCGCCGACCGAAGCGAGAGCTTTGCTTTCGTCCTGCATCGTAATTACGCCGAAATTCAAATCGTCGCTGAAATTGGCGGTTGAATACGCGCCGATCATCGCGTGATGTTCGCCCTCGTATTCCGCCGTGAAAGGCGCGAGCGCGGATTGAATTTGGCGGCTCGTCGCCTGCCATTCCTGCACGATTTTCAAATCAGTCAAAGATTTCTGACTTGAAACGACGTTCGCGTCCGGGTGAAAAACGGCGCGACCTTTTTCGTCAACGACAAAAATTATCGGCAAACCGGCTTTCCACAGTTCCGCTTCGCTGATCGGCTTTGTTTCCGCCATAATTCTCGAAAGTTCGCGGAGCGAAACTATCGCCACAACCGCCGCCGAAATGCTATTGTTGACGAAGACCGGCGCGGCAATCGTCAAAACTATTTCGCCGCTCGAATCTAATTTCTGCGGCTGTCCGAAGACGATTTTTTTATTTTCCAGCCGCGATAACTCCAAAGCAGACAAATTTTGGATTTCTTCTTCGCTAATGACTTTGGCTTGCGAAACCGAGAGCGATTTTCCGTTGATCGGTTTTATGTAAAGCGCGAACAGATTGGGATTTTCTTTGAGCGTCGCGCCCAATTTTTCTTCCGTCTGCGGCGAAGACAAAAGAGAAAGATCGTTTGAAAGTTCGAGAGCTTTCGCGTAACTTCCGACCAAATCGCCGTAACGCTGCCCGAACAGTTCAATTTGCCGCGCTTTTTCCTGCACGAGCTGTGTCTGATAGCGATTTTCAACCGCGCGAAGTTCTTTCGCGCTTTTTTCCGACAAAAACCAACCGGTCAAAACGAGCGGAACTAAACCTACCAGCAAGAGCGTGATAATGACGAAATATACCAATTTGAATTTGTTCTGTTTCTGAGGCATTTGTGTCGAAAAGCAAAGAACTTCGCTTTTTAGATATTAGAACAAATCAACACGTTTGGTCAACAATTTTTAACATCAAAATGTAAAATTTTACACTTGAGTTTTATCTTAAAAAGACAGTGAAAAACACAAAAAACGCAGACAAAATATTTTATCTGCGTTTTAATAAACAAAATTAAAATTTAAGCCAAAATTTATTTACAATTACGAGTCCTGCTTTCCTAAATCTTATTCAGAATGCTTGTTATTACACCCAACTTTCTGTAATTAAACATTATGTTCTCCTGTAGATTTTATGGGATTTGAGTTTTTACTTCATCTTTTGAGATTAAAAGAAAAGTAAGCAAAATTTTCAGCGCGTAAAATCCAAAATACCTCGTAACTGAAATATTTTATTCTCATTTATAAAGAGGCTTAGATTGTAATATATTTTTTCGCCAATGAGTATTTTCATATAAGTAAGTTAGACAAAATAATTTTAATGAAGTCCCGGAGCGCGGACACTCCTGTCCGCCGATATTGCTCTAATACCAATACAAATTAAATATGTGTGTTAAAAGATGCAGAAGCCCGCACGAAGTAAGGGCGACTTCATTCACGCCTTTACTTCGTGCGGGCTTCTGCATAACTAACCTACCTTTTTGGTTTTGGTATAAGTCGGCGGACAGGAGTGTCCGCGTTCCATTAAACAAAAAATACTTTCAAATTCCAAACGAATATTTCCGTTCGGATGCCAAAATGCGAGTTTGGAAGCGTGCAGACAAAGCCGCTGAAATTCGCGCCCGCCGTATTTGTCGTCGCCGATGATCGGATGTCCGATGTGAGCGCAGTGAAGCCGCAATTGATTTGTTCTGCCCGTAACGGGTTCGAGTTCTAAAAGCGTTCTATCCGTAAATCTTTCAACGACTTGAAAGCGCGATTCGGCGGATTTTCCGTCCGCTGAGATTTTCCAAATTCGTTCTTCCGCGTCGCGTCCGATGGGCGCGCTGATCGTGCCGGAATCTTCGCCGACGATGCCTTCGACAACCGCCAGATATTTTTTTTCGACCAGTCTGCGCTGAAAATGACTGCACAAAATCCGGTGGACGCGCGGATTTTTGGCGATGACCATCAAACCGGACGTTTGTTTATCAAGCCGGTGAACCAAACCGGCGCGAACGAGTTTGCCGTCTTTAATTTCTCCCCGTTCGTTCAAATTCAGATGATAAATTACCGCGTTGAGCAAAGTGCCGCGCCGCACGCCTTTCGTCGGATGAACGAGCATTCCGGTCGGTTTGTTTATCACGATCAATTCGTCATCTTCAAAAATGATTTCGAGCGGAATATTCTCCGGCAGCAATTCGGCTTTGCTTTCGACATCAATTTCGATTTCCACAAAATCGCCGGACTTTAAATGATAACCGCTGTTTTCGACTTCGCCGTTGACCGTGCAGTTTCCGGCTAAAATCAAATGTTTCAAATACATCCGGCTCAGAGAAGTAATTTCGTCGAATAGAAATTGGTCGAGACGGTTTTTGTAAATCGTTTTTTCGATGGGAAATTGAAATTTTTTCAGCACAAAAACCTTTTAACCTAATTTTTCATTGACGAAAGTAAAGATTCCGGTGGCGACGCTGACGACCATAAAAGTCGCCACGGCGCGCCAAACCGCGTCGCTCTGCGTGAACTGCCAGATTGCCAGAATGCACAAAACCGTGCAGGCGGCGAGCGAAAGCGTAATGATTGAAAATGAAATTATGCGAACCAGCTTCGGTTCGACGACACCTTTTATTTCGCGTTTAATTTTAACCGTTGATTCTTTAATTGGTTGTTCCATTTAACCTCTATAATAAATGCAAAACCGCCCAAAGTGAAACATTCGAGATTAAAATTTAGAGAATTACGCCTTATGCAAACGAGTTTGGGAAATTTCGCCGAATCTATCAATGATAATTATTTTGGCGGCGATGGCTAGGCGTGTTGATCACGCACTCTATTTCAGTGCCGCCTTACTGTCGGAGATAATCCAAATGCCTGAATCAGCGCGGCGGCTGGTGGTTGATTCGTGAATGAATACCAGAAGTGAGCCGTCATAATCACCGAACGCCGGCAGGCTGCTTACGCGACCGGCAATGTCGAGGAAACCTCCGCCTGGAAACCCGTTCTCAAGTCCGATGCCGTCTCCTTCAAGGACCGGAATTCCGTCGAATTTGGCAGATGAACTGACAGTCCACGTGCCGGTTCCGTCATCACGGTCTTCAGAATAAGCGGTGAATACTGCAAACTTTTCAACTTTAACATAGTCCTTAAAAACCGGCATATCCTTGATAAAACCACAGTTGTCGAGGTAACCGGCATCGGGAGACATATTCTTTAAGTGAATTTCGTCGCCATACACAAGTATTTCACCATTTTTTTTTCCTGTCGCGGAAACAATCTGCCAACTCCCGGAGCCATTGTCCCGGTTCGGGTTTGGGTGAGTTGAAACAAACATTATTTCAGTTGGAACTATCGAAAATTCCGGCTTATCCTTGACCAGTCCCCAAGCATCAAGATAGCCTCCGCCGGAATACTGATTCTGTAAATTGACAACAGAGCCAATCTTGATCCGGTCACTTTCGGTTATATCGGTTGAGATTTTGCCATTTTTATCTCCTTCATACGACCGAGTTTGATCTGTTCCGGGTTGATATTCACCATCGGCAGAAACATCAAGAATGTCTCCTTTGTGAACTTTGATTCCGGCATCTACAGTTTCCTGAGCTGCGTCAACCATAATATTTTTGACTATTGTTCTTGCTTTAATATTCAACCCGGCAATCGGCGTGTCGGCTGCAAAATGTTTTCGGTAAATAATAAAACCGCTGAGGGTGAGCGCGACGAAAACGATTACGACAAAAAGAAGCGGAAAGGTTGAAAACGAGCGTTGCGCCGGAACATTTTGCGGCGGGAAGTTTGTAATTTCTTGTTCTGACCTTTCTTGCTCATCTTCTGCCTTTCTCCGTGCTGCCGCGTCGTCAAACGAAATAGTTTCCTCGCCGTGAAAATACCGAACGGTTTGTTCTTCGATGATGAGCGCATTTGCATCATCGGCGAAGCGTGTAACTTCCGCCGTAAAGCGATAGCCGATTTTCGGCACGGTTTCGATAAACGATTCTCCGCCCGCGTATTCTCCGAGCGTTTTTCTGAGCCACGAAACATTTCGCGCCAGCGTTGATTCCGCGATGTAAGTATCAGTCCAAACCGCATCGAGCAGTTCGTTTTTTTTCGCCACACGTCCGGCGTTTTCGATAAAGTAAAAAAGCAGATCGAACTGCTTCGGCGTGAGCGAAATCGGTTCATTTTCGCGCCACAAACGACGATCCGCAGCGTCGAGTTGAAACGCGCCGAAATGATAAAGCCCTTGTGTTTGTTGTAGTTTATCGCTATCCAAAAAAAATCCGAAAAAAGTCCAGGAGAAAATCCAGACTTTTGAGAGTGAAATTTATAGTATGGCTCTCATACGACAATTTAATAAAGTTTGAGCCGAAAAAAGCCAATTAACTGTAAGCCAAAAATAAATGGAAATCAAGCGAAAATTTGAACTGCTGGCTGCGACCAAACGCCGCTACACCATTCGCCAATCGCCGTCGGTCAGACAAACCGCCTGCGCGAAATGCGGCGAACCGATGCTGACGACTGAGCAAGCCGTCGTTTTTTTCGGCATCACGCAGCGGCGCGTTTTTCAGATTATCGAAGCGGGCGCGGCGCATTTTACCGAAATCGAAACGGGCGCAGTGATGGTTTGTCTGCCGTCTTTGGCGGCGGTTTTGGACGATCAGCTGCAGGAAAATCCAAAGTTTGAAGCTGAATGAAAGGGCAGCCGACGATTGAAGAAATAACGAAAGCTCAAAATAAAAATAGAAAAATACACTGAAAAAATGACGACAACAAAATCACATTACTCGCCGCTTCGCGGGCTTGTTTCTGACCGCTTCGGCACAAGGCGGCGATGATTAGATTGGAAATGCTTAAATGAATGCAAAATAAACTGTCTTCTCAGCCATTGTTGGAAATTCATCTGCTCGGCAGATTTGAGGCGAAAATTGACGGCGTACCGGTTGATGAAAAGCGTTGGGCGCGCCGTTCGGCTAAATCGCTGGTTAAACTGCTCGCTCTTAAACCGTGTCACGCTCTTCACCGCGAACAGATAATGGATTTACTGTGGACGGAACTGCCGCCGGAAATCGCCCTAAATAACTTAAATAAAGCGATTTACAAAGCGCGGCGCACTCTCGAACCGAATTTAGTCAAGGGAGCGCGCTCTCGATTTATTTTGACGCAAAACAAACAAATCATTCTCAACTCGCCCGGAACGCTTTGCATTGATCTCGACGAATTTGAGAGACTCGCCGCCTGCGCTCTTCGCAATAATGATTTTGAAGCCGGAAAAAAAGCCCTCGAAATATATCGCGGCGATTTGCTCACCGAAGATATTTACGAAGACTGGATTTACACGCGCCGCGAATCAATGCGGATTCTGTTCCGCAAAACGGCGACCAAAACCGCCGAGATACACGCCGCAAACGGCGATCATCCGACGAGTATCGAAATTTTGAAAAAGCTGATTGCCGAAGACGCGACCGATGAATGTATTCACCGGCTTTTGATGCGTTTTTATATTGAGACGGGCAGCAAATATCAAGCGTTAAAGCAGTTCGACCAGTGCCGCGCGGCTCTGCTCGCTCTCGGCATCGAACCTGAACCGGCAACGATCAAACTTGAACAAAGCATAAAACGCGGAGAAATACTTCCGGTTAAAAAAGAACCCAAGTCCGCGCCCGCCAAATCAGCCGCGCCGAGTATTTCATCGCCGCGCGTCACGCCGCTGACCTTTCAAAACGGAGTTATTAAATCTGCAAAATTTTTACCAGACGGCGAAACGATTGTTTTCAGTGCTGACTGGGATGGCGGCGTTTCCGAACTCTATACAATGTCACTGAAAACCAAGGAAACTCGTCAACTGGGAATAAAGAACACAGAGATTTTTTCAATTTCTTCCGCCGGAGATATGGCAATTGCACTGAAACCCGGCGATTGGAACGGGTTCAGCAGCAAAGCGACTCTGGCTAAACTGACGGTATCGGGCGGATTGCCGCTTAAACTTTCGGAAGATATTCAGTGGGCTGATTGGCATCCTTCCAAAAACGCTCAAACTTCGCTTCCCGACGAGCAGTTTCTTGCCGTCGTACGTGACGGAAACGGAAGAAATTGTCTGGAATATCCAATCGGTAATGTAATTTTCGAAACCGGAGGCTGGATCAGCCATCCGCGATTTTCAGCCGACGGAAAAAAAATCGCCTTTATCGAGCATCCGATTCCTTTGGACGATGAAGGCTTTATCGTCTTTCTGGATTTGGAAGATAAAAGCAAAAAAAAACAAATTCTCACCAACGAATGGGCGAGCGTCTACGGTCTGGCGTGGTTAAAGGACGAAATCTGGTTTACTTCATCATCGGACGGAATCCTGCGGACGATCAATGCCGTCAACCTGAAAGGAGAAAAGCGTCTGATTTACCACGGCGCAGGAAGATTCAGACTGCACGACTTTTCAAAAAGCGGTAAGGCTCTGGTAACTGATGACAAAATACGTCTTCATATTACTGCCCGCTCCGCCGGAGACGGCATCGAACGCGATCTGTCGTGGCATCATTGGACGATTCCCAAAGATATAACCGATAACGGTGAAAATTTGCTTATCGAGGAATCCGTGATGGACGGCGGAAATTTTTACTCCGCATACATTCGGAAAACTGACGCATCTTCTATCAAAATGATCGGCAGCGGTTCGCCGCTCGCGCTGTCGCCTGACGAAAAATACGTCCTGATGCGAATTCCCGTCCCGCACAATCATCTGGCTTTGATAACGATTGACACGGGAGAAATAAAACCGCTTGAAAACAATTCTTCAAATTCGCTCATTTATCAGGCGTTCGGCTGTTTCTTCCCCGATGGCAAACGAATTATTTTCGCCGCCAACGAAATTGATCGCGGAACGCGGTTGTATATCCAGAGCATTGACGGCGGAAGTCCCGTCTGCTTCACACCCGACGAAGAAGGAGTCAAAATGTATTCGACACGTTCGATTTCGCCCGACGGCAGCCGGATAGTTTTTACCGACTCCGAAAACAGATTATCACTGGGTCAAATTATTGACGGGACGACTTCACGGCTGAAAAATTTAGAAAAGGATTTTTATCTTATCTGCTGGGCTGATGACGGCGAAAATCTTTTCATTCGGCGACAGAGAGACCTGCCGGCTGTCGTTTTCAAATACAATTTGGCGAATGAAACACGGGAAAAGTGGCTGGAACTGATGCCGAAAGATGCCGCCGGTGTAACTAAAGTTTCAGGAATTAAACTCACGCCCGACGGCAAAACTTATGCTTATTATTATACTCGTGAATCTTCCGATCTCTATTTGATGGAAGATTTTGAGTAAATTTTTCAAAAAAAACTAAAAAATTTCCAAATAATCCGGTTTTTGGAAGTTTTTTGGAAGTTTTGGAAGTTATTCTCATTTTGTTCACAAAATACTCCCCGAAGAAAACTTTCTATGATAATCCGCAAATCATTTTTTATTCGCTGGCTTTTATTCACCGGCGACGACCGCGAGCAGGAACATTCCATTATTGAGATCAAGCATATCCAGAGCGGATGCAGCCAGCGCGTTTCAACTTTGGAAGAAGCGAAACAATGGATGAATGAAGCTAAGAATGATGAACTAAAGGAAGATCGGCATATTGAAAACGAATAATTTATTACCCGGAAAATGTGCCGGAACCAAAAGAAAGTTTATCAAGTCTTGCGGAATTAAAATTATTGTGAAATTTACGGCTCAAAACAATCTGACAAATTGTTTGAGGCAAATGATTAAAGCAGATTATCGCCGTTTTTATTTCGGAAGTTCAAATTTAATCAAAGATTGATTTGATAACTGGAAAAAATTCAGCGAAAAAACGGCGGCAAACGGTCGCCGGTGGTGAAACGGTAACGCTGTAAAATCTCTTCCCTACCGTTTTTGGAAATTCAAAAACTTGAATTTGCTCACAAAAAAGCAAATTTATAAACATTATATTAGGAGAAAAAACATAATGAAAACAAAATTAGGTCAAATTTTGATGATAGCAATTGTCGGTCTTATCGGTGTTATGAGTGCTGATGCACAAGAACATATGAACAGTTTTAAGATTGTGGGCAACACGCTGGAAAGCGGACAATCTTTGAACCAAGGCGAAGGAATTAGATCGGGTCCGGGAAACAAGTATGCCGCCGTATTACAGAGAGACGGAAACTTTTGTTTGTATAAATTAGACGACAAGGCTAAATACGGAAATCAATTTGTCAAATGTACTATGACGGTAGGTGACAAGGATAAACAAGGGGCTATCCTCACTATGCAGAAAGATGGAAATCTTGTGTTGTATAACGCAAAAGGTCAACCTATCTGGTCAACAGACACCTATCGCGGAGGTCCTGACAAACAAGGCGGGAGATTGATTGTGTTTGATGAAGGAAATATGGGTGTTTTCAACAAAAGCAACCCCGAAAGAGCTATCTGGGATTTTCAGAAAGGCAGACTCTATTAAAAAATTAAAAAATAGTTTGCAAGCTCGTCAGTTTTGTCAAAAATGACAAATTGTGAGAACTAGAAATCGCTTCGCTTGGGGGTTCAAGCGAAGCGATTTTTAAAATGAAACAGTGTCACGGTCAAAAGTCCGGCGCGTCGCTTTTTGTAATCAACAGTTAACAAAAAACAAGACAAAAATAAAACTATGAAAAAGTTAATGTTTTTAATGATACTTTTTAGTCTGATGCTCATCGTAACTGATAAAGCATCGGCACAAAATCTTTGCTCGAAAAAATCGGACGGTAAACAAATATACGTCGAGGTCGCCAATATGACGAACAACGCTTTTACCGTTAATTTGGTTGATGAAAACTGTAAAGAAGTTTCTTCGAATCAACAGGTTCCGTCCCGCGAGATATTTAGCCAAATATTGACCAACGGACAAGCCTTCCGCGTTCGTGAAGACGGCACCAACAAAGTTCTTCATCAGTTTGTCGTCAATCCTGAAAAGCCGATTATATTTATCGAAACTGATCCAGCCGGTTCTAAAATTAGTGTGAGAGATTTTGACGTTATCAGCGATGACGATTTTCAAAAGCGGGCGGAGGCGGCGTTTGCCGCTGTTAAAAATTTAACGGCAGCGGCGCAAACCCGCATTTCGTTTGCCAAAGGCGCATCGGAAAAAACGATTTCCGTAACTCTTGCGGCAGGAGCGTCGAAATCTTTTGTTTTAGCTGTTAACAAAAAGCAGGCGATCAACGCAAATGCTCTGATAAAGTCTGATGATTTGATTTTATTTTCTTTTGATTTAGAAAATGCAAATGACTCAATAGACAATTGGGAAGATTATGAAGGCGGTTTAACTGTTTTGACCGGAAGAAAAGGCGATTACATTTTTTCCGTTAAGAACAATACTAAAAAATCCCGCACATTTCAGATGAAAGTTCGTGTCGGTCCCGCCGGTGAATATGACGGCGGCATCAGCGATGAATAAAAAGCGGAAATAATTAAAATGCGGGTTTCAGATAATTTACAGAATTTGAAATCCGCTGTGAGTTCGGTTAAATAATGCCGGACTTTACACAGCAATCGAATCTGATGCAGGCGGAACGAAAGATTATAAGGTGATTACCGTTAATGATTCCAACGGAGCGATGCCCCTCAAGAAATAGCGAGAAATTGAGAGAAATTTAATGCCGTAAAATCCAAAAGTTCAAAATTTTAGAATAGAAAAGTTGAAGAAGATAAGATAGAGTTTGGAAAACACCACAACAAATAACACTTAACAACGGCGATTTGACGCGCATCGTCATCATCACAGATGCTTTGACCGAAGCAGCAAATAGCTTTGACCGAAAGGAAAAAACACAATGAAAAAAATGATAACTATGAAATTCGCACTGCTCGCCGTTTTCGCGGGCTTGTTTCTGACCGCTTCGACACAGGCGGCGATTTTTACTGTAAACACGAATCTCGACAACGGCACGGGCGGATGCGACGCGGCGGAATGCACTTTGCGTGAAGCGATTGCGGCGGCGAATGCGACTGCCGCTGCTGATGTAATCAACTTTGACCCGACCTTTTTCAATATGCAACGGACAATTACTTTAAACGGCACACAATTAACAATTGCCGGTAACAGCGGTGCTTTGACGATTAACGGCACGGGAGCAGATCAGTTGGCAATATCGGGCAACAATGTCAGCACCGTGTTTAGAAACGATAACATTACAGCAAATGTCGTAATCAATGCGGTAACGATCACGCGCGGCAGGGGCGGCTTTGGCGGTGGAATTGCCAACGCCGTCGGCGGCAATCTAACGCTGAACAACTCGGTCATTAGCTTTAATGTTGCAACTAACACCGGCGGCGGATTTAATACCGACGGCACGCTGACGCTAAATAACTCGACTGTTAGTAACAATTCGGCATCTGTTAGCGGCGGCGGAATTTCCAACGGGGGGACGGTTTCCAACGGAGGAGGAGTAACGTTGAACAACTCGACTGTTAGCAATAATACGGCAACCAACGGCGGCGGAATTGACAACGGCACATTTAACAATGGCAGTAGATTGACGTTGAACAGTTCGACTCTTAGCAACAACTCAAACTCGCTTCGCAACAATGGGACATCCAGCATAACAACGCTGAACAACTCGATCATCGCCAACAGCACTTCCGGCAGCGATTGTACAAGGGTTAGCGGCACGATCAATGCGTCATACAGCCTGATTGAACAAAATTTAACCTGCGTCAACGGCACAAACTCAAACAATCTGACGGGCGATCCGAATCTCGGTGCTTTGCAGAATAACGGCGGCGCAACTTTCACTCACGCTCTGCTTGCCGGAAGCATCGCCATTGACAAGGGAAATTCGACGCTGACGACCGACCAGCGCGGCTCAATGCGTCCGGTTGACGATCCGAATTCGGCAAACGGTGTGGGCAATCTCGCCGACATCGGAGCGTTTGAAGTCCAAGCACCGACGGCGGCGAGCGTGTCAATCGGCGGGCGCGTTCTGGTCGGCGGCGGCAGAGGTTTGACAAACGCGCTAATCTATCTGACCGATCAAAGCGGCGCAACGCGCATCTCGCGGACAACCGCGTTCGGCTATTATCGTTTCGATGATCTGGCGGCGGGACAAACCGTAATTATGACGGTTGCTTCAAAGCGTTATCAATTTACGCCGCAAGTCGTCAACTTGACGGATAATTTGAGCGAGTTAAACTTCATCAGCCATCCGTCGAATATACAAAACCAAATCATCAAGCCGGAAGTAAAACAATGATAATTGTCATTGAGAGCCTCAAAGCGTGAATTTGCAAATTTTACCGATTTACGATTGAGGCTTTCAATGCGGAAGCCCGCACGAAGTAAGGGCGTTCTTCGCTGCGCCCTTACTTCGTGCGGGCTTCGGCAAATGATAGCCGCTCGAAATTGAAAACCGCTGTGAGTTGCAGAAATATCCAAGGTAAGTGAAAATAAAAATAATGCACTGGATTTATTGGATACTAATCACATTTTTTGTCTTATCTTTAATATCTACGGCAATTACGGCTTATCGTTATCGCCAATATCTGCAAACCGGCTGGGTTTTACTGAAAACATATCGGCAGTTTAAGCAAAAAGCCAAACCTGATAAAAAAAGCATCGAAACAAAACCGATTTCCGACAATTCGCCGCTGATTCAGTGCGCCAAATGTCATAAATGGATTCCGCAGGCGCAGGCGGTCAAACTGAAAACGAGTTATTTCTGCTCGCACAGTTGTCTGGAAAAATCTTTCGCCGCGAAAAAATGAGTTATTGGGAAAATCGGCATTTGAAATTTTGATTTATTTGTAATTGGTCAGGTCAAATTCGCGGAGCGGACTGGAGCGCAATCCGTCCCGGTTGCAATGAGCGCAAAAGCGCGAAAAAATCGTCATTTGCTCGAACGCCGCAATAAACAAACATTTTCCGCGCTCTTGCGCTCAGTCCGTTCCGTGTTTCAACGAAATTAACATTTTCAACTGTATTCATTTAGCTTTTCCCTGCTTCGCCACCGCTTCTTCCGCCGCTTTGATCGCTTCCTGATCGCCGAGGTAATAATTTTTTATCGGCTTCAAATCTTCGTCTAATTCGTAAACGAGCGGAATTCCCGTCGGAATGTTGCGGTGAACGATGTCTTCGTCGGAAATCGCGTCGAGATATTTGACCAAAGCCCGCAGAGAATTGCCGTGCGCGGCGATAATCAGGCGTTTTCCGGCTTTTATTTTCGGCATAATTTCCGCTTCGTAAAACGGAACGACTCGCGCGACCGTGTTTTTTAACGCTTCGGCGGTCGGGAATTTTCCGGCTTCAATCGAAGCGTAACGCGGGTCTTTGCCCATCCAGCGTTCGTCGCCTTCTTCGAGCAGAGTCGGCAAAACGTCGTAACTTCTGCGCCAGATTAAAACCTGTTCTTCGCCGTGCTGCGCCGCAGTTTCGGCTTTATTTAATCCCTGCAAACCGCCGTAATGCCGTTCATTTAAAAGCCACGATTTCGTTTCGGGAATCCACATCAAATCCATTTCGTCCAGAATAATCCAGAGCGTACGAATGGCGCGTTTCAAAACCGACGTGTAGGCTTCGTCAAAAAAGTAACCTTCATCTTTCAAAAGTTTTCCCGCCGCGTGCGCTTCCGTCCGACCTTTTTCGCTCAAATCAACGTCTTTCCAGCCCGTAAACCGATTTTCCTTGTTCCACTGACTTTCGCCGTGTCTGATTAAAACTAATTTATACATAACTTTATTGTAAATTTCTGCTTCCAAACTTCAAATTCCAAATTAATTATTCAACACTTTTCGCGCTTCGCCAACCAGATAAAGCGAACCTGTCACGCAGATTAAATTTGTCGCGCCGGAAATATTTTCAGCAATTTCCAACGCTTCCGCCGCCGTTTTCGTCGTCATAACCTCTTTTTTATCAACATTTGGCGGCACGAATTTTAACAATTCCGCAGTTTCCAGCGCACGCGGATTATCGGGAACAGTCAAAATCAATTTATCGGCGAGCGGAAAAAGGATGGCGGCGATTTCCGACAAATCTTTGTCGCGCATCGCGCCGAAAATCATCGTAATCGGTTTTTCAACAAATTCGTCCAGATAATTTTTCAACGCTTTCGCGCCCGAAATATTGTGCGCTCCGTCGAACAAAATATTTTTGTAAAATTCCAAACGTCCGTGATGCGTCGCCGTTTCCAAACCGGCGACAATATTTTCCGTCGTGATATTGAAATTTTCCTGCAAAATTTCCGCTAAAAGAATCGCAGTTTTGGCGTTTTCTATTTGATGTCTGCCGGATAAATTGACGCGAACATTTCCGTAATCAGCTTTTGAAGTGACAAAATTTGAACGAATTTTATCATTGTGCGGTTCGGTGATGCAGATTGTACTGATTTTTGAAGCCAAATTCGGCGAAATATCGAACTCAGCGCACCTTTCCAAAATTACTTTCATCGCTTCGGGCAATTGTTCCGCAACGACAACTTTCATCGCGGCGCGAATAATCGCCGCTTTTTCCGCCGCGATTTCCGCCAAAGTGTTTCCCAGAATATTTTGATGATCGTAATCAATCGGCGTAATCGCCGCGATTTGGGCATTGGCGGCGGTCGTCGCGTCGAAACGTCCGCCCAAACCCGTTTCCAAAATCGTCAATTCGACTTTGGCTTCGGCAAAAGCGTTCAAAGCAATCGCCGTAACCTGTTCAAAATACGTCGGAACAGTTTCGAGTTCCTTTTCTTCGACAAGTTTTTCGGCTGTTTCCCGAACAATTGTCGCGTGTCGCGCAAAATCTGTTTCACTGATTTCCCTACCGTTTATTTTCACTCTTTCGGTCACGGAAACGAGATGCGGCGAAGTTGTCGTTCCGGTTGCAATTCCCGCTTCAACGCAAATCGCTTCGAGAAAAGCGCAGACCGAACCTTTGCCGTTTGTGCCGGCGACTTGGATTTTTAAATAATTTTCTTCGGGATTTCCGAACGCATCGAGAAGTTTTCCGACATTCTCAAGACCGAGTTTCATCGCCAAAACTTCATTTCCTAAACTGTAAAGATAGTTAGAAGATTCTTGAAAGTTCATTTTTCAAATGATTCTCCTGCTTCTTCAAGTGCCTGCCGTTCGATTTCAACGCTCAAGCGAAAATCGGTTTGCCTGATTTTGTCCAAAAATGGTTTTACGGATGGAATAATGCCGCGAAGTTTGGCTTTGACGATAACGCCGAGTGTTCCGGTGATTTCAATTCCGAGTTTGTCGGCGATTTTTCTGGCTTTTTGATCGTCGAGAATAATTGTGCTGTCGGGGATTTCCAAGGCTAACGCGATTGCGCTGGCTTCGCCTTTATCTATTTGAAGTTCGAGAATTTTTTGACGATATTTGTCCGTCGGCGCGTTTATTTTGATCCATTCGGGAAGCGTTTCGCTGAATTCGTCGGCGACTTCGGCGGTTGTGATTATTTGCCCGTAAACTTTCCGCAGCAAATCGAGTTCGCCGATGTTGGTCAAGATAATCAAACAACTCGTATCTGAAATTATCGTCTTACGCATTTTTCACGTCTTTTGATAAATCCGAAGCCGGATAATTAAATATCGAAACATCGTAACGTCCGAGCAATTCGGCAAAAGCGCGTTTTGAAAGCCCGACCAATTCGGCAGCTTGTCCGAGCGAAAGTTTGCCGCTTTCGTAAAGCCGCGTGGCGATGATCATCGCCGCTTCTTTGCTGTCCAAATCAAGCGAATCAGGTATTTTTATTGTCAGCGTTTTCATAATTCAAAGATAATATAAAAGCGGCAAAATTGAAAATTTGCGAGTAAAATTCATTTGAATTATTATTTAGAATCCAACTGTTCAATCAACTCTTTAACGCGGTTTAGTGATGGCAGATAAAATTTTCGTAAAGAAATCTCAAGAATGACCATCCCAACGATAACCAATATCGCGCCACAAATAATCAGAACCGCGTAAAGTGTCAATGCAAGATATAATAAAACGGGATCCGTGGAGAGAAACTCGTAATCAATAAATTTTGCCGAATATTGATTGCCGGATAACACAGCGTAATATGTTGCCAGAATACAAGGATACAGCAAAAGCAAAGTGATAATGCGAGATCCGCGAATAAGTTTAGTTAGTTTTGTCGCTTTATCCTCCAAGTATTTCCGCGTATTTATGACATCTTGCCCTTGTGTTTTACCTCGATGTATTGTCCAAAGTCTCCAATAATACCAAAGATAAACTATCAAAAAAAACGGTAGAGGATAAATTGCAGTAGGAAAAGGGATTATCAAAACCAACCAGATGACAAGTAATAAGGTGCCTAATAGAAAATCCAATTGGATATTTCGACGTAGTTTGCTGTGCCAACTAAGCATATTTTTTTGAACTTTTTCAAAATCTATTTTCGGTATATCCTGCGAGTCCGCGCTTTTCCAAATTTCTTTTAATTTTTGTTCATTCATTATTCAATACCTCAATAAGTTTCTTTTTCAGACGCATCAGCCGAGTCGCCACATTTGTTTTGGAAATCCCCAAAATCTCGGCGATTTCTTCGTAAGATTTTTCGTCCAAATATAAACCGACAATCGCCCGTTCAATCGGTTTTAATTCACGAATCGCGGCGTAAAGTTTTTCTAATTGTTCATCTTGCGTTCGGTCTTTTTCCGGTTGTATAAAAATCTTTCCGTCTAAAGTTTCAAACTTCTTTCGGTTACGATTCAACTTTGCGCGAAAACTTAACGCCGTGTTGATGCAGATTCGATAAATAAACGTCGAAACTTTCGCCTCGCCGCGAAATTTTTCGAGCGAACGCCAGATTTGAATCAGCATTTCCTGAAATAATTCTTTGTATTCGTCGGAATTGTCCGTGTAAATCCGGCAAAATTTATGCAGAATGGCGGCGTTTTCCCGAACTGTTTTTTCAAATTCCGCGTTCATCGCTTTTATTAGTAAAAACACTTTTAATAAAATCACATTTTTGGAAAAGTGTGATTTTTTGTAAAGTCTGAAAACTAATATAGCGTATGAAAAAATTCAAAAATTATTATCAAGGAAATTTACAAATGAAAAAAAGTTTTAGTTTAGTAATCGGTATGTTGTTGGTTTTATTTGCAGGATTTTCAATCACGTCGGCACAAACCAAGAAATCTGCCGAACAGTCCGCGCTGTTGTATGAAATCAGCGGAAACGGTTTGAAAACGCCGTCGTATTTGTTCGGAACAATTCATATAATTTGTTCGGACGAAATGATTCAAGCAAACAGATTGACCGATTACATTGACAAAACGCAGCAACTGATTTTGGAAGTGGATTTGGATGATCCGACGGAATTGCAGTCGGCAGGCAAGATGCCTTTTTTAGCAGACGGAAAGACGCTCAACGATTTATTGACCGCCGAGCAATATGCCAAAGTCGGCGAATTGGTGAAAAACTCTCTGGGTGTGCCGCTTGAAAACTTTAAGAATTTTAAGCCCGTTTTTTTGCAGGTTATGGCTATGACAAGCCCGAAATCATTGGGTTGCAGTCAACCGGGTTCTTATGATTTATCTTTTCTGCAATATGCCCAAACAAAACAAAAACCGATTGAAGGCTTGGAAACGGTGGCACTTCAGGCGGCGGCGATAGATTCTATTCCTTTGCAAAAACAGGCGGACGATTTATACAAATTAGCTTTAGAGTCGGAGAAATCTTTTGCCGAATTCAAGAAATTACTTGAAATTTATAAAACTCAGGATTCGGGGAAAATTTACGAGTTTATGCAAACACAGATGAAAGATGATTTGATGTTTCAAACAAATTTTTTGGATAAAAGAAATACGGCTTGGATTCCGAAAATTGAAAAAGCGATCAAGGAAAAATCTTCGTTTATCGCCGTCGGCGCGGGACATTTGGGCGGGAAAACCGGCGTTTTGAATCTTTTACGGAAAAAAGGTTATCAACTCAAACCGATCAGACTTTAATCGTTTTGGGTAAAAATTTAAGTTTGTGAAATTATTGCTCGGAGCAGATTTTGAATAAATAAATGGGAAGACATTAAAAGATTTTCCTATCTGTTCTATATGTCTGTGTGTTTAAAAAATTGGTTTTAAACACACAGACATATAGAACAGATAGGATTTTTCCACACATTTGGTCTTAAATTGCTCTGGTTTCATACGCTTACATTTTTTAAATATCGTTAGTACTTTCACCTTTGCCGTAAATTATCCGGCGTATCTTTCATTTTCAGCATCTAAAAATTACAAACCTGCCGCATTTTGCTGACAAAATTATGTTAAATCGGTTATAATAAAAGTTTTTATGAACAAAAAGATAGTCGAAAGTTACAAAAGTAAATTAGAACAGGAAGAAGGCTGGACGATTAAGCACGGCGCGCGGCTTCGCATCGCGCTGTGTTATCCGAACACTCACGCGATTGGAATGGCGAATCTCGGACTTCACACGATGTATGAACTGTTCAATAAAATTCCCGAAGTTTCCTGCGAGCGCGTCTTTTTGCCGGACGATTTTGAAATGCGCGAATATGAAAAATCGCGCACACCTTTGCTTTCGTTTGAAACGCAAACGCCGATTAAAGACTTTGATGTCGTCGCGTTTTCGATTTCGTTTGAAACCGATTATCTGAATATGGCGCGAATGCTGCAAATGTCGCAGATTCCGGTGTGGTCGAAAGATCGCAATCATTTTCATCCGCTCGTCGTGATGGGCGGCGCGGCTTCGTTTTTGAATCCCGAACCAATTGCCGATTTTACCGATATTATTGCGGTCGGCGAAGGCGAAATTTTGGCGTTTCAATTGGTTGACGCGATTTTGGAACACGGAAATAAAGAAGATATTCTGCTGAATCTCGCCAAAATTGGGCGCGGATTTTACATTCCGTCGCTTTACGAGGTGATTTACAACGACGACGGCACGGTTTTCGACTATCTTCCGAAGGAAAAAGGCGTTCCGAAACGCGTCGGACGCGCGCTCGCCGCCGCGAATCCGAAAGAAGGAACTCTGCGCCGCGCGATGAAGCGCAACGAAGTCGAAGTAATTGATTTTTTGATGAATCAGGACGTTTTCGCGCCGTCAACTTCCGTTTGGTCGCCGGGTGCGGAAATGGGCGATAGATTACTTATTGAAATTTCGCGCGGCTGTTCGCAGGGCTGTCGTTTTTGCTGGGCTGGTTACAATTATTATCCGCCGCGCGTCGTTCCGGCGCGCGATATTTTGGCGAAAGCCGCCGAATGGCGCGAAAAAACCAACAAAATCGGACTCGTTTCGACCGCCGTTTGCGATCACCCGGAAATCTCGACGATTTTGAGCGAACTTCGCAAAATGGAATATAAAATCACCGTTTCTTCTCTGCGCCTTGATCAAATTTCCGAAGAATTATTGGACGCGCTCGTCGAATCGAACGATCAGCAAATCGCCGTCGCGCCCGAAACGGGTTCGGACAGATTGCGCCGCGTCATCAATAAAAACCTGACGAACGACGAAATCGTGGACATCTGCGGCGCGGTTTTTGATCGCGGAATGCTGACTGTCAAACTCTATTTGATGGTCGGTCTGCCGACGGAAACTTACGAAGATTTGGAAGAAATGCTCGTGCTGGTTGAACGAATCAAAGACCGAATGCTCGAAGCCGGAAAAAAATTCGGACGCGCCGGTAAAATCATTCCGTCGCTTAACGGATTAGTTCCGAAACCGAACACGCCGTTTCAGTGGGACGCGGTTTGTGATGAAAAAGAATTGAAAAACCGTTTGAAATGGGTCTCCAAAAATCTGGCGAAAATCCCGAACGTCGAAGTCCGGGCGATGTCGGCGCGAATCGCCCACGAACAGGCTCTGTTTTCTTCCGGCGACCGGACGATTTCCAAAGTCATCGAATCAGCCGCGCGAAATAAAGGAAATTTGAAAGAAGCCTTGCGCGAAACCGGCATTGACGCGGCTTTTCACACATCACGAAATCGTTCGTATGATGAATTTTTGCCGTGGTCAATTGTAGATACGGGTTTGTCTTTCGATTTTTTGAAAACCGAACACGAAAAATCGCAAGCGTCTTTATCGAGCAAACCGTGTCCGGCGGTCGAAAAATGCACGACTTGCGGCGTTTGCCCGACGACGTGGTTAGCCGACGCGCCAAACGGTTTGGTGCAGTTGCAGAGTTTGAGAAAGCCGCAAGTTTTATCGGTCGCCGTTTAATTCCCGAAATAGTTAGGGTTATTAGAGTAATTCCTCAATAAAAAGACTGGAGCGCGAGCGTCTCGCTTGCCCCGTTCCAGCGAAGCAAAGAACGGGAAACGTCGCTGATGCAGTAAATATACTTCAATGTTTACGCGGCGTACGTTCGTTCTTGCTTCGCTCGAACGAACGGGACAAGCGAGACGCTTGCGCTCCAGTCGCTGAACTTTTGTCAAGGTCAATTTATTTTCCGCATTTGTTTCAACCTCGCAATCGCATATATAATTCACCAACCGAACATTTAAAAAATTGGAGTATAAATGTCTAAAACATCAGTTTCAAAAAGAAGTTATCCGTGGACGACGACGCTTGCGGACAGGGAAATTACGCTGCGTTTGATGCAGCCGTCCGACCGCGACGCGCTTTTGAGTTTCGCGCGTTCGCTGCCCGCCGACGATTTGCTGTTTTTGTCGGTGGACATTACCGAGCCGGAAGCGGTGGACGCGTGGACGCGGGATTTGGAGACGAGTCGCGTGGTGACGATTTTCGCCGAATCGAACGGAAAACTGCTCGGACACGGAACTTTGATTCGCAATAATCTGACGTGGACGCGGCATCTCGGCGAGATTCAACTGCTAATCAGCCCCGAAGCGCGCGGTTTGGGTTTGGGCAATTTGCTGGCGAGCGAGATTTTTCACGTCGCCGAAGAACGCGGTTTGCGAAAAATCGTCGCGCGAATGGCTGCCGGACAGAAAAGCGCGATTGCCGTTTTCGAACGATTGGGTTTTAACGCCGAAGCTCTGCTCGCCGATTTCGTAATTGACCGCAATAATCGCACAAACGATTTGGTTGTAATGACTTACGACGTGACCGGATTAACCGTCTAATTCCAGATTCCAGATTTCAAATTCCAGATTGAAATCAAGATTAATTTGGAATTTGAAATCTGGAATCTGGAATCGAAAACTATGGAACGTATTCCGCAGCCGCCGCAAAAATTTCTGCTCGGCAATATGCTCGACCTCAGCGCGGGCGAGCCGGTGCAGGATATGATTCGTCTCGCCCGCGAATACGGGACGATTTACCGGATGGTTTTTCGCAACCGTGTGGTGATTATCGTTTCCGGGCAGAAATTGGTCAACGAATTGTCCGACGAAAAACGATTTGACAAAACGATCCGCGGCGCGCTCGGTTTGGTGCGGAGATTTTCCGGCGACGGACTTTTTACCGCCAAAACGCAGGAGCCGAATTGGTCAAAAGCGCACAATATTTTACTGCCGAATTTCAGCCACAAAGCGATGCAGGGCTATCATCCGATGATGCTCGACATCGCCGAACAGATGGTTTCAAAATGGGCGCGTTTGAACGCCGACGAGGAAATTGATGTCGTGCGCGATATGACGAGTCTGACGGTTGACACCATCGGTTTGTGCGGTTTCGGCTACCGTTTTAATTCGTTTTATCACGACGCGGAACATCCGTTTGTCAGACAGATGGGACGCGCGCTTTCGACTTCGATGGACGAATTACGAGATATGCCGGGCGAAAAAATGGTGCAGCACAAACGCGACCGGCATTTTCAGGAAGATGTGCGCGGAATGAACGAAATCGTTGACCGCATCATTAAAGAACGGCGGGCGAACGGCGAAGATTCAAGTGAAAAACACGATTTATTAAGTTATATGCTGTCCGGCGTGGACAAAAAAACCGGCGAACGGCTCGACGATTTGAATATTCGTTATCAGGTCATCACTTTTCTCATCGCCGGTCACGAAACGACGAGCGGTTTGCTGTCGTTTGTAATTTATGAATTATTGAAAAATCCCGACGTACTGGCGCGGGCTTATGAAGAAGTTGACCGCGTGTTCGGGCGTGATTATTCGCAGCCGCCGACTTACGCGCAGGTCAATCAGTTAAAGTATATCGAGCAGATTTTAAAGGAAACGCTGCGGCTTTTCCCGACCGCTCCGGCGTTCGCGCTCGTGCCTTACGAAGATACGATTCTCGGCGGCAAATATAAAATCAAGCGCAATCATCAGATCACCGTTTTACTGCCGATGCTCCACCGCGACCCGACGGTTTGGGGCAAAAACGCGGAAGAATTTAACCCGGACAATTTCACCCCGGAACGCGAAGCCGCGCTTCCGCTGAACGCCTACAAACCGTTCGGCAACGGACAGCGCGCGTGTATCGGACGACAATTTGCGATGCAGGAAGCGGCATTAGTGATCGGAATGATTCTCCAGCGTTTTGAACTGGTTAATCACACCAATTACATCGAATTAAAAATTAAAGAAACGCTGACGATGAAGCCGGAAGGCTTGCGAATAAAGGTTCGCCCGCGTCAATCGTCAATCGTCAATCGTCAATCGCCGGAGATTATCAATGCAAAATCGTCCGCGACGAACGATGAACCAAAAATCAAAAACCAAAAACTAAAAACCGAAGAGCAAAGGACGAAACACAACACGCCGCTGCTGGTTTTATACGGCTCGAATATGGGAACGGCGGAGGAAATCGCCCGCCGCATCGCGCAGGATGCTGAAGAAAACGGCTTTTCCGTGAAAATCGCCGCGCTCGACGATTACGCCGGACATTTGCCGAAAGACGGATTGACGTTTATCGCCGCGTCGTCTTACAACGGCGCGCCGCCGGACAACGCCGCCGTATTTTACGATTGGCTGGAAAATACGAACGAATCGCTCGACGGCGTAACTTACGCGGTTTTCGGTTGCGGCAATCGAGATTGGGCGGCGACTTTTCAAGCCGTGCCGCGTTACATTGACGAGCGTCTGGCGCAGCTCGGCGCGAAACGTTTTTACGCGCACGGCGAAGGCGATGCCCGCGACGATTTTGAAGGACAGTTTCAAAATTGGTATCTGCCGCTCAGAAAACTCGTCGGCAAAGAATTAAATCTGCAATTTGAGATTGACGAAGGCTCGAAACAGCTTTATCGGCTCGAAATCGTGCCGGGAGCGCAGATGAGCGGTTTTGTTGATTCGTTCGGCGCGAAACCGCTGCGCGTTTTGACCAACCGCGAACTGCACAAAAAAACCGGCGAACATCCGTCGGAACGCTCGACGCTCCACATCGAACTCGAATTGCCGGAAAATCTTTCATACAGCGTCGGCGATCATCTCGGCGTGATTCCGCAAAACAGCGAAAATCTGATCGAACGAGTCGCCGCCAGATTCGGTTTCGAGCGCGAAACCTACATCCGACTGCGAAAACAGGCGAACCGCAAAACTTTTCTGCCCGTCGAACAGACGATTTCCGTCTATCGGCTGCTGCGCGATTACGTCGAATTGCAGGAAGTCGCCACGCGCCAGCAAATTAAAACGCTCGCCGAATACACCGACTGCCCGCCGCACAAAATACAGATGCTCGCGCTCGTCGGCGACGATGAACAGACGGCGGCGCGTTACCGCGAAGAGATTTTGGACAAAAGAAAATCGGTGCTGGATTTGCTCGAAGAATATCCGGCGTGCGCTCTGCCGTTTGAACTTTACCTCGAAACGCTGCCGCCGCTGCGACCGCGCTATTATTCGATTTCATCGTCGCCGCTCGAAAATCCGCGGATGACGAGCATCACCGTCGCCGTCGTCGAAAGTCCGGCGCGTTCGGGCAATGGAATTTATCGCGGCGTTTGCACCAATTATCTCGCCCGCAAAAATGAGACGAGCCAGATTTACGCCTTCGTCAAAGACACCAAAGCGGTTTTCGGACTGCCGGACGATTCGACAACTCCGATTATTATGATCGGACCCGGCACGGGCATCGCGCCGTTTCGCGGCTTTTTACAGCAACGCGCTCAACTTAAAAAGCAGGGCAAAAAGCTCGGCGCAGCGATTTTGTTTTTCGGCTGTCGAAACCCGCATCAGGATTTCATCTACGAAGACGAACTGCGCGAATTTGAACGAGAAGAAATCGTAAAACTGTCAACCAGTTTTTCGCGCGTCGCGGGACAGGCGAAATGCTACGTTCAAAACGAAATTTACACGCGCCGCGATGAAGTTTGGCGAATGCTCGAAGCCGGCGCGATAATTTACGTCTGCGGCGATGCCGCTCGGATGGCTCCCGATGTCAGACGAACATTCGCCGCGATTTACATCGAAAAAACCGGAAAAAGCGTCGCCGAAGCCGAAATTTGGCTGAACGAATTAACCGCGAACAATCGTTACCGGCTCGATGTTTGGGCATCGAATTAAAATAATTTTGACTGGAGCGCAATCTTGACTGGAGCGCAAGCGTCTCGCTTGCCGCGTGCGTTCGAGCGAAGCAAGAACTTACGCACGCCGCATATCCATTTGAAGTTACTTTTTTGTTGAGCGACGTTTCCCGTTCTTTGCTGCGCTTGAACGGGGCAAGCGAGACGCTTGCGCTCCAGTCAAGAAATTGTTGAATATATTTATGTGCAAATTTCAATTAAAATAATGAATCAGCCGCCGTTAAAATCGCTTCATTCGGAAAGTTCTTTGATTCAACTGAAACTCGAACAATTCCGCAGACTTTCAACCGAAGAGTTGATCGAATCGCTCGCACCGGGAAAAATCGGCGCATTGAAAACACAGACGGATGGAACGATAATGGACGGACATCATCGCATTGAAATTTTACGCGAACGCGGTGTTGATGTCGAAGATTTGCCGCGAGAGATTTGGAAGAAAATCAGCTAAACAAAATGCAGGCAAAAGTTTATTGGACAAAAGAAAAATATCCGGGACGCATCGCCGTCGTGCCGCGTCCGCGCGGCGGCGAGTGGCTTGAGGATGAAGCGGCGGCGTGGCGCGAGGCAGATTTGAACGTCATCGTTTCACTGCTCGAAACGGACGAGATCGAAGCGTTTGAACTCGCCCGCGAAGCCGAAGTTTGCGAGGCGAATGACATTTCGTTTTTTTCGTTTCCGATTGCCGACCGCCGCGTTCCGGTTTCTGAACACGCGCTGGTTGAATTGTTAAATAAATTAAAATCACTGCTCGTCAAAGGAAAAAACATCGGCATTCACTGTCGTCAGAGCATCGGGCGTTCGGCGTTGCTGGCGGCGGCTTTGATGATTTTATTCGGCATCGCGCCGGACGAGGCTTTTCGGCAATTGAGCCAAGTGCGCGGGTTGGAAGTGCCGGAAACCGACGAACAGCTAAATTGGATCAAAAAATTTGCGGAAGAATCAGCAGTTCATTCCGTTTAAAGAAAAAATTATGTCTAAAACACTAAATCGCCGCCTGACCACCACCGATTCGAGTTTTCTCTATTTCGAGAAGAAAGAAGCACCGATGCACATCGGCAGCGTTCATCTTTTTGAGGGCGAAGTGCCGTTTGAAGATTTTATTGCGATGATGGACGCGAAAATGCACCTGATTCCGCGTTATCAGCAAATCGTCAAATTCGATCCGTTTAATCTGGCGCATCCGACGTGGGAATACGACCAGCATTTCGATATTCGCAATCATATTTTTAAACTTCAAATTGACGCTCCCGGCGGCGAAAAAGAGCTGGTCGAACTTTCGAGCAGAGTTTTTACGCCGGTGATGGAACGCAACAAACCGCTCTGGGATATTTTCTGGATTTACGGCTTGGAAGGCGGCAATTCGGCGATGATCGCCCGTATTCATCATTGTATGGTGGACGGAATTTCGGGCATTGATTTGATTAAAATTATTCTCGACATTTCGCCCGAAATCAAAATTCCGATCAAACCGGACGCGGCGCGCCAGCGTGCCGAACGGCTTGATCCGACGCGCCAATTTTTCGATTCTATTTTGGGCGGAATGGAAGAAGGAATGAACCGCTGGATGGAATTTCAAAACGGTCTGCTGAATTTGACGCAGGCGTTTATCGAACAGCCGACGCGCGACGCGATGACCAAAGTCAACAGCGATTTGCCGGGAATGGCGACACCGGCGGCGGTTTTGCCTTTTAATCAGCAGTGTTCGGGCGAACGGCGGCTCGTCTGGAGCGAATTTTCCTTCGCTGATGTGCGAGCGATTCGCGCCGCGCTCGGCGGCACGGTCAACGACGCGGCGTTGACTATTTTATCCGGCGCGGTTGCCAGATATGTCGCAGGTCACGGGCAGGAGACAAAAAATCGCAGCGTCAGATTTATGGTTCCGGTCAGTTTGCGGCAGGCGGATCAGCGCGGCGCGCTCGGCAATCTGGTTTCGATTCTGCCCGTCGAAATTCCGCTCGATTTGCCGGACGCGGCGGAACGCTTTCGTTATATCAATCAGAAAACTTCGACTTTGAAAGGCGGGCGCGTGGCGGAAGGAGTCAATTTATTTTCGGCGTTAATGGGCGTTCTGCCCGCGCCTTTGCAGGCTCTCGCCGGAGTTTTGGCGACAATGCCGCTGCCCGCCGTCAATATGGTGGCGACGAATGTGCCGGGTCCGCAGGTGCCGCTCTACACGCTCGGCGTAAAAATGATCGGTTATTATCCGTATGTTCCGGTCGGTTACGCGGTCGGCTGCGGCTGCGCGATTTTGACTTACGATCAGAAAATCACGTTTGGTCTGACCGCCGACGTGCAGGCGATGCCCGATGTCGAAAAATTGCGCGATTTCCTCAACGTTTCTTTCGCGGAATTATTAAAAGCGGCGGGAGTTGAAAAAAGCGACTCGCCGCCGATCAAAAAAACCAAGCCGCGAACTGCCGCGAAAACCAAACCGCGAGCCGCCGTCAAAAATAAATCACGAACGGCGACGACCGAACCGGCGGCAGCGTCAAAAAGCACAAAAAAACCAAAAGTAACCACAACTGCGAAAAAAACCGCGCCAAAACCTCGTGCAAAGCGAAAAACAACTGGCGCAAACAGTTCCAAATAAGCGATAATAAAATATGATTAAAACCGCCGCTTACACACACACAGACAGCCGACCGGCAGACCGACCGATTTTCCGCGAAGCATTATGGGGAGTTGACTGGCTTTCCCTGCGCGCTTCGGCGATTTATTACGGCATCGGCGCGAAACGCGGCGACGGTTCGGCAGTCGTTTTGATTCCCGGATTTTTGGGAAGCGATTATTATATGACCGAGCTTTACTTCTGGCTCTGGCGCATCGGTTACAAACCGTTTATGTCGGGCATCGGCTGGAACGCCAATTGTTTGGATAAACTCGGCAAAAAACTGGTGGCGACGATTGAAAGAGCCGAAGCGAAAACCGGCAAACCCGTCCATTTAATCGGTCACAGTTTAGGCGGAATTCTGGCGCGTTCGGCGGCGGTGCAGCGTGCGGAAATGGTCAGTTCGGTGATCGCGCTCGGCTCGCCGTTTCGCGGCATTCGTTCACATCCGGCGGTGATGAAAACGGCGGAACAAATTCGCGCCCGCATTCTGCGCGAAACAGGCGGCGAACGCCCGCAGTGTTACACCGGCGGCTGCGACTGCGAAACCGTCCGCGCCTGGGACACTTGTTTTCCGGCGGATATTTCCCAAACCGCCGTTTACACAGAAACCGACGGCATCGTTGACTGGCAGGTGTGCGTTGACGACGAGCCGACCAACAATTACAAAGTTACCGGAACGCACGTCGGTCTAGTCGTCAATCCGCAGGTTTACCGAATTATTTCCAATCGTCTTTTTCAAAGCAGGCAATAATAAATGAACGGTGAGTAAAGTAAAAACAATTTCTTTAATTTTATTCACTCTTTTTCTTCTTCCTTTTTCTTATCGCCTGTGAGAAGTTCGCGCATTATTTCCGCGCCGGGAATCAGTTTTTCCCACGTTTGCGCGTTCGGAATCGCCATTTCCAACACGCTGCGAAAGCGTTTGTCGAACTCTTCTTTGGTTTTCATATACGCCGCGAGGCTCGCCGTCAGATGGTTTTTGAAAAAATCCTGAAGCGATTCTTCGTTTGAACGCAAAATCTGAAAAAGAAACGGTGTCGGCAAAATATTGTTATTATTTTTCTCTTCTTCCAAAATCAACTGAATCAAAATGGCTTTGGTCACGTCTTCTTTACTCGTCGAATCAATCACCTGAAAATCTTCGCCCGAACGCGCCAGTTTGATTAAATCCTGATAATTGACGTAACTTCGCGTTTCCGTGTTATAAAGCCGCCGGTTGCCGTAACGCTTGATGATCAACACGTCATCTGATTCTTTTGACTCTTTCTTTTTTTTCGCCATAACAAATTCAGAATACTACATTCTCAAATTACTCGCACATTTAATATAAATTCGTTTTACTCACCTAAAAACTTCATTTCACCAACAAATTTATTATCGCAAATGCGTAAAACATTTGAAATGATTTTATTTTAGAAAGCCGATTTGCTTGATTTAGCTGAGTTGTTCGTCAATTTTAAGCGTTGTAAAATTTATTTCGCAAACGCGAGATAATAACTTGACAAAATAATTTCCGGCGTTTATGATTAGTTTTGTTAGCCGGAAAAAAAACGAGCATTGACTAACACACAAAAATTTAACAGCAAAAATATTAAGGAGATTTTTCAGATGAAACAAGACACCAAAGAGATGACGCAGGAAGCGACGGAACAAACTATTGACGCGATGAATTCAGCGATTGAACTTTCACAAAAAACGGCGAACGTGATGTTTGAAAGCACCGTAAAAACGGCGGAACTTGCCAACGGTTATATGCAGAACTTCGTCCAGGTCGGTCTCGACGCGCAGGAAAGCGGCGTGAACGTCGCCAGAAATTACTTTGAAAGTATGTCCAAATTAAACCGTCAGTGGATCAATCTGTTCGCCAACACCGGCGAAAGAACGATCAACACGAGCGGCGAAACGGTTAAAAACACGGTCAACAACGCCGTTTCAAACGGCGCGGACATCGTTGACACCGCCGCGACCAAAGCGAAAGCCGCGACCAAATAATTCAAATAAAACAAAGATATTTTGACTTGGAAGTCTGGAGCGTTATAAACTCCAAACTTCTTTTCATTTTAAAATCGCGGAGAATATAATTTATGGCTGACGCAAAATCCACAAAACAAAAAACTGCCGGAAAAACCGAAAACACTGAAAAAGAGACGACTTCAAAAAAAGAAAAAGCCGCCGATTCGCCGCCGAACGACTGGGCGCAGACGGTTTTGAATCAACTTATTGACGCGCAAAAAACGTGGTTTGAAAATGCGGCGCAACAAAACGCTCTGCTGGTTGAAACCGTCAATAAAATGTCCGAAATGAGACAGACCGCGCCGTCTGAAGCGTTATCGGAGTGGGTCAAACAAGGCATTAAAGGATTTGTCGAAGCGCAAAAACGCTGGTCGGAAATCGCCGTTCAGCAGAGCGAACAAATTTTGCAGGCTGTTCAATCAAACACAAATGATTCAAAAGTCAGCGAAGAATCAACCGACAAAAACGCCGCACAGGGCATCGAATCGCTCGTCGAAATGCGAAAATCGTGGCTCGATTTTGTCACCAAACAAAATGCCCAACTTGTCAACGCGATGAAAGACACGCTGAAAATTGATGAATCGTCGCCGGCATCGGCAGTGGCGGATTTCGCGCAGCAAGCCGTTAATAATTACGTCGAAGTGCAAAAGCGGTGGCTTGATTTGGCGATGCGGTTGCCGTTTTCCGGCGAAACGGAAAACCCAAAAGATTAGTTTTTATTTCAACTTGAAATTATTCTTTGAACAAAAAACCGGTCGGCGTGGCGGTCTTTTCAAACTGGTAATTGTATTTGTAAAAACCAAAAGGCAAAATATTTACCTGTTTCGTGTATTTGACGTGCGCCTGAACGAGGTTGCCGTTTTGTTTGACTTCAATCAAAGCGTTGGTCGGAACATTGTTATTTGCCGCCGCTATCAAAACTTTATGTTTGGCTGACTCAACCGCCGTCACGTTTGAACCGGGCAATGCGACCGCCTGCACCACGGCGGTTTGCATATCTTGTTTGAAACTTTCGGCATCATACGCGACGGGAATAAAATTATAGCCGGCGTGGGCGATCAAAAATAAAGTCAATAAAACCAGCATAAGTTTTACGCCCGCGCCGCCGCGTTCCGATGTTTTGTTTTTTATTTTTTTACTCATTTTTGGTAAATACCTCTGACACAAAAATTCTTTGAGCGTATTTATTTGTGCAAAACCGTTTCGAGAGATTTCTGAATTTTTGATGCGGGAATTTCTTTGCTTTGTAAGATAACGGGTTTGCCGATTCCTTCTAAAAGAATGAATTGAAGCGATTCCCCGATTGCCTTTTTATCAAACGCGAAGGCTTCAATTACTTTTTTGATCTCGATATTGCGCGTGTCGGGAAGGTTTCCGACGCGCTGCAAAACATCGTTTAAAGATTTTAGTTCATTATTATCAAAAATATCAAGTCTTTTTGATAAATCGGCGGCAAATAAAATTCCGAAGCCGACGGCTTCGCCGTGTTTGAAGTATTTATAATCGGTAATTTTTTCGAGCGCGTGAGCGAGCGTGTGTCCGAAGTTCAAGATTTTACGCGATTTAGCGTCTGTTCTTTCAGCATTTTCGCGTTCGTCGCTGATGACGATTTCCGCTTTGAAAGACACTTGCGCGGCGAGTAAGTTTTCGAGTTCGGCGAGAAATTTTTTGTTCTTAAAATGTTTTTTGAAGTTTTTTAGCGAATAATTTTTCAAAAATTCGGCTGTTTGGTCGAAAAGATGTTGATCGGCGATTGCGCCTTGTTTGACGGCTTCACAAAATCCGGCGACGAGTTCACGCTGCGGCAGAGTTTTTAACGTTTCGACATCAATGAAAACGTCGTTCGGCTGATAAAAAGTGCCGATCAAATTTTTGCCGAATTCAGTGTTGACGGCAGTCTTTCCGCCGACGGAAGAATCAATCATCGCCAAAAGCGTCGTCGGAATTTGCAAAAAAGAAACGCCGCGCAAATAAATCGAAGCGGCAAATCCTGCCAAATCGCCGACCACGCCGCCGCCGAGCGCGACAATCGCGTCCGTTCTTTTCAATTTATTTTCGCTGAAAAACCTTAAAGTTTTTTCAAGTGTGCGAAAACTTTTATACTTTTCGCCGTCGCCGATTTTGCAAATTGAAACCTCAAAACCGGCAGTTTCCAAACTTTTTTTGACAATTTCTCCATACAAACGAAAAACCTTGGCGTTTGTAACAATTGTAATTTTTCTAGTTTCGTTCGAGAGAGATTTCCGCGCCCAATCTCCGCAATCGTTCAATAAATCGTGTCCGATTTTGATTTCATACTGATGCGAATTGCCTTTTAATTTTACGGAAACTTTGTTCATAAAAGTCGCAGTTCCTTTGAGATTAAAAATTTTGATTGATATGCGAAACAGAAAAGAATTGAAAAAAAGGCGGTTTAAAAAGATAGAGCAGGCGAAGCAACGTGGAAGTGTACCGCACCTGCCAATTCGTAGTTACTGTCCTCACCCCAGCAACCACTTGAAACGGAGGTTTCACCTACCGTTTCAGTTGGTCTAATATACATTTTTTTTATCTGATTTGGCAAGTTGAGTGAAAAAAATTTTGTCAGCTCAAACTTTTTTCGATGATTTCCGCCAGAGAATTTGCCTGTTTTTCAATTTCCGACTGATTTTTTCCTTCGATCATCACCCGCGCCAGATTTTCCGTTCCCGAATAACGAAGCAGAAGTCGTCCTTTGTCGCCGAGTTCGTTTTCGATTTTGGCGGCGGCTTTCACAATGTCTCCAACTTCTTCAAACGGACGCTTTTCTTTCACTTTGACATTGATTAAAATCTGCGGAAACTGCGTAAAACCCTGCGTCAGTTCCGAAAGAGTTTGATCGTTTTCGCGCATCGCTTCGAGCAAAAACAGCGTCGTCATCATTCCGTCGCCGACCAGACTTTTATTCGGGAAAATAATATGTCCCGACTGTTCGCCGCCGATTGACGAATTTGTATTTAGTAATTCCTGCAAAACATATTTGTCGCCGACCGCCGTTCTCAAAAGTTTAATATTTTTTGAATCGAGCGCGATTTCCAGCCCGATATTGCTCATCACGGTCGCCACAACCGTTTGATTATTCAATTTATTTTCGGCTTGCAGATGATTTGCCATAATCCACAAAACCGCGTCGCCGTCCACCAAATTTCCCTTTTCGTCAACAAATAAAGACCGATCAGCATCGCCGTCGAACGCCACGCCGAAATCGGCTTTTTCGTCCAAAACCTTTTTCTGCACGTTTTCAAGATGAAGCGAACCGCAGTTTTCATTGATGTTGCGCCCGTCAGGTTCGCAGTTGAAAGCGGAAACTTCCGCGCCGAAATTTTGAAAAAGTTTCGGCGCGAGGTTTGATGCCGCGCCGTTGGCGCAATCCATCACCATTTTAAAATCTTCGAGCGAAAGCGTTTCAAATTCACCGGCTAAATGATTCAAATACTCATTTTGCATTTCAGCGGCTTTGGCATTTTCGACTTTCAAATTTGGACTTTGGAATTTGGAATTTGAACTTTCAAAAATATCCTGCTCAATTTGCCTTTCGACGGTTTCATCAATCTTCTTGCCGCTCGGCGAAAAGATTTTGATGCCGTTATCTTCAAACGGATTGTGCGACGCGCTGATGACAATTCCGGCATCGAAATCGTCATTTTTGGTCAAAAAAGCCACTCCCGGCGTAGTTATAATTCCAGCCGATTGGCAGTTTGCGCCTTCCGAACTCGCGCCTTTGCAAAACGAATTTTCAATCCAATCGCCCGATTCGCGCGTGTCGCGCCCCGTAACAAATCGCGGATTTCTGCCGAGATTCGCGCGGAATTGCCGCGCCAGCGAACTGCCGACGATTTCAATCGTATTTTTATCGAGCGGAAACGCGCCGGCTTCGCCGCGCATTCCGTCTGTTCCAAAAAGTTTTTTCATATTAAAAATTATTTTGATTGATGAGAAATTTTATTTATACCGTAAATTTGTCTTAGTAACAAGGTAAAAATGCAGAAGCCCGCACGAAGTAAGGGCGCGATGACGAAGAACGCCCTTATTTCGTGCGGGCTTCTGCAAAATCGAAATTAACAAACAACCATAACAGAAATTTGTCAAAGCTATAAATTATTACAAGGCATTTGACAACCTTTTGTCTAGTGAGCGAATCTTTATAATTAGAATTATCAACATTCCGCCGCAGTTAAGAAGTTCAACGGCGATCACGTCAAACTTGCAAAACTCAACACCAAAGTATTATGAAACTAAAAATTTTAATCGGATTCTGTGTCTTCGCAATCACGCCCGTTTTCCTGTTTTCGCAAACAACGAACTCATCGCTCAAAATAACGCGAAATCGTGTTATAAATGATTCGACACCGACTCCTTCGCCGACTCCGGCGGGAAAAGTTGTGGTTGTACAAGATAATCTGCCTTTACCAACGCCGACTCCGGCGCGGACACCGATTCCGCAGCCGACGGCGACACCCGTTCAAACACCGGTTTTTGGCGGCACTATGACTAATCCGGCAACAACAGCGCAGAGCGCGCCGATATTTTATAAACCTTTAAGTTTCAGAGAAATAAAGAAGAAAATCGCCGAAGCCAAACGGCAACTGTCGGCGCGTCCGGTTCAGACGGCAATCACCGACGATTATTTGCAGACTGAAATCGTTCGCATAGCTTTCTACGATTACGCGGACGCGAAAGTTGATTACGCCGTGGTGACGAAAGACGCGTTTTTGTCGCGCGACGCGCAGATGGGTTTGACGACGGAAAACGGCAAATTTATCACGGTTCGCATCATTCGCGCTAACGGAGTAAATACGCCGGTGATGATTACCGACACGCAAAACCGCGTGCAGATGCCGCTGCTCGTGCAGTATCCGGTCGTCCGCAACGGCGTTTATATCGAAACGGCTTATTATATTTCAACCCACGCCGGAATTGTCACGCCGGAAGTCGTCAGCGCGGGCAGACTTTATGTGCGAAATACGATTGACGCGGCGCGGGAAAATCTGAAGAAAAAAGGCATTAACATTTCGCCGGAAGTATCCGATATGGCGGAACGGCTGTCGGTCGTCGAACACGTTGACCATCTGCGTTTTCGCACCGAATCTCATCCGGTTATCTTCAACGATATTTTCGCTTTATACGCGTTAAACGAAGGGCAGACTTATCGCTATTCGGTCAGCAGCGCGGGCGCGGGCGGAATGGTGCAGATGATTCCTGCGACATACAGAATGGTTCGCTCGCGTTATTTCAACGTCAATTTGATGCCGGATTTTGTTGAAGGAATGCGAAATCACATCAACGCTTCGACGGCGATGTTGCTTTATATGCAGATGACGTGGGACGATTTGATTGCCAGCGATACGATTTATAATGCAGTCGAAGACGGCGTTGCCACGCCAGCCGAATTGATGTCGGCGGGTTATAATTCAAATCCCGCGCGTCTTGCCGGTTACATCAAACGCGGCGGCGCGGGTTGGCGCAATCTGATTCCGCGCGAAACGCAGATTTATTTGCAGATCAACGCTTCGATGGATAAATATGTGCCGGTTTCGCCGAGAGCGAAATAGTTGTCGGTTGTCAGTATTTTAAGAAGGAGATTGATGAATGGCGGGAAGAAGTTATAAAGAATTGTTGGTTTGGCAAAAATCAATGGTTTTAGAAACGGACGTTTATGTCTCAATAAGAAATTTCCCCAAAGAAGAAATCTACGGATTGTCGGGACAATTGCGGCGGGCTGTGGTTTCAGTTCCGTCTGATATTGCCGAAGGTCAAGGCAGAGATTCAGTTAAAGAATTTATTCATCATCTTTCTTTCGCCTACGGTTCACTGGTGGAAGTTGAAACGCAAATTCAGATTGCCGCTAATCTCGGTTATCTTATTCAGACGAAAGTTGATAAACTTTTGGAACAAGCGGCAGAAATAGGCAGATTGCTCAATGGCTTATCTCGCTCATTGAAAAAATAATTGTCGGTAAGAAAATTTACAGACATTTGACAATTAATTCAACTGACAACTGACAACTGATAACCGACAACTGATATGGAAAGATTACAAAAACTAATCGCGCAGGCTGGAATCGCGTCGCGTCGCAAAGCCGAACAGATGATTTCGAGCGGCGAAGTAACCGTCAACGGCGAAATTATCACCGAACTCGGCACAAAGGCAAATCCTGAAACCGATCACATCAAAGTCAGCGGCAAACTCATCAATCCACTTTTAGAAAAGCGCGAAAATGTTTATTTTTTGCTCAATAAACCGAAAGGTTATTTGTCGAGCGCGGCAGACCCGGAAGGCAGAAAGCTCGTAATTGATTTAGTCCCGCCGAGTTTCGGAAAAGTTCATCCGGTCGGACGGCTCGATTATAATACGGAAGGTTTGATAATTCTGACAAACGACGGCGAATTTACAAATTTTGTCGCTTCGTCAAAAAAAATCCCGAAAGTTTACGATGTCAAAGTCAAAGGTTTGCCGAACGAAAATTCGATCAGCAAACTCCGGCGCGGAATTTTGCTCGAAGACGGTTTTAAAACCACGCCCGCTGACATTAAAGAGTTAAATTCGACCAAGAAAAACGGCTGGTATGAAGTTACGCTCTACGAAGGACATAATCAGCAAATTCGTAAAATGTTCGATGCCATCGGTCATTCGGTCGTCAAACTGCGCCGCATTTCCATCGGACACATTTCCGATAAACAGCTTCCCGTCGGCGCATATCGGCAGCTTATACCGCAGGAAATAAAAGGGTTTCAAAAACTTTCTGCCGCGGCTAAAAGTAAAAAGTTTTAGCCGAACAATGAGAAAACAAAACTACAAAATAAAAATCACTTGACAGACGCAGGAAAATCTACGACTTAAATTGTAATTATAAAAAACTGCAATAAAATCTAATGAAGAATTTACATTTCATTCCATTTCAAACCCAGATAGTTTTGCCAATTTTTCGGCGGGAAAAGTTCTTCGACCTTTGCGGCTAACTCGTTTTTCGGTACGTTTTTCCAGTATGTATTCCAAACTTGATTTTTCCAGCGTTCGACAAAATTCATATCCCAACCGCTTTTTTCGGATAAGATTGGCGGAAAGGCTTCCCACGGCATTGTAACCTCCGAACCGTAGAATCCGCGCTTGACTTCAGCAGCGGCTTTTTGTTTTTCAAACCATTTTTCGGTTTTTTTGATTTTTCCCGTCCAATTCGATTCTAAATTTTCCGTCCATTCGCGGTTTGGCGGTTTCCATTTTTCGAGATAATTTCCTTTTTCGTCTTCACTCAACTTGTCCCAAAAAGGAATCCAAACTCCAAGTTTCCAACTTTCGAGAAAGCCGCCATCCCAACCGAACCTTGCAAAACTCAAAGGAAAAGCAATCCACGGCGGATCTATTTCTTCAGCGTCGGCTATTTTCAGTTTTTCGCCTCTCAGCCACTCTTGATTTCTTTGAATATCCGACCACCAGCGAAGCGTAATATATTCATTCCAAACATCGTCGGGCGGATTCCACTTTGCAAGATATTCTTTTTTTTCTTCCAAACTCAAATTCGTCCAAACCGGCATCCAAATATTGTTAAGCCAATGTTCGGCTGTGCCTTGCCGCCAGCTTCCGGCAGACGGTTCGACGTTTCCAAAAACAATCCACGGCGGTTCAATTTCTTCGCCGCGCACGGACTTTTCACGCTCGGATTCAATCCACTCGGAAGAAAATTTTCGATCAGGCATTTCAGAATTTGATTCACTATTTAATACTCTTGAAATTTTTTGCCATATACTTACCATTGTTCATTTTACCTGTTGAGTCTGAAAATCATTTTAAGCAGTTCATTGATTTCACTTTCGCCCATAATATATGTAAATGATCTACCGTATTGAGTTTTCCATTCATTCTGGTCAATAATTCCGTCGCTGTTTGTATCCATCCCGTCGCTGTTCACCCAGTTCATCCGAAAACCGTTTGCCGCGCCCGGCGGCATAAATTGATTAGCGAAACGCAAAGGAATATCGCTGCCAACCATCCTCATAGATTCTCTCTGAGCTTCGAGGGCAATTCCCATTAAAGCGCGGCGGCGAAAATCATACTGTGATTCGTTCGGCTGCACCGTTAAAGTAATATTTTGACCTTTCATACTTTCGACGCGGTTGACATCTTTTCTGAGTTCGGACATCGAATCATTATCAATCCGACTTGCCACCCAATTCGCGCCGAAATAACCAGCAGCACCAAAAATTATTGAACCGATTGCGCCCGTCACAAAAAGTCCCGGACCTGTTTCAATGCCGAGTGCCGCGCCAAAGACAAATCCGAGTTTTGCGCCGGCAAGACCGCCTGCCCAACCGCCAATCTGTCTTACGCTTTCGGCAGCAAGCGGTCTGAAAGATCGTCTATCATACGATCTTTGGGCGGCGGCGGCGACATCAACAGCGGTAAAAACAACGCCGACAACGCTGATCACGCGCCCAACTCTGCCGACAATTTTCACTCGATTATATGATTTTGCCAAGACATCGAGTTCCCGTGTCAATTGATCTTGTGTGATTTGTCCGAGCTGCTGTTTAACCCGCAGTTGTTCGGCTGTCAAAATAAACGCCGAATGAACGTCGGAAACCTTCTTAACTGCATCAGTCGGCAAACCGCCTTCAATGAGAACCTCGCCTTCGACATTTCTGATGGAATTCATTAATCTTCCGATACGAACTTTTTCACTTGGAACGAGTTCGGCTCGATTACTTAAATCCGCCAGCAATTCGGCTTCGTTGACAACCTGCGTTCCGTGCGGGAGTTTGTCCAAATCAACTAAAACCGGACGATCCCGACCGACAAATTCACGCAGATTTACGTCCGGCAAATTTCTTCCTCTTAGATTATCCGGGACATAGTTATCAACATTCGTCGGCGAACCGTAAGGACGATTGCTGGCAGAGAGATATTGGCTGGGTTTTACGCCCAGAGCGTGTTCGGCAGGCGAAAGCGCGGCAGTCAGACCTGTCGGCTGAAGATCAAGATGAGATGAAAAATCGTAAGGCACTCGCGCGATTTTTCTAATAACTTGGGTTGATCCGACTTCGGGTAATTGTTCAAAAATTACGAACAAAGAACCTCGTGCTAACACCTTATCCGCACTTGGCAAAGGTCTCATCGGCGGACTTGCGCTTGTTGGCAGAGAAGTTCCCGGCGACATTTTCGGAGGTAGATTTAACCTCTGCCCGATGAGTAACTCATAAGGAGATTGGACACCATTCATTTGAGCAATTTCCAGCCAACGACTCTTATTGCCTAATTGTTTTTTTGCTATTGTTTCGAGAGTATCACTATATTGGACAATGTAATTTTCCATAATAAAACTCCGTTGATGTTCAAAAGAATGATGGTATGTTCTGCCTGAAATTCTAACAATTTTTGAAAAGGATGTCCAAAATTGCAATGACTTCATTCTCCGCCGCGATTTATGAAACCGCGACGTTTGAGTTCGACAAACAATTTTCTAATCTGCGGCGGCGTAAATTATTCCCATTTGCCGGTTTTCTGCAATTTTTTAATTTTGCGTTTGGCAAATTCCCTTCTCAAAGGTGTCATTCGGTCGAGAAAAACGATGCCGTCGCAGTGGTCGGTTTCGTGCAGAACGCAGCGGGCGGTTAATTCTTCGCCGTCGAGTTCCTGAAATTCGCCGTTTACGTCCTGATAGCGCGCGATTGTCCGCATATTTCGCTGAATTTTTTGAAAAAGTCCGGGAAATGAAAGACAGCCTTCGTCGCCGATTTGTTCGCCTTCGACGTGAATTATTTCGGGATTAATCATTGCGATTTTTTGCTTTTCGTCTTCGCCGCCCGAACAATCCATTACGAAAAGCCGCTGCGAAACGCAGATTTGCGGCGCGGCAAGCCCGACACCTTTCGCTTCATACATCGTTTCAAACATATCTTCGACGAGTTTTTTTAGTTCCGCGTCGAATTTTTCGACGGGTTTTCCGAGCGTCAGCAAAACCGGTTCGGGATAATGCGCGATTTTGAGTAAAGCCATAAGATTTAATTTTAACGCAAAGATTTAAAAACAAAAAATTTTACCGAACAAAAAAGAGCCGCTCTTTTGAACGGCTCTTTTTTTGATAAATTCAAAGCATAATTTCAGGAAAATGCCGCGACTCCGGCTTCGGCGACGGCGTGGTCGTTTTCAACCACATCGCCGGAAACGCCGATTGCGCCGATCACATCGCCGGCGGCGTTTTTCAGCGGAATTCCGCCCGGAAATGAAATCAAACCGCCGTTTGAAACTTCGATTTGATAGAGCGATTCGCCCGGTTGTGAAATTTTACCGATTTCGCCCGTCGGCATATCAAAAAATCGCGCCGTTTTCGCCTTCTTTACGGCAATATCAATACTGCCGAGCCACGCGCCGTCCATTCTGACAAACGCTTTCAAATTCGCGCCCGCGTCAACCACGGCAATATCCATTTTTACGTTCATTTCCAAAGCCTTGTCGTAAGCCGCTTTGACAATTTTATACGCCTGTTCCAAAGTAATATCGTTCATTTACAAAAATTCTCTCTGTTTAATTTTGCTGAAATTATCATAACAGGAATCTATCAAATTATTAAAAAGCGTCGCCGTTCGGAAGTTTTTGACTTACTGCCGAATCGGTAAAATCACGGGCGCAATTCTTTCGCCGAAAAATTTATCTTTCAACAAATATCTGAGTTATAAAAATTTTTCCGTCTTTCGATTCGGCAATGCCGATGCCCGTCGTCGTCCAGTTTTCATCCAAAATATTTTGCCGATGCGTCGGAGATTTCATCCAGCCGCGAACCGAAAAAACATCAAAATTTTTGATTCCGCCGCACAAAAATAAATTTTCGCCGATTTTAATCCAATTTTTCAATCGCCGTTCTTTGGCGCGGTCAACAACCGTTTTCCCCTGCAAATCAGCGTGTTCAAAAAAATTCTCGCGCGCCATTTTGCGGGAATAATCACGCGCCATTTCCGCCAGATTGTCGTCCCATTCTAAATTTTCCAGACGGTTTTTGTATCTTTCCGAATTAACCAGTTGAAAAATTTGAAACTCGTCGTCCTCAAATTCGGCGGCTTTCGCAATTTGATTTAATACGGAAACATTTACGATTGTAACCGTCAAAAACGCAAAAAGGATAAATTTCCGCCTTTCAAAAAAATTAATTTTCATCGTATTAATCTTTAACGCTAATGACAAGGAGAGATAATTTACCGCGATATGATGCGGACAAAATTTTTCGAGTTGACCGATTGTTTGAAAATTATCGGGATTGACCAAATTTGTCAATTTCCTGTTTTGTCCAATCACACACGGTTTTTATCTGCTCATCAGAAAGTTTCGCGTCCCAATGAATATATAAATAAGACGGCAAAGGCATTTCGCGCGATTCGACCTGTTCGCAAATTTCGCTAATCTTGCGCTTTTTACGATTTGGTTCGTAAGTATTCCAAACGGAAAGATTCAAATGCCGTCGTCCGTCTTTGATGTGATCCGCCAAAAACCACGCCGCCGGCTGAACATTTGAATACCACGGATAATTTGTTTCGTTTGAATGACAATCTTTACACGAAGTCGTCAAAATCGCTTCGACATTTTCGGGAATCTGCATCGAGGCTTCTAAAGTTTCGGCTTGATTTACCGGCGGATTTGTAAAATCGGGACGAATAAACTGAATTATGACAAACGCGACTGCCAAAATAATTGCCGCAATTTTCAAGAACTTCTTCATAAATTTTTAACTCACGATAAATTAAGATTATCACGAAAAAGTTTTAAGCCGATAATTATTTTATCGCCGCAAAATCGTCTTCGAGATTGACGCGGTTCGGCTTAAAGGTGAAAATTACGATAGAATCAGTCCGACAATCAAATAAAACAAATAAAAATGAACGTAACACATCTCGAATGCGCCAATTGCCATAAAAATTACGAAGCCGGAAAGTTGCACAATTTGTGCGTCGAATGCGGCAAACCGCTGCTCGTTCGCTACGATTTGGCGAAAGCGTCTGAAACTTTGACAAAAGAATCGCTCCCGACGCGCCCGCCGAATTTGTGGCGTTACCGCGAAGTTTTGCCCGTCGAAAATGACGAAAATATCGTTTGTCTGGGCGAAGGTTTAACGCCGCTTTTGAAAACCGACAGACTCGCCGCAAATTTGCCGGTAAAATTAAATTTGTATATCAAAGACGAATCAACCAATCCGACGCAGAGTTTCAAAGCCCGCGGAATGACCGCCGCCGTTTCGATGGCGAAGGAATTAGGCGTGAAAAAAGTCGCCGCGCCGTCCGCCGGAAATGCGGCGGGCGCGCTTTCGGCTTATGCCGCGCGTGCCGGAATGGAAGCGTTTTTATTTATGCCGCAGGACACGCCGCAAGCAAATATCATCGAATGCGAGCAAACCGGCGCGAACGTAACTCTAGTTGACGGTTTGATAACCGATTGCGGAAAAATAGTCGCCGAACGCAAAGACGCGGAAGGTTGGTTTGACGTTTCGACTTTGAAAGAACCGTATCGCGTCGAAGGCAAAAAGACGATGGGTTACGAACTCGCCGAACAATTCGACTGGAACTTGCCCGACGTGATTTTATATCCGACCGGCGGCGGCACGGGTTTGATTGGAATGTGGAAAGCGTTCGACGAAATGGAACAGATGGGTTTGATTGATGCGAAACGACCGCGAATGGTTTCCGTCCAATCAATCGGCTGCGCGCCAATCGTCAAAGCGTTTCACGACGGCGAGCGGTTTGCCGAAGAATTCCCGAACGCCCACACGCAGGCATCCGGTTTGCGCGTCCCGAAAGCCATCGGCGATTTTTTGATTCTCGACGCGCTGCGCGAATCCGGCGGCACGGCAATCGCCGTTTCGGACGAAGATTTAATCAATGCAGTCAAAGAAATCGGCGCGGCGGAAGGTTTATTCTGCGCTCCCGAAGGCGCGGCGTGTCTGCCCGCTCTGCGCGTGATGATCGAACAAAATCTCGTCGCCGAAAACGAAACCGTCGTGATTTTCAACACCGGCGCGGGCGTTAAATATCTGGAATGTTTTCAATAAATTGTTTGTTTGTAAAATTTACAGCCCTTATAAGAGAAGCGGAAATTTGAAGCGGCACAATAATTTTCTTATCTCTGTTCATCCTGTAATCCCTGTAAATTTCTTTATTCTTCCAATTCGTTAAAGTTTCTCGCAAACCCATAACTAATTGAAAACGCTTTCGCCCAAAAAATTCTCTCGCAGATACTTGATCGTGTCCTGCAAAGTTTCCTGCGGATCGCGCGTCGTGAAATTTAGTTCAGTTTCGGCTTTGCTCGAATCGAAATACCAGAAATATTCGCCCATTTCGACTTCGGAGGCTTCAAACGGCGCGGTTTTGTTGAAGTTTTTATAAATCGAATCAATAAAATTCGCGCCGAAAACCGCGACTGATTTCGGCACTTTCAGAAGCGGCGCGTTGACTCCGGTCAATCTTTCGAGTCGTCCGAAAAATTCCGCGAACGTCCAATTAACCGCGCCGAGCAAATATCTTTCATTATGTCTGCCCTTGTCCAGCGCGTTGAGAAAAGCGCGCGCCGCGTCCGCCGCGTCAACAAAATTCAAACCGCCCGACGGCGTAATCGGCAGTTTTTTCGCCATAAAATCCAGCACGACTTTCGTCGAACTCAAACGCTCGTCGCCGCTTCCCAAAAGCAGCGACGGATTCAAAATTACGAGCCGTTCGCCTTTGTCTTTGAAAATCTGCCGCGCCGTTTTTTCCTGATAATATTTGGAAGCGTAATACGCCCATTTCGTCAAAATCTCGACCGGCTGCGGGTAAGTTTCGTCCAACATTTCGGGCGTTTCCGAAATCGCCGAAGTGCCGGAAGACGACGCGAGAATAAAATTTTTCACTTTATTTTCCTTTGCCGCTTCACATAAAAGCCGTGTGCCTTCGACGTGTATTCTATTCATTTCAATCGCGCCCTCATACGCGAACGAAACTTTTCCCGCCAGATGATAAATCGCCTCGCAATTTTTCGTCGCCGCGCCGACATCTGCAAGGTTTGTTACCGAACCGGCGAACGCTTCAACGCCCGCATCGGTCATCCATTCGGGAACGGACGAAGCCATCACGCGCAGATTTTTCGCGCCCGCGTCTAAAAATTGGCGGACGAGATGCGTTCCGAGAAAACCTGTTCCGCCCGTAATTAATATTTTCTTCGCTTTTGCCGGTATTTTTTTTGTAGCCATTTTTAGTCATCAATTTTCGTCTATTTTAAGACCAATCTAAATTTATTTCGTAATAATATCTTAATATTGAATCAAACTTCCCTCACGTTTGGCGCGTTTGATGGCTTTGTCGAAAACCCACAATGAAAACGGCAGCAGTACAGCGAGAAAGATAAAAAGTGTAATCAGCGGCGATTGCACTTCGCTCAAACCTTTGCCCTGAATCAAAACGGCGCGAATGCCTTCGAGTCCGTGCGTTGACGGATTTATGTAGGAAATCGTCTTGCCCGCCGTGTTGCCCAACGCTTCCTGCAACATTTCTTTCGGAAAAAAAACGCCCGAAAAAAGCGCAGTTCCCGCGCCCAAAAGAATTGCAAACGGATCGCCGCGTTTGAACGCCATCGTAAAACTCGCCGATAAAATTCCCAAACACGCCAAAACCAATGTCGTCAAAACCAAAAATAACAAAGCGAGCAAAAAACTGCCTTTGTATTGCACGTTAAAGAAAAACCAGCCGAAAAATAAGTATAAAAACGAGTTAAAAGTCGCTTCGACATACGACCAAGCCGAACTTGAAACGACGACGGTCGGAACATTGATCGGCGTTAACAGAACGCTTTCCAAAGTTCCCTGCATTTGTTCCTGCCGAATCGCGTTGGCGAGCGCGGAAAATCCGACGAGAAAATAATTGAGCATTGCCATTCCCGTCAGCCACGCCGTCAAAGGGTTTTGCCATTGTTCGTAACGCGCCAGCGGAAATCCGGCGAAAATGCGCGAGATGAAAAAGAACGTCGTAACGATTCCCAAAATCCAGATGATTTTGATAAAAAATTCGACGCGATAAGACAGCGCGAGTTGAAAATCGCGGATGATAAAAGCCCGAATGCGGCGCAAAAGTAACATTTTCTATTCTAAAATCAAAGTGAAAATACAAAAATTTAGCCACGAACAAACACGAAAATACACAAAAAAAATTAATGAAAAATGAAAACAAAAAATCTCCTTATTCTTTTTCGTTAAATTTCGTGTTTGTTCGTGGCTAACTCCTTTTATCTAACCAATTGCTAAAAACTTTAAATTCCACCCGCGAAATCTTCAAAATCTTCGATTGACGGCAATTCCGACAAATCTTTCAAACCGAATTGAATCAAAAAATCTTTCGACGTGCCGTAAAGCATCGGTCTGCCGACGGTTTCCTTGCGCCCTTTGGCGACGATTAATCGTTTGTCGAGCAAAGTTTTGATCGCCGAAGCCGACTGTACGCCGCGAATTTCCAGAATTTCGGGAACGGTTGCCGGTTGTCTATAAGCGATAACGGCGAGCGTTTCGAGCGCGGCGAGCGAGAGTTTCGCGTTCGGGCGCGTTTTCAAAAACTTGCGAACTTCTTCGTGAAACTCCGCGCGCGTCGAAATTTGCCAGCCGCCGGCTATTTCTCTAAGCTGCAAACCGCCTTCGCGCCCGTCAAAATCGTTTTTCAATTCTTCAATCGCGCTCTCAACCGTTTCCTTGTCTTCTTCCAAAACTTCCGCCAAAACTTTCACCGAAATCGGTTCATCCGCCACAAAAATTAAGGCTTCGATGACTGCAACCAATTGGGCGATGCTGCGCGGCTGTTTTTCTTCGATTTCTAAAACTGCTTCGGGCATAAAAAATCTAAACTTTTCTCGTAACCAATCAGGTCAATGAGCGCGGAGGGGACTGGAGCGCAATCCGTCCCGGTTGCAATGAGCGCGAGAGCGCGAAAAGTGTTTCGATTGCTTTCAACTCTAATGTAAACGAGCATTCTTTTCGCGTCGAAACGACGCTTAATGGCAACCGGGACGGATTGCGCTCCAGTCTTTTTAATAAAACTATTCTAATTGGCTTTCCTCAAAATAATATCGCCGAAAACCTTTTCCTGCAAAAGTTTAACGCTTTCGGTGCGAACAATTTCCAGAACGGCGATGAACGCCAAAACGAGTTCCTGCTTGCTCTGCATTTCTTCAAAAAACGCGCCCAAATATAATTCCTTCGCTTGGAAAACACGCCTTTTCAGATTTTTTATCATATCAGACAAACTCATTTCTTCGCGCTTGATTTCCATTTTTATTTCTTCTTTGTGACGGGCGAGAATTTTTTGAAAAACCTTCAGCAAGTCAAAAACCGTCGCACTGATTTCAGTATTATTTTCGTCGGTTTCGATCTTGCCGCGCGGGAAGACGGCGTGTTCGACCGTTGATCTTTCATAAAGCATCTGCGCGGCATTTTGAAATTTCTGATGTTCGAGCAATCTGTCAACCAATTCCTGACGCGGGTCTTCAAGTTCTTCTTCCGTTTCGCCGGAAATCTCGCGCGGCAGCAGCATTTTCGATTTTATCTCGATCAAAGTCGCCGCCATTACGAGAAAATCCGCCGCCAGCGCGATGTCAAGTTTTTCAATTGCGCGAATATATTGCAGATAAGCGTTTGTGATTCGCGCAATCGGAATGTCGAAAATATCGGCTCGTTCCTGTTTTATCAAATAAAGCAGCAAATCGAGCGGTCCGGCAAATTCGCCGAGTTCGAGCTTGATCGTGTCGCGCGTGTCGCGCACGATGTGCGGCTGCACTTTGTCAAAATCAAAACTTAATTGTTCGGTTTGCTGTTGTTCCATCAATTATTTTTAACGCGAACAGACGAAAAAAGTGCAAAACTCTCAAACATTAAAGCGAAAATCCACGACATCGCCGTCCTGCATAATATATTCTTTGCCTTCGAGCCGCGCTAAACCCTTTTCGCTGGCGGCTTTACGCGATCCGCAGTTGACCAAATCATCGTAAGATACAATTTCAGCGCGAATAAAACCGCGTTCGATGTCGGAATGAATTTCGCTCGCTGCTTTCGGGGCTTTTGTGCCGACCGGAATCGTCCACGCGCGGACTTCTTTTTCGCCCGCCGTTAAAAATGACATTAAACCGAGCAGTTTGTAAGCCGATTTAATCATATTGCCGACACCGCTCGATTCCACGCCCAAATCTTTCAAATATTCGTCGCGCTCCGCTTCGTCGAGCGCGACGAGTTCGGCTTCGAGTTTCGCGCAAATAACCACGACTTCGGCGTTTTCGGTGGCGGCGAGTTCTTTAACTTTGTTTACGTGCGGATTCGCGTCGGGATTTGCGAGAGATTCTTCGTCAACATTCGCCGCGTAAATCGTCGGTTTCGTCGTCAAAAGAAAGAAACTTTTGGCGATTATCTTTTCTTCTTTGTCCAATTCGACGGCACGCGCGGGGCGACCTTCTTCTAAAACGGGCAGGATTTTGTCGAGAACTTCGAGTTCGGCTTTGGCGACTTTATCGCCCGCTTTCGCGCCGCGCTGCGCTTTATCGCGCCGCTTTTCGATGCTCGCCAAATCCGCCAGCGCGAGTTCGATCTGAATCGTTTCGATGTCTCGAATCGGATCAACCGAACCTTCGACGTGAACGATATTTTCGTCTTCAAAACAGCGCACAACCTGAATCACCGCGTCGGTTTCGCGGATGTTGGCGAGAAATTGATTGCCTAAACCTTCGCCTTTCGACGCGCCGCGCACCAAACCCGCGATGTCAACAAATTCGATCGTCGCGGGAACGACCTTCTGCGCTTTGTTTAATTTTTCCAAAACGGGCAGACGCTCGTCGGGAACGGCGACGATGCCGATGTTCGGCTCGATGGTGGCGAACGGATAATTGGCGGCGAGCGCCGATTCCTGCGCGGTCAGCGCGTTAAATAAAGTTGATTTTCCGACGTTCGGAAGTCCGACGATTCCGGCTTGTAACATATAAATTTCAGATTCCAGATTCCAAATTCCAAATTGGATATTCTAACCTTTAAGTTTGATTTTGAGAAATGAAGAAATTGTGGCTTAATTTTCTCATAACGGGTTTGCCGCTCGAAGATTCAAAAATTTATGTTTGTTTCCTTAATTTTGATTTTAATTTTGACCGTCGGCGGTTTAAGTTTGACTTATCTTTTTGCCGAAGATGAACCGCTGCTGTGGCGTTTGTGCGCGGGAAACGTCGTCGGGCAAACGATTTTCGGACTTTTTTGTTTTGTTGCGGCGTGTTTTTCCGGTTTGATGACCGCGACCGTGATCGCGCTTTTTGTTACGGCTCTGCCGCTGATTCTATTCAGCCGAAAAGACGTAAAGCAAAATTTCGCAGAAAACTGGCGGGCGGCAAAACAGAGTTTGGAAGGCGCGGACTTTGGCAAAATTTTGAGATTTACTTATTACGCCGCGTTTTTGATTTTGTTTTATTTCTTTTTTGACCGCGCGATGTTCGAAATGAAAGGAGCGATTTACACCGGCGGTTCAAACAATTTTGGAGATTTGCCGTTTCATCTCGGCGCGATTTTCAGTTTTACCGACGGCAGCAATTTCCCGCCGCAAAATCCTTCTTACGCCGACGTTAAATTCACTTATCCGTTTATTGCGGATTTGATCGCGGCGGGTTTTATAAAAATCGGCGCAAATGTAAGCGGAGCGATGCTCGCGCAAAATGTTACGCTGGCGTTTTCGCTGCTCGTCATTTTAGAGAGATTTACGTTCAAACTCACCGGCAATCGTCCGGCGGGAAAACTCGCGCCCGCGCTGTTGTTTTTTTGCGGCGGACTCGGTTTTTTGTGGTTTTTCAAAGACGCTTCGGAAACCGCGAAAAGTTTTTACGAATTTATGTGGAATTTGCCGCGCGATTATACGATCAGCGAAAATTTTCGCTTTGGAAATTCCCTGAACACGTTGTTCGGAACGCAGAGAAGTCTGCTGCTCGGAATGCCTTTGACGATCATTGTTTTGCAAACAATTTGGCGGATTTTTAACGCAAAGACGCAAAGACGCGAAGACGCAAAGGAGGAAATTAATAGACGGGACGAAAAACCATTTTCAATTATCAATTATCAATTATCAATTTTCTTAGTCGGTTTGCTCGCCGGAACTTTGCCGCTGGTTCATCTGCACAGTCTTTTTTGTTTGTTTATCGTCAGCGGAATTTTGTTTTTTTTCAGCGCGGAAAATTGGCGCGAATGGATCGCTTTCGGCATCGGCGTAGCGATAATTGCCGTTCCCGAATTGATTTGGGCGTTGACCGGAAGCGCGACGGAAACGAGCAAATTTATTGACTGGTTTTTCGGTTGGGACAGCCGCGATTTGAATTTTTTCTGGTTTTGGCTGAAAAATACCGGAATTTTTATTCCCGTTTTGATTGGCGGAATTTATTTGATTTATTTTTCTCAAAATCCCGCAAACTCAACGGAAAATAAGAACGTAACTGACCAAAAACAAAGAACAAAGGACAAAGAACAAAGAATAAGTTTACTGATATTTTACATTCCTTTTGCGGCGTTGTTTATAATTTCAAACGTCGCCAAACTCGCGCCGTGGGAATGGGACAACATCAAAGTTTTGATTTACTGGTTTGTCGGCTCGATTCCGTTTGTCGCTTACGCGCTGGCGTGGTTGTGGGAAAAAGATAAATTTTTCAAATTAATCGCCGCCGTTTGTTTGGTTACATTAACTTTTGCCGGCGCGCTGGACGTTTGGAGACAGATTTCAGGCACGATAAATTATGAGGTTTTTAGGGCGGACGCGGTAAACATCGCCGAACAAATTAAACAAAAAACTCCTCCCAACGCCTTATTTTTGAACGCGCCGACATACAATTCGGCAGTTGTGCTGTCCGGCAGGCGTTCGCTGATGCGCTACACCGGACATCTCGCTTCGCACGGCATTGATTTCGGCGAACGCGAAGATGATTTAAAGAGAATATATTCGGGCGACACCGAAACAAACAGTTTATTGAACGAATACGGCATTCAGTATATTATGATAAGCCCGGAAGAAATAGGTTATTTTCAAACGAACAACGTGCCGTTTAACGAAGCATATTTGCAAAAATTTCCCGTCGTCGCCGAAGCCGGAGAATATAAAGTTTATCAGGTCAAGTAGCCGGAGCGCGGACGGCTCGTCCGCCAACGCCGGCAAGAAACATTGCGTTGCGAAACGCCCGCCGTCAATGGCACAACTCGAACTCGAAGACTTTTCTCGCGCTTTTGCGCTCGAAAGCGGACGAGCCGTCCGCGCTCCGACAGAAAAAAGATGAACGAACAAGAAATTGAAATAACAGAGGGCAGAGGACAAAGAAAATTGGACGTTCCGTGGCTGATCGGCTGTTTGATAATAACCGCAATCGCCGCGTTTCTGCGTTTTTACCGGCTCGAATTAAAACCTTTGCATCACGACGAAGGCGTGAACGGTTATTTTCTGGTAACTCTTTTCCGCGACAACATTTATAAATACGATCCGAGCAATTATCACGGTCCAGACCTCTATTATTTCGCGCTCGCTTTTAGCAAAATATTCGGCTTGAACACGATCAGCATTCGCGCGAGCGTGGCGATTTTCGGCGTTTTGACGGTCGTTCTGGCGTTTTTCCTGAAAGATTACATCGGCAGAATCGGCAGTCTCGCCGCCGCGCTGTTTCTCGCGCTGTCGCCCGGAATGGTTTATATTTCGCGCTATTTTATTCACGAAATTCTGTTCGTTTTCTTTAGTTTCGGCATCGTCGTCAGCGTTTTATATTTTATTAAAAAGCGCAAAGCGGGAGTTTTTGCGATTGCGTGGATGACTTTTCTGCTTTTAATTTGCTTTTTGCCGACCGCGCTGAACGCGGCGAACGCCGTCGGCACTGATAATCAAGTTTTTGTCTGGATTTTGCGCGTCGGTCTGTTCGCCGTCGAAGCGGTTTTGGTATTTTTGATAATGAGAATGCTGCTCGCCTGGAACGAAGGCAGAGCGATTTATCTGATACTCGCTTCAGCAGCGGCGGTTTTGCTTTTTGCGACGAAAGAAACGGCTTTCATTACGATTGCGACGATGGCAATCGCCGTCGTCTGCGTTTGGCTGTGGCGCAAAATTTACAAAGCGGCAATCGGCGAGCCGAAAGCGAACGAACTCGAACCCGTCGAATTAAACTGGGCGAATTTTCGGGCGCGTTTGGGCGGTTCGACCGATTTGATTTTGATAACTTTCGCGGTTTCGTTCGCGTTCATCTACATCGGAGTTTTGTTTTTCTCGTCGTTTTTCACTTATCCCGAAGGCGTTTTAAAAGCGTTTGAGGCTTACAGTTTTTGGACGAAAACCGGCTCGAAAGACCACACGCAGAACGGAATTTGGGCTTACGTAAAATGGGGAATGAAGATCGAATCGCCGATTTTGATAATTTCGGCAATCGGAACAATTCTCGCGCTCGCCAAAGCGCGGCACAGATTGGCGATTTTCACCGGATTTTGGGCGTTCGGAATTTTCGCCGCCTACACGATAATTCCGTATAAAACGCCGTGGCTCGCGCTGTCGTTTCTGCTGCCGATGTGCGTCGTCGCCGGTTACGCCGTCAACGAAATGCTTTCGTCGCGCGATTTGGGCTTAAAACTTTTCGGCGGATTGCTGACGATTTTTGCCGTCGTCATTCTCGGTTATCAGACTTACGACTTAAATTTTGTGCGCTACGACGACGATACGATGCCGTATGTTTACGCGCACACGCGGCGCGGATTTCTCGATTTAATCAAACAAATCGAATATTACGCCGACAAAAGCGGCAAAGGCAAAGACGCGAGCGTGGAAATAGTTTCGCCCGATTACTGGTCAATGCCGTGGTATCTGCGCGATTATCCGAAAGCCGTTTTTCACGGGCAGTTAGCCGACGCGAACTCTTCGGAAATGATCGTCGCTTCGGAAGCGCAAAAAGCCAAAATTAATGAGCGTTACGGCGATCATTACAAATACGTCGGCACATATCCGCTGCGTCCGGGCGTGGAACTTTATCTGCTCGTCCGCCGCGATTTGGCTGAACCGGGCGCGAAGGAAATTTACAAAATCGGCGACGATATGCCGTAAAGCGGCAACCTTTTCGGCAAAATTAACGCCTAAGAAATTTAAGAAAAAAATTTACAGGATAAACAGGATGAGCAGGATTTTTAAAAGTTATTTTGTTTTATCCTGCCTATCCTGTTTATCTTGTAAAAATAAAACTATGCTTTTACGATTTTTGATTCTCGCTTTTGTATTGATGACAACTTCAACTTTCGCACAAATTCCGCCGATTGAAACGGGCGTTTCGCGCGATTTGGCGAAATGGCGGGCGGCGAATTATTCGGATGTGCGATATAAATTGAACATCACGCTCGAAAAAGGTGCGCCGTTGATGACGGGCGACATCGAAATTCGCGTGAATTTGAGCGAAGAAGGCGCGAAAAACGATTTGATTTTAGATTGGCGGACGACGCAGTTTGCGAATGATAAAGATAAACCGTTTGCAAATGTCGTCGCCGTCAATGAGGCGAACGCGACTGGAGCGCAATCCGTCCCGGTTGCAATGAGCGCGGAGCGCGAAAAAAATGTCGGCGCATCGGAAACTCCGACAAATTCTTTACAATCGCTGCAAAATGAACACATTATAATTCCAAAAAATTTATTAAAAACGGGCGAAAATGTTATCAAAATAAACTTTGTATCGCCGATCAAAACGAGCGGTGCGGCGGTTACGCGCTATGTTGACAAGGAAGATAATGCGGAATACATCTATTCGTTGTTCGTCCCGTCGGACGCAAGCACGGCGTTTCCCGTGTTTGACCAGCCGGATTTGAAGGCGCGGTTCGCCTTAACATTAACTGTTCCGGCAGAATGGCAAACTGTTTCAAATACTGAAATTCAGCAGGAACTTTTCATTGCAACGACAGATTGTTTTAAAAATTGTTATCACAATAAGCGTTTTTTTTATGAAACTAAACCGATCAGCACTTACGTTTTCGCATTTGCGGCTGGCGATTTTGAAGTTTTTAAAGAATGTTTTTATTCAGACAGTTGGAAAGGTAAAGATAAATTAGACTGTTTGAAAAAAACAGATGAATTGGAAACAAGAGATTGGTCAAAAATTTACGTCCGCAAATCGCAAGCCGCAAAGTTAAGGAGCGCGGACGGCTCGTCCGCCGCAAGCGCGACAGCGCGAGCGTCTTCGCCCGCCTCGAACGAATCTGCAAATGAAGCGAACAACGACGCTTCGCGCGTTGGCGGACGAGCCGTCCGCGCTCCAATTGATGAAGTTTTCCGATTAAACCGTGAAGGCATCAAATATCTTGAAAATTATTTCGATTACAAATTCCCGTTTCCGAAATACGATCTCGTGCTGATTCCCGAATTTCCGTTCGGCGGAATGGAACACGCGGGCGCGACTTTTCTTCGTGAAGACCGCGTTATTTTCCCGACCGAGCCGACGAAAAACGATTACATCACACGCGCCAACGTCATTTTTCACGAAGCCGCGCATCAATGGTTCGGCGACACGGTAACGATGAAATGGTTTGACGATCTGTGGCTCAAGGAAGGCTTTGCCGAGTTTATGGCGTATAAAACGCTGGCGAAAGTGATGCCCGAATACAATGCGTGGAAAATCTTTTACGAGCGCAACAAACAAGCCGCGTATCTGACGGACGTAACGCGCGGCACAACGCCGATTTATCAGGAAATCCCGAACTTGAGCGCGGCAAAATCCGCCTACGGCAACATCGTCTATCGCAAAGCCCCGTCGTTTCTGCGCCAAGCCGAGTTTTATCTGGGCGAAGATGTATTTCAAACCGCCGTCCGCGCATTTTTGAAAAAACACGAATTCGCCAACGCCGAATGGACGGATTTGGTGAAAGAATTTGAAACGGCGAGAAAGCAGGATTTGAGAGATTGGGCGAATATTTGGGTGAAGCAGAAAGGAACTTTTAAAGTCAGCTTTGGACTGGGAAACGGTATCAGCGACGTTAAACCTATGATTAATTATAGATACGAAAATAATTTTTACGCCGATGCAGATTTGTTAATGAAAATTAAAGTTTTGATTGTCAATGAAGATAATGCACGAAAAACGCTAGAACTTAATTTTTCTCCACGAAAAGGTTCAAAAATCCAGCTTATTCCGCAGGAGATTGAAAAACAGCCCGATTTAATTTTCCCAAACTACCAAGATTACGGCTACGGCATCTTTCTGCTTGACGAGAAAAGCCGCGCTTACGTTCTGGAAAATATCCAAAACGAAAAAGACGATTTTCTGCGCTCGATGATGTGGGGAAGTTTGTGGGATTCGGTCAGATTTTACGAACTCGCGCCCGAAGATTACGTCTGGCTCGTCATCAAAAACATCAACGTCGAAACGGACGAAAGTACGATTCAATTTCTCTTGGGGCGCGTTTCAACCGCGATGAATTATTATCTGTCGGACGCGCAGGCAAAACAATTTTCGCCGGACATTGAAAAACTCCTGATCGAAAAAATAGAAACCGCGCCGAGCGTCGGGCAAAAGATAACTTATTTTCGCGCTCTGCAAAACATCGGTTCAAGCGAACAAACAAAGCGGATTTTTAAGGATTTGCTGACCGGAAAATCAAAATTGAAAGATGTCGAACTGAAAACCAAAGACAAATTCGATTTGCTGACGCGCCTAATAGTTTTGGGCGATGCGGACGCGTTAAATCTGCTCGCCGAACTCGAAAAAACCGAAACGAACGACGCGGCAAAACGTTACGCTTACGCGGCACGCGCCGGAATTCCGACCAAAGAAAATAAAGCGAAATATTGGAACGATTTTACGAATAACAAAGAAATCAGCGAAAGCTGGATCGAATCGGCATTTGGAGTTTGGAACACGCCGCGCCACGCCGAATTGACTTTGCCTTATTTGGAAAAAGCACTCGCCGAATTGCCGAATTTGAAAAAGAACCGCAAGATATTTTTCGTCAACGGCTGGCTTTCCGCGTTTATCGGCGGACAGAAAAGCGAACAAGCGTTAAATGTCATCAACAAATTTCTGGCGGACAATCCGAATTTGGACAAGGATTTGCGATTGAAAATACTGGAGAACTCGGACAATCTCGAACGCGCCGTTGAGATTCGTGACAAGTTCGCAGGAAAATGATTTTGTAGAAGCCCGCACGAAGTAATACCAATTCAAATTGAGAAAAGACGTAATGACCGGAGCGCAAGCGAGCCGCTTGCCTGAAAGTTTCAAGAAATCGAGAGGCGCGTCCGTTCGGCGCAAGGCGCGAACGGACGGCAAGCGAGCCGCTTGCGCTCCAGTCGAATACGTCATTTTTGTTTGAAATCAGTATAAGGGCGTTCTTATTGCACCTATCAAAGAACGCCCTTACTTCGTGCGGGCTTCTGCATTTGGTCATATAATTTAGTCGAGAGCAATTTTGTGTTCTCGATTTTTTGTCTATAATTTTTAATTTTATGAAAAACACACAAACATCTTATCCGCGCAGTAAAATTAAAATTTTGCTGCTCGAAAACATTTCGGCTTCGGCGGTTGCCGAACTAAATGACGGCGGTTACACCGAAATTAAACAGATAAAAGGCGCGTTGAGCGAAGATGATTTGATTCGTGAAATCAAAGGCGTACATATTATCGGCATTCGCTCGAAGACGCAGTTGACGGAAAAAGTTCTCGAAAACGCCGACAAATTGCTGGCAGTCGGCGCGTTTTGCATCGGCACGAATCAAATAAATTTGAAAGCCGCAATGCAAAAAGGCATCGCCGTTTTTAACGCGCCGTATTCAAATACGCGCTCGGTCGCCGAATTAATCATCGGTTTGTGCGTGATGCTAATTCGGAAAATTTCCGACAAAAACATCGCGGCGCACAAAGGCGTTTGGATGAAAGACGCGAAAGGAGCGTTTGAACTGCGCGGAAAAACTCTGGGAATAATCGGCTACGGGAACATCGGTTCGCAGGTTTCCGTGATGGCGGAAGCGTTGGGTTTGAACGTCGTTTACCACGATGTTTTGACGAAACTGCCGCACGGCAACGCCAAACAAATCCGCGATTTAGACGAACTTTTGGCGCAATCGGATATTATCACGCTGCACGTTCCGTCGGATGCGACGACGCGCAATATGATTAACGGTGAAACGCTTTCTTCAATGAAAAACGGCGCGATCTTTCTGAATTATTCGCGCGGCGATGTCGTTGATTTGGACGCGCTCAAAACTTTTATCGAAAAAGGCTCGATTTCCGGCGCGGCGATTGACGTTTTCCCTTCCGAACCTGAAAAAAACGGCGACGCTTTTTCCAGCGATCTGCAAAATATGTCGAACGTCATTTTAACGCCGCACATCGGCGGTTCGACCGAAGAAGCGCAGGCGAATATCGGTTTGGACGTAACCGCGAAACTGATAAATTATCTCGAACTCGGCACGTCGAACGGTTCGCACACCGTTCCGCAAGTCAATCTGCCGCCGCAGACCGGAACGCACAGAATTTTGCATATTCATCAAAATATTCCCGGCGTTTTGTCGGAAATAAACTCGAAATTGTCGGCAAAAGGAATCAATATTTTAGGACAATTTCTCAAAACAAACGAAGAAATCGGCTATGTGATTCTTGACATTGACACCAAACTTTCCGGCGAAGCGTTTGAAATTATGAAAGATGTCAAAGGAACAATAAAAACGCGAATGGTTTATTAAATTAAAAAATCGCGCACCGAAATAATTAAAACAAGATACAGTGACGCAGCCGGATTTTCGGCACACTTTTTGCTTCAATTATTGTCGTACACAAAATATTTTATGTGCGGCAGAGAAGCCCGATTTAATTGAACGGGCGAAAAAATTAAAAAGAAAAAGTAGGGAGAAGTTATGAAAATTTTGTTGAAATTAGGAATCGCAGCTTTTGCGTTTAGTTTAATGTTTATCAGTGCCGGTTCAGTTACTGCGCAAACCAGAAAAGATGTCAGAAAAGCTCGACGTGAATACCGGAAAGATATAAAAGACGCGCGAAAAGATTATCGCAGAGATATTAGAAAAGGCGACAGTCGCCGGGAAGCGGGGCGTGATTTCCGTGAAGAAAGACGCGACGCGCGGCGCGATTATCGTGAGGACACAGGACGGCGTTACAATCGCCGGAACACTCATTATAATCGTAATAACACTCAATACAATCGCAGTAACAGTCGTTATTACTATCGAAACGGTCGCCGCTATGCGCGTCCGACGACGCGGGTTTATTACTACAACGGTCGCCGTTATGTTCGTCCGTAACAGCTTTGTTTTAATCAGTTCAAATGAAAAGGCTGCACTTGAAAGTGCAGCCTTTTTCTTTATTTAAGCCGTTCCGATTGATAAATAAATACACTATATGGTAATAAATTTACGCATCTCGTGTGATTGACCTGAAGTGATTTCAGCGTTTATTCGTTTCATTGTCTGTCAGCAGCACTTATCATTGTTGACTGTCTTTTGCTAAATTCCAACTGTATCTTTTCGACGAAAAACAGTAAATTATTAGATTTGCGATATTGATAAAATGATTTCAGTGCAAAACAGAATTACAAATTTTCCCAAACCGGACAATGTACCCGAATTGTCGCTTTTTTTGCCCGTTTTAAATGAAGAAGACAATTTGCGTCCGATGCACGAAAAGATTCGGCAAGCCCTAAACGAATTAAATAAAACGGCGGAAGTTATTTACGTTGACGACGGTTCGACCGATAAATCTCTGCAAATTTTAAAGGAAATTGCAGCGGAAGATTCGAGCGTTCGCGTCATTTCACTGCGAAGAAATTACGGGCAAACGGCGGCGATGAGCGCGGGAATTGACGCGGCGAACGGCGAGATTTTGATTCCGATGGACGCGGATTTGCAGAACGACCCGAAAGATATTTCCAGACTTTTGGACAAATTAAACGAAGGTTACGATGTCGTTTCCGGCTGGCGCAAAAACCGCAAAGACGCGCTCGTTTTGCGAAAAATCCCGTCGCAGATCGCCAACCGCATTATCTCTTGGATCGGCGGCGTACCGCTTCACGATTACGGCTGTTCATTAAAAGCATATCGCCGCGAAGTCATTCAAGACGTGAGACTTTACGGCGAAATGCACCGCTTTATTCCGATTTACGCGAGCTGGGCTGGCGCGCGGGTGACGGAAATTCCCGTTGATCATCACGCGCGGACAATGGGCAAATCGAAATACGGAATTTCGCGCACGATTAAAGTAATATTTGATTTGATGACGATAAAATTTATGGCTTCGTATCAAACGAAACCGATTTACGTCTTCGGCACGTTCGGTTTAATCGCTTTTCTGCTTTCAATGTTTGCCGGACTTTGGGCGTTTTTTCTGAAATATGTCGAAGGCGTTTCGTTTATTTTAACGCCCTTGCCCGTGATTGCGATTGTGCTTTTGGCAATTTCGATGCAGTTTTTTTTGATGGGTTTATTAGCCGAAATGCTCGTGCGAACGTATCACGAATCGCAGGACAAAGCGATTTACGCCGTTCGTGAGAGAATAGGATTTGAAGAAAATACAATAAACTCATAGACTCTATAAATGTTATTTGCCGACGATTATTTAAGATACCAATTTCCCGAACCTCAGTATCTCGGCGCGAAATTTATTCTGCTTGATTGGATAAGACAATTTATTCCGCAAGATTGTAAAGTTGTTTTCGATGCTTTTGCAGGAACTCAATCCGTAGCTTTTCTGATGAAACAACTCGGCTTCAAAGTTCTGACGAATGATTTTTTGCAGTTTAATCATCAAATCGGTTTAGCTTTTATCGAAAACAAAAGCGCAAAACTCGAATTACAAGATTTAGAACTGTTGTTTTCGTCAAATAAAACTTCAAACGGAAACTTTTCGCTTATCCAACAAAATTTTACCGGCATTTTTTTTACTGAAGAACAATCAATTTTTTTAGATAATTTTCGGGCAAATATCAATCTTTTAGAAAACCCATATAAAAAAGCATTAGCTTTTGCAGTAATGAATCGAAGCATTACTAGAAAAATTTTGATGGGACATTTACTCAATCGTAAGTTCTGAAATTTTGCGATTGTTTTTAAACAATAATGGAAAGTGGTGTGATTCAACAAAAAACTGTAAAGCTATTTTTGCTGGACGGCAATCCTAAAGGCGTTAAAACTCTAAAAATGTCAAATTGGAACGGACGCGGTTTTATAGTGCCTCGCTCTGAATTAAACAACTTTTTTCAGATCGAGGAAATTGAAATACAATCAAATCTTGAATCACCGTGTTTATATTTTTTGATAGGTCAGAGCGAAAACGAATTCGGCAAGCAAAAAGTCTATGTTGGACAAACTGAAAGCATCAAAAGCCGGATTACTACACATGATAAACAAAAGGAATTTTGGAATTATCTACTTTTTTTTGTATCAACGGACAGAGAGTTAAATAGCGGTCATTCCAGACACTTGGAGTCACTCTGCATAAATCTTGCTAAACAATATAAACGCTGTATTTTGGACAATACACAAATAAGCAACTTAAATTCTTTATCGCCCGAAGACAGAGCTTTCGTGGTTGAATTTTTGTTGAACATAAAAACGATTCTTTCATCTATCGGTTACAGATTTTTAGAGCCGATTGTTGAATTAAGTGAAGACAAATCTATTGGACAGCAAAAACAACCTTCTGGAGATGAAGAAATTTATTTTTTGAATAAGGCTAAGGTAAAAGCCAAAGGTCTTTTTGTTCCTGACGGATTTGTTGTGTTGGAAAATTCCATTATTAGTCAGAAAGGATACGAAACGAATAAAATTTTTACTGATAAAGTCAGTTTTGTTAATAACATAATAACAACAACTGAAAACATTATATTCACAAGTCCGTCTCAAGCCAGCACAATGATTTTAGGTTATCCCGACAATGGTCGAGATTCGTGGAAAGATGAAACAGGGAAAAGCATTAAAGAAAAAATTTATTTAAAATGAAAGATATTATTTCACAACTTTACACGGTAAGGCATTTTTATAATATTGATGGTTCAAAATCTTTTCGTTATGAGTTTTATGAAAATGAAACAAACAATTTGATTAAAGATATTTTCAAAACTCATCCAATTGTTTTTCCGAACGCCAGACAAATCAAAAAGGTTGATTTCTTCATCAATAATATTCCGTTTGATTTGAAAGTTACTTATCTGCCGGCAAACTTTATCGAATCTAAGCGTAGAGAAAAAGGCTTAAAACCTGAACTGACGGAACTTAAGCAAAAAGCCAAACAAGCAAATATCATTTTCACCAAATCCAAAAAAGCCAGTGATATTTATTATGAAATCGTCGAAAAGATGGAAGTCCGCAACGACGATTTTTGTAGCCAAGCATTGCAGAATGTTAAAGATGTTAGATTGGAAATACTCAATCAGGCAATCCAAAATCCTAGAGAACTTATCCAAAATTTATACGAACAACAAGGCGAACTGCGCTTTGACGCGTCAAATCGCTTGTTTTTAATTTTGGTTGACACGGAAGATTTTGATAACTCTTGGAAACTGAAACGCAGTTTGGATTTGCTGAAACCAAATATTAAAAATTACTTGGATAATTTCACCGAAAAAAATATTGAAGAATTAAAAATCAATTTTAATTACAAAGATAGAGAGCAAAATTTTACCGCTCTGTCGGATACAATTTTTATCTTGAAATAATGTGCGGAATTGCAGGTTGGATAAATTTAGAAAATAAATCTTCACAAAATGATGAAGCCGTTTTGCATTCGATGTGCGAGCGGATGAAGCATCGCGGACCCGATTCGGAAGGCTTGTGGCTTGAAAATCAAGTCGCGCTCGGAATGCGGCGGCTTTCGATTATTGATTTGCACACCGGCGAGCAGCCGGTTTATTCGGAAGATAAATCAATCGTCGTTGTGATGAACGGCGAACTTTATAATTTCCGCGAAGTTCGCACTGATTTGGAAAAGCGCGGACACAAATTTGAAACGCAGACCGACACGGAAATTTTGCCGCATCTTTACGAAGAATACGGCGACGCGATGCTCGAACATATCAACGGAATGTTCGCGTTTGCATTGTGGGATAAAAATAAAAAGAAATTGCTGATCGCCCGCGACAGATTCGGCGAAAAACCGCTTTATTACGGCGTGTTTGATAATCAATTGATTTTCGCTTCCGAGCCGAAAGTTTTGCTGGCGAATTCTGCCGTGAAAGCGGAAATAAATTTGGATGCTTTGCGTTCATATCTTTCGTTCGATTACGTTCCCGCGCCGCATTCGATTTACAAAGGCATTTCAAAACTTCCCGCCGCGCATTTTTTGAGCGTTGAAAGCGGCGAAATCAAAACGCGCCGTTATTGGAATTTGGCTTGGCAGAAGCCCGCGCGTGAGCAAGGGCGCACACTGGAAAGTTCCGCCAAAGAACTGCGCGAATTGCTCGCCGATGCCGTCAGAATGCAGCTTGTTTCCGACGTTCCGCTCGGAATTCTTTTGAGCGGCGGCGTTGATTCTTCAACAGTTGCGGCGTTTGCAACGCAGTTTTCAACCGAAAAAGTCAAGACGTTTTCCATCGGTTTTGAAGAAGATTCGTTTGACGAATCGAAGTTTGCGCGACAGGTTGCGACGCATTTGAAAACCGAACATTACGAAGACAAATTGAGCGTCGAACGCGCGGCGGATTTGATTTCGGAAATCGGTCAGTGGCTCGATGAACCGATGTCTGACGGCTCGTTAATTCCGACTTTTCTGCTGTCGCGCTTTGTCAGAAAGCACGTTACGGTCGCGCTCGGCGGCGACGGCGGCGATGAGATTTTCGCCGGTTATCCGATGTATTACGCGCACAAAGTTTCCGATGTTTACAACGGAATTCCGCAGTTTTTGAGAAGTGGATTGATTGAACCGTTCGTCAATAATCTGCCGGTTTCGAGTAAAAATCTGTCGTTCGATTATAAAGCGAAAAGATTTGTCGCGGCTTCAAAATACGATTTGGTAACTCGGCATCATTCTTTTTTCGGTTCGTTTTCGCTCGGCGAACAGCAGAATGTTTTGTCGAAAGACGTTCTGGCGCAGACTTCAAATGATATTTACAGAGACGCGAAAGATTTGCTGAAAATTTGCGACGCGGCGAATGAAATCGAGCAAATGCAGTTTCTCGACATCAATTTTTATCTGGCGGAAGATATTTTGACGAAAGTTGACCGCGCTTCGATGGCGGTTTCCCTGGAAGTTCGCGCGCCGTTTCTTGATCCGCGCATCGCCGAATTTGCCGCTTCAATTCCGCTCGAATATAAACTCAAAGGCAGTCAAGGCAAGTATATTTTGAAAAAAGCAATGGAAAATCTATTGCCGAAAAATATTCTGAACCGCCCGAAAAAAGGTTTCGGAATTCCGATTGCCGAATGGCTCAAAGGACGTTTGAATCCGCTGATGCGCGATTTGCTCGCGCCGGACAAATTGAAAAAACAAGGCTTATTTAATGAAAAGTTTGTCCAGAAACTGATTAAAGAACACGAAACCAACCTCGCTTCACACCATAAACAGCTTTGGACTTTGCTTGTTTTTCAGCTCTGGTATGATAATTTTCTTTTTCCGTCGAAAATGGATTGAAATTGAAAAATGCGTTAAATTTTTGTGTGAAAGCTCAACAAAAAAAGCCCCGCATTTGATTGCGGGGCTTTTTATCTATTTTGTATGACAGTTAAACCGAAGCGGTTTTTGAATCGTCTTTTTTAGCGCGTTTCAATCCGCCGATCTGCACGAGGCTTTCACCTTTGATTTCGTTTTTCTCTAAAACCATCTGTTGATAGAGCTTACGCATCATCTGCATTTCTTCGGCGGCGGTTTTCGGTCCTTCCATATCCGGTTTGTTCGGGCGTTCCAAGTCAATCGGATTCAACCTCAAACCGTGATCGGTGTTGTCGAGTTCGACTTCCTTGCCGCGCGCGAAAATTTCGTGGCGACCGTTATCTTTATACCACTGCGCGACCGTCGCATTCTGGTGCATATGTTCGATAATATTTCTCCAGCCGATTCCCGTATTATAAGCGCAGAAAGAAATTTCGCCTTCCTGCGTACCGTAAGGAATGATGCACATTTCGGTGCGGCGGAAGTCATAATTGAACAAATCCTGAAACCACATTCCCGCGATAAACAGGAAGTTCCAAGGGTCTTGACGACGTTTTTCGATGTCTTCGACCGTGCGCGTTCCGTCAACTTTGCCGTAATCTTTGCCCGACAAACCGAATGATTTATCGAATTTTTTCAAGATGCCGCCGAGCGTCAAACTTTTCGGCGCTCCGTACGGATTGTAATTTTTAAGCAGTGCCATTCCCATCATAAAGTTTGAAAACCATTTACCGCGCGCCGTGTCGGTAATGTGTTTCATATCTTCGACGAGATTCGGAATGTGCAAAAACTCGGGAACGGGAGCCATTTCTTTCGTTTCTTTGTTAATCATCACCGCAGTTCCGACACCGCAGTTCGGATGACAGCCGCAGGAAACCTGTCCCCAATCGGCTTCCGGTCCGTGAACCAAATCGGCAAAATCGGCGAACGCGCCCATCAATGAAAGCGGAAACCAATCGCGCAGCGGTTCAGTAATTCCGACCTGTTTTTGAACGTCTTGCGCCAGATGCGACAGCGTATATCGCTGCTGCAAACGTCGCTGTTCGGTGATGTGTTCGTCGCGTCCGGTGAACGAAACGGGTTGAAATGACACAAATGAAACTTTTTTCGGATTATCCAAAGCGAATCGGACAATCGAGCCGACCTGATCGTTATTTACGCCGTTAACTAATGTTGTAACGAGAACAATATCAACTCCGGCTTCGTGCAAGTTGTTGATCGCGCGTAATTTAACATCAAAAAGATTACCGACCTGACGATGCGAGTTGGCATCGTTGCCTACGCCGTCAAATTGCAGATAAACGAATCGCAAACCGGCTTCGGCGGCTTCGCGGCAAAATTCTTTTGATTTGGCAAATTCGATTCCGTTGGTTGCCGCCTGCACCGAGTTGTAGCCGACTTTGCGCGAATAACGGACGGCTTCGAGAAAATAAGGCGAAAGCGTCGGTTCGCCGCCGGAGAACTGCACCGACATTTGACGGCGCGGTTTGATTGAAATCGCGTTGTCGAGAATTTCCTTGACATCTTCCATCGAAAGTTCGTGAACGAAACCGACCTGATTCGCGTCCATAAAACAAGGGTCGCACATCATATTACAGCGGTTCGTCAGATCAACCGTTAATACCGCGCCGCGTCCGTATTTAATGGTTGATGAGCCGTGATTGTGCAATTTTTCGTCGTTGTGCGCGGCAATGTCGCGCCCCGGAAAATTCGCTTCAATATGCTCTAAAAACTTAGAGTCAATCGCCATCAAATCTTCAAAATGTCCGTGTTCCGGGCAATCTTTAATCATCCAGATTTCACCGTCGCGTTCGATGATCTGCGCTTTAATTTCGCCGACTTTTTCGTTGACCAAAACGCCGACTTCTTTATTTCCGGCTAAAATGTCCTCACGTGCTTCTATCACGCAATTCGGACATAAACTATCGGTCATTCGCGGAAAACCTAGCGTCGGTTTTGTTTTTTGCCACGACTTAAGCAATGGCTTATCCGACCATTTCGGCGTGAAAGACGGATTTGGTTTGTATTGATTGACGGCTTTAACAGCGTTGAAAACGCCTTTGGCGACGTAAGTCAAGCCTTTTTCAAAATGTTTTACAGGTTTCATAATTTTGTGTTCTCCAAAAAACTTCAATGTTTATATACAAATATATACACCAGAGTCACTTTTCCACATTCTATATAAGCAATAAATAAAGTCGAATTTTATATATCAAGAGTAGCTTTTAAAAATATTTAACACTAATTTGGCGGAAAATGAACTCCTCTATATTAATTAAAGTAACGCAATAGCCGTGCCGTTTTAAAAAGGGAATTTATTATGTTTATTTCCAATAGTTTGGGTAATTTGTTTCGCTGTAAGTGAGATTGAGGGCGTAGCATATTGATACAATTTTAATAATAATTCAACTGAGGGCGCATTGTGATACACGTCGGCAACTTTTTTCTCAAAAACTCATCTCGATTTAAAAGTTCATATATTAAACTTTTGTTTAAGAACCTCATCGCAAAGTTGTCTGACATTGAATTAAAAATATACTTTTCGCCTCGCAATTTATTGATTCAGGCAAAAACTCGCCGCAGTTCGTGGATTTCCGTTCCCCTTTCGTTCACTTTAAGCACTTAGTTTAACGGTTACTTGAAGAAATCCCCATAAATGCTTGATAACAAAGATTTTCCTGTGAAAAAATTAATTCTTTACTTCCATTTTTCTTTATGCTAAATTTGCTTTCACCTTAAGAGGGAACTCCCTGATTCAGTTATTCGTTCTCTAAAGTGTCCGAGAATTATTAAAATTCAGTTTTAAGAAGCGGTGATAAAGGAGATTACTTCAAAAATATTTTTATGGCTATACGCTTTGGAACATCGGGTTGGAGAGCAATAATTGCCGACGAGTTCACATTTACAAATGTGCGCCGCGTAACCGAAGCGATTTGCAGATATTTGAAGGAAAATTCAGACGGCAGTCAGGAAACTCTGATAATCGGACACGATTCGCGTTTTATGGGCGAAAAATTCTCGGAAGTTGCCGCTGAAATTGCCAAAAGCAAAGGATTTAGAGTTTTGTTGTGTGATCATCCGACACCGACACCGACGATTTCATTCGCCATTAAAAATAAAAAAGCGGTCGGGGCGATAAATTTCACGGCTTCGCACAATCCGCCGGAATATCAGGGCATCAAGTTTTCGACCGCCGACGGCGCGCCGGCTTTGCCTGAAGTGACCAAACAGATTGAAAAAAATATTGAAAATGACATCGAAGCGGAAAATGCGGACGGCGGAACGATTGAGACTTATGATGCGCGACCGGCTTATTTAGAAGATTTGAAAACAAAAGTGCGGTTTGACCAGATTGCCGCCGCCAAAGGCAAATATGCTTACGATCCGCTGTGGGGAACAGGACGCGGATATTTAGATAAAATACTGCGCGAACACAATTTAGAAGTAGAAACGATTCACGACTGGCGCGATGTAACATTCGGCGGACAAGCACCTGAACCGGGCGAAGAGCATCTTGACGAACTTCGCAAAAGCGTCACAACAAAAAATCTGACGCTCGGACTCGCCACGGACGGCGACGGTGACCGATTCGGAGTAATTGACAGCAACGGCGAATTCATCACGCCGAACGAACTGATCCCGCTTTTATCGGATTATTTGGCTGAAAGTCGCGGTTGGACGGAAGGTTTGGCGCGAAGTGTCGCAACGACACACTTAGTTGACAGAGTTGCGGAAAATCGCAGCTTGAAATTATACGAAACGCCGGTTGGATTCAAATTTATCGGCGAATTGATAAACGAAGACAAGATAATTTTGGGCGGCGAAGAATCCGCGGGTCTTTCAATCAAAGGACATTACCCGGAAAAAGACGGCATCATCGCCTGTCTGCTGGCGGCTGAAGCGGTCGCCGTACGCGGAAAGAGTTTGACCGAACAGTTGACCGAACTTTACAGCCGCATCGGAAAGTTGGAATCAGGCAGAATCGGCGTGAAACTAACCGACGAAATTGCCAAAAGTCTGCAAGAAAAATTATCGCAGAAACCGTCGGAGATCGGCGGGAAGAAAGTTGAAAAGATAAACAGATTGGACGGCGTGAAATTTATTTTCACAGACGGCAGCTGGATGCTGATGCGTCCATCGGGGACGGAGCCGTTAGTCAGAATTTACGCTGAAACTGAGAACTTACAGGATTTGGAGGTGTTGCTTGAACAAGGTCGTCACTACTTATTGGGATAATAATTCGGTGGTTTTAATGCCCGCCAAAACCCGCGCAAAATCTGCGGAACGGACGGATGCGGCTGTGCCGCAGTGGTTTGTTTTCGCCATTATTGCTTCGATTACTTTTATGCTCTGTTTAGCGATAAATTTACGAGCCTTTTCGGAAATGAATGCAGAAATGCAACAAAATCAGATTTTAAGCGTTCAACTTGAACAGCTGAGCAGTAAAAACCTGGCAATCCAGGAAGAGATTCATAATTTGAAAACCGACTCCCGCGCAATCGAGCGTGAAGCTCGAAAAATCGGGATGAGTCGCCCGAACGAAAAGATTTTGGTGCCGGTTAATTAACTTACGGAGAGTTTTTTTATCAGCACATTATGCCTGCCCGCTAATTATCTGCCTTTTGCCTATCAACTCCGTGTTTTTTCCTACAGACAAAACCAACCGAAAATCGCGGCTTATGTTTCCCGAACATAAGCCGCACTTCCCTTTTAGATACTCGTTTTAACCGATCTGAAAGTGCGCGAAAGTTTGGTAATTTTTGCTGAAGTTCGCAGAAACTGACAGCGAAAATATAACCTTTTGATTTTTTTGCGCTTTGAAATTATCTCACTCATTCAAACGAGCCACAACTTTTCCTTTGATATATTTTCTTGAAACCGCACCGAAGTGGCGGCTGTCGTTGCTGTCTTCTAAATTATCGCCGACCAAAAAATAATCGCCTCTTTCATTGATTCGTTCAATTCTTTTGACGACCTCGCTGTGTTGTTCGACCGGATGCTTTGCAATTACGATGTCGCCTGTATTGACCTCGGCATTTCGATCAACCAAAACCACCTCACCGTCCTTTAATGTCGGATTCATTGATTTGCCCTGGCAAACATATTTATGTCGTCTGCCCAAAATAATCAGCGCGATGTCGTAAAAATTGGCTTCGGGTAAATCTTTCATACATTTTACCGTTAAAATAATTTTATCAATCGCCGTTTGAATTGTTGTTTGACAAATCACATTCGATTATTTAAATTCTGAATATAGACTTTTTAGTAAAGATTCGCAATTATGAACAATTTCAAGCCGAAAAAAGAAATTTTTTGTCGCTGCCGTCGCCAACATCATCGGCTTAGATTTAACGTAAAAGATTTTTGATAAAAACGTCAAAAATTCAGGGAAATCTGATCGGTCGTGAAAGCTGTAAACAGCAAATTTCACGGCTGATTTTTTTGTATAATATAACTTTGCGCTCTTTGCGAAACTTTGCAGTTAAATTTTAATTCTAACGCGAAAGCCGCAAAATAAAGCTGAGGAGTAACGAAATGCAGCCGGCAGTTTTAGAAACAAAACCAGAGACGGAAAAGGATTTTCTCGAATCAAAAATCGGCAATACGCCTTTGATTAAACTCAGAAGCGTGACGAAAGATTTGCCCGAAAACGTCGAAATTTACGCCAAAGCCGAGTTTTTAAATCCCGGCGGTTCAGTCAAAGACCGCGCGGCTCTGGCGATGATTCGGGCAGGCGAAAAATCCGGCGAATTGACGAAAAACAAAACGATTCTGGACGCGACGAGCGGCAATACCGGAATTGCCTACGCGATGATCGGCGCGGCGCGCGGCTATAAAGTCTGTCTAACGTTGCCGAAAAACGCTTCGCCGGAACGCAAGCGGATTTTGAAAATTTACGGCGCGCGCACTATCGAAACCGATCAAATGCAAGGCACGGACGGCGCACAAATCAAAGCGAAAGAATTGGTTAGAGAATTTCCCGACCGATATTTTTATCCTGACCAATACAACAACGAAAACAACTGGAAAGCGCACTTTGAGACGACCGCGCCGGAAATTTGGGAGCAGACGAACGGGCGCGTCACGCATTTTCTCGCCGGTTTGGGAACGACCGGAACTTTCATCGGCACGGCGCGGCGTTTGAAGGAATATAATCCGAAAATCCAAACGATTTCGATGCAGCCCGCGTCGCCGCTGCATGGTTTGGAAGGAATGAAACATCTGGCGACGGCGATGGTTCCGGGAATTTACGACGCGTCAGTCGCCGATGAAACGACGGAAGTCGAAACCGAAGACGCGCAGAAAATGACGCGTCGTTTAGCCCGCGAAGAAGGTTTGTTCGTCGGCATCAGCGCGGGCGCGAACGTCTTCGCCGCGCTGCGTCTGGCGCGTAAATTAAAGGAAAAAGCCGTCATCGTCACGATTTTATGCGACGGCGGCGGCAAATATATGAGCGAAGATTTTTGGAACGAAACTTAAAGGCGAATTTTTATTTTCGGTTCTTTGAAAATTGAGAGTGAACGCTGGTGTTTTTATCTTGCGAATAATTCGGTATTCATCAGATAGATTTCGGCAACTTGATTTTATACAATCATTTGACGATTCCGAATGATTCGGCAAGTAAATTTTAATTCGGAATAATATCGAACCGGCAGATATTTCAGCCGTCGAGCGCAGTATGGGTGTCTCGATTATAAATGATGAAACAATTTCAAATCGTATTTTTTAGTTTTTTGCTGATGACAATCGGCGTTTTAAGTGTTTTTGGGCAGTCAACGGCAATTGATTCCGCCGATCAGTCAACTGTTGATGACAAAACTGTCGTCAAAAAATTTTTGGACGTGAGGCGAAAAAAATTTAATTTTTCCTTGAAAAAAGAATCGGACGAAGATTTTACGGAAGATTATTCAAAGGAATCTTCTGATTCTTCAAAAGAAAATTCAGCCGCACGGCAGACGACAGATGATCCATCGCCGATTTCAACGGATCGCCCTTCTTTTTCGGCGGGTCCGCAGCTCGTTTCGACGGCTTTCAAAGCGCAGATCGAAAGCGGTTACACTTACACGCGCAGCGGTGGCAGTAAAAATCACGCGCTCGGCGAAATTCTCGTCCGTGTGCCGGTCGCCGAATCGGTCGAACTGCGGTTCGGTGTGCCTAGTTATCAGTTTCAGCGTGGAACGGGCGGCAATGCGTCGGGTTTCGGTGATGCTTCAGTCGGCGCGAAAATCAAATTCACCGACGCGGCGGAAAAACCCGGATTTTTCAAAAAACCGGCGACCGCCGTCGTCGTCAGCACAACGCTTCCAACCGGCTCGGAAGCGTTTGGAAGCAACGATTTACAGCCGCAGGCGGTGTTTGCGCTGTCCACTTCGCTGGTGGAAAAAATCGGAATTACGTCTAATATCGGCTATCTTCGCGCCAGCGACGGCATCGGCAACAATTTCAATCAGGGTTTCGCCAGTCTGCTGTTGAGTCGCGGTTTGACAAAGCGGCTCGGCGGTTATTTTGAAGTTTACGGACAGTCACGCGTTTCCGCCGCGAGCAGCGACGGCGCGAAATACGCCAACGCCGGATTGACGTATCTTCTCAATAATAATTCCCAGCTCGACGCGCGTTTCGGCATCGGTTTGGGCAACCACGCGGCGGGACCCGATTATTTTTTCGGCTTCGGTTACTCGCAGCGGTTTTAAGATTTTCAAAGTCGGAAACGTAGGCATCCTGCCTGTGCGTCCGGCAAAAGATTTTTGGAAATAAGTGTGTTTGACACTGACATTATTCGCAGGCAGGATGCCCGCGTTTCCGGTAAATTTATGAGCGAATTTTCGATGGAAACCAAACTCGTCCACGCGGGCGAACGACGCGAACGACCGATTGGCAAAGCGGTCGCCACGCCGCTTTACGCGACGGCGACTTACACTTACGATTCGATGGCGGAAATGGACGCGGCTTTTGTCGGCGAAGGCGGCGATTATATTTATTCGCGCTACGGAAATCCGACGGTCGCTGCGCTCGAAAACGCGCTCGCGGCGATTGAAAACGGCACGGTTTCGGTCGCTTACGGTTCTGGAATGGCGGCGATTCACGCGGCACTTTTCGCTTGTGAACTGACGAATAATTCAATCGTTCTGGCTTCTCAGGATTTATACGGCGCGTCGTTCGATTTGCTGAACAAAATTTTCGGCGCGTTCGGCGTGAAAATGAAAACGGCGGATTTTAACGATTTGGATGATTTGAAAACGAAAACCGTCGAACTCAAACCGCGCGTACTGCTGGCGGAAACGATTTCCAATCCGCTTTTGAAAGTCTGCGACATCGAAAAAGTCGCCGAAATCGCGCATCAAAATGCGGCGCGATTGGTTGTTGACAACACGTTCGCGTCGCCGTATCTGTGTCAGCCGCTAAACTTAGGCGCGGATTTTACGGTTCATTCGGCGACGAAATACTTGAGCGGACACGCCGACGCGATGGGCGGAATCGTCGTCTCACGCGAAGAATTTGATCGCGCCGCTTTGGTCGGCGTTTTAAAGTTGGTCGGCGGCGTTCTGAGCGTTTGGGAAGCGCATCAAATTTTGCGCGGCGTGAAAACTTTGGGTTTGCGAATGGAAAAACAATGCGCCAACGCGGAGATTTTAGCCGAACATTTATCGAACAACGAATTCATCGAACGAGTTTATTATCCAAATTTGTCGGGCGATAAAGATTTGATACGCAAGGTTTTACGCGAAAATTTCGGCGGCGCGTTAGTCTCAATAAAATTGAAAAACGACACGATTGAAGCGGCTTGGAAATTTATGGACGCGCTGAAATTATGCGTCCGCGCGACGAGTTTGGGCGACGTTTACACGCTCGTTTCGCACTCGGCTTCCAGTTCGCACCGCGAACTTTCGCCGAAACGCCGCGCCGCACTCGGAATCGCTGATGGTTTGGTGCGAATTTCAGTCGGCATCGAAGACGTAAAAGATATAATCGCGGATATTGAACAGGCTCTTAATAATGGATAATTGATAGTGGATAATTGATAATGTTTGCTTGATTTTAATTATCAATTATCAATTATCCATTATCCATTATCCATTAAAACCTTATGATTTCAATCAGCAAAGAATTGATCGAACAAATTAAATCGCACGGCGAAAGGACTTATCCGAACGAGTGCGGCGGAATGCTGATCGGGCGTTTTGAAAACGAAGGCAAAATTGTCGTCGAACTTTTGCCGATGGAAAACGCGATGGCGGAAGCGGAACAGCACAATCGCGTGTTGATTACGCCGAAAGACGTTTTGCGAGCCGAGCGTTACGCGCGTTCACAAAAACTCGATGTCGTCGGCTATTATCATTCGCACCCGGACGACGAAGCGCGACCGTCACAGTTCGATTTAGATCACGCGCTGCCCGTCTGGAGCTACATTATCGCCTCGATTCGGCAGGGCAAAGCGGTTGACGCGCGTTCGTGGCAGATGGAAAACGACCGCACGAAATTTAATAAAGAAGAGATGGAATTAAACACATAGGCACATAGAACACATAGGTTTTTTGTTTGAAAAATAATTCATCTCTTATGTTTTCTATGTTCATATATATTTGAAAATTTTTAGGAGAAATTTATGGCAGTAACAATAGTAATTCCGACACCTTTGCGGCAGTTTGCGGGCGGGCAATCGGAAGTTGAAGTCCCGGCGCAAACGGCGGGCGAAGCGTTAAATGCTTTGACGACGCAGTTTGCAGATTTGAAAAAACATCTTTACAACGACGCGGGAGTTTTGCGAAATTTCGTCAATGTTTACGTCGGCGATGAAGATATACGCGATTTGGACGGCTTGGAAACCGAAGTGAAGGACGGCGGCGAGATTATGATCGTGCCGTCAATCGCGGGCGGAAATTCGGCGGTTGAAGCGAAGGCGAACGACGATTTGCCGACGCTTTCGACCGAAGAATACGCCAGATATTCGCGCCATTTGATTTTGCCCGAAGTCGGTCTCGAAGGTCAGCGCAAATTAAAAGCGGCGCGAGTTTTGATGATCGGCACGGGCGGTTTGGGTTCACCGCTTGGACTTTATTTGGCGGCGGCGGGAATCGGAACTTTGGGCTTGGTTGATTTCGATGTCGTGGACGAATCGAATCTGCAACGCCAGATTATTCACGGCACGAAAGATGTCGGGCGACCGAAAATCGAATCGGCGCAGGATCGTCTGAAAGACATCAATCCGAACGTTGTAATCGAAGCGCACGAAACTCGTCTGACGAGCGAAAACGCGCTCGAATTATTTAAAGATTTCGACGTAATTGTTGACGGCACGGACAATTTTCCAACCAGATATTTGGTCAACGACGCTTCGGTTTTGACGGGAAAACCGAATGTTTACGGCTCGATTTTTCGTTTTGAAGGTCAGGCGAGCGTTTTCTGGGCGGAAAAAGGCGCGTGTTATCGCTGTCTTTATCCCGAACCGCCGCCGCCGGGACTCGTTCCGTCGTGCGCGGAAGGCGGCGTGTTGGGCGTTTTGCCCGGAATCGTCGGCACGATTCAGGCGAACGAAGTTATTAAAGTGATTTTGGGCGCGGAAGGAATTTTGCTCAATCGCCTTCTACTTTTCGACGCTTGGAAAATGAAATTCCGCGAATTGAAATTAAAGAAAAATCCTGACTGCCCGATTTGCGGAACTCATCCGACGATCACGGAATTGATTGATTACGAAGAGTTTTGCGGGCTGAATTTGCCGGACGAAACTCCGGTTTTAGAAGAAATTACCGTCTCGGAATTGAGCGATCAAATCGAAAATAATTCGGAAGTTCAAATAATAGATGTACGCGAACCGCACGAGTATGAAATCGGCAAAATCCCGAATTCAAAGCTAATTCCGCTGGGCGAAGTCATCAATCGAATGAAAGAAATTGACCAATCGCGCGCCGCAATTATTCAATGCAAATCCGGCGGACGCAGTGCGAAAGCGATTGCCGCGTTGCAGGAAAACGGCTACAAAGGCAAACTTTTGAATTTGAAAGGCGGAATTTTAGCCTGGTCTGACGAAATTGATCCGAGCGTGCCGAAATACTGATTTAATGGATAATTGAAAATTGATAACGGATAATTTTTGAATTATTACCGATGTTATGCAAAGCAGACTGGAGCGCAACCCGTCCCGGTTGCAGTGAGCGCAGAGCGCGAAAAAGCCATCGCTAACTATCAACTTTCATAACAACGGGCGCGTTTTTCGTATCGAAGCGACACTCAATTGCAACCGGGACGGATTGCGCTCCAGTCTTTTTCTGATAGTGCGTATTGTCAGTTACCAAATAATGCTTTCACAAAGAAAATGTGAAGGCGTTTTTCGCCTTCACATTGGAATTCACAACCGGCGCGCTAAATGGCATAATTTACCTAACGATGAACGATTACAAAATTTTCTATTCGCCGCATTATTACGCCGAAATCGGCGAAGGTCACGTTTTTCCGATCAAGAAATTTGAACTCGTGCGCGATAAACTTCTCGCCGAAGGAACTTTGCTCGAAAAAGAAATTATCGAACCGCTTCCGGCGAAAATCGAAGATTTGCGGCTCGTTCACACGGAAGATTATTTGACGCGGCTGATTGACGGAACTTTAACGGCGAAGGAAGTTCGCAAACTCGGTTTGCCGTGGTCACAATCGCTCGTTCGGCGCACTTTTCTCGCGGTTTCGGGAACGATTAACGCTTCGTTTCACACGCTCGAAACCGGAATTTCGTCAAATCTGGCGGGCGGAACGCATCATTCATTTCCTGATCGCGGCGAAGGTTTTTGTGTCTTAAATGATGTGGCGATTGCAATTAGAGTTTTGCAGCGTGAAAATCTCGCCAAAAGATTTTTAATCGTTGACTGCGACGTTCATCAGGGAAACGGGACGGCGTTTATTTTTCAGGACGAGGAAGAAATTTTCACATTTTCGATGCACGGCGCGAAAAATTATCCGCTTTTTAAGGAAAAATCCAATCTCGACATCGAACTGCCGGACGGAACGGCGGACGCGGAATATCTCGAAACTTTAAGCGAAGCCTTGCCGCGCGTTTTTCTGCACGATCCCGATTTGGTTTTTTATCTCGGCGGCGCAGACCCGTTTGAAAAAGACAAACTCGGCAGACTCGGACTTTCTTTTGAAGGTTTGATGAAACGCGACGAAATGGTTTTGGAATTTGCCAAAGGGCGCGAAGTTCCGATTGTCACGACGATGAGCGGCGGCTACGCGAAAGACATAAATGACACGGTTGAAATTCACTCAAATACGATTCGCGCGGTGAAAAAAGTTTTCGGGCGATCAAATGTTCACAACGCTTCCGCCTGAAATTTTAGTGAATTATTTGATACTGACGGCTTGCTCAATCGCTTTGTCCAAACGATTTTTGACCGTCAAATCGTAACCGACAAATTTTTGAATCAGTTTTCCGCTGCGGTCAAAAACAGCAGTTTGCGGAATTTCGTCCTGCGTCGCAAAAACAAACTGCATCAGAGCGTCTTCGGGAATTGCCAAAGCGTAATTTATCTTCAATTTTTCAGCAAACGCGGGAATTTTCGGACGATCATCTTCGCCGCCGATATTCAATCCGACAATTTGCAGATTTTCCGCGCCGTATTTTGTTTGCAGTTCATTTAAATGCGGAATTTCTTCCAGACACGGCGGGCAATAAGTCGCCCAAAAATCCAAAACGACGACTTTTCCCTGCAAATCTTTGAGTTTTTGCTCGCCGCCATTGAGAATCGTCCAACTCATTTCGCCCAAAGGCTTCGACGGCGGCAGCGGCAAATTTGTTTGTGGAACGCTGTTAATTGAAACCGGTTTGTCGGAAACGGAAACCGGCGCGGCTGCCGGACGACACGCCGAAAGGCAAAAGGCGAAAGGCAAAAAAATAAACGCTAGGATTTTCATAAAGTTATTCTTAAATCGTAAATTGTTAATCAAAAATTGTAAATCTTTATACGATTTTCTTTCATTTACCATTTTCCGTTTTCCATTTACCATCTTAACAGTGAGTTTTTATCCGCCGAATATTAACGAAAGGTTTCAGCATCCGCGAAATGTCGGAAAATTAGCCGACGTGAACGCCGTCGGAACGAGCGCGAGTTTTATTTGCGGCGCGTTTGTGCGTGTTTTTGTGCGGATCGAAGTGAAAACAAAAGAAATTCTCGAAGTTAAATTTAAATCCAACGCCTGCGGATTTGCGATTGCGGCGGCTGATGTTTTAACGGAAAAAGTTGTCGGGAAAAAATTAATCGAACTTCACGGTTTGGAAAAGGAAATTCTGCAATCACAAATCGAAAAAGAACTGGAGAATTTTCCCGCGCGGCGCGCACATTGTCTGCAATTATGTTTAGACGCGCTGCAAGCGGCGTTTGCCGATTTTCGCGCTTTTCAGATTGAAGAATTCGCGGGCGAAAAAGCTCTGATCTGCACCTGTTTCGGCGTATCGGAAGAAACTGTCGAAAATATAATTCAACAAAATTCGCTCGAAAATGTCGAAGAAGTTACCAAAATGTGCGGCGCGGGCGGCGGCTGCGGTTCGTGTCAGCCGTTGATTCAAGAGATTCTGGATATTTCACTCGAAGAAAATTATGATATAATCAAAAACTATTAACCGCTCTAGAAGCGGAAAAAATATTTTTTGGAGAATATAATAAGGTGATTTTCAATAAAATCATCATCTGCAAACATAACTCAAACGATGGACGATCCTGCCAGTTGTATTTTATTTTTATTTCAAGCCGGCGAAACTACCGCTTCTTCACTCACAATTACGGAGGCGTTGTTAGATTTTCTTCTAATTTTTTTTATTGTCGGACTCAACGCGTTTTTTGTCGCGTCCGAATTTTCGCTGGTTTCGGTTCGCAAACAGCGTATCGAAGCGCGCGCTGAAGAAGGCGGCAAAAGTGCTGAGTCGGCACTGCGTCTGCTTAATAATCCGACACGATTTATTTCCGCCGTCCAGCTCGGCGTAACGCTCGCGTCGCTCGCGCTCGGATGGATCGGCGAGCCGACGGTCGCCGAAATTCTCGAACCGCTCGCCGCCCGTATCGCCAGCGAAGGAACTGCCGGATATATCGCGCACGGCACGGCTATTGTAATTTCGTTCAGCGTTATTACCTTTCTCCACGTTGTTTTGGGCGAATTAGTGCCGAAGATGTTCGCGCTCGAAAAAGCGGAAACTTTCGCGTTGTTCGCTTCGCGCCCGCTCGAAATGTTTGCGAAAATTTTTTCGCCGATCCTCTGGGTTTTAAACAAAGCGGGCGGCGCAATCGGCAGAATTTTAGGTTTAACCTCTTCGCTCGATCACGCTTCGATTTACACGGAAGAAGAAATTCGCCAACTCGTAAAAATTTCGCAGGAAAGCGGACATTTGAACGCAGAAGAGCGTAATCTTATTGATCAGGTTTTTGAATTTTCCGAAACAACCGTCCGTGAAGCGATGATTCCGCGCACGGAAATTGTGGCGATTCCGGCGGATTCGACGCTCGAACAAATCGCCAAGGCGTTTCGTGAACACGGTTACTCGCGCCTTCCGGTTTACGGCGAATCGCTCGACGATGTACGCGGCGTTCTGCACGGCAAAGATATTATGCAGTATCTGCTCGTCAAACCGCGAATTTTCAAATTGGAGCGGGTTTTGAAAAAACCTTTTTATGTAGTTGACACGGCGCGGCTCGAAGACGTTCTGCGCCAGATGCAGAACGAAAAATTCCACTTCGGATTTGTCGTTGACGAACACGGCGGCGTAGAAGGAATCATCACGCTCGAAGACCTTTTGGAAGAAATCGTCGGCGAAATTTCCGACGAACACGACGACGAAGTTTATGAACAAATCAGCACCGAGCCGGATGGAAGTTTTATTCTCGACGGCGGTCTTGCGATCAAAGACGTGAACAGAAAACTTAACTTAAATTTGCCTGTTTCCGAAAGTTACACGACGGTTGCCGGTTTTTTGATGTCGGAAGCGGGACAAATTTTAAACGAAGGTGAAAGCGTCCGTTTTAACGGTCATCGCTTCAAAGTTGAAAGTGTTGATAAAAGAAGGATTTTGAAGGTTCGGATGGAGAAAAGTTAGTGAATTTCGGCGAGTTTGAGATTAAACATTCGGCTGAGATCGAGTCGGACTAATTTGTAAAAGCAGTCATCAAACTGATAACTGTTTCGGGAAATCGAATAAGAGGTCAATTCCATTCGATAACGGGCAGATTTTTCAAGATAACGCATTCCGATTTTTTCTAAAACGCGAAGCGAAGCGATGTTTTCCGGCGAAGCGGCGGCAACTATTTCAGCAAGCGTCAGTTCTTCGAACCAAAATCTCAAACAGGCTTTTGCCGCTTCGGTCGCAAATCCGTTTCCCCAAGTTTTTTTCAAAAAAGCGAAAACCATTTCGACATCAGGCAGATTGTCAAAATACTGAAATCCGCAGTAACCGATTATATCATCAGTCTCTTTCTCCGTTACACACCACAAGCCGAATCCTCTTTCGTCCCAACGACTGACAAGGTTTTTCAAAGTGATCTTTAATTGTTCACGAGTTCGTTTATTCTCAACAGAAAGATATTTCTGCACATCGGCATCGCTGAAAAGATGATAAACCGCGTCCAAATCTTCGGCTCTAAACATTCTCAGCAAAAGCCGCTCGGTTTCAATTATCGGATAAACCGGTTCCTCTTTAAGTATTCGCGTTTCCATAATTTTCACCGTTAAAAAAAATAAAAACAGTTTCATTGAAATCAATGAAACTGTTTTCTGCGGGTATTTGGTTTTCTGAGGTGAGGACACCTTAGATCAATTTTTGTTAGTCGCTCATCATAAGTCCTTTCATTGTTTTTTCTCCTTTAGCGTTTGATTTTGGTTTTGGTTTATCAAGTTCATCACTTGTTCCGTTTAATTTTTGTTAGTCGCTCATCATAATTCCTTTCATTGTTTTTTTCTCCTTAGTGTTTTAATTTTTAAGCGTTTTGCTTGTCTTGCCCTTTACTATTACAATCGTCGTGCCAAAGTTTATTTGATCTCTTAAATAAATTTAACTTCTTTATTTACTAACACTTACAAACCAAAACTCAAATAGCCATTTTTTTATGATTATTTAGGCATTGTATGCGTATTTGCTGAACATTTGCAGTCTTAAAACAACTAAACTATTGTATATAAAGTACTTGATTAACTGTAAAGTGAATATACAGGTCTTTGTGTAATTAAATTTCGCTCGATATTTAGTTAATGATTAACCGAATGTCTTTTTATAAGTTTTCATTAACAAATTAAATATCTAAATTTTATTGACTTTGCCATTGAGATTAAAATATAAACAATTTCACTTGAGAAAACTTTAATTCAATAGAATTTAGAGTTCGGCAGGAAATTGTTTCAGAATTAACATTACAGGCAAAACTATAAGAAGGAGTTTTAAATGAGTGTCTTTCAATTTGTTCGCGCCGCCCGTTTCATCGGCTCTTCCGCTATCTTTTCGGACAACGTGGACGATGTATATAATCTGGTCGCCAGAAAATTTACGGCTAACGGGGCTTTAGTGGAAACCAGGGCAGAATGGCGTAGTGTGCTGGCTGTCCGCCATTCTACGCCCGTTACAAAAGATGTCCCGCGAGGAAATTTTGATGATATGATCTTAGTAACTTGGCTTAGTAAAAGGGGTCGCAAATACGCCCAGTATTTTGATGCCAACACTGAACCATCTTATCAATATTCAGAAGAAGGCGCACCGATATACAGAAAAGGCAAAAGTGCTGATGGACAAGATGCCAATAATGACGGCAAAAAAGACTTGGGAATGCTTCCTCTCGGCGTTTATAAATATGACGCATTTACAACGGGACACGATATACTCGGAAATGTTTTTAAACCGAAACAAAATGTACGAGTTTGGCGGGACATCAATCACGACGGGTATTTTACGCAAGCCGACGAAGACCTTGTGAAAAATGAAAAGAGAATGTTTGAAGGCAAAACGATGTATATTCATCGAGCTTACAATAAAGCCCGAAAACAAACTGTCAATACTTGGTCGGCAGGCTGTCAAACTATTATGTTTGAAGATTTTGAAGAGTTTCGGAAAAGCATCGCGGCTGGCAACAAAGCCGGACAACTTGAATTCACATATATTTTAGTGAATTTTGACGGTTAAAAAGGGAGATTTTTGCAGGAAAATAGTTCCTGTGTTTCCGATATCAGTTATATCAGGAGATAAGGAAAGAATATGGATAAAATTTTATTGCTGTGTTCACTTGTTTTATTTAGCTTGGCGTGTGCGGTGAGCCGCAGTGAAACGAAAGTGCCGATTATTCACAGGCAAGATGCGGCGGAAAAGCCTTCGCCCACGCCTCTGCCGGTAAATGAAGCCGATTATGTAGTTACAAGTCTGGAACAAGACAAAATGAAAGAAACGACTCTTGACGGACAGCCTCGTGAAATCATTGAGAACATTTTGAAAAATGAGTCAAGCGAAAAGGATGAATGGAGACTGCCAAAGAAAATAAAGGCTAAAGTTGAAGACCGCGATATTAACAATGACAAAATTCCTGAGCGGATAATAATTGCAAGACTTTATAGCGAGAAAGGAATTCCGGTCATTTACATTTTTGGACGTGAAAAGGAAAAATGGAATTCGCTTTTTGAGTTATATTTGGGGTCTCCCGGCTACGATGCAGATATTGAATTAGAGTTTCTTTCCAAATCAGACAAAGGAAAATTTGCCATAATTAAAGCTACTGAGATTTTAGGCGGCAAACAGATAATGAAAGATGTTACATATTACACAATGCAAGGAGATGAATACAAAAGGTTTGAATGCCGCAGGATCGAAGGAGTTATTGAAAAGCTAGTCCCTTGCAATTAAGTCTAAAGAACCTAATTTATCTAAAAACGCCGCTTACTAATTTGCTTTAACGCCTCACCGAATTCCAAACCGTGAAGAATACGGAGCAAATCCGACGGAGTTTGTAAAAACGAGTTTCAGCAAATAATATGAAAGCCAAAGCACAAATAGCAAAATGGTTGACTCTCAGGGAAAAAGGAGCGGTGCGTTTTTTTTACTATTCACGGCAGTTGTAATGTTTAAGACGGGCGGCATACTGTTTTTGTTATGGATTGTCGGCGATCTATTGCTCGACTATAAAAGGATGCAAGCCGTTGGAATCTGGAACAGTATTTCCGAAACCGCTGCAATGTGTCTTATATATGGGTTTATTGCCGCTATAATTCTTGGAATCTGTATAGAAGTTCTTTATCGAAGAAGAAAATAATTTACCAACGAGACGGTTCGGCATTTTCGCTTTCATATTTTTCATTGGCTTAAAAAGCAAACAAGAGCAGCTTCATTTTTTACAATGAAGCTGCTCTGTTGCCGGTATTCGGTTTCTCAAGGTGAGAACATACCTTTTGATTTTTTAAGTCGCTTATCACTACTATTCTTTTTATTGTTTTTCAACCAATTTTTGAATCTCGTTTTTTAAGCGTTTACTTGACCTTTTTAATTCTGTTAGTCACTCATCATAATTCCTTTCATTGTTTTTTCTCCTTTGGTTTTGTTTTTGGTGTTAATCTTTTAAGCGTTTTGCTTGTCCTATCTTTGGCTTTTGTTAGTCGCTACAAATAATTCCTTTCATTGTTTTTTCTCCTTAATGTTTTAATTTTTAAGCGTTTTGCTTGTCTTGCCCTTTACTATTACAATCGTTGTGCCAAAGTTTATTTCGTCCTCCCTACAACCGTAACTTCTTCTTTTCTTTGCATTTACAAACCAAAAATTGAGTAGTCGCTTTTTTTTGCTTATTTGGAATCAGTATGAGCATTTGATAAACATTTACATCTTTAGTGCTATTAAACTATTGTGATCGAGATACTTAGCGAATTGTGAAGTTGATATACAGGTCTTTATGCGGGAAAGTTCCGCTTGGTTATTTGGTTGGGGAATAATAGAGTATGTTTTTCTAAACGTTAATAACGAATCGAATACTCAAACTTTATTAACTTTGCGACTTTTTACCGCTGCTTTATTTTGACCGAAAAATATATGTAGCTTTTTTCACATCAATAATGCTATATTTATTTGCGAGTTTTATCTGTTTTATTTCTTATCTTACTCAACCGCTAATAACTATTTAATTTTAACTTTTGATGTTAATAAAAATTACCTGCGCTTTTACGTTTCCTTTTTATGAATCGAAATAAATTTTCAACATTTTATAAGGCTGCTGTGATTCTTATAGGCAGTTTTTTCTTGCTTTTCGCCATTATCAATCTGCCAAAAGATATTTTTGATTGGGGATTTATTCTCTTTTTGGCTTTTACGCTGCTTGTTACGCCGCAGATGAGTATCAAACTTCCCCGCAGTAAATTTATTCTGAGTTTTTCCGATTCAATTATTTTTCTTTCATTTATTCTTTATGGCGGCGAAGCGGCAATTTTGATTGCTTTTACCGAAACTTTAGTAAATTGTGTTTACCTAAAGAGAGGCGGTACACAACTTGGAAAATTATCTATTGCGGTCAATGTTGGAATAACGATAATTTCAACATCTATAACATATTTTATTTGGTCAAATTTTGTTGAACTATCCGGCATTGATTATCAGTCTGCGGCGACAACAAGTTTAATTCCTTCACTTGGTGTTCTAGCACTAATACAATTTTTAACATCTTCGGTTCTAGCTGCTTTTTATTATACAGAAACAGGTAAATCTCTTTGGCAGATGTGGAAAAAGAAATGTTTTTCGGTTTCACTGACAATAATAGCGGGAGCGAGTTTGGCGGGTGTTGCTTACAAACTTATTCATTATGCGGATTTTCTTACGACGGCGGCTGTGCTTTCGGCATTCGGTATCGCGTATGTAAATTATCGTCAGACGGTTAAGGAGATAAATGAAACAATCGAGCAGGCTGAAGCAGCCGAGCGGGAAAAAGCTGAAATTGCCGAATTGAAAGCCGAGCAAGCGGAAAAATATGCTGTTGATTTACAAATGCTGCTTGAAAACGAAGAACAGATAAACGAAGAATTGCAGCAAAACAAAGAAGCTCTGGAATATGCGGCGGCTTATGATTTTTTAACCGCTTTGCCAAATCGTTCACATTTTATCGAGCGGGTGGAGCTTTTGCTGGAACTTAAAATTGATATTTTTCATAAATATTTTATTTTGTTTCTGGATTTGAAACGCTTTAAAAACATCAACGACAGTCTCGGACACACCATCGGCGACCGGGTTTTGCGGCTGGTTGCCAAACGGCTTTTGCGGATACTGCGTCAGGACGATACGGTTGCCCGACTCGGCGGCGATGAATTTGCCATAATTCTTAATAATTTATCTTCGATTGAAGAGGCGAAAGTAATCGCCGAACAAATTTACGAAAAGCTGACGCGACCGTTTTTAATTCGCGGCAACAAAATTTATACGAATCTGCATATCGGAATCGCGCCTTTTGATGTCGAATACACCAAACCGGAAGAAATCTTGCGTGATGCCGATATTGCTATGCACTATGCGAAGGAAAAAGAAACCGGCGTTGCCGTTTTTACCAAAGAAATCCGCGACCTTTTTCTCGACCGCGTGAGTTTGGAAGGCGATTTGAGAGTTGCGCTCGAACGACGCGAATTTTCTATGCACTATCAACCGCTGATTTCGCTGAAAGACGGTGAAATTATCGGTTTTGAGGCACTTTTGCGCTGGCATAATAAAAAACGCGGTTTCGTTCCGCCCGACAAATTTATTTCCATCGCTGAAGATTCAGGTTTGATCGTGCCGATTACGCAGTGGATTCTGAGCGAAACTTGTAATCAAATTGTCGAATGGCAAAGTCTTGCCTGTCCGCGCAATAATTTTATCGTCAGCGTCAACATTTCAGGCAAACATATCGAAGACGGAAGTTTGGTAAAAGATGTTCAAAAGGCGTTGAAATTTTCAAATCTTCAGCCGTCGTCACTAAAACTCGAAATCACCGAAAGCACGGCGATGGCAAATGCCGAAAAAACTATAAAAATTCTCAACAAACTGAAAAAAATTGGCGTTCAGCTCAGTATGGACGATTTCGGCACTGGTTATTCTTCGCTGAGTTATCTTCATCGTCTGCCGTTCGACACGCTCAAAATTGATCGCTCTTTTGTGTACAGCGTCGGCGATAACGGCGAAAATTCCGAAATTTTGCAAACCATTATTTTACTCGCCAAAAGCCTCAAAATGCGCGTCATCGCCGAAGGCATCGAAACCGAAGCGCAGCTCGCGCTTTTGCAGAACCTGGGCTGCGATTTCGGGCAAGGATACCTGATGGCGAAACCGATGCCGAAAGACGATTTGGAAAAAATGCTTTATCAAAAAACAAATTGGCTGCCGTCTATCGAAACTGTTGAAGAAACATCCGCCAGTCATATATCAAAAGAAAAAAGCGTCCATCTCTTTTAATCTCAGCAATAAAATCTTAAATCCAACTTCCCCGCTTTGTCTTACATCAAACGCGCACTATACTTAATAAAAAAATTAACGAGGTGATTATGCGCGAAAAAATGTCCAAGACGGGCTTTGTTCTTTTGATTTTTATGTTTTTTTCAGTAAATTCTTTTGCTCAAACAAAAATTGAATATCCGAAAACCAAAAAGGTTGATCAGGTTGACGATTACCACGGCACGAAAGTTTCCGATCCGTATCGCTGGCTCGAAGACGACAATTCCGCCGAAACAAAGGCTTGGGTGCAAGCCGAAAATAAAGTAACTTTCGATTATCTAAATCAGATTCCCGAACGCGCCAAACTGAAGGCGCGTTTGACCGAACTGTGGAATTACGAAAAATATTCCGCACCTTTTAAAGAAGGCAAGCATTACTTTTATTCCAAAAACGACGGTTTGCAGAATCAATCCGTTTTTTACGTTTCCGATTCGGTCAAAGACGAAGGTCGCGTTTTGCTCGACCCGAACAAACTTTCCAAAGACGGCACGGTCGCGCTGTCTGGAATGGCGATTTCGGACGACGGCAAATTGATGGCTTACGGATTGTCCGGCGCAGGTTCGGATTGGCAAACGTGGCATTTCCGCGACATCGAAACGGGCAAGGATTTGCCGGACGTTTTGGAAAACATCAAATTTTCCGGCGCGTCGTGGACGAAAGACGAAAAAGGCGTTTATTATTCGCGCTTTCCCGAGACGGACGAAAAATCGAAACTGACGCGCATTAATTACTTTCAAAAACTTTATTATCACAAACTCGGCACGCCGCAATCCGAAGACGTGCTTGTTTACGAACGTCCCGACGACAAGGAAATGGGCGTTGGCGGCGGCGTAACCGAAGACGGCAATTGGCTCGTTATCAATGTTACGAAAGGCACCGCGCCGACGAATATGGTTTTCGTCAAAAATCTGACGATGGAAAAAGCACCGATTATTCCGGTCGTTGATAAACTCGTCGCCGATTACAGTTTTATCGGCAACGACGGCTCGAAATTTTATTTCCGCACGGACAAAGACGCGCCGCTCGGTCGTCTTGTGTCGGTTGACGTTCTGGACAAAGATTTGACGTGGAAAGAAGTCGTGCCGCAAGCGAAAGAAACGCTCGGCAGCGTTGATTTTGTCAACAACCAGTTTGTCGGCAATTATTTGAAAGACGCTTACACACAGATTCGCATTTACGATTTGAACGGCAAATTTGTCAGAAACGTCGAACTTCCCGGCATCGGCACGGCGAACGGTTTTAACGGCAAGCGTTACGACACCGAAGTTTTTTACACATATTCGAGCTACAATGCGCCGCCGACAATTTATCGTTACGATCTGAAAACCGGCAAATCGGAAATTTTTCGCAAATCGGACGTGAAATTTAATCCGAACGATTTTGAAGTCAAACAAGTCTTTTACAACAGCAAAGACGGAACGAAAATTCCGATGTTCATCGTTCACAAAAAGGGTTTGAAACTCGACGGCAACAATCCGACACTGCTTTACGCTTACGGCGGTTTTAATATTTCGATGACACCCGGATTTTCGGTTTCGCGCGTCGTTTGGATGGAAAACGGCGGCGTTTACGCCGTGCCGAATCTGCGCGGCGGCGGCGAATACGGCGAAGAATGGCACAAAGCCGGAACGAAACTAAACAAACAAAACGTTTTCGACGATTTCATCGGCGCGGCGGAATATTTGATCAAAAACAAATACACGCGCCCCGAAAAACTGGCGATTTCCGGCGGTTCAAACGGCGGGTTATTGATCGGCGCGACCTTAAATCAGCGACCCGATTTGTTCGGCGCGGCACTTCCCGCCGTCGGCGTAATGGATATGCTTCGTTTCCAAAAATTTACCATCGGACGCGCGTGGACTTCAGATTACGGTTCAAGCGACAACGCCGACGAATTCGCGGCAATTTACAAATATTCGCCGCTTCATAACATCAAAGAAGGCGCGAAATATCCGGCGGTTTTGGTCACGACTTCCGACCACGACGACCGCGTTGTTCCGGCGCACAGTTTCAAATACGCGGCGACTTTACAGGAAGCGCAGGGCGGCGACGCGCCGGTTTTGATCCGCATTGAAACCAACGCCGGACACGGCGCGGGCAAACCGACGGCGAAAGTCATCGAAGAACAAGCCGACATTTACGGGTTTTTGATGAAAAATCTCGGAATGGATAAATAAATTTGTTGAATTTATGCAGAAGCCCGCACGAAGTAAGGGCGCGATCTACAACGCCCTTACTTCGTGCGGGCTTCTGCATTAGCCGCATAATTTTGTCCTAAATTTATGTCAACGTTAAACCTTCCAAGCTCTCCATTTAAGATTTACATCAATTTATTTCGCAAATCATATTCGCCGGAAGAAATCATCGAAAAACTGTCAGAAGAACAGATTGACGAAACGGATTTCAGCCGCATTCGCTGTCCGGTGTGCAAATGGCAGCCGAAAAAATCGAGCCGCTGGTTTTGCGCCGATATGCCGGAAAATTCCTTTAACGGGTGTTTTACTTCGTGGAATACGTTTGAAACGCGCGGTTTGTGTCCCGGATGTTTTCACCGGTGGCGTTGGACGACGTGCCTTTCCTGTTATCGAGATTCGCCGCACGAAGACTGGTATTCGGATGAGGAAAAGCGAACTTGATTGGAGCGCAAGCGGCTCGCTTGCCGTCCGTTCGGCACGAAGCAAGAACGGACGCACGCCGATAAGCATTGAAGTTACATTTTAACCAAACGCGTTCACCCGTTCTTCGCTGCGCTCGAACGGGGCGAGCAAGATGCTTGCGCTCCGGTCTTAATTCTCCGTTTCGCGCACAAAAAGTTCTTCGAGCGATTGTTTAATCGGTTGAACCGAAACCAAACTGCCGCCCGCGTTTTTGTTGATTTGTAAAATTTTTTCGATGTCGTTTTCGTCCAGAACCTGAATGTTTGCGCCGTTGGCTTTGGCGGAAATCGTCGCGCCCGCGATATTTGCGATCTTGTTCGTCAAATTTTCCGCCGCAACACCTTTCAGAACGATTTCAAACTGCTGCGTTTCGCCGTTTTGTGTTAATAATTCATCGAGTTTTCCGGTTGCCGCCAACTTCCCTTTTCGCAGAATCGCCACATTATCGCACAACGCTTCGATGTCGGACAAAATATGCGTTGACATAAAAACGGTCGTTCCTTTCTCGCGCAATTCGGCGATTAATTCGCGGATTTCGCGCCGTCCAATCGGGTCAAGTCCGCTCATCGGCTCGTCGAGAAAAACGATTTTCGGATCGTTTATCAAACTCTGCGCCAAACCGACTCTCTGCAGCATTCCTTTGGAAAATTTTCTAAGCTGTTTGTTCCAATCCTTTTCGTCCAAACCGACTTTCGTTAAAAGTTCTTCGGTTTTTTGCTTGCCGCGAGCTTTGTCCATTCCGAATAAATCGGCGAAATACAGTATCAATTCGTCGGCTTTCAGATAATCGTAAAAATAAGGATTTTCCGGGCAATAACCGATTTGTGAGTGCATTTTCACTTTTGAAATATCTTCGCTCAAAATCCGCGCCGAACCCGACGACGGAAACATCAGCGACATTAAAATTTTGATAGTCGTCGTTTTTCCCGCGCCGTTGCCGCCGAGAAAGCCGAAAATCTGTCCGCCTTCGACATTCAGCGTCAAATCGTCCAAAGCGCGGACTTTTTTCTTTTTCCAAAAGCCGACTTCATAATCTTTTGACAAATTTTCTATTTCGATGATTGGTTTCATATTATTTTTTGGAGCGCGGACGGCTCGTCCGCAAGCGAAGCGCAAAAGCGCGAGAAAAACTTTCGCATTCAAGTTACGCGATTGACGGCGAGCGTTTTGCAGCTTCGCTTCGCTTGTTGGCGGACGAGCCGTCCGCGCTCCGACTATTTCAGCGGAATTTTGGTTTTCGCCGCATCCAGATTTACTCGGCATTTTTCCTTATTCAAAATGTAAGGCGCGCCGCTTGGGTCGAGCAGATTGTTTGAATTATCAAGGCGAAAATCATCGCCGCCGGAAAGTTTGACAGTTTGCAAAAGCGGTAAAATCTCGCGCAGACTTGAGGCGCAGCGATTATTTTTCGATCTGTAATCGTCCAAAACCTTTTGAACGGCTTCGCGCTCGTCCAAAGAATCGAGTTCGAGCAGCCGCAATCGCGCCGTTTCTTTCGATTGTTCATCCTGCGCCTGTTCAAACATTTGCCGGTAAATAACGCGGGCGGTTTCGCGGTTTCCGCCTTCGGACTTCATTTTTGCCGCCATCATTTGCAAAAAATCCGGCGCACCGTTGATATTTGCTCCTTTTTCATAAACTTCGGCGGCACGTTCGTAATTTTCCAAACGCCAGTAAATATATCCGAGATATTGATAAAGCCGCCAATTTTCGGGATTATTGTTAATTCCCTTTTGAGTTAATTTGATCGCCTGTTCCTGATCAATCGCGGGCAAAACCGTCGCGCCGTATTCATAAACGCTGATAAATTTCGGGTCTAAATCGGTCGCATTGTTCAAATACGGATAAAGCAGACGCGGATTTAACGAATTAAGATTGTCCAAACTGAAACTTTCCTTGCTGTTGACGACTTTATCGCCCAAATACTGCAAAGATTTCATCCAGTACCAATCGGCGAGCAAGCCTTCAAAACCGAGCGAAAAACCTTTCAACTTCGCGCCCTGCAAAGTTAAATCTTCATCGGCGTAATTTTCAGGCAAAACGGGTTTGGTTTTTTCGACAAAACCGCTCAAAAGAAACACAGCAACAAAACCGCAAATGATTACGGCGACTACTGTTAAGGTTTTTATCGAGTTTGATTTCATATTTCGCTTAATTTTTTTTAACGCAAAGCCGCAAAGACGCGAAGTCGCAAAGTTTTTTTTAATTTAATAAGAATTAAGGTAAATTTTGACTTGTATAATAAATCAAAAAATTATTTTTAATATTCTTCCCTTTGCGCCTCTGCGTCTCTGCTTTAAAAAAATTATTTAAAATTACGCCGACTGAAAATCAAAATCGTTGCCGCGAGTAAAATAGAAATGTAAACAATCGCGTAAAGAAACGCGCCGCCAAACATCGAAGCGGGCGGCGCGTCGCCGTGCGCGGCGTTGGTGATAAAACTGTAAAAGGAAAGATTCGGCAGAAAATAATAAAGAAAATTAAAAAATAATTTAGCGGAATTCGAGCCGATATTGTCGGCAAAATCGCGCAGTGACGCGCTGAAATGTCCGATGATAAATACAAAAAACGTCAAAAGCGCGGACAGCGCGGGCGAAGAAAATGAGGAAAAAAGAATGGCGACGGCGGTTAAAATCGTCAGTTCGAGAAAAATCAGAGCAATCGCGCCCCAAATCAAAAGCGCGAGATTGCCGCCGCCGACGTAAAGAATCGCTAAGGATACGCCGATTCCCATAATCAAAACATTGACGAGCAATGTCAAACATAAACCGAAATATTTCCCGATAATAAATTCGCCGCGCCCGATTGGTTTTGAAAAAATCGCATAAACCGTGCGCCGTTCGATTTCTTTGGAAACCAGCGAAACACCGACGAAAATTGAAATAAACGCGCCGAAAACGAGCATCGCGCCCAAACCTAAATTGACAATCGTTCGCGCTTCCTGTCCGGCAGTCAGTTCGCCGAGAAAAATTGCGCCCGCCGTAATCAGCAAAACAAAAACGACTAAATTATACAAAACGCGGTCGCGGACGGCTTCACGAAAAGTGTTGCGGGCTATGATGATTATTTTGTTAAGCATTTGGAAAGAAAAAGGTGTTTTGGAAAAGCAGAACTGCCGCTGATTATTATAACCAATCGGTTAAAAAATTTCTAGAAGTTTTTAAACTTTTTTTAATGCCACAATGAAAATTTAGGACTGGAGCGCAATCCGTCCCGGTTGCAATGAGCGCGGAAGCGCGAAAAAGCGTTTCGATAGCTTTCAACTTAAATATTACGAACGTGTTTGCCGTTTTTCAACGGCATTGCAACCGGGACGGATTGCGCTCCAGTCCGCTTCGCGTTTTCCGGTTATTTTCTCTTTTTGCGTAATATCAGTTAATTATAATCGCGGTATATTTGCCGAAACCTTTTTATCTTTTTCGATTTTCGGCGCGTCGGGCGTAAAATCTTCGCCCGGATTGATGAAAAGATTTTTCTCGAATTTATATTGCTTATCGTAAAGCTGTTTGTAACGTCCGTTTAACGCAATTAATTCGTCGTGAGTTCCGCTTTCGACGATTTCGCCGGCTTCGACGACCAGAATTTTGTCCGCGCTGCGAATGGTCGAAAGACGGTGCGCGATGACGAATGTCGTGCGACCTTTTCGCAGAGTGTTTAAGCCTTCCTGAATCTTTTGTTCGCTTTCGGAATCGAGGCTCGAAGTCGCTTCATCAAGAATTAAAATTTTTGGATTTGCCAATAAAGCCCGCGCGATTGCTAGTCTTTGTCTTTGTCCGCCGGAAAGTTTTACGCCGCGTTCGCCGACGATTGTTTCGTAACCTTTTTCAAATTTTTCGATAAATTCGTCGCAGTAAGCGATGCGGCAAGCCTCTTTTATTTCGTTAAAGCCCGCCTGCGGATTTGAAAATCTGACATTTTCCAGAATCGTGCCGTCAAATAAAAAATCGTCCTGCAAAACCACGCCGAGATAGCGGCGATAATCGTGCAGTTTTAATGTCTGCAAATCTTTTCCGTCAATCAAAACTTCGCCGGAAGTCGGCTGGATAAAATTCAAAACCAAACTTAGAATCGTAGATTTTCCCGAACCGCTCGATCCGACGAGCGCGGTCGTCGTTCCGGCTTCGGAATCGAAAGAAACGCCGCGCAAAACCGGCGTATTTTCCTCGTATTCAAAATGAACATTCTCAAAAGTGATCCGCCCTGCAACTTTCGGCAAAGCTGTTTTATATTCATCTTCTTCGTCTTCGGTAGTTTTGCCCAAGATTTCGCGGATGCGGTCGAGTCCGGCGAGCGCGTCGGTGATTTGCGTGCCGATTGAAGTCAATTCGATGATCGGAAACGCCATCAGACTCGTAAAAAAGATATACATAAAAAGATCGCCGATGGTCATTGAACCGGCGATTACGGAATTTCCGCCGACGAGAATCATTACGACGCTGATCGCGCCGATAATCAGCGACGAAAACGCGGTGATGGCGGAAACTCCGGTCATTGATTTGGCGACGTTTCGCAAAAGCCGGTGCGCGCCGCGGGCAAATGTCAATTCTTCGCGCCTTTCCGCCGTGTACGCTTTTATGATGCGAATTCCGCCCAAACTTTCGCCCAAACGTCCGGTAACTTCGGCGTTTATGACGTTTCGTTCACGGAAAATCGGTCGCAATTTTTTGAAGGCGTAAGCTAAAACGCCGCCGAACGCCGCGAGAACCAGCAGCGTTACGGAAGTCAAACGCCAGTTGAGATAGAACAAAACGCAGATGGAAATCAGCGCGGTAACGACGCTGCCGACGAGCTGCACCAAACCTGTTCCGACGAGATTGCGGATGCCTTCCGCGTCGTTCATAATCCGCGAAATAAGTTGTCCGCTCTGTGTCGAATCGAAAAAGGAAATCGGAAGTTTTTCGATTTGCGTCTGAACGCGCTTTCGCATTTCGGTAATCGCCCGCTGCGCCGCGATGCCGAGAATTTGCGTCAACGCGAAAGACGTAACAGCCTGAACGAGAGTTGAAACGGCGACCGCCAGCGCAATCCATTTGAGCAGTTCGTATTGTTGTTTTCCAATTACATTATCAACTAAATATTTTGACGACGCGGGCAAAACAAGTCCGGCAAGTCGGCTCAAAATCATAAAAACACCGCCGAGCGCGAGCCGCCAGCGATAATTCCACATCAAAATTTTCGCTTCCTGCCACGCGCTCGTGTAGTTTATTTTTTTCTTTTTCTTTTCATCGTCCGCCATATTTTGATTATAGCAATTTGACGTTTATGAATGTTCGATAGAAAAGGTTTCTTTGAAGAATTTTTTTGATGCGACTCAAAAATTGCGGTTAAATGTCAAAAACAGGAGATTTTTTCCGGCGACGCTTTGCTTGATAGACGAATTATTTTCGCGTCACCACTGATTATTTGCTCTTCCGTAAACTTCCGTCAATTCTCTTAATCTTTCAACAATTTTTTCCGAAATATCGCCGTTCTCAAATCGCCAATACCAGTTGCCGGAATCCGAAGCCGGCAGATTCATTCGGGCTTCGTTGCCCAAACCTAAAATATCCTGCATCGGCGCAATCGCCGTGTTTGCCACCGAATCCCAGATTGCGCGGATAAAATCCCAGTTAATTTCTTCGCCGTCCGAATCAAGATATTGCAGACAAAAACTTTTTTCACGACTGATTTGTTTTTTGTCGCGCGTCGAACCCGCGCCCGATTGCGATTTGAACCAGCCGACAGTCGTGTCGTTGTCGTGAGTTCCGGTGTAAGCGACGCAGTTATTGATGTAGTTGTGCGGCAAATCCTGATTTTTCGCGTCGCCGCCGAAAGCATACTGCAAAATTCGCATTCCGGGAAAGCCGAACGAATCGCGCAATTCTCTGACATCCGGCGTAATCACGCCCAAATCTTCCGCCATCACCGGCAATTCGCCGAGCGCGTTTTGCAAAGCGTTAAACAAATCTCTGCCCGGAACATTCACCCACTGCCCGTTTTCCGCAGTTTTGTCGCCGCCCGGAACTTCCCACGCCGCCGCAAAACCGCGAAAATGGTCAACGCGAATGATGTCAACCGTTTTCAAAGTAAATCTGACACGCTCGATCCACCAGCGGAAACCGTTAGACCGCATTTGTTCCCAATCGTAAATCGGATTGCCCCAACGCTGTCCGGTTTTTGAGAAATAATCGGGCGGAACTCCAGAGACAAATTTTGGCGAACCGTCTTCGTTGAGCTTAAATTCCTGCGGATTGCACCACACATCCGCCGAATCGAGAGCAATAAAAATCGGCACGTCGCCGATTATTTTGATGCCTTTTTCGCCGGCGTAATTTTTCAATTCAGTCCACTGCTTGAAAAACAAAAACTGGTAAAATTTTTGCGCTTCGATTTTCGTATAAAGATTTTCGCGCGCCTGATTCAAAGCGTCTTCATACCGAAACCGCAAAGGCTCGTCCCATTCATACCACGCTTTTTGATTTTGCGACGCTTTGACGGCGCGATAAAGCGCGTAATCGTCAAGCCACACAGCATTTTGCCCCGAAAAATCTTCAAACTCGCCGCGCAAATTATCATTTGCCGCCGCGCGAAAACGCTCGTAAGCCATCGGCAAAATGCGGTTTTTCCAATCGTAAACTTTGCCGAAATCAACTCTATTTTCGGGAAAATCCGGTTTTTGATTGATTTCTTCGCCGGTCAAAAGGTTTTCTTCAACCAACTTTTGCGGCGAAATTAAGTTTGTATTGCCCGCAAATGCTGAAAAACACTGGTAAGGCGAATCGCCGTAACCCGTCGGACCTAACGGCAAAATCTGCCAGTAGGTTTGTTTGGCATCCGTCAAAAAATTAACAAACTTATACGCTTCATCGCCCAAATCGCCGATGCCGAAACCGTTCGGCAGACTCGTCGGATGCAGTAAAATTCCGCTCGCTCTTGGAAAATTCATAAAAAAATATCGGAAGTGGTTCGATTGTGAATGTCAATTTACCACGAAATTTACTTTATACAAAAAAAAAGCAGACTGCATTTATAAAAACGCAGTCTGCTTTTTCACATTTTATTCGATTTAGGGTTTCTTTTTCGTTGTTTTCTGCGGCGTGACGCTTTGTTCTTTCTTGAGCGTGTCAACGATGGCGACCGCATCATCTTTATATTTTTTGACAGCCGCGCTGTCTTGATTTTTCGGCGATTTTGACAAATCTATAAACTTTTGCAGGTAATTAATTGATTGTTGAAATTGCTCTTTTGCTTTATCTTTATCGGTTTCCTGATTGATGTAGCCCGTATTGACGAGAGCTAAACCGGCACCGACTAAAGCGTCCATATTTTCCGGGTCTTCAGCTAAAACTTTTTCATATTCGGCGATTGATTCATCATACTGATTCGCCTGTTGATAGGCTTCCGCCAGTCCGAGACGGGAAGCGGATTTCTTCTGAGCATCCGGTTCAGACGCGATATATTCTTCATACGCGGTGACCGATTCTTTGCCTTTTGTTTTATCAACGCCGGTCAAAAGCATCAAACCATAAACCTCTTTGCGAATTGTCAAAGCATTGAATTTGGAAGAATCATAATTTTTTTGCATTTCCGCGTCCGGTGCTTTGTTGTCTTTCAAAATTTCCAACGCCCGGTCAGTCGCGGCAACCGCATTGTTAAAGTCCGTTTTGACCGACTCCAACGCGCCTGCTCTGGAAGCCGGATCGGATTTAATCGCTTTATTATAATTATCTACCGCCCGATTTTTTAACGACAACGCTTTGTTATTTAACAAAACGGGCGCGCTTCCGGCAAAGTCGGGATCGGCGTTAATTCCTTCGTCAAATTTCGTAATTGCCGTGTCATAATCTTTAGCCTGATACGCTTTGTTGCCTTCAGCAACGGCTTTACCGATGATCGCATTGGCGTTTTTAGCCTTCTCATTTTTAGAGTTGACGGCGGCAACCTCTTTTTCATACTCTTCTTTGGCTTTTTTCTGTTCAGCCGTCAACTCTTTCGCGGGCGCGGCGGCAGTATCGGCGGCGGGCGCGGCGGCGGCAGTTCCGGTTGAAGCGGGCGCGGCAAGCGATTGTCTGACTTCTTCTTCGGTCAATTTTCTGCCGTCGCCTTCGGTAACGGTGATGACCAGTTTATCCGCGCCGGCTCTGATGTTCGGAATCACTCGCGGAGCGATTTTCGGACCGCTGACGGCAAAAGCAAAAGTTGCTCCGAGCGGCAATCCGGCGAATGCAAAATCACCTTTTTTGCCGGTTTTATCCGCCGGAAATTTACCTTTTTGATCTGTTCTGTAAACTTCGACCACGGCTCCCTGCACCGGCTCGGTAACATCGCCCGCCTTTTTCACTTCGACACGCCCGCTAACCGGAGCCGTTTGTGCAAACACGACGCTGCCGCTCAATGAAAACAAAGCGACGGCTAAAAGAAAAGTAAAATAATTTTTACGAAACATCTGAATCCTCCCAAAATATGTTGTGTGTAATTTAACGAAAAACGCTTTTTAGGATGCCGATCAAACAAAAAAAGTTGTTACGATATTGCTTATTCTAACTCATTCAAACCGAAATTTTGAAGTCGGAAAGTTGATTTACCTAAATTTGTTAAACTTTATGGCTAATGTTATCTTAACTTTTATTTTACAGCAATTATTCACAAGGAGATTTGAATGACCGAAAGAATTTATAACTTCAGCGCGGGACCGGCGATTCTGCCCGTCGAAGTTTTGGAAAAAGCCAAAAGCGAACTGCTTTCATTGGACGGAATCGGAATGAGCGTGATGGAAATCAGCCATCGTTCAAAACATTTCGCGCCGATTCTCGAAGGCGCGGTCAATGGAATTCGTGAACTTTTAGATGTCCCTGAAAACTACAAAGTTTTATTTCTGCAAGGCGGCGCGACGTTACAATTTTCAATGATTCCGCTGAATTTTCTGCCGAAAAACGAAACCGCCGATTACATTATAACCGGCGCGTGGGGCAAAAAAGCGTTAAAAGAAGCGAAGAAATGCGGCGATCCGAAAGTGATTTTTTCAACCGCCGACGAAGGCTTCAAATCAATTCCGACACAGGACGAATTAAATTTCAGCGAAAACGCCAACTACGTTCACTACACATCAAACGAAACGATTGAAGGCGTGCAGTTCAATTATGATTTGGACGGCGGCGGAATTCCGGTCGTCTGCGATATGTCTTCGGATATTTTATCGAAACCGCTCGACACCGAAAAATTCGCTTTAATCTACGCCGGAGCGCAAAAAAATATCGGACCTTCGGGCGTAACTCTGGTCATTATCCGCGACGATTTGCTGGAAAAAGTTCCCGAAAATCAACATTCGATGCTCGATTACCGCGCGCTTGCAGAAAATAATTCGATGCTCAACACGCCGAACACCTGGGGAATTTACATCATCAATCTTGTTTGCGAACACATCAAAAACCACGGCGGACTCGGCGAGATGAAAAAGAAAAACGAAGAAAAAGCCGCCATTCTCTACGACGCGATTGACCAGAGCGACGGTTTTTATCGCGGACACGCCGACCATCCGGCGCGTTCGACAATGAACGTAACGTTTAATCTGCCGTCGGAAGAATTGGAAAAACAATTCGCCTCGGAAGCGACCGCAAACGGACTTGACGGCTTAAAAGGACACCGCAGCGTCGGCGGCATTCGCGCTTCGATCTATAACGCTTTTCCGAAAAAAGGCGTTGGAGCGTTGGTTGATTTTATGAGAGATTTTTCGCAGAAAAACGGTTAAAGTTTATGAAAAACTCTTCTCACATATTTGTTTTCTTCACGCTGTTTTTAACATTATTCACATCGGCGGGCGGGCAGAAGTTATCTGATTCTGAATTACAGACATTTCTTGCTAAGGCGACTGAAAAGACTTCTGAATACTCGGATGTCTTCAAAAATTTAACGGCTGAAGAGGTAAAAACTTTTGAAATTTTTGACGAAGAAGGAAACTTGAAAAGTCAGAAGAAAGTTTTATCAGATTTAATTATTTACGAACCGGAAAATAACAAAGGCAATATTGGCGAATTTCACAATGTTCGCTCAGTTGACGGCAAAAAAGTCAAGGACAGCGACAAGCGCGCTTTGAAAGTGTTCGCCAAACTTGCCGACGCAAAATCTTTTGCGGAAGAATTGGAAAAACTGAACAAAGAAAGTTCCCGTTTCGATAAAGGTTTGAAGTTTTATGGTCTCACATCAACGCAGGCTGTACCTCTGGCTTCAAATTTAATTTCGTCATTCAAATTTGAAGAAATCGGCAGGGAAAATATTGAAGGAAGAGAAACTATAATCGTAAAATTTCAACAAATAGCCGAAAATTCTGGCATCAACCTAAAAGTGGAAGCACCGGATTATTTGGAAATATCGAATAAATTTTATCGCGGAACTATTTGGCTGGATTTAAATAGTTACAGAGTTTTAAAATTTATCAGCGAATTTGTTATTGATTCGGCAAAATTCACCGAACCATTTGTTTTAATAAAAGAAGAATATTTTTATCAACCAAGTGATTTTGGAATTTATTTGCCGCGAAAAATAATTGTTGAAAATTTTAGTCCTCAGATTAGCAAACAGAAGCAGCTTTTAAAAACAGATAAACTAAAACTTACTCCCGGACTGCAAACAAAATTGAGTATGGAATATAAAAATTACAGTAAATTTGATATAAAGGTTAAATCCAATTAGCAAAATGAACTCAACGAAAAGTGCAAACTTTGATTCATAATTCTTTACCGCAAGATGAAAAATTCGACTAAATTTAATCAAAGAACTGAAGATAAATTCTGCTCTGTGTGCGGCGCAATATCCGGCGATTTTTGGGAAACGCAGCCGACTCATTCAGTAGTGTTGCGCCAGCGTCCGCGATTGGGTGATACAACTCGTCTGTGGATCATTTGCGATGAATGCGATGAAGGTTTGCAAAATACCGCGTTGCCGAAGCCCGATCAAATTCATCTTCTTGCACAAATTCGCAGAGCAACAATTAACGATCAGGAAGCTGTTCTAAAATGGTTATTGCAAAAATTTAATTTGGAAGCCGGTAAAAAGAAATAATTAAAAGCTGATATTTTTATGTTTGTTTCTCCAAAATCTTTAACAGCTCAACTTCTTCCATTTCAGAAACGGTTCGCAAATCAATTAAAACTTTATCTTCCAAGATTCTCGTGATAACCGGCGGTTTTGATAGTCTCAAACTCTGTTCTAAATCCGCCGCCGACAAGTTTTTGTGTTTCAGCGCAAGCAAAATTGTCGCGGGCTGAACCAGCGGCGCGGAACCGCCGCCGATGACGGAATTTCCTTTTAGAATTTCAAACTGCAAATCGGAATTTTCTTCGAGTTTCCCGCGCAGTTTTTCAGCAAAACGCACGGTTCTTTTCTTGATTTCCGCGTTTGTCGTCGAAATCATTTTCAAAACCGGAATTTCCCGCAAAGCCGCGTCGCGCCGGAAAGACTTGAGCGTCGCTTCGAGTGCGGCGTAAATCAGTTTATCAACCCGCAGAGCGCGATAAAGCGGATGTTTTCGCAGTTTTTCAATTATTTCCGAACGTCCGACGATCAGCCCCGACTGCGCGCCGCCCAAAAGTTTGTCGCCGCTGAACGTCACAACGTCCGCGCCCGCCGCGATTGATTGCGGAATAAGCGGTTCATCGGTCAAACCGTACTCGCTCAAATCAATCAGCGCGCCCGAACCGGCATCTTCGTAGAGCAAAATATTGTTTCGATGCGCTAATTCGGCGAGTTCGGCGATGCTCGGCGACGCTGTAAAACCGACGATTCGATAATTTGACGGGTGAATTTTTGTGAGCAGACGGGTGTTTTCATTAATCGCGTTTTCATAATCGGAAATTCGCGTCCGATTGGTCGCGCCGACTTCTCTTAAATACGCGCCCGATTCGGTCATCACGTCGGGAATGCGAAAATCTCCGCCGATTTCGACCAATTCGCCGCGTGAAATTATCGCTTCGCCGCCTTTTGCCAGCGCGGTCAAAACTAAAATACACGCCGCCGCGCAGTTGTTGACAATCAACGCGCCTTCCGCGCCGGTGATTTCCGCCAAAAGTTTTTCAACGTTCGCGCCGCGTTTTCCGCGTTTTCCGGTTTCGAGATCGAATTCCAGATTACAGTAACGCGCCGATTCTTCGTAAATTGCCTTTTGCGCGTTTTCCGAAAGCGGCGCGCGTCCCAGATTTGTGTGAATAATTACGCCGGTCGCGTTGATTACTCTCTGCAAACCCGCATTTTCCTCGCTTCGCCAGCCGATTTCCAGACGCTTTTCCGCTTCATAAAATAAATTTTCGCGCGAGTATTCTTTAATGCTGATTGAATGATCTTTAATTTTCGCCAAAATTTCCAGCCGCAGAGAATCGGTCGCCGCGCGAGCCAAAACCGCCAGATGTTTCGTTCCGGTTTTTTGTAAAATTTTATCAGCGGCTGCCGACCGCATCAGCGCGTCAACCGAAGGCAAAAGGCGCAAAATTTCCGCGTTGTTTATCTTTTCCCCGTCTTTCATAATGTAAATCGTAATCGGTAATTTGTGATTCGTAAAGACAAAAGCGGCATTAGCCGTGAACTAATACCGCTGTCAGGTTTGAGTTATTTACCTGAAAATTTTTTGAATATCGCCGGTCAAACGAAGAAGCGCGGCTTTATTTATGACAAATATAATCACCGTTTATCGCCGATGTTTCCGCGCTTGGAAATTTTTAACCGGCGAGTGATTAATTTGAAGAAAACTTACGGCAATTCCTGTAATGCCGATTTTGCGGTTTCGATTTGCAAAATATCAAAAGCCGGATTTAATTTGACCGCTTTTTTCAGATAGTCGGCGGCGGCTTTTTTATTTCCCAACTCTTTTTCAATCATTCCGGCGTGATAAAAAATCTGCGCGTCCTTTGTTTTCAAACGCATCGCTTCGGTTATCGCCTTTTTCGCTTCTTCAAATTGTCCTTTTTTGTACAACGTCCAGGCGTAAATGTCCGCCGTATAAATATCTTTGCGCTTTTCGTGTTCGGCGCGGGCAATTTCCAGAGCTTCGTCGAGTTTTATATCTTGATTAGCCCACAGCAACGCCAGCGTGCGCCGGTCAATATTGCCAAATTTTTGTTCGATAAATTCCGCCAATTCATATTGTTTCCGCGCTTCTTCCGGCTTGCCGATTTTTTTATAAACGTCGCCGAGCGGAATAATTGTCTGTGTGAAAGGAACTTTTTCCACTGACTTTGTGTAAAAGTTGACGGCGTTTTCATAATCGCCGGCGGCGGCGCGGGAATTTCCTTTGCCGGTCAACGCAAAATGATAGTCGGGTAAAACTTGCAGTGCCAGATCATACTGTTTTTCGGCTTCGTCATAGCGTCCGACTTTGAAATATTCATTGCCTAAATGTGTCAGAGTCCACGCCCTCGCCTCTTTGTCTTTCGGATCGGCGATGCTTGCCGCCATTTTCATCGCGTCAATCGCTCCGTCGCCGTCGCCGTGCAGTGAACGAACGTATGAAACGCGAGCGTAAGATTCCATTCCGGGACGCAAATCAACCATTTGCTGGGCGGCATCAATGGCTTCTTTGTAATTGCCGAGTTCGACATTGGCATCGGTCAAAATGCCGTAAACAAAAGAGTCTTGCGGACTTTTTTGCTCAAGTTTTTGTCCGGCTTCCAAGCCTTCCTGAAATTTGTGAAAAGTCAAAAGCAGAGATGCCTGAAGTCTTTGCGCGTCATAATTATTCGGTTCAATTTCAAGAGCGCGATTGATGGCGGTTTCGGCTTTTGAATTGAGACTGAAATCGCCCGATTTTCGCGCCTCACGAATATAGGCAATGGCGAGAGTGTTGTAACCGGCTGCCGCATCGGGAATTTTTTCGATCATCTTTTGAGCGTTTTCAATGTCCGCGTTTTCAGGCGCGACGGAAACGGATTTTTCCGAGTTTTCAGCCTTAACCGTTTGTCCGCCGTCAATTGAAGACTGCTGACGACACGCGGTATTTGAAAAAATAACGCAAAATAAGATTGCCGTGATTATCAAAGTCTGCTTGTAAATCTGAGTCGGTTTCATCACTTTTATCCTTTTATTTATCCAAATCCAAATGGTTGAACACGAATCGAACAAATTGTCCGATTCGTGTTCAATTAAAACTCCTTTCAAAGTTACTTTTTCAAGTTATCTTTTCAAGTTGTTTTTGATATTGCTGATATTGAATTCTCCGTTGTCAATTTCAGCTTTTCCGCCGCTGACGGCAGGCGCGGTATTGATGTTTGAAGTGCGCGGCGTATTGCCCGGATTCGGCGGTGCCAAATATGGGAAACGCTGCAAATACGGCACATCATTTGAACTTACGCCGTCGGCAAGCGCGTTGTTCGGGGCGACGTTGTATGTCGGCGTGAACGGTGTTCCGCCGACAGCGGCGCGAAGCGCGATGTCCGTTACGTCGTCACCGACCCGGCGACCGTTCGGGAAACCGGCGACATCGCCGCCGAGCAATCCTAAACGATTAATGCTGGCAAACGGCGTAATCGGAATAGCCATATTCAAACGCAGATATTCGTGCGGCTGACCATCGGAAAGAAACGTCGTGTAGTTCGGTCCCGTGATAGAATTAACCGGAATACCGGTGGCGAAAATCTGCACGAGATCGTTGCGCGGTGCTGGCGGAATATTAATGTTAATTCCGCTGAAAGTTCCCAAAGCCAGTTGAATGATTTTAGCAATTTGCGGGTCGAGAACCGCAGGCGCGGCAACCGCGTCGTTTTGCGGCGAAAGCGAGTTGAAAGCGTCTTTTAACTGAAGCGGAATGATAAGTTCGTTGACCAGCGGATTGCCGAGTCTTGAAATTTGTCTCCACGCGCCTTGCGTCTGCTGTGATCCGTCTGCATTGATAACGCGCATTGAACGACGGCTGGCAGTTGCCCAAACGCCGATCACCGCATCGCTCGCCGTCGGACTCGCCGGAATGCCGCGCGATCTGGTCAACTCTTGAACCGGAATTTCCAGCGCAATCGTACTGACGTTATAGTTTTGAAGCGTGCGAACGCCGTTGGTGGTCGTTATCGAACGCAGATTTAAGAGGTCGAAAACGCCGCCCAAATCAATATAAAAACCTTCGTCACGCTGTCCGGCAAAGACTTTGCCGCCGTTGGGCAGCGTATTAACTGCCGGCTGACCTAAATTAGTTTCGTAATTCGGTGTCGCGCGAGGTCCGATATTGCTCGGCGGTGTGCGAAATCCGCCGCCGACAAACAATCCGCGGCGACCACTCGTATTATCAACGCGCCGAACGGTATATGTTTGATAAATATTGTAATCGGGATCAGTTAAGCTGGTGATCGCGCCGTTATCATTGACCGTTACCGTATCCAAAACGGTGGCGGGATTGACAATTTGCGTGGCAAACTGAAATTGATAAGTAATATCTTCAACACCGTCGCCGGTATTATCAATTTTGATTTCATACAGAACATTATCGTCGAAGCGGTAATAATTCGGTCCTCCTGAAGGCTCTTGAAGCGGAATATAATTGGCAATTAAAGTTACGTAGCCTTCACGTCCCGGTTCAATACTGCGAAAAGCATAAGTGTCCGTGTTGTCTGCGTAACGATCCTGTGAAATCATCGGTGCTTCTGCGTGACTGGCGGCGAGAACCGGCAATCCCGTCAGGCTTAAACACAATGTAACAATAAAGAAAATGCGAGTCATTTTCAAACTTTTTTCATACAAAATTTTTTTCATTTTTTCTACTCCTTCAAGTAAATTTGGCGGCTGTCGCGCCTTTCGTTAATAAGCAACAGCGCGACAGCCCCGGTTAATTTTTAGTGTGCATCATAACTGGCAATCGGATAATCTCCGTTCCGCCCGAATTGTCTGGCTGTCACTCCTCCGTCCGTGCTGCGAATCACGTAGAACGCTCCCGTCTGCTGCCGATACACCGACACGTCCGTCTTTCCGTCGCCGTCATAATCGTTCTGCGTCGGCAAATCCGGTTTTGATCCCAACTGCACCGAATACAGACTGTTGTTCGAGCTTCTCAAAACATACCACTGATACGATGTTCCCGTCCGCACCACCGCAAAGTCCGTCTTGCCGTCGCCGTCGTAATCGCCCGGCACCACCGTATCACTGCCGAGTCCGAATTGTCTGGCGATCAAGCCGCCGTCCGAACTCCGTTTGACGTAGAATACTGCCGGCTGATCGCCCGTTCCTCTGAACACCGCCAGATCATATCTGCCGTCGCCGTCGTAATCGCCCGGCGCAACGACATCGGTCGCCGTTCCGAACTGTTCGGCGCGAAAGCCGTTGTTTGATCCGCTGTTCAAGATAAACCAGACTAACGAGCCGTTGATTTTTCGCACGACTGCGTAATCGGTCTTGCGGTCGCCGTCGTAATCACGCGCCACCGGCTCGTCGCCGTTCTGCCCGAATTGTTGAGCCATCAGGCTGTTATCAGAGCTTCGCAGAACATAAAATGTTCCGTTAGTTCTTCTCCAAACCGCCAAGTCGGTTTTGCCGTCGCCGTCATAATCGCCCGGTGTCGGAACGTCGGTCGCCGCGTTGCCGAAAGCCTGTCCGGTAAAGGACAAATTGCTCGCCGACGAGGAAGGATTAATATACCAGAAGTTGTTGCTGGGACGGAAAACCGCATAATCGGCGCGCGCGTCACCGGTAAAATCGAGCAGGTTGAGCGCGGCGGCTCTGGGAGCCGGTCCGCCTCCGCTGACTACCGCCAGTCCGCTCAAAAGCACCCGATTGGCTTGACCGCCGATTTGACCGATAAAAGTCGCCGGAGACATCGGATTCGTGTTGATAATATAGAACTTGGACGATGAATCGCCGTTCAATTGAATAGCGGCAAATCCCGTGTTGGTTACTCCTTCAATATCGTATCCGACATTGTTTGTAGCGTCTAAACCCAGCGGCGTGATCGTTTGAAGCGTTCCCGCATTCGCCGGATTTTGCTGGACGACAATATCCAAATTGGAATCAATGTCAAAAAGCGCAGTGGTCGTCGCGCCGGCAACGCTGTTGGTGTAAGCGGCGGCAACGATGTTCGGATTCTGTCCCGCGTTCGGGTCGCCCGCGCCATACGCCAATGTTCCGTCAACTAAGTTCGTGCCGTCGTTCGGGTTCGCCCGCAAATTTTGATCGGCATCGCTGACGATGCGAATGCGGTCAACCGTCGGGTTAAAATCAACGCCGAACTTGGTTCCGCTCAAAGCCGTCGTCAAATTTCCGACGAAAGCGGCTGCGCCCGTCGCCGCGTTTATCATATAAACCCGGTTTAGACTGCCGATACCGAAAAGCTGTCCGCCGGCTGTCGCTCGAAAATCAATACCGACGATATTTTCGCCGCTTTGAAGTCCGGTGATTGAAACGGTGCCGGTTATCACGTCGGGACGCGCGGTGTTGAAAGTTACGAGTTGATTGGTAGTTGTCAAACCGATGGCGGTGAAACTTTGAGTTTGCTGTGCAATATCACCCGTCAATCCGCGCAAAGTTACATTGCCGCCGACTGCGCCGATCAGTGTCGCTGTGCCGAACACCACATCAATTCGATAAATGTTTGAAACGCCGCCGACCGTTAAAGCCGCCAGCGCGGTGTTGTCGCCTGAATTATAATCAAACCCGTTGACATCGCTCGCATCAACGCCGAGCGCACCGACCGCCAAAAGCGTTCCGTCATTTGCCGGAGACTGCTGATAAAGCGTGTCGTTCGCCGTATCAATAACGTAAAGTATCGTTGAAGTCGCTCCGGCGAAGTTGTTAAAATAAGCCGCCGCCGTAACGGTCGGCGATCCCGGATTAATCGTGCCGTCAACGATAACCGTGCCGTCATTCGGGTTCGCCCGCAGATTTTGTCCGGCATCGCTGACGATGCGAATGCGGTCAACCGTCGGGTTAAAGTCAAATCCGAAATTATTTCCGTTCAAAGCCGGAGTAAACGGCGCGCCGACGGCGGTTGCCGCGCCGGTCGTTTTATTTATTTTGTAAATACGGCTCGTGCTTCCCAAACCGTAAAGTTCGCCCGTCGCGGGGCGCGTATCAATCCCCAAGATAATTTCGCCCGCCTGTAATCCTGTAATCGGACCGATGGTGGTTACATTTCCCGGCATCGGCGTGTTAAAACTAATCAATTGGTTAGTGGTCGTTAAGCCAAAATTCTTCGCCGCCCGAACATCGGTTACTCCGGCAAAAAAGAACAAACTCAATAAAAAAGGCACGGCGATTACGCTGTGCTTTAAAAAAACTTTTCTCATAAACAAGTAAATCCTCCTGAAATGATTGAACAAAAGCGAAAATACGTTTTCACTTCGCAATTCTACAGTTTAATATCGAAATCAATGTGTGTTCTGTAAAATAAAGATAATGCTGCTCTACAGATGTTCTATTCGTTTGAATTGACACAACGGATGCAGTGAAAATATGTCATTTACAATTTTACCGCCTCAATTTTAAGCTGTTCTGAAGTTGTGGAAAACTTTGTTGGTTGATTTTCAAATCGAACAAACCCTGTTTGTCTCAAAAATCAAAACAACGAATAGTTGTCCAAGAGAATACTATATTTTGCTGATTACTAAAAGGCGAAACGAGATATAAAATCTTAAAAGAGGTTTTCTGTTCCAATATTACTTTGTAACAATTACCAACTAATTACTTCGTAATACTTGCCAGATGTTTGAATGCCGTTCTTGGCGGGAAATTATTGACACATCACAAGCAGAGTCGGCGGCATCTCAATCAGCAATAAAAAGCAAAAATAATTTATATATAAAGCCATTGTTTTCCATAAAACGCATAGCTTTGCTCTCAAGGTTTACCAGCCGCTTTTGATTTTGTCATCGTGGTTTTTGTTTTTTCGTCGTCGCGGAATTTTTTTAATCTTTCTAACCTCTGCTCTGCATCATCATAACCGGTTTTGATTTTCAGCAACTTTTCGTAGGCGGCAATTGCTTGGTCAACCTCGTTTAGTTTTTCATAAAGCAATCCCAAATTATAGAGCGCGAGGGTTTCCTTAGAATCTATCAGCAATGCTTGTTTGTAACTTGTAGCTGCGCCCCAGTAATCATTGAGTTTCTCTTGGGTAAGAGCTAATCTTATCCAATAATCGGATGTTTTAGAATCAAGTCTGATAGCTTGTCTGTATTCTTCCACCGCTCGTTTATATTCTTCTTTTTCATCCAAAATCAAACCATAAGTTTCGTGTCCTACAGCACTGTCGGAACGAATTTCCAAACCTTTTTTAATCGCTTCTTCTGCATCGTTAAGTAAACCCTGCGTTCCGTCATTGCCCGCTCTGTGATATTGATAGTAACTATCGGCGAGCAGAAAATAAACGCTTGCGTTGTCCGGCTTGAGTGCCGTCGTCGCATCGAAACAAGTGATCGCCTGCCGATAGCTTTTCCTGTCGTGCAGTTCGATACATTTTTTGAAAACGGCATCTCGCCCGCTTTGGAAATCTCCGTCGCATTGTCGGGATTGGCGAAAATCGCTTTGCCGTAACATTCGCCCGCCGCTTGAACATCATCTTTATCGAGCAGTTGCTGACACTGCTTCAATGCCGAAGCGACTTTCTGTTCTTTAGTCTGACAGGCAACAAAACTCTGGCAGGCGATGAACACCAACAACAATAAAAATAATCTCGATACGACGTTATTGTTTTCCATAAAACGCATAGCTTTGCTCCAACATTAACCCCAATCTGTCAATTAATATCTGTGCTTGTCTTTTTTCAGGATCAGTTGTAGTTCGCGCATCATTACGGATTTGGCTGATCGCTTTCTCAATAACTCGAGGTTTGTCCGGCACAACGCGCGTCATTTCATTCTGTATTTCTCTCAACAGCGCGTCGCGTTTATTAAGATACTCGGTGATTTCCTGCATTCTTACCCAAAATGTTCTCCATTTTAAGCCTTCTAAAACCAAAGCCAAACCGTTGCCAACGGTGTTCGCCTTGTTCAATGAATTGATAGGCTGGTTAATAATTGTTCCGCGAGTGTAAATGTTAGGTCGGCTCTGCGATGGCGGCTTTTTGCCGTCTTTCCTATTCCAGACTTTGGTTTCGACGCTGCTTTTCGTGTTCAATGTCATCAAACCGCTGTCGGCAGCTTCGGGGTCGGCTGTTTCAATTATCTGCTTACCTTGATCAATTTCTGCTTCTTGAGCTAATCTCTGGGCATTTCTAGCATTTAACTCATTCAAATCTTTTTGATTTGCAGTAAGTGGTCTAGGCGTTTCTACTGCGGCAGGTCCGGTTGGCGTTATTGAAATGACATCACCCGCTTTGTAGTCGAATTTTTCTTGTTCACTCATCGCGTAAAACCTAGCTGTCGAGTCACGATCTTGAAATTCCTTATCATTGCCCATTTGCGCGAACATATAAGCGGCTTCACGATTGATGTATGCCGCGTCCTCGCTGTTTAAATTCGAGATGGATTTTTGCGATGATGAACTGTATCTGGCGGAAGTGATTTTCAAGGCATTGTTCAAAAATACCGAAACTTCGGCATCATTGCCGCTTGTTGATGAGGCTTTGGCGCGGGCAATTTGAATCATCGGATTATCTTCATAACCCTCGCTGCCAGATACCACAACGCCGCTGAAACTTCTTTTTTGCTCGAAGGCGTGCCGGAAGCGGTGAGCATTAAATTTCTCAGCGCATCAAGACGATCTTTGCCGGACGGTTTTAGAATTTTATTCATATCTTCAATAAAGTTTCGCTGCAAAGTAAAATCCGTAATCGCACCGGCGGCTTGAGTAACGGCGGTAAAAATCTTTTGTTCGCGGAAATTCCGCACCGCTTTTATCCATATATCCGTGAGCGTAATCGGAACTAAATTGTCTTTTCCGGCTCTCCAACTTTTTACTTGAAAATCATCCGCCCATTTAGCAACCGAATCACCTTTTATGCCGATAACCACATCATTTGGATATTTAATATTGAATTCTGCAATCTCGGCATCGTTGTAATCAAATTCGTCGCGCAGAATATCGTTTCTGATTTGTTTGGCGAGTTTCGTTGAATGCGGCGACGCGATTAAATTGGACGTTTTGATTCACCCACACGACCATTTTTGAATCCGCCGCCGGTGTGTCGTCAGAACTTCCCCAGGCATTTCTCATAATAATTTGTGAGACCTCTCAAATGTGATGTATTTGCCGTTAAAGTATAACACCGAAAAAGCATTTTTCAATCTTTTTTCAGAATGAGCGCAAATGCGGTTTCACTTCATTTTTGCTATGCTGATATTTTCGATTTTTTCAATCGTTTCTTAACTTATGAACTCTGATAACATTAGAAATTTTTCAATCATCGCGCACATTGACCACGGCAAATCTACGCTCGCCGACCGCATTCTGCAATTGACGGGAGCAGTCGCCGACCGCGATATGGAAGCGCAACTGCTCGACGATATGGACTTGGAACGCGAACGCGGCATTACGATTAAATCGCACGCCGTCCGGCTCGATTACAAAGCGAAAGACGGACAGGATTACATTTTGAATTTGATTGACACGCCCGGACACGTTGATTTTTCCTACGAAGTTTCGCGCTCTCTGTCGGCGTGTGAAGGCGCGCTTTTAATCGTTGACGCGTCGCAGGGCGTTGAAGCGCAAACTTTGGCGAATACATATTTGGCAATCGAAAACGATCTCGAATTGATTCCCGTTCTGAACAAAATTGATTTGCCGTCTGCCGAACCCGACCGCATCAGAGAACAAATCGAAAACATTATCGGTTTGGACGCGAGCGAAGCCGTTTTGACGAGCGCGAAAACCGGCATCGGCATCGAAGAAGTTTTAGAAGCGATTGTCAAAAAAATTCCCGCGCCGAGTGGCGACAAAAACGCGCCGCTCAAAGCCCTGATCTTCGACAGTTGGTATGACAGCTATCGCGGCGTGATCGTACTGTTCCGCATCATCGAAGGCACGATAAAAAAAGGCACGAAAATTAAATTCTTCAATACCGGGCGCGAATATCAAGTCGAAACGCTCGGCGTAAATCGTCCGAGTCCGACACCGATTGATAAATTGAGCGTCGGCGAAGTCGGATTTTTAACGGCTTCGATCAAAACCGTCGCCGACGTGCAGATCGGCGACACGATCACCGAAGCGGCGCGTCCCGTCGAAACGCCTTTTCCCGGTTTTCAGGAAATCAAACCGATGGTTTTCGCCGGACTTTATCCGACCGATTCGGCGCAATACGAAGATTTGCGCGACGCGATGGAAAAACTGCGCTTAAACGACGCTTCATTTTTCTTTGAACCGGAAAGCTCGACCGCGCTCGGCTTCGGTTTTCGCTGCGGTTTTCTCGGACTTTTGCATATGGAAATCGTTCAGGAACGCTTGGAACGCGAATTTAATTTAGATTTAATCACGACCGCGCCCGGCGTGCGTTACCGCGTAACGACGACCGACGGCGCGGTGGCGGAAATTGATTCGCCGTCAAAAATGCCCGACACCGGCAGAATCACGAAAATCGAAGAGCCGTTTATCGAAGCGACGATTTTGACAAACGACACTTTTCTCGGCGGAATTCTGCCGCTGCTCGAAGAAAAACGCGGCGTGCAGAAAAAGTTTGAATTCATCACCTCAAACCGCGTGATGCTCGTCTATTCGATTCCGCTCAACGAAATAGTTTTAGACTTTTACGACCGCTTGAAAAGCGTTTCCAAAGGTTACGCATCTTTGGATTATCATCTTTCCGGCTACGTCGAAAGCGATCTGGTCAAGCTGGATATTTTAGTTTCCGGCGAACAGGTTGACGCGCTCGCGCTGATTCTGCACCGCAAAACCGCCGAACCGAAAGGCAGATTAGTAACCGCCAAAATGAAGGAACTAATCCCGCGCCAAATGTTTGAAGTCGCCATCCAAGCCGCCATCGGCAACAAAGTAATCGCCCGCGAAACCGTCAAAGCGATGGGCAAAAACGTCACGGCAAAATGCTACGGCGGCGACATTTCGCGCAAACGCAAACTGCTCGAAAAACAAAAAGAAGGCAAAAAACGAATGAAAAAAGTCGGGCGCGTCGAGATTCCGCAGGAAGCGTTTTTGGCGGTTTTGAAAGTCAATGAAGGTTAAAGAAAAATTCAGCAAATTTGATATTTAATAAAATAGTCCTTGATTCAAAAAACGAAAAGATGAAAGCATATACAGATTTTAAGAACAGGTTCAAAGTTATTGTCAGCAAACAACATCACTTAGTTGTAAACACACTCGCAAATATCTTTACAATGCGTTTGATCGGGAATAAAACTCATGGTGATTTGGCTGAAATAGGTATTGCCGAATTTATTAACCAATTTATGTATGACTTTAAAAGCATTCATGTTGGGAAAGATTTGTACCGAGCAAAAGAACATGAAGAAGATATTGTAATTATCAACGAACTTACTGGTGAAGAATTTCCTGTCAGTTTAAAGGCTTATGGTGTTGGACCCTTACAACTTTCAACAGATAGTGACCAAAAAATGTTTCCTTCAATTTCTATTTATAATGAAACATTTGAACATATTCTTGAAGATGTTGATGAAATAAAGGAATTACTTAATAAAACATTACCTGAAATACTTGACGCAAGGATTATAGAAATTATTCTTGAGCAAAAAGATGAAGAAATTAATGACGAAGAGTTTTTAAAAAGAATTATTGAAGGTTATGACTCTGATATTTGTAATGAAGATTTAGTAATATCAATGCTTTATTCTCGAAAAAAGAAAATGTCCAATAAGGATTTGACAGAGATTATTAAAAAGGTTCGTGGAATTGCAAACGAACAAAAAACCGAAATAGATGATATAAAAGCCTCTGTTAAAAAGGCAAAGGACATTATTGAAAATAGAAAAGATGAAATAAAAATTACGAAAGAAAAAATAAAAATTATTAATACTAAAATTCAGCCAATACTTGCAGGAAAAGGCAAAGATATTACAGATAAAGATCAAATACAGGAAATTTTTAATTCTGATGCTTTTGCAGACTTTGAAAATCTGAATATTTTTCCATTAATTTATAATGAAAATGATGAAATAAATAAAAAGTGCAACATTCTGGTCTTTGATCACTCTAAAGCTAAACAAGACACTGCGAGAATCTTGTATGTTGGCAAAAATAAAAAATTCGATAAAGAAACTCGAACTTTGAAAGACGCTAAAGGTAGAGAACATCCGATTTTTATGTTTTTGGATGAGAAAGATGATTACATCTGCGAAGTTCGATATGGAGGTGCATCAGCCAATGCACTTCAACGCGGGCTTTGGACTCATACCGAACATGCTGTTAATTATTTCGATAGTCTCACAAATGGTTGGATTGATTATTCTTACAATGAAAACTTAGTAAGACTATTCAGTTTAGCTTTAAACAGCACGGAACAAGGACATAACGAAGCAAACATTATTTTGCAAAGAGATATTGACAGATTGAAAATGATAAAATGATTCCACAACCGCAAATAGATTTATTTGGTCGAAAAAGTTTACCTGTTCCACAAACACAAGGCATTAAATATGCAGGTTCAAAGTTAAAAATCTTGCCGTATATTATTGATGTCGTGGCAGAATTGAATGTAAAAAACATTCTGGATGGATTTAGCGGTTCAACGCGAGTTAGCCAAGCATTTGCAAAACTTGGCTTTAATACAACGTCTTCAGATATTTCCGTTTGGTCGCAGACTTTTGCGAAATGCTTTTTATTAAATAAACGAAATCCCGAACATTACAGCGAAATTATTACGTATCTTAATTCGCTTGAAGGTTATGACGGTTGGTTCACCGAACATTACGGCGGCGATGAAAAAAATACCGGAAAGCGACCTTTTCAAGTTAAAAACACCCGCAAACTTGATGCAATCCGAGGTGAAATTGATAAACTTAACTTAGATGAAGTCGAAAAATCGATTGCTTTAACGAGTCTGATTTTCGCGTTGGATTCGGTTGACAGCACATTGGGACATTACGCCTCATATCTTGCTGATTGGTCGCCGCGTTCACACAAAGATTTAACGCTGAAATTGCCCGATTTATTTATAAATAAAGGCGAAAATAAAGTTATTAAAAGCGATATATTTGACACAATCTCGAAATACGAGTTTGATTTGGCGTATTTCGATCCGCCTTACGGTTCAAATAATGACAAAATGCCGCCGAGTCGTGTTCGTTATTCAGCGTATTATCATATTTGGACATCGGTGATAAAGAATGACAGACCGAAACTATTCGGTAAAGTGAACAGGCGCGAAGACACGCGAGATACAATTTCTGCATCCGTTTTTGAAGAGTTCCGCAAAGATGAAAATAATAAATTTATCGCTATGCAAGCTATCAAAAGGCTGATTCAAGAAACGAAATCACGCTATATTTTGCTCTCATACAGTTCGGGCGGAAGAGCAACCAAAGGAGAACTTTATACAATTCTCAACGGTTCGGGCAAAATTCTCAAAGCTATCGAAATTGATTACAAAAAGAACGTAATGGGCGGAATGCGTTGGACAAATGAATGGATAAACAGCGACGAAAAATATATTGAATACCTATTTTTATTGGAAAAATTTTAAGAAATTGAAAATATGATTCGGGACGTGCGAAGATTTACAGTAAATTATTTTAGTTGAAACGAATTATGGAGGTTACGATAAATTTATCCGAAGACGTAATAAAAGCTCTTACCTCAAATGGTGAAAACATTAAGCGCGAGGTTTTGGAGGCAACCGCGCTTGAAGGTTATCGGGAAGGAAAACTTTCACAGGCGCAAGTCAGAAGAACACTCGGTTTTCAAACCGATATGCAGGTTGACGGATTTTTGAAAGCGCACAATGTGTTTTTAGAATATACGATTGGAGATTTAGAAAAAAATTGCACAACTCTCGACAAACTACTTGCCAAATGAAAGTTAAAGATAAAAATTTCTCGGAAAAAGAAATTGACGAATTAGCAACTGCTCAGGCAAATGATGAAAGTGCTTGGATTTTGATTCAATCGGTCAAAAATCGTGCCAAACGCGGAAGCCGTGAAAAGTTTTTGAAAGCCTTGAACAAAGTTCCGAAAGTCGAGCCTGACGAAGATGATAAAATTAATTAAAAAGTCATTCGTTAAAAAGTTATGAAAATCAAACCTGTAAATTATCTAAAAGGAGAAATTAATCTTCCGGGCGACAAATCTATTTCTCATCGCGCGGCGATTTTTGCGGCTTTGGCGGAAGGCGAAACGCGGATTAAGAATTTTGCTTCGAGCGCGGACTGCGCTTCGACTTTGGATTGTCTGGAAAATCTCGGCGTTGAAATTGAACGCGAAAATTCAACTGTTGTTGTAAAAGGTGTTGGAAAAACGGGTTTTACGAAGCCGGAAAAAGAACTCGATTGCGGCAACAGCGGGACGACGATGCGGCTTTTGGCGGGTGTTTTGGCGGGGCAGAATTTCGATTCGGTGTTGGTCGGCGACGAATCGCTCAATCAGCGTCCGATGAAACGAATTATGCTGCCGCTGGCGAAAATGGGCGCGAAAATCGAAGCGGCGGACAATCACGCGCCGCTGAAAATTTACGGCGTAAATCCTTTGCGGGCAATAAATTACGATCTTCCGGTTGCGAGCGCGCAGGTTAAATCGTGCGTTTTGCTCGGCGGTTTGAATGCGGACGGAATTACGACCGTGAACAGTCCGAAAGCTAAAATTCGCATTCCGACTTCGAGAAATCATACGGAATTGATGCTGAAATTTTTCGGCGCGGAAATTGAAGAAACTTTTATCGAAGACGGCGATGAATTTATACATTGGGTTTCGATTGACGGAACTTCAAAACTGACGGCGAAAAATTTTGAAGTTCCTTCCGATGTTTCTTCCGCCGCGTTTTTTCTGGTTGCGGGTTCGGTTTTGAAAGATTCGGAAATTGTTCTGAAAAATGTCGGATTGAATGAAACGCGCACGGCAATCGTCGAGGTTTTGCGGAATTTCGGCGCGGATATTGAAGTTTTAAATAGTAGAGAAGTGTGCGGCGAAACAGTCGGCGATTTGCGCGTTCGCGGAAGTGAAAATCTTGCGCCGAAGGTTGAATCGAATTTAATTTCCGGCGAAACCGTCGCGGCGTTGATTGATGAAATCCCGATTCTGGCGGTTTTCGGTTCACAATTGGAAAATGGTCTGGAAGTTCGCAACGCCGAAGAATTGCGCGTTAAAGAATCGGACAGAATCAAATCGGTCGTCGAAAATCTGCGGCGAATGAACGCAGAGGTTGAAGAATTTTCCGACGGTTTCAAAGTCGAAAAATCACAATTAAAAGGAGCGAAAGTTGATTCGTTCGGCGATCACCGAATTGCGATGGCGTTCGCCGTCGCCGCGCTTTCTGCGACGGGCGAAACCGAAATTATTGATGCCGACTGCGCGAAAGTTTCTTTCCCGGAATTTTTCGATGTGTTAGCCGATATTACAAAATACTGACAGCCGAAATTTAAATGCAACCCGGCAAATTCATTGACATACTAAAAAAAACCGAGTAATTTTATTTATTGGAGTCGAGCGAAAACGGATTCCTTTTGCCGAACCTTGACTGCTTTTATCCGGCTTCCCGACATTATAAAAATATGATAATCGCGGTAATCCGGCGACTCAGATAAATTTACCTGAAAGTCTTTCTTCCACACACTTTAGACTTTATAAATTATGAGTATATTTTGCTTTTTAAGCGTTGTTGAAACACCGGTGTCATTGGTTACGGACTTTAATGCTTGACGAAAGTTTGTCTTGTGCCGATAGTTATTGAAATTTTGGAGGATAATGAGAATGAATTGGAAGTTTAGACTACTGCTCGCAGTTACAGCAGTTGCCATTGCCGCGTTTTTGATAAAAATGCCGTTTCAAAAAGATTCGACGGCTCAGATGTTATCGAATGACGAAGTTTATACGATTGTCAACGAAAAGGTTACTAAATATGAAAACGGGGTGATGAAAACAATCCCTTCAAACTTTGCCGTGTCCGGCGCGTTGAGAGATATGCCGACTTCGGCATCCGACAATTTGACGGAAAAGTCTTTTTATCCGACCGAAGAAGAACTTGCGGAAAAACAGCGCGAAGCACTGAAAAAAAAGGGTTTTTCGGAAGAGCAGATTCAAGCGGAAGAAGAAATAAACGAACTGAACACTGAAAATGTCAAGAAAATTATTCCGGGCGCGGGCGCGGGCGCGAAGGCACTTTTTGAAGACCCGCTTCTCAGCAAAGCCGCGCTTCGTCCCGACGCTCCGCAAGCGATGCCGACACCGAGTTTGACCTTTGACGGCGCGACATCAGACGACAACCGCGCGGTCAACGGTGCTAATTATATTCCGCCGGACACCAACGGCGATGTCGGACCCAATCATTACGTCAGTTCCGTCAACACGGTGCTGAAAATTTTTAACAAAAGCGGAACAGTTGTCGCCGGACCGATCAGGACAAGTTCTTTGTTTGCCGCGCTGCCCGCCAATGACCCGTGCCGCATTCAAAACGACGGCGATGCCATCGTGCTTTACGACACGCTCGCCGACCGCTGGCACATCAGCCAATTCGGCTTGCCTGCCGGAACGGGTGCCGCCCGTTATCAATGTGTGGCTCTTTCCGTGACGGGCGACCCGACCGGCGCGTATTATATCTGGAGTTATGTGTATCCGAATGCTTCGGTTGTAACCAACGATTATCCGAAAGTCGGCGTTTGGACGGACGGTTATCATATGACGTTCAACCAATTTGCCTCCTCCGGTTTCGCCGGTGTCGGGATTTTAACTCAAGACAGACAAAAGGCTTTAGTCGGCGATCCGATGGCAGGGGTGATTTATATCAACTTTGGTTCTATTGACGGCTCCGCGTTTGCGCTGCTTCCGGCTGATATTGACGGTTATGTCGGTCCGCCGGCAGGCGCGTCGGAAACTTTTGCGGAGGTTCGTTCCGACGAAATGAACGATCCGCTGGACGCAATTCGCATTTATAAATGGGTGCCGGATTTTACAAATCCGAATAATTCCATTTTCACAGTGATCGGCGATGTTCCGACAGCGGCATTCGACGGCAGAAGTCCGAATCCTCCGCCACCTAACCAGCGTGCCGACATCGAACAGATGGGCGGAACTCCTCTCGATTCGATTGCGACGCGCTCGATGCACCGTTTTGCTTATCGCAATTTGGGAACAACGGCAAATCCGCTAAATTCTTATGTCGGAAACCTTACGGTTAATGTCAGCGGCGTTAATCCGACTACGGCGGCAACTTATCAAGCCGGCATTCGCTGGTTTGAAATGCGTCGAACCGGAGATACTTTTTCGATATTCGATCAGGGAACGCATAATTTAACACCCGGCGACGGTGCCAACGGCTTAAATAATTGGATGAGCAGCATCGCTCAAGATAACAGAGGCGATATTGCTTTAGGTTTCAGCCAAGCCGGAACGACTCAAAGAGCCGATATTAAAATCGCCGGTCGCACAAATAATGCGGCGAACAGCGGCGTTCTCAACGAAGGTGAGGCTTTGATGTATGCCGCCGGAGGCTCGCAGACCAGCACGAGCAATCGTTGGGGCGATTACAGCGCGATGAGCGTTGATCCGACCGACGACTGCACATTTTGGTACACACAGGAATATTACCCCGTAACAAGCAGCGGAAGTTGGTTCACCCGCGTCGGCAAATTCAGGTTTCCGCAATGCACGGACGCGCCGAAAGCGACAATTACCGGAACGATTACATTCTGCTCCGGCGGCGCGCCCGTTCCCAATTCTTTTATCAACGCAACCGGCGGTTTTAATCGCGTAACGGGCGCGAACGGAACGTATTCAATAATAGTTTCGCCGGGAACTTATACCGTTACCGGCGGCAAATTCGGCGGGTTTAACGGAAATTCGCAAACCGTGACGGTTGGTGCCGGTGGAACGACAACGGCAAATTTTTGTCTGACGGGCGTACCTTTGGTTGCATCGGGAACAACACAAATCGTTTCGGAAAGCTGTGGTCTTCCAAATGCCGCGCCTGATCCGGGCGAACAAATTACGGTCAGTCTGCCGCTGCAAAATACAGGTGCTGCCAGCACAAGCAATCTGACGGCGACCTTGCAGGCGACCGGCGGCGTGACCAATCCGGGTCCGGCTCAAAATTTCGGCGCGTTAGCTCCGGGAAGCGCGGCTGCCGCCAAAAATTTTACTTTTACAGTTGATCCGAATCTGCCTTGCGGCAGTGTGGTTACATTGACTTTCAACATAACCGACGGCGCGACCAGTTACGGAACGGTTACGCAAACTTATAAGACCGGCGTTATGACGGCTTCGTTGAGCGAAAACTTCGACGGCGTAACTGCTCCCGCACTTCCGGCAGGATGGTCGAATGTTAAACTTTCCGGCACGGCGATAAATTGGGTAACGTCAACAGCGATGACGAGTTCCGCGCCAAATTCGGCATTTGTCAACGATCCGACAGTTCCGTCTTCAGCTGCATTGTTAAGTCCGGCTGTGGCAATTCAAACCGTCAACGCGCAAATTACTTTTAAAAATGCTTACGATACGGAATCAACATACGACGGGATGGTATTGGAGTATTCAACCGACGGCGGAACGACGTGGACGGACATAATTGCGGGCGGCGGTTCATTCGTCAGCGGCGGTTATAATTCACTTATTAACGCCAATTTTGGAAGTTCGATTGCCGGTCGTCGCGCTTGGTCTGGTAGTTCGAGCGGTTACGTTAATACGGTCATCAACCTGCCGAATTCATTAAACGGTCAAACCGTCCGCTTCAGGTGGTTGATGGGTTCTGATGAAGGTACAGGCGGCAACGGCGTTAATATTGACGACGTTAAAGTTTTCGGCGTAACTAAATGCAACGCTCCCTGCACGGCGAATGCGTGTAATTTCCAGCGTCGGTTCGATTTTGACGGCGACAACAAGGCTGATGTTTCCGTCTTTCGTCCGAACGGCGGCAACTGGTATATTCTCGGTTCGCAAAACGGCTTTACCGGAGCGCAGTTCGGCACAAGCACTGACGTTATCGTTCCGGCTGATTATGACGGCGACGGCAAAACCGATTTAGCTGTTTATCGCGGCGGAACGTGGTATGTGAACCGTTCGACCGCCGGATTTACCGGCGTTCAGTTCGGCGCATCTGATGATATTCCGCAGCCGGCTGATTTTGACGGCGACGGCAAAGCTGATTTGGCTGTGTGGCGACCGTCAAACGGAACTTGGTATATCTATAATCTGGTGGACGGTAAATTTACCGCCGCGCAATTCGGCACAAACGGCGATAAACCGGTGGTCGGCGATTATGACGGCGACTGCAAAGCCGATTACGCCGTATTCCGTCCGTCCGGCAGCACTTGGTATTTACAGCGTTCAACCGCCGGATTTTCCGGCATACAATTCGGTGAAAGCACCGACAAACTCGTTCCGGCGGATTACGACGGCGACCGTAAAACCGATGTCGCGGTCTTTCGTCCGTCAAACGGAACGTGGTACGTGCAGGGTTCGACCAGCGGATTTGTCGGAACGCAGTTCGGCATTTCGACGGACTTGCCGACACCGGCGGATTACGACGGCGACGGCAAAGCCGACATCGCCGTATTCCGTCCGTCCGGCAGCACTTGGTATTTACAGCGTTCAACCGCCGGATTTACCGGCATACAATTCGGCGAAAGCACCGACAAACCCGCACCGAACGCTTTTGTAAAATAGCCTGTGAATTGATTAAAGCAGAAACCGATTGATTAAATTCAGGTTTGCTGCCCGACTAAAAGCCGGAGCGATTTTTAAAATCGCTCCGGCTTTTCCTTTGCAAAACGGTCGCAGACGGAAAGCGAACTTTAGTTCGCTCGTAATTTACAAACCAAGATTCGCGTTTCATCAGATATTCAGCCAACTTATAAAACTATTTTATCCCGAACCGGAATTGATTTGAGAAAATTTTCCGCGCAAATTTTATTTTGAATTGGTATAATTGCCAAAATCATTTATGAAACATCTTCGCGCAGGTTTCCGATTCGTTTTATTCGTCGCGTCAACATTTCTGCTATACGGAATTTGGTTTGTCGGTAATTTTTTTATTCCTAATAAATTGTTTTGGCGGCAAATAATCTTTCGCACGTGGGCGCAAATTTTCGTCAAAATTTCGGGAATGACGATAGAAGTCGTCGGAAAGCCGCCGCGTCCGCCTTTTTTTCTGGTTTCCAATCATTTGAGCTACACGGATATTCCGGCTTTGCGCGCCGTAACGGAAGGCGTGTTTGTGGCGAAAGGCGAGATCGAAAGCTGGTTTTTGGCGGGAAAAATCGTCGGTGATATGGGCGCGATTTTTATCAACCGGCAAAATCGCCGCGACATTCCGCGAGCCGGCGCGGAAATTATCAAAAAGCTGAACAACGGCGAAGGTGTCATAGTTTTCCCGGAAGGCACGAGCAGCAAAGGCGAAAAGGTTCTGCCGTTTAACTCTTCCTTTTTGGAATTTGCCGCCAAAACCGATCTGCCGGTTTCCTACGCCGCGATTTCTTACAAAACTCCGCCCGGTCAGCCAAAGGCGAGCGAAGTGGTTTGCTGGTGGGAAGATATAAGTTTCGCCGCCCACATTTTCCGCCTTTTCCACGTCGGCAAATTTACGGCTGTTATTACCTTCGGCGATGAAACAGTTTTGGAAACCGACCGCAAAGAATTGGCTAAAACGCTTTGGGAAAAAGTCAGTAAAAAATTTATTCCCGTCGCGTAATCGGAGCGCGGACGGCTCGTCCGCCAACGCCAGCGCAGCGAGGCGTTGCCTTCGTTGTCTACAAAATATCTTGATGACGGCGGTTTTCTCGCGCTTTCTGCGCTCGAAGCGGACGAGCCGTCCGCGCTCCGTCTGAGTTTTAATTTGCAGCCTCATTCGTCAAAGTTTCTCTGAAGAAATCAATTACTTTTCTGTTGTAATTTTCAGATTGTTCGAGCGAAGCGTTCGTAATGTTGTAACCTGACGAACTGAAATCGGTTTTCGCCGTAACTTTTGTTTCAGCCGGAAAACACTTACTGATTTTTGTCGTCGAATCCTGAAAATCAGGCGCGTCCGAACCCGCCGTAAGCAATACCTGACGATTGGAAATTGATTTTGCCAGAGCGCACATCGAATTTCGTCTGTAACAGCCGTCGTAAAAATAAAGATAAGTTCCCTGCGCGGCAATTTTCGAGGTCAGCGCGCTGGCAAACGGAAATCTTTGACCGACGACGGAAGCCAGTAATTCATCGGAATTTGACGGCACGGAATCAAGCACGAGAGATTTGACGTTTTCGTCTTTGGCGGCGGCGGCGAGCGCGGCGAGCGCGCCCATTTCGATTCCGTAAAACCCGATGTTTTTCCCGACGAGAGCGGTTTGTCCGTCAGTTTTCAAACTTCTCACAAATTCTATCGCCGAAACCGCGTCGTCGGTTTCACAGCCGCCGAAAGATGTAGTTTCAACCGGAGAATTTTCGCCGTGTCCGCGCTGTTCGGGCATCAAAATTGTAAAATTCGTCGCTTCGTTAATTTTTATGCCTAAATCCAAAACGTAAGACCGATCCGCGCCGTAACGATGAAGCATAATCACGGCGGGCGCGTTTTCGTCGCCGCGCAAAAGCCAGCCGCGCGCCGGTGTGCCGTCGCTGTTCGTCCACGTCTCTTCGGAAACGCTCGCGCCGCGCGTGCTGAATCTGCCGTATTTTTCCGGCGTTACCAGATAAGCCGCGCGCGGCGGACGCGAAGTTTCGTGAACCAGCCAAACTCCAGCCGCGCCGAAAGCCAGCATCAGCAGAATGACGACAGGCAGCAAAAGCCTGAAAAAACTTTTAAAAAGGCGGATAATTTTTGCCATAATTTTGTGAATTGAGTTCGGGAAAGAAAATACAACTTGAAATCAATTTTGCGAGTCTTAAATGAACAGCCCAAGAAAAAGGACTTTCGGTAAGCCGTTTAAAATGTTACCATACAAAGTGGCTAAAAAGGAAGAGGTTCAACAAATGAAAACAATTTTTTTCGCACTATTTTTGCTAATTTCCGTTTTTGGTTTGGCGATTTTCGGACAAACTCAGGCTAAACTCGAAAAAGCGAACATCAACAAAAAAGCGGCAAACGCTCAATTTTTCCCGGCTTCGGAATTAAAAGAAGGAATGAAGGGAACGGCGTGGACGGTTTTTCGCGGCAGCGAACCGGAAGAATTTCAGGTCGAGATTTTGGGCATCGTTCCGGGCGCGATTGGTCCGAAACAGGATATGATTATCGGAAAAATCGGCGGCGGAAGTTCCGACAGAACGAGCGTTTTCGCCGGAATGAGCGGCTCGCCGGTTTACATTGACGGCAAACTCGTCGGCGCGATTTCATACAGTTTTCCTTTTTCAAAAGAACCGATTTGCGGCATCACGCCGATTGAGCAGATGCTTTCGATCTTCGAGCAGAATCAAAATCAAAAGCCGAAACCGAAACAACCGCGCTCGATTTCGTTTGCCGAACTCGCGGCGGCATATCAGCCGAATATGCCGAAAAACGCGGCGGTTTCAAGTTCGATTTTGGCGGGCGGCGCGAATTCGTCTTTGGCGGCGGTCGCCGGACAATCTTTTCAACCGATTGCCACGCCGCTTTCGTTCAACGGATTTTCGCAGGACACTTTGAATCTTTTCGCCCCGCAGCTAACTTCCGCCGGTTTGCTGCCCGTCGCCAGCGTCGGCGGCGCGTCGCGGATGACACCTTTGGAAAAGTCAACCGATAAAACACTGCTCGGCGGCGCGTCCGTTTCGATGCAGCTCGTGCGCGGCGATTATTCGATGGCGGCAAGCGGCACGGTAACTTACCGCGACGGCGATAAAATTTACGCTTTCGGTCATCCTTTTTTGAGTCTCGGCACGTCTGATTTGCCAATGTCGGAATCGCACGTCGTCACGGTCATCCCGAATTTAAGCAATTCGTTCAAACTCGCCGTTCCCGACGCGATGGTCGGCAGTATGACGCAAGACCGCGCGACCGGAGTTTTCGGCAGCTTGGGACAGTCGCCGAAGATGATTCCGGTCAAACTCAATCTCGAAACCAGCCGCAACAATCAGGAAACATTGAATTTTGAAGTCGCCAAAGACGATTTTCTAACGCCGCTTCTTTTGAACATTGCAATTTACAATTCGATTGTCGCCAATGAACGCGGAATGGGCGACACGACCGTTGAAATAAAAGGCGAAGTTAAACTCAAAAATCAGGAACCGATAAAAATTGATAATCGTTTCGCCGGCGCGACGGCGACGCAGTTAGCCGGATATTCGGTGGCTTCTCCGGTCAGCGCGATTTTGAAAAGCCGCTTCGACGGCGCGGAAATCAGCGAAATAAATCTGAGCGTAACTTCAAACGACGGAAGCAATACGGCAACTTTGGAACGCATCGCGCTCGACAAAACGCAGGTCAAAGCGGGCGAAAGTTTTGAAGTTCAGGCGTTTGTCAGAACCGATACGGGCAAAATTTTCTCGCAAAAAATTCCGGTAACGATTCCCGCCGACACGCCCGCCGGAACTTTGATTGTTACGGTCGGCGACGGCGGTTCGATTCAGCAAAATGCCGCTTCAAAACAATTTGTGCCGAAAGATTTGACCGAACTCGTAAAAACTATCAACGAACTGAAAAAAGACGACCGGCTTTACGTGCAGACTTACCGCGTGACCAACGGCGCGATTATCGGTTCAAAAGAAATGCCGAATCTGCCGCCTTCGATGCTGGCAACTTTGAATAACGACCGAACTGCCGGAGGTTTCAAACCGACTGTAACGACGGTTTTGACCGACCAGGAACTTCCGCCCGCTGATTTTATCATTTCCGGTCAGCAAGTTTTAACGATTGAAGTTGTAAAATAAAATTTAGCCACGAACAAACACGAAAAATCACGAAAAGAATTTAATTAATTCGTGAAATTTTGTGTTTGTTCGTGGCTAAAACTCTTTGGATATTATGAAAAATAATTTGTCGAAATTACTTCAAGCTGCCAGTTTTGCGGCGAAAAAGCACATTTCTCAAAAGCGCAAAGGCAACGATGCCGCGCCCTACATCAATCATCCTTTAGAAGTCGTAAATTTGCTCGCAAACGTTGGAAATATCGAAGATTACGACGTTCTAATCGCCGCCGTTCTGCACGACACAATCGAAGACACCGACACTTCAAAAGAAGAAATCACCGAACTTTTCGGCGAAAAAGTCTGCGAAATGGTTTTGGAAGTAACCGACGATAAATCTCTGCCGAAAGCGACGCGCAAGGAAAAACAAGTCGAACACGCGCCGCATCTTTCGACGGGCGCGAAACTCATCAAACTCGGCGACAAAATCAGCAACATCCGCGACGTTTTGGAAAATCCGCCCGACGGCTGGTCTGACGAAAGGCGGCTGGAATATGTCAATTGGGGCGAAAAAGTTATTAGTGGAGTGCGCGGCACGAATGCGAATCTCGAAAAACATTTCGATAAATTAATCGAAAAAGCCAAGCGAAGATTCAACCCGAAAAGCGAAACCAACGCGGCGGTTTAACTTTTCATCAAAAAAATGTATTATAAAAGACCTTCTAAAAATTGGGGGCGACAGGCTTCGACAGGGGCTTGTATAGATCTTTGGATGCACGTCGGGCTTGCTTGTTAGCTCGTTAAAACACCAAGCAAAACACAAATGCCAACCAAGAATTGGCTCTTGCTGCCTAGTTAATTCTAGCCACAAGTGTTTCATCACAAGTCAGCTTGAAGCGCGTGAATGAAGCATAACTCAGTTTAAGCTAGTTCATATTTTCCGTCTGCAAATATGAGCGAAACGTTAGTCAGGCTAGTTTTCGATGAGGTCTTGTCGGTTCACCTGCTCGTCGAAAGCGAAATTCCAAGTGAACGTGACTAAGCGTGTAGATTCTCTGGGTCGCAACCTTTGGATGCGGGTTCGATTCCCGCCGCCTCCACCAAAAAAATTTATGAAAGTCGAATTAACAAAACTCGCCCACGCCCGTTCGGGCGACAAAGGCGACACGGCAAACGTCGGCGTGATCGCGCTCAAAGACGAATTTTATCCGCTTCTCGTGCGCGAAGTTACCGCCGAAAAAGTCAAAGAACACTTCGGCGAAATGGTCAAAGGCGAAGTCGAACGCTTTGAACTGCCGAATTTGGGAGCGTTAAATTTTCTGCTCCACGAATCGCTCGGCGGCGGCGGAACGCTGTCTTTGATGACCGACGCGCAGGGCAAAACCTTTTCAACCGCGCTTCTGCGAATGAACATCGAGATTGATGACAAAGAAGCGAATAATTTTGGATTAACCTGAGATTTTGCGTGTATGAAAATTATTGTAAACGGCGTAACGAAAGAGATTGCGGGAAATTTTAATTTGAACGCCCTGCTCAAACATCTGTCGCTGCCTGACGAAAGAATTGCGATTGAGTTGAATAAAGAAGTCGTCCGCAAAAAAGATTGGGAAACGATAAACATCAACGACGCGGACAAAATTGAGATAATTCATTTCGTCGGCGGCGGATGAACTTTCGATTTCAAATTCCAGATTGCAAATTTCAGAAGGCGGATTGAAAGTATTTTCAGTCCGCATTTCTTTTGCGTGATTTTTTGTTAAGATTGAATATATAACAATCTGGAATTTGAAATCTGAAATCTGGAATTTGCATTTATGAGTAATTTATTTAATTTAGCGGGAAAAACATTTAACTCGCGGCTGATTATCGGGACGGGAAAATATCGTTCGCATCAGGAAATGAAGGACGCGCACGCGGCTTCGGGCGCGGAAATGGTGACGGTGGCGGTTAATCGCGTTCCTCTGGACGGAAAAACCGAATCGTTTCTCAATCATCTCAATCCCGAAATGCAGATTTTGCCGAATACGGCGGGCTGTTATGACGCGGAACACGCGATCAGAACCGCGAGATTGGCGCGTGAAGCACTCGAAACCGACTGGATCAAACTCGAAGTCATCGGCGACAAAGTGACGCTTTTGCCGGACAACGAACAGACGCTTGAAGCGGCAAAAGTCCTTGTCAAAGAAGGGTTTATCGTGATGCCTTATTTTAGCGACGATTTGATAATGGCAAAAAAATTATTAGACATCGGCTGTCCGTGCGTGATGCCGCTCGCCGCGCCGATTGGTTCGGGCTTAGGCGTACAGAATCCCGCGAATCTGAAAATTATGCGCGAGCAGTTGCCCGACGCGATTATTATCGTTGATGCCGGAGTCGGCGTTCCAAGCGATGCCGCGATTGCGATGGAACTCGGCGCGGACGCGATTTTGATGAACACGGCAATCGCCGAAGCAAAAGATGCGGCGCAGATGGCGACCGCGATGAACTACGCCGTCAAAGCCGGAAGATTGGCGTATCTGTCGGGCAGAATGCCGAAACGCCTCTACGCATCAGCGTCGAGTCCGATTGAAGGGGCGATAAAATAAGGAGAAATTAAGGATGCTAAAAACGCTGACCGCGACGATTTTGCGCGAAGATACCGGATTTGTTTCGATTTGTTCGGAATTGGACATTGCCAGTCAAGGCGACACGGTAGAAGAGGCGAGAGAAAATTTACGCGAAGCCGTCGAGTTGTTTTTTGAAACGGCACACCCGAACGAAATTGAACAAAGATTAAATTCCGATATTCGGCAGTCAGGAATATCGCGCTCGGAGTTTGAGTAAATTTAATGAAGTATTTGAAAATCATTTTTATTTGTCTTTTCGCCGCCTTCGGAATTTTCGCCTGCACAAACGGCAGTGCTAAACACAATGAATTCAACATCGCCGGAAGCAAATCTTACGAAGCGTCGCTGTTTCGTCAAAACTGCGCGGTTTGTCACGGACAGGAAGCGAACGGCAAAGAAACGAACGGCACGTTAATTCCTTCACTGCGTTACGGCGAAGCGGCGACATTGAGCGAACAGCAAATTTACACGCAGATTCACGACGGCAAACTTCCGATGCCCGCGTTCAAAAATCAGTTGACCGATGAAGAAATACGCAAAATGGTGAAATTTGTGCGGCGCGATTTACAGGGAAAAGCGGAAACGGACAAGTAAAATGACAAAAAAAAAAAAATATTTGAAATAAATACCGTTCCACTTTCGCGCAACGCCGACTCAATCTCAAACAAACTTTCCAAACGCGAAAAAGGTGAGCAAAACTCACCTTTTTCGACTTAGTTTTATCACAATCATTCCAAACTTTTCGTTTGGATGTTATAAAATAAAATTGGCTCCGCAGGTAAGACTCGAACTTACAACCCTTCGGTTACACTTTATCCCAAACTTTCGTTTGAGCGTGGACTATCTCATCAACTTTTACCAAAAACAAAAAGCTGTCGGACGCTCGTGGAGATATTATCGGTTTGGTTTCCTCAATCTCTAGTCTCTGCACGTTCCTGTTTACTCTTAAACCATTCAACAGGCTTCGCTCAAGATTACCGTGCTGATTTTTATCAGTTTAGGCTTCCTTGAATTCATCCGATTTTTCAATCACAGTCACCTGTGAAAGCTGCAACTTGCTTTACAGCCGAATGCTCTGCCATTGAGCTACTGCGGAATATCGTCCGAAGACGAGTTATTAGGTTAAGAATTTTGCTTTCCATTGTCAAGCCAACTCATAAGTTTGCTTAAAAATTAAAATTGATTTTGAAAATTTTTCGGCTCAATCCTTCAAGAAGCTGTTTGAAAACTAAAAAACAGCCGCGGATCAAGTGGGTTTTAACTAATAAAAATTAGAAAAATCTGTTCCAATCCACTTCATCCGTGAAAATCTGCGTCCAATTTCCTTAGAACATCTTTGTTATTTTTGTTTTTTAAACGGCTTCTAAAAAAATAGCTAATGACATTTTTCTACAAAAATGTCGGATTACGCTAAAAGAAAGACATTTTTGTAGGTACAATTTAATCGCTTTGAAGTTTTCCCCAAGTGTTGTAAAATTTCTCTGAAAATCGCGTATAAAATAAAACGCGGAGTTTTAATATAAAAGTTTTATCAAAAATCAGGAGATTTAATGAACGCAAAAAATGTTTTGGATTACGCCGCCGAGCAAGGCGCGAAGTTTGTTTCCATCCGGTTTACGGATTTGCCGGGTTCTTGGCATCATTTAACTTATCCGATTAGCCAGCTGACGGAGGACAGTTTTGAAGAAGGTTACGGTTTTGACGCTTCGAGTCTGCGCGGCTGGGCGGCGATTAACGAGTCGGATATGCTGCTCGTGCCGGATGCTGGACGCTGCTGGGTTGATCCGTTTATCGAAGAGACGACGATTTGTTTGATCGCCAACGTCGTCGAACCGATCACCAAAGAAGGTTACGGACTCGATCCGCGTTCGGTGGCGGTTCGCGCCGAAAGCTATCTGAAATTTACCGGACTCGCCGATACGATTTTTGTCGGACCGGAAGCCGAATTTTTCGTCTTTGACGGAGTTTCTTACCACAACGACCAGCAATCCGCCGGTTACACGATTGAATCGGAAGAAGGACACTGGAACACGCGCCGGGTCGGTGATGATATGTCGCCGAACACCGGCTATCATATTCGTCCGAAAGAAGGCTACGTGCCGGTCGCGCCGATGGACACGCTGATTGATCTGCGAAACACGATTTCTTTGATGTTGGGCGAAGTCGGCATCAACGTCGAATGTCAGCATCACGAAGTCGCCACCGCCGGACAGTGCGAAATTGATTTCAAATTTTCAAATCTGCTGCACACGGCTGATAATTTGCAGCTTTTTAAATATATCGTCAAAAATACGGCAGTTTCATACGGAAAAACGGCGACATTTATGCCGAAACCGCTCTACGGCGACAACGGTTCGGGAATGCACGTTCACCAATCGCTGTGGAAAGACGGCAATCCGCTGTTTGCGGGCGAAGAATACGCCGGACTTTCGGAAATGGCGAAATTTTATATCGGCGGACTTTTGAAACACGCGCCCGCGCTGATCGCGCTCGCCGCGCCGACGACGAACAGTTATAAACGGCTCGTGCCGGGTTTTGAGGCTCCGGTTAATTTGGCGTATTCAGCCAGAAACCGTTCCGCCGCCGTGCGAATTCCGATGTTTTCGCCGTCGCCGAAAGCCAAACGGCTCGAATTTCGTCCGCCCGACCCAAGTTGTAATCCGTATATCACGTTTGCCGCGCTTTTAATGGCTGGTCTCGACGGCGTTCAAAACAAAATTGATCCGGGTGAGCCGCTCGACAAAGATATTTACGATTTGTCGCCGGAAGAATTAAAAGACGTGCCGAATTTGCCGGGAAGTTTGGACGAAGCGTTGACGGCTCTCGAAAACGATCACGAATTTTTGCTCAAAGGCGATGTTTTTTCAACCGAAATGATTGAGCGTTGGATAAAATACAAACGCGAAAAAGAAGTTCAGCCGCTTCGCCTTCGTCCGCATCCGCTTGAATTTTCAATGTATTATGATGTTTAGAAATATGTGAAAGATAATTTCTAATAAGTAAGTGGACAAAATAATTTTTGCAATGGAGCGCGGACACTCTTGTCCGCCAACCACGCGCAACGACGTATGCGGTGTTAAACCTGCCGGGGTTACGCCGACTTTGAGCAATATCGGCGGACAGGAGTGTCCGCGCTCCGGGACTTCATTAAAATTATTTTGTCCACTTACTTATCTAACCAAAAAGGCAAAAGTTTCGACAGTTTGAAACTTTTGCCTTTCTCTTTTTGCACCTCACTCGAATAAAAACATAAAATTTCTGTTCTAAAAAATTGTTGACAGCATTTGAACTGTTATCTAAAATTAAACTGCTCCTTAAGGTCGAAATACAAAAGAAGGAAAAAAATTTATGCAAACAGCAGTTCAGAGGCGGAAAATCTTTTCAGTCTCAATAATATTTTTAACGCTGATTTTCAGTGCCACGACACTTTCGGCACAGCAGCCGGACAAATTTAGAGCGGAACGCGACCGCGCGATTCAGCTTGTTGATGAAAAAAATTACGCCGAAGCCGTGCCGCTGCTTGAAAAACTCGCCGCCGATAAACGCGCCGATAAAGATATTTTTTTCGGACTCGGTTTGGCGGCGTGGCAGCTTCAAGATTCGATCAAAGACAAAGCGCAATGGAAACAAATGCGGCTCAAAGCCCGCAACGCTCTTGTCAGAGCCAAAGAACTCGGCGTTCAAATTCCTGAAGTTGATTTGATAATCGCTTCGATCAAAGCGGACGGCGGCGATAAAAATATGTCCGACAATCCGCAGTCGCAAGCCGCACAGGAAGAAGCGTTTAAAGCATTTGCGGCGGGCGATTTCAAAAAAGCCGCCGCCGAATACGAAAAAGCGGCGAATCTTGACCCGACGCATTACGAAGCCGCGCTCTACACGGGCAATTCTTATTACGCGCTGAAAGATTACGACAAAGCCGGAATCTGGTTTGCCAAGGCAATCGCGCTCGACCCGAATCGTGAAACGGCGCATCGTTACTGGGCTGACGGATTGGCGTTGGGCGGCAATAAAAAAGGCGCGGCGGATAAATATCTCGATGCCGTAGTTGCCGAACCTTACAGCAGTTCGGCGTGGCGCGGTTTGATTCAATATGCACAAACCAACGACATAAAACTCGCACATCCGAAGATCGAAATTCCGGTAGAATTTTCGACATCGAGCGACGGAAACACAAAAATCACTCTGGGAATAAGCGATAAAAATGACGACGGCTCTTTTGCGTGGACGACTTACGGTTTATCGCGCGCCGCGTGGCAAACCGGCAAAGACGGAAATTTGAGCAAGGAATTTGCCAAAACGTATCCGAACGAAAAAGTTTACCGGCACAGTTTGGCGGAAGAAACCGACGCGCTCCGCACGGTTTTAACGGTTGTAAAAGAAGGCAAAGATGTCAAAAAATTAACTCCCGCGTTAGCCGCTTTGAAAAAATTAAACGACGAAGGTTTGCTCGAATCCTATATTTTAATCGCCCGCGCAGATGCCGGAATCAGACAGGATTATGCGGTTTATCGGGAAAACAACCGCGAAAAATTGAAGCGTTATCTGTCCGAATATGTGATGAAAAACGGCGGAAATCTGAAAGTGGATGCGATGAAAAATTAAAAACGACTGGAGCGCAATCCGTCCCGGTTGCAATGAGCGTCGCTTCGACGCGAAAAAAGCGTTTCAATAACTTTTAACTTGCAGATAAACGAGCGTTTTTGCTTTTTCAACGGCATTGCAAGCGGGGACGCATTGCGCTCCAGTCCTAAATTACTCGCCTATTTTATTTCTTTACGCGGAAGTTTTCCGTCCATCATCGCCGTTTGATAAACAAACGCTGCCATAATTGTGGCATTTTGTTTCATATCGTCGGCTTGGATGCGGTCGAAATTGTCCTGATTTGAATGGTGCGTCCGCGTTCCGTATTCGATTTCGTCCTGAATGAACTGGAAACCCGGAAGACCGATTGCGTCAAACGAAAGATGATCCGTTCCGCCCGTGTTGGCAAGCGTCAAAGTTTTCGCGTCCATATCGGCAAAAGGCATCAGCCAAGTTTTGAAAATCGGCGCGACTGCCGCATTTCCCTGCAAATAAACGCCGCGAATTCTGCCCGTTCCGTTATCGAGATTGTAATAAGCGGAAAGTTTTTCGTAATCGGGAGTTTTGACGAGTTCGCGGCTGTCGCCTTCGCCTTTAAATTCTCCTAAATGCTCTTTAACATACGCGCGTGAACCGTATAAACCCTGCTCTTCGCCCGACCAGAGCGCGACGCGGATCGTGCGGCGCGGTTTTAAACCCGCCGCCAAAATGATGCGCGCGGCTTCCATTGCCACGGCTGAACCGGCGGCGTTATCGGTTGCGCCCGTCGAAGAATGCCACGAATCGAGATGTCCGCCGAGCATCACGATTTCATCTTTAAGTTTCGGATCGGTTCCCGGAATTTCGGCAATCGTGTTGTAACCCATTAAATCATCATCGTAATATTTCGCGTCAATATTGACCGTCATTTGCGGTTTAACGCCGAATTTTATCATTCGCACGAGCCGATTGTAATCTTCAATCGCCATCGTCATCTGCGGCAGCATTTTGCTTTCAGCGGCTTTGTCCTGCGGAGAAAGCCGATCACCGCGGCGGGTGAAAAGGTCTGTCGGGTCTTCGGGAACCGGCTGGGCGACGCTTGCGCCGGAAACAAAAAGCGTTCCGCCCGTTCCTCTCGAACTGCTGTCAACGATCACCGCCGCGCCTTCGTCAATGATAAAATTCATCGCCTTCAAACTCGTCATAAACCCTTTCAAGCGTTCCATCATCTGCGGTGTCATTTCCGACTGAGCCGCTCTTTGCGGACGCTGAACGCTCGCCGGATCGGGCGCGTCCGCCATTTTCGTTAATTCCGCGTCGGTGTAACGCGCCATCAAAATCTTATCTTCGACTTTGACTTCGCGCAGCGGCGACATCAAAACGATTTTGTTTCTTAATTGTCCTTTATATTTGGCAAAATCCGCGTCGGTTTTGGCTTCAAAATAGACGACTTCGCCCGTTATCGCCCCTTTCGTCGAAGGCGACCACGCTTTCGGATATGCGATCACCGGAATTGTTTGCGGCTGAACGACTTCCGCTTTAAAATCTTTAAGCTCCCAACCGCGTCCGAACGGTCCCCACGCTTCAAGATGAGCGTTTTGCATTCCCCACTTTTTCATCTCGTCGCGCGTCCACGTGTTGGCGCGCCGCATATTCGGCGAATTGGTCAGTCTGCCGCCGATTACGTCCGTCAGATAACTCAAAGTGTTCATCACCTGCGATTTTTTTAAGCCTTCTTCTTTAATTTTATCTATCGCTTCCTTTGGTGCCTGAAATGGCGCGGGCGCGGCGGTTTGTCCGAAAACAATCGTCGGAAGCAAGAAAGCGTAAACTACAAAGACGCTTAACAATTTACGTTTAAACATTATAAATTCTCCTGAAAATTTTAATTTTTGACTTTTGATAGAAAAGTTTGTCTGTTAATACTAACAAAATCCGCAGAAGGTTTCACTTTTATGGATCATTCCGACTTTCGATTGCTTTTATTCACCGGACAATTAATGTAAAATTTCTCAATCTTCTGGAAAAACCGCTTAAGATATGGAAAAAAAAGAGAAAGTCATCATCGGATTGGCGATTACAATAACAATTGTCGCCGGAATTCTGCATTATGTCGGCGTAAATGAAGTGATCGCTTTTTTTGTCACGGCGGCGGCGTTGGCTTTGCTGGCGGTCGTCGTCGGCGACGCGACCGAACAGCTTGGAAGCCGTCTGGGTCCGGGCGCGACGGGAATTTTGCAATCGGGTTTGGGAAATTTGCCGGAGCTTTTCGTCTGTATTTTCGCACTTCGCGCAGGCTTGGCGGAAGTTGTGCAGGCGGCTTTGGTCGGTTCGATTTTGGGCAATTCCCTGCTCGTCTTCGGTATGGCTTTATTTTTGGGCGGGTTGAAAAACGGCACACAGAGTTTCAAATCGGAAACTCCGAAAATGATTGCAACTTTAATGATTCTCGCAGTTGCAGCTCTGATGATTCCGACGCTGGCAAAGGAACTGCACACGCCCGCCGAAGCGCACGTTGACAGTCTGGACATTTTTTGCGCGATTGTATTGCTCGTTTTACTCGCCGCCAGCACGATTTTTTCCGTCAAAGGCGACAAAGCCGTCAGTCCGAATCCGGCGGACGGCGATCAGCATTCCGAATGGTCTTTGGGTTTGACGATTGGCGTTTTAGCCGTCGCCGGAATCGGCGCGGGTTTTGTTTCCGAATGGTTCGTGTCCGCGCTGGAGCCGGCGATGGAAGCGTTAAATATCTCGCAGGCATTTGCCGGATTAGTCGTTGTGGCAATTGCCGGAAACGCCATTGAAAACATCGTCGGAATCCAGCTGGCGTGGCGCAACCAGGCGGATTACGCCGTCAGCGTAATTTTGAACAGTTCTCTGCAAGTCGCGCTCGGCTTGTTTCCCGTTTTGGTTCTGCTTTCTTTTGTTTTGGGCGGCGCAATTTTGACGATGACTTTATCGCCGCTTTTAGTCGTTGCGCTCGCTTTATCAACCGTCGTTACGGCATTTGTCGTCTATGACGGTGAATCAATCTGGCTCGAAGGCTTGGCGTTGGTCGGACTTTACTGCATTATCGCCGCGTCATTTTGGTGGGGTTAATCTAAAGGCGAAAGGGTGAAGGGGAAAGGCGAAAGTAAAATCAGTCTAAAATTCGTGCATCTTTTTGTGCGAAAAATAATTCCAAGTTTCAAATAATTAACCGTTTTTGAAATAATTTTCCATACAAAGCGGTTTATACTTGTAGAATTAAATATTAGGAGAAATTTTTATGACACCGGAAACACAAAAAGAATTGTCCGCATCGGGCTACGACATTTCGCCGATCAGCGCGGAAAAACGCGAACAATTGGCGCAAAAATTAACAAAAGAAGAATATGACGTTCTTCTTAATCAAGGCACGGAAGCACCGTTTTGCGGCAGTTTGCTTGATAACAAAAAGGCGGGAATTTACGCTTGTCGTTTATGCGGACTGCCGCTTTTCGACTCCAAATCAAAGTTTACGTCAGGCACTGGTTGGGCGAGTTTTTACAAACCTTTTGACGACGAACATATCAGAGAAATCCGCGATACGAAATATGGAATGGTGCGAACTGAAACGCGCTGCGCCCGCTGCGACGGACATCAGGGTCACGTTTTCCCCGACGGTCCGCCGCCGACCGGACAGCGTTACTGTATAAATTCGGCTTCGCTCAAATTTTTCCCCGAAGGCGAAGATATTCCGCAACACACGAGTTAAAAATTAGGAGCGCGGACGGCTCGTCCGCCAACGAGCGAAGCGAAGTTGTAAGCGTTCGCATCAAAGTATCGTTTTAGACAAGTGAGGTGCAACGATTCACTTCGCTCTCGTTGGCGGACGAGCCGTCCGCGCTCCAACTTTTTTATGACGGAAGTTCTTTTCTTTCAAAAGTTTGACCTTCAAAAATAATCTCCCCGCAAATTTCTTCTTGTAATTTCTTAAGTTATGATGTATAACTCATAGCGGACAAAACATTTCTTGTTTTTTGATAAGGAGATCATAATGAATTTAAGCAAAAGTTTTTTAATAACTTTCCTGAGTCTTTCCCTCGTTTCCGTTTCGTTTTTGAGTTTAGCAATCCAAAATGTTTCCGCCCAAGAAACCAATATTGCATTACAGCGCGGTTTTAGAACCGGCTATTCGGACGGTTATATGTCCGGCTACCGCGACGTAATTGATAATTCTGCAAAAAGCTACGACAAACACGGTGAATATACACGCGCCGACCGCGCTTTTAACAAAGATTACGGCACGCTCGAAGATTACCGCGACGGCTATCAGCAGGGATTTGAAGCCGGATACGACACCGGATTTGATAAACGCTCGTTTGACGCGACCATTCCGGCAGGTTTGATAAAACGCGGCGTTGTGGCGGCGAAAACCAATGTCGAACCGGTTGTTGAGGAACCGGTCGCCGCGCCCGCGCCGACGGCTGCCGAAACGACAGTCGCCGAAACGCCTGTTCAGGAAACAACAGTTCCAGCCGAAGCTGTGCCGACTGCCGATACGCAGCCCGCGCAAGCCGCGTCAATTCCGTCGGATATTAATCAAACGCCTGACAATCCAACTCCGACACAAAGCATCAGATACTTAAAACCTGATGAAGGTTCGTTTGTTATTCCGTCTGATACGGAATTTATCGTCGAACTGCTGACCGATATAAATACGCAGCAAAATCGTGAAGGTGATAAGTTTACGGCGCGGGTTATTTCGCCGTATGAACTTGCCGGCGCGACCATCGAAGGCAGAATTTCCAAGATTCAAAAACCGGGCAGAATCAAACGCCGCTCGGAAATGCTTCTGTCATTTGACCGCATCGTTTTGAGCGATAATCGGTGGAGCAATTTTAACGCGATTTTAGTCGAAGTTTTGCCGATTAAGGGCGATAATGTCAGGAGCGTTGATAACGAGGGAACGGTTGAAGGGCGCAGTTCCGTCAAAGACGACAGCATCAAAGTCGGCGCGACGACCGGAACCGGTTTGGTGATCGGCGCGATTGCCGGCGGTCCGGTCGGCGCGGCGGTTGGCGCAGGTGTCGGCGCGGCTTTTGGTGTCGGCGCGGTCGTTGTCGAACGCGGAAAATATATCCGGCTCAATCAAAACCAGCAGCTTCGCATTAAATCGGCTTACGACACGCAAATCAGGTAAATGAGTTGTGAATTGTTCAGAGTGAGATTTTGAACAATTTATAATTTGATTGCCGGTCATTTTCGACGTGAAACTTGCCGTTTTCGCGTCGGTGCGATCCGCGAGATTCAGCAATGTTTTTTGTTCTCCTTTTTGGCTTTGCTGATTTTCGCGGGTGTTTTTTGTTTTATGATAATTGCTCTGCTGACCGATTTCGGAACACAAGATTACTTTGTCGGCGCGATGAAAGGCGCGATGTTATCAATTAATAAAAAAGCGCGAATAGTTGATATAACACACAACATTTCGCCGCAAGACATTCAATCCGCAAGTTTTACGCTTCGCTCGTGTTATCTTGATTTCCCGGAAAAAACAATTTTTACGGCGATAGTTGATCCCGGAGTCGGTTCGGACAGAAGAGCGATTTTGGTCGAAACCGCAGATTATTATTTCATCGCGCCGGACAACGGTTTACTGAATTTTATCTTCAACGCAGATAAAACTTTTCGCGTATTTGAACTGGCGAATAAAGAATATTTCAAACATCCGGTGAGCGACACGTTTCACGGGCGCGACATTTTCGCGCCCGCCGCCGCGCATCTTTCAAACGGCGTAAAATCCGCTGAATTTGGCAGTGAATTAAAGGATTTCGCGCGTTTTGCGGAAAATAAACCGCGCAAAATTTCGGATGACAAAATCGAAGCCGAAATTATTCACATAGATCGTTTCGGCAATTTAATTTCCAATCTCAAAATGGAAAGTTTGCCCGATAATTTTACAGTTACGATCAATGGAAAAAAGATTTCCAAAGTTCAAAGATTTTTTGCCGAATCGAGTAAAAGCGAGCTTTTTATGATATTGGGAAGCGCGGGATTTTTGGAAATTGCGGCTTTTCGAGATTCGGCGGCAAAATTATTAAAAGTGAACATTTCGCAAAAATTCCTGTTTGAAAAAAACCAGTAAAATAAAGCCTATACTTGTCAGTTGCCGCTGTTTTTGTTAGATTTAAACAACCAAAAAATTTACAAACATAAGGACGTAACAAAATGAGTACAGCAACAGAATCAACCGCCGCGACTGCCGGACTGCGCGGTGTCGTCGCCGCGCAAAGCAAAATCGGTGATGTCAACGGTGAAAAAGGCGTTTTAATTTATCAGGGCTACGACATTCACGATTTGGCGGAGAATTCGACGTTTGAAGAAGTCGTCTATCTGCTGTGGAACGGTAAACTGCCGCAGGCGCGTGAGTTAGCGGATTTGCAGAAACAATTTCAGGCGAATTACGCGGTTCCCGATCAGATTTTGGAAATGATGGAGACGTTTCCGAAAGACGCGAATCCGATGGACGTGCTTCGCACAAGCATTTCCGCGCTCGGCTTTTACGACAAAGACGGACACGGCACCGACCGCGAAACCGCCGTCCGCACCGCCGTCAAACTGACCGCGCAAATCGGCACATTGGTCGCCGCGTGGGAACGCATCCGCTCAGGCAAAACCATCGTCGCGCCGGATGAAACGATGAGCATCGCGGAAAATTTTTTGTATATGTTCAAAGGCGAAAAACCGTCGGAAGACGAAGCGAAAATGTTTGACATCGCGCTGATTCTGCACGCCGACCACGAATTAAACGCCTCGACCTTTACGACTCGCGTCATTGCCGGAACGCTCGCCGACATTTACGGCGCGGTGACGGGCGGTATCGCCGCGCTCGCCGGACCTTTGCACGGCGGCGCGAATACGAACGTGATGAAAATGCTGAAAGAAATCGGCAGCGAAGACAAAGTTGACGAATGGCTCGACAAAGCGTTGGGCGAAAAGCGCAAAATTATGGGCATCGGTCACGCCGTCTATAAAACCGAAGACCCGCGCGCGACGTGGCTCCGCAAATTCTCGAAACAGTTGGGCGAAAAGCGCGGCGAGATGAAATGGTTCAATATGTCGCAGAAAATCGAAAAAGCGATGCTCGACAAAAAAGGAATGTATCCGAACGTGGATTTCTACTCGGCTTCGGCATACTATATGATGGACATTCCGCTCGACCAATACACGCCGATCTTCGCCATTTCGCGCGTTTCCGGCTGGACGGGACACATTTTGGAACAATACGGCAACAACAAATTGATTCGTCCGCGTGCCGAATACATCGGCGAAAGAGATTTGAAATATACGCCGGTTGGCGACCGCTAAAAACCGCTAAAAGCGGAAGCCCGCGCGTGTGAGCAAGGGTGCAAATTTCGTGCGAAAAGGCGAGTGAGCAATTCACTCGCCTTTTTAGTTTTGAATTCTTATTAAAGTTACGCGCGGAGCGGACTGGAGCGCAATCCGTCCCGGTTGCAGTTGAGTGTCGCTTCGACGCGAAAAATCTCTCGTTTATTTTCAATTTAAAGCAGATGCAACGCTTTTTCGCGCTCTCGCGCTCATTGCAACCGGGACGGATTGCGCTCCAGTCACGGAGTGTTGCGTAAGTTACAAAATATCACTCAGGAAATGCCTCTACTGCTTCTTGTTAAAATTTTACGTCTGAATTTTATTTTTTCGGAACATCGGTTTCCTTCGAGTCCGCATTTTTATCTTTCACCTGCTTCTCATCATCATTCAGAGAAATGCCGAAAATTTTCGGATCGTTGACAAATTCCGCGAGTTTTTCGGGGCTGAAAGTGGCGCGGATGACGGCGGCTTGATCTTTGTCAATCGTTACGAGTGCGATTTTTACGCTGTTTCCGGCTTCGCGCATATACATATAAGCCTGTTGTCCGTCGCGCGAACGAACGTGAAAAATCGGACTCCAATCTGCGTCGAACGAATTTCTCATCGCCGTCTGCATTTCCGCGTCGAGCAATTCTTTTGAAAATTTTAAATCTTCAAACAGCGTCACGCTGAAACTTTTCACGCCCGCCGGACGCGCGACGCTGACGGCGAAACGCGCCAGCCAGATCATCGGAATTTTAACCTTTTTCGCCTGATATTTCGTTTTTAAATGATTGACGATTTTGTCATATTCGCCGCTTTTCGCCTTTATTTCAGGCGCGGTGAAAGTGAACGCTAACAACAGGAGAGTCATTACAATGATGATTTTTTTCTTTGATAACATCTTTTTTCTCCTTACTGATTTTTCGGTTTCGGTTGATTATCGCGTTCGATGTCAATTTTCGGAATGTTCATTTTCCCGCTCATTTCGGCGAGCGTGTCAATATCAATCGGACCGATGACGTTGACGAGCGCGATGCTTTTCGAGTCCGACACGACGACCGCCACGCCGCTCATTACGTCGCCCGCGAACATCGTGTAAACATCTACTTTTTGATTGTTTTTCTTGCTGCGAACATTCGCCAGTTTTTCCCATCCGGGCGCGGTTAATTGGGCGCGAATCTGGTCAACGTCGGCGACATTATATTCGTTTTCGTTGGCAAAATTGTAAACTCTGACGTAAATTCCCTTCAAACCGCTGATCGCCTGCGCGACTTTTTTCGCGTCTTCGTCGTCATTTTTCGCCAACACGCGCTTCGCCAAATCGAGCAGTTTCCCATCAATATTGACTTCGACGACATCCTGCGCCTTCGTTTCAAGTCCGTTGAGATTTTCAAATCGCAAGTGCGCGTCCTGCGCGTTAGCGTTGATCGCTGCGAACAAAGCGAGCAGAATCAGCGCGAATTTCGACGTGTAAACTTTCAATGATTTCATAGTTTTTTCTCCCGTAATATTATCTTTCATTTTCGAGAACGGCGGTTTTTTCTTCGATTCCGTCAACTTTGTCCTGCACCAATTTCAATTTTGAACTCGTAATCGAAAGCGCGAGCATCAGTTGGTCGTAAGCAAATTTTTCTTCTTTGGTTAATTTAGCGGCTGGTTTTGCAGGTTCGATGTTTTTTGCATTTTTATCGTTCTGCGGCGTGATTACCGAAATAGATTTTTCGCTTTTTACGACATTTCGCGGCGCAAGCGCGAGAGTACCGCGGTCGTCCCGACTGCCGTCTCGGATGCGTCCCGCTTCCGAATCAGAAATTTCGGCGCGGTCGAAAGCGCGAGCGCGAGACGCACTCACGACGGCAGTCGGGACGACTGCGGTACTTTTCTGCGGCGACGGCGTTTTTGCATCTGCGTCTGAATTATTTGAAGTTTCCGCATTAATCGGCGGCGTTACTGTCTTCGCAAAATCATTGACAGGCTCAGCATTGCCGCTCGAAGTTTGAAACCAAACTACCGAGAAAACGATTAAAACTGCCGCGAAAGCCGCAAAACCAAACGACAGTCGAAAAAATCCGCGCCGGGTTTTCTTTTCAAAAGGAACAACTTTCGCCGGAAGTTCCGGCGGCGCGGATTCCTGCCAGCGAAACTCTTTCAGCGCGTTTTCCAATCCTTCGATTTCCGCGTCCGAGCCGGTTTTGTTGAACAAATAATCTTCTTTCATCTTTTTTACTCCGCAATTCCGAGTTTATTCCGCAGTATTTTCATTCCGCGATGGAGATTAACGCGCACCGATTCGGGTTTCAAGCCGCATCTTTCGGCGATTTCCTGTCCGCTCATTCCTTCGACGAGCCGCAAAATCAAAGTTTCCCGGTAAGTTTCCGGCAGCGCGCGAATCGCCGTCAAAATCTCCCGCGCTTCCGCGTTCGCGTCCTTTTTGCCGCGCAGATTTTCCGAAAGTTCTTCGGTCGGTTTCAAGGTGCGGTAAAATTCAGTCGCGCGATTTCTGGCGATCATCGCCAGCCACGCGCCGACTTTCGCCGCCTCGCGCAGCGAATCCAGATTGCGATACGCGCTCAAAAAAACTTCCTGCACGATGTCGGCGACTTCATCACGCGGCACCCGCGCCAAAATGATGCCGTGAATCATCGGCGCGAAAAATTTGTAAAGTTCGCCAAACGCCTCTTCGTCGCCCGCGCGAATCCGCTCGACCAGCCGCGTCTGCGCCTTAACCTGTTCAGAAATCGGCGCGGCATCATCGCGTGTTTCGCTTTTGGCGAATAAAAAAGCATTTCCTGTCATTTCGCTTTCGGACATTTTTAATTTGTTCGGAATCGGCTGTTAAACTGTCGCCGTTAATATAGACGAATTGAAAACGAAAATGTTAACGAAAAAATAAATTTAATGGTAAACGGTGAATGGTAAATGGTAAATAGAAGAAAAAATTTACCGCTTACCATTTATCATTTACCATTATAAAGGCTTGCCTGAAAACCGAATGAATCGGATAATGTGAAACAAAATGGATGAAAAACGCCAAACCAAAAAAAACACAATTTTTTTAAGTCAATTCTCGAATTTATTAACTGATTTGTAAAAAAATTTGAAATATCGTGTTAAGATAGTTGATTAATTCCTAAACAACATTACAAAAAGGAGCTACGCAAAATGAGAAAAATGCTGTCCGTTTTGACATTTACATTTATAATTATTGTTATCGGCAACATTGTGATTGTTGCTCAAAACGATATGAAACCACCGATTGCGAAAAAAGAAACGAAAATTACAAAGGTCAACGGCGTTGAGCTGAAAGACGATTATTACTGGCTGCGCGACCGCAACAAAGAGAAAAATGCGGCGATTATTGATTATTTGAACGCCGAAAATAAATATACGAACAGCTTTATGGATTCGCATAAAGCCTTTGTTGACGATCTTTACAAGGAAATGCTCGGACGTATCAAGCAGGACGATACTTCTGTGCCGTATAAAAAAGGGGATTTCTGGTATTTTACGCAGACCGAAGAAGGCAAGCAATATCCGGTTTATTTTCGCAGTAAGACGAAAGACGGCAAAGATGCGGAAGTTCTGCTCGATCAAAACGAGATGGCGAAGGGTTATAAATATTTCGCCGTCGGTGAGTTTGACGTGTCCGACGACGGACATATTTTGGCGTTTGCGACCGATACGACCGGCTATCGTCAATACACGCTGCAATTTAAGGATTTGCGGACGGGGAAAATTTACTCGGAAAAAATCGAGCGCGTCACGAGCGTGGCGTGGGCGAACGACAATAAAACCGTTTTTTACGTGACCGAAGAAGAAGTTGAAAAGCGTTCCGACAAAATGTTTCGGCACGAAGTCGGCACGGATAAAAACGATTTGATAATCGAAGAAAAAGACCCGCTTTACAATATCGGCGTGACGAAAACGCGCGATGATAAAATGATAATGCTCGCCTCGTTTGCGAAAACTTCGCGCGAATATCAGTATATTCCCGCCGATAAACCGTCGAGCGATTGGAAAATCGTCGTGCCGCGTTCCGTCGGACATGAATATTCGGTTGACCATTACGGCGACGAATTTTACATTACGACCAACAAAAACGCCGAAAATTTCCGCGTCGTCCGCGCTCCGGTTTCCGATCCGTCGGAGAAAAACTGGAAGGATTTTATTCCGTATAATCCGGCGATAAAAATCGAAGATGTCGAGTTTTTCAAAGATTACGCCGTCGTTGCCGAACTCGAAAACGGTCTGGAATATCTGAAAGTGATGGATTTGAAAACGAAACGCGCGGCGGCGCGAATCGCCACGCCGGAAAATGTTTACACGATGAGTTTGGGAACGAACGCGGAATTTGACACGCCGGTTATTCGCTACAATTACGCTTCGATGATTACGCCGGTCTCGACTTACGAATACAATTTCAAAACCCGCCAGAGCGAACTTTTAAAACAGCAGGAAATTCCGAGCGGCTACGACAAAACGAAATATAAAACGACGCGCGTGTGGGCGACGGCGCGTGACGGCGTGAAAGTTCCGGTTTCGATTGTGATGAAAAAAGGCACGAAACTCGACGGAAAATCGCCGATGCTGCTTTACGCTTACGGTTCTTACGGCGCGTCAATGACTCCGAATTTTTCGACCGCGCGGCTGAGTTTGGTTGATCGCGGAATGATTTACGCCATCGCGCACATTCGCGGCGGCAGCGAACTCGGCGAAAATTGGCGGCTCGAAGGCAGAATGTTTAAGAAATTGAACACTTTTTACGATTTTATTGATTCCGCCAAATGGCTGGTGGCGAATAAATATACGTCGAGCGATAAATTGGTGATTCAGGGCGGCAGCGCGGGCGGAATGTTGATGGGCGGCGTGGTTAATATGTCGCCGGAAACTTTTCACGCGGCAATCGCGCAGGTTCCGTTTGTTGACGTGATAAATACGATGATGGACGCGAGTTTGCCGCTGACGACCGAAGAATGGATCGAATGGGGCAATCCGAACGAGAAAAAAGCGTTCGATTATATGATTCAATATTCGCCGTATGATAACGTGAAAGCGCAAAATTACCCGAATATGCTGATCGAAATTTCCTTAAACGATTCGCAGGTTCCGTATTGGGAGGGCGCGAAATTCGCCGCCAAACTTCGCGCGATGAAAACCGACGATAATATAATTTTGCTCAAAACAAATATGGGCGCGGGTCACGGCGGTTCATCGGGACGTTACGACCGTTTGAAAGAAATCGCCTTTGATTACGCTTACGCGCTGACTCAGGTCGGGATTGATAAATAACAAAGAATTTTTTTGCAGGGATGACAGGATAAATAGGGATAAATCAATCTTTTTATCTTAAAAAATCCCATTTATCCTGTTATCCCTGCAAATTTTTTCTTGAGTTTGAATTTTTTTCTAGTTTTTGAGAACGATCTTCCCAAACGCTTTCGATTCAATGACTTCGTGATGCGCTTGCGGTGCTTCGGCGAGCGTGAAAGTTTTCCCGACAGCCGGATTTAAATAGCCTTCCGACAAACCTTTGTAAATTGCGTCGTAAATTTCCTGAAAGTCTTTCGGCGAAGCGTTAAACAGCGACATCCCGCGAATCGTCGCGTCTTTTCCCATCGCCGAACGCGGATTGAAATCAATTGAGCCGCGATTTCCAATCACTACAATTCTGCCGAACATCGCCAGAACGTCAAAATCTTTGACGAGATTTTCGTTGGCGAGCATTTCCAAAATAATATTTACGCCTTTGCCGTCGGTCGCGTTTAGAATTTCTTCGAGATAATTTTCTTTTGAATGGTCGAAAACAAAATCCGCGCCCTGCTCTTTGACGAGCGATTTTCCTTCCGCCGAACTTGCCGTTCCGATAATTTTCAAACCCGCGTTTTTTGCCCATTGAACGGCGGCAATTCCGACTCCGCCGGACGCGCCGTGAACCAGAACAGTTTCGCCTTTTTGTGCTTCGGCTTTTTGAAAAAGTGCGCGATAAGAAGTTGCATACGGCACAAAAACGCCCGCGCCCTGTTCAAAGGAAACATTTTCCGGCAATTCGTGAACCTGATTTTCTTCACACAAAGTGAATTCCGCGTAAGTTCCCGTGATTGAATCCGCCGTGTAAACGCGGTCGCCGACTTTCAAATTTTTCACATCCGCGCCGATTTCTTCGACAATTCCCGCCGCGTCTTTTCCGGGCGTGTAAGGCAATTGCGGTTTTATCGAATGTTGTCCGGCGCGAATATAAGTGTCAACCGGATTGATTCCGGCGGCTTTGACGCGCACCAGAATTTGATTTTTTTCAGGATGCAAATCGGAAACTTCTTCCGGTTTCATCTGTTCCGGCGCGCCGAATTCTCTGACGATAATTGCTTTCATTTTTAAAGTAAAATTAGCCGCGAATTGCGCGGACGACACGAATTATTTTATAGATTTTATTCGTGTCGTCCGCGCAATTCGCGGCAAAAATGCAAAATTAGATGTATTTGTCAATGACTTTGGAAATCGCCTCGCGCGACACCGCGCCGACGATGCGTTCCTGTTCCTGTCCGCCTTTGAAAACGATCAGCGTCGGAATCCCGCGAATGCCGAACCGCTGCGGAACGTTCATATTTTCGTCCACATTCATTTTGTAAACGCCCGCTTTATCGCCGTATTCTTCGGCAATCGCTTCGACCGACGGCGCGATCATCCGGCACGGTCCGCACCATTCAGCCCAAAAATCAACCAGGACAGGTTTGTCCGAACTTAATACATCCGTTTCAAAATTTGAATCGGTCGCTTGTTTTGCAAAATCTCCCATTTTTTTTCTCCTTGTAATAAATAGTTTTATAATTATAACTTAGCCGTCGAAAGAATCGCAAAGTTAAATCTTTATGAGATTCCCTTTTACGTCTAATATTTACCAAATTGTAACAAACATTGTTACAATTTGCAATCGTTTTATTTCAAAATTGCGGCACGATTTGTGCAACAAACAAGTTAGTGTATTATCACTGAAACAAAATCATACAGGGAGTAAAAAAATTATGTCAGACAAAAAAATTCAAGAACACGCCGACGAAAGCAACACGATCAAAGACCCGGAAAATTGGACGACCGGCGATGAACCGATGACCGGCGCGCAGAAGTCATATCTTTCGACTTTGAGCGAAGAAGCGGGCGAAGAATTCGACGAAAATCTTACCAAAGCCGACGCTTCCAAACGGATTGACGAATTACAGGAAAAAACCGGACGCGGAAAAGCGGCGTAATATTTTAATTCGATTTAACTGAAAAAAGGACGGTTTTCACGCCGTCCTTTTTCTATTTTTATTTTTTCAATTTTTCAATTAAGCCGCCGAAGTTTTTTTCAATTTCGCGTCGAGACTGATTTCCGCGCCGCTCAAAACCTGCGAAACCGGACAGGTTTTCTTCGTTTCTTCGGCGATTTTTTGAAATTCGTCGTCTTCGATGTCGTCAACTTCGGCTTCGGTCATCAAATCAATATTCGGAATGACAAAACCGTCGCCCTGTTTTTCGATTTTGACGTTCGCCGTCGTGTGAATGTTTTTCGGCGTGTAACCGGCTTTGCCGAGATTGCCCGAAAGTGCCATCGTGAAACATCCGGCGTGCGCGGCGGCGATCAATTCTTCGGGATTCGTCGCCTTCTGTTCTTCGTCGTCGGAGAAACGCGATTTGAACGAATACGCGCCTTCAAACGCGCCGCTGCCGAGTTTCACTTTGCCTCTGCCTTCCATAATCGAGCCGTTCCAGTCGGCTTCCGCTTTTCTTGTAAATTTCATAATTTTATATTTTCCTCGTTTTTTTAACCGACAAATTCAAGCCTTTTCGCTGACCATTTTCGTCATCGTCAACTGCAAAGGCTCGTCCGTTAAATCTTTCATCTTTTCGCCCAATTCCGCAAAATACGGCATTGCGAAATGTTCGTCGAGCGCGGCTTTGTTCGCCCACGTCTCGTGCCAGACGAAAACCGTTTCGTCGCTGATCGTCTGATGAAAATCGTAATTGACATTACCATTTTCACCGCGCGATTTTTCGACAATCGCCAGAGCCGCTTTTTTCGCCGCTTCAACCGCGTCTTTTTTCACTTTCAAACGCGCAAACAGCACGATTTTCTCGTCATTCATATTATTTCAATTATGGCAGAAGCCCGCGCGTGAGCAAGGACGCAGAGGTGATATTCAGCCGCGTTGAACTCAAACGGCGCGTAATTTCCCTTTTATTTCGTATTTTTTCACAAAATTTTCGGACTGGAGCGCAATCCGTCCCGGTTGCAATGAGCGCGAGAGCGCGAAAAAACGTCACGGTGTTTTGAATTTTCAGATTAGCGAGTAACTTTTCGCATCGAAGCGACGCTCAATGGCAACCGGGACGGATTGCGCTCCAGTCATTTTAATTCGTAAAATCGTAAAGCAAATCGCCTTTCGTATATTCTCCATCCTCAAAAATATGCGGATAATGTTTTCGCAATTCGTCCAAATAAAGCTGATACGGCAAATCGTCGAACGCGCCGTATTCGTGCAGGTATTCCATAAAAACATTGCCCGATTTGTCGAATTCCTGAAAGATTGAATCGCTCGTTCCATCGAATTCGAGCGGTTCGACTTTCAGAAAATCGCACAGTTTTTTATTAAACGCCGGAGTCGTTTTCAGCCATTTGTTATCCAAAAACATTTCCGCCGCGCCGTGAAAAACGAGATAGTTTTTCCGCAAAAGTTTTTCGAGTTTGCCGCTCGCAATGTGATTTCTGACGATGTAAAAACTCAAACGGCTCGGAATATTTACAGCGCGCGCCGCCGCCGCGAGTAAAACCGCTTTTTCGACGCAGTAACCGCGATTTCTTTTGAGCAAATCGCTCGCCGTTAAACCCGCCCGACGCAAATCCAAAATATGCGGATTGTAATGAAAACCGTCGCGCACGGCGTAATAAAGTTTGACCGCTTTTTCCCGTTCGGTTTTCGCGCCGACGATATTTCGCGCCGCAAATTCGCGCACGGATTCGTCGTCGCAATTCAAAAATTCGGTTGGTTTTAGATAATCTTTCATTTAGAAAATTGTAGGGGCGATCCCTTGTGGTCGCCCGACGTTGAAATATATTCAATGATGCGGGTGAGGGCAAGGATGCGGGCGAGGACAAGCCGTCGCCCCTACAATTATTTATCTGTTCACCGTTTTCATCATCGCTTCGGGATAACGCAAACCGCTCGCCCCGTCTTTCGGGAAAACGTCTTCGATGGCGGCGAGGTCTTCCTGCGACAGAATAATTTCGGTCGCGGCGGCGTTTTCTTCGATATATTTGCGGTGTTTCGTTCCCGGAATCGGCACGATGTCCTGACCTTGGGCGAGAACCCACGCTAAAGCTAACTGCGATGCGGTTACGCCTTTTTCGCTGGCGATTTCTTCAATTTTCTGCACGAGTTTCAAATTTTTATCGAAATTTTCGCCCTGAAAACGCGGACTGTGGCGGCGATAATCGTCTTCCGGTATATCTTCAAATTTTTGAAAACTGCCCGACAAAAATCCTCGTCCTAACGGCGAATAAGCGACAAAACCAATTCCCAATTCTCTGCAAGTTGCCAAAACGTCGTTGTCTTCCGGGTCGCGCGTCCACAGTGAATATTCCGACTGCAACGCCGTGATCGGATGAACTTTTGAAGCCTTTCGCAAAGTTTCGGAGCCGGCTTCGGAAAGTCCCAAATATCTGACTTTTCCTTCTTCGACGAGTTTCGCCATCGCGCCAACCGTGTCTTCAATCGGCGTGTTCGGGTCAATCCGGTGTTGATAATAAAGATCAATCGTTTCGATGTCCAAACGCTTCAAACTGCCTTCGACCGTTTCGCGCACTTTTTCCGGTTTGCCCGAAATTATTCGATTATTCGCATCGTTCGGATCGGGATAAATCCCGAATTTTGTCGCAATTACGAACTCGTCGCGCTTGCCTTTGATGGCTTTACCGACCAATTCTTCGTTCGTATGTGGACCATACATTTCCGCCGTATCGAGAAAATTTACGCCCAATTCCAACGCGCGGTGAATCGTCTTGACCGATTCTTCGTCGTCGCGCCCCGAATAAAACGCGCTCATTCCCATACAGCCCAAGCCGATTTCCGAAACTTCCAGTTCGCTTCCCAATTTTCGTTTGTTCATAATATTATAACTCCTTTTGCATCAAGCGTTTTGCAGCGCGTCGAGCAAACTTTCGTAATCCCACGAGCCGTCCAAACGCTCGCCGTTGATAAAAAACGTCGGCGTTCCGTTGACCGCGTTTTCCACGCCGTTCATAAAATCCGCCTGCACTTTTTCTTCGTATTTTCCGCCGTCCAAATCGTCGGCGAATGCGTCCGCATCGAGTCCGATTTGCGCGGCGTAATCTTTCAGACTCGCTTCGTCGAGCGCGTCCTGATTTTCATACAAAACGTCGTGCATTTCCCAAAATTTCCCCTGCGCGGCGGCGATTTCCGCCGCTTCCGCCGCTTTTTCGGCGTGCGGGTGAACCTGCGTCAGCGGAAAATTGCGAAACACGAACTGCAATTTGTCGCTCATTTTTTCCTGCACTTTTTTAACAATCGAATACGCCTGTCCGCAGTAAGAACACTCGTAATCGCCGTATTCGACCAGCGTTACCGCCGCGTTTTCGCCGCCTTCGACGTGATCTTTCGCATTAACCGACAATGAATTATTTTCCGCCATTTTCTTTTTTCTCCCCTTGAATTTCCCTTAAATTTTCTAAAATTTCCGCCGCGCCCGGATTGACATCCATCGGCGACAGATAGCTCCAGCGAATCACGCCTTCCTTGTCAATGACAAACAGCGCGCGTTCGGTAAACCCGTCTTTCTGCCGGTAAACGCCGTATTTTTTCGCCGTCGCGCCCTTCGGCTCAAAATCCGCGAGCAGCGTCATTTTATAACCGCGCGCCTGCCGAAACGCGCCGTGACAAAACGCGCTGTCCACCGAAATCCCGAACAAAACCGCGTCCAATTTCTCAAACGTCGGCAAAAGTTCGTTGTAAAGTGCCAACTGATCGCCGCACACCGCGCTCCAATCCGCCGGATAAAAAACCAGGATGACGTTTTTCTTCCCGCGCAAATCGCTCAGAGTAACGTCGTCTTCCGGGTCGCCCGCATTCTCGCCGACGTGCGCCGGCAGCGTAAAATCAGGAGCTTTTTCGCCCGCTTTTAGTATTTCGCTCATTTGTAAATTTCCCCCTTGAAATTAATTTTCAGCCAGCGGAACGCCGTCATCTTGACGGCATTCCTAATTTAATCTTCCCCGCGTTTTTGCCATTCCGCATAACTGATGCGCGGCAAATTGATGATTTCATTGGTTTTAGTATAATTCGCGCCGCCGTGCATTCTGCCGATGATGCCGATTTTTTCGGTCAGAACGTGGCGCGTCTCCGCGTCGTAAAATTCTTCCTGCAAATGCAGATGGACGATTTCGCCGATGGTCACGCGGTTTCTGCCGATTTCGTTGGTGACGACGTGCCGACATTCAAAATTCGCCGCCGCTTCCGCGATGCGCGGCGGTTTAATTTTCAAAGACGCGGCGAGATGCAGATTCGCGTTCGGAATTTCGCTCACGTCCGCCGGAAAATCCGTCGCCGCGATGTTCATCTGCCGCAAAATATTTTCGCTGACGATATTGACGACAAACTCGCCGTTGTTCAAAATATTCCGCCCCGTGTCTTTCAAACCGAACTCGCGTCCGTCGTCGCGCGCGATGTTAATCGCCAGAATCGGCGGTTCGCTGCCCATCATATTGAAAAAAGAATACGGCGCGGCGTTGACCAGATTTTCGTCGTTGATCGTCGTCACAAAAGCAATCGGACGCGGCACGACGAGACTCGCCAGCAGGCGATAGCTTTCCATTCGATCCATTTTTTCGATGTCGAAATCAAGCATTTTCATTGTAAATTTTCCGAATTTTTATTGTTCCGGTTTCTCCAACAATCGCTTCATTTCCCCGATTTCTCTGACCTGCGCTTCGATGATTCCGTCGGCGAGTTTTCGCACTTCCGGGTCTTTGATGTCTGCGCGGCGGCTCGTCATAATCGCAATCGAATGATGCGGAATCATCGCCCGCATATAGGCTTTGTCGCCGATAAAAGTCTGCGCTCGAACGAAGATCAAAGCCAGCGTAAACGCGATGACGCTCACGCCGACAACCGTCAAATTCAGCTTTTTATTCCGATACATTCCGCGCATAAACCACAGCATAATCAACGCCATCGGCGCGACCATCAGAAACGTCATATAAAATCGGGTGACGCTGAAATAAACGTGATCGAGTTCGTATGTGTTCAGATACATTGCCGCATACATCACGACGAAAGAAGTGAGCATCATCAGCGCGAATGTGCCGTATTTGCCCGATTTCATCGTATCTTTTTTCATTTCCCGCGATTCCAATGCGCCGCTGTTCGCCGCGCTCAAATTCGTTTCGCCGAATTTCGCCTCGTTCGCGTTTACTTCATTCGTTTTCGTTTCAGTTTTTTCCATTTTTCAGCGTCTCCGATTTTTGTGGTTTTGCCGTAAATTATGCTTCGTTTTTCAATTTTTTCAAATCTTCAATCGTTTTCGACGGCTCGGGTCGTCTCGTATAATCGGGATGAACATCCGCCGCTTTAACGATTCCGTCCTGTCCGACGACGTAACGCGCGGGCATCGGCAGCGTCCACGAATCATCGCCGTTGAAACGCTCCAAATCCGAGCCGAAACCTTTATAAACTTCGATCAGATAATCGGGATAAGCGAATTTCAAACCAAATTCGTCGGCGACTTTATTGCCTTCGTCGCTCAAAACGTCGAATTCAATCTCGTGTTTGCTTTTCATCTGTTTGGAATATTTGACGAGCTGCGGCGAAATCGCCACCAGATTCGCGCCCAAATCTTTAATTTCCGCATAACTTTCCTGCAAAGCATCCAGCTCCGCGTTGCAATACGGTCACCACACGCCGCGATAAAAAGTTACGACCAAATCGCCGTTTTTCAGCAAATCAGTTGAACTTATCATCGCGCCTTCCGTATTCGGCAGCGTGAACGCGGGCATTTTATCACCCACGCCAAGAGCGCGTTCGGCTTGCCCGGAATCCTTCAATTCCTGCGTCGCCCGCGCCATTTTGTGTTTCACATCGTCCGGCATTTTGCCGCCGCTTTCCTCCGATATTTTTTCTAGTTTTTCTTTTAGTGACATAATTTTTTATTTTGTAGGGGCGATCCCTTGTGGTCGCCCGTCTTTTTTGCTCACACCGAACGGGCGAGGACAAGCCGTCGCCCCTACGATTTTACGCCGCTTTCGCTTCTTCCAAAAACGGATAATCCGTGTAGCCTTTTTTGTCCGGCGTGTAAAAAGTTGATTCGTCCCATTCGTTTAATTCCGCATCTTTTTCAAATCTTTCGGGCAAATCCGGGTTCGCCAAAAACAATTTGCCGTAAACAATCGCGTCGGCTTTGTTTTCCGCCAGATATTCCGCGCCGCGCTGTTCGTCGAAATTCGCTCCGGCGAAATAAATTCCGTCGTAAAGCGGACGCAATTTTTCGTGCCAGCCGGTATTCGCGTGGTCGCCGACGTGAACGTAGGCGAGATTTTTCGCGCCCAGATTTTCCATAATATACGAATAAACTTCGTCCGCGTCCGGCTCTTGAACATCATTAAACGGCATCTGCGGCGAAAATTTTACGCCGACCCGTTCGCTGCCGATTGCGTCGCTCATCGCGTCTAGAATCTCAAACAAAAACCGCGTCCGATTTTCCACCGAACCGCCGTATTCGTCCGTGCGCTGATTGACCGGCGACATCAAAAACTGCTGCACCAGATAACCGCTCGCCGAATGAAGTTCCACGCCGTCAAAACCCGCATCAATGGCGTTTTTCGTCGCTTTGACGAAATCCTGAACCGTCGCTTTGACTTCTTCCGTCGTCAACGCGCGCGGCTCGACAAAATCCTTCATTCCGTCGTCGGTATAATTCTGCCCCTTCGCTTTAACGGGCGAAGGCGCGACCGGCTGCTGATTTTCCGGCAGAAAATACGGCAGCGCGATGCGTCCGGTGTGAAAAATCTGCATAAAAATTTTGCCGCCGTCGCCGTGAACCGCGTCCGTAATTTTGCGCCAGCTTTCAATCTGCGCGTCCGTGTAAATTCCCGGCGTACGCGGATAACCTTTCGCCATCGGCGACACGTTCACCGCTTCCGAAATCAGCAAACCCGCCGAATCTCGCTGCACATAATATTCCGCCGCGTAATCCGGCTGAATTCCTTCATCATCGGCGCGGCTGCGCGTCATCGGCGCGTAAATAATTCGATTTTCCAACTCCAAATTTCCGACTTTTAATTCATCAAATAATGTTGCCATAACCTTTTATAATCTCCCTTTTTCCCAAAATTTTCGCTTTCGCATCGTTTCGCGGACAATAAAATCAGTAACTCGAATACAAAACGCCGTCAATTTCTTCGAGTTTCAGATCGCGGTTGTAAATCGCCGAACCCGGTGCCTGAGTTTTGCCGCCTTCGCTCAAACTTCCCGTATCATAAGGCGCGAAACCGATTTCTTCGATCAACGCCGAAACTTTCCCCTTCGCGTCCGCATCATCGCCGCAAAGGAAAATCACGCGCCGTTCTTCTGTCGGTAAATCCTTCTTTCCCTGCGTTTTAAGATGTTCAAACCAGATCGTATTAAACGCTTTAACAATTGTCGCGCCCGTCAAATGTTCGGCGAGAAGTTCGCTCGAAGTGATCTTATTGCTCTCGATTTCCTCATATTCGCCGTCGCGGTCAGGATAATAATTGTTTGAATCAATGACGATTTTCCCGCCAAATTTATCCGCCGGCAATTCTTTATATTTGCCGAACGGAATCGAAACAAACACTATTTCGCCAAATTCCGCCGCTTCTTCGGCAGTTACCGCTTTCGCACCGCCGCCGATTTCCTCAACCAAATCCGCCAAAGTTTCCGGTCCGCGCGAATTCGCAATCGCAATTTCGTGTCCCGCGTCCGCAAAAAGTTTCGCCGCCGTTCCGCCGATATGTCCCGCTCCGATTATTCCAATTTTCATAATTTTTTATTTTTTGCCGCGAACAAACACGAAATTTCACGAAATCAAGAAAAGAGTTTCTAGCCGCCGATTTTAACGAATAAACATTGATAAATTCAGATGATAAGCCATAAAATCATCCTGAAAATCCTGCCTATCCTGTTAAAAAATCTGTGTTCATCCGTGTTCATCGGTGGCTAAATTTTCTTCGCTTTTTCGTGTCCTTTTCGTGTCTGTTCGTGGCTAAATCTCCTATCTTTCACTCAAAACCGCCGCCCGAATTTTTCTCATCGTGCGCAGCCAGCGGTCACGATTTTCCGCTTTTTTGACGATGTATTCGCCGACTTCCTTATGCGGCAAAATTAAAAATTCTTCCGCTTCCAACGCTTTGACGACCTCACGAGCGCATTCTTCAGCCGAAATCGCGTCCGCCATTAAAAACAGATTCGGATTATTTTCGCCGCCCATTATCAAATTCGTTTTCACGCCTTGCGGACACAGACACGAAACGTAAATCCCTTTCTCGCCAAACTCAATCGCCAAACTTTCGGCGACCGCGACCGCGCCGTGTTTGGAAACGACATACGGCGTTGCCGTCGGATGCGTAAGAAGTCCCGCCGCCGAAGCCGTTATCAAAAACCCGCCGCCGCCATTTTCAATCATCGCCGGAAACGCCGCCCGCGCCAGAAAAACGTGCGATAAAACATTGATTTCATAGATGCCGCGCCAAACATCATTGGAAACTTCCAGCGAACCTTCCGCGCCGCCGATGCCCGCGTTGGAAGCGATAAAATCAATTCTGCCGGATTCATTTAAAATATCTTTTATGACTTCTCGGCAATTCGCTTCATCCGCCACATCAAGCCGAAAGGCTTTCCCGCCAACCGATGCCGCGACTTTTTCAGCATTCGCAAAATCAATATCGGCAACATAAATCTTCGCCGCGCCGTCCGCCGCAAACCTTTCACCCAAAGCCTTGCCGATGCCGTTCGCGCCGCCCGTAACGAGAATTATTTTGTCTGCAACTTTCATATTGTTTTTTTAGCCGCGAACAAACACGAATTTTCACGAATTAAGAAAAGAGTTTTTAGCCGCCGATTTTCACGGACAAACGCTGATAAGATAAAAAGGTAAGTCTTAAAAATTATCCTGAAAATCCTGCCTATCCTGTTAAAAAATCCGCGTTCATCCGTGTCCACCTGCGGCTAAAATTTCTTCTCTTTTCGTGTCTTTTTCGTGTTCGTTCGCGGCTAATTTCCCACCGTCAACACAACTTTTCCCATCGTTTTGCGGTTTTCAATCGCCTCGTGCGCTTCTTTCGCCTGTTCGAGCGGAAATTCCGTGACCTGAATTTTCAAACGTCCCGCGCCGAGATGCGCCAGTAATTCTTTGGTGAATTTGATCCGGTTTTCGGTTGATTCGTTCATCAGCCAATAGCCGCTGATCGTGTGATTTTTGTGCATCAGACTCAGCACGGAAACTTTGAAATCTTCGCCGCTCGCCGAGCCGTAAACGATCATCGTGCCGTGCGTCGCCAGCACTTTCAGATTTTTCGCCACGATGTCGCCGCCGACCATTTCGATAATCCAGTCCGCGCCTTTGTCGTCGGTCGCCCGCAAAACTTCGTCCGTCCAATCGTTTTCCGAATAATTGATCGCCGCATCCGCGCCCAAATCAGCGACGAGCTGCAATTTTTCTTCGCTCGAAGCCGTGCCTAAAACCTTTAATCCTTTATGTTTAGCCAACTGCACGAGCAAAGTTCCCACGCCGCCCGCCGCCGCGTGAATCAAAATCGTCTCGCCCGCTTTCGCATCGTCAAGCAATCCGAGCGCGGTCAAACCCTGCACGAGCAGCGCGTTCGCTTCGCCGTAATTCAATTCGTCGGGAATCGGAATCGCCGCCGCCGCTTTCGCCGTCGCGTATTCGGCGTAACCGCCGCTCGAAACGGTCGCCAAAACGCGCTGACCTTTTTGCAGATTTTTGACGTTTTCGCCCAAACTTTCCACCGTCCCGGCGGCTTCGTAACCGAGCGTGAACGGCAAATCCGGCTTCGTCAAATAATTGCCCGAACGCATCATCGTATCGGCGTAATTAATGCCCGCCGCCGCGACTTTTATCAAAATCTCGTCCGCTTTTGGCACAGGTTTTTCCACCTCTTCGAGCGACAATTTATCCGCTCCGCCAAGTTCATTTACTCTGATTGCTTTCATAATTTTTTTATTTTTTAGCCACGAACAAACACGAAATTTCACGAAATAAAGAAAAGAGTTTTTAGCCACAGATTTTCACGGATAAACGCTGATAAAGTCAAAAGATAAAGCTAAAAAATTATCCTGAAAATCCTGCCTATCCTGTTAAAGAATCTGTGTCCATCTGTGTTCATCCGTGGCTAAAATTTCTTCTCTTTTTCGTATCTTTTTCGTGTCTGTTCGTGGCTAATCTCCTTTCGCTTTCGCTGATTGCTCGCTGAAAATCTCCGCGACGATTTCATAAGAGCGCAGACGTTTCGACTGATCGAAAATCATCGCGTTGACCATAATTTCGTCGGCATTCGTTTGTTCCAAAAATTCTTCCAATTTGCGTTTCACCGTTTCACGACTTCCGATAATCGAACCGCCCGTGCGCGAATTGACGAGAGCTTTTTCCTGCGCGTTCCAAATCACGTTCATATCCGCAACCGGCGGCGGAATTTTGCCCGGTTTGTTGCGAATTAAATTTAAGAATGACTGATATTGCGAAGTCGCCAAAAACTCGGCTTCGTCGTCGGTTTCCGCCGCCACTATGTTGAGCGCGACCATCGCATACGGTTTCTGCAAATCGTCCGACGGCTGAAAAGTTTTGCGATACAGCGCGAGCGAAGGCAGCGTATTTTCCGGCGAAAAATGCGCCGCAAACGCGAACGGCAAACCCAAAATTCCCGCCAGATGTGCCGAAAAACCGCTCGAACTCAAAAGCCAGATCGGAATGTCCAAACCCGCGCCCGGAACCGCCTGCACTAATTGATTAGGCACTTTTTCCCGAAAGAAAAACCGCAATTCTTCAAGCTGTTCGGGAAATTCTTCGCCGTCATTATTCAAAGTCCGCCGCAAAGCCAGCGTCGCCGGACGATCAGTTCCGGGCGCGCGTCCCAAACCCAAATCAATTCGATTCGGATACAGACTTTCGAGCGTCCCGAATTGCTCGGCAATAACAATCGGCGCGTGATTCGACAGCATAATGCCGCCCGAACCGACGCGAATTTTCTTGGTGTTTCCCGCGACATAACCGATCACCACGGAAGTCGCCGCGCTCGCAATTCCGGGCATATTGTGATGCTCGGCGAGCCAAAATCTTTTGTAACCCAAATCCTCGACCGTCTGCGCCAAATTCAAAGTTCTTTGCAGCGCGTCACCCGCCGTTTCACCTTCAAAAACCGGCGTTAAATCCAATACCGAAAATGGAATATCTTTAATACTGCTCATAATTTCCCCTTGTTTTTTGCCACGAACAAACACGAAATTTCACGAAACTAAGAATAAGAATTTTAACCATCCAGCTTCGCCTTTTCACAGATAAACACGGATGAAAAGCAATAAATCCAAGAGACAAATTTGAGAAAATTTTCTTATCTTGATTTAAAAATCTGTGTCTATCTGTGAAAATCTGTGGTTTCATAAATTCTTTTTCGTGTCTTTTTCGTGTTTGTTCGTGGCTAATTTCCTACGTCATTTGTTGCCATTCCGAGCCGCCGACTTCGCGCCAGCGGTCTCGAATCGCTTTGTATTCTTCGCTCGACAGATTTCCTTCGCCGACGTATTTGGCGTTTTCGCTCCAGCGTCCCGGTTTGGTCGTGCCGACGATCATCGTGTCAACGCCCGGAATTGACTGCGTAAAACGCAGCGCGACGGCGATTGATTCTTCCAGACTTTTGTTCGTAAAATCGTATTTCAGCTTCTGAATTCGCTCCCAATATTCGTGATGATACGAATCCGAAGGCTTTTCATCGTGCCGCCAAACCGCGTTCGCAATCGGACGTTTGGCGATGATTCCCAGTTTTTTTTCCGCCGCGAGCGGAATATTTCCGTCAATCGCCGATTGATCGGCAATCGAAACCGAAGTTTGCAGACTGTCGAAAACATCCATTTCAATCGCCGTTCGCGCGTCGTCGTTGTCGCCCGAATAACCGATAAATCTGGTGTAACCTTTTTCCCGCGCCCGCTGTAAACCTTCGATACAATCGCCTTGCCGCAAAGTTTCCGCCGAACAACTGTGAAGCTGCGCGATGTCTAGATAGTCGGTTTTCAGATGCCGCAAACTGTTTTCAATCGTCTCCAAAATCCCTTTTCTTGACCAATCGTAGCGCGTAAAACCGTCGAGCGCGCCGCATTTCGACAGCAGATAAAATTCTTTGCGCCGCTTGCCGACCGTTTCGCCGATCAATTTTTCGCTTTCCCAATAAGCTGCCGCCGTGTCAATCACATTCAAACCCGCGTCCAACGCCGAATTCAACAATTCGTCCGCCGTTTCCCGCGTCACCTCCCGCCCGATTTCCGCGCCGCCGAAGCCAAGCACGGAAAATTCCATATCAGTTTTTCCGAATTTTCTCTTTTCCATATTTTTGTTTGAAACACATAGAACCATAGTTTACATAGGATATTAATTGCGTTTTGGAAACCGTTTATAACGCAAAATCCAAACTCAAAAATTCATAAAAAACTATGTTTTCTATGTTTCTGTGTGTTTCAGAAATCTTATAAATCAAAAATAAAACAAGTCGTCGTCCCGTGCGCGTAAAGTTTGCCGTTTTCGTCCAGTAATCTGCCTTCCGCCGAAGCGATTTGTCTGCCGACGTTGACGATCTCGCCGACGGCTTTTAATGTTCCGGTTTTTTCAAAAATCGGACGCACGAAATTGACTTTGATCTCGACGCTCGTCGAACCTTTGCCCGCATCCAAAGTCGAATGAATCGCACACGCCATCGCCGAATCAAGCAAGGTTGTGATAAATCCGCCGTGCGTCGTTGCCAGCGGATTGTAAAATTTCGCGTGCGCTTTGCCCTCGAAAACGGCGCGACCGTGTTCGATTTCGCTCAACAGAAAATCAAAAGTTTCGCCGATTGGCGGCGCGGGCAATTCGCGCCCGATCATTTTCCGAAAAACATCAATCGGCTTTTCCGTTCGCCAGATTTCCATCGGAATCAATCCGTATGTTACGTTTCCCATATTTTTTTTAGCCACGAACAAACACGAAAATTCACGAAAAAGGATTTTAGCCGCAGATTTTCGCAGATGAACACGGATAAGAGACAGATAAATTACATAAAATGATTTGAAAATCTGTCTTATCCGTCTTAAAAAATCTGTGACTATTCGTGTTCATCTGTGGCTAAAATTTCTTCTCTTATTTCGTGTTTTTTTCGTGTTTGTTCGTGGCTAATATCTTTCTTATTTCGCCAATTCCGCTTCTAATTTTTCAACCAAACGCGCGTCGTCCGCCGTCACGTCGGGCGCGAATCGGGCGGCGATCTCGCCGTTTTTGCCGACTAAAAACTTCTCGAAATTCCACAAAACTTCGCTCGGTTTCGAGCGCGTCGAGCCGTAACCTTTCAGCTTTTCTTCAAATTCGCCGTCGTTGACATCGGTTTCCGGCTTCGTTTCCGTCAAATAATGATAAAGCTGATGCTGATCGTCGCCTTTGACCGAAATTTTCGAGAACAGCGGAAATTTAACGTTGTAATTCGTGTCGCAAAAATCCTTAATTTCATCTTCCGTTCCCGGTTCCTGTCCCATAAAATTGTTCGCCGGAAATCCGAGAACTTCAAAACCTTTGCCGTGATATTCGTCGTAAAGTTCCTGCAAACCTTCATACTGCGGCGTTAAACCGCATTTCGACGCGACGTTTACGAGCAGTAAAACCTCGCCTTTATATTCGCCCAGATTCGTTTCTTCGCCGTCAATCGTTTTCACGGGAATTTCATAAATTTCTTGTACCATAATTGTTTTTTAAGACTGGAGCGCAATCCGTCCCGGTTGCAATGAGTGCGATAGCGCGAACAGATGATTATTAACGATTACGCCTGCTTAAACCGTGAATGTTTTTTCGCGCCGAAGCGACGCTCATTGCAACCGGGACGGATTGCGCTCCAGTCAAATTTCTCCTTTTTTAATTTCCAGCTTTATTCGCTTCATCAACCGCCGTATTGACCGCGACTTCGCGCCATTCGTCAATGTTTTGCTTGACCGATTCCATTTTTTCTTCCATTCCTTTGACGGCATCCGCGCCCAAAGGCAGGCGCAGCGGCGGATTTTCCGCGTCAACGACTTTAATCATCGCGGCGACCGCTTTGACCGGATCGCCGTCTTGTTTGCCGTCGTAATCGCCGATTTTGTCAATTCTTTCCGATGTTACATAGTCGGCGATTCTGTTTTCCGGCTGTTCAAATGAACGTCCCGCAAAATCGGTGCGAAAACCGCCCGGTTCAATCAAAGTTACTTTGATTCCGAGATTTTCAACTTCCTGTTTGAGCGCTTCGGAAAGTGCTTCGAGCGCGAATTTTGTCGCCGTGTAATACCCGATTGACGGACCCGAACGAAAACCGCCGATTGATGAAAGATTTAAGATATGTCCGCTTTGACGTTCGCGCATCAGCGGCAAAACCTCGCGCATCATCCGAATCGCACCGAAAACATTCGTTTCAAACACGCGCCGAATCTGTTCTTCCGACGGTTCTTCGATTGCGCCGCCCAAACCGTAACCCGCGTTATTGACCAAAACGTCAATTTTGCCGAATTCCGCGACGGCTTTTTCGACCGAAGTTTTCACATCGTCCGCGTTCGTAACATCCAATTTCACGGCGCGCGCCGTTTCCGGGTATTTTTCGACCAAATCTTCAACATCGCCGACATTTCGCGCCGTCGCCACGACTTTTTCGCCGCCTTCCAAGACTTGTTCGGCTAATTCGCGCCCGAATCCGCTCGAACTTCCGGTGATAAACCAAACTCTGTTTTTATTTTTCATAATCTTTTAATCAATCAATTTTTGCTGATAATTTTCATCAATTCGTCGTAAAACGCGCTGACCGGCGTGATCGAAGTTATCACGCCTCTGTCCTTGACAAACGCGCCGTTTTCATCGTAATTGCCTTCGGTCAATCCCCAAATCACGCCCGCGAAATAATAATCTTTCACATTCATTGCGGCATTTTTCTGCTCCTCGAAAAATAAACCGCCGCTGCCGCCGAAAGTCGAAATGCACGTCGCGTCAACGCGATTTTTTGAACTCGTCAGACGCACGATTTTCACGTTTCGGCTGATCGTCATTCGCAAACCGCCGCTGCCGAGTTCCGCGTCGCCGTTAAAAGCCGCGCAGCCGAACCGCTCTTCGTTGGCGAGCATTTCGTCGAGCGTTAATTCGGAAATTTTCAGCGGTTTGATGACGCTTTCGGGAATTTTTCTGTTCAATCTGACAATCGAGTAATCGGGATTCGCCTTTGCCTTCAAAACCCTTTTCACATAAAGATTTTCGAGACGATTTACGCCGTCCGGTTTCAAAATCACGGTCGTCAGATACGGCTTCAAATCTCTGCCGTAAACGAATTGAAAATTTCCCTCCAGAAAACAATGTCCGGCGGAAACGGCGATGTCTGCGGCAACCAGCGTCAGCGAACACCAGCGGCTTCCCAAAAAACTCACTTTGCCGACCGCCGTCAGCGACGGGTATTTTTCAACGTGAAAAACCTCGCGTTCGACTCCGGCGATTTTTATCGGCGGCGGCGGAAGCATTGCCGGTGAATCCTGCCCGCGAGCCGGAAACGAGGCGATCAGCCAGATAAAAATTATGAAAACGCCAAATTTCATTTTCCGATTATTTCAACGCTCCGCGCATAAAATCTTCGACGGTAATTTTTCCCGCAAGCTGATTTTCGTGTTCAAATTCGATCAGTCCCGAATTAAAACCTCTGAACATTTCCGCCGACGATTCGGCGTTTTTTGGCGAATTGTAAGTTTCCATAATTTCCAGCCGGTTTTCTTCGGGAACGGCGACGGCTTTGACTTCTTTGTCCAATTTCAGTTTTGCGGCGCAAATCGCGCAAAACATTACTTTCGCCGGACGTAAAATTTTCCGCGTAGATTTGAACTTTTTCGTCAATCATAGATTTTTCAGCCGCGAACAAACGCGAATTTTTACGAAATTAAGAATAAGAATTTTAGCCACATATTTCACAGATAAACACGGATTTAAGAAAGACAAAGCTAAAAAATTATCCTGAAAATCCTGTCTATCCTGTTAAAAAATCTGTGTTCATCCGTGTTCATCTGTGGATAAATATTCTTCTCTTTTTCGTGTCCTTTTCGTGTCTGTTCGCGGCTAAACATCTCAGGAAGCTCCGTCAAATTTCGATTCCATCCGCAAACTGATCAGACTGTTCTGGTCATCGGTAATTTCGAGCGCGTCTTCGCTGCCGTCAATGTCGTATTGGACGGCGATTCCGCGCACGTTGGTGATGACATCTACGGTTTTTTCGGCATCCTTTTCGGTCTTGTCAATGCGCGTGATTTCGACGTTTTTCGCGTCGCCGTCGGCAATCAGCCGCGCGTTTTCGAGATGCGCTTCCGCGCCTTCTTCTTCGACTCTGCCGTCGCGTCTGAACACGTCGAAACGCGCCCGCCGATCTTTATTGCGGTTGGTAAATTCCTGTAAAAAATCCTGCCATTCAGCCGGTCTGATTAATTTTTTCGGTTCTCTCGGTTCACTCATAATTTTTTATTTTTTGACTTTTATCTCCAATTTTCAACTAATTTTGACGACAATTTTGCCGAAGTGCGAGCCGCTTTCCATACATCGCAGCGCGTCTTTTACTTCGCTAAACTCATACACATTATCAATAACGGGTTTTAAATGAGTGTGTTGAGAAAAGATGCGATTCATATCTTCAAACATCTGCCGCGAGCCGACGTAAATTCCCTGCAAACACACGGATTTCATCAAAATCGAAGTCGGATTAAAATCGCCTGCACCCGATAAAACGCCGATCACGGCGATATGTCCGCCGGTTTTGACGGCGTTCACCGATTTCTGCATCGTTCCCGCGCCGCCGACTTCGACGACGTGATCAACGCCGCGTTTTTCCGTCAGTTCGAGAACTTTTTTGTCCCAATCTTCCGTCGTTTCATAATTGATAAAATCGGTCGCGCCTAATTTTTTTGTTCTTTCCAATTTTTCGTCGGAACTCGACGTGATGATGATGCGGCAGCCGAGAACGCCCGCCAACTGCAGCGCGAAAATCGAAACGCCGCCCGTGCCTTGCAGCAAAATCGAGTCTTCCGGTTTCAAATTTCCCGAATGATACAGCGCGTGATACGCCGTCACCGCCGCGCACGGCAAGGTCGCGGCTTCCTCATAGGAAAAATGGTCGGGAATACAAACTAAACCTTGTTCGTCAAAAGTCCCGAACTCACGCAAAACGCCGTCGGTGTCGCCGCCGAGCGCGGTGCGCGCTTTTTTCGCGTCAATCGCGCCGTCAATCCAGCCCTGCATAAAAATCGGCGTTACGCGGTCGCCGACTTTGAATTTCGTCACTGATTCGCCGACTTCGACGACTTCGCCCGCGCCGTCCGAAAACGGGACGAGCGGCATTTTCAAACGCGGATTATACGCGCCTTTAATCATCATCAAATCGCGGTAATTCAGGGACGCGGTGTGCATTTTCACTAAAACTTCCGACTCCTTCGGCACGGGCTTTTCCCGTTCTGCCAAAGTCAGATTTTCAATGCCGAATTCGTTTATTTCGTATGCTTTCATAATGTTTTTTTATTGCCCGCGAAAGTGGCGAAACAGCCGAAAATGAAGACAGGAAATTTTCGATTATCTCGTTTAACTCGCGGGCAAATTCTCTTAATTGCCTGCCGCTTTATCGGATATTTTTACCGTCCATTCGCCTAGAAGCGTTTCAAATTCGCGCTGAATTGACTGTTCTTTATTCGCCAGATACCAACGCTGAATTTTTTCCATCATCGCTGGTTTTTCCATTCCCGAATTTTTCAATTCGTGCAGATAATCCATCGCAACTTGCGGTCGCGGTCCCCAAGTACCGATTTCCGCCCGCGTTTCCGCGTCGAGCGCGATCAGCTTTGGAATCGAACGCGCGTCGGCGGTCAGATATTTGTCCATCAATTCTAAATTTTCATCGCGCAAAACGTACCGCGTTTCGATGTTTTCCGATTCCGCCGCGATTTTCTCGATGATCGGAATATTCTGCGCCGCGTCGCCGCACCAGCCTTCGGTAATTATCAGCCAGATCATTTTGCGGCTGACGTTTTGCGCTTTTTCGACCAGCGAATCGTTCAGCTTCACCGTTTTTTCCAGCCGGTGCATTCGCTGACGATTCAGTTTGCCGTAATTAAACATCGCTTCCGACTGATTTTCGCCGGTCGTCTTGCCGTCCAACAATAAATCGTCAATCAGCTTGATGTATTCGGCGTAAGTCATCGAATTTTCGAGATATTCGTTCATAAAAATTTAATTATTCGCCTTTCCAAATCAGCCTGTCCAAACTCCACGCGCCGCCGCCCGCGAAAATAAAATAGAAAAAGATAAAACAGTAAACGACCGCCGGTTCGCCTTTATTGATAATCGGCAGAAATCCGCCCGGCGCGTGAACCATAAAATAAGCGACCGCCATCAGTCCGCACAAAAGAAAGGCGACCGGACGCGTCAGCAAGCCGAGCAGAAATAAAACTCCGCCGAAAAGTTCCAGAATTCCCGCGACCAGCATCAAAGGCGGCAGGGAATCGCCGCCCTGTCCTGACGGCGGAAAACCGAGCAGTTTCTGACTGCCGTGCCACAAAAACAAAAACCCCGTAATAATTCGCAAAACGCTCAACGCGCGCGGCGACCAACTGTTTAGAAAAGTGTTCATCGGATATTTTCTCCTGATTTATCGTTTGGTAATTTCTTCGTTCTCTAATCTTAGAAATCTATTGGATTAGTTTCAACAGGATATTGCTGAATTTAAAAAACCACAGATAAACTCCGATCATTTCCGAAGATAAATTCCAAAAAATCGCCTCTGTTTTTGATTTTTTGAAAAATCCGTTTACAATCGCGTAAATCTGTGGTTTCATCTTGTCGCCGCCCTTGTTCGCAGAACTTCCCTCGTTTGATAAAATCAAATTCTTTCGATTAACACTTCCTTCGCAGAACGAACTTTCGGCAAATTTGCCAGCCAATCGGCTTCCGTGTGACGATAACCGGCGGCGCAGACGACAACCGACGTATAATCGTTCAAACCGAGAATTTCGTCGAATCGCGCCGCGTCGAAACCTTCCATCGGAGTCGCGTCAATGTTCAGAAGCGCGGCGGTTTCGAGCAAAAATCCGAGCGCGATATACGCCTGCCGCGAATTCCAGGTTTCGATGTAACCGCCGTCAACCGCCTGTTTCGCCGAACTTTTCATTATATTTTCGTAATCGCTCAAACTTTCCCGCGAAACGCCGCGCACTTCGATAATGCGCTCGACGAAACGCTCAATGTCGGCATCGTTCAGCGTCTTTTTGTGCGCGATGATGACCAGATGCGAACTGTCCGTAATTTGCGACTGATTCCAAGCCGCCGGTTTTAATTTTTCCTTCGTCGCCTGATCGGTCACGACGACGAATTTATACGGCTGAATGCCGAAACTCGACGGCGCGAGCAGCAGCGAGTTTTCCAAAATTTCCCAGTCCGCGTCGGAAATCTTGCGCGTCGCGTCGTAAGTTTTCGTCGCGTAACGCCAGTTTAACTGCTCTAAAATATCGCTTCCGCTGATGTTTACCTTTTCCGTTTCCATATTCTGTATTCCATTCATTCAGTTATTATTTTTGTAACGTCTTTTGATACAAATATCGTCAAAAAAAATCAATTCAAAATCTTTCCTTCATCGTCACAGCCGACATTTTCGACCGCTTCCAACACGCTTTGCAGTGAAAACTGCGCTAATTTCGCTTCGACCACATCGCCGATTTCTATTTGCAGTTTTTCCAAAACGCACTGAATATTTTTCCCGATCAAACACTCGTCGTTCGTCTGACGGTGCAGCGCGAAGGTTTTTCCGCACGAAACCGCTCGGTGAATGTCCGCTAAATTAATCAGGTTCGGGCATTTCGCCAGCCGCGTCCCGCCGTTCGCGCCCGTCTGCGAAGCGACTAGTTTCGCCTGATTCAAATCGCCGAGCAGCCGCCGAATCACGACCGGATTCGTATTGACGCTCGCCGCGATATAATCGGATTTCACATTATTGCCCTCGCCCGCCTTGGCGAGAACCGTCAAAATGTGAACCGCGATTGCAAATTGACTGTTAGCTGCCATAACTGTAACAAGTTTAGTTACAAAAGAATAAAATGTCAAGCAGTTGTGTTTCTCGTTTGAGAATGTGGTGGAATTTTGCCGGAAAAGAATTCCGGCACTCGAAAGATTGGTTTCTTTGTTTGTAACAAAAAAGTGAAGAAAATAAATTTATTTTCTTCACTCGAATTTTATACAATTTGTTTTGATCCGTCGCTATCTTCGCCGACGGGAACTTCGTTCACATTCGGAGGTTCTTCGACCGGCGCGGCGGGCATTTGATCGGGCGGAACGGGAATGGGTTCGTCCGGTTTTTCAATATCTTCATTGTCCAGGTCAATATCTATTGCGGAATGACTGCCGAAATCATCATCCCTCCGTGTCGGGTTTGTATCGGGCGGCGGAATATTTTGAACGTCCTGCATAAAAAAATCTCCTTATGATTTAAAATGAAAAGGAGCAAAAACGATTGCGTAAAGGAGTGTGTTAAAAAATTGGGACTTGCAACTATTGTTTGAGCTGGGCATTGAAAATCACCTTAACACTCCCTTAAGAAGTCGCTTTCACTTCCCGTATTAAGTTCGCAGGCAATAATTGTGCCTTTTAAATTAAATTTGCGTAAATCTTTGAAACTAAAATCGTTATGTAGTTCGTCAAACATAGCGAAAAAATTCTTTAAAAGTATTGTATTAATCTAATTCACTTAGCCGACACACAATGCTTCTTTTCGTCCGGCGAGCAATCAGCGTGACATTTTGATTCTGTTTTATCTTTCAATGTTTTGTAAATTCAACATCAAAATCTATCTATGGCATTAAGTTTTACAAAGTTCATTGACGATGTTCTCTACTCCGAATCTCTGTCTAAAGCGTGTTTCAATGCCTTTTCCAAGTCCTTAAACTTAAATTGAAAACCCGCTTCTTCAAGTTTCAGAGGCAGCACGCGACAGCCTTCGAGCAGAAGTTTTTCGCCTTTTTCGCCGAATAAAAGTTTGATGCCGAAGGAGGGAATCGGAATTATTGTCGGACGATGCAGAACTTTGCCGAGCGTGTCGGTAAATTCTTCGTTTTTTACGGGATTCGGCGCGACGGCGTTGACTGCGCCGCGCAAACTTTCGTTTTCGAGCGCGAAATGAATGATTTTGATTAAGTCGTCGAGCGCGATCCAGCTCATCCACTGTTCGCCGCTGCCGATTGTGCCGCCGAGACCGAGTTTAAATGGCGTGAGCATTTCCTTTAACGCGCCGCCTTCTTTCGCCAACACAATTCCGATGCGCGGCATTACGACCCGCGCGCCGAAATCTTCGGCTTTTTGAGATTCGGATTCCCACGCCGAACAAACTTCGGGGAAAAATCCGTCGCCTTGCTCGCTCTCTTCGGTCAAAACTTCGTCGCCGCGACTGCCGTAAAAACCGATTGCGGAAGCGGAAATAAAAATTTGCGGCGGATTTGCGACTTTTCTGAAAGCGTCAACTAAAGTCCGCGTCCCGATGACGCGGCTTTCCCTGATGCGGCGTTTTTTTTCTTCCGTCCAACTTCCCTCGCCGACGTTATCGCCCGCCAGATGCACGGCCGCATCGAAGTTTTCGAGCTTCGCCTGTTCCGATTCCGTAAAACCTTCGTAAGCGTCCCATTGAATTTCATCGGCATTTTTCGCCGCCTTCCGCGAAAGTTTGTAAACTTCGTGACCTTTGGCTTTTAATGTCGGAACTAATTCGCCGCCGACCAAACCGCTCGCTCCTGTTACTAAAATTTTCATAAATCGTTCCGTAAATGCCGTGTTGAAATTTGACAAGTTTATAACGCTGATACAATTGCTTTATTTTTGCGAAGACATTAATATCAATATACTTTGCATAATTTGAGATTGGTTCTGCCGAATACGCTTTTTTATTTTAAGATTCATCAAATTTGTAAAACTTGTCCGATCTATAACAATCAGATCACTTAGCAAATTACTTTATAAGGAGAAAAACTGCAATGTCTATAATTGAGATCACTCCGCCGCGAGTAACAAATTTCAGGGACGGCTTTTTTACAGGAGCGAGCGGCGGCGGCGGCGTTACATTTCCCGGTTCGATGACTGATTTTCCGCCGACCACATATTTTCAGAGCGTTCCGCCGATTACTCCGCAAACTTCCAGTATACCCGGCATCGCTCAACGCATCAACAAAAGAATCGTCTATGTCAACGGAATTCAAACATTTAGTCAGGGACACGGCAACACGGTCAAATTAATCAGCGTGCTTACCGGCGCGGATGTGTACGGCGTTTATAATATGAGCGGCGACGGGCGCGAAAATGCCGTTTCAAAAAATACCGAAATGGTTATGTCAATCATCAGCCCGCCGATGGGCGCGGCTGCCAGAGGAGTTAATCTTCTTCATTCTATCAACGGATTTTTGACCGATCTCGGACAGTGTATTGATGACAAACTTTTGCAAGTCCAGAACAATCCGGCGACACTTACGTTAGCCGGAGCGATTGTTGAAGCCTGCGTGGGAAATATTCCGATCAATATTATCGCCCACAGTCAAGGCGCGATTATCACCAGCGGCGCGGTGAGAACGGCTATTTCAGCGATGGCGATCATATATACGGTGGAGGAATCTTCCCATCAAAAACATAATTTTCTGCAAATACTCAAGGATGTAACGATTTTCGGGCAAATTGAGAGATTTAACAGATTGAGAAGAATTCATCAAAGAATTAAAACACTGATGGGAAGATTGGTTTCGATTCAAACTTTCGGCGGCGCGGCGACTTGGTACCCGGACGGTCCGCTTTATCGTCACGTTTATAATACCGCCGCCCTTCTCTCCGGCGATCCGGTGGCGAAACTGTTCGGTCAGGGAAACGTTTTTGCCCATCCGGGAAGAGGAGCGACGGTTGAAAGACTGCAGCGCGGCGGACGAGGCGTTTCGGCAAATCACTCGATTGATAACAATTATCTGCAAACCAGCGGCGATTACAGCGGCGGCGAAATTGTCTACGATACAAATTATGTGCCGATTCACAGAGATATGCTGCGCTGAATCTAATCCGCATCTGAGTTTTTACAAAAAACGTCGGTGCGGGAATGAATCAATAATTAAAATTTCAGTTACTTAAAAGTCGGTAAAAACTTCGGCGTTTGCCGCGCCTTTGTTTTTTGTTCAAAGGCGTAAGCGATTTTAATTAATTGCGGTTCGGAAAAAGCGCGTCCGAAAAAGCCGATGCCGACTGGCATTTCGTCAATAAAACCGGCGGGAACAGTGATATACGGATAACCGGCGACCGCCGCGATTGACCACGTTGCGCCGCCCGCCGTCGAAACAATCGCGTCGAGTTTGTCTTTGGCGACAACCGCGTCAATTCCGTCAGCTTGCGTGCCTTTTTTCAGTCTTTGCAGAGCCTGAATATAATCGTTGTCGGTCAAATCGCCGCGCTTTTCCGATTCGATCAGAATTTCCTGACCGAACAGCGGAAGTTCGCGGTCTTTGTTATCATCATTAAATTTGATAATTTCGGCGAGCGTTTTATATTTCGCGCCTCTCGCGGCGAGATATTTGTTCAGATCGGTTTTGAATTCATACTGCAAAACCGCCGTTTCATATTTGCCGAAATCTTTGACGGTCGGAAATGTAACATCAATCAGCGTCGCGCCGCCATCTTTCAAAGTCTGCAAATGCGATTCGATAATCGCTTTAACTTTTTCGTCTCTGCCGAAAAACTGCCGCGCCACGCCGATTCTCGCGCCGCGCAAACCGTCTTTATCCAAAAATTTCGCGTAATCTTTTTCGCCTTTTGAAGCGTTTGAAGTGATCGCGTCGGTTTTGTCTCTGCCGATCATCGCGCCGAGCAAAATCGCCGCATCGCTGACGGTTCGGCACATCGGTCCGGCGGTGTCCTGAGAATGTGAAATCGGAATCACGCCGCTTCTGGAGACGAGTCCGAGCGTCGGTTTGATGCCGACGATGCCGTTGCGCGTCGCCGGACAAATGATCGAACCGTTCGTTTCCGTGCCGATGCCGACCGCGGCGAGATTGGCGGAAATCGCCGCGCCCGTTCCGGCAGACGAACCGCACGGATTTTGGTCTAAAACGTAAGGATTGTTCGTTTGTCCGCCGCGACCCGACCAGCCGCTGATTGATTTTGTCGAGCGAAAATTCGCCCATTCGCTCAGATTGGTTTTGCCCAAAATAATCGCGCCGGATTTTCTCAACTGTCTCACCAAAAACGCATCTTCCTCCGGTGTCGGCGCGTCAATTAACGCGAAACTTCCGGCGGTCGTGTGCATTTTGTCGGCGGTGTCAATGTTGTCTTTTATCAAGACCGGAATTCCGTGCATCGGCGAACGCATTTTGCCTTTTTTGCGCTCTTTGTCCATTTCGTCGGCAATTTTCAGCGCGTCGGGATTGATTTCGATGACGGAATTAATTTTCGGATCAATTTCTTTGATTCTCTGCAAATACATTCCAACCAGTTTGCGCGAAGAAAGTTCGCCCGTTTTCATTTTCGCCTGCAATTCGCCGATGGTCGTTTCGGTCAATTCAAAGTTCGTTTCAGATGATAAAATTTCCCCGGCATTCGCATCTTTTATCAAACTTATCACGGCAATTCCCGCCGCGCTCAACTTCAAAAACTCGCGCCGATTTTGTTTTTCGTTTTTCATATTTTCCCGTCAGTTTACTTTTCGTTTCTGTGATAAGCTCCAATTATTAGCCAACCGTTTAGAAAAATCAATTATTACTGAAATTTAGTTTATACAGGAGTTACGCAGTTGAAAATGAAAAAACAGAAAGCCGTTCGGAATAACTGAAAGATCATAGCTGATAAATTACAGATGAAAGGGCGCAGTTATTATCTTTCATCTATAATTTATCAGCTATTGCGAAACTGTCTCCATTTCAACTGTGTAATTTCCATTCATATTAAAAACATCATCTGAGAAAAATCGCCGCTAATCGGTTATTATCTTAAAAAGATTATTGACGATGAAAGCGGAAACGAAAATCAGACCGAAAACAAAATTTGCAAAAGCGGAAAATCGCGTTCCGGCTTGGGTTTTGCCGTCGGTGAAAGTTTCTATTTTTTTGTTTGACGCGCTTTTTTCCGTTTTGTGTTTCGCGTCCGCTTTCGTTTGGCGCGAAGGCGATTCGATTTTTTCACAGACAAACTGGAATTGGAGCGCGGATTTCGCGCCTTATGTCGGAGTTTTGCTTTTTATAATTCCGATTCGTCTGGCGATGTTCATTTGGCAGAGAGTTTTCCGCTTGCAGGGCGCGTTTTCTTACGTCGCCGAATTTATCAAAATTTTCAAAGCCGTCGCGCTCGGTTCCTTGTTGATTATCGCGTTTACTTTTTTGTTTCGCGGCGGTTTCGCGTTTCGTGAATTTTCCTACTCGCGCGGCGTTTTCGCGCTCGATTTCGCGCTCGCGCTCGTTGTTTTTTCGGTTTTTCATCTCGGCTTGCGCTATCTGCAAACCATTATTAGAAAACGCGATATAAACCTCATTCCGACTTTGATCGTCGGCACAAACGCCGAAGCCGAGCAGACGATTCGTGAATTGCGGGAACGCCGCGATTTGGGTTATCGCGTCGTCGGCATCGTCGCGCCGGACGATTCCAAATTCCAGATTTCAAATTCCAAATTTCAAAATTTAACCGAAGTTCCGGTTGTCGGAAATCTCGACGAATTGCCGGAAATTATCCGCGAACTCGAAATTCAGGAAGTGATTATCACCGACAGCACTATTCCGAGCGAGAAACTTTTTGAAGCGATGATGCACATTGAGCGCAAACAGAAAGTTGAATTTCGGCTCGCGCCGTCGCTGTTTAATTTTCTGCCGCAAAAAACCAGCGTCGAGCAAATCGGCGTTTTGCCGATGGTGCGGCTGTTCCGCGAACCTCTGTCGGAGGCGGAAAGATTTATCAAACGCATTTCGGACATTATTATTTCGGCTCTTTTGCTCGTTTTGCTTTCGCCGGTTTGGATTTTGATCGCGCTGTTTATCAAATTCGATTCGCGCGGCGCGATACTTTTCAAACAAGAGCGCGTCGGAATGGACGGACGGAAATTTCTCTGCTATAAATTTCGCACGATGAAAGCGGATGCCGACGAAGCAATTCACCGCGAAGCGTATCGCAAAAACATCGAAGGTTTGCGCGAAGCCAACGCCGGAAACGACGAAAAACCCGTGTTCGGCAAAGTTAAAAACGATGCGCGAATTACCAACGCCGGAAAGTTTCTGCGGCGCACGAGTTTGGACGAACTGCCGCAGTTTTTGAACGTCTTAAAAGGCGAAATGAGCGTCGTCGGCGCGCGTCCGCCGATTCCTTATGAAGTCGAAGAATACGACATCTGGCATCGCAAACGCCTCGATATGAAGCCCGGAATTACAGGTTTGTGGCAAGTTTCGGGCAGAAATCGGCTGTCGTTTGATGAAATGGTCAAAATTGATTTGTTCTACATCGAAAATTGGTCGCTGTGGCTTGATTTGAAAATAATTTTACTGACTTTACCCGCGATTTTGCGCGGCGACGGAGCGCGATAATGAATATTCACGAACACAACAGCAAGGCTTGGGATAAATTAGCCGAAGAAAATATCGAATGGAGCGTTCCGGTCTGCGCGGAAGAAATTGAAAATGCGCGGCGCGGCGTGTGGGAAATAATTCTAACGCCGATAAAAAGCGTTCCTCGTGAATGGTTTGGCGAGGTAAAAGGCAAAGATATTTTGTGTCTGGCTTCGGGCGGCGGTCAGCAAGCAGCAATTTTAGCGGCGGCGGGCGCGAATGTTACGTCGTTTGACGCTTCGGCGAAACAACTTGAAAGAGATGAATTTGTCGCAAACAGAGAAAATCTCAAAATCAGAACGGAACTGGGCGACGCGAAAGATTTGTCGAGATTTGAAAGCGAATCTTTCGACTTGATTTTTCATCCGTGTTCAAATTGTTTTATGTCCGAACTTCAGCCGATTTGGAAAGAATGTTTCAGAGTTTTGCGGCGCGGCGGCGTTTTGCTTTCGGGTTTTAATCATCCGTTTGTCTATGTTTTCGACCGTTACGCCGAAGAAGAAAGAGATGTTTTGGAGTTCAGACATAAAATTCCGTATTCTGATTTGGATTCGCTCGACGATGACGAATTAAACAAAATGCTCGAAGCGGGCGAGCCTTTGGAGTTTAGTCACACGCTGGACGAACAAATCGGCGGACAAATCGCAGCCGGATTTTTGATCGGCGGTTTTTACGAAGATTGGTGGACGGACGAAGCGCGAATTTTGAACAGATATATTCCGACTTTTGCGGCGACAAAAGCAGTCAAACTTTGAGTTTAATCAGCATACATTCATAAAAATAATGCCGACTATTGCCGAAACCTTAAAAATTGCCGCCGAGGTTTTGCGGCACGGCGAAATTGCCGAACCGCGCCGCGAAGCCGGTTCGCTGCTCGCTTTTGCTTTGCAAAAAGACAAAACTTTTCTCATCGCGCATTCCGAATATGAACTTTCAAAGCAGGAAGAAAAACGTTTTGGTGAATTTTTGCGGCGACGCGCAAAACGTGAACCTTTTCAATATATTACGGGAAAACAGGAATTTTACGGTTTGGATTTTGAAGTTTCAAAAGATGTTTTGATTCCGCGTCCCGAAACGGAACTGATCGTCGAAAACGCAGTCGAGCTTTTGCCGGAAAACGGCAAATTTTGCGAAATCGGTGTCGGTTCGGGCTGCATTTCGATTTCGATTTTGTGCGAAGTTAAAACGGCTTCGGCGATTGGTTTGGACGTGTCCGAAGAGGCTTTGCGGATTGCCGCGAAAAATGCCGAAAATCACGGTGTTTCCGACAGATTAGAATTGAAAACTTCAGATGTTTTTGACGTTTTACAAAACCGGAAATTTGATCTCGTCGTTTCAAATCCGCCGTATATTTCAAGTGAAAATATAGAAAATTTACAGCCGGAAGTGCGTGATTTTGAACCGCTTTCAGCATTGACCGACGGCAGAGACGGTTTTTCTATCATCAAAAAAATTGTTGAAAATGCTCCGAACTTTCTAAAGCCGCGCGGTTTTTTGTTGATGGAGATTGGTTTTGATCAATCGGACACGGTGAAACAAATGTTTTCGCCAAAAATATGGCAGAGCGTCGAAATTTTGCCCGATCTGCAAAATATTCCGCGAACTGTCAAAGCAAATTTAATTTTTCACTTTTAATTTTTAGTTTTTAGTTTTTAGTTTCTTTCTGGTATATTCAGTGTATAGAAAATTTAACAGGATTTTCGCTGTGATTTTTTTTGCAAAAAGGAGACAAATATATGAAATACGAATACGAAAATGACAAAGAAGCGGGCGCGACGACAAAAATTACTTATTTGCTCGGCGGCATCGGAATCGGAGCGATTTTGGCACTGCTCTTTGCGCCGAAATCGGGGCTGGAACTGCGCGGTGACATTGCCGATGTAACCCGCAAAGGAGTTGAAAAGGGTAAAGAAACCGCCGCGCTGGTCGGGGAAAAAGCCGGTGATTATTACGAAGTAAGCCGCGACAAAGCAGCTGAATTTTATCAGACGGCGCAGGATAAAGCCGGTGATTTGAAAGATAAAGCCGGCGAGTTGGTAGATAAAGCCGGTGATTTGACCGGAAAAGCGAAAGATGCGGTCAGCGCGACGAAAAATCCGTTTTCCGCCGCGATTGAAGCCGGAAAAGAAGCCTATCAAGATGAAAAACGCCGCACCGAATCGAACATAATTGCCGAAGGTCGTCCAAGTTATCCGATTAAAGATAATAAAGACAGGATTTTAGAAATTCCGGGTGAAGCAAAGAAAGAAGAATAAGAGGGAACAATGAACACTAGCGAACCGATATTTTGGATAATGATCGCGTCAATCGTCATTGCCGTCTGTTTTGTCGTGATGGCAATCGCGCTGATTGCGATTGCTCTCATCATCAAAAAAGTTACCGATACGGTTGAGCGGGTTGAAGGAAAATTTGAACCGCTCATCACAAAAGTTGATGCCATCGGCGAACAGGGGAAACAAATTTCGGTGCAGTTTACGGAAATTTCCGGTAATCTTTCGACGGCGACCAAATATTTTTCCGAATCCGCCGGACTTATCAAAGATGAAGTCGCTGAAATCAAACAACTTGTCGGAATAACGGCGCACGAAGCCAAAGATAAAGTTGCGCTCGTCAGCCAAACGATTGACCGCACACACCAGCAAGTCGTAACGACGACGGACTTTATACACGAAAAAGTCGTCGAACCGGCACGTGAAATCGCGGCGGTTATGGCGGGCGTTCGCAAAGGTCTGGAAGTTTTACTCGCGCCTTCGCCGAAACGAATTGACCGCGTTTACACGGAAGACGAAATGTTTATCGGTTAAAATTGTTCAAAACAAATTTGCAGATTAAACACGGATTCGTCTTTTCGGATTTATCCGTGTTTTTATTTTAAGTAAAATGAATAAACCAAAAAATTACGCTGAGTTTTGGGATTTTTATGTCGCCGAACATCGAGAACCTTTGACGCGATATTTGCATTTTATCGGCACGACATTGGGACTCGTTTTCCTCGTCTGGATTTTGCGGAGCGGAAACTGGATTTATTTTCCGCTGTGTTTCGTCACCGGCTACGCTTTCGCGTGGTTCTCGCATTTCTTCGTCGAACACAACAAACCCGCGTCTTTCAAATATCCGTTCTGGTCGTTTATCAGCGATTACAAAATGGTGTGGTTTATGCTGACCGGCAAAATGGACGCGGAAGTCGAAAGAGTTTCGCAGAAATAATTAACAGGATAAACAAGATAATTTCTGATTTAGTAAGTGGACAAAATTATTTTTAAGTTGGAGCGCGGACACTCTTGTCCGCCAATGTTCCTGTTTCGGTATCGTCATTTGTTTGAACGGCTGGCGGACAAGAGTGTCCGCGCTCCGAACATTTACAAATTTATTTTGTCCACTTACTTTATAAAAAAATCCTGTAAATCCTGTTCATCCTGTTAATTTTCTTGTATATTTTCCGAAATCAATTCCAGCGAGCGATTGTAGCGATACGAAATATTAAAATGTCCGTCGTCGAATTCTTCGTGAATGTGCGGAACGTCAAAATCTTTTAACTTTTCGCATAATATTTTCGCGCCTAAATCAAGGTAAAACTCATCTTTGGTTCCCGCGTCAATGTGGAGAAGTTTTAAGGATTTCAAATTTTTCGCGTATCTTTCAACCAAAAAATACGGATCGTGCCGCATCCAGCGAACCAGAACATTTGAAATTATTTCTCCGGTTTCCAAATCAAACGGCAAATCAAAACCGAGTTCCGAATCGGGATTCGGCGAGTAACACGCGCTCATTCCGATGATATTAAGGGCGGCGAAATCGTCTTTGCCTTTTTTTGCGTCTTCGTTCCAAAATTTTTCGACGAGTTTTTTCGGATTTCCTTTTATAGCGCGAAAAGCCTTCGGGAAATCCGGCAGATAGCAGTAATTAAAATAACAATCGCCGCTCGTCGAACACGCCAAACCGAATAAATCGGAATGCCGCATCGCCATTGTTAACGCGCCGTAACCGCCGCTTGATTTTCCCATCACGGCGCGAAAATTTTTATCATTTACCGTGCGAAAATTTTCGTCCACGAACGGGACGATTTCCCGCGTCAAATAATCTTCGTAATTTCCCGTCGCGCTCGAATTGATATACTGCGAGCCGCCGTAATGCGTAAAACAATCGGGCAAAACGGCAATCATCGGTTTGATTTTGTTTTCGCCGATTAGTTTGTTCATTCTGTCCGCCAGATTCGGCGCAAAGGCAGAATCATTGAGCAGCATTTTCCCGCGTCCGGTGAATCCGGTCAGTAAATAAACGACCGCGAAATTTTCGTTTGACGCTTCGTAATTCGGCGGCAGATAAACATATAAATCACGAATATATTCGTCGCCGAGCGGATTATTCTTCAAAATTTCGCTTTCGTGGCGTAAAATTTTAACAGTTCCTTGCTTTTGACTCATAGCGATTATTTTTCAACGCAAAGGCGCAAAGATGCAAGGGCGCAAAGTTTTTTTTGTTAAAAATATAATTATTCTTCCTTTGCATCTTCGCGTCTTTGCCGCTTTGCGTTAAAATCTCTTTATGATTTTCATCGAAGATGCAATTTCATTAAATCCGAACGCGCTTTCGATTACTATTGAGTTTTTGACGGCGATGGTTACGCCGACGCTGTTGATTTCAGCAACCGGTTCGCTCGTGCTTTCAACTTCGACGCGGCTCGGTCGTGTCATTGACCGCGTGCGCGAACTCGAAGTCAGATTGAGCGAACTGATGCTCAACGAAGACAAAAGCAAAATTCCGCTGTATGAAAAACGGCTCGACACAATCGTCAATCTGCTCGACAAAGTTACGAGCCGCGCACGAATTTTGCAGCGGGCGATGGGCGCGTTTTATTACGGTCTCGGATTTTTTATTTTAACCAGCGTAACCATTGCCATTGCCGGATTTTTTAACACATACCGCTGGCTGCCGATTCCGGTTGGAATTATCGGAATTGTTTTTTTGTTTTACGGAAGCCTTCAGATGCTTCTCGAAAATCGAATGGCGAGATTTACAATCAACGCCGAAATGGATTTTATATGGGCTTTGGCAAACGTCGTCGCGCCTGAAGAAATAATCAAGAAATATACTTACAATGCACAGGGAAAAAGAAGAATCAGAGCCGAAGTTTCTCAAATTATTGAAGACGGGACAACTGAAAAAGAGAGTTGAACAACTGGAAAAACTTCTGGAAAGTTGTTCGATTTGCCCGAAAGACTGCGGAAATAATCGTCTAAAAGACGAAATCGCCGCGTGTTATTCGGGAAAATTACCGATTGTCTCGTCTTACACCGCGCATTTTGGTGAAGAACCTGTTTTATCGGGAACAAACGGCGCGGGCAATATCTTTTTCGGCAACTGCAATCTGCGCTGTGTTTACTGCCAGAATTATCAAATTTCACAAACGCACAAAACGCAGAAAAAAAATGAAATCACGCACGAAAAATTGGCGGAAATAATGCTCGAATTACAGGCGAAAGGCTGTCATAATATTGGTTTTGTGTCGCCGACACATTTTGCGCCGCAAATGGCTCGCGCAATTTTGATCGCGGCGGAAAGCGGTCTGCGTTTGCCGATTGTTTACAACACGAACGCTTACGATTCGGTCGAAGTTTTAAAATTATTAAACGGAATTGTTGACGTTTATCTGCCCGATTTGAAATACGCCGAAAACGACGCGGGCTTTCAATATTCAAAAGTGCGCGATTACACGACACACGCGCGGGCGGCGGTCAAAGAAATGTTCCGGCAAACCGGCGATAAATTAATTTACGACGAAAACGGACTTTTGCAAAAAGGTTTGGTCATTCGTCTGCTTGTTCTGCCGAATGATTTAGCCGGAATCGAAGAAAATCTGCGCTGGATTCGTGATGAACTTTCCCCAAAAGTTGCGATAAGTTTGATGGCGCAATATTACGCGACGAACAAAGCCGCCACCGACGAACGTTATATTTTACTTTCCCGAAGAATTTCCGAACGCGAATGGTTTTCGGCAATTGAAGTTTTGGAAGATTTGGGAATTGAAGAAGGTTTTATGCAGGAATACGAATCCGCTTCGCATTATTATCGCCCTGATTTTACCGATAAAGACAAGCCTTTTAAAGACATTCGGGATTTTCAACAAAATAAGTTATAGAAAAAATTGGTGTTCTGTTAGTTTCAAGCTAAAAGATAAATCAAATAAATGAGTGAACAGGAATTAATTAAATACATCGAGCAAAACCTCGAAAATTCGCCGATGATTGACACGGACGCGGGAATTTCCGCCGTGAAGAAATTGGCTGAGATTGCCGAAAAAGAGCAGATCGAATGGGCTTTGGCGGGCGGAATTGCGATGCACCTTTACGGAAGTCCGCGTTTGACGAAAGATGTTGATGTGATTTCTCTGAAACGTCTGCCGCTTGCGGCGATTCGTCCGATTGGGTTTGGCGGTGAATCTTACGAAGTTATGGTCGGAAAAAAGAGGATTCACGTTGACTGGATTGTTCGGGAAGATAATTACCGGCAATATTACTTTCAGGCGTTGAAAGACGCAAATATGTTGAAAAACGGCATCAGAATAATTACGCCGGAATGGTTGGCGATTTTGAAATATATTGCCGGACGCGACAAGGATTTGAACGACATCGTTTTTTTGCTCAAAAAAAACGGTTACTTAAAGCGCGAAAAAATAAAGGAAAATATCGTGAAAACGAAAAGCGAAGACGTTTGGTTTGCGATGCTTCCGAATTGGCAGAGACTTTTCGATTTAGCCGACAGCAAAATTGATGAGCGCGATAAATATTATCAAGACCCGCTGCGATAAAAAATTGCAAGGAAAATTAAAAAAATGAAAATCGGCGAAAAAGCACCGGATTTCACGCTGAAAGACGGCGACGGAAATGATTGGCAATTATCAAAACAGCGCGGGGAAACCGTCGTTTTGCTGTTTTATCCGGGCGACAACACGCCGGTTTGCACAAAACAGTTGTGTTCCGTTCGTGATAATTGGGAAGATTATCAAAAAACCGGCGCGGAAGTCGTCGGCATTTCGACGGATTCCGCCGAATCGCACAAAAATTTTGCGGGAAAATACGATTTGCCGCTGACGCTTCTTTCGGATGAAAAAGGCGCGACGCTCGAAAAATACGGAATGAAATCGTGGCTTCCCGGACGTTCGGCGCGCGGCGTGGTCGTAATTGATAAAGACGGCAAAATTGCTTATCACAAAGTTCAATCGTTGAGTTTATTGCGCCCGAAAGACGATGAAGTTTTGGAAGCGTTCAAAAAAGTGCAAAAACAATAACGAATTTTACTAAATGCGCCGCATAATTTGATTTTAAGTTTTTCTGCCTGTATGATTCTGCACAGTTTTTGATTTTAGTTTTTATGAACGCAGTTCGATTTAACGACGATAATAATTGATTGGCGCGAGCGCAAAATTTACAGCGTTCCGCCTTTCGTTTGTCGCAAACTCGAAAGGCGTTTTTTATTTGGAACGCCGTCATCTTGACGGCAATGGACGCGAAAGCGTTCAAAAAAGTCCGTATTGTTTCAATATTGAATAATGCCGATAATTTACCGGATTGCTCGCGCAATCCTGCCGCCCGCGATGACGGCGTTCCGTTACAAATTTATGTTAGATACACTGGGAAATTTAGAAAGAACACACACCTGCGGCGAGCTTCGCGCGAAAAATGTCGGCGAATCGGTCGTTTTAATGGGTTGGGTGGCGAAACGGCGTGATTTCGGCGTTTTTACTTTTATTGATTTGCGCGACCGCGACGGAATTACGCAGGTCGTCGTCAGCGAGGAAACGGCGAAAGAGGCGCACGCGAAGGCGAAAAGTTTGCGCGGTGAATATGTTGTCGCAGTTGTCGGCGAAGTTTTTTCGCGCGACGAAGGGACGCACAACGCGAAACTCGCCACCGGCGACATCGAAATTCACGTCAGCGATATTTTAATTTTGAACGAGGCGAAAACGCCGCCGTTTGAACTCGAAAAAGCCGGTTCGCAAAATCTCGCATCGGAAGATTTGCGGCTGAAATATCGTTATCTTGATCTGCGTCGTCCGGTTTTGCAGCGAAATATTCGGATGCGGGCGAAAGCCGTCGCCAAAATCCGCGAATTTATGGACGCGCGGGATTTTATCGAAATCGAAACGCCGATTCTGCTCAAATCTACGCCCGAAGGCGCGCGAGATTTTATCGTTCCGTCGCGCATTCACACGAGCAAATTTTTCGCGCTGCCGCAGTCGCCGCAGATTTTGAAACAACTTTGTATGATTTCCGGCTTCGATAAATATTACCAAATCGCCCGCTGTTTCCGCGATGAAGACCTTCGCGCCGACCGTCAGCCGGAATTTACGCAGCTCGACGTGGAAATGAGTTTTGCCAGTCAGGAAATGGTTTATCGCGTGATGGAAGGAATGTTCGGCAGCGTTTTGCGCTTGATTGACGTAAATTTGCCCGAACAATTTCCGCGAATGACTTATGCGGAAGCGATGCGCCGGTTCGGTTCGGACAAGCCGGATTTGCGTTTTGAAATGGAGTTGCAGGATTTGTCCGACGACTTTAAAGACACGGATTTCGCGCCGTTCGCGTCGGTTTTGCAAAACAAAGGCGAAATAAAATGTATCGTCGTCAAAGGCAGAGCCGATTATTCGCGCAAAGTAACCGATGATTTGCAGGAATTCGTCAAACGCTACGGCGCGAGCGGTTTAGCTTGGATAAAACTCGGCGAAGAGATGACTTCTTCGCTGCTGAAAGTTCTCGGCGAAGCGACAATTTCCGAACTCGCCCAAAGCGCGAAAGCTGAAAAAGGCGATTTGGTATTAATCGTCGCGGGTAAAAAATCAGTCGTCGCGGCTGCGCTCGGCGCGCTGCGAATCGAAGTGGCGAAACGCGAAAATTTGATTGACAAAAGTTTATATAAACCTTTGATCGTCACGGAATTTCCAATGTTTGAATACGACGCGGAAACGGGAAATTACGCGGCGGCGCATCATCCGTTCACGTCGCCGATGGACGAAGATTTGGAACTTTTTAAACGCGCCGTTGAAAATGACGAACGCGAACTTTTCGGACAAATTCGCGCTAAGGCTTACGATGCGGTAATCAACGGCTACGAATGCGCGGGCGGTTCGATTCGTATTCACCAGAAAGAAATTCAGGCGTTAAATTTCAAAGCGTTGGGTTTATCGCCTGAAGTCGCGCGCGCGCGATTCGGCTTTTTCCTCGACGCGCTCGAATTCGGTACGCCGCCGCACGGCGGTTTCGCCGCCGGAATCGAACGAACCTGTATGATTCTCTGCGGCACGGAAAACATCCGCGACGTGATGGCGTTCCCGAAAACTGCCTCGGCGCAGGATTTAATGATGGATTCACCGGGCGCGGTTGACGACGCACAGTTGAAAGAACTGGGAATAAAAATCGTTGAATAATTTTGAAACAAGCATTATTCTTGTTTCAGGATGAAATTATTTTGGCAAACATCGTTAGCTTTTCTATCGGATTTATTGACATATTCGACAATCGGACTTATTTTATTATCCTTTTTTCTTCCAATAATTTATTACTTGCGAAGTCGTCTTAATAAGCAAATTACAATTTCAATTTGAACTTTTTCAAAAAAGCACGAAAAATTTATGAGCGAAATGCCTGTCGAAATAAAACTTCCGTCGAATCTTTTTCAAGGTAAAACCGCGATAATTACCGGTTCGTCGCGCGGAGTCGGAAAAGCGACGGCTTTGCGTTTAGCCGAATCGGGCGCGAATGTTGTAGTTAATTATTTGTCGAGAGAGGACGCGGCAAATGAGGTTGTTGAAGAATGTGAAAAATGCGGCGTTGAAGCGATTGCCGTTCAGGGCGACGTTTCGATCTGGCAGGACGCGCATAATCTTGCCAATAAAGCGATTGAGCGGTTCGGCAAGATTGATTTGCTCGTTTTGAACGCCGGAATTTGGGAAGGTTCGCCGATTGAAGATATGTCGGAAGAGCTTTGGAACAAGGTTTTAAATACCAATCTGAAAGCAGCGTGGGCGATGACGAAAGCCTGTGTGCCTTCGATGAAAAAACAGGCGAACGGTTCAATCGTCCTTGTTTCATCAACCGCCGGACAGCGCGGCGAAGCGAATTATTCCAATTACGCCGCGTCGAAAGGCGGACAAATTTCTTTTACGAAAGCGTTGGCGAGCGAACTTTGTCCGAAAATCCGCGTCAACTGCGTCGCGCCGGGCTGGATCGAAACGGCGATGGTGCGCCCGGTTTTTGAAGATGAAAATTATAAACAATCAGTTCTAAAATCAATCCCGCTACAACGAATGGCGACGACCGACGACATCGCGCTTTCGATTTGTTTTCTGCTGTCCGATTGGTCGCGCCACATCACGGGCGAGATTCTAAACATCAACGGCGGTGCGGTTTTATGTGGTTAAATTTATGAAAAAGCCGATATTGATTTATGGTGATTTTATGAAAGATGATTATGAAAATCGCCTTCGATTAGTTTGTATCGGCACATTTAAAGATTTGGAAGAAAATAAAATCAAGCCTAAGAAAGGGTTGAAACTTGTCTTTTATGATGACGATGTAGATGAAAATGGAAATCGTGATGATTTGGTGGTTGAGGGAATTGTTGAATATGACGAAGATAACAGTAAATATGCTGCCAGAATTAAATGGGACGAAATTAAAAATATTTCTCGGTTATCCGATCAAGAAAAAGAAAATCTTGGATTTGAATAAAAACAAATACAATAATTACTCGTTCGTTTGACAAGCGTCAAAAATTTGTTTAGCTTAAAACTTACTTAACAGATGAGTGAAAGAAATTTGCAAATTAATTCCTGTCGTTGTCGCATTAAATAATGCGGTGCGCTTCAAAGATGTTAAGAATTTGAAAAATTAAAAGCGTGGCGATTTAAGGCAACTTGCTCCACGATAAAAACTGCTAAAGACTGAATCGGCAACCGCCGGTTTAAAACGAAAGATTTTACAAAAACCTTCGTGCAAATCTTTAGCACGAAGGTTTTTGTGTGTTGGGCGGAAGGTTTAGCCACGAAAAAGACACGAAACGGAAAGAAATGTAACCGTCCCGCTTCGCGTTTACACAGATAAACACAGATTTTTAAATCAAAATAGAAAAGATTTTCAAATATCTCTTGTTATCTCTTTGGATTTATCCTTCTTATATCAGTGTCCATCTGTGTAAATCTGTGGCTAAAAATTTCTGTTCTTAATTTCGTGAAGTTTCGTGTTTGTTCGTGGCTAATAAAAAGGGAGAAATAAAAATGGCGGAAGAAACAAAAAATTATCATTTCAACACACTGGCGATTCACGGCGGACAAACGCCGGACGCGGCGACGCATTCGCGGGCGGTGCCGATTTATCAGACGACTTCGTATGTTTTTGACGATGCCGATCACGCGGCGCGGCTGTTCGCTTTGCAGGAATTCGGCAATATTTACACGCGTTTGATGAACCCGACGACCGATGTTTTTGAACAGCGCATCGCCGCCCTCGAAGGCGGAGTTGCGGCTCTGGCGACGGCTTCCGGTCAGGCGGCGGAAACTTTGACGATTTTGACCATCGCGCAGGCGGGCGACGAAATCATCTCGACAACTTCTTTATACGGCGGCACTTACAATCTTTTTCACCACACACTGCCGAAGTTCGGCATCAATTTCAAATTCGTGGACGGCGCGGATTACGAAGGCATCGAAGCGGCGATTAACGACAAAACAAAAGCGATATACACCGAAACGGTCGGCAATCCGAAGCTCGATGTCATTGATATTGAGAAGCTCGCGGAAATCGCGCACAAACACAAATTGCCGCTGATTATTGACAACACTTCGGCTTCGCCCGCGCTCGTGCGCCCGATTGAACACGGCGCGGACATTGTGGTCGAATCGGCGACGAAATTTATCGGCGGACACGGCACGACCATCGGCGGCGTGATCGTTGATTCGGGCAATTTCGACTGGAAAGAGTCGGGCAGATTTCCCGATTTCGTCGAACCTGATCCGAGTTATCACGGCATTTCATACAGCGAAGCATTTGGAAATTTGGCGTTTATTTTGAAAGCGCGTGTTCAAGGTTTGCGCGACACGGGCGCGGCACTGTCGCCGTTTTCGTCGTTTTTGCTGCTGCAAGGCGCGGAAACGCTGCATTTGCGAATGGAACGCCATTCGGAAAACGCGCTCGAAGTGGCGAGGTTTTTGCAGAATCACGAACTCGTCGAATGGGTTAATTATCCCGGTTTGGAATCGAGCAAATACTACGATCTGGCGAACAAATATCTGCCGAACGGCGCGGGCGCATTGGTGACATTCGGCATCAAAGGCGGCTATGAAGCGGGCAAAAAATTCATTAATTCGGTCAAACTTTTTTCGCTGCTGGCGAACATCGGCGACGCGAAATCGCTGGTCATTCATCCGGCTTCGACGACACACGCGCAGTTGACCGAAGAGGAACAAAAATCAACCGGCGTGTCGCCCGATCTGGTGCGCCTGTCGGTCGGCATCGAAGACATCCGCGATATTTTGGCGGATTTGGACGACGCGCTGCGCGGTAAAAACATCGAAATCGAAGAAGAAACAGTTGACGTTTCGCAGGCGGCGGCGGGCGCGGGCGGCGTTTAATTCAATTGATAATTGATAATGGAAAATGGAAAATTAAATCAGATTTTTCGCGGAAAACGTATAAATCGAAACATTAATTATTTACTATCCATTATTTCCAAGGCTAAGGAAAAGGAAAATAATCGGCGAAAAATTCCTGTCTTCAATTCGCAGTTGTTTTCCTTTTCCGACCGATTTACATAGAGATTTTAAGTGAGTGAAATTGTTCCGACAATTGAAGATGACTGTATTCTGCGCCAGCCGTTCGCGCTCGAAGCGGGCGCAATTTTGCCTGAAATCGTTCAGCATTACGCGGTTTACGGCGAGATGAATGCCGATAAATCAAATGTTTCGCTCGTTTTTCACGCGCTGACCGGTTCGGCGCGGATTGACGATTGGTGGGGCGACGTAATCGGCGCGGGCAAGGCGTTGAACACCGACGAAGACGCTTTTATCTGTATCAATTTTTTAGGTTCGTGTTACGGTTCGACGGGCGCAAAGTCCGAAAGTTTTCGAGGGAAAGATAACAAAACGGAATTTCCGCTCGTCACCGTAACCGATATACTTCGGGCGCAAAAAGTAGTTTTAGCCCGTCTCGGAATCGAAAAATTAACAGCCGTTATCGGCGGTTCGGTCGGCGGAATGTGCGCTTTGCAGTGGGCGGCGAATTTTCCCGAAACGGCGGAAAAATGCGTGTCAATCGGCGCGTGCGAGCTGCCGGCGATGGGTTTGGCGTTAAATCATTTGCAGCGCGCGGCTCTCCGCATCGAAAACGGTGTCGGTTTGGCGCGGCAGATTGCGATGCTTTCCTACAAATCGCCGGATTTATTTAACGCCCGATTTGCGAGAAAACCGAACCGCAACGGCGAAAATCCGCGCGAAAATTTTAATCATCGCTACGACATCGCCGGTTATTTAGATTATCAAAGCGAGATTTTCAAAAACCGTTTCGACGCGGAAACCTTCAAAATCATCTCGAAAGCGATGGATTTATTTGAACTTTCCGACGCTGAAATAAAAAACATCGAAGCTGAAACTTATTTTGTCGGCATCTCCAGCGACTGGCTTTTTCCGCCGAACGACGTGCGAAATTTAGCCGAAAGATTCACCGAAAACGGCGTGAAAAGCCAATATATCGAAATGATTTCGCCCGACGGACACGACGCTTTTTTGAGTGATACGCGGCGAATGAGCGAAATTTTAGAAAGGATATTAGCCACGAACAAACACGAAAAGGACACGAAAATTTAAGAAATTTTTAAAGTAATCTTCAAAAATTCTTCTTTCGTGAAGTTTCGTGTTTGTTCGTGGCTAATAAAAAATTATGAGCGAAAAAGTGGTCGGGAAAAAACTGCCGGATTATTTGTTGAGCGGGAAAACCGCGATTGTGACGGGCGCGAGTCGCGGCATCGGACGCGCGACGGCATTGCGTTTAGCAGAAGCGGGCGCGAACGTCGTCGTTAATTATTTTCAGCACGAAGCGGACGCGCTTGAAGTCGTCGCCGAATGCGAAAAAATCGGCGGCGCGGCAATCGCCGTCAAAGCCGACGTTTCAAAATTGAGCGAAGCCGAAAGTTTGACGAACGCGGCAATCGAGCGATTTGGCGCGATTGATTTGTTAATCGCCAACGCCGGAATTTGGGAAGGCGCGCCGGTCAACGAGATGTCCGAAGCGGTCTGGGACAAGGTTCTGGACGCGAATTTGAAAGGAACCTGGACGGTTTGCAAAACGGCGAGCGAGCATTTCAAAAAGCAGAATTCGGGCAATATCGTCATCGTTTCATCAACCGCCGGACAGCGCGGCGAAGCCGGATATTCAAATTACGCCGCGTCGAAAGGCGGACAAATCTCGTTTACCAAAGCGTTGTCAAACGAACTCGCACCGCACATCCGCGTCAACTGCGTCGCGCCGGGTTGGGTTGACACGAACTTGAACGATTCGGTTTTCAACGACGAAGAATTCGTCCACCGCGTCGTTGACGGCATTCCGTTAAAACGCGTCGCCACCGCCGATGATGTCGCGCTTTCGATCATTTTTCTCGCCTCCGACTGGTCGCGCCATATCACCGGCGAAGTTTTAAACATCAACGGCGGCGCGGTTTTGTGCGGTTAGCGCGGAAATTTTCAAAAATTCGTTTCCCGCAAAGACGCAAAGGATGCAAAGTAATCCTTTAATTCTGCCAACTATTTTCAACTTTTGATTCGCGTTGTTAAATTTCTGATAATTTTTAAAATCCTTTTATTTTCGACGTTTCAGTATTTTCGCCAAAAGCAAACCGCCGCCGATTGCGCTCGCGCCGATGATGACGTTTCGCACCGGATCGGCGACAGGCGGCGGAACTGAAACGACTCCGCTTTCGTCGGCGATTGCCGGTTGATTGACGTATCTGCCGTGCGCGGGCGGCGTAAAATTCTCGGCAAATTCTTTGAGCCGTTCGGCTGTATTTTCTTTAATCGGCTGTCCGTGTCCGGCGGCGACGACTTCGGGCGCGAGTTCGGCGAGCGTTTCGATTGATTTTCGCGCCGCCTGCCAATCGGTCGTAAACGGCGGCGGCGGACAATTGAATTCGCGTTTTTCGGTGAGCATCGCGCTCCACGAATCCTGATTCATCGTCGCCAGCGCGTCGCCCGCGAGCAGCGTTTTGTCGGATTCGCGGAATAAAGAAATATGTCCCGCCGTGTGTCCGGGCGTGTGAATTATCTGCCAACCGGGAAGTTCTTCGATGCGGTTGTTTTCACCGATTTGCCTGACGCGATTTCCCAAATCGTAACCGCCGTGCGGAAAAAGTCTGGACATTTGCGCGAGCGCGCCGCCGACCGTCGGGTCTTGCGGCGGATAATCTGATTTTCCCGTCAAATACGGCATTTCGAGCCGATGCGCGTAAACCGGAACGTTCCACGCTTCCGCCAAATCGAGAGCCGAACCCGCGTGGTCAAAATGTCCGTGCGTCAAAACAATCGCCGTCGGTTTCGCGCCCGCGCCGTAAAGTTTTTCGGCGTAACTTTTGATTCGCCAGCCGGTCAACGGAATTCCCGTATCCACCAAAATCCACGAACCGGGCGCGTATTCCGGCGTGTTAACGAAATATGTATTGACAAAAACGATCTTCAAATGACGGACATCTTTTGCCACCGATTCGACCGAATGATTTTCTTTTTTTGATAATTCCTGTGTCATAATTTACTCTGAATTTAAAAGTTAAATTTTTTTTCTTGCGGCAAAAAGGCGAAATTAAACGCAGATGTTTTTGATTTTATAAAATGCAACCAAATCGTTTTCCTGAATCCGCGTTTATCTGCGTTTAAGCAACTTTTTACAACAATTTATCGAGCGTAATCGGCAAATCTCGGACGCGCTTTCCCGTCGCGTGATAAATCGCGTTGGCGATTGCCGCCGCCACGCCGACGATGCCGATTTCGCCCAAACCTTTCGCGCCGATTGGGTTGACGATTTCGTCGTGTTCTTCGACGAAAATCACTTCAATTTCCGGCACGTCGGCGTTGACCGGCAGATGATATTCGGCGAGATTTTGGTTGACGAAACGACCGAATTTGTCGTCAACGACCGATTCTTCTTCGAGTGCCATCCCGATTCCCCAAACCACGCCGCCGATGATCTGGCTGCGCGAAGTTTTCGGGTTGATAATGCGTCCGGCGGCAAAGGCGTTGACGATTCTGGTGACGCGGATATTTTTTAATTCTTCGTCCACGCGAACTTCGACGAAACACGCCGAATGCGTGTTAATCGTGTATTTGCTGCGTTTAGCTTTATCCGGCTTGACCGAACTTTCCTGCTCGACGGAACTTTCACCGGCTTTTTTCAAAATTTCGGTGAAAGCGATTGATTTGTTCGCGTCCGTTTTGAGCGTGATTTTGCCGTCGCCGAATTCAACGCCTTCAAATTCCGTTTCGGCGAAAGCGTCGTCCTGTTTTTGCGCGAATTCAAAAAGTTTTTTGTGAATTTCTTCGCACGCCGCTTTAATCGCCGGACCGATTGATGAAACCGTCCACGAACCGCCTTCAATCGGTGCCTGCGAAAGTTCTGAATCGCCCAACTTAAAGGTTACATTTTCAATCTGAACGCCCAATTCCTGCGCCGTGATCTGCGTCATCGCGGTATAAGTTCCCGTGCCGATGTCGCTCGTCGCGCTGCTCGATTCGACCAAACCGTCGGCGTTCAGAACGACTTTCGCGCTGCCCGGCGACTGCTGCGCCTCCCAAACTCCGCTCGCCATTCCGTAGCCGATTAATTCATTGCCGTCCTTCATCGAACGCGGTTCGTGAGTGCGTTTGTCCCAGCCGAACTTTGCCGCGCCCTGCTCGTAACATTTCATCAATTCCTTGCTCGAAAACGGCAGATTTTTGTTCGGATCGTCGTAAGTGTAATTCTTTTTGCGAAATTCGAGCGGATCAATTTTCAGTTCGCCGGAAATTTCGTCCGCCGCTGATTCGATGGCGTAAACGCCGAGAACCGCTCCGGGCGCGCGCATCGAAAGCGGCGTGTAAAAATCGAGCGAAGCGACGTTGTAATCAAATTTCGCGTTCATCGCGTTGTATAAAACGCCCGACCAATTGACGACCGTTTCGGCGAAATCTTCAAACTGCGACGTTTCTTCGAGCGCGGTATGAATTAACGCTTCGAGCGTTCCGTCGTCGTGCGCGCCGAGCGAAACGCGCTGTTCGCAGCGCGGGCGATGTCCGAACGTAAACATTTGTTCGCGCGTCAGCATCAATTTTACCGACCGCTTCAAATCGAGCGCGGCAAGCACCGCCAAAAACAACTGGTATTGCGGGCGCAAACCCGAACCGAAACCGCCGCCCATAAACGGCGACATCACGCGCACGTCGTCTTCACCGAGTCCGAAGGCGTTGACGACGTATTTTTTGCTGTTTAAAACGCCCTGCGTTTTATCGTAAATCGTCAATTTTCCGTCGCCTTCGTAAACGACGGTCGAAGCGTGGATTTCCATCGGATTGTGATGTTCAATCGGCGTTGAATAATCGGCTTCTATTTTGAAATTCGCGTCGTCCCAAGCCTTTTCCGCATCGCCGCGTTCGTCCGGCGGCGGATTATAGCCGCTCGCGCCTTTTTTCGGCTTTCTGGCTTTTTCGCGGTTCGCGTCCAAATCCGTTTCGTGCGGTTCGGTTTCGTATTTCACTTTAACGAGCGTCGCGGCATAGCGCGCCGTTTCAAAATCTTCGGCAACGACGAGCGCGATTGGCTGCCCGTTATACAAAATATCGCCGTTATCAAGCGGGCGAAACGGCGAACCGGCAGGCGCGATGTCGTCCTTATAATTCGCGTCGCGCCACGCCGTCGAAGGGCGATTTTCGTGCGTCAAAACCTTCAAAACGCCGTTCACCGCTTCGGCTTCGCTCGTGTCAATCTCGGTAATTTTGCCTTTTGTAATACGGCTCGAAACAACATATCCGCGCGCAACATTCGGCACGTCAAAATCCGCCGCGTAATTCGCGCCGCCCGTCACTTTCAATCTGCCGTCCACGCGGCTTTCCGGTTTTCCGATATAATTCGTCGTCATATTTTCCCCTTGCTTTTCATTCATCACGAAAAATCAAATAAAAATTTGGCAGGGATAACAGGATAAACAGGGATAAAAAAACTTACAAAACGGTTTTTCTTATCCTTTTCATCCTGTTATCCCTGCTAAATTCCTTTGTCTTACGTGAAAAAAACTATTTAATTTCCTTATCCGCAATTGTTTGCGGCGTTCCGTTCGCGGCTTGTTCTAAAGCGCGAATGACGGCGCGTTTGCCGAGTTCGATTTTGAAATTATTGTGTCCGAAACCTTTCGCGTCGGCGAAAATCTTTTCGGCGGCTGTGCTGAAATTTTCGCGCGTCGCCGGTTTGTCTTTCAGCAGATTTTCCGCCTCTTTATCGCGCCACGGTTTTGCCGCCACGCCGCCGAGCGCGATTCGCGCTTCGGAAATTTTATCGCCGTTCATTTCCAGACCGACGGCGACGGAAACGAGCGCGAACGCGTAACTCGCGCGGTCGCGCAGCTTCAAATACGTGTAATTTTCCGAAAAACCTTTTTCCGGCAAATCAATCGAAACGATGATTTCATTCGGCTTTAAGTTGTTGTCAATTTCGGGCGTATCACCCGGCAAACGGTGAAAATCTTCAAATTTTATCTGACGTTCGCCGTCGTCTCCGCGAACATTGACAACCGCTTCGAGCGCGGCGAGGGCGACGCACATATCGGACGGATGCGTGGCGATACAGTTGTCGGACGTTCCCAAAACGGCGAGAATCCGGTTGTAGCCTTCAATCGCCGGACAGCCCGTGCCGGGTTCGCGTTTGTTGCACGGAAATGCCGTGTCGTAAAAATAATAACAGCGCGTCCGCTGCATCAGATTTCCGCCGTCGGTCGCTGCGTTTCTGAGCTGCGGCGACGCGCCGTTCAAAATCGCCAGCGACAGCATCGGATAATTTTTTTCGACCGCTTCGTGATAAGCCGTCTCCGAATTTGTGCAGAGCGCGCCCAACCGCCAACCGCCGTCAATTTCTTCGATTTTATCGAGCGGCAGACGATTAACGTCAACCAAATGCTGCGGTTTTTCGACGTTATATTTCATCAAATCGAGCAGATTCGTGCCGCCCGCGATAAATTTCGCCGTTTCCGTTTTGCCGATTTCGCTGACGGCGTTTTCGACCGATCCGGCTCGCGCGTAAGAAAAATTGTTCATTATTTTCCGCCTCCGTTCGCCGCGTTCATCGCCTGTTCCACCGCGTCCACGATATTCGGATATGCCCCGCACCGGCAAATATTGCCGCTCATCAATTCCCGAATTTCGTCGCGCGTTTGCGCGTGTCCTTCGTTCATCAGCCCGACCGCCGAACAAATCTGTCCGGGCGTACAGTAACCGCACTGAAACGCGTCGCAGTCAATAAAAGCCTGCTGAATCGGCTGTAACTGATCGCCGTTCGCCAAACCTTCGACGGTCGTAATTTCCGCCCCGTCCTGCATTATCGCCAGCGTCAGACACGAATTAATTCGCACGCCGTCAATTAAAACCGTGCAGGCTCCGCACTGCCCGTGATCGCAGCCTTTTTTCGTCCCCGTCAAATCCAGACGATCACGCAAAAGATCGAGCAAAACGACCCACGGCGCGATGGCGAGCTTCTGATTTTCACCGTTAATTTTTAGATTAATTTGACTTGTCGCCGGAGCGCGTTCCGCCTTAAAATCGTTTGAAGATTGATTTTCCATATCCTGCCCTCGTGTTAGATTTTGCGAGTGACCCGCAATTTGAATGTAAAATTTTCCCTGTAATGATTTAATTTATTCTACTCATTTCCGTTTGTAAAATACAATTATTTTAATTTTTATTTTCGTCATTTTGCATTTCCCACAAAATAGTGTGTTTCAAAAATGCGTGATGGGCGGCGAATCGTGAAATGGTAAATCCAGCTAAACCGTCGAGAAAACCGCCTTTTAAGATGTATGTCTGGAGAAATGTCGTCGTTCCGGCGGTGAAAATTTTCAGCGCGGAAGTGCGCTTTCCGCGTTCAAACATTTGTCGGGCGGCGAGCGGCGCGTAGCGCGTTCCAATTATTTTGTGGTGCTGAGAAGCATTTTCGATAGTGTAATGCAGAATATCGCTTTTGAGTTTTTCGACTTTGGCGTTTTCCTTCATTTGCACTGATTCGTGAATCAAAACGTCCTTCCACTTCCCTTGGCGGCGGTCAAAAAAACGCAGTTGCCAATCTGGATACCAGCCGCAGTGACGAATCGGGCGATTCATATAAAAAGACAGACGCGGGATTTTATAACCGTCGGGTAATTCTTTTTCAGACGTGTTTTTTAATTTTAATATTTCATTTTTCAGTTCACCGGAAACGCGCTCGTCGGCATCGAGACTAAAAATCCAGTCGTGCGCGGCATTGTCAACGGCAAATTGTTTTTGTTTGGAAAAACCCAGCCATTTTTGTATCAAAACCCGCGCGCCGAGAGATTCGGAAATTTTTCTTGTCCGGTCGTCGCTTTCCGAATCAACAACCAAAATCTCGTCCGCCCAATCAACGGATTTTATTGCTTCGGCAATGTTTTTTTCTTCGTTGTAAGCGATGATGACGGCGGAGACTTTCACAACAAAGATTGTCGCAAACTTCCCGCCAAACTTAAAATTAAGACCGCCGCATTTTACATTTGAAAATTTCCAAAGATAATGATTTTATCTGATCTCGACCTAATTTTTTATGTCTGAAACTATTACAAAATCCCGAAAGCCGAATTGGTTCAACGGCAAAGTTTTGACGACGGTTTTGCTCACGAAAATTTTAATTCTCACTTTCGCGGCGCAAAGTTATCAAATCATCAACGATCAGGCGATTGATAATTTCTACGATTATTTCGCAAACTGGAGTCGCTGGGACGCGGTTCATTATCTGAATATCGCTCAGAACGGTTATACGGCGTTTGGCGACGACAGATTTTTAATCGTCTTTTTTCCGCTATATCCGGCTTTGATCGCGCTGTTTCAAATTGTTTTCAGAGATTATTTAATCAGCGCGTTCGTCGTCTCCGGCGTTGCAACCGTCGCGCTCGGATTTGTTTTCAGAGAACTCGTCCGCCTCGATTATTCGGAGAAAATCGCGCAGTTTTCCGTGTTATTTTTGTTTATTTTCCCGACGAGTTATTTTCTGCATATTCCATACACGGAAAGTCTTTTTTTGAGTTTGTGCGTCGGCAGTTTTCTCGCCGCGCGAAAAAGATTCTGGATTTTTGCCGGAATTTTGGGCGGTTTGGCTTGTCTGACGCGCGTCAACGGTCTGCTGTTGTTTCCCGCGCTCGCGTTTGAGGTTTGGAATGAATACCGGGAACACAAAAATTTTAATCGCAAATGGCTGGCGTTGTTGATTATTCCGTTCGGTTTCGGCATTTATTTGGCGATCAACTATTACGTCGCCGGAAATCCGCTGATGTTTATGGTTTATCAGCGTGAACATTGGTATAGATATTTCAGATTTCCGTGGGAAGGCATCTGGGAAACGGTTAAAAGAATTTACAGAAACAAACCGTCCGACGCGGAAATGCACGGCGTTCAGGAATTTCTTTTCGTATTAATCGGCTTGTTCGCAACAATTATCGGCTGGCGTTTTTTGAGAAATTCGTATCGCGTTTGGATGGTCGGCAACTGGCTGCTTTTCGTCAGTACTTCTTATGTCCTGAGCGTTCCGCGCTATACGCTTTCCCTATTTCCGCTGTTTATTATGGCGGGTTTTTTAGCCGTCAAAAATTGGTGGGCGAACGTGCTTTTTACAGTCTGGTCTGTCTTTTTTCTGACCGTTTTTATTATTCAGTTTTATAAAGGCTGGTGGGCATTTTAGAAAAGGATGAAGGATAAGGGAGAAAGGATAAAATTAAAGATAAATTTAACTTCTGTGCTGCAAATAATAAAATGCCGTAATGACCAGCGAATGCGTGATTTTTTCATCTTTGATCAAAGCGGGAATTTCATCAAATGAAAATAATTTTGTAACGACGCTTTCGTTTTCGTCAAAATTCGTCTCGCCGGTTTTCTCACAATCGAGGGCGAGAAAATGATAAATTAAATTGTCCTGAATCGCCGGATTCGGGCGTGATTTTCCCAAATAAACGAACTTTTCCGACGAATAACCCGTTTCTTCGAGAAGTTCGCGTTTTGCCGCCGTTTCCGCATCTTCGCCGTCGTCAATCATTCCGCCCGGAATCTCCAAAATAATTTCTTCCGCGCCGTGTCTGAATTGTTCGATTAAAATGACTTTTTTGTCTTTCGTCAAACCGATTATATTTACCCAATCAGGATTTTCGACGACGAAAAAAGTACTTTCTTTGTGATCGCTGTCACTTTCGCAGAAGTCTTCGCGCACTTTGAAAACGCGGCAGTCGGCAATCTGCCGCGACGATTTTTTTTTCCAGATTTCGGGTTTTTCAGTCATACATTTATTTTAATAAACATTAGAAATGTGTTTCAATAAGAAATCAAGTTCAGCTTGATTCGAGGTTACTCAAAATGTTTAAATCTATTTCAAAAAATATAATTTTCGCCGGTTTTTTTCTGCTGATTTGTTCAATTTTTGTTTCGGCGCAAACGGAAAATCAGCCGAATTTGGAGGCGATTTTAAAAAATGCCGCCGAAAAAACGCAAAATTATCGGGAAGAATTCAAAAATCTTTTAGCCGCCGAAACCAAAACTTTTCAAATTTACGACAAAAGCGGAAATGTGAGAAAAAACGCGGTTGTCGAATCCAACTTTATCATTTTTCATTCGGCAAAAGACGAGAGCGTAACGACCGAATACCGCGATGTTTACAAAGTTGACGGCAAAACGGTCAACGATAATCAAACGCGGGCGAATGATTTGCTGACGCAGCTTGCAAAGTCGGATTCCGTCGAACAGGAACTTAAAAAAATCCAAAAAGAGAGTTTGCGCTACGATAAAAGTTTGATAATTAACGGTTTGACGCTTTTCCAATCGCCGATTCTGGAAGATTACGCGCGTCCGTTTTTCGATTTCAAACTCGCCGGACGCGATGTTGTCAACGATTCGGAAGTTTACGTCGTCGAATATCAGCAGACGAAACCGTCGCCCTACGTTTTGATAAACGAAGAAAAATCGGCGGAAAAAAGATTATCTTTGGGTTTTAATCTCGATCTGCCGAAATCCTTAAATAAATCCAACGTATTTTTGCGCGGGAAACTTTTGGTTGACGCAAAGACGTTTCAAATTTGGCGCGAAGATAGAGAATTGACCGCCCAAACTGCTGATCCGATAATTATTCTGAAAACCGATTTTGAATATCAGCCGAGCGAATTCGGGATTTTAGTTCCCAAAAAAATTTCATTCGTTCATTACGATGTCAAGAAAAAAGACGGTCAAATTTCAGCCGTCAAAGATGCGCAGGTTGATTTCACTTATTCAAAATTCAGAAAAGCCAATTCCGACGTGCAAATTATAGAAGAAAATTAAACGCCGAACATCAAATTTCAGTTTGAAATATTTTTTTGCGAAGAAAAACTCCGAAAAATCTTCCCGCAGAGATGCCGCCGCGTAAATTTCCTCAAAATAATTTGCAGCGAGCCGCTAAAATCTTCGGTTAAAAATCCAATTCAGTTGTGGACAAATCTGATAAAAATCCAATTTATTCGATAGTCGGACCGACGGCTTCGGGAAAAACCGAAATCGGCGTGGAATTCGCGCTGAAAATCGGCGGCGAGATAATTAACTGCGATTCGGTGCAGATTTACAAAGAAATTCAGATTGCCACGGCAAAACCTTCGACAGAGGAAATGCGCGGCGTTCCGCATCATTTGCTTGATTACGTCGCGCCCGAAATAAATTACACGGCGGCGGATTGGGCAAATGATGCGGCGGCAAAAATTATTGAAATCGAAAAACGCGGCAAAATTCCGATTCTCGTCGGCGGCACGGGATTTTATCTGCGTTCGCTGCGCCAGCCTTTTTTTGAAAGTCCGAAAACAGACGAAAATTTGCGAAAAAGACTGAGCGCAGTAAAAGAAAAAAAAGGCGCGGAATATCTTTATAAACTTTTGCAAAAAGCAGATAAAACTTCCGCCGACAAACTTTTTCCGCGCGATTACGTGCGCGTTCAGCGGGCTTTGGAAGTTTATTTTCAAACCGGCAAAAAAATGTCCGAGTTACAGCCGAAACGAATCGAACCGCCCGAATTTGCCGGAAGAATTAAAATTTTCGTGCTGAATCCGCCGCGCGACAAATTGTATGAAAAAATAAACGAACGCGCCGCGCGGCATTTTGAAAACGGTCTGGTCGAAGAAGTACATTTTATTCGTGAAAGCGGCGTAAAAGACGACACAAACGCGCTCGGTGCGCACGGTTATCGGCGCGTCGGCGAATATCTGCGCGGCGAACGAAGTTTGGAAAGCGCAGTCGAGCAAACCAAACAGGACGTTCGCAATTATGCCAAACGGCAGCTTTCTTGGTTTCGGCGCGAAAAAGACGCAATCTGGCTCGAAGGCTTCGGCACGGACGCGGACACGCAAAAAAAATTGTGGAAAATCCTTAAATTAGAGTAACTTGTGAAATATTTCTTGTTGTAAACTCAAATCTGTTATAGACTTAATAATTGAAATCCCACATTTTAAGTTAATAAGAAAAATGTTATGGAAAAAACTGCCCAAAACATACAGGACGCGTTTCTGAACACGGCACGGCGCGAAAAACAGAGCGTGATGATTCATCTAATGCACGGCGCGACTTTGACGGGCAGAATCAAAAGTTTCGATAAATTTTCGGTTTTGCTCGATGTCGGCGGACAAGATTTTTTGATTTTCAAACACTCAATTTCGACGATTTCTCAAGAACGAAAAAAAGTTAATTCGGAATAATTTATTTTGCGCGGAAAATTTATCACTTTTGAAGGAGTTGACGGAAGCGGCAAGTCAACACAGCTGCGTATGTTGGCGAGCGAGCTGTTGATAAAAGGCTTTGATGTTTTGACGACTTGCGAACCCGGCGGAACGCCGCTCGGTCGCCGTCTGCGCGAAGCCTTTCTCGAAACCGAAGAAAACGTCGCGCCGCTCGCCGAACTGCTGCTTTTCGCCGCCGACCGCGCCCAGCACATCAATTTCCTTATCAAACCCGCGCTCGAACAGGGAAAAATCGTCATTTCAGATCGCTTCGCCGATGCAACTTTTGCTTATCAGGGCGCGGGACGCGGGTTTTCCGAATCAACCGTCAATCAGGTCATTGAGCTTGCCACCGGCGGACTCAAACCAGACCTGACTTTATTTTTTGATTTACCAATCGAAAAAGCCCTGTCACGAACAAATTCGCGCAGCGACACGGGCGAACAAAAGAACCGAATGGACAAGGAAACAGCGGATTTTTACACGCGTGTCCGCGCGGCGTATCTGGAAATCGCGGAACGCGAACCGCAGCGATTTCGCACGGTAAATGCCGAAGATTCAACCAGCGAAGTGCAGTCGCGCGTGATGGAAATTGTTTCGGAATTTTTGAAGTGAAAATGTGCAGAGGCGAAGTTTTCGGACGTTTTTCAATCTGTAAATTTCACTTTTTCACTTTTCCACTTTTCCACTTTTCCACTTTGAATTATGTTTAACAAATTCATCGGCAACGATTACATCAAAGAAAGTTTGCGGCGAATGCTGAAAGCGGAACGCGTTCCGCATTCGCTGATTTTCGTCGGCGCGGAAGGTGTCGGCAAAAAACTATTCGCGCTGGAACTGGCGAAATCGTTCGTCTGTCAAAATCCGCGCGATTTCGAGGCGTGTGATGAATGTTCCGCCTGCCGCCGCGCCGATGTTTTTACGTTTCCGAAAGCTGACGATAAAGACGCGTACAAAGAAGTAATTTTCAGCGAACATCCCGACATCGGTTTGGTAATTCCTTACAACAAAAATATTTTGGTTGACGCGGTGCGCGATTTGGAAAAAGAAGCGAATTTTCGACCTTATCAGGCGAAAGCGCGATTTTTATTGATTGATGACGCGGATAAAATGAACGATGCCGCTTCCAACGCGCTTTTGAAAACACTGGAAGAACCGCCGCCGACATCGCATATTTTTTTGATAACCGCGCGTCCCGACGCGCTTTTGCCGACGATTCTTTCACGCTGTCAAACGATTCGTTTCGCGCCGATTCCGACAAATGAAATTGCCGATCATCTGCTCAAAACCAAAAAGTTTTCGCCCGACGAAGCCGCGATTTTGGCGAAACTTTCCGCCGGAAGCATCGGACGTGCGCTGCTTCTCGATTTGGAAAAATTCCGCAATCAGCGCGAAACGATGCTCAAAGTTTTGGAAAGTCTTTTGATAAAACAAGATCGCGTTGTGCTTTTGCGAACCGCCGAAGAAATGAACGACGCGAAAAATAAGGACGATTACGACAATTCGTTCAAAGTTTTGGAAACTTTGATTCACGACGTTTGGAAATTGACGCTCGGCGCAAATGAAGAAAATCTAATCAATGCCGACATCAAAAATAACCTAAAAATATTCGCCGAAAACGCCGACACGAAACGCCTCGCGTCGTGGCTCGTAGAAATCGAAACGATGCGCGAAAACTTTAATGTCAACCTCAATCGCAAAATCGCCACCGACGCGCTGTTTATGCAGATGGCAAATTAAATTATTAAATTGTCAGCCGAAAAACTTGCACAAATTTAGTTTTTCCACTAACTTGAATAAACATTTTATCTTAATTTAAAAAATAGCCGTTTCATCTGTGAAACAACATTTCACAAACGCGCTTCGTTGTGTTAGACTTTATAGAGTTTGAAATTCACACACAACGGAGAAAGTAAAAATGGCTGGAGAAGCAACAAAAATGAGCAGTGATACAAAAGGCAAAGCGATTGAATCCGCGCTGGCGAATATTGAGAAAAAATTCGGCAAAGGTTCGATAATGCGTTTGGGCGAACGTCCGCACGAAGAAGTCGGTTCGATTTCGACGAATTGTTTGAGCATTGACGCGGCAATCGGTGTCGGCGGTTTTCCGCGCGGCAGAGTTATTGAAGTTTACGGACCGGAAAGTTCGGGCAAAACGACGCTCGCTCTGCAGGTCGTCGCTTCGGCGCAAAAACTCGGCGGAGTCGCCGCATTTATTGATGCCGAACACGCGCTCGATCCTGTTTATGCCGAAAAACTCGGTGTCAATATTGACGAAATGCTAATTTCGCAACCCGATTCCGGCGAACAAGCACTTGAAATTGCGGAAACTTTAGTTCGTTCGGCAAGCGTTGACGTAATCGTTATTGATTCGGTCGCCGCGCTCGTGCCGCGGGCGGAAATTGACGGCGAAATGGGCGATTCGCATATGGGTTTGCAGGCGCGTCTGATGTCGCAGGCACTGCGAAAATTGACCGGAATTGTTTCGAGTTCAAATACCTGTTTTATTTTTATCAATCAATTGCGCGATAAAATCGGCGTAATGTTCGGTTCGCCGGAAACGACGACGGGCGGCAAGGCTCTGAAATTTTACGCCAGCGTTCGCATAGATATTAGAAGAATCGGCGCGATCAAAGACGGCGATAAAATGGTCGGCAATCGGACGCGCGTCAAAGTCGTCAAAAACAAAGTCGCGCCGCCGTTTCACGAATGCGAATTCGACATTATGTACGGCGAAGGCATTTCAAAGGAAGGCGATTTGCTCGATTTGGCGGTTACACACGAAATTGTTGACAAAAGCGGCGCGTGGTTTTCTTACGGCGACGAACGGCTCGGACAAGGGCGCGAAAACGTCAAAAAGTTTTTTAAAGAAAACAGGGACATTTTTGAAAGAATCGAAAACGATACGAAAGTCGCGCTCGGTTTGATTAAGGAAGACGTTAAAAAAGAAAAAGCCGCGCCGTCCGAAGCGGCGGAATAATTTTAGCTTGAAAGAAAAAAGGCGAACGGAAGATAAATTTCCCGTTCGCCTTTTCCTTATTTTAGCGGGCTTTTTTCAAAATTTTGCCGGTTTATTGGCAGAATTACCTGTCGTGTTCGATTCGGTTTTCGGCGACTTTTTCTCGTTCTTTGAATTACTTGATGAACTGCTCGACGGATTGCTTTTTATAACTTCGTCCGGGATTCCCGGAATCGGTGTCGCGCCTCTTTGTATGGGTTTTCCGAGGTCTTTTCCGTCCGGGATTCCCGGAATCGGTGTCGCGCCTTTCTGGACATTTACATTGGAATTTGGATCGGGAATACCGGGCGGCAAACTCGACATCGGAATCGGACTCGCCGAAAATTCCGGCGGCATATTGACATTAGTTACGACATTAGCATTTTCGTTCGGCGTGTCGGTCGTCGTGCAAGCCCAACTAACCGCAAATAAAAAAATGACAAGTGAAAACAGATAAAATTTCGACATAAAAAATCAACCTTAAATACGACAATTTAAAACACCTTTGAATACCGCGTCTTCGCGGGACAGCGATGATAATTAAACCGGCACGGGCATTTATCAAACTAATTTGAAAATTACGGCATTTGGCATAAACGCAACAATTGTCAAGTAATTCATTATATGCGTGTCGGTTATATTGTCAATTTGCTTTTAAAAAGTTAGAAATATCGAAAGATACAATTACCAATTGGTTTCCGTATTCTTCACTGTTTCGCCGTGTTCGACGAGAAATCTTTCCGCGTCAATCGCCGCCATACAACCTGTTCCCGCCGCCGTAACTGCTTGACGATAATAATGATCCTGCGCGTCGCCGCTGGCAAAAACGCCGGAAACATTGGTTTCCATCGTTCGACCTTTGGTTTTCAAATATCCGGTTTCGTCCATATCAAGCACTCCTTTGAAGAGTTCGGTGTTCGGCTTGTGTCCGATGGCGATAAAAACGCCCTGCGTCGGAAATTCGCTTTCTTCTTTTGTCTCATTATTGTAAATTTTCACGCCCGTTACGCCTTCTTCCTTCGTGCCGACAATTTCTCTGACTTGCGTATGCCACATTATTTCGATTTTTTCATTGGCAAAAACTCTTTCCTGCATAATGCGTGAAGCGCGAAACTCGTCGCGCCGGTGCATAAGCGTAACTTTTGAAGCGAAACGCGTTAAAAACATCGCTTCTTCCATCGCCGTATCGCCGCCGCCGACAATTACGACGGGTTTGCCTCGAAAAAAGAAACCGTCGCACGTCGCGCACGCTGAAACGCCGTTGCCGCCCAAACCTTCGGGAACAGGTTCTTCGCCCGGAACGCCGAGCCATTTTGCCGACGCGCCCGTCGAAATTATCAAAGTTTCCGCTTTGATAATCGTCGAAATTTCTTCGCCGTCTTCGCTTTCCTTGCCGTAAAGCGTGAAAGGTCGTTCGGATAAATCAACTTTATCAATCCAGACGCTGATGATTTTCGTGCCGAATCTTTCCGCCTGAGCGCGAAATTCGTTCATCATTTCCGGTCCCATAATTCCGCTGGAAAATCCCGGATAATTTTCGACATCGGTGGTAATCGTCAGTTGTCCGCCCGGCTGCGGTCCTTCTACAACAATCGGTTCAAGCTGCGCCCGCGAAGCGTAAATGGCGGCGGTCAAACCCGCCGGACCCGAACCTAAAATGACAACTTTCCGATTAATTTCTGTTTGCGGCATAATAATTTTCGTTTTCTCCTGAAATGTATTTGTAAATGAACGTAGCAATTTTCTTTATGCTTATAGTATAACTATGTGAGACTTAGTTAGTCGAATAAGGAAGAGTACGGGCTTTTTATAAATACCGAATTTGTAAAGTTTTATGCTCGTTTTACAAATAAAATTTGATTGGTTATATTTCTTTATAACTTTTCGTGTTAAACTGTATTTCGTTTTACTGATTTCAAGAACGCTGCCGAATTTGGTATGTCAACCAATATGCAATCGCAATTTGATGAAAAACGCTTTGCGCTTCGGATGTCGCTGCGTCTGCCGATTGTCGTATCGGGACGCGCGGACGACGGCGCGGCGTGGTCTGAACCGACTGAAACCGACGATATTTCAACGACCGGCGCGCTTTTTCACTTAAATCAAAAGGTCGCCGCCGGCGAAAATCTTTATCTTCGTTCACATCGTCCCGACGGCGTTCCGGTCGAAGTCAAAGCGCAGGTCATACGAACATTGCCTGCCGCCCACGGCACAACGCGTGTCGGCGTGAACATCGTTGAGCCTAAAGACAATTGGCTGCGGCTTTTTGTCGCCTGGGTCGCTGACGATTGCGACACTGAGGAAGAGAAAGAATAAACGGCAATTTTTAATTTCATTCTGGAATTCTGCCTGCTCAAATTTTTCACACCTGAATAGAACACTCCGTCCAAGTTTTCAATATATTGAAAACAACTGTCCGCCAACGGAGCGCGAAACAATTTTTAAATATTATAAGAATTAACTGAAATAAGTAACCGGACAAAATAAATTTATAAATTACAACCACGAAAAAACACGAAAACGCACCAAAGCGGCTCATTCTTTTCGTGATGCTTGGTGTATTTTCGTAGTTTCATTTTAAAAATTATTCTGTCCTCTTACTTAGTATTTGAGATATTTTCTAAATAGTATTTCAAAAAATCTTAATCTTCTTCACTTTATGTTATAAAGTTCTTGACAAACAAAATAACTTCGCCTATATTTCAAAACGAAATGGTAAAAGCGCAAACAATCCGAAAAGATGAAACAGAAGCGAAGCAGCCGATAAACATTAGTGATCGCGCTGTTGATAATTTGAAATTTATCCGCGAAACGATGGAACGCTCGACGGTGTTCACGAGCGTTCCGGGTTACGGAGGAATTTTTATGGGCGCGACGGCGATTGCGGCGGCAATTATCGCAAATTTTCAGCCGCTGATTTTTAATTGGCTGCTCGTCTGGCTCGTCGAAGCGTTTCTGGCGGCGGGAATCGGATTTTTTGCGATGTGGCAAAAAGCGAAAATCACCAACAATTCGCTCGTTTCAGTTCCGGCGAAAAAGTTTGCGATGAATTTTCTGCCGCCGATTCTGTGCGCTGTTTTTATCACATTCGGACTTTGGCGATTCGGATATTTTGAAGCGATGATTCCCGTCTGGATTTTGCTTTACGGCGCGGCGATTGCTTGCGGCGGCGCGTATTCGGTGCGCGTTGTGCCGGTTGCCGGCTGGTGTTTCATCGCGCTCGGCGCAATTGCTTTTTTTCTTCCAGCCGGATTTGCCAACGCGATGATGGGTTTGAGTTTCGGCGTTTTACACATTATTTTCGGCGCGATTGTCGCTTGGAAATACGGCGGTTAAAAATTATGACAAACAATTCATTGACATTCAACGGCAGAATAAGAAGTGTTCGATGTGCGCTCAACGGCGTTCGAATAATGATTTTTTCACAGCAAAATGCCTGGATTCACGCTTTTGCAACTATCGTTGTAATTATTTCCGGCATTAATTTTGGTCTGACAAAATCCGAATGGTGCTGGATTATCTTGACCGCAATTTCCGTTTGGACAGCGGAGGCTTTGAATACCGCGTTTGAATTTTTAACCGATGTCGCGTCGCCGGAATTTCACCCGCTGGCGGCAAAAGCGAAAGATGTCGCCGCCGGAGCGGTTTTGATTACAGCAGTCGGTTCAGTTTTGATCGGCTTGTTGATTTTCACTCCGCATTTGTGGACGCAGATAAATAATTTTAGATAAGTTTCAAAACGGGTTGATAAGTATATGGCAAAAAGCAATTTAGCGTTAAAAAAAGAAAATTCGGACGAAACTGAAATCACCAAACCGCAGGCTTTGAAAATTGAAAAAGCGGCGGAAACCGTTTCAAATGATCTCGATAAAATCATCCACGAACGAATGCGTCTGGGAATTATCAGCGCGCTCGCGGCGAATGAAACTTTGTCTTTTACGGATTTGAAAAACCTGTTAAATACGACCGACGGCAACATCAGCGTTCACGCCAGAAAATTGGAAGACGCGGGTTATCTCGAATGCTTGAAATCATTTAACGGACGCGTTCCGTTGACGGAATACAAAATAACAAACGACGGGCGCGAAGCGTTGAATCGTTATCTGAATCATATGGAAGCGTTAATAAAAGCGATGAAAGGAAAATAGGAGATTATCAAAATTATGCAGCAATTGAATTTGAACGAAAATAATAATGTCGAAGTCAAAATAGAATCGGAAAACAGATTCTGGCGGCGGCAGTTTCAAAAAGATGCAACCCACACACAAATAAAATTTGATTGGATTTTCGGCGCGATTTTGCCGGTGATTTGTTTTGTGTTTGACCCGATAGTTTTCAAAGGGTACGGATTAGGAAAAGGAGCGTTGATGGGAAGCTACAAACCTTTTGCATACTTATTGAGTTTCGTTTCGGTGATGGCGATGTCGGCGTGGCTGATTTGGGGCGCGAAACTCAAATGGCTGAATGCTTTTTTAGCCGGACTTTTTCTGGTCAGCGGGCTGGTTTCCCTGAGCATCGGAATTGTTTTGATCCCGATTAGTTTGATCGGCTTAATCATTGCAATCGGTGCTTTGGGATTTACGCCGCTATTTTGTTCAATTGTCTTTTTCCGCAACGCTTTTCGCGCTTTTCAAACCGCCAAACCTTTTTTTGAAAATAGTGTTCTCATTCGCTCATTCGCTTTAGCGGCGATTTTCAGCGCAGTTGTTCCGGCGATAATAAATAGGGAAATCAACGAAATGCTAAATGAAATAGTAGAAGGCAATGTTCAAACGATTCGTGAGAACGCACAAATTTTAAAATTTGTATCCCCGCTGGTTGATGTTAATAAACTTGGAGGAAAATATTGTTATTTACCGGACGATGAAAGACACAAAGTTTTAGCTGAAGTTTATGAGCAGTTTACCGGCGAAAGTATCGAAAGGATTGATTTTCATATTTGTGAAGATTGGTAAAAATTATGAACGAAAAAACAAAAACAGGTTTGGAAATTTTACAGGCGGCGGTTTTGCTTGGCGTTTTGGGCGACGTGCTGTTGCGCGTAACGCCTTGGGGATTGAATGTTTTTCTGTTTATCGGCGCGTTGGTCGCGGCGTTTGTGATGCTGATTTTGCGGCGCAGACAGGAATTTTGGAACGCGCAGACGATTACCTTAAATATTGCGCTGGTTTTCTTTGCGGCGATGTTTGTCTGGCGCGATTCGATGGAATTGAAAACTTTTGACACGTTGGCTGTTTTGACGATTTTAGCCGTTTTAACACTGCCTGCTTTAGAAATTAAAACGCAATTTGCCGGAGTTTTTCATTATGTAATCGGCTTCATTTGGTCGGGAATCAGCGCGACAGTCGCGCCGTTTTTTCTGGTATTTAATGATGTTAAATGGAAAACAATTCCGCAAACAGGTTGGTCGAAACATCTGCTTTCCGTGTTGCGCGGACTTTTGATCGCGCTTCCGATTCTGCTCATTTTCGGCGCGTTGTTTGTCGCGGCTGACGCGGTTTTTCAGGGAATTGTCGAAAAAACATTTAATGTTCAGCCGGATGAATTAGTCGCACACATTTTCTTCGTCGGATTTTTCGCGTGGATTGTCGCCGGATATTTGCGCGGTTCGCTGATTGCAGGTTTTTCGGATGATTTGACGGAAACTTTTCTCGCCGCCGAAGAAAAAGTACAACCGCAAAATCTGAGCGTTACTGACATCAAAAACGACGACGCACCGAAAAGCCGAGAAAAATTAGAAACAGAAGAAAATAAAAAATGGCAATGGAAAAACTTTGATAATTCGGTTTTACCGAGTTATTTCACGCTCGGCGCAATCGAAATTTCGGTCGTTTTGGGTTTGATAAATCTTTTATTTCTGAGTTTTGTCATCGTGCAGATTCCGTATTTGTTCGGCGGAATGAATTTAGTGCAGAATACGCCGGATTTCAAGCTCGCCGATTATGCGCGGCGCGGTTTCGGCGAACTCGTAACGGTTTCCGCGCTCGTTTTGCCGATTTTGCTCATCTCGCACTGGCTTTTGCGTAAACACAAACCGCTCAACGAAAAGATTTACCGCGTTCTGGCGATGATAAATATCGGTTTGTTGTTCGTAATTATGATTTCCGCCGCGCAAAGATTATTTCTTTTGACCGGAAGTTTGGGTTACGGTTTGACGACCGTCAGATTTTACCCGATGGCGGTGATGGTTTTGCTCGCGCTGATTTTTGTTTGGTTCGCTCTGACTGTTCTGCGCGGAATGCGGCAAAGATTTGCGTGGGGCGCGTTGTGGCTGACGTTATTCACGCTCGGAACTTTGCACGTTTTGAATCCTGACGATTTTATCGTCCGCACGAATGTCGGTTTAATGCAGAAAGGTCGCGGTTTTGATACCGAATACGTTTCGCAACTGAGCGATGACGCTGTTCCCGCATTGTTGGAAAATATGCCGAAAATGGATTTTATTCAAGAATGCGAAGTCAAAAATAAACTTTTGCACCGTTTGGATGAAGCGCAGCAGAGGGAAAACGATTTTCGTTCGTGGAATTGGTCGCGCTGGACGGCGCGAAACAAAATGGCGCGGAACATCGAAAATTTGAACACAACCGGCTGCCCGGAATATTCGCCGAGATACTATGATTATTAATTTGAAATTTTCTCAGTAATACAGCCAGTAATAAACGGTTTTCAGATATTCTCCGGCGACGACGTTCCAGCCGGTCGGCATCAGCCACCAGTAAACGGGCGGCGGAGTTTGATGTCCGGGCGGCGGAGATTCGATGCCGATTTTGATAGAAACATTATTTTGCCGCATCGTTTTTTCAAAAGTCCAGAGCGTTCGGCGCGTGTGATACGCCGATGTAACGAGCAAAATTGACTGCAAATCGCGCTCTTTCGCAGTTTTCGCCAACAGATTCGCTTCTTCCTGTGTGCTGTCGGTCACTGTCGGCAAAATCTCGATGTTTTCCTTTGGTATGCCTTGTCCGATCAGCGATTGTTCGGCGAGTTCGACATACGGCGGATTTCTTTGCTCTTTTTTTGACCAGCCGGCTTTTGTGCCGTCGTTCGTCAAAAATATTTTCGGCGCGACATTGTTTTTGAAAAGCTGCGCGGCTTTCTGCGTTCTTTCGACATACGCCGCCGAACCGCCCAAAATCAAAATCGCTTCGGCGTGTTCAATCGGCTGTTCGACAATCAAATGTTCCGCCGCCAGCCAAGCCAGCAAAATCCACGCGAGAAACAATACAAGTGAAACGGAAATCAGTTTGAATTTTCTAGTCGTTTTCATCCGGCGTTTACAGCGGTTCTGACAAAAAAATCAGCCATTGCCTTTGCCCACAAATCGTAACCTTTGACCGACGGATGAATGCCGTCGCTGAAAAAATCGTCGTCAACTTTTTTTACATCGTCAAAATATACGACGTTTTCCATCTTGGAAATCAAATCTATCGCGTTGAAATGATGAAGTTTAGCGAGCCGCGACAAAACATAGCGCAGCGGATTCGGCAGAGCGATAAAATCTCTGACCATCGGCACATTTGCCACAAAAATTTTCGCGTCGGGATTTTTTTCGCGCAGAGTTTTGAGCAAAATCTTTAAATACCGGCGAAATTTGCGCGGACTCGACAAACCGAAAACATCGTTCGCGCCGAGCGCGACGAGAATCACGTCCATTTTTTCTTCCGGCAAGTGCGGAATCAGTTCGCGCAAAGTTCTTTTGATCGTAATTCCGCTTGTGCCGAGCGCGTGCCAGTTGATTGATTTTCCCGTTTTCAGACTGAGATGTTTGGCAAATTGTCCGGTCAACGCTTCGGCGTGATTTTTCGCGCCGACTCCGGCGACCGTTGATTCGCCGATTGCCAGCAAATTGATTTTTTCTTCGTATTCACCGTGTTTTCCGGTTGTTTCGCCTTCCGCGTCGGGAAGTCTGCCGACTTTTCGGCGGACGTATTTCCCTTGCAGATACAAAAACGGCACGACCGGCAAAACGGCGATTCCGCCCAAAATATAGCGAATTTGCATCGAAGCCATTTTCATAAATTCAAAACAAACCTATTCAACAAAAGTTTTTTCCTGATCGTTCATCAGCCGCGCGACGAAGAAAATATAATGAACGCCCGAAAATAACGCGAGCGCGAAAACGGTCGTGTAAACCGTCGGCAGATAAAAACTTCGCAAACTCGGAAAAACGGCGGCGATCAAAATCAAACCAATCGCCAACACCTGAACAAATGTGCTTAATTTACCGAGCCACGAAGGTTTAAAGCCGCGAAATCCGGTCATTATGTTGATCGCGCCCGCCGCGGCGGTAATCAAAACGTCGCGCCCGATGACGGCGGCTGTCACCCAAAAAGGCACGGGAAGATGCCGCAAATGCGGCTCGGTCGGAAAAATATTCGGCAGCGTCAAAATTATAAAAGCCGTCGTCATCAAAAGTTTATCGGCAATCGGATCGAGAATCGTGCCGAGTTCCGATTCCTGATTAAAACGCCGCGCGACAAAACCGTCTATTCCGTCGGAAAGACCGGCGACGAAAAAGACCAGCAAAGCCCAGCCGATTAGACCGTAAACCAGCAGCGTGGCGAAAACGGGAATCAAAACCATTCGCAGAAAAGTGAGCAGATTTGGAATTGTCAGGACGTTTGACGGCATTTTTGGTCAATTACGAATTATCAAATTCGTGATTTTCAGTTCGTAATCTTTATTCCGCAATTTGTAATTCAATCAGTGAAATTTCCGGCGGACATTGGTAGCGCACCGGCAAAACCACCGTTCCGATGCCGCGTGTAACATATATTTGTGTGTCTTTTCGCCGGTAAAGACCGTTTTTCAATTTTCGGCGCGGCAGAATTCTTTTTTCGTCATCGCGGATTTTAATCTGTCCGCCGTGCGTGTGTCCGCTTAAAACCAAGTCAATGCCGGCACGCGCCGCCGCCCGCGCGATGAGCGGATTATGCGCGAGAAGCAATTTCATTTCGTCCGGGAACGAACCGCGCAAAGCGGAACGCAAATCCGTTTTGCCGACCATATAATCGTCAACTCCGGCGAGCCAAAACGACGCGCCTTTTGCCGCAAAACGAAAACCTTCATTTATCAAAACGGTAATTTTCGCTTCGCGCAGCGAGTCCGTCACCATTTCGCCGTCAGTCCAGTGATCGTGATTTCCCAAACACGCGAAAGTTCCGAATTCCGATGTCAAACGCCCCAGAACTTCCGCGACCGGCGCGATGTATTCGCTTTCGTGCGACACGTAATCGCCGGTCAAAATACACATATCAGGCTGCAAACCGTTGGAGATTTCGACCGCGCGCGCTATATGTTCGAGATTTGTAAAAGGACTGTGATGAATGTCGGAAAGATGAAGAATGCGAAAGCCTTCGAGATTTTTCGGCAGACGCTTGAGCCTGATTTCAATTTTTTCGACTTCTAAAGTGTTGGCTTCGTTCAGAGCGTAACGCGCCGTCTGCGATAAATTTCCCGCCAAATCGCGCAGCGGCGTGTCCGAACCGGCGGCGGCGGAAATTCTTTTCGATAGTTTGGGTTTTTCCGTTAAATTAGATTTCATTTTGTTCGGTCTTTTCGGCGGACGGCAAATTTCGGATGTGTTTATTCACATAATTGTAACTTTTCCACAGGCGAAAAGTCTAGAGTTGAGTTAGAATTGCAGTTAAAACGCGGTTTATAATAAATTTAATTAATTCGTCAAATCAAATGCACACCTGGAAACTTGAAATTGAATATGAAGGCACACGTTACCGCGGCTGGCAGATACAGCACAACACGAAAACCGTGCAGGGCGAACTGGTGAATGCCGCGCGGCAGCTTTTTTCGGGAAAAGTCGAAATCGGCGGCGCGGGCAGAACCGATGTCGGCGTTCACGCGCTGTCTCAAATCGCTCATTTAACGGTTGACGAACTGACGACAAACATCACGCCGCGCCAGATTTTGCAGGCTTTTAACGAACTTCTGCCGCACGACATCAATATCAAAAAAATATTAAACGCGCCCGAAGATTTCAACGCGCGGCGCGACATCGTTTCGAGTTATTATCTCTATCAAATTTCAACGCGGCGGACGGCTTTTGCCAAAAATTTCGTCTGGTGGATGAAAGATAATCTGGACGTAAAACCGATGCAGTCGGCGGCGGAAATGCTCGTCGGCAAACATAATTTCGCGTCGTTCGGCGAAGTCGAAGACAAACGCGCCTCGACGCTCGTTTTTGTCGAACGCGCCGAAGTTTTCACCGACGGCGATTTGATTTGCTTTCGCATCGGCGCGAATCGTTATCTGTGGAAAATGGTCAGAAGAATCGTCGGCGTTTTGGCGGAAGTCGGGCGCGGCAACTTGTCTTACGACGCTTTTCAAAGGCTTTTAAAATTTCAATCAAACGCCGCGTCAAAATTTACCGCGCCGCCGTCGGGACTTTTTTTGGAGAAAATTTTATACAAAGGCGACGAACCGCCGAAAAAACTGGAATCTGCCGTTAATATTGCTTAAAGTGATTGATAAACGCACACTTTGATTGGATAAAAAAGATTTGGAAGCTGTGTTCAAACTCAGAAATTAGGCGCGGATCAACGCTGATTAATTTAAAAAATCTGCGGCGATCCGTCAAATCAGTGAAAATCCGATTCTAATTTCCCGACGTTTTCTTCTTATTTCACTTTTCAAGCAGCTTTTTAGCTTTGTATCATTACAGAAACAAATGAATTCGGAAAACCTAAAAAAATTTGAAAACTCCGTCGGGCTGAAATTTCAGCTTTACAACAGTCTTTTTTTGTCGCTGCCGTTTTACGGCATTGATAAAACCGGAATTTTATTATCGCTTTTCAATAACAGCTGCGAAGAAGGCTTTGCGGAAGGAAAAAGTCCGCAGCGAATTATTGAAGATTTTTTTGAAAATCACGCTTTGACGATTGATGAGCGGGAAAAAATCGGACTGCTTTTCCGCTTTGTGCAATATGCCGAAAGGCAGGTCGTTTTGTTTGACGCGCTCGAAGACGCGGCGTTTGACGAGCTGCACGACACGCGCGGCGCGGGAACTTTGAAACAGCTTGACACGAGCGTTTTGCAGAACAATAAAACGGCGGAATTTATTGAAAAACTCGAAAATTTTTCCGTCCGGCTTGTTTTGACGGCGCACCCGACACAGTTTTATCCGGGCGCGGTTTTGGCAATTATTAATGATTTGGTCGAAGCTATCAAAGTAAACGATGTCGCGCTGATCAACTCATATTTACAGCAATTGGGACGCACGCCGTTTTTCAAAAAGCAAAAGCCGACACCGTTTGACGAAGCGATCAGTTTGATCTGGTATCTCGAAAATGTTTTTTACAATGCCATCGGCAAAATCGCATCGGAAATTAAAGCGGCGTTTCCGAATGAAAAAATAAATTTGCGCGAACTCGTCAAAATGGGTTTTTGGTCGGGCGGCGACCGCGACGGAAATCCGTTTGTTACCGTCGAAACGACTTTAAAAACCGCCAACGCGCTGCGCCGCGCGATTTTGCGGCAGTATTATTCCGATGTCCGAAAACTAAAACGCCGTCTGACATTTGAAGGTGTCGAAACGGTTCTCGCCGAACTCGAAGAAAAACTTTACGCCGCCGCTTTTTCTACCGAAAAAAACGATTTATCGAAAAAAGAAATTTTAGATTATCTGGGAAATATTCTTGAGACTATAAACACGAAACACAACGGACTTTTCTCGTATTTGGTTGAAAATCTGATGCAGAAAGTCGAGATTTTCGGGACGTATTTCGCGTCTTTGGACATAAGACAGGACAGCGGAATTCACGAAAATATTTTGGAAGACGCGGCGGCAAAAAGCGACGCTTTGCCGGACGATTACGCGACAATTTCCGACAAAGAAAAAATCGAAACGCTGCTGAATATAAATTCGGCGATTGACGCGGAAATTTTGAGCGACGATTTATACAAAGACACTCTGCGAAACATCGCCGCCGTCAAAAAAATCCAAAAACAAAACGGCGCGGAAGCGTGTGAACGCTACATTATCAGCCACTGCGAAAGTGCGCTCGACGTTATCGAAGTTTACGGTTTATTTCTGCTCGGCGGCTGGAAAAGCGATGAATTAAAAATTGACATCGTGCCGCTTTTTGAAACGGTTGACGATTTGCAAAACGCTTCGGATATTATGCGCGAACTTTACGAAATTCCCGCGTATCGCCGACATTTATCGAAACGAAAAGATATTCAGACGATAATGCTCGGATTTTCCGACGGCACAAAAGACGGCGGTTATCTGATGGCGAATTGGAGCATTTACAAAGCAAAAGACGAACTCACGAAAATTTCAAAGCAGTTCGGAATTGAAGTAATTTTCTTCGACGGACGCGGCGGACCGCCCGCTCGCGGCGGCGGAAAAACTCACAAATTTTACGCTTCGATGGGCGAAAATATCTCTGACCGCGCGATTGAATTGACCATTCAAGGTCAGACGGTTTCATCAAATTTCGGCACGATAGACGGGGCGCAGTTCAATATCGAGCAGCTTATTCACGCCGGGATTTACACGCATCTTTTCAACGCGAAAGAAAAAACTTTCACCGAATCCGAAGAAAATCTAATGCAGAATCTCGCCGAAAAAAGTTTCGCGGCGTATTCCGAACTCAAAAACGATCCGGCGTTTCTCGAATATCTTTCCGAAGTCAGCCCGCTGAAATTTTATGCGGAAACAAACATCGGTTCACGTCCGGCAAAACGCGGCGCGGGCAAACTGACGCTCGATTCTTTGCGTGCGATTCCGTTCGTCGGCGCGTGGAGTCAAATGAAACAAAATGTGCCGGGTTTTTACGGTGTCGGTTCGGCTCTGCAAGCGATGAAAGAAGCGGGAAATTTGGAAACGGTAAAGGATTTATACGAATCAAACGCCTTTTTCAAAACTTTGATAGACAATTGCGAAATGGCGATGCAGAAATCGTTTTTTCCTTTGACCGAAAATTTAAAAGACCACGAAATTTTCGGTAAAACCTGGCGAAAAATCTACGACGAATACAAACTCTGCCGCAAACATTTAGCTTTCATCACGGGCGATGCGGAATTGATGTCAGATTATCCAATCGAACTCCAATCCGTCCAAACGCGCGAACGCATCGTCCTGCCTTTAACGACGATTCAGCAATTCGCTCTGACAAAAATCAGGGAATCGAAAAATGAAGATTTCAAAAACGTCTATGAAAAACTCATCATTCGCTGCTCATTCGGCATCATCAACGCGGGCAGGAATTCGGCGTAAAACAACTTTCGGAACTTGTTCATTTTCGCATCAGTTGGAGCGGTTAAAGAGTCATTACGAGGTGCATATACGGGTCAGAACCGTCTGCGGTAGCGGATGGTTAAAGATTATCAATCGAGATTTTCATATAATCACTCAAGCCGATTCTGATAAACCACCCGCTACCGCAATCGGTTTTGACTAACATATACAAGAAAAAGCCCGGAGTTTTTCAACTCCGGGCTAATCCAAAATCTAAAAATCAACCTTAAAAAACATACTTATTCGCCTCAATCAAAGTATCGGCGATTTTCTGTCGCGCCGCAATCGTGTTGACCGGCGAATTGTTTTTCGTGAAACGCTTCAGAGCGACCAGCAGCATTTTGCCTTCGTCGCCTTCGCTCATCGCGGCAATCGTGTTGCGCGCCGCCATTTCGATTCTTTGAATCGCGTCGTTGCAGAAAACCTGCGCCATCGCAATTTGGTCGGTCGCGTTGCCTTTTTCGGCGAGTTTTTGCGCGCGCAAAATCGAAGTTTCCATTGCGTAGGCGTTCATAATGATGTCCGCCGCGTTCATCAGGATTTCCTGTTGATTTTGCAGTTCGGTCATATATTTCTGCGCCGCCGTGCCGACGATCATCAGCGCGATTTTCTTGGCGTTTTGCGCCAATTTCATTTCGTTGGCAAGCGTCGAATCGTCTTCGTCAAACGACATTTGCGGGTTCAGAATTTCTTCCTGCAACGCTTTGCCGGCTTGCAGAAGTCCGAGTTCGCCCTTCATCGCGCGTTTCAAAAGCTGTCCGGGAATCAAAAGGCGATTGATTTCGTTCGTGCCTTCAAAAATGCGGTTGATGCGCGCGTCTCGATACGCTTTTTCCGCCGGATAATCCGCCGAATAGCCCGCGCCGCCGTAAATCTGCACCATTTCGTCAACGACGTAATCGAGAGCTTCCGAACACCAGACTTTGTTGATCGAACATTCGACCGCGTATTCTTCAATCGAGCGCAGTTTTTTCTCTTTGTCGCCGCCGTCTTCACCGATCAAAGCGTCAATCATTCCGACGGTTCGATAACTCATTGATTCGCTGACCCAGACGCGAATCGCCATTTCCGCGAGTTTGTGTTTCATCGCGCCGAAACTGGAAATCGGGACGTTAAACTGTTGTCTTTCATTGGCGTAGCGAATCGAATGATGCAGTGCGAGTTTCGCGCCGCCGGTCGCCGACGCGCCCAATTTGAAGCGTCCGACGTTCAGGATATTAAACGCGATTTTCGCGCCGTCGCCGACTTCGCCGATCAAATTTTCGATTGGAACGTGGCAGTCCGACAAAATAAGCGGCGTGGTCGAAGAAGATTTGATGCCCATTTTATGCTCTTCCGCGCCCGGACGACAATTTTCGCCGCGTTCGACGACGAACGCCGAAAATTTCTTTTTCTCGCCGTCAACTTTGGCGAAAACGATGTATATATCCGAAAAACTGCCGTTCGTAATCCACATTTTTTCGCCGTTCAAAACGTAGGATTTGCCGTCTTCCGAAAGTTTCGCGTTACATTTCGCGCCGAGCGCGTCCGAACCCGAACCTGATTCCGACAAACAGTAAGCCGAAATTTTTTCGCCCGAAATAATCGGCGGAATATATTTTTGCTTCAATTCTTCCGAACCGAAATAAAGAATCGGCAGCAAGCCAATCGAAGTCTGCGAACCGAACGTCACGCCGAAACCCGAACCGCGTCCCATATTTTCGGCAACGACCACGCCCGTCGTCTGATCCAAATCCAACCCGCCGTATTCTTCCGGGATATTCGCGCCCAAAAGACCGAGTTCGCCCGCTTTGTGAATCAATTCCCGCGCCAGTTCCCAATCGTGATGTTCCATCGCTTCGAGATTCGGCACGACTTCGTTATCAATAAAATCGCGCGTGGTTTCGCCGATCATTCGCTGTTCTTCGGTTAAATCCTCCGGCGTAAAAATCTCGTCCGCCGTGCGGTTTTCAATCAAAAACGCGCCGCCTTTCATATATTCTTTGTCTTTCTGCATCTGTGCATCCATAGGTTTTTCTCCTTGAAATTGTCTGATTATCTGATTTGTTCGCTTACTGTATTATAACTGAATGAATGCTCATTCAGCAAGAAAATAAAATCACCTAACAACACATAGAAACATAGAAAACATAGCGAAAACAAAAAACTGATTTACGTCTGTCCGCCAAAATCAATATCCAGACTAAAAGTCCGACAAATAAAAAATCTATGTTTCCTATGTTCCTATGTGTTTAAATCTCTTAATCCAATCGCTCAAAAATTCCCGCCGCGCCCATTCCGCCGCCGACGCACATCGTGACCATTCCGTAACGTCCGCCGGTGCGTTTTAATTCCTGTAAAAGCGTCGCCGTCAGTTTCGCTCCCGTGCAGCCGAGCGGATGTCCGACCGCGACCGCGCCGCCGTTGACGTTGACTTTTGCGGGGTTCATTTCGAGAACTTTCATCACCGACAAACCCTGCGCGGCGAACGCTTCGTTTAATTCGATGATGTCAATATCTTCCAAAGTTAAACCGGCGAGTTTTAACGCTTTCGGAATCGCGTAAACCGGACCGATGCCCATTTCTTCGGGCAGACAGCCGGAAGTCGCAAACGATACGAAACGCGCTAAAGGCTTTAATCCCAATTCGTTAGCCTTTTCCGCCGACATCAAAACCGCCGCCGCCGCGCCGTCCGACATCTGCGACGAATTTCCCGCCGTGACCGTGCCTTTGACGTGAAACACGGGACGAAGTTTCGCAAAACCTTCCATTGAAGCGTCGTAACGAACGCCTTCGTCGGTGTCGAAAACGACTTCCTTCGAGCGCACGCGACCGTTTTCGTCAACTTCATCTACGCGCACCGTGAACGGCACGATTTCGTCTTTGAATCGTCCTTCTTTGATCGCCGCCGCCGCTTTCTGATGCGATTTCAGCGAAAATTCGTCCGCCTGTTCGCGCGTGATTTCGTATTTCTTCGCCAGATTTTCGGCGGTCAAACCCATATTCAAATAATAATCGGGATAATTGTCCACGATTTTCGGATTCGGACGCACGACGTTGCCGCCCATCGGAATCATTGACATCGTTTCAAGTCCGCCCGCGACGATAATATCCGCGCCGCCCGTGCGAATCCGATCCGCCGCAATCGCAATAGTTTGCAAGCCCGACGAGCAGTAACGATTAACCGTCATCGCCGAAACTTCGACCGGCAAACCCGCCTCAATCGCCGAAGTCCGCGCCACGTTCATCCCCTGCTCGGCTTCGGGAAACGCGCAGCCCATCACCACATCGTCAATCTGCGATGTGTCCAAACCCGCAACGCGCTCCACCGCGCCGCGAATCGCCGCCGCACCCAAATCATCAGGACGCGAATTTTTCAAAGTCCCTTTCGGAGCTTTCCCGACAGCCGTCCGCACGGCTGAAACGATAACTGCTTCTTTCATAATTTTTTCCTCAATTAAATTTGCTAAATAATCTTTTCTGCATTTCGGTCAATGCACTTTCCAATGAACCTTCGTGAATTGAAATATCAAAACTTTCTGCAACGCATTCAAACGTCGAATCGTGAAAAGCAAAAACAAAATGTTTGTATTTTTTGAAGTTTTCAGGATTATGCTTATCATGAACTGAATTCATTTGCTTAAGTTTTCGTATCCAAGAAGAATTCTTTATTTCAAAAACTGAATATGGATGTAATCCGCGCTCATACAAAGGATGCCCACTGAACGCTTCATCATTTGGACTTCCAAACATAAATGAACGACGAAATTTAAATTCAACAATCGCTATCGGCTCACCGTTTCTTTCAAAATCAGCACTTGTCGGGTTTTCCCAATTCATTTCATATTGCAATAAGTATGTGAGAAAGACTTGATGTTCATCACTCAAAATAATCGGCATTGGCGCACCAACAGATGACTGCGGAACATCTTTCAATTCGATGACTCTATCTTTTTCGTCAACTTGATACATTTATTAACCTGTTAAGCGTCTTTAAATTCTTCCCAATCCAAACCAAGTTGTTTGACGGCGAAGCGAATTGTTCCGGTTTTCAAATCTTTGCTTCCCCAATCGGGAACGGGCGCGCCCATATTGTTTGACGGATTAATCCATTTCCGATGCGAACCTTTGCCGCCGACGTTTATTTCGAGACAGCCGAGTTTGCGAAGTTTTTTCTCGACTTCCCGATATTTCACGCCGCCTCCAGACGAATCAAAGTTTCGGTCAACAATGGCGAATTTTCGCTAATCGGATTCAACACATACGGCAAAGGCTTTTTCGTATATTCGTAAATTTCGATGACCGCCGCCAAACAATCCGCGACATTCGGCGCAATTTCTTCCAAAGTATCGGCTTCGGTAATCAATTCCGGCAAAATCGGACAAGTAATCGTCCAGCCGCCTTCCGGCTGCGGCTCTAAAACAAGCGGCAAACGATAGATATTTTCCGTAACTGCTTTGTCCATAATTTTAAAGATTTCCTGCTAAATTCTGTTAATTTAACAACCTTTTTTAATTTACCACCGCTTCGGCTTTTTTCTTAACGATTCTCAGCATTTCACGTCTGATCAAACCGCTGAACGGCTGAATAAACGTCCAGTAAAACCCGAAACTGCGGCGGCTCACGTCGTCGAGACAGCGGACGCGCGTTTCGGTCTTCAGACGAGTTTCGTTTCCGTCGCCGTCAACCGAAAAATTCCAGACGGCTTTGGCGAAACCTTTTTCGTCGAACTCCCGAAAATTGCCGGAATTTATCTTTTGCATTTCACCGCGAAACGTCCAAAATTTTCCCGCTAAACCGATAAGCAATTCTTCGTTTTCGCGTTCGCCCAAAAACTCAAAACGGGATTTCCGCAAATCGCTCAATTTCGCATTCGGCAAACCGCGCAGAAAAAACAACCCGCGAATAATCGGCGATTCGCACAAATCAATTTCATTTACCGCGTTGAAAACATTTGCCGCCGACGCGCGAATCTTAATGTCGTGCGTTTCGATATAATCATATTTCGGCAAAAATCGTCAATCAGCATTTTGTTCAACTCACCAACATTAAAATGAGTGAATGTTCATTCATTTTTATAATATACACAAATTGAAGATATTTTCCTAATAAATCAGCGGAAATGCTCCGAAAAACTCGGCTGTTTAATCTTCATCGTAATATTTGCCGGATTCGACGGTTTTTCCGTCAGCCAAACTGCAAAGTCTTCTGAAATTCGATAGCGAAGCCAGCCAAGCGTCTTCGCCGCCGACGCGACTGATGATTTCTTTGACTTTCGGGCGATTGACCAAATCGCTTTCCCCCAAAAGAAAAACCGCGTCGTCGTAATCTTTTTGTCTGCCAGCGAACATTTCCAAAATCACCAACCATTCGGGCGAAATCAGTTTGATGCCGTTCGGAAAAACCACCGCTTCTTTTAATGCCGCCCGATAATATTTCGCGTAACCGTCGCTGCGGACAATCCAATCAACCGCGACTTTGTATTTGCCGATTTCAACGACGTAATTATTCCCGCTGAAAGTCAGCGGCGCGTTGGCTTCGAGCGTCGAAACATCGCCGGAAGCGATGATGTCAACGTCTTTTGTCAGACGCGGGCTGCCGTAAAGATACATCGCAATTCCGCCGATTAAAGCCCATTCGACATTTTCAGCTTCAGCCGCCTGCCCGATTTTACGTGCGGCTTCGAGTCCGGTATCGGTGGAAATCGTCGGGCTTTCCACATTTTTTTGAACTCTCTCGATAATTTCGTTGTCGCTCATAAACCTATTCCGACTTCAACTTCTTCAGTTTGCAAAACTTTTTTCAAAATCTGCGGCGCAATCGTAATCAAAAAACCGCGCTTGCCGCCGTTGATATAAATTTGCGGCAAGTCGAAAATCGTTTTTTCAGCGTAAACCGGCATTTTCGTTTTGGTGCCGAACGGCGATGTGCCGCCGACCAAATATCCGGTCAATTTATTCGCCTTTTCCGGCGCGACCGGCGCGGCTGATTTTACTTTCAAAATTCTGGCTAATTCTTTGGTCGAAACCTGAAAATCGCCGTGCTGTAAAACGATTAAAGGTTTTCGCTCGTTTGTTTCAAAGATCAGAGTTTTAATCACCGCGTGTTCGTCAACTTTCAGCACTTCCGCCGAATGTTTCGTCCCGCCTTTTTCAACGTAATCGAAAACATACGGCTCAAAATCTATTTTATTCTCGCGCAAAACGCGAATCGCCTGTGTGATCGGATAATCCATTTTTCAACTCACGGCAAAATCTCAAACGCCGCGCAATGTCGCGGTTTGAACGCGCCGAAATGCCGCCGGTCAACCGTCAAAATTTTCGTGATATTCAACCTTTCCGCCATCGCCACGATTACCGCGTCCACAAAATCAATGTTGTTATCGTCATATTTTTCCAAAATCTCGGCGGCGCGTTCCAAATCCGCTCCGGTCGCGCGAACGAGTTCAAAGTCACCGTTCGCCACGCTTCGCAGAAATCTCGTCAGATATTTTAAGTCCAATTCGCGTTTCATTAAATACGCCAATTCGGGCAAAACAACGTCAGGCAGCAAAGCGTTTGTTAATTCTTGATTGAAAACAATTTCGCATCGCTCGTGAAAATCGTCGTTTTCGTTAAAAACGCCGAGCAGAAATCCCGTGTCGAAAATAGATTTTTCTCTCACGGTAAACTCCATCCTTCACGCTTGTTCGCGCCGTCGGCGAGAATTTCATCAACGCTGATTGATAAATCTTTGCGACCTTTCGCCATCCCGACCATACTCATCAATCTTTCGCGCCGCGCCTTTTGTTGGGCTTCTTCAGGTTCATCGTTGTCCGTTTGCCCATTCGTCAAGTTTTCGACTTCGATTTCCTGTACGAATTCCAAAACTTTCGCCTGTTTTTCCGGCGGTAAAACGTGGATTTTTTCGATTAGTTTTTGTTCTATATTCGTATTCATAAAATTTTCACCTCGCCTTTTTTCAATATGAACGCTCATCGCGTTTGATGTCGCGCAGTTCGATTTTCTTAGTAGATTCAACTTTTTTCGAGTTCATCAATTTGACGCTCAAAAGCCAGAGTTCGTCCATTATTTTCAATCTTTCCGTAATCGCTTTCGGCGACATATCAACTTTCATCTTTACTCTCTTTTAATTTTTTTATATCAATTAAATCCTGCTCACGCCCGCTGATCGTTTTCAACAAAATCAGTCCTTCGCGGGAAACCGTCCAAGTTTTCCCGTCTTCCCATTCGATCAATTCACGATTTTCCCAAACTTCTTTCAACTCATCGGTAACGAGCAGAAAATCAATCGTAAAAAGCCTTTTCTCCTCTTTATCAATTTTGGAGATTCGACGAATTTCAATAACTCCGAAATGAAGCGGCAGACCTTCGACATCATAACCCAAACTTTCCGCCGTCTGCCAAACTTTTTCGAGGTCTTCGCTCAAAATCAGTAAATCAATATCAACCGTCGCTCGCGGCAAACCGTGAATCGCCATCGCCCAACCGCCGCAAATCGCATAGTTAATGTTTCGCCGATTAAGCGATTGCGTGAAAATCGTGAATTCATTCAGTAAACTTGACATTTTTGAACTTCATTATACCGAAAACAATCAATTAAATGATCGTTGACCAAACCGCAAGCCTGCATAAACGCATACATAATCGTTGAGCCGACGAAGTTGAAGCCGCGTCGTTTTAAATCTTTGCACATCGCGTTGGAAATTTCGGTTTTCGCGGGAATTTCCGATAAATCTTTTCGATGATTGACAATCGGTTTGCCGTCAACAAATTTCCAAATATAAGCGTCGAACGAACCGAATTCTTCTTGGATTTGCAGAAAGCATTTTGCGTTCTGAGTCGCCGATTTTATTTTCAGACGGTTGCGAATAATTCCTTCGTTTGATAAAAGTTCGGCGCGTTTCGCTTCGTCGTAAACGGCGATTTTTTCCGCGTCGAAATCATCGAAGGCGACGCGGTAGTTTTCGCGTTTTCGCAAAATCGTGTCCCACGAAAGTCCGGCTTGCGCGCCTTCTAAAATTAAGAATTCAAACAACTTACGGTCGTCGCGGACGGGAACGCCCCATTCCGCGTCGTGATATTTAATCGCCGGATCGTTTTTCGCCCAGCCGCAACGGTTCATTTTTTTATTTTCGCCCTCACCGCCGCGACGATTACATCGAAATCGTGTTTTGAAATCTCGATTTGCCCGAAACGAAAGGCGTAGCCCCACGATTTTTTGTTTTTGATGAAGTCCAAATCTTCGATCAGCGATTTGATTTCGGCATCTTCGCTCTGAAAATATTCGACATCAACGCGATACGGCTCGAAATCCGCGCTCATTTTGACCTGATACGGTTCGCCCGTTTTGATTCGCCCGACGGCGACGAATTTTTGACAGATTTCTTTTTTGCCGAGTTCGATTTTCGGCGCGTAATAAATCAGAAAATCGCCCGCTTTCATTTTTTTGAGCGGCGCGAGTTTGCCGTGATTCAGCATCGCCGCGCCGTCTTTAACGCCGCGCGTAACGTGATTTTTGGAAGCGACTCCGATCCAGTATTTTGTTTCAGCCATTGTTTTCCGAGGCGATTTGAAACGGCAGATATTTCTCGACCAATTCCCGCGCGTCCAAATCGGTAAAATTTTCCCGCGCTTCGACGACCGACGCGAGCTTTAAAATATCTTCAATCGAATTGACCGTCGCAATGCCGATTGATTTCATTCCGGCGCGATTTGCGGCTTCAAAACCGTTGATCGCGTCTTCAAAAACGAGACAGTTTTTCGGCTCAACACCCAACTTTTCCGCCGATTTCAAGAAAACTTCCGGGTTCGGTTTGCCGTTTTGAACGTTGGCGGCGGTCGTGATCGCGTCGAAAAACCGGCGCAAATCCAAACCGTCGAGAACGAATTCCATATTCGCCACCGGCGCGGCGGTTGCCACCGCCAATTTCACGCCGAGCGACTGCGCCGCTTCGAGAAATTCAACTGCGCCTTCGATAACTTTTCTTTCGGGCAGAAAAAGTTCGCGGTAAATCGCTTCTTTGCGTCCGCCGAGTTCCAAAAGTCGCGCTTCGTTCGCATCTTTGAAAAAAGCCGGAATGATTTCACGGTTCGTTTTGCCCGCCGTTTTGATTAAAAAATCTTTCGCGTCGGCTGCGATGCCGTTTTCGGCGAGCATTTGCTGCCACGCCGCGCCGTGAAACCGCATATTGTCAACGAGCGTTCCGTCCATATCGAAAATAAAAGCGCGTGTTTCGTATTTGTTCATTTCACTATTATAACGCGAATGTGTCCGCGAAAAAACAGCGGAAATCAACCGCCAATTAACGCGGATAAACGCAGAGGTAAGAAAGATTTACTGATTTTAATTTTATCCGATTTTTTATCTACGTTTATCCGCGAAATCTGCGGTTAATTTCTCGTGTCAAAAATCATTTGCCGCTGAAATTTCCGTCGCGGCGTTCTAAAAACGACTGTACGCCTTCTTTCGCGTCTTCGGATTTAAACAGCGCGAGAATCTGCGGCGTGAGATGTTCGGCGGCTTTTATGAAACCTTCCGACTCCATTTTGAGAGCCGATTCGATGGTCGCGTAAACGCCTAAAGGTGCTTGTTTCGCAATGGTTTCAGCGATTTCAATCGCTTTTTCGATTTGTTTTCCGTGCGCCGTTATTTCCTGCACCAAACCGATTCGCAACGCTTCCGCCGCGTCGAATTCATCGCCCGTCAGCAGCCAGCGCATCGCGTTTCCCCAACCGGCGACTTCGGGAAATCGCAGCGTCGCGCCGCCGAACGGGAAAATTCCGCGCTTGATTTCGATCTGCGCGAACGTCGCGTTTTCCGACGCGATGCGAACATCCGACGCTAGCAAAAGTTCGATGCCGAGCGTCAGACATTTGCCCTGAACTGCGGCAACTATTGGCTTTGTGCGTTTTCGCATCCCGTTCAACCCGAGCGGATCAACCGACGTTTCCGGGTAACTCAAAATCCCGCTTTCGACGACTTTCGGCGCGACATTCGCCAAATCGAGTCCCGCCGTGAACATCTCGCCTTCCGCGTATAAAACGCCGCAGCGCGCGTCCGCATTATCTTCCAATTCGCCGTAAGCCGCCGCCAGTTGATCGAGCATTTCGACATCAAAAGCGTTCCGTTTCGCCGGACGATTTAAGCCGATTAGAAGAATGTGTCCGCGCTGTTCAACTGTGATTTTTGATTCTTGTGTTTGCATTGTCATAATTAAAGTTATTTTTGTCTCGTTTTTATTTCAAATTCGTTTTGCGAACGGGAAAAGCAAACGTCGAACTCCATAAAAAAGTTTGTTTGCCCCAAAATTAAAGTTGCATATTCGGCTTTTGTCCAAGCAAACGCCAATCTTAAAGGCGGAAAACCTGCTATTTGCGCGTTCAGAAACAACGCTTTGGCTTCAAAATTAGCTAGATTTCCGGTGAGACTCAGTGGAATTTTTTCATTCTCCCAAATTGCTCCAAGTTCCAAACCGATTTTATAAGGTAAAACGCTGACGGTCGAACCTGAATCTACCAACCCGAAAACTCTTTTTGTGCTGCCTTCCCGCTCAAGCGTGAACGGCAAAAACGGCATCGGTTCAATAAGATATTTTTCAGGCAAATCTTGCAAATACGGGAATTTATTTGGTCGCATCGGCTTTTTGCTCGTCTAATAATTTTTGCAAAATTTGGCTCGCTTCAAAAGAATCTGTTTGCGAAATAAATTCGTGTTCCTGATTTTCAAAAAACAAAACATTCTCTTCTTTGGCGACTTCGTTTGCTAAAAATTGAAGTGCGCGAATTTTCTCTTTGTGATTCAATAATTTAAGCGTCGGTATAAGTTCTGTGACAGTCATTTTTTAATTCTCCAATGTTCTACTGCGGAAAACCGTCTGTTTTCGTTAATCTTTCGGCTTGGCGGATGTGCCTTTTTTCGTGTTCGACGATGATTTGAAAACCATCGTCGAGCGTGTAAGTGGCGATTTTCAAAAACGGTGACGTAACTTTGGTTTTACTCCAATCCGCCGTTTTCGTTTGTTTTATTTTCTCGTTTAATTCAGCTTGGTGCGCTGCGAAAATCTCGACGATATTCGGATCAATCGCGCTCGGCGGAACGATTTTTTTCGTCGGAGCTTTAAATTTCCGTGAATCCTTTTTTAGTGAATTGATTAACAAATTTCCAAAAATTCCCGACAGCGGCGAAAAACTTTCGAGAAATGAATGTTTATGTTTTCCGTCCGCGATTTCGTCCAGTTTATCGAAAAAAAGTTCGTTTGACTTTATCAAATGCTCGAAACATTGCCCGACGCTCCAGCTTTCCGCGCTCGGTTTCCAGTTGATTTGATCGCCGGAAAGACTGCCGAAAGTTTTTTGAGCGTTTTCGGAAATCATTTGCAGTTCGGAAATTATTTCGCTCATATAAAATTATTTTAGCCGTGAACTGACACGAACAAAACACGAAAAAAGAAATTTTTAGCCACAGATTTGCACGGATAAACGCAGATAAAAATCGAATAAAATCACTTTGTTTTTATACTTTCTTAAAATCTGTTTCATCTGTGTCAATCTGTGGTTAATTTCTCTTCTCTTTTTTTCGTGCCTTTTTCGTGTTTGTTCGTGGCTAATAATTCCTAATTCCGCAAAGGTTTACCGGTTTTCAGCATCGCCGCAATGCGTTCCTGTGTCTTACGAGTTCCGCACAACGACAAAAATGCTTCGCGTTCCAAATCAAGCAGATGCTGTTCGGAAACGTAAGCGGTGTGGTTGAAATCGCCGCCGCTCATAATTTTGGCGAGTTTGGTGCCGATTAAATGGTCGTGTTCGGAGATGAAACCGCCCTGTTTCATCATATGCAGCGCGAGTTTGATCGCCGCCTGCGCCTGTTCGCCCATTACGAAAATGTCGGTGCGTTCGGCGGGCTGAACGTAGCCGGTCGAGGCGAGCGCGAGAACGTCGGCTTTCGCGTCGGCGATTAAACGGTCGCCGTTTAACGAAATCGCGTCCGAATCGCGCAGAATTCCCATTGATCTCGCTTCCTGCGCCGAAGTCGCCACTTTCGCCGTCGCCACCGTTTCAAATGTCTTTTTCAAAAACGCGAGCGGGTCAGCGTCGGGCGTGTTTTTGGCTTTGTCCATCGCGCGCATCGTCAGTTCCTTCGTGCCGCATCCGGCGGGAATCAAACCGACTCCGACTTCGACTAAACCGATGTAAGTTTCGCCCGCCGCGCGGGTTTTATTGCCGTGCATCGCAATTTCGCAGCCGCCGCCGAGCGTCAAACCGTAAGGCGCGGTGACGACCGGTTTTGACGAATAACGCAGACGCATCACGGCGTTTTGCAGTTGCCGCATACCCATTTCGATGTCGTCCCATTCTTCTTCCTGCGCCGCGAGCAGAATCATCATAATGTTCGCGCCCGCCGAAAAATTGCCGCCCTGATTGCCGACGACCAAGCCGACGTGATTCTTTTCGACTTCATCAACCGCGTATTTCAGCATCTGCACGGTGTCGCCGCCGAGCGAATTCATTTTCGAGTGAAATTCGAGACACGCCACGCCGTCGCCGATGTCAATTAAACTCGCCGCCGAATTTGATTTGATCACGCCGGTGCGGTCTTTGACCGATTTCAAAACGATCACGCCCTCGCGGTCGGCGATTTCCTTGTAGCCGCCGTTGACCAAATCGTAAAAATATTTCACGCCGTTTTCGTTTTTGTAGAAAGTTTCCGCGCCGGAATCGAGCATTTTCTTGACGTTTTCGGGAACTTTTTCGCCTTCTTTTTCCATCGCTTCGACGGATTTTCTCACGCCAACCGCGTCCCACGCTTCAAAAACGCCGATTTCCCAGCCGAAACCCCATTTGATCGCGTTGTCAATTTCGACAATCGTGTCGGCAATTTCGGGAATCCGGTTCGCCGCGTAACGCGAAACTCTGGCGGAGGTTTTTCGCAAGAATTCGCCGACTTTATCGTCGCCCCAGAAAAGTTTTTTGACGCGCTCCTCGGTGTTTTCAATCGCTTTCGCCGCATCAAGGCTCGGAAATTTCGTTTTTTCCTGCGGTTTGTATTCAAACGTATTCAAATCGAGTTCGAGAATCTGCCGTTTGCCTTCCGCGTCCTTCGATTTTTTGAAAAATCCGCCGTTTGTTTTATCGCCCAACAATTTCTTGTCAAGCAAAGTTTCGATCAATTCGGGAAGCTGGAAAACGTCGCGGTCTTCGTCTTCGGGAATCGCCGGATAAAGATTGCGCGTAACGTGCGCCGTGACATCCAAGCCGACCAAATCAGAAGTTCTGAAAGTCGCCGAAGAAGCGTGTCCGATGGCTTTGCCGGTGATTTGGTCAACTTCCGTCGGCGTTAAACCCATTTCGATCATCGTGTGAATCGTGGACATCATCCCGAAAACGCCGATGCGGTTGGCGATAAAATTCGGACGATCTTTCGCCGGAACAACGCCTTTGCCGAGCCGCGTGTCGAGAAATTCGGAAACTTCATCCACAACTTCTTCGCTCGTTTCGCCGGTCGGAATCACTTCGACGAGCTTCATATAACGCGGCGGATTGAAAAAATGCACGCCGACGAAATGCTGTTTGAAATCTTCCGAAAAAGGTTCGGCGATTGATTCAATCGGAATGCCCGAAGTGTTCGATGCGATGACCGCGCCGGGTTTCATATTTTTTTCGACTTCCGCGAAAAGTTTGTGTTTAATATCGAGATTTTCGACGACCGCTTCGATGACGAAATCGCAGTCTTTGAGCTTTTCCAAATCGTCTTCAAAATTCCCGATGGTAATTAAATTCGCGTTATCGCCGACCATAAACGGCGCGGGTTTGAGCTTTTTCGCCGCGTCGAACATCTCGCCGACGATCCGGTTTCTAACGTGAAACGAATCGAGCGGCAAGCCCTTTTTCTGTTCACTTTCATTTAATTCCTTCGGCGCGATGTCGAGCAGTAGCGTCGGAATTCCCGCATTTGAAAGATGCGCCGCAATCGCCGCGCCCATTGTTCCCGCGCCTAAAACGGCGGCTTTTTTGACATTCATATTTTTATACTTTACCTTTTTTAGATTGATTTTATTGTCGGAATTATAACTGAATGAATGTTCATTCAGCAAGTAAATTTTGGTGATTTGTTTTGAATTAGCTAATTTTACTGTGAATAAGAATTTCGATTAACTTGTCCAAAATTAGTTTTTCGTGCTTTCGGAATATTCCGGTAATAACCAGCGGCAAATCGTTTGTTCCCGGATGAAAATAGATGCTGTAACCGGAATTTCCCTTCCATTCCATTTTTCTTATTCCGCCGAACTGCTCCGGCTTTTTTCCTGCTTTCGGATTTAAAGATGAAAAGGAAACTATTTTTTCCCGCTCGTCCACACCGAAAATTTTATCGGCTTTTCTCACAAACTCGTGATATTCGATAACGGTTTTCATAGACTTGAGTTTTGACCGACATTTTAGCCAACAGAAACGATGTATTCAGTCAGCACCGTCCGCCGCTTTCGGGCGCGTTTTGCAGATTCCAGCAGTTCGCGCACAGTAACGATAATTTCATCTACTATTTCAGGAGTAAATGAGGCTTCGCCATCTTCGGGACAAACCCAGGCGGGAATGTTCGGCACGCGAATCGAAACATTTTCTTCTTGATATTCAAACGTCGTCGGCTGCCATTCCTTCAAAGTATTATGAAGCCGGCACTTTGGTCTTTCGGCATCTATTTTTTCCATTTGTTAATTTATTCGCCGCTTAAAAGGCGGATTGCTCCATTCGAGTTCGTCAGGAATGTAAGCAGTTACGAACTCGATATAAACCGCATCCGCATATTCGCAAACTATATGCAGATAAATACTTAAATTTTTTTCTAACGCCGTTCTGCCGCAGATAAGAACTCGTTCCTCATTCGTATATTCTTCAATAATTTTTCCGTTCAGCAGAGCCTCGATCATCTGCCGACGCTCAAAGCCTTCCTTGATCGCGCGTCTGATGGCGTGACTTTTAATCAGATATTTCCCGTCTTTTACTCGCTGCTGAATAATCTTAATGTTCACAAAGCGAATTGTCTTCCTTTTTGATTCTCTTAATAAATGCTTTTCGGCGAAAAATCCGGTTGATTCGGCGAAAAACAGAATTTCAGTGTTTTCCGGCAATTAGCTGTTCCGCGACTTCGCTTAAGTCTTTGCCCGAAACACCTGGTTTGGCGTAAAGCGGATTATAAACTTTCCCGGCGCGGGCGATGTAAGCCGTCTGACATCCGGCGTTTAGCGCGCCCAAAATGTCCCAATCGTGCGCGGCGATCATCCGCAGTTGTTCGGTTTTCACGCCCAGTTTTTTCGCCGTCATTTGATACGTTTCCGGCGCGGGTTTAAATTTTCGCGTTTCGTCAATCGAAAATAAATCTTCAAAATACTTGTCGAGTCCCGAATTTTCCATTTGCGCCCGCAGTGTTTTCGGCGGCGAATTAGTCAATGTAAACAACCGAAATCCGCCGGAGCGCAGTTTTTCCAGACTGGCGGGAACTTCTTCGTGCGGCGGCAATCGTCTGATTGTTTCCAAAATTTCCTGCCGGTCATCTTCTTTGAGCGTAATTTTCATCTCGCCGGCGACCACATCGAGCGACGCGCCGGCGAGTTTGCTGAAATCTTCGTAAGCGTCGGCGAGCGTCACGACGAGCGACGAATGCAGCATCGTCGAAAACCAGCTTTTCATCGCTTTTTCATCACCGAAAACACGCGCGAAATGAGGTTTAAGCGGACTTAAATCGAGCAGCGTTTCATTGACATCAAAAATTAATATATCAGACATAGATAAATTATAATTTACGAGGCGGATATTTTCACAGCTTCGCAAGCAAAATGCGTGGACGGAATTTAGGCGAAAATCCAGCCAATAAACATAATCAAAATTATAACATCAACTTCTCGGATGCTTGAAAATAGTTTGAAATTTTTGTCTTAAATTTCAAGCAAACAGCAACAGCCGATCCGATACGGCGGTTTTTTCGACATTCGTGATTTTATATTTTGTCTTTTCTCATTTAATTTTGATGGAAACTCAAATCATTTTTCGGTGGAAAGTTGTAAAATCTCGACAGTTTAGCGTTCACGCAGATTTTCGTTTGCGATTGCAAATGTTATATGTGAGCGGAAAATAGACTATAATGTTTAGCTAATTTTCTATTTATTGAAGTTTTGCCAGCAGTTCAAGAGTCATTTGACCTTTTTTCCAACCGGATATTTTTTATGAACTACGAGATTATTTTGGTTTTTGCCGTCGCCGTTTGCGCCGTAATTCTGTTTGCGACGGAAAAACTTTCGGTTGATCTTATAGCTTTGTTGATAATGGCGACTTTGCTGATCTCCGGCGTTATCACGCCCGAAGAAGGGATTTCGGGGTTCAGCAACAAAGCGACCGTGACGGTCGGAGCGATGTTTGTTTTAAGTGCCGGACTTTTCAAAACTGGCGCGGTCAGTTATCTGGGAAAAATCACGTCCGATATTTTCAGGCGAAATTATTGGTTCGGAATGATTACGGTGATGTTTGCCGTCGGATTTTTCTCGGCGTTTATCAATAATACGCCGGTCGTGGCTATATTTATTCCGATTTTGCTCGGCGTGGCGAAGGACATAAAAACGAGCGCGTCAAAACTTTTGATGCCGATGTCGTTTGCTTCGATGTTCGGCGGAGTCTGCACTTTGATCGGAACTTCGACGAATATTCTGGTCAGTTCAATCGCCGAAAGACAGGGACAACCGGCGTTTTCGATGTTTGAAATCGCGCCTTTGGGTTTGATAATGTTCGCCGTCGGAATGATTTATATGCTTCTGATTGGCATTAGATTGATTCCCGAACGGCGCGTCGAAGGCGATTTGATCGAAAGTTTCAATTTGCAGGAATATATCGCCGAAATTGTGCTGCTTGAAAATTCGCTTTCAGTCGGATACGAGATCAAAGACGCGCCGCTGGTCAAAGAAATTGAATTGAATATTATTGAAGTCCAGCGCGGCGAAGAAGTATTTTCTTTGCCGACACCGGATTTTATTTTGAAGAAAAACGATGTTCTGCGCGTTCGCTGCGATTTAGATAAATTTCAGAAAATTCAGGAACGCGAAGGCGTTCTCTTTAAACCGCAATATAAATGGAGCGATGAAGACATCGAAACGGCGGACACGAAATTGGTCGAAGCCGTAATTGCGCCGAATTCGGATTTGGTCGGCAAAACATTGGCGTTCTTGAAATTTCGGGAAAATTTCGGCGCAAGCGTTCTCGCGCTGCGGCATCGCGGGCGGCTGATGATCGAAAAAATCGCCGACACCAAATTGGACGCGGGCGACGCGCTTTTGATCGAAGTTAAAACCAACCGTTTTAGCGGACTTCAGCAAAATCCGTCGTTTGTGATTATTTCGGAAATTGAAAAATTTAAATACCGCCGAAGGAAACTTATTCCGGCACTCGTCATTGTCGCGGGCGTAATTTTAACGGCGACGCTGGGCATCGCGCCGATTGTCATCAGCGCGGTGGTCGGCGCGATTTTGCTCGTTTTGGTCGGCTGCCTGACGATGGAAGAAGTTTATCAGTCAATCGAATGGCGAATTATTTTCCTGCTCGCCGGAGTCTTATCGCTCGAAGCCGCGATGAGCAACAGCGGCGCGGGAATGCTGATTTCTTCGCAGATAATTGCAGTCGTCGGCGTTTGGGGTCCGCTCGCGCTGCTTTCCGCTTTTTATTTGATGACTTTCACTTTGACGGAAATGATGTCGAACAACGCGACCGCCGCGCTTTTGACACCGATTGCGATTGCCACCGCCCACACTATCGGAGTCAGTCCGCGCCCGTTTCTGGTGGCGGTAATGTTCGCCGCTTCCGCCAGTTTTATGACACCCGTCGGTTATCAGACAAATACGCTGATTTACGGTCCGGGACAATACAGATTTTCCGATTTTCTGCGCGTCGGCACACCGCTCAATATGCTTTTCTGGATTACGGCAACTATTTTTATTCCGTATTTTTGGGCGTTTTAATTTGTTCGCCGTTTTCACACAAAAATTAAAGCGCAGGCAGAAATGCCCGCGCTTTTTTCCTCATTTTCATTTGAACAATCAATCAAATATTGAGCAGAGACGCTTTCGCCGCTTTGAATTCGGCATCGTCCAAAACTCCCTGTTTGTGAAGTTTGGCAAGCCGTTCGAGTTCCGCCGTAACGTCTTTTTTATCACTGCTTTCCGGCGCGGCATCTTTTTTTGAATTCATTTTGTCGAGCAATGCGCCGCCGTATTTTTTGCCGACTTTGCTGCCGAGCGCGCCGCCGACCAAAGCTCCGGCAAATGTGCCGACGACGGGAATCGGAACTAAAACCGTTCCAACCTGCGCTCCGGCGATGACACCCGCGCCGACTCCGGCTAAACCGCCCGCTTTTTCGTTGTCTTCTTTTTGTTTTTGTGCGTCGTCCTGTTTTTTATCTGTCATTTGATCTCCTATTTTGTAAAGTTGCTGCTGATGGCTGTTTTGATTATAAACTTTGCCGTCATAAATATAAACAAGAATTTTGCGGGTAATTCCAGATTTACGTTCCGCCGGTGAAAATTTTGAAATGCTGATTTAAATCGGTCGAATCGAAAGGATTTTTACCGCCGTTTTTATCAATCGAAATCCAGTTCAGCGAATTGTCGAACTGGACGAGCAGAAGTTCGGCGTTGTGTCTGCTGATGCCGAAATGCGTCAGGCGCGCGCACGCCAGCGCGCCGCCGCGCATAAAACCGTCGGTCGGAGTTCGCGTCCAACCTGCTTCGAGCGTCAGACATCTTAGACCTTGACGAAAACGTAAAAGTGAACCGACGAGATTGGCGTTTCCAAAAGCGAAACGATGCGGATTTTCATTTTCCATCGTGATATTTGAATTATTATTTCGATTGGCGAAAGAAGCGATTTCGACCAGCGCATCAAACAGCCATTTCACGCCCGTCGAACGCAGCGCGTCGTTCGAGGCTTTGAGCGCGAGATAATCGGCGACATCGCCGCGCCCGTCGCTTCGCGCCTGTTTGACGGCTTCGTTTATTTTGTTTGTCCAAACTTCGTCGAGTTCGTTCATTGCATTTAGAGCATAAAACCGTAGTTTAATAAATGCAATTTCGTGATATTATTTTAGTCGTAAATCGCAACCTAAATCGTCAGTCGTGAATCGTAAATCGTAAATCGTTTTTGAAGCGTTTAAAGTAACAGTTCAATTATGATTTTAATGTGATGCGAAATTGCCTTTCGATTGACGATTTACAATTCACGATTGACAAAAATGGTTATGAAGAATTCAGCAATTATACTTTTATTGATTTTATTTTCGTTTTCGGCTTTTGCACAAAAACCGAAAACGACGAGGAATGTTTCCAAATCAAAATTAGTCAAAACCGTCCCTGAAAAATATCTCAGCGAACAGGAACAATTTGACAAAGCTGTCGCTCAAACCGATGCGGCGGAAAGAGTTACGGCTCTGCAAAAGTTTGTTTCAGATTTTCCCGAGTCAAGCGAGAAAACTCACGCGCAGGAACTAATCGTCAGCGGTCGCGCCCAAATCGCGGAAGAAAAACTGCGCTCGAACGATGTGGAAAACGGTGTCGAAATTTTCAAACTCGCCGTCAAAGGCATTCCGACTCCTGTTTCTGACAAACTTTTTACGGAAATCGTGCTGCAAATGCCGACTAATCTTTTTTACAGAGGTCAGCGCGCCGAATCGGTCGAAATTGCCAAACTGATCGAAGCGAAAATCGAAGGAAATGCTAAACAATTACTCGGTTTGGCGACGTTTTACATCGGCACGGAGAATGCCGCCGAAGCGAAGAGACTCGCCGAAAAAGCCATCGAACTCGAACCGAATTTTCCCGCCGCTTTTCAAACTTTGGGACTTGCCAACCGTTTGAATTTTCAGTTGGAAGATGCGGCAAACGCTTACGCCAAAGCGTTGGAACTCGACAATCAATCAGTTGTTTCCAAACGCAGTTTGGCGGAAATGAAACGCGCCGTCGGGAAATCGGCGGAAGCGGTGGAATTATATCGTGAAATTCTGGCAGCCGACGCAGCCGACGGCGCGGCGGAAACAGGTTTTGTTCTTTCGTTATTTGATGCCGATAAAAAAAGCGAAGCCGAAACGGAAATGGCGAAGTCGCTCGCGCAAAATCCGAATAATTTACCTTTACTGGTCGGCGCGGCTTACTGGTATGCGGCGCGCGGAAACGGCGCGAAAGCGGTTGAACTCGGACAAAAAGCGGTTGCTGTCGAACCGCGCTACACCTGGGCGCATATTGCTCTGGCGCGAGGTTTGGCGGCGCAAAAACGTCCGCTCGAAGCTGAACGCACGCTTCTTACGGCGCGTCAGTTCGGGAATTTTCCGACGCTCGATTACGAACTCGCCTCCGTCAGAATGGCGGCGGGATTTTACCGCGAAGCCGTCGAAGGCTTGAAAAAAACTTTTACAATTAAAGACGGAGAAATCACCGCAAAACTCGGCGGGCGCGTGGCAAAAAGCTCTGAAAATTTTATTGATTTGCTGGCGGCTGAACGCCGCGCGAGTATCTTTGAGCCGGCGGCGGCTGACAACGCTGAAAATGCGGAAAAGTTAAAGTCTTTGCTGACTTTTTCGCAGCAGATTTCTCAACCGAAGTTGAATGAAGAAAATATTTCGGCGGCGGCTGATAATTTCGTCAAAGGCGGCGATGAAATGAAACTGCATCGTCAGCTTTATGCGGCAGACCGGCTTTTGGAAAAAGGAACAAATGTGCCGAAGGCTTTGGAATTGACAAAAGCGGCGGTTGGCGGCGTTGATGCGGCGTTAAATGTCCCGACTCCGGCGGCGGCGGTTTTGGCGGACGAACTTTATCAAAGCCGCACACTGGCGATGTCGAGAAACGAAGTCATCATTGTTCCCGACGTTCCGCGTCAGACGCTTTCCAAAATTTTGCGCGGCAGAATCGAAGAATTGACGGGCTGGGCGTTGTATCAACAGGAAAAACCGGACGAAGCCGTGACGCGATTCAAACGCGCGTTGAGCGTTTTGCCGGAAAAAAGCGCGTGGTGGCGCGATTCGATGTGGCGGCTCGGCTCGGCTCTGCAAGGCGAAGGCAAATCCGATGAAGCACTCGACGCATACTTTAAAAGTTATACGAGCGGCGCGCCCGAAATTTCAAAACGCATTATCATCGAAGTTCTGTATCAAAAAATTAACGGAAATCTCGATGGATTGGACGATAAAATCGGAGTCAGACCGGAATCAAATATCGCCGCGCTGCCCGTCCAGAACGAAACGGCTGAACAGGTTGCGGAAACTCCGGCAGTTGAAACGCCGCCCTCACCTGAGCCGGAAACAACGGCACCTGAGAATATTCCGGTGATTGAAACAAAAACACCAAAACCCGAAAGTTTTTCGACACCGAAGGCAAAAGAAACTTCTCCGCAAGTCGCCGAAATGGAAACTTCCGTGATAAATCAAGCGGCGAAGACACCGGCGGAAGTTGAAAAACAACCGGAAATCGAAGTGAAAGCCGAACCTGCTCCAAACTCAACTCCTGAAGCTGCGCCGACACCGGAAATTACATTGTCGGTTGAGGAAAAACCACTTCCGGCACCGGAAATCAAAGCGGAATCTACACCCGAAATCCAAACGACACCTGAACCAAGATCGGAAACTGAAGCAGCGGCGAAAAAACAGATTCAGCCGGTTGAAAATCAGGCTGTCGAAGCAAAACTAAAACAAACTCAAAACTCCGGTTTTGATCCGATTGTCATCACGGTTCCGAAAACCGAATTGTCAAAAAAGCCGGTGAAGGTTGAAGAACAATCAAATTTGCCGAGTGAAAATCCGGCTGACAAAACCGAATTAAACGAGCCGGCGGCGGATTTCACTGTCAAAAAAAATCTTCCTAAAACAAGACCGCGCGTTGTCGCGGAAAACACAGCGGAAAGCGTTCAGCCGTGCAAAATAGTAACCAGTCAGGAAAATGTTTCGATCTTAAATGACGGCGGCAGTTTGGGTATTTTGGTCGGTTTTGAAAATGGCGGCGATGTCAAAGAAATCAAATCCGCATCGGATAGTCCGGCGAACATTGAAATCACCTTTGAACCGGAAATCGGCGCGCTTTCGGGTCGTTCGTTTTTTATAATCAAATCCATCAGCGGCAGGAAAGGTTTGTTCACCGCCGTTTTTGAAGCACCGTGCGGCAGAAAAGAAGTTTCGGTCAGGGTGCGCTGAATTTTATTTATGAAAAATTTTGTTTTATCTTCAATTTTGATCTGTTTGTCAACTACTTTTTGTTTTGCTCAAAAAATCGTAAGAATTGAGAAGCCGGAGCAAAAAACGGCGGATGCAAACTCATTTTCGCCGGAAATTTCCGACAAAGAGTGGCAATTTATGAAAGACGCGCTGCAGTCGGAAAACTGGGAAAGCAGCGCGTTGTTCGCCTCACGACTGATCGAACGTACAAAAGCGGAAAACGAAAAAAAACAACTCGCCCAGCTTCGCTATTTTTATTTGTATTCGTTGGCGGGAAAAGTTATTTCTTTTTCGGAAGCCGGAAAATTATCCGCGGAAGAAGCGGCGCGGCAGGAGCTAAATAAAGCGGCGGAAAGTTTTATCGGGCAGGAAATTATAATGCCGCCGCGTCAATTTCTGGCTGAATGTAATCAGAAACTGAATTATATTTGTCCCGTCAAAGACAACGATAACGCGTTGCGCGTGACGGCGACAAATAAAGAAGGAACGGCAATTCATTCGTTTGAAGTCGTTTTGTTTGACCAAAAAATTGACCTGAAAGAATTTGTCGGGAAAGAAGCATTTTTGGGCGGAACTCTGGCAAAAGTCGAATTTAACAAATCCGATTCAAACCTGTGGATTATGCGTTTATCTTTTGTCAAAGGATTTGTCAGAGTAGTGGTTGATAAATAAAATCAGACGCGAAAATGTAATTTATACAAAATTCGTAAATCATCGCGTTAAACGGCTTAAACCGTTAAGAAAAATAGGTTTTAAAGTATTCTAAATTTGCAACTATTTATTTCTGCTTACGTCTTTTTCTTGCTATACTTAAATCGTAACTTGCAACTTTGGCAAAATTATAATTGTAATGCTTTGAGTTAAAAAGTCTTTTGGACACAATTTTTTGAGGAGCGGATAAGAAAAATGGGATTGTGGGCGAGAATAAAAAGAATATTTCGTGCCGGAACGGGCGCGGCGTTGGACAAAGTGGAAAACCCGGAAATGGTGCTTCAGCAAACCATCCGCGATATGCGCGACCGCGTGCCGGAACTTAACAATTCAGTGGCGCAGGTGATGGCGACCGAACGGCTTTTGGTGAAAAATAAAGAAAATCTCGAAAGCCAGGTCGTTGATCTCGATTCCAAAATAAAAGCGTCGGTCAAAATGGGACGCGACGATATTGCAACAGCTTACATTGGTCAACTCGGACAAGCCCAAATTGATTTGGAAAGGACTTCCGCACAACTTGACCACGCCGCCAACGCTTCAAAACAAGCCTTAAAAGCGCGCGATAATTACGTTTTGAATATGAAAAAGCGCACGGCGGAAGCGATGCAGCTTATCAGCGCGTCGAAACAAGCCAAGCTGCAGGAACAGCTCGCGCAGACGATGGAAACTTTCAACATCGGCGATGACGCTTCGACCTTTAACGAAATGCGCGAAAAAATTGATCGCCGCGTCGCCGCCGCCGAAGCGAAACTCCAGCTCGGTTCGTCTTCGGTTGACTCGCAAATGCAGGACATCGAACGCGAAGCGATGGATATTCAGCTTCAAGATAAACTGCTCGCCTACAAACAGCAGATGGGTCTGCTCGGCAAAGGTTCGGACACGAGCGGCAAACAAATTTCCGCCGGATCATCAGCCAATAATGATGCGGATATGCTGGATCAATCTCTTCTTTCCGATTATGATGAATCGGAAGAAAATTAATTAAAAAATAAATCGGCGAAATCGGACGGCAAAATTAGCATCTAGTAATAGTTATGGCAGATTTAGCAAAATATCAACAGGAAATTAACAAATTTAATTCGTCTTACGCCAAAGAAGCTATCAAAGAGCCGGTTAATTTTTGGGGTTTGGCAGGTTTTGCAGTCGCGGCGGCTTATACGCAGAGCATTATTCCTCTGATGATCGCGCTTCTTTTTGAAGTCGTTTATTTATTTATCGTTCCGCAGCTTCCGTCTTATCGCCAGTTGGTCAATCAGCGCGAAAAAGAACGGCTGCGCGATCTTGCCGTCGCTAATCGTAAAAAATTAATCAATTCTTTTACGCCGCGCGAACGCGAAGCGGTTACTTATCTCGAACAGCAAAAAAACAAAATTCAGGAAAACTATTTCAAATTCACAGGCGCGCGTGAACTGCCGTTAAATCTCGTTACGCTTGACCAGCGTTGGGAAGATTTTGTTGATCTTTTGGATGTCTATCGCCGCCGCAAAAATCACTTAAAATCAATCAATCGCCAAGCCGTTCACAATCAGCTTTCGCAGGCTTTCCGCGCCGCCGAAAACGCCGACGACGAAAAGACCAAACGCATTCAGCAAACCAATGTCGAAATTTTGAAACGCCGACTGGCATCTTTCGACGAACTCGAACGCAGCGTCAAACTCGTCGAAGGTCAGTTGCAGTCAATCGAAAACTTTTTCGGTTATCTGAACGACGAAATCGTTACGATGTCCACGCCGGAGAAATTCTCGCTGCTCGATTTTGAACAGTTGAGCGATTCGATTGCGATGACCAAACAAATGCTCGATTCGACATCCGACGCGATGGGCGCGCTCGACGCGCACAATCGTCAAATGGGCAATTACGAACTTTTGCCAAACTCGAATACTTAAATCAAATTGCAGATTGTAAGTTGAACCTCAACTTCTAACGTCAAAATTTAAAACCTCAAACGATTTAGAATCTGAAATTTTATCTTCCCGCCGCTTTTCCGATTCGCATAAAATCAGCGATGACGGCGCGAATTTCGCCGTATGAAAAATCATCACCGAGAAATTCCTTGATCGGCGTAATTCCCTGTTCGGCGTTCATTTCTAAAATCGCTTCTCTGATCGGTTCGATTTTTTCTTCGGCGACGATTTCCGTGAGTTTTACTTCGCCGGTCGGAATAAATCTGACGAGGTGCGTTTCGATGGTGTTCGGCGAAAATTCGCGTTCTTCGGCGATTTCCTCAACTGACATTCCGCCGCGAAACATTTTCAGTGAAATGTCATAAGTATTTTCGCCGACCGCGTTTCGTTTCGTGCGCTTTTTCGGTTCGCGTTTCGGCGTTTTTAGGTCAATACGAGATTTTTCATCGTTTTCGAGACAATATTCTTTAATTGTCTGCAAAAAATCAAAGCCGTATTTGTCCATTTTGACATCGCCGACACCGGAAATTTGCAGCATTTCTTCGCCGTTTTGCGGCAGAAAAGTCGCCATTTCGATCAGCGTCGCGTCGGAAAAAACGACATACGGCGGAACATTTTCGTCACGCGCGAACGCCGTTCGCATTTTTTTCAGTTCGTCGAACAATTCCGTGATATATGGATGAGAAACATTTGAAACGAGCGACGATTTTTTCTTTTCTTCTTTTTCGGCAATTTTGAAAAGTTCGACTTTCTGTTCGCCGCGCAGAACATCTAAACTTTTTTCCGTCAAAACAATCGTCGGATACTGTCCTTCGGTCTGCGCCAAAAACCCTTGCATAATCAGGTCTTTGAAATAATCAAACCAATTATCTTTGGAAACGTCCGCGCCGATTCCGTAAGTTTTCAGGTTCAGATGTTCGAGCCGAATCGTTTTCGATTTCGAGCCGCGCAGAAAATCAATCAGATACGTCAAACCGAATCGCTGATCGGTTCGCGCGACCGCGCTCAAGGCTTTTTGCGCGATAATCGTGCCGTCAAATTTTTCAAAAGTCGTGTTGCAGTTGTCGCAATTGCCGCAATCTTCGGTTGATTCTTCATCGAAATATTTTAACAAAAAACGTCTTCGGCAAATTTTCATATCGCCGAATTCGCCCATCGTATTCAGTTTTTTGAGCATTATGTCGCTCTGCGCTTTGTTGCCTTCGACTTCGGCAAACCCTTTTAACTTAATGACATCCGCCCAACTGAAAAACAACAGCGCGTGGCTTTCGAGTCCGTCGCGTCCGGCGCGTCCGGTTTCCTGATAATAACTTTCGATGTTTTTCGGCAAATCGTTATGCACGACAAACCGGACGTTCGATTTGTCAATTCCCATTCCGAAAGCGATAGTCGCCACGATGATTTTCACGTCGTCGTTCAAGAATAATTCCTGATTTTTATCGCGTTCTTCCTTGCTCAAACCGGCGTGATAAGGCAAAACGGAAAAACCTTCGTCGCGCAAATCCCAAGATAAGCTCTCCGTCGAAGCGCGGCTCAAACAATAAATAATTCCGCTTTCGTCGCGGCGTTCTTCGAGAAATTCCAAAAGTCGCGCGTAAGAATTACGTTTCGGTTCGACCGCATAATAAATGTTCGGGCGATTAAAACTCGAAATAAAAAGTTCGGCGTGCTGGATATTCAAACGCTCAAAAATGTCTTTGCGGACAAGTTTATCGGCAGTCGCCGTCAGCGCGATGATCGGCACGTCGGGGAAATATCTTTTGAGTTTGCCAAGCTGAATATATTCCGGTCGAAAATCGTGTCCCCAACTCGAAATGCAGTGCGCTTCGTCAATGGCAAACAGCGAAACATTGATGGATTCGAGAAAATCAATAAACTGATCGCCGCTCTGAAGAAGACGTTCCGGCGCGACGTATAAAATTTTCAATTCGCCGCTTCGCACCTTTTGAAAAACTTCGGTTTGCTCGCGCGAAGTCTGCGAAGAATTCAAAAAAGCCGCTTTTACCCCGTTATTAACCAGCGCGTCAACCTGATCTTTCATCAACGCGATGAGCGGCGAAACGACCAGCGTCAAACCGTCCGACATCAACGCCGGAATCTGATAACAAAGCGATTTCCCGCCGCCCGTCGGCATCAAAACGACGGAATCTTTTTTCTGCAAAACAGCTTCAATCGCCGCTTCCTGATTCATCCGAAACGAATCGTAGCCGAATTGATGTTTGAGAATTTCCTTAGCTCTTTCGATAGTCATTTTTATCTTCTTCGACTGGAGCGCAATGCGTCTCGCCTGCAATGAGCGCAAAGCGCGAAAAAGCGTTCGACGGCTTTATACTTGAATAACAACGAGCGTTTTTTCGCGTCGAAGCGACGCTCATTGCAAGCGGGACGCATTGCGCTCCAGTCCGCTTCGCGTTCTCTGATTATTTTTATTTTCCACACCATTATTTATTCGAGATATCAAACTATTTCGCAATCTTTTTATTTTCTGTCAAACAGTTTTTTGCAACCTTCAAGACCGCTATTGTTTTCAGATATTCGTCGGTTAAATTTTGTGCATAAGCGAGGGATAATTGAAAATCTTGCTTGCTGATTTTTTCATAAGTTTGCTCAAAATTTCCGGGCGTTGTTATCAAATACAAAAATTCGTAGCCGTTTCCGCTGACTTTTCTGTTTATAAAATCGGCGGAAAGGTCGGGATTTTCGAGTTTATTTATAATTTTAACGGCTTTGCCGAGTTCGTCCAAAGCGTAAAGGTGATTAACATCTTCAAACTCGAAAGCCAGAGCCAGCGTAATTTGCGCTTTTTGAGTTGAATTTTCCAGCTTTTCCGTCAGTTTTGAAATTTCCAATAAAATGGATTGGACTTCGCTTTTTTCGCTGCCGTCTTTAATTTTAGCTTCGCCGATTTTGAAACCGATGATTGCCTGCTGGTCAATAACGGAAACTTTTTTCGCAAATTTTTCGGCATCGGCAAGCCGTTTTTCTTTGACGGCAAGTTCCGCCCGCTTGTAGAAAAAATAGCTGAAAGTTTCATTTCGGGCGTTATCGTTTTTGATTTTATCAATCCAGCTTTCCGCCTGTTTGTAATCTTCCTCCTTTTCAGCCGACAAAACCAAATCAATTATATCCTGATCTCTCAAAGCTCCCTTTTCGTCGGCTTCTTCAATCGTTTTTAGCTTCTCATCAAAACTTATTGTCGAATTTTTATACTCGTTTTCCTTTTCTTCCAAACTCTTTTTAGCTTCCTCGCTCATCAGAGCGTTGGCTCTTGCTTTGACGGAGCGAAATCTTACTGCCATATTTGGCAAATCCCTTAAAACATACGACTCAAGTTCATTCAAAGCACTGACGACATAAGCAATTTCCGCCAGTTTATCTTTTTCGGGAACGGCATTTAGTTCGTTCGGATTGTTCAAAAGTTTTTCCGTTCGAGCGAAAAATACATTCAAAAACTGCATTTGCAAATCCGGCTGCGGAACGTAATTTTGCGGAACTCCGATAGGAAAAGTAAATCTGTCCGCGCCGAAAAATTTATTGCTTCCAAAAGGAAACGCCGAAAGATAAAGAAGTTTGCCCGGTGTTTCGCCGGCGTAAGCGTTCAACGCCTCGCTATAAACTCTGTCGGTCAGGTTTGCATCCAGTCGCCACATCGAATAAAGCTGCCAAAACCAATGTCTTTCAAGCGGGTATTTCATCGCCATCCGGTATAGATTTAAACTGAGATTCGGATCGCTTTTTATTGACTCGCGGGCAACGCCCATAATATTTGCGATTTCCGCCGTATCGTTAGTAGAATTTTTCCTATTTTCAGCATCCTTTTCAGAATCCTTCAAAACTTTTTTAATCAAACGGTCAGCCCAAACGCGATCTTTTTTGGCGATTTCCCGAATAACTTCAAAACGATAATCCGGCACGGCAACGGTTAAATTTTCGCCTTTATAAGTTCCGATTTTCTTGTGTTCAAGACCAAGTTCATTAAATCTGTCTTCGGCAATCTTAAACGCCTGCGCTAAATAATCGCGCGATTTTTCCTCGTCTATTTCCCACAAAAAATTTGCCGAGCGAATTAAAATTTTGATTTGCTTGTCGGTTTCGCCGGTATTTTTTCCGCCCGCAACTTGCTGTTCAACCAAAAGACGCGCCAACTCCGTATTACAAGGTTGATTTTTTTCGGGACTTTTAGTTTTGGCTTGAGCAAATAAACTAACAGCACAAAACAGAATACAAAAACATAAAAGACATTTATTTAACATCATACAAATATTTTATCTTTTTCGACTGGAGCGCAACCCGTCCCGGTTGCAATGAGCGCGATAGCGCGAAAAAGCGTTTGATAACTTTCAACTTGAATAACAACGAGCGTATTTGCCGTTTCAGGCGGCATTGCAACCGGGACGGATTGCGCTCCAGTCCGCTTCGCGCTTCAACTATTTTTCAATTTATAAAATGCACTTGAAAATTTCCAGTCTTCCGGTTTTTCGCAAAGTCCGGCTTTAACCGGGTTGTTTTCGATATATTCTATGACATTTACGAAATGTTTTCGATTGCGAACATAACGGTCAAATGATTCGTGCTGCCAAAATTGACCTTTGCGATTCAGTAATTTATTTGCTTCGTGCGCCGTATAAGATTTTATCGAATGCGTAATTTCTCTCAACTCTGTTTTCTCAAACGGCGTTGCCAAAGTGTGAATATGATTCGGCATTACCACCCAAGAAAGCAGCCGATATTTTTTATCGTGATGAAAAAGCAGACTGTTCTGCGCCATTTCCGCCACGCGCTCGTCTTTTAGAAAACATTCGCCAAAACCTTTGTCGAGATAATTTTCAACATTTTTGCGAAAGATCACTTTACCTTCTTCGCCTTGATCTTTTGCGTCTTCGCGCCATTTTTCGACGACCTTTTGCGGCAGAGAATCAAATAACCGAAACGTCAGAAACTGCGGAATCTCGCCGCCGTCAAAATGCGGAATGTAGCCGCGATTATACCAGCCTAAATTTGAGCGAAAACCTTTTGGTTGAAAATTGTAATCAATCGGCATAAATTTAACTCAAGCGCGAAGCGGACTGGAGCGCAATGCGTCCCCGCTTGCAATGAGCGTCGCTTCGACGCGAAAAAGCGTTCGATAGCTTTCGACTTGAATACAAATGTGCGTTTTTGCCGTTTTCAACGGCATTGCAACCGGGACGGATTGCGCTCCAGTCCGCTTCGCGCTTCGAGCCGTTTTGCTAATCTCGGAATAAACTTCTGCGGCGCGTCAATCGCGCCTTTGATGTGCCGGTGATTCGTAAAATGTCCGGCAACGTAAACGCCCGCGACATTTGTTTCAAAAGTTTCATCATTATAAACCGGAACTTCGCCGTGTTTGTTAAATTCGGTTTTCACGCCGAGATTTTTCAGCATCGTTAAATCCGCGTCCGAGCCAATTAAAACGAAAACAACGTCGTTCGGCAAAATCTGCCGGTTGCCGTCTTCATCTTCCAAAACGATGTCATTTTCGCGGATTTCCAGTATTTTGCCGAGAAAAAACAGATTCAGACAGCGTTTTTTCAATTGTTCCTGCAACGGATCGCGCACCCAATATTTGATGCAGCCTTGTTTCGGATCAGTGCTTTCCCAATCTTTGCGAAAAATCGCCAGCGTCGTTTCCGCGCCTTCTTCCGCCAGAAAAAGCGCGGCTTCGCCCGCCGAATTTCCGCCGCCGACAATTAACGCCCGCTTTTTCACCCACGGATAAGTTTCGCGGAAAAGATCGTGAACCTTCGGCAAATCTTCGCCTTTGACATTTAATTTACGCGGATAATCCATCGCGCCGATGGCGAACAAAACATTTTTCGCTTCATATTCGCCTTTTGTCGTTTTAATCAAAAAATGATTTTTGCCGATTTGCTCAATACTCGTAACTTCTTCATTCCATTGCACATTCAGCTCGTTATCCAAAACAAACCGCACATAATAAGACAGCAATTCTTCCCGCGTCGGCTTTTCCCGCGCCGGTTTCAAATCGCCTTCACGAAATTCGAGTTCATTCGTCGTCGAAAAAACCGTCAGCCCGACCGGATATTTGTAAATCGTGTTTCCGATCAATGATTTTTCGATAACAAGATATTTTAAGCCGTTCTTTTGTGCTTCGTAAGCGGCGGAAATTCCCGCTGGTCCCGCGCCAATAATAATTAATTGATAGTTGATAGTTGATAATTGATAATCCATTTTCAGATTTTAGATTTTGAAGTTTTTATTGATGCAGTTAAAATTTTCTGTAATTCATTACAATCATCAATTAAAGATTCCGCTTGTTTTTCCGTAATAAATTCCGCATCACGCAACAGACAAAGCCAGTATTCGGTTTCAAATGCCTCTTTCAGCGCAATTGAAAGTTTGTGAATAAAATCCGCCGTTGACTGCGCCTGATTTCCTTCCGTTATATTTGCGCCAATCGAAGTTCCCGAACGCAAAACCTGCTTCGACAAAACAAATTCCTTTTTCTCATAAGCAAGAAACTTGTATAATTTTACAATCCGCAAAGCAAACTTATACGACTTATCTTTCAGCGGGTTCTCTTTATTATCCATTATCAACTATCAATTATCCATTTTCTTAAGTTCTTCCGTAAATTTCTCGATCTGCAATTTCGTATTGTCGAGTTCGCGCTTGGCTTCGAGATATTTTTCCCATTCGTTAGTATTTGTCAAAGCCTTCGCCACATCTTCATCAAGCGCGTGCGCCATCAGCGCGAGCAAATCGCTTAACGCTTCCTGATTTTGCAAAAGCGAGTTTATAATCGTGTAAGCGAGTTTTGCGTTCGGTAAATCTATGTCTAATTCTTCTTTGTTCATCTGTGCTATATTCATTATATTTACCAAATTTCCGTCAAATCCAATTCAAATCCGACTAAAACATTTTCACCCGAAACTTTTGCCGCGTTTTCCAAAATTTCGATTTCGCCGCTGCGCCGGTAAATGTGAATCTTCTTTTCAAACGGATCAATCAGCCAGCCCAAACGCACGTCATTTTCGATATATTCGAGCATTTTGTCCTTCAAATTTCGCAAGCGGTCTGATTTTGAGCGCAGTTCGATCACAAAATCCGGCGCGATGCGTGTGAAACTTTCCGTGCGTTCTTCTTCCGAAAACGAATAATAGCGTTCCTTCAAAATCCAAGCCGCGTCCGGCATTCGTTTTGCGCCGTTCGGCAACGTAAATTTGGCGGACGATTCAAAACAAACGCCGGTTTTGTCGGTTCGCGCCCAATTGCCTAATTGTAAGTTTATATCCCAATTTTTTCTGCTCGTTTCCGGGAATGGCGGCGGCATAATTTCTAAATCTCCTTCGGCATTGGTTTCGATTCGCAAATCTTCGTTTGCCGCGTCAAGTTCATAAAGTTCCTGATCGGTAAATTTGTGTCCCGGAACTTTAACGATCAGAAACAAAGGTTCGGGAAACTCGATTTCCACGTATTCTTTCGATACTTTTAAGTTGTGCCTTTTTTCAACCGCATCAATCACTGCCGACATATTTTCACCTCCTTTTTACCAAATTTCCGTCACGTCAAATTCAAAACCGCGCAAAATATCTTCGCCTGAAATTTTTTCGGGATTATCTAAAATTTCAACCGTTTTATCGCCGCGATAAATGTGAACGCGCTTTTCCGCCGGATCAATCAGCCAGCCCAAAGTTACGCCGTTTTCGATATATTCGCGCATTTTTTTTTGTAATTTTCGCAAACTATCTGACTTCGAGCGCAGTTCAATGACAAAATCGGGAACGATTCGCGCAAATTGTTCCTCACGCTCTTTTTCCGACAGAGCAAAGTATTTTTCTTTTTTAATCCAAAAAGCATCAGGCGCGCGTTTCGAGCCGTCGGGTAAAGTGAACATTCCGTTGGATTCAAAAGCGATGCCCGTTTTATCTTCTTGCGTCCAATTTGCTAATTGATAATTTATGTTGCTGTTCTTTCTACTTGTTTCCAAAAAAGTCGGCGGCATAATAATCAAATTTCCTCTCTTGTCCATTTCAAAACGAAAGTCCTTATTACGCTGACAAAATTCATAAAATGCCGCGTCAGTCATTTTGAGCGGGCGAACGTCGAGTTTAAATGACATCGAATCCGTTTCTGCTACTGCTGTTGACATATTTTCACCTCTGTATTTTATTTTAGCTTTGTAAACAACTCGCGCCAAAATATTTTTACGTTTCATTTAATCTTCACTCAACGAATTCTGATAAAAATCTTTTGCTTTCACTGCCAAATTTTCAAAAACAGTGACGCGAAACGGATGTTTGGCGACATAACTCGGAACGCGGACGATTTTCGCGCCCAGACGTTCGAGATTTTCGGCGATTTGTTCGTCCGAAAACTCTTCAATACCAAATTTTTCCGCCGCGCGTTTGAACGCGCCGCGCAGACGGTCGAGCGGCAATTCGCGCATCGCCAAAGTCAAACCGCGCGACTGAAAATCGCCGAGCGCGTAAAGTGCAGCTTTTTCGGCGATTGGCGTGTCAATTTTTGTTTCAAATAAATTCGGCTGTTCTGTCATTTTCGCTTTTTCAATCAACATTTTAACATAACATTTGATAACGATTGAGGAAATACTCGAAAGGTTTTTATCGCCTCGCAACTGTGTTAATCTGTCTGTAATTTTATGTCTGAAAACAAAAAATATCGCGTCGGTTTGGGCGTTTGCGGCGGCATCGCGGCGTATAAAGCGATTGAAGTTTTGCGGCTTTTGCAAAAATCGAACTGCGAAGTTCGCGCGGCGATGACGAAACACGCGACCGAATTCATACAGCCGCTGACGTTTCGCGCGTTGACCGAAAATTACGTTTTGGTTGACGATTACGCGCCGGAAAATCCTGATCCGATTGCTCATATCAATTTTTCGCAAAATATTGATCTGCTTTTAATCGTTCCGGCGACGGCAAATATCATCGCCAAATTTGCGGGCGGAATCGCCGACGATTTTCTAACTTCGACTTATTTAGCTTCAACCGCGCCGGTTTTAATCGCCCCGGCGATGAATACGACGATGTGGAATCACGCGGCGACGCAGCGCAACATCGAGCAGTTAAAAAAAGACGGCGTTCATTTCGTTGAACCGATTTCCGGCGAACTCGCCTGCAAAACCGTCGGCACGGGAAAACTGGAAGATGTCGAAAATATCGCAGCGCAGGCGTTGGAAATGCTTAATTCCAGATTCCAGATTCCAGGTTCCAAATTAAAAGACGAAAATTCTGAAAATTTGGAACCTGGAATCTGGAATCTGGAATCCGAAAGATTTCTGATTACGGTCGGCGGAACGCGCGAAGCGATTGATCCGGTGCGGTTTATCTCGAATCATTCGTCGGGGAAAATGGGTTTTGCGGTGGCGGAAATAGCGGCGAAACGCGGCGCGAAAGTTACTGTTGTCGCAGGAAACACAACAGTTAGCCCGCCGGAAAATGTCAAAGTTATTAAAATTGAATCTGCTGAAGAAATGTTTCAAGCCGTGATGAAAGAGTTACCGCAAGCGACTATTTTCGTCGGCGCGGCGGCGGTTGCCGATTATCGCCCGCGCAATATCGAAGATTTCAAAATCAAAAAAACGAATCAAGATATTTTGACTTTGGAACTCGAAAAAACGCCGGATATTTTGTCAAATGTTTCTAAAAATCGGCACAAAAACCTACTCGTCGTCGGCTTCGCCGCGGAAACGAATGACGTTGTGAATTACGCGAAATCGAAAATGGAAAGGAAAAATCTCGATCTGGTCGTCGCCAACGACATCACCAAAAAAGGCGCGGGATTTAATACGGACACGAACATCGCCACGATTTTGACAAAAAACAGCGATGAAAAAATTGAACTTTCACTAATGTCGAAGCGCGAAATGGCGGATGAAATTTTGGATGAAATCGTAAAACTGCGAAAATTTTCTTAAACTTAAAGCTGACAACAACTATAAAATCGAATGAATGAATCACGCCGCCAATTTATTGACGCTTTGACAAAAAATCAACAATATTTTAAAACTTCGATAAGCGTAGAAAGATCAAACGCGCTCGCCGATTATTATGAACTTGTTCAAAAAAACAATGAATTTCTGCATCTGGTCGCGCCGTGTTCGCCTGAAGAATTCGCGGTTCGGCACATTTTAGAATCGCTCACGCTGTTGGAATTTTTGCTGGTGAATGCAAAATTTGCCGACATCGGCACGGGCGCGGGTTTGCCTTCAATTCCGTGTTTAATTATGCGCGAAGATTTGCGCGGCGTTTTGATAGAATCAAAGCTGAAAAAAGCGGATTTTTTGAGGGAAACTTTGGAGAAATTGAGCTTGGAAAATCGCGGCGAAATTCTTGACCGGCAGTTTGAAGAATTGCCGCAGCCCGATGTTTCTTATGTTTTATGCCGCGCGCTCGATAAATTTACGCGGAAACTTCCAAAACTTCTCAAATGGTCGGGCAACTGTAATCTGCTTTTTTTTGGCGGAAATAATCTGCGCGAAGAGTTAAAAAAAAACGATGTAAAATTTCAGGAACAACTTTTGCCGATGTCCGAACAACGCTTTCTTTTTATTTCAGTTTATTAAATTTAGACAAAAATTTAATTTAGAGTTTTGTCTTGTTGTTTCATTTATAATACAATGTATTATATGAAACGCCCGTCAAATAAAAAATCGGTTATTCCTGTCGCCGAACTGAAATCGAAAAAGACTTTAATTTCTGCAAAAACAGTCGCCCTTGCCAAGAAAAAGACGGATATTTCCGCGCTGAAAACCGAGCCAAAAAAAGTTAAAACGTCGGTAACTAAATCCAAAACTCAAAAAATAGAAATTCCCGCGCCAACTCGCAAAATTAAAACTGCCGACTCGAAAAAAAAGCGGATTACCGCGCCGAATTTAATCAAATCTGAAATTCCAGTCAATAACAAGGCGGCTGAATCTCATTCTAAAGTTCCGGCGCAAAAAAATGCGGTTATAAAGAATCAAAAATCTGCCGATAAAGCAAATACCGAAAAGTCTGTAAAAAGCGTATCGCCCGGTAAAATTTCCGCCGCGAAGTCTCAGCCGCGTAATTCAGTAAAGAAAAAATCTTCCGAAAATAAAGAAAGCAAACAGATTTTCGGACTTCAAAAAACCGAAAGATTGCCGGCGGAAAACGCAATTAGAAAAGCCGGAATAGTTAATTCCCAAACTTTGAATAAAAAGGAGAAATCTGTCAAATCTCAGCTCAAAATTTCGACCGAAAAAGTTCAGTCGAAAAACTTTGAGAAAAAGTCAAAAATTGACAATGTAAGATCAAAAAAAGTTATTGTTGAAAAAAAAGCCTCCGCAATTGATGAAAATAAAACTCGAAAGCCTTCCGCTGGAATTGAAAATAAGAAATTAGATTCTAAAATTTCAAAGATTGCGAAAGTAGAGAATCAAAAAATTGTTGAAGTGCATCTGGTCAAAAAACTCAAACTGCCGGCAAATATAACCGCGCCCAAGAGAAAAAGAATTAACAAAGCAAAACAAGTAAAATCGCTTGAAATGAAAGTCGAATCGCCGATTCTGACAACACCGGAGCCAAAGCCGAAAAAAGCGAAGGCGATTAGTTCGGCGGTTTTTAGAGGCGCGAAAAACAGCTACGATTTCACCGTTTTTCCGCTTGACGCGGTGTTTGAAAATGTCCCGGCGATTTACATAATTTCGCGGCGCGTCGTTGATAAAAGCAAAAAAGCGCACCACGCGCTCGTCTGCATCGGTCAAACCGAATCGCTTTTGGACGAACTCAAAAAACACAGAAAAGACAAACGTGCCAAAAAATTCGCGGCAAATTCGATCAGTCTTTTACGCGAAGAAAACGAAAACAGACGCTTGAAAATCGAAACCGATCTGAAAGCCGCGCACGCGATTCGTTGTCTCTACGCGTAAAATTTTTCGGGGAATTTGTTAAGATATGTTCTGTGAAATTCGACGTAATTATTATTGGCGCGGGCGCGGCGGGACTTTTTTGCGCAATTGAAGCGGGAAAACGCGGACGTAAAGTTCTGGTCATCGAACACAATGCGCAAGCGGGTCGCAAAATTTTAATTTCCGGCGGCGGACGCTGCAATTTTACAAATAAAACCGTCAGCGCGGAAAATTTCATTTCAAAAAACCCGCATTTTTGCAAATCGGCTCTGGCGCGCTACACGCCGCAAGATTTCGTCGAGTTGGTCAAAAAACATAAAATCGAATTTTACGAAAAAAAACTCGGACAGCTTTTCTGCAAAGAAAGTTCGCGCCAAGTTGTCGAGATGCTTTTGCTCGAATGTAAAAAGGCGAAAGTTAATGTAAACACCGACTGTTCCGTCAAAAAGGTCGAGAAAAGTGCAGATTTTGAAATTGAAACAACACGCGGAAAATTTACCTGCGAAAGTTTGGTTATCGCCACCGGCGGACTTTCGTTTCCGAAAATCGGCGCGTCGGATTTCGGTTTGAAAATCGCGCGTCAATTCGGTTTGAAAATTGTCGAAACAAAACCTTCGCTCGTGCCGCTGGTTTTCGCTGACGGCAAAAATTTCGGCAAACTCGCGGGAATTTCGGTTGATTCGCTGGTTTCGTCGGGCAAAAATTCTTTTCGTGAAAATATTTTATTCACGCACAGAGGTCTGAGCGGTCCGGCGATTTTGCAGATTTCAAATTACTGGCAAACCGGCAAATCTGTTTTCATTGATCTGCTGCCGACGGAAAATGCTTTTGAAATTTTGGAAGAAAATCAGCGAAGCAAACAAAATCTCGATAATTTTTTGAGCCGTTTTCTGCCGAATCGTTTCGCCGAACTCTTTACGGCACAGACATTTCCCGACAAACCGCTCAATCAATTGAGCAAAAAAGAAATCGAAAATATCGCCGAAAACATCAACAATTGGCAGGTAAAATTTGACGAAACCGAAGGTTATCACAAAGCGGAAGTAACGCTCGGCGGCGTTGATACGGACGAACTTTCTTCGCAAACAATGGAAGCAAAGCGCGTGAAAAATTTGTATTTTGTCGGTGAAATCGTTGACGTAACCGGCTGGCTCGGCGGTTACAATTTTCAATGGGCGTGGTCGTCGGGTTTTGCCGCCGGACAATTTGTTTGAATCGTCCGTACCGCAGTCGGGACGACTGTCGTTGGATAAATCGTCTCATTTTGCCACGTTTATAAGAGTCCGGCAGGCAAGATGCCCGCCGGACGGCAGTCGGGACGACTGCGGTACATAAAAATTATGAAACTGGCGAAAAGTTCCCATCAAAAACTTGAAACTTTTTTTCGTGAATATCTGGACGATGAAAGTTTTCGTTTGCCTGTTATTAATTTTTACGTCGGAAAATTTACGCAAATTTTCACTTCAATCATCAAAGTTCACGGCATAACTTTCGGTCGCCGCATTTATATAATGCCAAGTTTCGTCGCGCTCAATCGCCGCGAGCAACTCAAACTTCCTGAAAATTTAGTCGCTCACGAAATAACTCACACTCTGCAATATGAACGCGAAGGATTTTTTGTGTTCTTTTATAAATATCTGAAAAGTTTTTCGGGGAATTTGCGAAAAAAGCAAGGTTGGGACATTGATGCGCGACAGGAAGCGTATCTGGAAATTCCCTTTGAAATTGAAGCGCGCGAAGTCGCCGAAAAATTCGTCGAATGGAACAGGAAAAGTGAAAAAGTGAAAAAGTTGAAAGGTTGAAAAGTGAGAAGCCATCATTACTTACACTATCATCAAAATTGACAACTTTTTCACGTTAAACCGCTGCCATCATCGCATTTGTCAATTGATTGGCGGCTTCTTCCATTTTCGCCAGCATACTTTGAATTTCTTCGTTATTACCTTCCTTAAAAAAATCTTCCGCTTCGCTGAGAATGCCGTTAATATTTTGCTGATCTTCGGGCGGCAATGATCTGCCGAATTCCGACATCGCTTTTTGAGTGTTTTTGACGAGCGAATCAAGGCGATTGCGGTGCATAATCAATTCTTTTGTCGAACGGTCTTTTTCGACGGAAGTTTCGGCTTCCATAATTAAAAGATCAATTTCGTCCGGCGCGAGTCCCGATGAAGGCGTGATTTGCATCGCCTGTTCAAAGCCGGTCATTTTGTCTTTCGCCGAAACATTGACGATGCCGTTCGCGTCAATTTCAAACGAAACGTCAACCTGCGGAGTTCCGCGCGGCGCGGGCGGAATGCCGACGAGTTCAAATTTCGCCAGACTGCGATTGCCGCTGGAAATTTCGCGCTCGCCCTGCAAAATATGGATTTCAACCGACGATTGATTGTCAACGACGGTCGTAAAAGTCATCGTATTTTTGAGCGGAATCGTCGAGTTGCGCGAAATCAATTTGACGAACAAACCGCCGCGCGTCTCCAAACCCAAACTCAGCGGCAGAACATCGAGCAGGACAATATCTTTGACATCGCCCGCCAAAACGCCGCCCTGAATCGCCGCGCCCATCGCCACGACTTCATCGGGATTGATTTCGGACGACGGTTCTTTGCCGAAAACTTCTTTGACCGTGCGAAGAATAATCGGCGAGCGCGTCTGTCCGCCGACTAAAATTACTTTGTCAATATCGGACGGCTGAAGTTTCGCGTCCCAGAGAGCTTTTTGACACGGTTCGACCGAAGATTCGACCAAATCCTGCACGAGTTCTTCAAACTTCGCCCGCGTCAAAACCGTGTTGATGTGTTTCGGACCCGAAGCGTCAGCCGCGATAAACGGCAGGTTGACGGTCGTTTCGGAAACGGACGAAAGTTCACATTTGGCGCGTTCCGCCGCTTCTTTCAAACGCTGCAAAGCCAGCCGGTCGCCTCTCAAATCAACGCCGTTTTCTTCCGCGAATTTATCCACGAGCCAGTTAATTATGCGCTGATCGAAGTCTTCGCCGCCTAAAAACGTGTTGCCGGAAGTGGATAAAACTTCAAAAACGCCGTCGTTTATTTCCAGAATCGAAATATCGAACGTGCCGCCGCCGAGGTCGTAAACGACGACCTTTTCATTTTTATTTTTGTCGAAACCATAAGCGAGCGCGGCGGCGGTCGGTTCGTTGATGATGCGTTCGACTTCCAAACCGGCGATTTTTCCCGCGTCGCGCGTCGCCTGTCGCTGCGCGTCGTCAAAGTATGCCGGAACGGTGATAATCGCTTCGGTAATTTTGTCGCCGAGAAATTCTTCAGCCGCTAATTTTAGACGCTGCAAGACAATCGCCGAAATTTCCGGCGGACTGTAAACGCGGTCAAGAACGCGAATATGCGCGTCTCCGTTCGGCGATTCGACAATATCGAACGGCACGGTTTCGCGCATTTTTTCGACTTCCGGCGATTCAAATTTGCGCCCGATCAGACGCTTAACGGCATACAAAGTGTTCGCCGCGTTCGTCACCGCCTGTCGTTTGGCGATTTGCCCGACCAGACGTTCGTCTTTTTCGGTAAAACCGACGACCGACGGCGTTGTTCTGCCGCCTTCTTTGTTTGAGATAATTTGCACCGCGCCGCCTTCCAAAACGGAAACGCAGCAGTTCGTTGTGCCTAAATCTATGCCGATTACTTTGCTCATAACTTTTAATTATTTGAGAATGGATTTTTTTTGATTGAAATTTTTACGCTTGAGTTTCGACTTTTGATTCTACGCTTTTGGAAACTTTGACCATCGCGGGACGAATAACTTTTTCGTCAATGCGATAGCCGCGAAGAAGTTCAGCTGTAACCGTGTGCGGCGGAACTTCGTCCGTTTCATCGGTGGCGACGGCTTCGTGAAAATGCGGGTCGAAAACTTCGCCGACGGAAACAATCGGCTGAACGCCCATTTCCGTTAAAACTTCGCCGAGTTGTTGATTGACGAGCGCGATTCCTTCAAAAAACTGCTGAAAATCCTGCGTCCTCTCATCCGGTAAATTCGCCGTCGAATCCAGAGCGCGATTCATATTGTCAAGCACCGGCAGCATTTGTCTGGCTAAATTGCTCAACTGATTGCGAAAAGTTTCGCTTCTTTCGCGTTCGGTGCGATTTTTGTAATTTTCAAAGTCGTTCTGGCGGCGGCGGGCGAGTTCAAACATTTCCACGCGCTCGGTTTCCAATTTGGAAATTTGGTTTTTCAAACCGGCAATTTCGCTTGTGGATTTGCTAATTTCGTCCGAATTCGGCGCGGGAATTTTTGCAGCCGGAATTTCGGGCGTTTTTTTATCAGCGGCGGAGATTTCGGCGACCGCTGATTCAGCGATCTTCGTATCGTCGAAATCGTTTTCGTCAACTTCGATGACCATTTCGGAGAAAATCTGCAAATCCTTCTCCTTCTCTTCCAATTCCTTGATGAAATCATCAATTGACAGCGAATTATTTACTTCGATTTCTTCGACGAAATTTTCCGTATTTTGTGAATCTTGATTAAAATTCATTTTGATATTTGATATTTTTGTAGTTAAACTTTTGAGTTTTCCTGCATCACTAACTTTTCGAGGATTTTCGCCACATAGCTGACGATTGAAATCATTCTGGCATATTCGATTCTGGTCGGACCCAAAACGCTCAAAGTTCCCATCGCTTCGCCGTTTCCGGTTCGGTACGGCGCGGTGATCAACGTGCAGTTTTGCAGCGAAGAAGCGGCATTTTCGCTGCCGATAACGACTTGTACGCTGCCTTGCAAAGATGCGTCGCGCGAAATACATTCGGTCAAAATCTGCACGAGCCGCGATTTTTCTTCAATCGTGCGAATCAGTCGGCGCAGACGTTCCATATCGGCAAAATCACTTTTTGCCAAAATATTCGAAGTGCCGTCAACATACACGTCGCCGAGATTATCCTGTTCGTTTTCAATACTTTGCGAACAAATAATCATCGCCGTTTGCAGCAATTTGTCAAAAAGCGAAGTTTCTTCGTGCATCAGTTTGAGGATTTCCGCCCGAATTTCCGCCAGACTTTTGCCGCCGAATTCCGCATTCAGATAACGCGCCGTGCGTTCGAGGTCTTCATTTGACAGAGTTTCTTTGAGCCGAATGATTTTGTTATGCACGATATTCGGCGCGGAAACCAGCACGACGAGAATACGTTTGTCCGACAAATTGACAAATTCGATGTGCTGCAAACGATCTTTCGCCAGCGACGGCGAAACGACAATTCCGACGTTATTTGAAAGAGCGGAAAGAAGCTGCGAGGTCTTTTCCATCAATTTGTCCGGCGCATCCGGCGAATTTAATTCGCTGATTCCGAGTTCTTCGTTTATCATTCGCAAATCTTCGTTTGAAAGACTCAGCACGCCGAGCAGATTGTCAACAAAAAAACGATAGCCGCGATCAGTCGGAACTCGTCCGGCGGAAGTGTGCGGCTGTTCGAGCAAACCGAAATCTTCGAGTTCGCTCATCACATTGCGAATCGTCGCCGAACTTAAACCCGAAGCGTTGGCAAATTTTTCCGCAATAATTTTTGAGCCGATTGGTTCGCCCGTAATCAAATGTTCATTGATAATCGCGGAAAGAATTACCTGCCCGCGCGTGTCGGGAAGGTGAAATTTCTTTTCGTTTTTTTGACTTGAATCACGGGCAGACATTTTTAATTGGTGTGAATTTGATGCACACCGACTGAAAACAGTATGCTACTGCTTTAAAGTGATAGCATTTTCAAACGTCGTCTGTCAAGATTTTTCAGTTAAACTGTGATAAACATTATTTTATGAACGATCAGCCTCAACAAATAAAAACCTTTTACGAAGAAGCCTTTCAAAATTTGAACAGAAAAGGTGAAATTCCCGAAATAAGTGTGCGTTTTTATCCGTATATCGGCATCAATCATACGATTCGCGTCCGCGACGGCGTAGTTTTCGTGCGTCTCGCCGAAGTTTGCCGCGATATTCCGCTCGATATTCAAAGGGCTTTGGCGATTATTTTGGTTTCCAAACTGCTTCGCAAAAAGATTTCGCCGGATATTCTGGAAACTTATCGCGGATTTATAAAAAATGAGGAACTGCGTGAAAAAGTTTTAGCTAACAAGAGCGAAAGGGGAAGAAAGATTATCACGACGGCGAAAGGCGAAATTTACGATTTGGACGAAATTTTCACGCATCTGAATCAAATTTATTTTGACGGGAAAATAAAAGAGCCGACTTTAAGCTGGTCGGCGCGCAAAACTTATCGAGTTTTAGGTCATCACGACGCGACGCACGAAACCATCGTCGTCAGCCGTTCACTGGACGATAAAAAAACGCCGAAATACGTAGTCGAATTCATCGTTTTTCACGAAATGCTGCATATTTTTCATCCGACGCAGTACCGCGACGGAAGACGTTACAATCACACGCCGCAATTTCGCCGCGATGAACGAAAATTCGCTTTTTTCGATGAAGCGGAAATTTGGATTGAACAAAATGTGAGTAGAATGAAGAAAAACGCCGAGTTAAAATAAAAAACGCCGCGCTAAAACTTGAAGGTTTTAACGCGCACGTTTTAATTCTAAAAAGTTTTCCACAGGTGTGGAAAACTCAAATTCTATGCAGTCGCAGGCGCGAGTTCAGTCGCGCCTTCAGCGTAAACGCTGATAAATTTGCCTTTTTGACCTTTGCTTTCAAATTTGACGAACCCGTCAATCAGTGAAAATAAAGTATCGTCCTTGCCGATTCCGACGTTTTTGCCCGGCTTCCATTTCGTGCCGCGCTGACGCGCCAAAATGTTTCCGCCGCGCACTTTTTCGCCGCCGAATTTTTTTAATCCCAATCTCTGAGCGTTTGAATCGCGTCCGTTGCGCGATGATCCGACACCTTTTTTATGAGCCATATCTTAATATTCAGATTCCAGATTTCAGATTCCAGATTTTTATTTAATTTGGAATTTGGAATTTGAGATTTGAAATCTCTGTCCTCCTAAATTTTGTCAATTGTAATTTCCGTATAATCTTGCCGATGCCCTTGTCTGCGTTTGTATTGTTTGCGGCGTTTTTTCTTGAAAACGATAATTTTTTCGCCGCGCCCGTGTCCTTTGATCGTCGCGTTAATCGCCGCGCCGCCGAATTTTACGTCTTTGCCTTCGCCAGCAAGCAGCGTTTCAAATTCGACTTTATCGCCTTCTTTGCCTTCAATTGACGGCACACGCAGGGTTTGTCCTTCTTCAACGGCAAATTGTTTTCCGCCTGTTCTGATAATTGCGTAACTCATTATGTTTTAATATCTCCTTTGCAGTCGGCAAAAATTCTTGCCAATTGAGAAACGGTAATTATAATTGAAAAACACGCTAAAGGTCAATTTTGAATTGAAAGTATTTGAGATTTTTGTTTGCAAATTGTCAAAATCATATTTCTTCGACTTTCATAACCTGCAAATTTTCGCGCCAATTTTCATTTAAATTGAACCGGAAAATTTCGATTTCAGACGCGACGGTTTTTGCAAAAAACGAAAAATCGCGGTGAAAACTCAGCGTTGGCGCGACCAGATAAACCAGTGTCGGCGCATCGGAAATTGCTAAATCGCCGAAAAGTTTTATGTTTTGCAGATTTCCCTTTCGCCTGCTCAGTTCGATTTTTCGCCAGTAATCAACGGCTTGAAAAATCATTTCGCGGTCGGGCGCGACTTTCAGTTCGATAATTATTAATCGTCCGTCTTTCCGCATCGCCAGCAAATCAATTTTGTCGCGTTCGGCGCGAAATTGGTTATGAAGCGGCGACAAAATCAAATTCGCGTCCAATTGTTTAATGTTTCGCCGCAAGACGGCTTCGAGCCACGCTTCGGACGCGAGTTGAAACAGCGCGTGGCGTTTATTCGGCGCGTCGAAGCGGCGGTAAATTTCCAAATTTTCGAGCAGCTCAAAAAATTCTTCGCGCGAATTTTCGTTCAAAATTCGTCTGTCGCGTTCAATGCCGAACCAGCATTTTTCTTCGCCCGAAATTTGTCTGACACGCGCAAACGGCAAACCTTCAAAACGCAGAGTTTCGCCCTGTTTGGTAAAAAGCAAATCAATCTTTTCGGGCGCGAGTTTGATAATTTCCCGCGCTGTTCGGCTGATTTTCGTGTTTTCCGGCGGTTGAATTTTCTTCGGTTTTTCGCGCCATAAATCGGAAATTTTCAAATCGTTTTGTAAAACTATCTTTTGATTTTGAGTTTTTTCGTCAGGTTGCGAAATTTCCCACAATTTTATTTTCGATTTCCACTTTTCGTTCAGCAAAGCGTGAAGTTTTCTTAACTTTTTAAGCGACTTCTTTTCCGCTGCAATTGAAATTTCTTCAATCGGTTTTTTCTTGCGTAGCTCCAATTTCGATAAACGGTAAATCGCCGTCGAAATGAGAATTTCAGAAGTCGCGGTTTTCGAAACATCAGACAGAAATGCCGTTTGATTTCCCTGCGGATTTTCCAAAATTATCTGTGCGAAGCGTCCGTTTTCTTTGTTCAGCGAAACGCGGACGAGTTTTTTCAAACGCAGACTTTCTTTGATAAAAGCCGCTATTTGATTAGCTTTTTCAAGTTTGGCAATCTCAATTGAAGCGGATAATTCGCTCGTTGAAATATGCGGAACAAGTCGAACTTTTTCGTTTTCTTTTTCGAAATTCCGCGTCAAATGCAGCAGAATTTCATTGTTTTTCTCTGAAAATCCAACGATTCGCCACGTTTGAAAACCTTTTTCATTTATAAAACCGATGAGAATTTTACTATTTTGAATGTTGAGTTCGATTTCGTCATTTCGCAGATTGAAAGTGTTGCCTGATGAATAAACTGAAAGCCATTCTTTATTTGATTCAAGCAGAAGGTTAATTTTATTGAAAACATCTTCGAGGTCTTTCATTTTCTCGAAATCTAATACCAAAACCAATTCATTTAGTGAGTTAAGTCAAAACCGTTTGCGGTAGCGAGCGGTTGTATATTAACTCTTGAAATGACTTGTAAAACTCACCAAATACAGCATTAAACCGTCCGCTGCCGCAGACGGTTCCGACCTGCTTTAACAAACTTATCATAACAGTTTTGGCACACTGTGAGTTTTTTAATAAATCATTGCCTGCGAATCTGCGCAAATTACACGAATAATCTTTAAACGTTTCAAAATCAACATATTTTCGTCAACCGAATGAAGAAAATCCGTGAAGGTCAGCGTATATTGGCGGGCGAAAATCTTACGATTTTGCTTTTTTCAAATTGCTCATTTCTTAAAAACTTCCTTCAAAGAATCTTCCCAAATAATACGGCAGCATTTTGCGCCACCAATCCCAATCGTGATTTACGTCGTGTCCCCAAACTTCGCACAGATGCGGAATGCCTTTGCTGTGCAAAATGTCGCAAAATTGCCGGGTTCGATTCGGTGCTTCAAACGCGCCTTGTCCGGTCACGATGACAATTGAATCCGCCTTTTGCAAGATCGGCAAAAAATAATCATCATTCAAATTCTGGACATACTGCATCGGATTATTGAAGTAAACATTATCGTCGTAATAATCTCTCAGATAAGAACGAATGTCGTAACTTCCGCTCATTGCAATCGTTCCGCGAAAGTTGTCCGGGTGTTTGAAGTAGCAATTCACCGCCAGAAACGCGCCCAAAGACGCGCCCGTCGTCAAAGGTCGCGCGTTTTGCCCGCATTCGTTACGAATAAGCGGCAGAACTTCGTCCATTATGTAATTGTCATAGCGCGACAAAAGCTCCGCTTTCCACGCCGGCGGAGCCTGTTGATTTAATAAACTGTACCGGTTGACCGAATTTATCGAATAAGCGCGAAGCAGCCCCGCTTCGATAAAAGGTTTAATCGCATCAGTCAGCAAAAACCGCTCATATTCCAGATAATCGGCGGCAGCGGTCGGAAACATTAAAAGCGGATAACCCGCGTGTCCGTAAGCCACCAGCGGCATTTCCATTCCGAGATTATGACTGTACCAAGATGTTGTATCACGTCGCATTAATTATATTTACTCCAATTTTTATTTCGATTGAAAGAGGTTAAAAGAAAAAGACTTTAACTTCAAGTGTGGCGCAACTTTCATATAGAGTTTTAGAAGTGTGAAAACATAAACAAAAAGAGCAACTCGTAAAAGCTGCTCTTTAGAAAAAAAATAGATTGAAGATAATTTAATCTTCAGACTAAATTAAAAGAAGCAACGCGCTTTAAATGAAAAAACCGTATCCACCGACATTAGTTCATCCTAAATTTAGAAACAAATCCGTGTTGACAGTGTTTCCAATCGTATTCGAAGGTATTGCAGTAAAGTTGCGGCAATTGAATACGTTAGAGATTTCAGCGCGAAATTGCAGTCTTTAACGCTCTCCGAAAGTTTTAATATTTTTCACTGACAAATTCAGGTTGCGCGTGTCGCCGGTTCTTTATGTGTTAGCTCTGAGATTACCATTCGTCAAAATCGTGCCTAGCACGTCGCGCATTATTTCCTCGTCATCACAAATCAAAATCGAACCCTTTTTCGCCATAGCTTATGAAAATATACAGGATATTTGGTTGCAGAACAAAAATAAGAGGTTGTCCGGTTATAGACAACCCCTTTTGAAACATTCCTGATTAACCGAAATTAGAAGTTGAATCGAATCTGAAAGTCAAAAATTCGACCACCCGGATCCTGTGACCCAAGGTCTTGATAAGCTGTGCCGTTGGGGAGCTGTCCGAAAGTCGAGCTGGCAGCACTAACAGCAACCACATCCGCATTCCAACCGCCTACACGAAAATTCGGATGATTCAAGGCATCAAAAGCACTTGCTCTTAACTCTATATTACGCTTTTCACCAAGATTGAATTTCTTGGTTGCAGTCACGTCAAATTTAAAGAAGCCCGGTCCGTGTAAAATCAAGTTAGTGAAACCGCATTCTCCGTTAAAACTCGATTGACAATTGCCGAATCCTGCGGGAGCAATAAATCTGCCGGTCGGACCGCCCGCCCCAAAGTTAGTTCCATAGCCATTCGCCGTATTCCGAATGTCAATGTCAAATGCGCGCTGCGAGTTCTGGATGATGTCCACTGGCAGATACGTAACGACATTAACCCCATTTATTACGGAATCTTTACGAACTTTGATTTCCTTCTGAAGCTCTTTGGCTGTTATACCGACCAGCGTAACATTACCTAAGCTAAACGGCGAACCGCTTTGCCACCGAATTACCGGAAGTACGGAAAATCCGCCGACCAGACTATTTACAATTCCATTGCTGCCGGAGAAAAATGTTTTTCCTTTGCCAAAGGGAAGGTCATAAGTAGCCTCGAGTTTGAAATTTTGGCGAAGATCGAATGCCTGAACATTTTTAGCCAAATCCCTTTTGCCCTCTCTCAGCGTTGGAAAGTTGGCAAAAACTACGCTGCTTGATTGATAAGCATTTGATAACGCCTTTGACCAAACATAATTTGCCTGAACGCGCAAACCTTCCGACAATCGGCGGCGCACTTCGATAACGCCCGAATCATACCAAGTTTTTGTACTATTATCTACGATATACGAGTTATTGGGTACTGCCGGATTAACGAAAGCCAAGTTGGAAGGAAGCCCATTAGCGATAGCATTTGCCCGCCGTGTGGCACTATTTTCAATAAGGCTTGAAAACCCTATTACTTGCGGATTATTCTGGGAAAGTGCTGAGGTCAAAGTCGAATTGACAAACAATGACGAGCTATAACGTGCCGCATTGTTCGGGTCATAAGTTGTGCCGTTAATATAAGCCAAGTAAATCGGCAACGGCGAAGTTCCCGTGTTTGCTCCGAAATAGGCAAAACTAGCACCTCTGCCAGCAGCGATATTTGCGTAAAGATTAGCTTGCGCCAATCGAAATTCTCTGGCAAAGCCGCTTTCAATTGTATTGAACTCGTTGATGTTGTATTGACGCTGAAGACCAACGCCGCGATTTCCGACGTAGCGAAATTCGACGACCGTGTTTTTATCAAGCTCGCGCTGATAGCCGACACTGAAAGAATGCACTTTACCGGTCTTTAAATCAGGGCTGAAAGCATTTGCCGAATCAGCCGATGTCAGTGTAATCGGAAATGACGGAGTCGAGGGAAATGCTGTCGGCATCAGATTGATATTATTAGTGTCCCTCAAATTCGTTCCGACCGTGAATGTGTTGGCGATTCCCAGATTGCGCGATGTATTAATAGACCCGCCCGGATTTGATCCTAAAATGGAATACAAAAGGTTAAATCCTTCGCGGACAAACGAGAGTGAATATCCGCCCCGGAAAACACTTTTTCCGGCTCCGCCCAATACACTTCGTAAAATTCCTTTTTCGCCAAAATCAGGGCTGTAGACCGCTCCGAACGAAGGTGCGAAGTTATTGTAGTCGGTTGGATAAGCCTCTTCACCCGGCTTTACGCCTACTACTCTGGGAGTTGTGCCGGCAAAAGTTCCGGGTTTAAATAAATTTCCCGGACCGGAAATGCCAAATACTTGATCAAAATTTTCAAGTCTGGCGAAGTTAGCGGTTTCGGGAATAAATGAAGATTGCGGCTGCCAGCGGAGACCGTAGTTTATAGTCAAATTCGGACGAATGCGCCAGCTGTCCTGGGCAAACAAACCAAATGTTGTTTGTTTGGCTCGCTGCGTTTGTTCCGCAAGGTTTTGATAGGAGCCGCTTTCTGTTAATAATGCACTTTGAGTGGTACCGCTAATCCGCCCGACCAATACGGCATACAAATTACGCGCTTCAGTCAATTGTGTTGCTGATGCTCCCGGCAAACTCGTAGCGGAGTTTGCAAATATATTGAAAGCCGTATCAGTTGAATCCAATCCCAATGTAACTGACGGTACAAAAGTTTGTCCGGTGGTGATTGATCTAATAAGTTTATACTGACCGCCGAAGCTGATGTTGTGGTTTCCCGAAAGCAATGTCAGCGAATCGGTAAAATCATAAACCGGTGTGGAGCGATTTGAACTGTTGGTTCTGGTTGTAGCGGTCGAGATGCCCGCCGCACCGATTCCTAAGTCGAAACCGCCTTGAAAGTCAAATGCTTGGCGTGAGTTTTCAGGAAAGAAAAACACAAATCCGTATGACTTGGTAAAGCGCGCTTCATTAATGAGATTATTTGTCAAAGTCGAACGAACTGCCGCCACAACCGAAAGGCGATCCGAGCCTTGCGAGAAAGTCGGGAAACCGGGGAAAGGCGCGTCCGTATTATTTAAAAAATCAACGATTGAGGCGAAATTTTGTCTGTTTATGACCAATTCCGCGCTATTGCTTTTATTTATATTACCGTCAAAACGCAAAGCAAGGAACTTTCTAACTTGCCCGCCGCCCGGAGTAAAATTGAAATTTTGACGATTCGGATCGTTTGTAATTGGCGTGAGCGTGCCGGTAGTATCTGTCGCCGCTCTTATTCGTGATAACACTGAACTGACTGTCGGGTCAGGAGTTGCCAATTGATTATTTGCCGCGGCTATCGAAAATAAATTAACCGTTGTTGTTACCCCGCCAGCGATGTAACTAAAGTTGCCCGCTTGTGCCTGCGGAGTAAGAACAGTCCGGGTCCGGCTCAGAGATTCAGGCTGGCGGAATTGTTCATAATTGAAAAAGAAGAAAAGACGGTCTTTACCCGAGTGGAAAACCGGACCGCCTTCGCCAAAGTGCGGGAACGGAATCGGACCTCCCAAATGACCACCGAACTGGTTTAATTGAACCTTTGTGCGCGGTGCTTTATTGTCTCCCGGAAGAGGTGTTAAATCACGGTTGTTAAAGAAGTAAGCGGCATTAAAGTCCGTATTGCGAACCTGCTCGAAAACTCCGCCGTGATACTCGTTAGTTCCTCGTTTGGTAACGAATTTAACTTGCACCGCGCCGTCGCCGGAACTTTCCGCGCCCGGATTAGCTGTGGAAACGGTAACTTCTTCGATGGCATCCTGCCTTGGTTGTACGTTTGTAAAAAACCCGTCGCTCGACCTCAATAAATTGTCTTGAGCATCAACACCGTCAATAGTAATGGATAACGAACCTTTCGGCAGTCCGCTAATTGACGAGGCGCGCGGGCGACCGACAGTAGCTGTGCCGGGCAACAAATTAACCAAATCAAGAGCATTGCGCGACGCAATCGGAGTTTCGACAATCGATCGTCCTGTAATAGTTGTGCTAACCGTCGCCGTCTCGGTTTGAAGAACTTCGCCGCCGCTAGTTATTTCTACAACTTGTGAAACATCACCGACTTGCAATGCTGCATCAACGGTTGACGGCGTTCCGACATCAACTTTTACATTTGTTGCAACATACTTTTTAAAACCTGCGACGCTAACGGTTACCGTATAAATACCGTTCTGAACCGCAGGAATTCGATATGTTCCATTAGCACTGGTAACAACCGTAAATTCCTGACCGCCTTCACCCGTAACTACAACGGTTGCGTTAGGAACTATCGCCCCGTTCTGGTCAACGACCGTGCCTGCAATAGAGCCGGTGGTTTGTGCCATTATCGAAAGGCTAAACAGCAAGCAGATCGAAATGGTTAAACTCAAGAACAGAGCTAATTTGTTATTCATAAAACTTTTGTTGTTCATAAAACTCTCCTGTTTTTTTCATTAATCTAAAAAGCCGAAGAAACTTAGACGGATATAATTTAACAAAGCGAGTTTGTATTATTTCTAATTCTATAAATTTTTTGAATTTTCTTAACTAAATTTTATTAAGAAGATAATATGTGGAAAAGTATCTCAATCATTAGCAAATTTCGTGCCACAAAAACGCGCGACAATAAACATAATAGAATGAGTGATTTTATATTTTGAACATACCGAAAAAAAGTTAAATAGTATGTAAATTTAGATAATTTTCCATAATTTTGAATTTTTTAACAGGAAGAAAACAATTCACCTAAATTTATGAACTTCGTTGTGCATCATTCTTGAACGAATTTGTTAAGATAGCCATATTTGCGATACTATTGCCATTCATAAATCAGCTTAAAACACGGTTTAGGAAAATATCGGTTGAGAATTAAATTATGATTGCTGAAAATTTGGTCGGATTTGAAAATTTACCGCAGACGATTCCGCATTTTTGCTTTGAATCGTGGCGCAGACATAATAAAACCGACGCGCTCAGTCATAAAGTCAAAGACGTTTGGGAAAATTTTTCGGGCGAAATCGTCATCGAAAAAATCAAGCGCATCGCGCTCGGATTGGCGGATTTGGGCGTTAAAGCCGGTGATCGCGTGGCGATTATTTCCGAAAATCGTCCCGAATGGTCTTTTACCGATTTGGCGATCTTGTCGCTTCGCGCCGTTAATGTGCCGATTTATACGACTCAGGCGGTCGAACAAATTCGTTATATTTTAGAAGATTCGGGCGCGAAAATTCTCTGCGTTTCCGGCAAAAAAATCTTTAAACACGCCGAGGAAGCCGTGTTGAGCGTCGAGCGTCTGGAAAAGTTGATTTTTTTCGATGCCGATGCCAAACCCGATAACAATAATAAAGCGTTGACGCTTGCCGAAATCGAAAATCGCGGCGCGGAACTGGAAAAAAGTGATTTGCGAAATTTTGAAGAAAATCTTTCAAAAATCGCGGCGGACGATTTGGCGACAATCATCTATACTTCCGGCACGACGGGCGAACCGAAAGGCGTTTTGCTGACGCACGAAAATTTTACTTCAAATATAATCGCCATCTCAAAAGGTTTGCCGATCAAAACGAACGACCGTTCGCTGGCGGTTTTGCCGCTGTCGCATATTTTTGAACGGACGGTTTTTTACGTTTTGTGCGCCAACGGCGTTTCGATTCATTATTGCGCGTCTTTTGACCAGTTGGTGTCGCACTTGAACGAAGTTCGTCCGACGATTATGACCGCCGTGCCGCGTCTTTTCGAGCAGGTTTATCATAAAATCGTTAAAAAAGGCAAAGCGGCGGGCGGCTGGAAAACTTCAATGTTTGATTGGGCTTTGGAAGTCGGACAGGAATATTGGGAAGTGAAGGACAAACGCGAATCGGTATCGGCGATTCTGGCGGCGAAACACGCCGTTGCCAGCCGTTTGGTTTTCTCGAAATGGCGGACGGGTGTCGGCGGAAGCATCAGATTTTTCGTGTCCGGCGGCGCGCCGCTTTCCAAAAAACTGACCAACGCGTTTTGGGCGGCGGGAATTCCGATTTTGCAGGGTTACGGAATGACCGAAGCGTGCGTTTCCTGCGCCAATCGTCCCGATGACAGTAAAATCGGCTCAATCGGAACGCCGTTTGAAGGAATCGAAATGAAAATCGCCGAATCCGACGGCGAAATTTTGATTCGCGGCAAAAATGTGATGCGCGGTTATCTCAACAAACCGGAAGAAACCGAGCAAGTGATTGACGACGAAGGCTTTTACCACACCGGCGATGTCGGTTTTCGGGACGCTGACGGACATTTTTTTATCACCGACCGCAAAAAGGATTTATTTAAGTTATCAAACGGAAAATACGTCGCGCCGCAGCAGGTTGAAAGTCTTCTGAAACAATCGCCGCTCATCTCGCAAGCCGTCGCCGTCGGTTCGGGACGAAAGCAGGTCGGCGCGTTAATCGTGCCGGATTGGGAAACGCTCAGACAAACGCTCAAAGAAGAAGGCATCGGCGCGGACGGTACGCGCGAAGAACTTTGCGAAAATCCTTACGTGATTAAAAGAGTTCAGCGCGATGCCAGCGAATTTACGCGGGAAATGAACGATTACGAAAGGGTCAAAAAAGTTTATCTGCTGCCGCAGGAATTTTCCATTGACAAGGGCGAAATGACTCCGACCTTAAAGATAAAACGCAGTGTGATTGACGAAAAATACGAAGAAGCGATTGACGAGATTTGCGGAAGATGAAAATGTTTGTCAGGTGAAAACAAAATTACTTGTTATTTTGATCATTTAATAATTTCTTATGAATTAACGAAATCGAAAAATTAAGAATTTAGTTGAACTTATACTAATTCAGATTTGAGTGTGCGTGTTTGATGTAAGGATATAAAGTCATTGATTTGACTAATTCCGGCTGCTTAAAATACTTTTCCAGAATTTTCGTCAGATGTTTTTCAGCTTCATCCAAACTTTCAAACACGCAAAACTCCAACCCGCTTCTTAACTGCTCGAAGAATCTCTCGACCGGATTGAGTTCCGGCGCGTAAGCCGGTAATTTGACTAACTCGATTTTCTCCGCTGCCAGCCGATGCGCCGTCGCCCCGTCAGCGACCATCAGTATTTTCCGCTTTAATGACAGGCTTCGTTCGCCGGCAAACAAACCGAAACATTCTTTGTCCAGACGCGGCAAAAACATCGCAAACAACTCGCCCGTGAACGGCTTGACCGACACATACAAATATAAATACTCATATCCGATCTTCTGTCGCCCCAAGGGACGCACTCCGATTGGAGTCCATTTCCTGCCTAATGCGGTGCGCGTCCCGACCCGCATCTCATCTTCAAACTCAATATCTTCGTCTAAATATCCGGCTCTCAGATGACGGAAGTTTTTTTATATTGCAGCACCTCGGTTTCATCTTTGAAATAATTGCTCGGACGCGCCGTCTTCAATTTGATCCGCAACCTGATACACAAATCACTAAGCCCGCCAATCGTATAACTGACACCGAACGAATCCCGCACATAGGCTTGAATCTCCGCCAAAGAACGCGCTCCGAACTCCCGCAAATACTCGTTCAGGCGACTGATCTCGACGCTCGAAAGTTTCCCGAAGCCGCGCCGCTCGCTTTTCTCCAACACGCCCGCCAAGCCACGCTCCCGATATATCTGCCAAATCTTTTGTGATTGCCGCACCTTCCACCCGACTTTAATTCCAGCGGCTTTTTGCGTTTTCGCTTCGCCGCTTTTAAGATAAATCAAAAACCGCATCCGTTTCTCAAATTGAACCAGTTTCTGTTTCTTTTCAATAGCACCTAATTCTTCTAACTGCTCGCCAATCAACTCATCATATTTCATTCAAACATTATACGCACAACCTATTCTGATTTGGTATTATGAATGATCCGAATGAAGAAATTTACAAAGTTAAAAAGCCTGTGAACAACAGCGCATATCGCATCAGAAACGCAATCTTGAAAGAATATTTCGGTTACACTGATGTCGATATTGAGGCTTTAGATATTTCCAAGCCAAATTTTTTTTTCATCGAAGATACGAACGCACTCGGTATTTGGGCGACGGAGAATCGAGTTAAAAGCTGGAAAGTTGACGCGAGCGGTTTTTTGTCAATTCCGCTCAAGAGAGATAGAATTGAACAAATTAAGGCATTTCGAGAGCAGCGGCTGCTGGCTCAAATTTATTCGGCAATCGCGTTTGTAACCGATACTGAAGCGAGAACGAACGCTTTGGCGGATTTACAAAAGATTTTTAGTTCGTCGGAAAACGAACGAATTGAGGGACTCAGCAATTTATTGTCTTCAACGACGATGAAACTCGGTTCAGCAAGTCAGATTTCAGCCGCTGTCTCTTATCTGACTGACAGAGCCGGTTACAGCGATAATCCGCTTTTAATTTTAATCAAAGCCAACGCCGCTTTTACCGAAGCTAAAACGAAAATCGGTCCCGGTTATGATACGAATGCGCTCACATTGCTGGCGGAAGCAGTCAGAAAAGCCGGCAATAATTTTAATTTCGGCTCGGAAAAATCCGACTTTACATTAAAACGGCAGGAATTGGCTTTTATCAACCGCCACGCCAGTTATTTATACGCCAAATTGGGCGACGAACCGGATGCACGGGAACGCGATTGGGTGGCGCGATTTTACGATGTCGGCGATGTAGAAGGTTCAACTCTGAACGAAGGAGATATGATCGAGTTTGTTTCTCCCACGACTGCGGTGGGAACTCCACAGCCGCCTTCCAAAAATGAGAAAGATCTAAAAAGTTTGAATAGTGACTTTAATCAAACTAAAGAAACTTGGGAAAAAACCGACCAGATAGGCAGTCAGACAGTTCCGACTGATCATCGAACCTCGGAACTTTTTCAAAGTCCGACAGACGGATTTACGACCTTAGCATCCAAAGAAAAAAAAATAAGGCAGGGACAATCCGGTTACAAAGGACAGTTTAAGTTTGTAATCTACAAGGAATATCCTTTTCAAAGTGCCAATATTCGGGCAGACGGTGTTGGCGCACTTATTGATCTGCCGCTTAGATTTGCCAAGAATGGAATTGCTCTGCGGCGGTTGGACGAAATTACCATTTATCTGAATAAAAGAGACAAACTGTTGAGGCAAATCAGAAATGAAAACCGCTACGTCGTGCCGCCCAAACCGCAAGATGTGATGGTGTTAATCAAACAAATTGAACGCTACGGCAGAGTCGTCAAAAATCAGTCTGAAACAAATCGCGTTTCGATTACTTTGCAGGATTTGGAACGATTATGGGAGGAAAGCAATGCGTTTTGGAAAAACAGGAAATAGCCATTCAACGAGAATCTGTCAATATATTCTGGCGTTTTTTATCTTTTCCGGCTGCGCTTTTTCGGCTGCCTGTCAAAGCAGAGAGAAAAAGATTGATGCCGCACTCAACCAATGTCAGGAGATGTTGGACAAAGACGATCTCAACGGAGCTTATCAATGTTATTTGAAGGTTGGCACGAATTATCCTGAAAACGATCCGCGAATTGTTGACTTTGCCGATAAATCAATTTTTAGAAAATGCGTCGAATTTAAGAAAAGAGAGGATTTTGAAAGAGCGGCGTTTTGTCTGGATGGGTTGACTAAACTTAGACCCGGCGGAGCAAATATTTATTTTCTTTTAGCGGACAGTTACTACGAGATTTTCAAAACAAAGGATAAGGAAACATATTTTCGTGATGTTGATTTATTAAACAAAGCCGAAGATAAATTAAAAAAAGGATTGGAAATTGACCCGAAAGATGCACCTGCACACACGCTTTACGGACATATTTTAAAGGATAAAGGTATAAGTCGGGAAGCACTAAAAGAGTATAAAAAAGCGGTTGAAATCTCTCCGAAGACAGAAATCTTCTGGGCATATTTAGCATTAGCGCAGGAAAATTTTGAAGAAGATCAAGGCGCAATCGAAAGTTACAACCAAGTTTTGTTTTTAAATCCAAATAATACACTATCACTTTATCATCTCGGAAAATTGTATGAGAAGACAGGAAAAGTAGACAAAGCAATTGAAAATTTTGAAAAGTTGTCCAAGATTGATCCTGCTTATGATGACGTTCCGCAAAGATTAAAAGCCTTAAAGGAACAACGCGAGTTTGAGCAGCAGAAACCGAAAAAATCGAAAGCTAAAACTGCCTATTATTGAGGCACATTTCCACGATTTACTTCGCTTAACTTGGTAGATACCAACAATTCAGATAAACAGAAAGCAATGCGTTTTGGAAAAACAGAAAATAATTGTTCGACGAAAATCTGTCAATATATTCTGGCGTTTTTTATCTTTTCCGGCTGCGCTTTTTCGGCTGCCTGTCAAAGCAGAGAGAAAAAGATTGATGCCGCACTCAACCAATGTCAGGAGATGAAAATGGTAAAAAATCAAGTCTAATTTAACGAAAAGATCGAAATTTGACTAAACCCAAAAATTCTAACCAAAACATTTTGTTTTTTTATTATTCAAACTTTCAAACCTTTATTTTCACTTAAAAGTTCGTTGAGATTTAAATAATCTTTTTTTTTATTGCTTAAAAGCGCGTGAGCCAGTTCGTACAGCGGAAGCGGAATTTCAACTGTCGCTACCGATTCTTCGGACGGCGGATAGTGCGCGTAAAATTCGACTTCCGAAGCGCAGAATTCACAAACGGTGAGATGCGCTTCGACCCGTTCTTTCTCGGCGTTTGAAGATTCGCCGTTTTGAAACGTCAGCAAATTTTCTGATGAAGGACACATTGGTCTTTTGCAAAAAGTTATCATTTTTATCGAAACCATAAAAGTTTGAGCGAAAATCTTGAAATTCCCGCGCCTTCAAGTTACAAGGCAGAAATGTATTAGTTACAAGAAAAGTAAATCCATAATGCCCGCTTCCTTCCAAAAGTTATTAAAAAAAGTTTGAAAAAATTGCGGCGGCATTTACAGAATATTAAATTATGTGTTTGTAAATAGTGAAATCATTGTGGTTGCAGTTTTTGTTAAACAAATAAAAATTTTGTAAAAAAAAGTTGCTCAATTTAGAAATAATTGCTACCATTTAACTTGTCGTTGGTAAGGCGCGCGAATCCTACCGGCAAACCTCCGAATTGATCATTGTGCGCGGCGATTAATTCACAAAGTTTTTAACCAAATCAATGAATATGCGAACTTCGGAAAAGTTTCGCTAAACGGCGGAAGATAATCTCTTTCGGGATAGGGATTTCTGCGCGCGGGCAGGTTAGGTTAAACATTCTCACGCAAAAATCACCAAAATCTAAAGTCAAGGAAAAATCGGAAAGGTTTATTTATGAGTGCAAAAAAACCGCAGGAACGCCTGCCAAAATCCATTCAGAAAAGACACATAAAAGTCGGCAAATGGAACGACAGCCTAAAAAAATCTGACGTTAATCAGATTTGGGCGGAACTCCATAGAATAGTTTCTTCACATCCGCTGGTGAGAGCTTCAAAAAGAGCCGGATTTCTCGTCGAAGAGGGCAAACACAACGCTTACACGGATTTAACTCAGGAACTTTTCGTCGCGCTTTTGGGCAAAGAGCGGTTTCAGCACTATCTCGATACGGGAATGTCGGATGCGGAAATCGAAGCGGAAATCAGCCAGATCGAACTGACGAATATGCTGACCGCCGAACTTCGCAAACGCTATCCCGAATCTTACCGGCTGGCGCGGCGCGTTTCGACGCTGATTCAAACCGGCAAAGCCTTCAAGCGTTTTGATAACATCAATTACCCCGACGTTCACCGCCGGCTCGCCGACCGTCTTTACGGTTTGGCGGAATGGAATGACGTAAAACCGCGCCGCAACGTACAGGAAATGGAAGAAAGAGTGAAAGTTGTTTCCTTTCAAACCCGCGATACGCGAATGGTCGGCTGCACGGGCGACGCGCAGATCGTTATCAGCAATGTCGAACTCGAAAAACTGATTATTCGAGTTTTCAAAGCGGTAGATTCGCCGGTTGACGTGCGTTCCTTGCGCTCGTTCGTGATGTCGCGTCTGCCGATTATGGATATTTATCTCGTTCCGGTGGGCGGAACGGGCAAGGAAGATGACAACGGCGACCGGATGGAATTCGATTATGCCGACACGCGCGAAACGCCCGAAGAAAATGTTGTGCGCCGCGAAGCCGAACTGTCGGCGGTAAATTTTGTTGACGGTTTTTTGCAGAACTTAAACAAATCGGTGCGCGGCAAAGCTAAACAATACAATCGAATGATTAATGTTTTGTGGTATTGTTATTTAATTTCGGACAGCGGAACACAGCTTGAAGTCGCCGATCTGCTCGGCGTTTCCGATTCTCTGATCTCAGATTACCGCAAGCGCATCGAAACAAATTTACAGGAACTTTCCTTTAATGGTGTCAACGAAGCCCGCCAATTTGAAAAGGCTTTACGCAGCAAAGTACGCGGGTTGGTTTCGACTGAAAACGCGGAAATCAGCGTCTAAAAATTCCAAATTCCAAATTCCAAACTCCAGACTCAGACCTTTCGGTTTTCAAAGTTTTATCTTTAACCTCAATATCTTTAACGATTCAAGAATAATTGCTTGTCAGAAAGAAATTTCTGTTAAACTTATTTCCATTTTGATTTAGAATATTGGAATCTGCAATCTGCAATCTGGAATTTATAAATGTCTGCTGAAAAATCTCAAAACTCTGATTACCAGTCACTTAGATCGCCTGCCAAAAACCGCAGTTCGTATGTCGGCGACCAACTCGCGCTCAAACCGTCTCAAAAAACAAATCAACCGAAAGAGGACTTATCGTTAAAAAATTTACGCAAACAGCGCGAAGAAGCGACGGAAATTTCGCCCGAAGCAAAGTTAGATTTAAAGACGGCGGAGGCGGGAAATTTCGATTCCGATTTCAAACGAAAAAAAGAGAAAATTGAAATCGAGACAGTTCACGCCGAAACGCCCAAACAAAAAAAGAAGCAAAAAAAAATACAGCAGGATTTCGAGCTTTTGAGCGGCGAAAACTGGCTGCGGCGAAACGGTCATACTTTAAGCTACATCGGACTTTATGCTTTTTCCGTTTTGGTGCTTTTTCGCCCGTATGAACTCATTCCGTCGCTGTCTTTTCTGGCGGCGACGGCTTTTTATTTGGCGGCGGCGACGATTCTCATATACGTTCCGACACAGTTTGCCGCCGAAAATTCGCTGACCGCTTTTTCGACGGAAGTGAAATGTGTTTTGGCGTTGCTGCTAATCGCGTTTTTGACGATTCCGATTGCCAAAGACCCGCCGACCGCCTGGGCGACATTCAGCGATAATTTTATCAAAGCGATCTTGATGTTCATCGTGATGATCAACGTCGTCAGAACGCGCGAACGGCTGCTGGGTTTGCTGTGGATTTCGCTGTCTATCGGCATTTATTTGAGCTATACGGCGGTCAGTCTGTATATGAAAGGCGAAATGAAGGTCGAAGGTTATCGCGTCGGAGTCGAGGTTCGCGGCTTGTTCGGCAATCCGAACGATATGGCTCTGCATTTGGTGACGATGATTCCGCTTGCCGTAACTTTGGGCATCGCCAGCCGCAATAAAGTGTTGCGTTTCGTATATTTTGCGATGGCGGGAATTTTTATCGCGGGCAATATGGTGTCGTTTTCGCGCGGCGGTTTTATCGGTCTTTTGGCTTCGTCTTCGGTTCTGGTTTGGAAACTCGGTCGCAGCAGCCGGTTAAAAGTTACCGTCATTTCAGCCGTTGTCGGACTACTTTTCATTCTGCTCGCACCCGGCAATTACGGTCTGCGTCTGTTATCAATTTTTATTCCCGCGCTCGATCCGGTCGGTTCATCCGATCAGCGCAAAGAATTATTGATTCTTTCGATCATCGTAACGCTGCGAAATCCGTGGGGCATCGGCATCGGAAATTTCCCGATTGTCGGCATCCGCAATCTCGTTACGCACAATTCCTTCACGCAGGTTTCATCGGAACTCGGCATCTTGGGTTTAATAGCTTATGTAACTTTTTTGGTGAGTCCGTTCAGAAAATTAGGCGCGATTGAACGCACTCTTTATGCAAAAAAAGATCAAAACTGGTTCTATTATCTGTCCATCGGACTTCAGGCGAGCATTATCGGTTATATGTTTTCCAGCTTTTTTGTGGCGGTCGCTTATAACTGGTTCGTTTATTACCTAATCGCTTATGCCGTCGCCTTTCGGCGGGTTTATAACGCGGCGGAAACACCGGAGACGAATAGCTTCAACTTGGAAACAATTTAAAAATGCTGAGAGAAACTGCACAAATAATTTTCGCATTTAGCGTAATCGCTTTGATCTACGTTTACGTCGGCTATCCGCTGCTCGTTTATATATTCAGCGTTTTGCGCCCGCTGAAGATTAAAAAATCCGATTTTCTGCCGACTGTAACCGTTTTGATTACAGCTTACAATGAAGAACAGGACATTTGCGCCAAACTCGAAAATACCCTGTTGATTGATTATCCGCAAGATAAATTGGAAATTTTGGTCGCTTCCGATTGTTCAAATGACAGAACCGAAGAAATCGTTACAGGATTTTCCGAACGCGGCGTAAAACTCCATTGTCAAAAAAAACGGCTCGGCAAAACGATGGCGCAGAACGCGGCGGTCGAAAAGTGTTCGGGCGAAATAATTTTATTTTCCGATGCGACGACGATGTACGAGAAAAATGTTTTACGCGAAATGTTGCCGAATTTTGCCGACGAAACAATCGGCTGCGTCGCCGGCAGATTGGTTTACGTTGATGATTCGCGTTCAAACGTCGGCAAAGGCGCGAAAAGTTATTGGAATTACGAAACATTTATCAAACGCAGCGAAAGCCGCGCCTGTTCGCTGATCGGCGCGTCGGGCTGTCTTTACGCGGTCAGAAAAATACTCTATCAGCCGATGTATGCGGAAGCGTGTTCCGATTTTTTGATTTGCACGATTGTTTACCGGCAGGGTTTGCGCTCCGTTTTTGAACCTAAAGCCGTCTGCACCGAAGACACCAATCGGCAGACCGACAAGGAAATGCGGATGCGCGTCCGCGTCATTTCACAAACCTTTACCGATTTATATCGCAATCGCTCGATGATGAATCCGTTCAAAAGCGGTTTTTTCGCCGTTGAAATCATTTCTCACAAAGTTCTTCGTTACGCCGTGCCGTTTTTTCTGCTCAACATCTTTTTCGTTTCGGCAGTTCTTTCTTTCTCATCAGGATTTTACGCGCTGATTTTTGCGATTCAGTCAACGGTTTATCTGATGGGTTTGACCGGTTTGCTGTTGGAACGGCGCGATAAAAATATCGGCGTGATGGCGATTCCGCTGTATTTTTTGTTGGCTAATACGGCTTCGCTGCTTGGGTTCTACAAATTTTTGCGCGGCGAAAATTACGCCAGTTGGGAGCCGATACGCGTTGACAAAAACGCTGACAAAAGTGCCGCCGCCTACAATCAAATCGCCTGAAAATTATGGAAGAGAAAAGTTCAGATTGCGCGAATTCATTAAAAAAACTGACGGCAAAAAGAATCGGAAACGAAGTCGCCGCCGCGCCGAAAATCAGCGTCGTCATTCCGGCATATAATGTCGCGTCTTTTATCAAAGAAACTCTCGATTCGGTTTTCTCACAGACTCTTAAAAATTTTGAAATTATATTAATCAACGACGGCTCGCGGGACACAAAAGATTTGGAAATCGCGCTTGAGCCTTATTTTGAAAAAATCGTTTACGGCAGCCAAAAAAATTCGGGCGCGGCGCAGGCGCGAAACGCGGCGATTTGTCTGGCTCGCGGCGAACTGATCGCTTTTTTGGACGGCGATGACGTTTGGCATTCCGATTTTTTGAAATCAAGCGTGAACTTTCTCGAAAAAAACGATTTTCAAATGGTTTACTGCGACGCTGAACTATTCGGCGAACAGCTTTTCGCGGGCAGAACCTTTATGCGGGACGCGCCTTCGACGGGCGAAGTAAATACTTTGAGTTTAATCGGCGGCGAGTGCAACGTCATCACTTCGGGAACTGTAATAAAAAAAGAATTAGTCGAAGAATTCGGCGTTTTCGATGTCGAACTGCCGCGCACGCAGGATTTCGATTTGTGGTTTAGACTGGCAAAAAACGGCGTAAAAATCGGTTATCAAACAAAAGTTCTGCTCAAATATCGGGTTCACCCGAATAATCTGTCCGGCACGAGCGTTGATCGGTGCAAGCGCAATATTCGCGCTCTGGAAATTATCGGCGGAAAATATCAATTAAATGAAACGGAAAAAAAAGTCTGGGAAAAGCAAATGATGTGGTGTGAAGCCGAGCTTGAACTGGAACACGGAAAAATTTGTTTGATTCAGGAAGATTTTTCAAACGCCAGAGCGCATCTCGCCAAAGCCAACGAATTTTTCCGCAAACCAAAATTGTCCTTGATAAACTGGCTGATGCGCTTTTCGCCCAAACTTACTTTGCAGTTATTCAGAAAAATTCGTCCGTCCGAATTTTCCTTTATCGCGCCGGATAAATCTTAAAATTTCAATCTGTAAAGTGGAAGAAAAAACCGCCCAAATCCCATCGTTAAAAGCGCAGAGCGCGTGGCTTTTATTCGCCAAAATCGTCGGTTTCGCCCTGTCGTTTCTCCTGCCGTTTTTGATTGTTCGTTTTCTGGATCAAGAAAAAGTCGGCATTTACAAACAGGTTTTTCTCGTCGTCGGCAACGCCGTTGTAATCTTACCGCTCGGAATCAGTATGAGCGCGTATTATTTTGTCGCGCGCGAAAAAGAAGAGCGGCAGGCGGCGGCGATTTTAAATATTTTGATTTTCAATTTCGCGGCGGGCGGCATCGCTTTTTTCGCTCTTTTCTTTTATCCGCAGCTGCTCGGAAACATTTTTAAAAGCGCGGAAATGACCGGTTTCGCGCCGAAAATCGGGATAATTATCTGGCTTTGGATTTTCTCGACGTTTCTGGAAACCGTCGCCGTCGCCAACCGCGAACCGCGAACCGCGACGGTTTTTATTATTCTCGCGCAGTTCAGCAAAATGGCTCTGATGGTCGGCGCGGTCGTTATTTTCGCCACCGTCGAATCGTTCATTTATGCCGCGATTATTCAGGGCGTTTTGCAGACGTTTGTTTTATTTTTCTACTTAAATTCGAGATTTCCGCGCTTTTGGAGAAGTTTTGATTTACGGTTTTTCCGCGAACAATTAATTTACGCGCTGCCGTTCGGTTTCGCCGCGCTGCTCTGGACGCTGCAAACCGATATGCACAATTATTTTGTCAGCTATCGTTTTGACAAAGCCGAGTTTGCGATCTATTCAATCGGCTGTTTTGAACTTCCGCTGATTGCGATTTTATCCGAATCGGTAACGTCGGTTTTGATTCCGCGAATGAGCGAATTGCAGGCGAAAGACGAAAAACTCGAAATGATTCGGCTGATGTCGCGGGCGATGCAGAAACTCGCGTTTTTCTATTTTCCGATCTACATTTTTTTGATGATAACGGCGCAGACATTGGTGATGACGCTGTTTACGAGAAGTTATCTGGCAAGCACACCGATTTTGATGATAAATTTGACGCTTTTGCCTTTTTACATTTGGATAAATGATCCGGTTTTTCGCGCCTACAAAGAACTCGGCAGACTTTTGCTGATTTTGCGCGTGCTGATTTTTCTCGCAATGACGGCGGCGTTATATTTCGGCATTCAACATTTTGATTTGCGCGGAATGATTGCGATTGTCATTGCGACGGCGTTGATTGATAAATTTGTTACAACCGCGCTCGCTTTCAGAAAATTAGAGGTCAAAGCCGAAGACGTTTATCTGCTCAAAGATGTCGGTAAAACGGCGGCGGCGAGTTTGGCGGCGGGCGCGGTTACATTTTTGTTTTATTGGCAATTTAGCGAAACAATCACGACTTTGGGCGCAGCATTGACGCGAATGATTTTTGCCGCGCCGAAGTTGAGCGTGTCGGATTTCATATCGGGAAATTTGGTTTTAGGTTTTTCCGCGCTGATTTTCGCGCCGGTATATCTGATTTTAATGAATTATTTCGGTGTTATTGAAGAATCGGAAAAGAACAAGATAAAGTCTTTTGTTTTCAGCCTTTCATCGTTTGTAAAGCAGTTCCAGCCGCGAAAAACAACTGACAGCCGGCAATATTTAACCGACACGGATTAAATTTGACGATTAAATCATCAGACATCTTTCCAATATAAACCTTTTAACAAGCGGCACTTAAAGAATTTTAACGCAAAGTCGCAAAGTCGCTAAGACGCAAAGATTTTTAATTCTGTTATTGTCGGTTGAGAGATTTCATAAAATCGAGTGAGTTTATTTGTATTAAATCAATAAATCCTTGGCGGCTTTGCGTCATTGCGACTTTGCGTTAAAAAATCTTTGATGATTATTTAGGAAAGATGTCTATTGGCGAAAATAAAAATTTCTCGCTCAAACTCTCGATAAATCTAGCCTCCGACATTTATTTGCGAACGCGCTTCTAAAACTTTTTCATAAAATTTTATATAGTGCGGAATGATAATTTCCGAACTGTAACGCGAAACGGCAAGTTCACGCGCTTTCGCGCCGAAGTGCAGCCGCATTTCTTCGTCGTTTAAGAATTTCATCACGTCGTCGGACATTTTTTCCGTGTCGCCGACATCGCTTAAAAATCCGGTTTCGCCGTCGGTTACGACTTCGGGAATGCCGCCGATGCGCGTGGCGATGACGGGAACTTCGCAGGCGGCGGCTTCGAGCGCGGCGAGTCCGAAAGATTCCAACTCCGACGGCAGCAAAAAGATGTCCGCCGCGCCCAAATAATCGGCGATGTTGGCGCGTTTGCCGACGAAAACCACGTCATCTTTTACATCTAATTGTTCCGCTCTGTATAAACAAGCGGCGCGTTCCGGTCCGTCGCCGACCATAATTAATTTGGCTTTTCCGCCTTTCGCTTTGACTTTTGCCAAAATTTCAACGCAGTCAAGCGGACGTTTGACCGGACGAAAATTTGAAACGTGAACGAGGATTTTTTCTCCGTTCGGCGCAAATTCACGGCGCAGAGGCGAATCTTCGATTTTTTGATAATGCTGCGGGCAAATAAAATTCGGGATAACTTCGATTTCGTCAAAATCAAAAGTTTCAATCGTCGCCTGTTTCAAAAACTTGGAAACCGCCGTTACGCCGTCCGACTGCTGCAAACCGTAGCGCGTAATCGGCAGATACGAACGATCCGCGCCGACCAAAGTAATATCCGTTCCGTGCAGAGTCGTGATAACCGGAACATAGCGTTTTTGTTTGATTGATTCACGCGCCAGAATTGCCGAAATCGAATGCGGAATCGCGTAGTGAACGTGCAGCAAATCGAGTTTTTCCGCCCGCGCGACCGTCGCCATTTTCGTCGCCAACGCAAGATCATACGGCTGATGTTCAAACAGCGGATAAGTCATCATTTCAACTTCGTGAAAATGCACGCGGTCATTGAGTTCGACGAGGCGCGTCGGCAGCATTGACGAGATAAAATGGACGTTATGACCGCGTTCGGCGAGTTCGCGTCCCAATTCCGAGCCGACAATTCCGCTTCCGCCGTAAGTCGGATAAACCGTGATTCCAATATTCATAAAGTTTGCTGATAAGCTGAAAATTCCAGTCGTTTTAATTTACCATTTACCATTAACAATTTACCATTAACAAAAATATTGTTCGCCTTTCGCTTTATATTTGTTAATTGTTAGAATTAAAAACAAGAGGAAAATTTTATGGAAAACGAAAAAGATTTACGATTTACGGGCGCGGTTGATCATTTGGCGATCAAATGTGAAAACCTCGAAAAAGATGTCGAAGAATACAAGCGTTTGGGCTTTTCGGTCGAAACGGTTTATGAAGATTGGGCGATGATGCGCGACGCGAAAGGTTTCGGCATCGCTCTTTTGCCGCCGAATTCCAAACATCCGGCGCATCTCGGCTTAAAAGTCGAAACGATGGAAGAACTTGAAAAAGCCGCCGAAAAAGAAGGTCGCCCGATCAAACCGCACCGCGACGGAACTTCGTCTTTTTACACGAAAGGCGTTGGCGGGCAAATTGTCGAATTGATTTATTATCCTGAGAATTTTGGTGAAGACAATTAGCCACGAACAAACACAAAAATACACGAAATTTTATTGGTTTTTTTCGTGTCCTTTCGTGTTTGTTCGTGGCTAAAATTTCTTATGAATAAAATTTCCCGCGAATTTTATACGCGCGAAGATACTTTGAAGATTGCGCGGGATTTGCTCGGCAAAATTCTTGTCGTTCCGGCGGAAAACGGCGAAAGAGTTTCGGCGATGATCGTCGAAACCGAAGCGTATCTCGGCGCGATTGACAAAGCCGCGCATTCTTACGAAAATCGCCGCACAAAGCGCACCGAAACGATGTTCGCCGTCGGCGGAACGGTTTATATTTTCTTTGTTTACGGAATGTATTTTCAATTTAACGTCGTCGTCGGAGAAAAAGACAAGCCGCACGCGATTTTGATTCGCGCCGTCGAACCCGTTGAAAACATTGCGATTATGCGGACGCGGCGCAGCATCAAAAAAGGTATAATTTCAACTTCCAAAATGCCGGACAAAAATTTGACTTCGGGACCCGGAAAACTCTGCATCGCGCTCGGAATTGATAAAACTTACAACAACGAAGATTTGCTCGGAAGCCGCGTCTGGCTCGAAGAAGGAAAAACATTTTCCGACGACGAAATCGCCAGCGGAAAACGAATCGGAATTGATTACGCCGAAGAATTCGCCGAAAAACCCTGGCGTTTTTGGGTTAAAGAAAATCAATTTGTCAGCCGCAAATAAAGTTAAGATAACAATTTTATCCTTTCGCCTTTATCCTTCATCCTTCACAGAGTGCCATCTTTCCGTCATATCGCACCACATCACGAGTCCGCGCCAATGGGCGAATTTTTCGTAGAATTGTCTGATCGTTTTGTCATCGCAAACCGTTTCATTGTGGCGTTTTTTGTAAAATTGTGAACGCAGCCACGAATCGAGCGCGAGTCCGTCGTAGCGTCCGACGAGTTTTAGCAGATTTTCCGCCGCGTAATCGCCGACACCTTTGATTTTTTTCATTTCCTTTTTGAGTTCGGCGGTCGGCAAATCGGAATCGAGCCAGTTTTCGGGGTTTATTTTTCCGCCCGCGACGGATTCGGCGAGTTCCGCGAAATACGACGAACGATAACCGGCGCGAATTTCGTTCTTGTAAAATTCGACAGGTTTTTCTGCCATTTGCTCGGCGGTCGGAAAAGCGCGTTTGCCGTTTGCGGCGGGCGTTCCGAGTTTTTCAACCAGATTCGTCGTCATCTTTTTCGTCAACGCCCACGAACAATTCGTCGTGCAGATCGTTTTCACCAAATCTTCGTAAACCGTCGGCGAACGAAGCATTCTGCCGGTATTTGTTGAGGAAAGCCACGCGAAATCTTTTTTTGTCAGTTTGTAAAATTCGCTTAAATCATCGTCAAACCGCAAAATATGTCTGACATCGCGCAGAAGTTTTACTTCATTTATTTCGCCGTCGGCAGCTTCAATTTTAATTTTCCCGCCGCTTTCGCTGATTATTGCTGAAACCGGAATTTTCGCCGCATCGAAAACATAACTCAAACGCCAATTTTCCTTATCGAGTTCAAACGGCAGAAGTTCGCACCAGCCGTGACTGAAAACCGTGCGCGTGAAATTAAAATTTTCGGGCGTTTCGATAAAGTATATTTGCGACATTTTTGAAGTTTTGGAAATAAATAATTTGCAAGCTGATTTTCGCAATTTTGAAGCGGATTTTCAATCGTCGTTTCGGTAAATTTTCGGATGTTAGGAATCGTTTAAATTTAAATGATGTAAAAACGGGAATTTTTATTTCCGGTTGAATCTGTTATTATTAGTGTTACGAACTGTAAATTTATAACACATTGATTGATAAATAGTTTCGTGGAAAGACTTTAAGAGGTGAGAAGTAAAAAATTATGAGTCGTTGGGCTGGACGTTGGGAAGATTATTGAGAACTGGCATTTACCGGCGGTCCGCCGGTGCGCGGGGAAAAACTCGAAGCGTGGCGTATTCCTCCTGTTTGGAAAGGTTTACAGGATAATGATTTGACCGCGCCGGAGAATTCAAGACTGCTCCAAAAACAGGGAAATTTGTTCAAAGCGACTGAACAGGCACTGAACGAAGTCGCCAAAGATATGCGCGAAGGTCTGCTTGAAACGGTCGGCGTGGAAAGTCGGCTTTCGGTTGACGACGAGCGGTGTTCGGTGATTTTAAAGTTGGCGGATGGAACGGATGCCGAACAAATCGCTACGGCGATTGATATGGAAAATATCGAAGCGTGGTGCGATTCGCAAAAAGAAGTTCACATCGGAATAAGTCCGTGGTTTTCGACAAAAGACGTTGACCAAGCCGTTCTTTCGGCGGTCAAAGTTATTCACGTTCTGCTCGGCATTCACGCGGCGGATACGGCACAGCCGCAGACATTCGCGCAAAAATTGATGTCTTCGATTGCGGAAGTGATGCAGCTTCAGAAAGACGCGCCGAAAAGCGATGACTGAGAATTATTTCGCGCCGATTTATAAAATAATTGCCGATTTAACTTCAAATAACAGTTAATTATGCACATTCCTGACGGATATTTGAGTCCTGTAACGTGCGCGGTTCTCTACGCCGCCGCCGCGCCGTTTTGGGCGATTGCGCTGAACCGCGTCAAGAGACTTTTAAACACTCGTCTCGTGCCGCTTTTGTCGGTTTTCGCGGCATTTTCGTTTGTGATAATGATGTTCAATATTCCGCTTCCGGGCGGAACGACCGGACACGCCGTCGGTGTCGGAATTTCAACGATTGTTCTCGGACCTTGGGGTTCGATGCTGGCGATTTCGGTCGCGCTTCTGATTCAGGCTTTGTTTTTCGGCGACGGCGGAATTACGGCGTTCGGCGCGAATTGCTTCAATATGGCAATCGTCGGTTCGCTGGTCGCCGCGCTCGTTTATCGAGTCGTCGCCAATCGCGCGGAAATCGCTTCAACCAGACGAGTTATCGCCGCCGCGCTCGCCGGTTACGCGGCAATCAACGCCGCCGCTTTGTGCGCCGCGATTGAATTCGGACTTCAGCCGCTGCTGTTTCACGACACGAGCGGCGCGCCGCTTTATGCGCCTTATCCGCTCTCGATTGCGATTCCGGCGATGATGATCGGACATTTAACTTTCGCCGGACTCGCCGAATTGATTACGGCGGGCGGAGTCGTCGCTTATCTTCAGCGTTCCGATCCGTCGCTTTTGAAATTAACCGCGCCGGACGCGCCGAACAAAGAAATTGCGGAAAAATCGGGCTGGCTTTCGACGAAACCTCTCTGGATCGGACTTGCCGCGCTGATGATTTTAACGCCGCTCGGACTTCTCGCCGCCGGAACCGCGTGGGGCGAATGGTCGGCGCAGGATTTTGCCGATTCGTCGGCGCGTGAACAAATCGCGGCGGCTTCTCATAATCAATTGCCCCCGACCGCGCCGCCCGAAGGACTCGAAAAACTCGCTTCCGTTTGGACTGCGCCGCTGCCGGATTACGCGCCGGCTTTTATCAACAGTCAGGAATTCGGCTATATTTTGTCGGCAATGTTTGGCGCGGGAATTATCATTTTGTTCTTTTTATTGATCGGCTGGATTATGAACAAGCAATCCGTCGCCAAAAAAGACGCGCCTTCCGAATCAGAAACTATTTGAGGTGAATCCTGTTTCAAATCAACTATCAAAAACATCATCACCGCGAAAAAAACGCAGCGGAAATTTTGTCGAGCGAACGCTGGCGAATCTCGTTCGCAAAACGGAACGCGCTCTTTTTGCCGAAGAACTGGCTCAAACCGACGGTTTTCTGCAAAGACTCGATCCGCGCGTGAAAATCATCGGACTTTTACTGTTAATTATTGATGCGACTCTGGCGCGAAATTTTTTTACGATATTTTTTATCTTCGCGCTTGCCGTTTCGCTCGCGCTTTTATCGAATGTTCCGCTCAAAACTCTGGCGACGAGAGCTTGGTTGAGCGCGTTGACTTTTACCGGAACTATCGCCGTGCCGGTTCTTTTTATCACTCCGGGCGCGGCGGTTTTTCGTCTGCCGCTGCTCGGCTGGACGATTACCGCGCAGGGTTTGACGAGCGCGGGTTATTTGATTTCGCGCGTTGAAACGACGGTGACGCTTTCGCTTTTGTTAATTCTCTGCACGCTCTGGACGCACGTTTTGAAAGGTTTGCGCGTTTTGCGTGTGCCGGTTGTGTTCGTCGTTATTTTGGGAATGACATATCGTTATATTTTCGTAATGCTGGAGACGGCGCGAAATATGTTTGAAGCGCGGCAGGCGCGGCTGATCGGCAACCTCGACGGGAGCGAAAGTCGGCGCATTGCCGCCGCCGGAATCGGTGTTTTGCTGACCAAAAGTTTCCAGTTGAACAGCGAAATTTATCTGGCGATGCAGTCGCGCGGTTTTCGCGGCGAAGTTTATTCGCTCGACGATTTCGAGATGAACAAAAATGACTGGCTGGCGTTTTTCGGCTTTTTATTAATCGCTGTTTTGGCGTTTTGGCTCGGTCGGCAAAATTCGCTGGAATCACTGCTGAATTTTAATTTTTAGATGTGGGAAATATGTCGGAAACTATTTTTGACGCGCGGGACGTTGTTTTTCGCTACAACAATTTGACGGCTTTGAACGGTTTGTCGCTGACGATCAGGCAAAACCGGCGAGTTGCGATTTTGGGCGCGAACGGTTCGGGAAAATCTACTTTTCTGCGCTTGCTCGACGCGCTTTATTTCGCCGACGGCGGAACGATTTCCGCATTCGGCGACGTTTTGACGGAAGAAGCGTTTCAGGATGAAGAATTCGCCTTCGGATTTCGGCGGCGCGTCGCGCTGGTTTTCCAAAATCCCGACGTTCAGCTTTTTAATCCGACGGTTTTTGACGAACTGGCGTTCGGACCTTTGCAGCTTCGTTGGGAAAAAGACGAAATTCGGCGGCGCGTCGGCGAAACTTTGGAAATGATGGAAATCGCGCATTTGAAAGATCGCTCTCCGCACCGGCTTTCAGGCGGCGAAAAAAAGCGCGTCGCGCTCGCTTCGGTGCTGATTCTCGATCCGCAGGTTCTTTTGTTGGACGAACCGACTGCCGCGCTCGATCCGAAAAGTCAGGGACGAGTCGTTGATTTTCTGATCGGTTGGGGAAACGAAACGAAAACGGTCATCACGGCGACGCACGATTTGGATATTGTCGAAGATATTGCCGATTATTGTTTTGTTTTTCAAAACGGTCGCGTCGCCGGTGAAGGAACTCCGGCTGAAATTCTGGCGAATACCGAATTGTTGGAAAACTCGAATTTGATTCACGCTCATCGCCACGCGCATTCTTCGGGCGAAATACATTCGCATTCGCATCTGCATCGCTTTCACGAACACCATCACGAACACGAATAATCGAGCGTGAAATGATTTCATCTCATTGAAACCGAATTAAAGCGACGTATAACAAATAACCGCGCCCAAACAGGTGATGATAAACGCGCTGAATACCGGCAAGGCTTTGACGATGCGGCTTTCCGCGAACCGCGAACCGCCGAAAGCTCTGCCGCCGTAGAGAAATGCCAAACCGATAGCGGTCAATGTCGTCGCCAAACCGATGCTGAAAACAAGTGTCAGAACAAGTCCGTAACCGATACGATTTAAGTTTATCGCCGAAAGCATCAACACCAAAGCTGACGGACACGGAAGCAGTCCGCCGGAAATTCCCAACGTCAGCAGACTTTTCCAAGTAACATTCGCGGGCGGCAGATGCGTGTGCGTCGAACCGCCGTGCGAATGCGTAAAACCGCTTTCAGCATTCTCACCGTTGATATTCTCATCAGACGAGTTTTCGTCTTCGCGCAAATTTTTATGTTCGTCGTCGTGCGCCGGATCGTATTCGTGATGAGAAGCCGATTTCCAGCCCAACGCTCCGAATAATCTGTCTTTGAAAAGTGAAACGCCGATAAAGAAAACCAATAAACCCGAAACAAAACTCAAAAACGGCATTAATTTTTCGGGCAGAATATATTTGGAAGCGAAAATCGTGATCAGACCGAGCGCGAAAACGCCGAGCGTGTGCGTAATCGTCACCGTCGCGCCGAGAAACAGCGCGTGTTTCGGCGTTCCGCGCGAACCGACCAGATACGCGCCGACGACCGTTTTGCCGTGTCCGGGCGAAAGCGCGTGCATCGCGCCCAAACCGAATGCCAGCAAAAGTCCGAACAAAATTATGGACGGCGTAACTTCTCGAACGGCGATTAATTCGGAAAATTTATCTTTTTCCACAGGTGTGGAAATGTGTCCGTCGCGGTTTTGCAAAGATTTAACATCACCTGCGACGGGCGAAGATGTGAAGGAAAATTCCGCTTCTCTTTCGTTGAGCGGCGCGTTGAGACTTTCGCCCGGATAGGCTTTTAACTCGTCTGTGATGCCGCTGCCGAACGCCGTGCTGTTGAAGATGTTAATGTCGCCGACGCGCTTGACGACAATTTCGTTCCAACCGATGCGTCCGGCGGCGTTGGTGTTTTCAAATTTTAATTTATGAACGACGCTGGCGTTTAAATCCGGCAAATCGGCGGCTAAATCCCACTTAATTTTGAGAATCGGCAGATTTGCCGAACCTTCCTGCAATCCAATATTGGTGTCCGCCGCCCGAATTTGCAGCGGCGAACCGTCAACCGAAAGATGCAGATTGGCGATGTAATCGGGAGTAATCTGCGCGGCGTAAGCGTTTAATTCTTCTTCGGAAAGCGTGCCGTCTTTATTGGTGTCAATTTTTTGCGATTCCTGAAACGTCGGAATTTCCGCCACATCTAAAACGGCGCGAATTTTGACTTGTGATTTTTCAACTTCGATCCGCGAATAATGGTTGATGGTGAAATTACCGAGCGGATGCGCCGCCGTCATTCCGACCAAAATAAAAATTAAGAGAGCGGTAAATAAATAAATCTTTTTTCGCATAAAAATTAACATTAAAGAACTTACAGGAAATCATTTGAAAAACACTCAAAATAACGGCGTTTCGGTATTTTGACGATTAGTTTTCAGTATATAGCATAAAATTATTGACATCAAAAACTTACGCTCGCCGTCAAACTGAATTATCTGTTTATGAGTTCGTCTAAACTATTATTTTGGATACAAAGCGGGAATAATTTTATTGAACAAAAAACATATTACGCATAGAATGGAGAAAAATATGAAAAGGTTGGAGAAAAAACATCCGCTGGCGATTCGCTGGCTGCACTGGATAAACTTTCCGCTGCTGACAATGATGATCTGGAGCGGTTTGCTGATTTATTGGGCAAACGCGGTTTACGGAGTAAAAATTTTCGGTTACGAACTTTTTCACTTTTTTCCGTCAGGATTTTATGACGCGCTCGGCATTCCCTTTCGACTCGCCGAAGGCATTCAACTGCATTTTTTCTTTATGTGGCTGTTTGCTATTAACGGCGTAATTTATTTTTTGTATCTCGTCTTTTCGGGCGAATGGCGCACATTGCTGCCTGTTCCCGGATCATTCAAACGCGCGCTGCTTGTCACGCTGCACGATTTACACATCGTCAAAAAAATCCCGCCGCAGGGCAAATATAACGACGCGCAGAGAATAGCTTATACCGGCACGATTTTAATGGGTTTCGGTTCGATCATCACCGGACTGGCAATTTACAAACCGCTTCAAGCCTCCGAACTGACGACGCTTCTGGGCGGTTACGATTGGGCGCGCTGGGAACATTTCTGGCTGATGGCTTTCTTCGTCATATTTTTTGTCGTCCACGTCATTCAGGTTATTTTAGCGGGTTGGGGCAATTTTCGTTCGATGGTCAACGGTTACGAAGTTGTTGATACCGAAACCAAAATTCCCGAATCCGCTCTCAACGAAAATGAAGGAGGCGCGGCAGTATGAGCGAACAAAAAAATGAATCCGAAAAGATGGAACGGGAAGTTTTTGTCGAAAAAGTTCGGGAAATCGAAACAGCCGAAAACAAAAGTGAGAAGGCTGACGCGAGTGTTGACGATAAAAACAACACGTCGAAAATCTTGAATGAAAAACGCGTTTTATCCGCGCCGATGACCGAAACGGAAGCGAAAAAGATGATGTTTAATCGTTCGCGCCGGACTTTTTTGATCGGCGGCGCAACAGCTTTGGCGGGAATTTTCGGCTGGCGTTCACTGAGCGACGAAACGAAAAATTCTTTGTACAATCGCGCGTTCAGATTCAACGAAAATCTGAGCCAGACGACTTTTGATAAATATGATCTCGCGCCGGAGTTTTCCCGCGAACTTGCCGGCGACAGAATCAACGGAATGATCGGTTTAGACAGCCAATTGAACGCCGACGAGTGGAAACTGCAAGTCGTCGGTTTGGCAAACCAGCGGCAATTTCCACAATATTCCGAAAACATCACTTTTGAAGGCGAAAACAACGCGCCGCGCAGTTTGGACACGCCGCCCGCGCCGAACGAATCAACTCCGGGACTGCTTTTTTCGCTCGCCGACATTAAATCTCTGCCGCCCGTCGAAATGACGACGGAGCTGAAATGTATCGAAGGCTGGAGCATTATCGTCAATTGGAAAGGCGTGAGATTTTCCGATTTTGCCGCGCAATTTTTTCCCGTTTTGCGCCAAACCGGAATGCCGAATTTGCAAAACATACCTGAAACTCTGACAAAATATGTTTCGCTGGTCACGCCCGACAGAGGTTATTACGTCGGTTGGGATATGCAAAGCATTCTGCACCCGCAGACGCTGCTCGCTTACGAAATGAACGGCGCGCCGCTGACCTCCGAACACGGCGCGCCGCTGAGATTAGTTACAACGACCAAATACGGCATCAAACAAATCAAACGCATCGGACGCATCGAATTTACCGACGAACGCCCCGCCGATTACTGGGCGGAACGCGGTTACGACTGGTATTCCGGTCATTGACTCAAAGGTTGAAGAATGACGAAGAAAAAAGTAATGATAAATTTTTACCAAACGTCGTTATTGATTAAATCTTCAAAATTGTCGCGTTTTCTGATTAATTCGACTTCGCCGTTTTCTCGAATCAGCACAACGGTCGGCAAAAATCTGCCGTTGTATTGAAACATCTGCGCGATGGAATACGCACCGCAGTTGAGCAAAGCTAAAATTTCATTCGGCTGTATTTTTTCCGGCAAAAACCGATATTCGGGCAGACGATTTTCGCCTTCGATGTCGAAATAAACGTCGCCGCCGTCGCACAAAGGTCCGGCGAGTTTATACGGGAAATCGTGTTTTTCATTCGATCTTTCGGCGGAAATCAAATGATAATACCATTTATAAGTTTCCATCGAGAGCAAAATGTTAAAACCCGCATCGGTCAAAAGCCAGATGTCGGTCGTCGGTTGCCGGTTGTCGGTCGTCGGTTGTAAATTTTGACCAATAAATTTTCCATTTTCCATTTTCCGTTTTCCGTTGTTTATCGGTCTGTTTTTGAGATTTCTAATCGTCGTCAAACAAATTCCGGCATCGGCAATGACGCTTCTGCCCGGTTCTAAAAGCAGAGTCAGATTTTCGAGCAAATGAGAAGCGTTTGATTCTTCGGCGGATTTTTTGACGGTTTTCCAGGCGTTTTCGATTGCGTCCGCCGGTTCAAAATCCGCCGCGAACATCGCGCGTTCGGCTTCGGAAAAAAGATTTTCGTGCGAAGCGTCGCGCAAATAATTAACCGGAAAACCGCCGCCGATATTGATGTGCGACAACTTTACGCCGGTTTCGTTGTAAATCCGCACGAGATTTTCAAACAAGGTTTTAAACGCTTCGGAATACGGCGCGGGTTCGGGATTTTGCGAACCGATGTGCAGATGAACGCCGCAAAGATTCAAAAACTCGAAATTTTTATATTGACGAAAAGCATTCAAAGCCTCGTCCGGCATCATTCCGAATTTCGACGTTAAAAGCGCGGTTTGAAGTCCTGAATGCGTGTTCGTTTCGATTTCGGGAACAAGCCGCAGCGAAACATTGGCGCGTTTTTTCAATCGCCGCGCAACGTCTTCGATCAGCGATAATTCATACGGTGAATCAACCTGAATCGCGTAAATTCCGGCATTGATCGCGTTTTCGATTTCCCAAATTTCTTTGCTCGTGCCGTTAAAAATAATTTGTTCGCCCGTAAAACCGACTTTCAAAGCCTTCCACAATTCGCCGCCGGAATTGACTTCCAAATCACATTTCGCATCTTTCACGGTTCGCAAAATCGCCATATTTGAATTGGCTTTCGCGGCGTAGCAAACTTTTAAATCACAGTCAATAAATTTTTCGGCGCGTTTTAAGCGTTCGATGTTTCGCCGAATGCGCGATTCGCTAAACACGAAAAGTGGTGTTCCAAACTCGTCTGCCAATTCAATTGACGAAACGCCGTCAACGTAAAGCTGATTATTTTTTTCTTCGAGAAAATTTTCGATTGTCCAGGCAGGTTTCATAAAAACAATTAAACCGCACGAACAAAAACTTGGCAAAGATGCAGCCGCTGGAAAGTAAAATAAAGGGGTTATTTCACTTTCCAGCGGCTGAACATTTCCAAAGTAAATTCTTCCTACCAGAAATTTGCTCTGAAAATACTTTTATTTTTTTTCAACTATTTCCGTTCCGTTGAAATTTTTTGAACAACGGTTGTTTATGTTTTTCTAACGACCAAACTTTTTTGGTCACGTCCGAAAACCTGACGCTTTGGTCGGCGGCAATTTGCCTAAAAAGATTGAAGTAATCAAAAGTTGAAAAAGTTTTGGAAATAATTATGTAAATCTAAGATGAACTGTAATTTTTCAAGATGGCGGACGATCAGCGCAAAGCCGGAAAAACAGACGAACATCTGCACATTCCGGTAAAATTTTGATATTTAATTTTAAAACTGCTCAAAATTTCACCGCAGTTCCCGCTTTAAGATTTTTCCGGTCGCAGTCATCGGCAAAGTGTCGCGGAATTCGACAAAACGCGGATATTTATAGCTTGCCATATTCGCTTTGCACCATTCGACAAGTTCGTCTTCGGAAGTGTTCGCGCCGGATTTTTTGACCACGAAGGCTTTGATTTCTTCGCCGCGCGCGTCGCTCGGAATGCCGATGACGGCGCACAGCGAAACGGCTTCGTGCGTCATCAAAACTTCTTCGAGTTCGCGCGGATAGACGTTGAATCCGCCGCGCAAAATCATATCTTTTACGCGGTCGGCGATATACAAAAATCCGTCTTCGTCAAAACGCCCGATGTCGCCGGTGTAAAACCAGCCGTCTTTGATGGCGGCGGCGGTCGCTTCCGGCTGTTTGTAATAGCCTTTCATTACGTTATGTCCGCGAATTAATATCTCGCCCAGTTCATTCGCTTTGACATCAACGCCGTTTTCATCTATGACGCGCGCCTGAACGCCCCAAACCGGAAAACCGACCGAACCGGGACGGGAATTTCCCTCTTTATTGAAAACCGCGACGGGCGAAGTTTCCGAAAGTCCGTAGCCTTCCATAACTTTCGTATTAAATCTCGCCTCAAAACCGCGCAAGACTTCAAGCGGCAGAGGTGAACCGCCCGCCTGACAGGATTTCAAATTCGCGGCGATTTTTGCCAGATCGAATTTCTCAGCGTCCGCGCAATTAAGCATCGCCCAATACATCGTCGGCACGCCCGCGAAAACCGTAACATCGTTTCTTTCCATTTCGCCGAGCGCGTCTTCGGGCGTAAAACGCGGCAGCAGCGTTAAGGTCGAGGCGTTGTAAAAACCCGAATTCATCTGTACGCTTTGCCCGTAGGAATGAAAAAGCGGCAGCGTAATCAAATGCGTGTCGAAGCCGCGTTCCGTGTCGTACACGCCGAACAAACGCGCATTTAAAACCATATTTAAATGCGTCAATTCCGCGCCTTTCGGCTGTCCGGTCGTGCCGGAAGTGTATAAAATCACGGCGGTGTCGTCAGCTTTCGTCAGTTCCGACTCGAACGTCGCCGGTTGATTTCGGATAAATTCGGCGAACGTCTCGGAATTTTCAAACGGTGACTTTTCAGCCGGATTTGCGGTGATTAAAATAAATTTCTCGCACATTTCGGCGTTTGAAAAACCTTCGTAACCGTATTCGCCCATCGGCAATTCCGCCGTTCCCTGAAAACAGAAAAAAACTTTCGCGTCGGAATTCGTCAGGTGATACGCGATTTCGCGCCCCTTCAAAAGAACATTGAGCGGCACGACGACCGCGCCCAATTTCAAAATTCCGTAATAAATTATCGGGAAATAAGGCAGATTTGGACACGAAAGCGCGACTTTATCGCCTTTTTCTACGCCCATATTTTTCAAAGCGTTGGCGACCTGATTCGCCTTCGCGTCAACTTCCGCGTAGCTTAGTTTCGCCCCGCCGCAAACAACGGCGGTTCTTTCCGGCACCTTTCGCGCGCTGTCTTCGAGTAAAACGGCTAAATTTAACATAGTTTTATTTAATTTAACGCGATCACAGAAATACTGTAATTTTGCGGTAATTTGTGAATTGTTATGGCAATCAGTGATTTTTACAAAAACAGATTAACACAAATAATATCAAAAACAGCAAGATTTGGACTGTTTTTATCTGCGTAAATTTGTGTTAGTCTTTGATTTGATCTTTCTTTATAATTTAGAGATAAAAAAATAAAATGACCGAACATATAACTGTATCCAATATTTTTCGCCGCGCTTTGGAAATGAGAAAAGCAAATCCGAACGCATCTTATAAGGATGTACAATCGCAAATCGTCAGCGAATTCAGCGGCAAACCGTTTCCTTTATCCGCATATTTGACGATTCCCGAATACGACGACATCGCGCCGGAAGAAGATTGGACGGCTGGTTTGCCGGTCGTTTTGCGCGGTATTCAGACCGAAAATTGGGACGAAATCGCGCACGGAATTATCATCAGCCTGGAACAGGTCGAAAATTATCCGAAAGAATCTTTGCGCGAAGATTCGCCCGTAAAAGAATGGCGCAACCGCCATCGCGGAATTGCCGAAGCCGAAGCGAAAAATATGAGCAAATGGATGCCCGAAGATTTGATGAATATGGCGCAACGCTCGGTTAAAAAATAGAATTCATTAAGTAAAAAAGTGCGCCGCTTTTACGCTCCAATCGAAAGTTTTGACAAACAAAACGTTACGCTGAGTCTTGAAGAAACAAGACATTTGCGCGACGTTTTGCGTTTGCGTGAAGGCGCGGAAATTCACATTTTCAACGGAACCGGCAAAGAATTTTTGTGCGCGGTTGAAAAAATTTCAAAGCGCGAAACCGAATTGAAAATTATTGAGGAAATTTCGCCGACCGCGCCGGAATCGAGTTTGGATTTAACGCTCGCCGCCGCGCTTCTAAAAGGCGAAAAGTTTGATTTAGTCATCCAGAAAGCCGTCGAACTCGGCGTAAAAAAATTTGTTCCGCTCAACACGGTTCGCGCCGATGTCAAAATCAAAGACGGCGCGAAAAAAGTCGAACGCTGGCGCAAAATTATCATTGACGCGAGCAAACAATGCGGACGCGCCGCGCTGATGCAGATTGACGCGCCGGTTGATTTTGAAAAGTTTATTTCATCGGCGAAAGGCGCGAAAATTTTATTCGCGGAAAAAGGCGGCGCGAATTTTTCACACATTACAACTTACGAAAAAATCACGGCAATTGTCGGCGCGGAAGGCGGCTGGGAAGATTCGGAAATCGAAGCGGCACGCGAAAAAAATTTTCACATTATAACTTTCGGCGGCAGAATTTTGCGGGCGGAAACGGCGGCGATTTCCGTCGCGGCTGTTTTGCAAAATCGGTTTGGAGATTTTGCTTGATTTTACTAAATAAAAATGAATAAAATAAAATTTACGAAATCGAGAAAAGCATTCGCCGGAAAATCAATTGACGAACTGATAAATTTGCTTTCGAGCGAAGATTTGCCGACGAGATTTTTTGCCGAAATGTGCCTGCGCGACGCGACGAACACCTGACTGAATTTCAAACCGGCGAGTTCGCCGGACGAAAGAGCGAAAGCTATCGCCGAATGGCGCGAATGGTGGCGGGAAAAAGATGGAAAATTTAAGAAAAAATGGGGCAATAAACGTTTGTAAAAATCATAATGAAAATTAACAAATCAAATTTTTCAGCGGCGATTCTGCTTCTTGCTGCATCATTTTATTCGAGCTTCGCCCAGATGACGCTCGTACCGCACAAAGTTTCACTGCGCGACGGCAGAGAATTCAATTTGAATCTGCCCGCCGATTACGAAATAATTCCGGCGGCGGAAGGTTTGCGGCGCGACCGCTTTTTCGCCAAAGCTCCCGACGGCAGAATTTTCGTCGCCGATATGTTCGATATGAGCGACAACTCGAAAGGCTCGGTTTACATTCTCGACGATTGGAACGAAAAAAGCGGAAAATTCGGCAAAATTGTTCCTTTTATGACGAATTTGCGAAACTCGAACAGCGTCGCTTTTTACACCGACAAAGAAGGTCAGGATTGGTTTTATCTGGCGGAAACCGACAAGTTGACGCGCCGCAAATACGTTCGCAATTCGACCGCGCCGACTGCCGTAAATGAAGTTTTGGCGACGTTTCCCGATTACGGTTTGAAATACAAATACGGCAGTTGGCATATGACGCGCACGATTGCTTTTTCGCCCGCCGGAAAACTGTATGTGTCCGTCGGCACGAGCTGTGATTTATGCACGGAAAAGAAGAAAGAGAGAGATTTGCGCGGCGTAGTTTTGGAAATGAACCCGGACGGCGGCGAGCGGCGAGTTTACGCCAGAAATATCAAAAATCCCGTCGGTTTGAAATGGATCAACGATAAATTTTACGCGACCAATGAAGGCGTTGACCATCTCGGTTTGGACGCGCCCGACGACACTTTTTACAATCTCCGCGACGGCGCGGATTACGGCTGGTCGAAATGTTTTCAGGCGGGCGGAAAAATCGAAGTTGATCCGCGCTACATTAAAAAGAATAAACCGCTTCCCGATTGCAGTTACGTTCCCGTTTCGGAGACATATTTTCCCGCGCACAGTTCGGCTTTGGGTTTTGAATATTTCGACGGAAATTTTTCCGACGACAATCTGAAAAATTCGTTTCTCGTCGCGCTGCACGGCTCGACCGACCGCGATCAAGGTCGCGGCTACAAAATCGTCGCGGTCGGCGACGATCAAAAACAGCAGGATTTTATCACGGGTTTTGTGCAGGGCATCAATGTTTTTGGTCGCCCGTGCGATATTTTAAAAATGTCTTCCAACTCGTTCCTGTTCACCGACGACCGCGGCGGCGTTGTTTATCTGGTGCGCGAACGGGAAAAGGAAAAAGCACCTCCCGCTCAGAAACCGCTTGATAATCAGAAGCCAATCGAAAATAAAAAACCGGTCAAAAATAAAAAACCGGTCAAACGAAAGCCGGTCAAAAAACCGAAGCCGCGTAAAAAACCGAACCGAAAACCATAATTTTAGAAGCTGTTTGAAAACTCGACAATGAGAAGAAATTTAACCACTGAAGCACACTAACAAACACGAAATTTGTCTTTTTTGTTTTATGTTGGTGTTTATTAGTGTAGATTGGTGGTTACAAATCCACCAAAAACGAGTTTTCAAACAGCTTCTTAGATTTACAAATTCAGCTATGATTAAATCAATTTTACTTTTTTTGATTCTTTTTATTCCGACTTTCGCGCAGGTTAAACTTGTGCCGCACAAAATCAGTCTCAAAAACGGCAAAACTTTCAACCTGAATTTGCCCGCCGATTATGAAATAACGCCCGCCGCCGAAGGATTAAAGCGCGTCCGATTTTTCGCCAAAGCTCCCGACGGCAGAATTTTCGTGACTGATATGTATGATTTGAGCGACAACAATAAAGGCGCGATTTACATTTTGAGCGAATTTGATTTGGAGTCAGGAAAGTTTACAAAAGTTACGCCGTATTTGAAAAATTTGAAAAATCCGAACAGCGTCCAATTTCACACGGATGAAAACGGGCAAAACTGGATTTACATCGCGGAGACCGACAAACTGACGCGCCGCAAATTCACCTCAAATGAAACCGCGCCGACCGACACAAAACCGCAAACTCTGGCGACATTTCCCGCCTACGGTTTGAGCTACAAATACGGCGGTTGGCATTTAACGCGCACGATTGCTTTTGCGCCGAACGGCAAACTTTACATTTCAGTCGGTTCAAGCTGCAACGCCTGCGCGGAAAAAGAAGATGTTCGCGCGACGGTTTTAGAAATGAACGCGGACGGCTCAAACCGGCGAATTTTCGCCAAAGGTTTGCGAAACGCCGTCGGTCTGAAATGGATCGGCAACTTTCTGTTTGCGACCGATCAGGGCGTTGACCATCTCGGTCTGCAAAAACCGGACGAAACTTTTCACGCGCTCAAAGACGGCGCGGACTACGGCTGGGCTTCGTGTTATCAATCGAACGGCAAGATTTTCCGCGACGCGAAATATGATCGCCTAAAATCCTGCGCCGCTGTTCCGATTTCCTACGCCTATTTCCCCGCGCATTCTTCCGCGCTCGGATTTGATTATTTCGACGCGCCGAACGCTGACGACACGATCAAAAACGCCTTTTTAGTCGCGCTTCACGGCTCGACCGACAAAAATATCGGACACGGCTACAAAATCGTCATAATGCGAAAAGGCGAAAAATTGCAGGATTTCATCACCGGATTTTTGCAAAATAAAACCGTCGTCGGTCGCCCGTGCGATATTATGAAACTCGACGCGAATGCTTTTCTTTTTACGGATGATTACAGCGGCGTAATTTATTATGTGAAAAGAAAATAATAATTTCAGGTAAATAAAAAATGAGAGTTAAAATATTATTTTCGACAGAAGCCGTTTGAAAATTCAAGATGAAAGGCATTTTGACTATCAGCGGGGCATTTTGGGTAAAACAGCATCAAGAGGTGGACTCTAGTTAGCGGCAATGCCATCGTCCACACTGATCGAGGCAATCAATATGCGTCGAATATTTACCGTGAATTACTAAACCGACACGGCTTAACGGTTGCTCTCAAAAATTAAGGTATTTGAGTTTTACTCTCTCAAATACCTTTTTTTCTATAAATTTGCGGCTTCAGCTTTTTCCGGCATAAATTTCATTTCGCCGTTTTCAGCCGAAACATTGACGGTGTTTCCGCCGCCGATTTCGCCGTTCAAAAGTTTGACGGCGAGCGGGTTTTGAATCAGCGATTGAATCGCCCGTTTCAAAGGTCTCGCGCCGAACGTCGGATCGTAACCTTCTTTGACGAGCAGCTCCTTCGCCGAATCTTCGAGCTTCATCGAAATTCCTCTTTCCGCCAAGTTTTTCCGCAGTTTTTCAAGCTGCACGTCAATAATCTGCGCGATTTCACCGCGTGAAAGCTGCGTGAAAACGACAATATCGTCAATTCGATTCAAAAATTCCGGCTTGAAATAACTTCGCAAAACGTCCAGAATCATATCTTTGAGCGGCGTATCAACCAGTGCCGACGACTGAATTTCGCGCGAACCGAGGTTTGAAGTCATAATCAAAACCGTATTTTTGAAATCAACCGTTCTGCCTTTGGAATCGGTCAAACGTCCGTCGTCCAAAATTTGCAGCAGAATATTGAAAACATCCGGGTGCGCTTTTTCGATTTCGTCAAACAAAATAACCGAATACGGACGGCGGCGCACGGCTTCGGTCAATTGTCCGCCTTCATCATAGCCGACATAGCCCGGAGGCGCGCCGATCATTCGGGCGACGGCGTGTTTTTCCATATATTCCGACATATCGAGCCGCACCATCGCGCGTTCGTCGTCGAACATAAATTCCGCCAACGCTTTCGCCGTTTCGGTTTTGCCGACACCGGTCGGACCGAGAAAAATAAACGAACCGACCGGGCGATTCGGGTCCTGCAAACCGGCGCGTGAACGGCGCACGGCGTTGGCGACCGCCATCAAACCTTCGTCTTGTCCGATCACTCGTTTGCGAAGATTTTCTTCCATTTTGACGAGTTTCTGCATTTCGCCTTCGAGCATTTTGGAAACCGGAACGCCCGTCCATTTGGCGACGACTTCGGCGATGTCTTCTTCGTCAACTTCTTCTTTTAAGAAAACGCCGTCGGTCTGCAATTCGGCGAGCCGCGTCTGTTCGCCCGAAAGTTGTTTTTCAAGCGTCGGAATTTCGCCGTACTGCAACTCAGCCGCGCGGTTCAAATCGCCCGCGTTTCGCGCCTGTTCGAGTTTTAACTTGGCTTCTTCGAGTTTTTCTTTTGCGAACCGCATCTTTTCGATTTCGTCTTTTTCCGACTGCCATTTCGCTTTCATTCCGCCGGATTTTTCCTGTAAATCGGCGATGCGCTTTTCGATGTCGTCCAATCTTTCTTTGGATTTCGCGTCGGTTTCGCGTCCTAAAGCCTGTTTTTCAATTTCAAGCTGCAAAATCTCGCGCTCTAAAACATCAATTTCAACCGGCAGCGAATCAATCTCGATTCGCAGTTTCGACGCGGCTTCGTCAATCAAATCAATCGCTTTGTCGGGCAGAAATCTGTCCGTAATATAACGATTTGAAAGCGTGGCGGCGGCGACAATCGCCGAATCTTTGATGCGAACGCCGTGATGAACTTCGTATTTTTCCTTGAGTCCGCGCAAAATCGCAATCGTATCTTCGACGTTCGGTTCGCCGACGTAAACCTGCTGAAAACGCCGCTCCAACGCTTTGTCTTTTTCGATATATTTCTGAAATTCGTTGAGCGTCGTCGCGCCGACACAGCGCAATTGTCCGCGCGCCAACGCCGGTTTCAGCATATTTGAAGCGTCAATCGCGCCTTCGCTCGCGCCCGCGCCGACTAAAGTATGCAGTTCGTCAATAAACAAAATTATCTGTCCGTCCGATTTTTCGATTTCTTTCAAAACTGCTTTCAAACGGTCTTCAAACTCGCCGCGATATTTCGCTCCGGCAAGCATCGAACCCAAATCCAAACCGACTAACTTCTTATTTTTCAGCGTTTCCGGCACGTCGCCCGAAACTATTCTCTGCGCCAAACCTTCGACAATCGCCGTTTTGCCAACGCCGGGTTCGCCGATCAAAACCGGATTATTTTTCGTCCGACGCGATAAAACCTGAATCGTCCTTCTGATTTCATCGTCGCGCCCGATGACCGGATCGAGTTTTCCCTTTCTGGCGCGTTCGGTCAAATCTATCGAATACTTTTCCAGAGCCTGAAAATTTTCTTCGGCATTCTGATCGGTAATCCGCGAACCGCCGCGCATCTGTTCGATAACTTTTTGTAAATCTTCTTTGTTTACGCCGTGCGAACGCAAAATTCTGCCCGCGTCGCCTTCCTTTTCGGCGGCAATCGTCAGCAAAAGATGTTCGGTCGAAACGTATTCATCTTCCATCGCTTCGGCTTCTTTCTGCGCGTTTTGAAACATCGTATTGAAACGCGATGAAAAAAAGGGCTGACCGCCAGAAACTTTCGGGAATTTCGCAATCGCCGCGTCAACTTCATTTCCAATCGTCGCCGCATTCGCGCCTATTTTTCCTAAAATCGGGCGCAATGTCCCTTCCTTTTGTTCGAGCATCGCCGCCAGCAGATGTTCCGGCTCGACCTGTTGATTTTGATTTTTTTCGGCAACGCCGATGGCTTCCTGAACCGCTTCCTGTCCGCGAATTGTAAATCTGTCAAATCTCATATTCAATTCAATTTCTTCCCCTTTTAGTGTAATACAATAATAAAACCTGAGTGTCTTCTTGTCAAGTCTGTAAATTATATTTTTGAAAGCAAAAATGCGATCTTTTTTAAACTTTTCAGATGACACATTTCGATTTGAAATGTATATTTAGCTACGCACTCAAAAAAATCTTTCAGGTGAATAAAATTATGATAAATATGCAATTTTGGACTTTGAATTTTTTAGCCGTGATTGCCGTCATTTCTTTTCAAAAAAAGAACGCGCAGATGCTTTCTTCCGAAGAGAAAAGAGAAAAAGCGCGAATTTTAAGCGAAAAAAGCAGTCTTAAACATTGGCAGAATTGGAGTTTCGTCGCCGCTTCGATTGTTTTGGTGATTCTAAATCTGCGCCTTGAAGCCGAGCTTCCGATCAAATATTTCTTTTATTTGATACTCACGCATCTGACTTACACCGTTTTTCGGAATCGTCACGCTTTCCGGCAAATAAGTTTGCCCGACGAATATATCAATAAAGAATTTATTTTGGGCATTCTTACAGTTTTGCTTTTTGCCGTAGATATATTTTTTATTTTTTGACAATTATTTTGACGATTAAATGAAAATAGTCCGTGAAATTTTATCCCCTTTAATTGCGGTTCTGGCGGCTTTTGTCGTCGGCGGCATCATCATTTTGCTGATCGGCGACAATCCGTTTAACACCTTTTATTTGCTGCTCGGCAATTCGTTCGGTTCGCTGAAAGACATCGGCTACACACTGTCTTACGCGACACCGCTGATTTTTACGGGTTTGGCGGTGATGGTCGCCTTTCGCTGCGGACTTTTAAATATCGGCGCGGAAGGTCAGCTTTACGTCGCCGCGTTTGCGACGGCGTGGGTCGGCATCACGTTCGGCGGCACGATTGTCAACGATGTTAATTGGTCTTGGATGAGTTTGCCCGCGATTTTGCTGGTTCCGATGTGTATTTTGACCGCGATTGTCGTCGGCGGAATCTGGGGCGCGATTCCGGGCGTTTTGAAGGCGAAATTCGGCTCGCACGAAGTTATCAATACGATAATGCTGAACTTTATCGCCATCGCGCTGGTCAGTTATCTCACGCAGTATCATTACCGGGTTCCGGGCGACGCGATTCTCGAAACCGCCGAAATCGGAAACGCCGCCGACATTCCGCGTATCAGCCAATTTATTCCCGGAATGCCGGAATTCGTGCCGCTCAGCGTCGCGTTTTTGATCGCGGTCGCCATGTGTTTTGTGGTCTATATTTTTTTGTGGAAAACAAAGTGGGGTTACGAACTCCGCGCCGTCGGCGAAAATCCGAGCGCGGCGGAATACGGCGGAATTTCGCCGAATAAACAAATTATTATCGCAATGACAATTTCGGGCGCGCTCGCCGGAATGGTTTCCATCGGCGAAGTTTTGGGTTATCGCCACCGTTATTATCACGACTTTTCGGGCGAAGTCGGATATTTGGGAATTGCCGTCGCGCTGCTGGGCAGAAATCATCCGTTCGGAATTTTCATCGCCGCCTTATTTTTCGCCGTTTTACAGCGCGGCGAAATTTTCGTTGACGCGTTTACGCCGAAAGTTTCCAAAGACATCGGCTGGGTTTTGCAGGCGATCATCATTTTGTTCGTCGCGTGTTTCCAGATTTATTCTAAATCCACAAGGGTGAAAGGAAAAGTCTAAAAATCGGAGCGCGGACGACTCGTCCGCCTTCGAGCGCAGGCGCGAGAAAAACCTGTGTGTTCAAAGTTGTTTCGTTGACGGTTAAGCGTTATAACGACTCGCTTCGCCGGCGTTGGCGGACGAGCCGTCCGCGCTCCGTTAAAAAATAAGTTCTATGTATGAAATTTCCATTTTTGCATTGATATTTTCGACAATTCGGCTCGCCACGCCGCTGATTTTCGCCGCGCTCGGCGGGCTTTTTTCCGAGCGTTCCGGCGTTATTAACATCGCGCTCGAAGGTTTGATGCTCGCCGGGGCGTTCACCGGTGCGGTGATTACTTACGAAGCGGGAAATCCGTATCTCGGCTTGCTCGCCGGAATGCTGGCGGGCGGATTTCTGGCTTTCGTTTACGCCGTCGCGTGTATCAAATTTCAAGCCGATCAGGTTGTTTCGGGAATGGCGATAAACTTTCTGATGATTGGACTTCCGGCGTTAATCAGCGGCGCGGTTTACGATTCGTCAGGTTCGACTCCGCAGATTGATAAGGTAAATCTGTTGCCCGAATATTTCAATCGGCTGTCGCTCGCTTCGATTCTGGCGTTCGCGCTCGTGCCGGTGTGCTGGTATGTTTTGTATAAAACGCCGTTCGGTCTGCGGCTTCGCGCGACGGGCGAAAATCCGGCGGCGGCGGACGCGGCGGGCGTGAACGTCATTCGTCTGCGATATTTTGCCGTGATTATTTCGGGAGTTTTAGCGGCGGCGGGCGGCGCGTATTTATCAATCGGACAATCTTCGCTGTTCACGCGAAATATGACCGCCGGACGCGGCTACATCGCGCTCGCCGCGCTGATTCTGGCAAAATGGCGACCGGTTCCGGTGCTGCTGGCGTGCTTGTTTTTCGGTTTGACGGAAGCCCTGACGATTCAACTCGGCAACATCAAACTCGCTTCGGGCGAAAACCTTCCGATTCAATTCGTCCAAATGATTCCGTATATTTTGACGATTATCGTTCTCGCCGGATTCATCGGTTTATCGCGCGCGCCGAAGGCTTTGGGAATTCCGTATCGCAAAGAAAAATAATTGATTTTAAGAAAGATAAAAAGTATTTTGAAAGTATGAATACAAAAGTAAAAACAACCATTACTATTGAAGCCGATTTGCTCGCGCAAGTTAAAAATGCGGCAAAGGATTTTCGCAGTCAATCGGAAGTTGTTGAAAAGGCACTACGGGAATACCTGCCGAAGTTAAAGCAAAAATCGCCAAAGCGAAAATTGACACGCGAGGAAGAGATCGAGTTGATGAATCATTACGCTGATGAGCATCGGGAAGAACTTCTTGAAACTTTAAGTTATCAAATTGATTGGTGAAAAGAGGCGAACTTTACAGAGTCGAAAAACCGTCGCGGCGCGACCCGAAAGGATTTCGCGTTTTTGTCGTCGTTAGCCGCCAGCGATTTATTGAAACACATTTTGATTCGGTTATCTGCGCTCCGATTTATACAAAATGTATCGGTTTGCCCTCAGAAGTCGAGGTTGGAATTAACGAAGGGTTAAAGCACGATAGCTGTGTCCATTGTGATGAACTCATCAGCATTGAAAAATCCAAACTAACAAACTTTATCGGCTCGCTTTCCGAACAAAAAATTAAAGAATTAAATCAAGCCTTAAAAATCGCCTTGGAAATCGAAGATTAAAATTCTTGACGAGCGAATTGACTACGCCGTTATTACTTATTTTTGCCTGATACTTGCAAGAAAACCGCTTTTCCAATACACTTTTACGTTTCAGAATGCTCTGAAAATCGAACTATTAATTGACTATAAATATATTTAAAAGAGGTATTTAATAAAATTATGAAGAAAGTTGGAATTTTAGTCGGACGTGAAGTTACGTTTCCCGAATCAATTATTAAAAGTATTAATGAAAAAGGACAAGGCGAAGTCGTTGCCGAAATGGTTGAAATCGGCGGAATCCGGCTCGATGAAGAGAAGAAATATGACGTGATTATTGACCGCATTTCGCACGAAGTTCCGTATTATCGCGCGACTTTAAAGCGAATGGCACTCGAAGGAACTTACGTTATCAACAATCCGTTCTGGTGGTCGGCGGACGACAAATTTTTCAATTTCAGTTTAGCCGCCAAAATCGGCGTGGCGATTCCGAAAACGGTTTTACTGCCGCAGCAGGATTATATTCCCGACATTACAAGCGAAAGTTTGAGAAATCTCGAATTTCCGCTCGATTGGGAAGGCATTATCAATTACGTCGGATTTCCCGCATTTTTGAAACCGTTTGACGGCGGCGGCTGGAAAAATGTATCGAAAATTCACTCGCTCGAACAGCTTTGGTACGAATACAATCAATCGGGCAAACTTTGTATGACCTTGCAGGAAGGCATCGAATTTGACCAATTCGTGCGCTGCTACTGCGTCGGACAGGAAAAGGTTTTGATTATGCCGTATGACCCGACGAAGCCGTATCTTTCGGGAATGCAGTATGTTAATGTTGAGGATTATCTTTCGCCCGAACTGCACAAAAGAGTCGAAAAAGACGTTATCACGATCTGCAAAGCATTGGGTTACGATTTGAACACCGTTGAATTTGCCATCAAAGACGGCGTTCCGTATGCGATTGATTTTATGAATCCCGCGCCGGATGCCGAACTCGCGTCCGTCGGTGAATATAACCACAACTGGATCGTCAACACAATGACCGATTTTATTCTCGAAAAATTGAAAAAAGGTTTTGAAACACCCGAATATCGCTGGTCTGCAATGCTCAATCCGCCAGCCAAAACTGCCAAAACCAAAACACCCGCTAAGACCAAAGCACCGGCTAAAGCGAAGACGGAAAAAGCAGTCAAAACCAAAACAACAACCGCTAAAGAAAAAAAAATGACTACACAAACGCCGCAAATGAAAAATGCGGGCGCGAAATAAACGGAGAAAGGCAAAGTAAAATTTTACTTTGCCTTTTTTATTTTTTTGGCGGCAAAATTTACTTATGAAAACAATTCGTGTCAAATCAAACGAACGTGAAGAAATGATTGAAATCACGGGCGAAGTTTCACATCTTTTGCCCGAAAACGGCGCAGGAATTTGTGTTCTTTTCACACAGCACACGACCTGCGGACTGACGATCAATGAAAATGCCGATCCCGACGTAAAAAGCGATATGCTTTTGTTTTTTCGCAATACTATCCCGCAGTATTATCAGGGTTTTCGACATTTTGAACATAACTCCGACGCGCACATTAAATCTTCGCTCGTCGGCTCGTCCGTTATCGTGCCGTTTGAAAACGGTGAACTTCTGCTCGGTCGCTGGCAGGGAATTTATCTGTGTGAATTTGACGGAGCGCGAGAAAGAAAGATTTTAATACAATTCCTAGCCGCAAAATAAAGAACAGCTTCAATTTTTTTCTGCGCCAATTTGCGCCGATATTTCAACTCTCAGCGGCGATAATCAGGCGAACTTTTTGCCGATTCGACGGATTGCCCGAACGTCTCACACGCTTTTTTTGAGATTTGAACAAGAAAAATTGTCAAGAATTTTTTTTCGGCGCATTTTCGGTTAATATCAATTTGCTTCTCAAATTTTTGTTACGGGAAATTCAAATATATGAAATTTGTCGCCGCTTTTTCGTTAAAAGTCGCGTTTCGATTGTTGATTATTTTAATCGTTTCGGTTTCAACTTTCGCGCAATCTATTAATCCAAATCTTTATCAAAATATGCGCTGGCGAATGATCGGACCGTTTCGCGCCGGACGCACGGTCGGCGCGGCGGGCATTCCGAACCAGCCGAACACTTTTTACATCGGCGTGAACAACGGCGGCGTTTGGAAAACGACCGACGCGGGGCGAACGTGGCAGCCGATTTTTGACGATCAGCCGACGGGTTCAATCGGCGATTTGGCAATTGCGCCGTCGAATCCGAATGTGATTTACGTCGGCAGCGGCGAAGGTTTGCAGCGTCCCGATTTATCAACCGGCGACGGAATGTATAAGTCAACCGACGGCGGAAAGTCCTGGATTCACTTGGGTTTGCGCGAAGGTCAGCAAATCGCTTCGATTATTGTTGATCCTAAAGATGAAAATCGTCTGTTCGTCGCCGTGCTTGGACATCCTTACGGACCGAACGAAGAGCGCGGCATTTATCGTTCAACCGACGGCGGCAAAAATTTTGAGCGTGTTCTTTACAAAGATGTTGACACGGGCGCGTTTCAGGTTGAATTCGATCCGAACGATTCAAATGTAATCTACGCCGATCTGTGGGCTGGACGGCAGGGACCTTGGGAAAACGGCGCGTGGCAGGGCAAAGAAAGCGGGCTTTTTAAATCAACCGATAGTGGAAAAACCTGGAACAAATTAACCAAAGGTTTGCCGACGTTCGAGCAGGGTTTGGGGAGAATCGGGTTTGCGATTTCGCCTTCAAATCCGAACCGGCTTTATGCGACGGTTGACGCAAAACCCGAATTTGCCGGGATTTATATTTCAAACGATAAAGGCGAAAACTGGCGTAAAATAAATAACGATCCGCGACTTTGGGGACGCGGCAGCGATTTTGCGGAGATAAGAGTTCATCCGAAAAATCCCGACATAGTTTTCGTCGCCAATGTCGCTTCGTATAAATCAACCGACGGCGGCAAAACTTTTACAAGTTTCAAAGGCGCACCCGGCGGCGACGATTATCACCGCATCTGGATAAATCCGAATTCGCCAGACATTATGTTAATCGCCAGCGACCAGGGCGCGACGATTACAGTCAACGGCGGCGAAACCTGGTCGAGCTGGTATAATCAGCCGACGGCGCAGTTTTATCACGTTATCACCGACGACGAATTTCCGTATTGGGTTTACGGCGGACAACAGGAAAGCGGTTCTGCCGGAGTCGCGTCGCGCGGCGACATCGGCGCGGTTACGGCGCGCGATTGGCGTACGGTCGGCGTTGAAGAATACGGCTACGTCGCGCCCGATCCGCTGAATCCGAATTATATTTACGGCGGCAAAGTAACGCGTTTTGACAAGCGCACCGGACAAGTGCAGAACGTCGCGCCCGAAGCCGTTCGCACCGGAAAATATCGTTTTGTGCGAACTGCGCCGGTTATTTTTTCGCCGGTTGATCCGCACATTCTTTATTTTGCCGGAAATGTTCTTTTTAAAACGACGACCGGCGGACAAAGTTGGGAAATTATCAGCCCGGATTTGTCGCGTGAAAAGTGGGAGATTCCCGAAAACGTCGGCGTTTATAAGACGAAGGAAATGGAGACAATGCCGCGCCGCGGCGTGATTTACACGGTCGCGCCTTCATACAAAGACACCAACACGATTTGGGCGGGAACGGACGACGGCTTGATTCATATCACAAAAGACGGCGGAAAAAATTGGCAGAACGTCACGCCGCCGGAACTGAAAAGCTGGGCGAAAGTTTCGCTGATTGATGCCGGAAGATTTGACGCGAACACGGCTTACGCGGCGGTCAATACGTTTCGCCTCGACGATTTGCGTCCGCATATTTTTCGCACTCACGACGGCGGCAAAATCTGGAAGGAAATCACGAAAGGTCTGCCGAACGGCGCGATTGTCAACGCTGTACGCGAAGATTCGGTTCGGAAAGGTTTACTGTTTTGCGGAACTGAATTGGCGGTTTATTTCTCGCTCGACGACGGTGAAAACTGGCAGCCTTTGCGTTTGAATATGCCCGCGACTTCGATTCGTGATTTGGTTGTGCATAACGACGATTTAGTCGTCGGAACGCACGGGCGTTCGTTCTGGATTCTCGACGACATCACGCCTTTCCGCCAAATAAATCAACAAGTTACAAATGCCGACGCATTTCTATTCGCGCCGCAAACGGCGATTCGCATTCGCCGCAGCGTTCACACCGACACGCCGTTTCCGCCCGAAGAACCGATGGGACAAAATCCGCCCGACGGCGCGATTATCAATTATGTTTTAAAAGAGAAATCTTCAACGCCGGTAGTTTTGGAAATTTTCGATTCGTCAAACAAACTCGTCCGCCGTTTTGCGAGCGACGACAAACCGCTGCCATACGATGTGAACAAACTGCGTTTTCCGACTTACTGGCTTCGGATACCGAGAATTTTGCCGAACGAAGCCGGAATGCAGCGTTTCGTTTGGGATTTACAACATCCGAATCCGCCCGCCGAAAATTACGATCTGCCGATTTCCGCAATTTACAAAGACACGCCGTTTGTTCCCGAAGGTCCGTTTGTGATGCCCGGAAATTATACGGTAAAACTGACCGCAAACGGCAAAACTTACACGCAAACTTTAGCCGTCAAAATGGATCCGCGTGTAACGACCTCAATGGCTGATTTACAGCAGCAATTTAATCTTTCGATGCAAGCCTACGAAGGTTTTAAACAAACATTCGCAATGCTTGAAGAAATAAACAAATTTCAGGCGCAGTTGAAAGAAGCGCGTGAAAAGGCGGTAAATAATGAGTCGAAAAAGGAAATCGAAGCGTTAGAACAAAAGCTGAATGCGTTGGTCAACGGCAGTTCAAACGCGCCCGTGCCGATGTCGGAATTTCCTTTAAGCAGATTGAACGGCGCATTTAATTCACTGCTCGATCTTTTGCAGGACGCGGACGCGAAACCGACCACGCAAGCCGTTGCCGCCGCCAAAGATTTGCAGGATGCGTTGGCAAATTCTGTGACAACTTGGAATGAAATAAAGGAAAAAGATGTGAAAATTTTGCACGAAAAGTTGATGAAGGCGAATCTCTAACTGAGCAATGTGTCAGTTTTGACTGGAGCGCAATCCGTCCCGGTTGCCATTGAGCATTGCTTCAACGCGAAAAATGCGCTCGGTTATATTTAAGTTGAAAGCTGCGGAACGCTTTTTCGCGCTCACGCGCTCACTGCAACCGGGACGGATTGCGCTCCAGTCTTTTTATAATTTTTGCGTAACATCAGTTATTAAGATTTTTCAAAAGAACAGTGATAAAATTCATATATGACTTTAACATTTGAAAAAGACGGTAAAATCATTTTGCCCGATGAAATTAAAAACCGTTTTGGATTTAAATCCGAAACGACTGTCAAAATTGCAAAAATATTTGAAAAATCGAATGAATTAACAGGACAAAAATAGAAATGTCAGAAGCAGCAAAAACAGAAAGAAAAACACGCATTGAAACAGATTCGATGGGCGAAATCGCCGTCGAAGCGGACAAATATTGGGGCGCGCAGACGGAAAGAAGTCTGCGTCATTTTAATATCGGCAACGATGTGATGCCGCGTGAGATGATTCGCGCGTTGGGCATTCTGAAAAAAGCCACCGCGATTGCCAATCATCAGTTGAAATCGGACAAAATGACGCTCGACAAAACGGATTTGATCGTGCGGGCGGCGAACGAAGTGATTGACGGCGATTTGGACGCGCAATTTCCGCTGCGCGTGTGGCAGACGGGAAGCGGCACGCAGACGAATATGAACGCCAACGAAGTGATTTCCAATCGCGCCATCGAAATCGCGGGCGGCGAACTCGGTTCCAAAAAGCCGATTCACCCGAACGACGACGTGAATATGTCGCAGAGTTCCAACGATACTTTTCCGACGGCGATGTATATTGCCGCCGCCGAAACGATGAACACGCTGATTCCGCAAATTGAAAAAGTCCGCGATGCGATTGACGCGAAAGCGCGGGAATTCGCCGATGTGGTGAAAATCGGCAGAACGCATTTGCAGGACGCGACACCGCTGACCGTCGGACAGGAATTCGGCGGCTGGGCGAATTTGCTCGAACGCGATATTGACAGGCTGAAAATGGTTTTGGACGGTCTTTACGATCTGGCAATCGGCGGCACAGCGGTCGGCACGGGTTTAAATTCGCATCCCGAATTTGCGGAACGCGCCGCCAAACAAATCGCCGAACTGACGGATTTGCCGTTTCGCTCGCACCCGAACAAATTCGCCGCGCTTTCGGCGCACGACGAAATCGTTTTCGCGTCCGGCGCGTTAAAAACGCTCGCCGCGTCGCTGATGAAAATTGCCAACGACATCCGCTGGCTCGCGTCCGGTCCGCGCTGCGGCATCGGCGAGCTTGTTCTGCCGGAAAACGAACCGGGCAGTTCGATTATGCCGGGAAAAGTCAATCCGACTCAGAGCGAAGCGATGACGATGGTCGCCGCGCAGGTTTTGGGCAACGATGCGGCAATCGGTTTCGCCGGTTCGCAGGGAAATTTTGAACTGAATGTTTTCAAACCCGTGATGATTCATAATTTCCTGCATTCCGTTCGGCTTTTAAATGACGCGTCGCGCGGATTTGTCGAATTTTGTATCAACGGAATTGAATTAAATCGTCAGCAGATTGACGAATATCTGCAGGATTCGCTGATGCTGGTGACGGCTTTGAATCAGCACATCGGTTATGATAACGCTTCAAAAATTGCGAAAAACGCGCATAAAAAAGGAACTTCGCTGAAAGAATCGGCGATTGAATTGGGACTTTTGACGAGCGAGAAATTTGACGAACTGGTTAAACCCGAAGAGATGACTCATCCATAAAAACGAAAATATGAAAAAGACGAAAAATAGTTTATCTGCCGTATTTTTTGCGGCAGTCTTTCTTCTAACTGTCTGTGTTTTTACCGCGCAGGCGCAGGGAGTGAGCAATCACAAAAATGAAAAAGACGCAGAAAAAGCGGCGGATAAAGGCGTAACTTTTAAAATTCCCGAAAAAGTGATGCCGATGCCGAAATGGGTTGGCTTTAAGGGAATGTTGATGCTCTCGTCGGAAGGTCCTTCGGGAATTTTTATCAGCTACCCGGATGAAGGCGAAACACTCGATGCTTTGAGAGGACGGGCTGAAAAATCACTCGTTAAAATGTTTGTCCACGATGATGCGAAAGTTGAAAATGTTCAATGGAATTCCAACTCGACTGCCGCGCACGACGGCGATAAAAGTGAAACCGCTTTGACAAAAATTTATGATGACAACACTCAAACCGTTCAAATAACTTTTTACGAACGGCAGTCAAACGGGCTGGATTTTATTTACGGCTATTTTGCCAGAAAAAGCAAAACAAGCGATAAAAAAGGCGACAGCGCGAATTTTTTGGACGAGAAAGGCAAAGGCAGCAAAGTGTTTGACAATTTCTGGAAAACTTTTCCGAAAAAATAATTGTTGTTCAATAATCTTAAAAATCCCGAATACTTTTTCTGTATTCGGGATTTTTGATTTGGAATATGCTTCTGTTTTTTAATTTTCCGGCGGAATCTGCTGAACGGCTCGATTCAGAGCGATTCCTCTGGCAAAATCGGCAGCTTTTTTCGTTCGTTCTTTCGGATTTTCCTTTTTCGTATTGACCAGATGACGAAGAATATCCGCTTCGCGGTCGAGTTTGTATTTCAGTTCGTCAGACGGTGAATTTTTATACTGGTCAGCGAGTTTTTTCACCGATTCCTGTTGATTTTCGAGCATCATTTCTTTGTCTTCCATATTTATTGTTTGGCGGGAAACCAGATGTCTGCGTTGTACAGTTTTTCGGCGCGTTTCCAGTCTTCGTCGGAAACGCGCTCGAAAAGTTGAAAAAATCTTTCGGCGGGCGGAAAATTCGTGTCGGCTAAAACTATTTTTATTTGTTCCTGTTCGTCAAAATTCGGCGCGATTTCAAACATTACGGCGACGAAAGCGGAAATATCTTCGGCGTTTTGCAGACCGTTCCGCTTGGCGCGTTCGATGCCGATTTTGACCATTTCCTCAAGCATTTGATCGTCATAATCGGCAACTCGCTCGGCGTTTGCCTCGCGCACGATTTGAACGATTAGTTTGATCAGATTCGCTTCGTTTTCGGCGATAAAATGTTGAATTTGTTGTTCTCTGATTATTAACATTATAAAAATAGTTGAAGCAAACTGCTTCCTTTATTCAAAGTCCAATTTTTTCCAAGAATTAGCCGCCGACCAATACCGTCATTTCACCTTTGACAATTTTATTCGGCGGTCCGACGGCTTCAAGAATCGTATCGCCCATTCGCGCCGCCGGCATATTGCTCATCATTACGGTTGCCGACGGCGTAATGACCACGCCGGGACCGTGCGGCGGCAGCGGCAGCGGCGTGACGCAGGCGTGAATGTCCGAACCGCCCGACATACTCGAAATCATACTTCCCATCGCTACTGCCGCCGCCGCTTTGGTCGTTTCTTCAGCGAGTTTGGCGGCAGGCGCGGCGGGAGTTCCGGCGGCGGCGGTCGTCGCCGCTTCCGCCGTCGTAATCGCGGTATCCGAAATTTGTTTAGCCGCCTGAAGAGCCGCCGCCGCCGCCGGATTAACGCCGCGCCACGCCGGTAAAAAACCGATTATCACGTTCACGGCGGTTGGTCCGCCGGTCAAAACGGGCGGCAGCGGATGGGCAACATTATCTGTAATTCTGGCGGCTGGCGGCATATTATTATTCCCCGAATTTAATTTACAGGCAAAGCGGTTGCGCTGATACTGTCGTTGCCGACTTCCAAACGCATTAAATTTTCTTTATCATCCGATTCGGCAAAAAATTTATCAACTTCGCCGAAAAACACTTTGAGTTCCGCCGGACTGCACGTCGGCAGAAACTTTTGAATGACGCGCGGATCGTAGAAACGGAAAATCATCGGATTTCCTTTTTCATCATAGACATTGACGAGCGAACGAAAATGTTTTCGCATTTCGTTTAGCGGCTGGCGGCTGTGCGCGACGATTGCCCAGTGTTTTCCCCAAAATTCCTGCAAAAACCACTCCGTAAAAGGAGTTTTCGGGTAAAGACGCACGAGATACGGCGCGACTTCCGCCATATCAGGCTCCAAATCGCCGGTGAACAGACAAAAATTCGGCGGTTTCATTTCATAAAGTTTCATCGGTAAATTCGGCACGGAAGAACCGTCAAGCACCGCGTAAGTTCTGGTAATACTTGAAAAAAAATATTGCTCGATTTTTTGTCTGTCCATCTCGTTTCAAACGGCTTACATACTGACAAAAGGCGCGCCGCTTTGAGACGCGTTTTGCAGTGCTTCCGCCTGCTGACTGTAACTCACAGGCACTCGCGGCGGCGGCGGCGGCGCGCTTTTGACCTTTTGTCCCGAATCTGCATTAACCGCTTCTTTTGCTTCCGTCGGCGCGGTCGGACTGCTGCCGCCGCCGGAACCTGCCGCGCCGCCGCTGTTGAGCATCACCAGTGTTCCTTTGATAAAAATTCCGGCAGGATTGATATTAATAAAATTTCCGCCGACTTTCAGCGTCAGGTTTGTTCCGGTTTCGAGCGTCATAGACATTCCCGACTTAAGATGAACTTCCATTCCGGCATCAACCGCATATTTCGTCCCGGTTTTTATCTGTGTGCCGGTTCCGACCTTGAGCGAAACCGCGCCCCCAACTTTTTCGCTTTGATCGCCGGTAACTATCAAATGTTTATCGCCTTTGACTTTCTCAAACTGATTCTTTTCGACTATCAGATGAGAATCGTTTTTGATAATTTCCTTGCGGTCGTGTTTAATTCGGACATCGAGGTCTTTTTCGCCGTGAATGAATATCTGTTCACCGCCTTTTTTGTCTTCAAAACGAAACTCATTGAAACCTTCGCCTCCTTTTGACGAGTTTGATTTGATGGTAGATTTTGTTTTCTCGTCCGGCAGAGTGTACGGCGGCATCGCTTCCGGCTGATAAACACAGCCCGTGATTATCGGCTGGTCGGGATCGCCTTCGAGAAACTGGACGATAACTTCCATTCCGACGCGCGGAAGAAACATCGCTCCCCATTTGTTTCCCGCCCAGGTTTGCGCGACGCGTATCCAGCACGAACTGTCTTCGTTGGCTTTGCCGTCTCTGTCCCAATGAAACTGCGCTTTGACGCGCCCGTATTTGTCGGTGTAGATTTCTTCGCCCGAAGGTCCGACCACAAATGCCGTCTGACTGCCGTAAATGCGCGGCTTCGGAGTTTTCTGCGGCGGCACAAATTCCGGCTGTCCCGATCCGTGCGGAATACAGGTAAATTCGTTTTCATACGCTTTCGGCAGCACGTCGCCGACCAGATATTCCGGCGATTGTTCCGCTTCGTGTTTGACCGACAAGATCACATATTGAATATTAAAATCTTTATTGGGATGATTTCTCAGTTGAAATCTGTAACCCGGCGTTAAAGTGCAGCAATCCGATTCGCCGGATGCCGTTTTGTGCTGCGCGTCGAGAGATTTTGTTATATTTTCGGCAGTTTTCTGGTTGTCCTGAAAAATATCGCTCAAATCGCCATTAGATTCGTCGTATTTTTTTGCATAACCTCCTTTATAGTTATAGACTTCGATTTTTTGATTCCCGCCGGCGTTAAAAATACTTGTCTTTTCCGCTTCGAGTTTTTTGTTCGGCAACTGAAAATGATTGTCCCAGAGAACTCTTTTCCCGCTTTGAAGCTGATAATCTATATGCCACTGACTGATTACCTGCTCAAATATCTCCGCCGTCAAATCTTCGTTGTAAATCGCTATCTCGCTTTTGGACGGGCAATCCTCCGGCGTTTTGAAATCATCGCGCAGCACCAGCTTTTCTTTTTCCGCCGCGTGTTCAAAATAATAAGCGATTCCTTCTTCTTCCATCAGCCGCGAAGCAAACGCGAAATCCGATTCCTGATACTGAACACAATAATTACGCGCTTTATATTCACTCTGAAGCTGATAATTGACTTCGTATCCCGCAAATACTTTTCGCAATATATCCGGCACGCTCAAATGCTGAAATATCCGGCTCTGCACACTCTGCGTCAGTCGCCAAACGTGCGGCACAATGGTCGCGTAATACGCCGTAAATCTTCGATTGCGTCCGCTCAGAGTGAAATTGTTGACCATTCCCGTCAGCGTTCGCTTCACGCCGCCGCGCTGTTCAATCGAAATGCTGACCGTTTTACCGAGAATCTGTGTGTCTTCGACAACCGTCAGATCAAACGCGTCATCTTCCTCTTCGTCATACAAAAGCTCGACATCAATCTCGAACAGTTCGGACACTCTTTCTTCGACCCGCATTTTGTTGAGCAGCAAATAATCTTCGCCTAAAGGTGTCGTGATTGAAAGAAGTTTATTTTTTTGTGTTGCTCGTCCCATTCTTTTTTGTTCCTAATATTGTGCCGCTTTTTTTTGTCAGACCGACATCTTTCACATCCAAAAATTCAGCGTCAAAGACTTCTGTAAATTTGTCAAACTTTTCTGAAAGACGTACTCAAACCGAAAAATTTGCACAGCGGCATCTCTCTTCATTCTCTGTTTCAACCCTTGATTCGCATTGTTTGTGTTTATTAACCTGATAAATATAACACTTGGAAGCTGTTTAAAAACTCGAAAATTCAAGAAATTTAACCACGCGCTCAACACAAATTAACACGAAAATTTGTGTGATTATTAAATTATTCGTGTACTTTCGTGTACTTTCGTGGTTCAAAAAATAAAAAATAAGAGTTTTCAAACAGCTTCTTAGGGGTGAACGAATTAAATACCCCATTTTCACCAAAGTGCGAGCAATAGATGGAAAAGTAGGGTGAACGAATTAAATAGTTTTAAGGGCAAAATAATGCACGGCGAGTCTAAAGTTCAATGCCCAAAGTTGAAAATGAACTACTTTGGGCATTGGACTTTTTAGTTAACCGCGCATCGCCGTTAGAATTTCGTCCACGACTTTTTTCGCGTCGCCGAACAGCATCCGCGTATTTTCGTAAAAAAACAGCGGATTTTCAACTCCGGCGTAGCCGCTTGCCATTCCGCGTTTCATCACGATGACAGCTTTTGATTCCCAGACGTGTAAGACGGGCATTCCGGCAATCGGGCTGGCGGGATCGTCTAAGGCTGACGGATTTACGATGTCGTTTGCGCCGATGACGAGAACAACATCGGTTTCGGGAAAACGCTCATTTATTTCTTCCATTTCATAAACGATGTCGTAAGGAATGCTGGCTTCGGCGAGCAGTACGTTCATATGTCCGGGCAAGCGTCCGGCGACCGGATGAATCGCAAAGCGCACGTCAACCGATTTTTCGCGCAGTATTTTTACGACTTCCGCCAAAGAATGCTGCGCCTGCGCGACTGCCAAACCGTAACCGGGAACGATGATGACCGATTTGGAAAGGTCGAGAAGTTCGGCGGTTTGTGCGGCAGTTATGACGCGCACTTCGCCTTGTTCGCCCTGTGCGGCTGATGATGAAGCCGCGCCCGATTCCGTGCCGAATCCGCCGAGCATCACGTTAAAAAATGAGCGGTTCATTCCGCGGCACATCACATAACTGAGAATCGCGCCGCTTGAGCCGACTAATGCGCCGGTGATAATCAAAAGATCGTTGCCGAGCATAAATCCCGCCGCCGCCGCCGCCCAGCCCGAATAGCTGTTGAGCATCGAAACGACGACCGGCATATCCGCGCCGCCGATTGCCAACACGAAATGAATGCCCAAAATGCCCGTCAAAGCAATCGCAATCACGAGCGGCAACTGTCCTGATATTCCCGGCGAACTCATAAACCAAACGCCGAGCGCGATTGTTCCGATAAGCATCAGCAAATTTAAAATATGCCGACCGGGAAGCAAAAGCGGTCTGCCCGAAAGCGCGCCTTGCAGTTTGCCGAACGCGACGACCGAACCCGAAAACGTGATCGCGCCGATGCACACGCCGATAAAAATTTCCGCGAGATGAATAAACTTTTCACCTTCGGCAATCTGATGATCACCGAGATAAGTGGCAAACCCGACAAGAACCGCCGCCGCGCCGACAAAACTGTGCAAAATAGCGACAAGCTGCGGCATCGCCGTCATCTGCACGCGCGAGGCGACCAGCGCGCCAATCGCCGCGCCCGGAATCAGCATCGCCGCCAAAACCGTATAACTGTCAAACGTCATCCGCGCCGCCGTCGCCACCAGCGCGATCAGCATTCCCAAAATCCCGTAAAGATTGCCGCGCCGCGCCGTTTCCTGCCGCGAAAGCCCGCCGAGGCTCATAATAAACAACGCGCTCGCGGCGATGTATGAAATAGTTACTAAACTGTCTCGCATTTAATTTTTGTTTTATTGGTTTTAAAAGTTATTTCCGAAACATCGCCAGCATTCGATTCGTTACGAGAAATCCGCCTGCGATGTTTATCGTTGCAATTAAAACGGCGATTGCGCCCAAAATTGTTGTCAGGTTGAAATTTACGCCCGTTAATTGGAGCATTCCGCCGACGAGGATGATGCCGCTGACGGCGTTGGTGACGCTCATCAAAGGCGTGTGCAGAGCGGGTTTGACGCTCCAGACGACTTGCCAGCCGACGAAGCAGGCGAGCATAAAAACCGTAAAATGCGAGAGCGTCGAAGCGGGCGCGACGAGTCCGATGCCGACGAGCGCGATTCCGGCGAGAATCAGCCACAAAGGATTTGTGTTGCCTTCCGATTCGTGTCCGCCGTGTGCGCTTTTTGCAACTGCTGTTGAAACTTTCGGTGCGGGTTTTGATGCAACACCGGGTTCGGGCGCGGGCGGCGGTGTCGGCGGCGGATAGGTGATCTTGCCGTCGTCGGTAACGAGCGCGCCGCGAATCACTTCGTTGGCGTAATCAACTTTAAGCGCGCCCGTTTCCTTATCCCGCATTTCTTCGACGAGCGCGACGACCGTCGCGCTGTAAAGCTGGCTCGAAAGGCTCGCCATACGGCTCGGCAGATCGGTGTACCCGATGATCGAAACGCCTTTGTATGTAACGACTTTGCCGGGTTCGGTCATCGCGCAGTTGCCGCCCTGTTCGGCGGCTAAATCTACAATCACCGAGCCGGCTTTCATACTTTCGACCATTCCTTTGGTGATCAATTTCGGCGCGGGTTTGCCGGGAATCAGCGCGGTCGTGATGATGATGTCAACTTCCATCGCCTGTTTTGCGAAAAGTTCCATTTCCATTTCGAGAAACTTGTCGGACATCTGTTTCGCATAACCGCCTTTTCCCTCGCCTTCTTCTTCGATGTGAATTTCGAGAAAATCCGCGCCCATACTTTTGACCTGATCGCGCGTCGCCGAACGCGGATCGAAAGCGCGAACGATTGCGCCTAAAGATTTCGCCGTGCCGATTGCCGAAAGTCCCGCCACGCCCGCGCCGATGACCAGAACTTTTGCCGGATCAACTCGTCCTGCCGCCGTGATCTGTCCGCCGAAAAATCTGGAAAAATGATTTGCCGCTTCAATGACGGCGCGGTATCCGGCGATATTCGCCATTGCGCTCAAAGTGTCCATTTTCTGCGCTCTGGTGATGCGCGGCACGGAATCCATCGAAAAAACCGTCGCCTTTTTCTTCGCCAGACGATTCAGAAGTTCTTTGTTTTGCGCCGCCCAAATAAAACCGATCAGCCAGCCGCCTTCGCGCATCAGATCAATTTCGTGAACACCGAGCGTCGGATTTTCTTCCGGCGGGCGAACCTTCAAAACCACATCCGATTGCGCCCAAAGTTCCCGCGCGTCTTCAACAATAACCGCGCCGGCTTCTTTGTAAGTGCCGTCAAAGCAGTCAATTTCGCGCCCCGCACCGGATTCAACCGCGACTTCAAAACCGAGTTTTATTAACCTCATCACTGTCTGCGGAGTCGCCGCCACGCGACGTTCACCCGCGCTGATTTCCTTCGGAATTCCTATTTTGATCATATAATGAAGGGCGAAAAACTGTGGACTTTCCGCTAAATTATTTCTAAAAACCTCACGCGAAGCCGAACCTCACGGAAATTTCAGCTATAAACCGAACGCGCTTTCACACCGTTTTTTATTTGCCTTTTCGTGAAATTTTATCAGATAAATAAAGTGATGCCGTCGGGTCTTTATCGGCAAGCAAAACGGCTAAGTTTCTAGTGTTATTGGCTTCGTTGTCATCGTTCAAAAAATCCGTATCATCCTTTTCTTTTTTATTATCTTTATTTTCTTCCGATTCTTTCAAAGCTGTTTCGGTCAGCTTTTTCGCCCATTCCGCGTCGCGTGCGGCAATCACGTTGATGACTTCAAAACGGTAATCAATTCGTCTTAAAATCATATTGCCGGTAATCAGAGGCTCGTTTCCTTTCTCACGAAATCGTTCACGCGCCACCTGAAACGCTTCGGTGAAATATCGGCGCGAAGTTTCTTCGTCCGCTTTCCACAAAAAAATCGGCAATTTTCAGTAAAACATTGATGCGCTTGTCGGTTTCTGCGATTGATTTGCTGTCATACGCTTGCTGGTCAACGAGCTGCCGCGCAAAAAGTTCGCTGCATTGTTTGACGACTTTTTTTGAAGTTGTCTGCGCGTAAAGTGTTGAAGAAATGATAAATAATGGACAAATGAGTAAAAAGCAGAAGTTTTTCATTACGATTTCTCCAATCAAAAAGTTTTGCCGACGGAGCGCGGACGGCTCGTCCGCCAACAAGCGAAGCGATGTTGCAAACGCTCGCCGTCAAAGACGCAACTAGAACGCGAAGGCTTTTCTCGCGCTCTCGCGCTCGAAGCGGACGAGCCGTCCGCGCTCCATTTACTGCGGACGAGCCGTCCCACGCTCCAAATAATAATAAAATATCATAGTTTCAAAGTTTTTCTGCAAGTAAATGCAACAAGCATCGTTCCTTATCACATCAAACCAAGCGTAAATAATAAAAACCCGCGCTGAATCACTTTTAAAGAGGAGAAAAATGATGAGTTTTAAAAATGCTGTAAGTCTATTTTGTTTAGTTTTCGTCGGTTTATTCGGCGGAATTTCCGTTCGAGCGCAGGGCGTAATCGTGCCGATTGTCTGCGACGTGCGCCCGTGTCGTCCCTTGCCGCGCCCGCGTCCCGTTTCCGTTCCGAATGCTTTGCTCGTCAAATCAATCGAATTAAACACGCGCATCGAAGGACAAGTGGCGACGACGCATCTCGAACAGGTTTTTCGCAACGATACGCCTTACACTTTGGAAGGAACTTACTTTTTCCCGATTCCCGAATCGGCTTCGATTGTTGAATTTGCGATTTGGGAAAACGGCAAAAAACTCGTCGGCGAAGTTAGAAGTCGTGAAGAAGCGCGGCGAATTTACGACGAAATTGTCAGACGACAGCGCGATCCGGGACTGCTTGAATATGCGGGAAAAGATTTGTTTCAGGCTTCGATTTTTCCGATTCCGCCGAATTCCGATAAAAAACTCGAACTGACTTATTCGCAGGTTTTGAAAGCCGAATCCGGCACGGTCGCTTATCGTTATCCGCTCGGAACGGGCAGAAATTTGCGGCAAAATAATAATCCGCAAATCGAAAATGTCGCAATGCGAAACGGCGAAAACAATCAAAAATTCGGCACGGTTTCGGGCAAAATCGAAATCGTCGGCAAAGAAGCGTTGCGAAATATTTATTCGCCGTCGCATTCGATTGAAGTAAAAAGTAAAGGCGAAAAAGCCGCGTCGGTTTCGTTTGAAACTTCCAATAATGATAACGATTTTCAGCTTTTTTACGGTTTATCGAACAACGATTTCGGAATGTCGCTTTTAACTTACCGCGAAGCCGGAAAAGACGGTTATTTTCTGCTGCAATTGTCGCCGAAAGATAATCTGACGGAAAAAGATTTGGTCAACAAAGACATAATTTTCGTGCTTGACACGAGCGGTTCGATGGCGGACGAAGGCAAAATGGAAAAGGCGCGTTCGGCTTTACTTTTCGGCATCAAAAATCTGCGCGACGGCGACCGATTTAACGTCGTCGGTTTCGCGGGCGAAGAACATCTTATGGAAACCGGCTTGATTCGCGCCGATGCTTCCGGCAAAAGTCGCGGCGCGGAATTTGTCAAAAATCTAACGCCGACCGGCGGCACGAATATCAACGACGCGCTCAAAGCGTCTTTGCGGCAATTCGATTCAAACGACCGACCGAAATTGCTCGTTTTTATGACCGACGGTTTGCCGACGGTCGGCGAATCGGATGTTGAAAAAATCGTCAAAAACGCCAAAGAAATAAAAGTTGACGGTTTGCGCCTGTTCACATTCGGAGTCGGTTACGATGTGAACACGCGGCTTTTGGACAAACTCGCGGCGGAAAATTCCGGCGCGGCGGATTACGTCGAGCCGAAAGAAGATTTGGAAGTCAAAGTTTCCAACTTTTTCACCAAAGTAAATTCGCCGGTTTTGACCGATTTGGAACTCGACTTCGGCGGCGTAAATACCGATTTGCTTTATCCGCGCGAGTTGACCGATATTTTCAAAGGAACGCAGTTGACTTTGATCGGACGCTACAAAAATGCGGGCGATATTGAAAACGTCGCCTTGCGATTAAAAGGAAAAGCGGGCAAAGAAACGCGCACGTTTGAATATAAAAATCTCGATTTCCCGTTTCGCGCCGAACAAAATAATTTCCTGCCGCGCCTTTGGGCAACGCGCCGCGTCGGTTGGCTGGTCGAACAAATTCGTTCAAACGGTGAAAATAAAGAACTGCGCGATGAAATTGTTGATCTCGGAACGCGCTACGGAATCGTTACGCCTTACACTTCTTATTTGGCGACGGACGTAACCACCAGACAAGTTGCGGATTTGCCGATAAACAATAGACAATTTAACAATATGACGATTGACGGCGAGCAGTTATCAATGGGCAGAGGAAACGCCAGAAGTGCCAATGATCCGAGAAATTCAACTCCAACTGTCGGCGGCGCAATAGTTGGTAAAGATGCCGTTCAAAAAAGCAAAAAAGCACAAGCACAGCAAGAAGCTCTTAAAGTTAATTCTGAAGATGAAGAAGCAATCAGAATCGCCGGAAATTTGAAAAAAATCGGCGCGAAAACTTTTTATCTCGAAAATGATGTTTGGGTTGACTCCGAATTCAAGGAAGAAGCCAAACTCAATGAAGTAAAACTCAAATTTGCCAGCGACGAATACTTTGATTTAATCACTAAAGAAAAGGATTTAGCGCAGTATTTCGCGCTCGGCGAACAAGTCGTCCTTGTTTGGAAAGGAAAGGTTTATCGAATTGTTAAATGATAAAACGACTGGAGCGCAATCCGTCCCGGTTGCAATGAGCGCGAGAGCGCGAAAAAGCCTTGCGTTAACTTGCAGTTTGCATATAAACGAGTGGTTTTTCGCACCGAAGCGATGCTCAATTGCAACCGGGACGGATTGCGCTCCAGTCTTTAATTGCGCTGCGGTCTTTGCGTGATATTGGTTTGGAACTTAATTTAAACTGATAATCGGCTTTTAATGAAAGGGTGATTTATGGCAAAATAAAAGTTTATTTTACCGTAAATCACCTTTTTTTATTTACAGGAGAATTAAAGTGTCAGTCATTCGTAAAACATTTTTTCTAATTATCGTTTTGGCGTTCGCCGCGCAGATTTCCAACGCCCAATCCGGCTGGGTTTTCAATAAAAGCGGCGGTTCGGGCGATTTGGTGACGGTATTTTTCACATCTTCCGAACGCGGTTTTGTCGCCGGCGACGACGGTTATCTGGCTTTTACCGTCAACGGCGGCAGAACTTGGGTCAAACAATCGGTTGATACCAAAGACAGCATCAACGAAATATATTTTCGCAGCAAAGACAACGGTTATTTGGTCGCGGGGAAAAAGATGTTTTTGACCGACGACGGCGGCGGAAGCTGGCACGAGATTAAAATTTACAATCCGGGCGATTTCAAAAACGCCGTGCCGGAATTTCTGAGCATTCGCTTTGCCGATAAAAAACGCGGTTTGATCGTCGGTTCACTGCTCGACAAAGATGAAGAAGTGGTTGATTCGCTGGTAATGCGAACCGACGACGGCGGCGAAACCTGGTCGAGAATTCTCGTGCCGTCAAAACGCGAGTTGTTTCATCTCGATTTCGTCAGCAGTTCGCGCGGCTGGATTGTCGGCGACAAAGGAATAATTCTGGTAACTTACGACGGCGGTTTGAACTGGCAAATTCAAAAATCGGGAACGACCAACGCGCTTTATAATGTTGATTTCAGGGATTCCGACGAAGGTTACGCCGTCGGCGGAAAAGGAGCAATTTTGCGGACGGAAAACGGCGGCAATAATTGGGAAACCGTCGCAACAAATTTTCCCGAAACATTTTTGCGCGTTGATTTTGCGGACGACAAAACCGGTTGGATTGTCGGTTACAAAGGAACAATTTTGCGCTCGGAAGATAGAGGAAAAACGTGGGTTCAGCAGGAATTGAACGCCAAAGCGAATCTTTACGGTCTTTTTATAACGAAAAAATTCGGCTGGGCGGTCGGCGCGGACGGATTGATTGTCGAATATGACAGATAAAAATTTTATTATTTTTCGATACTTTCCGAAACAGTTGAAATTAAATTAAGATGTAACTGATTCAGTCAACCGACTGGAGCGCAACCCGTCCCGGTTGCAATGCGTCTGAAGGACGCAAAAGCGTTTCGACGACTTGCAAATTGGATAGAACCGAGCGTCTTCGCCGTTTTCAACGGCATTGCAACCGGGACGGATTGCGCTCCAGTCCGCTCCGCGCTTTAATAATTTGAACCAATCAATTACGATAAGATAATTTAAGTCAAACGAAAAAAAACGAATCAGAAAACAAATTTATGAGCATTTTAGTATTTATCGAACACAGAGATTGTGTATTAAACAAAACCTCGCTCGAAGCGATCACCGCCGCGCAGAGCATCGGCAAAGATTTGGGTTTGAAGGTTTCCGCCGTTATTCCGTGCGACAAAGACTGCGCGTTGGCGCAGGAAATTTCGCAGTATGATTTGGAAAAAGTCATCGTGGCGAAAAACGATAAACTCGGAATTTATACGCCCGACGGTTACACGGACGCTTGGGAAGAGGTCATCAAAGCGACGAATCCGCAGTATGTGATTATGGCGCACACTTATCAAGTGCGCGATTTCGCCCCGAAACTAGCGGCACGATTGGGCAAAGAAGTCGTCGGCGACTGCATTCGTTACCGCAATGAAGGCGGAAAACTCGTGTTTACGCGCCGCATATTTCTCGGCAAATTGGATGCGGATGTCGTCATCGAAGGCGACGCGCCATATTTTGTCACATTTCAATCGGGCGCGTTTCGCGGCGATAACGCAACAAAAGGCAGCGCGGAAATCGAAACGATGGAAGTTGAAGTCGGCGAAATTCGGATGAAGCCGGAAGAACCTTTTCAGGAAGCGAAAGCGACGGTTGATTTGTCAAAATCGAATATTATCGTCGCCATCGGTCGCGGCATTAAGTCGCAGGAAAACATCGAAAAAGCGCAGGAATTAGCCGATGCGCTCGGCGCGGATTTAGCCGCTTCGCGTCCGATCTGCGATGCCGAATGGCTGCCGATTGACCGTCAAATCGGATCGAGCGGTCAAACCGTCGCGCCGAAAGTTTATCTCGCGCTCGGCATTTCCGGCGCGATTCAGCACATCGTCGGAATGAAAAATGCCGGAACGATCATCGCCGTCAACAAAGACGCGGAAGCACCGATTTTCGACATCGCCGATTACGGCATCGTCGGCGACATTTTCGACGTGATGCCCGTTTTAGTCGAAGAAATCAAAAAGGCGAAAGGTTAGCCGGAGCGCGGACGGCTCGTCCGCCATCAGAGCGCAGCGAATGATGTACCCGCGCCGGTCAAAGGCTTTTTGTCAATTAAGGCTTTCAACATCGCTTCGCTCGTTGGCGGACGAGCCGTCCGCGCTCCGGTATTGTGCGATAAATTCAGCAAGCGATTTTTCCCAATGCGGCAACGGTTCGAGTCCGAATTTTTGGCTGAACAGACAAGCCAGCCGCGAAAATTGCGGACGCGGCGCGGGACGCTTCAAATCTTTCGTCAAAACATTTGCAAGTAAATTTTCATCAAATCCTTTGATTTCACAGACTTTTCGCGCAAAATCCGCGTAACTTACGCCTTCGCCCGCATTTGTAACGTGAAAAAGTGCCGGCAAATCGAGTTCGGCGAGTTCGCGCAGCCGTTTTGCCAAATCTCCGGCAAAAGTCGGCGTGCCGTAAGAATCGGTAATCGCTTTTAAATGTTTTCCGTCAACCAAAAGTTTCGGCAAAACGCTCAAAAAATTCGTGCCGTCCGTGCCGTAAATCCAGCCTGAACGCACGATTATCGAACGCGCGTAAGCGTTGCGGGCGCGAATTTCGCCTTCGAGTTTTGATTTGGCGTAAACGCTCTGCGGGTTCGGCGTGTCGCGCTGCGTGTAAAAGCCGTCTTTTGTGCCGTCGAAAACAAAATCGGTTGAAATTGTCACAAACGCGCAGTCAATTTTTTTTGCCGCCAACGCCAGATTTTCCACGCCGACGGCGTTCGCCAGATAACAAATTTCCTGATTTGTTTCCGCGCCGTCAACATCCGTGTAAGCCGCGCAATTGATAACGGCATCCGGTTTTTCGCGTGAAAATATGTCTTCAACTTGTTTTGTATCAGCAATATTGAGATTTTGCCGCGTCAACGCGACAACTTCGTCGCCGATTGAGTTGCAGTATTCAATCGCAGCTTTAGCGACCATTCCGTTTGCGCCCGTGATTAAAATTTTCATTTTGCCCCGACTTCCATTCCGTAATGATTTTTATAATAATCACGATACGCGCCGTTTCTGATGCGATTTACCCAATCCTGATTTTCCCGATACCAACTAATCGTTTTTTGTAAACCTTCCGTCCAGGTGGTTTGCGGTTTCCAGTCGAGTTCGTTTTCGACTTTGCTCGCGTCAATCGCGTAACGCCGGTCGTGTCCGAGACGGTCTTCGACAAATTTTATCAGCGAATGCGGTTTGTCGAGCGCGTCGAGAATTGATTTGACGACTTCGATATTTTCCCGTTCGTTTCGCGCGCCGATGTTGTAACTTTCGCCGGATTTTCCTTTTTCGTAAGCCGACCAAATCGCGCGGCAGTGATCTTCGACGAAAATCCAGTCGCGGACGTTTTTGCCGTCGCCGTAAACCGGCAGTGGTTCGTCATTCAGCGCGTTGGAAATCATCAGCGGAATCAGTTTTTCGGGAAATTGACGCTGCCCGTAATTGTTGCCGCAGCGTGTAGTTATCGTGTCAACGCCGAAAGTTTCAAACGCGGCGCGGACGAAATGTTCGGCGGCGGCTTTTGACGCGGCGTACGGCGAATTCGGCTGAATCGGCGAATTTTCAGTGAAAAACAAATCGCTGTCGTCGGGCAGACTTCCCTGCACTTCGTCGGTCGAAATCTGCACGAAACGACGCGCATTTTTCGCCCGCGCCGCGTCGAGCAAAACTTGTGTTCCGAGAACATTCGTCAAGACAAATTCGCTCGCCGAACTGATACTGCGGTCAACGTGCGATTCGGCGGCAAAGTTAAAAATCGCGTCCGCGTCTTCCGGCAAAGCGGCTAAAACTTCGTCTTTATTGCAAATATCGCCTATGATAAATTGGTGACGCGATTCGTCCAAACCGCGCAGATTATCCAAATTTCCCGCATAAGTCAGCGCGTCGAAATTGACGATTTTGACATCGGAAGTTTCCTTTAAAATCAGCCTGACAAATGCGGAGCCGATAAATCCCGCGCCGCCGGTCATAAAAATAGTTTTCATAAAATTTATTACGATTTACGAATTAATAAACTTCGGACTGGAGCGCAATCCGTCCCGGTTGCAATGCCGTTGAAAACGGCGAAAATGCTCGTTAATATTCAAGTTGTAAGCTAACGAAACGCTTTTTCGCGTCGAAACGACGCTCATTGCAACCGGGACGGATTGCGCTCCAGTCTTTCTCTCATCTCACTTGGTAATATCATTTATTGAGCCGCCGCATTTGTTTGAGCAGAACATCGGCGTATTTTTTTGGTGAATTAATATTTCTTAAAACGATTTGACTGTTATTTTCGCCCGCGTTTTCGATAACCAAATTACCGAAACCTAAAATTCTCTGCATAACCGTCGCCGAAACCGTTACGTCTTGAATCGTGCGAAGCGGCACATTTTTTGTCGTGTGGGAAATCAAGCCTTCGTCAATTTCAATCTTCGCGTCGGTCAAAGTGTAGCGCACCAATTTTTGTTTGAGATGGAAATACGCCGGAATCAACAGCAGCGAAAGTCCGGCAATGACGGAATACCAAGCTGAAACATTAATAAAACTAAACAAAAACACCAACAAAAACGCGCCTAAGACCGCCAAGCCGTAACCGACTTGGACGAACATCAGCGTCGGACGAATCGAAAAAATTTGCAACTCGTCGTCTTCATCTTTTGTTAATTTATTTATATTCGGACGCGCGATTCTTGTTTCTTCTTCAGCTTCGAGCAGTGTGCCGCATTTTTGGCAATAAACCGCCGCGTCCGAATTATTCGCGCCGCATCTTGTGCAAAACATAATTTTTAAGTTCAAAGTTTCAAGTTCAAAATCACGCATTTTGGACTTGAAAACTATTGGTAATCATACAAGATTTATCGCTTTTAAACAAAAAAGCGGCTGAAAATTTTCAGCCGCAAGTCATTTTCAGACCAAAGGAGAAGAAGGACTACACGAAAAAACTTTTGAAATTTATTGATTGACCAGCCGCAATTTGCCGTCGGAAGTGCGAATAGTCAAGGCATTCGGTTCATATACAGCCAGCGGAACGGAGTCTATTTTTTCCAGTTCTTTGGCTTCCTTTTTGGAAACTCTGACCGCAAAATTCGGCAGATTCGGATTGATAATCGTATTGTATCGTTCGGAAATCCGGCGCACATATTCCTGAGTTTCACGATACGGCGGAACTTGATTGCGATATTTCATCACCGCGCCTTCGCCCGCATTGTAACCGGCGAGTGCCAGCACGACATCGCCGCCGAACATATCGAGCAGCCAGCGCATATATTTTACGCCGCCTTCAATGTTTTGCTGAGGATTATAAATGTTGGTTACGCCAAATCTTCGCGCCGTCGCCGGCATCAACTGCATCAGTCCGCTCGCGCCTTTGTTGGAAGTCGCTCTCAGTTTGAAGGAAGATTCCTGGTGCATTTGCGCGTAAATGAGCAGCGGATCAATATTGTAGCGTGTGCTTGAATCGAGAATATATGAATCAATCTTGCTGTCGCCGGTCGTAAAATTTCCCAAACTTCTTTCTATCGCCATTCTGATTCTCGATAAACCCGCCGTTCGGTTATTCTTCAAACTGACGGCTTCATTGACAGGCATACTTTGAACGGTCTTTTTAACGAGCTTTTTATTGTTGGATTCGACAACCGGCTGAACCGTCGGCGTAACAACCTGCACGCCTTTTGCCGTATCGAAATTATCGAAAACTCTGGTACGACTTTGCGCGGCGGTCGTGATTGTCAACAGAGACAGGATAAGGATGTACAATAAAGATTTACTCATTTCTCAAAATTGTTTGGTAATAGTTAAGCGTTTAATCGGCAATGAATGTTGGTTTTTATAATTATTGTGTTTTACGCCCGGACTTTTTTTGAGCGTCCATATTATAGAAAAAGCGTAAAGACGGTCATATTCCATTTTTTTGAACAACTTTAAACATTATTTTACATTTTTTGATTGAGTTAATTTAATTTTTTTGAAATTATTTTCTAAAATTCATTTTGTGTTTTAACCTGTAACAAACATCGTTTATTCTTAGAGTATGTTATATTTGTCGCAAATTCTCGGTCGTCCGATTTTCGACGCTGGCGGCGAAAGAATCGCTTTTATAAAAGACGTGATCGTGCGTTACGGCGAAGAAGATTATCCGCCGCTGATCGGAATTGTAGCGCGTTATCGCCGCCGAAATTTTTTTATGCCGCAGTCGAAAATTACCGCGCTCGACAAAAACGGAGCCAGAATGAATTCGGTAGTTTTGAATTTACAGCCGTTTACGCGGCGCGAAGGCGAAGTTCTGCTGGCGAAAGACGTTTTAGACAACCAATTGATAGACGTTGACGGCAAGCGCGTCGTGCGCGTCAATGACGTGCAGATTATCGCCGCCGGAACGCGCTGGCGCGTAACGGGCGCGGATGTCAGCCTTCAGGGATTTTTGCGCCGTCTGATGCCCGTCGGTTTTTACGGCAGCAATCGCATCGTCGAAGTTCTCGACTGGGCGGATGTCGGTTATCTGGCAACCGATAAATCGAGCGTTGCGGTCAAATTGAAATCTTCAAAAGATAAACTTTCGCGGCTTCATCCGGTCGAAATCGCGCAGCTTGCCGAACGATTATCGCCGATTCACCGCACGGAAATCGTCGAATCTTTGGACGACGAAATCGCCGCCGACACTCTGGAGGAAATGTCCACCGAAAATCAGGCGCGAATTTTGGAAGAAATCGAACGCGAACGCGCCGCCGATCTTTTGGAAGAAATGTCGCCCGACGACGCGGTTGATGTTTTGGGCGAGATGGACGAAGACCGGGCGCAGGAACTTTTCAATTTGATGGAAGGCGACGAAAAAGCCGATGTCGCCGAATTAATGCCCTACCAGCACGATACGGCGGGCGGCTTAATGACGACGGAATTCGTTACCTTCCCGAAAGATTTGACCGTCGCGCAGGCGATTGCGCGGCTGCGCGAAACGGCGGAAACGCCGAATATGATTTATTATCTTTATATCGTCGAAGAAGAAAATTCGTGGAAGCTCGCCGGCTTGATTTCTTTGCGAAGTTTGATTTTAGCCGATCCGAATTTTCGGCTTTCACAGGTTATGCGCGATAAATTTCAATTCGCGCACCCGAACGACGACTCGGAAGAAGTCGCTCAAACTATCGCCGAATATAATTTGCTGGCGTTGCCGGTCATTGACGATTTGGGCGAGATTGCGGGCATCGTAACGGTTGACGACGCAATGGAGATTCTGCTTCCGAAAAATTTGAATAAACGTCTGCCGAGACTTTTCGGTTAATTTCATCAGGTCACGAACCGTCTGCGTGAGCGGGCGGTTAAACGCGGCGTTTTAAGCGTTTGCCGTTATCTGTAATATGTAACTTATCAAACCGTTCGCTCACGCAGACGGTTCCGACAAAAAATTATGAGCGTAAACCTTTCCGACATCCAAGAGGCACAGCAAATTTTGCAAAACATAATAATTCCGACACCGATTCTCGCGGACGGCAAACTTTCGAGCGAACTCGGCGCGGAAACATATTTGAAAGCCGAATCGCTGCAAATCGGCGGCTCGTTCAAAATTCGCGGCGCGTATAATAAAATTCATCGCCTGACGGAGGAAGAAAAACGGCGCGGCGTGATTGCGGCATCAGCCGGAAATCACGCGCAGGGCGTGGCTCTCGCCGCCAGATTTCACGACGTTAAGGCGATCATTGTCCTGCCGGAATTTGCGCCTTTGACCAAAATTACCGCCACCAAAAGTTACGGCGCGGAAGTTGTAATGTACGGCAAAACTTTTGACGAAGCATTTAATTATTCAAAAAAATTACAGCAGGAACACGACTTTACATACGTTCACGCTTTCGACGACGAAAAAATCATCGCCGGACAAGGCACCATCGGACTGGAAATTGTTCGGGATTTGCCGCAGGTTTCCGTCATGGTCGTGCCAATCGGCGGCGGCGGTTTGATTTCGGGAATTTCGATTGCTGCGAAAAATCTGCTGCCGGATGTGCGAATCGTCGGCGTTCAGGCGGCAAACTGCGCTCCGATGAGAGGAAGCGTCGAAGCCGGCAGCCAGATTGAAGTAGAAGCCCTGGAAACCATCGCCGACGGCATTGCCATCAAGCATCCGGGCAATATAACTTTGCCGATCATTAGAGAACTTGTTGATGAAATTGTCGAAGTGACCGAGGAAGAAATCGCCCGCGCGATTTTTCACTGCGCGCAGAGTAATCGTCTGGTGGTCGAAGGCGCGGGCGCGGCTGGACTCGCGGCACTGCTCGCCGGAAAAGTCGAACTCAATTCTGAAGACACGGTTTGCGCGGTTTTATGCGGCGGCAATATTGATCCGAATTTACTGACGCGCGTTCTCGAACAGGTTCTCGTGCGCGAAGGTCGCTATCTTATGTTAAAACTGCTCGTCGCCGACCGTCCGGGAATGTTGGCGCGGCTGCTCGACCACGCTGCCGAATCCGGCGCGAACGTCATTGAAATTTTTCATAAACGCGCAATGTGGCTCGCGCCATTGGGCAAAACCGGCATCGAAATGCTTTTGGAAGTGCGCGACGAACAACACGGACGCGAAATTATCCGTCATCTCGAAGATTCCGGCTATCACGTCGAGCGCGAAGGCGTTGGAGATTGGGAAGAATAAGTTTTGCGGTCGCGTTTTTTTAAGACCGAATCCGCAATAAAAAATCAGCCTGCGAAGCGAACAGCAGGCTGATTTTTTATTGTCAAATTAATCCTGATCTGGTGAGTTTAGGGAAGAGCGGTGAAGAACAGATCATCCACATCCTGCGTGACGCTGATCACCTTCGCCGTAAATCGGTAGTGCTTCGACTTGACCGTTACCGTGTAAGTTTCTCCCGCCGCTACCTCCGCTATTCTGAAATACCCGAATCCGTTCGTCCGCGATACGCGCCGCTCGCCCAGACTGTTCGTCATCACCACCTGCGCGTTCGCCACTCCTCTGCTCCGCTGACCGACCACCCGCCCGCCGACCGCCGCCGCCGCCGCCGTCGGTCCGACAATCGTGACCGTCCCGTCGGCAAAAGTCGTCGCCACCGGCTGTGCCTGAGTGTTCGACACTTCTCTGACCGTCGGCGTGTCGTCGAAAAATACCGACGTTGATCCGGCTTGAGCGTTCGCCGCCACCCTAAACTGGATCGTAAAGAACGTCTGATTGTTGCCGGCTTGAATCGTCGCATTTCCGTAATTGACCGAAAAGCCGATCTCGCCCGGATTGTTCGGGTTTGTTCCGACCAACGCGCCGGTTGTCGCCGCTCCGTTGGTGATTGACTGCAAAGTCAGTTTCGTCGGGTCGTAGTTCAAACTGAAACCATAGACGCTCTCGTCGCCTTGAGCATCAACCTGCAAAGTTACCGATACATTACTTCCGGCAGTCGCATTGGTGTTGACGACCCGCACCACGCGCGGCAGCAATACGGCTTTGTTCAGTTTCGTTAGATTTGCTTTGCTTCCGACAGCAAAATCAAGCACATTTGCTCTGTTAGAACTCGGAGCCGTCGGACCGCCGGCAGCTTGCGGCGCATCTAAGCCCAACTGGTAGCGCGTCGCCTGCGAAACGTCGGTTGACGAGACGACACCGTTGCCGCGCGTCGAACTCGGCGCGCAGTCGGCACGCTGAAACTCATTGGACATATAATCGGCATCGAGTCCGAGTTGAAAGCGCGTCAGCTGAGAGACATCCGAGGAAGTAACCGGATTGGTTCCGTTGACACTTCCGCTGCCGTTCGGTCGCGGCGCCACATCCGCTTCAAATCCCTGACTGCCGACTGTTCCGGCAGTAATGGAAAAGTCTGTATTGCTAATATCGAAAAAAATATTGCCGACAGATTCGACTTTAATTCTTGCGGTGTTGCTCGTGATATTTGGAAAAACAACCGATTCACTGCCGTCGTTCGGCGTGTTTGCCGCAAGCACGGTCGGGAAAGTAAGTCCGCCGTCGGTTGAAAGTGAAATTTTGACGTTCGTCGCGTTGACCGGAGCGACATTTGTGTTATTGACGCTCCACGTTACGTTTTGGGCTGTGCCGCCCGATAGATTTGTATTTGAATTCGGCGAAGTAACCAGAAAAGGTCCTGAGCTGCTGACCGTTACTTTAACCGTATCTTCATTTACGCCGCCGCCGCCGCTGCGATTATCACGAGCCGTAACACGAAAATTGAGCGTCCGAGCGATTCGCGGCAGTTCATCGGCTGTTTGCTGACCGTATGAATCGGTATCCGGCGGATCGTTGGCGAAGTTAATAACATAAAACAAATTTGGAAAATTACGCGACGGCGAAGTCGAAGATTGATACGGGCGAAAAATCGGTCGCGTTGTTGTTGACGGATCGCCGGCATCATTATAAGAAGGAGTCGTGCCGTTTTGCGGATAGCTCGAACCGCCCGCGTCAATCTGTTCCCAATTATATGTCAAATTATCGCCGTTTGCGTCGCTCGCCGTCGCCGTCAAAGTGAACGGCGTATTTTTAGGAATTGTGAAGTTCCCGCCGCCGCTGACGACGGGCGCGGTGTTACCGGTCGCGGTCTTGACGGCACAAGTGCCGTAAGAGGCAAGATAACTGTTAATAGCGGCGTAACTCATCGCGTGGAAACGCATATCGCGTGAATAAGCGATATTGTCCGAACCGCAAATTTGCGGATAACCCATAATCGTCGAACCGCTGCCCGATTCGTAAGACATTTCATTGCTCCGGCTGGGACCGCAGTTGCCTTGTGTGCCGTTGTAATTATGGTCTGCGCCGAACTCGTGTCCGAGTTCGTGAACCCACACACCGAGTGCGCTGCTGTTGCCGACAGAACCGCCCATCAATGTCGCCCCGCCGCCATTATTGAGGCAGGCTACTCCGACAAAAGCAACGCCGGATGCTCCGCCGGGAAGATAACCCATAACGTGACCTATGTCATAATTTGTCTGTCCGACCTTATCATTTAGATCATTAGTAACAGCGAAAAGCATATTGATAACATCGTTATTATCGTATGGATCATCGGGAGTCGTATAAATAATGCTGGTGTTATTTACAAGATTGAGATGAATTGACAGTTCCCTTTCGTAAATCAGATTTGCGCCATTCAGCCAAGTGTTGAGTGAAGTGATTGTTCCGGCGACCGTTCCGTTGCCGTAAGCCGAAGTGTATTCATAATCCGTGGCAATGGCGATGCGAAAACTGCGGAGCGTCGAACCGACGGCAACTTCCGGCGCATCGGTCTGCGGAAGTTCCGGCGTGATTTTTTGAAAATCTTTTACCAAACACGAATACTCGCCTTTTTTCAGATCATCGCCATAGTAACTGATGTAAAGCGAAGCATCACCGACATTTGCCGGTTCGAGATTAATAGTTTGACCGTCGGAGAGAATCAACGCGTGGAAGCCTTGCGAAGTCCAGTCAAAGCGCGTTGTCAGGGTCGGATCATCAATTCCCTGTCCGCGATAGCTTTTGATTTCAGGAAACCGCGCCGCTAAATCCGGCTCAAGCACCGACGATTCTTCGATCCGAAAACGGGCGAAACTGCCGTCAGGCATCGGCAATTCCATAACTACCGGTTTTTCCGGCAGAACCTTTTTAGCTTCCGACGGTACATCAGCGAGAAGTTCCGATAACGATGTTTTATTCAACCGAAAAACCAGATACTTTTCCGCATCAGGCAAACCGTAACTTTCACTCTTTAACAATTCTTCCGAAACTTGCTGCCACAAAGATACCTGTTTTTGGACGTTTTTTTCTGAAAATTTTTTTTTGCCGGAAATTTTATTCCCGTTTATCGTTGATTTGTTATTTTTTTCGACTTTTTTTCCTTTCATCGAAAAACTTTTGGCTTTGGAAAAATCAGCCGCGAACTGTGGTTGGGTGTTGATGAATAGCAGACAAACTAATAGAACAAAAACTGAAAACGACAATTTCTTCATAAATAATCCTTATAAATTTCAGACATAAACGTCTTTTAATGTTGATTTATATTTTATTTTGGGGAATAAACCGCTTCTGATGATTTAACTAATTCTTCTGTTGCTTGCTAAGTTTAACAAGAGAAAAAATCTCCTAGCAGATGATTAATATGGCGGTTTAAAAATTTAAATGATATTTTTGCTTTAATTACCTGCGAAAATTTTCACTCAACCAGATGATAAACAAAAATCATTGAAGTACACAATACACGTTTGGCACTCTTTCGCTGACATCTTTTACTGTTGATAATCAGTAAAAGATAAATAAACATACCACAAAATACGTTATTATGTCTATCAAAAATTTATTTTGTTAAAAATTGTTGACAAATTTTGGCGGCTAAATTTTTAATGCTCGTTATTTCTATAAAAAAGCCGTCCGACAATTGCTTGACAGACGGCTTTTTCATCACTAAAACATTCTCTATCTGGTGGGTTTAGGGAAGAGCGGTGAAGAACAGATCATCCACATCCTGCGTGACGCTGATCACCTTCGCCGTAAATCGGTAGTGCTTCGACTTGACCGTTACCGTGTAAGTTTCTCCCGCCGCCACCTCCGCTATTCTGAAATACCCGAATCCGTTCGTCCGGGCTGCGCGCCGCTCGCCCAGACTGTTCGTCATCACCACCTGCGCGTTCGCCACTCCTCTGCTCCGCTGACTGAGTACGCGCCCGCCAACCGCCGCCGATGCCGCCGTCGGTCCGACAATCGTGACCGTCCCGTCGGCAAAAGTCGTCGCCACCGGCTGTGCCTGAGTGTTCGACACTTCTCTGACCGTCGGCGTGTCGTCGAAGAACACCGACGTTGATCCGGCTTGAGCGTTCGCCGCCACCCTAAACTGGATCGTAAAGAACGTCTGATTGTTGCCGGCTTGAATCGTCGCATTTCCGTAATTGACCGAAAAGCCGATCTCGCCCGGATTGTTCGGGTTTGTTCCGACCAACGCGCCGGTTGTCGCCGCTCCGTTGGTGATTGACTGCAAAGTCAGTTTCGTCGGGTCGTAGTTCAAACTGAAACCATAGACGCTCTCGTCGCCTTGAGCATCAACCTGCAAAGTTACCGCCACCGTGCTTCCGGCAGTCGCATTGGTGTTGACGACCCGCACCACGCGCGGCAGCAATACGGCTTTGTTCAGTTTCGCCAAACTCACTTTATCGCCGACGGCAAAATCAAGCACGTTCGCTCCGGCGGAAGTCGGAGCCGTCGGACCGCCGGCAGCTTGCGGCGCATCTAAGCCCAACTGATAGCGCGTCGCCTGCGCCACATCGGTTGACGAGACGACACCGTTGCCGCGCGTCGAACTCGGCGCGCAGTCGGCACGCTGAAACTCATTGGACATATAATCGGCATCGAGTCCGAGTTGAAAGCGCGTCAGCTGAGAGACATCCGAGGAAGTAACCGGATTGGTTCCGTTGACACTTCCGCTGCCGTTCGGTCGCGGTGCCACATCCGCTTCAAATCCTACTTCTACTGAAGCACAGCCGGTAGAACATTTTCTTTCTCCCGTAATCAATACATCATCAATTCGCACACCAGTCCCGGCAAACGACATATCGGATGCCATTATCCATCGAAAACGGGCGGTTTGACCGTTGAGCGCGACCGGCAAATTTACTACCGTACTTAAATAACCGCCGGAGCTGCCCGACCAAGCCATTCGACCGGCAATCGGACTGCTGAAATCTGAACTGATGGTCGAATTATAGCCGCCGCTGACAAATGAACCGCCGCCTGTTATTACGTCCGTCCACGTTGTTCCGCCGTCGGTCGTGTATTCCAATACCATTCCGTCAAAATTCGCTTCCGTATTGTAAAGATTATTAAACGAAAGCTGCGCGTTTCCTGATTGAACCGAAATTAAAACCGCCGGACTCACCAGAGCCGATGAATTGACAGTACTCGGATCATTGGCAAATGCCGCATTCGGCGCGGAACTCGGATTAGTCGTGGTTGTTACCCAATTTATGACCGTTCCGGTTAGTTGAACATTCGACCAACCGGCAGGTAACGCCGGAGCGGTTACGCTGTCAAAGTTTTCATTCAACAATTCTGTCAGCACACCTGTCGTATAAGTTTTGGTAACAGTTCCGTAGTTTGTCGTGCCGTCGGTTATATCAAAAGTCAAAGTTATAGTTGCGCCGCAGGCAAGACTCGGATCAACGGTAAAACTGAAATTTTTGGTGGAAGGCTGACTTCCCGGATCAAGCGCGCCATAATTTTGCGCCCCACTCGGAGACTGAACTCCGCCGGTTGCCCGTAACGTCGCGGTCAAATTATTTGTGCTGGCGGCACCCGTATTTTGCAGCGGCAGACTGACCGTAATTTGTTCGCCCGGATCAGGCGCGCCGTTGCTGATAGAACAACTTTCCGCCACAATCTCCGGTGCCTGAGAACTGACTATCGCAAATCCGGTCAAACAGATATTTGCTGTTGCCGTTTCTCCGTTGCCGACTGTTATAGTTGTCGAACCCGGATTAAATCCACCTGATCTGCTAGCTGAAACAGTATAAGTTCCGGGTGAAACAGTAATTGAATACGTTCCCGGCGCGCCCGTTACTCGGTTAAATCCACCGGTTGCGTCAACTGAAACGTTAGGAATCGGTCTGCCGCCATCACAATAAGTTATCGTCCCGGAAATAGTCGCTTTCGGCGCGTCGGTGCATTGCGGAAATCTGAATTTGCCGACGCGGGTTGACCAGCCTACGGTGCTTGTCGTCGCGTAATATTCCTGCGTGTACCAAAATGTGCAGTCGTCGGTCGGATCAACGCTCATCGCGCTATAATCGCCCCAGCGATTGCTCGTGCTGGTTTGCGAGCCTCCGGCGGCATACATTAAAGCCTCGCCTTCGTTGAGAACGCCGCTGTTCGCCACATTATTGGTGCGACCGGCGATTTTTATATCAGCTCTTTGAGTCGTTCCGGCTTGGCTGAAACCGAGCGCAATGTCGCCCTGATTGTCCTGAGCGATGCTGCCCATCCAATTGTTTAGTCCCGAAGCACCGTTGCCGGGTGTCAGATTATGCGTTCCCTGATCGAATACCGAAAACGAATCGTTCATTCGGCGCATTTCAAACCAACGAATACCTGTTTGATAAGTTGCCGCCGTAGTCGGATTAACGCCGCTGACATTAACCGTAAAATTTCCGACATAAGAATTTACCGGAGCCGCGGTTGTTCCAAAATTGCGATAAGCAAAACGGTGCATCGAACGGTCGGAAACGGCATCGAGGTTGGCTCCGCCCATTTGCTCTACTTCGCTGCGCCCACTGGGGCTGCGGGCATCGAACGGAGCCAGCACGACATCTGGCAAAACAGTCAGCGTCGAAGCCGACGGATTGGCAAAATTCGGCACCCATTTGTAGGGACGAAGCGCGTCGTTCGGATCGCCGAATTCGTTGGCGCGATATTCTCCGATAATTTCCGCCAATCCTGTCGGCGGACCGACAAAACCGTCAATATCTCCCGGAAGCAATCCGCTCGCACTTGGGTCAACTGTATTGAGATTGAAGTAAACTACCGAAGCGTTCGGGTCGCCAATCAATGCTTTGGCTCTGTCCTGTGATAAAATTCCGGCTCCGATGTAAGCTGTTCCGGCGGCGTTAAACTGATTAAAGGTCATATGATAAGCATCCGTCCAGACACCGACCTTCGGATAATCGTTAAACGCTCCGCCCGGATAAACATAGCTCCAAACGTAATACGCTCCCGTCGGATCGCCGGTTACGGAAAGCGCGACGCACTGAGAATTAACGCCGTTGCTGGGCAAAGCGAACTGGCTGATGTGCCAGCGGTCGGCAAGCGAGTCGTAAAGCACAATCGGATCGCCGTCGTTTTGGACGCGGCACGGATCGTTAGCCGGCAATGCCGCAAATAATTGGCTTGTTTTGAACGGACCGGCGGCTACCGTTCCGTCTTTATTAAAAATTTTTGTAACCAAATTAACTGAGCTGACATAATGATTTGGTCCGACATCGCCGTTAGTATCGGGCGGAACCAACCCGCCGACACCCTGCGAAGCATTGTCGGCTGATGTCGCGCCGTTGAAAGTCAAACTCGGTGTCGGCATCGCCTGCGGACCGTAAAGATTTGACCCGTTATTTACCAACGGATCTCGAAAAGCATCGTAACCGGCTCCCGCGCCGGGAATTATTGTTTTGATTATCTCCGCGTTTAGTTCGTTGATCTCTTCTTCTTCGTCTTTACCCGTCTCTAAACCATTTTTCTTGAGGGCGGCTTTAATACGCATCTCGCGGCGTTCTTCCGCGCTGATAAAATTTGCCCGATTGACCAAAGCATCAGGGTCTGATGTCGGCATATCACGCACCGCGCCCGAAATTCCAAAAGCCGTCGGTTCTATTTTGGACACTCCATTCGGATACTGAGTTATTTTTCCCTGTGAACCCGAAATTTGATTTCCCTTAATGCTCGACTCATAATCAGTCTGAGCTTTTGAAACCGGAAGTTTCAGCAAAACTATTGCGCTCAAACTTATGCCGAAGATAATTGCCAGCTTAAACTTCCAATTCAAATTTATTAATTTAAATTTCCAATCCATTCCCTTTCCTCCAAGATAATTAAACAAGAATTTAATTTGCGAAAATTTCTGATTTCGACTCACGAACCTGATAATTTTTTAGTTAATTCGTAAAACACTGTTTAGCCTTAAATCAAGCTATACAATGGCTTTATTCAGCGAGTTAAAAAATTTGACACAGATCAAATACAGCAAATTTTATTTTTGATACTGGTAACTACTATCACAGATCGTTGCAAAAGTCATCCTTAGAAGCTGTTTGAAAACTCGAAAATGAGAAGAAATTTAACCACTAAAGCACACTAATAAATACGAAATTTGTCTTTTTTGTTTTATTTGGTGTTTTTTAGTGCAGATTCGTGGTTACAAATCCGCTAAAAACGAGTTTTCAAACAACTTCTTAGAAATCAAATTTCAACTCAGCTGCCTAATCGGTAATAATTCCCAAGACAGATAAAATTTTAACGAATCATCGTTTTCCAGGTCAGCGTATATGCGGGCGGAACATTTTTCATTATAATCTGGCTTTTTTTTGCCTTGCCATAGTTTTTGTCCATATATTCGCGGAGTTTTATCGCTGACGGGAAATAATAACCGTGCGCGTATTGAAAGGTGCGAAAGACACAGCCTTGATCCATAAATTTATCAATTTCGGTTAAAATTATTTCACCTATTTCATTCGGTATGGAAACGAACGGCAGACACGAAACGATGTAGCCGACTTTGCCGAGTTGAGTTTTTTGGTGGAGCGAAAAAACTTCACAGGCGTTGCCGCGAATAATTTTCAGCTTCGGGAAATTTCTTTTGAGAGATTTGACCAAACCCTGATCGAGTTCAATGCCGAGATAAGATTTTTCATCGGGAATAACTTCCTGTAAAACCTTGGTGATCGCGCCCGTTCCGACTCCTAATTCGAGGGCGATTTTATTTTCATTCGGCGACAAACCCTGCACCATTTTCTGAGCAAGTTCAGGCGAAGACGGCGCAATCGCACCGACTTTCAGCGGATTTTTCAAAAACGCCTGAAGAAATTGAAAATTTTCGTTCATCCGAAATTATTTGACCGTCGCCGACTTTTTCGCGTCCGCATCTGAATTTTGTGTTAAATCGTTGACGCTCATTTTATAATCACAATCCTCATTTTGGCAATAGCGGAACGTACCTTCTTTCTTCGTCGTCTTTTCCAGCACGAACGGCGCGCTGCATTTCGGACACGCTTCATCAATTGGTTTGTCCCAGTAAACCGCGTCGCATTTCGGATAATTCGAGCAGCCGTAAAAGACCTTGCCGCGCTTTGATTTTTTGACGACGATTTCGCCCTTGCAGCCGGGTTTCGGACAGGCGATGCCGGTCGTTTCGCGTTTGATGTAATCGCATTTCGGATAATTTGAACAGGAAATAAATTCGCCGTAACGTCCGGTTCGCTGAACGAGCTTCGCGCCGTCTTTCGGACATTCTTCGTCGAGTTCGACCGGCGGCGCGACCGTCACCGCCGCGCCTGATTTTTTGTCAATTTTGCGGATATTTTTGCATTCGGGATAACCGGTGCAGCCGTAAAACGCGCCGAACCGACCGCGTTTCAACGCCATATCTTTGCCGCACAATTCACACGGCGCGACCTCTTCCGCTTGTTCGCCGCCGTTTTCCGCGCCGGAGGCATCGGTTTTTTTGACAATTTCGCGCGTCGTTTTGCATTCGGGATAAGTCGCGCACGCCATAAACTGTCCGAAACGTCCGAATTTGATGACCATTCCCGCTCCGCAGTTTTCGCAGGTTTCATCGGTCGGAATGGACATTTTCTTTTTATCTTTGATCGTTTCTTCGGCGTTTTTTAAATTTTTTGAGAAACGGTCGTAAAAATCGTGCATCGCCGTTCGCCAATCCAGCTGCCCGTCTTCAATTTTGTCGAGGTCTTCCTCCATTTTCGCGGTGTAAGCCGGGTCGAAAAGTTCGTTGAAACCGGACACCAGCAAATCATTAACCGTCGTTCCGAGTCCCGTCGGATGAAAACGTCCGTCGAGTTTTTCGACGTATTCGCGGTCTTGAATCGTCGTCATAATCGCGGCGTAAGTCGAAGGTCTGCCGACACCTTTTTCTTCGAGAGCTTTCACCAGAGTCGCTTCCGAATAACGCGGCGGCGGTTCGGTAAAATGCTGTTCGGGCGTGATTTGGTTGAGTTTCAGGTTCTCGCCTTTTTCAACCAGCGGCAGTGTACGTTCCGCTTCGTCGTCATCTTCTTCGGTTTTTTCGTCGCGTCCTTCCTGATAAACCTTCAAAAACCCGTCAAATTTCAAAACCGAACCCGTCGCGCGAAATGTCAAACGTCCGGCTTTGATGTCAATCGTCGTCTGATCAAAAACGGCGGGCGACATTTGCGACGCAACCGTGCGCTGCCAAATAAGCCGATAAAGTTTGTGTTCGTCGGCACTTAGATACGATTTCAAACTTTCCGGCGTACGGTTGACATCGGTCGGGCGAATCGCTTCGTGCGCGTCCTGCGCGCCTTTTTTCGATTTGTAAAAATTCGGTTTTTCGGGCAAATATTCTTTCCCGTATTCGCCGCCGACAAAATCGCGCGTTTCGTTCAGCGCGGTGTCGGAAATACGCGTCGAATCCGAGCGCATATAAGTTATCAAACCGACTGAACCTTCCTTGCCGATTTCGATTCCTTCGTAAAGTTTCTGCGCGACCATCATCGTTTTTTTCACCGAAAATCCAAACTTACGCGCCGCTTCCTGCTGTAATTTTGAAGTGATAAACGGCGGTGTCGGATTGCGCTTGCGCTCTTTGGTCGCCACTTCGTCAACGATAAACCGCTCTTTTTCGGCTTCGGCGACAATTTCTTTCGATGTTTTTTCGTCTTTGAGATGGATTTCGTTTTTCTTTAAATCCTGATCGAACGCGCCGGTTTTAAGCGTTTTATCTTCGATTTTATAAAGCCGCGCGTCAAAATTCGGCGGCAGTTTGGCGGTTAAATTCGCGGAAATCGTCCAGTATTCGGTTTTCACAAACGCCTCGATTTCGCGTTCACGGTCAACGACCATTCGCACCGCGACTGTTTGCACACGTCCCGCGCTCAAGCGTCCGCCGATATTTTTCCACAAAATCGGCGAAACTTTATAACCGACCAAGCGGTCTAAAATGCGCCGCGCCTGCTGCGCGTCAACCAAATCTTTATTGATTTGTTTTGGTTCTTTAAAAGCATCCTTGATCGCGTTTTTGGTAATTTCGTTGAACATCACGCGAAAAACGGGTTTTGCCGGACGTTTCGGCACGATTTCTTCAGCGAGATGCTGGCAAATCGCTTCGCCTTCGCGGTCGGGGTCAGCCGCGAGATAAATATTGTCGGCTGCCTTCGCCGCTTTTTTGAGATCGGAGACGGTTTTTTTATTATTGCGCTTTTTCGTGTCGGGAATGACTTCATAAGTCGGCTCGAAATTATTTTCGATGTCCACGCCCAAACCCTTCGACGGCAAATCTTTGATATGCCCGATTGAAGCGAGAACGATATAATCGCTGCCCAAATATTTATTGATTGTTTTCGCCTTCGCGGGCGATTCGACGATAACTAAATTTTTACTCATTCTTTTATAAACTTACCTGATAAACTCTATTGAGCAAACCTTATCCTGCGCGATTTTGTCAAATTCGTGATGGTCAGCCGTCAGAAAAACTCCGTTTAATCTATTTGCCAAAACAACCGCGCAAAAATCCGCTAACGATGCTCGATGAACAGCTTTTAAGTGTGCTACTTCCTTCCAGAAGGATTCGTCAAAATCGTTCCGTTCAATGACCTTGAAAGCAAGCAAATCCTGCATAAATTTTTCCGCTTCGACTGCGCCGCCGACCCGAAGCGCGTCATAATAAACTTCACACAAATTGATAGCGTGAGCGTAACAATCAATCGTCGGTTCGATTAAAATTTGTTCAACAACCGCCGCGCCTTCCTCTTTACGCAAGTAAGCGATCATTGCGCTTGAATCGAGAATTTTTATTTTTCCTGAGGCATCCATCCTTTGTCTTCCATTTCAATTTCTTCTTGTTTTCGCGCAATAAATTCATCAACGCTCGAAAGTGAATTTCGATATTTGCCCATAATCTTTTTGGATAATTCCAAACGTCTTTGCCGTTCTTTTTTAAGCGCGGCTTCGTCCGTTTGAAAATCGCCGTTTCGCGGCGTTTCAGTTTCGGGCGCGGTTTTGTCTAAAACTTCTCTGACTTGTGCTTTTTCTTCGGCTGAAAGCTGCTTTACTTTCGCCAAAACATCTTCTAAAGCTGCCGTTGACATATTTCTTTCACCTCAAATTTTTCGGGCGTAACGCTTGCCAGCCATTTCCCGAATCAAATCGCGCATCTCTAAACTAAGTATAGCAGATGCCAAATCACCGTTTGAAAGTTGGCTTGTTTCGAGCAGAAAATCTATGTGAACGGGTTCGTCGGGCGAAAGTATTTTGTAAATTTTGCGCTCGTTTTCGTTCAGATCGGCGGGAATTGATTCCTGCCGTTTCGATTTACTTTGCGTTTCCGTTTCGTCAATTTTCGGCGGCAAAATTTGGGCGGAAATCTCGCTTGGCAATGCCGAAACAACGTCTTGCCATTGCTGAACGAGTGCCGCGCCGGATTTTATCAAATAATTCGTGCCGAACGAATTTTTCGACGTGATATTTCCCGGCACGGCTAAAACTTCGCGGTTTTGCTCCATCGCTAATCTCGCAGTTATCAAAGAACCGCTGCGTTCCGACGCTTCGATGATTAAAACTCCCAAACTCAAACCGCTGATGATGCGATTACGATACGGAAAGTTTTCCGGTATCGGCGGCGTGTTCAAAGGAAACTGTGAAACAACCGCGCCGCCGTTTGCCAAAATTTCATCAACAAGTTTCGCGTTTTCCTTCGGATAAACCTGTCCGATTCCAGTTCCCAAAACGGCAATCGTTCTGCCTTTCCCGACAATCGCGCCGCGATGCGCCGCCGTGTCAATGCCGCGCGCCAAACCGGAAACAACGCAAATCCCGTTCGCCGCCAAATCGCGCGACAGCATTTCCGAAGCGTTTTCGCCGTAAGTCGAACATTTGCGCGAACCGACGACCGCGACGCACGGCTGTTCAAAACACGCCTGCCAATCGCCTTTGACATAAAGCGTGATCGGCGGATCGTCAATTTCGCGCAGCAGTTCAGGATAACTGCCGTCATCCAAAACCAAAACGTCGCCGCCGATTTCTTTAACTTTTTCAAATTCCGCCTGCGCTTTGTCGTGAAATTCGCGTTTCAAAATACTTTCAACCGATTCGGCGCGAAGCCGCAAAGAAGCGAGTTCGCCGCGCGTCGCGTGAAAAACGCTTTCCGCCGAACCAAAGCGTTCCAACAATTTCGTCGCCGCCCGCGGACCAACTTGCGGAGTCATATTTAAAGAAATCCAATCACGCATAATTTCTTCCTTACTTTATCCCTTATCCTTCACCCTTCATCCTTTAAAGAGTTGGCGGAGGCGTGTGGGAATCGAACCCACCTAAGACGGCTCTCACAATCTCACAGACGGTTTTGAAGACCGCGCCGTTCACCAGAACAGATTCGCCTCCGCAAGAAGTGTGTTATAAAGCTAGTGTTCGGGCGGAAAACTGTCAAGTCAATTTCCAAAAACTTTTGCTTTCAAATCTTGCTTGACCGTTAAAAACTGGCGTGATATTCTTATCTCTTTTGTAAGTAAGTGATTTTTTTCACTTGGGTATTGTCAGACAAAGTTTATTAAACAATTTTATTAAGATATGTTTTTGCTAATGTTTCAAGAAGTTCGGCTCGTGCCGGACGGCACGGTGATTATTCACATCGCGCTGATTCTATTGATGATCTGGGTTTTAAATCGTACATTTTTTCGTCCGATAAACCGCATTCTCGAAGCGCGTGAACGCAGCAAAGGCGGGCGTTCCGGCGAGGCTCAGAGTATTCTCGAACAAGTCGGCGAAAAGCAGAAGCGGTATAACGAATCAATTCTCAGAGCGCGTTCCGAAGGCTACGAAATCATCGAAAAGGAACGCGGCGCGGCTGTTTCGCAGAGATTGGAAAAAGTTGATTCCGTCAGAGAAGAAGTCGCTCAGAAAATCGAACGCGAAAAACAGGAATTGGAAAATCAAGCCGCCGCCGCCAGAACCGTTATCGCCGGCGACGCTGAAAAACTTGCCGACCAAATCAGCGCGAATCTTTTGAAAACAGCTTAATAATTTCAGATTCCAGATTCCAGATTCCAAATTATCGGAATTTGAAATCTGGAATCTGGAATCTGAAATTTTACAAATGTTAGCTTTTATTTACAACTTTTTATTAATTTTTGCCGCCGAAGCGGGCGAGTCAGGTTCAAGCGATTTCGCTCATTTTTGGAACACTTATTTTAATTATCCGGGTTTTGAATTGTGGAGATTTTTGAACTTGGGAATTTTCGTCGCCATAATGGTTTATCTGTTGAGAAAGCCTTTGAGCGACGCTTTCAAAACGAAGCGCGAAACGATTCGCGCCGAACTCATCAAAGCTGAAGAAGAACGTCAGGCGGCTTTGTCGAAGTTGACCGCAGCCGAAGCGAAACTCAGCCTGATGGACGCGGAATCAGCCGACGTTGTTGAAAACGCGCGGCGGGAAGCCAACGCCGAGAAAACAAGAATCGCCGAGCAAACTACATTTGAAATCAATAAGATGCGCGAACAAGCGGAACAGGAAATTGAGCGCGTGAACAAATTAACGCAGATGAATTTGCGCCGATTTTCCGCCGAAGAAAGCATTCGTCTGGCGGAAGAAAAAATCAAAAGAGATATTAACGCCGAAAAAGACGCGCGGCTGATTGATGCCGGTGTCAAGGCAATCGGAGGCTTAAACTAGGATGAGTGTCGAAACCGTCGCCCGCCGTTACGCAACCGCATTAGCCGATGTAGTGGTCAAAACAGGCGAAATAAATTCAGTTAAAACCGAATTAAAAACGTGGGAACAAATGATCGCTTCAAACGATCATTTGTTCGAAGCGTTTAATAATCCGTCCATCACGCAGGAAAACAAAGAAAAGGTGTTGGAAAGTTTGATCGAAAAGACGCAGCCGACCAAAACGACGGCAAACTTTTTGCGGACTCTTCTGCGAAACAGCCGCCTAACCGAAATCCGCGAAATCAATGAGCGTTTCGACAGCGTTTTGGACGAAAGAAGCGGCATTGTCTCCGCGCAAATCACGTCGGCGCGTCCAATATCGGGCAGCGAAAAAGCGGAACTGGAAACAAATCTAAATAAGCTGACGGGCAAAAAAATCAGTCCGAACTACATTGTTGACGAAAGCATTATCGGCGGAATTATCACCAGAATCGGTTCAACCGTTTACGACGGCTCGATCAAGACGAAATTAGAAGAACTTAAATTACAACTGATTAACGGCTAGATAACTTTGGATATGAATACGGTTACAGAAAAACCAAAAAATAAGGTCGGACGACACTTCAAAAATGTTGAAGCCTTTCAAAATTGGGCTTACGAGCAGGAGTTTGGTTATGAGTTTGTGAATAAACAGGTTATCAAAAAAGATATGTTAAAAGATGTCGAATTGATGATTATTTGGTTTTTGGACAAATATTTTCGCTTAACCAACGCCTACAAAAATGGTGCTAATTTAATTAGTGAAGTCGGAATGAAACTTAAAACAAAAAATTTTCGCATTCCCGATTTGGCTTTTTTCACCGCCGAACAGCATTTTTCCGCCGCCAAAGGCGAACATCCGATTCCGCAGCTGGCAATCGAGTTTTTGTCAAAAAGCGAAACGGCGGAAGATATAGCCGATAAAATCAACGATTATTTTGCATCGGGAGTGAAAATAGTTTGGTATGTTTATCCGAAAACGGAGATGATTTACGTTTATACGTCGCCGAAAGATATTAAAGTTTTACAAGGCGACGATATTTGTTCGGCATCGCCGGTGATACCCGATTTTGAATTTGCGACAAAAGAGATTTTTAAGAAAGAATTAAGTTTAGATTAAGTTAACAAATTTATGGAAGCAATAAAAGCCAACGAAATAAACGAAATTATTCGTTCACAGATTGAAAATTTTGATACGAGTATGACGGTTGACGAAGTGGGAACCGTCATCAAAGTCGGCGACGGAATCGCTGAAATTCACGGACTCGAAAAAGTGATGGCGGGCGAACTGCTCGAATTTCCGCACGAAGTTCGCGGTCTCGCGCTTAACCTCGAAGAAGATAAGGTCGGCGCGGTGCTGTTCGGAGATTTCCAAAAAATCAAAGAAGGCGACGAAGTAAAACGCACCAAACACATTATGAGCGTTCCGGTCGGCGACGCGATGATCGGTCGCGTCGTTGACGCGCTCGGTCAGCCGATTGACGGCAAAGGCGAAATTTTGACCAGCGAATCTAACCCAATTGAACGCATCGCGCCCGGAATTATTGACCGTCAGCCGGTTAAAGAACCACTGCAAACCGGTTTGAAAGCGATTGACGCGATGGTTCCAATCGGTCGCGGACAACGCGAACTGATTATCGGCGACCGCCAAACCGGTAAAACAGCCGTGGCGATTGACACGATCATCAACCAAAAAGGCAAAGACGTGATTTGCGTTTACGTCGCCATCGGTCAAAAATCTTCGACCGTCGCGCAGGTCGTCGAGAAATTACGCGAATTCGGCGCGATGGATTACACGATTGTTGTGGCGGCTTCGGCATCCGATCCGGCGGCGATGCAGTTTCTCGCGCCGTATGCGGGCGTTGCCATCGGTGAATATTTCCGCGACAACGGTCGCCACGCGCTGACGATTTACGACGATTTATCAAAACAAGCGGCGGCGTATCGTGAAATTTCGCTGCTTTTGAGAAGACCGCCGGGACGCGAAGCGTATCCGGGCGACGTTTTTTATCTTCACTCGCGGCTTCTCGAACGTGCCGCCAAAATGTCGGAAGCGCGCGGCGGCGGAAGTTTGACGAGTTTGCCGATTATCGAAACGCAGGCGGGCGACATTTCGGCGTATATTCCGACCAACGTAATTTCGATTACCGACGGACAAATCTTTTTGGAATCCGACCTTTTCAACTCCGGCGTACGTCCGGCGATCAACGTCGGAAACTCGGTTTCGCGCGTCGGCGGCGCGGCGCAAATCAAAGCGATGAAACAAGTTGCCGGAACGCTGCGAATTGATCTGGCGCAATACCGCGAACTCGCCGCTTTTGCTCAATTCGGTTCTGATTTGGATAAATCAACACAGGATCAGCTTGAAAAAGGAAAACGTCTGACCGAAATTTTGAAGCAGGGACAATATCAGCCGATGCCGGTCGAAAAACAGGTTTTAATTATCTGGACTGTTTCAAACGGTTATGCGGGCGACATCGCGGTTGAAGATTTGAAACGATTTGAAGATGAATTCTCTAAATTTGTCGAAACTTCAAATCCGGCGATTTTTTCCACGCTTCGTGATAAAAAATCAATTGACGACGATTTGAAAGCGGAGATGAAAGAAGCGGTTGAAGATTTCAAGACGACCCGCTGGAATAAAAATGTCGCGGAAAACAGAGCGGTTTCGGCGACTGTTTGATGATTTTAATTAGGATTCGAGTAAATTGATTTTATGCCTCAAGATAAGTTCTCCGAAGAATTAGCGTCGTTTGAAGGTCTTTGGAAAGGCGGATATTATGAAGGCGATCCTTTAAATGCTTTATCCAGATCAACTTACGGCGTTTACGGATATATTTCGATTTTACACGCAACTTATTTGAGCTGCATAAAACCGTATATCAATTCGGAAACGGTCGCGCTGGAAATCGGACCCGGACGCGGCGCGTGGACGAAAACGATGCTCGGCGCGAAGGAAGTTTGGGTTTTAGACGCGCTTTCGGCGGAATACAATCAGTTTTACGAGCATTTGAATCATCCGAAAAACGTCAAATATTTTCAGGTTGAAGATTTCAAATGCGCTCAACTGCCGGAAAATTATTTCAATTATATGTTTTCGTTCGGCTGTTTGTGCCACGTTTCGTTTGAAGGAATAACCGAATACGCGGTCAATATTTTTGACAAACTTCAACCGGGAACAAATTGTTTTTGGATGGTTGCGGACAAAAAGAAATACGCGGAATTTATAAAAAACACAGACCGCTACGATATTTGGAAAGGATTGTCTCCGAAAAGAAAGAATCTCGCGCCGTTAAAGCACGTTTTCAACGCTCTTTCAAAATTTACGCGACCTTCTTATTTTTTGAATCTGGACGAGTTCGGCGACAATCAGGGACATTGGGTTGATGCCGGAACGGAACGAACCTGTGAAATGTTGGAAAAAATCGGTTACAAAATAGTTAATTCCGATATGGGATTGCTTCCGCGCGATCCGATTATTCATTTTGCTAAACCGTAACGGCAAAGTAGTAAATTTATGGCAAGTCTATTAGATATGCGCCGACGGATTAAGTCGGTCAAAAACACACAGCAGATCACTAAAGCGATGAAAATGGTCGCGGCGGCAAAACTCAAACGCGCGACCGACCGCGTAACTGAGGCGCGTCCGTTTGCCGTTAAAATGACCGAAGTTCTCGGCAATCTCAGCGCGCGGGTCGGCGACGAATTTTCATCTCCGCTGCTGAATGAACGCGGCGACGAAAAGTATCTGATCGTTTTGGTCAGCGCGGATAAAGGTTTGTGCGGCGGATTCAATGCCAATTTGATGAAAGCGACGCAGACTTTTTTGCGCGAAAATACCGGAAAACGAACCGAAATGATTCCCGTCGGACGAAAAGGGCGCGATTTTTTCAAGCGGCGTGAGATGTCGTTTGTCGAAGAATATATCGGTTTGACGGGAAGCGGACGCGTCGAACACGGCGAAGCGGTTGAAATCGCCGACAAAATTATCAAGACTTTTACCGAAGACGAAACGCTCGACAAAGTTTTTCTCGTATTTACACAGTTTAAGACAGTTATGTCGCAAGAGGTCAAAGTCGAACAGCTTTTACCGATTCCGCGCATCGAACCCGTCGAAACGACGAATACCGCGCAAGCCGAATATATTTACGAACAACCGGCGAGCGTAATTTTCGGCAAACTGCTGCCGAAACAAGTTGAGACGCAAATTTATCGCGCGATGCTCGAATCCGTTGCGTCCGAACAAGGCTCGCGGATGACGGCGATGGATTCGGCATCGAAAAACGCGGGCGAATTGATTGATGATTTGACTTTGAATATGAACCGCATTCGTCAGGCGGCGATTACCAAAGAAATTATCGAAGTCGTGTCCGGCGCGGCGGCGGCATAAGCAAAGGATAAAGACGAAAGGATAAAGGCGAAAGGATGAGTAATTTGTTTTGCTCATCCTTTTATATTTTGACAATGGCGAATAAAATTGCACAAAATCTTCGATTAAGCGGACGTTTTTTTCGTTACGCGCCGCTTATTTTGTGGGTTGGAATTATTTTGTTCGCTTCGACATCTTACGGCGCGACATCGCGCACTTCGCTGATTATTCGTCCGCTTCTGCATTTTCTTTTTCCGTCGGCTTCAGAAGAAACAATCGAAATATATCACGCTTTTATTCGCAAACTCGCGCATTTGACCGAATATTCGATTTTGGCTTTTTGGGCTTCACGCGCTTTTTGGAATTCTTCCGCAGCAATTTTGCAAAAATATTGGTACGCATTTTCTTTCATAATCGTCGTCGCCGTCGCTTCGATTGATGAATTCAATCAAAGTTTTGATTCTTTGCGAACCGGCACGATTTATGACGTTTTGCTCGACGCTTTGGGCGGCGCGGCGATGATCGGAATGTTGTTGATCTTCAAAAAAGTAACTCAGTCGTGCCGACTGCCGTATCGGACGCGTCCCGCTTCCGAATCAAAAAACTCGTGAGCGCGAGACGCGTTCACGACGTAGTGAAGCGGGACGCTTCTCTGACAGCAGGCAAAATGCCTGCGTTACATTCAAATTTATGTTCGTTTCCAAAGATTTTATCGCCTCGCGGATTCACAAAGTTCCGGTTTCAGGCTTGCACAAATTTTTCGGCATTGCGGCTTCGATGCCCGATGTTATTTCGCTCGGAGTCGGCGAGCCGGATTTTCCGACTCCGAAACCAATCGCCCGCGCCGGTTTTGATGCGATCTGTGAAAACATCGTCGGCTACACGGCAAATTCCGGTTTGATCGAACTGCGCGAAACTCTCGCCGAACATCTGAATAATCTTTACGAAGTTTCTTATGATCCGAATACTGAAATTTTGATAACCGTCGGCGTAAGTGAGGCGTTAAAGTGTATTTTTTCCGCAATTTGCGACGAAGGCGATGAAATCATCGTGCCGCAGCCGTGTTTTGTCGCTTACGAACCGGAAATTATCTTCGCCGGCGGCGTTCCCGTTGCGGTTGAAACGACGGCGGAAAATAATTTTGAAGTGACGGCGGAACAAATCGAAGCGAAAATTACGAAGCGCACAAAAGCGATATTTTTCGGTTATCCGAACAATCCGACCGGCGCGGTTTTGTCGCGCGAAAACGCTCTAAAAATCAGCGAACTCGCCGAAAAACATAACTTGCTGGTAATTTCCGACGAAATTTATGATCGGTTGATTTACGGAGTCGAACACGTTTGTTTTCCCGCTCTGCCGAACGCCAAAGAACGCACGATTTTACTCGGCGGATTTTCAAAAGATTACGCGATGACGGGTTGGCGCGTCGGTTATGTTTGCGCGGAAAAAGGATTGCTGGACGCTTTTTCAAAAATCCATCAATACTGCGTGATGAGCGCGCCGACAATTTCGCAGTTTGCCGCGCTCGCCGCGCTGAAAATCGGCGAACCGTTTGTTTTGGAAATGAAAACCGAATATAATCGCCGCCGAAAATTAGTCGTATCTTCGTTGAACGAAATGGGTTTGGATTGTTTTGAACCGAAAGGCGCGCTCTACGCTTTTCCGTCTGTTCAAAAAACGGGATTGAACGGCGACGAATTCGCGCAGAGACTTTTAGTGGAAAAACAAGTCGCCGTCGTTCCCGGAAGTTCGTTCGGCGCGGGCGGCGAAAATCACGTTCGCGTCGCGTATTGCAAATCTTACGAACAAATCGAAATCGCGCTTGAACGGATAAATAATTTTTTACGGGAATTATAAAATTTTTGTAAATTTTCCTGCTTTGAAAGATTGAACTGACTCGGCAAAACTTTCATTTATCGCAACTTTATGAGATATTTTATCGTTAAGAACAACGGGTGAATCAATTTCAAGGAGATAAAACAATGAGTATTTTCGACAAAGTTAAAAGCGCGGCAATGAGTCAGTTTATCGAAGTTATCGAATGGCTCGATGAATCGAAAGATACAATTTTATATCGTTTTCCGGTTGTCGGACAGGAAATCAAAAACGGAGCGCAGTTAATCGTGCGCGAATCGCAGGCGGCGGTTTTTGTTTTTGAAGGTCAGGTCGCCGACGTTTTCGGTCCCGGACGTTATACGATTGACGGCGGAAATACGCCGGTTTTGTCGAAACTCGGCGCGTGGAAATACGGTTTTGATTCACCCTTCAAAGCGGAAGTTTATTTCGTCAACACCAAACAATTCACCGATATGAAATGGGGAACGGCGAATCCGATTATGCTCCGCGACGCTGATTTCGGCATCGTTCGCCTTCGCGCGTTCGGCGCATACAGCCTGCGCGTCGCCGAACCGCAGACTTTTATCAAAGAAATCGCCGGAACAAACGGAAAATTCGACACCGAAGATATTGACACACAGTTAAAACGCGCGATTGTCACCGAATTTTCCGACGCAATCGGCGAAATGAAAATTCCCGCGCTCGATTTGGCGGCGCAGTACAAAGAATTAGGCGAAGCTATCAGAGCAAAAATTAACGAAGATTTTAAAACTTACGGTTTGGAAGTTACAAAATTTTACGTCGAAAACATTTCACTTCCGCCCGAAGTCGAAGCGGCGATGGACAAACGCTCTCAAATGGGCGCAATCGGAAATGTTGACCAATATATGAAGTTTCAGGCGGCGGACGCGTTGCGCGACGCGGCGCAAAACGAAGGCGGCGGCGCGGGTTTGGGCGCAAGTTTGGGCGCAGGTTTCGCCGTCGGCGGACAAATGGCGAATGCTTTCGGCAATGTCGGACAACAAGGCAGCGGACAGCAAACGAATACGATTGCGTGTCCGACGTGCGGCAAACCAAATGCGGCGGGAACAAAATTCTGCGGCGATTGCGGCGCGAAAATGGAAACTGCGAAAGTTCCCTGCGTAAAATGCGGCGCGGAACTGCGCGAAGGCGCGAAATTCTGTTCGGAATGCGGAGCAAGTCAGGAAAAAGCCAAATGTTCAAACTGCCAAGCAGAACTTGCGCCGGGAGCAAAATTCTGCCCCGAATGCGGAACCAAAACTGAAGCGGCTGAGTAAAAGTTTGAAATCCAAAGTCCAAAGTTAATTTATCTCTAACTTTGGACTTTGGATTTGATAATCTATTTTGATGCCAACCTTCTTCAACAAATCAATCGTAATTGTTATAACTTTTTATATCAGATGAATTATAGCAAAGTTCTAACGCGATGGAATTTACGCGGTTTTGAGAAAGTTGATGGTGTTTTCTTTATTCATATAACTTTCGTAAAACAGTGCGCCATTTCGGATCGGACAAAATATCCGTGTTATCGCTGATTTGGTCAAGGCTGCCGATCAGACTTTTTTCGGCAATGCGTTTGACCGCCGGATCAGTGATGCCTTTGCAAATTTCGGCGGCAAAATTTCCGTGCAGATGAATGACCGAAAAAGGACGAGTGAAAAATTTATCAACTCTTGCCGGAAGCGGCTCGGTAATTTTCAGCTGATTGTGAATCGCGGCGACATATTCGTATGCCTTTGACAGAAACTTTTCGCGCTCCTGCCAAGTTTCCGCCGTCAACACTTGCTTAAAAACGGGCGACAAATCTCCGGCGCATTTCAATTGTGAAAACGCCTTTCCAAACCATTTCGGATAAGGAGCGTATTGTTTTTCCATCAAAAAACACAACCGCATCAAATCGCGCACAAGGCGCGATGCGATGATTGCCGAGCCGATTTCATCGCCCGCAATTCCGGCGCGTCCCATCAAATGTTCTTCCTGCCCGATTCTGTTCCAACCCGAAGCCAGCAAATAAAGCCAAACATCATTCGGATAATAATTAAATTTTTCGAGCGTTTCCCGCAAACCGATTTCATCGTGATAAATCTCGCCGGATGTAATCGCCCGCAATTTTTGTTCGGAAAATGTCAGCCAATCGGCGGGTTCAATCGGTTTTCGCAAATCGAAATTAAAATAATCTTGAAAAAATCCGCGAATCGTTAAAATTTCTACGCGGTGATTGACCGCGCCGCTTTCGATTTCTTCAAGCGATTGCGTGCCGCCATCATTCGGATCGGGCAAACCGAAATTGGTCGGATAGCCGCGAAATTCGTAAGGCATCTTGCGGCTCAGAGTTTCGTTAATCTCATCGCGGCGTTCGGCAAAATCTTCTTCTTCGAGAAAAAGCATCAAGCGCGTTCCCCAATCGTGATCGGTGGACATTTCGGTATCAAAACCCAAAACTTCCGAACCGCCGCCGATGAGTGCCGCGCTGTAATGCAAGTTCGGAAAATCCTCGTCAAAAATCGGCTTGACCGCTTCTCGATAAAATAATCCGCTCAATTCAAGTCCGGGAATGAAATTCGACATAAATATTTTGCTCAAACGTCTAAGCGCATAAACAACATATTTTGCGTGTATCTCGCGCCGAGCCGCTCGTAAAAGTTTTTCGCCGCTTCGTTTGGCGCATAAACCGTCCAAAACAATTGTGCGCCGCCCGCCGTGCGACAAATTTCGCTCGCTCGCGCCATCAACGCGCTGCCGATTCCGCGCCCGCGCCGATTTTCCGCAACGTATAAATCTACAACGTGCAGAGTTCTGGTTGCATAATCCGCGTCGTAGCCGAAATGATAGAGCAGATAGCCCGAAACTTCTCCGTCGTTTTCCGCGATCAAGCCTGAAAAAGCCGGATTTGCGCCGAAACCATCGCGCAAATACACTTCCGCATTAAATTTCTGTTCCGCATCGTCGCCGAGCAAGCGCAGATATTCGACAAATTCTTCGGCAAGCCGTCCGATGCTTTCCGCATCCTCAATTTTTGCCGGACGAATATTTAAGTCCACTTCAAACATTGCTTCAATAATTTATCTTAATACAAACATTCTTTTCTTCCGTAAAAAATTTTAGTGCTTCAAAACCGCCTTCGCGCCCGACACCGGAGTTTTTCACGCCGCCGAACGGCGTTCGCAAATCTCTTAACATCCAAGTATTTACCCAAACAATTCCGCTTTCGAGTTTCTCCGCAACGCGATGCGCCCGCGAGAGATTTTCCGTCCAAACCGTCGCCGACAAACCGTATTCGACGGAATTGGCATATTTTAAAACTTCGTTTTCTTCGTCAAACGGCGTGATTGTAACAACGGGACCGAAGATTTCTTCTTGATTCGTGCGGCAGTCGTAAGCGAGATTTTCGATGATTGTCGGTTCAATAAAAAAACCGTTCGCGCATCTGCCTTCGAGTTTTATTTGATTGCCGCCGAGCAAAATGTTTCCGCCTTCTTCTTTGGCGAGTTCGATGTAGGAAAGAACTTTTTCGAGATGCTGCTGTGAAACAACCGCGCCGATATTTGTGTCTTTTTCTAACGGATCGCCGATTTTTAATTGTGAAGCTCGTTCGATGAAATCCGCTTTGAATCGTTCGTAAAGCGGACGCTCGACAAAAATCCGCGAACCGCACAGGCAAATTTGACCTTGATTTGAAAATGAAGATTTAACCGTGGTTGACAGCATTTCTCCATAATTGCAGTCGGCGAAAATGATGTTCGGATTTTTGCCGCCGAGTTCGAGTGACAGTTTTTTAAATTTCGGCGCGGCTTCTCGCGCAATCCATTCGCCCGTTTTCGTGCCGCCGGTGAACGAAATCGCTTTGACATATTTGCTCTGCACAATCGCGCTTCCGGCTTTTGTTCCCAAACCGTGAACGACATTTAAAACTCCGGCGGGAAGTCCGGCTTCGACGCAGATTTTCGACAAAAGATACGCGGTCATCGGCGTAATTTCCGAAGGTTTGGCGACGACGCAGCAACCGGCGGCGAGCGCGGGCGCGATTTTCCAACTGAACAAATACAACGGCAGATTCCACGGCGAAATACAGCCGATCACGCCCAAAGGTTGGCGCAAAGTATAATTTATCGCCTGATTGACAGTTTCGTGCGCTTCCGAAGAAAAGTGCATCGCGGCGGTCGCGTAAAATTTGAAATTGGCAACGGCGCGCGGAATATCAACGACTTTTGCCAGACTTTTCGGCTTGCCGTTGTCAACGCTTTCGGCTTCGGCTAAGAAATCCAAATCGCGCTCGATTAAACTCGAAACGCGCATTAAAACGTCGTGCCTTGCTTCGGCTGACATTTTCGACCAGACCGGAAAAGCCTTTTTCGCCGCTTCGACGGCGCGGCGCACATCGCGCTCGTCCGAATCGGGAATCAGCGAATAAACTTCGCCAATCGCCGGATTATAATTGTCGAGATATTCACCTGAAACCGGCGCGAGCAGTTCGCCGCCGATGTAGTTTTCGATTTTCAGCATTTTTTTTCGCTCGTTTCTTTTTTTCGCGTTCGATTATTATAAACAACTTCACTGAAAATAAAACTGCACGCTGTCAGAACCATTTGCGTGAGCGGGCGGCTCTGACGAAATTTATTTGAAAATAAAATTTATCTCTTCGCGCAGATAATTGCCGGACGTATTTCGAGTTATCTCAATGCGGCTGACATCGGACGCGACATCGAGCAAACTGCTGATATTTCCGGCGAAAAAATCGCTCGAAATATCCTTTTTATTCTCTGCGGCGAGATTATTCATTATTTGGTCAAAACCTTGTTCGCGCTCGCTTAAACGAATCACCGTCAAATCATCAAATCGAAATTCCGATTGTGTTTCCGCAATTTTGTTTTCGTTAAAAATAACAGTTTTGAGCAGTTCCGCGCTGTTTGAAAAAATTAATTTATCGTCTTGCAAACTATACGAAATTCCCCAGCCGAGCATCGGCAAATTCAGTTCGCGCCATTGTTTGCCGTTTTCGGTTTTCGTTTCCCAATTCAATTTCAGATTGTTATCGGCAACTATTAGTTGGTTTTTGAGCTTTGCGGCGAGCGCATTTTCCAGATTTTCCCGATTCAAATTGTTCGGCGCGAGAAGTTTAACGATTGCCGCTTTTCTAAATTCGGCGAACAACGGCGCGGGCAAAAGTTGCGGAATTTGAGCGGTCAAAAAGAGTTGCGGATTTGCCGCCGCGAGCGCGTTTTGCAAATCATTTCTCGATTTTTTCTCCGCGTTTATTTCCGTCAAACTGCCTTTTTCTTCAACGATTCCGGCATCTTCCGCGTCGTCAATCGTTTTATCGTAATCGTCGTCCAAATAAGAATAATCGCGCCAATTTTCGTCTGATGAATAAAAATCTTCATCGCTGTAATAGTTTCGATCCCATGATTTTTCGGATGATTCCGATGTATTTTCAAATCGGTCGTAAAGCGCGTTCTGCACCGCATCAATTGTTAAATCCGGTTTATTTATAACATTCTGCAATTTATAAAAAGGAACATTTTCCGGCAGCGTCGCGGTTAAATCATTCGCTTCTTTCGCGCTTATTTTCTCATTTTTTACAGCTTGCGTCTCTGTCAATAAAAATTCGCGGCGTTCCGTCCATTTGTCTTCGCTCATTTCAAAATCGAACATTCCGGCGCGAAATTTTTTCAAATCTTCGAGATTTCCCGCCAGCCAATAATGTTTGAAATAATAATCGTCGTCAAGTTTCGCCTGATCGAGCCAAACGGTCGCGGCGTGCGGCGTAACTTTTTCGCTCAGATTTTTGAACACAGGTTCGTCCGCCAAACTGTTTTTCGGAGATTTGCCGTTGATATTCGTCAATGTTTGCAGCAATAATTTCTCGCTCGTCGCCAAAATAAAACGCCCGTCTGCATTGGCGAAAACGAGTTTTTGTTTTTGTCTGCCGCGATCTGCGGCGACATCCGCGCTGTAAAAAATCGTGCCGTCTTCGAGCGTGTTTTCCGAAAATTGCGAACTATTTTGAAAAAACTGCGAAGCCGCAAATATCTCATCATTAACCGGCGCGATAAAAACCAGATCGAGCCGCCCGATGTCGTAAACTGCGACGGCGGCGCGAGCTTCCGACATATTGCCGAATGTGTTCAAATCAATCGGAAAACCGCTCGCATCATTAAATTCCTGCCAGCGCGACGCGAGTTTTAACGCCAAATGACGATTTTCAAACTGCGCGAAATTTTCACTTGCGAGATAATTTTGTTTGAGTTTAGATTCATTCAACTGTTTAATAAAAGTCGGCAAATCCGCAAACTGCACATAAATAAGCGCGCCGCGCGGAAAATCCGCAGCTTGTTCAAAAGGTTTGGTCGCAGTTTGTGAATAAGCGAAAACAATCGCGCCGAAAACGAATAAAACGATGATTATTTTATGTTTCATAATGTCAGTACCGCAGTCGTCCCGACTGCTGTCTCGGATGCGTCCCGCTTCCGAGTCAGAAAGATTTCAGACGTGAGCGCGGGACGCACTCACGACAGCAGTCGGGACGACTGCGTTACATTCTGACTTTAAATGCAGTGACTTTTCGCATTTTCTCCGCGTTCAAATTTTGCAGACGAGCGATTTTTTCTTCGTCAATGTCTTTTGATTTGGCTTTTTCAAAATCAATCGCCCGCTGAAATTCGCCGACTTTCTCGGCAGATTCGGAAAGCACATTCAGCAATTCATCGGATTTTGCGGATTTGTCCGCGTCAGCTAATCGAAACGCCGCGTTCGGCTGATTTTTCGCCAAATCCAAACGCATCAACTGTTGCGCCGCGTTTTCCGCGCCGAACGCATTTTGCCGTTCATAATCGGCAATCAAAGAATTTTGAAAAGCGGTTGCCGCGTAATCATTCTGGTTAAAACTTTTGGCGACTAATCCGGCGAAAAACCAGAACTGCGAACCCGGATTTTCGACTTTTATCTCGATTTGATTATCGGCTAAAATTTCCAGCGTATTTCGCAATTCGCTTTCCGCCGATTGCGTCGCATTCAGTAAATCTGCTTTGTTTTCAATGAGTTCGCGCGAAATCCAAACCGCCTGCCAACGCAAACTCGCATCGGCGTTTCGGTTATTAATCACGTCAGCCAGAAATTTGACGGCTTCCGCTTGATTTTTCCGGGCATAAAGCCGCGCGATTTCGAGCCGATTTTCGATGTCTTCGGGCGCGATTTCGAGAAGTTTTTGTCTGAATATAATTGCCGCGTTTATCTGTTCAAATTTCGCGCAGGTTTCGGCGGAAAGTTTCAAAGCCGTCATTTGATTGAAAGAATTTATCGTTTCCGGCTCTGCAAGTTTCGCCTTATCAACTGCAAAAAGTTGAACGTTTGGCAGCGCGGCGATTTTCGCCAGCGTTTCCGGTCTCGTACTTTCGTCAGCCGCGTCAACAGATAATTGCAGAATGTCGAGTGCGTTTTGATAATCATTACGCTCAAAAAATATCTGCGCCAAACCGACGAAATTCGCCGCTTCATATTGTTCAAGCGCGAGCCGCCGCCAATAATATGTCTCAAGCAAAGTACCGCAGTCGTCCCGACTGCCGTCTCGGATGCGTCCCGCTTCCGAGTCAGAAAAAAGATTTAAGACGCTAGCGCGGGACGCGCTCACGACGGCAGTCGGGACGACTGCGGTACACGCTTTTTCGTCGCGCAAAATTTGCAGAACATCATTCAAACGCTCGACGCTCGGCGGTTTCACCGTTGGCGCGTCGGATTTTATTTCAATCCCGATAAAGCGTTTCGCGTCTTCCAAAGTTTTCATCAAATCGCCGCGCCGGATTTGCAGTTTTATTTCAGCCAAGCGCAGCCATTCGGGATGCGCGTAACGCCTGTTTAATTCGTTTTCGATGCCGGAAATCAGCTTTCTCGCTTTGGCGTTTTCGCCGATTTGCAGCAGATATTTGAGATATTTTTTCTGCCATTTAATCCGCTCGTCGTCCGGTTCGGAAACTTTGTAATCGTTTTCGAGATCGTAAATTTCTTCGGCTTCGCCCGCGTCGTAGGTTTTCTGCAAAACGGCTTCGTAATCGTAATCGGAACTGCCGGAAGTTTCACTTCGCGCGATCAAAGTTTCGTAAAATACCACGCGATTATTTTCCGCGATCAGCGATTCATCAATGAGCATTTCCGGCAGCAAAACACTGTTTGGAACGGCGGAAATGATTTTTTGAAGGTATTCCGCTTTTGCAGTTTCCGAATCAAATGATTTTGACAATTGGCGGATAAAATTTTTTAAGTTTTCAGGCAATCTCGCTTTTTCACTTTGATAATAATCGTTGTCGTTCCGCTCATTTTTCTTTAAATTTTTGACGACCATCGGCAGCAAATTTTCACGCGCTTCGGCTTGTAAATTGTGTTGTTCCAAAGTTTGCAGATAAAGTTCGCCGTCTTCAATGCTCAGATTTTCGCCCGCGATAATTTGCGCCCAAATCTCCCGCGCCTTCTTTTCGTCGCCCGTTTGAAAATAAGCCGCGCCGAGATTTGCCTTGATATTTTTATCATCTGGTTTGATTTCCGCCGCCAGTTGAAAATGTTCGAGCGCGGTTTTCGCATCTTTCTGCTTGAAATAAAACACGCCGAGTTTGGCTTGTTCATCCGCGCTGTTCGGGCGATTTTCGATCATCGCGGGCAGGAAGTTTTTCGCATCGCCGTTCATTTCGGCATTTGGCGCGAAATAAAGCCATTCGCCGTATTCGCCGACGAGCCGAAACCAAGCATCGCCGACTAATTCATTGGCTTTGTCGGGTCTTTGCGCGATAAATTCGCCAATCGGCGCGAGCCGCAACGCGTCGCAAAAATAACATTCGTCTTTGGTCGAATATTCGCGCAAAGCCAAACTCGTTTCGGCGTTTCGCGCCAGTTTCCAGCTTTTCGGCAATTTTGCATTTTGAATCGCTGAATGCGCCAAATCGCGCTCGCCTTTTGCCAGCAAAAAATTAATTAACTGCAATTGACGCGGCGAAGATTTTTGAGTCAAACCGGCAAGTTCTTCACGATTTTTTTCGTACAAAAGTTCGAGATAACGCGCCGTCATTTCGTCTGTTTCGCCGGAAATATTGCCGTTCGCCGATTGATAATTTTCGCGCAGAGCAGACAATTCTTTCTCATTATCACCGATCAAACGCGCGTTTTCGGCAATTAAATACACATAATTAATCCCGACTTTTCCGTTGCGCGTTCGCTCGGATTCCAATACGTCCAAAATCTTCTCAAACATTCCGCGCGTCGCGTAAAAATTCAATAATTCTTGAAAGTCGGCACGATAATTTTCGGCATCAGCATAGATAAAATCGGAATTTTTCCGCGCGATGAGAATTTTTTCTTCCAACGCGCCGAAACCCGATTGATGCGCGATGTTTTGAATGAGCGAAAGCGTCGAATGACGATCCGTTTTTTGAAATAATTCGTCAATTCGCCGGTTCAAATCTTTTTGCAGAGCGGAATTTTCATCGCTCGTCGCCGTCGTTTTGACAATATTTCCAATCGCTTCGGGCATCGCGCCGTCTAAAATTTGCAGTTGAATTCTCGCTTTTCCGGCGTTGAGCGCGTTGTCGCCGTCGGCTTCGGCGATGAATTTGTCGCGCAGTGTCCAAAGATTTCCGGCAATCGCGTCCAAATTTTCTTCCGTTCGCAAAGTTTTGACGTAACCGGCGACTTCCGCCGCCGTCAAATCGTGCGCCATCGGATTTTTAAGCAATTCGCCGAACGCTTGCCGATACTCAGCCACCGCCTGAGATTTTTCGCCTGTCGGCAAATTTCGCGCTTCCTGAAATTGATCGGAAACAGTTTGTTTCGGCTGTTCTTTAACGGGCAATTTGGCGCGTTCTTTTTCCGCTTCCGCGCCGCGTCCGGCTTTTTCCAAAATCTCGATTTTCAGCTTGATAAACTGCGGTTCATCGTTGGTTAATTCCAGAACTTTATTGACGTTTTCAATGGCGGCATCGTAATTTTTACGGCGCGTTTCGAGATCGGCGAGCGCGACGTAAAGTTCGGGCATTTCCGGCTGATTATCAATCGCCGTCCGGTAATTTCGCGCGGCATTTTCCGCATCGTTATTCGCCTCGTAAATTCGCGCCAAAATTACATTCCAGCGATAATTTTTATACGCTTCGGCGGCGGTTTTTTGGTAATAAGCGAGCAGAATATCGCCGCCGCCGTAGCGTTTGACGTAATTGATCGCGTTTTCGATATTTTCCTCATCGTCCGGTTCGCGGTTGATTATTTCGATGTGCTGTTCGACCGCCGCGCCGTAAGATTTGAGCTGCGTAAAGGCATCAATCATCTGCACGCGAAAATCGGCAACCTGCGCGTTCAATTCGCGGCGTTCAATATCCTGATTTTTCAATGCTTCGAGCGTTTCGCCGAACGCTTTTTCGAGCGCGTCGGACTTGTTTTGGCTGACGTAAATGTTCGTTAATTCGCGGAAAACATCCGTATCGCCCGCGTCTTCATTATGAAGTTCGAGCAAAATATTTTCGGCTTCGGCGAGACGATTTTGCAAAACTAATTTCGCCGCGAGTTTGCGCGAAAAAATATACTGAAACTTACCTTTCCCGCGATTTAAGCCAGTTTGCAAAACTTTGACGGAATCTTCACGCGCATTTATTCGCCAGTAAATATCGGCACTTTCGCTTAAAACTCCGTAATTTGTCGGGAATTTTGCGAGCAGTTCCGACACGACTTTTTTCGCTTCGTCGCGGCGATTTTCTTCTAAAAACGAATCGGCGAGCTGAAGGCGATAGGAAATCGCGCCGCGCGGACTTTTTGAAGTTTCCGCCAATCGCCGCAGCGCGATTTGTTCGCCGTTTTTACTGTCATTTGTCGAGAAAAAACCACGCGCCGATTCTAAAAAATCTTTGTCTTTGCTGCGCGAAATTTCCCGTTTGAGAATCGTTTCCGCCTGAGATATTTGCTTCGCTTCCCGCAAAAAATCGGCATACGCCAAAACCAAATTGGAATCGTCTTCGCGTTTCCCGCGTTCGTTTTCAAAAGCCGCGTTAATCAATCGCAGATTGTCCGTCGTTTTTCCGGCAATCTGCGCCAGACGATTTTTCGCGCGGCTCGTCTGCGAATAATTTTCGTCTTCGGCTGAATCCAGAGCTTTAATGTACTCGCCGACGGCTTCGGGTAACTTGTGCTGACTTTCCAAAATCGCGCCGGTTTGAAAAGCGTAAAGCGTGTCGTCATTCATTTTTTCGCGCAGATTTTTTATCGTTCGCAGCGCGTCCGTATATTGAAAATAATCCCAGTAAACGGTCGCCGTATCGAGATAAATTTCCGCGTCGCCGGATTCCGTCGCAATCAGTTTTTCCCATTCGCTTCGCGCGATGTTGTAATTGCCGAGTTCAGCCTGAATTTCGCCGTTGCGAGTGCGAAATTCGGCGGACGACGGCGTAAATTCGGCTTGCGCGTGAGCAATATTCGCCGCCTGCGCCAAACTTCCGCGATTGCGCTGACCGAACGAGCGCGTGAAATTCAAAAGCCGTTCCTGAAATTCGGTCGTGTGCGGATAAAGTTCGTTGAGCTTCGTGTAAGCGTCAACCGCTTCTTCAAAATTCGCCAAATGCGCCGCCGCGTCAGCTCGAAAAAGCGCGTAAGGCAAATTTTCCGGCGAATTTTCATCGGCGCAGCATTTTTCACGCGCCTCGTTCAAATAATTTCGCAGTTCGTTTTTTTCGGCGAGATTTTTGATGTAAATATCGCGCACCGATTTCGATTCAAAATAATATTCGGCGGAAAGTTCGCGCCACCCGCTTTCGCGTTTGTGCGCTTTGTAAAAATTTAGTAAACCATTGACAAAATTGATTTTGTGCGGAAAACGTTCGTGTGCCGCGACATACAATTTCAGATAAAGTTGTTCGTCAAAATCGCTTCCGCTGATTTTTTGGTCAACAAATTGGCTGAGATAATTTTGCGCGTCCGCGTCATTCAATTTGCCGATCAAATCTTGCGAAAATTCGGCAAATTCCCGATTTTTCTCGCGCCGCAAAAACCAGCGCGCCAGTTTGTCCTGCCAGTTTCGCGTTTTGAAACGGTCAATCGCGGCTTTGTAAACTCTGAGCTGTTCGTCAACCAAATTCGCCTGTTCGAGCCATTCCAAACGCTGTTCGTAAAGCCATCGTTCGTCCGGGTATTTGGCGATTTCATAGGAATAAAGCGCGAGAATTTTTTCCGTTTGCTTGTCTTTGGAAAGCGATTCAACCAGCCGTTTCAAAATGTCCGAATAAATTATTTCCGCGTTTTTTTTCGCCAAATAATCGTGAGTGAAATTTGGATTTTCGTAATAGTAATATTTTTTTCTCTCGTTTCCGTTCGGAATATAAATGCCCAAATTTGAAATTTGCGGTTTTTTATTGGTGTCGGTTGGCGGCGAATAATTTTCGTCGGAATCAGTTTGAAACTCCGGGATTTCAATTTTCGGCGCGAGCGATTTGCCCTGTTTTCCGAGATAATCCAAAATTCGCTGATAAATTTCGCGTTCTTTTTCCGGTTGATTTGTCGCCGCGAAAGCGTCGGCTAATTTCAACGCAACCTGCGGATAATCGCTCGATTTTTCGTAACGCCGTTCAAATTCGGCGAGCGTTTTGGCGGCGATGTCGGTTTGTTTGGTCGCCGTGTAAAACCGCACGATGTCCAAATACATCTGCGCGAGTTCGGGCGAAGTCGGATATTCTTCTTTGTAAGCGAGAAAAATGCGGTAAGCGGCGGCGCGATTAAACAGTTTAGTCGCCGTCGTTTCTTTATTGTCGAGTTCGTTTTGCGGCGCGGTGTCGGAAAAAATCAGCGACAAAATGCCGCTCGTAATTCCCGGATGCAAATCACTTTTGCCGACATCTTCGTAAAACCGTAAATCTCTTTTTGTCAGAGAGATACGCTGTTCATTTGAATCGGAAAGAAGTTCAAAAAGCTGATACAAAATCTTCGCCCGCAATTCGCTTTTCGGCGCGAGCGCGTTTTGCAGATGCAGCGTGTAAAGAAAACGCGCCGCCGTATCGCTTTCGCCGTCGGCGAGCAAAATACGCGCGGCGGTAACGAGTTCTTCCGGTTTCCACGCGATGTTTTTTTCGTTTCGCGCTTTTTCAACCTGCAAAATTACCGTCGCCGCCGAATCGTTATCGTAAACGCCGTCGTTTTTGCGAAAATAAATCAGCCGTGTCGCCGTATCAAAATCGGCGGAATCGCGTTTGAAACTCGTTTTTAATTCGCTGCCGTAAGCGCGAAAACGGTCTTGATCTTTGAGAAATGAATAATAATTTTCCATTTCTTCATCCGACCAAAAAGGATCAAACGCCGCCTGATAAACCCGTTCGGCTTCAGCTTTATTTTTCATCGAAAGCAAAATTTCGACTTCTTTTTTGAGAATTAAATTTTGTCTTTCGGGAAATTTATCTTTGTAGCCGCGCAGTATTTTCAAGGCTTCCGCGTAATTTTTTTCTTTTGAAAGTTTATCAATCAACTGTTCGACAATCGGAAAAAGAGCCGGATTATCGGCGGCGATTTTTTGATAAAATGCGGGTTCCAGATATTTGTCGAGTTCGTGAATCCGCGCGAATTCAATCAAACGCGAAAACATTGCCGCGCGTTCCGCTTCCGGCGAAATCGTCAATAATTTCTCTAAAATCGCGGCTTCTTTTTCAAACTCGGCGCGGCGTTCGTAAAAATCGCCGAGAATTTCCAGCGCGTGTAAATCATCTTTTTGGAGTTCGACAAATTTTTGCAGTTCCGATTCAGCCGAATCAAATTTTTCTAATTTTTCATCGAGTTCGGCAAGTTTTTGATAAATTCCCGCGTCATTCGGATATTTTTGTAAGATGTCAGCCAAATTATCACGCGCTTTTTGAGTCGGAAAAGGCACAAAAGCCTGTGCGCCGAAAAATTCCGTCCGCGTGTAAAGCGCATTTTCAATTGCGATTTCACATTCCGTTTTGATTTTTGTATCGGTATTTTCGGCTTGAACTTTTTCGGCAAACGGAAACGATGATTTTCCAAAAAACTGAAAGCTGACAATTAAACCGCCGAGAACAAAAAAGACGATTAAAATTTTGACCAAAATTTGTTTTATAAACTTCCGATTTTTCATACACTATAAAAATTTCTTCAATTGGAGCGCGGACGGCTCGTCCGCCAACCAGCGAAGCGATGTTGAAGGCGTTCGCGCTAAATGACGATTTTATCAAAGCGAGGCGGACAACGATGCGCTCCGCTGTCGTTGGCGGACGAGCCGTCCGCGCTCCTGCTCCTAAAAAACTTCAATATTCGTTTCTTCGCTTGTTTGATTGTGCGCGAAATCTTCCGCCGTGACCGTCAAAACATATTTGCCTGCCGTCAGATTTTCCGATACGCGCAGTTTTCCGACGTTCGCTTTTTCCGCATCAGACCAAAAAAGCTGCACGGGTTTCGCGCCGTAAAATTTGGCGACGAGCCGCGCCGTGTCGCTGTCGGCGGAAACTTTCAGCGTAATTTCACCGCCCGCTTTGACGGTTGGCGACGGCAGATTAATTTTTATTTTCGGCGCGTGGCTGTCCACGACGAAGGTTTTTTCTTCCTGATAGCCGTTGTTATTCTTATCGGTCAACAGCAGCCGACAGCGATAAACACCGTCCGGCATCCACGCGGGGGCGAGAAAGCGCGTTTCCCAAACTTTCTCTTTTTCCAAAAATTTGAGCGGCAGTGTTTCGCCGAACGGCAAAACGGCGAAAACTTCTTTGATTGATTCGTCGGTTTTGACGCGAATCACCGGATCGCCCGGCTGAATCAAACGCGGACGAAGCAGCGCGCGCGGCGCGGCGATGAACGCCGTGTAAGGCGTAACGAATTTGTATTTTTCCGACAGCCGAATAATTTCCGCGATGTAATCTTCGCGTTCGCCGTCAATATTCATCGCTTGCAGCAGCGCGTCAACCCGCGCCCGCGCCCAAACACGCGGCAGATGCGGATGCGCGTCGTCAAATTCCGGCAACGAAATTTCGCGCGAAAGATTGATCTCGTCCGCGCCGGAGTGCGCCGTAAGTTGAATTTTTGTCTGTGTTTGCGGCTTTTTGTAACGCCCGACAAACGTGAAACTCGAACCGTTGAAACTGTCCGCGCCGCTCGGATAAATCTGATAAAAATTATCTGTTTGAGAAGAATTTAACCGCAAATTTCCGATATTCGCCGCGCCGATTTTCTCTGTAAATATCTTCAGCGCGAGCGCGATGTCTTCGGTTTCCCGCGCCTGCGCGAAATAGCCTTGAGTTTTGGCACTTAAACTTTCCAAAAGCGATTCGTTCGCGTCATTGCCGAGCGCGAAGGCGAAAAGTTTGACATCGTTTTTATTATCAAACAAAGCGGAAATTGATTTTATGTCGGTTGTTTCCGCCGTCGGATTCGCGTCGGAAATCAAGATAATATCGCGTTCACCGCCGGAAAAATTATTCGTTTGAGTAATTGCGGTTTGCAGTGCTTTTTTCAAATTCGTGCCGCCGCCGAACGTCGAGTTCCTGATAAACTGCATCGCGTCTTCGACGTTTTCCGTCGTCGCGGTGAGCGGTTTTTCAGAAAATGAATCGGTTTCATCGCCGAATAAAATCAAGTTGAATTCATCTTTTTCCGTCAAATCGTGCAGAAAATAATCGGCGGCTTCGACGGCGCGGGCGAGCCGGTCGCCATACATCGAAAGGGAAGTGTCGAGCAGTAAAACTACGCGGCGCGGCGGTTTTTCGGTGTTCGCCGGCTGATTGAAAATCGCCTGCGCCTGAAAATATCCGTCCGGTTTGGCGGCGGCAAGTTGCGGATCGCGCAGATCGTAAGCGGAAATTTGTTCGGGCGCGCGATAAGCGATAAACGAAAGTTCGCTGTTCGGTATATTTATTTGATAATCAAACGAAAAATCGTTTCGCAGTTCGATATTTTCGGCGTGATATTCGGCTTCAAAATTGTTCGCGTCCGCGTTGGTGATTTGGAGCGGATAATCGTAATAAGTCGTCGTGAAAATCGGAAAATCGTTGACGGCGCGAATATGCAGATTAAATTCGCCGACGCTTTGCGTTTCGCCGAACGACGGTTTGAGCGGAAATGTGAAGTGTGAACTCAAACTTTCGACCGGCAAAATTTCCGTATATTCCATTTCGAGCCGTTTTGAGCCGTAACCGTCAATCGGAAAAATCTTCGCTGAAAACGCCGAACTTCCTTCGTGTTCGTCGTCTTGTTGCAATAATCCGGGATCAATCTGCGCCTGTTTTATCTGGGTGTAAACGGCATTAGCGCGGCGTTTTTCCATCATCACGCCCGGAATTCGCGTGTCGTTATCCCAGACGGCAAAATCGAAAATCGAACTCGCCGGCGGCAGCGCGAACAGATATTTTCCTTCGAGCGTTTCCGCCGTGTGATTATCAAAAATCTGCGTAACTTTCACCCGCGCGTGTTGGTTGTCAATCAAAACATCAACATTCATCACTTGCAAAGAAAGGACTTGCGGATTCGGCTTTTCGGTTTGCGACGACGGAATTAAAACACCTGATTGTGAGAAAACAGCGGCAGCCGCGAAAAAAATGGTAAATGGTAAATGGTAAATGGTAAATAAAAGTCTTTTGGACTTTGGACTTTGGACTTTGGACTTTTTCATTTGAAATCTCCTTTTGCAAGATAGCTTTTCCCGATTTTGGCGATTCCGCTCGTCGTGCCGAAATAGATATTTTCGCCGTCGCCGGTGATGCTCATTACGACTTTTGACGGCAGATTTTCGGTCAAAACGCTCCACTTTTGCGTGGTTAAATCCAAAATTTTCACGCCTTCCAAAGTTCCGACGAAAATCCTCGCGCCGTCGCTGTAAATGGCGTTCGGATTGACGACGAATTTGCCGGTTTCAGCAAAATTTTGAATTTCGCCGGACGCGGTTAACTCGTAAATGCCGCCGCCGTAAGTCCCGATAAAAATGCGGTCGTTTGCCGAACAAAGTGCCGTCACCCAGTTTTGTTTGAGATTTGAATTTGAATCTTTGAAGACGCGGACGACTTTATTATTTTGAATTTCCGCCAAACCGCCGAGCGTTCCGACAAACAGCGATTTGCCCGCGAAAAGCGTCGTGTAAACGCTGTTGCTCGGCAAACCCTGAACGGTCGAAAGACTTCGCATTTTGCCCGTTTCGTTGAGCGTTAGTCCTTTGGCGGTCGCAATTGCGAGAAAATCCGCGTCGGCGAAATGCGTGATCGAATCGCTTAATAAACCGTCTTTTTTGGTTAAATCGTCGCTTGAAAAATCGTTTTTGAATCTCATCAAACCGCCGGAAGTCGCGGCGAACATTTGATTGTTTTGCGCTCGCAAAAAATTAATTTCGCGCGCGGTTTCCGATTCCAAATGCTTTATTTTTTTGCCGTCTTCAGTGAAAACATCAATGCCGCGCCGAAAAGTTCCCGCCCAGAGATTTTCGTTGTCGTCGAAAGCCAGCGCGGAAATAAAATTGTCGGTCAGTAGATCGTCTTCGGAATCGCCGAATTTTTTAAAATTCGCGCCGTTTATTTGGAAAATGCCTTGTTTAGCCAGCAAAAAAAGATTTCCGTCAATTTCCGTCAAACGCGCGTCGGACAAATTTTCTTTTTTTGCCAGTTCTTTAACCGCGAATTTTTTGTCGAGCGTGAAAATTTCGCCGTCGGCTTTGGTAAAAAAGATTTGATTGTCGTATTCAGCAATGCTTGAAAGTGTCGGCAAAATAACGATTGCGCGAAAAGGTTTGTTCGTCTGAAAATTCGCCGTTTGAACGAGTCCAAAGTCGGTGGCGACGAAAATATTTTCGCCATCATTTCCGATTCCAACCACGCGGTTTGACGGCAAACCTTCGGCGGTTGTGAAATGTTTCCAAACGCCGCTTTCTAAAAGATATAAGCCGTTGTCGAAGGTTCCGACGAAAAGTTTTGAATTATTTTTGAACAAACAATTGACGGCGGATAATCTTTGATTTTCCGGTCTGATTTCGGTGAAATTTGCGCCGTCAAATTCAATCAACCCGCCGCTGAATGTGCCGATTAAAAGTTTGCCGTCGTCAATTAAAAATGCCGTTATCGTCTGCGCGTCGCGGTCTGTCCATTTGTAACTCGCAAAGTTTTCGCCGTCGAAAATGAGCAAACCTTGGGTGCGCGTACCGATGAAAAGTTTGGCGTTGAAAACGATCAAATGTGTCAAATCGCTTTCGCTCAAACCGTCTAAAACCGTGTAATGTTTGATTAATTTCCCGTCGGCGGCAAATTGCACGAGTCCGCCGTCGGTCGCGGCAAAATATGAATCCTGAAATTTCACAAAATCCCGCGTTTCGTTGAAACTCTGCCAAATACGAATGTTATTTTGAAGGTGAGGAATGAGGTTAGCCCGTTCAAAAGGTATGTGTTTTTCAAGGCGGGAGCGTTCTTTGGCAAGTTCGCTGCGAGCGGAATTTTTGACGCGGATAATCTCGTCGGCAAACGCGAAAATTAGTACCGCGAGCAAGCCGCAAATCAATTTCCGTGAAAATTTATTGTTGAAAGATAATCGCATCGTGTTCGATTATCTTTGATAAATCGGCGGGTTAAAACGTGATTAGCGACGGTCTGTTTTCGGGTTGTTACGGTCGGAATTGTGTGGAAAACCACAGCCGCTCGATTTTGGATTTTAGACTTTGGATTTTGGATTGGAAGAGCGTTTGGTGAGTGAAAACACAATTTTGCCGTCCCGTTTTTGCCACACAACTTTAGCATCTATTAAACTTGCGCGGGATTTGATGTTGGCGAGTCCGCGTCCTTTTTTCGCTTTGTCCGCATCAAAATCGCGCCCGTCGTTTTCGATTTTTAAGTTGAAATCATTTTCTGATGAGTCGGTGATTTTCATTTCGACGAGTTCCGCTTCCGAATGACGCGCGATGTTGTTTAAAACTTCCTGCGCGATACGGTAAATCTGCATTTGCGCGTTCGGCGGCAATTTGAGGCGTTCTTCCAAACCTTCGTCGCATAAAAATTTGTATTCAAACTTTTTGTCCGTCTGCGTAAATGTATGACTCAAAAGGAATTCGAGCGCGGCGGTCAATCCGACATTTTCCAAAACCGACGGGCTTAAATCTTCACAGATGCGGCGAATTTCGTTGGAAACGGCTTCGATTTCGGTGCGGAAATTCGGTTTTTCCGCGCTCGTTTCAATCGCCGGAAGTTCGTCTGACAGCATCATTAAATTTCGCAAATCGGCGAGCGTCTGATCGTGCAGATCGCGGGCGATGCGGCGGCGTTCGCGTTCGGCTTCGTTGGCTAAATCAAACCTGGCGGCGGCGAGTTCGCGGTTTCTTTTTGTAATTCGCCAACGCTCGATAATCGCCCAAACCAAAGCGATCAAAGCGATGGCGAGCAGCACGGCGAGCGCGGTCGAAGCCCACGGAAAAGGTGCTTTGCCGACCGAAAATTGAAAGACAAGCGGCGCGGAAGACAGCAAATCTTTGTCGAAAGCGCGAATTTCAACCGCGTAATCGTCCGGCGGCAAATTATCCATCAAAAACTGCGAATCGTGCGAAAGTTTTTGGTTGATAATCTCGTTTTTGCCGTTTTTGAGCGTAAAAGCATACTGAAACTGTTCGGGAAACGTGCGGCTGCTCAACGCCGTAACTTCAACCGTCAAAGTGTTTTGCGGATAATCGAGTTTGATTCCACGACGTAGTTCGTCGGCGTTATAGAGACGCTGGCTCAACACGCGCGTCGGAATAATTAAAGGCGCGGTTTGGCTCGGCGCGTAACGCGCCGCGCCGCGATTTGTGCCGATCAAAATGTTTTCGTTTTCAATTGGAAGCAGCGCGAAAATAGTTTGCGAAGGCAAGCCCTGTTCGACGCTCAAATTAGAAGTCAGCCAGCCGAACTGCGGGTCAAATTTCAGATGAGAAAGCCCGTTGTCGGTGGTCGCGCTCCACACGTCGCCGTTTTTTCCCGCCAAAACATCACGCGCCGCGTCGGTCGTCACCGCTTGCAGTTCGCCGTTTTTGAACAGGAAAAGTCCGCGTTCGGTGGCGAACCACAAACCGTTTTCGCGGTCGCCGTCAATGTCCCAAATCGCCGCGCCGCGCAGGTTTTCCAATGATTTTTCCGCAGCAACCGCTTTTCCGTCAAACGAAAAAACGCCGTCTTTCGCCGTTCCGATCCAAAGTTTTTCGCCGTCGTCGGCGTATAAACTGGTCGGCAAATCGTTGGAAAAAACTGGAGTCGCGTTTTCGCCCGCGTTTTGAACGATTCCGCGCCCGAAAAGCGCGATATAAGTTTCACCTCGAAAACTTTCGATGGCGCGAACATCTTCGCTCGCCAATCGCTCGTTATTCAAAGTGTAAAGTCCGCCGGACGTGCCGATTAACAAATTCCCCGCCGAATCTTCGGAAACGGCGTAAATTGGTTTGCGTTCAAAATTTGGAATTATTTGCCAGTCTCCGTTTTCAAAAACGAATAGTCCGCGATTCGTTCCGGCAAAAATTCTGCCGCTTTTGGTTTGATAAAGTGTGCGGACGAAATTGCTGTTTTTATCGTCGGAAATGTTTTGATCAAAAGGACTCGAAGCGTCGAAGCGGCAAACGCCTTTGTCCGTTCCAAACCAGATGACGTTTTCGCGGTCAACAAAAACCGTGTAAATATTGTTCGAGCGCAAACCGCCCGCCGTATTTTCAAACGTGTAATGTTCGAGCTGTTCTCTGCCGCGAAAATGATAAACGCCGCGTTCGGTCGTGCCGATCCATAAATCGTCATTCGCATCAAAAGCGAGTGCGGCGACCGTTCCTGTTTCGCCGCCGATTTTCTCCGGGCGTTCGATGTCTTTGGCGTAATAAAGCCCGCCGTCGTTTCGCCTAACTTCTGCTCCGAACCACAAATCGCCATTGTGGTCTTTTTGCAAAACATTGACAAAATACGGGCGCGGGCGGCTGAAAATCTCTCGATCTTCACCGTTTTCGACTATTATCAAGCCGTGTCCCAATGTGCCGAGAATAAAGTTTTCGCCGATTGCCGCAAAACTCGTCAATCTTGACGATTTTTCGTCGTTTCCGCTGAACAACGGCTGCGGCAAAGTTATTTTGACAGCGAGATTATTGTCCGCATTTTGAAAAGACTGAAAAATTTGCCCGTCGTCGCTGGCTAAAACAATTTGTCCGTCGTCGGTTTCGGCGATGGAAACGACAGATTTTCCGAAAGTTTCTTCAATCGGATAAAACCCGCCGTTCACAAATCGCGCCGCGCCCGCGTTCGTTCCAATCCAGAGAATTTCTTTTCCATCAACTTTGAGCGCGAGAATTTTTTCGGCGTTTAATCCCGGCAAATTGACCGACTGCACGCGCCGACCGTCATATTTCGCCAAACCGTTGTCAGTTCCGAACCACATCACGCCGTCTTTTCCCTGCGCGACGGCGCGAACTTTGTCCGACGGCAAACCGTGAAAAAGACTGACCGCGCCCCATTGATGAAAATTCTGCGCCGCCGGCACATTATCTTCCGCCGCATCGGTTGTCGGAGTATTATCCTGAGATTGCGTCGGAATGAAAAAAAAGAAAATGCACAAAATTGCAGATAAAAAAAGGCATTTGATTTTTTGGAATTTGGAATTTGGAATTATCATCACCTTTTATTTTAATATCCGATTTAGCTTACATTTTCAAATAAATCAGGTCAAAATTCGATAGATAAGGACAGAATTTTTCAAATGTTTTCGCTTATGGATGCCATAAAAAAAAGTGTAGCTTTTACCGGCTTTTAAATGTTAAAATTCTTTTATTCAATTTGGAGGAGAATTAGTTATGACTTGTTGGCATTGCAGCAAAGATTTGAAATTTGATTTTCAGGCGACGGATTTGGTTAAATTTTATCATTGTTCGGATTGTGATAAATGGTATGAGATGAGCAAGGAAAAGGAAAAGGTGAACGGAGCGGTTCCGGTCAGGTTTTTTGAACTTGACAGCCGTCCGCAAACGGATGCGGCGGTTCAAGTTTGACCGAAATATCAATCGGGCGTTATAAGAATAATTTAATAACCGTGAAAATTTGAGAATAAGTTTGCCGCGAATTGATTCGGAATTTGCTGATTTGTATTTTTTATCAGCGTCATATTCACCACTTCGCGGCTCTTTTTTTTGAATTCGGTCGTCGCGCAATTTGTTTTTCTAAAAAAATCTGCCCAGCGAAAAATATAATTTTCGGTGTCCGCCTTCGCCAAAACTTCCGCCGATAAAAATAGGACCGACACGCGTTTCCAAAACCGCGCCGCCGGTAACGCTCTGGCGATATTTTGCCGCGCCTAAATTCTCGAACGCGCTACCGCCTTCGTACCAGCCGCCGAAATATAATTTTCCGCCGATATACGCCGGAGCCGAAAATGTTTCGCGCAACACGCCGAAACCGCCTTTTAGATAATTGCTGCTGCGAAATTCGCCGCTGCCGTAACCGCCGACATTGAACAATCCGCCGAGAGTAAATTGCTGAAACAGCGGCGCGGTTTGGCTGAAAGTCGTTCCGCCGCCGCCGAATCCGAAGAGAATATTTCTATCGTTGATTGAATGAAAAGCGGTGAATTCCGATTCCGCCTGCGGAAATCCGCCGCTTGCGCCCGGACTTTTGAAATAGTAATTAAGCGAATTATTAAATTCGATCCCGCTCGTCGGAATTTGCGCGTTATTTCTCGTGTCAAAATTGTAACGCAGAGACGCGAAACTCACCGTGCCGCTCGAATTTGAAAATTGCGGATTGCCGATGCGCCGCGCCGCTCTTAAATTTCCGATTGAATAACCAAAACGCAGTTCGCTGAAGCGGCTTGCCCGAAGACCGACATCAATTCCGGCTTGCGCCGTTTGAAATGTATATTCGGTGAGCCGGTCGCCGTTTTGATAAAAATTTACTTTGTGATCTTCGTAAAACGCGTTCGGCGCGGCGAAAAATCGGCTCGTTCCGAACGGATGATAAAATTCCGTCGCCAACAGCGTTCGTGAACCGATGCTGATGTCGTTGCGCCATTCGTTACCGTCGCCGCCGACATCGAAAAACGTCAAACGCCCGCGCGCGTTGAAGTTAACGTCATCGGTTTCGGCGTTGTTGACATCAACTCCGAAATTAAGAACCGTCGTGCGCCGCGTTCGCTCCTGCGGATCATAGACGCGAATCAGCAAGCCGATTTTATCGTCGCGGCGCGTGATGCCGTAACCCAAATTGTCGAATCTTTCCGTTCCCGTCAGTTCGTTCAAATCGTTTTCCAGAGCCTTTTCGTCGAGCGGTTTGTTTTCGTATTTGTCATCTAATTTGCGCGCGATTTTTCTTTTGGCGTTCGGATTTTCCGTGCCTTCAATCGCCAAAAAATCGGGAATCGGATCAACGTCGGGACGAATTTTTGCTTGGCGCGAAGCCAGATATTGCTGCCAATCGGCATCGTCAAGCGCGAGGCTTTTTAATAATGCGACTTTTGCTTGTGCGCCTTCGTAGCCGAGTTCGACAATTTTTTTGCCCGCGCCGAAATCGAATGTCGTATAATTTTTCAAATCCGGCGCGATGATAATGTCCGCCTGACGCAGACTGCGACGCGAATTTTCCGCCGTTGCGACGTAGAAAGTTTGTCCGAGAATACTGACCAGATTTTCAAGCGATGTGCGGTCGCCGAGCTGCGTTTCGATGTTGACGACGAGAATAATATCCGCGCCCATTTCTTTGGCGACATCGGTCGGAATATTGTTCAAAATTCCGCCGTCCGCCAAAATTCTGCCGTTCAATTCAACGGGCGCGAAAACTGCCGGAATCGCCATCGTCGCCCGCAAAGCCTGCGCCAGCGAGCCGTTTTTTAACACGACTGTTTCGGCATTTACCAAATCAGTCGCCACGCAGCGAAACGGAATCGGCAAATTGTCAAAATCCGTATTGTCGCCGTATGGCAGCATCAGACGATCAAGCACCAAACCGATTTCGTGTCCCGGATTCAGACTGCTCGGAAGTTTTACGTCAACGCCTTTTCCGCCCAGAGTGATCGCACCGGGCAAGTTTCGGCGATCTTGTTTGCGCCGGTAAGTCAATTCGTCAAACGCGGGTTTGCCGCGCAAAAGTTCGTTCCAGTCGAGCGTTTCGACCAGTTTTTCCATATCGGCGGGCGTTCTGCCCGTCGCATACAACGCGCCGACGAGCGCGCCCATACTCGCGCCGGAAATATAATCAACCGGAATGTGATTTTCTTCCAAAACTTTGATTACGCCGACGTGCGCGAATCCGCGCGCGCCGCCGCCGCTTAAAACCAAGCCGATTTTCGGGCGTTTCCTGACGGTTGTTTCAGTATTTTGATTAATCGTTGTCTGGCTGAATGTGAAGGTTGAAAAAACGGTTAAAAGAACGATTGAGCGTACAAAAACCGAACCGTTTTTTCTCAAAAATTTTAATGAACCGTTAAAAATAATTACTGTAAACAACGCAATAATTTTCATTGCTTCATTATATATTTGCAGCCTGATTTAAGCGAGTACCGCAGTCGTCCCGACTGCTGTCGTGAGCGCGTCCCGCGCTCACATCTCCGGCAGGCAAGATGCCTGCCGGACGGCAGTCGGGACGACTGCGGTACTAAAAAGTGAAGCCGATTTGTCCTTGAATCGTGCGCGGCGCGATGAAATGAGTTCCGCTGAATGTCGAATTGAAATTGTAAAGCGCGACTTTATTCGTCAGATTAACCAGCGTCAGACGCGCCGACATTTTTACTTTTTCGGTGCGTAAAACATTGTCCGAACCGAAACTCAAATCGAATAAATTGCGCGGCGCGATGCGCGGCGGATTCGTGTCGTCGTTGACTGTTCCTTCCGCCGGAATGCGAATGCGCGTCGCGCCGAAATTTGACGCGGCGCAGCTTCTGAGCGGATTTGCCAAAGTCGCAAATTGATCGCCGCAAAATAAACCGATTTGCTGTTGTTCGTCCGCCGAAAAACCCAGAGCCGTCGCATAATCGGGAACCGCGCCGGAAACCAAGCCGCTGTCGTAACGCCACGTAAAAGCGGCGAACGGCGCGAAACTTTTCAGGTTTTTGAACCGGTCAAAACTGTATTGAATCTGCGTCGTCTGCTGAAAAGCCTGATCGTGGTCAATGCGGAAAACACCTTCGGGCAGATCGGAATTGAAAAACAATCCGCCCGTTTCCGGCGGGAAAAATCTGGCGCGAGTGTGTCCGGCGTTGAAAAACGCGCTCAAACCTTTGTAATTTGTCAGATTCAAACGAAACGAAACGCCGTCAATTTTCGATTTGTCCCACGAAATCGGAAACGTGATCGGCGTGTTCAAAAGCACGTTAAAATCGTAAGCGTTGCGCGTATATTTATTGAAATAATCCAAATCCGCGATGATATATCTGCCGAACGCCTGCTGCAAACCGACGTTAAACTGATTGCGATTTCCCGGCTTTAACGGCGCGGTGTTGACATCGCCGAAACTTCCGTCGGCGAAACCGTTCGCGCCCGCCGCGTTGGAAAAAATCAGGTTTTCGTTATACGGCGTTTCAAAATTTCGCGTGTATGAACCGCGAATAACCGTGTTGGTCGGCTTGAAAAGATACGAAACGCCGAGACGCGGCTGTAATGCTTTGCCGCGACTCAAACCGTTGTAATTGTCGAACCGCAACCCCAAACTCAGCGTCAAACCGCTTTTAAAATTCACATTATCCTGCGCGAAAAGTGCTTCCTGTTTGATGTCCGCGCGCCCGTTGAACGTGAAAAGTCTGCCGCCGCGCGTTAAATCAAACGGCAAAAGTCCGGGAATAAAATCAGGACTCGCCGGATCGTTAAAATCCGCGTCGGTGATGCCGAATTGAAAACCTTCGTTCAAAAAAGTGTGCTGAAATTGCCCGCCGACTTTGATATTGTGAACGCCTTTGACATACGCGACATCGGCTTTGATTCCGGCGTTGGCAAGCCGTCTTTGCTGGCTGATAGTTTGCGTCTGGTCGGAAAACGGATTATCGCTCGGATAATAATTCACCTGATCGAGCCGGTAATACGGATTAATCGTCAAAACCGTCGAAGCGTTGAAAATATGCACGTAACCCGGCGCGATGTTAATTGATTTGACGCGCTGACGCTGGTCTTGACCGAGCGCGTTCTGCTCGTAAGTGTTGGCGATTTCAAATTTATTTCGCGCCAGAAATAAATTGAAATGAAACGTATCTCTGCCCGTCGGATTGTAATCGAAATGATTAAAAATTCCGATGGAATTTCCGTTGTCGTGCAGATTGTCAAATTCCGGCGAGTCTAAAAAACGATTGGAACGCTCAAAATTTAACGCCGTAAAATTACCCATTTTCGCGTTGCCGAAACCGAAAGTTCCCTCTTCCTGAACAGTTCCGAAACTGCCGAAACTCGAATCGAAACTGCCGAACGGTTTCGGCGCGTTCAAACCCGAACGCGTGATCGCGTTGATGACTAAACTGCTTTTATCGCCATATTCGGCGGGCGTTGCGCCGGTAATTACTTCCAGCGACTGAATCGCGTTGACCGGAAGCTGCGTCGAAAACGCTTTACTCTGCTGGTCGGTAATCGGCTGATTGTCAACCGAATACTGCGTTTGCGCGTGGTCGCCGAGCGGATGAAAAAACCCGTTGGAATCGGCGACGACTCCCGGCGAAGTCAAAGTTACGGCTTCCGACAAACCGTTTCCGGGCGAAGTCAGCGGCAGTTTTTGAATCTGAGATTGGTCAACGTCGGTGTGCGTCGTCGGAATATTTTCGATATTGATCGCGGCGGCATCAACATTAACGGTCGCATTCGCGCCGCTGATCGCCAAGGAGATTGGAATCTGCATCGGCACGGAATTTCGCACGACGATATTTTGCGCCATATTTTGAAAACCGTTCGCCGCAACCGTGATTTGATAATTATTCGGCGGCACACTGTTAAACGAATAAACGCCTTCATTATCGGTCGTTGTGGTTCGCGCAAATCCGGTAACGGCGTTTTTAATCGTCACGTTCGCGCCGGCAACGACGGCGTTATTCGGATCGGAAATCGTTCCCGAAATCGTTCCTGCGCCGCCCAATGCCTGCGCGAAAACCAAAGATGAAAAACTTAGACAGAATAAAACTGCGACGAATGATTTGTAGATTGATTGTTTCGACATAATTTCCCTTTGTTCTAAAAAGTTAAATTATATCTTTGGACAAATGTGCCGCATTAAGTTTTCAATCAACGGTTGTAAATGAAATATAAACGGTTGATAAATTAAATAAACCGTTTCGCTGGGAGCGCGGACGGCTCGTCCGCCTTCAAGCGCGAAAGCGCGAGAAGCAAGCCATCGCATCATAATTGCGTATTTGATGGCGAGCGTTTGCAACGCTTCGCTGGCATTGGCGGACGAGCCGTCCGCGCTCCGGCTAGATTCTCAGTAATTTGTCGCGCAAAATCCGCGATTGCGAACGGCTCGATGCGATTTCCTGACCGTTTTTCAGCAAGACGAGATAAGTGCCGCCCGGCATCGGCGCAATTCGTTCGATTGATTCCAAATTCACCAGCGCGCCGCGCGACAGACGCACGAATTTGTCCGGTTCGAGCTTTGTTTCCAAATCTTTCAGTCGAAAATTAATCGTGTAGGTTTTATTATATAAATCGGTCAACTGCAAAAGTTCGCCGTCGGCGACGATTGACGCGATTTCGGAAACGGGAATCAAATAAATTTCATCGCGGCGGCGAATCGGTATGCGCTGAAGAAAAGTTTTCGGAGAATTTTCTTCATAATCGGCAATCGCGGCTTTCAGATTAACCGCTTCGCGCGTTTGGAAATCAGTCTGTTCGAGTCGTTCCTGAGCGCGGTTGAGCGTTTCTCTAAGTCTTGATTTCTCAACAGGTTTGAGCAAATAATCAATCGCGTTGAGTTCAAAAGCGCGCACCGCAAATTCGTCGTGCGCGGTAACAAAGGCGACGAGCGGCAGTTCCGTTTTACGCAGAAATTTGACGACTTCCAAACCTGAAATTTCCGGCATCTGCAAATCGAGCAACGCCAAATCAGGCTTTTTCTCTTTGATAATTTCAATCGCGCCCGCGCCGCTTTCCGCCTCGCCGACGATTTCCGCGTCTTCAAACTGCTGCAAAATATTTTTCAGAAAACTTCGCGCCGGTCGTTCGTCGTCGGCGATTATTATGCGAATTTTGTTCATAATTGTCTTTTAATGCCAGATTCCAAATTTCAGATTCCAAATGCCGGATACCGGATTTTCGACCGGTTCTGACTCTCTTTTATTTGCCAATTTGAAATTTGGAATCTGGAATCTGGAATTTTATCTCCGCCGTCGTTCCTTTTCCGATTTCGCTTTCGATCTTAAAACGCGCCGTTTTTCCGTAATAAGAAATCAACCGCTGTTCGATATTGTTCAAACCGACACCTTTTTCACGCGCCGCCGAAATTTCGTTTTTGCCGACACCGCCGCCCGAATCGAAAACGCGCAATTTCAGGAAAACCTTGTCGTTTTCATCTTCGAGAGCGGCGGAAATAAAAACTTTGCCGCCGTTTTTCATTTTTGAAATACCGTGTTTTACGGCGTTTTCAACTAAAGGTTGCAGAATCAGCGCGGGCAAACGCAGTTTTTCCAAATCTTTCGGTACATTTATTTCAACTTCCAAACGTTCTTCAAACCGCGCTTTTTCGATTTCCAGATAACTTTTAATCAGTTCGATTTCTTCGCCGAGCGTCGAAAATTCGCCGTTCGAGCGCAAACTTCCGCGCAAAAGTTTGGTCAATTTCATCAAAGTATCAAAGGCTTTTTCGGGCGCGGTTTGGATCAAGTAGCCGATTGTCGTCAGCGCGTTGAACAAAAAATGCGGATTTATTTGGGCGCGAAGTGCGCGAAGTTCGGCTTCCGTCGCCAACTTGCTGAATTCCCGCGCCTGCATTTCCTGTTCGTATCTTTCGTCGGTCACGCGCAAATTATCAATGCGCCGCGCCGTCAAAAGCGCAATCGCTTCAAGCATTTCGACTTCATCGGACAACAGACGGCGACCGCCGGAAAATTCTCCGAGACTGATTTGAAAAAATTCCGGTTCAGCCGTCGGAACAAATATTTCCGCGCTGTTCGGCGTAAAATTTACCGACGAAAGTTTGTCGGACGTTTCCATTTCCGGCGTTTGCGTCCAAACCGCGTTTTTCGCCGTCAAAGCCTTTGAAATTTTCGCGCAAACTTCATTCAAAACACTTTCCGCCGTTTCGCACTGTTCAATTATTCGCGCCGTTTCGATTTGAAGTTTGCCGTAATCAATGCGCCGCAGAATAATTTTATCAACGAGCCACACGGCGAATTTGTGCAAAGAAGGATAAATTAACGCCGTCGTCATCCACAAAGTCAGCACGATAACCGCCGCCTGAACATCGTTGCGGTCGTGTGTTTCGTGCCACGCGAGCAGCGGAACGGCGGCGAAAACATACAGACCGAAAGCCAGCGAAGCCAGCAAAAGCAGCGACAACGCGCGTTTCAAAAACAAATCGGCAAAGGCAAAACGATAATCCTGAAGCAGAATCGCCAGCGCGAGCGGCAGCGAAGATTGATGCGCGATCAGTTCGACGAGCCACGAATTTCCTTCGTCTTTTGAACTCAAATGAAGCGCGGAAACGGCGAAAACCAATAATGCCGTAATCCAAACCGTTTTATTTTCGAGCGGCTGTTTAAAATTAAAAATCAGCAAGCCGGCAATCAGCGCGAGCGCGCCGAAAGTTAAGATTTGCAAACCCAAACTCGACGGCGCGGAATTATTAAAAATCGCCGAATAGAGATGAAATAAACTCGCCAAAATACTCAAACCGTAAGCGGCAAAAGCGAGCAGACGCGCCTGCGGATTTTCGTTTTCGGAATTTTTCCACGCCGAATGAACCACGACCGACGGCAGAAAACCGAGCGCGGAATAGGAAATCGCCAGCAAAATCGGCGAAACGCGGCTCGCGCCGAAATCCTGCCAGATGAAAACGGAAAGTTCGCCGAGATTCCAGAGAAAACCCAGAACCGACGTGGCGAAGAGCAGCAGATCAAACGGAAATTTGTCTTTCGTCTTGCGATGGCGCACGACCATCACAAACAACAGCGCGTAGAGCGCGACTCCGACGGTGAAGCCCAAAAGATTAATTAAAGATGCGACGTTCAGCGTGTTCATTAAATTGGAGCGTGGACGGCTCGTCCGCCAACAAGCAAAGCGATGCCGCAAATGCTCGTCATCAATAACGCTGCTTGCAATGCTTGTCTCGCGCCCACGCTCGAATGCGGACGAGCCGTCCGCGCTCCGACTAATTTCCGATTTTCACTTTTTCGCGGTATTGATTGATGGCGACGTAAATGACTTCGGCTTCGGTAACGCGCACCGACTGACCGTGCGAGCCGAAACGTTCGGCTTCGACGATGACGTGAATTGTAATCGAAGTATTGCCGACTTTTGTCGTGCGCGCGTAAAAACTGACCAAATCGCCGACGAAAACCGGCTCGTGAAAAATAACTTCTTTCATCGCCAGCGTCACAAATCGGTCGTGGCGCGTGTGCCGAACGGCTTCAACGCCGCCGGCAACGTCAATATAACTCAAAATAATTCCGCCGAAAACCGTCCCGTGCGCGTTTGTGTCGCGCGGCATCATCGTAATCCGAATCGCCGCGTTTCTCAGGCGTTCGGCTTCTTTTTCTTCTTTTTCCATATTTTATTTTTTAACGCAAAGGCGCAGAGGCGCGAAGACGCAAAGGTTTTTCAAATTTGCTTTTATTGGATTTTAAAATCCCTGAAAACTCTGCGCCTCTGCGTTAAAAATCTTCATTCAAAAATCTTTTCCAAAACCCAATCGTGAATCGTATTTCTCAACTGCTCTAAATGATTGTCAAAAAAATGCCCGCAATTGTTGAAAACAACCAGTTTCGTATCGGCGTTTTCGGCGACCATCGAAACGAGAACATTGAGATTTTCAATCGAGCCGAATTCGTCTTCGTCGCCGTGAACGAATAAAATCGGCTTGCGGCAATTTTTCATATAGGAAAAATCATATTTATCAACCGCCGTGCCGATGCTGATAATTCTGACGATGCGCGCATCTTCGAGCGCGACTTCCGTGCCGACGCGGGAGCCGAAAGAAAATCCGGCTAAAGTGATCGGCTGATTCGGATAATTTTCGGTTAAATAATTCAAAGCGTCGCGCACATCGTCTTTTTCACCGTCGCCGTCGTCGTGTTCGCCGTCGGAATTGCCGACACCGCGAAAATTAAAGCGCAGCGCAACCAGTCCGGCATCGAGAAGTCCTGCCGCCGCGCGATAAACGACTTTGTTGTGCATCGTTCCTTGCCCAAGCGGATGCGGATGACAGACGAGCGCGACACCGCGAATTTCGCCGTTTGGCTCTTTCAAAATCGCTTCCAATTTCCCGACCGACGCGGGAATCATTAAATTTCCTTTTGGATACATAAACTTCGTCAATCGTGAATCGCCAATCTTTAAGAAATATGCGGGTCAATGACTGGAGCGCGAGTCCGTCCCGGTTGCCGTTGAGCGTCGTTTCGACGCGAAAAATCACTCGTTTTTATTCGAGTTGAAAGTCAGCGAAACGCTTTTTCGCGCTCTCGCGCTCATGGCAACCGGGACGGACTCGCGCTCCAGTCCGCTCCGCGATTTTACTATAAACTGACTGCTGACAACCGACAACCGACAACTATTTCAGAATGCCTGTTTGAATTTTAGATTTTGGATTTTGGATTGGCAAATGAATTTTCCGAAAAACTATTTGCGGCGACGGCTGACCTTGTTTTTCGATTAGATATTTGCGCCGATTTCGTGATATTTTTTTCAATGAATTATCTTTTTACTCGCAGTTTTTTTGATACGAATTAAGTACTAATAATGGAAGAGATTTTTAAGGAACAGCCGACAGAAATACCGGCTGACAACATCATTAAAACGCCCGAAAGCACCGAATTAACATGGAAACAGTGGTTCGGCACGGACGAGGCGACGCGTTGGGTTTATCTGATTTTCGGTTTATTCGCTATTTTTTTGATAATGACTTTGCTGCAATATTCGACGCAGGCGATTTGCTGCGGCGATTGGGACGGCTATTATCACATTCGCTGGAGTTCGCTGCTCTGGGAGAATTTTAAGCATTTCAAATGGCTGCCCGAATTCACCTGGCTGCCGCTAACTGTTTTGAATCCAAGTGATTACGCCGATCATCATTTTCTTTTTCACCTTTTTCAAATTCCCTTTTTGTGGTTTTTTGAACCCGTCACGGCGGCGAAAATCGCCGCGATTTTCTACGGCAGTCTGGCGATTTTTTCGGTTTACTGGATGATGTTTCGCTACCAAGTGGATTATCTGCTGTTGTGGCTCGCCGCGCTCTTAACCTGCGCCAATCCGTTTTTCTACCGGATGAATATGGCGAAAGCTCCGCCGCTGACGATTATTTACACGATTATCGGAATTTATCTGCTGTTTGAGCGCAAATATATCTGGCTGCTGCCGCTGATGTTCATTTTCGTCTGGACTTACAGCCTGTATCCGATTCTGTTTCTCGCGGCGATGATTTGGGCGGCGATTATGGCGTGGAACGAACGCCGTTTTGAATGGAAACCGCTCGCTTACACTTTCGGCGGAATGATTTTGGGCAACATTATCAACCCGTATTTTCCCGACAATCTCAAACTTTTTTCCGAACATTTTTTCACGAAATTTACGAGCGATTACCCGGTCGCGGTCGGCGGCGAATGGTATCCGTATGACGGCTGGCAACTGCTGACGCATTTAACCGTCGCTTTCATTGCAATGCTCGTCGGTTACATTCTGTTTACGCCGCGCGGAGGCAAAATGCCGGAAAAAGCGACGTTTTTTCTCGTTTTCGCGTCGGTTTTATTCGTTTGGATTTTCAAATCGAAACGAATCGCCGAATATTTTCCGCCGTTTGCGATTCTTTTCGCCGCCTTTAGCTGGCAGGCGTTTTTCGCGCCGCGCGTTGTGCTGCCCGAAGATTTTCAGCGCGAAATCGAACCTTATCTCGACAGAAATGAAAATAAAAAAAACATATTGTGGAAGAATATCGCCGCCGGTTTAATCGGATTCGTTCTCGTCGTGATGATGTTTTTCTATTTTGTCGGCATTAACACGACGACGTGGGCGAACGATAACTGGCGCAATACGGTCGGGCTGCGCGCGCTTTTCAACATCAAGCAGGAAGGTTTGATGTCGTCCATCCGCGATAACGAAGCGAACACCAAATACGAACGCGCGATGAATTGGGCGAACGAAAATATTCCCGCCGGCGAGCGAATTTACAACTGCAATTGGGACAATTTCCCGAAAATGTTTTTTTACGACACGAAGCATAATTACGTTTGGGGACTCGATCCGAATTATCTTTATTCGGAAAATCCCGAACTTTACAAATTGATTGACGGCGTAAATTCGGGTAAAACCGAAGACCCCGCGCCGATTATCCGCGAAAAATTCGGCTCCAGATTTATCTTTTCGGAAGCGAAGGACAACACGGATTTTATCGCCAACTGTCTGAAAAGCGGCTGGTGCGAAACGGCTTATCAAGACGATGAAGCGATAATTTTGAAAATCCGCGATCAAAAAGGCGAACCGCCCAACGCCGCCGATGACGAGGGCGCGCCGCCGACCGCCGAAGAACTCAAACAGCTCGACGAAGAAGAAAAAGCCGCCAATTCGCCCAATCAGACGAACAGCGACGAAGACAATTCCGATAACCAAAACGACGAAGAACCGGACAACACGGAGCCAAACAGATGAAATATCAACTAAAATCAAAAACTATTTTCAGTCGGAGCGCGGACGGCTCGCTCGCCTTCGATTGGAGCGCGGACGGCTCGTCCGCCTTCGATTGGAGCGCGGACGGCTCGTCCGCCTTCGAGCGCGAAGATGCGAGAAAGCCTTCGCGTGATGGCGGCGTTATTGAAGACGAGCGTTGCAACGCCTCGCTTCGCCGGCATTGGCGGACGAGCCGTCCGCGCTCCGCCGGGAAATATTTTCTTTTTGGGCTGATTATTTTCGTTTGTTTGAACATCGCCTGCGAAAGTCCGTCATTGAAGGCGAATAAATCGGCGGTCACCAAAACTCCCGAAAACAAAGTCAATGATTTTCAGAGCGATTTGGAAACGATGAAAACCGCTAAATTCGATTATATTTTCGTTTTTCGGCGCAAAGACGGCGGTGTTTTGGACGGCGAAGACAAGTCCTACATCAAGACGAATTCGCCCGCTTCGACCAATCGGTTTATTTTATCTGACGATGACAAAGCGGTGATTGCCGGTTCGGGTTACGAATTTCCAGCCGCCAATTTGGAACTTCTGCGAAATCGCTTTGATGTCGAAGATTATTCAACGCCGAAACAGGCGAACAATCAAAATAGCGGGAAATAAATTCATCATCGAACAGGAACACAATAAAATTATGGCTGATAACAAAATAACCGACACCATCAAACTGGTGACGGGCGAAGACGAAAGTTTTGTTGATGTCGGAAAAACGGCGCAGAGCATAGTGTTCGACTCTTCAACGCCGCCGGTGCGTTCGATTGTGCGGGTTGTTTTGGTAACGTTGATAATTCTTGCAATTGCCGGATTTTTATCAAATCTCGTTTCCGCTCTGACGCATTTATTTTTTCTGATTGTTTTGGCGGTTTTTTTCGCTTATTTGGTAAAACCGCTGATACAAATGATTCGCCGTCCTTTTGAAAATACGAAATATGATAAATATATGCCGCGCCCGCTGGCGATTGGCATCACTTATCTGATCGTTTTTTCGGTTCTGGGCATCGTCATAACTTTTCTGACTCCGCTGGTGGCTGATCAAGCCAAACAGTTTTCGGTTAATCTGCCGGAATACACAGCTTCGCTGCAAGCCAAATTCAGAGATTTCAGCACACGTTACCGAACCTACCGCATTCCCGATTCGGTGCAGACGCAAATCAACGATAAAGCGAGCAGCGTCGTCGGCGCGGTCGGCGGCGAAGTGACAAATTTTTTGATAAACATCGTCTATTACATTCCGTGGCTGGTCTTAATTCCCATTCTGGCGTTTTTTTTCCTCAAAGACGCGAATCTGTTTCGCGTTTCGCTGCTGCGGGTTTTTCCGAGCGGCGATTGGCGGATGCGTGTGGAATCAATAATACACGATGTCAACACGACGCTCGCCGCGTATGTCCGCGCCCAGCTTATTTCGTGCGTTTTTATCGGCACGCTCTGCACCGTCGCATTTTATATTATGGGCGTTAATTACGCGCTGCTGCTCGGCGTGATGGCGGGAATTTTCGAGTTTATTCCGCTGATCGGACCGCTGACGATTGCCATTATCGTCACTACGGTCGCCGCGCTCGAATCAACGACGGAAGCGATTTCCGTCGCTATATTTTTGGGTGTTCTGCGAATTTTGCAGGATTACGTTTTCTACCCGCGCATCGTCCGCGAAGGCATTCATCTGCATCCGCTGGCGATTATTTTATCGGTTTTGGCGGGCGAGGAAATAGCCGGAATTCCGGGAGTTTTTCTTTCAATTCCGGTCATCGCGCTGGTGACGGTATTGTACAAACATATTTTAGAATACAGCGGCGGCACGGGAATCGTCGTTAATATGCTCGCGCCGCAGGAAGTTGCCGAAGAAGTGACGACAGCGGCGGAATAAAAATTAGAAATTTATAAAAATGTCATCTTTAGCCTGGTTGATAATTATCTTTTTTATTTTGTGTTTTTTGGTGGTGACGGTTTATATTCTGGTCGTTAAAGCGTTTTACTGGGGCGACAAAAAAGAACCGCCCGTTAAGAAAATGAAGAAATAATTAGTTTTCAAATTGTTAATTTTTCTATTTTCCGGCAACTTTATCAACCAGGAAAATCACCTCAAAAGATAGAGCCGCAATGATCGCCGCTGCCGGAATCGTAATCACCCACGCCCAGACGATGCGGCTCGCCACGCCCCATCTGACCGCCGAAAATCGTTTCGCCGAACCGACACCGACGATTGCGCCGGTGATTGTATGTGTCGTCGAAACCGGAATTCCGGCGAAAGTATTGGCGAAAAGCGTCAGCGCGCCCGCCGTTTCCGCGCAAAATCCGCCGACCGGCTGAAGTTTAACGATTTTCGTTCCCATCGTTTTGATGATGCGCCAGCCGCCCGAAAGCGTTCCCAAACCGATTGCCGCGTGCGCCGCCAGAACGACCCACAGCGGAATGTCGGGAAGTTTTCCGCCTTCGCCGAATTGGAGAATGCCGCCCGCCGCGAGAACCGCCGTGATAATTCCCATCGTTTTCTGCGCGTCGTTGCCGCCGTGTCCGAGCGAAAAAGCGGCGGCGGAAAAAAGCTGCCCGACACGAAAACCTTTATCAATTTTATTAACGGCGACTCGATGAAAAATCCAGTAAACCGCGACCATCAAAATAAACCCCAAAGCCATTCCGATCAGCGGCGACAGCACGATAAACGACAAAGTTTTGATCCAGCCGTTTGAAACCAAAACCCAGAATTTATCAATGAATGTCGGCGCGTTAAGATATTTCGTCGTCCATTCGGGAGAAAACAAAACCGTGCTGACTCCGGCGAGTCCGTTAAAACCGATGTAGGCGGCAATCGCGCCGCCCGCGTAACCGCCGATCAGCGCGTGCGAACTCGAAGTCGGAAGTCCGAGATACCACGTTATCAAATTCCAAATGACCGCGCCCAAAAGTCCGGCGAGCAAAACGTAAAGTCGCGAATTTTCGGCAATCGCGTTGATATTGACCATATCGCCGCCGATGGTTTTCGCCACCGCCGTGCCGAAAACCAAAAACGCGACGAAATTAAAAAACGCCGCCCACGCCACCGCGATTCCCGGCGACAAAACGCGCGTGGCGACCACCGTCGCAATCGAGTTTGCCGCGTCGTGAAAACCGTTGACGTAATCGAAAACGAGCGCGATAAAAATAATGAAAATAACCAATCCTAAAGTTGTTGAATGTGCATCCATATATCAGTTATCAGTTATCAGTTATCAGTTATCAGTTAAAAAAATGTTGACTGATAACTGATAACTGATAACTGTCTCAGTTGTGTTTCAGCACGACGCTTTCGATGATGTTGGCGACGCTTTCGCAGCGGTCGGTGGCATTTTCCAAAATTTCGTAGAGTTCTTTCCATTTTATCAGCTTAATCGGGTCGGTTTCTTTTTGAAACAGTTCGCCGATGGCGCGAAAATAAATGTCGTCGGCTTCGTTTTCGAGACGATGAATTTCAACGATGTGCTGATTCATTCCGTTCGGTTTTTTGAGCATTGAAACGGCTGAATTTATTTCCATCGTCAAACCTTGTAAAACTTTGGCAAGTCCTTTGGCATAATCATTTATCGTTTGAATGTCATACATCATAATTGCGCGCGCGCCCGCGTCAATATAGTCGCAAACGTCGTCGAGCGCGACCGAAAGCGCGAAAATATCTTCGCGGTCAAACGGCGTGATAAAAGATTTGTTGAGTTTGATTGTAATCCGGTGCGTCAACTCGTCGCAGGCGTGTTCGGCATCTTTTATGCGTTTTGAATGAGCTTCAAAATTCTCGCGTTTGTCCTGCATCATTTCGACGAGAATATTTGACGCTTCCTGAATTTTTTCGGTAATTTGCGAAAAAAAGACAAAATATTCGTCTTCTCGCGGCAGTAAACTAAAAGCCATTTTGCGGAATCTCCGTTAAATTTGGAATTGAAGAAATTAAATATATCGGATTAAAAATCGCTTGTCTATTAAAAAGATTTTTATTTGAAGGCTGAAAATTTTAACTCTTTTTGCTGTGTTTGATAAAAGCGGCTTCCCGCAAATAAACATTCAGTTCGCAAATATCTTTGACGTAATCGCCGATGCGTTCGATGTGTTTGGCGACGAAAAGAAGCTGCGCCGCGCTCGCCGTATGAGCCGGATTGTCAATCATTATTTCGATCAGCTCGTCAAAAACACGCTTGTATCTCGAATCAATTTCCTTGTCCTGTTTGATAATTTCGCGTGAGAGCGCGGAATCTTCGGTCGTAAAAGCGTCGAGCGCGGTGCGAAGCATTTCCGCCGCGTTGTTTGCCATCGCGGGCAAATCAACATAGCTTTTCAGCTGCGGTTCGTCGTTGATGACGATTGCGGCATCGGCGATATTTGAAGCGTGATCGGCGATGCGTTCGAGAATCGGCGTGATTTTCGCCACCGAAATAACAAACCGCAAATCGTGCGCGGCAGGCTGCTGAAGAGCGAGAATTTCAATACTCAAACGGTCAATTTCAAGTTCCATTTGATTGATTATTTTATCTTCTTCCAAGACCCGTTTGGCTAGATCGCTGTCGCGCGTCGTCAAAGACTGCATCGCGCGGTGAAGAGCTTTTTCGGTCGTGCCGCCGAGCAGCAGAAGTTTGTCGCGCAAAAGGTCCAGTTGTTGGTCAATAATTCTATTTTCCATTTTCTCTTAGTTTTATATTATAAACTGACGTTATGCAAAAATTATAAAAAGACTGGAGCGCAATCCGTCCCGGCTGCTATGAGCGCAGAGCGCGAAAAGGCGTTTCGCTGACTTTCAACTTGAATGTGAACAAGCGTTTTTGCCGTTTCAGGCGGCATTGCAACCGGGACGGATTGCGCTCCAGTCCAATACGTAACATCAATTATAAACAATTTCGCAAACATCTTATATAATTTATGTTCCTTTGACCCAAAATATTAACCGAACCTTCCGGTTATGTAATCTTCCGTCAAACGTTCTTCAGGATTGGTAAACATTTTCTGCGTCGCATTGTATTCGACCAGTTTTCCCAGCATAAAAAACGCCGTTTTGTCGGAAACGCGTCCGGCTTGCTGCATATTGTGCGTTACGATGACGATTGTATATTGCCGTTTAAGTTCGACGACGAGTTCTTCGATTTTCTGCGTCGCAATCGGGTCGAGCGCGGAAGCCGGTTCGTCCATCAAGATAACTTCCGGCTGAACGGCGAGCGCGCGCGCGATGCACAGACGCTGCTGCTGTCCGCCGGAAAGTCCGAAGGCGGAAGTGTTTAGGCGATCTTTCACTTCTTCCCAGAGTGCCGCGTCGCGCAGAGCTTTTTCAACTCGGTCGGCTAAATCGGCTTTATTTTCATACATTCGATTGATGCGAATGCCGTAAGCGACGTTTTCAAAAATTGATTTCGGAAACGGATTCGATTTCTGAAAAACCATTCCGACTTTGCGCCGCAGCGCGACGACATCGGTGTTCGGCGCGTAAATATCTTTGCCGTCAATCAAAACCGTGCCGTCAACTTTGGCAATCGGAATCGTATCGTTCATCCGGTTGAGCGTTCGCAAAAACGTGGATTTTCCGCAGCCCGACGGACCGATAAACGCGACCACCTGACGTTCGGGAATCTCAAGCGAAATGTCGTGCAACGCCTGCGCTTTGCCGTAATAAAAATCTAAATGTGAAATGCTGATTTTGCTTTGCATAATCTCGGTCGGAGCGCGGACAGCTCGTCCGCCAACGAGAGCGCAGCGAATTGTTGCACACCCTGCTGTTCTAAAACGCTATTTCATTGCGAAGGCTTTTCTCGCGCTTCCGCGCTCGAAGCGAACGAGCCGTTCGCGCTCCAATTTAAAATCTTTTCCGCGTCAAAAACCGAACTAAAATATTGATCGCCAAAATCAGCGCGATCAAAATCAGCGTCGCCGCCCACGCCATTTGGTGTTCGACATCAAACGGTCCGGTCGCGTAGTTGTAAATCTGCACGGTCAGCGACGACATCGGCTGGTCGTAAAAATAATTGTAAAAACGACTGTTCAAAGCCGTAAATAAAAGCGGTGCGGTTTCGCCCGAAATTCTGGCAATCGCCAGCATCGCGCCCGTCGCAATTCCCGTCGAAGCGGCGGGCAGCACGATGTTCCAGGTAACTCTCCACTGCGGCGCGCCGAGCGCGAGCGCGGCTTCGCGCATCGAATCCGGCACGAGACGAATCATTTCTTCGGTCGTTCGCGCGACAATCGGAATCATAATTATCGCCAGTGATAATCCGCCCGCCAGTCCCGATTGTCTGCCCATCGGCAAAACGACCAGCGTGTAAATAAAAATTCCGACGATAATTGACGGCACACCGATTAAAGTATCTGCCAAAAAACGAACTGTTTTGGCAAACCGGTTTTCGCCGAATTCCGCCAGATAAACGCCCGCGCCGATGCCGATTGGCAAACCGATGGCGCAGGCGAGCAGCGTCATCAAAACCGAACCGACAATCGCGTTGCCGATGCCGCCGCCTTCGCCGACCGGTTTCGGCGTGTCAATTAAAAATTGCAGATTGACCGACGCGATGCCGCGCACGGCGATATAAGACAAAATCAGCAGCAAAATTACAATCGCAAAAAACGCGCAGGCGGCGGTAATCGTGGTCATTATACTGCTGACGAGTTTTCTCCGGCGGTGTAGTGATTCTTTATTTTTCATTAGGCGCGCATTCTTCCTCCGACCCGCGCCACCAGCAATTTGGCGAAAGCGTTGACGACAAAAGTAACGAGAAATAAAACCAAACCCATTTCGATTAACGCGCTTAAATAAAGTTTGTCGGTCGCTTCGGCAAAATTTGCCGCTAAAACCGAGGCGATTGTATAAGCCGGTTCAAACAAAGACGCGGAAATCTGCGGCGAATTTCCGATGACCATCGTCACCGCCATCGTTTCGCCGAGCGCGCGACCCAAACCGAGAACAATCGCGCCCGCAATGCCCGAAGCCGCGTTGCCGAGAACGATTTGCGTCGTTTCCCATTTCGTCGCGCCGAGCGCGAGCGCGGCTTCGCGCTGCTGTGTCGGCACAACTTCCAGAATGTCGCGCACCACCGCCGTAACAATCGGCGTAACCATCAAAGCCAGAATAATTCCGCCGGTCAACATTCCGATTCCGGTAATTCGTCCCTGAAAAAGCGGCAGCCAGCCGAAGCATTTTTCGAGAAAAACGCCGAGATAATCGCGGATAAACGGCGCGAGGACGAAAATTCCCCACAAGCCGTAAACCACCGACGGAATCGCCGCCAGCAGTTCGACCATAAACGCAACCGGCGCGGCGATTTTTTTCGGCGCCTGTTCGGTCAAAAAAACGGCGATGCCGAGCGAAATCGGCACGGAAATTACCAGCGCGATGACGGAAGAAACGATTGTGCCGTAAATAAACGGCAGCGCGCCGAAAATCTCATCGGCGGGTTTCCATTCGCCTCCGATGAGAAAACTCAAACCGTCGGTTTTAATCGTCGGCAGAGAATTTCGCACCATCATAAAAATCATCGCCGCCATAATTACAACGATAGTCGCGGCGGTGATGAATAAAATGGTGCGAAAAACTTTATCGCCGATTGTGCCTGTCTGTGCCAAGTTTATTGTTTGTTTAAATAATCTGTAATTTAAGTTTACAACAGTTTCAAAATAAGGAAATATTTTACCGACGGAGCGCGGACGGCTCGTCCGCCAACGAGCAAAGCGATACTGCAAGCGTTCCTCGACAAGCCCTTTGGCAGCAAACGGGTGCATCATTCGCTGCGCTCTGATGGCGGACGAGCCGTCCGCGCTCCGTCGGTAAAGTTTATTGATGCAGCGGCTTTCCGCCGCTGTTCATTGAATTGATTTTCGCTTCCGCTTTTTTAACGACTTCATCGGGCAGCGGCGCGTAGTTTAAATCTTTTGTATATTTTTCGCCGTCGTGAATCGCCCACCACAAAAAGTCCGCCAACGCTTTGCCTTTGGTCGCGTCCGGCTGATCTCTGTAAACCAAAATGTATGTGTAGCTCGAAATCGGATAAGCGTCCGCGCCGTCGGCGTTCGTGATTTGAACGCGCATATCGTCGGGCATCGCGCTTGCCGAACCCGCCGCCGCCGCCGAAACGCCTTCCAAACTCGGCGCGACGAATTCGCCCGCTTTATTTTTTATCAAAGCCGTCGGCAGATTGTTCGCTTTTGCAAATGTCAGCTCGACGTAGCCGATGGAATTCGGCGTTTGTTTGACCTGTCCCATCACGCCGTCGTTGCGCGGCGCGCCCGTTCCGACTCCGGTAACCCAACTCGGCTGTTTGTTCGCGCCGACTTTTTCCTTCCATTCCGGGACGGTTTTCGATAAAAAATCGGTAAAAACCGCCGTCGTTCCGCTCGAATCCGCGCGATAAACCGGCAGGATGTCGGCATCGGGCAAGTTCAAATCAGGGTTGTCGGTTTTGATTTTCGGATCGTTCCATTTTTTGATTTTACCGAGATAAATATCGGCGATAGTTTCGGGCGACAGTTTCAGAGGTTCTTTCAATTCAGGCAGATTATAAGTAATCACCACCGCGCCCAAAACCGTCGGAATGTGCATCAGACTTCCGCCGCCTTTCTGCAAATCTTCGTCCGACATCGGATCGTCCGACGCGCCGAAATCAGCCGTTTTCGCCAAAATCGCTTTTTGTCCCGCGCCCGAACCCGTTGACTGATAATCTATTTTGATGTTCGGATTAACCTTTCCGTATTCGTTCACCCATTTTTCATAAATCGGTTTTGGGAAACTCGCGCCCGAACCTTGCAGCCGAATATCGCCGCCGTCGTTCGTCGCCGCGCCGCCGTTTTGTCCAATCGGCTGACCGCTGCACGCCAAGCCCAAAGCGACCGTGAAGATCAGAAATGTACCGATAATTTTAGTGTTAAAAATAGTTTTTACAACCATCAAATTCTCCTCTTAAACTAAACAAAATTATATTTTCAACTCCGTTCGAGTGTGGAAAAAAGTCGAATTAATTTTGCGGAAAGAATGGATTATACCAGCAATTTATTGATCGGTTAATTTTTTAGTTCAAAACTGTAACATTTATTTAACATTAGATAATTTAACAATTTTTTATACTTGGTCTAACATCAAAACATCCCGGAAAATTTGTTTTCAACACAATTCGGGAAAGTGTGTATTGACCGCAGAATAATTTAGGGTGAAGAAAATTATGGATTCAGCAAACGAACTTAGCAGCGAAATCGCATTGGCGTTTTTGGTCGAAAAAAAATACGCCGAAAAGGTAAACTCAGGCGATGTTTTGGCTTTGATCGGGAAAATCAAGGAAGTTTTGCAGCCGCTTTCTGCCAAAGAAGATTGCAGTGAAGATTTTTCAGCCTCCGAAAAAATCGCCCGATTTGCCTCGTATTAAACCATTTGGTGTATAACTTTCAGATTTTTTTCTAACCGGAATCTCACAGTCCGGCAATCCTTCATCTCTTTTTAGAAATAATAAAACCATCTTTACATAATCTCGTTTAACGGCTTTTTTGTAATCAAGCAAACACAGTTTCAGAAAATCAAATCGTATTGCCGGACTCAAATTAAAGTTTGGCACATACTTTGCATCTAATCATTTGGAGTAGTAAATGATTGACAATCTGTAACAAAACGAAGCAAATCTTTGAGGAGAGAAAAATGAAAAAGTTTTATTTGGGAAAAAATTTCGCGGCGGTCGCGTTGATTTGGACGATGATAATAATGCCGCTGGCTGTCGTCGGGCAGACGCGCATTTCAGCACCGAACAATAAGTACAGCGTTCAGGACGATGTGAAACTCGGACAACAAGCAGCGGCGCAGGTCGAACAGCAGATGCCGATTTTGAATGACCGGGAAGCGACAAATTATGTTGCCGAAGTCGGGCGCAGGTTAGTCAGCGCGATTCCTTCACAATTTCAGCATCCTGAATTTCGTTATCAGTTTAAGATTGTCAACGCCAGCGATATTAATGCGTTCGCGCTTCCGGGCGGTTATATGTATGTCAATCGCGGAATGATCGAAGCGGCGCGCAACGAAGGCGAAATGGCGGGCGTGATGGCGCACGAACTTTCGCACGTCGCGCTGCGGCACGGAACGGCGCAGGCGACGAAACAAAGTAATCCGGTCAATCAGCTTCCGGCAATCGGCGGCGCGATTCTCGGCGCGATTCTTGGCGGTCCGCTTGGCGGCATCGCGCAAACAGCCGGACAGGTTACTTCATCGCTGATCTTTACAAAATACAGCCGTGAATACGAACAACAAGCCGACACGCTCGGAGCGCAGATTATGGCGCGCGCCGGTTACGATCCGCGCGACTTGGCAAATATGTTCAAAACAATCGAACAGCAGAGCGGCGGAAGCCGTTCGCCCGAATTTTTGAGCGATCATCCGAATCCCGAAAATCGCTTTGAAAATATCACGCGTGAAGCCAGATTACTGCGAGTTTCGCCGAATCCGATTCAGAATACGCGCGAATTTGAGCGTGTTCAAAGTATGCTCAGAGGAATGTCGCCGGCGCAGACTTCCTCTCAAATTCAGCAAAACGCTCAGAATAATCCGCAGGGACGCACGGAAAATCCGATGGCGAACGGCAGATACGAAAGCCGCGTTGAATATCCTTCGACGAGAAGCAGAGTTTACACGGGCGGAAATTTTCTGCGCGTCAATGTGCCGAACAACTGGCAGGTTTTTGAAACTCAAAATGTCGTAACTTTCGCTCCGCAAGGTGCTTACGGCGACAACGGGATTACGCGCGGCGTGATGGTCGGTTTGGTTCAAACTCAAAGTAATGATTTGGCGCGGGCGACCGAAGATTACGTCAACGGACTTTTGCAGTCGAACAATTACTTGCGTCAGCAGTCGAGATTTTCGCGCGCGACAATTGACCGCCGAAATGCTTACGCGACAGTTTTGTCGGGACGTTCGCCTTTGACGGGCAGAACGGAAGTTGTGAATATTTACACAACGCAGCTTAGAAACGGAGCTTTAATGTACATCGCGGCAGTCGCGCCGCAAGATGAATCTTCGAGATATAATTCCGCTTTTCGCAATGTGCTTAGTTCGATCAGAATAAACGATCAGTAACTGAAAAACGAAAAAACGAAAGAAGGCGAAAGAAAATTTCAAAATTTTCTTTCGCCTTCTTCGCGCGTCTGATGCGTTATAACAATTCGATTTTGTCTGGTGAAGATGATATTAATATTTCAACGTCAGCCGGTTTTACAGAACTTTCACAATCTCATTTTCTGGAAACTTTTCGTCCGCTGATTTGATATTTTTCTTCGACAATTCCTTTGACGGCTTCAATATAAAGCGCGTGTTCGTGTTCCAAAATTCTTTCCGACAAAGTTTCGGTCGTGTCTTCGTCTTTTACTTCAACAACTTTTTGCGCGATTATCGCGCCGTGATCGAGGTCTTCGTCAACAAAGTGAATTGTGCAGCCGGAAACTTTAACGCCGTAATCAACCGCCTGTTCCTGAGCGTTCAAACCTTTGAAACTCGGCAGCAGACTCGGATGAATATTGATAATTTTGTTTGGAAAAGCGCGAATGAATTCTTTTGATAAAAGCCGCATATAACCGGCAAGACAAACTAATTCGACGTTTCGTTTTTGCAGTTCGGCGATAATTTCCGCATCGTGTGCGGCGCGTCTTCGTCCGTTTTTTTTGATGATAAGCGTTTCAATATTGAGTGATTCGGCTTTTTTCAAACCTTGTGCGTCGGCTTTGTCGCTGATAACAACGGCAACTTCGGAATCGGGAATCAAACTGCTTTGAACAGCTTCGGCAATCGCCGACATATTCGAGCCGCGTCCTGATATTAAAATGCCGATTTTCATTATATTCAATAATTATTGAGCTGAATAAGATTTTTCGCCGCGGTTGACATAATTTTTACCTCTACGGCGCAATTTTAAATCATTTTGAAATTATTTGCATTTCTCAATAAATTTGTCGAAAATTCAGCTATGAAAAAATTACTTCTTATTTCAATTCTTCTAGCTCTTCCCTTCACAACTTTCGCACAAAAAAAATCAGTTGATTTAATAATTTCCGGCGGCATTGTCGTGACGATGGACGCGCAGAAACGTCTGATTCCAAACGGCGCGGTCGCGGTTGATAAAGAAAAAATCGTCGCGGTTGACACGGCGGGCGAAATTGCGCGGCAATTTTCTTCAAAACAAACAATTAACGCCGACGGCAAAGTCATAATTCCGGGTTTAATCAATACGCACACGCATATTCCGATGACGCTTTTTCGCGGGATTGCCGACGATTTGGATTTGCAGGAATGGCTGACGAAATATATTTTTCCGGCGGAAGCGAAAAATGTGACGGAAGATTTCGTCCGCGTCGGAACTCGTCTCGGTTTGGCGGAAATGATTCGCGGCGGAACGACGACTTATTGCGATATGTATTATTTTGAAGATGCCGTCGCCGACGAAACAAACAAAGCCGGCGTGCGCGGCGTGTTGGGCGAAACGGTCATTGATTTTCCCGTTCCCGACAATAAAACTTGGGACGAAGCGATGAATTACGCGGAAAAATTCGTCAACAAATGGAAAAATAATCCGCTGATCGTTCCGGCAATCGCGCCGCACGCGCCTTATACGGTTTCGACGGAACATCTTCTGGATGTTAAAAAATTGTCGGACAAAACGAACGCGCCCGTCGTCATTCACGTCGCCGAAACGCAGAAGGAAGTTGACGATAGTTTGGCGGCGAAAAAACTTCGTCCGGTTGATTATCTGGCAAGTTTGAATTTTTTAAATAATAAAGTAATCGCCGCGCACGTCGTTTTTGCGAATGACGAAGAACTCGATTTGCTGAAAAAATTCGGTGTCGGAATCGCGCACAATCCGCAGTCGAATATGAAACTCGCGTCAGGTGTCGCGCCTATACCGCAAATGCTGGAAATGAATTTGCCGGTCGGTTTGGGAACCGACGGCGCGGCTTCAAACAACGATTTGGATATGTGGGAAGAAATGGATTCGGCGGCGAAACTGCATAAAGTCTTTACCAAAGACCCGAAAGTTTTGTCGGCGGAACAGGCTTTTGAGATGGCGACGATTCGCGGAGCGCGCGCGCTGCATCTGGAGAATTTGATCGGTTCAATCGAGACGGGAAAACGCGCCGATATTGTCGTTGTAGATTTCGACTCGCTTCACCAAACGCCTTATTTTAACATTTATTCAGCGTTGGTTTATTCGACAAAAGCGGGCGATGTGCGCGACGTTATCGTCAACGGAAAAGTCATAATGCGCGACCGACGCTTGATTACTTTGAACGAAAGCGATATAAAGAAAGGTGCAAACGCATATCGTACAAAAATCATCTCAAGTTTATCGAACTAGAAAGTAGGTTTTTACAAACTTGCTCAAAGGCGTTTTAAACGCCTAATAAACGGATTATTTGTCAGGTCATTAAAAGCGAAATTTTGTTTGCTCGCTTTGACCTTTGCGGAAAATCTTAGTCAGAAAGTATTAATAAGGAGACTCGAAAATGCCGCTGAAAGTCAAAAACTTTTGCGCTTCGGCTTTATTGGTTTTAATCAGTTTTTTCGTCATCAACGCGCAGACTTCCGCCGATGTGATGCGCGAGCGCGTGGCGAAGGCGAAAGCGTTTATCGCGGTTAGAAATTACAATGCCGCGATTTACGAATTGGAAAACATCAGGCGCGAAACGTCCGATCCGACCGTCAACGGCGTAATCAATGTTTTGCTGATGAATTCTTATCTCGAACAAGGCGATTACGCCCGCGCTCAGGAATTTTTGAAAGAACTTTCCAATCAGCAGAAAATTAACAAACCGGGCGGTTCGGCAAACTATTTCGCCGTCGCCGGACAAGTCGTTAAAGGCGCGCGCAATCAATTGGAACGCTATCGCGCGTTGGGTTTGAGCGTATCCGACCGCACTTTGCCGATTGAAGCGACGGTTGATGTGCAGAAAATGCGCGAAACTTTGGAAGTCGTCGTCGAACAGTCGAAAACTTTGAGCAAAGACAAAGACAAAACTCCGAGCGCGATGGCACTGCTCGACGAAGCGACGAACGTCAGAAGCACTCTGGCAAAAGACGATTATGACGCGAACCGCTGGAAAAACGAAGCCGCCGACGCGCGTGAAATGCTGGCGAGTTCGAGAAGCGTTGTAATCAATGCCGTTAATGACCCGACAATCGAAGCGAATAAACCTGAACAAACTACAATTGCCGCGATTCAACCGGCAAATATTATTTCAAACACGACGGCTGAAGCAAAACCGAATCCTGAGACGGCGGAACTGAAATTGAATCCGACAAGTCCGACTTTGCAGCCCGTTGCTGATACTTCCGCCAACAAACCGATCACAAATCCGGCGCAGACCGATAAGGCGAAATCTTCTAATGAAACGGCAGCGAAAGCCGAAAATCCCATCGTTCCCGAAAATACGGAAACAAAAAAAGCGGAAGAGGTTCAAAAGCCGGTAACTGAAGTAACAAAAGTTGTTCCGAAAGCCGTAGAAACTCGCGTTGAAAATTCGGAGGCGGAAAAAACCCCCAATCAAGCCAAGCCTGAAACCGTCGCCGACAATGCGAATGCGCCAAAAAATAATTCGCCGATGGATGTCGGCTCGCTGATTGAATATGCCACTCAAAAATCAAATCCCGTCTATCCGATAACGGCGAGAAGTATGAGAATGACGGGCATTGTTCGCATTGAAGTCGTTGTTGATGAACAGGGACAAGTTGCGGAAGTGCAAAAATTGAGCGGACCTTCCCTGTTGCGCGGCGCGGCGGCGGATGCGGTGAAAAAATGGAAATTCAAACCGTTCGTCCGCGACGGCGAACCTGTCAAAGCGTTGGGTTTTGTAAATTTCAACTTCACTTTATAAAACATTCAGATTCAGCCAAATCTGAAAAATTAATCAATTATCCGATTAGTTTTAGCCGAAGCTGCAAAGAATAAATATTGTTTTTACCGTTCGGCTGAAGATTTCCCCCCAACTTTCCACGCGGCTTTTGCCAATGAAATTTTTTGTGTTACGAGATAATTTTCACATATTTCAAAGTCTGTAAATTCAAGATTTTCCTGTTATGGCGGTAACTATGAATATACGCGGTTTTTTACTCTTTTCATTTTTTATCCTTTTTTCCGTTTCTAACATCCGGGCAATCGGCGAATACAACTATTTTTTTCTCGGTCAGGAACCGGTCATTCGCGTCGGTTTGGCGATGAATGCAGGTTCAGTTTCAATCACGACAACGGATTCTTCGCTCGTGGCAATCAGTCCCGACGAGCCGCAGATATTTTTGGAAACCAATCGCGTCAGCATTTCGGCACGCGCTTATCGTCCGCCGGAAATCGAAATTTACCACTTTGAAATTCCAAACATTGAAAGTCAGGCGGAAGCCGCAGGTTTGGCGAAAGACGTGCGCGAAGCGTTGGGCGAAAATACTTATGCTTCGATTGATTCAAAAACAAATTCGTGGCGCGTCGTCGTTTCCAGAACTTTTGAAACGATAGAAGAAGCCGATGATTTCAAGGCGGATTTGAACGATAAAGGTTTTCAAAGCGAAATGGTGACGGAAAAAGTCACGCAGTTTTCGGACGAAGCCGTCAAACTTTCCAATCAACTGGCGAAAAATCCTAAATCCGAAGTGCGAAGCATCATTCCGACGCGACCAAATAATGATCCGAACAAAGTAAAATCAATCGTTTCAAGCAATCCGGTTATTCCCGACGCTGCCGGCGCGAATCTGCGTGAAGTCATCGTCAGCGGCGCGAGCGCGAACGCTAAATTTACATCGCTCAAATCCGTCGCGTTCGGTTCGATTAACGAGCGTTCAACTCCGGTTCGCTACAACGGCAAAGCGTATCGCGGGCGCATCGAAGTTTTCGTCAATTCGCGCGGCAGTTTGACGGTCGTCAATGCCGTTTCATTGGAAGATTATCTGCTCGGCGTTGTGCCGAACGAACTTTCGCTGCCAAACATCGAAGCGCAGAAAGCGCAGGCGATTGCGGCGCGAACTTATGCGATTGCCAATATTAACGGTTTTATCAAACAAGGTTTTGATTTGCTTCCGACGATTCGTTCGCAGGTTTACAACGGTTATTCTTCGGAAAGCAAAATGGGAACGCAAGCCGTTTTGGAAACTCGCGGAATCGTCGCAACTTACAAAGGAAAACCGATAAACGCATATTACACTTCGACTTGCGGCGGGCGAACGGAAAATTCGGAAAATGTGTTTGATTTCAACGAACCTTATTTGCGCGGTGTCGAATGTTCGCTCGAAGGTCATAAACAATTCGAGCCGTTTTTGATAAAAACAGTCAGAATTCCCGCGAAAATGCGCGACGAAAAAAATCTCGAACTTGTTCGTTTGATGTCACTTCTCGCCGTCAACGGTTTTCAGCTTTCGACTCAGCAATTGACCGACGATTTTTTTGAAGACGAGCCGACACAGAGCGAATTGTCCAATTGGCTCAACCAGTTAGCCGTCAAGTTCGGTAAAACTTTCCCGAACGTCAACAAAGATTCGGCGAAACCTCTGGAACTCGCGCATATTTTGTCAACGATGATTTACGGCGAAAATTACGCCGACACGCTTTTATCCGAAGCCGATATTAATTATCAAATTTCGTTTGATGATGCGGCGGAAGTTCCCGCCAATCGCCGCGCCGATGTCGCCATTCTACTGCGCGACGGCTATTTTGCAATTTATCCCGATTTAACGCTGAAGCCGAACAAATCGTTTTCCCGCGCCAAAATGCTGCGTCTTATCGAGCAGATTTACACGAAAAAGAAATGGATGCCAAATCTGCAAAGCGGCACGACGCAGCCGACGACGGATGGGAAGTTAATTGTCAAAAACGGCAAATCAAGTCGTCAATTAAATGTGCGACCCGACGTTTTTTTGTTCCGCGAATTCGGCAATTCGCTCTATCAGGTCAAAGAAATCGCCCTTATCGGCGGCGAAAACATCAGTTTTCAAACGGATTCGGCGGGAAGTGTAGTTTACTTGGAAATAGAACCGACAACCGCAACGGCGACGGCGGAATACAATTCGCCGTTTACGCTGTGGAACGTTACGCTTTCGCCGTCGGCAGTCCAATCGCGTCTGTCGCGTTATGTGCGCGGCATCGGTTCGCTGATTGACGTTCGCATCGCCAAACAAGGCTTTTCGCGCCGCGCCACCGATCTCGAAATCGTCGGCACAAACGGCACTTTTCATTTAACCGGCGGCAAAATCCGTTCGGCGTTACGCTTAAACGAGCAGCTTTTCGCCCTGAACAAACGCTACGATTCAAACGGACGGGTTACGAGTTATAATTTCACGGGGCGCGGCTGGGGACACGGCGTTGGAATGTGTCAGTACGGCGCGTACGGATTAGCGAAAATGGGCGTGAAATACGACGCGATTTTGAAGCATTACTACACGGGAATTGATTTGACGAAGGCTTATTGATAATTATTAGTTCTAATTATCTTTACAATTTGCATACACCTATGTAATATAAATGTATCCGCTAACGCCAGTAGGCTGGCACAATATCCTAAAGTCCTTTCTTGTAATTTACAAGAAGGGGCTTTTTGATCTATAAGTTATATTTATGAAGAAAACCGCGATTCTGCTCGATATGGGGGTTCGTTTTTCACAAACTCAAACACGCGCTTGGCAATCGTCAGCCAACGGCAATTGAAATTAGACAATTTGCTTTGAAGTGTTTGGAAAAAGACGAAGAGGTTTTTCGTATTTATTGCTATGATTGTCCGCCTTACGCTGAAAAGCAAACGCATCCGCTAAGTAAAAAAACAATAGATTTTGCTGCTACGCCGACTTTTTCCGGTCGCACGAAGGTCATCAGCGACTTAAAAATAATGGATAACATCGCTTTTCGCGCGGGCGAACTATCATTTGATGGCTGGATAATTTCAAAACGGTCAACCAAAGATATTTTGAAAACCAACCGCGCATTTATTGATGACGATTTTACGCCGGACATCAAGCAGAAAGGCGTTGATATGAAAATCGGTTTGGATGTCGCGTGGCTCTCAAGCAAATCAATTGTCGAACGGCTCATTCTGGTAACGGCAGACAGTGATTTTGTTCCGCCGATGAAATTTGCCCGACGCGAAGGTGTTCAAGTTATCCTTGTAACGCTTGGACATTTGCAGGTCAAAAATGAACTTAAAGAACACGCCGACCAATTGCGAAACGTGGTTTTTCCATAATATTTTATTGTTGACTTTGCTTCCGAGAACGCCGAAAAACTTAAAATCTTTATCAAAAAGCTGGCAAACCCCGCATTCCGCATAAAGGCGAAACTCCAAACCGAAATTTAATTTTACCCGCTCTATAATTTCAAATCTTTCTTCAAATCTTTCGCGCTCGACGGTTTTGCAAAAACCGAATCGGGAATTTGTTTGTTAAATTCAACCGATTCGTAATTGATTCGGCTGACGTGTTTTTCGTTTGAGTAATGGTCAATGATAAACGGCGTTTTGATGCCGCTGACATCAACAAACTGCGCGTAGCGATCTTCTTCTTTGACTTCTTCTTTGTCGGCGTTTGTGCGTATGTAAAGTGATTTCATCGGCATACCAACGTCGGAAAATTCAAATTCAACGGTGAAACCGTCGTCAAAAGTGAGCTTTACGACCTCGCTGCGCTTGCCCAAACTTGCCGGTCGTCTGCCGACGTAATCGAGTTTCGCGCCTTCTCTGCGCCAGTTTCCGCGCAGAAGACTGTCGAGACCGGTGCGAACGCTTCGCTCAAAATTATTTATTTGTTCTCCCGTCTGATCTTTGATGGTCTGCGCGTCGCCGTCGAAAATCCAACCGTTTTTGCCAAAATTTGTCTGTACGGTTTTCGAGCCGCCCGATTTGAATTCGGTGCGCTCTTTGTCTGGAAAAGCTGTGACATCAATAAAATTTTGAAATGAAATTATCGCCCCGTCGCCCAAAACGCTGAATTTCCCGCGCCCGATTTGCGATTTCGCATTCAAATATTTTTCGCCGCCGAGATTTTCGACGGCTTTTTTGATGATCGCTTCGGCTTTTGCGTCGGATTTTGTTTGTGAGAATTTAATTTTGGGCAAAGGCACTTCTAAAACTGTTGAAGTTCTATTTTGCAGAGCAAAAGCGGAAAAGCAGAAAAGTGAAGTCAAAAATAGTGAAAAAAAGTATTGTTTCATTAAATATCTCCAAAAAAGGCTTTGATGATAAAATTTCATCAAAGCCTTTTAATCTTCAAAAATTACGCTGAAAATTAATTAAGACTAAAATTCTCAGCCGGCTTAACGACGATTTCACCGTCTTCCGCATCAACCAAAAATTTATTAGCCGATTTCCAGGTGTTCGTAATCGGAAGTTTGACGTTTTGATCAATATGACGTTTCAAAAATCTCGCGCCGTAAGCCGGTGAAAAGCCTTTTTCCGTCAGCAAATCAATCGCGCTTTCGGTAACTTCGACAATTTTTCCCTGACGTTCCATTTGTCGTTTGAGTTTGTTCAAATAGATGTTGGCGATGCCGCGCACTTCGTCCATTGTGAGCGGCGAAAAGACGACGATTTCGTCAATTCGATTGCGAAACTCCGGCGAAAATCGCTGTTCGGCGGCTTTCATCACCGCGCCTTTGATTTCGCGCATATCGCCCAAAGATTTTTGTCCGAAACCGAGCGGTTTTTCGTATTTTTTGAAACTTTCCGAACCCAGATTTGAAGTCATAATGACGATGGCATCGGACAAATAAACTTTTTTGCCGCGCCCGTCGGTCAGCCAGCCTTCGTCAAATGCCTGCAAAAAGATGTTCATCAAATACGGATTCGCTTTTTCAACTTCATCTAACAGCAAAACCGTATATGGATTTTCCCGAAGCTGTTCGGTCAAAATTCCGCCGCGTTCGCTGCCAACGATGCCGCGCGGCATTCCGATTAATTTCTCGATGCCGACCGTGCCTTCGCCGTATTCGCTCATATCAATACGAACCATTTTGCCTTCGTCGCCGAACATAAACTCGGCGACCGCTTTCGCCAGTTCGGTTTTGCCAACACCCGTCGGACCCAAAAATAACAAAACTCCATCCGGCGCAAAATGATTGTCTTTGAGCGGACCTTTGTTCAAACGCAGTCTTTGAGCGACGGCTTTGACCGCTTCTTTTTGTCCGATGACGCGGTTTGCCAGCAGATTTTCCATATCGGAAAATCGGTCGGTCGTGTCGCGGAAAATCATATCTTTCGGAATCCGCGATTCCTGCGAAATAACGTCAATAATATGTTCCGGTCGAACTACTAAAGATGTCGGTTCGTTAATTTCGACTTTGACCGAAGCCGTATCGAGCCAGCCGATTGCTTTGTCGGGAAGATGCAGATTGCGAATATATTTCGGCGACATTTCCAGTGCCGTGTTGATCGCTTCGTCGGAAATTGTTACGGAGTAATTTTTCTCCAGTCGCGGACGCAAACCCAACAGAATTTCTTTGGTTTCTTCAATCGTCGGCTCATCAACTTTGACCAATCTGAACCGCCGCGCCAGTGCTTCGTCTTCGCCGATATATTCTTTGTATTCGGTCAAAGTCGTCGCGCCGATAATTCTCAATTCGCCGCGAGCTAATGAAGATTTGAACATATTTCCGGCATCGGAACTTGTTCCCATCGCCGCGCCCGCGCCGATAATCGTGTGCGCTTCGTCAATAAATAAAATGATGTGATCTTTTTCTTTAACCTCATCAATAATGCCTTTGATGCGTTCTTCAAACATTCCGCGCAGCATCGTTCCGGCGACGAGTCCGCCCATTTGAAGCTGCACAATATGTGCATCGCGCAGACGAGCCGGAACTTTTTCCGGTTCGAGTTCGATCATTCGCGCCAAGCCTTCGACGACCGCCGTTTTGCCAACGCCGGGTTCGCCGACGAGCATCGGCGAATTTGAACGCTCGCGGTGCGACAAAATTTCCATCATCTGCAAAATTTCTTTTTCGCGTCCGATGGTCGGCGGAATTTTGTCTTGTCTGGCTAATTTATTCAAAGACACGCCGAAATGTTTGAGAAACGACGGAAGTTCATACTTTTTTCGCATTCGTTCTTCTTCCTTTTCGATTTTACGAATTCGTGTCCGCGCCGTCTGCGCCACTTCATCGGCGGGAACGCCGAGATTTTGCAAAACGTCATTTAAAAGACTGCGCTCGTCATTGGAAAGAACGTAGAAAATATCGCTCGCGTCAATGACGCGCCGACCTTGTGAACGCGCTCTGTCCATCGAGCGTTTGAACAGTTCGGTAGTTTCGTTCGCTATTTTAAAACCTTTTCCCGTATGTTGTCTGCCGGTTTCGAGCCGTTTTTCGATCAAAAGTTTGACCGAGCGCGGATCAACCGCCAAATCGCGCATTGTCGAATTGAAAAGTTCGGTTTCCTCATTCGTCAGCGCGTGTAAAATATGTTCGATGGTGATGTAATTCTGGTCGCGCCTTCTTGATTCATCAAGAGCAACTTCCAAAACACGCCGCCCGCTTTCGCTAAATTTATCTTTGTATGCGTCTATATCTGCCATAAATTTTCTCTTAATCTGAAAATGCGACCTTATGATGCTTAGAAACAAAATTATTTTGCCCAAGAAATATAATAACATTTTGATTAGCCAAAACGAAAAACTTTTTGAAAATTTTATGTAAAAGGAAATATTCTTTCCGTATTTCAACGATTCAGCTTTCAATTTGTGAACCGAAATTATTATTGCTTTTTGTTGGAAATCTCTGTATAACATAAATCTCTACACAACATAAAAATCATTCGGGAGAAGTTAGATATTATGATCAAAAGATTTGTTTCGATATTTCTGATTTATGCCGTATTTCTCTTGAGTTGTTTTCCGTCATTGGCGCAAACGCCGAACCGATTGAGCGAAAAACAAGTTCCGCCGCCGGCAGCAGAAAATAATCTGGAGGAAATTTACTATTTTCTTCAACTACTATTAAAAGAAAATAGCGGAAATTTCCGGCAAAACAATTGATGTTATCGAAACAAAATATGAACCCGACTACAGAACAAAAAATAACCGTTTCAGAAGCTGCGCGAAAGCGCGGAGAATTTCTTTTTCCGGCGATTAATTCCTGTTTATTGCTACTCTTTTTCTTCTCATTTGTGATTTCGGGACAGACAACTTCGCTAAAATTTGAAACGAACATTGCCAAAAATCTGATTTCCGCGCTGCAGAACGGGCGTTTGTTTATTTTGCTCAATCGCAAAGGTGAAAACGAACCGCGCCTGACTTTTGATTCTGATGTCGCGCTCGACGCGCCGCCGATTCTGGCGAAAGATGTCGAAAATTTTAAGGCGGGCGAAACTAAAATTATCATTGACAACAGCACGATTTCCTATCCGATAAAAAATCTCGCCGAACTTCCCGCCGGTGAATATTTCGTGCAGGCGTTGTTCGACACGAACAACGATTTGCGCTCGCTCAACGCGCCGGGAAATCTTTACAGCGACGTGCAAAAAGTTAATTTAGACGCGAAAAACGGCGCGACGATCAAACTCGAACTCTCGAAAATCGTGCCGCCCGAAAAATTGCCGGATGATACGGAATTCGTCAAATTTATCAAAATGCAGTCGCCGCTGCTGACGAAATTTTACGGCAGACCGATTTTCGTCCGCGTCGGCATCATTTTGCCGCGTGATTACGAAAAAGAAACTTCGCGCCGTTATCCGCTGTTGATTAATATCGGCGGTTACGGTTCAAAATTTACGCGCGCGCAGAGATTGATGATGCAGCCAAATTTTCGCCAATCGTGGCTGGCGGACGACACGCCGCGAATGATCGGCGTTTATCTCGACGGCGACGGACCGTTCGGCGATTCGTATCAACTGAATTCCGCCAACAGCGGACCTTACGGCGATTCTTTAACGCAGGAATTAATTCCCTACATCGAAAAACAATTTCGCGCCGTCGGCACACCCGCATCGAGATTTTTAACCGGCGGCTCGACCGGCGGCTGGGTTTCAAGCGCGCTGCAAATTTTCTATCCCGATTATTTCAACGGCTCGTGGTCGGGCTTTCCCGATCCGATGGATTTTCGCGCTTATCAATTGGTTGATATTTACGCGGACGATAACGCCTACGTCAACAAAAACGGCTTTGATCGTCCAAGCGCGCGAACGGCAAACGGCGACACGGAATTTACGATGCGGCTCGAATGTCTGAAGGAAAACGTTCTCGGCGCGGGCGACAGCTACACGATGTCGGGCGGACAATGGGGCGCGTGGAATGCCGTTTACAGTCCGCACGGTGCAAACGGCAAACCCGTTCCGCTGTGGGACGCGAAAACCGGAAAAATAAATCACGAAACCGCCGAACAGTGGAAGAAATACGATTTGAGAATAATCGTCGAACAAAATTGGCAAACGCTCGCGCCGAAATTAGACGGTAAACTGCACATCTGGGTCGGCGAAAAAGACGATTATTTTCTCAACAACGGCGTTCACCTTTTCGACGATTTTATCAGCCAAGCTACGCCAAGTTACGACGGCTGGATTTTATATTCGCGCACCGGCAGACACGGCTGGATGCCGAAAACCAACGTCGAAATAATGAAGGAAATGATGGAGAGATTTGAGCAGACATCAAAAAAATAACATTTGTTGTGTGTTTTCCGCTTCAATGATTTAACGAATACTGAAAACGAAAATAGTTTTAGGACAGACTACAAATAAAGTCTCACCCGGCGCACAACCGGCGATTTTGTTTTTTCTGTTCGTTTTTCTCGCTGGTGCAGTTTTCGGTGAGCAGCTTCCTTTTAAACATTTGACGACTGCCGACGGTTCGGCGAAGAACCGGGTTTCACGGATATTTCAGGATAGAAAAGGCGTTTTTGTAGTTTACGACACGCACGACGGGCTTGCTCAATTCATCCGGCGCATCCGACCGAAGAGATCACACGCGAACAAGCCGTCAAAGCCTACACTTTTTATTCCGCCTACGCCGAATTCGTCGAACAGGAAAAAGGCACGTTAACCAAAGGAAAGCTCGCCGATTTAACCGTTTTATCGCAAGACATTTTCACCGCGCCCGTTCCTGAATTGCCGAAAACATACAGCGTTTTAACGATTCTCGGTGGAAAAATCGTTTACGACGCGAAAGTTCTAAAGTGAACAAACGGAATCAGAATGACGACAAACCAGCGATTCGGAAAAGAAATAATTTCGGCTGTTTGAATAACAAAGATTGACATAGATTGTCATTATATTTAATCTTTTTATAAAGGAGAATTTTAAAAATATGAATGTTTCATTAACGCCCGAACTCGAAAATTTAGTCAACGAAAAAGTTAAATCCGGTTTGTATAATTCCGCCAGCGAAGTGATTCGTGAAAGTCTGCGCCTTTTGCAGGAACAGGATATGCTCAAGGAAATTCGCCGCAACGAACTGCGCCGCGAAATTATGCTCGGCGTGGAGCAGATTCGCAACGGACAATATACGGAATACAGAATTGATGAACTTGAAAAATTCGGCGAAGAAATTATCCAAAAAGGAAAGGAAAGACGTGAACAAAGAAAACTTGAGCAAAACGGACGAGGTTAGATTTTCGGATTTCGTCGCAACTGATCTCGGCGAAATACTCGATCATATTGCCGAGTTTGATGTCGAAGCGGGAAATAAGTTTATCGGCGAAATAATCAAAAAGTTTCGATTGTTAGGCGAAAATCCTTCAATCGGCGCGGTCAAACACGATTTAATTTTGAATTTGAGAATCTTTCCCTTCAAAAACTACAACATCTTTTATTTTCCCACCGAAACCGGCGTGGAAAGTTACCGCGTTTTGCACAGTTCAAGAGATAACGTCTAAATTTTCGACGATACGATTGATGGAATCAAATAAAAATTATGAATCCGACTGAACAAAAAACCACCGTTTCCGAAGCCGTCCGCAAACATAAAGAATTTCTTTTTCCCGCCGTCGCCGCTTATTATCAAGAGCCGCTCGCGCTCGTCAAAGGCGAAGGCGAATATGTTTGGGACGATAACGGCAACAAATATCTAGACGCGTTTGGCGGCGTTTTGACCGTCAGCGTCGGACACGCGAACCCGAAAGTTAATGCGGCGATTATCGAACAAATCGGGAAAATTTCGCACACTTCCGCGCTTTATGCGAATCCGAATCAGTCAAATCTGGCGGAAAAACTCGCGGAAATCGCGCCGGGTAAATTGAAAAAGTCTTTTTTCACGTCGAGCGGCACGGAAGCCGACGACACGGCGATTATGGCGGCGAAACTGGCGACCGGACGGCAGGAAATCGTCGTTTTGCGGCACAGTTATTCGGGCAGAAGCGCGACCGCGCTGTCGTCAACCGGGCATTCGACGTGGCGACCGCTGCCCGCGCAGGTTGCCGGAATCGTCCACGCCCGCGCGCCTTATTGTTACCGCTGTCCGTATAATTTATCGCCGGAAAATTGCGGCGCGAAATGCGCGGAAGATGTCAAAGATGTCATTGAAACGACGACGACGGGCGAAATCGCGGCGTTTATGGCTGAACCGATTCTCGGAGTCGGCGGTTTTATCGTGCCGCCGAAAGGTTATTTCGAGCGCGTCGAAGAAATCACACGCGAACACGGCGGACTGTTTATCGCCGACGAAGTGCAGACGGGCTGGGGCAGAACGGGCGAAAAATGGTTCGGCATCGAACATTGGGACGTGAAACCCGACATCATCACGTCGGCGAAGGGAATGGCGAACGGCGCGCCGATTGGCTGGACGATTGCGACGGCGGAAGTCGCCGATAAATTTCCCGGTTTGACGTTTGCGACCTTCGGCGGAAATCCCGTTTCAACCGCCGCCGCGCTCGCCGTTATCAAACTGATCGAAGACGAAGATTTGCGCGTCAATTGCAAAATCGTCGGCGATTATCTGCGCGAAAAGTTGGAAGAATTAAAGGAAAAACATCAAGTCATCGGCGACGTGCGCGGAATGGGTTTGATGCAGGGCATCGAACTCGTCAAAGACAGAAAAACCAAAGAACCCGCGCCCGAAGCCGTTTTAAAAGTATTTGAAGAAACAAAAAAACACGGTGTTTTAATCGGCAAAGGCGGACTTTACGGCAATGTTATTCGCACGGGAATGATGCTCAACACGACAAAAGACAATGTTGACGAATTGGCTGCCGCTTTGGATAAAGGTTTCGCAGCTGTTTGATTCGGGTCGTCAAGGCAACCGAAAAATTGGTTTTATTCTTTACTTAGATGTGTTTTCAGAGATATTATCTCAAACAAGCATCGAACCATTTTTTATTTTAATCGTAGTTGAATATTATGTTTTGCCAGAAATGTGGAACGAAAAATCCTGATAACGGAAAATTCTGTCGCAGCTGCGGAAAGAATCTAAGTCCGATTTCCGACAATTTGTTAAAACCTTCCAACGGAAAAGCAAATTGGAATTACCCCAAAAATAGAGAGGGAAATTGGAATTTCCTAATCAATGATCCTAGAAAATATAGTAGAAGCGACTTCAAAAAAACATTCGGAATGATAAAGCCGGTTGATCCGATGCAGATTTGGGACAAGAAAGGCAAACCGGTTCATTGGGAAAGCGCGATGACCAAACTTTTTACCGGCATCGCTTTTGTTGTCGTTTCGATTGTGCTGGCTATTTCAGGAAGAGGAAACGGCTGGTGGTTTTGGATGCTGATTCCGGCTTTTTCGTGTCTCGGCGCGGGTGTCGCGCAGATTATCCAGTTGAAAAGCGCGGGAAAACAGGGAATTTTGCCCGCTTCAAATGTCGGCGAACGGGAAAACTTTTCGCCTCTCAACGACGTTCCCGCCAATCGTTCCGGCGATGAGTGGATCAAAGACCTCGTGCAGTCGGGCAATAAATCTCTGGCGGTCAAGATTTATCGGGAAACTTACGGTGTCGGGGGCGAAGAAGCGGCGGCGGCGGTTGACAGAATTTCCGCCGGACAAACACTGCCTGATTTTCAAACCGCGCCGGCGGAGGAATATGTCAAACCCGAACATTCAATTTACGACACGGGCGATCTCGTCGCGCCGCCGAGCGTAACCGAAGGGACGACGCGGCATCTCGAAATGGATTCCGAAGGCAAAACGATGACGCTGCCGAAAAAAGATTGAACTTAATTATCCCAAAGGTTCGACGGAAATTTCATCAAACATCGCCTGCCGCCGCAAAGTTTCCGCCAGCATTTCGGCTTTGCGTTCGGTCAGCACGAGCGGCGAACTTTTACAGGAAATTTCAAAAACTTCTTCTTCAACCATTTCAATTTCCAAATCGCCGAGCGAAATTCCGCTCGTCACCTTAATATCTTCAAAGTTTTGTATCCGAAATTTCCCGTTTTCCTCGACATAATCTTCGATAAACGGGTCTTGCAGCGCGTGTTTCGCTTCTTCGATATTTTCATAATTTCCTTCGGCGATCAAACGAAATTCGGTTGATTTTTTATTTTCCATAATGTTTGAGTCAAATAAGTTTCTCATAATTTTGCAATGAAAAAACGAAAAATTCAAATTTCTCAAATAAGAAAGACGGTCTTTGCGTCTTGTCGTTTAATTTCTTATCATTTCAACAAAATCTTATAAAGGAAAAATAATTTACAAAATGATAATACCCGTAAAATGGAGCGACGAAGGCGTTTTGATGCTCGATCAACGCCTTTTGCCGACCGAAGAAAAATGGCTGACGCTGAAGAGTTTCACGGAAGTCGCCGACGGCATCAGAGATATGGTCGTGCGCGGCGCGCCGGCGATTGGCGTGTCCGCCGCTTACGGCATCGCGCTCGGCATCAAAAATTTTGTCGGCACGAATGCTGCCGATTTGGAAGAAGAACTCGATTACATTTGCGACGTGATGAGCAAAACGCGTCCGACCGCCGTCAATCTTTTCTGGGCGATTGACCGGATGAAACGCACGTTTGCCAAAGCGAAAAATGATAACAAATCAGTTTCGGAAATCAAACAGATTTTGATTGACGACGCGAAAGCCGTTCACGACGAAGATATTGAATCGCAAAGACTTATCGCCAAATTCGGCGGCGAACTTCTCGAAGACGATTCGACGGTTTTGACGCACTGCAACGCGGGCGCGTTGGCGACGGGCGGCGTTTGGGGAACCGCGCTCGGCGTGATTCGCGGGGCGAAAGATCAAGGGAAAAAAGTTTCCGTTTACGCCGATGAAACTCGTCCTTATCTGCAAGGCGCGCGTTTGACGGCGTGGGAACTTTTGCAGGACGACATTCCGGTTACGCTGATTACCGACAGTATGAGCGGACACACGATGAAAAAAGGTTTGATTCACGCGGTCGTCGTCGGTTCGGACAGAATCGCGGCGAACGGCGATGTCGCCAATAAAATCGGAACTTATATGGTCGCCGTTCTCGCGCGGCGGCACAATATTCCATTCTACGTCGCCGCGCCGCTGTCAACAGTTGATATGAACTGTCCGACGGGCGAAGAAATTCCGATTGAAGAACGCAATATCCGCGAAATTACGCATATTCAGGACATTCAGCTTTCGCCCGAAGGAATTGATGTCAGCAATTACGCTTTTGACGTGACACCGAACGATTTGGTGACGGCGATCATCACCGAAAAAGGCGTGGCGCGCGCCCCTTACACGGAAAGTTTGCGGAAAATGTTCGACCAGTAAATTGTTTCTGAAAATGAAAAGGCGGAAGTCCGCGCGTGAAAATCAGCGCGGACTTCCGCCTTTTTTTACTTGAAAATTTGTGTGAATCAAAATTATTCGCGGCAAAATCCGTTTTATTTAACATATATTTAATGTTTTGTTCACATCCCATTAAACCTTCCCGCTTATTCTGAATTACGGTCATTGCCAATTCCGCGCTTTTGAAATCGGGCGTTTTGTTCTACATTTTTAGTAATGGAGCAGAGAAAACTTTTGGAGCGCGAGCTAAATATTTTACGCGACAGACTTTTGCTGATGGGCGGCGAAGTCGAACTGGCTTTACAGCGGGCAATGCACGCGCTGATTAAAAGAGACAGCGAAGTCGCCAATCAGGTTTTGGAAAATGACCGCGTAATTGACCGTTTGGAACTGGAAATTGATCGTTTGAGCGTCGAAGTTTTGACTTTGCGCCGTCCGGTCGCCCGCGAATTGCGGATGGTTATTTCGATTTTCAAAATTACGCCGGTTTTAGAAAGAATCGCCGACCACGCGACAAGTATCGCGCGCGCCGCGCTCGAATTGAACGACGAGCCGGAACTTAAAACTTACGGCGGATTAAACGAAATGGCGGAACGCGCTTTGGAAATGCTTCAATCCGCGCTCGACGCTTTTACGTCAAACGATTCGGACAGAGCGCGTCAGCTCATCAAACAGGACGAAGAAGTTGACCGCATTTATGACCGATTAGTTGAAAATCTGTTGAAAACGATGTCGCAGGACGCGACGAAATCAACCCGTTTGGCGCGACTTTTGTTTGTCGCCAAAAATCTGGAACGCATCGGCGATTACGTCAAAGATGTTTGCGAATTGACCGTTTATATGAAAGAAGCGGTTTTTATTAAACATCAGTGAAATTTCAAATTCCAGATTCCAAGTTCCAAATTATCGGGAATTGGGAATTTGAAATCTGGAATCTGGAATTAAAATATGCTGCCTGAAATTCTAATTGTCGAAGACGACCCGGATATTGCGGAAAGTTTGGAATATAACTTCAAACGCGAAGGTTTTCGTCCCGTAATTGCCGAGTCGGGCGAAAAAGGTCTGCGTCTCGCGCTTGACGAAAAACACCCGCCGACGCTGATTATTCTCGATTTGATGCTTCCCGGAATGAGCGGAATGGAGCTTTGCCGGCGATTGCGGCGCGAACCGCTGACGGAAAAAACACCGATTATAATGCTGACCGCCAAAGCCGCCGAAATTGATAAAATTGCCGGTCTGGACATCGGCGCGGACGATTATATCGTCAAACCTTTTTCAGTCAAAGAAGTTGTCGCGCGCGTGCGGGCGGTTTTGCGGCGCACTGATAAAGACGACGAAACGCAGAATTATCAAGACGATAAAATGTCAATTGATTTTGCCGATATGCGCGTTACCTGCGGCGACGAAAATGTAAAGCTGACGCGCAAAGAGTTTGCGCTGCTGACGCATTTGATAAAAAACGCCGGTCGCGTCGCCACGCGCCAAAACCTGCTCGATAATGTTTGGGGTTACAGTTATTTCGGCGACACGCGCACGCTCGACGTTCACATTCGCCGTCTGCGCCAGAAATTAGGCGATTGCGGCAACTGCATCGAAACGGTCGTCGGTGTCGGTTACAGATTTATTGAGTCAAAGTAAAATTCCAGATTCCAGATTCCAGATTCTAGATTGAAAAGCCGCGAAAACAATCTTGTAAGTTTTGATTCCAAAAATTTGGAATTTGAAATCTGGAATCTGGAATTTAAATAGTTGTATGAGTTTTCTAAATTCTCTTTTTGTTAAGGAAACGGACGAAAAAACTTCACGTCTGGTGCTTGGCAAAATTCTCGAAACACTGCGCGAAGGCGCGATTGTCGTCGGTGAAGATACGCGTATTTTGGCTTCAAACCGAGCCGCTTATGAAGCGTTCGGGCGCAGAAACGGACATCTCGAAGAAAAACGCCTGAGCGAAGTTATCCGCGATCTCTCTCTGCACGAAGCCTTTCGTAAAGCATTGCAGGAAGGCGAATTATCAGACATCGAACTCGAAATTCCGGGCATTGAAAAGCACAAATACGAAGTTCACGTCGCGCCGCTTCAACTCGATCAGACGAAAAGCGCAATCGGCGTTTTTTACAATATCACTCAAATAAAACATCTCGAAAGCGTCAGACAGGAGTTTTTCTCGAACATCTCGCACGAACTTCGCACGCCTTTGACCTCGATTTTGGCTTTTGTCGAAACTCTGGAAGACGGAGCGATTGACGACAAGGAAAATAATCATCATTTTTTGAGCGTAATTCGCAAAAACGCCCAGCGAATGCACCATTTGATTGATGATATTCTCGAACTTTCAACCATCGAATCGGGCAAAATCAATTTACAGCCGAAACAATTGAATTTGTCCGCGCACATTTCGGAAGTTTTTACAAACCTGTCCGCCAAAGCCGCCGAACGCCGCATTCATTTGATCAATCAGGTTTCTTCCGATGTCCGCGTTTTTGCCGATGTCGTCAGGCTCGAACAGATGCTGACAAATCTGATTGACAACGCGATAAAATTTAACAGCGAAGACGGAAAAGTTTCGGTCAGTCACAGTTCCGACAAAATGAAAGACATAATTGCGATTGCCGACACCGGCGAAGGAATTCCCGGCGAACATCTTCAGCGCATTTTTGAACGCTTTTACCGCACAGACCGCGCCCGTTCACGCGAAATCGGCGGCACGGGTTTGGGTTTGGCAATCGTCAAACATCTGGCGCGTCTTCACGGCGGCGAAGTTACCGTCGCATCACAATTGTCGAAAGGCACGACTTTCTCCGTCGAAATTCCCAAAAAAGACCCGGAGCGGATTCCAAATTTGTAAAATCCGCTCCGGGTCTTTTATTATTCTGTAAAATAAGTTTTGTAATATTTTGAAAACAAAAATTTTCGCTGACGGAGCGCGGACGGCTCGTCCGCCATCAGAGCGCAGCGAATGATGCACCCGTTCTAGTTAAAGGCTTGCCAATTAACGCTTGCAACGTCGCCGCGCTCGTTGGCGGACGAGCCGTCCGCGCGCCGTCGGCAAAATAATTTCCTTAAAATGTTAAAGAACTTAATTTACAGAGTATTTATTTTAATTTCCTAATTAATTTTGAACTTTCTAATTTCGACATTTCCCTGAATGTCGGCAGGCAAATTCAAGCGGAAAGAATTCTCGCCCGACTCCGTTTTGACGGTTCCAACTTGTAAATCTTCCGGTTTCAGCGCGTCCAAAATCGAACGCGCGCCGAATAAAATAACCGTTGCCGTACGTTTTTGCGGTTCGGTCTGAACCGGAACGATAAATAATCTTTCAGTGCGCTTTTCGCCGATTTTGAAAGCCACATCAACCACCGTATCAATTTGTGATACATTTGTGATGACATTCAATCCGATTTGCCGCACGATAAAATTTGAATTGCGGTTTTCGACATCTATTTTTTCGGTCGAAACAAAATCAAGCGTGTTGACATAACTTTCCGGTCCGCGAACACGCACTTTATTCGGCACAACCGCGACATTATAAATCTCAAAACCTTCGGCGACGCTGCCTTCAGTATCGGCTTTGACAGGGATTTCGCGCTCTTTGACGTTTTCCAGTTTGACGGCAATTCTGTTCGGTTGAATTTCAGTGAGTTTTACGCCCGTCGGCAGTTTGATATTAACATTTTCAGGCGTTAGCTGAATCATTTGATCTCCCGCTTTCACATCGGTTAAATCTATCGAAATAATCAAGTCGCTCTGTTTTATTTGATCAATTTTACGATTGTCGCCGGTTACGACTATGTTAACTTCTTTCGTCAGAGAATTAACCGGCTCAAATTCGTTGGAAAATCGGGGCGACAGCGGAACATCGTTAAAACGCACATCTTTCGGAGCGCGCAGTCCGGTTACGCCGAGCCACAATGCGAAGGTGATGACCAACGCGACGAGTTTGATAAACCAGTCGTCCAAAAACACACGCCGGAAAAGACGGCGAATAGAAAATTGCCATTCTTCTTTCGAGGAAAATTTGTCGGTTTGTGAAAGCATTTTTTTAGATTTCGAATTCCATTTTTTCTAATTTGGAGTCCGCAATTTGAAATTTGGCATTATCCGACGGTTATTTCCGTCTCAGATTCCTTCATTGTTTTGGTCGGTTCGCGCTTTGTTTCGACGGCGGGCAAATCCATCGCTTCAAGCAGCAGAGCGCGAAGCGAAGTCGTGTCCAAATTTCGTTTTAAAGTTCCGTTTTCAACAAACGAAATCAAGCCTGTTTCTTCCGAAACAATGACCGAAACCGCGTCCGTTCCTTCGGTGATGCCGATGGCGGCGCGGTGGCGTGTGCCGAGTTCGCGCGAAATGCCCGGATTTTTTGTCAGCGGCAAAAAGACGGAAGCGGCGGCAAGTCGTTCATTATGAATAACTACCGCGCCGTCGTGCAGCGGCGTTGACGGATTAAAAATCGTTACGAGCAAATCGTAACTGATTCTGGCATCGAGCTGTACGCCCGCGTCAATAAAGTTTCGTAAGCCCACATTGCGCTGAATGACGATTAATGCGCCGGTTTTTTCCGTCGAAAGCGTCGTCGCCGCCAGCACAATTTCGTCGTAAATCGTTTCGCCGAGTCCGCCGGTTTGACGATGCAAAACCGGAAAACGCAGACGATTTCCGAAATAAATCAACGCCTGCCGAATTTCCGATTGAAAAAGAACGATAATTGCGACACCGATATAAAGCACGGCGGAACGCAAAACGAATTCGAGCGTGGCGAGTTCCTGAGCGACCGCAAACCAGTAAAGCAGAGCCAAAATCACCATCCCGATCACCGTCGGCACAGCCCGCGTTCCGCGCAGCAGTTTCAGAACGACATAAACGAGAATAAAAACCAGCGTAATGTCCAAAACATTTCGCAGGGTGTTTATTGTCGGAATATAATCGTTAAACTGCATTTTTCAGACCCCGGATTCCAGATTTTTCTTTCAACTTAAAGTTTGAAATTTATTCAAACCGCCTTGATCGCGTTTTCGCTGAGGCTCGACGTTTCTAAAAATATCATATCAACTTTCGGCTCGACCTTTTTAATATCTTTTTCAATTTCGCTGATGCAATTAACAATCTGCTCGTTGGTCAGCTCATTTTTAAGATTTATGTGAGCGTTGACCAAAATTTGCTTCGGCGCAAGGTGCATCGTCAAAAGTTCGACAACTTCATTGACGCTTGAATGCGATTCTATTGCCTGCCGGATTTTCTCGACATCTTTCGGTATCGCCGCTTCGCCCAAAAGAAGTCCGCGCGAAAAACGTGCCGGCGAATGCAGAGATTCCGCCATCATTCCTGAAGAACCCGTAAAAACGGCGGCGATAAATTTCAAAACCGTAATTGAACCATTTGCGAAAAGCGCACCGAGAACGGCTAGCATTCATTTCTCCCTTTATTTTTAATCGTAAAACCTCCGTCTTAATAATTAAACATAATTTAGATTTCCGCAATTCACAATTGTTTTCTGTGCTTTGTTTTCCTGCTTTGCATAAAGCCGACCAAATTTCCCTTCTCGTCAATTACGCCGAGCGCGCCGATGCCGTTGACGCGCATCAGTTGCCGCGCTTCGGATAAAAGCGTCGTCGCCTCGACAAAATAATCGGTTGTAATCGGGCGCATTGCATCTGAAATTTTTGTTTTGTGCCAATCTTCCCGCGCCAATTTTTTTAAATCTTCCAGAGCCAGAATTCCGTAAAGCTGGCTGTCTTTCGCCACCGGAAAAACCGTCTGCCGGTGAAACGGCAAAACGTTGTCAACAAAGGACAAAACATCATTTTCGGGCGCGACGGAAACGGGCAGCTGCATCGTTTCTTCAACGGTCAATCTCGTTAAAACTTTTGTCTGGTGAATAATTGATTTTGCCGCGTCGTAGAGAAAAAGTCCGATCAAAATCGTCCAAAATCCGGTAAAAAAATCATTGTACGCCAAAGCGATAACGATACCGAAAATTATCATCACAACTCCGATAATTTTCCCGATTCGTCCGGTTAAAATCGTCGCTTCGTTGACATCCGTGCCGCCGCGCCGCAAATACGCCCGCAAAACTCTGCCGCCGTCGAGCGGATAACCCGGAAAAAGATTGAAAACCGCCAGCAGAAAATTTCCCAACGCGAGAACGAAAAAAAGCGGCGAGAGAAGGCTCGTGCCGAGAAAATTAAACAGCGACATCAGTCCAAGAAAAACGAGCGCGAGCAAAAAACTCGCCACCGGACCGGCAATGGCAATGCGAAATTCCGCGCGCGGCGTGTCGGGTTCGCGCCTGAATCGCGCCAATCCGCCGAACGGATGAAGAACGATTTCGACAACTTCGACACCTTCCATTCGGGCGGCAAAAGCGTGCGCGAGTTCGTGCAGAAAAATCGAAACGAAGAAAACCAGCGTAGTTATCAATCCGAAAAGAAAGCTCGTGAAGAAATTTTCGACCAGCGCGTTGATGCTGCTCGCCGTCACCAACGACATCACCGCCAGCACGAAAAACCAACGGTAATCAATCCGCACCGGAATACCCGAAATGTGCGCGATGAGAAGTTGTCGCTTGAAAAATTCGAAAATTTGCATTGACAGATTTTAAAAAGTTTAAGGTATAAAGTAAAAAGTCGAAATTGGTTTTTGACTTTTCAGGTAATGCCCCAATAAAAAGTTATGATAAGTGGAGCGCAAGCGGCTCGCTTGCCGTCCGTTTAAGCGGAGCAAAAACTGACGCGCGCAACGCAAAAGTCCTGACGATTTCAAAGAAAATCGTCAGCACTTTTACGTTAAAGTGTGAAGATATTAATCTTTAAATAGGGAAAGTCTTGTTTGATATAAAAACACTTTTGCCGGTTTCAATTTTGCAGAGCAGACAACTAAGGCTAAAATTATGGCGTAATAACAACAGTTCACTTTAATTTAACAATTTAATAAACTAATCGGAGAAAAATGAAACTTTACAATAATATTTTAGGACTTATCGGCAACACGCCGCTGGTCAAAATTAATCAATTAACCGCCCAACATAATATCAAAGCCCAAGTTTACGCCAAAATGGAAAGCCTCAATCCGGGCTATTCGGTCAAAGACCGCATCGGCATTTCGATGATCGAAGCCGCCGAAAAAGACGGGCTGCTGAAACCCGGCGGGACGATTATCGAAGCGACTTCGGGCAACACGGGCATCGGTTTGGCACTCGCCGCCGCCGTCAAAGGCTACAAATGTATCTTTGTTTTGACCGACAAAGTTTCGGTCGAAAAACTGCGCTATTTAAAATCCGTCGGCGCGGATGTCGTCGTCGTTCCCGCTTCCGCCAAACACGGAACGCCCGATCATTACGTCGAAACGGCGAAACGCATCGCGGCGGAATTGCCGAACACATTTTATCCCGATCAATACAATCATCCGGCGAATCCGGCGGCGCATTACCGCACGACCGGACCGGAAATCTGGAACGACACGGACGGGCGCGTGACGCATTTCGTCTCCGGCATCGGCACGGGCGGCACGATCAGCGGCACGGGCAGATATTTGAAGGAGAAAAATCCCGACATTCAAATCATCGGAGCCGATCCGTACGGCTCGATTTTCAAAACTTACAAGGAAAGCGGACAAGTTCCCGAACCGACTCCGTATTTGGTCGAAGGCATCGGGCAAAGTCATCCGGTCGGCAACGCCAATATGAAAATTATTGACGAAATTATCAACGTTACCGACCGCGAATCTTTCGATTACGCGCGGCAGTTGTCGCGGGTCGAAGGAATCTTTTGCGGCGGTTCGACCGGAACAAATTTCGCCGCCACATTAAAATTGGCAAAAGATTTGGATGAAAACAGTCTAATAGTATTTATAGTTTGCGACACGGGCGAACATTATTTGACAAAGTTTCACTCGGACGAATGGATGAAAGAGAAACTTTTGCTCGAACCGCAGAGAATTACGGCGGGATTGATTACCGAAACGAAAAATTCCGGCGCGCCGCAGGAAGTTATTTCCGTCGCGCCAAATGATTCGGTCGGCGATGCGCTGACGAAAATGACCGAAAACGGCGTAACGCAGATTCCGGTTTTAGAAGATTACAAAAGCGTCGGCTCGCTTAAAGAAAGCCGCGTTTTGACAAAATTGCTCGAAAATCGTGACTTATTAAGTGCGAAAGTGAGCGAAGTTATGGATAAAAGTTTTCCGGTTTTAGACGTTGACGCGAGTTTCAAAGAAATAAAAAAGGAATTGCAAAAATCTCCCGCAGTTTTAATTGAAGATTTCAAACGGATTACCGGAATTATTACCCGAACCGACGTTTTGGATTTGCAGAAATAATTAAAATGAATGGACAAAGCGATGAACAATGAATATGAAAATACGCAGCAGGATTTAGAAAAACGGGCGTTTAATGAGTCGAATTTTCATTCAGAGCAGGCGGCAGATGTCGTAAACGCCGGCAAAATTCCGCCCGCCGCCGAGTCGCAAAACCAAACAAACGCTGATGATTGGGCGATAAATACGATGGTAAACGCCGGAAATATTTCAAATCTGCCCGATCCGGCGAATTCCGTAAACCGAACGGCAAACGCGCCGAACACCAATCCTTTGAACGAGGAAAAGCGGGATAAATGGCAAATGCCGGAGCCGGTATTTAGGGTTTCAAGCGGAAAAAAGGTCGAAAAAACCGCTTCGCCAACATCTCAGACGAACTCGCCGAAATCGCCGGAAACATCCGAACCGGCAAATTCGGTCGTCAGTATTCAGCCTCAACCTTATATTTCTGAAGCATTTATAGACACCGACGACGAATTTGTAATCGAAGAACCGACCGCCGAAGTCGCAAGCAAAACCGGAAGCATAATTTTTATCGCTGCCGGAATTTTGGCAATGGTGTTGTTTGCTGTCGGTTTTTTGATTGGAATTTATTTTTTGGTTTTTCATACATCCAAATAGCGGGAAAGCTAAATTCAGCAATCGTGCTTTTGCCGGAAATCAAATTACCGGAGAAAAAGTTAAATAAACAGTTTGAAAGTGAAATACCGAAAGCGGCGTGTAGGATATATTATTTCGGATTTGCAAAATCGAAGGTCTGAAATTTAAAATTTTTGGAAACATTTCCCGACAATGTTTTTTCCGACAGTAGAAAAATGGCAAGCGCGAAGCTAAAATTTGACGGCAGAGAAATCGAGATTGCCGAAGACATTACAACGCTCGGACGCGCTTCGGATAATATAATTTCGTTCGTCGCCGATTCAAATGTTTCGCGTTATCACGCCGACATCGAACGGCGCGGCGACGGCGAATTTTGGATAAACGAACTCGGAAGCAGCAACGGCACGACCGTCAACGGCGAACGCGTCGAGAACGAAAAATTATTAAAAGACGGCGATGTAATTTTGCTCGGCGGCAGCGGCAAAGTCGAATTTTTACTCTTTGGCGAATCGGAAAAAGACGGCGAAAAAGAGAAAGATTCCGCTGATGTCCAAGCAAATTCCGGCGCGGCGAAACAGGAAACGGAAATTGCCGAAGATGCAAAAACGACTTCCAAGATGCCTTGGGTTTTGGCTTTGATGGGCGTTCTTTGCGGTTTGGCGATTATCTGCGTCGGCGGCGTGCTGTTATTTACATATTTCGGCAAATCGTCGAAATGCGAAGCGACTGCCAGAATCGTCAAACCCGAAAATCAGGAAACGATCTACGAGCCGACGGAAATCGTCGCCGAAGCGGAAAACGCGGACTGCGTAGAACGCGCCTTATTTTTTATCAATGACCGGGAAATTGGCAGCGCGGACGAACAGCCTTACACGGTAACGCTCGACCCGAAGCAATTTCCCGATCTCGCTAACGGCGGAGTGCAGGCTGTTCAGATTGTTTTGGAAGACGCGGAAGGCAATAAAATCCCGCAGCCGAACGACTTCGCGCTCGTTTTGGAAACAAAGGAAATCGCCGCGCCGCCACCTGAGGAAATCGCGGAAAATCCGACTCCGACTCCGAAAATCGAAAAGGGCGGAAAAATAACTCTCAGCGACGCGCAGGAATCGTCGAAAAAACTTATCGGTCAATTCAGCTCCGGCTCTTTCAAATACAACACTTCCAATCCGCAATTTTTGCAGGAAGTTCAGAAAAAAACTGCCGAAACGGTTTCAGAAGGTTACTTTGCCAGAGCGCAAAAATATAAAGACGTGATAAACGTCGCGTTCGTTCAGGACGCAAATCTCGACGCTTCGCTCGGCTATATTCTGGCGATGAGCCGCAGTCGGTTCAATCCGCAAAAGCAGGGCGCGAACGAAGGTTTGTGGCAAATGGACGGCAATTTCGCGGCGACAAATTCATATACGGAACTGTGCGGGACGCAAACTTTGTCGGACGCTTCGCAGGAATGCGCGGCAAAAGCGGCGGCACTTTATCTCAAATCGCTTGTTTTGTCGGTATTTGAAGGCGATGTGATTTACGCGGTGGCGGCTTTCGGAATGTCCACGCAGGAAGCCGCTATCTGGAAAGCGTCGCTGCCCGCCGACCGTTCGGATTTTTGGAATGTGATTAAAAACGCCAAACAGCGCGATCAGGTGGCGAGTTTTTTCGCGGCGGCGGCGGTCGCGGAAAATCCGCAAAAATTCGGCTTGAAAAATGACCAGCCGATTTCGCGCCTTTATCCGTAAAACCCATAAATGCTTGAAGTTACACTGACATATCCGACTCCCGAAGGCTCGCGGGAAATTCCCGTCGAAGGCGATAGAATTTCTTTCGGTCGCGGCAGTGAAGCCGATTTTCGCTTTGATGACGACGGACTTTCGCGGCTTCATTCGACCGTTTACCGGGACGAAACGCGCGTCTGGATTGTTGACGAAAATTCGACCAACGGCAGCTTTGTCAACGGTGAGAAAGTGCCTGCGAGCGGAACGCCTCTCCACAATGGCGATTCGATAAAGATCGGTCATTACACGAATTTGATCGCGCGAATGACTGAAAAACAATCCGCTCAAAATTTAAATTCGGTCAACAACACATCAAAAACGGTCGCGGCAGCCGGTTCGGGCGCGGGTTTTCCGATGCTTATCCCGATTGTCGTGACGGCGTTCGCGCTTTTGGTTATCGGCGTTTCGGCGATTTTCGTCGGTGTCCGGGTTTTCGGCGGAAATAATAAGGAAATCGTTTACAAATCCGACAATTACGAAGATACGTCTGAATCTTCTTCAACTAATGAAAATAAAACCGGGAAAACGCCGAAACCGGAGAAAACTGCGGCAAATGATGCCAACGCCGAGAATACGAACAAAATCGAAGAGCCTTTTGTTTTGGACGGCGGAAATACGGTAAAAATTCCGGCGGGCAAAAAATATCAGGCGATGTCGGAAGACGAAAAAAATCAATATATTGCCGCCAAATCAGAAAAAGTCGCGCGAATAATCGGCAATCAAAAAAGCGAACCGATTCCGGCGGATGCTGTCGAAGAAATAAAAAAATATCTCAACGGTTACGTCAGTCGTCTGGCGAAAGCGAAAACCGATAACTGCACACAGGGCGGCTGGGTGCGAAGCGATTTTACGACGGTTTTGGAACGCGCCACGAAAAACGCGCCGTTTATAATTCGTCATTTCAACGCCGAAGGAATTGATCCGCAGCTCGGAATTTACGTGGCGATGATCGAATCCGAACACTGCGACTGTCTGGAAAGTCCGACGCACGCCAAGGGAATGTTTCAATTTCTCGCCTCCTCCGCGCCCGATTACGGTTTGAGTCCCGACCAGCGATGTGATCCCGATTCGGCGGCGCGGGCGGCGGCAAAATACTTGAAAAGTTTGATCGGACGTTACGGAACCGCGCCCGACAGCGTTCCGCTCGCCATCGCCAGCTACAACAGCGGACAGGGAAATCTGAGCAGGAATCTGGACAAAGTAATGGCGGCGGCGGCGAGCCAAAATCGCAGCTTTTGGACGCTCGTCGCCAATAAAAATATGATGGAAGGAAATGCCGGAAAACAGTTTAACAACGAAAATATCAAATACGTTCCGAAGTTTTTCGCCACCGCGATAATCGGCGAAAATCCGCAGGATTTCGGCGTAAATTTACAGCCGCTTTCGACTTATACGAAATAGTTGCCAGTCGTCGGTTGTCAGTTGTCAGTAATAATTATTAAACAACAAAAAACCGGCAACCGACAACTGACAACCGACAACCGATATGGAACTTTGGCTAAAATTTCAGGATGAAAACGGCGAATTTAAAAGGATTTTGGTCGAACCGGAAAAATTCACCGTCGGCAGACATTCGGAAAACGATCTGAGCGTCGCTAACGGGAAGTTGTCGCGCGATCATTTGAAAATTGACCGTTTCGGCGATGTTTTTATCGTTTCCGACTGTGATTCGAGCAACGGCACGACGTTAAACGGCGAAAATTTAGCTGAACCGACTGCGCTGAAAAACGAAGATAAATTAAATTTGGGCGGCGGTCTGGAAATCGAAGTCGAACTGATTTTCGATGATCCGAATATCGGCGCGGACGAAGATTCCGGCGCGGATTCGGCGGCGAAAAATGATGAAAATTCTACCGAATCCACATCGGCGGCAGGCGTTTCCGCACCATCGAACGACGGTTCGATTTCGTCGAGCATTTTTTGGCTGGCACCGATTTTCGGCGTGTTCATTTTAATATTCGCCGGAGGTTTGCTGTTTGTTTTCAGCGGCAATAAAGAAAAGAAACGCGCCGAAAACGACGGCGGATTCGTCTATTCGACGAAAAAATATTCGGTCGAAGACGAAACTTCGGAAACGGAAGAAACGCCGACTCCGAAGCCGCAATCAACGACGGAAAGTTCACCAAACAATGCAGTTTCGACTTCGACACCGGAAATGACGGACACGCCGCCGCAAAATTCCGGCGAAGCCGACACAATCGGGCAAAACGCTTCTTCATTTATGCGCCGCATCGCTTTTAACGACCCGAAACCTTTTTTGACGACCGAACAAATCGAAGCCGTCAATTCAAAAATCGGTCAGTTCAAAAATTCGGCGGCGTTAGCTGAAAATCTCAAAGCAATCAAGAAAAATGCGGCGCAATTTGAAGCGTTGGCGAGTTCAAAAAACCTGAAACCGCAGTTTTTGGCAATTGCCGCCCTGACAAAAATCGGCAATACGCGCGGCGATCCGCTTGCCGTCGCGCAGACAATGCTGCCGGTTTTGAGCGATTTAAAAGGTACGCTCGACAATAAATTGGCGGACGATAATTTATTGATAATCGCGGGTTACGCGAGAAAACAAGCCGGAAGCAATACGCCTCTGCAAAACGTGATTGAAGGTTTATCAAAATCCAGCCAAACCGAAAATGTTACGCCGCGCGAGATTCGCACCGTTTGGTTTTTGAAGAAAAAAGACAAAATATCCGACGCGGAATTCAATTTCGCGCTCCAATTTCTCGCCATCGGCGCAATTTCGCAAAATCCGAAAGATTTTAATGTTAAGTCGGAACCCGTTTCTTTTTGATTCGCCGGATAAATTCCGCCAAAATCACTTCGCACTAATTTTTCTCGCGCTCAAATTAGAGGTATTAGACTTGTTTGACGATAATTATTATACTTCACATAACAGAATCATTGATATTTAGAGCCTCGACGATCAGGTTCTGCCATTAAATTTATGAAAATTACTTTTGCCTTACTTTTTTTGACGCTTTTGACGCTGCCCGTCAGATTACAAGCTCAAAATACCGAATCGGGCGCGAATCAGGGAACAAACAGATCATCTGTCAGCGTTCCGGTTACCGTCAGTGACCGGGAAAATCATTATGTCGCCGGTTTGAAGAAAGAAGATTTTAGTATTTACCTGGACGACGTAAAACAAAAAATCACGTCTTTTTCCAAATACAACGAGCCGCTCAACATAGTTTTGCTGCTCGACACAAGCAAAAGTACGCGAAATGTTATCGGCAATATTAAAGATGCCGCCAAAGATTTTATAGACACATTAAAAAAAAACGATCAGTGTCAGGTGGCGACATTTGATTCTCAGTTGAATATTCTCAATTCTTTTACTTCCAATCACGAAGCGATAAAAAATTCCCTGAATAAAGTAAAAGTGAATAAGTTCGGCGGAACGCTGATGTTCAGCGCGGTCAATCAAATTGTTCAAAATTCGTTTAATGATGTTAAAGACCGTAAGGTAATCATTATTCTGACGGACGGCAATGATTTCGGCAGTTCCGTATCGAAAAACGATTTTTTGAATCTGCTTGAAGAGTCCGATATTTTGATTTATACGATATTCTTTGAGACGGACGAAAATGCTGATAAATCGGCAAATTCGGACGTGAAAGCCAAGCAAAATAAAAAATCTCGAAAGCGGAAAAAGGACATTCAGAATCGCGCCCAAGTAATATACGCTCCGACCGCTGAGGAAATTAGAAATCTCGAACAGCGCGAAAAACTCGAAGCGATAGATTCGCTCACAAAAATATCCGATATTACTGCCGGAAGATTTTATCAGAGCAGCGTCCCTAATTTGAAAAAGGTTTTCAAAGAAATTACCGGCGAATTGACACAGCAATATCAGCTCGGTTTCAAATCAAGGATTTCCGCCGCTGACTCTGACGCTCATAACATCAGCGTAAAAGTCGAACGACCCGATGTCGTCGTTCGCAGCCGCCAGATATTTCGGAACAAAAAACAATAATTTCCCGCTAAATTAAACAAACAAAGCGGTTGTTTCGTAAAGACGCTGACTTTAAAAAATCAAGGAGAGCATCTCAAATGAAAATTTTTATAGCTGTATGTTGGATTTTTCTATTTGCTTTTTCAATTTTCGCTCAAAAGCAGACGCAGGTAACGGTTACGTCAACTTTTTTGCGCAAAGCACCTGATTCGAATTCGGAAAAAGTTCAAACGGTTCAAAAAGGAGATAAGCTCGCCTTGGAAAAAAGTCGGGACACGGACGGCTGGTATTATGTTTCCGTCAAAAACGGAACCGTCAAAGGCTGGATACGAAAAGATACCGTCAGTTCTCCGGTCAACGCCGACAAAGACGCGGCTGCTTCGGCGACTAAAACCATCGCCGTCGTTCCAAAACCGCAATCTGTCGCAAAACCGCAATCTGTCGCAAAACCGCAATCTGTCGCAAAACCGCAATCTGTTGCAAAACCGCAGCCTATCATTCCGGTTCCGGCGACGGATGTAAAACCCGTTGTCAGCCGAACGCCTGCGCCGGCAGATTCGGTCGAAACTCAAACTTCCCCGCCGACCAAACCGCCCGACGAGGAAGAAGAATTTATTCAGATCGAAACCGAAGAGGTCAGTCTAAACGTCCGCGTGGTGGACGCGAACAATCGAACGGTGAAAAATTTGAACCAGTCGAACTTTAAAATTTATGAGGATGGCGTTTTGCAGCCGATTACGTCGGTAACGACCACCGAGATTCCGATGATTAACGCTCTGTTAATTGATAATTCGCGTTCACTTCGTTCTCAACTCACAAATGTTATCGAAGCGGGAAAAATTCTTGTCTCAACAAATCGTCCGCAGGATGAGTCGGCTGTCATTCGTTTTGTCAATTCTGACAAAATCGAAACTATGCAGAATTTTACTTCCAGCAAAAAGTCGCTCTATAACGGATTGGACAATTTATTTGTCGAAGGCGGACAAACGGCGATAATTGATGCCGTATATCTGGCGGCAAAAAAAGTCGGGCAACATCAAAACTCCGCGCAAAAAGACGACACCCGGCTGCGCGCGTTAATTTTGGTTTCAGACGGCGATGACCGCGGCAGTTCGCACAGTGAAGAAGAACTTTTCAAACTGCTGCGCGGGTTGCAGGTGCAAATTTACGCCGTCGGATTTGTCGAAAATTTGAACGGCGAACCTGACGCGGACGGCATTAATCGGCGGGAAAAGGCAGAAACTTTCTTAAACCGTCTGGCGCGGGAAACGGGCGGAAAAGTTTATTTTCCAAAATCAGTCAACGAACTTCCGCAAATCGCCGCCGATATTTCCGGCGAACTGCACACGCAGTATCTGGTTTCATACATTCCGACCAACGAAACCCGCGACGGAGTTTTCCGAAAAATAAAAGTGCTGGCGGATGAAGGAACAGATAAGGAAAAAATAATTGCGATAACCCGCGCCGGCAGAGTTTCCGCGCCGAAATAAAGTTTAGCCGCCGATAAAACTCATCGTTCTGGCGGGCTGCTTAAATTCGACATCGTTGATATGATGCCGCGCTTCTTTTTGCAGAACGACGGATTTGATGTATTCGACGACTTCGGCGCGATTTTCACTGCCGCGCAAAACGTCGCGCAGGTTGTGTTCGGCGGCGGAAAATAAACAGGTACGGATTTGTCCGTCGGCGGTTAATCGAATGCGCGAACACGCGCCGCAGAACATTTCCGTGACGGGCGCGATAATGCCGATTTCGCCTTTTGCGCCGTCGGCAAATTCATAGTTCCAAGCCGTTTCCGCGCCGCGCGAACTTTGCTTTAACTTCAGCGGGAAAACTTCGTTGATTTTTCGGCGGATTTCCCTTCCCGCGACAATCATTTCGCGTTTCCATTCGTGTCCCGAATCGAGCGGCATAAATTCAATAAAGCGCATTGATAAATCGTTTTCACGCGCAAACCGCGCAAAATCAACAATTTCATCGTCGTTGTAGCCGCGCACGATAACAGAGTTTATTTTGATCGGCTGCAAATCCGCGCTTTTCGCCGCTTCGATGGCTTCCAAAACTTCGCTCAGTTTATCAACGCCGGTAATTCGTTTAAAATTTTCACGTTTCAAACTGTCCAAACTGATCGTTACGCGGTCGAGTCCGGCGCGTTTCAAATCTTTTGCGCGGCGCGCCAGCGTGTGTCCGTTGGTCGTCAAAGCAAGATCAATCAATTTCGGATTTTCAGAATCTGAACTCTGAAATCTGGAATCTGGAATCTTCAACTTGGCGATTTTTTCCACAAGTTTTTCCACATCCTTTCTGAGAAGCGGTTCGCCGCCGGTCAGACGGATTTTTTCGATGCCGAGAGAAACAAAAATTTCGCAGAGTTCGGCGATTTCTTCAAAAGTTAAAATCGTGTCCTTTCGCGCCATCGGCGGTTCGCCGTTCGGCAGACAGTAAAAACATCGAAAATTACAGCGGTCGGTTAAACTGACCCGCAAATCGCGGATTATTCGGTTGTGAGCGTCGCGCAAAATATTATCCATTACTTAAATGATACAGCTTGGAAATGGAAAATGGAAAACGGCTGCAATGGATAATGGATAATGGATAATGGATAATAAAGAAATAAGAGAATTTTTCGGTAAAATACACAATTTCGGAACGGACAGAATATTTAAATTTTATTATTTTTCAGTGCTTCGGCGTTTCGCTTTAAACCGCTTAATTTTGTTCGTTTCATTGCGCTGCGGCGAAATTTTTCGACATATTCCTCGTGAGAAAGTGAAATAATTTTATCCAAATCGGGAGAAACATTGTCCGGGCGCGGCTCAAATCTGGTTTCTTCCGTCGGCTTTTCAAAACGATTCCACGGGCAAACGTCCTGACAAATATCACAGCCGTAAAGCCAGCCGTTTAGGTTTTCGGAAATTTCAGCGGGCAATTCGTCGGTTCGCAGTTCGATAGTCGCGTAAGACAAACACGCTTTTGAATCAACAACATACGGCGCGACAATCGCGCTTGTCGGGCAAGCGTCGAGACACGCCGTGCAAGTTCCGCAGTGATCTTCGATAATTTCGTCGTCAAATTCGAGTTTCAGATTGATGAGAATTTCGCCGATAAATATCCAGGAACCGTATTCTTTTGTGATGACGTTTGAATGTTTGCCGAGCCAGCCGATTCCGGCGCGAACCGCCCACGCTTTATCCATTATCGGCGCGGTGTCAACGCAGATTTTGCCGTCGGCGTTTTCATCAATTGATTTGATAAAAGACAAGAGTTCGCGCAGTTTTTCTTTCAAAACATCGTGATAATCATCGCCCCACGCATAGCGCGAAATTTTTCCTTTGTCGGGATTTTCTTCGTGTTCGTGCGGCGTGAAATAATTCAAGGCGACGACGACGATTGATTCGGCTTCGGGAAAAAGCAGTTTCGGGTCGGAGCGTTTTTCCGGTTCGCGTTCCATCCAGCGCATTTCGCCGTGAAAATTGCGATTTAGCCAATTTTCGAGATGCGGGCGTTCGTCTTCCAGCGGTTCGGCGCGAACGATGCCGATTTTGTGAAAACCGATTTCGCGGGCTTTTTGTTTGATTTTTTCGGTGATTGAAAACATACCGGAAGCTAAATGGAAATTAATTGAACACTTGAATATATTTTAACATTTTACTCGATGTAAATGTGTTAAACGAATCTATCACAGCAATTTTCCGCTCTCTACTATTGGAAAATTGTCTGAAGAATATCAGCCGGATTTGAAATCCGACAGTTGATTTATTTAATCATTATTATTCGCTTGGCACTTTAATTGCGTCAACGATAAATAAAAGAACAAGGGATTTTACAACGTGGGAAACAATAAAAAAAATGGTTGGTGGCTGGCGACGGCGGTTGGCGTGGGCGCGGTCACGGCTTACACGGTCTGGGGAAAACAAAAACAAAAATATAATTTTCAAGATAAAGTCGTTTTAATTACGGGCGGTTCGCGCGGACTCGGATTAATTTTGGCGCGGGATTTTGCCTCCGAAGGAGCGAAGTTGGCGATTTGCGCGAGAGACGGGGAAGAACTAAAACGCGCCAAGAAAGATTTGGAAAGCCGCAGCGCGGAAGTTTTGGACTTAGTTTGCGATGTTCGGAATCAAAACGAAGTTGACCGAATGGTCGAAGAAATTTGTAGCCATTACGGACAGATTGACGTTTTGATAAACAATGCCGGAGTTATTCAGGTCGGACCTCTGGAAGTTCAAACGAAAGAAGATTTTCAGGACGCGATAGATGTACATTTTTGGGGACCTTATCACACGATGAGCGCGGTGATTCCGCAGATGCGCGAACGCGGCGCGGGCAAAATCGTCAACATCTCTTCAATCGGCGGCAAGATAAATGTGCCGCATCTCGCGCCTTACTGCGCCAGCAAATTCGCGCTCGTCGGTCTCTCCGGCGCGATGCGCGTTGAACTCGCCAAAGATAATATTGACGTAATGACCGTCTGTCCGGGTTTGATGAGAACCGGAAGCCACGTCAACGCCGTTTTCAAAGGCAAAAATACTTTGGAATACGCGTGGTTCAGCATTTCGGACGCTTTTCCGCTGGCTTCAATCGGCGCGGAAAACGCGGCGAAACAAATAATTGAAGCGTGTCGGCGCGGCGATGCCGAAGCGATTATTTCGATTCAGGCGGAAATCGCGGCGAAAGCGAACGCTTTGATGCCGGAGCTGGTTTCGGAAATCTCCGGTTTAATCAATCGGATTTTGCCGTCGGCGGGCGGCATCGGCGAACGGCACGCGCTCGGAAAAGACAGCACTTCATTTGCTTCGCCGTCATTTTTGACGGCTTCGATTGACGAAGAATCTTATCAAAATAACGAACTCGAACGAGACGAACAATTAAACTAAACAGATAAGGGAAGGAAAAAATTATGAAAAACAATAAACAAGACAAATCATTGACGAAAATTTTAACGAACACAAACATAAATGTCGGAACGAACGAAAGAATTGCATCCGCAGTCGGCGGCGGCGCGTTGCTGACTTACGGACTCAAACGCGGCGACACTCTCGGCGTGATTCTCTCAATCTTGGGCGGCGGCATCGCGCTGCGCGGCTTGACCGGACACTGCCAGGTTTATGACGCGATGAACGTCAGCACGAACGAAAAGTCGGGAAATCTAAAATTACCGTTTACGGACAGTTGGACTTCCGGCAAAATTGACGTTACAAAATCGGTTACGATCAACAAATCACCGGAAGAACTTTACAATTTCTGGCGCAACTTCGAGAATCTGCCGAAATTTATGAATCATCTCGAATCGGTTGTAAATCTCGACGGCAATCGCTCACACTGGAAAGCCAAAGCACCGCTCGGTTATTCGGTCGAATGGGATGCGGAACTGACGGGCGATCAGAAAAATGAACGAATCAGTTGGCGTTCGCTCGAAGGCGCGGACATTCCGAATTCCGGCGTGGTCGAATTCAAACCGACTTCAAACCGCGGAACGGAAGTAAAAGTTAGTTTGACTTACGAAGCACCGGCGGGAAAATTAGGCGCGCTCGCCGCCAAACTTTTCGGCGAAGCACCGAGCCAGCAGGTCGAAGAAGATTTGCGGCGTTTCAAACGCTTGATGGAAGCCGGAATGAATCTGAAAGTTGAAGGACAATCTTCGGGACGCTCTGAATCTGCAAAAAAAGCGGCGGCGTAAATCTTTTACACCGGAGCGCGGACGGCTCGTCCGCCTTCAAGTGCGATAGCGCGAGAAGCAAGTCTTCACGTTCTAGCTGCGTTTTGACAACGAAAGTTGTAACGCTTCGCTAACCGCTGGCGTTGGCGGACGAGCCGTCCGCGCTCCAACAAAACAAGGAAGGGAAAAATGAATAACATTGAAGAGAGATTTATTGACGCTTTGGGAAAACTCGAAGCGGACGAAAATGTTGACGAAATTGTCGGTTTGTTTGCCGACGATTGTGAAGTCGGCAATGTGGCGACGCACGAAAGTATGAACGGCACGGACGGAGCGCGGCAGTTTTGGACGAATTACCGGAAGACTTTCGGCGAAATAAAATCAACTTTTAAGAACAAAATTATGTCAGACGGCACAGCCGCGCTCGAATGGACGAGCAAAGGCACGAGCGCGAACGGCAGCCAAATTGATTATGCAGGTGTCAGCATTCTGGAAACTGACGGCGACAAAATCCAACGGTTTTTCGCATATTTTAATCCCGCGAAACTGGGACGCGAAATCGAGGGGAAAAAGAATGGCTGACGAGTTGAAAAAAGGCGATAAAGTCGAATGGAACACTTCGCAGGGAAAAACCGAAGGCACGGTCAAGAAAAAATTGACTTCGCCGACTGACATCAAAGGTCATCACGTCGCCGCCTCAAAAGATAATCCCGAATATTTGGTGGAAACCGAAGAAAGCGGCAAAGAAGCGGCGCACAAATCGGAATCTTTAAAAAAGATCAAGGAGAAAAAATGACCGAAGACGATGAAAAAGCAGTTAAAGAATTCGATGAAGCCGTTAATATGACGGCGAAGGAAATCGAAGACTGGCTCGAAACGGACGAATCGAAGGATGTCGGTTACAAAGAAACTGAAAATAGCGAATCGGTCGGTCATAAATCGGGCAAACACATTATAAAAATTTTGAACAAAAACAAAGGCGATTACACCGAAGATGATCTGAAACATATTCACAAAGTCGTCGGTTACATTCACCGCCATTTGGCGCAGAAGCCGGACGGCGACGTTACGGAAACAAATTGGCGTTATTCGCTGATGAATTGGGGACACGACCCCGTAAAACAAGGAGGTTAGTAGATATTATGAAAGCAGTATGCTGGTATGGAAAACACGATGTTCAGGTGATGGACGTGCCTGATCCTGAAATTATGAACGCGCGTGATGCGATTGTTAAAATCACGTCAACCGCGATTTGCGGTTCGGATTTACATTTATACAACGGTTATATTCCGACGATGAAGGAAGGCGACATTCTCGGACACGAATTTATGGGCGAAGTCGTCGAAACGGGCAAGGAAGTAACGAATTTGAAAAAAGGCGACAGAGTTGTCGTGCCGTTCACAATCGCCTGCGGAAATTGCTTTTTTTGTCAGCGCGAAATTTTTTCGTGCTGCGACAATTCAAACGCCAAACCGGAAATGACCGAAGAACTCTACGGTTTCACGCCGTCGGGAATTTTCGGTTATTCGCATCTGATGGGCGGATTTGCCGGCGGACAAGCCGAATATGTGCGCGTTCCGTTCGCTGATGTCGGTCCGATTGTAGTTCCCGATCATCTCGACGATGAAAAGGTTCTGTTTTTATCGGATATTTTCCCGACGGGTTATCAGGCGGCGGAAAACTGCAACATCAAAGAAGGCGACACGGTTGCCGTCTGGGGCTGCGGTCCGGTCGGACAATTTGCGATGAAATCGGCTTTTATGCTCGGCGCGGAAAGAGTGATTGCGATTGACCATTACGAAGCGCGGCTTGAAGAAGCCAAGGCCGCGAACGAGGGACACGATCTGCAAACGATAAATTTCGACGATGTTGAAGTTTATGACAAGATAAAAGATTTGACCGGCGGACGCGGACCCGATGCGTGTATTGATGCCGTCGGTTTGGAATCGCACGGCACAACGCCCGACGCGCTTTTGGATTGGGTGCAGGTCTATGCTTTTCAGGAAACAGGTCGCCCGCACGCGCTCCGGCAGGCGATTTACTGTTGTCGCAAAGGCGGCACGGTTTCGATTCCGGGTGTCTACGGCGGATTCTTAAATCAATTTCCGATGGGCGCGGCGTTCGGCAAAGGTTTGACCTTTAAAATGGGACAGACCAATATGCAAAAATACTTAAAACCGCTGCTGTCGGCAATTGAAGAAGACAAAATTGATCCGTCGTTCGTCATTTCGCACCGCTTAAAACTGAGCGAAGCACCGATGGGTTACGACAATTTCAACACCGAGAAAAACACTTGGCGCAAAGTCGTTCTAAAACCGTAATTCGGCAGTCATCGGTTTATCTTTAAAGCTAATAAAGCCCGCCCGAATCAGTGTGCAGACATCTGATTCGGGCGGGCTTTGTCGTCGTCGTCAGTTTTTACAAATTTTACGGCTGCATAAAGCCGAGATTGGCGGTCGGGAAATTTGTGATATTTGGAAAAACAACCGGCATATCCGTCGCGCTCAAACCGTACCAGTTCGCCAAAGTCGCCGCGTATTGTTCGACGGAAGTTGTCGGAATCCAGCGTCCGCGGGCATTGCTGCCGCTGTCGGCATCGTCCGGTCCGTTCATCACGAGCGTCGGATACGGCGTTCCGTTTGAAGTGTTCACGCCGTAAAAATTGCCGCCGTTGACCGCGCCGCCGACGACGAACAAATGATTTCCCCAAGCGTGATCCGAACCGACGTTCGCGCCCGAACCTGCCGGATTAAAGGTGCGCGAAAAATCGGACATCGTAAATGCCGTGACATTATTTGAAACGCCCTGCATCACCATTTCGTCGTAAAAAGCGCGAACCGCCTGACTGAACTGCGAAAGCAATCCGCCCTGCCCGTTGATCTGTCCGTTGTGCGTGTCGAAACTTCCGACTTGAACGTAAAAAATTTGCCGGTTGACTTTCAAATCGCCGCGCTTTTTTATCAAACGGGCAACTTGTTTTAATTGGCTGCCAATGCCTGAATTAGGGAACGAAACGGTAACTTCCTGAAAAGTCGCCAACGCCGAATTTGCGGCAATCGCCTGATCGGTGATATGGCTGGCTTCTCTGACATAATTGTTGTTTAACTCCTGCGCCCGCAATTGATTGAATGCGGCAAGCCGCGCCTGTGATTCCGCCGAAGAACTAAAACCCTGCGGATTTAACACATTGCTCAAAGACGTTCCGGCATTGCTAATCGCCAACGGCAAAGTCGTCTGTCCGGCGGTAAAAAGCTGCGCTCCGTTAATCGAAGTAATCATCGGAATCAAACCGCCCGGATTATCGGCTGACGTGCGGCGGTCGGAAATTCTGCCGCCCCAGCCCGTGTAGGAAAAAGCGTCGGAACGTCCCGATTGATATTGCGAAACTTGATCGGAATGAGAAAAAAGCTGAAACGGTCTTCTGATCGTGCCGGCTTGATACTGCGCCCGCGTCATCGGCGCGACCAGCGTTCCGGTGTTGGTAACAATCGCCATCTTATTTTGCGCCCAAAGTTCGTGAACGCCGTTGTTAATGCCGCCCGCAACCGCGCCGAGATTCGGATTCAACCCGTAAGTCAAATTATTCATTCGCGGAACGGCAATCGGCAGCAGCGCGTTTTGCCCGATAGCCAAACCCTGCGTATTTCGCGCCGCGCTGTAAGCCGCATAATTGCTCAAAGCCGCGTCGCTGTGATTTGGAATAATCGTATTGTTGCCGTCGTTTCCGCCCTGCATAAAAATACAAACCAGAGCGCGGTAATCGTTCGGCGCGTTTAATTCATCCTGCCGCGCATCAACTTTCTGCGCCAACGCGGTCATCAAACCGAAATGTTCAACCTGCGTCGCCAATGCCAGCATACCCAAAGCGCAGCCTGATTTTTTTATAAATTCTCGTCTGTTCTGTGTCATATTTTTTACCTCTGCACCTGATATTGCGACGAACTCGCCGTTAAATAAATCGCCGTCTGAGCGCGAAGCAGCGTATTTGCAGCCGCAACTGCCTGAACAGCCGTTAAAATCGTGCTTTTCATCTGCGCCGACATCGCGCCGTGCATCAATTTGGTGTTCAAAGCGTCCACTAAACGATTTCCGGTCGCGTCCGCCGCCGCCAACGCGCGCATTTCCGACAAATCAATTGACGTTCCCGTCGGCGCGTTCGCGCTGACGTTGACTTTGCCAAAAACTAAAGTGTTCATAAAATTAGCGCGGGAAATCGTCGTTCCGGTCGTCAAAATGCCGAATTCGGGAGCGTTCAGAGCCGTTCCCGGAACAATATAATCGGGCGAATAGTAATTAAAAACAGTCGGCGAATTAAATGTATTTTGTCCCATCGGCGAGATAATTTGATTGACGTAACCGTCGCTTTGCGCTCCGCCGGCGGCTGATTGAACATCAAACTGCCGAAAAACATTGGTCGCCAATTGGACGGGTTCACGAAGTTTGCCGTAATTCGGATCGGTTTTAATGTTGCCGCGGGCTTCCGGGTCGAGCAGAATCGCCTTGACAACCGCCTTCATATCGCCGCGCACGTTCGAGCCGTTGTTATTAAAAACCGCCGCGACGCGCCCGACATAAGCCGGTGTCGGATCGCTCGTTACCATCTGCTGAATCAAATAGCGGCTGACAAACGGCGCGACGTTCGGATGATAAAATATATTGTCTAACGCCTGATTCAGTTCCGCCGCGCCGTTTTGATTTGCCGCAACGGTCGAATTAACCGCGTTCGGATAATTCAGCAAAGTTTTGGCGGTAACGTCGTGATTATTTTGATTCAAAATCAACGGGTCTTTATAATTCGGCGCGCCCGCCGTTCGGTTCGGACAAGTCGCGCCCGTAACTTCGCAAAAAGACCAGCCGGTAAATACTTTTGTAAAATTATTGACCGTATTCTGCGAATAGGTCGGAATCGGATTGCCGTTTGCGTCAAGCTGCAAAGTGCCGTCCTGATTGAGCATAAACAAACCGACGGTAAAAAGCTGCAAAATCTCGCGGGCGTAATTTTCGTTCGGACTGTTTTTCGTGCTTCGCACCATATCCAGATAATTGCCCATCGCCGGATTGAGCGTCATATCGTACATCAAATCACGATAGTTGCCGAAAGCGTTTTTCGACAGCTGCTGATGATAATTTATCATCCAACTCGCCTGCTGAGTGTCAACGCCGGAAACCACCCAAAGTTCGCTCAACGCCCACGCCACGCGATGTTTTAACTGCGCGTCGCCGTAAAATGCTTCCTGATAAAACCAATTTTGGAGCGGATACATCGAATAAAAATCGCGCCGGCAAGTCGTATCACAATCAGTCGAAACATTTGTCGGCATCAGCGCAAGATTCGGATAAGGATTCGTCGGATAAGGTTCTTCAAACTGTATGGCAAGCCACGTTCGCAAACCGAGGCGGCGAATTCGCGTATCCAGTTCGGATGTCGGTCCGAAGGTCGCCTGCTCCATAAAACGGTTGCGGTCGCCGGAATAAAGATAGCCGACATAATCGGGTTCAAACTCGCGCGGAAATTTATTCGGAGGAGATGTCTGTATCGGTGTCGGAACCGCGCCGGCGGCATTTTTTATCAAACCGTCTTTTCCGACTTTACCAAAAGTCAGATGAACTTGATTGCTCGCCAAACCGCGCCAGACGACGTTCACCAAAAAATCGCCTTTCAGCAGCGGCTGTTCCCAAAATCCGAGTTCGTCTTTTAGCTGAATCGTCAGCGCGTAAACGCCTTCCTGACCTTTGACGGGCTGAATATCTAAAACCGGAAAACGATACCGTCTTCCTTTCGCGTCTTGCACGTTGACGCGAAAAGCATTCACGCTTTCGCCTTCCATCAAATCCAGATTCGTCACGAAAAGAACGGCTTTTGAACCCGGCAAAAACGTCCTGCCTTTGACCGCCGAAAGATTTTCGGAGGTCGTTGCCGGAGCGCGTGTCGAATTAGCTTCACTCATCAAAATCGGTGTCGGCGAATCAGGATTCGGGTCTTGTGCCAAAATCGGAAACACCAACAGAAATGTTAAAAGCCCTGCGCTCAAAATCCGTCGCGTCAGACGCGGTTTTCTGTTATTCATAACCCTTTCCTCCAATAATTTTTTTCTTAAATTTTTCTTGTATTCGGGAGTTCGGTCTTAACGGCAAGCGGAAAAACGCCGTTAATCAATTTTATACAATTTAGTTTAAAGAAAATCCCGCCCAAAACACAAGCTAAATTTATTAAATTTTAAAGTTTTATTTGAAATTTAATTTCTACCGAAGTTAGACGCGTCAAATTGTGATTTAGTCGGAGAAACAAAAAGTTTTTGTAATTGCCCGCACACCAAAAATTAGCTGCCGGATTTTAAGTGATGAAAAGTCCTGTCATTATTTGCGCTGCCGACACAATAATTTTTATCAAACTTGTTTTCTCGTCCAATTTATGACAAATTTAAAGTACAGAAGTTTTACAAAAATTGATTGGCGGGAGTTTAAGATAAATGTACAAAATTACTGCGGAAGCGGCGGGCGGAACAGTCGCTTTCGAAGCTGAAGAAGGACGAAAACTCGTTCTCTGTCTGGAAGATAACGGAATTGACATTTTGCACCGCTGCGGCGGAAACGCGAAATGTACGACGTGCCGCGTTGAAATTTTGGCGGGCGATCCGGGCGAAATCGGCGATGCCGAAAAAGCGATTCTCGCTTCAAAGACCGATTTGGGCGATCACACACGGCTTTCGTGTCAGGTTCGCGTGATTGACGATTTACAGGTAAAAGTCATTCGTCAGGCGAGCGTCGAAGGAATTGACGCGGGCGGAAGACCGACTGAATAAAGGCAAAAAATCAAAATTTTGTCAACAAAAATAGAGTTATTAACATCAAGTCGGTTTTTAACCGACTAAAAGAACAAGGAGAAAAAATTATGGCAGACGTAGCAAAAGATCAGAAATATCCATTTGAATTACCCGCGCTCGAATACGATTACGACGCGCTCGATGCGGTGATTGACACCGAAACGATGAAACTGCACCACGACAAACATCATCAGGCGTATGTTGACAATCTCAACAAAGCAGTCGAAAAAAATACCGATTTGCAGAGCAAAACACTGTCGGAAATTTTGTCGGATTTGGACTCAGTGCCGGAAGATATTCGCAGTGCCGTTCGCAACAACGGCGGCGGACACATCAACCATTCGATGTTTTGGACGATTATGAAATCAGATGGCGGCGGCGCGCCTTCCGGCGATTTGGCGACGGCAATTGGCGACAGTTTCGGTTCGCTGGACGATTTCAAAACAAAATTTAACGAAGCGGGCGCGAAACAGTTCGGTTCCGGCTGGGTTTTCGTCACCGTCAGCGGCGATAAACTGGAAATTCAGTCAATGCCGAATCAGGATTCGCCGTTTCACAAAGGCACCGAACCGCTTTTCGGCAACGACGTTTGGGAACACGCTTATTATTTGAAGTATCAAAACAAACGTCCCGACTATTTGAAAGCGTGGTGGGAAATTGCCGATTGGGATGCCATCGCCGAGCGTTACGAAAAGTTACGCGCTGCGTAATTTTAGAGTTGTAAGAAATAGAAACTGACCACGGATTAGACCGAAATCACGAAAAAAATCAAAATTCGTGCGTTCTTTATAATCTGTGGTTTTTATTTTTTGTTGATTTTATTTTGATGGAAAACGAACTACCCGAAGCGAATTGGAAGGAAAGAATTTTATTTTTTCTCGGCAGACGACGCGGTTTTATGATCGAAGGAAATTCGATGCTGCCGACGCTCAAAAACGGCGATGCCGTTTTGATAAATCCGCAGGCAAAATTTGAAACGGGCGACATTGTTCTGGCAAATCATCCTTTTAAGCAAAGCGTGAAAATTTTGAAACGAATCGGCGAAATATCGAAAGACGGCAGTTTTCTTCTAATCGGAGACAACAAAGACGAAAGTTCTGACAGCCGCAGCTTCGGCAAAATTTCAGCGAGTGAAATTTTAGGCAAAGCAGTTTGCCGTCTGAAGTAAATTCGGAGTCATCGAAATATAATTTTTTCAGCGGTGAAATTTTTAAAAGTTTTGATAATCGCGGCTTGCAATCAATGATTAGAATTTTTGTTTCCAATCGGTTCACGGTTTAGCTTACGCGCTTCGTCTTTGCCAAAACCCCAGCGAAAAGATGTCGGAAGCCACGGAACGCCGAAAGCGCGAACGCCGAGCCACATTACCGGAGCAATAAATTTATGCTGAATTCCCTTTTTCGCCGCCACGCATCTGTATAATTTTTTATCGCTGCGCCAACGCTGTTTCCAACTTCCGCCGACATAATATTCTTTGTCGTGTTCGACACAGCAAATTCTGTAATCGCAATCGGGAAACATCGAGCAGCCGTCGGACTTAAAATCTGTTGGAAGAACAGGTTGATTATTTGGTTTGGAACTTTCCTGAGCAAACGCGCCGGTTGATAAAAAGAGCGAAAAGAAAATTATGAATACAGTTTTTTGAATGCTTATGTGAAATAGTTGGTGTCGTTTCATTTCGGTTTTTGTGTTAAAAGTTTTCGCCGGATGTGAGAATAATATAACAATTTGTAAAAAGAAACCGTTTTTACAAATATCCGGCAAAAAATTTTGAATTGGGAAGCTGTCTCAAGAGATAATTTCTCAAGCCTTTTGACATAATCGCAAATCGCGCATAAAATAAAAGTTTTCACTTTTGAGTGACAGGAGGGACAATTATGCCAAAAAGAACATTTCAGCCAAACAACCGCCGCCGAGCGAAGAAGCACGGGTTTCGCGCGAGAATGGCGACCAAAAACGGACGCAACGTAATCAAACGCCGCCGAGCGAAAGGACGCAAGCGATTAACCGTATTTCATTATTAGATTTTCGCCTTCCGAAATCGGCGCGTTTGCGAAAACCGGGCGAATTTCGCCGCGTTTATACGGAGGGAAAGCGTTTTGAAGGACGTTTGATGACGGTTTTTATTGTGCCGTCAACCGGCAAATTTCAGCGGCTCGGCATTACGGCTTCCAAAAAAGCTGTCGGCAACGCCGTCCGGCGCAACCGGGCGAAGCGTCTTTTACGTGAAGCATTTCGTCTAAATCGCGCCGAACTGAACGAGCTGGAAACAAAATTCGATTGGGTTTTAAACGCCCGTCGTTATTTGCTGCGCGTCAAGGTCGAACAGCCTTTGGCGGAATTTCGGCAGATAATCGGCAAAGTAAAAGTTTTTGAACGGACATTAGAGCGAGGCGAAGAAAGCGTCGAAGCAAAAGCAAAATGAAGTTTTTAGTATTAGATTTTTTGCGGCTTTACCAGACGTGGATTTCGCCTTTTTTACCGCCTTCGTGCCGCTTTACGCCGACTTGTTCGACGTATATGATACAGGCTGTGGAAAAATACGGCGCATTTCGCGGAACTTGGCTGGGAACGAAGCGTATCTTACGCTGTCAGCCTTTCTGCAAAGGCGGACACGATCCTTTACGATAAGAAGTTATCAGTTGTCGGTTGTCGGTTGCCAGTTATTAAAACTTTTGACCGACAACCGACAACCGACAACCGACAACTGACAAAGATGAGCGATAATAAAACGAACACGCAATTTCGATTTTTTTTAGCAGCAACGCTTTCGATGGCGTTTTTTTTCGGCTGGCAGTATTTCTTTATGCCGAAAAAACCCGTAACTGATGAGGCGAACACGGCGCAAACGGTCGCAACCGACACGCCGACGACCGGCGCGCAGCCGACTCAGCCGCAGCAAGTTCAGTCGCAGCAGACAATTGCGGAGATACCCGACACCGCGCCGTCTAAAGAAATCACGATCAAAACGCCGCGCTATCAGGTGAAACTCGATTCAAAAGGCGCGGTGGCGACGAGTTGGATTTTGCTGACAAATGTTTCCGAAAGAAATCCTGACGGAAAGCCGCTCTACGCCGACGGCTCAAACAAAGAAAACGAAAAACCGCTCGAATTGATTCCGCAGGAAGCGTTAAATCGCAGTCCGCGCGCGCTGCCGTTTCGACTTTCGACCGGCGACCCGAATCTCGACGCTTTTCTCAACCAGCGCAGTTATCAGGTTTCCGTCAGTGAAGACAACGTAAATATTGCCGAAGGACAGGCGCAAAAAGTAGATTTCGTGCTGCGCGACGAAGCGAACGGAATTGAAGTTATCAAATCTTTCAATTTCAAAGCCGACAGCTACGTTACCGATTTACAAATCAAACTGACCAAAAACGGTCAGGTCGTGCCGAACACTAAACTTTTGATCGGCGCGAGTTTAGGCGATCAGGGAATCGCGCACCATAATTACTATCACATCGAGCCGGAAGCGGTGGTTTTCGTGAATGGCGCGGCGGCGCGACATCAAGGCGCGTCCTTCACGTTTAATGATAAAAATGAAGCGACGCTTGCCGTCAACGGCGATATTGATTGGGCGGGAACGGGCGACGCATATTTTGCGATGGCGGCGATTCCGTCGCAGCGGGTCGGCGAAGTTGATCTGCACGCTTTCAAATATGACGTTCAAACCGCGCCGTATTTTGACGGCATAATCAGTTGGGTCACGCGCAACGAAAAAACGACCGAAACGCGCCATTTAATCACGGCTTCGATCCCGATTGCCGCCGACGGTTCGACGGTTGAAATTTACACCGGAACGAAAGATTATTTTGTTCTTTCCGACTACAACCAAATTTTAACGAACGCCGTCGGGCGAACGATAGACATTGACGATTTGGTAAATTTCAGCAATTGGACGTATATCCGACCGATTACTAAACGCATTGCCATTCCGATTGTTTACGCGCTGAATTTCCTGAATAATTTCACGCATAATTACGGCATCGCCATCATTCTTTTCACGCTTTTCTTTTATTCGCTGCTTTTCCCGATGCGCTGGTACCAGTCGAAATCCTTCAAAAAATCGGCGGCAAACGCGCCTAAAATGAAGGATTTGCAGGAAAGATTAAAGGAAATGCAGAAAAAGGGAATTCCGGCTGACGATCCGCGAATGCGCGAATTGCAGATGGAACAACTGAAAATGACGAAAGACGCGCTGCCGATTGGCGGCTGTCTGCCGATGCTTTTGCAGTTTCCGCTGTTAATCGCGCTTTATACGGCGGTGACGGTTTCCATCGGTTTTCGTCAGGCATCGTTTTTATGGCTGCCGGATTTGTCGGCGGGCGACCCGTATCATTTTCTCGAATTCATTTTCGCCGCTTCGATGATTCTTTCGATGAAATTCACGCCGCAAGCCGTCGCCGTCTCATCCGAACAGCAGATGCAGCAAAAAATGATGACGTATTTTATGCCGGTGATGATGTTGTGGATTATGTGGGGTGCGCCCGCCGGTTTGCTTCTTTATTGGCTGTGCGGCAATATCGTCAGTTTCTTGCAGCAAATTGTAATCAACCGCTTCAACAAACCGACCGATCCGCCGACTGCTGAAGTCGTTACGACGGTGCCGAAAAACGCGAAAAAAGTAAAACTTCAGCCGCGAACATCGTAAATCGTTAGATAATTTGCCGGATTAAACCTAAATTAACCGTCCACAAACCGACTATTTAGATAAACTCTTCTGACGATTAACGATTGACGATTGACGATTGACGATTTAAAGCTATGAATGAAATTTGCCGGCAGGCTGAAACATTTTTGACCGAAGTCGTAAATGATTTGCGGTTTGATTTGCGCGTCAGTTCGGAATGGACGGACGAAGGCTGTCTTTTGAATTTGAGCGGCGACGACGTGCATTATTTGCTGACCGAAAACGGTGAAATGCTCGACGCTTTTGAAACGCTGCTGTTTCAGATTTACGGCAGAGAATTTGACCGCGAACATCGTTTTATCTGCGATGCCGACGGTTTCCGGCAAACTCGCAAAGCCGAACTTCAGGCGATGGCGCGTTTCGCCGCCCAGCAGGTTCGCAAAAACGACCGCCCGTTCACTTTCGGCGTGCTGAATTCGACCGAACGCCGCGTGATTCATCTGACGCTGCAAAAAGAAGAAGATTTGATGACCGAATCAGTCGGACAAGGCAGAGATCGGCGGCTGCAAGTGCGACTTAAATAAATTTCAAATTCCAGGTTCCAAATTCCAAATTCGAGAAATCTGAATTCCGAAAATCTGGAATCTGGAATTTGAAATTTGGAATTATGAAAAATACGATTATCGCCCTAGCAACGCCCGTCGGACGCAGCGGAATCGGCGTGATTCGTCTGAGCGGCGGATCGTCGCTGGAAATCACGCGAAAACTCATCAGCGACGAAAATTTCTCGCCCGAACCGCGTTTCGCCTCGCTCAAAAAAATCTACGACCTCGAAACCGGCGACGTTCTCGACGAAACCGTCATCACTTATTTCAAAGCCCCGCACTCGTTCACCGGCGAAGACATCATCGAAATCAGCGGTCACGGTTCGCCCGTCATTTTGCGGCAGATCATTGATATTTGCCTGAAACACGACGCGCGAATGGCGGACGCGGGCGAATTTTCTCTGCGCGCATTGGCGAACGGGCGAATGAATCTGAGCCAAGCCGAAGCGATCCGCGATTTGATAGACGCGCAATCCGTCGCGGCGGCGCGGCAGTCGGTTCGCCAACTGCGCGGCGAACTTTCCAATGAATTACAACCGCTAAAAGATGATTTGCTCGACATCATCGTCGTTTTAGAATCCACGCTCGAATTTGTCGAAGACGATTTGCCTGATTTTCAGACGGAAATCATCAAAGAAAAACTCTCGAAAATCGCCGCGCGAACCGGCAAAATAGCTTCGACATTCCAAGCCGGAAAACTGTTGCGCGAAGGTTTAAAAATCGCGCTCGTCGGTCGCCCGAACGTCGGTAAATCCAGTCTTTTCAACGCACTGCTCGGACAAGACCGCGCCATCGTCACCGAAATCGCCGGTACGACGCGCGACCAACTGCGCGAAACTTTTACGATTGACAATATCCCGATTTCTTTAATTGACACGGCAGGATTGCGCGAAACGTCTGATACGGTGGAAAGCATCGGCGTTGAACGCTCGCGCCGCGCGATGGCGGACGCTGATTTAGTCGTCGTGATGCTCGACGGTTCGGAAAATTTAACGAATGAAGACGAAGAAATTTTGAAAACGACCGACGATTTCAACCGAATCGTGGCGATCAACAAAATTGATCTCGATATAAACGCCGATTTGGAATCCAAAATCCAAAATCCAAAATCCAAAATCGTAATGGTCTCGGCGAAAACCGGCGAAAATCTGGAAGAACTGCAAAAAGCGATCATCGAACCGTTTTCCGCGCAGGAAATTGACGCTGCCGGTTTTCTCATCACCGACGCGCGGCACAACGATTTGCTGCTCCGCGCCAAAACCGAAATCGAAACATCGCTCAAATTAATTGACGAAAAAATGAGCGAAGAAATTATCTTGATCGGATTGCACAATGCGCTCCGTTACCTTGGACAAATCACGGGCGAAACGACGACGGAAGATATGCTGGCGCGCATTTTTTCGACGTTTTGCATCGGAAAGTAAGTTACCATAAGTAACAAAAACAATCGAAATAACAAATAGTATAAAAGCCTGAGAAAATGGGCTTTTTTCTTTGTCTGCAATAACTTTTTATCATTGTTGCTTTGTCTTGGTTTGTTTATTTCTGTATCTCTATTGTATTCTCAGATACAGAACAGATTTTACGGATACAGCTAGGGCGAAATGTTGCTACATATAACAACAATAAAAATAGAAATTACTTAACATAGTCTAATTAATGAGTTCTAACATTGAAATTACACGGATTTGCCAGTTTTGCGAAAGCGAATTTACGGCTCGAACGACCGTAACCAAGTATTGCAGTCATAGATGCGCTTCACGGGCTTACAAGGCACGGCAGCGCGGTGAAGATATTGAGAAAAGTCATAAAGAAACCAAAGAAATTATTGCCGCGCCGATTGTCGAATTACAGGCAAAGGATTATTTGAGCGTTTCGGATGCGTCGGCTTTGCTTGGTGTCAGTCGTTGGACTTTGAGCCGGGCAATTAACGACGGCAGACTTAAAGCCGTGCGTTTCGGTAAAAGAATTGTTATCAAACGGACGGAAATTGACCGTTTGTTTTCTTGAAAGTCGGCAGAAAAAATGTTTTTTTCTTTACCACTTTTACCACTTTTACCACTTTTGGAATTTTGAGAAAAGGAAAATATGATAAAAGTTTTCTTGCGCGAAAAGAAGTTAATGCACGGCAAACGCGGGCTTTACCTTGATTTTTATCCGCCGATCACACACCCGGAAACTTTCAAAGAAACCCGGCGCGAACATTTGCGGCTGACCATTTTTGAGAAACCGAAAACCGATCTCGAAAAAGAACATAACAAAGAAACTAAAATGCTTGCCGAAAATATCCGGGCGCAACGTCAACTCGAATTTCAAGCGGGCGTTTATGGATTTGTAACCGTGCGAAACAAACAGAAAGATTTCATTGCTTATTTTCGGCAAATGGCAAATGGCAAACTGCAAGGCTCGAAAAGCAACTACGAAAATTGGTTGTCGGTTCTAAAATATCTGGAAAAGTTCACGGGCGGAAATTACAAATTCGGTGATTTGAGCGAAAGATTTTGCTTGGACTTCAAAGACTTTTTGATTAACCAAACGACGCTTTCCAACAATTCGGCTTCGTCTTACTTCGATAAATTCAAAGTTGCCGTACGTGATGCCTACAAAAATAAAATGCTGTCGGAAAATCCGGCGGAAAATATCAAATCAATTAAACTGCAAGATACACAACGAGAATTTTTGACGCTTGAAGAACTGCAAAAACTGGCAACGATGCCGTTTGAATATGACGATCTACGACGCGCGGCTTTGTTTTCGGCTATGACTGGCTTACGTTATTCAGACATTGCGAAACTGACTTGGAAAGAAGTTCAACAATCGGATGCAAGCGGCTTTTATATCCGTTTCACACAGAAGAAAACGAAAGGCTCGGAAACCTTACCGATCTCGGAAAGTGCTTCTGATTTGCTTGGTAAGCGCGGCTTGCCGGATGAAAAGGTTTTCAAAGAATTAGATTACTGGCAATGTTCTTACTTGCCAGTTTGGACAAAGAGCGCGGGAATTGAAAAGAAAATCACGTTTCATTGTTTTCGGCACACTTACGCAACGCTTCAGCTAACTTTAGGTACGGATATTTATACCGTTTCAAAGATGCTCGGACATAAGAACCTACAAACAACTCAGATTTACGCAAAGGTTATTGACGAAAGAAAGCGCGAAGCCGCGAACAAAATCAAACTGAAATAAGGTGTCTTTTATGACTGAAAAAGAACTTGAAGAACTGGAAATTTATCTCGAAAACGAAGATAACAACGAAATTTATTTTGAGTTACTGAATACTGATTATAAAGGATTATTCGAGCCTTTAGAATTTTTCAGACTGTTTTATTCACAGTTGGACTTCATCAAAGATAATAAAGAAAAGGCTTTATTAGTCATTCAAACACTGAAAAATTTGAACCTGAACATAAAACAGAAAATAGTATTTCTTGAGTATATTTTGTGGTTTTTGAACTGTGATGAAAACAATGATCTTCATTCTAAGATTTGCCGCCGTGAACTTAAAAAACTTATTGATGAACTCAGAGAAGAAAATATAAAGGCAGAGCTATCAAAAGAAAACATCAAATTTGAAGCGTTGTTAAAACATCTTGATACATTGCCAAATAACAGAGATAAAATAGCTTACCTCAATAAAGCAAAAACCGAATATAGAAAAACCAAAACAGTTTGGGAAGATTTAAGCGGGGAAACTTTCGATAAAAGATGCGAGTCTGAAATAAAGAAATTGAAAAAACTTTCGAGTTTGGCATTTTCAAATGCTACCAACCAACAAAAAATATCTAATGACGAAAAAAGACAAAAAGACAAAGATTTAACACTTGATCGGGCGGTTTTACTTTTCAATTACTTGCTGAATTACGCAAAAGTAAATGCTCACAACACGGACAAAGCAGAGTTTATATCATTTCTAACCGGATTCAGTAAAAACACAGTTGTTCAAAAACTTTCACGGCTTTACGAAAAAGCAGATTTGAATTTTATCGCTTATGAAAAAGATATGGAAATAGTTCGTAACTATTTTGAAAAGCTGAATTTATCCGAAATAACAAAAGCTATTGATAACGATTTGGGAACATAATCAGAAAAGTCTTAATCCTTAAATTAAGGTTAAGGCTATTTCACCCGGTTTAATCTATTTTCCGTGATACATCACAAAAGGATTGAACCATTATGCAAAATTTAGTTTTTACACAATTATCAATTTCTGAAGTCAGACAGCTTTTGCGCGAAGAACTCGAAAGTTTTTTTGCCGAAAAACAACCCGGCGCAAGTCAGATTGAAACGGATGAAATCAGTGGAATTGATCTGGCAATCGAATTGACCGGGCTTGCCAAACCGACGATTTACGGGCTTGTTTCGGAGCGCAAAATACCGCACTCAAAACAGGGGAAACGGCTTTACTTTTCCCGGCAGGAATTACTCGACTGGATTAAAGACGGAAAGCGCAGGACGCAAGCCGAAATTAAAATTGAAGCCGCAAACTTCGATGCAAAAAGAAAAGGCGATGCTACAACATCGCCTCATAAATAACTATGAATTTACCTAAACTGACTAAAGCAAGGAATATCCATAAACCGTATGAAAGAATACATCAAAACAAAAGCAGATACAATTTTTTTGGATGCCGCAACCGATTATTTACGGCGCGGATGGCAACCGTTGCCCGTGCCGCATCGCTCGAAAAACCCAAACTTTGCGGGCTGGCAGAATTTCACTTTATCCGAGAACGAAGTGCCGAATCACTTTAACGGCAAACCGCAAAACATCGGAATTTTACTTGGCACAAAATCAAGCGGTTTAACTGATATTGATTTAGATTCGCCGGAAGCCGTCAAACTTGCTGATTTGTTTTTACCGAAAACTGAAGCCGTTTTTGGACGCGCAAGCAAAGCGCGATCACACCGGCTTTATATCTCGAATTTTCCTAAAATTGAAAAGTTTGAATTTGGTGAAACTATTGTCGAAATTCGCAGCACGGGCGGACAAACCATTTTCCCGGCTCGACACACGAAAGCGGCGAAGCTGTCAGTTGGCAAAGCAACGGCGAACCACTTCAAGTTGACGCTCAAAATTTGCGCCGTTCGGTTGCGCTTTTAGCTTCTGCCTGTCTGATTTCAACCTTTTGGCGTTCCGGTGTCAGGAATGAATTAAATCTTGCTTTAAGCGGCGCGTTATTACGAAACGGTTTTGATCTACCGGCAACAAAGAGTTTTATCCAGGCGGTTGGCGCAGCGGCGAATGATGAAGAAATTTCAGACAGAATGACGGCAATCGAAGCGACGGCGCGAAAACTCAAAAGCGGCGAAAAGGTTTGCGGCTTGCCGCGCCTTGCCGAATTAACCGATCAGAAACTTGTCGAAACTGTCTGCAAATGGCTCGACATCAAGAAATCCGGCAATGATGCGGAAAGAGAAACAAAGACTGACAAACCAAAAGGAAACGGCATCAGCGCATTTAATTTTGCAACCTTAGACGAACTTTTAAGCGAACCCGAAGAAGAACACGCTTATATTTGGGAAAATACTTTGATTTCCGGCGGGCTTTCCATTTGTTCGGCAAAACCGAAAGTCGGAAAATCTACCGTTGCGCGAAACTTAGCCGTTGCCATCACGCAGGGCGAAACATTTCTCGGACGCGAAACGATCAAAGGCAAAGTAATTTATTTATGTCTTGAAGAAAAACGCTCGGAAATTGCCAAACATTTTCGTTTGATGGACGCGGGCGGCGAAGATATTTTGATTCACACGGGAAAAACGCCTGATGAAGCTCTGCGGGCTTTGGAAATTGCGATTGCCGAATATGAACCCGTTTTAGTGATTATTGATCCGTTGGCGCGTGTTTTAAGAGTTAATGATTTTAACGATTACGGCACAATGTCGCGCGGGCTTGAACCGTTTATTGATCTGGCAAGAAAAACCAACGTGCATATTTTGGCACTGCATCACGAAGGCAAAGGCGAACGCGAAGGCGGCGACGCGCTGCTTGGCTCGACGGCTCTTTTCGGCGCGGTTGACTGCCATTTACAATTGAGAAAACGAAACAACGGCAGAACAGTTTCGACAACGCAGAGATACGGCGTAGATTTGCCGGAAACCGTAATTGATCTGGACAAAGAAACGGGCGTGATCTCGGATAAGGGCGATTTACAGACGTTTGTTTTAGAAGAAAAGAAAGCGGAAATTTATAATTCGATCACCGACACGGAAAAGATTTCCGAAACTGAAATCAAGGAAAGAGTCGGCGGGAACTCGAAAGGAATAATCTCAAAAGCACTTCGTTTATTGTTTGACGAAAAACGGCTAAATCGTGAAGGTGAAGGCAAAAGAAACAGTCCGTTTCTGTATTTCAAAAACCTAGAAAACCTAAAAAACCCAGAAACGACAAAAGACGATTTGACGGAAAACGAAAAACCTAGAAACGAAGCCGATAAACAAAGGGCGGAAAGCGATTCAGACGTTTCTAGGTTTCTAGGTTTAGCTAATAGTAAAAACCTAGAAAACCCGGAAACGAATAATCAAACGGAAAAACAACCCGAAAATCAAACAACGATTGAAACTGATTTTTATATTTGTCCGAATTGTCCGGCGCGGATTCCGATTGCTGAAGATGTCTGCCAGTCTTGCGGGAAACGTGCGGTTGAATTCTAAAAAATGCCAAAAGGTAAGCAAGCCTTTGGTAAGTAATGCTTATGTCTAAAAACAAACAATGCGAAGCCACAAAGAAAAACGGCGAACCGTGCAACGGCTCGGCAAACGAAAGCGGTTTTTGCTTCACACACAACCCGGAATTTGCACAGGAAAGGGAAATTGCCCGGCGGAAAGGCGGATTGCAGAAAGCCGCGCCGCATTTTGCCGACGAAAAACTTTGTCCGAAACGAGTTCGATCAATCGAAGGCGTGCTTGCCGTGCTTGATTACACTTTGCAGGAAACCATCGGACTTTCAAACGGCATACAGCGCGGGCGGTTGCTCGTTTCAATTACTCACGGCTACATCGAAGCCATCAAAGTAAGCGAAATGGAAGAAAGATTTGAAGCAATCGAAAACGCTTTGAAGATGCGGAAAAATGCTCAAAAAAACGCGCAGAAGGATAAAAAGAAATGGCTTCATTAAAAACTATCAAAAACAAATACAGCTTACTGACAATGCGGGAAAGATTTTCACTTTTTCAGCAAGCACAGTATCGGAACGATCAAAAAGAAATTGATGCGGTTATCTCTGAAAGCCCGCAAAGAATTTTAACCGCGCCTGACTTCTGCGAAATGCCTGAAAAAATTTTCCGGCAAGATACGGTTAATTTGCTTTCGAGATTAAATTATTGCCATACATTTGAGTATTTTATTGATGCCGCCGTAAAAACCAAAGACAAAAAAGAATCTGAATTATTCAGCAAAGCCAATCGTTTGAGTGCGTATCTTTACATAATTGAAACAGACGCTTGGCAAACTGTTTGTGATGAAATCGGATTAGATGCAAATGATTTCCGGGAATTGACCTCTGTAATGTGTTTGCCTGTAAAAATGATGAACGCAAAAGACAAGTTTATTCGAGATTGTGCTTTTGATGAAGATGAAGCCAGTAGATTCTTAAGGCAAATAGACAAAAAAAGCATTGAAGTTGTTACTATCGAAGAAAAGGAAAGATTTTATCTTAACAATGTATATTTTTAGTGATGAACTTTTGCAATTTTGTGTTGAAAAAATTTGATGAATTTTTTTATAAAATAATATTCTCAAACAAAATTATGACCAAACAAAAAGACAACGGGAATACATTATGTTTCATCTATGAAACATAATCGTTTTAATGATACAATTAGGGGATTGAATCATACAACATTATAAAACTTTGCGCTTCAGCGCGTAATAAAAATTCAAGTGAAGGATCGGGGGCAGATTCAGAAAGTAGTCGGCTTTTGTTGATATAAAGAATTGAATATTTATCAACATCTGGCAAAAATGGCAAAGCATTTTGCATCAAATATAAAGCTACATCAATTTTTAATTTAGTGAGTGCTTCGGATTTGAAATATAGTTTTATTAAGTGTTTTTCACCGTCAATTGATAAGCATAGTTCTGGGTTGACACTTATTTCGAGTCTGTCATAAGTCCAAATAACATTTTCGTTATTTTGATTTAGGATGGTTTTAGTTCCTAAAAAGCGTCTATAACCTTTTGCCAATTCAACAAACTTTGCTTGTTTTTTTACATCTGGGTTTGTGGCAAGCAGCGAATCAAAGTAAGCATTTTTGTCAGTATGGTTTTCTTCATGAAAAGTTTTAATACCAACTCGCAAATATTTATAAAAATCACGGGACGGATGATATTCAGGTCGGTTTTTTATTTCTCGAACCTTTGTAATTTTTGGCGAGCCAACTTTAGAAACAAATTCAACAAAATCTGTAAGTGAAATTCTAATCATATGAGTGATAAGCTGTTAGTAGAAATTAATTTATTTAATGGTGAAATAGATGATGCTGTACCTGCATTAGTCTATCTTACTAACGAATTATTTGAGTCGGGATTATTTGAAGTTTCCAATCCGATAAAGTGGAATGAAAAGCAAGGAAGCGATTACGAAATGAAATGGCGATTTGCTGAAGCTGAATTGTCCGCATCACAAATACCGCTCGATATTGATTTCCTTTATCAAATATATCAAATAAACGATACTCTCAAACGAGCCAAACAAAATATATCAGAAAATAATGATAATGCAATAGACAATCTACAAAAGCGTCTTGAATCAGTTTTAGATGCTTGTGGCACCGAATTATTTAGTGATGCTTATTGATTCCTTATATTCTCAATATAGACAAGAATCAATTACTAAATTAGGAAGCCTGGTTTTATACTAGGCTTCTTTCTAAAAGTAACTTATACCGTGTTACTGAGTTAAAACCGAACCCGCCAGTGATTTTGCTTTCTTTGAAAATCGCTTATCACGTAGCACTTTCGATGCTATGGTTAAAAGCCGTTTAGATGATTTTTCACATTTTTTCGGCGCAACTTTTGCGGTAGTTTTCCTAACGCTTCTTTTTGTAAATCTGCGTGCCATAAATATCTTTCCTTAAGTCTGCACGTCTAAACCTTTGCGAAAATGACTAGCCATGATAGTATCTTTAAGCTATTTCAGATACATTGCGACAGGATATTTATTAGTTTTCCGACTGCTGACTGGTAAAAAAGAAAACCTTAAATAACTTTTCGTCTTAATGTTTCGACTTTCGGTTGGTTAGTGGCAAACAGGCAAGCTCTAAATGTAGATTTCCGTTGACAACGTATGTCTGATACGGTAAATTAAATACAGTTATAGTCGTCTGTTCGCCGTCCTAAGCAACAGAATTCAGAAAGGGTTGGATGTTGCAAGCGTCCAACCTTTTCAGCGTTTAACATAGCAAATTTAAACGACTTAATCAAATATATTTTTCACAGGCGAAACTTAGTTTCACTTAAATTTGTAGCTTAAATAGTTAATTACATATTGATACAGTCTGCTATTAAAAAGCGCGCATCCTAATTCATCATAAAACTCGTAAAAACTATGATTGCCAAAACATTCACAGACTCATTTGTCGAAGTTCAAAAATTAGTTGAAAATTTTCACCGGCACATTGACGAATATCTCAAACCGAAATATCAGGAAGCCGAAGTTAGACAACATTTTCTTGATAAATTTTTCGTCGCGCTCGGTTGGGACGTTTACCATCACGAAAATCAAAATCCTTACGAACGTGAAGTAAAAATTGAAAAATCCGTAATGGTACAGGGACGCGGCAAACGTGCCGATTATGCTTTTTACACCGTGCCGAATTTTACACAGGCGCGATTTATGGCAGAAGCAAAAAAACCGTCGAAACAGCTTGAAAACGCGCAGGATTGTTTTCAGGCGATTCGTTACGGTTGGAACTCAAACACGCCGATTTCAGTTTTGACGGATTTTGAGCAGTTTCTTGTTTTAGATTCGCGCTATAAACCGAATGTCGAAACGGCGACGCAGCGCATTATCCGCGAGAAAAGTTTTACTTATGCGGATTACGCCGACGAAGAAAAATTTAGGGAAATTTATTATTTGTTTTCGCGTGAAGCGGTTCTAAATAATTCGCTCGAAACATTTGCCAAAAGTTTGAAGGGCGGACGCGGCGCGAAACAATCGAAACTTTTTAATACTTCGATTATTCAGCCGATGGACGAAGAGTTTTTATCGGAACTCGATGAGCAGAGAGTTGTTTTAGCGAAAGCCTTTAAGAACCGTAATTCCGACTTAGACAGCGACACTTTGACCGAAATCACGCAGCGGACGCTTGACCGATTAGTTTTTCTGCGATTTCTTGAAGATAAGTTGGTTGAGCCGGATTCGGTGATTGATAATCTCGGAACGAAAAGCGGCAGCGCGTGGCGTGATTTTATCAATGAGATGCCGCGATTAAATCAAACTTATAACGGAACGCTTTTTAGAAAACATTCGGTTCTTGACGCGCCGGATTTCACGCCCGACGAAAGAGCGTTTGAACAAACACGCGATTGGTTATCTCATTTCAATTCGCCGTATGATTTCAACTCGATTCCGATTCATATTCTCGGCAGTATTTACGAAAGATTCTTAGGTAAAACTATTGTTGCAACTGACAAACGCGCAACGGTTGAAGATAAACCGGAAGTTCGCAAAGCGGGCGGCGTTTATTACACGCCGGAATATATCGTTCGTTACATTGTCGAAAATACTATCGGCAAATTGATCGAAAAGAAAAAGCCGGAAGAAATCGCCGAAATGCGTTTTGCGGATATTGCTTGCGGCTCTGGCTCGTTTCTATTAGGCGTTTTTGATTATCTGATTTCTTATCACGTCGAATGGTTTTCGGAAAACAAAACGCGGCGTGAAAAAGCGGTCAAAGACGGTTTATGCCGCGAAACGATTGAAGGCACTTTGCAACTGACAATCCAATACAAACGCGAAATTCTCACTAACAACATTTACGGCGTTGATCTGGACGCGCAAGCCGTCGAAGTCGCGCAATTGTCGCTTTATCTGAAACTGCTCGAAGAGGAAACGACCGCCACGAAACAGCAATTTCTCGCCGGTTTCCGCGAACAGCTTTTGCCGTCGCTCAATAAAAACATCGTTCACGGCAATTCGTTAATTGATTACGACATAATGGACGGAATGTTGTTTGACACGCGCGAACTCAAACAACTCAATCCGATGAACTTTCAATCAACCTTTCCCGAAGTTTTTCAAAAAGGCGGCTTTGATGCGATTGTCGGCAATCCGCCTTATGTGCGAATGGAAGTCTTTAAGCCGATTAAAAATTACTTAAAGAAAAAATATCATTCACACGATGAAAGATCAGATTTATATTCTTATTTCATTGAACAGGCGAATAAATTTCTAAATCAAACTGGCAAATACGGCGTGATTGTTTCAAACAAATTCCTACGCGCGAATTATGGCAAACCTTTACGCGATTATTTGGCGAAAAATACAGAGGTTCAACAAGTAATTGATTTCGCCGGATTGCCTGTTTTTACTGGTGCAACTGTCCGAACAATTATTTTGATTACTTCACCGAAAAACGAAAAATCAGTTTCGACTATTTACGCGCCGCCTTTGCACATTGATAAATTCAAATCGTTACAAAGTGGCTCATTTTCAGTTGAAACCGCGATTGCCGATTCTACTTATCAAATTCCAAATGAAAATTTGCACAAAGAAATTTGGAGTTTCAGTCAAAATGACAGTAATGATTTACTTGATTTGATAAAGTCGCGCTGCACTTCATTAAAGGAATTTTGCGACGGAAAAATTTGTATGGGAATTAAGTCAGGTTTAACCGAAGCATTTGTAATCGATGCTGAAAAAAAGGCAGAAATTCTCAGAGAAAATCCAGAAGCAAAAGAAATAATTAAACCATTTCTAAACGGGCGCGATGTTCGACGGTATCAAATCGAAAGCAAAAATCAGTTTTTAATTTATACTTATCACGGCGTAAAAATCGAAAAGTTTCCTGCCGTCAAAAAACATCTCGAACCGTTCAAAGCCAAACTGGAAAAACGCGCTACTAAACAGGCTTGGTACGAGTTACAGCAACCGCAACTAAAATTCGCGCCGTATATGGAAAGCGCAAAGATAATTTTTCCCGATATTTCTACAATCACTCGTTTTGCTTTAGACCTTGACGGACATTTCGGTTCAAACACAACTTATTTTATTCCGAAAAACGATCTTTATCTTTTGGCTTTATTAAATTCAAAACTTGGATTCTTTTATTTTTCCTTAACTTGTGCAGGTTTAGAAGGCAAAGGTGAAATTTATTTACGTTTTTTCGGTCAATATCTCGAAGGTTTTCCTGTCCGCACAATAGATTTCAGCAAACCGAAAGAAAAAGCGGCGCACGATAAAATGGTTGAACTGGTTGAAAAGATGCTTGAAGCTAAAAAATCACTGGCAGACGCGCAAACCGATAGAGACAAAACTTTCTACGAGCGTTTCTGCGCTTCGCTCGACCGACAAATTGACGATCTCGTTTATGATTTGTACGATTTGTCCACAGAAGAAAGAGAAATAATCAAAAGTGCATAGATTATTTACAAGAATTAAACTAATTTTTGTTTAACAGAATGATAAATAAAACTAATTGCTATAATTGAAGATCAAAGAAAAGTGAATAAAGACGGAAACAATATTATTTGGAAAGCGTAAAATTCTTGTATAAAATTTCGTGTAAGTTGGTAAAATGTAAAAGGTTATTGATAAGATTAACAAAAATATGCAGCGAATTTATAAGAAACCACCTTTAATTGAAGCATTATGCGAAATTGAATTTGCTGATACTGAAGGCGATTTTACGAGTTGGGGCGATTTTTATCAAAAAGTTAAAAAAAATTATCCACAAAAGTCTGAATTGCCGCGCGGCATTGAAGTTCAACTTACACCAAATGAAAGTTTATCGAAAACTACTGAATTTGTTAAGCGTTTCATTTCTGATGACAACGCGCAACTTATTCAGGCAACGAACAAATCTTTAACTCTTAATCGGTTAAGTCCTTATTTGGGCTATGCAAATTTTGAAAAATCGTTTGTTAAGGTTTTAAAGTCCTATAAAGAGATTTTTTCACCGAAGCGAATTACGCAATTATCAATGCGTTATGTTAATCAAATAATTATTCCTAATGCGGAATTTTCATTAATTGATTATTTTAGTTTAGTTCCGGGACTTCCTGAAGGTGTGACTGACTTTATTAGTAATGTAGTTGTTCAATTGCAAATTGCTCCGCAAATTGATAATCACTTTTTACAAGTTACTTTGCGCTCCGCGCCTTCAACTATTGAAGATAAATCTACTTTTTTCTTGGATATTTTTGATGCTTTTTTATTTGACGATAGAGAGATTAACGAAACCGATATTCTGAAAACAATGGATAATGCTCACACAAATATTGAACACGTTTTCGAGAAAATCATTCAGGAAAAATTGCGAGAAGCATTTCAAGAGGTAAAAGAAAATGAATAATGTCGTTTATCAAAATCGAAACCCTTCTGCGGATATTGCAAATGTTCTCACTTTCAGCGCATCGGAAGGACGTTCAGTTGCATTATCTAAAATTGCTGAACAAGCTATGGAGGAAGCGAAAAAACTTCTTCGTTCTGGTTCCGAAGAAAAACTACGAAAAACAGAAAGAGAATTACTCGTTCAATTAGCAGAATTAGATGATGAGAATGATTACGACGACGAATTTTTGAAGCCTTCCAAAACTGCAACTAATACAACGCGGAATGCTTTGTTGCAAGCATATCGCGGCATTTCTGATTTCGCACTTTTACCAAAATTTATTACTGCCGACGGCGACGGCGGAATTAGAGTCCAATGGCAAAATGAAATGAAAGAATTGAGATTGATTGGCTCAGATGAAGGCGAATTGAAGTTGTATTGGCAAAATGGCAGCGTTTACGATTTAGAAGAGCCAAAGATTATTAATCTCATTTCAAGGTTAAAATGGCTCAAAGAAGCATAATCAAATTTAATGAGTAAAGCAATTTCCTCAAATACAACGATTTTTAGGGCGGTCAGAAGTAAGGGTTGGATCAAAAATGGAATAGTTGCACCGGACGCTTTCTTTTTAAGAACGGCTAAAAACGATAGAAAAGCCGAAACCGAACTGTCTATGCTGACACAGGCAAACTGTTCGGCGGAAATTTGTTTTGCCGGATTAAATTCCTGTTTTGGTGAAATTGAAATAGAAGTTGCGTCAATCGAAGAACTTGGATTGCAAATCGTTGATGATTCTGAAGAACTTAACATTCCATATCACGCCTCAATTCTGAATTTGCCGCCGCACGAAGGCGATACTTTTGCTAGAGCGGAATTTCTTGCGGGTGAATTAGCAAAAAGATTTACAGATATAAAACCACGTCCAAAGTTAAAATAAATTCGCCAAATTCAATTGTGTAAGAAATTTGAAATTTTACTCATATCAACTCAGAAATGAGTAAATTTTTTGATTTTTTACTCATTTCAAAACATTTTGCAAATCCAAACAAGATATAAATCGAAGCAAAAATGATTCAATGTGATATTATTTACTTGCTACATTCTCCAACGGTTTGGGGAATAAGAAAAAGGCTCGAAGTTATTAGTAGTAACTTCGAGCCTTTTTTGTTTATCCGTTTCGGTTAGCAAGTTTGTTTCTAAAATCTAACCAAAACTGTTTTTGTTCGCCTTGCAGAACCGGCATCAATGAATTTACTTGATTGATGATTGCCTTGCGTTCGGCATCCGGGCATTGGTCATATTGTTTGAGCATTTCCGCTTGCTGATTTTTGAGATGAGCGTTTTTCGCTTCGATCTGTGCGTTTGTCATAGTTTTAATTTTCCTTTCGGTTTGGGTTAGTGAAACGGGAAATTAATCCCGTTTCGTGTTTAGTGAATAGTTTGCGATTGTCGGTAAATGTTCGCCGTTGCACCAGCAACCAAGTGATAACAGACAAGACCGCGCTCACTGGCTTTACATTCGCATTGCCCGAACTTTTCGCCGTCTTTGACATCAAAGCGGACGCGGTAAGTATTCGAGTTATTAGAACTCAAAACATCAAAGGTGCGAGTTTCGACAAATCGCACAACAGGTTTCAACTGTTTGCATCTTTCGACTGCTTTTGCTGTGTTTTCTGTGGTTAATTTAATCATTTGCTACATTCTCCAGAAGTTGAATTTGTTAATTGCTTAACTATTAAAAGTATAGCGAACTCGCTATACTTTGTCAAGTAAAGAATAGCAATCTTGCTATATTTATTTTTGTGTAATAAAATTTGGATTATGGTAAAAAAACGAAGTAAATTATTAAGCGTTTCGGACACAGCGGAAAAACTCGATCTCTCTGTGCAAAGGATTAAACAACTAATTTATGATGAGAGATTAAAAGCCGAAAAAGTCGGCAATCAATGGATTATCAGAGAAGAAGATTTGGCAGATATTCAAGACCGACCGACAGGCAGACCAAAAAGCGGAAATTAACCGTTTTTGATCTAATTTTTGCCTTTTTGCATCTTATTTGTATCTTACGTGAATTAGTAAAACCGCAAACTAAGTAAAATCAATCATTTATCAGTTTTACTTACTTTTTGCATCGGCAAATAACCTTAATAAATCAGTCAAATTATGCCTCGTTTAACTCAACAAGAAATTAGAAACAATGCAATTTCCTTTGTTCACGAATGGAAAGGCGAAACGCGCGAACGTGCCGAATCGCAATCTTTCTGGAATGATTTTCTGGAAATTTTCGGCGTAAAAAGGCGGCGCGTCGCCGTGTTTGAGCAGGGGGTTAAAAAATCCAACCAAAACACGGGCGCGATTGATCTGTTTTGGAAAGGCGTTTTGCTTGCCGAACATAAATCGCGCGGGCAAAATCTCGACAAAGCGACTTCACAGGCTTTTGATTATCTCGAAAATCTGCCGGATGACGAATTGCCGAAAGCGGTGATTATTTCCGACTTTGCGCGGTTTCGTCTGTTTGATCTGGAAACGGGCGAAGAAGTTGAATTTCCGATTGAAGAATTGCCGGAGCGCATCAATTTGTTCGGTTTTGTTTCCGGCTACGAAAAGCGCGAATATAAAGAGCAAGATGCGGTAAATATCAAAGTCGCGTTAAAACTCGGCGAACTTCACGACGCTTTGATCGCCAGCGGTTACAGCGGGCATAAACTCGAAGTTTTTCTCGTCCGTCTCGTTTACTGCTTTTTCGCCGACGATTCCGGCATCTTTTTGCCGCGCAGCAGTTTTCTGTATTTTCTCGAAGAAAAGACGGCGGAAAACGGCGCGAATTTGGGCGCGATGCTGCAATTGCTGTTTCAAATTTTGGACACGCCGGAAAGCGACAGACAAAGCACGATTGACGAAGATTTGCGGCAGTTTCCTTACGTCAACGGCGATCTTTTTAAGGAAAGAATGGATTTGCCTTTTTTCGATAAAAAGATGCGGCAGATGGCGATTGACGCTTGCCGGATGAATTGGAGCAAGGTTTCACCCGCGATTTTCGGCTCTTTGTTTCAATCGGTGATGGATGCGGACAAACGGCGCAATTTGGGCGCGCATTACACATCGGAAAAGAATATTTTGAAAGTTATTCACGGGCTTTTTCTCGATGAACTTTACGCCGAATTTGAAACGGTCAAAAATAATCAAAATAAACTCAGAGATTTTCACGAAAAGATTTCCAAACTGCGATATTTCGATCCGGCGTGCGGTTCGGGAAATTTTCTCGTTATCACATACCGCGAAATGCGGCTTTTGGAAATCGAAATCTTGAAACGTCTGCGCCAGTTGTCGGGAAATGTTCAGCTTGAACTGGATATTTCCAAAATCTCGAAAATTGATGTTGATTCGTTTTACGGCATCGAAACGGAAGAATTTCCGGCGGAAATCGCTCGTGTCGCGTTGTGGCTGACCGATCATCAGGCGAATATGAATCTGTCGGCGGAATTCGGGTTGTCGTTTGTCCGTTTGCCTTTGCGAAAAAGCGCGAACATCGTTCACGGCAACGCTCTGCGAATTGATTGGAGCGAAGTTTTGAGGAGCGCGGACGGCTCGTCCGCTTCGAGCGCGGAAAGCGCGAGACAAACGACTGCCGGTGTATTGAATGAAGAGAACGCAACCAACGGTCGCTTCGCTCCGTTGGCGGACGAGCCGTCCGCGCTCCAATCGCTTTATATTTTGGGCAATCCGCCGTTTGTCGGAAAAGATAAACGAACGCCGGAACAAACGGCGGATATGGAATTTTGTTGTTCCGACGTTAATAATTTCAAAACGCTCGATTACGTTTCCGCGTGGTTTATCAAAGCCGCGAAGTTTATCGAAAACACGAAAATCAAAGTCGCTTTCGTTTCGACAAATTCGATTACACAAGGCGAACAAGTCGGCATTTTGTGGAGCTATTTACTCGACAAAGGCGTGAAGATTCATTTCGCGCACCGAACTTTCAAATGGAACAACGAAGCGAGCGGAAACGCGCAAGTTCACGTTGTAATTGTCGGTTTTGCCTTATTCGATATAAAGCAGAAAAGGCTTTTCGACTATCAAACTGTAAAATCTGAATCTCACGAAATTGAAGCAAATAATATAAATCCATATTTGATTGATTATTTGGATGTTGTAGTAACTTCCCGAAGAAATCCGCTTTGTGATGTTCCTGAAATGGTTTATGGAAATAAGCCTGTTGATGATGGAAACTTATTTTTTAACAGCAAAGAAGAACTTTCTGAATTTCTTACTAAAGAACCAAAGGCAGAAAAATTTATTCGCAAAATTTATGGTTCTGTTGAGTTTATAAATGGAATTGATCGTTGGTGTTTATGGCTCAAAGATGTCTTGCCAGCAGAATGGCGGAACTTGCCTGAAGTTGTGAAACGAGTTCAAGCCGTGCGCGATTTTCGTTTAAAAAGCACAAAAGCCGCAACTGTTAGGCTTGCAGACGTTCCATATCTTTTTGCAGAGATACGGCAAGCTGACAAAGATTACATAATTATTCCGCGTGTTTCATCAGAAAATCGTAGATACATTCCATTTGGGTTTGTTTCCAAAGAAATGCTTGTGAATGATCGTGTAACAATGTTACCAAACGGAACACTTTTTCTATTTGGTGTTATAACTTCGCAAATGCACAACGCTTGGATGCGCCAAGTTTGCGGACGTTTAAAAAGTGATTATAACTATTCAAATACACTCGTTTACAATAATTTCCCGTTTCCAAAATCGCCGACGACCAAACAAATCGAAAAAGTAGAACAAACGGCAAACAGCATTTTAGAAGCGCGGGCAAAATATATGACCGAAAAACCATCCGCTACCGTTGATGGTTCTGACAAAACGACGCTGGCAGACCTTTACGACTCGCTGACAATGCCGAAAGAATTGCTCGACGCGCACCGCGCCAATGACGAAGCCGTTGATGCCTGTTACGGCAAAATGCGCTTTGCCAACGAACTCGAACGACTGGAATTTTTGTTCGATCTCTACCGGAAATACACCGAACCGCTGGCAATGATTGAAGAAAGGGAAACGCGGAAAGCCAAAAGACGGAAAATCAAGTCTTGACTTTATACCGTATTGCGGTATAGTTCAAATATGGCAATCGAGAGTTTTTCGGATAAATTAACCGAAAGAATAAACGGCGGCGAAGTATCCAAGCAAACACAAAAACTCTTACCTGCCGAATTGCATCAAAAAGCGCAGATTAAACTCGCTGTTTTAGGTGCGGCGACAAGTTTAAATGATTTGCGCGAACTACGCGGAAACAGATTTGAGGCGTTAAAAGAAAATCGCGCCGGTCAGTTTAGTATCCGAATCAACGACCGATACAGAATTTGTTTCGAGTGGCGCGGAAGCGATGCTTTTGACGTGGAAATTGTTGACTATCACTAAGAAGCTGTTTGAAAACTCTTATTTTTTATTTTTAAACCACGAAAGTACACGAAAATACACGAATAATTTAATAATCACACAAATTTTCGTGTTAATTTGTGTTGAGCGCGTGGTTAAATTTCTTAAATTTTCGAGTTTTCAAACAGCTTCTAAGGAAAACAATATGAGTTATGTTACACCGATTCATCCGGGAATGATTTTGCAGGATGAGCTTGAAGAATTAGGCATCAGCCAGTCGGCATTGGCGACGCATATCGGAGTTTTGCCGAAAACAATCAATGAAATTTGTAACGGCAAACGCGGAATCAGCGCGGCAACAGCTTGGAAACTGTCAAAAGCGATTGGCGCAAGTCCGCTTTTTTGGATGAATCTGCAAACTAATTGGGAATTGAGTCAAATTGATGAAACCGCTTTTAAAAAACTCGAAAAAATCGCCGCCTAATACTGTAAAAGCGCGAATCGAGACAAAACGCGCTTTGCCAATGAACTCGAAAGACTGGAATTTTTGTTCGATCTCTACCGGAAATACACCGAACCGCTGGCAATGATTGAGGAAAAGGAAACGCGGAAAGCTAAAAGACGGAAAAGAAATTAAATCGGGGTTAAAGCATCTTCCATTTCCAAAGTTCTCGAAATTCTGTCCAAATTTAAACTTCGCGCCGAAGCGTTGAAAATTTTGTGGTAAGTTCCGTCCATTTCGTAAAGCTGTTCGTGCGTTCCGCTTTCGACGACGCGACCTTCTTTGAGAACGAAAATGATGTCGGAGTCAATGATTTGCGAGATGCTGTGCGAAATTACGACCGTCGTGCGGTTTTCTTTGATCGCGTCGAGACTGTTTTTGATTTGTTCGGTGGCAATCGCGTCCAAACTCGCCGTCGGTTCGTCGAGAAAAATAATCGGCGGGTTTTTCAAAAACAAACGCGCGATGGCGATGCGCTGCTGTTGTCCGCCGGAAAGCGACTGCGCGTCGGAATTGTATTTTTCGGGAAGTCCTTCGATCTGGTCGTGCAGATACGCTTTTTTCGCCGCGCCGACGATTTCTTCAAACGTCGCGTTCATATTTCCGTAGCGAATATTTTCTTCAATCGAACCTCTGAAAATGTGATTTTTCTGCAAAACCAAGCCGATTTTGCGTCGCAGCAGATGCGTGTCGTAATCCTGCAAATTTTTGCCGTCGAGCGTGATCGCGCCGTTTGTCGGTTCATAAAATTTGCACAAAAGATTGATTAAAGTTGATTTTCCCGCGCCGGAAAGCCCGATGAAAGCGACGGTCGCGCCGTGCGGAATCTTCATATTGACATCGAATAAAGCCTGCGTTCCGTTCGGATAAGTGAAATTTACGCCGTTTAATTCAAATTCGCCGCGCAGATTTTCCGTCGTCAGCGCGCCGGATTCTTCAACCGCGTAATCGGCATCGAGAACTTCAAAAAATCCTTCGGCGTAAGTCATCGCTTCGTTGATCTGATCGTAAATCCGGTGCAGTTGGCGAATCGGCGCGGAGACGTTGTTGAACAGCAAAATGTGAAACATAATCGCGCCAATCGTCATCTGCTGGTCAAGCACGAGATACGCCGTCAAAATAATCACCAGAACCACGCCGACCTGTTCGGTGAAGGTTTTCATCGCGTCGAAAGCGTAATTGGTTTTGCGCTGTTTCAATTGCGCGTCAATCAAGTCCTGTTTCAGTTGATTTTGCTTTTCTTCTTCGTAACCTTCGCGGACAAAAGACTTAATGACGATAATTGATTCGATAATATTAAACAGTCCGTTCGTTTTCCGCTCGCGCAGCGCGCGAAGTCCGCGCCGCACGCCTTTTAACAATCCGGCTTGTTTCCAGCTCAACAGAAAATAAATCGGCATTATGATTGACGCGACCAAACCGACGTAAAAATTGGCGTTGAACATCAAAACCAAAGCTAAACCGGCGTTGGCGAACAGCGGCAGCAAATCAATAAAAATATTCTGCACAAAACTCGTCAAACTGTCCGCGCCGCGATCAATCCGCGTTTGCAGTTTGCCGGTCGCGTTGTCGTTGTCGGCGAAATAGGCGTATTTATACGTCAAAATTTTTTCAATCGCGTGTTGCGAAAGCTGGCTCGAAAGATTGACGCGAATTTTTTCGCCGAGCATATTCTGTCCGTACCTGACGGCGATATTGACGATTTCCTTGCCGAATAAAATCGCGCTGATAAACGCCAGCAGCGAAAAACTGCCTTCCGCGTGTCTGCCTTCATTTAACAATCCCTGAATCGTATCAACCGTGTAGCGCAAAACCAGCGGATTGACCTGCGCCGCGACCGCGCCGATTAACGTCAAAAACAGCGAAACGACGATCAGCGTTTTGTAAGGTTTGACGAACGGAATGAGCCTTAAAATGATTTGCCAGATATTCATTATTTATAAATTTTAGTTTTATTTCATTCAATCGCGCAAAGAAATAACCGCAAAAAAAGCGTTCGGTCTTTTTTACAAAACCGAACGCTCACTTTATTTTATTCAGCAACTCGCCTGAATTTTAGTATTGCCGAACGTTCAAAATTCCTGACAGAATCGAACCTAAAATGTTAAACGCGCCGTTGTTGTTTGTTCCGTAGCGGTAACGTCGGCTGTAACCGTCCTGATAGCCGCGCTGGAAGCCCTGGCGGAAATAGTATTGATATTGTCTGGAATCTACATAACTCTGATAACCGTAGTTTCCACGCCGATAATCCGAAGTAATGGTGTAACTTCTTCGTATTCTGCGCGAACGGTCATATTGTCCGGCGCGAACGCCTTGCTGATAACCGTTTCTAACCGCCTGCCGCAGCAATTCCGCGCCGCGCGAATCCGTATTGTAATATCTGCCGTTGTTATAAACGCGATACCGGTTATTCTGACGTATTTGTCGCCGTTGAATCTGCCTCTGCCGCTGTCTGACGGCTCTTCGCTCTTGTCTTCTAACTTCCTGACGCTGCCGTTGAACCTGTCTTCTGGTTTGAGCATCGGTAACTACGCTTGTTCCCAACAAAGCTATCAAACCGAATGCGAACAGCATCAATGTTTTTCTTAATTTATTCAATTTCATTTTTTCTCCTTGTAATTGCCTACTGAAATTCACGAATTTCGTCGAGAATCGTAAAGTTTTATGTTCACCGCAAAGTAAATATTTACAGTCATACTTACTTGATAGAGCAATATGTATTCCAAAATGAAAAATTGCGAAAATTACTTATATTTTTGTTTTGAGACCTGAGATATGAACACTTTAAGGTATATTTTTATACTTTTTGGTTTGTCGGAAATCGGAATCGGCGATTTTCCCTCTGATCTGCATTCGTCTGACTTGCAAAAAAACAAAAAAACGAGCCGTTAAAGCTCGTTTTTTGTCGCTGATTTTTTATTCACCGTTTAACGATCTCATTTCGGGCGGTTCGGGCGGCAGAAACCGGCGCGGATTGATTGACTGATCGTTCAAACGCAGTTCAAAGTGCAAATGCGGTCCGGTCGAACGTCCGGTTGAACCGATCAATCCGATTATTTGACCTCTTTGAACGACATCGCCGACCTGCACCCCGATTCTTGAAAGATGTCCGTAACGAGTGGTCAAGCCGTTGCCGTGATTAATTTCGATCATATTGCCGTAACCGCCTTGCCAGTCCGCGTTTTTGACAATCCCGTTGGCTGAAGCGACAATTACCTCGCCGCTTTCACCGTCAATGTCCATTCCGGCGTGAAATTCGTAGGAACGTCCGCCGAACGGATTGCGCCGGAAACCGAATTCGTTATTGATCTTGCCCAAATGCGCCCACATTGTCGGCAAAAAAGTCGGATTGCTGGTTCTTTCAATCATCCGAAGCTGGGTTTCCAGGGCGTTTTCTTCTTCTTCCGATTCAACCACCGTTAACTGAAACGGCACGGCAGGTCCGCCGCTGTTGCTGGTAATATATTTGCTCGATGCCGGACGTTCGTAATTAATTGCCGCGTATTCGGCTATGGAAGTTCTTGGAGTCGTTTTTGTTCGGCGGGCGATTACAACGGCTTCCGACTGATTGTTTGTTTCAAATCCTGTTGACGCGTTGCTGTTAATAAATGATGTAAATCCTAATGTAATAAGTCCAAATGTCAAAATCAAACTAAAAATGCCGCTGTGAATAAGTTTTTTTGAAATCTCGAAACGGCGAATATAAATTTTTGTTTTAGTATTGCGTAATAAAGAAAATGTGTAAGAACGGTCGTCCTTCTGCATTATGGTTTGCTCTCCTCAAAGTAAATGATTTCGCGCCGACACCTCAAAATAAGTTCAGCACGCGGAATCACGATAGCGCACCCAAACGGCGACTGACGCGAAACCTTGCCAAAAGTGCTTTTACAAAATAAAAAACACCTTTTTAGGGGGTTTAATCTTTCCCATATTGTTATGTTAAATAATGAACGGGAATTTAGAAAAGTATCACAGACCTTCGCTGATTGCAAATATGTTAATCACGCTCGAAAGAGCCGGTTTCCCGATGAAACTTATTCAGAACAGCGCAATTAAAAGGACAAAAGCGAAACTTTCCGGCGTGTTTTCATACCAAATTCATTATTCGGCATAAATAAAAAAGTATCACAGCCATCAATAAATTGCAATATATTTAGCGGCAAAGCACACGCGTGACGTTTTCCGAAAAAGACCGATTTGAATCAATAGACATCTTTCCTAAATAATCATCAAAGATTTTTTAACGCAAAGTCGCAATGACACAAAGCCGCCAAGGATTTATTGATTTAATACAAATAAACTCACTCGATTTTATGAAATCTCTCAACCGACAATAACAGAATTAAAAATCTTTGCGTCTTAGCGACTTTGCGACTTTGCGTTAAAATTCTTTAAGTGCCGCCTGTTCAAAGGTTTATATTGGAAAGATGTCTAATCAAAGGGCGAACGGAACGTAGTGCGCTTGTCTGTCCGGCAGATTGCCGGTTACCAAAATTATCTCAAATTTTCGACACTGGACGCGGACACGGCTAAAACCTTAAACTTGGTTTATGGCAGAAAAGGAAAACGAATCACAAAACTTCAAAAAACAGACATTCACCGGATTGGCGAGACGTTTGGGCAAACTTCCGAACGACAAAAAAATCGCCGCGCTGGAGATGAGCGCGTCTTTAGCCGGAGTTTCATTGCGCGTCAGCCGCGAGTTTGTCGAAGCCGTGCCGAAAGCGGCGAGGATTTTAGAAGCCGAAGATTTACGCGCGTGGGCGGAAATGGGCAGACGTTTGGCGATGGCAAATGCCGATTTGGGCGCGGACTTTTTCATTCGCGGCGTGAACGATTTCAAAAAAATTCCTGCCAAAGCGCGTTCATTGGTTTTTCAAATCTGCACGCGCCAACTCGCGCTGTCGAGTTCGATTGCGCTGGAAACCTTCAATCTGATTCCCGATTTGGCGAAAACGGTCAACGACAACAAACTTTTCACCGATATTTTGAGTCTGGCGTTTGAAATCGCCAATCGTTCCGCCAAACACAGCGCGGATTTTTTGCAGAAAACGCCGAAAATCGCCGAAACGCTTCGAACATTCGGCGATGAAAAACATCGGGTCGCCGAATCCGTCATCGCGCTGGCTTCGCATTTCGCCAATCGAACCGGCGGAATGACGGCTGATTTGTGGCAGATTTTGCCCAATACGCTCGACAAACTTTCCGCTGCAAACGCGGTTATTTTAACGACGAAAGCGGCGGATTTTCTGGAATTCGGCGGCAGCGTAACGCTTCATTTCGTCAGCGCGGGCGGCGAAGTTTTGCGGCGCGTGTCGGAAGTTTTCGACGATTGGCGCGAAGTTCTGCTGAAAATTGCCAAAAGCGGAAACGCGATTTTGATTTCGTTTATTCGTTCGAGTCCGCAGTTTTTCGCCAACATCGTAACTCTGCAAAAGAAGACGAAGGTCGCTGAAACGGCGCGAAAAGTTTTGCAGTTAATCAAAGAAATTGCCGAAACCGATGCCGAATCCGCGCTCGCCGCGTTTCGTTCGAGCGCGGCGGCGTTAAAAAAAGTTTCGCTCGCGCAGTTTGAAGAATGGGTTGAAACGGGTTTGGAAAAGACAAAAGACGAGAGCGCGAAGGCGCGGCGCAGTTATTTCGCGCTCGAAACCAGGAACAGCAACGCGCTGTTGCAGGAATCTTCAATCGGTTTGCCGCTCGAATCGGTGCAGACGATTTTGCGGATTTACATCGAAGGTCTGACGGGCAAAGAAGTCGAAATCGCGCCGCTGACCGCAATGCCGCAGGAATCGCGCATTTCCGACGGCAAAACAATTTATCTGCCGTCAAATATCGCCGAATTTGAAACCGACGAGATGGATTTTCGGCTGTACAAAGTTTTAGCGGCGCACGGCGCGGGACAAATCGAATTCGGAACTTACGACAAGGACACGAACGGTTTAAAAGCCGCGTTCACCGAACTTTCCGCGCTTTACGAAGCGACCGCCGAACAGACCGACGCGTTTTCGCTCGCCGGTTACATCGAAGACGTGCAAAAAGGCGAACGCGCTTTGACGGAAGAAGAAATCGCCAAAGAATCAAAAAAAGCAAAAAAGAAAATGCCGAAAAATTCCGATTATAAAACTGTTTTGCAGGTTTTCCCCGAACCGAATCTGGCAAAAAAGATTTTCGGCACGATGGAAAACGCGCGAATTGACAGCCGTCTGCGCCAAACTTATCGCGGACTTCGCAAAGATTTGGATTTGATGCAGAATCTTCTGCGCGAAAAACGCCCGTATATTTTCGATTTACCGATGAACCAAGTTCCCTTTGAATTATTATTTCAAATAACTTTATGCGGCGGCGCGACCGACGACGCGCGTCAATTTTACGGGCAAATCGTATCGGAAATCGAAACCGTCATCGAAAATTATCTGCAAGCGTCGGATGAAGAAAAAATCCAAAATCCAAAATCCAAAATCCAAAATCCGACCGTCGCCGACGCGGTAATGGCGACGAGCCGCGTTTACACGCTTTTTCAAACGATCACGCCGGAACAAACCGAACAGGCGGAGTCCGAAGACAATCAGGACAAAGGCGATTACGCTTACGAAGACAAAAATTCCAAAGAATCCGTTTTGGAATCGCAGGTCAAACGCGAAGAAAAGCCGAAAAAAAATCAGGATGTCAGCGAACTTTTCAACGCCTGGAACAAAACCGACGATGACGACGGCGAACCGGACGACCTTCAGGGCGCGGAAGCGTGGGCGCACAACGAAATGCCCGAACAGCCTTTGGAAATGGGCGACTTGGCGTTTTCTTACGACGAATGGGACAAAGATTTGTCGGATTTTCGCACCGGCTGGTGTCGCGTTATCGAAAAAAAAGTCAGACAAGGAGACCGAAATTTCGTCGAGTTGGCGCGTTCCCGCTATCGCGGCGTGATTTCTTCGATTCGCCACCAATTCCAGTTGATGAAGCCGGAAAATCTGACCAAAATCCACCGCGAATTGGACGGCGAAGATTACGATTTGAACGCGCTCGTGGATTACGTTATTGACCGCCGCGCCGACGGACAGCAATCGGAAAACATTTACACAAAACGCCTCAGAAAACAACGTGATGTCGCCGTTTCGATTCTGCTCGACCAATCTTCTTCGACGGCGCGAACGATCACCAGAAATCCTTTGCAGCCTTATACACATCCGGGACGCAGAATCATCGAAATCGAAAAAGAAGGCTTGGTTTTGATGAGCGAAGCTCTCGAAGCCGTCGGCGACGTTTATTCGATCAACGGTTTTACATCCGAAGGCAGACGCAACGTAAAATTTTACGTCGTCAAAGACTTCGACGAAAAATATTCCGAAGAAATCGAAAAACGCATCGGCGGCATCACCTTCCAAAACAACACGCGAATGGGCGCGGCAATCCGCCACGCCGCCGCAAAATTAGTCAGACAGGAATCGCGCACGAAACTTTTAATAATTTTAACCGACGGCAGACCTTACGACCACGATTACGGCGACGCGCGTTACGCCCGCGAAGACGTGCGCGAAGCCTTAACCGAAGCTAAAATGCAGGGCATCACGCCGTTCTGCATCACAGTTGACAAAGAATCCGAATACGAATTAAAAGATTTATACGGCGATGTCGGCTACACGATTATTGATGATGTTTTATCTTTGCCGGAGCGAATGCCGAATATTTATCGAAGATTGACGAGTTAAATTTGTGATAAAATTCCTTTATGAAAAACGATGTCATCGAAATAAATCCCGAAAAGTTGAGCGGAATTCCTGTTTTCGCCGGAACTCGCGTTCCCGTTAAAAACCTATTCGATTATCTTGAAGGCGGCGAAACTTTGGAAGATTTCCTCGAAGGTTTTCCGCCGATAACACGCGAACAAGCAGTTGCGGTTTTGGAAATGGCGGAAAAATCTTTGATTAAGGAAGTTGCCGCAGTTTGAAGATTTTGCTTGACCACAATTTAGATCGTCGGTTGAAAAACTATTTAACCGAACACGAAACTGCAACAACGCAAGATCAAGGTTGGGCAGACGTTTTGAACGGCGAGTTGCTTACGCTTGCCGAAAAAATGGTTTTGACGTTTTGCTAACGGCAGACACGAACATTAAATCTCAACAAAATTTATCAAAACGTCAAGTTTCAATTTTGGTTTTACGGGCATTTAACAATCGCCTCGCTACTCACGCGGAAATGATTGAAGACATTCACGAAGCGTTGGAGGAAATACAGTCGGGCGAAATTGTCGAAATTTTGCACAAAAACGTGAAGGCAAAACTGAAATAATTTTATTGACGATGTGTTGAGTTTGCCGGAGCGAATGCCGAATATTTACCGGCGGTTAACGAGTTAAATTTTGAGGTTAAATATGTTGTCTGAAACTATCAAAACAGGTTTTAGTAGAATGAACTTTGTTCAATTACACAATTTGATTGATTACTGCCTGCAAAAAGAAGAACATATTCCTAAAAAACATCTTTCATTTGTCACATACAATTGTGAAAAAATATCAGAATACATTGATATTCTTGAAACTAAAATCCCTCCAAAGCCTATTTATTCACCTCCAAAGGCTATGGATGATTATAAAAAGGAGTCTGAGATTAGAATATCTGCCAAAAGAGAAGAATATGAGCAGAAAAATGCAAGCAAGAATAAACTTATAAAGGAGAGCGTAATACTCATAAATGAGTTAGAAATTCAGTTAGCTAAATATCAAAACGAAGTTAGTAAAATTTCTTCAGAGTCTCCAGTTTATAACAGACTTATGTATTGGAAACTCAAAATGCAGGATCGCAATCAAAATTTAGATAAATTAGACATTACAAAGATTGAGGCAGAAATTGAAAAAATAAAAAAGAGGATACGTCTTGCCCAAGAACTCCAGTGGAAATTGGAAGACTCTAAACTCGAAAAAAAACTGTTTGATGTATTCATAGAAACAGAAAGTAGATGGCTCTCTATGAAAGAGTTGGAAAACCCTGAAAAGCACACTCAGAAAGAATACGAAATAAAAGTCAACCAATATAATGCTCAGAAAAAAAATCTTTTAAAGATTATAGAAAAAATGCGTTCTGACCTTATCAATTTCATTCCGAGAAAAGTTTCTGCTCAAACATTAAATTCTACTCAAGTACTAAATTGGAAATTGTTGCCGACTGGTGCAATACCTTTTCATTATTTGAAAAATTATTTGCAAGAAGTTTCTAAATCCTCAAGAGAAGAATTTGATCTTGAAAAGATCGAGAAAATCATTTCTTTAGATGCCGATAAAATATACTGTGGAATTGATGATTTTAACGGCTATTTAGTTTTTCTTTTTGAGGAAATTGAACTTGCTGTTCTTGATTGCCCTCAAAAAGGCAACGCTATATATATTTTTGGTGAAGACTGGAAAACTCTATCTCGCTTAAGTAAATCTGAGTTATTAAATTACTATCCAAATAAAACCAAAAGAATAATACATAGAGGAGATTGGTTTGAAAGATTGAAATTGATTTTACAGACTCATCAGAAAAATTCTTAATTTGGTAATGGTCAAAAATGTCAACCTTAATCAATTAAAAATAACCATTCGAAGAATAGATAGGCTTACGTTTTCCGAAAGGATTTTCACATTCAGGACATCTGAAATAATCTTCTTCAATTTGAGTCAAATATATGGGAGTTTTCTCTAAATCCCAACAACGTGAACAATAAGGTTCACCTGTAGGTTTTCCGCTTTCATCTTTTTCGTAATATTTACCATTTTGCCGGACTAATTTTTCTTTGAATTTCAACTTATTCTCAAGTTCAGAAATTCTATTGTCTTTTTCTTGAATAGTTTCTCTATTATCTAAAATCTCTTGTTTTGCCTTTAATAAAACATCTTGAACTTCAATTGAATTCTCTTGTAGTTTCCGAATTTGTATTTTTAATTCTCCTTGTTCAACTTCGGAGTCTAAGTTTCCTGCAAGTTTCTTTAATTCATAGCCTGTTTTAAGGCTTGTCAAAACAGTTGATATTCCTGTAATTATATCCATTTGTTTATATTACCACAACAAACTCGTTTGATAATTGCCAAAATGACCTCTACGCTAACCAAAGTCATATTCGCAACAATCGTCTATGAAATAACTCAAATGAAACTAAGTCGCTTGCAATTGCTGTTTTTGAAGCGCGATTTCGTGTAAAGTTTCGGGCGAGATGTCCGCGCCGTTTTCCCAAACGACCGTCCAGCCGTCGAGCGAGAAGTTTTTGAAGTAATCAATATCTTTTAGCGGTTTGAAAAACGGATATTTGTTTATCCAATCGGTGAAATCAATTTCCGCTTTCAACCCGTCATTAAAGGTCAGTTCAAGCGTATAATCAAATAAATAATACCAATACAATATAGAAAGTTATGTTACTATTGAAAGATGCGAGTTGTTGATTATCAGACAGAAATAGATCAGACAGAAACGGAGTTGAGAACACTTGAAAAAAGGCAATCAAATGCCAAGTTGCTGCTGCGTGTGCAACTTCTCAGGCTTCTGAAAAGCGGAGAGTTTTCGCAGTTGAAAAAGGCAGTCGGGATTTTAGGAATCACCGAGAAATACGGCTATGACTTGTGGAAGAAATACAAAACCGAAGGGTTGGATGGGTATCTGAAATTAAACTACAAAGCGAACCGGACAAAGCTCAATGATGAGCAGAAAGCAAAGTTGATCGAACAAGCCAGAGAGGGTTTTGATTCACAGTCGGAGGCAGGCGAGTTTATTGAAAATGAGTTTGGAGTCAGTTACACGCAACAAGGCATTTCGCTGCTTTTTCAGCGGTTGAAGATCAAAGCCAAAGTGCCGCGACCGTTTAATATCAAGGCGAACACACAACAGCAAAGTGAATATAAAAAAACTTTTCTGTGAGGCATTCGGGCGAGCAGTTTTATTTTCACGACGAGTTGCGCTTCGGGACACGCGCGGATCTAGGCAGACGTTGGACAGCCACAGGAGTCAAGCCGGGTGGTTCTCAACATATCGGCTATGATTACGGCTACCTGTCGGTGGCGATCAATCCGCTGACCGGAGATGTCAAGATGCTGATCTTGCCGAATATGACATTGGAGAGTTTTCAAGTGTTTCTTGATGAATTTGCTCAAGGTTTAGAAGAAGAAGCGATTTTGATCACCGACGGAGCAGCGGCACATCGGAGTCAGAGTTTGAAACCGGATGAGAAGATAAATCTGGAACTATTGCCGGCTTATTCGCCTGAGCTGAATCCGGTCGAGAGATTTTTTCGAGAGATTAGAAGAAGGTTAAAGAATCAAGTATTTACAACTTATGAAGAAGTTGAGAAGGCGGTTATAGAAATAGCCAAACCTTTTATGACAGCAAAAGAAGCGATCAAAAAACTGACTTGTTATGACTGGCTACTTAACACACCTTCTTAAATTGTTTTGGTATTACAAAGTCGTCAAATGATTTATCAAATCGGCGTGAATCTGCCGAATCAGGGTTTATCCGCGTCTGATTTTCTTAGCAATTTTACAATTCAGGACGGAAGTTAAACAAAATAGAAAAAGCCTTCAGACAAGTTCCGAAGGCTTTTTCTTACAAATTTTGAACAATCAAAATCTTACCAGCGCGAACCGCCGCCGCCGCCGTAACCGCCGCCGCCGCCGCCGCGATTGCCGCCGCCGCCGCCGCCGTAGCCGCCGCGACCGCCGCCGCCGCCGCCGGCACGTTTTTCTTGCGGTTTAGCTTCGTTGACTTTTAATTCACGACCGTCAACTTCTTTGCCGTTAAACTGCGAGATGGCGTTTTGCGCTTCTTCATCACTCGACATTTCGACGAATGCGAACCCGCGTGAACGTCCGGTGTCGCGGTCTTCGATCAAATTTGCCGATTCAACCGTTCCGAGTTCACCAAATAATTCTTCTAAATCTTGTTGTGTTGTGTCGAAGGAAAGATTTCCTACATAAAGTTTTGCTGACATAATAATATATACCTTTCCCAATCTAGGGAATTTCAAAAGAAGCGTCGAATCGAATTGTCTTCAGAAATTGTTTTATAACGAAGGTCGGTTTCGGATGCTCAGTAAAAGTGAGCGGCTTCTGCAACTAATAACCAGCCTGCTCTCGAACTATCCAAAAAACCATTTTGACGAGCGCATCATTTTCGATGCAAGAGAAGGATTAACTTTGCTATTATGCGCGATTTATTTAATATTAGCAAACGGAACCCGGCTTTATTGCAAAAATTCAGAAAAAAAAGATTTTAATGTCGGTTATATCTCTGCCAAAAAGCGTTTTACAACTTATTTTGATGAGAAAAATCTTCAAAACAAACGATTTAATAATTCGGAAAGACCCGCCAAAAGTTGATTGTAACCGCTGCAAACAGTTAAAATAAAGTTAATTTACTTTTTACCTTATTAATTTAGCGCAAAAAATTGGATGAAAAAAATCGGCATCATCGGCGGCGGCATTTCGGGATTAGTCGCCGCATTTTTGCTAAAAAGAAGAGGTTTTGAAGTCACGCTATTTGAAAAATCGGGGCGCGTCGGCGGGAATATTCAGACGGTTGAGATTGATGGTTTCAGGGTCGAATACGCGCCGAACAGTTTGTTGAAATCGCCGCGATTGGTGGATTTGATAAAGGCTTTGAATTTGGAATCGGAAGTTGTAGCGGCAAATTCGTTGAATAAAAAACGCTATGTTTTGCAAAACGGCGCGTTGAAATCGCTGCCGATGAGCGTTTTGAAGATGGCGGCGGACGATTATTTTAGTTTGAAGGCGCGTCTGCGGCTGGTTCGAGAGCCGTTTGTCAGGACGAAATCGCCGGAAAATGAATCGGTCGCGGCGTTTTTTGAACGGCGTTTGGGCGGCGAAATCGTGACGCGCGCGGCTGATCCGTTTATCGCGGGAATCTATGCGGGAAATCCCGAAAACTTGAGCATTCGAGCGGCGTTTCCGCGTCTTTACGAACTGGAAAAAACGCACGGAAGTTTGCTCGTCGGCTCGCTTTTTTCAAAAACCGAAAAAGCCGACAAAAATTTTCCGCGCACGTTTTCATTTGAAAACGGCGTGCAGACTTTGACCGACAAACTGGCGGAAAGTTTGGGCGAATGCGTCAAATTAAATACGGAAGTCAAGAGTATTGAGAAATCGTCGGGCGGAAAAATTGTCCTTCGGACGGAGCGCGGACACTCTGTCCGCAATAATCTGAACAACGATTTGAACGCGCAAAAAGATTCGTCGGCTTTCAGCGACGAGGCGGACAGAGTGTCCGCGCTCCATTGCGATGCTTTGATAATTTCTACGCCGACGGAATCTGCCGCGCGATTAATTGAAAATCTTGACGAACATTTAAGCGAAAAGCTGAAAAGCGTTTATTATCCGCCGATTGCGATGGTTTTCTTTGGTGTGAAGAAGGAAACTGTTGAGAAGAATCTCGACGGTTTCGGGTTTCTCGTGCCGAGTTCTGAAAAACGTAAAATACTTGGAACGATCTGGAATTCCGCCGTTTTTGAGAATCGCGCGCCCGACGGTTATCATTTATTGACGACTTTTGTCGGCGGCGCGAGAAATGCCGAAATTTACGAAAAGTCCGATGCGGGATTGCTGGAAATCGTTGACGCGGAACTGCAAAGCATTTTGGGTTTGCAAGCAAAGCCCGCTTTTACGCACATCAAACGCTGGCGAAAGGCGATTCCGCAGTATGAATTGGGCTACGAAAAAATCGTGCAGAGCATCGAAGATTTTGAAAAATCGCATCGGGGAATACACTTTTGCAGCAATTTTTACAAAGGAATCTCCGTCGGCGACTGCGTGAAAAACGCTTATCGAACGGCGGAAGAAATCGAGGAATTATTAGCCACGAACAAACACGAAAAAGACACGAAATAAGAAAATAAATTTATATGAAACTAAAATACTTATCACTCACGGTTTTGAGTCTGATTTTCTGCGCTTCGTATGATGCACAAACCGACGGCGCGGCAGCGAGTGTGAAAATTCAGCCAAATGTTTCGATACAGATCAGGCGAGTTCACATTCACGCTTTTCTTGCGGAATACGATAGATTTCTTTCGTTGAAAGTTAACGATAAAACAGCCGCAGAATTACAAATCGCAACAGATACCGGCGGATACAGTCGCGCTAATATTTATTCAACAAACTCACCAAATGTTTTTATTGTTGAGGATTTGATGGGATTTTATGAGGTTAATACAGCGAAGAAGCAAATTATCAAACTCACCTTACGCGGAGAACTGAATAGGGTTCATTTCCCGCAAAGTTTGAAAAGCTGAATGCAGGGCATTAACATATAATTTCATTTTCATTGCAAAATGATTTGTCTTTGTTTCTACTTTCAGCATTTCCAGTTTGATATAGCCGCATAAAGCGGCGAAAAAATGATTTGTTTGCGTGGTTTCCGTCTGCGTCGGAGACTTTGCCAAACTGACATTTTGTTTTAATGATTTATGGTAACATTCCACGTTCCATCGTTTTTGATAAATTGTGGTCAGTTGGTCAATACAAAGCGTTATATCGCTTGAAATTAAATACTGAATGCCGATACTTTCATCTTCGTTTGTGAAGACTCGTTTGATTAACTTTAAGGGGAAATCTACTCCTTCGAGATAGATTTCCAATCCGGCATCCGGCTCGCTCAAAAGCGTTGAAACTGCCCGATAGCGACCGTTTTGTTTGTCTTCGAGCGAAAGCGCAACTTTACGATTTCCCTTGAGCGGACAAATCACATCTTTTCCAACTTCGTGTTTGATAAACAGCAGGTTTTCCGCCGAAGCGAACCAAATGTCGAACAACACGAAACTGAAAAGAACTCCGTTTTTGACAGCTTGTAGGATCATTTTTCGCGCCATTTCATTTTTCGTGATCGGCGAACGGTGTTTGCTGGTATTGGTCTTTTTATCGAGATATTCTTCGGTTTTTGCCACCAACTCAAAAGCCAATGGTAGAGAAATATCTTGGTTGTGATAAAGCGTTGACACAAAGTTAATGCCTTTGACATGACGCTTTTTCGAGTGATCCCAATGCCAGCAAATGATCTCATTTTCATCGGTGTAAGGCTTTTCTTCGATTGAATCGTCAATGATCAAAACGCCTTCACAGGAATTGATCTTCCGTTGTAACGGTTTGGCGACGAGCCACAAATCCTGACTGGTTTTCTTTTCAGCCGAAAGAAATCGTGTAACTTGGTCGTGGCTGATCGCCCCGTCCATCAAATTACTCAAACCGGTCGCCGAAGTTTGCGAAAATGATGCCAACAAGTAGTCTGAATAAATATCCAACATCTTTTTCATAATGAAGGATATTTTAGCTTTTTTTTCAAATATCGCGTAAGGTGAGTATCAAATTAGATTTGTTACCTTGCAAAAATCCCGAAGAATATAATTTTATTGGTGCGTTTGATACAGATGATTCAAAACAATGGCAGTTTATTTCTGCTTCAAAACGTAAGCAGGTGAAGATTGAAAGAGGCTGCGTTGAAAAACTTAATAGTTTATAAAAATATTTCGTGTTCTTTTCGTGTTTGTTCGTGGCTAAAATCTTATGAGCAATTTTAATTTACCCAATTTTCCTGTTTCACGTCTGCGCCGTTTGCGGAAAACTTCTGCGCTGCGCGATATGTTTCGTGAAACTGTTTTGACGAGGAAGGATTTTATTTATCCGCTGTTTGTCGCGGAAGGCGCGAATGTGCGGCGCGAGATTTCTTCGATGCCGGATGTTTTTCAACTTTCGATTGATAATGTTGTTTGCGAATGTGAGGAATTATTGAATTTGGGAATCGGCGCGGTGTTGCTGTTCGGGATTCCCGATTTTAAGGATGAAGTCGGTTCGAGCGGTTATGCGGCGGACGGAATTATTCAAAAAGCGACGGCGGAAATTAAGCGCGCGTTTCCTGAAATGCTCGTGATTACGGACGTTTGTTTGTGCGAATACACTTCGCACGGGCATTGCGGCGTGGTTGAAAACGGTTATGTGCAGAACGACGCGACGCTCGAACTTTTGGGAAAACAGGCGGTTTCACACGCGCAAAACGGCGCGGATATTATCGCGCCGTCGGATATGATGGACGGCAGAATCGGCGCGATTCGGCGAGTTTTGGACGAAAATAATTTTCACGACACGCCGATTATGGCTTATTCGGCGAAATATTCGTCCGCGCTTTACGGTCCGTTTCGAGAAGCGGCGGAATCCGCGCCGCAGTTCGGCGACCGCAAATCGTATCAGATGGATTTCGGCAACAGCGATGAAGCGATGCGCGAAATCGCTTTGGATATTCAGGAAGGCGCGGACATCGTGATGATAAAACCCGCGCTGTCTTATCTGGATATTATTCGGCGGACAAAGGAAAATTTCAACATCCCAATCGCCGCCTATCACGTCAGCGGCGAATATTCGATGATCAAAGCCGCCCACGAAAAAGGCTGGATTGACGGCGAGCGCGTGATGATGGAATCTTTGACGGCGATCAAACGCGCCGGCGCGGATGTGATTATTACTTATTTTTCTAAGGAAGCGATAAAATTGATTTAGAAATCGGAATTAATGAATTTAGAGCAATTAAATTTAGCAGAGCAGAAACTTCTCATAAAAGTTGAAAGTGCAACAGGACTAATCGAGGACAAAATCTTGCAACTTGAGCAAAATAATACTTTTGCAGAATACGATGAAATTTACGGGAAATATGTTGATTTAATTGAATCAGAAACCGAATGTTTGGAAGCATTAAAGCGTTCAATTTTTCTTTTGTGGTATGAACAGTCTGAACCTTCTTGCTTTAGTGGATTGTCAGGTTTATCAACTTCTACCAGCCGAACAGTTTTTCGTTTTTTAGAACATCAAATTGAAACCAACGAAATAGATTCTGAGTTTGAATTAATGTTGCGCTATTACAATGAAATTTCTGAATGGGTATTTAACGAACTTCTCGAATGGATATTTAAGGAAAAAACGAAATTACCAAATTTGCAAAAGTTTTTGGAAACCGGAAATAGAGAAATTGCGGTAAATGATTTGAACGCAGAAAACTTTCGTGACCGAGGACAAATGGGAAAATATTGGACAAGCATTTCTCAGTTAAATATTTTCAAATCTAAAAATTGATTTATAAAAATGAATACAACAAAAAGCAGCGAATTATTTGCGGAAGCGCAGAAACATATTCCGGGCGGCGTAAATTCTCCCGTCAGAGCGTTTAAGTCGGTTGGGCGCGATCCGCTTTATATCGCGTCGGCGCGCGGGGCGAAGCTCGTAGATGTTGACGGCAATGAGTTTATTGATTATATCGGTTCGTGGGGACCAATGATTTTGGGACACGCGCAGCCTTCGGTGATCGAGGCGATTCGTGAAACCGCACTGTCGGGAACGAGTTTCGGCGCGTCGAACGAGCGCGAAATCGAACTGGCAAAGTTGATTAAAAAATTCGTGCCGTCGGTCGAAATCGTGCGAATGGTCAATTCGGGAACGGAAGCGACGATGAGCGCGATGCGGCTGGCGCGCGGATTTACCGGGAAAAATAAAATCATCAAATTTGAAGGCTGTTATCACGGACACGGCGACGCATTTTTGTCGAAAGCCGGTTCGGGCGTGATGACGCTCGGACTTCCCGATTCGCCCGGCGTGACGCAGGCGACGGCGAAAGATACGCTCAACGCGAAATTTAATAATATCGAATCGGTTTATGAACTGATTGAGCAAAATAAAGGCGAGATCGCCGCCGTGTTTATCGAGCCGGTCGCGGGAAATATGGGTTTGGTCAAATCCGACGAAGGATTTTTGCGAAAGCTGCGCGAAGTCTGCACGAGCGAAAATATTTTGTTGATTTTCGACGAAGTGATGAGCGGTTTTCGCGTCGCTAAAGGCGGAGCGCAGGAGCTTTACGGCATCAACGCCGATTTGACGACGTTCGGCAAAATCATCGGCGGCGGCTTGCCGGTCGGAGCTTACGGCGGACGCGCCGATATTATGAAAATGATCGCGCCTTCAGGTGAGGTTTACCAAGCCGGAACTTTGTCGGGAAATCCTTTGGCAATGGCGGCGGGTTTGGAAACGCTGAAAACGATTGACGATGACGAAGATTTTTACGCCGATTTAGCCGAATCGTGTGATTATCTTTACGACGGAATCAGAAGTAATTTGAAGGAATTAAATTTGAATTACACATTGAATTCGTGCGGTTCGATGTTCACTCTGTTTTTCACCGGCGAAAAAGTTACCGATTTCGATTCGGCGAAAACTTCCGACACGGTGAAATTTGCGAAATATTTCAATCAAATGTTGGAAAGCGGAATTTATCTGCCGCCGTCGCAGTTTGAAGCGTGTTTTGTTTCGGCGGCGCATACGAAAAAAGATTTGGACAAAACTATCAGCGCAAATTACGACGCGCTGAAATCGCTTTAAATTCCAGATTCCAGATTCCAAATTTTAGATTAAGAATGTAGATTGTTAGCTGTCGGTTTGGAATCTGGAATCTGGAATTTGAAATTTGGAATTTTCAATATTTCGGAATGCTCGAATCAACTTCGTTTGACCACGCCGTAATGCCGCCTTTCAAATTTTTCAGTTCGCCTTTGAAGCCCGCTTTCTGCATCGCTTCGATGGCTTTGCCGCTTCGTCCGCCTGATTTGCATTGAACGATCACTTCTTTTGTTTCGTCAATTTCATCCATTCGTTTCATAATTTCACCGAGCGGAATCAGTTTCGCGCCCTCGATTTTGGCGAATTCGTATTCGTCGGGCTGGCGCACGTCAATCAATTGAATATTTTCGCCGTTATCCATTTTTCGTTTCAATTCGGTTGCGGTAATTTCCTGCATATTTTTCACCTCTCAAAAATTTGTTTATCTAATTTTATAATCTTATCCTGAATTTTCCGCAAATCCGCATAAAAAAAAATACAATGATACGCTGCTTACCTTTTTGATATTTTCTGTTGTAATCTGAATTTATGAACGAACTTGATGAGCTGGATTTAAATAATCCGTTTCCCGAACCATTTGAAATCGAAATAACCGATTCGCTTGATTTGCACGCTTTTAGTCCGAAAGATGTCAAATCCGTTGTCGAAGAATACTTGCAGGAAGCGCGTAAAAAAGGTTTTCGGTTTGTGAAAATAATTCACGGCAAGGGAATCGGCGTACAAAGGGAAATTGTCAGGAAAATTTTGGCGGAAACGGATTTCGTCAAATCATTTAAAAACGCGCCCGAATTTTCAAGCGGGCGCGGCGCGACAATTGTTAATTTTATTGATTAAAAACTTGTAAACTATCTGTCTTCAATGACATCCGCCCAAACTTCGTCTTCGAGTTCTTCTTCGTCGAAATCATCGAAAAGATTTTCTAAAACATTGTTCTGTTCGGCGATTTGCTGGTCGGCATCATTGAGCCGATGCGTCAGATATTTGGTGTGACGTTCGAGTTCGTGAATGCGTTTTTTGTGTTCACGATCCATTCTTTCCATATAGACTAAATAAAAAAATTGCAGACCGGCAACGCCTGCCAAAGACAACGAAAGACCAATTAGAACATACCACATCATAATTTTTTGAGATGAAAGTTAAAAAATAAATAAGATCAGATTTTTGGTTGTTTTGTTCATTTTTTATCTTTCATACTTTGTCCTTTAGTTTTCCGATATTATAACCTTGACCATTGTGAAAGGAAAAGCCAATATTTGAATATATTAAATTTAAAGTAAAATTTTCGAAATTCAAAATTATGAAAATCGGCTGGAATTAAATCTTTTAATCCAAAACGAGTTTCCGTATCGAACATTCGGGCTTTTATAAAACATTATGACAACGCAGAATTTACAACTTATCTACACTCTTTTATGCGACGACGTGCGCCTTGAAATGGGGAATAAAATATCTCTGATGGGAATTTTTCAAAATATAATGGTCGAAAAACTGCCGATTTCGCTGATAAAATTCGCCGTCGTCAACCACTGGCGCGGCGAAGGACAGCACCAAACCGAAGTTCGCATCGTTTCGCCCGACAAAGTAAATACGGTTGTTACGTCACAGCCGACAAATATCGAACTGGCGCAGGGCGGTTTCTCCGATAACGTCAGTTTTTTTGTCAACGTCGTTTTCCCGACAGCCGGAACTTATTGGGTACAAACTCTGGCAAACACAGTTTTGCTGGAAGAATTTCCGCTGATTGTCACCGATGCGGGAACGATTGGCGAGACACAAACGGCGGAAGAAATATCAGAAACGATCAATTGATTATTCGACAATAATTTCGTCTACAAAAATAAAAGCGTCTTCGCCCGCGCCCGGATGCCACGCCGGAATTTTGCCGAGATTGTAAGCGTGAACGCGGACGAAACGCGCTTTGGTCGGCGTGATTTTTTGCGCGAAATCTTTGATTTGCGGTTTCATATCGGCAACTGCGACATTGGTTTTAATGTCGGCGACTTTTCGGTAAGTTTCGCCGTCATTTGAAACTTCAAATTCGACGCGCGTCGGCATCCAAATCCACGGTCGCGCGTCCTGTAAAAAGCCGCCGCCGAGTTCTGAAATTTCGGTTTCGCGCTGTAAGTCAATAATGGCGATAAAGTCTTGATTTTGATAGCCTTGCCATTCGCCCGCCGCAAAATTCAGCGTCCCGCGAATCCCGTCAATCAAACCTTCAACGCCGCCGCCCGTGTATTGGCGATTGTATTTCGACTCGATTTTCACCGTCCAATCGTGCGGCATTTTATGGATTTTCGCTTCGACCGGAAAACTTTTATCGCCTTTCGCGTCAATCGAAACGGCTTTGATCGTTTCCGATTCGCCGACGGTGAAAGGTTCGGCGTAAACCGTTGATTTTTCAGTCGGTTCACTGCCGTCAATCGTATAGTAAATCTTCGCGTTTTGTGCGGGCGACGACATTCGCACCGTCGTTTTTCCGGTGAAAACACGCGCCGCGTCAATCGTCGGCACGGGCGCGAAATCGCTTTCGATTTTGGAGACGGGAAATTCCGTAAACCAGTTTTTAACCGGCGAATTCGTCATCTCAAATTCGAGCGTCGCGCCGTTCATCAAATCTTCGTGCGTGAAAAATGCTTTGTGATAATCCGCGCCGTTCAATCTAACGGATTTGATATAAGTATTACAGATTGTACCGCAGTCGTCCCGACTGCGGTCGTGAGTGCGTCTCGCGCTCACGTCTGAAATCTTTTCCGATTCGGAAGCGGGACGCATCCGAGACGGCAGTCGGGACGACTGCGTTACGCGGATTGTGAAAGTTTTGCCATTTTCGAGATGAATTTTCGCTTCCCTAAAAAGCGGTGTGCCGAAAGCGTAAATCGGCTGTCCGGGATTAACTTCGTAAAAGCCGAGCGCGCTCAAAATATACCACGCCGACATCTGTCCGCAGTCTTCGTTGCCGATCAATCCGTCAGGTGTCGGCTTGTAAAATTCGTCGAGAATTCGGCGCACATACATCTGAGTTTTCCACGGCTCGCCCGCGTAATCATACAAATAAGCGATATGGTGCGAAGGTTCGTTGCCGTGCGCGTATTGTCCGATAAGTCCTGTAATATCAGGCTGTTCGCGTCCCGAAAGTTTCGTGTCGGTGGTGAAAAGTTCGTCGAGTTTGGCAATAAATTTTTCGCGTCCGCCCTGCAATTCGATCAGCTTTGAGATGTCCTGCGGCGCGAAAAACGAATAAACCCAACTGTTGCCTTCGGTGAAATTAAACGTCACTTCCTGCGGCTGAAAATTTTCGATAAATCCGCCGTTTTTCTTCGGGCGCATAAATCCGGTTTCTTTGTCGAAGAGATTTTCAAACGAGCGGGCGCGTTTGAGATATTTTTTATAATCTAAATTCTTTTGAAAAATATATTTATCATCCCATTCGGTGTAAAATCTTTTGGTGGAATCCGATTTTTTTATGTTCTGCAAAATTTCCGCCATCTGTGAGATGCAGAAATCGTCGTAAGCGTATTCGAGCGTTTTGGAAACCGATTCGTTATCGTCTTCAGCGGAAATATAACCGCGTTTTTTATACGCTTCGAGTCCGAAATGATTCAATTCCGCCGAATGTTTTGCCGCTTCAAACGCTTTTTCGTAATCGAAACCTTTTATCCTTTTCGCCATCGCGTCGGCGATCACCGGAACGGCGTGATAACCGATCATCGTGTCGGTTTCGTTTGCCGCCAATTCCCAAACCGGAAGTCGTCCGCCTTGTTCGTATTGGCGAATAAACGTATTGATAAATTGCGCGGTGCGTTTTTCGTCAATAATCGTGTAAAGCGGATGCGCGGCGCGAAATGTATCCCACAAGGAGAAAATCGTATAATTCGTATCTTTCGGCGCGTAGTGGATTTTTTTGTCTAATCCGAGATAATTTCCATCAACATCCTGAAAGATATTCGGCTGAATTTTCGTGTGATAAAGCGCGGTGTAAAAATTCGTCATCTGCGCGTCAGTTCCGCCGGAAACTTCGATTTTCGATAGTTCTTTATTCCACGCATTTTTTGCATTTGCGCGAACTTTTTCAAAATTCCAATCGGGAATCTCCGCTTCGAGATTCTTTCTCGCGCCTTCGATGCTGACAGGCGAAATGGCGACTTTCAGAAGAATCTGTTCATTTTCTGCGACCTTAAAGTTGAAATCTGCTTTAATATTTTTGGCACTGTTTATGAAAATATTGTTGCTCAGATCAAAGCCTTCAACCTTGAAATGATTTATCTCAAACGGTTTGGAAAATTCTGCGACGAAATATGTTATCTGATCTTTTGCCCAACTGCTTGAACGCCTGAAACCTTCAATCCGATTTTTACCGATCACTTTAATTTGCGAATCCAAAACTTTATCGCGCCATTTCAAATCTAAAATAATGTTCGCTTCATTTGATTTCGGGAATGTGTAGCGATGAAAACCAACTCTTTCTGTCGCTGTCATTTCAGCGAAAATTCCGTCGTCATCTAATTTCACCGAATAATATCCCGGCTCGGCTTTTTCATTTGCGTGCGAGAACTTTGAAGCATAACCGTTGACATTTTTTTCGCCTTCTTTCGCTTCAAATTGTGTTTCGCCAATGGTCGGCATAAATAAAATATCGCAGTAATCGGGAATTCCCGTGCCGTTCAAATGCGTGTGCGAAAAGCCGTAAATCGTCGAATCGGAATAATGATAGCCGGAACTTCCGTCCCAATTATCAACGCGCGTGTCGGGCGACAACTGAACCATTCCGAACGGCATCGTCGCGCCGGGAAATGTGTGTCCGTGTCCGCCTGTGCCGACGAACGGATTGACAAATTTCGTGTAATCTTTCGTTTGCGCGAAAACCGATGCCGATAAAATTACGATCAAGAGAAGAATATTTTTCATAACTTTTCCACGAGCATAAGGCTGATTGAGTATTTTAGCTTATCGGCAGCAGTTCTAACCAATGATTGTTTGAACTAAATTATCGGCATCGTTCACAGAAAAGTCCGCAAACTATAAAATAATTTGCGGTCTTTTCTGATACAAATTTCAACTTTCACGTGCTTTTTTATTTATCTTTATCCGTATTCAAAGTTATCGCCAGCCGATAAATCGCCGCGCTGTCAACTTCGACTTCCTTGCTTTGCTTTTCTCCGTCGGCGAAAGCCGTAATGCGATATTTTGCCGCGCCTTCGGGAAATCGAAAAGTGAATTCGCCGCTGTAACTGGCATTGCTCGAACCGACTTTTTTGGTCGAACCGTCGTTTAGAACTTTTTCGACTTCAACTTTCGCGCCGCTGACGCTTCGCCCGTTCGGGTCGAAAACGCTTCCTTTGATAATAACCAATGTGCCTTGGTCAACGGTCAAAATAAGGCGTTTGCCCAAATCTCTGACTTTGTTGTCTTTGACTTCGACATTATAAAGCAATCCCGCGCTGTAACCCGATTTATCAACGACCAGATTATAAGTCCCGGATTTCAAACCCGTTAATTGAAAATTTCCATTGCCGTCGGAAGTCGAAGATTTAACGTCTTTGCCGTCCTGACGGGCAGTGATTTTCGCGCCGCCGATGCCGCCGCCTTTTGCGTCGCGCACTTTTCCTTTAACGCCGCTTTCCTGCGCGGCGGCAAAGCCGACAAATAAAGCTAAAGATAGAATTAAAAAAGCAAACTTCTTCATAAAATTCAGGCGTTCGCGGCTTCTGTTTTTAATTCCTCTCGAAATTGTTCCGCTACGTCATTGATGATGGTTTCCAGCGTTCGGGTTGGATGATAGTCAATCATCCGCTCAGCTTTTTCCAGTGAAGGAACGCGCCGCTGCATATCTTCAAAACCTTCACCGTAGGCTTCTTCATAAGGAATGTAACGAATTTCGCTGTCGCTGCCGGTCATTTCGATGGCTTTTTCCGCCAAACCTTTGATCGTAACTTCTTCGGCGTTGCCGAGATTTATCACCTGACCGAAACATTCCGGCGTTTCAATGACTTTCGTCAAACCTTCGACGACATCGTAAACGTGACCGAAACAGCGCGACTGCGAACCGTCGCCGTGAACGTAGAGCGGTTTGTCCATCAGAGCGAATTTCACAAAATTCGGCACGACCATTCCGTATTGTCCGGTTTGTCTCGGTCCGACGGTGTTGAAAAGCCGCACCACGACGACCGGCAGACGCGTTTCCTTCCAATGCGCGAGCGCGAGAAATTCGTCCAAAGTTTTCGCGCAGGCATACGCCCAGCGATGTTTGTCGGTCGAGCCGGTCAGCAAATCGTCTTCTTCACGAAACGGAATGGACGCGCCTTTGCCGTAAACTTCCGACGTGCTGGGAATCAGCACGCGCTTGCGGTAGCGCGAACAAAAACCGAGAACGACATCCGTGCCGCGAAAAATTGTTTCGATGGTTTTAACCGGATGTTCCATAATCAGCTTTACGCCGACCGCGCTCGCCATATGGTAAACGCGATCCGTTTCGCGGATTAATTCTTCCATCAATTTGTCATTCAAAACCGTGTCAATAATCAAACGAAAGTTTTCTTCGCCTTCGAGATGTTTGACATTTGAATAACGTCCCGTCGAAAGGTCGTCAATGACCGTAATTTCGTGTCCTTCGCTGATAAGTTTGTCGGCGAGATGGCTTCCCACGAAACCCGCGCCGCCCGTGATTAAAATTTTCATATACTGTTTTTCCGTTTTTTGCTTGGCTTACCTATTTTCCAGTTTTTCGATTCGTTGCAGTTGAAATTGTGAAACTTCTTTAAGTTGTCGAATCTCCGTTTCATTATTCAATTGTGCGTCAATCAGCGCATTGAGTTTGAAATTAAAATCTTCTCTCGATTCGCGCAAAGCCCTAAAATAATCTTCCAGTCTTGTGTCGTGGCTGACAACTAAATCACGCATAGTTATTGTTGCTTGCTCTAAGATTTTTACTCGTTCTTCAAGTTCCACTGTTTTTCTCCTAAACTTTCGCGCTTTTATTTTCCGCTGTTTTAATTTCTTGCGTAAAATACGCCACCGTCTTTTTCAAACCTTCCGCCAGCGCAATCGTCGGCTGCCAGTTCAAAAGTTTTTTGGCGCGTTCGATATTCGGCTGCCGCTGTTTCGGATCGTCCTGCGGCAGCGGCAAATGTAAAGTTTTCGTGTTTTTATTAACTGCTTTTGAAACTTCCCGCGCGAGTTCGTTCATCGTAAATTCGCCCGGATTGCCGATGTTGACCGGCAGATGAATATCTTCGGCTTCCGTGTTCATCAAGCGCATCATTCCTTCGACCAAATCGTCCACATAACAGAAAGAGCGGGTTTGACCGCCGTCGCCGTAAATCGTCAAATCTTCGCCGCGCAACGCCTGGACGATAAAATTTGACACCACGCGCCCGTCGTCGGCTCTCATTCGCGGTCCGTAAGTGTTGAAAATGCGGATGATGCGCGTGTCAACATTGTTCTGCCGGTGATAATCCATCATCAAAGTTTCCGCGATTCGCTTGCCTTCGTCGTAACAACTGCGAAAACCTATCGGATTGACATTTCCCCAATAATCTTCCGTCTGCGGATGAATCAAAGGATCGCCGTAAACTTCCGAGGTCGAAGCCTGCAAAATCCGCGCTCTCACTCTTTTCGCCATTCCGAGCATATTAATCGCGCCCATCACGCTGGTTTTGACGGTTTTGACCGGATTATACTGATAATGAATCGGTGAAGCGGGACAGGCGAGATTGTAAATCTGGTCAACTTCAAGCAAGATCGGTTCGGTTACGTCGTGGCGAATCAATTCAAAGAGATGATTATCCATCAGGTGAAGAATATTTTCTTTCCTGCCGGTGAAAAAATTGTCGAGACAAACAATTTCATTGCCTTCATTCAAAAGTCTTTCGCACAGATGCGAGCCGATAAAACCCGCGCCGCCCGTGATAAGTATTCGCATAAGTAATTTTCCTTTTATAAAGACTTTAAGATAGAAGCCAAAATACCAACTCTAAAGCGACTCGGTGAAAGTGTCAATTAAATGGATTGTTCGGGCTTTGAAAAGTTATTTCAAATATTTTTCAAAAAACATCAAAATCCGCGTGTATTCGTCCGTCCGGCTTGAAGGATCGGCGGTTTATTTAATCCGTCAGCGTAAGAAATCGGCGACGAGCGTTTGCAGCCTTCCGGGTATTTATCGGGAGACCTAATCTTTGCCGCCGAGAAAATCATAAACATCGGTGCGCCACGTCCGACCTTAATCAGCCGAACCGCGATAATCAATGTCCAAAACGACGCAGCCGCGCTGCGTCAAAAGCTTTGGCGAAGCGAGAATTTTCGTGTTTTTGCCGTCCGTCGAAACCAGATACAAATCTTTCGGCTCTTCACCTTTCGCGTTCCACAAATAAACGACATATTTGCCGTCGGGCGAAAGCCGTTCGCCTTCGGCGCGCGTTCCGGCAATCGAAGGCTTGCGCATAATGTCGCGCACCGTCAGATTTTGGGCAGAAACGGAAAGACAGAAAGCACAGAGAAAAAGATAACGAACGGTAAATTTTTTCATGATTTATTCTTCGCCGCTTAAAGCCTCTCGCAGAGCTTCGAGTTCGGGTAAAACAAGTAAATCCTTAACTCGTCCGGCAGCTCGTTTGGCTTTGATTAAGCCTTCAATCGTCAATATTCTTACCTCAAATCCGTAAAGCGAAATAATTTCCGAGTTGGCTGATACATCTTGAAAATCTCTGACACCTGCAACTTCTCCGAGCAAATCAATATCACCGATACTTGTTTCAAAAGTAAAATTGGTGGCATTTCGCAAAGTTAATTTATCGAAAATAAAAGGTAATTCCGACGGAAAATTTCCGGGTCGCGGATTATAATTTTCAAGTGCCGTTACTATGCGATTCAGATTTTCGTCCGAACGCGAATAACACAAATCAAAATCGTATGTAACGTAACCTGACGAGTGTGATTTTATGGCAACACCGCCAATAATAACGTATTGGACATTTGCTCCTGAAAGAGATTTGATGACGGTTTCAATTTTTACCACTGGCTTTTAATTTTCGTGAGATTTTCGCCTGCCTGGAAGATTCTTCAAATGATTCCATTGCGCTTTGAAGTTCGTTTAATCTTTCTTCAGGTGTTAGGCGAAGTTGTCTGACAAGCAAAGTTAAATCAATGCCGAATTCTTTGGCGGCAGCAATTTTACTTCCCGGTTTCGGATTCAAAAGTTTTTCTTCGGGCGTTCGTTTCATAACTTTATTTTACGGCAATTCCAGCGCGTTTGCACGTTTTTGCGCCTTTTCGATTTCGTTTAAGCGTCCGTAATCGTAGATCGCGTTTTCCCAAGTTCCGTACATCGCGTTCGGCAGAACGATGTACTTATGACCGAACATTTCGCGCGTTTTATCAACTTCGGCAAATCTCGCGTCAACCGATTTTTTCTCGTAAACATTTGATAAATCGTCCAGATTGTCGCCGATCAACAGCACGATGCGGTATTTTTCCGCAATCGCCTGACGGCGCGGTTCTTTGGTCGAATCTTTTTGACGCAGTTGGACGGTCTCAAAGGTCGCGTCGGGAAATCCGACCGACTTTAGGTTGTCAATCGTCGCCTGTTTCTGCACTTCGTCGCGGTTGGAAACGTAGAAAACCTTGACACCTTTTCGGCTCGCGTAATTCAAAAAAGCAGCCGCGCCCGGAATCGCTTTGGCTTTTCGCATTTCGCCCCACGCGTACCAGTTTTTCAGATCGAATGGCAGGCGATTTCTGACGTTGAAGGCTTGCGCGGGCGAATTGTCCAAAACGGTTTCGTCAATGTCAACGACGACGGCGCGCGGCATTTGGCGTTCGGCTTTCGGCAGTTTTTTCAAATTCTTTTTATCAAAATCCGCGTCGAGCGACATTTGCGCGGCGTTGAACGCCTGATACGCCAAAGCGCGATATTCCGCCGCTTTCTGCATATATAAAACCGCGCCGACCTGATATTCGTTGTCCGCCGTGACGGGCGCGGGCTGCGCGGCTTGCTGCGCCGTCGAAACGGTGACGAAATAAGTTGAAACAATCGAAGAGGCGATCAGACCAAATGTTAAAATATATTTTTTGATTTTCATAATATTCTGAAATGAATTTGTCGAAAAGTTCGCAATTGATTATAAATGAACAATGCCCGAAAAGACGAAACGGAACGAAGAAACAAAGCCGCTGAAGCAAAAAGACCCGGAAAACGCCGAACAGGGAAATTGGAGCGAAGACCAGCGGAAAAAAAGCTATTATTACGATGATTCTTACGGTTACGAAGTTTACAACCCGGACGAAGACGACGACGAAACCGAATTAATCGTTACCGATCTTGATAAATAAAATCTACAAATCCTCATTTTTCAATCAGGGCGCGACGCAGATGTTTCTGTCGGCACTTTCGTTCGCGCTGGCGAATTTGTTCGTCAAAAAACTCGAATATCTGCCGGCGATGGAAGTTGTTTTTTTTCGCTGTCTGGTGTCGAGTTCGTTTTGTCTGGCGGGTTTGCGGCTGGCGAAGCGCAGTTTTCGCGGAAATAATCCGAAACTGCTGATTTTGCGCGGCATTTTCGGGACGACCGCGCTCGGTTTTTTCTTTTTGACTTTGCAGGAAATTCCGCTGGCGAGCGCGATGACGATTCAGTATCTCGCGCCGATTTTTACGGCGATTATCGGAATTTTCGCGCTGCGGGAAAGCGTCAAACCGGCGCAGTGGTTTTTCTACGCGCTGGCGTTCGCCGGCGTTTTGATCGTCGAGCAGTTTGACGCGCGAATTTCATATCTTTATCTCGGTTTCGGCATTTTCGCGGCGTTCTGTTCCGGTGTCGCTTACAATTTGGTGCGAACTCTGCGCGGCAGGGAACATCCGCTGGTCATCGTGTTGTATTTTCAGGTGATCGGCGTGATCGCCGGACTTTTATTTACTATTTTCGATTGGCGAACGCCGCGCGGTTTCGATTGGCTGCTGCTGTTTTTAGTCGGTTTTTTTTCGCAGTTCGGTCAGGTTTTTTTAACCAACGCCTTTCAAAAAGAACGCGCCGCCAGCGTTGCCATCGTCAATTACACGAGTTTGATTTACGCTTTACTGTTCGGCTGGTTTGTGTTTGGCGAAGTCCAGACCTTACAATCTTTATCGGGAATGCTTTTGGTCGTCGGCAGCGTTATTTTGAGCGTTCTTTACAGCAAAAGGCGAAAAGATATTGAAAATATCGAATCATCAATCGGTTAAATTTGAGACTGGAGCGCAAGCGGCTCGCTTGCCGCCGTTCGAGCGAAGCGCAGAACGGCGACGGCGTTTGTCTCACTTAAACTTTTTAGAATGCGCGGTGTGCGTCCGTTCGTGCTTCGCGCCGAACGGACGGCAAGCGAGCCGCTTGCGCTCCAGTTAATAACAAAAATGTTCAAACAAAAAGTATTAGCTTTAATTTTGGCGGGCGGAACGGGCGGACGTTTGGGACTTTTAACCGACGAAAAAGCCAAACCGATTATCCCGTTTGCCGGATTTTATCGGCTGATTGATTTCGCGTTGAGCAACTGTCTGCACAGCGAAATTTCCGACGTTTGGGTGATCGAACAATACGAACTGCATTCGCTGAACGAACATTTATCGAACGGCAGACCGTGGGATTTAGACCGAACTTACGGCGGTTTGCGCGTTTTGCCGCCGAATGACGATGACGACGAATCAAATCACGAGGGCGGATTCGCGCACGGTAACGCCGACGCGATTGCGCGGAATTTGAAGTTTATCGAAAATTTCAATCCCGACATTTTGATCGTTTTGAGCGCGGATCACGTTTACAAACTCGATTTTCGTGATGTCATCGAAACGCATCTGGCGAAAAAAGCCGCGCTCACGCTTGTTACGACGCAAGTTCCGAAAGGTGAATCGGCTTCGCGTTTCGGCGTTGTCGAAGTCAACAAAAACGGCAGCGTGACGAATTTTGAATATAAACCGGAAAAACCGCAAAGCGATTTGATTACGACGGAAGTTTTCGTTTACGACGCGCGGATTTTGTTTGAAACGCTCAAAGAATTGCAGAAAAAAAACGGCGAATTAAAGGATTACGGCGACGAATTGATTCCGAAATTTGTCAAAGAAAAAAAGGTTTTTGAACATCGCCACGAAGGTTATTGGCGCGATGTCGGAACAATTGAAAGTTACTGGAAATCACAAATGGAATTGCTCGACGAAAACACGAAATTTGCCTTTGACGACGACGACTGGACGATTTTAACGCTCGCCGAACAGCGCGTTCCGGCGTTCGTTTACAGTTCCGCGAGCGTCAATAACTGCTTGATTTCAGGCGGCTGCAAAGTAAAGGGCAGCGTCGAACATTCAATTTTGAGCGCGAACGTCACGATTGAGAAAAACGCCGAAGTCACAGATTCGATAATTTTGCCGAACGCGATAGTTGAAAAGGGCGTGAAACTTGAAAAAGTTATCGTTGACGCGGGCGTAAAAGTGTCAAAGGCAAAAGCCGAAAAATTTGAAAAACTGAAAAAAGAACACAAAAAAGATATTTTCATCATCGGCAAACACAAAATCCAATCGCAGAGCGAAATCGAGGAAAAACAATGAGTTATTCAGACAGTAAGGTTATCAAACAAATTTTAGATGAGTGCAAAACGATTGCCGTCGTCGGTTTATCGTCAAATCCATATCGCCCGTCGAACGGTGTCGCATCGTTTATGCAGCAAAAAGGCTACAAAATTATTCCCGTCAACCCGAACGAAACAATGGTTTTGGGCGAAAAAGCAGTGGCGAGTTTGGCGGACGTTGCCGAAAAGATTGATCTGGTTGATATTTTCCGGCGTTCCGACGAAGCCGGAAGCATCGTTGACGAAGCGATTGAAATCGGCGCGAAAGCCGTCTGGCTGCAGGAAGGCGTGATTGACGAAAAAGCGGCAAAACGCGCTGCCGATGCCGGATTATTGGTTGTAATGGACAGATGTTGGTTAAAAGATTACGCAAAATATGGCGAATAAAATAAAAGCGATTGTCGTGACGGTGAGCGACACGCGCACGGAAAGCGAAGACGTTTCGGGCGTGACGCTCGTCGGATTATTGTTGTCAATCGGCGCGGAAATCGCCGATAAGATTATCGTTTCAGATGATTTTGAAGATTTGCGAAACACGCTTTACAGTTTAAGTGAACGCGAAGATGCGAATTTAATCATCACGACCGGCGGAACCGGGTTCGCGCCGCGCGACAACACGCCGGAGGCGACCCGCGCCGTCATCGAACGCGAAGCGCAGGGTTTGAGCGAGGCGATGCGCGCCGAAACTTTGAAAAATACGCCGACGGCGATGCTTTCGCGCGGCGTGTGCGGCATTCGCGGCAAAACTTTAATTATCAACCTGCCCGGTTCGCCGAAAGGCGTAATTGAATGTTTCGACGTTATCAAAAACGTTCTGCCGCACGCCGTTAATTTAATTGGCGGCGACACACAGCACTGAGTTTTAATGGAAAATGGAAAATCTAAAACCCGCAAATCGTTTAATTAAAGAAACGAGTCCGTATTTGTTACAGCACGCGCACAATCCGGTTGATTGGTACGCGTGGGGCGAAGCCGCGTTTGCCAAAGCCAAAGCGGAAGACAAGCCCGTTTTAGTCAGCATCGGCTATTCGGCGTGCCACTGGTGTCACGTAATGGAACACGAATCGTTTGAGAACGAAGAAACGGCGCACATAATGAACGAAAATTTCGTCAACATCAAAGTTGATATGGAAGAACGCCCGGACGTTGACAAAATTTATATGAATTTTGTGCAGTTGACGACCGGTTCGGGAGGCTGGCCTTTAAATGTGTTTATGACACCCGATAAAATTCCGTTTTACGGCGGGACTTACTTTCCGCCTTCGCCGCGCTATCATCTGCCGAGTTTTCAGCAGATTTTGTTGAGCGTGGCGGACGCGTATCGAAACAAACGCGACGATTTGATGCACTCGGCAAATCAGGTGGTCGGTGAAATGCGGCGCGTCGGGTTAGCTGAACAGGCGACGGAAAGTTTGTCTTTAGAACAGTTAGACGCGGCGTTTCGGAGTTTTGTGAGAACTTTTGACGGCGTAAACGGCGGTTTCGGCGGCGCGCCGAAGTTTCCGCCGGCGATGTCGCTGGAATTTCTGCTGCGTTATTACAAGCGAACGAAAAATGAAAACGCGCTCGAAATGGTTGAAAAAACCTGCCGTAAAATGGCGAATGGCGGCATTTACGACCAACTCGGCGGCGGTTTTCATCGTTATTCGGTGGATGCGATCTGGCTCGCGCCGCATTTTGAGAAAATGCTTTACGACAACGCGCAACTGACGAAAGTTTATCTGCATTTGTATCAAATTACGAAAGATGAATTTTACAAGCGCGTCGCGGTCGAAACGCTCGAATATATTCGGCGCGAAATGCTTGACGAAGAAGGCGGATTTTACACGGCGCAGGATGCCGACAGCGAAGGTGTCGAAGGCAAATTTTTCATCTGGACACCGCAGCAAATCGAAGAAATTCTGGGCGCGGAAGACGCGCAGATTTTTAATTTTTACTACGACGTGTCCGAAGAAGGCAATTTTGAAGAGAAAAACATTTTGAACGTTAAAAATTCTCCGCGCGAAACCGCCGGAGTTTTGAAGATTTCCGAAGAAAAGTTGAAAGAAAAACTGGAAAACAGTCGGGGAAAACTTTTCGCCGAAAGGGAAAAACGAATCAAACCGTTCCGCGACGAAAAAATTCTGACGGCTTGGAACGGCTTGATGCTGGCGACGTTTGCGGAAGCGGCGGCGATTTTGGAGAACGAAAATTATTTGCAGATCGCGCGCAAAAACGCCGATTTTATCATAGAAAATCTCCAAAAAGACGATTACCTGCTGCGAAGCTGGAAAGACGGCGAAGCGAAATTGAACGCTTATCTGGAAGATTATGCCAATTTCGCCGACGGTTTAGTCGAACTTTTCCAGGTTTCGGGCGAAGTGAAATATTTGCGGGAAGCGAAACGGCTGGCGGATTTGATGATTACGGAATTTTGGGACGAAGACGGCGGCGGATTTTTCTTTACGGCGAATAATCACGAAGATTTGCTCGTTCGCTCGAAAGATTTTCAGGACAACGCCACGCCTTCGGGAAATTCGGCGGCGGCGGATGTTCTGCTGAAGCTGGCGCATTTGCTCGGCGACGAGAAATATTCGCGGTTTGCCGTCACCGTTCTGCGGCTTTACGCGCCGCAGATTCGCCGCTATCCGAACGCTTTCGGCAGAAGTTTATCGGTATCGGAATTTTATTTGAATCCGACCAAAGAAATCGTTATTTTGGGCGAAAAAGGCAACGCGCTCGAAAGGGAAATTTTCGATGAGTTTCTGCCGAACAAAGTTTTAGTTCTGGCGGAAAATGCTGAAGATAACGCTGATTTTATTCCGCTTCTCGAAGGACGAAAAATGATTGACGACCAGCCGACGGCGTATGTCTGCGAAAATTACACCTGTCAAAAGCCGGTTACTTCGGCGAGCGAACTGAAAAAACAATTATCCTGACCTAAAAAAGCGCGTTGTCCGAAAACAACGCGCTTTAAAGTGAACGATGAAAGCGTAAAGTTAGGGTGTCATATTGCCGTTCTTCATCATTGTGTTGCCGTTTTTCATCATCATATTGCTGTTTCGCATCATATTTGAGTTCATCGTACTCATATTGCCGTTCCGCATCATATTTGAGTTCATCGTACTCATATTTGAGTTCATCGTACTCATATTGCCGTTCCGCATCATATTTGAGTTCATTTCGGATGACGACATATTCGAACCCATTGTGCCTGATTCCATATTCGAATTCATCATCGGTGTCGCCATATTGGTATTCATCATATTAGCATTCATCATATTTGAATTCATTCTGTTTACGTTGACGTTAACGTTGGTTGCCGGCTCACAAGCCAAACCCAAGGCACCCATTATCAACATTCCTGAAAGAGCTAAAGTCTTTTTCATTTTATTTGTTTCTCCTGTCTTCTTCAAAGATTAAATTTACTTCCGTCAACTGTTTTTACGCAGTTGTGTCCTAATCACTTTTTTTAGGGACATTGGACAATATAAAATTCTAATATACTTTAGTCAAATCAAAAGCTGCCGAAAACGACCGTTTTTGAAAAAAAAGAGAAAATATTTCGGCTTCAAATCGTTAAATCAGGCGATGCTTTGTTTGAATGAAAACAAATGTTGACTTCTATTGATATAAAAAGTTATTTTCAAATTAGAGAAGTTTTCCTCAAAGAAAAATCTCAAATCCCGCAAACTCTTTTTCAAGGTTATGGACAAATCCGAGACGGATAAATTTTCAAGAAATACGGCTGCTGTTTTTGCCAACAGTTATTTTATTCTGGCGTTGATTTCGCTCGGCGCGTTGATTGCGACTTTTTTGGTTTCCAATTCGGAACAAACTTTTCAAAACAAATTCCTTTTTTTTACAATCGTAACGCTTTCGTATTTGTTGTTTTGTTTGCTTTTCTATTACCGTCAAAGACAAAAAAACCGGCGTAGGGAACAGGAAATCGCCGATCTGCTTTACAAAGAAGATGTCGGAAACAGGCTTCTCGCGCTTGAAGAAGCCAGCGCGTTTTTCGGCGCGTCGCTCAAATTTCCAGATATGTTTCGCCTTGTTTCGAGCCGCGTCAATGAACTGATTCCGTTTGCGGGATGCGCATTATTTTTAGCTGACAAAGAAAACACAAACTTGAAAATAGCCTGCGCGGTTGGCGAAAACGCGCGTGATTTGCTGAATTTCGAAATCCCTTCGCACAGAGGTTTGGCGGGCAAAACTTTTCTCGAACAAAAAATTCAGCGCGAAGAAAAACTTTTATCCGACAAAAATATATTGCCTGAAAATGTGTTGAAAGTTTTCAAGTCCGGTTTGGCTGTGCCGCTTTTTCGCAATGGTGATGTTTTTGGCGTTTTGACGCTTTACGGCAGTGACAAAATAAGTTTCGGCGAAAATTCGACGGAACTAATCGAAGCCGTCGGGACGAGAATCGCGCCTTTGCTGATGAGTTCGATGTCGTTTGAGCAAAGTTTGTCGAATGCTTTGACCGATTCTTTGACGAATCTGCCGAATGAACGCGCTTTTTATCTGATTTTGGAAAATAAAATTGCCGAATCCGAGCGCCATCGTGATGAACGTCCGTTGACGGTTTTGACGATTGACATCAAAAATTTCACGAAACTCAATCAAAAATTCGGACATTCAACCGGCGATCAAATCTTGACTTTTACCGCCCAAATAATCAGAAGACAGCTCCGGCAAATGGATTTTCTCTCGCGTTCACAGAGCGATCAATTTCTCGTCGTTCTGCCGACGGCTTCCGATGAAGTTACAAAAGAAATTGTCGAGCGCATCGAAAAAGCGTTTATCTTAAATCCGTTTGAAATTTCCAAACAGGAAAAAAATCATCTTCAGCTAAACTTCGGCGCGGCGACTTTTTGGAAAGACGGCGAGACTGCCAACGAACTTCTCCAAAACGCCCATCTGCGAAAACAACAGACGAAATCCGGCAAAAACAATAAAGTGCTGTGGTTTCCGAAGGAATACGTCAATTAGCTTTATAAAGTTAATTTTTTGAAGCAAAAAGTTAATAAAAAAGCCGCTCGAAAGCGGCTTTTTTATTCTTTAACGTAAACACTTCGTCTGAAAAATATTTATCTGGCAAGCGTTACGGGCGTTGCGTCGGCTTCGCTGAAAACGGGCGTGTAATTTCCGCGAACTTCCGAATTGGAAATAATCTGCGGAACGACATACAGATTTTCGCTCGCGCCGATGTCGTCGAGCCAACGGCTCGAAGTACTTACGTGAAAGTTGGCTTTTGTAATTCTTCTGTCTGAAAAATCATAGACGGCTTCCATATCCATATTTCTGTCGCTTAAATCTTCAGTTGCCAAATAACGGGTCGAATCACCGTCTTTGACAAAAAAATTCAGAGCCAACTTTATATTCTTAAAGGATTTTACATTTGATTGGACGAATAATTCCGTTTCCAACTGCTGCGTTTTGCCGTCAAAGACCGCCTGTGTAACATTCACCAAATATAATTTACTCGCATATTTTCTGCTGCTTTTCCAACAGCTTCGCGTATAAGTTTCAGACGTTGCGGGAACGACTACGCTGTCAAAATTCGGCACGTTGTAAGATAAAACGGCGATAATTACGCTTGTTCCGACGATTAAATTAAAAAGTATAAATCCGACGATATGTTTGTTCATTGATATATTTCTCCATTTTGAAATTTTCTTATAGAACGAGAATAACCCGAACGCTTGCATAAAATCAAGATTTTTCTGAAAATTTTGATTTTACCGCGATAAAAATTTGCGCTGTCAGCTATTTGGCGGGAAAATCCGAGAGTTTTCCATCAAATCGCCCTGAATCCTTTTCTGCTCTCGTTGATGCGGGAATAACGACGCTCTCAAGTGGGCGCGTTCCGTCGCTTTTTCTCCAAACAGCAACACTATCTTTCATCTTGGAAGTTGATTAATTTTAACGAAAGCAAGAGGGGCGAGATTCAAGTTTTTATTGAGAAATTGAAAATCTCGCTTCGATAAAATGCTCTTTTCGTACACCGAACCTTTCCGTTAAGAGCGGATAAGTCTGGTTTTCTTCTTCTAAATTTTCGCCGTCAAGAAACATTTCCGCTTCGGCAATCGCGGTGATTGAGCCTTCGATTTCCATATAAATTCCAAACGGAAGTTCGTCCAAAACGACTTCTACGTCACGGAAATGCCATATTTTGCGGCGTTTTTCGTAAACTAGCGATTTCACAAAGCCAAGACTTTCGATGATTTTTTCCAGTTCGCCGGCTTTTTCGACTTCCGTTTCGTATTCGATGCGCTGTTTGTGCGCCGGCGAATTCGGAACGGGTTCTTTGTAAGTCAAAATCGTTTTATCGTCAATTTTGCGAACGCGCAAAATCGCGCCTCTTTCCGCTAAAACTCCGCCGCGATAAATTATATTTTCTTCAAAATCTTCCCTGATAAATTTCGCGCCGAATTCTTTTAAACCTGCCAAAATCTGCTCGCGCTGATCATTCGATAATGTAAATTTTTTCTCGATTTCAATTGCCATAATTTTGATTATTCTTCATATTTTTCCCGGTGTTCTTTCAACATCTTCTGATAGATTTCGTCATTTTTGGCGAGATAATATTTCTCCGAAAAGATTTTCGCGGATTCGGCTTTGACCTGATCTTCTTCGACCGGCAAAACTTCCTTTGTACCTTTTTTATACTTGCGCCCGGATTTGTGATTGGCGTAACGACGCGCCCGCGTGATTCCCATCTGCAAAAACTTTCGCGCCATATCCATTCCGACAAAATCTTTACGCTTTTTATATTCGAGAAAGAGGTCGTAGATTTTCGCGCTCGATTCAAGCGCGATCTCCGGCGTTTTAAATCTCCAATGCGGCAGGATTTCACTTTTGTAAGGTTCGACGAGCAAAACTCCCTGTTCGCCTTTCCCGACGCGGTAGAGTTCCGGTTGTTTTCTCAAATCCAGATTTTGGTAATCGAGCGAATAATCAAATTTTGCAGTCATAATTTGCGAACTGTATTTTCAAATTCCGATTTTATCACGAAGTTCGACTTCTCTTTTATTCATCTCGCCGTTGTCGGTTTCGTGGTCGTAGCCGCACAAATGCAAAACGCCGTGCAGAATAAGTTGTTTGACTTCAGTTTCAAAATCGAGATTGTTTTCGATTGCCTGTCTTTCGGCTTGTTCGAGCGAAATTGCAATATCACCGAGATTATCGTTTTCCGCTTCAAACCCGTCAGCTTCAAAAGAAAAAGATAAAACGTCGGTCGTTACATTCTTACCGCGAAAATTCTTATTGAGTTCGCGCATCTTTCTGTCTGAAACAAAGGCGACGGTAAAATTTCTGCTCCCGATTTCAGCAATTTTCGCTGAAATGTTGGTCGCAAACGCCTGAAATTCTTCTACATCTAGTTTTATCTTTCTTTGATTGTTTATAATTTCAGACATAATTTTGGAATTTTGACTCGCTTACATCGCACGAGAATATTTTAAGTGTATCAAATCATTGCAAAATCCGGTCAAATTTATAAATTATAAAATATTATTTGTTTGTAATATCTTGATTTTATTTCATTTATCTTCACTGGCACAAACTTTGCGAGATTGTTTGCAGACCAAAGTTGATTTTAATAAATTCAAACACAAAAATGATGAGGAAAGTTGTAAACAACCTAACTAACACGGCGGATAATTAGTTGACAGTCAACGCTGAGGAGACCGGAAAAAAAGTTTTAAACAGTATTGATAATCCGGTAAAAAGGGCGAAATCGTTTTGATTTCGTCTGAACAGACTGGGGAGCGTGAACACCAAGAGGCGAGTTAAGGGGGCTTGCCTCTTTTTCTCTGTCTGATGCTTGAACCGTTCGTAATCTTCTTATACCGCATAATTTTTTGATACAATAAAGTAGATTTTATTTGCTGTTGAATGACGAACAATTTTTCAACGGTGAATTATTTCCGCATTTTGAGTAAAGTGTTCAATAAATAGGGTTAGTGTCTATGGTTAACAAAGCATTGGTAATTGACGACGACGCGGCGACTTTAGAGTTAATGAAGTTTAATTTAACGTCGGAAGGATTTGAAGTAACGACGGCGGAACGCGGCGAAAAGGGAATAAAATTGGTCGAGGAAAATGATTTTGACATTATCTTGACCGATTTGAATATGCCTGATTTTGACGGCATAGAAATGGTTCGCCGCTGTAAGGAATTGTCGCCGGAAACCGAAATTATTATGATTACGGGCTTTAGTTCAACGGAAAAAGCGGTTGAAGCGATCAAAGCGGGAGCGTTTTATTTTCTGGAAAAACCGGTTGAATTTGAAGAGCTTTTGGTGTTGGTCGAAAAAGCCGTCGAACGAAAAAAACAAAAAGTAGAAATTAAGGAACTGCGCGACAAACTTTCGAGCCGCACTTCTTACGAAGGCGTGATCGGCGGAAGTCGTTCAATGCAGGATATTTACGAAATAATCGAAAGCGTTGCGGAATCCGATGCCAATATTCTGATTCTCGGCGAATCCGGCACGGGCAAGGAAGTTATCGCCAACGCCATTCATTATAAAAGTCATCGTTCAAAAAAACCGTTTGTTAAATTAAACTGTTCGGCTCTGCCCAAAGAATTGATTGAATCCGAACTTTTCGGACATAAAAAAGGCGCGTTTACGGGCGCGACCGGCGATAAAGAAGGATTTCTGGGACGCGCCAACGGCGGAAGTCTTTTGCTGGACGAAATCGGCGAAATGCCGATGAGTTTGCAGCCGAAACTGCTGCGGGTCTTGCAGGAAAGAATTTATTATCCGGTCGGCAGCGACAAACCGCGCGAAGTTGATTTTCGCCTTATTTCTTCAACTAATCGCAGTCCTTTTGAAGCCATCACAGACAACAGTTTGAGAGAAGATTTATATTATCGAATAAACACCATCGAGATAAAAATCCCGCCTCTGCGCGAGAGAATGGACGATGTTCCGATGCTTGCCGAACATTTTCTGCAAATTTACGCCGACAAATACAAAAAGAAAAATTGCCGATTTTCCGAAAGCAGTTACAATCAAATGCTCAACTATAATTGGCGCGGCAATGTGCGCGAACTTCAGCACGTCATTGAGCGGGCGGTTTTGCTTTCAAAAGACGGCGCGATTACCACATTAAATGTTCCTGAAAATCTTGAAGGCGCGATTTCTTACAAAGACATCGCAAAGAGAGAAATTTTGACAACCGCTCATTTTCCGGCTGTCGGAGAAAACGGAACGGCAAAACACGGCAGCGGTTCATTGTATCAAAGTGATTTGGAAGGCGATGAATTATTTGAAGAAGTTGGTAAATATATCGTCAGTAAATTGTCTGAACCCGAAGAGGGCGAAGACCAAAAAGATGTGTTCAATTCGATTGAAAACGGAGTCGTTTTAGCCGCGTTGAGACGCACCAACGGAAATAAACAAGCGGCTGCCAATCTTCTCGGCTTATATCGTCCGCGACTTTACGGAATGATTAAGCGACATAACCTTGACGAAAAAATCGCCGACTTGTAAATGAGAAATTCAGCTTTGATGGAAGAACATTATTCTTATATGTCCTCGACGAAACCGAATTTAAACGGCGCAAGACGAACGCGATAAAATATTGAATGGCGTTCATCTAAAATTTCAAATTATTTTGTGATTTATTTAGTCGAAGGAGCGGACGGAGCTTTTATCTCAATATCAATATTTTTGTCCTGTGTTTTGCCGCCCTGTAAAACTGTAAAATATACCGCTCCCGCGATAATCGCCACAATAAGCAAAGTCGTAATCGCCCAAATAAGATTGTTACCAGTGTTGTTTTCTTCCGACATATAAAATTTAGCTCCTTTGTAAATTTTTCCCCGAAGACTTATCAAGCCTCAGGAATAAGGCAATAATAATACCAATTTATAATATATTTGCAAAAAGAGAATAATTTCAAAATATTTGCCGGATAATAACCGATTAAATTTACCGATTTTGCAATAATTTAAGACGTTACATCAAAGTAAAGTATGCAAATCATTCATACAAACTTCTAAAAAGTTTTGCTCTTCTCTGGAAAACGACCTTCCAGATAGAGGTATGGGTTATTCCGGGACGGCACAAGTATTGCACTTATAAAAATTTTAGTAAAAGTTGATTTTGCTCATTGTCAAATATTTTGACAGTGTAATCTTTGTATGTGTGGTTGTGTCTGGTTTTAAGGAAATTTTCAAAAATAAAAATACTGTCAGATTACCTTTAGTAATTTTAGCGGTGTCTGTTTTGGTGACTATCGGGGTTACTTACAGCTTCTATCAAACCGCCAAAAGCAAAGATACTACAAGGTTTTACAACGAAGTCAATCGAATTCAATCCGCCGTAGAAAATAAAATAAACTTATATATCGCCCTTCTCAAAGGCGGACGCGGATTTATCGAATCTACGGATAAATTAAACCGTGAAATATTTGCTAACTATGTGAATAATCTGGGCTTAGACGAAAACTTCGCGGGCATTCAGGGAATCGGTTACAGTAAAGTTTTTCAACCCGATGAACGAGAATCTTTGATCGTCAGAATGAAGTCTGAAGGTTATTCTGATTTTGAGTTATTTCCCGAAACCAATTTGGATTCACATCAGGCGGTCATCTATATCGAACCGCTCACCGAACGCAATAGAAAAGTTGTCGGATTCGATATGTCGAGCGAGAAAAACAGGCGCGAAGCGATATATCGCGCGCGCGATTCCGGGCAAGCCGCAGCCAGTGCCAAAATAAATTTAATTCAGGAAGACGAAAAAGACAATCAAGTCGGCTTTTTGATTTATCTGCCGATCTATAAACGCGGAAGTTCGCCGTCATCCGTCAAAGCGAGAAGACAAAATCTGACAGGTTTTGTTTACAGTCCGTTTCGAGCGGGAGATTTTTTAAGGGAAATTCAAGCGAACACTCTGACGCGCGATATTGCCTTCAAAATTTACGATGGTGAAATCAGCCCTGAGAATCTTTTAACTCAAACCGCCCAGCCGGATTTCAGTAACTTTACAGACCAAATCGAAAAAGCATATACGGATAAAGAAAATTTGGAAGTTGCCGGCAGAAATTGGGTAATCGAATACACTTCTCTGCCTGAATTTACCGGTCAATCGAATGTCGGCTGGACACCGTTGATATTTTTGAGCGGAGTGGCATTCAGTATTTTGATGTTCGGACTAACTTATTGGGAAGCGTCCGCAAGAGTCAAAATGCAGGCTGCCGCCGCCGAGTTATACAAACTTGAACAGCAAAAACAACTGCTGCTCGAAAAAGAACAAAAAGCCCGCCAATCGGCAGAGCAGGCTAACAAAGCAAAAGACGAATTTATCGCGGTTGTTTCTCACGAATTGAGAACTCCGCTCAATGCCATTGCGGGTTGGGCGAAAATACTGAAAACCGACAGTTTATCCAGCAACACCAAAAATCTGGCTCTCGATAAAGTTGATAAAAACCTGCGTCTGCAGACACAATTGGTCGAAGAACTGTTGGATTACACTCAAGTTATCTCCGAAGGAATTATTTCCGAAGGCAGGAAATTTGTTTTTTCCGAAGTTTTTGAACGCACCTGTATTCAGTTTGAGGAACAAGCCAAAGCAAAGGATATTGAATTCGTCAGAGAAAACAAGCTGAATGGACACAAAATTTTAGGTGATGAAAACAGAATCCAAATCGTCATCCAAAATTTATTTTCCAACGCCGTTAAATTCACCGGCAAGGGCGGGAAAATCGAGGCTTTGATTTTGGAACAAAACGACTATATTCAGTTGGTCGTCAAAGACAACGGAAAAGGCATTAAACCTGATTTTCTGCCGCACATTTTTGACAGATTCAGACAAGACGACAACACGAGTACGCGAGTTCACGGCGGACTTGGTTTGGGTTTGGCTATTACCAATCACATCATCAAACTTCACAACGGAATTATTGAAGTTCAAAGCGAAGGAGAAGGCAAAGGTTCTACTTTTACGGTTAAAATTCCATATATCGAAAATTGAGTTTTGCGTATCATTTTATTGCAGAACTCAAAAAAATTCATTCTTCGATCAATAAAATCTGTTGACGCTAACTGCTGAATTTCCAGAACTTTAAATGAAAGCCGCATCTTTTTGGCACGATTCTTGCGGTTAAACAAGAATTAAGAGTAGGAAGTGCAAGACAATCTATACTCTCCTTTTCCTTGCACAACAAAAATCAAAAGGAAAATTTTATATGAAAAGAAAAATATTAAACTTATTTACAGTTACGTTATTTGCAATCGGACTGACGACGGCGACGATGAGCGTTCAGGCGCAGCGTCCGTATCGCGTGTCCGACAGAAATGTTCAAAATTTGCTGAATCGCCTCGAAACCAAAACCGACGCTTACAAACGCGATTTGGATCGCGCGCTCGACAACAGCCGCCGGTTAAATAACACTAACACTGAAGATACGGTGTTGAATTACGTTGCCGATTTTGAAACCGCGACCGATTCTTTGAAACAAAGATTTGACGCGAAAAACTCGGTTACTTCCGATGTTGAAAATGTTTTAAGTCGCGCCGCGTATATCAACGAATTTATGCGAACCAACCGTTTGGATGTCGCCTCGCAGAGAAGCTGGGCTGGCATTCGCACGGATTTAACCACTTTGGCTGGTTATTATTCAGTCAGAGGAGATTGGACGAATCCGTCAACCGTCAACACGGCGACGGTTAATCCTTATCGGGTCAATGACAACACGGTTGACGCGCTTCTGACACGCATCGAAACAAAGACCGATAATTTTAAACGCGTGTTGAACAACGCACTTGACCGAAGCCGTCTGAACGGAACGGATAACGAAGACGCGATCAACAATTACGTCAAAGATTTTGAGAACGCCACCGATGCCTTAAATCGCAGATTTGATGATCGGCAGTCGGCAAACTCGGATGTTACCGAAGTTTTGAATCGCGCCTATTACATTGACAATTTTATGCGGCAGAACCGTTTAGCACCCAACGCCGAACGTCAGTGGCAGAGCTTAAGGGCTGATTTACAGACTTTAGCCGGTTATTATAATGTCAGCTACAATTGGAACACTGCGCCGGTAATAAACAACAACAATACGACGACCGGCGGAATTAATACGACGACCGGCGGAATTCCTTATCGTGTCAACGAAAATAACGTCCGCGTGATTTTGTCGCGCATCGAACAGCGCACCGATACGTATAAACGCAATATGAACACCGCGCTGGACAGAAGCGTTCTGAATAATACGAGAAGTGAAGAAACTCTTTACAGCTACATAACTGATTTTGAAAATGCGACGGATGCGTTAAAACGAAATTTCGACGCGCGAAATTCCACTGCGGCGAACGTCGAAGAAGTTCTCAACAAAGCGTATTTTATCAACGGATTTATGCGTGATTATCGTTTTACGGCTAGTGCTGAAAACGATTGGAACTTGCTTCGCGCGGACTTAAACACTCTGTCCAATTATTACAGCGTCAATTTTGACTTTAATAATCGTCAATATACGCCGACGAGCAGATTTGATTCGATGCTGACCGGAACTTATCGTCTGAACGTGGCGCAAAGCGATAACGTCAGCGAAGTTGTCGGCAGAGCGACAAACAGTTATTACACGGCAAACCAACGCAACAATAATCTTCAAAGTAATCTTGAAAGACGTTTGACTTCACCCGAAACTCTGGCGATTGAAAAAAGAGATCAGCAAGTAACAGTCGGTTCGAGTACGACACCACAAATCACTTTTACCGCCGATAACGTAGCGCGAACCGAAACGACAAATAACGGACGTGCCATTAAAGTTACCGCCAACACGACTTACGACGGCGTGGCTTTGAGTTATGAAGGCGACCGGATAAATGACTTTTATGTGAACTTTATCCCGATGAACAACGGTCAATTAAGAGTCGTCCGCCGCGTTTATCTGGAAAATAGAAATGATACTGTAACAGTTGCCAGTGTTTATGACAAAGTTAATGAAACCGCCCAGTTCTACAATCTGAACGATAACACGGCGGGTAATCAAAACGGTAATTTTTACATTCCGAACAACACTCAATTGACCGCAACGCTGAGGTCTCCGATTTCGACCAAAGCGACGCAGGACGGCGACAGATTTACGATGGAAGTTTCATCACCGTCGCAATATAACGGAGCGGTTATCGAAGGTCGCGTAACGAAAGCCGAACGTTCCGGTCAGGTTTCGGGCAGAGCCAATGTTTCGCTGGACTTTGATACGATTCGTTTGAGAAACGGTCAAACATATAAATTTGCCGGAATCGTTGATAATGTCAAAACAGCCAGCGGCGAAAATGTGACGGTCAACAATGAAGGTTCGGTTCGTGATAACAATCAAACCACGAAAACCGTTCAGCGCGCCGGAATCGGCGCGGCGTTAGGAGCGTTGATCGGTGCTATCGCCGGCGGCGGATCAGGCGCGGCAATCGGCGCGGCGGTCGGAGCCGGAGCCGGAGCCGGAACGGTAATTTTGCAGGGACGCGATGATGTCGAATTAGGACCGGGATCAGAGTTCACAATCACGGCGACCGCGCCTTCAAGTGTCAATCGTTACTAACCGATAACATCGAAATCATTATTAACGATAACATCAAAAAAGGATGAATCTCAAGATTCATCCTTTTTTTATTTCGATACGAATATTTGTTTTATTTCAATACATAATTCTAATCTGCAAGTTGCGGTTTTCAAATAAAAATCGGCATTTTATGTGGCATAGTATTTGAATACAACAGAAGAAGAGAAAAACAAAAGATTAAATTTATGGAATATAAATGACGGAAACGGTTGAACAAGGGAAGTTTTTACAAAAAGAAACAGGTAAAATATATGCAGGATGAAACAAAAATAAACGCGAAACAATTCCCGGACGTTGAAAAACAGGGTTGGGACGCAGAACAAGTTGCCGAAGAATCGGCAAACAAATCTTCCGACGAAATTGTCAGAGAAATGATGCGCGGCGATGAGTCAAAAGGAAATCCTGACAACCGTGATGTCGCCGGCAGCGTTGACACAAAAGACACGCCTTACGGACGCGAAGAGACAAAAAATTAATTGCCGAGATTGGTTTTTACAAAATTATCCGGCGATTCCGGTTAAAAGCCGCAAATTACGCGTAAGCAAAAGAAAATGCTAAACAGATGTCATTTTGCGGCAGAATATCGTAAGTTGAATTTTAAATTATAGAAACTTCACCTTTTCCCCGCACGACGCGCCCGATTTCAAAACATCTTTCGCCAAATTCTTCGACGTGCGTAATGATCTCTTCTTTTTCGCTTTCGGCACAAATAATCGCCATTCCAACGCCCATATTAAAAGCGCGAAACATTTCCTTATCTTCAACGTTTCCAAGTCTTTGCATCACACCGAAGATCGGCAGTTCGTTCCACGTTCCGCGTTTTATTTCGACCGCGACATCTTTCGGTAAAATGCGCGGAATGTTTTCGAGAAGTCCGCCGCCCGTGATGTGCGCCAAGCCCTTTATTTTTTTCCGGTCAATTAAAACGGAAAGCTGTCTGTAATAGCTGCGGTGCGGTTTGAGCAGAGCGTCCGAAAGAGTTTTACCGTTGACTTCAGAGTCAATTTTGTAACCGCCGACTTCAAAAAACAGTTTTCGCGCCAGCGAATAGCCGTTCGTGTGCAAACCGTTTGATTCCAAAGCCAAAACAACATCGCCCGCAGCGATGTTTTTGCCGTCAATAACATTTTCGCGGTCAACCACGCCGACCACGAAACCCGCCAGATCATATTCGCCGTCGGCGTAAAATCCGGGCATTTCGGCAGTTTCGCCGCCGAGCAAAACGCAGTTATTTTCTTTGCAGGCAATCGAAATTCCTTCAACCACCGAAGCCGCGATATTCGGCGAAAGTTTTCCCGTCGCAAAATAATCGAGAAAAAACAAAGGACGCGCGCCCTGCACCAAAATATCATTAACACAATGGTTTACGAGGTCTTGTCCGATTGTGTCGTGAATGTTTGCGAGAAAAGCGATTTTCAGTTTCGTACCAACGCCGTCCGCCGAAGCGACCAGAATCGGCGCGGACATCTCAGTGAATTTAGCGTCGAACATCCCGCCGAAACTTCCGATTTCGGTCAAAGTTCGCGCGTTAAAAGTGCTTTTGGCAAATTCTTTAATTTTTGCCACCGTTTTATTGGCGTTGTCTATTGAAACGCCCGCGTCCGAATATGAAATTGAATCCGTCATAATGATTTGAAATGCGATTATAAATGTTTTTGAGCCAAAGAAACAAAATGAAATAGTTATTATTTTTGCATTTTCCTCAATTCGCGTTTAGCATTTCCTTGGGAGAAAAATAAATGAGTTTTACATTAATTGATTTGGGTTCTGAAAATTTCGAGTTTCGCGCCAACGTCTGGAATTGGAAAACGACGCTCGAAATTATCAAAAGTTTTGATATTGTTGATGAAGGAAAAGTTCGGCAGATGAACTATAACGCGACCGGCGCGAAGATTTCGCAGGAAGACGCGCACGCCGTCGGCGAGAAAATCCGCGACGAAATTCTGCCGAAATTAGAGCCGGACAAACGTATTTTTATGGATTTATCAATCACCGATAAACCCGACGACGGAACGCTTTATCGTGATGAAGATGAACAGTGGAAAAATTACAGCGCGGATTACGAATGGCTGAAAGAGTTTTCCGAGTTCTGTCTGAAATCGAAGGGTTTTCAAGTCTTTTAAAAGTTAAAATTTTAAGGTTCAAAGTTTATCCCGGAAATTTAACTTTGAATTTTGAACCTTAACTTGAAACTATTTTTACAATGGAAGTTTTAGGAAATTTTTTCAGTTATTTGGGCGTTCAAATCGCTTCGCTGGTTCTTTTTGCGACGATTCACGGATATTTGGGCGCGTGGCTCGCCGTGCGGATGCTTTTTCGCCCGCGCAATCCGATCAAACTTTTTGGTGTGACGATTTTTCCGCAGGGAATGATTCCGCGCCACCGCGACCGTCTCGCCGACGCAATCGGAAAAGCCGTCGGCGATGAACTAGTTTCACAGGAAACCATCATCGAAGAACTTTTCGGCAAAGGATTTCTAAGCAAAAAAATCGAAAGCGTCGTTAATTCCTACACGGAAGATTTGCTCTCAAACAATTATCCGTCGCTGATCGAAACGCTGCCCGCCAATATTCGCGGAACTGTTTTAGATACTATTACTTCCCTGCAATCGAAAATTTTTGAATACATCGAAAATGTTTTGAAAAGCGAAGAAACCGCGCAGTCAATCAGCGGATTTATTGAACGTCGCGTTGACGAAGTTTTGTCGCGCCGAATTTCCGAAACCGTTGATGAGGAAACATTTAACAAGATTCTCGGATTTCTCGAAACACGCATTCGTTCCGCCGTCAAAGAACCGGCACTTGAACAAAAAATTCGTGATTTTATCAGCCGCCGGATTGACGATTTGGCAAATACAAACACGCCGCTCGGCGAGATGTTTACCGATGACGCAATCGCGCTTTTGAAGGAAAAAGCCGTCGGTCAAATCGAGCCGGTCATTCATCAATTAGCAGAAATTGCGACTGCGGAACGTACGCGCGGTCAAATCGGCGCGCTTATCAAAAGCGAGGTTCAAAATTATTATGAACAGCTGCCGTTTTTCAAAAAAATGTTCGTGTCGCGCGATAATTTGTTAAAAGAAGTTGATGATTTGGTCAACGAAAGCGTGCCGAAACGAATCGAGGAAACTTTGCGCGGCGATTTTTTCGCCGGTGAAGCGTTCAATTTTATAAATAATTCGATTGACGGAGCGATGGCGCGTCCGCTTCCCGAAATCATCGGCAAAATCGCGCCCGAACAGCTTGAAATGCTCAAAGGACAAATTTCAAAACGCATTTTGACGCTTTTGCAGGGCGATGAAATGATGAATTCGATCTCCGCTTACTTGACCGACACGCTCGAAAAATTGCGCCCGCACAGCATTGACGCGATTTTGCAGACACTGCATCCAGAATCGGAAGAAAAGCTCAAGAAACTGCTGGCAAATGGTCTGATCGGCATTCTCTCGCGCAATGAAACATCGAAAATTATCAATTCCGCGCTTTCCAAACAGATCGAAAAATTTCTCGCCGCGCCAATCGGGAAACTTTCCGGTCATATTTCCGAAGAAAAAGTGCGTGATGCCGGAAAATCTTTAACCGAAACGATTATTTCCGCCGCCAAAGAAAAATTGCCCGAAGCCATCAAAGAGTTCAATATCGGCGGCGTAGTGCGCGAAAAAATTAACAATTATCCATCGGAAAAACTCGAAGAGTTGGTTTTATCGGTCGCCAAAGAACACCTGCGAAAAATCGAACTTTTCGGCGCGTTGTTCGGTTTGCTCATCGGAATCGCGCAAGCCGTTCAGTTCTACTTTTTTGCCCACAAATAAATTGATCAACCGATCTGTTTCCTTTTCATAAAGTGTTTTTTTTTAATTAGTCGTGGAAAATAAATTAAAATTTATGCCGCGGATGAAATCCGACAGCGCGGGTCAAAAACCGATAAAGTCAAAGAAAATCCGCGTGTACCGCGTTTATCAGCGGTTGATTTTATCAAGTTAATTCTGCTGATTACTTATAAATAACAACGATTAATCGGCGCATTACAGCGACCGGCGCAATGGTTGAAAGTAAATAATTAGTGGTAAAATATTACACGAAACAAGTTTTTATTTTAATTTGAAATATGCGGCAAAAATAAATTTGTCAAGCACCTCGTATTTTTTGTCAAAGTTCAAATTTTAAGACACTTTGATTAGTTGTTAATCAGCACGAAATGTCGGGCGCGAACAGTTTTTGATATGAAAAAAGTTTTATTTATAGACCGCGACGGAACACTGATTTTTGAGCCGGAAGATTTTCAGATTGATTCGTTTGAAAAGCTGAAATTTTTGCCGCAAATGATAAGTTCGCTCGGCAAAATTGCGCGTGAAACGGATTTTGAACTCGTGATGATTTCAAATCAGGACGGATTGGGAACGGAAAGTTTTCCCGAAAAAACTTTTCATCCGGTTCAGAATTTTATCGTGCAGACGCTTGAAAATGAGGGAATCGAGTTTTCGGAAATTTTGATTGACCGCTCGTTTGCCAAAGATAATTTGCCGACGCGCAAACCGAACACGGCACTTCTCGAAAAGTATTTTTCTGATGATTATGATTTGAAAAATTCATTCGTCATCGGCGACCGCGAAACCGATGTAAAACTCGCTGAAAATTTGGGCGCGAAAGCGATTTTTATCAAAAATCCGAATTTTGAAACCGTCGAAAATGAAAATGTTTTCGCCGTTGAAAATTGGAAAGAAATTTACGAATTTCTCAAACTTCCGCCGCGCCGCGTTTCGCACAAACGTGAAACTAAAGAGACGGAAATTTCAGTTGAATTAAATCTGGACGGTAACGGAAAATCCGACATTTCGACCGGAATCTCCTTTTTCGATCATATGTTGGAGCAGCTTTCGCGGCACGGAAATTTAGATTTAAAGATCGCGGCAAAAGGCGATTTGCACATTGACGAACATCATACGATTGAAGACGTGGCGATCACGCTCGGCGAAGCGTTCGCGCTGGCGTTAAAGGACAAACGCGGAATGGAACGCTACGGATTTACGCTGCCGATGGATGATTGTCTGGCGCAGGCGGCGATTGATTTCGGCGGGCGCAACTGGTGCGTTTGGGAAGCCGAATTTAAACGCGAAAACGTCGGAAAAATGCCGACCGAAATGTTTTTTCATTTTTTTAAATCGTTCTCCGACAAAGCGAACTGCAATTTAAATATCAAAGCGGAAGGTGACAACGAACATCACAAAATCGAAGCAATTTTCAAAGCGTTCGCCAAAGCGATAAAAATGGCGGTGAAAAGAGATGTTGCAAGCGACGCTTTGCCAAGCACAAAAGGAAGTTTGTAGAAAATTAAAACTGCTGCTGACGCGCCCGACTGGAGCGCGAGTTCGTCTCGGTTGCAATGAGCGCGAAAGCGCGAACAAGCGTCCGATAGCTTTCAATTTGAATGTAAATGAGCGTTTCTGCCGTTTCAGGCGGCATTGCAACCGGGACGGGTTGCGCTCCAGTCATTTTCAATTTTTATGAAAATTGCCATCGTTAAATATAACGCCGGAAACGTCGAATCGGTGAAAAACGCTTTGAATCGTTTGAATATCGAACCGATTTTGACGGACGACGCGGACGAATTAAAATCTGCCGACAAAGTAATTTTCCCCGGTGTCGGCGAAGCGTCAACGGCGATGAATTACCTGCGGACGCGAAATTTAGATGAAGTGATTAAAAATTTGAAACAGCCGGTTTTGGGCGTTTGTCTGGGAATGCAGCTTTTGTGTGAACTTTCCGAAGAAAACGCTACGAAATGTCTGGGAATTCTGCCGTATAAAGTTCGCAAATTTGCATCAGACACGCTGAAAATTCCGCAGATGGGCTGGAATAATATTTTTGATTTGAAAGGCGATTTATTTGATGGCGCAGCGGAAAATTCTTACGTGTATTTCGTGCATAGTTTCTACGTCGAGTTGGGCGCGGAAACGATTGCGACTTGTGATTACGGCGTAAATTTCAGCGCGGCGGTGCGTCACAAAAACTTTTACGCCGTGCAGTTTCACGCGGAAAAATCCGGCGCGGTCGGCGAGCGAATTTTGGAGAATTTTTTGAAAATCAATTAACAAGATACACAGTATAAACAGGATTTTTTATAAAGTTTTTTGATTTTATCCTGCTTATCCTGTTCATCCTGTAAAATTTCTTAAATATGATAGAAATAATTCCGGCGATAGATTTGATTGACGGCAAATGCGTACGCCTTTCACAGGGCGATTTCGCGCAGAAGAAAATTTACAGCGAAAATCCGCTGGAAGTGGCTAAGGAATTTGAAGCGTTCGGTTTGCGGCGATTACACATCGTTGATCTGGACGGCGCGAAAATCGGCAAAGTTACGAATCTGAAAGTTTTGGAAACGATTGCTTCAAATACAAATCTGGCGATTGATTTCGGCGGCGGAATCAAAACGGATGAAGATATAAATTCGGTTTTCGACGCGGGCGCGCGGATTGCGAGCATCGGAAGCGTCGCGGTCAAAAATGCGGAAAAGTTTTTCGATTGGCTGGAAAAATTCGGCGGCGAAAAACTTCTGCTCGGCGCGGATGTGAAAGACGGAAAAGTTGCGATAAACGGCTGGCAGACGACGACTGAAATAGAAATTTTGCCGTTTTTGAAAAATTATTACGCAAAGGGCGCGACTAACGTTTTTGTCACGGACATCAGCAAAGACGGGCTTTTGCAGGGAACAGCAACCGAATTATACGCGGAAATTTTGGAACATCTGCCGCGTCTGCACTTAATTGCGAGCGGCGGCGTAAGTTCGCTGAAAGACATTTCCGAACTCGAAAAAATTGGTTGCGCGGGCGTGATTGTCGGCAAAGCAATTTATGAAAATAAAATTGACTTGCCGAGTTTAAAAAACAGGCGGAAATCCGAGAATCAGCAAGAATTTTCGCCTTTAATTTCCCGCAATTAAGATTTTATTTGATAAAAAGCCTTGCGCCCCAAATATCGCGCCGATTCGCCCAAATCTTCCTCAATTCGCAAAAGTTGATTGTATTTTGCAATCCGGTCGCTTCTGGAAAGCGAACCAGTTTTAATCTGTCCGGCGTTGGTCGCAACCGCTAAATCGGCGATGAACGAATCTTCCGTCTCCCCGGAACGATGCGAAATAACGCACGTCATATTATTGGTTTTGGCGAGTTCGATAGTGTCCAAAGTTTCGGTTAAAGTGCCGATTTGATTGACTTTTATCAAAATCGAGTTTGCCGCCGCTTCGTCAATTCCGCGCTGTAAAAATTTTGTATTTGTCACGAATAAATCATCGCCGACGAGTTGTACTTTTTTGCCGATTTTGCCGTTTAAATATTTCCAGCCTTCCCAATCGTTTTCTGCCATTCCGTCTTCGATGGAAATAATCGGATATTTTTCCGTCCACGAAATCCAGTAATCCGCCATTTCTTCGGGAGATAATTCGCGTTTGTCGCTCTTTTTGAAAATGTATCTGCCGTCTTTGAAAAATTCGCTCGAAGCCGGATCGAGCGCGAGCATTATATCTTCGCCCGCTTTGTAACCGGCTTTGTCAATCGCTTCTAAAATTGTTTCAATCGCTTCTTCGTTCGATTTCAAATTTGGCGCGAAACCGCCTTCGTCGCCGACGCTCGTCGCGTAACCGCGCGATTTCAAAACGCTTTTCAGATTGTGAAAAATCTCCGCGCCCGCGCGAAGTGCTTCGGCGAAAGATTCCGCGCCGACGGGCATAATCATAAATTCCTGAAAATCAACATTATTGTCGGCGTGCGCGCCGCCGTTGATAATATTCATCATCGGCACGGGCAGAGTTTTCGCGTTAATGCCGCCGATGTAACGATATAAAGCCGTTTCCTGAAACGCCGCCGCCGCTCGCGCCGCGGCAAGCGAAACGGCGAGCAGCGCGTTCGCGCCGAGATTAGATTTATTTTCCGTGCCGTCCAAATCGAGCAGTGTTTTATCAATTAACGTCTGGTCGAGCGCGTCCAAACCTTCGAGTTCATACGCGATTTTCTCGTTGACATTTTCGACCGCCTGCAAAACACCTTTTCCCAAATATCTGCCTTCATCGTCGTCGCGCAGTTCGACAGCTTCGTTTTCGCCCGTTGACGCGCCCGACGGAACCGCCGCGCGTCCCTGCGTTCCGTTTTCCAAAAGAACTTCCGCTTCCAACGTCGGATTTCCGCGCGAATCTAAAATTTCCCGCGCCCAAACTTCTTCGATTAAACTCATTAATAATTACTCCTAAAAATATTGATATGTGTAAAAACTTCTGATTAAATTTAGCTTGAAATGAAGCGAAAGACAAAAGAGGCGCGAATTTTGTAGTATTTGTTAAAAGTCTGCAAAATAATTATCGGGTTTGGTATGATTAACTGATGTTACGCAAAATGGAGAAAAAGACTGGAGCGCAATCCGTCCCGGTTGCAATGCCGCCTGAAACGGCAAAGATGCTCGCTTTTATTCAAATTGCAAGTAATCGAAACGCTTTTTCGCGCTCTCGCGCTCATTGCAACCGGGACGGCTTGCGCTCCAGTCCAATTGCGTAACATCAGTGATTAATAAAAACTTACCGCGAAATTCTATGAAACAATCAATTAAAGCACCGAAAAGCAAACCGCTGATTTTGTGGTTCCTGATTTTATTCACCTTTGCAAACGTCGGCAGAGCGCAGGACGCGGACGACAAAGAAACTCTCAAAATTGATACTCTTTTGGTTAATGTTCCGGTCATTGTCAGCGACAGCGGCGGGCGCAATGTTTCCGGTTTGAAAAAAGAAAATTTCTCTATTTTTCAGGACGGAAAAAAACAGGAAATCGAGTTTTTCGCCGACGAAGACGCGCCGATGAATGTGGTAATTCTCGTTGATTCGAGTTACAGCACCGGCAAAATAATCAATGAAATCAAAGCGTCGGCGATTGATTTTATCAAAATTTTTCGCGCCGAAGATCGGGGAATGATTGCCGGTTTCGATTCTGAACTGAAAATTCAGAGCGAATTTTCTTCCGATCAAAACAAACTGACCAAAGCCATCAACAAAATCAGCATTGCAAAAAAGTCCGGTTCGGTAATGCAGGACGCGATGTTTCGGATTATAAAACAGAATTTTGCAGCTGTGAAAGGCAGAAAAGCCATCATCGTTTTGACCGACGGCGATGTCGGCGGCGGCATTATTTCCAACCAAAACCTTTTAGACACGCTGGTTGAGTCCGATACGCTGGTCTATCCGATAATATTTGAATCGGGCGAAGATTTGAGCCTTTATTTTCGACCTTCCAAAACGGTAACAATGGTGGACGGCAAAAAAATTGACGGCGGTGAATTACTCAAACAACTGGAAAATGCGAAAGCTCGGGCGGTGAATTTTACAAAAGCCCTCGGCGATATAACCGGCGGAAAGTTTTTTGCCGCCGATTCGACCGATTTAGAGGAAACTTTTCGCCGAATTGCCGACGAACTGAAAAAACAATATCTCGTCGGATTTTATCCGCAGAATTTCAGCGACGGAAAACCGCATCGAATCGAGGTAAAAGTTGACCTCGAAGACGTTACGGTCAGGACGAAAAAGGTCATCAGGTAATTTTCAAATCAGCGAAAATTTATATGGCGACGGCTTCTTTATATTCGCCCCAAACTTTTCTCAATCTATTGGAAATTTCGCCAAAGACAACTTAAAAGTTTCATTTTTATGATTTCCATACGGCTAATCTTAAATCTAAATTTTCCGGCAAGTGCGCGGCGATTAATTCCATATCTCGTTTGTTTTGTGTGGCTAAACCGTAGTTGTGAGAAATTGCCGTTGCCACAATAAACAAATCTCGCCAGTGCTGATTTTTATCGGATTTTGACAATCTGGCAAAAATGTAAGCAGCAATTTCAGATGCTCTTTGATCAAAAGATATAACTGTGTGACTTGTAGAAAGATTATTAATTACTCTAAATTGAGAATCAGCTTGTTCAATAGAAATTTTATTGTTAATCAGTGCTTTTTGAACGCCGAAATTAGCCTCGAAAATAACTAATGACGGAATTGCCGGAAGTTTTCGCGTGTTTGAAAAATGCTTTTTTACTTGTTCTAAAACGTATTGTTGCTTATTTCTCAAGTGAGTAAAAATATCATTATCAATTGCCAGCGAAAGTTCCGGCGGAGATTCGATTATCGGCATAAAATTTTATCAAAAGTTAAATGCTTCTTCTTCCAAAGTTGGACTTTCTGTTACCGCCTGAATCTGTTCTTCCGTCAAATTTTCAAAAGCATTGGGAAAAGAATTAAGGTATTTATCAAAATATATCGAATCGAATTTATCTTCCAAATCAATTAATTTTTGAATCTCGTTACCAAAAGCATTTTCAGGCAAATGTGGAGTAGTAACAGATTCAATTTTCATTGAACCGTTTTTAGAGCGTCCTTGAACTATAACTTGTTCGCCGTCTAATTTTGATATTTCTCTTTTAGTTTCCTCAAAATTATCCAAAATGTATTCGTCAATTTTGGCAATCTGCAAACCTAAATTTATGAGAAATCCAAATAATTTTTTTTCAGTCGGTTCAGGACCGTATTGAATCGGAAAGGGAATATTGGTTTGGGGTAATATTGACAAATATTCCTGCGATGCAATCCAAGGCACGGCAGCAGGTGGAGAAAGCCATTCAAACTTTCTGTCTATTACAGAGTGATAACAAAATGCGATATTTTCATTTTCTTCACCTGTTATAAACTCATTCGGACAAGGCAAAGATAAATTAAAGACTTTCTCAATCACCATCAATCTGTAAGCCATTTGTCTGATTTGCAGAATCTCGCTGATATTATTAAGCAGTAACGGAACCGAAACTCCAAAAAAAAAGTCGGTATTTAGAAATTCGACTTTGACTTTATCAGACAAACAAAGAATTGCCTTAAAGGTTTGAAGCAGGAAAACGGCAGTATGAGTGTCCTCTTTTCCTTCAAAAAACCAGCTAACATCAGTTATTCTAAATCCGAGTTCTTCGACCAATTCCCAATATCCTTTTAGTGTTAAATGAACAAAAAATGTATCTGCGTATTTAAGTTTAAATATTATTTCCTCTGAAAATTCATCTCCATTAATTTCAATAACTTCAAAGGTAAAATCAACATTAAATTCTGAAAATGAAACAGCGCATAATATTTCAGTGTCGCTAGCTTGTTCAATAAATTGTTTTGGAAAAACGCCGCTCGATGAGATTTGATTTCCAACTTGCCCAAATGGAATATGAGAATTCAAAGTTTTTGAAGTTGCCGTTAAATTCATAATATATGTCTCCAAACAATTATAAGTTAAAAAAGCGTTAAATCAAACTTTTATACAGTTACAGCCTCTTTATATTCGCCCCAAACTTTTCTCAATCTGTTGGAAATTTCGCCGACGGTCACATAATTTTCGACCGCATCTAAAATTTTCGGCAATAAATTTTCATTTTCCCGTGCGGCTTGTTCTAATTTATTTAATAAATTTTCCGCTTTTTCGGTATCGCGTTTTTCGCGCAGGGCTTTTAATCGTTCGATTTGTCCGCGTTCGATTTTTTCGTCAATCGTCATAATCGGAATCGTTTCGTCTTCTTCGATTTGAAATTTATTAACTCCGACGACAATTTCGGTTTCATTTTCGACCGCCTTTTGATATTGGTAAGCCGCTTCCTGAATTTCGCGCTGCGGATAACCGTTTTCAATCGCTTTTAACATTCCGCCCATTTTGTCAATTTTTTCGATGTATTCGACGGCTTTTTTCTCGATTTCGTTCGTCAATTCTTCAATCGCGTAACTTCCCGCAAACGGATCAACCGTATCGGCAACGCCCGATTCGTAAGCGATCACCTGCTGCGTTCGCAGAGCGATTCGCGCCGCTTGTTCAGTCGGAAGTGAAAGTGCTTCGTCCATTCCGTTGGTGTGCAAACTTTGCGTTCCGCCCAAAACCGCAGCGAGTGCCTGAATCGTCGTTCGCACGACATTGACTTCCGGCTGTTGCGCCGTCAGAGTCGAACCGGCGGTTTGCGTGTGAAAGCGAAGCATCGTTGATTTTCTTTCTTTCGCGCCGAATCTGTCTTTCATAATTCGCGCCCAAAGCCGCCGCGCCGCGCGAAATTTGGCGATTTCTTCGATTAAATTATTGTGCGAATTAAAAAAGAACGACAGGCGCGGCGCGAAATCGTCAACTTTCAAACCGACGGAAATCGCCGCGTCAACATAGGCGATTCCGTCCGCCAAAGTGAAGGCGACTTCCTGCACGGCGGTCGAACCGGCTTCGCGGATGTGATAGCCGGAAATCGAAATTGTGTTCCAGTTCGGCACATTGTCGGCGCAAAAAGCGAAGGTGTCGGTAATCAAACGCATCGAAGGTTTCGGCGGAAAAATGTAAGTTCCGCGCGCGATGTATTCCTTTAAAATATCGTTTTGAATCGTTCCCTGAACTTTATCAAATGAAACATTCTGCTTTTTGGCGACGGCTAAATAAAGACATAAAAGCGTCGAAGCCGTCGCGTTAATCGTCATCGAAGTCGAAACCGTGTCGAGCGGAATTTCGTCGAAAAGCGTCAGCATATCTTCCAGAGAATCAATCGCCACGCCGACTTTGCCGACTTCGCCCGCCGCTAAATCGTCGTCGGAATCGAGACCGATCTGCGTCGGCAAATCAAACGCCACGCTCAAACCGGTCGTGCCGTGCGCGAGCAAATATTTATAGCGTTCGTTCGATTCTTCGGCGGTCGCAAATCCGGCGTATTGGCGCATCGTCCAAAATCGTCCGCGATACATATTTTTGCGAACGCCGCGCGTGTAGGGAAACTCTCCGGCAACGCCGACATCGTTTTCGTAATCAAAATTTGTATTACTTGGATCAAATTCCGTCGGCAGTTTGATGCCCGAAGAAGTCTGAAATTTCTCGCGTCTTTCTTTCATAATGTCAGAAGTTTAGCAAAAAAAATCCGGCAGCATAAGGGTCGAATCGGAAAAAGGCGGGCAGTTAAAGCCGCGACTGTTGGACATTGACAAAGAATCTGATAAAATCGCGCTTTGTCCAAACCGACAATCTCGTAGTAAAATAGAACAAATCTTCAAATAAGTAGGAATAATACAGATGTTAAAGTTTTTTAAGCGAATGGAAAGAACGCGCAACGCCGTTCTTTTAATTTTTTCTCTCGTGATGGTCGCCAGTTTAATCCTGTTTTACGCGCCGACACCAAATCCCAATGACGAAGCTAATTTGGCGCGTGACACAACGACGGTCGCCAAAGTCGGCAGCGAATATGTAACGGTCGGCGAGTTGGCGACTCAAAAAGAAAACGTGAGTCGTTTCGGACAGGCAACTCCGGCAAAATTTCTTCTTGATTCGATGATCAGACAGCGAATTGTTCGCAGTGAAGCAGCCCGGCTCGGACTGCGCGCGACCGATGCGGAAGTCGCAAGTTACATCCGCCAGCAAAATAGAGCTGATGCCGCCGGACAACCCTTCGATCAGCAGCGTTACGAACAAAATGTTACCGAACAATTCGGCAGCGTCGCCGCTTTTGAACAAAACGTACGCGACCAACTCAGCGGGCAAAAACTTCAAGCCTTTCTGACTTCGGGCGTAACGGTTTCGGAAGAGGAAGTTTTAGACGATTACAACCGTAAAAATACCAAATTTGATTTGACGTATGTTCCGATCAGTGCCGCCGATTTAGCGCAGAATATTAAGCCGACCGACGAAGAATTGAAAACTTATTTCGACCAGAACAAATCGAATTTTTACATTAACACTCCGCAGAAGAAAATTCGTTATATCTTTTTGAACACAGCCAAGATCGGCGAAAAAATTCCCATTTCCGAAGAGGATTTGAAAGCCGAATACGATAAAATTCCCGCCGACAAAAAAATAGCCGGCGTTCAGGGACAGCAGATCGTGCTGCGCGTTCCAAAACCTGAAGATGAATCGCGGGTTTTGACAAAAGCCAACGAAATACTGTCGCAACTGAGAAAAGACAACGGAAAAGTTTCGGAAGAAGATTTTGCCAATCTCGCCAAAGGTCAATCTGAAGACCCGGCGACGGCTTACAACAGCGGAAAAATTCCCGGTTTGGTAAAGGCAAATCCGAACAACCCGGAAGACCCGTATCAAAAACTTTTGCAGATGCAGCCGGGCGATGTAACCGAGCCGATCAGTTACAAAGACCGCTACTTTATTCTGCGCCGCGGCGAAGACGTGCCGAAAACTTTTGAAGAAGCGAAAAAGGAAATCGAAGTGAGTCTCAGAAACCGCCGCGCTTACACCGTTGCCGCCGAACTCGCGCAAAAAATTGACGACCGCTTAAAGGAAGTCAAAGACGTGCAGAAGGTCGCCGAAGAATTTGCCGCGCAAGCCAATATGAATCCGAAAGATATGGTGCGCGAAACCGGCTACGTCAAACCGGGCGACGATGTGGAAAACATCGGCAACTCGCCGCAGTTTGAAGAAGGCATCGCATCACTGGAAAATCAGGGCGATGTCGGCGAGAAAACCCCGATTCAAAACGGATTTGCAATCCCGATGCTGGTTGATAAAAAAGAACCGCGCGATGCCGAATTTGACGAAGTGAAAGATAAAATTGCCGAAATCGTCAAAATGAATCAGGCAAAATCGAAAATTGACGGAATCGCCGGTCAAATCGCCGCCGACGCGGGCGGAGCAGGCGGTCTGAGTGCCGCCGCGGAAGCTAAAGGTTTGAAAGCCAAAGAAGAAAAAACTTTTATTTTAGGTTCACCGCTCGGCGAAGGTTCGAGCGCGGCAACTTCCGAAGCATTAGAAGATGCAATTTACGCTTTGAAACCGGGCGAAGTTACGCAAACGCCGGTAAAGATCGGCGATGACTGGTTTGTCGTCGGCTTGAACAGCCGCCAAAATGCCAGCAGCGAGGATTTTACAAAACAGCGCGACCAGTTGATCCAGTCGAAATTGGCGCAAAAACGGGGCAAAGTTTTTCAGGATTTTTTAGCGAGCAGAAAACAGGAAATGGAAGCCAACGACAACATCAAAATTTATCAGGATGCTTTGGCAAAAATCAAAGACGCGCCCGCCCAGCCGGAAGCGGGACAGACACGACAGCTTAATTTTTAATTGAGAGAAAAATAATGAAGAAAAGCGGACGTTTGCGCGTCCGCTTTTTTTGTCTCATTTAATTGTCTTTATCGTTGCGCTTGCCTTTTCCTTCAGTCGAAGGCGCGGAATTTTTATCTATTCTGGTCGGTTCGGATTTGCCCGCCGGAGGTTCGCTTTGCGGCGGTTTTGATTCCCTTGGCGGCTGCTGCGGACTCGGCTCTTGACGTTTCGGCGGCTGTTCCGCACTCGGCGGCAGCGGCTTTACTTCACGTCTTTTCGGGCGCGGCGGTTCTGAAATCGGCGGCGATGATTTAAAATTATCGTCGCGCGGCTTGCGCTGTCTAAATTCGGGTTTGGCATTTCCCGTGTCGTCCGATTTTCCGCCGGTCGAACGAATTGGCGGCGACATTTCCCGCTGCGGAGAATTTTTCGTATTCGAATTGTTGTCTTCCTGTTTGAAAACCGGACGCGGCGAGCGTTTAACTGCGCCCGTGTTGCGGATTTGCGGGTTTGAATCAATGCCGGTTTTTATTTCGGCGTTCGGATTTCTGACGGGCGCGCGGTCGCCGTAAATACGCTCGGTGCGAAGTTTATTGTCCATTGAATCACCGATTTTCCGGTCAATCGCGCCGGTTTTGACTTGTGATTCAATTTTTTCGATTTTCGGACTCTCAGCGCGAATTTCCTTGCTGACTTTTCCATTCAAATCCCGCAAACTTGGAAGAATCGGCGGATTTTGAATCTCGGACGGCGTTTTTGACAAAACTTTAGCCGCCAATTCAGGCGGAGTCATTTGAAAATTTCTGCCTCTGCCGAATTCGCTGTCCGCCACGCTGACGACCGCGCTTTTGGGAACTTTTGCCAAAGTCAATCTCGTCAAAAGTGCTTTGGTGCGCGCATCGTGTTCAATCGGTGTCGGTGTCTGATTAATAACCGTCGTGTTATTTATAATCGTCGTGTTGTAGCGTCGGCGGTCAACGTATGTCGAATAATTATAATTGTAATAACCGTAATCATAAGGCAGCGGATACCAGCAGACATTGTTGGCGACGTAAGTTACAACGACCAAAGCCGGACTCCACCAACTGCGCCGCGAGCGATATTGCGGATAAGGCGACCAATACCAGCCGTCATCGTAAATCCAGCGTCCGTGATGATATGTCGCCCAACCCCACGGCTCGTCATTAACCCAAGTCCAGCCGTAAGGCGGAATCCAACGCCATTGACCGTAGCGGTAAGGCGACCAATTATCATAATTTGATGTTGCGCTGCCGTAAGGTTTCCAAACGTAGCCGTATTTTTTGGTGTAAACCCAATCGCCGTAACCGTTCAAATCTTCCGCGCCGTAAATGTCGCGGTCATAATATTGATCATAGTAAGAGTCGCGCAGAAGTTTGGCGACAACCGCGTCGCGCTGCAACGCCCAACTGTCAAAATCGTCCGTGTAGCGCGAAGCGTCGTTCGTGTCCCATTCGCCCGCGTAACTTCCGGCAATTTGAAGTTCCGAACTGCGTCCGCTGCGAAGCGTGAAACCCGAATTATCCGAATAAATTCGCGCCAAACCGTCGTCGGTAACGGTTACGCGAACTTTTGTTTTATCTCTGTCGCCCGCGTCAATGCGATACATTCCCTTGCTCTGCACGGCGACGGTTGACTGTGGCGCGTCAATCTCGAAAAATGTGCGGTCTTTATCAAAATTCAGGACTCGTAAACTCAACGTGCCGTTCGGCAGAGAAAGCGCGATTCCTTCGTCGCGCAAAGTTGTAATTTGCAGATAAGCATTTTCCGAAAGGCGCAGATAATTGTCTTTGTCAAATTGAATTTCCAGACGCGAATCCGCATCGGTGGCGATTTCGTCGCCTTCGACAATCGGCAGATTATCTGTAACTCTTTCCCAATACTGAGAGTTGATATGTTTGATTTGGGCTTCACCGCGCAAAAAACTGATTCGCGCCACCCGCGCCGTTACGTCCGGCGCGTAACCGTCAACGTCGTCGGACGCAAGCGCGTTTCCGGTATTCACCAATAAAATGGGCAGGAGGAGCAACACCCAGAAAATTTCTTTTGTTAAACGCATAGATTTATTCTCCTAATTTTTTCCGGGAAGAGTGTTGACAATCGAATTTTTTCAAATTTCTGACATACTTGACGCAAAAATTATACCGAACGTCCAAGCGCGGAATTTATTGGAGAGAATGATTTAATATGCCTGAAAAGGTATGAAACCGGACAAAAAACAACACGATTTGGTGCAATAAAGATTAAAACTGATCGCGCTTCGGACTGATTCATAAAAGTCTATTGATTCCGTCCGGCGGTTTGAGCGTCCGGCAATTTTTTCAGATTGATCTTCAATCATCCGCTGCCGCAGACGGTTTTAACTTGATAAATCAATAGAAATACGTCCGGTGGTCTTTATTTCAGGCAAAAAAAAACACCTGCAAGTGCGCAGAGTGTTTTTTTATTGAAGTATTTTCAGGTTATAGAGCGAGTTTACTGCCTTTCATTTTTATACTTTGAAAGGAATTTCCGCGTTTTGCAGGAAGTGAAATTCATTGCGCGAAACTTTTTCAAGCAATTCGGGTTCGTCGAACATATTCAGCAGTCCGCGCACGGTCGCATAACGCGGTTGTTCGGAAACCGTAATCGGCAATTGCACGAAATTACGCAGATATTGTTCAATTCCGTTGAGCAATGAACCGCCGCCGGTCAGAATAATACCGCGATCATAAATGTCGGCGGCAACTTCCGGTCGGAGTTCAGTCAGAGTGTCGGCGACGATTTGCGCGACGCGCCGCACGATGCCTTCGACGACCGGATAAATTTCTCCGATAGTAACTTCAACCGCGCCCGGACTTCCCGTCTGCAGATCGCGTCCGCGCACAAAGGTTGATTTTTCGATGGCTTCCGGCAGGTATGCCGTGGCAAAATCAGTTTTAAGAAATTCCGTCGTTTCCTCGCCGACCTGTAATCCGCGGTGACGGCGCAGATGGTTTGACAAGGCGATATTTATTTCGTTGCTGCCGATGCGCTCGGAACGCGAATGAACAACCGTTCCTTTGGCAATGATAGCGATATTAGTTGTTCCCGCGCCGATGTCAACGACTGCCGAAGCGCGTTTGTCACGTGATGTCACGCCCGCTCCGAACGCCGCCGCCAAGCCTTCTTCCATCATATAAACTTTGCCGATGTGCGCTTCTTCCGCCGCATTGAGCAACGCGCGCTGTTCGACGTGCGTTACGTCGGAAATCATACTCATCACGGCTTGCAGGGAAACCTGTGAGCCGCCGGTTTTCGCTTTTTTGACAAAATGCGCGAGCATTTTTTTCGTGCGTTCAAAATCCGCCACGACACCGCCGCTCAACGGAGCCAGAACAGTCGTATCGCGTCCTTCTCGTCCTCGCATATCGAAGGCTTCCTGACCGTAAGCGACAATATCGCCCGACAGTTCATTGACGGCGATCAGCGACGGCTCATCAAGCACAATATCGCGTCCTTTGACAGCAATAATCGTGCTGGACGTTCCCATATCAATCGCCATCGAATCGGTAACAAGTTTTTTTAGAGATGAAATTCCCATCATAAAGGTTAGTTTTTCCAATTCAAATACACCAAGTCAAATTTTCTCGTTTTAAGTTGATTCAACCTGATAAAACAGCCAACTTTAACTCACTTCCAACTTACTTCAAACAGTGAAACGGCTTGCAGACGATTTTTCACCGTCAAAGGTTCGCGGGGAATTAGCGAGAATAAATCTCCGCCTGCGCGCGCCGTCGCTTCGCTTATCAAAATCTGTCCGCCTTCCGCGCTTAATTCGAGCCGCGAGGCTAAATTAACCGTGTCGCCGATTGCCGTGTATTCCGAGCGTTGCTCAGAACCGATATAACCGATGGTCGCTTCGCCCGTGTGAAGCCCGATGCCGATGTCAATGCGGTGCAGTCCTTCAGATTCAAGCTCTTTATTTAATGTTGCCAGCCGTTTCTGCATCGTAATTGCTGTGTTCACAGCATTTTTGGCATCTTCCGAAGTGGCGTTGGGCGCGCCGAAAATCGCCATCAAACCGTCTCCGATATATTTATCGAGAGTTCCGCCGAATGCAAAGATTATTTCAGACATAACGCTGAAATATCGGTTGAGAAGTTCGACGACTTTTTCCGGGTTCTCTTTTTCGGAAAATGCGGTGAACCCGCGAATGTCTGCAAATAGAACGGTAATAGTTTGATTTACTCCGCCCAGTTTAAACGATTCGGGATTTTCAAGCAACTGTTTTACCACATACTCAGGCATAAACCGCCCGTAATTTGCCCGCGCGACTTCTTCTCTGGCAAGACGTTTGTGCGCTTTGACGGTTTCAACCGTCACTGCCGCCTGCGCCGCCACCGCGCTGATTAATTCCAGATCGTCGGCACTAAATGCCGCGAAAGGGTCGAATCTGTCCGCGTACAATACTCCGTGAACATTTGATTCGGTGATCAGCGGAGCGCAAATTGTTGACCGAACGCCCTGTGAAACGATTGATTCGACACCTCTGAACTGCTCGTCGGTTTTCGCGTCCTGCGACAGAAGCGCGACTTTTTCACGCATTACTTTTTGCGTTATTGTTCGGCTGATTGACAATTTTTCGGTCAAATCCTCCAATTTTTCGTCACGCGCTCTGGCGGCAATCGGATGCAAACTGTAATTCAAAATTTTACCGTCGGTCGTTTCGTCGGCGAGCAGCGCGACGACTCTTTCAGCCGGAGTTCCGCGAAAGATTAAATCCGTCGCCTTGACAAATATTTCTTTTAAGTCAAAAACCGTGCCAATTGTTTTGGTCATTTCATAAAGCAAATCGAGTGCCTTTGCTTTGCGGCGCAGTTCTTTTATTTCTTCCGGCGTGGCATAACCCGTTTCGATGGAAAGATTTGAACGTCTGCCGATGATTTCATTGGCGGAAATCAGCAGCTGCGTCTGTCCAAGCGGTTTATCGTCATAATTCACCGCCGTCGAAACTTCCGACGTGTCGGACGAATGATCAGAGGTTTTGCTGCCGTTCTGCAAGTTTTCGGCGGATTTTGCCGGAATAACATTTTTGAACTCCAGATTTGTTTCGCCGATTGTGATTAAATCGTCCTGTTCGAGAATTTTCTCCAATCGAGGATTTTGGTTGACAAAAACGCGGTTAACGCTGCGGTTGATTTTCCCGTCGGCGTAAAAACCGTCAACGAGTTTAAAGGTCGAGCCGTCGGCGACAATGTGCGCGTGACGACGCGAAACACGACGGTCGTTGAGAATAATGTCGTTATCCTTCGCTCTGCCGATGCTGTAAATCGTATCGGGAAGCAAATTAACCACCCAACTGCTTCCGCCGGCATCTGTAATTTTAAGAATCGCGCTCACGACTTCAATCGTAAATCGTGAATCGTCAATCGTCAATTGAAATTAGCACTTGAGATTTCTGACTGAAAATCAAAATCTCTTTCTTGACCATTTACGATTTACGATTCACGATTTACGATAATCTATATGATTTACTTCGACAATAACGCCACAACGCCGATTGCTTCGGAAGTTTTCACGGCGATGAAGCCTTTTCTGACGGAATTTTACGGCAATCCGTCGTCGGCTTACAAGTTCGGACGTGAAATGCGAAAAGCGATTGAAAATTCACGTCGCCAGATTGCCGATTTGCTTGGCGCAGCCGCTGAAAATGAGATATTTTTCACGTCCGGCGGAACGGAAAGCGATAATTGGGCGATTTTGGGAACGCTCGAAGCAAATCCGAAAAAAAGACACATCATCACAACCCGCGTTGAACACGAAGCGGTTCGTAGAGTTTGCGAACTGTTGGAAAAGAAAGGTTTGGAAGTTTCCCGGCTCGACGTTTCCGAAGAAGGTTTTTTAGATTTAGAGCAATTGAAAAACTTTTTGCGCGAAGATACGGCGATTGTTTCCGTGATGCTCGCCAATAACGAAACCGGAATTTTGTTTCCCGTCAGCGAAATCGCCGAAATAATTAAAACGAATTCAAGTGCGATTTTTCACGTTGACGGCGTAAATGCGGTCGGCAAAATTCCGGTTGATCTGAAAAGCACAAAAATTGATCTGTTCAGCATTTCCGGGCATAAATTTCACGCTCCGAAAGGAATCGGCGCGCTTTATATCAAAAACGGCGTGAACTTTTCGCCGCTTTCAATCGGCGGCGGACAGGAAAACGGAAGACGCGCCGGAACGGAAGCCGTTCATCAAATTGTCGCAATCGGCGCGGCGGCGGAATTTGTCAAAGATTTTTCAAAAATTGAGAAAATTTCCGCTTTGAGAGCCGGATTGGAAAACGAAATTTTGGATAGAATTCCAAATTCTCGTTTGAACGGCACAAATAATTCACAATTTCGGCTGCCGAACACTTCAAATATTTCATTTCCAAACTTAAACGGAGAAGCGATTCTGGCTAAATTAAGCGATCTCGACGTGTGCGTTTCGACGGGTTCGGCTTGCAGCGCCGAAACGCACACCGCGTCGCCCGTAATGCAGGCGATGAACATTCCGTATTCACAGGCGATGGGCGCAATCCGCTTTTCGCTCGGCAGATTTAATACGGAAGCCGAAGTTGATTTTGTTTTGGAGATTTTGCCGAAAATAATTGACGACTTAAAAGAAATTTCGCTCTGACTTACAAATACTGTTGAATTATTTTGTATAAATTTGTTAAAATATGTTTAACTCGGCATCGGTTCGATCTACGCCGTGAAATTTTAGTCTAAAATTCGGCTGTTTTTTCAAACAGTCTTAAAAAACAACAAAACAAAAAGTATGCAAAAACAAAAGTATTATTTTATCGCCGCTTTATCAGCGATGTTTGCAATTTTTCAATTTGCGTCCGGTTACACCGTTCAGGCGCAAACGTCCAAAGCCGCGCCGGAGATGAGCGTCGCCGGAATTCAACTCGGCAGCCGCGAAAGCGCGAAGGCTTTTTTAACATCCGGGCATCAGCCGCGCGTCGGCAAAGACGGTCGTCCGACTTATTACTTTTACAATAAATTTGGCTCGCAGGTTATGAAACTGACCGCCGCTTCATTTGACGATCCGTATTTTTTAACGGAAATTGAAGTTTTCGCGGTCGGCGCGAAATATCAGGAAAGACATTTTCAGGCGGAAAATGTAAAATATTTCTCGACTGAAAACGATATTTTTATCGGCTTCAAGCAGTCCGCGATGTATCTAATCGCCGGAGTCAAAAACACGGGCGGCAAAAATGAAATCACTCCGAAAGACGTAGTTGAGTTAAAAGGCGAACCGAGTGGACGCGTAAATAAAGAGAAAAATCGGGAAGTTTTAAGCTACGACATCTCCGACGTAAAACTTCCGAACGAGAAAATGACGACGAATTATCAAGCCAGTTACGAATTTTACAAGAAAAAACTGAAAAGATTTTCCATTAAGTTGGATTTGGATGAAAGAATGCAGGCGAAAAAATAGCCTTATAGTCTAAAAAAAGTTAATGACGGTTGCTCACGCGCGCGAGTTTGTTTAATTATAAAATCAAACTCGCGTCGCGTGAGCTTTTTATTTGTTAAAATGCTGATCTGAAAAAAAGATAAAATTTTAGTTTGAATTTTTGAAAAATAATTTATGGACATTAGTTATAATTGGCTGAAAGATTTGGTGAAAACGAATTTATCGCCGCAGGAATTAGCGGTTGAATTGACAAAAGTCGGTTTGGCGGTCGAGGGAATTCACGAAACGCCGGACGATTCTGTATTCGATATAGATTTGACTTCAAATCGTTCCGATTGTCTTTCGCATCTCGGCGTGAGCCGCGAAATTTCGGCAATTACGAGCGATGAACTGCAATTTAAAAATTACGAAGATCAAAAACCGGAGACCGAAAATCAAAATTTGGTGACAATTCAAGACGCGGATTTGTGTCCGCGTTTTACGGCGCGAATTATCAAAAATGTGAAAGTCGCGCCGTCGCCGGAGTGGTTAAAGAAGCGTCTGGAAGCCGTCGGCGAGCGCGTCATTAACAATATCGCCGATATTACAAATTATGTAATGCTCGAACTCGGTCAGCCAATGCACGCTTTTGATTTGAAAAAGCTCGCGGAAAATCGAATCGTCGTCAGGCGAGCGCGAAACGATGAAACGATTACGACTCTGGATGAAATCGAGCGCAAATTGGATGGAACGATGCTGGCGATTTGCGATGCGGAAAAACCCGTCGCCGTCGCCGGCGTGATGGGCGGTTTGGATTCTTCGATTTCCGACGAAACGACTGATGTTTTAATCGAGGTCGCTTATTTCAAACGCGAAAATATCCGCCAAACTTCACGTAAGTTAAATCTTTCAACCGAAGCGAGTTATCGTTTTGAACGCGGCGTTGACATCGAAAATCTGATTCGCGCGTCGAATCGCGCAGCAGAATTGATTTGCGAGTTGGCTGGCGGCGAAATCGGCGAGTTTATTGACGTTTATCCGACAAAATTTGTGCCGAACGAAATCGAATGCGAAGATATTCAATACGCAGTCGAAAGATTAACGGGTTTAGGAGTTGAAAAAAAAGAAATTTCAAGAATTTTGAACGCACTCGGCATCACGCAGAAAAGCGAAACCGTTTATCTTTCACCGAGTTGGCGGCACGACATTGCGATTGAAGAAGATTTGGTCGAAGAAGTTGCGCGGATTTACGGTTACGACAAAATCGGCGAAGAACTTCCGCCTTCGTCGAGCGCGGGCGAATATCAGCCGAATGAAATGCGGAAACTGCATTTGCGCCAAACTCTTGCCGATGCAGGATTTAACGAAGCGATAAGTTACAGTTTTATTGACACGAAAAACGACGAAAAATTTGATTTGATTCCGAATTTTGTTGATGAAAATTTGGACGAAAAATATATTTCGCTGAGAGATTCGATCATCGAAGGTTCGACCAGAATGCGTCCGAGTTTGCTTTCCGGTCTGCTCGACGCGGTTCGCGCCAATTTCAATCATCAGCGGCGCGACGTGAAATTATTTGAACTCGGCAAAGTTTTTTCCGCCTCGTCAAAAGAAAACGATCTGCCGAACGAGCGCGAACTTTTCGCATTGGTCGTCACCGGCGGCGAAACGCTGCAAAATAAGGCGATGACGATTCGGGAATACGATTTTTTCGACGCAAAAGGCGCGCTCGAAATCGCGGCGGACGCTTTGAATGTTCCCGCGCTCGAATTTAACGCGGCGAACGCCGGACATCTGCAAAAAGGTCAGTCGGCGGAAGTTCTGCTGAACGGCGAAAAAGTCGGCACAATCGGATGTTTGAGCGATGAAATCTCCGGCAGCTATAAATTCAAACAGCCGGTTTACGTCGCCGAAGTTGATCTGGAAAATCTTTTGCGGGCAAAACAAACTGATGTTTTATACAAACCTCTGCCGATTTTTCCGTCAATCTCGCGCGATATTTCCCTGCTTGCAAAACGAAGCGTCGGTTTCGCCGATGTGAAAAAAACAATCGAAGCGGAGAAGTTTGAACTGCTCCGAAACGTTGAATTTGTTGACGTTTACGAAGGCAAAGGAATGGCGGACGACGAGCGTTCGATGACGATTCGGCTCGCTTACAGAAGCGACGAGCGAACTCTGCTCGAAGAAGAAATCGAAAAAATTCACGCGCGGATTTTGGAAAATCTCGATGAAAAACTCGGCGCGAAACAAAGATTTTAATAAAAAGTTAAGAAATTGCTTGAAGTTTTCCGCAAAAGTGAACATAATCATTCCGAAGTTACACGAAAACAATTGAGCGGAGAAAAAAATGGGCGGATTATCAGGAATGGAAAAATTCTCGCATCTTGAAGACAAAATTTATTTAACAATCGAATTCGCCAAAAAGATGCGCGAAGAAAAAGATAAAATCGAGCGCGAAATGAGTTCGCTGCGGCACGAGGTAAGCAGTCTTCTGGAAGAAAAAAACCGCCTTGAAGAAAAGGTTGAAGATTTACTTTCGGAGCGCGACGCAATGCAGTTAAAGGTCGAAGGAATGCTCGACGCGATGACGACCATTCTGCCTGAAGTCGCCGAAGCCGTTCGGAGATAAACAATATGATCGGGAGCAAGGAAAAAACTGAGGCGGCGCAATCTATCCGCGTCGAAATTTACAATCAAACTTACAATATTCGTTCCGACGGCGACAACGAATATATTATGCGTCTGGCGGAATACGTTGACGGCAAAATGCGCGAAATTTCAAGCGGAACGCTGACCGTTGATTCGCTGAAAGTAGCGATTTTAGCCGCGCTGCACATCGCCGACGAATATCACCAGCTGAAAAATCATCAGGAACAAAATGATGCCCAACTTGCCTCGCGCAGCGCGGAATGCACGGAAATGCTCGACCGCGTTTTGAAACATAAAGAAGTTTTGCCGCAGGAAGTCGAAACCGAACAATAAATTAACGGCGATTTGAAACTTGTAATTTTTAGTTCGTAATTCAATTTCTCTGTGATATAATCATTTCAAGGCGAGAGAGTTTTACTGCAAAGTTGGTTACCGAACGCCATAATAATTGAGCCAACACTTGAATATACGGGAAACCGATGCCGCGATTCGGTGCAATCTTTCAAAGTTAAAGACTTGCCATAGAATTCGGCTTTGCTTCTTCGGAAGCAGCAGGTTACCCACCTGTAACATACAGGTTCAATTCAATCGTTTGGGACGGCTTTTGCGGTTTTCTGTCGCCTTTTTATTTTTTTCAAATTAAATGCGGACGGACGCGCCTAAATATCGCTTTTATCTTCTCGTCTCTCTTTTCGCCGTTACTTTCTTAGCAATTTTACTTTTTGTTTTCGCTCACAGAACTCCGCAAACTGTTGATCTGCGCGAATTTGCGCCGAACGACGCGCTCGCTTATTTTGAAATTAACGACTTATCAAAAACTCTCGACGCTTTAACCGAAAACAAAACATTTCAGGAACTTACAAAGAGTAAAAAAGATTTTTCCGCGCTGAAAAATGTCCAAATCGCGGTGATCGTTACTGGTTTTAAAACGTCGGAAAAGCAAATCACGGACGAAAATTCCATTTTAAATTTTCAGCCGCATTTTGCTGTTGTTGCCGAAACTCACGCTTGGGAATTTCAAGCCAATTCGCTGGTCGAAAATCAAATAAACGATTTTGTCAGAGAACATTACGGCGACGACGCGAAACTCGAAACGAGCGACAAAAATGGCGGAAGAAATTATATTTGGACGGCAAGCGACGGACGAAAAGCGATTGCGTTTGTCGAAAAAAGCCGCATTTATTTTGGCAATGATGAAACTGCGGTTGAAAAATGTTTGGCGGCGGCGCGCGGCGAGTCCGAAAGTTTGTTGAAAAACGAAAATTTGGCGCGCGCTTTGTCACTGAAACCGGAAAATAATCTCGTTTTCGGCTATATTCCGCCGGAAGGCGTGGCACAAATCGCCAATCTGACGGGCGTTTCGACGGCGATTGAAACGACTGAAAGTGAAGAAGGAAGAAGTTTTATCGCCCGCGTTCTGCCGCAGGTTTTGCGAAATACGCTGAAGGAAATTGTTTGGACGATGCAGCCGAACGGACAGAAAATTGAAGACAAAATTTTTGTTTCCTTGTCGGCGGAAACTGCTTCCGTTCTCAAAGAAACTTTGGACGCGCCCGCCGAAACTGAAACAAACGCGCCGGAATTTTTGCCGTACGACATTTTTTCCGCAACTCTCTACAAATTGAAAAATCCGCAGATTGCGTGGCGCAGTCTGCTTCTCGTAACGGCAAAAAATACCGATGCCGTCAGCGGAAAATTACTGACGGAATTTTCCGGCAATTTGCTCGAACCCTACGGAATTTCCGATGCCGAAACTTTTTTGAGCGCAATCGGTTCTGATATTTTAACAGCTCAGTTTGACGCGGCGGGGGAAAAATCAGTTTCAATTGTGACGGTTAAAAACGCGGAAAACGTAAAAAGATCAATCGCCGAAATAAACTTTCAATCTTCACCGGAAAAACAGGAAAACGCGGAAATTTGGCAATCGGAAGATAAATCTTTGACGGCGGCTTTTGTTGAAAACAAACTTATTTTGGGCGACCCGGAAAGCGTTTTCAAGTGTCTGCAAACAAAACAGAACGGACGGCACCTCAAAAATTTTCCCGCAAGTCCGGCAGTTTCCGCGACCTACGCGAAAGATGCGGATTCGGCTGAAAAAATCGCGGCGGTTTTGGGAAATGCGTCGGGAAACACAAATGTTTCTTCTTTTTATACGACCGAAACTCGTTTCACCGAAAGAGGTTTCGAGCGCAAAACTATTTCCGATTTCGGGTTGTTGGGGACGATTTTGGAAAGTCAGTGAAACTCAGCGTTGTTTATATTGCAGTTTTTTTGTGAAATACTGTAATCTTGTGTTTTTATCGTTTATTTTTTAACGAAACTTTCAGTAGAAAAACATTATTTTATAAAGGTTGGTAACAAGCGGTTTGCGAAATTCTATAAAATTTATATTGCTGTTTTTATTCGCCGTGTTGATTCTGTGGTTTTTCGGGCGCAATCTCGACTGGCAGGAAGTCAGCGAAAGTTTGCGAAAAGCGAACGCTTTTTATCTGACTCTGGCGACTTTGATTATTTGTCTCGGTTATCTTTTAAGGGCGATTCGCTGGAAGGTTTTGCTCGCGCCGATGACGGAATCTTCATTAAAGGAACTTTTCGCGGCGACGACAATCGGTTTTTCCGCGATTTTAATTGTCGGACGGGCGGGTGAAATTATTCGTCCGATGTGGCTTTCGATGCGCGACGAGCGCGTTCGTCCGTCAACCGCGCTGATAACTCTCGGCGTGGAACGCATTTTTGATCTCGCCTCTCTGATTTGTTTTTTTGCGATTAATTTGTTGTTTTTTACCGCGCCGGCAGGACGCGAAACCGAATTCGGATATGTCAAACTAGCCGGAAATTTGATGCTTGCCGGTGTTTTTGTCGGCTTTTTGGCACTGTATTTTTACCAAAAAAGATCGGCGCGGTTTATGAATTGGTTTGAAAGTTTTGCCGACAGAATATTTATTCCCAAAAAAATTCAGAGAATATTTCTCAGCCTTTTCAAACAATTGGCAATTTCGCTGGAAGTTTTAAAGGACGGACGCGAAATCGCATCGGTCATTTTTTGGACGATTCTGCTCTGGTTTTCAATCGCCATTCCGACGTGGCTGGTTCTTTTGGCTTTCGATTTGCCGCTGAGTTTTTCCGATTCGCTGTTTATAATGGGTTGGGCGGCAATCGGTTCGGTCGTGCCGACACCGGGCGGCGCGGCGGGCGCGTTTCACGCGGCGACGGCGAAAAGTCTGATATTTTTGAACATCAACGAAGAACAGGCGTGGGCGACGGCGTTTGCGATGCACTTAGTTTATTTCGCGCCCGCCGTCATTTTCGGCATTTACTATTTTCTGCACGGCGATATGAGCGTCGCGCGTTTCAAAAATTTGCTGTCATCCGAACACGCGGTTGAAGAAGTGCAGCACGAAAACGATCAGTTACCGGTTACCGGTCATCACTTATCAGCCAACACTGATTCTTAAAACCGACAACTGACAACCGACAACTGACAACTGATTATGAATTGTCCATTCTGCGGACATTTAGAAGATAAAGTCGTGGATTCCAGAGAAGCCAAAGACGGAAATTCGATCCGGCGGCGGCGTGAATGTTTGGGATGCGCCAGACGTTTTACATCTTATGAACGGATTGATGAAATTCCGTATATGGTCGTCAAAAAGGACGGCAAACGCGAACCGTTCGACCGCCATAAAATTTTAGCCGGTTTGCTTCGCGCCTGCGAAAAACGCCCGATTTCCGCGCTTCAGCTTGAATCAATCGTTGATTCGGTTGAAAAATCCGTGCAGGATTCACCCGACCGCGAAAGTCCGACGAGCGATCTCGGCAAGGTTATTATGAAACGTCTGAAAGAACTCGATAAAGTCGCTTATGTCCGTTTCGCATCGGTTTATCTTGAGTTTGAAGACGTTTCCGAGTTTATGAACGAACTCAAATATTTGGTTCGGACGCGCGAAAAAACGCCAAAGAGAAAACCGAAACGCGTTAAGAAATGATTGTATTTTTTGATATTATCAATTTACTATGCTGAAAATTAATCGCCTGCCGCTGTTTTTGATATTTGTTGTTTTATCCGTTTTATTTGTTGTTTTATCCGTTTTAAATGTCGCCGCGCAAAATAAATTTGAAGGTTACAATCTTTTTCTCGATGCGCCCGATAATCAAAAAGCCCAAAGCTGCGCCCTGCGTTATTCCGCGCCGACGACGGATATAACAATTACGGATTTAGACCGTTCAACGCCGATGAAAGTTTCCAACTGCGGCGACGAAACCACCCGTTTTACGCAGGTCAACGGGACGACCGCCATCGTTCGCGCCAGTTCGACCAAATATAAATGGTGTTTCAGCGGCGAAGATAAAATTTACCGAATAAGTTTTAAAGGCGATCAATCAGCCGGACAAATAACTTACAACTGGATTGCCACGCCGGAAGTTCTCGGAATTTACAACCTAAAAGATTTCGGCGGAATCGGCGACGGCAACACGGATAACACCATCGCATTTAGAAGCGCGATGGCTTTTATCGCCTCGCGCGGCGGCGGCACTCTGCAAATTCCCGAAGGCGATTTTTCCGTTAATTCGACCATCGCGCTGCCCGCCGGACTTATAATGCAGGGCATCAGCGGCGTTACATCGCTCGCGCCGACGAACAACGTCATTAACAGAAATCCCAGCCGAATTCGTCTGAGCGGTTCAAATCGCGCACTTTTCCGCATCGGTGAATGCGTCGAAAACGTCGTCGTCAAAGATTTGGAACTTTTAGGCGCGACGACCGACAACACTTTCGGTATCGAAGCGGTCGGCGCGTTTACGTCGTCGCAGAATTTTTATTTCGAGCGCGTCGTGTTTCAAAAATTCAATCGCGGCTTTTACGCGCACAGTTTGCCGGTTACAAATCTCACTTGGCAATTCGACTATGTAAAGTTCGATCATTGTCGCTTCGTTTACAATCGTGATGCCGGAATTTATTCGGATGTCGTCAATTCGGATTGGAAAATTGAAGGAAGTATGTTTTTGAATCCGCGCCGCACGCCGCTGCAAAACGGCAACTCAATGCACTTTGAACACGCCGGAAATATTTTGATACAGGACACTTTCGGCGGCGGTTTTGCCAACGCTCTCGGCGGAACTTATCTGGAAGTAACCGACAGCGCGAACATCACGGTAATCAATTGTCAAAATGAACAGATGACCGCTTCAATAACTTATAACGCAGCGGAACTGCGAGATGCGGGTGATTATTCTTATCCGATCACGCTTATCAACAATATTTTCGACGCGCCGATAATTTTCAAAGCCCGCCGCACATTTGTTTCAGTCGGAAATCTTTACGGAGCAACAACATTTCAAGCCGATAAATATCTGCGCGTTTATTCAACCGGCGACCGTTTTTGCTATGACGGCAACACTTTGGGCTGTCTGAACAATGCGGCGATAAATGGTTTTGACAAAGCGACCGTGATTTTCAAAACCGGACAGCCCGACGACGGAAGAGTTAAGGGAAGTTCGACATTTTTCGGCACGGACGTACAGTTTGCCGCGCCGGTGCAGATGCCTTCGATTTTGCAAAACGCTCTTCCGGCGGGCAATCCGAACGGTTCAATGATTTACTGTTCAAACTGCCGCCGCAATTCAACACCGTGTCAGTCGGGCGGAAGCGGCGCGCCGGCAATGATGGTCGCCGGTCAATGGAGCTGCCTTTGAAAGGATAAAGGCGAAAGGCGAAAGGATAAAGTAAGATTGAAAATTCTTCCCTTTCGCCTTTCGCCTTTATCCTTTATCCTTTAAGAATAAGAAGATGTCTGCAAAAACAAATCTAAAAAAATTAGGCGAACCGCTTTCCTGCACGAAGGAAACTTCTTTAGCCAAAGAACAGTTTTTAGAACTTTACCGCTATGTAAAAATGACGAGAATGTTTGACGAAATCACCGTCAGATTGAAGCGTCAGGCGAAATTGACGGGCGGCGTTTTTACGAGTTTGGGACAGGAAGCAACGGCGGTTGGAACGGCGTTCGCGCTCGAACCGCCGGATTTTATCGCGCCGTTGATCCGCGACATCGGCGCGGTTTTTGTCAAAGGTATTTTGCCGCGCACGATTTTCGCGCAGTATTTGGGCAAGGCGAACGCGCCTTCCCGCGCGACCGACGTGCAGTTTCATTTTGCCGATTTGGAGAAAGGTTTCGTCGGTCCGATTTCGCATCTCGGCGATATGATTCCCGTGATGACCGGCATATTGCTGGCTTCGCGGATGAAAAAGGAAAATCGCGTCGCCGCCGCCTACATTGGCGAAGGCGCGTCTTCGACGGGCGCGTTTCACGAAGGCGTAAATTTTGCCGCCGTGCAGAAACTTCCGCTGATTACCGTTATCGAAAACAACGGCTACGCATATTCCACGCCGTCGCGCAATCAAACCGCCGCCGCGCATTTTGTTGACAAAGCAATCGGTTACGGAATTTTAGGCTTGACCGTGGACGGCAACGATATTGTCGCCTGTTACGAAGTGATGAAAAAAGCCGCTGAATACGCCCGCAGCGGAAACGGTTCGGTTTTGATCGAAGCGATGACGTATCGCCGCAAAGGACACGCCGAACACGACAACCAATCTTACGTTCCTGAAGGCGAAATTGATTTTTGGGCGAAAAATAATGACCCGATTGACCGTTATGAAAGATATTTAACTTCAGAAAAAATTGCGTCCGAAGAAGAATTAGAAAAGATTCTCGCCGAAGTTTCCGGTTATCTGGAAAGCGAATTGGCGATTGCCGACGAAGCAGCTTTTCCCGAAGGAATTTCCGCCGCTTACGACGTTTTTGACAATTCAGTTATGAAACCGGCGTTCAAAAAGAAAGTTTTGGAAAAGTAACGCAGTCGTCCCGACTGCCGTATCGGATGCGTCCCGCTTCCGAGTCAGAAGATTTAAGACGTGAGCGCGGGACGCGCTCACGACAGCAGTCGGGACGACTGCGCTACGGCTCGGCAAAAGAGAAAGATGATTGAATTCAACTCCGACATTTGCACTGATTTTGAAAACGCAAGTTCGCTTGAATGGCTGGAAACCAATTCTATCGGCGGATTTGCTTCTTCAACAATTTCAGGCGTTCACACGCGCCGTTATCACGGTCTTCTTATCGCCGCCGCCGCGCCGCCGCTCGGCAGACTCGTTTTGCTTTCAAAACTTAACGAAACGCTCATAATAAACGATAACCGATATGAACTCTCGACCAATCAATATCCGAACGCAATTTATCCCGAAGGTTATAAATATCTGAAAAGTTTCCGGCTCGATCCGTTTCCGATTTGGACTTTTGAGATTGAAGGAATCGAAATCGAAAAAAAGATTTTTATGGTTTACGGCGAAAATACGGTTTGTTGTCAGTGGTCAGACGAAAAACAAAGGACAAACAATAAAATCGGACTCGAATTGAAACCTTTGCTGGCATTTCGTGATTATCATCATTTGCGCCGTGAAGACAATATTTTTAATCAAAATTTTGATGTCGCGGAAAATCAGGTTTCGGTTCAGCCTTATGAAAAAATGCCGAAATTGTTTTTCGCTCATAACGCGCAAACTGTTGAAAAAACGGGTTTTTGGTATCGAAATTTTGAGTATGCGATAGAAAAAGAACGCGGCTTTGATTTTCGGGAAGATTTATTTCAGCCGTTCGGTTTGAAATTTGATTTGAGCGAAACCGCGACAATCATTGCTTCAACCGAACCGCAAAAAACTTCCGACGTTGAAAGTTTTGAAAAAAATGAAATCAAACGGCGCGAATTGTTGATAAAAACCGCCGGAGCAAAAGACGAATTTTCACAACAGCTCGTTTTGGCGGCTGACCAATTCATCGTTTCGCGCGGCGCGGGAAAAACCGTTATTGCCGGTTATCATTGGTTTTCCGATTGGGGACGCGACACGATGATTGCGCTTCCCGGTCTGACTTTGGCGACTAATCGCCCCGAAATCGCCAAAAGTATTTTACTGGAATTTTCAAAATATATTTCCGAAGGAATGCTGCCGAATCGTTTTCCCGACGAAGGTGAAACTCCTGAATATAATACGGTTGACGCGACGCTTTGGTATTTTGAGGCGATTCGCGCTTACGTCGAAAAAACAAACGATTACGATTTTGTCCGCGAAAATCTCTACGAAAAACTCGTCAACATCATTCTCTGGCACTTATTCGGAACGCGCTACAATATTCACGTCTCTGACGACGGCTTACTTTACGCCGGAGAAAAAAATTCACAATTGACGTGGATGGACGGTAAAGTCGGCGATATGGTTTTTACGCCGCGCGTCGGGAAACCGGTTGAAATTCAGGCACTTTGGTATAACGCATTGCGCGTAATGGCGGATTTTGCCGAAAAATTCGGCGATCAGGCGGACGGAGAAAAATATCTACAAATGGCGGACAAAGCCGAACAAAGTTTCAACGATGAATTTTGGAATGAAGCGGAAGAATGTCTGTTTGATGTCGTCGGCGGTGAACAAAAAGACGCTTCCGTTCGTCCGAATCAGATTTTTGCGGTCAGTTTGCCGAATACGATGTTGAGCATCGGCAGAGCGCGAAAAATCGTGCAAAAAGTTGAAGCGGAACTTTTAACGCCATTCGGACTGCGCTCGCTTTCGCCGAAGGATTTTCGCTATTGTCCGGTTTACACGGGAACGCCGTTCGAGCGCGATTCCGCATATCACGAAGGCACGGTTTGGGCGTGGCTGATCGGCGCGTATATTGACGCTTACCGCAAAGTCAACGCCAACGAACAGCAAACCGAAAACCTCGTTGAGGAAATTTTAGAACATTTCAAAGTTCATTTGACCGAAGCCGGAATCGGACAAATTTCGGAGATTTTTGACGGCGACGCGCCGCACAAACCGCGCGGCTGCATCGCTCAAGCGTGGAGCGTGGGGGAAATTCTGCGAGTTATCAGAAAATAATTTTTCAAAATAATTTTTTAATAAACCGTTTGAAAACTATTTTTCCGCCCGCCAGTCACACGAATCAGACTATGCTGTTTCGTGAATTCGGTATTTTTCGTCGGCGGAATTTTGAGTTTGAACACAGCGTTTTAGGTTCTGTTGACACAAAGATTCAACGAAAAACGACTTTTAGACTGGAGCGCGAGTCCGTCCCGGTTGCAGTGAGCGCGAGAGCGCGAAAAAGCGTTTCAATTGCTTTTAACTCGAATCATCAGCAGGCAATTTTTCGCGCCGAAGCGACGCTCAATAGCAACCGGGACGGGTTGCGCTCCAGTCTTTTATGTTGATGGAACCTAATAAAAAACGGCTTCTCATTTCTGAAAAGCCGTCTCATTTATTAAGTATTAGATAGTTATTAAATTCCGAATAATCTTGGCGGAGCTTTTTTCTGCAAAAGTTTCCGCAGTTTCAGGCGAGCTTTGTGAAGCTGCGATTTCGACGTTCCGACTGAACAACCCAGAATTCTGGCGACTTCTTCGTGTTCGTAACCTTCGACATCGTGCAAAACAAAGACGTTGCGATAACCGTTCGGCAATTTTTCAATCGCGTTTTCGATGGCGATTTTATCAACCACCGGCATTTTTCGCGGATTTTGCGTTCCGCTGACCACCTGCACCGGAGTTTCGCCTTCTTCGGTTGTTTTTTCAAATTTGACGTTCCGTTTGCGAAAGTGCATCAGAACCTGATTGACCGTCAAGCGATGAAGCCACGTCGTAAAAGCCGAATCGCCGCGAAAACTGCCTATTTTGCGATGCAGTTGAATAAAAACATCCTGCGTCAAATCTTCCGCTTCAGTCGTATTCTGGAGCATTCGCAAACAAATCGAATAAACTCTTCGATGATGACGGTTATAGACTTCTTCAAACGCCGCCATATTTCCCTTCGCGGCAAGTTTCGTCAACTCAAAATCCTTGGCTGATTTAATATCAACGATTTCTCTTTTTTCAATAAAACCCTTATTTTCTGTTTTCTCTTCCGCCGTTTCCTGCAAAATCGGATAATCTAAAGTTTCAGTCATTGTTGTCATTTTCTTGTTCCCCCGTGTATTTTAGTATCAATTCGCGTGCCACAAATATATTTTGTAATGTCCATAAAACCATTTCACGCCGGACAAGCTGTTTTGTTTCACTTTTTCAGACATACTATTATATTCGCAAAACATCATAATTTAGATTTAAACCAAATCGTGTAATGTTCAACTCAAATATGTTTATTTTCGAGCGCGAACATATTGAAATGTTACCAATTACTACTAATTTTCAAATAATGCTAATATTATTATTCCAAAATTAGACAGAAAAATTCCCAAACGGAGAGAATAAAAAGGTGAAAAAGGGTTTGTTTATTAGATTTTCGTTTTTGATGTTGACCGTTTTGTTTTTGACCGGCAGCATTTACACTCAAGAAAATTCTCTAACTAAAATAAAGAGTCAGGAAATTTCCGAAAAGGAAGGAATTCCCGTTTTGGTCAAGCATTTGCCCGATTGGGAAAATGCACGAAATCGTGCAGGTTATATTCTAAATGCCAATGATTTGCAAAATGCTTTGGGCGCGCGTCCCGTTTTGGATTCGATTGATTTTGCGGGCGGCACGGAAGCCGTAACCGCGCCTTATCCGCAGGGAAAACTCCTTATCGTCGAGTTTACGACACCGCAGAGTTCGATTGATGCCGACAACAAAATCAGACAAAAGCTGTCTGAAAACGGACAAACTTCGCCGATTTTTTATCGCCGCATTGGAAATTATAACGCTTTTGTCTTCGACGGTTCGGACGAAGCGGCGGCAAACGCTCTGCTCGATCAGATAAAATATCAGAAAAATGTTCAGTGGCTGGGAGAAGACCCGTTTGCACTCAGGCGCGCGGAAAGAGCTTTTATCGAAAAGACTTCCGATCTTTTCGTTTCAACGACGCTGGCGATTGTCGGCGGAATCGGTTTGTCCGTTCTCGCGGGAATCCTCGTCGGTTTCACTTTTTATTTTTCGAGCGTAAAAAGACGCGCCGGAATGGAAGCGTTTTCCGACGCGGGCGGAATGACGCGGCTCAATCTCGACGGTTTATCGGCGCAAACTTCGTCCGACAGACTGCTTGGAGAGTGATAATGGATAATTGATAATTGATAATTAAAGAAAAATAGCAGCAGTTTGCTACTTAGTTAAATTCATAAACTTTCTGTTAAACTTCCGAACTATTATCAATTATCCATACTATTATCAATTATCCATTTTACTTCTCCACGTTTCTGCTTTTATACGCCTGAACCGCTTCCGCCGCGCCCGCGTGCATAATTTCGGGTTTGTGATATTTCCAGTGCTTTTCAAATTCCTCGTCGGTCATTTCAGATTTCTCGGCGCGTTCCTTAGATTTCAAAAAAGTTTCACACCATTCGCGTATTTCCGAATTTTGATTCAACGCGGTTCGCGCTCCGTGCATCAAATTGTCGCGTTCCATAATTTGTTCTCCTTTGTGTGTTTGTTTTGTTTATTAAAACTTTTTCGCAAAAACAGCGTAAATACAATAACTTAGATTTTATTTGGAGTTTTATTAGTGAAAAAAATATTTATAAATTCGCTGCTGCTTTTATCAATTTTAACTAACGTCAGTTTTGCACAAACGGCGAAACCTTCGCAAGTTAAACCGCCAAATGCGGCGACGGTCAAATCCGCGCCGCCGCAGGCTTTGGAAGTTCCGTTTGTCAATAAAGTTTTGCCGAACGGTTTGGAAGTCATCGTTTTGCCGGACGCTTCCGTGCCGCTCGTAACGGTCGAACTTGACGTTCGCAACGGTTCGTTTACCGAATCGCCGGATTTAAACGGTTTGTCGCATCTTTACGAACATATGTTTTTCAAGCCGAATCAGGCGAGTTTGCTGTACCGATGCCAGCTTGCCGAGCAGTACGGCAATTTGCAGTATTTCAACGGCGAAAATTGCGGAGAAACAGTCAAATTGGGAGCAAAAATCGGAAACGTCGCATATTTGAATGACGCTTCGCAGCTCGATATTTACAACGGCACGACGCGCGAAGAAGTCGTCAATTATTTTTACACGACGACCAGTCCGTATCTTTCGAGCGCGATGCGCCTGATTAACGACGCGGTTCGCTTTCCGACTTTTGACAAAGAGGAATTTGAACAGGAAAAAAAGGTCGTCGTCGGCGAAATTGACCGCAACGAATCGAATCCGTTTTTTTATTTAGATCGCGCGCTCAAGGACAAATTATTTTACAAATATCCGACGCGCAAAAATCCGCTCGGCACACGCGAAACCGTAACATCGGCGACAACCGACAAAATGCGCCTGATTCAATCGCGTTATTATGTGCCGAACAATGCCGCACTGGTCGTAACCGGCGATGTCAACCCGGATGAAGTTTTCAAACAAGCCGAACAGATTTTCGGCAGTTGGGAAAAAAGAAAAGTTGATCCGTTCAAAGAATTGCCGCTGGTCGAACATCCGCCGCTGACGAAAAGCGAAGGCGAAGTTGTCGAACAGCCCGTTCAAAATGTTTTAATTCAAATCGGCTGGCAAGGTCCGTCAATCGGCAAAGATGACGCGGCGACTTACGCGGCGGACGTTTTTTCGTATATTTTAACGCAGCCGGATTCGCGTTTTGAACGAAACTTGGTTGATTCCGGTTTGGCTGTCGCGGCTGATTTAACTTATTACACGCAGCGCAATATCGGACCGATTACGCTGACGCTTGTTACAACGCCGGACAAAGCGAAAGCCGCACTCAAAGCCGCTTACGCGGAAGCCGCGCAGTTTGATAAACCGGATTATTTCACCGACGAAGAACTCGCCAACGCCAAAACAATTCTCGAATCGAGAGACTTGTTCGACCGCGAAAAACTCAGTGATTATTCACACACTTTGGGCTTTTGGTGGTCTTCGACCGGGATTGAGTATTTTCGCGGATATTACAAAAACCTCCGCGCCACTTCGCGTCAGGACATTAACCGCTACGTCAAAACTTATATTCAGGGCAAACCGCACGTCGGCATCGCGCTTATTTCATCGGACGCGCAAGCCAACGCGAAAATTACGGAACAGGATTTAATCGGAAAATAAACTGGAGCGCGGACGGCTCGTCCGCCTTCGAGCGCGAGAGCGCGAGAAGCAAGCGTTCGCATTCTAATTGCGACATTAACGGTGAGCGTTGCAACATCGCTTCGCTTGTTGGCGGACGAGCCGTCCGCGCTCCGACAAAGTAAAATTATGAAGTTATTTAATATCAAGGAATCATCTCGAAAATTCGCTCTTTTAACGTTTGTTTGTTTATTTTTTGTTTCGATAAACTTTGCTCAAATGTCGGGCAAACCGGGAATTGCCGATCAAGCCGCGCTGGTCACGGAATTTGATGTCAACGGATTAAAGGTTTTGGTCAAACGCCGTGAAAACGCGCCGACGGTTGCCGCCGGACTTTTTATTCGCGGCGGCGCGCGAAACATTACCGATAAAAACGCCGGAATAGAAAATTTTATGCTCGACGTTTCTACCGAAGGCAGTAAAAATTACCCGCGTGAAACGCTTCGGCGCGACCTCGCAGGCACGGGCAGCAGCATCGGTTCGAGTTCGATCAACGATTACAGCGTCATCAGTCTGGCTTCGACGCGGCAGAATTTTGATCGCTCGTGGGATATTTTCACCGATATAATTTTGAATCCGACGTTCACCGCCGAAGACATCGCGCAGGCGCGCGACAAAGAATTAACCGGTTTGCGCGAACAGGAAACCGATAACGATAATTATTTGCAGCTTTTGCAGGACAGAATTATCTACGCCAACCATCCATACTCCAACGATGTCAACGGAACTCTGGAAACCGTCGGCAAATTTACGGCGAAAGAATTGAGCGATTATCACGACAAAGTAATGCAGAGTTCGCGGCTTCTGCTCGTCGTCGTCGGCGATGTTGATCCGAATGAATTAAAGAGCCGCATTGCCGGAACGCTCGGAAAATTGCCGCGCGGAGATTATAAAGAACAGCCTTTTCCCGCGCTCGACTTTTCCAAGGCGACGCTGGACGTAACGACGCGAACGCTGCCGACCAATTATGTGCAGGGCGTTTTCAGCGCGCCGTCGCTCAACAATCCCGATTATTACGCGATGCGCGTGGCAATGACGATTCTGCAAAGCCTTGTGTTTAATGAAGTTCGCGGCAAACGCCAATTATCTTACGCGCCAAACGCCGAACTCGGTTCTTACGCGTCGAATACGGCGAATATTTACGTTACCGCCGTTGACGCAAATCAAGCCGTCAGCGTGATGCTCGACCAGATAAAACTTTTGAAAACCAAACAAATCAACGAAGACATCATTTCCGGCATCGCCGAACATTATCTGACAACTTACTATCTCGGTCAGGAAACCAACGCCGCGCAAGCCGCCGAACTCGCCAAATATGAATTAATCGGCGGCGGATGGCGCAACGCGTTCGATTTTTTGAACAAAGTTCGTCAGGTTACGCCGGAAGATGTTCAGCGAGTTTCAAATAAATATATGAAAAACATTCGCTTTGTCGTCATTGGCAATCCGTCTTTAATTGATAAAAAGATTTTTCTGCAAAACTAAAATTCAGAGAATCTGAGAATCAAAAATGGAACGGTTGTTTTAGCCGTTCCATTTTTTTGCCTTGAAATTTTTACGAGCGATGTCGTTGAAAGTGTTTTCAATATATTTTGTGCCGACTGCGTAGTTTCTAAACTTTAAACACGACAAAATTCAAAAAGATTTTTCAAATTCTTTCCAATTTTACTTTTACGTTGCTGAAAGCGGCGTTGCCGGTTAGTTCATCAATCGCGTTCTCGTCAGTCAAATCATTGAGCGAAACGCCGGCGTGATTTTTCGCTGTGTCGAGTTCTACGCCTTCGCGTCCGTGTCCGTAGCCGTGCGGAATTGAAACAACGCCGGACATCATTTTGTCGGAAATTTCGAGCGGAATTTCAATCACGCCGACGCGCGATGAAACTTTCAATATTTGCTTATTTTCAAAATTCAGCTTTTTCGCATCTTCGTCGTTCATCAAAACCGTGCAACGATTTTTTCCTTTCATCAAAAGTTCGGAATTATGCAGCCACGAATTGTTGTCGCGCAAATGCCGTCTGCCGATGAGCAAAAATGGAAAATCAGTATCAATCAAATTTTCCGCTTCGTTTTTCAATCGTTCGATGTCTTTGACCAAAATTTCAGGCGCGAGATTGATGCGTTTTTGTTCGTTCAAAAGTCTGTTTGGTAAACAACTTTTTAACTCGCCCAAATCAACGCCGTGCGGATTTTTTTGCAGTTCTTCAACCGTTAATTTGTATTGCCCGAACTGCAAACCGAGATTCAATTTCACTTCCGGCGGCACCAGTTTCAAAGGTTCTTCGCCGCCGTTCAAACGATGCGCGAGTTCTTGGAAAATTTCCCAATCATATTTCGCGCCGTCGGCTTTCGGGAAAAGCGGTTCTGAATATCGCGCCGTATTTCGCACGGCGAAAAGGTTAAAAATCACGTCGTAATGCGAAGTTTCGATTCCGGTCGCGGGCGGCAAAATAATGTCGGCATTTCGCGTCGTTTCGTTGATGTAAATATCAATCGAAACCATAAAATCCAGCGTTTTCAACGCTTTGTCGAGTTTTTTTCCGTTCGGAGTAGAAAGCACCGGATTTCCGCAGCTTGTAAATAACGCCTTGATTTGTCCTTTGCCGCCGGTCAAAATTTCCTCGCTCAAGACGGAAACCGGCAGTTCGCCCATAAATTCCGGCAGTTTTCGGACGCGGCTCTGCCAGCGATTATAAATATTCTCGCCTTTTTTGGAAGCGGAAACCGGATCAAACGCCGGAGTCGTGAACATCGCGCCGCCCGCGCGGTCAAAATTTCCGGTCAAAATATTTATCGAATTTATCAGCCAGTGACAAAGACTGCCGAATTTCTGAGTTGACACGCCGATTCTGCCGTAACAAACCGCCGTTTTCGCCGTGCCGAATTCAACGGCGATGCGTTTAATTTCAGACGCGGAAATTCCGGTCAATTCCGCCGCGCTTTCGAGCGAAAATTCTTTGGAAATTTCGCGCAGAGTTTCAACGCCGTCGGTAAATTCTTCTAATTTGCCCAAGTTTATAAGATTTTCGGCGAACAAAACTTTGATGACGGCGAGCAGAAAATAAACGTCCGCAGAAGGTTTTACAAAATGATGTTCGCTTGCGACGCGCGCCGTCTCAGTTTTGCGCGGATCGAGCAGAACGATTTTTCCGCCGCGTTTTTTGATTTCTTCAAGCCGATTTATGACATCCGGCGCGGTCATCAAACTGCCGTTTGACGCGAGCGGATTTGCGCCGAGAACCAGAAAAAAATCCGTGCGGTCAATGTCCGGTATCGGAATTAAAAGCGGATGCCCGAACATCGTCCAACCTGCGAAATGATGCGGAAGCTGGTCAACCGAAGTCGCCGAAAAATTGTTTTGCGACCTGAGAACTTTGAGCAACGATCCGCTGTTGAGCAGTGTGCCGAAATTATGAACCGACGGATTTCCCTGAAAAACCGCGACGGAATTTCCGCCGTGTTTTGTTTGAACGTCCTTTATTTTCGCGGCGATTTCGTTAAACGCTTCGTTCCAAGAAATTTTCTGCCAGCCGTTTTTCGTCCTTTTAACGGGAAATTTCAAACGATTCGCGTCTTCGTAAATGTCTTTTAACGCCAGAGCTTTCGGACAAATATGACCCCGCGAAAACGGATCGTTTTTATCGCCTTTGATTGATAAAATCTCGCCGTTTTCGTGTTCGATTTCAATTCCGCAAATCGCTTCGCACAAATTGCAGGCTCGATAATGAATTTCAGACATTTATTTTGCCCCTTATCTAAAAAGTAAAAAAAATTACACTCTTTAACATAAGCGGTCAAGCGAATTCAGGCAAGCTAAAAACAATTATTTGCTAAACAATAATCTCTTTTTATCATTAAATTCCCGGTTGAGTTTTTTCATATCTGACTGTAAATTATCAAACCGCCGGTTGAGATATTCCTCAATCGCAACTTCCAACGCGCCGCCGCGTGCCGAACCTTTCGGTTTGCCGCATTTGATCGTCCAATCCGCCGGTTTTCCAGCCATACTTTTATTCAACCGCTTTAAACAACGGCTATTTGATATAATTGCTTTTGAGTATTTTAAAGTTTTCAAACTCATTCTCCGATCCCGAAAACTAATTCGGGCGGGGAAACGATGTTCGATCCTTTAAAAGATTCGGACGTAACTTGTATCGGTTCGGCAGTCGCCGTCAATGCGTAAACGTATGCCGTTTCGCCGTGCTGCGTTGCGTCGAGTCCGACCGATTCGCCCTCTTCGCTGACGCGCAAACCGATAAATACGTCAACCAGTTTTAAAATTACAAACGATCCGAACGCGGCAAACGCGACCGTCAAGCCGACGGCGATTAATTGATTGACGACTTGCGCCGCGTTGCCGTCTATCAAACCGACGGGCAGCGGATTGCCGGCGGCATCTTTGAAAATCGGATTGACCGCGCCGGTCGCAAAAACTCCCGTCATAATTGCCCCGAAGATTCCGGCGATCCCGTGAATTCCAAAAACGTCGAGCGTATCGTCGTAACCCAAAAATTCTTTCAGCTGATTGACGGCGAAACAGCAAATTGTTCCGGCAAACAATCCGATCAGCAAAGCCGCCATCGGCGTAACAAAACCGGCGGCGGGCGTGATGCCGACGAGTCCGGCGACCGCGCCGGAAATCGCGCCCAAAACAGTCGGTTTGCCGTGTTTAATCCATTCGATAGTCGTCCAGACGAGCATCGCCGCCGCCGCCGCAAAATGTGTGGTAACAAACGCATTTGTCGCCAATCCGCTTGACGATAAAGCACTTCCGGCGTTGAACCCAAACCATCCGAACCACAAAAGACACGCCCCGATGACGCTCAAAACAACATTGTGCGGGGTGTTGTCCTGAGTGTTTTTGCGTTTGCCGACATATAAAGCGCAAACCAAAGCCGAAATACCCGACGAAATATGGACAACCGTGCCGCCCGCAAAATCCAGAGCCGGAATTACGCCGCCCAGAGCCGCGTTGAAAAATCCGCCTTTGCCCCAAACTATATGCGCCAGCGGCAGATAAATCACAATCGTCCAGACAGTTGTAAAGGCAAGCATTGCGCTGAATTTTATGCGCTCGGCAAACGCGCCGGTAATCAGCGCGGGCGTAATTATCGCAAACATCAGTTGAAAAATCATAAACGTCTGCTGCGGAATTGTCGCCGCGTAATCCGCGTTCGGCGCGCTGCCGACATTTCTCAAAAATGCGAAATCAAACCCGCCGATAAAAGCCGAACCTTCCGAAAACGCCAAACTGTAACCGAAAACAGCCCAAATTACGGTAACGACTCCGGCAAGCATCAAACTTTGCATAATTGTCGAAATCACGTTTTTTTGTCTCACCAAACCGCCGTAAAACAGCGCGAGTCCGGGAACGGTCATCAGCAAAACCATCGCCGAACATATTAAAATCCAGGCATTATCAGCATTCGATTGAGCGGCATTGGCAGCAGATTCCAAAGTTTCGATTCGTTGGGCGAGATTTGCATCCTGAGCAAATGCGAAATTAGAAAATAACGGCAGAAAACCGGCTAAAAGCAGAAACTTTCTTTTCAAAATCATTAAAATTCTCCATCTTATTTTTTACAACTTAATTTTATCTATTGACGTTTAATTTTTACAATTTATGTGCCAACTTTATGAAATTATTGTAAACTCTGTGTTTACTGGGTTTACTTAACTAAAATGAATTTGCTTGTGCAAAATAAATTAAAATTTGCTACATTTTTGTTAGAATTATTTTAATAATTTACATTTTTGTATGAAAAACGAAATAAACGCTGATTTTGCATTTAATATTAAAAACGACTCGCTAAAGATTTTGTCCGAAATCGGACAGATACTCGTTGACGGAAAACTTTCAGGCGCGGCTTTTCCTCGATTTCTGGAAACTTTTCATCAATCGTTTGATTTTTCCAGAAGTTTTATCGCCATTTACAACGACTTAGAAGATGGATTAAAGGTCAAAGCGTCAACGGGTTTTAGCGCGGCTGAGTTTCGCCGGCTGGAAGCGAATATTGAAAAAACTTTTGTAATGGATGTTTTCCGCAACTCCAAGACCGTAATTTTGCCAAAAGCAAATTTAGAATCTACATATTTGTCGAGTTCAGTCAATCTAAACGACAAAAATGTAGATGTCAGCAGCATTTGCGTACCGATTTCCGCCAAAAACAAAACATTTGGAGTTTTCGGCGTGGAATTCTCTTACAAAGAGAAAATAGATTATGAATTTGTAGCGAACTTTTTGTCGGTTATCGGCGTGATGATCGCCCAAACGACAAAAGTTGAGCATATTATCGAAAACGAGAAAGAGCGTTTATTCAACGAAAACACTAAATTAAAGAGTGAACTGCGCGAAAAATATGACTTCGGGCATATTGTTGGAAATTCGAGCGCGATGAAGCGCGTCTATGCTCAAATCAGTCAGGTCGCGCGTTCAAATACGACGGTTTTACTGCGCGGCGAATCCGGCACCGGCAAAGAATTGATCGCCAACGCCATTCATTACAATTCGCTGCGGGCAAAAAAACCGTTTATCAAAGTGAACTGCGCCGCGCTGCCGGAAACATTGATCGAATCCGAATTATTCGGTTACGAAAAAGGCGCGTTCACGGGAGCGAATAACAGAAAAAAAGGACGTTTTGAAATCGCCGATGGCGGCACGCTTTTTTTGGACGAAATCGGCGATTTGTCAACACAGACGCAGATCAAATTACTGCGCGTTTTGCAGGAACGCGAATTTGAGCGCGTCGGCGGCACGGAAACGCTCAAAGCCAATGTGCGCTTGATTACGGCGACCAACAAAAATCTGGAAGAAGCGATAATTGACGGCTCCTTCCGCGAAGATTTATTCTACCGTCTGAATGTTTTTACGATTTATCTGCCGCCTCTGCGCGAGCGAAAATCCGATATTTTACTGCTGGCGGAAAATTTTGTCGAAAAATACGAGCGCGAACACAACAAACACATCAAGCGAATTTCGACACCGGCGATTGATATGCTGACGAGTTATCATTATCCGGGCAACGTGCGCGAGTTGGAAAACACTATCGAACGCGCCGTTTTAGTGTGCGACGGCAATGTCATTCACGGACATCATCTGCCGCCGACTTTGCAAACGGCGGAAATTACCGGCACGGTGACGCAAGTTTCGCTCTCCTCGTCAATCGAAGCTTTCGAGCGCGATTTAATTTTGGACGCGCTCAAGTCAACGCGCGGAAATCGCGCCAAAGCCGCCAAAATGCTCGATACGACTGAACGTATTTTGTGTTATAAGATAAAGAAATACGAAATTCAACCGCGTCGTTTTCGCGCTTGAAAATTACATTTTACAAGCAAAAATAGTGTCTGACTTTGATATTGAAAAAGTTTTCCACCTGTGGAAAACTTTTTCATAAAGTCCATTAAACTTTTATTTATCAAAATTTGCGGATAATTTGAAAGAATTGAAATTACGTTCGACCGAACTATTTTCACAGACCGGAAAGCAAAACAATTAAGCGAGCGATTTTTGAACAATCGCGCTGAATTTGTTTAACTGCGGTTCGGAATGATCGAAAACCGCGTCGAGTTCCTGTTCAACGCTGCCGTGAAGCGGTTTGATTTCTTTGATCAGCGGCGTAAAATTTTCAAAATCATAAAGCTGCGTGTCGAGCAGATGCGAGCCGGTTACGTTTGATAAAGCCGTCATAATTGACGAACGGACGTGCGGAATTTCTTTGGTGAGTTCGGTAATCAGTTTTTTGACGCGGGCGCGTTTCAAATTCGGCTGTGAACCGCACAGATTGCACGGAATTATCGGAAATTGCTTTTCTTCGGCAAATTTCACAATGTCTTTTTCGTGACAGTAAGCCAGCGGACGAATAATCGTATTTCGCCCGTCATCGGAACGCAGAATCGGCGGCATCGCCTTTAACTGTCCGACGAAAAAAAGGTTCAATAAAAATGTGTTGATAATGTCGTCGGCGTGGTGTCCGAGCGCGATTTTCGTGCAGTTTTCTTTGACGGCGGCGGTGTATAAAATCCCGCGCCGCAAACGCGAACAAACCGAGCAGAAAGTTTTGCCTTCGGGAACTAATCGCGTCACAATCGAATAAGTATCTTCTTCGATAATTTTATAGTTTACGCCGATGTTTTCGAGATATTCGGGCAGAATATGTTCGGGAAAATCAGGCTGCTTTTGGTCGAGATTGACGGCGAGAATTTCAAAATTGACGGGCGCGCGCTTCTGCACGTCGAGCAGTAAATCGAGCATCGTGTAGCTGTCTTTTCCGCCCGAAAGACAGACCATTATTTTATCGCCGTCTTCGATCATCGAAAAATCGCGGACGGCTTCGCCCATTTTTTTGAGCAGTTTTGTTTTTATTTTACTTTCTACAAACAACTTTTTATTTTTTCCTCCAAACCTATAATTTTGACACGCCGCGCCGAAATTAACAAACCGCAAAAACCGGACACGATTAGTCAAAGTTTCTCCTCACACGCCGCGCAAACTTTCACGGGCAGATTTGATTTGGTATATTTCTTTTGTTCGCCTGATTTTTCTTTGGATATTTCTATTACCGATGCTCGAAAATGAATTTTTACCGGCAAATGAACTTTTTTTCATCAACGAAGAATTTGACACGCTGAAAGTTTCGCCGAAACAGTTGGACGCGTTGCTGGCGAACGGCTGGCGGCATTTCGGCACACAGTTTTTTCGCTACAATCTGTCGCTTTACAACGGGAGAATTTGTCAGGTTTTCCCGCTGAGAATTCGTCTTGCGGATTTTTCCGTTTCAAAAAATAAACGCCGCGTCATCGCAAAAAATCAAGATTTACAAGTCATTATTCGTCCCGTCGAAATAAACGAAGAAAAAGAAGAATTGTTTGAAAAACATAAATATCGTTTTAGTCGCAATATTCCGTTTTCAATTTATGATTTTCTATCTTTTGACGCAAAATCAGTTCCGTGCGAGGCGTTGGAAGTCGGCGTTTACGACAGGGGAAGTTTGGTCGCCGCGAGTTTTTTCGATGTCGGCGAATCGGCGATTTCGAGCATTTACGCGATGTTCGCGCCCGCCGAAAAATCGCGCAGTCTCGGTATTTTTACAATGCTTTTGGAAATTGATTTTGCCCGGAAACACGGCAAAGATTTTTATTATCAAGGTTACTGTTACGACGAAAATTCGTTTTACGATTACAAAAAACGCTTTCGCGCAATCGAAAAATTTAATTGGAAAGGAAACTGGGAAAGTTTTAAGGAGTAAAAGTTTTGTTATAAATTTCCTGATAAATCCAACCCAAAAACCTGGTTTCCGCCGTGCAGAGAGATTCCAGCCAACAGCTTGATAAATATAAACGTCTCTCCGTTTTGGAGGGAATTTTTTCCGCCTGTTCGATGTGCGATTCGCTCTGTTTCAAATTGTAAGTTTTGGCGATTTCTTCGTTTGTTTGTTTGGCTTCGCTCAATGCCTGCAAAACGTCCGCAATCCAGCGATGCAGTTTATTTTCCGAATCGTTTTCGCCCAACGCCTGAAAAACTCCGATGGCGAAACGCGATTCGGCATTTTCAAACGGGTAAATTTCAACGCCGTTTTCCGCGTCGTCGGCTTGTTTCCACTGAAAAAGTTCCTCAACCTGCGGATTTCTGACGAGCGCGACGCGCGGATCGTAATTTAAAAACCATTCGAGCAAATCGGCTAAAGAGTTTGTATTGATGTCGCCGTTTTCAGTTTTTTGCAGCTTTGGCGGCTGATGTGGTTGTGTTTGTGTCATAAAAAAGATTTTAACGCAAAGGCGCAAAGACGCGAAGACGCAAAGGAATTTTAGGTAAAATAAAAATTTAACTTTGCGCCTTTGCGTCCTTGCGCCTTTGCGTTAAAAAATAAACTACCTCTCCAAAAACGAATGCAGAATAAAATGCAGCGCGAAAAATAACGCCACGCCCGCAAAGACCGAAAGCGAAACCAGCGGATTTTTGCCGCCGTGATGGTTGACTTCGGGAATCAAATCGCTTGCCGCCACATAAAGCGTTACGCCGCTTGCTAAAGGAAGCGCGTAAGCGACTGTAAAACCGATTCGCGCGCCGACGAAAAAATAAAGTAGAACGCCGAAAAACGTCGTCAATCCGACCAAAGACGTGGCAAAAATAACTTCTTTCAAGCCTTTTCCCGCCGCTAAAATTATTGACGCGATTGTAAAACCTTCGGGAAATTTATGCAGGAAAACGGCGAAAAATACCAAAATTCCGACGCGATAATCAACCTGCGCGGCGGCGGCAATCGAAACGCCGTCGAAAAATGTGTGAATAAGCAGTCCGCCGATTGCCGTGTAAGCCGAAGATGTCGAAATCAAATGATCGGCGTGCATTTCTTCGCCGAGATGAAAATGCGGCGCGATAGTGTGTTCAAAAAATTGTGTAATTAAATAGCCGACAAGCAGCAAACCCATCGGATAAATCAATGTTTCCGCGCTATATGAACTTCCTTCTTTTTGCCAGAGTCCGACGACTTCCGGCAAAATATCAATAAAAGTTACGGCGAGCATAAAACCCGCGCCCAACGCCAGAATATATTTGAGCAGTTTTTTGTAATTCTTTTGAATTCCGGGCGGAAAAAGAATCAAACCGCCAAGCACATTCGCCAAACCCGCAAAAATTCCGAAAATTAAAAGTTGAGCGAGCGTGATTTTCATAGCAAAACAGAAAATTTTCAAACCGATGTAAAAGAAGCAAGCGTGTTTGTTAAAAATTGTAAACTATAAACTTTAGCTCAAAATTCACCGAAAAGAAACCGTAAATCGGCGGTTATTTTTCTTAATCAAAAAATTGTAAAAATTAAGCAGTTGATTAAAATAAAAAATCGTTAATAATTCTTGACAGGAACTAAAAAATAATCGTAAGATGCTTGATAATTAGTTGAAACAGCTCAAAACGAAATTTGGGCGCGGAAATTTTTTCCACAATAAGATGTGTTTAAGATTAAGCACTTTCCCCTAAAAAGTTTCTAACTATTGTGATGCGCGAGATTATTTAACACCAGTAGGACGGTCAAAAAATCTAAGGTTTCGCGTTTAATCAAAAAACTACTATTCAAAAGGTTTTGCCGGGACTTTTGGCAGATATGGTTATTTATGTGTCTTGACATCACAAAATAATGCGCCGAAAAATTGCGTCTGCTCTTTGAACGTGTCGAAATTAAAAGCCGAAAATTTGCATAAACCCGTTTTGCTGACCGAAACCGTCGGACTTTTGAAGCCGCGCTCCGGTGAAATTTTTGTTGACGCGACGCTCGGTTTGGGCGGACATTCCGAAGCGATTTTAGCGAATTTTGACAAAACAAAAATTATCGGAATTGATCAAGATACTGAAGCAATTGAATTTGCCAAAGAAAGACTTGAGAAATTCGGCGACAGAATCGAAATTTTTCAGGCGAATTTTTCGGAAATAAAAGCAGTATTAGCCGGCGCGAAACTTGAAAAAGTTGACGGAGTTTTGGCAGATTTGGGAGTTTCATCTTTGCAGTTTGACAGCGAAACGCGCGGTTTCAGTTTTCGGTTTGACGCAAAACTCGATATGCGAATGAATGCGGACGCGGACGCGGAAACCGCCGCCGAATTGCTCGAAACGCTTTCGGAATTTGAAATCGCGCGGATTATTTACGAATACGGAGAAGAAAGATTTTCGCGGCGCATCGCACGGAGAATAGTCGAACGCAGGGAACGCGGCGAGCCTGTAAAAACGACGAAAGAGTTAGCAGAATTAGTTGAAAGAGCGGTCAGACGCGGCAAAAAAGATAAAATTCATCCGGCGACGCGCACATTTCAGGCTTTGCGAATCGCCGTCAACCGCGAGCTTGAAATTTTAGAGAGTTTTATTCGTGATTCAGTTGATATTTTGAAAAAAGACGGACGGCTGGCAATCATAACTTTTCATTCTTTGGAAGACAGAATCGTCAAGCAAACATTCCAGAAACTTGCGGGAAAATGTTCCTGTCCGCCGCGAATGCCAAACTGCGTGTGCGGCGCGAAAAAAGAAATTGAAATTTTGACGCGCAAACCGATTGTGCCGAATGAAACGGAAACGGAGGAAAATCCGCGCGCCCGAAGCGGAAAACTTCGCGCTTGTTTGAAGTTGAATTGATTGTAAATTTTTGGAAAAATTATGAACCGCAAAAAAATATCCACCAAAAAACCGACCAGAAAAGTCCAAAACGAACGCGAACCGATTCCGCTGCGCTATATCCTTTTGACGCTGACCTGCGGATTAATTTTGGTGGTCGGATTTTTCTTTGCCGCCCGCCAACATTTTTCTTCCATTGATTACGGAATCAAAAACTCGAAACTGAAAAAGCAGATTGAAGAACTCGAAACCGATAAACGCCAGTTAATTTTAGCCAAAGAAATCGCGCTGACACCTTCGGAAATCAAAAAAGCCGCGCAAAAAATCGGCTTGACGATGATGACGGCGAGCAATATCGAAGTTTTTCGCCCGACAAGCGTTTCGGATGAAAAACCGAAAGCTGAAAAGATCAGCAATGCGAATTCCAAACAATCCGCTCCGGCAAAAACGGATGATATAAAACCCGAAGCAAAAAAAGCGGAAAAAGAAACGAAGAAAATGCCGGAAGTGAAAGTCGAAAAAGACAAATCTCCGGTGAAAACGGCGAAAAAATAAATGCCGAAGCCCGCACGAAGTAAGGGCGCAAACGACACACTTACTTCGTGCGTGTTTCCGCAACTCTAATAATAAATGGCAAAACGCACGAAAAAAATCAATAAAAATCCGGCGCAGACCGCTTTTACGCGGTTTATGCTGGTCGTCGCGTTTTTTATTTTATGGATTGGCGGCATCAGCGTCCGGCTCGTGCATTTACAGGTTAATCAAAGCGAATGGCTTCGCAGTCAGGCACTCAACCAACGGCGCGATCAAGTGAAAAGTCGGCAGCTGCGCGGGACAATTTATGATCGCACGGAGCGCGCGCTGGCGATGAGCGTCAATCTGAAATCGCTGTACGCCGATCCCGCTGAAATTGATGATGTGGAAAAAACTGCCAAAGAAGTTGCCGCAGTCTTAAAACTTAAGCCGAACGACATTGCGAAAAGTCTGCGCGAAGGCAAGGAAAACAACAGAAGATTTGTCTGGCTGGCGCGGACGTTGGACGAAAATACGGCGCAAAACGTCAATGACGCTCTGCGAAATACGGAAATCAAAAAATATGACGAGCCGCGATTTACCGGACTTCACTGGCGCGAAGAACAAAAACGCAGTTATCCGTATAAAACGCTGGCGGCGCAGGTGATCGGTTTCAGCAACGCGGACGACATCGGTCAGGCGGGAATTGAGCAGTCGCAGGAAGAAATTCTGCGCGGCGCGGTGGTCAAAGGCTGGCAAGACCGCGACCGCCTGGGCAGAGTTTATGACGAATCGGAGATTGAACGCGAACCGCCGGATGACATTGTTTTGACTTTGAGCAGTTCGATTCAGTACAAAGTGGAACAGGCACTCGAAAACGGCGTTAAGTCTTCAAATGCCAAATCAGGTTTGGCAATCGTGCTTGATCCGAAAAACGGTGAAATTCTGGCGTTGGCGAATTATCCGACTTTCGACCCGAACGAATTCAGCAAATACGCGCCGGAAACTTATACAAATAAAGCTCTGCAATATGTTTACGCGCCGGGTTCGGTTTTTAAGGTCATCACTTACAGCGGCGCGTTACAGGAAAATCAGATCGAAGCTGACGGGCAGATTGACTGCCGAAAAGGTTTTATCGAAGTCGGCGGACATCGTTTTAACGATCCGCACGCGACGAAAGTTATGTCTTACGGCGAGGCTCTTGCCGTTTCGAGCAATTACGCGGCGATAAAAACCGCGCTCGGACTTGGCAAAGACAAATTTTACGGCTATGCTCGAAAATTTGGTTTCGGCGAGCCGACGGGCGTTGAACTTCCCGGCGAAGTGCGCGGACAGCTTCGTTCGCCGGAAAGTTGGAACGGCGATTCGCTCGCGTCAATGGCAATCGGTTACGAAGTCGGCGTAACGGCGTTGCAGGCGGCGACGGCATACTCCGCGATTGCTAATGACGGCGTGAAAATTCAGCCGCATATTATCAAGGAAATCCGGCAAGCCGACGGAAAAGTTGTATCAACTTCCGAGCCGCAAAAAACGCCGATTTTGAGCGCGGAAAACGCCCGCGATTTGCGCGGAATGCTGCAAAAAGTCGTGATGAAAGGAACCGCCAAAAGAGCGCAGCTTAACGGTTATACGTCGGCGGGAAAAACCGGAACTGCCTGGAAATACGATCCGAAAATCAGGAAATATAACGCGGCAAAATATGTTTCGTCGTTTATCGGTTTCGCGCCGGCGGATAATCCGTCGGTCGTCATTGCGGTCGTGATGGACGAGCCGAGCGGCGGACCGCGCGACGGCGGACAAGTTTCCGCGCCGGTTTTCCGCGAAATTGCCGAACAAATTTTGCCCGAATTAAATGTCGTGCCGGACGGAACTATCAAACAGGAAGTTTTGACGGCGGAAAATATTCCGGCAGAAGTCGAAGCCGCGCCTTCTGAAATTCAAACGGAAAATATTTTGGCGGAAAAAGAAAAAGTTTCTTCGATTGTTGAAAAAAAACCGGAAGCGAAAAAGAAAACGAAAAAAGAAACGGAAACAAAATCGCCTGACGAAAACAAAAAAGCGGTCAAACCGAAAACAGTAATTTCGGACGACGAAAAGAAAAATAAATCGAGCGAAAAAACGAAAGGAAAAACTTGAAACTTGCCGATGCGATAAAATTTATGAACGCCGACGCGTCAAAACTAAATCCCGCTCTTCTGAACGCGGAAGTCAACTCGTTTGCGATTGACTCGCGCGAAGTCGAAGCGGGCGAAGTGTTTTTCGCGCTTTCGCAGCCGGATTATAAAAATAATTGTTTCAACGGCGATTTTGAAGACGCGCACAAATATATTCCGTCGGCGTTTGAAAAAGGCGCGGTCGCGGCGGTCGCGCGTCCCGACAGATTTGTCGAACATAAAGAAATTTTAGAAAAATTTCGTGATCGTTTGATTTTTGTTGACGATGCGATTTTGGCGTTTCAAAATCTCGCGCACGGCGTTTATTTGCAGTGGAGTAAACCGGTCATCGCAATTACCGGAAGCGCGGGAAAAACGACGGCGAAGGAAATTACGGCGCGAGTTTTGGAAAATTCCGGTCGCAAGGTTTTGCGGAATATTAAAAATTACAACAACGGACTCGGTTTGCCGATCACGGTTTTAAATTTGGCGAAAGATGATTCTTACGATGTCGCGGTTTTGGAAATGGGAATGTCCACGCCGAACAATGAAATCGCGCGTTTGTGCCGGATTACGCCGCCGTCGGTTGCGGTTGAATTGAATGTTTTGCCGGTTCACGTCGAACATTTGGGTTCGATTGAAAATGTCGCAAAGGCAAAAGCCGAACTGATTGAAGGAATGAAACCGGACGGTGTGGCGATTTTGAACGCCGACGATTTTCGCGTTTTGAGAATGCGCGAATTGCACAAAGGAAGTGCGATAACTTACGGAATAGAACAAAAAGCCGATGTTTCGGCAAGCGAAATTGAAACGGCGCGATTCGGCGAAACGAAATTTACTTTAAATCTTCCGAATGAAAAAGCCGAAGTTTCGATGCGGCTTTCGGGACGGCACAATATTCTAAACGCGCTGTCGGCTGCCGCCGTCGGTTTTTCGTTTGGAATGTCGGCGCGGGAAATCGCCGACGCGCTGAAAACTATCGCGCCGCCGCCGCAGCGCGGTGAAGTTTTGCATTTCCAAGCAGGTTTTACGGTGATTAACGATTCGTACAATTCAAATCCCGCCGCGCTTTCGGGAATGGTCAAAACTTTGGTTGACGGCAGAGGCGACGCGAAAAGATTAATCGTCGTCGCCGGTGAAATGCTCGAACTCGGAGCAAACGAAGTGGAAATTCATCAAGCAACGGGCGAGAAATTGGCGAACAGCGGAATTGATTTTTTAATCGGCGTGCGCGGTCTGGCGCAGGAAATGACGGACGGCGCGAAAAATGCCGGCTTGAATAAAACGATATTTTTTGATAGTTCGACCGAAGCCGGAGAATTTTTGGCAAATGAAGTAAAAACGGGTGATTTGGTGTTGGTCAAAGGTTCGCGCGGCGTGCGAACGGAAAAGGTGATTGAAAAATTATTGGAAAAATTTTCTCAAATTAAAAATTAAAAATGCGAAATTAAAAATTTTCATATCAATTTGCATATCAAAGAATTTATATTTATGTTATTAAGTTTTTGATATTTTGCGTTTTTAATTTTTAACTTTTAATTCGAGAAGCCGATGCTTTATTACTTTTTATATCAAATCGTTTTCAAACAATCCGCCGCCAGCGAATCGTATTTTTACAAGGCGTTGAATGTTTTCCAATACGTAACGTTTCGCACGGCGTGGGCGACGATTACGGCACTTTTAATTTCGCTGTTGTTTGGCGGGAAAGTGATAAAAAAACTGACCGCGCTGAAATACGGTCAGGAAATCCGCGAAGAACTTTCAGCGGAACATCAGGCGAAAAAAGGCACGCCGACGATGGGCGGAGTTTTGATAATCGGCGCGGTTTTTGTTTCGACGCTGCTGTGGGCGCGGCTCGACAGTCTTTATCTGTGGCTGGCAATAATTTCGACGGCGTGTTTTGCCGCCATCGGTTTTGCCGACGATTATGTAAAAATTGTCAAAAAACGCAGCGAAGGATTAACTGAAAGACAAAAACTTTTGTTTCAATTGATTACGGCAGTCGGAATTTGGGCGGTTTTGTGGTATTTCGCCAATTATCCGTGGAACGTCAGCGTTCCTTTTTTCAAAGCGACGGCGGATGCCAATTATTACACGAGCGTCAGTTGGATAGGTCCGATTGCTTATTTGTTCTTTGTCATTTTTATTCTTTTGGGGTCGTCAAACGCCGTGAATTTAACGGACGGAATGGACGGTTTGGCGGCAAGCACGACGTTTATTGCGATGTCGGCGTTCACGGCTCTGACGTATGTTTCGAGCGACAAGCGTTGGGCGGATTATCTGGAAATTACGCACAAACCGGAAGCGGCGGAACTGACGGTTTTTTGCGGCGCGTTGGTCGGCGCGAGCTTAGGATTTTTGTGGTTCAACGCGCCGCCGGCGGAAGTTTTTATGGGCGATACCGGTTCGCTGGCAATCGGCGGTGCGCTCGGCACGGTTGCTATTTTGACAAAACAGGAATTTCTTTTGCCGTTTATCGGTGGTGTTTTTATTATTGAAACTCTTTCGGTAATAATCCAGAAATCATATTTCAAATTTACTAGAATAACAAATGGCAAAGGGAAACGAATTTTTCTGCAAGCACCGATTCATCATCATTTTCAGATGTTGGGTTGGAAAGAGCCGAAAATCGTTTTCAGGTTTGTGATTATTGCGATTTTGTTTGCGCTGTTAAGTCTTTCGACGTTGAAACTAAGATGATTTTTAACGCAAAGACGCAGAGGCGCAAAGGCGCAGAGTTTTTTGAAAAAGTTTCCTTTGCGTCTTCGCGTCTTGGCGACTTTGCGTTAATAAAAAATGAAATTAACCGGACGGAAAACTTTAGTTTTAGGCGCGGGAAAATCCGGCGTAACTTCCGCGAAATTTTTAGCGGAACGCGGCGCGACGGTTGCGCTGCACGATAAAAAACCGGCTGCTGAATGGTCGGACGAAGCGCGTTCTTTGAAAAATGAAAATATCGGTTTGATTGACGGACAAATTCCGTCGTGGCTGTTAGATCAGATTGATCTGGTCGTGATTTCTCCGGGTGTTCCGACGAATGTGCTTCCGGCGCGTTATGTTGACCGCAAAGACGGCGAAGTGATCGGCGAAATCGAGTTGGCGTATCGTTTTACGAAAGGTCGCATCGTCGGAATTACGGGTTCAAACGGCAAAACGACGACGACGACTTTGATCGGCGAGATTTTGAAAAATGCCGGAATCGAAACGCAAATCGGCGGAAATATCGGAACGCCGCTCGTAACTCTGGCGGAAACTTCGACCGATGAAACGTGGACGGTTGTTGAACTTTCGAGTTTTCAACTGGAAACGATTGTAGATTTTCGCCCGAACATCGCCGTCGCTTTGAACGTAACGCCGAATCATCTCGACCGTTACGATTTTTTTTCGGATTATGCCGCCGCGAAACATCGAATTTTTATGAATCAAACGGCGGACGATCTGGCGATTTTAAATGCCGACGATGAAATCACAGCGAGTTGGCAAGATGGTTTGAAAGCGCAGATTTCACTGTTCAGCGTGAAAAAAAATTTAGACGAAGGTTTGTTTTTGCGGGGAAAAGATTTAGTTTGCCGCGCCAATGGAAAGGAAAAAATTTTGACAACACGCGACGAGATTTTTTTGCGCGGACTGCACAACGTCGAAAATGTGTTGGCTAGTTTGGCGGCGGGTTTAGCGTGCGGCGCGTCGCCGGATTCGATGCGCGAGACGATCAAGAATTTCAAAGGCGTTGAACATCGCATCGAATTCGTCGCCGAAATTGGAGGCGTGAAATTTTACAACGATTCAAAGGCGACGAGCGTTGACGCGACTTCCAAAGCACTCGAAGCGTTGAGCGATATTGCCGGAAAAACGATTTTAATTCTCGGCGGACGCGGAAAAAACGCGCCATATTCGCCGCTGATTGATTTGATTGAAAAATCGGTTCGCAAAATAATTACAATCGGCGAAGACGCGTCGAATATTGAAAATCAACTGCAAAATCACGCGGAAATTATTCGCGCCGAAGATATGAAAGAGGCGGTTGTGAAAGGTTGCGAAGCGGCGGAAAAAGGCGACGCGGTTTTGCTCGCTCCGGCTTGCGCGAGTTTTGATATGTTCAAAAGTTACGAAGAACGCGGCACGATTTTCAAACGTGAAGTTGCTGACTTAACGGCGAAAACGCAGACGAGCGAGGCGAAATGAAAATTTGTTTTTTGGTAATTTTCACGATGTTCGGTTTTGTTCAAAATCAGTGCGACAAAGATAAAGTGTCGGGCGCGGCAAGGTAATGTAAGGGGCGATTATTTGATGAAAATAAGATTGACTGGAGCGCAAGCGTCCCCGCTTGCAATGTCGTTGAAAACGGCAAACGGCGTTCGCATTATTTCAAGTTGAATGAAATCAACGACTTTTTCGCGCTTTGCGCTCATTGCAACCGGGACGGATTGCGCTCCGGTCTAATTATTGTTGAAAAATGACTAAAAAACTCCGCACAGATTGGTTTTTATTTGCGATTGCCGCGAGCCTCGCGCTGTTCGGCGCGATTATGGTTTACAGCGCGTCGGCGATGATTGCCTTGCGCGAAACCGGCGGTGAAAGTCAGATGACGTATTTTTACAAACAATTCGGCTTTACGCTGGCGGGTTTGGCGGTGATGTTTTTGATGAGCAAAGTCAATTATCACCGGTATCAAAAGGAATACATCGTTTATGGAATTTTAGCGATAACTGTTTTGCTTTTGCTCAGTGTTTTCGGGTTTCATTCGATCAACGGCGCGCGCCGCTGGATTCGTTTTCCCGGATTTTCGTTTCAGCCGTCGGAAATCGCCAAAATCGCGCTGCCGATTTTTCTCGCGTATTTTTTGACGAAAAACGAAGAAATAATCGGCGATTTGAAAGAAACGGTTTTGCCGTGTTTATTTGTTTTAGGCAGTTTGGGCGCGTTGATAATTTTTGAGCCGGATTTGGGAACGACGATTGTTCTGTGCGCGATTTTCGTGACGGTTTATTTCGCGGCGGGCGCGAAAATTCTGCATTTGGCGGCAGTCGGCGGCGGTTTGTTGTTTCTCGGCGTTTGCGCTCTCGTTTTTGCGCCGTGGCGAATGCAGCGTTTGATGGCGTTTCTCGATCCGTTCGCGCATTCAGACGATGCCGGTTATCAAGTCGTGCAGGGACTTTACGCCATCGGTTCGGGCGGGATTTTGGGCGAAGGTTTCGCCAAAGGTCAGCAGAAACTTTTTTATTTGCCGTATCCGTATTCGGATTTTATTTTCGCCGTCGTCGGTGAAGAATTCGGTTTAATCGGAACTTTAACCGTCGTAATCGCATTCGGTCTTCTTCTATGGCGCGGCGCGCGCGCGGCTTTGCTCGCGCCTGACAGATTCGGACAGCTTTTGGGAATGGGAATTATTACCGGAATCGTCGTGCAGGCTCTGTTTAATATCAGCGTCGTGATTTCGATTTTGCCCGCAAAGGGAATTCCGCTGCCGTTTATTTCCTACGGCGGCACGTCAATCGTCATCACGCTGTTCGCCGTCGGAATTTTACTGAATATTTCGCAATATGCTGGTTCTGCTTCGATTGAAAAAACGGAGAAAAGGGAAACACCGAAACGACAAAAGCGCGGCAAAACAGGTTTAAAGTAACAGAAGGGAAATTCAAACAGGATGGACAGGATTTGCAGGATGATTGAAAAATAATTTATCAGGAAAGAATTTAGACTTTAAAATCAGTCAAAATAATCCTGTCCATCCTGTTTGAATAAATCTATGAAAGTATTGATTGCCGCAGGCGGAACGGGCGGACATATTTATCCGGGAATTGCTGTGGCGAAAGAAGTTATGCGGCGCGATGAAAATTCCGAAGTGCGGTTTGTCGGAACTTCGCGCGGACTTGAAACGAAAATCGTCCCGGCAAACGGCTTTGAACTTTCTTTGATAAACAGTGCAGGACTAAAAAGCGTCGGATTGCTCGGAAAGATAAAAGGTTTGGCGGTTTTGCCGAAAAGTTTTCTTGAAGCGCGGCGTTTGATAAAAGATTTTCAGCCGAATGTCGTGATCGGCGCGGGCGGTTATGTTTCGGGTCCGGTTCTTTTGACGGCGAGTTTTTTGAAAATTCCGACGCTCGTAATGGAGTCGAACGCGCTGCCGGGTTTTACAAATCGAAAGCTCGCGCCGTTTGTGACAAAAGCCGCACTGACATTTGAAGAAGCGGTCAAGTTTTTTGGAAAAAAAGCAATTGTGACCGGAAATCCGGTGCGAAAAGAGTTTTTTGAAATTCAGCCGAAAGCGCGAAGCGAAAAGGTTAATTTGCTGATTTTCGGCGGTTCGCAGGGTGCGCGGGCGATAAATAATGCAATGGTCGAATCATTGAAAGATTTGCCGCACGGTAAATTAAATATTACGCATCAGACCGGCGAAAGCGATTTTGAAAATATTCGGGAATTGTACAATCGCGCGGGTTGGGGCGATGTTGCCGAAATCAAACCGTATATTTCAAATATGGTTGACGAATTTGCGAAAAGCGATTTGATAATTTGCAGAGCGGGCGCGACGAGCTGCGCGGAAATTGCGGCGGCGGGAAAAGCCGCGATTCTGATTCCGCTGCCGACCGCCGCTGACGATCATCAGCGCAAAAACGCCGAAGCACTGCAAAACGCGGGCGCGGCGAAAATGATTTTGCAGCGAGATTTGAGCGGCGAAAGTTTGGCAAAGGAAATAACTGATTTGATAAACGCGCCCGAAAGAATTTCCGCAATGGAAAAAGCGGCGAAAAAATTAGCAAAAGCGGACGCGGCTGAAGTTACGGTGGATTTAATTGAGAAGTTGGCAAAAGATTTTTAACGCAAAGACGCAGAGGCGCGAAGACGCAAAGATTTTTTAGCAAAGAATGAGCTATATAAAAAAGGTATGAAAATAAAACAGTTAGCTTTGCGCCTCTGCGTCTTTGCGCCTTTGCGTTAAAAAAATCGAAATATTATGTTCAGGCACGTTAAAAATATACATTTCATCGGCATCGGCGGCATCGGGATGAGCGGCATCGCCGAAGTTTTGTGCAATTTACATTTCAGCGTGTCGGGTTCCGATATTAATAAATCTAAAAACACCGACCGTTTGGAAAAACTCGGCGCGAAAATTTACGAAGGTCATCAGGCGGAAAACGTCGGCGACGCTCAGGTGGTCGTTTATTCGTCAGCGGTCAAAGAAGATAACCCGGAAGTCGTTTACGCCAAAGAAAATAAAATTCCGGTTATTCCGCGTGCCGAAATGCTGGCGGAATTGATGACTTTGAAGCCATACGCGGTGGCGGTTGCCGGAACGCACGGGAAAACTTCGACGACTTCGATGATTGCGACGATTCTCGGACACGCCGGAGTCGAACCGACGACGATTGTCGGCGGCGTGGTTGACACTTTGGGGTCGAACGCCAAACTCGGCACTAGCGATTGGTTTGTTACCGAAGCCGACGAGAGTGATCGTTCTTTTTTGATGTTAAATCCAACGCTGGCGATAGTTACCAACATTGATAAGGAACATATGGAATCCTACAAGGGAATGGACGACGTTGTGCAATGTTTTACCGATTTTATCAATAAAGTTCCGTTTTACGGCGCGGCGGTGATGTGTCTGGACGATCCGAATGTGCAGCTTATTATTCCGAAGTTAAAGCGGCGGCGCGTAACTTACGGTTTGACGGCGCAGGCGGATGTTTCCGGTCACAATATCGTTCACAACGACAAATTCGGTTCGTCTTTTACGGTTTGGAAAGGCGCGGAAGTTTTGGGCGAAATAAATTTGCCCGTGCCGGGAAAACATAATGTTTATAATGCTTTGGCGGCAACTTCCGTCGCTTTGGAACTCGATGTTCCGTTTGCCGAAATCGCCGAAGCGTTCACAAAATTCAAGAACGCGGACAGGCGTTTTCAATTCAAAGGCGAAGCCAAAGGCATTATGGTTGTTGACGATTACGGACATCATCCGACGGAAATTGTCGCCACGCTTTCGGCGGCGAAAAACGGTTCGGGCGGAAAGCGGACAGTCGTTGTTTTTCAGCCGCATCGTTATTCGCGCACTAAAGAATTGATGAACGAGTTTGCGCTGGCTTTTAATAACGCCGACGTGCTTTATGTGCTTGATATTTACGCGGCGAGCGAACAGCCGATTGACGGCATTACGGCGGAAGTTTTGACCGAAAACATCAAGCAATACGGACATAAAAACGCGAATTACATCGGCGACATCGAAGCCGCCGCCGAAAAAGTTGTCGAAAATTTACAGGAAAATGATCTGGTAATCACGCTCGGCGCGGGAAGCATTACGCGGCTTTCCGATGAGATTTTGGAGATTTTAAAAAAATGAAATGCCAAAAGGACAAAGAAATATTTCAAACAGGATAGACAGTATTTACAGGATAAATTTTTTTTGAATTAAAAATCCTATTCATCCTGTCCATCCTGTTGAAATTTTCTGCGACTTTGGCGGGTAAAAATTATGGCAGCACGAAAAAGAACAACACGAAGCAAAACAGGAACGACGGCGGCGAGAAGCAGACGCTCCGCGAGTTCGCGCAGACAAAATTCGGGCGCGGCGGCAAAATTTATCGTGCCGTTTGTTTTCGCCGTAGGTATTTTATTTTGTCTGGGTTTTTTGCTGTTTATGGGTTATCGAACGGTAACGGCTTCAACATTTTTCGATGTCAAAACTATTGATATTCGCGGCATAAGTCGAGTTTCAAAAGATGACATTGAAAAAATTGTCAGTCGTCAAACCGACAAATCAGGCGTTTGGAACGCGGATTTAGTAACAATCAGGGAAGATATTGAAAAAATCACGCAGGTTAAGTCGGCAGTTGTTTCGCGCGTTTTGCCCGACGGTTTGCGCGTCAATTTAATCGAGCGTGAGCCGCGAGCTGTTGTCAGGCTCGAACGGGGCGATTTGTGGGCGGACGACGGCGCGGTGTTGTTTGATTTAGTCGGCAAAAATGATGAACGACCGCCGTTTGTGATGAAAGGCTGGGACGAAAGCAAGACCGATAAGGCGACGAGGGACAATCAGGAGCGTGTCAAGATTTATCTGAAAATGCTCAACGAATGGCAGGAATTTGAACTCGCTAAACGCATCAGCGTGGTGGATTTGTCCGATTTACAGGCACCGCGCGCAACTGTCCATGATTCGGGCGAAACCGTCACGCTCGAATTGGGAAAAGACGATTTCGGCAAGCGTCTGAAAAAAAGTCTGGAAATTATTGCGGGCAGAGGAAAAGAAATTGAATCGGTCAGCTTAAACGGGCAGAAAGAGGTTTTGGGATTTCGAGTTAAATGAGTTTGTAATTGAAAAAGACTGGAGCGCAATCCGTCCCGGTTGCAATGCCGTTGAAAACGGCAAAAACGCTCGCTGATATGCGAGTTAAAAGTAATCGAAACGTTGTTTCGCGCTTTGCGCTCATTGCAACCGGGACGGATTGCGCTCCAGTCCTTATAAAGAGATGAATCGTGAAATACAGGCAGTCGGGTTGGACATCGGCACGAGCAAAGTTCGATGCGTCGTCGGAGAATCGTCCGACAGCGGCGCGATGAATATCGTCGGTGTCGGACAAGCCGAAGCTCGCGGTTTGCGGCGCGGTATTGTTACGACGACCGAAGCGGTTGTCGAATCAATCAAAAAAGCCGTCGAAGATGCCGAACGAATGAGCGGTTTGGATGTTCACTCGGCGACGATCAATCTTTCGGGCGAACATCTGCAGGGCGAAAACAAAAGCGGTGTCGTCGCGGTTGCCGGAACCGGGCGCGAAATTATGAACGAAGATGTCGAACGCGCCGTCGAGTCAGCCAGCGCGATTCAGCTTCCGGCGGGCTGGAAAATCGTTGACCGGCTGCCGCAGGAATTTATTATTGACGGTCAGGACGGAATAATTGAGCCGGTCGGAATGCACGGGGCGCGGCTCGAATGCCGGGTTCACATTGTCACGAGTCCGAGCGCGGGCGGACAGAATATGATGAAAGCCGTGCATCGCGCCGGTTTGGAAATTGAAAATATGATGCTCGAACCGCTGGCGGCGGCGAACAGCACATTGAGCGACGACGATAAAGAATACGGCTGCGCGCTGGTCAACATCGGTGAGGAAATCACCAGTTTGATGATTTTCGGGCGCGGTGCGGTGCAGCACACGAAAGTTTTTCCGTTTGGCGGAATGCACTTTACGAAAGATATTGCCGTCGGTCTGCGCGTTTCGATTCCCGAAGCCGAGCGCATTAAACATTTTTACGGCTGCGTCGCCGGATTTTTGATGAACGACGACGAACGGCAGGAAATTATCGAAATAACGCCGGTCGGCAGACAGGAAACGCGCCAACTGTCGAAAGAAATTTTGTGCGACATAATGCAGCCGCGAGCCGTCGAACTGCTTCAGCACGTCGCGCACGAAGTTTTCAGCTCGAACAATCAAATTTCGAGCGGCGTGGTTTTGACCGGCGGCGGTTCATTAAATCGCGGGATGGTCGAAATCGCCGAGCAGGTTTTCGACGCGCCGACGCGACTCGGCTTTTTAGAGGAAAAACACTTCGGCGGACTGCTCGACGAAGTGCAGAGTCCCGAATGGGCGGTGGCGGGCGGATTGGCGTTATTTTCGATGCGCTCGCAAATTCGTGAACAAAACGCCGGAGGACGTTCGCCGACTCGTAAAGTTACTGAATGGTTTGAAAATTTTCGAGAAAAATTTAGATAAATGTAACATTTCAACTGGATTTTTTACCCCAAATCGTTGTATGCTGATTCGCCGGATACACAATATGTTGTTGAAATGTTATATTTCTCAAAAATCATCACGAATAGTTTTTGGCGGTTAAATTTTACTTAATAAAGGGAATCATAAATATGCCTATAAATAGTCTCCAAACAAACAAAAAATTAAATATGAGCTTTGAGGAAACGCCGGTCATCGGGGCGCGAATCATCGTTATAGGAGTCGGCGGCGGCGGAAATAACGCGGTTAATCGAATGATTGAAGCGGGAATCAAAGGTGTCGAATTTATCGTGGTGAATACGGACGTACAAGCCTTGAACAACTCGAACGCTCCGATAAAAATTCAACTTGGCGGCGAATTGACGCGCGGACTCGGCGCGGGCGCGAATCCGAAAGTCGGGCGACAGGCGGCTATCGAAGATACCGACAAAATTATAGACGTTTTGCAGGATGCCGATATGGTTTTTGTCACGACCGGACTGGGCGGCGGGACGGGAACTGGTGCCGCGCCGGTGATCGCCGCGCTCGCCATCGAACTCGGCGCGCTGACCGTCGCGGTCGTAACTAAACCCTTTACGGTCGAAGGCAGAAAGCGAATGAAGCAAGCCGACGAAGGTTTAGCCGAACTGCGCGGCTGTGTTGATACGATAATTACGATTCCGAACTCGAAACTCAAAGAAGTCGAAGAAAAAATTTCCATAATGGACGCGTTTCGTCGCGCCGATGACATTTTGCTGCAAGCCGTTCAGGGAATTTCGGATTTGATAACCGTTTCAGGCACAATAAATCTGGATTTCGCGGATGTCAAATCGGTGATGCAGGGAATGGGCGTGGCGTTAATGGGCATCGGATACGGCAGCGGTGAAGGCGCGGCGGTCAAAGCGATGAAGGAAGCTATTGACTCCAAACTGCTCGAAGAAAATTCGATCAGAGGCGCGCGCGGGGCTTTAATCAATATCACGGGTTCAAAAAATATGCCGCTTGATGAAATTGAAGAATCCATTTCGCTGATTCACGAAGAAGCCGACGAAGATGCAAATATCATTTTCGGAACCGTTTTTGACGAAGAAATGGAAGACCGAGTTAAAATAACCGTCATCGCCACCGGATTTGACAATCAGGAAGAATCTGCCGTTTCACAACCGGCGACCGCTGTCGCGCCAAGCGAAGGATATGCGACGGCGACCGCAGTTTATCAGGCTTTGAAACCTTCAGACGAGAAAAAAGAAGAAGATATAAATGTGCCGACGTTCATTCGTCGTCAGGCTGATTAAGCTGAAATTTTGAAAGTTTTTGATCCTCATCGCATTTGATAATATGAGGGATATAGAATTATGAGGGAAGACTACAAGAGTCGGAATTTTCCGCGTCAGAGGGAAGATTCCGAATCCCGTAAAAAACAACCGCCGCCGCCCGAAACCAACGCGGAGACTTATTATTACAAAAAACAGATAGATGCCCGAACAAAAATGATGATTGTGCTGCTGGACGGCGAACAAATCGAAGGAACTATCGAATGGTATGATCTTGACGCTCTGAAAATAAATCGTCAGAACGCGCCTAATTTGCTTTTACCGAAACAAAATATTAAATATATGTTCAAAGCGGAAGAGGAAAAATAATTTTAGACGAGCAGTTTTTCCGCCATTTCCGCAAGAATCAGCGGCGTGATTTTTGTTTTGTAGAAAAAAATGTTTTCGCTTTCCCAAAGTGGTTCTTCGCGGCTGCCGCGCAGTTCCTGTGAAGCGGCGATGATAAATTTTTTATAGTTTGCCGCTCTAAACTCTTCAAGCCGTTTTTGCAGACTTTTCGGAGTCCAAAAGCCCAAAACATCTAAATATATTTCTTTTTTCTCCGGCGAAATCAAAACCAAATCCGGGATGAAAGCCGTTTTGCCGAGATCAATTACTTTTTCATTTTTCTTCAATTGCCAGTCGGTCAAAGCCTTTTCCCAATTATCAAATAGTTTTTCTATGTCCGGGTTTTCGTATTCCGGCTCGTCAAAATAACACGAAGTCAGTTCGGTTTGGTCGCTCGTCAATTCGTAAAAAGCCGTTCCCTTTTCCTTGTTCGAGATTTCCGCGCGCAGTTTCCAATTTTTGCAAAGCAGTAAAGCCGGCAGAAAAACCGACATCTGAACGCCGTATTTTTGCGAACGGTGAAACAGCGAAGCCGCGCCGGTCAAAGTGATTTCATAACCGTTCGTCGCGTTTCCGATAACCGAATGAATTAAGCCGAAATGTTTTATCCAGCCGAAAATCGCGCGATAATTCGCCGCATCCGACGGCGCGACGCGAATTTTCATCTCGACGCATTTGTAGAGCAAGGCTTGCGCCTGCGCGAGATTATAGCGGTCGAGTAAATCTTTCGGTAAAATCTTTTCAAACGAAGTCAATTCTTGATTTGCCGACAAATCGCCGTAAAGATTGGCGAAAACCGTATCGGCACCGGTTTTGAATTCGGCGGCGGCGTTTTCCAAAACTTTCATTTTAGCTTCCGAATCGGGCAAAACGGGCTGAAATTTGCGGGCTTCGAGAAAGACTTTTTGGCGAATTTCGACGGGTTCAGCGGGCGACGAAACTTCAAATTTGCAGCGGTCGGTCAAAAGTTTAATCAAACCGCGCAAAATCCGGTAATCCGTTCCGGTTCCGACATATTCTTCAAGTTCGCTTTCCAGTTCGCCGCGGGTTTTGCCCGTAAACTCGTCAAAAATCTCGATCAAAACTTCCGCGTCGCGCAAATATCCACCGTCGTCGGTTTTAATTATGCGCGGAGAAATTTTATCGCCGCGTTGAAAGTTGATGGCTAAATCGGATGTCAGCATTTTGTCGAATTTTGTTCATTTGCAAACTTATAAATTGAAAAAAATGTTCGGAAAAGTTGTTTTTATTTACAAATCATTATTTTTCAAACAATTTAATTGTATATCAAATTTTATCCAACCTTTGCAAATTCGGGAAAAAATGAGAAAATCTCTGCTTACAGAAAAATCTGCATTTTTGGACGGACACGACACTCAAACACGGCAGATTTTACGAATCAAACAATAACCATCGAATGCAAAATTCCGAAATTTTAGAAAAACTTTTTGCCGGCGAACCGCGCGCGGTGGCGCGGGCGATTACAAAAGTTGAAAACGGTACAGAATCTGCCGCCGAGATTATGAAAGCGGTTTTTCCGAAAACGGGAAACGCTTCAATTATAGGAATTACGGGTTCGCCCGGCGCGGGAAAATCTTCGCTGGTTGATAAACTCGCTTTGTTTTACCGCGATAAAGGCGAAAAAATCGGCATCGTCTGCGTTGATCCGTCGAGTCCGTTTTCGGGCGGCGCGATTCTCGGCGACCGAATTCGTATGCAGACGCTCGGACTTGATAAAAATGTTTTTATTCGTTCGATGGCGACGCGCGGCAATCTCGGCGGACTTTCACGCGCGACTGTTGACGCGGCGGCGATTTTAGACGCGGCGGGTTACGATAAAGTGATTATCGAAACCGTCGGAGTCGGGCAGGACGAAGTGGAAATCGTCAAAGCGGCGGACGTTTCAGTCGTCGTTTTAGTTCCCGGAATGGGCGACGACATTCAGGCGATAAAAGCCGGAATTATGGAAATCGGCGATGTTTTCGTCATCAATAAGGCTGACCGCGACGGCGTTCTGCGAACCGAAAAAGAACTCGAAGCACTTTTATCGCTCGCGCATCGTCCAGATTTTTGGCATTCGCCGATTGTCAAAACCGTCGCACCCGAAAATAAAGGCATCGAAGATTTATCAAAAGCCATCGAAAGTTACAATGATTTTTTAAAGCAGGGTGAAAATCTCGAACGCCGCACGGCGATTGCGAAATGGCGTTTGCTCGAACTTTTGCAGGAAAAACTTCTGGCGGACGTTTTAGATCGAAACGGCACAAGCGAGAAATTAGAGAAGTTGGCAAAGGAGATTGCGGAAAAGAAAACCAATCCGTATTCGGCGGTTGAGGAAATTTTGAGATGAAAAAGAGCGTTATTGATCCCGAACAATCTTATACATTTTCCGACTATTTCAGACTTCGCGTGAGAACTGAAGAAATTCTCGACTACTTCGGATATTCCAAACAAAATGAGCAGATGGATTTATTTTTATTCGGAGGCGAAATTCCGCAATTACAATGTTTGGCTGATAAAATAAATGAAGTTCTCATACATATCAGTTTAGAGAATGAAATTACCCGGCGCGAATTTTTGCTTGCTCCGATTATGTTTGAAGTCCGCCATTTGACTGGCGCAAAGTTAAATTCTGAATATTGGATTGAAATAAGTAATCAGCTAAAAGGATCGTTGGATTATTATTTGAAAAGAGAAAATGAATTATTGGTGGTCGAAGCGAAAAATGCTGATTTGACCAGAGCATTTACACAACTTGCAGTTGAACTCGTCGCGGTTGATATGGCAAGCGAAACGGATAAAAATATTATTTACGGAGCAGTTTCAACGGGTCAGGAATGGCAGTTCGGCAAACTCAATCGGGCTGAAAAAAAATTTTATCAAGACATTAATACTTATACGGTTCCAAGCAATCTCGAAGAAATCGTGCGAATATTAGTTGGAATCTTAGAGGATAAATGAAAATAAATCATCTCGGCATTGCGACAAAAGGAATTGAAAAATTATGAAGAATTATCGTTTTTCCGTAATTGTCGAAAAAGACGAAAACGGTTATTTCGCCTCGTGCAATGAATTGCAGGGTTGTTATTCGCAAGGCGAAACGTATGAAGAAATTATTGAAAATATAAAAGACGCGATTCAATTGCACATTGAAGATAGAATTGATGCCGGCGAGGAAGTTTATCAAGCGCAAAATGTAAGTTTGACGATGGTGGATTTAGCCGTATAAGTGAAAAATTGAAATTTAACTGTTTCCCTGCTGACCGTGAACAGAGAGTTTTTATTAAACTAACAGAATGAGCGAGAAACTTCACAGATTAACAGCGGCGGATATTATAAAAGTTTTAGAGAAATGTGGTTTTGTAATGACGCGGCAGAGCGGAAGTCATAAAATATTTAAAGACGGGAATGGAAATAGAGCAACTGTTCCTTTCCACTCCGGCAAAATTCTTCATCCGAAAGTTTTGAAAAGTATTTTGAGGGAAGCGGATTTGACAATAGAAGATTTAAAGAAATTATTGAAATGAAAATAAATCATCTCGGCATTGCGACGAAAGGAATTGACGAAGCGTTGAAATTTTGGGAAAACGCGCTCGGACTGGAAAATGTTCACATCGAAACGGTCGAAGATCAGAAGGTGCGCGTGGCGATGCTGCCGATTGGCGAATCGAGAATCGAACTTTTAGAAGCGACGAGCGAAGATTCGCCGATTGCGAAATTTTTGGAAAAACGCGGCGGCGGAATTCATCATATCGCCGTCGAAGTCGAAGATATTGAAGCCGCATTAGCGAAACTAAAAGCCGAGGGAATGCGTTTAATAGACGAAAAACCGAGAATCGGCGCGGAAGGCTGTCTGGTCGCTTTTGTGCATCCGGCAGCGGCGAACGGAGTTTTGCTCGAATTAGTGCAAAGTGAAAATATAGAGAAAGTTTAGAATCAAACTAGAGGAAATTTAATGGATACAAATTCAAATATTGATAATGAGTTGGAAAATAATGCGGAAATTGTTGATACGCCGGAAAATATTATCGCCGAAACGACGGATGAAGAGGAATATCCGGCGGAATTCGACGCTTTGCCGGAAACAACAAATACCGTCAGTGATCCGGTCGGTCAGGTGAAACCGGTTCCGGCGGTTGCCGCTCCGAGCCGAAACGGTGGAATGAGCGCGTTAGCCAAAGGTTTGTCGGTTATTGTCGTAATTTTGCTGATCGGCGCGGGACTCGTTTTTTGGAAAATGAAATACGGCGGTCACGACGGAGATTTAAACCAAATCACCGCCGAAGATATGCAGCTTCTGCTCAAAGATGCCAACCCGCAGCAACTCAAAGTGCTGGCGGATAATCCCGAACAGAAAAAGAAAATTTCGGAAAATCTCGCTCAATTGCTGGCGGTTGCCAGCCAAGCCCGCAAAGACGGTTTGACCGAAGACCCGAATGTTAAACAGGAACTCGAAAATATTCGGGAAGTGATAACCGCTTCGGTTTACGATCAAAAAATTAATAAAGATAAAGGTCCGATGCCGCAGTTCGGTTATATTTCGGAAGATCAAGTTAAAGCCTATTGGGATGGAAACGCGGCTCACGAAGAAGAATTCAAGAAATTTCTTGACGCAAAACTCGCTCTCGCCAAAGAAGACGGAAAAATTCCCGCCGATAAAGAATTGACCGAAGAGGAAATAAAACAGGCGAAAGACGACTTTGCGAAAATAATGATTTACAACAACGAAGCAAAGGAAAAAGGCGGTCAATTGGGCGGAGATTTTGACCGCGAAGTCAATCTTCAGGTCAAATTGCAGCAAGCCCAGTTTTTAGCCGGACGCTACGCGCAAAAAGTTTTGGCGGACAAGGTTAAAGTTACCGACGAAGATGTTCAGAAATATATCGAAGAACACCCGGAACTCAGCCCGAAAGAGAAAAAAGCCAAAGCGGAAGAAATTTTAAGCCGCGCCAAAGCGGGCGAAGACTTTGCTAAATTAGCCAACGAAAACAGCGAAGACCCCGGCAACAAAAATCCGCAGGGCGAACTTCAGGGCGGACTTTACAAAGAAGTGCCGAAAGGTAGAATGATGCCGGCGTTTGAACAAGCCGCGCTCGCTTTGCAGCCCGGGCAAATTGCCGACAATCTGGTCGAAACGCCTTACGGTTATCACATTATCAAACTCGAAAAAAAGAGCGAAGGCAAAGATGCCGGCGGTCAGCCGACCGAAACTTATGATGTGCGGCACATTTTAATCGGCACGACGGTCAAAGACCCGACAAACCCGATGGGACGCGACGTGCCGGTCAGCGAAATGGTCAGAGCGCAGCTTGAAAAAGAAAAACAGAAACAGGTTCTCGATGAAATCGTCGCCAACAATCCGGTTCAAGTGGCGGAAGATTTTACCGTTCCCCAACCTTCGCAGGAAGATTTACAGCAGATGCAGCAGCAGATGATGCAGCGGCAGCAGCAGATGCAGCAGGGAATGCCTCCGGGAGCGCAGCCGCCGTCCGCCGCGCCGGACGCGCCCGACGGCAAAACGCCGCTGAAACCCGAAGCGAAGAAAAAATAGCGACAAACGAAAAAATGGACGGCGAACGATTAGGTGTTAATCATTCGCCATCCATTTTTTGTTTGAAGCCGTTTTATTTCAAAATATTTCAGAACTGAATTTAATATTTCGACGAGCCAATTCCGCCGCAAATTTTTCCGCGTCAATCGCTTTTTCCTGCGGTGTCGCGCCGCGCATTTCGACTTCGCCCCGCGCCGCCATTTGCGCGATGATCGAAACGGGAAAAGCCGTCGTCCGCATCATCGCGCTCAAATTTGTTGTTTCGTCAAATTTATCAACGATATTGTAACGCAGACGTTTCTTTTCGCCGTTTTTCATTCCGACAAATTCGAGACGGATCAAAACATAATCAGGTTCGTCGGCGGGAAGATTTTTCTGCAAAAGTTCGCCGAAAACTTTGCGCGGCGTAATTTTTGCGGAATCAATTAAAAATTCTTCGCTCGAACACAAACCGAGATCAATCATCGTCCGAAATTTTTCGCGGTGTCCGGCGTAACGAATGGTTTTATAGTCCAATTCGCGCAATTTGCCGAGAAAAGTTTCCGGCAAAGTCGAAGTTCCGCCCGAAGTCTGAAATGCTTCGAGCGGAGGAAAACCGTCAAATTCCAAAGTTTCGAGTTCGGTCATTGATGCGACTTCTTTGATCTCGCCGCCGCGAATGACACGCGCCGTTTCGACGTATTCATTTATCAGACCTTCGACCGAAAAAACAAGCTGATAGTCGAGCGGAGGCTGCGGATTCTGCGGCAAACCGCCGACGCGAATGTGAATTTCTTCGATTTCATCAAACCGCTTCGCGCCGTGCATTGCCAGAATTGAAACCATTCCGGGCGCGAGTCCGCAGTCGGGAATTATGTTGATTCCGGCTTCTTTCGCTTCTTCGTCAAGCGCAAGCTGTTCGCGGACGATATAATTATTTCCGCCTAAATCACAAAAGTTCGTCCGCGTTTCAATCGCCGCGCGTGAAAGTTTTTCGTTGTACCAATAATTTACGCACGAAATCGCCGAGTCGTGTCCGTTCATCACGGAAATCGTTTTTTTGTAATCGGAAACATCGAGTTTGACGGCGGAAATCTTCGGACTTTTTGATAATTCGGCAACCTGTTCGGCTTTCGCAAAATCGGCATCGGCAATCGTAATCCTTTCGACTTCCGGCGAATTGTGCGCCAAATCAAAAACCGCGCCGTGTCCCATTCGTCCCGCGCCGATCACCAGTATTTTCATAATCATTTGACAGTTATCAATCAACGGTAATCAATAAAAAGTTATTGCTGATAATTTTTTATTGATTATTGAAATCAATCATCCCATTCTTCGGGCTTTTCAGCGGCTAATCTCTCGCCGGCGTATTCCCAAACTTTTTTTCGCCACAAACGAAGCGATTCGGTGAGCTGAAAAGCGACCTGCGGATGCGCCGCGTTGCGTTCGACGCGGATGACCTGCGCCGGAAATGTAACTTCATCGGCGGCGTTTTCCGTCAGCGTCAAACTGACTTTGCTGCCGACGGACGGCAGTTGGCGCGGCAGAAAAGCCAGTGTTCCGTGCGGTCCGACATTTTCCGTTAAACCTTCCTGAGTTATTTCCCGTCCGTTTTCATCTTTCCATTTAACGCGAATCGGAAATGAAATGTTGTGACGCGAACCTTTGCGGCGTTCCTGCATAAATTTTTGTTCTCCTCTAATTTTTTTGTCGCTTGAAATATACGAAATTGACCGGTGGAACTCTAACAAAGCGGTGAGTTTATGGATATTTCAATCAGAGCCTCATCACTCTACCAATGTTAAACGGGTTAATCAAGACTGGACAAGCCTTGTAAAAAAAGATAGTATCAGAAACTGTTTTTCAAGAAAGTCCAATTGGGCTTTTGTTTTTATTAGTCAATCAAATCAAATACAAACAATTTCGTTTAATTGCAATAGAAAAAATCTACTAATTTTTATTGTATCGAAAATAAGTATGGCTGACGAAAGGAAAACAAAACACAAGGAAAATTTATAATGAAAAATACAGCAAGAGTAAGCATCTTGCTTGGCGTAATTGCATTAGTCGGAGTTTTATTTTATTTCCAGCCGACCGCGGAAGCCAAGCCGATCTTTGAAACACAATCAGATTTACAAAATAATTTACAACAACAAATAATTCAACAAAACAATTTACAACAGCAAACAATTCAGCAAATCAATCAAACTTCCCAACCGGCAAACAACTCTCAGCAAACAGAAATCCGACAAGACGACGAATCCAGCCCCGAAGAAAACAGTGAAATGGCAGCGGCAGCGAGCAATTTTCGAGCAACCGCTTATTGCTTAAAAGGCAGAACGGCAAACGGCAGCAGCGTCAAACGCGGCATTGTCGCCGCCGACCCGCGAATTCTGCCGCTCGGAACGCGCATTCAATTGGATGCCGGTTCTTACAGCGGAACTTACACGGTCGCCGACACGGGCGGCGCGGTCAGAGGTCGAGTTTTAGACGTTTGGGTTCCAAACTGCGCGGAAGCAAACCGTTTCGGACACAAAAGAGTTAAGGTCAGCGTTTTGAGCAGAAAAAACAGAAACAGATCGTAACTTCAATAACAAATAATAAAACTTTAATAACAAACAATAAAAGTGCCTTGATAAAAACGATTAATTTCAGTTTTTATCAAGGCACTTAATTTTAACGCTTCAGCAATAATTAATGACCGATTGACGACATCACGGTCGGCTGAACGATGTGATGTATGACGCAGGCATTTTCAATAAGCTCTTGTATTTTACCTTCGATTTTGCCTTCATCGGCTAAACCGGCGTTTGTAACTTCGGAAACAATCAGGAACTTAGCTTTTTCCAGTAAACTCTGTTCACGGAAGGAGAGTTTTTTCTCCTGACTCAAAAAGGTCAGCTTTTTCAGAACGTCAGCCGCTTCAAAAACGTCGCCCGATTGCAGTTTTTCGTTGTATTCGCGCGAACGAACCTTCCAATCGCTCGAAACATCATCGAAGTCTTTTGCTAAATCGCTGACTAAATTTTTATACTGCTTCGATGTGATAATCGGTCTGATTCCGACGTTTGCAGCGTTTGCGGTCGGGACGAAAATCGTCGAATTATCGCTCAAAACCCGCAATGAATAAAAACTCATTGAATTACCGGCGATTTTCTTTTTCTCGATATTCTCAACCAGACAAACACCTTGATTGGGATAAGCTACTTTTTGACCAATGTTAAGTTCCATATACTTTTCTCCTTTAAGTTAAACTCCAAAACTCCAATGACGAAATCAAAAAGATTTGCGGGTGAAGTTCCGATTACTGCGGCTCTTTGTATTATAACACAAAATCGAAAATTTTGGAATAAACCGGCGTGAAAAAGCGGAAACGCGACGGCGTTTCGGTAATTTGGAATGAAAAAGGACAGCTTATAAAGAAATATTGATCTCGAAAAGTAAAAATTGACGAAATATAAATGTTCGGAATTTCGGTCACATTAATTTCACTGCTCGACAAAAGAGCGGTATGATTTTGCTGTTTGGCGCGATACATTTCCGAATCCGCGTGGCGTAAAAGTTCGTTCAGATTTGTGCTGTTTTCAGGATAAAATGCCGTGCCGACGCTCAAATCGGCAACCAGTGTGTTTTCGCCGACTTGCAAAGATCTCTTTACATTTTCGATCACGATTTCCATTCCGGCTTGATCGCAATTGTGAATCAGCGCGGCAAATTCGCCGCCGAAACGCGCCGGTAAATCGGGTTTTCGCAGCATTGAAGCGACCCGCGCCGCGACATATTTTAAAAGCTCATCGCCGGTTTCGTGTCCGAAAGTACGTTGACGGCTTTGAAGTGATAAAATTTAATCGCATCGGCATCGCTTGAAAAATGCTTTCGGTTAAATTTTTGCAAGGATTTTTTGTTGGGAAACTTGAGCGAGTTGCGGGAAATAGTTCCAATAATCATAAATTGCAACGCAAATTTGTAATAATTTCCAATGAATTTTTGACATTGGCAAACACGCCGCGATTATTTGACAAAAGAATGAGCTGAAATCCAAATATATTTTTATTAACACAGCCAAATACTCTAAAATAAAACGTATAAAACTATGTCATCGAAAAAATCTATCGAAAAAAATATCGAATTATCAATCTGGAAAGGCGCGCTCGCCGGTTTAGTCGCCGGTCTGGTCGGCTCGTGGGTCAAATCAAAAGTCGAACCGCCGCTGCAAAAGCTCGGCGAAAATCTGTTTCCGCCGACCAAAGCGCAAAAACGACTGCGCGGCGCGGACGGGACGGGACATCCGCTGAATATGCCGCCCGCGATTATTGTCAAAGAAGTTTCCGAAACGGTCGCCGGTGAAAAGCCCGCTGCTGAAACGACCGAAGCGGCGATGATGACGATACATTACGTTCTCGGCACGACACTCGGCATAACTTACGGCATCGCCGCCGAAGAATTCCCAGCCGCGACAACCGCCGCCGGAATTCCCGCCGGAGCGGTAATGTGGGCGTTAACGCACGGCTCGACCGTTCCCGCGCTCGGACTTCAAGAGTCGCCAGCCGAGATGCCCGCCGCGTGGTACGTCTGGGAATTCGGCTCGCATCTCGTCTTCGGTCTGACCGTCGAAGTCGTCCGCCGCGAACTTCGCAAGCGATTGTAAAAATGCTTCGGCGCGGCAAAAATTGGGTGAAATGTTCTTTTGTTTACATAAAAAAAAATTCAAAACTCATACAATTTGCTTTCGGGACAAAGAGATGACACTAACTAAAATCAAATAAAATTATGGCGGAAAATACGCAAACAATTAATTCAAAGCGAACTGCATTGCTGGTGATGGATTATCAGCCCGCGATTATCGGTCGGCTCGGCGACGCGGACGAATTGTTGTCGCAGGTTCACGAAGTTTTGATGAACAAATTTTTTCCGCGCCAAGTCTCTATTCGGTTTTCAGTTTCGGCGCGGTCATCAGCGCGTTGGTCGTGGCGCACAGAAATTTCGTGCGGATGCGCCACATCATCAGCGGCGCGGGTTTTCTCGGTCTGACGACGATTCTGCTGGCTTTTACGCCGGGAGTTAAAACCGCGCTGCCGCTGATATTTCTCGTCGGAATGGCGAGCATTCTTTATATGACGGCGACCACCGCGTTAGCCCAAATCGAAGCCAAACCCGAAATGCGCGGACGAGTTCCGGCACTCCAAACCGTACTGATGGGCGGCACGCGGCTGATCGGCGGACCGATTTTAGGCTGGCTGGCAGACGTTTTCGGCGGACGCGTCCCGATCATTTTCGGCGGAATCGTCTGTCTCATCGCCGCCGTTTTCGGTTATTTTATGTCCCGCCGCTATATCGAATAAGCGGCAATTTCGTTTGTGAAATGCGGAAATACCGCTTCCACAAGAATAGATTCGGATGAGAATAAAGGATGAGCGAAACATCAAATTAATGTAAAATGACATTCGAGGTAAAAATATGTCAGCAGTTTTAGAAACCACAATCAAAAAAATATCGTCCAACGGCGTAAAGCCGCATTTAATCACCGCTGCCGAATACGACCGGATGATCGAAGCCGGAGTTTACACGGAAAACGACCGCATCGAACTGCTCAACGGGGAGATTATTGAAATTATGCCAAAAGGACCGAAGCACACGGCTGCCGGTTCACGAATTCTCAGATTGCTTGTCAAATTATTTGATGAAAAAGTAATCGTCCGCAGTCAAGACCCGATTCGATTGGACGATTTTTCCGAACCCGAACCCGATGTCGTTCTGGCAAATTGGGACGACAAAGAATACGCCGAAAGTCATCCGACTCCGCCGGATATTCTGCTCGTAATGGAAATCTCCGACACGACTTTAACCTACGACCGCGAAGCCAAAGCCCGCGCTCATTCGCGCAACGGCATTCGGCAGTATCTGCTCTTAAATTTGCAAAACGAAACCATCGAAGACTGCCGCGAACCCTGTGCGGACGGCTACGAATTCAAACGCACTCTGCGAAAAGGCGATGTTTTTAATTTAGTCGCTTTTCCTGAAATTGAGATAAATTTGGATGATTTGTTTTGAGAAATTCCGATGAAATTTGCCGATCTCGACCGTAAAACCGTCGAAAAATTAAAAGTCCGCCGCTACGACCGCATCGTCGAAAAACACGAAGGACCGTGGGATTGGAAATGGCAAATCGAAGGCGGCGAATGTGAGTTCATCGCGGCGGACGAACATTTCATCTTACTGCCCGTTTATCTCGAACAAATCCCGAACATCACGATTTTGCGGGTGATTGAGAGCAAAGACGGCAAATCGTTGACCGTTTTTCTCAAAGACACGACTTTTGACGAAGACGATTTTTTCAGCGGATTTATGGCAGTCTGCGAAAAGTTTGAAGGCAAAGATTTTTTCACGGCAATTGTTTATCACGAATGGTTTATCATAAATTACGAGGAATAATTATCAAATGAACAAATCCGAAAATTATCGCCAAATTTTACAAAAAATCGTCAAACGCCACGCCCGATTTCAACCAGCCAACGGCGAAATCGAAACACACGCCGTTATTGATACCGGAAACGATGATTATATGGTTGTAGATTTGGGTTGGAACGAAAAAGGACGGCGAATTTACGATATCGTTCTGCATTTTCACCTGCAAAACGGCACGGTTCACATCGAACGCAACAACACCGATTCGGAAATTGTTCAAGAACTTCTCGAATCAGGTATCGAAAAAGATGATATTATTTTGGCTTACAATGCTCTGCCGTATCAAAGATTAAATGGTTTAATTGCAGCTTGATTAAAAAAATTATAACAATTTAACAATTATGAATGGTTTCTTTAAAATAGATAAAAATTTTATCAAAAATATATTTGAGAGAACGCAATGTGCGATTGAGAATGGACGTGAATTTGAAAAAGATAAAAAAAATGCGGGATTGCCTTCAAATGAGTTACTGATTGAGAAAATTTCATCTTGTCTTACTGTTGAGTTGATAGAAACATTGATTGAAACTTGCTTTGTTGCAAGTATGGAAAAAGAAGAAGGACGTTTTTATAATTTCTCCATTACATTAAAACCGCAAGAATGTGAAGACGGTTCTAGTTATCAATTTCACGAACCTATTGAATTTAATTCCGCCTCAATAACTAAACTAACTCCAGCCATAAATCCTAATTATTATTGCATTGATACTTGGTTCAACAAAGACGGTAATTTAGAGATATGGGGATTCTCAGAAAAAAGTAATACTGAATTTACTTTTTCGACAAGTTCGTCCGGCAAGATTATTTTAAATTGTGCTTTAGGTTTAAAAGATAGGTTTAAGTGCTTTATTAGTATGTCAGAAACAGGCTTTATCAGTTTAAAGTCTTATTCCAATCCTGTCGCTGACTGGCTAGAAGAAGTCTACAAGAAAGAAGGATTAAAATCTTTCTTTCTTGAAAGGAATTCGGATTTAGGAGACATTTTGTTGAATATGTTCTCTCACGGAAATGGAGGGACAATTCTTTTAGTTCCAAAGGAAATTGATAAGTGGAAAAATTCAATTCAACACCCAATCTTGTATAAGTGTTTAACCTCATATCAAGACAAAAGAGTTAATGTAAAATACTCTGCGATGGAAACCTATTTTGAAGAACGAATGAAACCTTTAGATGGAAAGACAGTAGAAGAAAAAATTAAAGGGTTATTAACAACTCCTATACATAATGAAGCACTTAACTCTAAATTTTCTCTAAATGAACATAATACAAAAGAGGCACTTTTAGACATTGGAAACTTAACCAAAATTGATGGCGCAACTGTTTTGGCACAAGATTTTGAGATTTTAGCTTTTGGAGCAAGAATTAAGCCTATAGATTCAAATCAAAAGCCGGAAGACCTTATTATGATTACTCCTTATGAAAATCTTAATGCTCGAAAAGTTTCTCTTTCAACAATTGGTGGAACTAGACACCAATCAGCCGCACAATTCGTCTTTGACCAAAAAGAATCCATTGCAGTTGTTGCTTCTCATGACGGTAGATTATCTGTATTTTGGTGGAACAAAGAACATAATATCGTGATTATGATGAAGCATTACGAAGCTATGATTGGATAGACTTTAAATATGGCAATAGTTACTGCACTAAAATCCTTTGATTTATAAACTTTAAACAAAGCAAAAGTTTTAGCGGAGTGAAAAGCTAATAGTTGCTCAAATCGAACATCAAATAAAAAGTTCTGCCGAAAGATTGAAGAAATTTGCAATCGCTTTGGCTTGAGTTTTGGTAATTTTTCTTTTTCCGCTGAGGACTTCGGAAACTCGGCTTTTTGAGCCGAAAACTTCTGCTAAGTCTTTTTGTTTTAATCCTCGCGCGTTCATCAATTCGATCAGGACTTCTTGCGGCGAAGCGTTTCTCGGCTGATAAAACTTTTCCTCAAAATCGGCGATCAGTTTTCCTAAAAGTTCGAGCAGAGCGTTTTCTTCAAAAGACAATTTATCGCCTTTCGCCAGCAAATTTTCGACAATCAAAATTGCACGGTCGTTTTCCGCTTCCGTTTTGATAATTGTCGGAAGCGTTTCGGTCAAAAGTTTGCCATACTTGTTTGGATTTACTTTTTCGGCAACTCTAATCATAATTTCCACTTTTCCTTATCATATTCGCTGTGCGTCAAGATATGTCGGATCAAAATTAGTTGCGAATCAAAATGAATTTCTGTAATCAATCTGTAATTATTCCCTACAATATTAAAAACCACAAAACGCCCGACCGAATCGGCGTGTGGATAATTTTCTCTGACTTCGACAATATTTTGCCACGCAGCTTTTTTTGTAATCTTATACCACGAACTGAGCGAAGATTCGGAATTCGGATGCAAAGTCACAAATTCACGAATTTTTCGGTATGAAATCGTGTTCATTTTATATTTGTTTGCCGATTCTCATTTTCTTCACAACTGTTCATTTCAAAGTTACCGATACGGGAACTTTTTGTCAAATACTTTTGTAATGGATTTCAATATCGTATTATGAATCAAGCAAAGAGTTTTCAGCGGAGCAAAATGCTGAGAGTTGTTCCAAAGTGGAACATTACGCTAAAAACCTGATACAGATAATTCTGACGTAGGGAGAAAAACAATGAAGGAAAAGAAGGAAAATAAAGAAATAAAAGAAAAAACGAGCGACGAAGTTGCATTGCCGAGTTCGCGGAAAGTTTATGTTGAAACGAACGGTTCGACGGTTAATCAAAACAAACACAATTTAAGAGTTCCGTTTCGGGAAATCGCTTTGAGTCCGTCGCGGGATATGAACGATGAGGTTGAGGAAAATCCGCCGGTGCGCGTTTATGATACGAGCGGCGTGTGGACTGATCCGCGTGAGAAATGCGATGTGCGCGAAGGTTTGCCGCAGTTGCGGCGCGAGTGGATTATAGGGCGCAACGATGTCGAGGAATATGTCGGGCGCGAGATTGTGCCGCAGGATAACGGTTATTTGACGAAAGGCGCGGAAGATGTCGCCAAGATCAAAGACAGCGGCAAGCTCGAAGAATTTCCGGGTTTGAAACGTGCGCCGCTGAAGGCGAAGGCGGGAAAAAATGTGACGCAGATTCATTATGCGCGTCAGGGAATCATCACGCCGGAAATGGAATATGTGGCGATTCGGGAGAATTTGGGGCGACAGATCGCGTTTGAGACTTTGGCGAACGGGCGCGAAAACGAGCGTGATTCGCTTTATCATCAGCATAAGGGCGAATCGTTCGGCGCGGCTTTGCCGAAATTTGTGACACCCGAATTCGTCCGCGATGAAGTCGCTCGCGGGCGGGCGATTATTCCGGTGAATATCAATCATCCCGAATCCGAACCGATGGCGATTGGGCGGAATTTTCTCGTCAAAATCAACGCTAATATCGGGAATTCAGCGATTGCCTCAAGCATCGAAGAAGAAGTCGAAAAGATGCGCTGGTCAACTTTGTGGGGCGCGGATACGGTGATGGATTTGTCAACGGGCAAAAATATTCACGCCACACGCGAATGGATTTTGCGAAATTCGCCCGTTCCAATCGGAACTGTGCCGATTTATCAGGCACTCGAAAAAGTTAATGGCAAAGCCGAAGACTTGACGTGGGAAATTTACCGCGACACTTTGATCGAACAGGCGGAACAGGGCGTTGATTATTTCACGATTCACGCGGGCGTTCGTCTGCCGTATATTCCGATGACGGCGAAACGGACGACGGGAATTGTTTCGCGCGGCGGTTCGATTATGGCGAAATGGTGTCTCGCGCATCACGAGGAAAGTTTTTTATACACGAGGTTTAGAGAGATTTGCGAGATTATGCAGGCGTATGACGTTTCGTTTTCTTTAGGCGACGGCTTGCGTCCCGGCTCGATTGCCGACGCGAACGACGAAGCGCAGTTTGCTGAACTCGACACGCTCGGCGAATTAACGAAAATCGCGTGGGAATTCGACGTGCAGACGATGATCGAAGGTCCCGGTCACGTTCCGATGCACCTGATAAAAGAGAATATGGACAAACAGCTCGAAGTCTGCGGCGAAGCTCCGTTTTACACGCTCGGACCTTTAACGACGGACATCGCGCCGGGTTACGACCACATCACTTCGGGCATCGGCGCGGCGATGATCGGCTGGTTCGGCTGTGCGATGCTCTGCTACGTTACGCCGAAGGAACATCTCGGTTTGCCCAACAAAAAAGATGTCAAAGAAGGCGTGATAACTTACAAACTCGCGGCACACGCGGCGGATTTGGCAAAAGGACATCCGGCGGCGCAAATCCGCGACAACGCACTCTCGAAAGCGCGTTTTGAATTCCGCTGGGAAGACCAGTTCAATCTCGCCTTAGACCCGGAAGTCGCCCGCGAATACCACGACGAAACGCTCCCGGCGGAAGGCGCGAAACTCGCCCATTTCTGCTCGATGTGCGGTCCGCATTTCTGCTCGATGAAAATCACGCAGGAAGTCCGCGAATACGCCGCGCAGGAAAACATCGAAGCCGAAAAAGCCTTAGCCGTCGGAATGGCGGAAAAGGCGAAGGAATTTACGGCGACGGGAAGTGAAATTTATCACGGCAAGCCCGAAGGCGTTGATGACCATCACTAAACTTTGGAAAATATGAAAAAAGCATTCAGAGCAAAACCTTTTCTAAAATGGGCGGGCGGAAAAACGCAGCTTATTTCGGAAATCGAAAAATGTTTGCCCTTAGAAATTAGGACAAATAAATTTACTTACATCGAACCGTTCGCCGGAAGCGGTGCGGTTTTGTTTTGGATGCTGAATAATTTTCCGAATCTGGAAAAAGCCGTTATTAATGACATTAACTCAGATTTGATAAATGCTTATGAAATAATTGCCTCGCAACCTGCAAACCTGATTTCAATCTTAAAAGATTTATAAAAACAATTTCACGAATTGCTAAGAAACTAGGAAATTTCAGTTCCGAAAAAATTATGAAACAACACGAAGCCGTTATAAATACTCTCGAAAAACTTGGTGGAATCGCAACTCTTGGACTTTTGAACCAAGAAGTTTTCAAAATAAAAGATTGCGAATGGAAAACAAAAACGCCTTTTGCAAGCGTTCGCCGAATTGTTCAATTAAACAAAGATATTTATAAAATCAAGCCCGGACTTTATGGTTTAGTCAGCCATAAAACCCAAAATGAAGCGAAAGGAATAATTGAAGAAACCGCAAAAAATAAAGATTCTAAAGAAGTTACCGAATTCAATCACTATTATTATCAAGGTTTGGTAATTAAAATCGGAAACTTGAACAACTTCGGAACATTTTCGCCAAGCCAAGACAAAGGCAAAAAATTTCTCGGTGAAACGCTTGGAGATTTGCCAACTTTGCAAAAACTTCCAAATTATTCGCACGAGATTTTAGTCAAGCGAAGTTCAACTGTTGATGTTATTTGGTTTAACGAAAGAAAAATGCCACATTCTTTTTTTGAAATCGAACATTCAACCGACATTCAAAATTCACTTGTAAAATTTAACGATTTACAAGATTTCTATTCAAGAATGATTATTGTTGCCGACCGATTACGACAAACTGAATTTGAAAAAAAGCTAAATTATAGTGCTTTGAAAGATATAAAATCGCGTGTTCGTTTTTTGGATTACGACGCATTAGCCAAACAATACGAACGAATTATTGAAAGCACACATTTTTCGTTTATTTTATAACTCCAAATATCTGCCTTCGATTCCGCTGTTTTTCAAAGCCAAAGCGTTTTCCTTTCCGTATGCAATAAACACGCTCGGTGCGCCCGAAGTTCCGCCTTGAATTCCTGAAACGTGAAAAAATTTAATTCTGCCCTTGACGAAAAGCAAAGCATCTGCCGCATACCAAATATTTTCAAAAAAGCATTTCGTTTCGGTTCGCGCAAAAATTACAGCAATTCCGTTTCCGTGTTTTTTCAGTTTTTCAAGCCACAAATTCATTTGATTTCCATACGGCGGATTGCAGAAAATTCTGCCGAACCAATCTTTTTGCAGACCGTTATCTTCAATCGTATAATTTACTTTTGCGTGATAAAACGGCGCGTTAATCGGACTGCACGGGTCAAGGTCAAATTCTCCGAGTTTTTTGACCAATTCGGGCGGCGTGAGCCATTCAACTTTTGTTAGTTCGCCTCTTTCAAATGAAGTATTCATATCGTAAAATCTGATCAAAGAATATGATCAATTTTTACAACTTGCAAGCTATAAGCCGATCTTTTTCAATAGTTTAGCAAAAATTGTTAGTGCTAAGTTTGAGAAATAAGAACGGCAAAGTCGTCAGCGTTAACAAAGGCGATTGGGATAAAGGTTCGGACGTTTATCGGCTTAATGAATTTAATATGAAATGGCTTTCGTTTGTCCGCGAAAAGATGAAAGACGACGCGACAATTTGGATTAGCGGAACGATGCACAATATTTTTTCCATCGGACAAGTTTTAACCGCTTTGAAATTTAAAATCTTAAACATCATCACCTGGCAAAAAACGAATCCGCCGCCGAGTTGGGCGAAAAGAACTTTTACATATTCGACCGAGCAAATCATCTGGGCGCGAAAACTCGAAAAAGTTCCGCATTTTTATGATTACGAATTGATGAAAAAAATCAACGGCGACCAACAAATGAAAGACGTTTGGACGCTTCCCGCGATTCAAAAATGGGAAAAAACCTGCGGCAAACACGAAACGGCGAAACCGCTTTCGGTTCTCAATCGCATAGTTTCGGCTTCAACCAAACCGAACGCCTGGATTCTCGACCCGTTCACCGGCGGAAGCACGACGGGCATTGCCGCTAACTTGTTAAATCGAAGATTCGTCGGTATTGATAAAGAAGAAAGTTTTCTGGAATTAAGCAAAAAAAGAAAAATCGAGATTGAATGCGAAAAGTTTAAAAAACAATTCCTTGCAAAACTAAACGCAGACAAAAAATGAATGCGAAATATATCACGGGAATTTGCTTGATAAGGAGAAAGAGCATCATTAAGAATAAGTGTCGAGTGTGGAAAAATATGAATTGCCGTCTGCTTTAGCTGACGGATTTTTGATGGAAAGAGATTCGGCTTGAGCCAAATAAAAAGAAGAAAATCCTTATTGCCTCAGCACAAATTCGGCTCAAGCGATAAAGGTTTTTAATTTTATAAATTCGTTAAAGTTTGTGAATGTTGGAATTAGCTTTCCGTCAGCTAAAGCAGACGGCAATTCATAGAATTAATAATATTGACTTTGGAATGTTTTACGGGCAATATAATGGGTGGACAATGTGCGTCCAAATTGTATTAAAGGAAGTTTGAATTATGATTACAGCCAAAGAAAATCGGGAAACTCGTTTTAGTATTCGAGCGACGGCGAAGCAGAAAGAATTGATTGCCCGCGTTGCCTTGCGGAGCAATAAAACGATCAGCGAATTTGTCTTGGAAAATGCTATCGAAGCCGCCGAAGCGTTGGAAATGGACAATGCTAATTTTGCGGTTAGCCGTGAAAAATACGAACAATTTTTGGCTGCTTTGGATGAAAAGCCGAAATCAATTCCCGCACTCCGCAAACTTTTTGGCGAAAATATTTGATGGAAACCAAACCGTTAGACAAACTCCAAGACCGCAATTCATTTGATTGTGAAGTCGAGCCTTTGAACGACTATTTGAAAAAGTATGCCTTGCAAAATCAGAAAAAGGATGCGGCGCGAACTTACGTTATTGCGAACGAAGAAAATCAGATAATCGGCTATTACACATTGGTTTTCGGCTCGGTTTCGATTGAAGAAACTACGCCCGAAATTTCGGCGGGTTTAGGCAAATATCCGATTCCGATAATTTTACTGGCGCGTCTGGCGATTGATAAAAACGAAAAGGGTAAAGGTTTGGGCAAAGCGTTGATGAAAGACGCTTTGCTGCGTGCGGTTCGGGCTTCGGAAATCGCCGGTTTGCGGGCATTTCTCGTCCACGCCAAAGACGAATCAGCAAAAGCATTTTACGAAAAACTCGGCTTCGAGCCTTCACCGCATAACGAGTTTCATTTGTTTCTGAAAATATCTGATATTCGCGCATCTCTGACCGATGGTAAGTAACTTTAGCGAAAGCAGTTTGAGCAGGATGTCCGCGAATTTGCTAAAGAACAAAACGTCGAAGTGGAAAAAGCCTTAGCCGTCGGAATGGCGGAAAAGGCAAAAAAAGTAAATATGAAATAAAAAATATGCTATCACCAGAAAATCAAACTAAAAATTATTCACAATTATTTAATGATATTGATACGGGATTGGTAAAAATCCCGCAATTCCAGAGAGATTTTGTTTGGGAAAAAGAGCAAACTGCCAAACTGATTGACAGCATTATCAAAGGCTTTCCGATTGGAACTTTTATTTTTTGGAAAACTGACGAAGAGTTAAGAACGATTCGTGATATTGGAAATATCAATTTACCTAAAACTCCCAAAGGTGATAAAGCGTTTTATGTTTTAGACGGACAACAACGGATAACTTCGCTCTATGCTGTTCGGAAAGGTTGCAGATTAACACGAGACGGCAAAGAAGTTGATTACAAAGACATCTTTATTGACTTAGATAAACCTTTCGATTCAGATGACGAAGTTGTATTGACAGAAGTTAGTGAAAGCACAAACAAAATCTCTGTTTTTGAATTGCTGAACAGCCAAGTTGACCAATTACAGGTAAACTATTCGGACAAAATAAATGAAATTTGGCGATATAAGGAAAAATTATCTTCCTACAATTTTCCTGTAATTTCCTTAAATGATTATCCGCTTGAGATTGCCTGCGAAGTTTTTACACGCATAAATACGGGCGGCAAACCGTTGAGTTTATTTGAAATAATGGTTGCAAGAACTTTTGACGAAGCAAAAGACTTTGACCTTTCCGAAAAAGTTGATGAACTCATCGAAGGAAGCGAAACAGAAAAAGGTTTGCGTGATGTGCGATATGAAACTATTTCACCGATGATAATTCTTCAAGCCATTGCCGCATATTGTGGAGGAAAAATAAAACGGCAAGATATTCTACGCATAAAGAAAAGCGATTTTATTGATAGTTGGAAAATTGTCAAGGAGGGAATTTTTCACGCAGTCAATTTTTTAAGAGAAGATTTAAGTGTCAGAACCTCTCACTTTTTGCCTTATGATTCGATTTTAGTAACCTTTAGTTATTTTTTTATCAAAAACAAATTTCAAAGACCTTCTGCCACTCAAAGAAATTTACTGCAACAGTATGTCTTTTGGGTGGCTTTGAATAACCGTTTTACCTCCGGCGCAGAGAATAAAATCGAAACGGACTTGAGGAGAATGGAAAAGATTTTAAAGGAAGAAACTCCTGATTATCGCGGCGAGGAAATTAAGCTGAGTATCGAATTATTAGAGGAAAAGACATTCAAAACCAGTGATGCTTTCTCAAAAGCAATACTTTGTTTATTAGCACAATTTGAGCCAAGATCATTTGAAACAGGAAACAGAGTTGACCTTGAAAACGCCGCTTTGAAAAGAATCAGCAGCAAAAACTATCATCATTTTTTCCCCAAGGCTTTTCTCGAAGAAAACGGATGGAGCGAATATTGGGCAAATTCAGTTCTGAATATCACAATTATCGAAGGACAAAAAAATATAAGTATCGGAAAGAAAGCACCGAGTAAATATGTTCCGCAACTCATAAAAAAAGCCAAAAAGTTAAATTTTGAGGAAATTCTAAAAACACATTTAATTGACGATGTAGATGATTACGGAATTTTGACAGACGATTATGAAAAGTTTCTGAAAAAACGAGGAAAGAAAATTTTGACTGAATTGAACAAACGCCTACCAAAAATAGAGAAAAATTAGATGATCTGTATTATGAGAAAACTTATCGAAACCAGCAAAACTTTCGTAGTTTTGAATACCGTTGTCACGCGAAGCGAGATTTATCACGGCAATTTGCCCGAAAACTCGCACGAGCATCATTGATTTTAGTAATATTGTTTCGATAAAACTCTTATGTGTTGTATTTTCAGGCAACCGGGAGCGAATTGAAAACTATGAGTAAATTATTTTACTTAGCCGCAATTTTATTTTTATTTGTTGATTGTCAAACATTTGCTCAGAGCAGCGATGTTTTGCGGCAGCGAATACAACAGATTGCATCTGCTAAAAAAGCGACAGTCGGAGTTTCGATTGTTGGCAATAACGGAAAAGACGTGGTTTCAATAAACGGCGAAAAACATTTTCCGATGCAAAGTGTTTTTAAGTTTCATATCGGATTAGCAATGCTGTCTGAAATTGATAAGGGTAAGTTTTCGCTTGACCAAAAAATTGATGTTCGGAAAGAAGACGTTTCGCTTGATCTTTACAGTCCGATCAAAGACAAATATCCTGATGGCGCGACGCTGACGATTGCGGAAATTTTAGAATATACGGTTTCCCAAAGCGATAATATCGGGTGCGAAATTTTGCTGCGATTGCTTGGAGGAACTCAAGCGGTTGAAAATTACTTTGTAAAAAATAAGTTCAAGGATGTTGCCGTCAAATTTAACGAAGAACAGCAGCAAGCGAATTGGGATTTGCAGTTTCAAAATTGGACGACTCCAAAAGCCGCCAATGAAGTTTTGAAAGCCTTTTATGACAACCGGAAAAAACTGCTTTCCTCCAAAAGTTACGACTTTATCTGGAAGGTAATGCGGGAAACCGAAACAGGTAAAAACAGGTTGAAAGGACAATTGCCCGAAAATACCGTTGTCGCCCACAAAACAGGTTCTTCTGGAGTAAATAAACTCACCGGAATAACTGCCGCAGTCAACGATATTGGAATAGTGTTTTTACCAAACGGGCAGCATTTTTTCATCAGTGTGCTTATCACCAATTCAAAAGAAAACGCCAAAACAAACGAAAAAATAATTGCCGATATTGCCAAAGTCAGTTGGGATTACTTTATGGCTAAGAAAAAATAAAACTACTGTCAACATCGGTTTGGCAATACCGGCGCGGAAAATTATTATGGTAACATTCCCAAAGGCGCGAAGGAGCAGCATTGACTTATGTTGAAATTGAACGAAAATTTAGCGAATGAAATCGGTCATTATCTCGTCTTTTTTGACAAGAAAGGACTCTCGATGAGCGAGGCGAACACGGTTGCGGGAAAGGCTGGCGATATTGCCGATTCGGTGTCGCGGCTGCTCAATCAGACGGGAAGTTTTATCAAAACGACCGAACTAGACGGCAAAACCGTTATCTTGGTCGCGCCGAAAAAGATCGAAAATCTGGTCGAAATCTGCAAAAAAGACGGCGAACTTTACGGTTTGAAGGCGTATTTGATGGAAGCGATCAAGGCGAAAAGTGCTTTGATTAATCATCTGAAAATTGCTGATGTCAAAGAGTTTGCGGAAAAAGCGGAAAAATTTCACGCTTACGACTCGCCCGAAGACGAATCGCCCGAACGCAAAACCGTCAATGAAAATACGGTTTTGCAGAAATGGAGTTTGGAAGACCGCGCCGAATATTATCTTTTGGAAGCGCAGGTCGCGCATTTGGGCAAGAAAGTTCACCCGAACGGCGTTTTGGACAAACTCGCGCAGGAAAGTTTCGAGGGCGTTCGTTACGAACGCGAAGAATTGAATTCGGGACAGGGCGGCACGAAAACGCACATCGCGGAAGTCGTCTCCGTCTATACGCCCGCCGAAGCGCAGGAAGCGTTTTACGCTCTGCACGATGCGCGCCGCGAACTCGAAAAAAAGTTGAATTTCTTAAAAGCGCGTCTGCAAAACGAACTGAACGCGCAGCAGATCGAAGCCGAAAAAGATTTTCAAGAACGGCTCAACGATTACAATGAATTGCAGAAAAAGAAGCGTGAAACGGACGAAAATCTGCGAAGCACGCTTCAATCCAGACGATTAAAACTCGTCAGGGAAGCATCGGACTTGAAGATTCTCTTACCGAAAACGCTGAAAGAAATTTACGATTTTGTCGTAGATTTCAACGGCGTTTTGGTTTGAGCGTCTTTGAGCGGTCGGAATAGCGTTCGGAAGCTGCGTCCAAAATCCTTAAATGGTAAACAATGCCTGAAAAGCAACCAAATTATCGGGAAAATCACAAACTTTTGTGGAATGTATTGCGGGTTCGAGTCCCGTCTTTTCACGAAAAATGTCTTGGTCTTGGTCCTGGTTCGTGATTTTCCGTCCTGGTCTCGGTCGTTGACTTGGGCATTGGCTTTTCGGATGCGGCGGAAGAATTGCGACAAGAGTTTTGCCGAGACTTTCGGCGCGAAAAACTCCGGTTTTCCAAGTCGAAAGTTAAAGCGAAACTTTTTCCGGCTGTTATAAATGTTAAAAATACAAGATTCAACGCCTCAGACGCGTTTGCGGCTGAAAAGTCAGGCGAAAAATTGTTTGTCGGACTTTCTTCGTTGATTCGAGCTAAATCTACACACAGAATAATTGAATTTGGACTTATTTTCTCCGCCTGTGTAATTTTGAAGATTTAATTGAAACTGTCGCTAAAACCACCAAAAGTAGAAAGAAAAAAGCGTTTGAAGTGGTGCGAAGCGGAAAGTCGAAAAAGCTGTGAAGCAAGATGCCGAAACAACCGGCGAGCGCGCCCGTCGCTGCATCGCGTCGAAAAGAATCGGCTGTTTTGCCGATAAGTTGTAAACCTTGTTTGAAAAGCAAGAATATGAACGAAGCGGCACAGGCGAAACCGAAAATACCGGCATCGGCTAAAATTTGCAGATAATCGTTGTGCGCCTGTTCGAGGCGATAAGCTCCGTTCCAAGAGTCGTAGCGCGTGAAAACCGTTCCGAAAGAATCGAGTCCGGTTCCTAAAATCGGATAATCGAAGAAAATTTTCAGCGCGACCTGCCAAAAATGACTTCTGCCGTTGGAAATATCCTGCTGACCTGATTGTAAACCGATGCCGCGTATCAGCGACGCGTCGCCGCCGAGTAATATGACTGCGCCGAGAAAACATATCACCAAAGCCAAACCGCCCGCGATTAAACTGAAATTTCGGCGATAATTTTTTTTATCACCATCTATCGCATCTTTATCTTTTCGTTTATCAAGCAGATTTGAAAGAATAATAAACCCGATGACACCCGTTAAACTCAGCATTCCGCCGCGCGAACCCGTTAAAATGACGGCGATTCCCATCAAAACAGCGGCGATAATCAGGAGAAATCGCTTGTCTTTTTTGGTTGATTTGCCGAACAGCAGGGCGAGCGTCAATCCGCTCGTCATTTCCATAAACGCGGCGAAATGATGTTGATTGATAAATGAGGCAAACGAAATCGCTTGTCCGACCGGACGAAAACCGTAGATGGATTCGGGATTGGCAAGCCGCTGCAAAATGCCGAAAAATGCCATCAGCGAACCGAAAATAATTACCGTCAAAACGGTTTTCCGCAGACGTATTCGGCTGTTGATAAAAACAAGCGCGGCGGCGAAAAAGATAAAATAAATGATTAACTGCGTAACGGCAAGCCGCGTTTGATAGGAAGCTAACGACAACGAATTGACCGCCGGAACGGAAAGCAAATCGCCCGGAATGTCGGCGCGGCGAAGCGGCAGAAGCTGAATTAAACCAGTTGCAATCAAACCTAAAAAAGGTAGTTGAAGAAGGTTGAAATTTAGCCGTAATTCTTTCTTAAAAAAAGCGTCCGCCGTCCAAAAAATTACGATAAAACACGAAAAAAGCGACAATAAACCCAACGCCCAGGTGTCAACCGCGCCGAAAGCGATTGCTGAAAAAACCGGCATCGCGCAGAGCAGAAAAAATATAAATCCGCTCAGACGCGAAGGTTCGCCGCCGTCGTTTGCCGCGTCAAATAATTCGGAAGTTCTTGAGATTTTGCCTTCCGGCATTTTTTCGATTCTATCCATTTTTTCTGCGCTAAAAAATTTTCGTTTCAGTTCTAACGGCTGACCAGATTGAAATCATCAAACCAAACTTTTCCGGCTATCGGACAAATTGACGATTGACAGGTATTCCGCACCAGCCGCACCAGGACGGCTTCCGTATTTTCCGGGGTCGTAAACTCGGTTTTTAAACTCGTCCAATCCGAATCGGCGGCGAGCGCGTCAGTCGTCGCCAGAATTTTGCCGTCCGAAACATCTACGATTTCCCATTTGAGCGTTGACGAAGTTTTCAGCGCGACTTTGTAAAAAAATTCAAACACATATTTTTTGTTTGATTCAACTGCCTCAATTTGCGAAATTTGACGAAATTCCTTGCCGTCCAAAGAATTGAAAATAATCACCAAACTTCGCGTCCCGCCGTGTTTCTGCACATCGTCAAAACCGATTTGCGGGGCAGTTCCGGGAGGGATTTGCCATTCAAAAATGCCGAATTTTGTCGCCGTTACTTCATTTTCAAAACCTCCGTTAGAAATTTTTCCAATTTCGGGATTCTCGCCCGCCGCTTCGGAAATCTGACTTTGAATTTGCAGCGCGTTTCGATATTTTCCGGCGGCGAGCATTCGCGTCAGAAACTGTTCGCCGCTCTCTTTAAGAACAGTTTTCTTTTCTTCCAAAGGCAGTGAATTCCAAATTTCAAGTGCTTCGTCAAAACGTTTTTGATCGGCTAAATATGTCGCCAAAGCAAAATTTGTCCGGCTGGAATCTCCGACGTTTTGCCTTATTTGCGAGAGATCACCGTCAAAAATTTGTCCGGCGGTCGAAATCAGCGGCGCTGCGTATTTTTCATCGCCTTTCGCCGCTTGGCGAAGTTCGGCAAAGGCTTCGGCAGTTTTTCCCTCGCGCAAAAGAGTGTTTCCGAGCGTCCACTGAACGTGTGCGTAATTCGGCGCGAGTTCGAGCGATTTTCTGAGCGCGAGTTCCGCGCCCGCCGCATCGCCGCTTCGTTCACGCGCTTCGCCGAGTCCGAGCCAGACGCGATAATCGTTCGGCGACAAAGCCGTCGCCTGTTCGTATTCGGCTAAAGATTTTTGTAAATTTTCGGGTGAAAATACTTTTTCGTCAAAAACCGCCAGCGTAAAATGCGTCTGCGGATCATTTGGTGCCAGATTGAGAGCAAATGCGGCGACTTCTTTATATCCGGCGCGCGCGGCAATCGAATTTCCAAAGTACCATTTCAGCGCGAACGATAAAAAAATCAGACAACACAGACCTAAAACAATCAATCCGGCGCGCTGCGCGGAAGAATTTAATTGGAATGATTTAACCGACATTAGCCCAAAGTCTAAATTGAAATGTTCAAAACTGCAATCAAAGCCAAATACTTTTATTCAAAATCAACCGATTCGATTTTCAGCAGAGCGCGTTTTAGATCAACATTCGATTCCTGACAAATTCTCCTGACTTCATCAAGTCTTTTTGGTGAAATCGAGCGAAATGAAATCAAAATTTCCTGCACGTCGTTTTGGCGGCAGATTGTTTCCAGCGAACCGTTTCCGCCGAAGACTTTTAATCCGTGAATGACTTTATTTTTTTTGAGCGGATCGTCATCCACAAATCCGACCGGCTGATAATTCCATTCGAGATTATTTTTCAACTCGCGCAAAATCATTTCTCCGCCGTCGCCCGCGCCGTAAATCAAAACTTTGCGCCCTTCATTTGAAAGCGGAGTCGGCACAAGCTGGCGAAAAAGTCGAAAAGCGATGCGGCTTCCGGCAATCGCCATAAAAAGAAGCGTCGCGTTGACGATGAAAACCGTGCGCGAAAAATATTGAAAACGATATATTAAAAGAAGTGCCAGAACGCTTAAAACAGAGCCTAAAACAACGCCTTTCAAAAAAGTGACAAAATCCTGAATGCCCGTATAACGCCATATTCCGCGATAAACTCCGACGACCAAAAACGAAAAAAGATTCAAAACTATCAAAATCGGCAGCGATTTGACGAACAGCATCCAATTTTCGCTGTCTTCAATCGAACCCCAAATGACAATATACGAAGCGTAATAAGCGAGCGTAATCAAAACTGCGTCTAAAATTACTTCAAAAACGCGGCGTTTGTGTGAAAGATTGAGCAGAAATCCGTACGCCGCGCGATTTTGCAGGGCGAGTTCCTCTTCCTGTTCTTCGTAAACCTTAACTTTTGATAAATAAACACCGATAATCGTCAGCACGACGACGAAAAATCCGATGATTGCCAAACTTTGTGTCGTCGGAAGTTCACGAATTAAAATTGAAATTATTCCCGCCAGAAGTGCCAAGCCGTAAAGCATTAAAACCGCGCTGCGTTCGGTGAGTCCGAGCGCGACGAGCCGGTGAGAAGTGTGGTCGCGTCCGCCTTGCGAAGCCTTTCGTCCCCAAATTTTTCTCAAGAGAGTTACAAAAGTCGTGTCGAAAATCGGCACAAAAAGAATCAATGCGGGAACTGCCAGAACCGAAACGACGCTTCTCGAACGTCCGCCGACCTGCGTCAGCAAAACCGAACTCGCCAGAAAAAATCCGACAAACATCGAGCCGCAGTCGCCCATAAAGATCGAAGCGGGATTAAAATTATAAATCAAAAATCCGAGCAGCGCGCCGATAAAAACCGCAACAAAAATAAGGTCGGTGATTTGTCCGTTGGAACTAAAACCGATAGCCAGCGAAAAGGCGGCGATGGCGGAAATTCCCGTCGCCAAACCGTCCATATTGTCCAGCAGATTTATCGCGTTGGTAATGCCGATCAGCCAGAAAGCGGTAATGGCAATGTTGAAAATTTCCGAATTTGTCCACGGCAGAACCAATCCGCACCCGATGACGATTGAAACGCCGATGATTTGCCCGATAAGTTTTTGATACGGTTTGATGTTTTTTATATCGTCAACCAAACCGACCAAAAAAAGAAAGGAACTGCCCGCCAAAATGATCAAAGACCCGTTTGTTTTCGGCACAAACAAGGCATACATCAGCAAAGTTGTCAGAAAAATCGCCACGCCGCCGAGCATTGCCGTCGGTTTTTTATGCCAGCGGTCGGCTTTCGGCGCGGCGACAATTCCGCGCCGACGCGCAAAATCGCGCACCAGATAAGTAAAAATTATAGCTGCCGCAAAACTTACCGTTGTAATAAAAAGCGGATTTTCAGATATTGGAAGCATAAAAACAACCCTTGAAAGAGTTTTGCCAAATTTCAAAAAAGTTAAGCAGACGAGAAAAATTTTTGAGTTCCGACGCGAAAGCAGAGCAAATAATTTCCGACAAATTCGCGCCGCTGTCGAGCATAAAAATCTTTTTTTGGATTATTGTTTAATCGCCGGCGACCTGCTTATGAGTTTATTACAGTTTATTTGCTCTGAAAAATCAAACAAAATCTTGTCAAAATCGCGTTAAATCCCTGTTGAGATTTTTTATGTCGCTCGTTAATCGCTCTTTGCTGTATTGCGCTTCGACGAACGATTTTCCGTTTTCGGCTAGTTTTTTTTGCAAATTTTCATCTTTTATCAAATAAAGCAGAGCTTTGTAAAAACCTTCCGCGTCATTTGAAGCGACGCGCAGACCGCGTTCGCAGATTTGAAAATCCGTCTTTTTCTCTTCAATCTTTCCGAGCAAATCTATCACACCGCCGACGGATGTGGAAATTACCGGCTTTTCATTTGCCATCGCTTCAATCAGGGAAAGCGGCGTTCCTTCGTTGAGCGAAGTCAAAGCGACCACATCTAAACCGGCGTAAAAAACGTCCGCGTCGTTGCGATTGCCGACAAAAACGATCAAATCATTTACGCCGAGCGTTTCGGCTTCATTTTCAAGTTTCGCTCTCAAATGTCCGTCGCCGATGACGACAAATTTCAATTTCGGAACGTCTTCATCTGATTTGTAGATTTGGACAACTTTAAGAAAAAGCGAATGATTTTTTACTTCGGTCAGTCTGCCGACCAGTCCGATTAAAATCTCATCGTCCGCCGCGCCGATTTCTTCGCGCAGCAATTTTCGCTTCGATTTCCAATCGGCAAAAGCTGTAAGATCAATGCCGAGCGGAATTATCCTGAATTGTTTTTTTTTTCCAACTCCGAATTGCTCGTGAATTTCCCGGTATTGCTGATCGCTGATGACCACTATTTTATCGGTTGCCAGCCGCGCCAGCGTTTTTTCGATCAATAAAAATATATTTGTTTTGAGATTGCCGTAATAGCTGTGAAAAATGTGACCGTGATAAGTGTGGACGAGTTTGACGCGGCGCGGTTTGCCGATCAGCGCGCGCGGAGTCAGCCAGCGATACAGAAATCCGGCGGCGCGACCGACCGTTCCGGCTTTTGCCGTGTGCGTGTGAATAACGTCGGGCTTTTCGCGCCGGATTTGATGAAATACTTTCCACAGCGAAACAATATCTTTCGGTGAAAGTTCGCGGCTCATCTCTTCAATAAAAATCGGCGCGACTTCGTTTTCGGCGGCGAAATAACCCATATCTTCTTCGCCCGCCGGAACTGTTCCCGCCAGCAAAACGGTCTGAAATTCGCTGTTTTGCAGTTCTTTCGTCAGCCAGACGACGTGGCGCGCGGGACCGCCGACGTTGAGCCGGGCAATGATGCGGACAATTTTGATTTTGTCCTTTATATTCTGCCCTTCGCCGGAAATTTTTCTCTCTGACCTTGAACTTTGGACTCTGGACTTTGGTCTAATCATTTATCCGAAAAATCGTGTCAGGATCATCTTCGTGCCGAATTTCGTCAATCGGTTCTTTTTTATCTTCGCCCATAAAAAGTCTGTTCGGGCAATTTATCACCATTCCCTTTTCCGAGCCGACGTTTTTATAAGCGTGAACGACACCTTTCGGAATAATGACCGACTGCGGATTGTCCGCGCCGACAAACAGCGTCATCATATTTCGATAGGTCGGCGAATTTTCGCGGTTATCCCAAAGTCTCAGCTTAAAATTCGACGTGCCGATAAAACAAAATAAATCCGCCTGATCTTCGTGTTCGTGCGGACCGCGCAGCACGTTCGGTTCGGTAACGGAGATATACGCCATCGCCGGATAAAATTCCTCCGCTATTTCGTCGTGCCGGAAAAGTTCCGCCAGCCAGCCGCGTTCGTCCACAAATTTCTTCAGCGGATAAACTATTACGTCTTGAATTTTTCCTTTCTTAAAATTACTTTCTGCTTCTTTTGTCTGCATTTGTTCTCTCCGCGCGCGTTTTAGCGCGTCGCCGCGCCGGTTAATTTATTCGCGCCCGTTTCCGCCACCAAGTTTGTCGCGTGGAGCAAACTTTCAAAAGTTCCCGCGTCCGTCCACCAGCCGCCCAATTCATTCCAGGTCATCTCGCCGCGATTAATATAATGATTATTGACATCGGTGATTTCGAGTTCGCCGCGCCCGGAAGGTTTCAGCGTTTTGATAATATCGAAAACCGTATTGTCGTAAAAATAAATACCGATAACCGCAAAATCCGACTTCGGGTTGTCGGGTTTTTCCTCAATTTTCAAAACCTTGCCGCCGTCAAGTTCGGGAACGCCGAAACGGTTCGGATCGTGAACTTTTTTGAGCAAAATCTTCGCGCCTTTGACCTGTTTTTCGTACTCCGTCCTGGCTTGAACGACATTTTCTTCGATAATATTATCGCCCAAAACAACGCAAATCGGCTCTTTGTCGGCAAAATGCTCGACCAAAGATAGCGCGTCGGCAATGCCGCCTTCGCCTTCCTGATAAGTGTAATTCAAATGTTTCAAGCCGAAATCTTTGCCGTTTCCCAAAAGTTTGAGAAAATCGCCCGCCGAATTGCCGCCCGTAACAATCATTATGTCATCAATTCCGGCGTTAATCAGCGTTTGTATCGGGTAATAAATCATCGGCTGATCGTAAACCGGCAGCAGATGTTTATTTGTAACTTTCGTCAAAGGCTTAAGCCGTGAACCCAAACCACCTGCTAAAACAATACCTTTCATAATTTTTTACTAATCTCAATCTTAAAATTTAGTCTTCGCTGCAGGAACAGCCAATGGTAATCTTAGAAAAACATTTTCACCCATTTTACAACAATGTGCCTACAAAAAATGTATTCAATTTCATCGTCAGTTAATTTTTAATTTACTTACGTTAGTGAATCTTATTTGGAAACGCCTTGATTTTCAATGGAATTTGCACTCTCTCAGCCAAATGTCAAATATTTTAGAAACCTTCTTCAAAAATAAATATTAAGGCAAAGATAGAAGCGACGGTTGACGACACATTGCTCTGTAGTATATCACCGCCGCATTACAACATTTTGGCAATTTTATTGCCTAAGACTTTTTGGTTTATCTGATTTCTCGTTAAAATTATAGTTTTGTTTAATCAATAAATCTTTCAAACCAGAGTTCAAGCATTAAAAGCGTCCAAATCTTCCACGAATTATCGTGCGTTTCGCGCCGTTGTTCGTCAATCAATCTTTCGACCGTTTCCGGCTTGAACATTCGCCGCCGAATCGCTTTTTCGCCCAATAAAATCTCGCGCGTGAAATTTTGCAGATCATTCGCCAGCCAGTAGCGAAGCGGCACGCCGAAACCCATTTTCTGACGATAGACGACTTCCTTCGGAACGAGACGGGCGGCGACTTTTTTGAGCAGCGATTTGGTGTCTTTGCCTTTTTGTTTGATATTTTCCGGCAGACTCGCGGCAAATTCGATAACTTTGTGATCGAGCAGCGGCGAACGCGCTTCGAGCGAGTTCGCCATACTCGCAATGTCAACTTTGACCAGCAAATCATTCGGCAGATAATTCATCAAGTCGGTCAAAAGCGTTTTGTCAATAATGCCTTTGCCGTTTGAATCGGAGAGATACTTGCCCAAAAAATCAATCGGCTTGGAATCCGAAATTTGATTTGCAAAATCTTTCGTGAAAAGTTCGCGCTTTTCATCGTCATTAAACGTGCTGAGCCACAAATAATAGCGGTTTGTTTTCGGCATCGAAGCGGCTCTTAAAAACCTCTGAAAACGCGCGAAACGATTTCTGAAATTGATCGAAGCGGGAACGGCGGTCAGCGAAGGTTCGATTAAACGAGTTCTGAAAACTTTGGGCAATCGGTGGTAAATTTCGGCAAATTTCATTGCTACGTGACGCTCGTAACCAACGAAACTTTCGTCGCCTCCGTCACCGTTGAGCGCGACCGTAACGTGCTTGCGCGTTTCGCGGGCGACATAGTAAGTCGGGATCGCCGATGAGTCGGCATACGGTTCGCCGTAGTGTTCGACCAGTTTCGGTATAACTTCGAGCGCGTCGGGTTTGACGATGAATTCGTGATATTCCGCGCCGACGTATTCGGCGACTCGTTTGGCGTATTTGAGTTCGCTGAAATCCTGTTCTTCAAAACCGATGGAAAAAGTTTTAACCGGCTTCGCGCTCGCCTGCGCCATTAGCGCGACGATCAGCGACGAATCTACGCCGCCGGAGAGAAACGCGCCGAGCGGAACTTCCGCGATCATTCGCAGTTCGGTTGATTCGCGCAGAATTCGCGTTGTTTCTTCGACGGCTTCTTCTTCGGAAATTTTGATTTTCTTGGAAAAATCCGGCATCCAATATCTTTCGGTTTCAATTCGCCCGTCTTTCCAGCGCAGCCAGTGCGCCGGTTCTAATTTGCGAATTTGTTTGTAAGCCGTCAGCGGCGCGGGAACGCATAAATATGACAAATAGCTGTCAATCGCCGTAAAATCAACTTCCCGCAAAATCGCCGGATGCGCCAAAACCGCCTGAAATTCCGAGCCGAAAATCAAATCGCCGTTCGGCTGATGCGAATAAAGCAGCGGTTTTTTCCCGACGCGATCACGCGCAATAAACAGCGAATCGTCTTTCTCGTCCCAAATCGCAAAGGCGAACATTCCGCGCAGATATTGAACGCAGTCCGCGCCGTATCTGTCGTAGAGATGAATGATTACTTCCGTATCGGAATGCGTGTAAAATTTATCGCCCTGTTTTTCCAAATCGGCGCGAAGCGTCTGAAAATTGTAGATTTCGCCGTTAAAGACAATCGCTTTTGTTCGGTCTTCGCTGAAAATCGGCTGCTGTCCGCCCGCCAAATCAATGATCGAAAGACGACGCATCGCCAAAGCCACCGAATCTTTGACGTAAAAACCGTCTTCATCAGGTCCGCGATGAACGATGCAGGCGTTCATTCTTTCGAGAACTTCGCGCTCCACCGCTCGCCGACCGGCATTTACAAAACCGACAATTCCACACATCTTTTATTTCGTTCTACGTTTTACTCAAAATCTTTCTGCTTCGCTTATTTGCGTTTCATTCCCAAAATACTGACGAAAAATCCTGAAAGAATTGTCTGAACTGCAATTGCGACCAGCGTTGATCCCGGAATGACGAGTTTCATAGTTTGCGCGTAATCCAAATCGCCGAAATTAGCCAATCTCCAACTATTTATGGCAATCAGCAACAAAGTCGCGCCGAAAACAAGGATTATGCCCGCGATGATTAATCCGCGTTCAAGATTAATAATATCAAAAAACATGGTCAGTCGTTTGTCTTCGGGCATCAATCCTTCGCTGACGGCAAATGTTTTAGTAAATAGTGCGAAAATAACCGATTGGTAGCCGCAAAGAACTGCCAAACTGCCGAATAAAACCGTGTGCAAACCAAAATGTATATTATTTAGCGAGGCTTGAGTCAAGCCTAAAAAAGAACCTACAATTCCCAGTAAAATAAGCAAAACGCCCGGAATCAAAAATAACCAGCGCGGACTGTACATCAGGAAAAAACGCAGAGTTCGCCAACCGTCCCGAAATGTTTTCAGGTGCGGTGGATGCGACTTTCTGCCGTCGGGATGAAGCGTAATCGGAACTTCGGCGATATTAACTTTGAAAAGACTGGATTTTATAATCATCTCGGTGGCAAATTCCATTCCCGTGCATCGCTGATTCAAACTTTCATAATGCTCTTTCGTAAATCCGCGCAGTCCGCAGTAAACGTCGTTAATCGGCGCGTTAAACCAGGTTTTGACCAGCAAAGAAAACATCGGATTTCCCCACCAGCGATGCAGAAACGGCATCGCGCCCGGCAAAACTTTTCCGCCGCCGCCCGGCAGACGACAGCCCTGCACCAGATCATATCCTTCGCGCAATTTTTCGACAAACTTATTGATTTCCAGAAAATCGTAGCTGTCGTCAGCGTCGCCCATAATAACGTATTTGCCTTTTGCCGCCTCGATTCCGCCCATCAATGCGTTGCCGTATCCTTTTTCGGAAACGTGAACGATTCTCGCGCCGTTTCTTTCGGCAATCTTTAGGGAATCGTCGAAACTGCCGTTGTCAGCCACGATAATTTCACCGTTAATATTGTTTTCAGCGATTGTCTTCTGCGCTTTATGAATGCAAACCTCAAGCGTATCAGCCTCGTTAAGACAGGGCATAACAACCGAAAGTTCTATTTCGTCATTTTTTATCATAAAAGTTTTACTCTGAATTTTTAGGTTCGATGTAGTTTTTCTGAAACCAATATACTACAAAAGGTATGATGTAAGCATCAACCAGCGGAACGCGGTATCTGACCGAAGACCAGCTCATTACGCCGGTAAGCGTTGCGACAAGCAGCAAAGCCAGAATCAAATACAGAATATTATTATCCAACTGTTTGGAAAAAAAACTTTTTACAAAAAAGAATAAACCTCCAAAAAGCAGTAGTCCGAACGGCAGAGTAAGCAGAGCCTTCCAGCCCTGCATATCCATTCTCGCCATCGGCGACCAAAATTCCGCAAATTTTAGAACATTAAGCCACACCCAAGCGGAAAAATTGTTTTTGATATACTGCATTCCCAAATCCGTAAAATGTTTATCTTTTTCTTTGATGGATAAATTCGCCGATTCGCGTTCGACAACAGCGGCTTTCTGCCAGAGCGAATTGTCAGCTTCGACATATTCCTGATAATTTTTAGCCCGCAAATCATCGTATTTAATCTCCGTATTGGAAATCCAAAAATTAAACCCGAAACCGTCGGAAATCAAAATAAGTTCGTTATAGTGTGTGTAATTGCGAATTGTCCACGGAAGAATCACCAAAGCGCACGCCAACGCGAAAGCAAAACCTAATTTAAGGGCTGTTTTCCAAATTCTAAATTTTATAAATAAAATCCAAAACGGAATAAAAGCGACGAGAAATAAAGCGTTAGGACGACAAAGACACGCTAACCCCAAAATGATGCCGGCAAAAAAGACATTTGACAGACCGGCAAAGTCGTTTTTGTATTCCTTTACTAAGATATAAACTCCGCAAACTACCAGCAGTGTAAATAACGCTTCCACGCGAACTCTGATACAAAAGAAGATAAAAAGCGGATTTACCGCATAAATCAAGCTCGAAAGCGTTGCGGTCGGGCGATTATCCCAAATAAGCAGGATTAGTTTATAAAAAACAAAGCAAGCCGCAACATCGAAAACAATGTTGACCAGCCGCGCCGTCAGATATGAATCGTGCGGAAAAAAATAATAAACAACCGACAAAATAATCGGGTACAACGGAGGTCTCATAAACGGCAGAGAACCGTGTGACGGATAATCACTGCCATTTAAAAGCGTGATGGCGTGGTGATGATAATCAAAACCGTCAATCGTATCATTGCCGTACGGATCAACGGTCAAAACCAAAACAACTCGCAGCAGAAAGCTGAAAAGTAAGACATACCAAATTGTATTCTTATGATTTAGGATTTTTATAAACCGCATATCCAAAATTCATCCAAAATAAATTAAACTAAGTTATTCTATTGATTTGAAAAGGTCGTCCCTTAACGCTTTGTCTCGTTGATCTTTGATTTTGGATAGTATTTTTTAAGCCGAAAGCTGACAGTAGAAATATAAAAGGCATTACCGTCTGTTTATGCCGCCAGGCAAGTCCGACATTCGACAGTCCCCAAATTTGAAAACCGGCGTAAAGTACGCAAAAAACAATGATCGGCAGAATGAGATAAAAATTTTCCTTTAAAAAGATTTTTATTGAAGGAAAGCCGAGAATTAATAAAAAAATTAAAAATACGTTTTCAACCGCCGCAAAACTGTTACGCAGACTGCCGTCGAAAATCTGCCAAGGAAAAGGCGCGAAAAAGAAATAAATCGTGGCTATCGGCAATTTCAAGGGACTGTTCTGATATTCCGAATAAACTTCAATTCCCGAACCGGTCGAAGTGGCGACGTTTTCACGCCAAGCCTCGATTGACTGATTTTTTGTGTCAAGCTGGGTAAAATCCCTTTTGATTACGCCGCTCGCATTGAGCATTACCAACAAAGACGCGACCAGTATAAATCCTAAGACGGCGTTTCTGACAAAGTGTTTTTTGTTTGTAATAATGGCTCTGAAAAACAACGCCCCGGCGCAAATATAAAAAGCGTAAAATCGAACCGTATATAAAGCTATCATCAAAGGCGCGGCTAAAATTATATCTTTCTGCGTTAAACTTTTGATGTTCCTGATTGACAGATAAAGTATTGACCACTCCAGACAAATGACCAGCATTTCTTTAGCTGTTCCGGCTGAGAGCAGAACAAGCGAAAGCCAAAAAGTCATTAAAACGGCGGCAATTTTTGCAGTTTGAAAATCAAACAGTCTTTTTGCCAGACGGTAAATTACCATCACTAAAACCGAACCGGCGAAACTGTTAATGACCGAAACTATCATTCGGCTCGGACCGCCGGCGATAAACATAAAACTGCCCCAAATAGCCGATTGTCCGACGTTTTGAGAGGTAAATAATACTTTGAACATATCGGAAACAAATCCGTCAAATCCATTATTGTACCAATTTTCGGCGAAATACCAGCCGGTTATGTAACCCGTAGCGTCTTCATCTCCGATAAGTTTGCCTAAATTCCAACCGTAAAGAATAAATCCGACCCAAATTCGCAGGGCAAACGCGAAAAAGAATACGTTGATCTGAAAATTTACATCTTCTCTGTCGGAATTTCGACTCAAAAAAAAAGTCGTTCCTAAACCCAAGACCAGCATTAGCGGAATGAACATCAATTCGTCAGCCTTTTCATAAAAAAAGAAAGGTGCTTGAACGATCATTGCGAAAAATGTCAGAAAAAAGAAATGTTTCCCGTATTTCATTGTTAAATCTTAAAGCCGAACGACAATTTTATATGCCGAAGTAATAAATTTTTTTAATGAAGCAATTAATTTTCGCCGTTTTGCAGCACCAAATTATTTTCCAGCACCAGCGCGTCGAAGTTAGCATTTTTATAAGTATTAATCGCGTCTTCGGGCGTGCAGACAATCGGTTCTTGAATATTGAACGACGTATTCAAAAGCATCGGAATTCCCGTTATCTTTTTGAATTCGTTGATTAAGTTCCAGTAGCGCGGATTGGTTTTCCGGCTGACCATCTGCGGACGCGCCGTGCCGTCAACATGGACGACTCCGGGAATTTTTTCTTTGTAGTCTTCGGCGACTTCGATGACCGTAATCATAAACGGATCGTGGTGTTCTTTGCCGAAAATCGTTTTTCCTTCTTCTTCGAGCATCGAAGGCGCGAGCGGACGAAACCATTCGCGCAGTTTTACTTTGTGATTCAAAATCTCGCGCATATCGGCGCGGCGCGGATCGGCGAGAAAACTTCTCGCGCCCAACGCCCGCGGTCCCCATTCCATTCGCCCGTTAAACCAGCCGATAATCGCGCCTTCGGCAATCATCTTCGCCAACTTCGGCAAAAGCTGTTCATCCGGCAGAGTTTCGTATTTTAAACCGGCTGCATCCAACGCTTTTCGGCACTCTTCGTTACTGAATTTTGGTCCGTAATAAGCGTGATTCATCACGAATTTGCGCGGATTTTTTAATTTTTGATGCCAGATCATCAACGCCGCGCCCAAGCTGCAGCCGGCATCGCCCGCCGCCGGCTGGACGTAGAAATTCTTAAACGGCGTTTCGTGAAAAATTCGCCCGTTCATCACCGAATTAAACGCCACGCCGCCCGCCATACAGAGATTTTCTTCGCCCGTCATCTCGTGGATTTGATGCGCCAGATAAATCGCCGTGTCTTCCAAAACTTTCTGTGCGCTGGATGCGATATTCCAATGTTTTTCGGTCAGTTCTTCACCTTTTCTGCGCGGTTCGCCGATTTCTTTGATGATTCCGTCGGGAAACTGGTAATGTTTGGCGAGATGATGATCCAAAACTTTGATGTTGAATTGAAAATCGCCTTTGCCGTTTTTCGTCAGCACTTTTTCCGAGAAAAAATCGTAGTATTCGGGTTTGCCGTAAGCCGCGAGTCCCATAACTTTCCATTCGTCGCCGGAAAACATATCAAAACCGATGTAATTCGTCACGGCGGAATAAAATTGTCCAAGGCTGTGCGGCAATTTGATTCTTTTTAACACTTCAATCTGCGTGTCTTTGCCGCTCATAAAAAGCGTCGTCGTATCTTCGCCCGTTCCGTCCCACGTCAAAATCGCCGCGCTTTCAAACGGAGAAACGTAAAACGCGCTGGCGGCGTGCGTTTGATGATGTTCGAGATAATGAAATTTGAAATCGCTTTCGCCGAAATGTTCGCGCAGCCGCGCGGCGTGTTTGAACATTCCCAGATAACTGTCGCTGACCTGCGCCACACCGCGGTCGGCGCGTGCCTTAAACATCGCGGGCGAAATGAGCGCGGCTTTTAACGCCTGCATCGCTTTGTGCCGCAAAACCCACGGTTTCCAGTAAAGCCCGACGTGCGCGACATCTTTGAGTTCGATGCCCACATAATCCAAACAATATTGAATCGCTTTATACGGAAAACCGCTGTGATGTTTCCGGCGCGAAAATCGTTCTTCTTCGGCGGCGGCGACCAATTCGCCGTCTTTTATCAAACTGGCGGCGGAATCGCCCATTGTCGTTAAACCTAAAATGTACATAAACTATCTAATAAAACTTAAAACCTGCAATCTTGCGGCGCGTTCATCAAAAATTTGCCTTTTGAAATTTATAATCTCTTATTTCAAAACGGCACGAAACGCTTCAATAATTTTCGGCGTGTTCGCCTTCAAACTGTATTTTGCCTGCGCGTCCTGCGCCGCTTTTCTCGACATTTTGTTCCGCAAAACCGAATCATTTGCCAAAAGCGTCATATATTTAACCCATTCTTCGTCGGTTGCGGCGAGAAAACCGTTTTCGCCGTGCCGGATTACTTCCGGGTTTGAGGCTATCGGAGTTCCAATCGGCACAATTCCCAAAGCCATATACTGCGCCGTTTTCATTATAAATTTATAACCGTTCCACGAATTTTCGGGCAGCGGCACGAGACCGATTTGAATCTGGCGCAAATCTTCGACTTCGGTTTCACGATTCCATTTCCGAGCCGTGTAGTCAACGCCTTTCAAATCAAAATCGGTTCCGCCGATAAAATGAATTTTGCAATTCTTTTCTTCGGACATCTGCCGCAAAGGTTTTTCAACCATTTTGATATTCTTCAAAGTCGTCGGACTTCCGCTCCAACCGATACACACTTTTTGCGGGTTTTCGGGAAAAGGTTTGTAAACGAACTGATTAGTGTCCACGACGCTCGGCACTTGCCAGATATTCGAGTTAAATTGTAACGCATAGTCGCGGATATGTGAAGAATTGACGATCACCACCTTGCTGATGCGGATTATTTCTTTAATTTTTCCAAAAAACTTCAAATACGACAGATAACCGTTGGACGGGCTTTTGTAAGGCATAAAAAGCGGATCATCTAATTGGTAAATAATCGGTTTGCGCCGCGCCACGATTTTTTCCAAAAGCGCGGGACCGAAAAGTGCCGCTTCCCGATAAATAAAAACGGCATCATATTCGTCAATTTTCTGCAAAAGTCCGAGCCTTTTGACGTAACTGCGGATCATTTCAAACGCTTTCACCGCGCGACTGCCGTTTTCGTGCAGAATTTGCCGCAGCTTTTCCGTTTCAAACGGCGCGTAATGCAATTCTATCTTCGTCGGCTTTAAAATCTTCTCCCAAAGTTCGATGCTGCCGCGCTGACCGGGCGCGTAGCCTTTCTGATTTGGCACTAATGTCAAAACTTTCATTTATTTCTCAGTTTTTTTTTGCGCCCAGACATTCATATAAGAACCTTTGTTCAAAGCTATTCCAACTTGATTAATAACTTTAGCCGCCTCAAATTCAATTTTTTTGCGAAATGATTTATCCCCCTGCTGCTCGCAAATAGCACCGACGATTTCCATTTCATTAAGCGTAAATTCGGCGCGATCCAAAATTTTTCGCAGAGATTTCGGATTAAATCCTTGAACGTGATATGGCGGAAAGGTCGGAGCCATTACAACCACCCAATCCTTTCTCTGCAACCGCATATAAAGATTGCCGAATTGCATATAAAGCCCGTCTTCATTAGGAGCATCGAACCAAAGCAACCCGCCGGGGCGCAAAACCCGATGAACTTCCCGAAGCGTTTCAAACGGATTGTAAAGATGCTCGATAATACTGCTCATCGCTGCGGCATCGAAATAATTGTCGGGAAAACCGGCTTCTTCCAGAGTCACGGCGCGACCTTCAACTCCAAGCCGTTCGCGTCCGATTTCAATAAATTCTTTTGACGGATCAACGCCTTCCGCTTCCCAACCGCTATGCTTTGCCGCCCAAAGCAATTCGCCCGCGCCGCAGCCGACATCAAGAAATTTACCGCACTTTCCCAATCTTTCTTCAAATCTGCCCATCAAACTCAAACCGTTTTGCTTCTTTTCCTCAACATCGTGTCCGCGAAAATACTCGTCCGCATCAATATAAATCTCGTCCAGACTGGATTTTGGAAACGGCATCGGATTCGGATATTGATGCGAGCATTTTTGACAGCGGACGATTGCCGTTTTTTCACCCGCGCCGCTTTGGTGCGCTGCGCCGCCCCGCCAGCCTAGAAATTTCGGTGCTTCGCCGCCGCACGCCGGACAGCAAATTTCTTTATATTCAAAAAGTGATTCTTCAGTAGTCATTTAATTAAAAAGTTTAGAAAACCTGTCCAACCGCGTCGGGTGAATAAAAATGTAGTTGTCTTCGACTATTTCATCAACTTTCACCGGACACAAGAATTTATTTTCTTTTTCTGTCCGGTAAAAATAGAGTTGATAGTCTTTATCAAAGAAAAAATCGGTCAATTCATTAAGATTAATTCCGAAACCTTTGAGAAACCACGGATTTATTTCGCAAATGACGGTTGGCAAATGTTCCGAAATCAATTTTTCCGCACCGCGAAAGGCGAGAAGTTCGGCTCCTTCGACATCAATTTTAATTAATGATAAATTTTGCACAGCCGGTAAATATTTATCTAAGGCGACGACTTCGCAGGTTATCTCGCGTGTTTCAGACCAGCGAATTTGTTCCGTGTAGGAAGTTTGAAAATTTCCGACTTTGAATTGCGCATCGCCGGAATGTTCGTCGTTGCGCGCGCCGATATATGCCTGACCGGAAGAAAACGCGCCGGACTGCTGCACCGGAACATTAAAACTAATCTGACCGTTTTCGTCGCTGCATCCTTTTTCAATCAATTCCACATTGTGAAAACGCAGCAGTTTGCCGACCACTCTGAGACCTTTGAAGGTTGACGGAACCGGCTCGAAAGCGTAAATTTTGCCGTCGCCGATAATCGAAGACAGATGATAACTGTATAAACCGAAATTCGCGCCGATGTCGAAAGCCGTTTCGCCTTTTTTTACGGCAAACGGCAGCAAATCTATTTCAGGTTCGCGCCAACTGCCGGAACGAATGTCCATAGATTTCGAGGCGGCTTGAAAATAAGCGTAGCTGCGCTCGTTAAAAAGCGGATGTAAAATTTTCTTCAAAGCGCGACGCGGCAGCGAATTTGCTCCCATTTTTTTATTTCCTTTTATTTCTGTGCTGTTATGCTCTGTTTTGTGCCGAAAGTGCCTGCAAAATTTCCGCGCGGGTGAAATTTGCATATTTTACTCCGTAATGCGTTGAAGAAAGTTTGCCGTTGATTTTTACGCCCGATTTCAAATCGGAAAGCAGTTGGCGGATAAGCTGCGGATTTTCAAGCTGCTCGCCGGAGGCGAGTTTTTTCTTGATCTCCGCGCTCAAACTTTCGTTTTCCGTTTCCTGCAAAATGTGAAAAAGACTGAATAAATAATCTTCGTTCGGACCGCGTTCAAATTCCGTGCGTTCTTTGATTCCGCAAAAGCCTTCGGATGTCGGGTAGAAATCGAAATATTCGACGACTTTCAACTCAAGTTGTTTTGCTAAACCGGCTTTGACCGCAACATTACGCAATTTTTGACTGTTTTTATGAACAATTGGCAGACGTTTCAAACGATCTCGCCAGCCGGTCGGAAAACGACTGCTCCAAAGCGCGTAAGTTATAGTCAAATCAGGCGGATAAAGCGGCAGATGCGCGATATATGCGTCAACAAACGCGACGTGATTTTTCGGATGCGCTTCGTTTTCGATCAAGTCCATCGAAAAACGGTCTTTTTCCAAATCCACGATTTTCGGGTTGGAAAAAGTATAGTGTTCGTAACCCGTCCCAAAGCCGGTAACGGTCGAAAGCAGCATATCGCCGTGGTGATGAATTGATTTTGTGGAAACGTCCGTCGCCTGATCGGGCAGCGGAATCCAGCAGTTGACGACCAACCCGTAATAAGGATTCAGTGCAACGTCCAAACCGACGACCGGATAATGTTTGGTATTCAAACTGCCCGTTTTGGTGATGTGTCGGCGCAGGGCTTCGGTCAAAAAGTTCGCGTCGCCCGACATATCTTCCAAAACCGTGCGGCTTATTTCATTCGCTTTGTGTTTGTCGGGTGCTTTTTGAAAAATTTTTGTTAATGCTTCGGTATATTTTTTCATTGCTTTATTACTGACGAAACAGACAGTATAACGCTTTTTAACAAACAAATAAAATTACCCGCCGGTTAAAAGCCGATTGTACAACCTTCGATAATTTTTACCTGCGACTCGTTCGATGTCAAACTTTCGATGCGCGATTTCAATGCAGTGTTCACTTATATTCGCGTCCTTTAAAAATTCGTCAATTTCAGTCAGCGCGGCGGCATAATCACTTTCCGCGAAACCTTTTAAGATGATTCCGGCTTTTTCGCCTTCGATCAGTTCGTCCAAATCGCCGACACCGGAATTTGAAATTACCGGCAGACCGCTCGCCAAATATTCGGCGATTTTCGTCGGCGACGAAGACTGTTTTGAATAACACGCTTTGATAAAAGAAATCGCCGCGTCTGCCGCTTTCAAATAGGTCGGAACTTCTTTCGGCGAAACTTTTACGACGAGAAAATCTTTTTGGGCAATTCCCGCCGAAACGAGTTTATTTTTAACCGTTTCCGCGTCGCTCTGCGTTAAAATCATCGTAAAAGTCGCCGGATTCTGCCGGTGCGCCTGAGCAAAAAAACGCGCCATATCGTCGGTCAGATACCAGCCGCCGAACGAACCGGCATAGACGAAAACGCGCCTGTTTTCCAGATTCATCCCGCGCCGAATCGCGTTTCGGTCGAGCGTTTCGGCGCGGGCAAAACGCGCCGGATCAATGCAGCAGGGAATTACTTCAACCGGACGATCAAATTTGTCAAAACCGTTGTCCGCGCTTTCGGGAAACAAAATCTGACGCGCTTTTTCCGTCAAAACGACAAAACCGTCGGCTTCCTTTAACAGCCATTTTTCGTTTCGCTTGACGGCGCGATAAAGCCAGCCGTTTTCCTTCCAGATTCCGGCATCCGTATATTCTTCGGGGAAAAATCCGCGAATATCAAAAATCAGTTTCGGCTTTCTTCGGCTTAATTTGCGGGCGGCGGCGGCGATTAACGCCGGAATTTGAATGCGGGCGTGCAGAACGTCAATTTTCTCGCGCTCGATCAGATTTCGCGTGTAACGCGCACCATTGAGAACATCATAAAACGTGGCGGGAACGGAAGGACTTTTATGATAAGCCAGAAAATGCCAGCTAATTTCTTCGGCGGCGAGTTTTTCACGCTCGATTTTAATTTCTTCCTGCGTCCATTTTTCTTGCAGATTCGGTTCAAAAGTGAGCAGCGAAATATCTATGCCGCCTTGCCGAATCTGCCGCAGATAAGGCAGAACCTGCGTTTGGACGAGCGGTTCGCGCAACCCGAAATAACAGAGGTAAAGGGTTTTCATCACTAATTTTTCTTGTCCCGATACTTAAAAAGTATCTCTTCGTCGGCTTACCTGAATTCAATATCGAAAGCGTCAAAAATTACTTCACGACCCAAAATAATATCGTTGCAATCCTCTTCTAAAACCCAAGCCGTCGGAACATCTTTTATTATTTTTTGGTTGATTTCATAATCCAGCAGCCGAATCGCGTAATCAACACTTCCGCAAATTCCGGCGGCTTTTTCAATAACTTCTCCGACCGTCAGTTCAAAACCGAGTTCTTTTCCAAGCCAATGCGGAACAAGCGAGATGTCCGCTCCCGAATCTACGAGCATTTCAACTTCTTTTCGATTGCCGCCGAGGTGCAGACTTACTTTGTAATTCGGCAGCCATTCGTGAAATTTTAAAGTGCGAACGCGAATCGGTAAAATTCTGACATTCTTTGTAAAAAGATACGGGTGAATATGAGCGATGGTATATTTTTCGACTCCTTTTTCTTCGATAATTTTTATCAAATCTTCGCCCTTTTCGGCGAACGCCAAAACTTCTTTTTCGTTATGGGCAATCCATTTTCCACGATATTGGCGAAGCGTTTCTTTATTATTATTTATCCAATTATGAATTGATGAATTGATAACTTTTTTACTCATATCTTAAAATATCTCACAAACTGACTTTAAATAAAAAAGCCAAAATTTCAGAATCGAGTAATTTTATATACGCGATTAGCGCAGCCCGAAATAACGAAAATAAAAATTTATTTAACTATTTTCCCGAATGATTTGCCGGTAAAAATTTTCCCATCCGGCGACGGATTTTTTCGCGTTAAAATTTTGTTCGTTTCGCTAAATCATTCATTGCTTATATGTTCAAGAAAACGAGAAACGCTTAAACCGTCGTCTATAAGGATGATTTCCACTTTCTATAATTCGTCAACCTCGCTTTTCAGCAAACAATCGAGGACTTCGGAAAGCTGTTCTCGACGATTGTAAGTCGGAATGACAACGCTTATTTGTCCCATAAATGCTCCTTTCGTCGGGATAATGACAAACCTGAATTTACATATTGTCGGAGAGAAATATCTTGAGAAATTTAACACTCTTTAGTTTTTCTCCGACCCAAATTTTTTCTTCGTTCACCAGAAACAGTTTCCAAACCATCACGAAATACAACAGCGAATATACCACAACGAGAATTATCAGCAATATCGGCGAAATATCATAAATCGCCGCGGAAACTATCAGAGTTGAGAAAAACAATAATCCCAACGCCAGAGTATATTTGCTGATCGGGAAAATATTAAAGGAAACGCCCGTCAATTTTTTTGCCAGCCAGATAAGCAAAAAAGCGTCGGTCGTTACGCGTGCGCTCCACGCCGCCGCCGCGCCGACTGCGCCGAAATAGTAGGTGAGAATCGTTACCAGCACAGCGTACGGAACGAGTTCCGCCCAATACAGTTTGGCAAACACGCCGGTTTTGCCGGTCGCCGTCAGAATGCTGTGCGGCATATAAGCGATCACATTGAAAAATAAACCGACTAATAAAACATAAAAAGGCATCGTGCTTTCGCGCCCGAAATCCGCGCCCGCCCAAATGGTGAAAAACGGTTTGGCGATGACGAACAAAAAAGCGATGCCCGGAAGCAAAATAATGAGATTCAAACGAAGACCGCGCGAAAAAAGCTGATTGAGTTCACTTTTTTTTTCGGGCGCGAGAAGCTGCGAAAAAGCCGGAATTAAAGATTGAATCATCGAGGCGGAAAACATCGTCGCCATATTCGCCAGCGTAAAAGCGACCGAATAATAAGCCAACGCTTTGACGGAAGCGACGCTGGTCAAAATTCCTTTTTCCAGATTAACCAGCAAAATAACGGCGACGCTCCCGATCATCAGCGGACCGCCAAACTTCAGCAGCGGCTTTATCATCGCCGGATCAATCGAAAAGCTGAATAATTCTTTGAGCAATCTGCCTGAAACGTAAAGATGACCGAGCAATGTCAAAAAACTTGCCGCCAGCAAAACCGTCAGCGCGCCGTCAATTCCGCCACCCAAATAAATAACTATCGGCGTGATAATAATTCCAGCCGTTCTGAAGCCGGTCGTTACGAAAGTATTTAAATCCATTCGCAGCCGGGAAAGCTGCGGCGTGTTAAATACCGCGCTCAGAAAATTCAGCACGAAAATGCCGGCGGATAATTTTAACGCCAGACTCGCTTCCCGCAGCAGATGTTCAGGCACATTCTGCCATTTAACCAGCGAATAGGAAAAGGCGAAAATCGCCGCCGCAATCGGAAAAGAAGTGAGAAACGAAATCAGCGCGGCGGTTCTGACGACTTTCGCTTCATTTTTCGGCGAACCGGCGGCATACGCCTCCGAACCGAACTTAGTCGAAGCAATGCTCATTCCGAAATCGGCAAAGGAGAAATAAGCGGGAATCAAGCCGACCAAAATTAAAACGCCGTAGCTTTCCACGCCCAACATTCGGACGACAAAATAAGTGGCGACAAATGAAACGGCTAAAGGCAGAACCTGTCCCGATAACGTCCACAAACTTCCTTTGACGACCTTGGTGGTCATTCCCTGTGTGGATTGTATCGGCGCGCCGGCGGCGGATGAAATTGAAGCGTTAGGTTGTGTCAAAGCAAGAATTTTAATCGGTTGAAATAATGATTGCGGAAGAATATGTTTACTTGAAAACGGTGTCAAATCGTGAAAATCTAAAAAAAATCAAGAAAGATTTTCAAAAGTTTGTTACAAAATTTCTTCGTAAAAATTTTCCCACTTCGGAATTAAAACGTCGGCAAAAAATTGATTTTTTACTTTCTTAAAAGCCTGCTGTCCGAGTCTTTTCCGCAATTCCGGTTGTTTGAACACGCGCACCATCGTTTCGGCTAATTCCTCTTCCGATTTCGGCTCAATCAGTAATCCCGACACGTTATCGTCAACTATTTCTTCGATGGCGGCGAGCCGCGTGGCGATACACGGCAGTTCCTTTGCCATCGCTTCGACCAGAGCGATGCCGAAACCTTCAAAAAGTGTCGGAAAAACAAAGACATTCGACATTTCCAAATGCGCTCCGACGTTTTTTATTCTGCCCAAAAAATGAACCCGATGTTCGACGTTCAGCGATTTTGCCAATTGTTTGTAGTCGTTTTCCGAAGGTCCGGTTCCGATCAAAACCAGATGCGCCGACGGAACTTCGCGCAAAACCCGCGCAAACGCTTTTATCAAATAAAACTGTCCTTTCGGCGGATCGAGCCGCCCGACTTCGGTGTAAACAAAAGCGTCTTCGGGTATTCCGAGCGATTGTCTGATTTGTTTCGGCTCATCAGGCTCGCTGCTCAAATTCTGCGGAGCGATTAAATTATGAATTACCTTTATTCTGGACGGATTGATTCCCAGTCTATTTTCATAAGATTCGGCGACGAAATGTGAACAGGCGACAAAATACGGCTTGGCGGCTCGCGCCGTAAATTTATCTATCAACCGCAGACCTTCGACTTTCGACGGCGACCAATTGCCGGCTTCGATGGTTTCCGGTTCGTAATCGGACGAATGAAGCGAGTTGACGAGAGGAATTTTCTGATACCGAAAATTTACCAGACGCGAAGTGATCGTCGCGTCGTAAAGCCACGACTGAACAATATCAGGCTGAATCTTTTTGATTAAAGGTAATATTCTTCGAGTCGCCGCCATCCACGGATGCTTTCCTGTTAAATTTAACTCGATCAACTCGTTTCCCGACCGTTGTATTTCCTCGCCGAACAGTTCGGCTCGTCCGAGAACGCAAACGACGTGAGTGAACTTTTCTTTGGAAGTGTTGCCGACCACGGTCGTCAGCAGTTGTTCCGCTCCGCCGCTGGTCAGTTGAGGAATTATGTGAAAAATCTTGATTTTCATTAAATCTTTTAAATCTTGAGAATTTAGAATTTTTCGTTCGTAAATTATCGGGCTAAATCAGCAAATCTTTGACCGCGCTCCGCAACCCGTTGGAAAAAGAATGATAATTTCCGGCTGTTAATTCCCGGCTGATTTTGATTGATCTTGAGAAGAAATTTCTCGGCAAATTCGCCCGCGTCGAAATGTGTCGTCTGGCTGCCGTTATTTTCGATATTGCTTCCTGTGCCGAACCGCGTTTCTCGCCGAGTTTTTTTTCGGCTAAACTGAGTTGGTTAATCACTTCATCATAATTATTGCTTCTGCGTCCGGCTTTTATGACGGGTTTGATTCCGGTTTCGTGTTCGAGATTCATTCCCGATGAGGTTTGCTGTCGGTGCTGACGATATTTGATGAGCGGTTCGTTAATCAGCGAAACATCCGCCAGCGCGGAAATCAACAGTGCCGCCCAATCGTCGTGATCAAAATAGATGTTCGCGGGAATCGGCAGAACCAAATCTAAAAAATCGGCGCGAAACGCCATACTCGAACCCAAAACATAACCGTCTCTGAGCAGCAAATCGAGCGATTTGCCCGATTTGACCTTCGCTTGTTTTTCTAAATTAAAATTATTACATTTCCACATCGTCGTGTGAAGCGGCTGAAGATTTTCGTCAACCACTTCAGCATCGGCGTAAACCATTCCGACCTGCGGGTTTTCTGCAAATTCGGCTTCGATTATTTTCAGTTTATCCGGGTGCCAAACGTCGTCCTGATCGGAAAAAGCGATAATGTCGCCGGTGCAGAACTCGGCGGCTTTTCCAAAATTTTGAACGTAACCGAGATTTTTTTTGTTAAAACGCAGCTTGACCGAAAACGGAGCATCGTCGGCAAACGCTTCTAAAATTTCCCGCGTCGAGTCCGTCGAACCGTCGTCGCAAACCACGACTTCATCGGGCTGTCGGGTTTGCGCCAGATAACTTTCAAGTTGTTCCGGCAGATATTTTTCGCCGTTATAAGTGCAGACGGCAACTGATACTTTCATATTAAAACTTCCGACAAATAGTATTTAAAGTCTTTGAAATTGAAATGTCCAAACTTTATTTCGGAAAATAAAGCGATAAATCTTTTACGGCACTCAACCAGCCGTTTGAGTAATGATGATAACGCCGCGAAAATATTTCTCTGGCGATTAAGCGAAGACGGCGGCGACGGCTTTCGGCAATCTCTACGCGCGCCTGAAAATGCCGTTTTTGTAAATCTATTTCATCCAAAATACCGAGATTATTAATTTCGTGTTTTTCCGTTTGCCGTTTGAACTCGTCAAAATGTCTCTGCAAATCTTCAAGTTTTGACAATGTTTCATTAAAATCAACTTTATTGACCACTCTTTTTCCAAAAGTGTCCGGCACATTTCCTATTGACAGACCCAATTGCTGACCTTTGTGCTGGCGGTATTTTACCAAATTTTCAGGAATTAATCGCACCTTCGCGGTCGCCGATATTACAATTGTAATCCAGTAATCGTGAATCACATCGTGAATGTCATCGGGAATCGGCAAAAACAAGCGTCTGTATTCCGCGCGAAACGCCATCATACATCCGGTTACGACGTTGCTTTGCAGCAGCATCGCCAAACCGCCGCCATTTTCCATTCTATTCTGTCGTTTTACATCAAAATGGCGCGTTTCCCAGGCACTCACGTCCAGAGCGTTCAGATGTTCGTCCACTACGTCGCCGTTACAAAAAACCAGCCCGATCTGCTCATCTGAATCAAAGGCGGCGACAAATTTTTCCAATTTTTTTTCGTGCCAGACATCATCTTGATCGGCTAAAAAAATCAAATCGCCCTGACACATGGAAATCGCCTTCTCAAAATTTTTGGTCGAACCGAGATTTTTTTCGTTGACGTGAAGATAGACCGGAAACGGCGCGCCCGAAGCAAAATCTTTAATCATTTTAACGGTTTCATCGCTTGAGCGATCATCGCACACCACTAATTCGTCGGGCAAAAGCGTCTGCCGCAAAAAACTTTCAAGCTGTTCGGCGAGAAACTTCGCGCCGTTGTAAGTGCAGAGCGCAATGGAAATTTTCATTGAAATACCTGCGTAAAATAATTCGACTTTCCGACGAAATTACCTTTTTAAATAATTAGTCAGACTCCAATATTTTTAATAAATAAACGGCACGACCAGTCATTACGCATTAGAAGGGGTTTTATATTATTCTTCAATAAAAATTCGTCGGCAGCCTTTTTATGTCCTTTCCAAAAACCGTAATCGTCAAAAATTACGACTCCGTTCGTGACTACTTTGTCATACAATTCTTCTAACTGAAATTTGGTTGAATCATACCAATCAGTGTCTAGTCGCAAAAGAGAAATTGAATCAATATTTGCAGTGGAAATAGTATCTTCTACCCGTCCGACATTGAAGATTACGTTTTCCTGCGGATAACCTGTTTTTTTCATTACATTTTTAACATCGTATAGATTAACGGAAAAATCAATAGTCGCAGATTTTTTTATCTCCTCCAAACTTCCTTTGAATGGTTTATCTTCCGTAACGACAGTTTTTGTAGCAAATATGTCATCGCTGCTGAAAGTGTCAAATAACTGAATTTTTCTGTCGCGCGAGTTTAATAATTTCAAAGTTTCGATAATCGTCAAGATACTTCCGCCGCGCCAGACACCGCATTCGACAAAATCGCCGGGAATGTTATTTTCAATGATATATTTAGTGCAATGTATTAATTGATATAGACGCTCACTGCTCGTCATCGTGTAAGGTTTGACCATTTTAATAATGTCAATATATTCCTGTTCAAAATCAAGCGGAAACTCTTCCGCCTGAACCGCTGATTGCGGATGATATTTCGATATTTCGAGTCCGATCGAATTGAAAATCTTCTTTATTGAGTTTTTAAGCATATAAAATCTGTCTTTTTAATTATTTTAAGAATTGGCGCGAAAAGTTTACCGGGATTTGTAAAAATCTAAGATGCGGTCGCAAATCATATCTATCTCTTCGAGCGATAATTCGTAAAACAGCGGAAGCCTGATTAAACGGTCGGCGTAATAATCACAGTTGGGAAGTTCGCGTCCGTCGTGTTTATCCTGATAAAAGGGGCTTTTGTGCAGAGAAAGATAATGAAAAACGGCGTGAATTCCCGCGTCTTTCAAATACCCGATCAGCGCGGTTCGCTCTTCCAAACTTCGGCAAATCAGATAAAACATATGCGCGTTGTTGGTCGCAAACTCGTCTATGAACGGTAACTTTACGCCGAATTCTTCGCTCAGAGTTTCGAGATTTTTATAATATCTTTCCCACAGCGAAATTCTTTTGGCTTGAATTTCTTCCAGATTTTCAAGCTGCGCGTATAAAAAAGCCGAGATAATCTCCGACGGCAGAAACGATGAGCCGATGTCAACCCATCCGTATTTGTTCACTTCGCCGCGAAAAAATTTTGACCGATTCGTTCCTTTTTCTCTGATTATTTCGGCTCTTTCCATAAATCGAGCGTCATTAATGGCGAGCATTCCGCCTTCACCGCTGATGATGTTTTTGGTTTCGTGAAACGAAAAAGCCGCTAAATCTCCGATGCTGCCGAGCGGACGATTTTTGTAGAAACTTTCAATCGCCTGTGCCGCGTCTTCGATCACCTGTAAATTATGTTTGTCGGCGAGTTCCATTATCACGTCCATATCGCAGGCGATTCCGGCGTAATGGACGGGAACAATCGCCTTGGTCTTATCGGTAATCAAACTTTCGAGCGATGCCGCGTCAATGTTCGGATTGTCGGCGTTGCTGTCGGCGAAAACGATTTTCGCTCCGCGCAAAACAAAAGCGTTCGCCGTCGAAACGAAAGTGTAACTCGGCATAATTATTTCGTCGCCGGGCTGCGTATCAATCAAAATCGCCGCCATTTCCAACGCATCAGTGCAGGAAGTCGTCAGTAGAGACTTTTTAAAGCCGTATTTACGCTCAAAAAACTCGTGACATTTTTTTGTAAAAATGCCGTCACCCGATATTTTACCCGATTTGACGGCTTCGCTGATATATTCGGTTTCCTTGCCGGTCAAAAACGGTTTGTTAAATGGAATCATCGGAATAAATGGACAAATGCAAACTATTCTTTATTTAAGTGAATCGTTATAAAAGCCTCTTTCAGATAAAAATTTTCTTTTCTCCAAACATTCTGAACTGCAAAATTCTGAATTTGAGTCGAAACTTTAATAGTTTTTATACCTTTTTCAAAAAAGTATTTTTTTACAAACTTTACCATATCCGTGTAAATTCCGCTTCTGCGGAACTCCGGTATAACGCCGTTTAAAATTATTTCAGCCTCGTCGCTTTCGTGACTGCAAGTAATAAATCCGGCGGGAACATTATCTTTATAAACAATTAAATTTATTTTCTGAGGCGCGTTCACATAATTTATCGCCCATTCCGTATAACCTTCGACAATCTTGTTTTTTTCGAGCAAAGGATTTGAAAAATAATGATTTGAATAACCCTGAAAAATAGTCGGGATGAGATTTTGCAAAAGTTCTAAATCGTCGCCCGTAGCTTCGGAAAATCGAAGATCGTTGGACGGTTCGGCGAGATTTTTTTCCTCACTTCGCAGTTCGTAATAAACGAGAGTATCGGCAAAAATAATTTGTCTTCCCAAACTTTGCAGTTTGTAGAGATTCGGCTGTTCGGCGACCGGAAATCTGAGAATAAGTATTTCGGGATCGTTTTCGCGCAGATACTCCGATATAAATCCAATATCAATCGAATCGCAATTGCCGCGATGGATATTTTTATCAAATCTTTGAGATTCGATCAGCGAATGAGAAATTTTATTCATAACAAACTTAATCGGCGGTTTCCCGACTTAAAATTTTACCGAAAACATCGGTCAAGGTTTTAATAGAAGAATATTTTTCAACCTGATAAATAGCATTGCGCGAATATTCTTCATACTTTTCTTTTGGCAGAGAGAGAATTTCAAAAATACCTCTGGCTAAATCTTCGCTATTTTTCAATTCGGCTTTGTAACCGTTAAAACCGTTGATAACCATATTGGAAGTTACGCCCATTTCAAATCCGACGACGGGCGTGCCGCAAGCCAATGCTTCAGAAACCATCATCGGACCCGAATCTTCAACCGACGGACACACAAAAATATCGCTCGCCTGATATGCCAACGCAAGTAACTTTTGGTCTTTGATGTAATCTATTAACTCTTTCTGAAAGGGAATTTGTTCGATCAACTCATTTTTAACCGTGTGATTGCCAGCAATCATTACGAGAGTGGTTTTTCTTGTCTTTTCGTCTGCCGCTTCCCACAAGTGTTTGAGAGCTTCGACAAAGTAAGAAATCCCCTTTCGTTTATCGTGGGTAAAAGTACTGCCGGTGAAAATTATCTTCGCATCTTCAGGCAAATCAAATATTCGTTTTGCATATCCGCGATGTTTATCATTGAACAGATGCGTATCAATGCAACTGTTGATATTGTAAATAATTTTCTGCGATTTAAAAAGCGCGGAACGCTTTGCCTGTTCAAGCGTCCAACCCGAACCGGCAATTACTTTAATCTCCGCTTGAGCGACGTTTTTTAGTTTTATCGTCAGATTTTGCCGCGCTCGATCCTTCTGCGATTCAGTTAAAATCGCCGGACAATCGCGGCAGTCAGTTTGATAACCCGTACAATCCCATGCGTAATGACAGCCGCCCGTCAGATGTCCCATGTCTACAGTCAGCACATACACGTCGGCTTTAGTTTTTTCCTTTAATTCGGCGAGTGTTGTCGTATTAACGAATTCCCCGACTAATCCGGCGACAATCAGGTCGGGCGTAAACGGCAGTATATCAATAATACGTTCACTTGAAACCAACTTCTCTTTTTCATCAATATTTAAAAAACAGTATTCGGTCAGCACTTCAAAACCGCTGCCGAATCTGGTATTTATTCGATAGGACAAGCTGGTATGAATTTTTTGAGGAATGCTTTTTTGAAGGTCGGGAACTTTAATTACGAACGAATCAGTTCGAGATTTATCTCTCACAGCTAAAATTACTTCGTATCCGGCTTCTAAAAGAAATTTGCTGATTTTATACAAATAATTGCCGGAACCTTGATTATCCCAAGTAGAAAGAAGCAATATTTTCTTACTCATTAACTACCGTCCATTTTGAGTGTGATTCAATTATACCGGTTTCTATATTTCCATATTTTGTTGTATTTGAAGTGTTAGTCACTTCAAAAAAGAGAAACTCCGGCATCGTTTCTATGACTTCTACATTCGGAATAAATAATGAAAGACCAAACTTAAACTTATTTGAAACTAAAAGTTCTTTCGGAAAAACTAACCTATAAGTTCGATAATTGATGTCCGGTTCGATGTCTATGCAGTCCACAGTAAGAATTTTGTCCATCATATCGTATAGACAGACAGCACAAACTAATCCTCTGTAATTTGAAAAATTTTTAATTTTGAATTCGAGCGTAATTTCATCGTTTCGTCCGAAATCAGCACTTGAACTACCATTTGCATCCAGCAATTGTGCCGATAAAATCTGAATTGGTTTTTCATCGTTGTCTTCAACGAAATATTTCGAGTCTTTCGTGCTGTTGCTCAAATATTCCTCAATTACATCGGGCGTAAGTCCTTTAAACTGAACCTGTCCGTTTTTGAGCATTATGCCTTTTGAACAAAGTTGAGCGACGGCACTCATATTATGACTGACAAATAAAACTGTTCTGCCGTGTTCAGAAACGTCTTTCATTTTGCCGAGACATTTCTTTTGAAACTCGGCATCGCCAACCGCCAAAACTTCATCCACAATTAGTATTTCCGGCTCTAAATTGGCGGCGACGGCAAAGGCGAGGCGCGTGTACATTCCCGACGAATAAAATTTGACGGGCGTATCAATAAACTTTTCGACTTCGGCAAAGTCAACGATCTCGTCAAATTTTCTGGTTATTTCCGATTGCCGCATTCCCAAAATCGCGCCGTTGAGAAAGATGTTTTCTCTGCCCGACAATTCCGGGTGAAAACCTGTGCCGACCTCCAAAAGTGAACCGACGCGACCGTAAAGTTCGATTTTGCCGCCGGTCGGTTCGGTAATCCGCGAAAGAACTTTTAGCAAGGTTGATTTGCCCGCGCCGTTTCTGCCGATAATGCCGACGACTTCGCCCGGCATTACCTCAAAATTGACATCTTTCAACGCCCATAAAATATTATCGCCGTTCGATGAGCCGTTTTTGCGAAAGGCTTTCGCGGGAAATTTGACCGCCGACATCAAAGATTCGCGGAGCGTCGAATACGGAGTTTGACTCGCGCCCAACCGATATTTTTTACTTAAATTTTTGACTTTTATAATCGGTTTCATTGCTAAATTACGTCGGCGAAACTGCGCTCCATTTTGCGAAAATTGTAAGCCGAAAAAATTAAAATGGCAAAAGTCAAAACCGCTGCCGCGCCGAGACTCAGCCAGTCGAACGGCTTGCCGAAACACGCCGCTCGAAACGCTTCGATGAACGCCGCCACCGGATTGATAAAATGAATCCACCGCCAGTTTTCGGGAATCGGCGTGATAATGCCGGAGGCGAACAGTCCGAGCTGAATAATAAACGGCAGAGCGTAGCGAATATCACGATACTTGACGTTGAGCGCGCTCGTCCACATTCCTATTCCGACGGCGAGCAGAGAAAGCAATACGATCAGAACGGGCAGCGTCAGCATTTTGAAAGAAAGTCCGATACCGTAATAAAACATCAGCAAAATCAACAATCCGAAGGCAATTACCAAATCTATCAAACCCGAAGCGACGGAGGCAATCGGAATCACCATTCGCGGAAAATAAACTTTTGTAATCAGATTTGAGTTGCCGACCAAAGAATTTCCGCTGTTGGTGACGGCATTGGAAAAGAAAATCCACGGCAGCAGTCCGGCAAAAGCGAAAATCGGATACGGCAAACCGTCGGAGCCGAGTCCGGCGAGCCTGCCGAAAAAAATCGTGAAAATCAGCATTGTTACAAGCGGCTGAATGATCGCCCACGCCGCGCCGAGCGCGGTTTGTTTGTAACGCACTTTTATATCGCGTGCCGTCAAAATGTAAAGCAGATCGCGGTAATTCCACAAATCGCGCAAATCTACGGGAATCCATCCTTTCTGCGGCTCAATGACGACCAGAGGTTTTTCGGGAAGCGAAACTTCGTGAACCGGATTTCGACGCGGATTATTGTTCAAAACGGAAATTTCGCTTTGGTCTGTGGATATTTCTTTGTTTTCGCGTAGTGTTGAATTCATTCGTAAGGCTTTTCAATTATTTAAATTCTAATTTTCTATTAATTATTCGTCAATCCGCAAGCCGCGTTGATTTTTCGCGCTGACTTTTGTTTTATAAAATCGCCGCTCGGCAAAAGTTTCATCTATCTAAACAGAGAAATTTCCTCGCCCGCTTCTTTGAGAAGCTGACGAAGTGCCGCGACATCTAAATTTTTATCGGCAGATGAATACTCGCTTTTCAAAACCGGCTCGAATTCTTCGCCGCGCAAATCCGGCAAAATCGAATGAATTACATAATATCCGCCGCGTTCGGAAGTGCGAAAACATTCTTCTTCGGAAACCATTATTTCGTGAACTTTTTCGCCCGGACGAATTCCGGTGAAAACCATTTCGACTTCTTTATCTTCGGACATCAACGCCCGCGCGATGTCCGTTACGCGAGCCGCGGCGACTTGCGGAACGTAGGTTTCGCCGCGTTCGCCTTCCGTAACGGCGGCAAAAACCGTGTCAACCGCGCGGTTTAAACTTAACAGAAAACGGGTCATTTCCGCCAGAGTTATCGTAACCGGACCGCCGTTTTTTATTTGTTCGACAAAGAGCGGCACAATCGAACCGCGCGACGCGATGACATTTCCGTAACGAACGCACATAAAACTCGTATTTAAACAATCGCGGTTGGCTTCAATCAAAACTCGCTCCTGCAAAGCCTTCGTCATTCCCATCACATTGATCGGTTTGCAGGCTTTATCGGTTGAAATTCCGACGACCTTTTCGACCGGAAGATTATTTTCACGAATCGCCCGCGCGACGTTCTGCGCTCCGAAAATGTTGGTTTGCACGGCTTCAAACGGAAAATACTCGCACGACGGAACTTGTTTGAGAGCCGCCGCGTGAAAAATAACGTCCGCGTTTCGCATCGCCGCCAGCAGCGACGAATAATCTCTGACATCGCCAATGCGAAAGTTCAGCAAATTTTGCGAATTTTCGTAAATTACATCGTCGGTCGCCGCTTTTTTGTGCATAAAGTCGAGCCGCATATAATGCTGTTTGGCTTCATCGCGCGAAAAAACGGTAATGTTTTCCGGCTTTCCGAGTTCTCCGGTCAGCAGACGCTTGACCAGAGTTTGTCCGAGCGAACCGGTGCCGCCCGTCACTAAAATCCTTTTTCCTTCCAATGTTTGCATAAAATCATCTGATTAAGATTTAACCCAATCGGTAAATTTTTTGATTCCGTCTTCGATTTTTGTCTGCGGATTATAGCCGAGCAGTCGGCGCGCCTTTGTAATATCCGCGAAAGTTTGCGGCACGTCGCCCGGCTGCGGCGGCTGATAATTGATAACCGCCTTTTTTCCGAGATTTTGTTCCAAAAGTTTGATCAGTTCTTTTAATTCAATCGTCTGCGATTCGCCCAGATTAAACACTTCGTGATTGGTCTGCGTGTAATCAATCGCGGCGCGAATTCCCTGAATAATATCGTCAATATACGTGTAATCGCGGCGCGTCGTGCCGTCGCCGAAAAGCGGAATCGGTTTATCTTCCAAAATCAACCGCGAAAATTTGTTAATCGCCAAATCAGGTCGCTGCCGCGCTCCGTAAACGGTAAAAAAACGCAGACAAACCGTCCGAATCGAGTATAAATGCGAATATGTGTGACACAAAAGTTCGCCCGCCGCTTTGGTCGCGGCGTAAGGCGAAATCGGCTGTTGAATTTGATCTGTTTCCGAGAACGGAACTTTGCAGTTTACGCCGTAAACCGAACTGGACGAACCGAAAATAAACTGTTTAACGTCGTATTCTTTTGATAATTCGAGCAGGTTAAGTGTGCCGTTGACGTTGGTTTTCGCGTAAAGATCAGGCTGGAGCAGCGACGGGCGAACGCCGGCGCGCGCGGCGAGATGCGCGATTACGTCAAAATCGTTTTCGGCAAAAACTCGGCGCAGTTTTTCCTCCGCGCAAATATCAATTTCGTAGAGCGAAAAACGCGGATTTTTTAAGAAAGAAGATATGTTGGAACGCTTGCATTCGGGCGAATAAAAATCGTTGAAATTATCAACGACGCTCACCTGCCAGCCGCCTTCGTTGAGCAGTTTTTCCACCAAATGCGAACCGATAAAACCCGCTCCGCCGGTAACTAAAATATGTTTTAATTCTTTGCCGGTCATTTTACTTAAAAGATATGATGTTTATTGTGCAGTCAACTAAAAGGAAGTTACGCAGTTCGGACAAGAATAAATTAGAAATATCCGATAACCACACCGCTCAAATCTATTGATTATCAATTATTCCGAATGTCTCTTTTTCAACTGCGTAATTCATATTAAACGTGTTTGAAATTAATTAAAGCGTTTATTCAAAATTCTGCCGCCTCAAAACTCTTTGAGATTTTTGAGCAAAGGGAAATTATAGTCATTTTCTCGAAATGTTAAAATGCGGCATTAGTTATTAAACTTTAAAAAGTAAATTTAACAACGATGCCGCAATGCGGTTTTTCTATAAAAATCTGTCTATTTTTTTATCGGAAGCGGCTGAATTTACGGTGTCGTCTGTGTCGCCGGAGTCAAAACGGGCGACGCGTCGGTCGTCGGCGAAGCGGGCAATGTTTGTCCGAGTGCCTTTTGATAATTTACATAAATATCAGTCAGCCGTTCGGTCGAGGCTTGATCGCGCTGGGCGAGCATTGTAATTGTGCTGTCGCGGCTGTCGAAAATAGAGTTCAGGTTATCGCGTTCTCCGTTCGTCAGCGCGCTTTCGTCGCCTTTTTTAATTTCATCGTCAAGCCGCGTGAAAAATTCGCTCGTGTCCTTTCGCGCCGGTTCGTATTCGCCGCGCTTTGATTCGACAATCGCCGTTGTCAGCAGACCTTTGATTTCCGACTTGTGAAGTTCTTTTCGCGTCGCATCAAGTTCCTTTGAAACATCTCTTTTTTGCAGCCACATCGGTATAAAACCCGCCAAAAAAACCATCAGCAAAACCAGAGCGTAAAGTCCCCAGCGAGTTAAGTTGCTCTGCGGTTTTTCAACTGTTATCGAATTATTTTCTCTCATTTTTTCTCCCGAACTTTTTTCTGTTCTTCAACTTTTACTAAATTCCAAGGAACTTGGATTATACTTCATTACCCGCGAAATAGCATTCGTCAACCCTATTACAAAACTCTTACAATCACGCCGCCGAAAAGCTGTTAGGATGTTTATCTGACAAAACGAAAAATTGTCGGATATTATTTTTTCAGCAAATCTTAAACAAGGAATTATAAAATGCAGAACGTCGTCGAATTAAATAATACAGAATCGGATAAAATGCAGTGGGTGACAATTTCGGTCGTCATCATTTTTCATATTTTGGCGGTTGCCGCTTTATTTACATTTAGCTGGACAAACTTAATTGCCGCCGCCGTCACCTGGTGGATCGCCGGAAGCTGGGGAATCGGAATGGGTTATCACCGGCTTTTGACGCATCGCGGTTTTAAAGCTCCGAAGTTTGTCGAGTATTTTTTAACTTTTTGCGGCACGCTCGGTTTGCAGTCGGGCGCGATTAATTGGGTGGCGACGCACCGCATTCACCACGCTTTTACCGAAACCGACAAAGACCCGCATTCGCCGCGCGGCGGAACTTTTTGGGCGCACATCGGCTGGATTTTTCAGGGAACGGCGCAAAATCAAACGGAAGAAACGCAGTGGCGTTACGCGCCGGATTTGATGAAGGATAACGTTCATCGTTTTATGTCAAATTATTATTGGGTAACACCGGTCATCGCCGGCGTTATTTTGTATGCCGTCGGCGGATTTCCGATGGTTTTGTGGGGAATTTTTCTGCGTCAGGTGATCGGCTGGCATTCGACGTGGCTGGTTAATTCGGCGACTCATTTGTGGGGTTCGAGACGTTTTGAAACGCGCGACGATTCGCGCAACAACGGTTTAATTGCCGCGCTCACCTGGGGCGAAGGCTGGCACAACAATCACCACGCGCATCCGCGTTCGGCGAAACACGGTTTGACGTGGTATGAAATTGACACCAATTGGATACAAATTAAAGCACTTGAAAAATTAGGTTTGGTCAGCGACGTTTACGGCTACGAAATCGAAAAGGAAATACAAGCCGAACCGTTTCAGGAAGCCGCGTAAATCACGTAAATCGTAAATCGCAAATCGTAAATAGAAATGACCTTTGAAATTCCTCACGGAAAATCGAAGGTTTTTTCTTTACGATTTGCGATTTACGATTTACGATTGACTAACTGTTATGAGAGTAAGAGGTCGCCGAAAAACCGCCGTTACTTTTCTCGCGCTGGGAATTTGTCTGGTCGCGCTGGCGGTCGCGCTCAACGTCGGCTGGATTATACTCAACGTCCGCGAAGTCGCAATGCTCGTTTTCGGCGTGATCTTTTTCGCTTTGATTATTACGGGTTTGGTGTTGAACACGACGTTTCTCCTGCGCGAAATTCGCCGCAACGAACAGCAGGACGCGTTTCTAAACGCCGTCACGCACGAACTGAAAACGCCGATTGCTTCGATCAGACTTTATCTCGACACGCTAAAAACGCGCGAAGTGGCGGAAGAAAAACGCCGCGAATTTTACGACGTGATGATTTCCGACACCAACCGTCTTTTAAATACGGTCGAACAAGTTCTGCAAGCCGGACAAACGCGCGAACGAAAGAATTTACTGAATATTGCCGAAATCAATCTCGAAAATCTGCTTAAAGAATCAATTGAAATAATTCGCAGCCGTTACAATTTGAACGAAAACGCCATCGAAATTGCTAAAACTGAAAATGTAATTAAAGTTTCGGGCGACGCGGCGGAACTGCAAATCGTGTTTAAAAATCTGATTGACAACGCCGTCAAATATTCCGGGAACAATATCAAAGTGTCAGTACAGATGAAGGATTGGAACGAAAAAAAAGCCGAAATTCGCATCAAAGATTCCGGTGCCGGACTCGCGCCGAAGGAATTGAAAAATATCTTCAAGCGTTTTTACCGCGTTTCAAACATCTCGACGCAAAAAGCCAAAGGCACCGGTTTAGGACTTCATATCGTTCGCTCGCTCATCAAAAAACACAAGGGAAAAATTTGGGTGGAAAGCCCGGGAGAAGGAAAGGGAAGCACTTTTATCGTGCAGCTCCCGAAGATCGTCAATCGTCAGTCGTAAATCGCGCTTTTTTTCGATTGGCGATTGGCGAGTTGACGAGTTGACGATTAAGAAATGAAGATTTTAATAGTTGAAGACGAACAACACATCGCGGACGGTTTGCGGTTTAATCTCGAAGCCGAAGATTTTGAAGTTGAAATCGCGGGCGACGGCAGACGGGCTTTGGACATTTTAATGGTTGAAGACAAACACTTTGACGCGATTGTTTTGGACGTGATGCTGCCGGAATTGAGCGGTTTTACGGTCGCCAGAACTCTGCGCGAAGCCGAAAATTACACGCCGATTCTGATGCTGACGGCGCGTAATCGTCCCGAAGACGTTTTGCTCGGATTTGAAGCCGGAACGGACGATTATCTGCCGAAACCTTTTGAACTTTCGATTTTTATGGCGCGTTTGAACGGACTTTTGCGCCGCCGCGAATGGCTCAAACGTGAAAATAATTCCGCTCAAACCGCGCCGGTGACAAAGGAAACTTTCGTCATCAACAATAAAATTATTAATTTCCCGAATCTGGAGATAAGTACCGAAACCGAAACGATTCATTTAACTTTGATGGAAGCCAAACTGTTGCGCCATCTGATCGAAAACGCCGGACGCGCCGTGTCGCGCAAAACGATTTTGGACGAAGTTTGGGATTTGCACGAAGACACCGACACGCGCGCGATTGACAATTTTATCGTGCGTCTGCGGCGATATTTGGAAGACGAACCGAATAATCCGCAAATTCTGCAAACCGTACGCGGTGTCGGCTATCGCTTTATTATTTCGTGAATGATTTCAAGTCGTCAATCGTCAATCGTAATTCGTTTTTGAAATTACCGAAAATAAACTTTACAAGACATTTTATCAACATTTTACGCTTAAAAATTCGCAACAAAGTACGATTTACGATTGACGATTAACGATTGACGCTCTTATGGAACCTTTAGCTAATAAAATTCGCCCGCAAACATTGGAAGATTACGTCGGGCAGAAACATCTGGTTGGGATGGGCAAACCGCTGCGGCTGGCGATTGAGCAGAAACATATATTTTCGTTCGTTCTGTGGGGAACGCCCGGAGTCGGGAAAACGACTCTGGCGCGGATTTACGCCAATTCAATCGGCGCGGAATTGTATGAACTTTCGGCGGTTTCCGCCGGCAAAGACGACATTCGCAAAATAGTTAAAAGTCCGAATCTCGAAAATCGCCCGCGCATTTTGTTTCTCGATGAAATTCACCGTTTTAACAAAGCGCAGCAGGATTTTTTGCTGCCGTTTGTCGAAAACGGCGAGCTGATTTTGATCGGCGCGACGACGGAGAATCCGAGTTTTGAAGTTATTCCCGCGCTGCTTTCGCGTCTGCGCGTGTTTGTTTTGGAAGAATTGTCGGCGGAAGAAATGTCGGAAATTATTGACCGCACCGGACACGATTTGGACGACGAAGCAAAAGACTGGATGATTTCGATGGCAAACGGCGACGCGCGGCAGGCGATTACGATGATCGAAAACACGGCGCGGCTTTACGGCGGTAAAGTTTCGGTCGAAAATCTGAAAAACACTTTGCAGTCGAAGTTTTTGCGCTACGATAAACAGGGCGAAGAACATTACAACGTCATCAGCGCGTTTATCAAATCAATGCGCGCGAGCCAGCCGGATGCCGCGCTTTATTATCTGGCGCGAATGATTTCCGGCGGCGAAGACCCGAAATTTATCGCGCGGCGAATGGTCATTTTCGCCTCCGAAGACATCGGACTCGCCCAGCCGACCGCGCTCGTCGTCGCCAACGCCGTCTTTCGCGCCGTCGAAACCATCGGTTTGCCCGAATGCGGCATCAATCTCGCGCACGGAGTCGCTTATTTAGCCAATTGCAAAAAAGACCGAAGCGCATATAACGCGTATAAATCCGCACTCGATGATGCTAAAAAACACGGCAATCTGCCCGTGCCGAATATTCTCCGCAACGCTCCGACTAAATTGATGAAGGATTTGGATTACGGCAAAGATTACGAACTTTACACGAAGGAAAATCTGTTGCCGGAAAAGCTCAAAAACAAAAAATATCTTTAGTCGGAGCGCGGACGGCTCGTCCGCGCAACAAGCGAAGCGATGTCGCATCATATAAGCGGTTTATGACGCAGCTTCAATGTCGAAAAGGCTTTTCTCGCGCTTCTGCGCTCGATGCGGACGAGCCGTCCGCGCTCCGGTTATGCTAAAATTACAAAAATGACGGGCGAAAAAACAGTCAAAGTAAAAAAACGCTCGCCGCCGTGGATTCTCGGCGGTTTCGTGTTTTTGCTGCTCGCGCTGCTGGTCGTTTTGCAGTCGTCCAATCTCTGGAAAAGTTTCACCATCGAATCCGCGAGCGATACGCTCGCGCTTTACGCGCTGCTTTCGATCAACTTCATCGCGTTCGTCATTTTCGCCTTTATTTTCGCCCGCAGTTTGCTGAAACTTCGCCAGGAACGCCGCGCGCTGATTCTCGGTTCAAAAATAAAATCGCGGCTTTTAAAGTATTTCTTCGCCGTCAGCCTTTTGCCGATTATCGCAATGGCGTTTTTTACGTATTTTTTTATGAATCGTTTTCTCGAACGCTCGTTTGCTCAAATTCCCGAAAGCGTGATTCGGGAAACGCGCCAAATGCAGAATCAGGCGGTCGAAAATCAAAATATAAAAACGAACGAAACGGTGCGAATGTTAGCGACGATTTTGGACGGACGCGAAATTACCGACCAGAATCTGACCGAAATCGTCAGACGCGGAAGTTTGACGCATCTTGAAATTCTTTCGGCAGACAACAAAATTCTGGCGGCGAGCGAAAAAAATATTGCCGCCGAACAGCAAATCGAACTCGAAAATACGCTCAATTCAGTTCGGCAGAACAGATTTGATGATTCTTCGCTGTCGGACGGTAAAGGTTTCGATGCCGCCGTCGCAAAATTTGCCGACGGCAGAAAACTCGTTCTCGTTCCCGATTTGCGTCCTGAAACAAACGTCAATGAAATGATGGAAAAATCGCTCGACGAATTTGATAAGTTAAAACCGCAACTGGTTAAATTTCGTCAAATCGGACTTTCGACGCTCGGCGTTTTGACTTTTCTTTTAATTTTCGCGTCGTCGTGGACGGCGTTTTATATCGCCCGCGGTTTGACCGTGCCGCTGAAAGCTCTGGCGGAAGGCGCGGACGAAATCGCGCGGGGAAATCTGACGCATCGCGTGGACGTTTTCGCCGAAGACGAACTTGCGCTGCTCGTTTCGACGTTCAACGAAATGTCGGCGAAGCTCGAAGCGAATTCCGCTGAGATTTCCGAACGCCGCCGCTATATCGAAACCGTTTTCCAGTCGCTTTCAACCGGCGTGATTTCTTTTGACGGCGAAAATCGCATCACGACAATTAATAAAGCCGCGATTGAACTCTTTAAATTGGAAAATGCGGATTTTTCAAATCTCGAACTAAAACAACTTGTCAATGAAGAAAATCGCGCGATTTTAGAAAGACTTTTAAACCGCGCCAAACGCATCGGACAAGCGAGCGAACAGACGATTTTGCAGCGCGAAAACGCCGACGGAAGCGCGACGGCGAACGAAACTTTGCCCGTCGCTTTGTCGGCGACCGCGCTGCCGAGAAATTTCGGCGAAGCGGGCGGCGCGGTTTTGGTAATTGAAGATTTGACGGAACTTATCGCCGCCCAACGCGCTTCGGCGTGGCAGGAAGTCGCCCGCCGAATGGCGCACGAAATCAAAAATCCACTGACTCCGATTCAACTTTCCGCCGAACGCATCGCCAAACGATTTTCAAATGCCGGATTTCAGATTGCAGATTCCAAATTTCAAACCGAAGATCATCTGGATTCTGGAGTTCAGAATCTGGAATTAACAAAAGTGGTGGATGAAAGCACCGAAACGATTTTGCGCGAAGTCAACAGTTTGAAATCAATGGTTGACGAATTTTCGCGTTACGCCCGATTGCCGAACGCGCGATTTGAAAGCGGCGATTTAAATGAAATTATCAAACAAGCCGCCGCGCTTTACGAAGACCGCGAAGTGAAAATTACTTTAAATTTAGCCGAAAATTTGCCAAACGCGATGGTTGACGACGAACAAATCAAGCGCGTTTTCGTCAATCTAATCGAAAACGCCGTCGAAGCATTTGATGTAACTCAGCCCGACAAACAAATTTCGATCAAAACCTTTCACGACGCGGCGCGTGATTTGATCGTCGCCGAAGTCGCCGACAACGGCGACGGCATTTTGCCCGCAAATTTCCAAAAACTTTTTCAGCCGTACTTTTCCACCAAAGGACGCGGCACGGGTTTGGGTTTGGCAATCGTCCAAAGAATCGTCAGCGAACACGGCGGCAAAATCCGCGCGGGAAATAATTCTGCCAAAGGCGCGAAATTTGTTGTAGAATTGCCGATAACGGTTTGAGGTAAATTTTATGTTTGGAAAATGGCTTGACGAGTATCAAAAACTTTCACAAAAAACGCGGTTTATTTCACAGCTTGCGGCGTTTCTCTTATCACTTTTTTCACTATTAAGTCTTTACGACATAGTGAAATTTTTCAGTAACAATCCGCAGGCATTGGAAAGTTTTATAGAAGAATCAAATCTCATATCTTCTATAATTTTTCAAATTTCAATCGTGATAGTTTTTGGCGTGAGATTTATTTTAACATTTGTTAAAAAAGAAAAAGTCTTTTGGATTAATCAAACTTTGTGGCTAATCGGATTTTCCCTATTGGCAGTTTATTGGTATATTTCGAGACCCGTTCCGGGACCTTTTGAAATGTATTCCACGTTCGGACCGGAACTTTTTAGACACACTTCTCAATATTTTGGTGCTTTTGGCATTTATTATTTGGTGTTGAGTCCAATTCAACGATTCATCAAACTAATTTATGCGTTACTGAAGTTTCGAAGGAATAAAATATGAGTCAAACAATTTCAGCCGTTTATGAAAACGGAACATTAATTTTAGATAAACCTTTAGCCGTTTCAGAAGGCGTAAAAGTTCAAGTGATTATTCTCACCCCGCAGGAAAAAACATCCGCCGAAATTTTGGCGGAGTTGGCAGAGCTGCCGATTGAAGGCAAAACAGACGAATTTTCGGGGTGCGATCACGATAAGATTCTTTACGGGGAAGATGGTGCGCGATGATTTTTGTGGATACGGGCGGCTGGTTCGGCAGTATTGTGCCGACTGACAAAAATCACGAAAAAGCCAAAAATTGGTTTCTGCAAAATCGTGAACCTTTGATTACGTCAAATTATGTAATTGACAAAACTTTAACGCTTTTCAAGGCGCGTGGCGAATATCAACGCGCTTTACAAATAGGAGAGCGATTTTTTAACGGTTCTTTGACCGGCGTTTACGATTTAAATAGTGAAGACATTATCAAAACTTGGGAAGTATTCAAAAATTATTCAGACAAAGAATGGAGTTTTACAGATTGTTCGAGCAAAGTGATAATGGAAAAACTCGGAATAACTCACGCCTTCGCTTTTGACATTCATTTTAATCAATTCGGCAATATCATTGTCGTACCGTAAAATTCACAAATGCTTAATTCTCTTTTAATTGTTGACGACGAACGCGGAATTCGTGAAACGCTGCGCGGCGTTTTGGAGGATGAAGGTTTTGATGTGGAAACCGTCGAATCGGGCGAAGCGTGTCTGAAATCTGTCGAAGAAAATAATTTCGCGTGTATTTTGCTCGATGTCTGGCTGCCGGAAATTGACGGTTTGGAAACGCTCAAAAGATTGCGCGAAAACGGAAATAATTCGGCGGTCGTGATGATTTCCGGTCACGGCAATATCGAAACCGCCGTTAATGCGACGAAGCTCGGCGCGTTTGATTTTATTGAAAAACCGCTGTCGCTCGAAAAAACGATTCTGACGGTCAGAAACGCGATTCGGCAGCGTGAACTCGAACGCGCCAATCGAAATTTAACCGAGCAATTAAGCGAAGAATACGCGATGATCGGCGATTCGATTGCGATGCGCGCGCTGCGAAAACAGATTTCGATTGTCGCGCCGACCGACGGGCGCGTTTTAATTTCCGGCGAATCGGGAACGGGAAAAGAACTGGTCGCGCGCGCGATTCACGCGCAGTCGAAGCGGAAAAACGCGCCGTTTGTCGAAATAAATTCCGCCGCGATTCCCGAAGATTTGGTCGAATCGGAACTTTTCGGACACGCTAAAGGTGCATTTTCCGGCGCATTAACGGCAAAAAAAGGGAAGTTTGAAATTGCCGACGGCGCGACGCTTTTTCTTGATGAAATCGGCGATATGTCGCCGCGCGTACAGGCGAAAATGCTGCGCGTTTTGGAAGAACAGCGATTCGAGCCGGTCGGCAGCAATACGCCCGTCAAAGTTGATGTGCGCGTCATTTCAGCGACGAATAAACCGCTCTCAAATTTGATCGAAGACGGAGATTTTCGCGCCGATTTATTTTATCGTCTGAATGTTATTCCGTTTCAGATTCCGCCGCTTCGTGAAAGATCGGAAGATATTCCGCTGTTGATTGAACATTTTAATCAGAAATTCTCGGCGGATTACGGCAAAAAACCGAAAAATTTCACCGCCGAAGCGATTGCCGCGCTGCAAAATTACGTGTGGCTCGGCAATGTGCGCGAGCTTCGCAATACAATCGAGCGCGTGATTATTATGCACGGCAAACAAAAAGTTGCGGCGGAAGATTTGCCCGAATTTGACGCGAAAACTTCCGCGCCCGCGTCGAGTTTTCGTTTTCCGTCCTTCAAAGACGCGACCGACGCTTACCAGCGCGAATTTATCATTCACAAACTCGCCGAAGCCGACGGCAACATCACCCGCGCCGCCGAATTAATGGGCGTTGACCGAAGTCATCTGCACAGAAGAATTAAAAGTTTGGGAATCAACGCGGAGAAAGGAAAAAACGATGGCTGACGCTTTGTATTTACTTTCAAAGAGTTTAAATCTTAGAGATAAATTTCCGGTTCTTTGAATTTTATGTAAAAAGCTGTGAATGTTTCAGGTCAATTTTTTGACTTGAAAAAACGCCGGAAGTGTTTTATTTGCAGCCTTTGAAATTTTAATCCGTTTGGTTTTGGAAGTTTGTCCGCCAATTATTTCAACCGCGCTTTTTGAAACGCCGAATTCTTTCGACAAAATTTTTATCAATTCAGCATTTGCCGCGCCGTCAACCGGCGGCGCGGCGATTCTGATTTTTAATACGCCGTCGCGTTCGCCGACGATTTCGCTTTTCGACGCGCGCGGCACGACGCGCACGTCGAAAATTATCGAATCGTCTTTTGAAGCGAATTCGATCACTTAAAAAACAAACGTCCGCAAAATAATTGACTGCAAAAATCCGAGCAGAAGTAAAAGAAGCATCGCCGAAATGTCGAACATTCCGATTGGCGGAATCAGTCGGCGCAGCGGAATTAAAACCGGATCGGTTACGCGCTGCACAAAACCGAGAAAAGTGTTGCGCGTAAAGACAAACCACATCGAAATAAAGCGAATAAAAATAAGTAAAATATAAGCCCCGATCAAGCCGTAAAGCGCAAAACCGATCAACGCTTTCGCATCATTCGCTTTGAATGCTTCCGTCAAACCGTCAATGATGAAAAATGTGTCCTTGATAATTCCCAGCGCGAAATATGTCAAAACTCCGGCGATAAACAGTGTAACGAGCGGCGCGAGTTTCGTATTGATGCGAAAATTTGCCAAAAATCGCGCCGCCGGATAAACAAATTTATCAGTTTTCTTTTTAAGCTGATAAGAAAATCTGCCGATTTTTCCAAAAGGATTCGGGTCTGAATAATTAAAAATCAGACGCAGAATCAAAAGCAGCGCGAACGCCAAAAAAACGGCGGTAACAACCAAACTAATATATGGATAAATCGTTGAAAGCATATATTTTGTATTATACCAATAATTTTTATTTTTACTTTTATTTTTTGCTGATTTCTTTTGTTCTACAAATAAAGCGGACGGAATGTAAAGGCTTTTGCCGCATTCCGTCCGCTTTATTTATTCGCGGAATCAAACCGCGCAAATCGGCAAATGTTTCGAGATTTGATAGAAAGTGAAATCAATCACTTTTTTCTGACACTTTTTTCTGAAATTCAACTTCTGCCTTTTCAGGTTCTGCCGAACCGCGTTATTTTACTGCATTTCAACTCTGTCGCCCGTGTGGATTTCCGACGCGCTGCGCGTGATAATCGCCGTCGCCGTCTTTTCTTTGACGTTCAAAATCACCATTTCGCCCAGCACACGGCGTAAAATTTCGGGACGACCCGCTTTGGCATCGTTGGTCGTAACGACTTTCCCGTTTGCTTTGCTGCCCGATTTGCGCGGAGCCTGATTGGAAAATTTCCCGCCGCGATATTCATCGCTTTGAAAACCTTCATTTCGCGCGCTGACCGATTCGTTAACCTGTGTGTCCAAAATATTTCCCGTTCCGAGCGGACGATAAATCGTCAAATAATCGCCGACTTTAACATTATCTTCCGCGCCCAAATCAATATAGACGACATTTTCGCGTCCGAGCAGTTCCTGTCCGTCACGCGCCATAAAAATTCTGCCCGTTGTTTTACACGCCGAATAAGCGAATAAATCTAATGCCGGTCTTTCCTTGGCAACCGGGCTGACGCGATCTGGAATCGGCTGCAGCAAATCGCCGAGCAATAAACTGTCGCAGGAAGTTTTCACGCGCGCCACCGAAACTTCGCGTTTGACGGCGACAATTTCAACCGTGCCGACTTCCTGAACGTAAAAACCGAGATTTTTCTTATTCGTCCAGCGCGTTTCAACTTTGCCGCGCGGACGAACCACCGCAAACATATCGCCGATTTTGACCCCGCTTTTAGCCGAAACGCTGACGTACATATAGTCGCCCTGCGCGTAAATATGCTGATCTTTCTCATTGACCGCGCCGACAATTTCATATTTCGTATCAATCGGCGCGCTCTGCACATAGCCGGCGCAGTATAAATTATTGCCCGCCGCCACCGGCATTTCTCTGTTATTTTGATTAACAATCAACATCGGCGTTGCGGTCGGCAATGGATTTTGGGCAAAAACCGATATAGAAAACACCATCGAAACTGTTAAAAGCATCCCGAATTTTATACAAAATTTCTGAAAACTCACGTTATTCTCCTTATTAGCTCGTTTTTATTTTAAAATTTATTCTTTTTGCTGTGAAAAGATAAGAGGATATTTAGAAAACTTTTGCTTGCCCGATTAAGGCAAATATCATCGTAACCTTTTGACCAAACAATCGTCAACAACTATTTTTTATGTTTAACAACAAATTTTATTTCTTTTACAAACTTGCAGAAAATTGCTTGATTTTGTAGTATTTTCCCTTACGTTTGATTTATCAAACGCAAGCCGGTGTAGCTCAGTTGGTAGAGCAGTTGATTTGTAATCATCAGGTCGGCGGTTCAAATCCGTTCACCGGCTCCAATAAATTCAATAGTTTAGAGCATCTGAAAAAATGCTCTTTTCTTTTACTCACACCTTTGCTCACACCTTTAAGTTATTTTTTGTAATTTCCCTAAATTTTGATTTAAAGTTTCATCTCAATCTTTAACTCGAACGCACGGCGGTTGAGGACGATTCAAATACTTGGTGTCCATCCGGCAGATTTGTGATAAAAAGATAATCTTAAGTTGGTTTTTTGAGGAGAAAATTTTAAGATTTATCGCGTAATTGAAAAAATTACGATGATAAAAGGAGATGTAAAATGGTTGATTTAATTCCTTCATCGGAATCGGTGATGAAAATTTTAGAGCAGACGGGCGCGTATCGGCACGGACATTTTGTATATCCGAGCGGCAAACACGCTTCGCATTATTTTCAGATGCCGCTGGCGTTTCGTTATTACGACAATTCGAGAGTTTTGTCCGTCGGTTTGAGCCGCAAATTTCGGATGGATAAAGCGATTTCCAGCCGCTTGCCGAAAGTTTCGATTATTAGTCCGAGTCCGGGCGGAATTCCGGTCGCTTTCGCCGTGCGAGAAGCACTCGGCGCGGATCAGATTTACTGGGCGGAAATCGAAAACGGCAAACGCCAGTTTCGCCAATATCTGAAAGACAGCGACATTTACCCGTGCATTATAGTTGACGATTTGATTCGCACGGGAACGGCGATCAGAGAAACAGCCGAACTGGTCAAAGAACTCGGCGCGGAAATTATCGGCTGCGGCGCGATTGTCAGGTTTGAAGACGCGCCGCGAGAAATCGAAGGCATTAATATTCAATCGCTGGCTGAATTTGACACTAATTTTTACGATTCGTTTGAAGAATGGAAAGCGGCGGAAGGAAATGATTCGCGCGAAGAAACCGTCCGGTTCTAAAAAATGATTTTTATAGTTTTTACGAGTTGACAATGAATGATTTTCCGATAATTATTCATTGTCAATTTTATTTTCGACGCATAGATTTCAGCAAAATATTCTTCTGTTATTATGGAAATTTCCGTCATTATTCCAACTTTGAATGAAGAATTGACGATAAAAAAAACGCTCGACGCGCTCTCGCGCCTTGTTAATGTTGATGAAATTATCATCGTTGACGGCGGAAGCACGGACAAAACGCTTGAAATTATCGAAAATTATCCGCACAAAAAGCCGTATAAATTGATAAAAACCGAACAGGCAAATCGCGGAATACAAATGCGAGAAGGCGCAAAACACGCTTCGGGCGAAATTTTCTGGTTTCTGCACGCCGACACGCGTCCCGTTCAGGGCTGCGCCAAACAAATCAAACAATATATGCGTTACGACGAAATTGTCGGCGGAAATTTCGAGATTGTTTTCGACGGCAAAACCCGCTGGGCGCGATTTTTGACGTGGCTTTATCCGAAATTGCGCTCCATTGATTTGATTTACGGCGATTCGGCGATGTTCGCGCGGCGCGAAGTTTACGAAAAAATCGGCGGATTTCGTGATTTGCCGCTGTTTGAAGATGTTGATTTGTATAAAAAATTAAAGAAAAAAGGTCGGTTTATGCACGTCAATCTGCCGGTGACGACTTCTTCGCGCCGGTTTGAAAATCGCTCGTTTTTCTGGACTTTTACGCGTTGGTCAATTTTTCAGGGACTTTACTGGTTCGGCGTGCCGCCGCGCCTTTTAGCCAAAGGTTACAAAGCGATCAGAGAATAAAATATGAATGATTTGAAATCTGAAAAAAGTTTGGCGGCGAAAGAAGCCGTCAAATTGGTCGAAAACAATCAAATAATCGGTTTGGGAACAGGTTCGACGGCGTATTTCGCCGTTGTTGAAATCGGTAAATTGATCGCGGAAGGATTGAAAATAAAAGCCGTTCCGACTTCCAACGCGACCGCCGAACTCGCCGAATCTTTAAATATTCCGCTGATGACGATTGATGAAGTTGATTCGATTGATGTCACGATTGACGGCGCGGACGAATTTGACGCGGATTTGAATTTGATAAAAGGCGGCGGCGGCGCGCTTTTCAGAGAAAAAATGGTCGCGCGTTTGACGAAAAAAGAAATTATCATCGCCGATTCGAGCAAAAAAGTTGACACGCTCGGCGCGTTCAAAGTTCCGGTCGAAGTCGTGCCGATGGCTTTAAATTTCGCGCAAAAGCAAATCGAAAAAATCGGCGGCGCGGCGAAAATCAGAGTAAAAAACGACGAAATTTTTATAACCGACGCGAAAAATTATATTCTCGACGCAGATTTCGGTTTAATCAAAGATGCGCCCGATATTTCGGCTCGATTAAATGCCGTCGAAGGCGTGATTTGTCACGGACTCTTTATCAGTTTGGCGCACACGGTGATAATGGTGAGCGGCGGAGAAATAAAAGTCTTTGACCGCTGAATGCAGATGGAAAATTTGACGAAAATTTTAGCGGTCGGAATCGGCGGCGCGGGCGGCGCGATTGCGCGGTATTTGATAAATATTTCGCCGCTTTCCAGTGTCTTTCAAAAATTCCCGTTTCCGACTTTCGTCATTAATATCTGCGGTTCGTTTCTGATCGGTTTTCTGCTGATTTTATTAACCGAAAAATTCACCGTCAACGAAAATCTGCGACTGGCGATATTGGTCGGTTTATTGGGCGCGTTCACGACATTTTCGACATTTGAACTCGAAACTTTTGAATTGGTTCGTGAAAGATATTTTGTAATCGCTTTTGCTTATCTTTTTTTGAGCGTTTTAGTCGGATTCGTCGGCGTGGCAAGCGGAATTTGGCTGGCGAAAAAATTTTAACTTTAAACCTTTGCGAGCTTCGCGCCTTTGCGGGAGAAAATGTTTATTTCCAGCAAAGGCGCGAAGTTCGCAGAGAGAATTTAATATTTCGGCTGTTCAACCGGTTTGCCGACGACGATAATCGGCAAATTCGCTTTTTGCAGAGTTTGATTTAATTTCGTCGTATCTTCGCCGATAAAACGATTTATGTCGCCGATTTTGGCGGGCAAAAGTCCGTTTAACAAGTTAAATTGTTCGCGCATTGCCGCCGTCGGCGCGGAATTTCCGCCGCTGACGGCGTAATACAAACTGCCGATTTGGTCGGTTAATTTTGCCGACGCGCGAATGTCGTCTTCTTCGCCGACGATTAAATCGCCGGTTATTTTATCAATTCGCTTTTTGTAATCGTCCAATGCCGCGCTCAAATCTTTCGGAACGACTTCGAGCCGATCTTTGGCAACTCGTTCAATTTGCTCGGCTTGCTGTTTCGCGCTGTCTAATGTCCGCAAACCTTTGTTCAAAGTCGAAAGCATATCACGCAGTTTTACCGCCAAATCAAACTGCGATTTAAGCTCGGCAGTCGTCACCGAAACCGTCGGGTCAACCCGAACTTCGACCTTTGTTTCCTGGACGACTTTATCGCCGACGAGCAGTTTTACCGTATAAATACCCGGCATCGCCTGCGGACCGCGCGGCGAGCCGCCGAATCTTTCCATCTGTTCTTCAGTCGGCGATTTTCTCATCTCCGCGCCTTCGTAACTCAGATTCCACGTCGCGCGATTCAAGCCTTTTTCCTTCGGCAAATTTCCGATTTCCGAGATTTTTTTGCCCGATTCGTCAAAAACTTCAAATTTCAGACGCGTTTTCGCATCCGGTTTGTCTTTCAAATAATAAGTAATGATCGCGCCGCTCGGCGGATTCGCGCCCTGAAACGGCTCGTCGCCGATGCCGTAGCGCGTAAATCGCGTGGTGAAACGATATGCCGGACGCACGTTAAATAAATATGTGTCGTTTTGCAGAATGTTTTCATTCAACTGCTGAATCGGTGCTGCGTCATCAAAAATCCACAAACTGCGCCCGTGTGTCGCCAAAACAATGTCGTTGTCGCGCGGGTGAACGAGAATATCGCGGACGGCGACGCGCGGGAAATTTTTCATATTCAGTTCGAGCCAATTTTTTCCGCCGTTATACGAACCGTACAAACCCAATTCCGTTCCGGCGTAGAGCAGATTCGGATTTTTCAGGTCTTCGGTAACGACGTGAACGTAAGCGTTTTCCGGCAAATCGCCCGTAATAGTCGTGAAATTTTTCCCGCCATCCGTCGTTTTGAAAACGTAAGGTTTGTAATCGTCAAATTTATGACGGTCAACCGCGATGTATGCCGTGTTGACGTTTTGGCGCGACAATTCGACGTGCGAGATGGAAGAATCATCCGGGACATTCGGTAAATTTTTAACAATATTCGTCCAGGTTTTGCCGCCGTCGGTCGTCATCTGCAAATTGCCGTCGTCAGTTCCCGCCCAAACCATATTTGCCTGAAGCGGCGATTCGGCGAGGCTGATGATCGTCGCAAACGCTTCGGCGGAAGTGTTTTCCGTAAAAATAGGTCCGCCCGCGTCTTTTAATCTTTCACGGTTGTTTTTTGTCAAATCTGGACTGATCGCCGTCCAGGTTTTTCCGAAATCGTTCGATTTGAAAACTACGCTGCCGCCGAGATAAACAGTATTTTTATCGTTCGGCGAAAGAATCAAGGGCGCGTTCCAGTTAAACCGGTATTTGTCGTTTTCCGCCGCGCCGCCGATGCCGAAATACGGCACAACCGTCTGCTGTTCGCGGTTTTTCATATTTGTGCGAACGACGCTTCCGCCCTGCGATTCGGTTAAGAAAAGTTCGGGATTGTCGGCGTAAGAAATGCCGTAAAATCCGTCGCCGAAACTAATCATTCGCCAGTCGTCGTTCAAAATTCCCGCCGGTTCGCGCGTTCTCGAAGGTCCGACCCAAGTTCCGTTGTCCTGCAACCCGCCGACCAAATTATAAAAAGGCGCGACGTTATCGGCGAAAACCTGATAATATTGCCCGCTGGCAAAGTTGTTTTTGTATTCCCAATTTTTCCCGTCGGTCGTCACGGCAACGCCGCCGTCCTGTCCCTGCCAGATTCTTTTCGGATTTTCGGGATCAATCCACAACGCGTGATAATCAATATGCGTGTTCGGCGAAATCCGCGCAAAATTGCGCCCGCCGTCGAGCGACATAAAAAGCGGCGAAGCGACGGCGTAAACTTTGTTTTCGTCGGTCGGATCAACTCGAACGCGCGTGTAATAAAATCCGCGCCCGACGATTTCCTGTCCTTTGTGAACCAGCCGGAAATTTTCGCCTTTGTCGTCCGAACGATAAAGCGTCCCTTCTTTCGATTCTAAAATCGCGTAAACGACATTCGGATTGCTCGCCGCGATTGCCAAACCGATTCTGCCGATCATTTTCGGCAAACCTTTTTCAATCTTTTTCCAGCTTCTGCCGCCGTCAATCGAACGGTACACGCCGCCCTGTTCGTCGCCGCTCGTAAACGTCCACGGTTTGCGCTCGAAACGCCACATTCCGGCGTATAAAATATTCGGATTCTGTTCGTCAATCACCAAATCGGACGCGCCGTGAAACCGGTCAATATACAAAGTTTTCGTCCACGTTTTGCCGCCGTCGGTCGTCATAAAAACGCCGCGTTCTTCATTTGATCCCCAGATTTTCCCGACCGCCGCGACGTAAGCGATGTCGGGATTTTTCGGATTGATGACGATTTTTGAAATCGTATTCGTGTTCTCTAAACCGAGATGATTCCAATTTTTGCCGCCGTCGGTTGATTTATAAACGCCGTCGCCGAAGCTGACGGAATTTCGCACGTTCGATTCGCCCGTGCCGACCCAAATGACATCGGGATTTCCCGGTTCAAGCGCGATGTCGCCGACCGAAATCGTATTTTGACGGTCGAAAATCGGTTTCCAATCTGTGCCGCCGTTCGTCGTTTTGAAAATTCCGCCCGAACCGGTCGCCACATAAACGATATTCGGATTGCCCGGAACGCCTTCGACATCGGCGACGCGCCCGCCCATATTTGCCGGACCGATGCTCCGCCACGACAAATTTTCCATCGCCGATGCGACGGTTATTTTTTCGTTTGAAGTTTTATCATCGTTTTGTTTGTCGGATTTGGTTTGCGCCGACACGGAAATAATACTTAAACAAAGACAAGCCAGCCACAAACTGATATTTAATTTCAGTTTTGGATTTTTCATTCGGTTTTTCTCCAAGAGATATATTTAGGATTGGTTTTCTGCAATATAATACGCCGTAAAAAGAAAAAGGTTTTGATCTCAATTCAAATTTTTTATAATATTTCAAATTTTATGTGAATGAATTTCAATCAAATTATTTGAGAAAGTTAATACAAAAATTAAAAAATTCTATAAATATAAACTGCCGAAGATATAATTTCGGTGTAATTGAGTGATAAATTGTCGGTTGACGGGCGACTGTCGGCTAAAATCATCGAGGCGGCAAAGAACCGGACATCATATCGGCATAAGTTCGGCTTGCCTTTGATGCTTTTTCTTTTTGACCTGCCAGCGTCGCCGCACTTGCCAGCGAAGCAAAGCCCGGCGCGTAAGCCGGGTTTGTTTCGGTCAAAAACTCAAGCGTGGAGACGGCATCATCATAGCGGTTCAGACTGGTGAAAGCATACGCTAAATTGATATGAGCTTTGGTGTTGCGAAAATCAAGCGAAATCGCTTTTTGAAATTCGATAATTGATTCCTCAAATTTTCCCAACTGCGTCAGCGCAAAACCCAGGTTGTTGTATGCCATTGACGATCCCGGATAAAGAGAAATTTCTTTTCGTGCTGTGGCGGCGGCATCATCGAATCTGCCGAGTTCAAGATAAGCCCAACTCAAATTAGTACGCGCTCCGCGTCTGGTCGGTTCAATTTCAATCAATTTTTCAAAAACTTTTGCCGCTTCAGCATATTTTTTTTGTCGTAGTAATTCACAGCCTTCGCAGAAAGACTTTTCCGTATCAACTTTTTGTCGTTTATCTTGAGCGGAAACTGTTTGAAAATGTCCCGCAAAAGAAATCGAAAAAAAAGCTAATACAACAAATAAAATAACGTGTGGATTTTTTTTAAATGAAATCATTGATTTTCTCCTCCCAAATTTTCTCACACCATATCATTTCAGAAGATGATTATCAAGAAATTTGGATAGTTTAGCTGATAATTGTTCTGGCTTTTCTCACTGTTTTCACGGCATCCGCCGCCGTTTCGCCGACCGCCGTGAGATGTCCCATTTTGCGCCCGATTCGAGTTTCGCCTTTGCCGTAAAGATGCAGTTTGACGTTTGGAAATTTCAAAGCGTTTATCCAATTCGGCTCGCCGTTCTGCCACAAATCGCCGAGCAGATTCGCCATCGCCGCCGGTCTGTAAAATTCGGTTGAACCGAGCGGCAAACCGCAAACTGCCCGTAATTGCTGTTCAAACTGCGAAGTAACGCACGCGTCAAACGTCAGATGTCCCGAATTATGCGGGCGCGGCGCGAGTTCGTTAATGATTAATTTTTCGTCTTTGGTCAGGAAAAATTCGACGCACAGAGTTCCGACGTAATCGAAAGTTTCGGCGACGTTTCGCGCGATTTCAATCGCTTCTTTAAAAACCTTTTCCGACACGATGGCGGGCGCGAAGGAAACATCCAAAATATGATTTTCGTGTTCGTTTTCGATCACGCCGTAATCGGCGAAATTTCCCCGTTTATCTCTGGCGCAAACGACGGAAACTTCCTTTTCAAATTCGACGAACGCTTCTAAAACGGCTTCCCGATTGTTCAAATTCGCAAATGCTTGTTCGATTTCGTCAAGCGAATTTATTTTCGTCTGACCTTTGCCGTCGTAACCGAAACCGGCGGTTTTCAGAACGCACGGAACGCCGATTTCGCCGACTGCTTTTTCCAAATCCGCGAGCGTTTTGACGAATCGAAAATTGACGACTGGAAAACCGTTGCGCGCCAGAAAAGTTTTTTCCCGCAGACGGTTCTGCGTCGTATGCAGAACTTCGCCTTTCGGATGAACTTCGACGAATCGCGCGGCGGTTTCAATCGTTTTCGACGGCACGTTTTCAAACTCGAAAGTAACGACATCAACGCTGCGGGCGAACTTTTCAACTTCGTCCAAATCACCGTAATCGGCGGAAATTTCGTAATCGGCAACCTGTCCGGTCGGCGTGTCGGATTTCGGCGAAAAAGTGGCGACGCGATAACCCATTTTTCTGGCTTCAATCGCAAACATTCGCCCCAATTGCCCACTGCCGAAAACGCCGATGGTTGAATTTGGAAGAATCGGATTCATAGTTTATTTTGCCAAGCCGATTTTTGACGAGAACAAATAAAACGACGGCATAAAATAACGAATTACTTTATGCCGTCTGTCCGATAGGCAAACACAAACGTTTTGCCATTCTAGGGTTGGCACCTGTATTTGAAAATATATCGTTTGGGCGGAAAAGACAAATCGAACGCTTCAAGTTCCCGTCTCAGTCGAGTTTAGAATCTAAAACCGCCGCCGTTTGATTTCGGCGAAATTCCTTCAATTTTTCGCGCAGTTCCGGTCTCGAATTAGCGAGAATCGCCATCGCCAAAAGCGCGGCGTTTTTCGCTCCCGACGCGCCGATTGCCAAAGTTCCGACGGGAATTCCGGCGGGCATCTGGACAATCGAAAGCAGCGAATCCATTCCAGATAACGCTTTGCTCTGAACGGGAACGCCGAGAACCGGCAAAACCGTCTGCGAAGCGCACATTCCCGGCAGATGCGCCGCGCCGCCCGCGCCCGCGATGATAACTTCGATGCCGCGAGATTCGGCGTTTTTGGCGAATTCAAATAATAAATCCGGCGTACGATGCGCGGAAACGACTTTTGTTTCGTGCGGAATATCGAATTCATTCAAAATATCCGCAGCGTTTTTCATCGTTTCCCAATCGGACGTGCTGCCCATTATTATCGAAACGAGTGGTTTTTGTTTTTTTTCCATTTAATGTCAATTTTTAACTTTTGCGGACGCGCGTTTCTATTTTCCAAAAAGTGTGAAATCCGGCTTTTTGCAGGCAAATTTTCCGCACACATTTTAATTGTAAACCAACTTAACCGAATCTTTACGCCCAAACTCTAAATCAGCGCGTATAATCTCTCAAAAGTCAGATGTTTTTTATTTTATTTTTGGAGGCAATTTTATGAAATCAAATTTTAGTCTTATGGCTTTTTCGCTGTTCATCAGTTTATTTTTCAAACATCAATCAATTCCACCGTTCGCCGGTCTTGCGCTCCGTCAAAATACTTGTCCAAAACGCGTCGAAAAACCGGATTCGTATTTTCCAACGCGCCGAACAAAGTCATCGAAGATTTCAGTTTCATATCATCGGGACTGCCGAAAATTTGATGCGCCGTTTTCCCTTCAATTTCAAGCAGCGCGCTTGAAATTTCAATCAGCCGCTTGCTCAAAACCGGATGCGCCAGATAATTTCCAGCTTCGTCTTTGTTCTTAATCGCATAGAATTTCGACGCTGCACTAAATCCCAAACCCGCGATTTGCGGAAAAATATACCACATCCAATGACTGCGCTTTCTGCCCGCTTTGATTTCCGCCAACGCGGTCTCAAAATCATTTTTCTGCGCGTCTAAAAATCTTTGTAAATCGTTCATCTTTCAATTATCTCGCGTCCGACGTTTTTATGAAACCTTGCTAAAAATTTTGCCGGTCAATAAAATTAAGTTAAAATACGGCTGAGGTTTTTTATGCTGGAGACTTTAGAGAAAAAAATATCGAAGAACTTTGATAGCTGTATCGTTGAAGTTCCGCCGGAGGAATTTGCGCTTGCAAATGGTTTTCCCGAAAAATGTTTTGTCAGTTTGACTCTGCGAGAAGGCAAACTGGAATCGGAAATCGTCGCGTATTCCGATCAGGACGAGCGCGAAGTCGAAGAATTTATTAATGATTTTCCGACGCTCGGCGAGGAGTTAAAATGAACTGGCGACTGAAAATTACGTTTATCTCACCGCTTCCGAAGCCGTCAAATTTCACGTTCTCTATATGCGAAAAATCGGCGAAACTCGATTCGGAGTTTACGACTGAAACTTAATAGAATCCGCTCTCGCCCGTCCGCAACACGCCGCAATTCACGAAAATGCCGACATCATCCGCCAATCCGCGACGCTTCTTTTCGGCTTAATCAAAAATCACCCGTGGGAAAGCGGCAACAAACGCACCGCCACATTTTTGACAAATCTCTTTCTGAAAAGAAACGGCTGGCAATTAGAAGCGATGGTTACTGAAATTGTCGAATTGGTTTTAGCCGTCGAATCCGACAAATGGAAAGTCGCCGAAATCGAAAATTGGCTGCGTTCGCGTGTGAGAAAATCTTGAAGTCGAAACTTTATCATTTTGCAAATAAAATTTAACTAAAGTATTTATTGTAAATATCTTCTCCCATTTTACGATATTGACTTGATTTATAGTTTTTGAAATTGAATGAGTCTATTCCTTTAAGTTTGTCTTTGTATTTATCAACAGTAGTAACTTTATTGTTCTGTATTAATAGTCGTAAAATATTAAGAATACCATTCACAAATGTCACGGTTAGAATGCCTTTCGGAGTGCTTGGGCTATACGTGTTCCATTGATCTGAATCTAAACTTGATTTGAAGGCGATAAGTAAGTCTCTTATTTTTGTAACAGCAAACTCCACATATTCTTTTAGCAATTCGTGTTCTTCATTATTTTTAACTTTTAATTTGTATTTATCTGTATTCTGCCAAATGACAAATACACTGTCTTTTACTTTTGTATCCTCAATTTTTATAAGTGGTCTTAAACCATAACTGACAATAGAAGCCGTTTTAATTTTACCTTTTTCATACCAATACTGTTCAATCAAATTACCTAATGGACCGCTTTTGTTTAATCCTTGTAGTATTCTTTTGGATATTGCTACATTTGAAAACGGACTAATCATCAATTCTATTTCCTGTTTTAATTGCGAACTGGCATTTGCTTGATTAGAATTAATTTCTAAAAATAAATTAGCTTCAAACTTTAGTCTGTTTTGTTCACTCTCGTTTTTTGGAAATAGTATTCCTGTTACAAGAAGATTTTGAACTTTTCTTAATTCTGAAATTTTTCTTTCATACTGGTCGTCGCCCTCGTGATAAGCAAAAATTCTGTGTTGACCATCAATTATTCCAATTATGTTATTTTCATCGTTTATTTCGATTGAAGCAGGAGTTACTTCACTTGAATCTTCGCCCACAAATTGTCCTTTGTCATTTGGAACTAATTGTTTTTTGTTACTATCATAAAGTTTGATCTTATCAACTGAAACGGATGAAATTATATTATTTATAAAAACTCTATTTTTGTCGGTCAAATATTTCCTCATATTAGATATTTTGGTTGAAGCAAACATTCTTTGATAATGTCCTACATCTTCGATATTTCGCCAACTGCTTTGTCTTAAAACGTATGCTCTTTTTAATAATGATTCCGCATCAATGTAAAACGTGACAATTTTATAACCTTCTTTGAAAGAGCTTTTTTCTTCCGGCAATATATGACCAAAGAATTTTTTAGAAGATTCATTAGAAGAACTTTTGATATTTTCACCAACTTCCTTAAACGGAACAGTTAAAAAATCAAAGAATTCATATTTACTGGATTTTTTAATTACTTTTGTTAGACTTTGAAAGTATTTGACAATGTGATAATCAAAATACACAACATCTTTAACTAAATTTTTGTGTTCATCTGAGATTGTTTGTTTTGAACAATAAAGAATTTTGATTTTTAACTGGTTTTTTGAATATTTTTCCTTGATATTTTTATCGTAGTAATCTTTAAAACTAGCCAATTTTGGCTCTGAAAGAAGAAACTCAATAAATGCACTTTTGTCTTGGTTAATTTTGTCGTAAAAGTAATTTTTTTTGAGAAGATGACTTGAGGGATTTCCAATAGTATATTCTGTTATCAAGATGATGTTTTCGTAAATAAAAATATCATCCATTTCGGTTGTGCGGCTATCAAATGTGATTTCTTTTCCATCAATATAAGGAAGTCTCGAAAACCCTACATTTTTCAAAATAGCTGAAATTTCTTTTCTCTGTTGAGTTTGCTCATTGCGTTGAGCTTTTTCTTGAGGTGATAATTTTTTTCTAGCCTTTTTAGCTTTTTTATTAGCCATAACAAAAATTTAGAGATAATCATTTTCGTTGAGATTAACACATATTTCACTTACTATGTCAGCATTGTCAAAGTCGAAACTTCGTTGTTTAATATATGAATATGTATTGGATTCGGTATAACAATAGTGTTTGCTAGTATCAATACTTTTTGACTTTAAGAACTCAAAGATTGGTTCTATTCCAAATGTTGAAAGAGGTTTTTTGTTCGTATGTTGATTTATTATTTCAATAATCTTTGAGCCATTCAATTCCCCGCAAATTTGATATTCGACTTTTATCAATTTATTTTTTTGCTCACTTTCTCCTTTAATTTCAACAAAAATTTTCAATTTTATTGAATCCAACTGCTTTTGAACAATCTTAAATAGAATCCGTGCATACTTTAACGCTCTAAGTTCTAAAACTGTTTTCTGAAAGTCATCCTGTGACTTACTACTTGAAGATTCATAATCTTTCCTGCTATCTTCTAGGGTATTGTCTAAATAATTTTGGAATAATTCTATGTAATTCTTGTTGAGTTCAAAACCAATATAATTCCTTTTCATATATGCCGATTGTGATAGTACGGTTCCACTTCCGGCAAAAGGATCTAAAACTATATCATTCTCATTTGTACTTAGTTGAATCATTGTAGCTACCATACTTTCAGGTAACGGACAAAAATGCCTAACATACTTTTTCCCCCAAGAGCCTTGCACAGGAATCGGAAACTCCCAAACTTCATCTAGTGCTTTGCCTTTTGGATTATACCTTTCGGGATATTTCACCCACCATTTTTTTAATTTGCTTGTGTCAAACACTCTAACTTTATCTTTGTTGGATATGTATTTAGTAGATTTTGTGAAGAAAAGTATGTATTCAAACTTCCTTTGCATAAAACCGTTATTTGACCAAGGAACAGTCTTGTCCTTTTTCCAAATAATTACATCTTGCAAAAGCCATCCGATTTCTTTCAATTTATTTGAAAGATCGAATGGTAATGTTACAACTTGACCGTTTCTTTTGAATGTATCAATAACTATCCACAATGAACCATTCTCTTTAGTAATTTTAAGAACTCCAGAGAATATTGATTGCAGATCATTTAGATAATTTTCATAAGTTTGCCCATACCCGACTTGATTTTCAGAACCGTAGTCTTTCATATCAAAATATGGCGGAGATGTTATAGTTGTGGCTATTTGAATTTCAGGTAAAATTCTTTCCAGAATGATTCTAGCGTCTTCGTTATAAACTACATTTATACTTTTTTCCTTTACTTTTGCCTTCATTGTAAATCTAGTTTTACTCTTAATTTTTGTGTATTTTGCGAGTTAACAAAGTCGTGACACTTGAATACAATATAAGTGGATTTAAGTCAAATTTCAATATAAAAATAACGAAGCCGAAAATTACATCCTTTTTTATTATGTCGCGGACAAATTATTATAAAATTTATCGTTCTGCCAATTTTTCGGATTTTCGATGATGTATTTGCGAATCCGCCCGAATTCGAGATCGTTCCTGATGATGTGGTCGTGAAAGCGCGTCTGCCATTTGAAATTTTCGTCAATCGAACGCGCGGAAATTGTTACCGCCGATTTGAAACCGCGCATAATCGAACCGAGATTTTTCGATTGCGGCGCAAATTTATTGCCCATTTGCGATGTTGTAGAGACGCGATGCGTCGCGTCTCTACGACGCGCGTCGTTGTCGTCAGACGGTGCGTCATTATCGTCAGGTGAAACATCATCGTTGGACGAGGACGAGACGCGATGCATCGCGTCTCTACGGTTGTTGAATTCGTTTTCGCCGATGATGATAATGGCGTGAAAATGATTCGGCATCACGCAGAACGCGTCAAATTCCAAATTCATATCGGGACGCAATGAGAGAGTTCTGTTCCATTCATTTTCAACGAACTTGCCGATTTCGGACAAAATCATTTTTTCGCCAATAATTTCACCGAAAAAATGGCGGCGATTGTCCGTGCAAACCGTCACAAAATACGATGCCGCCAAACCGTAATTCCACGATTGCAGACGCGCTGACGGAATTCGATATTTGTTTTGAAATTTGTCTGCCATAAATTTGAATTATGTTACAGATAAAGGATTTTTTGCAACGAAAAATATAAATAACATTTTGATGTTCGGTTCAAATTTTCCCGTCAGAACGCGATTATAAACGTAGAGACGCGATGCATCGCGTCTCTACCACCTGTGCGGATATTATGTGGTTTTTGGGAAATTTGTCCAATAAAAAAAATCGTGATTATAAATGCAAAAATAATCGTGATGGCAAACCAAAAATAATCGTGATGGCAAACGTAGAGACGCGATGCATCGCGTCTCTACCCATTATTTCTGGAATATTTTTGGCTTCGTATATTTACGTTTTGACTCAAACACGATTAGAATAATGAACACAATTATTAAAATAAAAACGAATAATAAAATGTCAAAAATTTACTACACTTTAACCGATGAAGCACCGCTGTTGGCGACGCATTCTTTTTTATCAATCGTCAAGGCTTTTGCGAAATCCGCCGATGTTGAAATCGAAGTTCCCGATATTTCGCTCGCCGGGAGAATTTTAGCCAACTTCCCCGAATACTTGAAAGACGATCAAAAAGTTCCCGATGCACTGGGCGAATTGGGCGAATTGGCGGCGAAACCGGAAGCTAACATTATCAAATTGCCGAACATTTCGGCTTCCGTTCCGCAGTTGGAAGAGGCGATTGCCGAACTTCAGAAAGCCGGTTTTGCCGTACCGAATTATCCGAGCGAGCCGAAAACGGAAGAAGAAAAAGCGATCAGCAAAAAGTATGCGAAAGTTTTGGGAAGCGCGGTAAATCCGGTGCTGCGCGAAGGAAATTCCGACCGGCGCGCGCCGAAAGCCGTCAAGAATTATGCGAAGGCAAATCCGCATCGAATGGGAGTTTGGAGCGCGGATTCTCAAACGTCGGTGGCGCATATGGATTCGGGAGATTTTTACGGAACGGAAAACTCGACGACTGTGGAAAATGAAGGAAAATTCAGAATCGTTTTCTACGGAAACGATAACTCCGAACAAGTTTTGAAAGATTACGCGCCGTTGAAAGAGGGCGAAGTGATTGATTCTTCGGTGATGAATCTGGCGGCGTTGAAATCCTTCGTCGAGGACGCGATTGATGAAGCAAAGGGAAAAAATGTTCTGCTTTCCGCGCATTTGAAAGCGACGATGATGAAGATTTCCGACCCGATTATTTTCGGGGCGATTGTCGAAACTTATTTCAAAGACGTTTTTGAAAAATATCAAGATACTTTTAACGAACTAGATGTCAATCCGAACTTCGGATTAGCCACGCTGTTTGAAAAAATTTCGGGACATCCGAAAGAAGCGGAAATAAAGGCGGACATCGCCAAGACAATCGAAAACAGCGCAAAGCTGGCGATGGTCAATTCGGACAAAGGAATCACGAATTTTCACGTTTCTTCGGACGTGATCGTGGACGCTTCGATGGCGGCGTTGGTTCGCGGCGGCGGGAAAATGTGGAACGCGGACGGCACGGAAGAAGACACCGTTTGCATTATTCCCGATAGAACTTACGCCGGTTTTTACGACGCGATTGTTCAGGATATGAAGCGCAACGGAGCGATTGACCCGCAAACTTTCGGCTCGGTTCCGAACGTCGGTTTGATGGCGCAAAAAGCCGAAGAATACGGTTCGCACGACAAGACTTTTCAGATTTCGAGCGCGGGAACGGTCAAAGTCGAAGACGAAAACGGCGATGTTTTGCTGGAACAAAAAGTAGAAAACGGCGATATTTTCAGAATGAGCCAAACCAAAGACGCTCCTGTTCAGGATTGGGTGAAATTGGCGGTCAACCGCGCGAAACTTTCCGACACACCGGCGATTTTTTGGTTAGACAAAGACCGCGCGCACGACGCTCAAATCATCAAAAAAGTAGAAAAATATCTGCAAGACTACGATCTAAACGGTCTCGACATCAGAATTATGGATGTCAAAGACGCGATGACTGAAACCTTGAAACGCGCTCGGATGGGCAAAGACACGATTTCAGTTTCGGGTAATGTTTTGCGGGATTATCTAACCGATATGTTCCCGATTTTGGAACTCGGCACGTCGGCGAAAATGCTTTCCATCGTGCCGCTGATGAACGGCGGCGGGTTGTTTGAAACGGGCGCGGGCGGTTCTGCGCCGAAACACGTCGAACAATTTATCAAAGAAGGCTATCTGCGCTGGGATTCGCTCGGTGAATTTTTGGCTTTGCAGGCGAGTTTGGAGCATTTGGCAAACACGCAGAACAACGAAAAAGCGCAGATTTTGGCGGACGCGCTGGACGAAGCGAACGCGAAATTTTTAGCCACCGACAAATCTCCGGCGCGAAAAGTCGGGCAGATTGATAATCGCGGTTCGCATTTCTATCTGGCGATGTATTGGGCGGAAGCGTTGGCAAATCAAACGACGGATTCCGAAATCGCGGCAAAATTTGCGCCAATTGCCGAAGCGTTGCAGGAAAACGAAGCGGTAATCAACGAAGAATTGATCGCCGCGCAGGGAAAACCGCAGGATGTCGGCGGCTATTATCAGCCGAATTCCGAAAAGACCGACGCGGCGATGAGACCTTCGGCGACGCTGAATGCAATTGTGGACGGGATTTGATATTCAACACGGTAGAGACGCGATGCATCGCGTCTCGTGGGCGGGATTTGACATTCAACACGGTAGAGACGCGATGCATCGCGTCTCTACAACAACGTCTGTAATCACAGACCTGCTAGTTTCGCCCGCGCCGCTTCCGCGCCCATCGTCTGCGCCAGACTTTGCGCGGTCAAACCGTCGTTTGTCTGCAATGAAATATCCGCGCCGTTTTCCAAAAGCAGATCAATAATCTCGGTGCGGTTAAACATCGCGGCGAACATCAGCGGCGTTTTGCCGTCCGCCATTCGCGCGTTGACCTCTGCGCCGTGTTCGATCAGCAGTTCTGCCATTTTCGTATCGCCTTTGAACGCCGCGCCCGCCAGCGGAATTTGTCCCATATCGTTGGCGAGCTGCGGATCGCCGCCGTTTTCGAGCAAGACGCGCGTCATTTCGAGCTGACCGTTGTAACTCGCCAGCATCAGAAGCGTGTTGCCTTTGCCGTCGCGGATGTTCGGCGCGTCGAATCCGCGCTCGAAAAGTCCCCGCATTCGCGCCGCGTCGCTCGAACGGACGAGCTGAAACAACTGCTGAATCATTTCGTAAGTTTCATCGTTCATTTTCGGCGCGGTATTTGTATTTTCCTCAGACATATTTATTTCCCTCAAGTAACTTTAAGCATTCCCAAATCAAATTTGATCGTCAAATATATTTCGGTTGGAAGTTAGATTTGTATTATCAACCTCAAAGATTTTCAATCGCCTTTGCCAACTCGAAATCATCGCGCGTTAAACCGCCCGCGTCGTGTGTTGTAATTTGAAATTCGGCGTAACCCCAACCGAAAGTGATGTCGGGATGATGATCCTTTTCTTCGGCAATCGCGCCGACTTGGTTGACGAAAGCGAGTGATTCGGCGAAGTTTTTGAATTCAAATCGTTTTTTCAGATTTACGCCTTCTACTTTCCAATCTTTTAACGCGCTCAAAGAAGTTTCTATTTCTTCGGCGGACAGTTTTTTTCGTTCCATTCGTTTTTAACTCCGTCGTTTTTTGGTTATACTTTGCTTTTCAGTATAACGATTTTACAAAGGTTTATTCAAAAATGCGTTCCTATAAATTTATTTTAGTATTATTAACAATCAGTATTTTCGCCGCCTGCGCGAACAATCCGAAATTGACGACACCGCTCGACACGCTCAAAACTTACACGCAAGCCATTAAGAAAAACGATGTCAAAACGATGAAATATCTGCTTTCCGACGCTTCGCTGAAGATGTCCGAACAGGAAGCCGCGTCGCAGAATTTGCCGGTTGACGACATAATTAAACGCGAAACGCTGTTTAATGAAAGTCAAACATCGCTCAGATACCGCAACGAAAAAATCGAAGACGACAAAGCGACAATCGAAGTGGAAAATTATTTCGGTTCGTGGGACACGGTTTTTTTCGTCAAAGAAGACGGTTTGTGGAAGATTGATAAACAAGGAACTGCCAACCAAATGATGCAGCAGATGGACGAACAAAACAAAAAACTTGACAACATTATCAATCAACCCTGACTTTCAGTTTTAATTTTTGGACTTTGATTTCATCTTGATATGTTTCTTTGAAATTCATTTTAAAAAACCGGATGCACAAATAATTACAGCGATCAAGAATCAAAGACCAAAAATCAGTCTGAACACAATAAATTTCAAAGGAGAATTTTTAGTGGCAATTATCAAACCTTTTCGCGCTTTGCGTCCGACTTTAGAAAAAGCAAAGCCTGTTTCCTGTATGCCTTACGATGTGGTTTACGAATCGGAAGCGCGCGAATATATCAAGCTGAACCCGCTTAGTTTTCTGCGCGTTACGCGAGCCGAAGCCGAATTTCCCGAAGGCGCGAATCCGTCGAACGAGGAAGTTTTTGCCCGCGCCGCCGACAATCTGCAAAAGTTTATTGATAAGGAAATTCTCGCCCGCGAAGCCGAAAACTGCGTTTACATTTATCGGCTTTCAACCGAAGCGCATTCGCAGACCGGCGTGGTCGCCTGTTGTTCACTTGACGAATACGAACTCGGAATCATCAAAAAACACGAAAATACGCGTCCCGACAAAGTTGCAGACCGCACCGCGCATATCCTTGCTCTGGAAGCGCAGACGGGTTTGATTTTTCTCGCGTTTCGCAATACTGAGAAAATAAAATCGCTGATTTTTGCGGCTTCTCAAACCAAACCGATCTATGACTTTCACTGCGTGGACGGAGTAAAACACACTGTTTGGCGTATCGCGTTGACCGAAGATTTTGTGTCGGCGTTTGCGGAAATACCGGCACTTTATGTTGCCGACGGTCATCACCGCATCGAAAGCGCGAATCTGGCGCGGAAAATTCTGCGTGAAAAAAATCCCGAACACACGGGCGCGGAAGATTATAATTTTGTCGTCGCCGGAATGTTTCCCGCCGAAGATTTGAAAATTCTGCCTTATAACCGCATCGTCAAAGATTTGAACGGTTTGAGCGAAGAAGAATTTTTCGAGCAGGTGCGCGAAAATTTCGTCATTACGCCTACGGAAGAAAAAGTTCCTCAAAAACACGGCGAATTTTGTATGTATCTGAATGGAAAATGGAATAAGTTGAAGTTTGCAGTTGACAATGTTGATGAACCCGACGCAATCGAACGGCTCGACGTGAGCATTTTGCAGGATTATTTGTTAAATCCGATTTTAGGAATTGACGACGCGCGAACGAACGACCGCATCGGCTTCGTCGGCGGCGGGCGCGGCACGGATGAATTGGAAAAATTTGTTGACGAAGGCGCGGCGCGAGTCGCTTTTTCGCTGTTTCCGACGACCATGGACGATCTTTTCGCCGTTTCCGACATAAACGAAATTATGCCGCCGAAATCAACCTGGTTTGAGCCGAAACTGCGCGACGGACTTTTGATTCACACAATTTGAGATTCCAGATTCCAAATTTCAAATTCCAGATGAAAATCAATCTGTCTGGAATCTGAAATCTGAAATTATTATGTTAGAAACCGAACGGCTCATAATGCGTCCGCTGGTCGAAAACGATGTGGATGACATTTTTGCGATGCGGAGCGACGCAGAAATTATGCGCTTTATCCGCGAACCGCAGGCGCGTGATGAATCTTTTGACTGGATAAAACTCGTTTCGGCGCGCTGGCACAAAGACAAACTCGGCTTTTGCGCGGTGATCGAAAAAGAAACAAACAAATTTCTCGGCTGGTGCGGAATTTGGCGTTTGAAAGAAACCGGCGAAATCGAAATCGGCTACGCGATTGACAAACAGCATTGGCGAAATGGTTACGCCACCGAAGCTGCCGAAAGATTTATGCGCTATGCTTTTGAAGAGTTAAATGCCGAAAAACTTGTCGCCGTCGCGCGTCCCGAAAATACGGCTTCGCGGCGCGTGATGGAAAAACTCGGAATGCGGTTTGTCAAAATTGCCGTCTTTTACGATCAAAGTTTGGTGCAGTACGCTATTTCCAAAGACGATTTTTTGCGGTTAAAATAAAGTCTATGAAAGTTACGCTCATCACCGGCGCGTCGAGCGGCATCGGCGAAGCGTTCGCGCGAAGATTGGCGGCGGAAAAGCGCAATCTCGTTCTGGCGGCGCGTTCGGAAAATAAACTTCATCAGCTTTGTGACGAATTGATGCTCAAACACGACATCACGGCGCATTATATCGTGGCTGATCTGACCGATCCGAAAGCGGACGAAAAAATATTTGAAGAAACCGAAAAACATTCGATGGAAGTCGAGTGGCTGATAAATAACGCCGGTGTCGGTTCGATGGGGGAATTTTCACAGCTCAAACTGGAAAATGAACTCGAAATGATAAATCTTAACATCACGGTATTGGTCGCGCTGACGTATCGTTATCTGCAAAAAATGCGCGAGCGAAAAAGCGGCGTAATTATAAATGTCGCGTCAACCGCAAGTTTTCAGCCTGTTCCGTTTATGGCGACTTACGCGGCGACAAAAGCATTTGTCAAATCGTTCAGTGAAGCGATTGCCGAAGAAAATCGCCCGTTCAACATTCTTGTTACCGCGCTCTGTCCGGGTCCGACGGAAACAAATTTTTTCGATGCGGCAAACATCGGCGCGAGCGTTAAAGATGCTTTTCTGAAAAAAGGAATGCAAACTCCCGAAGAAGTTGTCGAAGCCGGATTGAACGCGGTCAAAAGCGGAAAATCTTCCGTCATTTCAGGTTGGACAAATTTTTTGACGGCGCGGCTTGGAAATTTCGTCCCGAATTCGCTGATAACTCGCGCCGTCGGCGGCGTTCTGCGTCCGAAATTTGAGGATAAAAAATAATCGAAAACATTTTACGACTGGAGCGCAAGCGGCTCGCTTGCCGTCCGTTCGAGCGAAGCGTTGAACGGACGTGCGCCGCATTCACATCAAAGTTAAATTTTTACCAAAGCGACGTTTTCGCTCAACGCTTCGCTCGAACAGACAAGCGAACCGCTTGCACTCCGGTCAACAATACATTTTTAGCTCCTTGAGAATTCGTCAAAAAAACTTTTGACTTGATTAAAAATCTCCGATGACTGATTAAATTTTTTATTTCCAAATGTTGAAACTCTCAAAATTCCAAAACCCGACGAAGTTAAAAAAACGTCATCGGCATCGTTCAAATCTACCAAATTTGCTTTTGTTTCTTCTACCGAAAAATTCTTGATGATTAAACTTCGCGTCGTGCCTTTCAAACATCCGGTTTCCAAATTGGGCGTAAAAATCTTTTCATTTTTTATCCAAAAAATATTTGCCAGACACGCCGAAACAATTTCGCCGCGCTCGTTCAGTCGAATCGCTTCATCGAAATTTTTCGCTTTCGCATCTTCCAACGCCAGCAAATTTTCGAGATAATTGCAGGATTTCACGCCGACCAGCGGCGAAGTCGAGTTGACGCGAAAAGGTGAAATCGTCAGCCGAAAATTTTTTGAAACAGTTTGCAAATCGCCGGTCGTAATTAAAAGGCTCGTTTTTTTATTTGATTCAAACGCCCAAACGCCGCCTGCCGACTCGTCAAAAAATGTAATCCGGGCGCGGGCATTTTCGATCTTGTTTTCAGTAATTATTTTTTGAAGTGAATGTTCAATTTTTTCTTTTGAAAATTCGGACAGATCAATGCTGAGTTTGCCAGCGTTTTCCCTCAATCTTTCCCAGTGTTTTTCCCACAAAAAAGATTTTGAACGATAAATTGCGAGCGTTGTAAAAATTCCTTTTCCGTAAAGCGCGGCGGAAGAAACCGCCGGCAGCGAAATGTTTTTGACGGACAAAATTTTATTATTAAAAAAGGTTTTTTCGTGAATCTTCAGTTACCGCCCGAATTTTTTGCGTTGATTTTTATTGTAGAACGACACTTTCACAACATATTTATAACTTCCAATTATTAAAACTCCAAGAAAATTATTGGTCTTCAAACAATCAAATTAATTGTTTTTCGTCAAGCATCGAAAGACATTGCGCGCTGCGAAAAATACAAAGCACTAATAAAATCGTTCCCCAAATATTAAAACCCATTGCCGTAAAAATGTCGCTCAACAGATTGCCGACGATGCCGTCAATCGTGATAAGCATAGTAAAAAAAGATGCGGCTAACAAATATCGAAACCGTTTGTCCTTCAATTTTCGGCAATACCACACATAAACGGCGTATGTAAAACTTGGCAGCAGCATCACGAAATAGTGTTTCTGAGTTGTCGTGGCAAAAAGCGGAATCATTGCGAAAGTAAAGGCGATTCCGCCCCATTTGGAAATTAACTCTTTCTCTTTTTTAAATTTGACGGAATAGAAAGCGATGGCAAGCAAAACCAAAATTTGCAAAAGATGTGAAATTATTTGAATAGTTTGCCGCGACAAGATGTAAATAGTCAGCGAATAGGATTTATCGTGATAATTGAACGCCGGAACTTCTGTAAAAAAACGATATAGCTGCGCCTGCATCGAAAGATTGACGACCAGCGGAACTTTTGTAACGCCCAAATCGCCGGCAAAAACAATATTCGTCAGCCAGTAATTGATAAATTCAAAGTTTTGTTTGAAACCCAGAACTAAACCCGGAAACAAAATCGCGCCGACAATCGTACCGATTAGCACGCCGCCGATTGCCCGATAAAACTTTTTGGTTATGAGCCATATAACCATCGGCGCGGCGATAAGTTTTATGACGACCGCCAACCCGATAATCGAACCGCCCGTTATTTCGCGGCGTTTCGTCAGCAAACTCAACCCTAAAATAATCAAAGCCAAAGTCAGAATATTGGCTTGCCCGTATGCCAGATGATGAAGAATTGAAGGTAAAGTTAAAAAAATCGGGAAAAAAGACATTACCCAGCGCGGCTTATCGGGCAAATCAAAAAAAGATTTGCCCGACATCATTTCATAAAACTTTTTCACCACCCAAAAAACCAAAAAGGCGTTGAAAAAGTTCCATATAACAATGCTCGCCTCGACCGGCAGAAATGTCAGGGGAATCAATAAAATAGCTAACAGCGGCAGATACAGATAAAATAAACCGCCCTGCGTTAAATCGCGGCTCGGAGTCAGATAAATATTCTGATGTTCGACGATTAATTTTGCGGCGTGAAAAAAGGCTTCAAAGTCACCTTTTGCCAGCGGACTTTTGATAATTTTTACGCTCGCGTGGATCACGATAAAAAGAATTAAGGGGAACGCCAGCCAGCGCAAAAAAAATAATTTTTCAAAGGCGCGTTTTATCATTTAAATGTTTGATTTACGGGTCAATAAAACTGTACATTTAACTGACTGCGCGTTGAAGCTGCGGTTTTTGAGCAGTCGGAAAAACGAGGCGGAAAGTTGTTCCTTCGCCGATTTCGCTGGTGGTTTCAATAGTTCCGGCGTGTTCCTGAACGATGCCGTAAGAAACCGCCAAACCCAAACCTGTGCCGCTGCCGACACCTTTGGTGGTAAAAAACGGATCGTAAATTTTGTTCAGATTATCCGGCTCAATGCCGCTTCCGGTGTCGGAAACTTTAATGATTACTTCATCTTCACCGCCAAACCCGGTCGTCAAAGTAATTGTTCCGCCGCCGAACATAGCATCGCGCGCATTGATTATTAAATTGGTGAAAACCTGCTGTAATTTTCCGGCATTACCGGAGATTTTCGGCGAAACGTCAGAGTAATTTTTGATTATTTCAACCTGCGATTTTCGCATTTGCGGTTCGAGCAGTTGAAGCGTGTCTTCGAGCAGTTTATTGACATCAATCTCGTTGAATTCCGTCGCGTTGCCGGTGCGCGAAAAGTTGAGCAGATTGCCGACGATGTTCGAGGCGCGGTCGGTTTGTTTCTGAACTTTTTGCAGCAGCGCGTGTTTCGGGTCGGTTTCGGGAATCATTCCGAGCAACATCTGCGTGTAACTGGAAACGCCGGTCAAAGGCGTATTGACTTCGTGCGCGACACCGGCGGCGAGCAGTCCGATGCTGGAAAGTTTTTCGCTCTGTTGTAAAGATTCTTCTAATTTTATGCGCGAAGTGACGTTTTCCAAAACGATAATCGCGCCGGTTTGGTCGTTCGCGGCTGAACGAAGCGGCGCGACGGCAACGTTGATGATTAAAGATTTGCCCTGTGAATTAGTCGTGAAAAGTTTGTAGGCGTTGCGAATTTCGGTCAGATGCCAGCGCGATTTGCCAAGAATATTTTCCAAATTTAAGGCGAAACTTTCGTCGAAAACATCCTCCACCAATTCGCCGATGGTCAGTTCGCGGCTGGTGTCCATCATCTCTTCAAACGTCGAATTACAGCGCGTAATGCGTCCTTCTTCGTCAACCGCGATCAATCCGACATTGACCGATTCGACGATTGATTCGTTGAATTCCTTGAGCAGCGCGAGTTCTTCGGCGCGTTTTTCCTGTTCCTGATAAAGCAGACTGTTTTCGACGGCGACGGCGACGTAGCCGGAAATTGTCTGCAAAATTTCCAAATCTTCGCTCGACAGAAGCGAACCGTCCGAGGCGCGTCCCAAACCGATTACCGCGACCATTTTTCCGCGCACGAGGCACGGGACGAAATAATGCAGTTCCTGACGAAGAATTTTTTTCTTGTGAAGCGCAAAAATTTTGCCGCCGCCGTTTCCGTTTTCGTTATAATTTTCGTCGTGATCGTCTTCCGCTTCGAGCAATTCCAGTTCGTCGGCGCGAACGATACCTTTTTCGGCAGACTTTTGCCGAATCATTTGCCGGAAATCGTTCGGAATTTTGTAGCTTTCGGTTATTCCGACAGATTTGGCGATTTTATAACCTTCGGACGATTTTTCGTTTTCGATGAAAACCGCGACTTTTTCGACCTCAAGCACTTGCTGCAATCTTTCGGTCAAAGCATTGAGAAGCGGTTCGAGCGCGGTCGTCGCTGAAATCGTTCTGCCGAAATCAAGCAGACCGTTTCGCAAATCGTAGCGTTCGCCGTAAAAAAATCGGTCGGCGCGTTCCTGTAAAAATTTTTTGAGCGGTTCGCTCAATAAAACGATTCCAGCCATCGCAATTACCGCAATCAAAGCGCGAAGCGTGATTTCCGTTTTTGAGAGATTACTGCCGACGGCGAGAAAAACGAGTCCGAGAGCGACCGTGCCGATCATCATCGCAATCGCCAGCGTCGTCATCGCGTAAACCAGCGCGCGGCGCACGACAATATCAACGTCCATCAGGCGGTAACGCACGACGGAATGCCCGAAACTCAGCGGAATCAGAGCCAGCGGCAAGGTTGTCAGGGCGACCGATAAACTGTCTTCCGGCAAATAAACGAAGCGTTTGGCAATCTGAAAGGTCAGAATCGGCGCGACCGCCGCAAGCGTTCCCCACATCGCCCACTTTATGCGCTGACGAACCAGCGGTTGATGTTTATTTTTCAAAAACCGCCACAATAAAACGCTCGCGCCGAGCGAAATTCCGACGACGAAATGATAAAAATTCGCCTGATAAAAAATGCTGAAAAGATTAAATCTATCGGTAAAATTCGCAAGTCCGGCGATAAAATCAGCTTTCGGAGCGAAATAGTAAACGAGCGACAGCGTAAAAATCCCCAGTGAAATCAACGCCGCCGGAACATAGAGCGCGTAAGTCTTCCAGCGCGGCTCGTCGAAAACTGCGCTTCTGACCGGATAGCGCAGACAAAAATGGAGAAAAAGCGGGACGAAAAACGCAAAAGCGAAATCGTCCAGAAGGCTGATCGCCAAATCCAAATCTTCGCCCAAGCCGAGCGGTTTATAAACGTGAAAAACAAAGGCGGCGAGACAAACCGTGGCGAAATGCAAAACAAACGGCGAACGACTGCCCTGTTTGAAAAGAACGAAAATGCCGATGCCGAGCCACACCAAACCGACGATGGACAAAAAAATTATCGAAGCCGTCCAGCGCGGAAGCGTGTCAATATGTTTTAAGTCGGCGTAGTAAAAATTATCGGAAAATGAGTATGAAGGACGCTGATAAAAATAAGTCAAACTGCCGTCAACTCCGGCTGTTTCGAGATACATCTGCACATCGGCGGGCGAAATGATTTCATCAAATTGTTTTTCGTCGAGAGAAATGCCGAGAAGTTTGTCACCGACGGCAATTCCCGCGCGTGAAGCGGCAAGCTCCGGCATAACTTTTCCGGCGTAAATTCCATCCGCCTTCTGAACCCAATTTACACCGTCGGTCGGCGGCAAACTGTGAGAGGCGCGTTGTGAAAGATTGAGCGCGCCGCCGGCAACAAACATAATCGTCGCAAGCAGCCAAATCAAACTCCAACCTGTAAGAATTTTCCCCTTCATAATTAAAGGCAAACCAAACCGTTATTTTTCAGAGGCAAAATGCGTTCCAGTAGCTGTTTATAATCTTTTAGCCAAGTTTTACGCTAAAAAAAGTATATCTGACTTTGTAAATAATTAACAAGCATAATGTTTCGTTCAGATTTTCGCTTTATATCCAAGATTTTGGAAAAAAAAGGCGCGTAAGAATCGCTTCCTACGCGCCGCCCGTTTTTGTTTTTGACCTTAGTTGATTTGCTTCTAAAACCTGACTAAAATGCCGCCGCGCAGAGTTCGCCGCTGCGAATTTAACTGCAAAGTTCCTTCTTCGCTGCTGGCGTTTGTTTGAAAATCAAATAAATTTCGCGCGTCAACGACCGCTTCGGCGCGAAGCGGCAAACCCCAGCTCGGAAGTGACTGCGTAACGATGACGCTTAAACTCGGATCGTAAATCGCCAATCTTCCCTGAAACGGATCAATTGCAAAAACCGTAGCTTGCGGCGAGAGGCGAAAAATAGTTTTCACCTGAGTTCCTGTCTTTAAATCGGCTGTAAACTGTCCGATTAAGGTTTGAAAAAAATCATTTTCAAAAACGTCGGCGGGATTTGTGAAATGTTTTCCCGACAATTTCTGTCCGTTTCCAAAAGCGTAACCTGCCGAAGTGCTGAAAGTTCCGTTTAATCGCCGCGTGTAAACTACTCTGACACCCTGCGCTTTGCCGCGTTGATTGCCGACAAAATCATCAAAATTACTATTACCGGGCGCGTCAAAAGAAATGTTTGTCAAACCGACCCCGCGACCGGGCGTTGTATCTAAAAAAGCGTCGGCTTCAATTGTAGATTTGTTATCTAAAACACGCTCAACGCCGAATTCGAGCCGACGGCTTTTATTCATTTGCGGTTTGTCGTTTTCAATAACAAAGTCCTGCACGGCGACGGGTTCGCGGAAAAAAACCTGCGTATCTTCGAGTTCAATCGCCTGCTGCCACGTTTTTTCTTCGGTTTGCGTTGTATAAGCGGCGCGAAGTCGAGTTTTAGAATTTACGTCAAACTGCAAACCGAAACGCGGACTGATTGAAAAATTATCGCTCGCGCCGACAAAACGCGAATAATCCAAACCATAGACAAAAATTACGCCTTCGCGCACTTTCCATTCGTCTAAAGCCTGAACGGAAACTTGTCCGAGCGATTTTTGGCTGTTTTCAAGATTAACTTTGCCGAGTTTCGCCGCCGTTCCGTTCAAACGAATTTGGTGTTTTTCGCTCGGTCTGAATTTAAGATTTGCCTGAAAACTTTGCGGCGCGGCGGAATTTGTGCCGGTTTGTCCGGCAAAAACGATTTCCGCATTTTTGCTCAAAGGCTGTAGTCTGGCAAAGTTTAAACCTGCGTAGCCGCCGTTTTTAGAACTTGCAAAATAATTTTCGACGACGGTTTGCCCGCTTCGTCCGGCAGAATTTTCTTCGCCGTCTGGAGTTTCGATGTTTTCTCCGACCGCGTTTTCATCAGCTTTATTTTCGTCAATCGGCGCGTCGCCTTCGTTGTTCTGATAAATCGAGCGATTCATCTGAGCCGCGCGAATACGGGATTTTGAACTGTTGCGGTCGGCGCGTTTTTCGGGAAGAGTGTTGCCGCCGCCCGAACGCTCCAACTTGAATTTGTAAGTCAGTTCCGCCGAACGGTCAACTTCGACTTCGGAAATTGTGATCGGATTAAAACCTTCGGCAACCGCCAAAACCGTGTATGTTCCGGGAATAATTTTAGCCAGAAAACTGCCGTCCGCCGCCGAACGAACCTGTTTCAAAAGACTTGCAGTTCCGGTGCGAAAGATCGAAACATACGCGTCGGCAATCGGATTTCCCGAATTGTCGCGCACAATTCCTTTAATAATGCCGAGTCCGCCGTTTTTTTCGACGATGATTTTAGCCTGCGCTTCAGACGCGGAAATAAAAGCCGCAGTAAAAGCCGCCAATATGATAAAAGCTATTCCGGTTAATTTTTTTATCGGCAAAACTGAAAAAAACATTCTAAAAAACGACCTCCGATCAACTGATTAAGTTTTAGGGAGGATTTGCAGCAAAATGCCAACATTTAACGTGAAACTTCAAACAATACAATCCGCACAAGTATCACATTTTCCGTTTAAAGATTAAATCTGTCAAGCGCAGATATTAAAACTTTGAGTTGTTCGATGAGTTAAACTTGACAAAGTTTGCCCAACAGCTAAAATTAAAAATGCTTTCGACGAAAAGCGCGGAGATGTGGCTGAGTGGCTGAAAGCGGCAGTTTGCTAAATTGTTGAGGATCAAAAGTCCTCCACAGGTTCGAATCCTGTCATCTCCGCCAGAAATTTTACGAGGCTATTTCGGTGTGAACACTGAAATAGCCTTTTGAATTTCGCATTTTCGGAATAAACTGGACTTTAAGATTTCAAACTTTTAGTTTTCGAGGTTTTTCGGAAATGTATATTGAATTTTATTCGCTGTTCTTTGAAGGCACGACGTGGTCTCATATATTCACGCTCGACGATACGGCTTTTTGGCTCGAAAAGATTCTGCGCCCGATCATCGTTTATTTCGCGCTGATAATTTTGCTGCGCGTTTTCGGCAAGCGCGAACTCGGACAATTAAATCCGTTTGATCTGGTCGTTATTTTGTCGCTGTCAAACACGGTGCAGAACGCGATTATCGGCGAAGACAACTCGCTCGTCGGCGGTGTTGTCGGCGCAGCCGCGCTGCTCGGTATCAATTACGCGGTCGCTTTTTTAAAATTTAAGAGCGAGCGGCTTGAAAAAGTTATCGAAGGCGTGCCGCTGACGATTATTGAAAACAGCAAAGTTGATAAAACAGCCGTGCGGCGTGAATTGTTGACCGACGAAGATTTGAATACCATCGCGCACCGCGAAGGATTCGACGACGCGAGCCAAATCAAAAAATGCCTGCTCGACCCGAACGGCAGTTTTCTCGTCGAAGGCAACACGCCGACTTCGGAAGACAATTTCCGCCGGGAAGTTTTGGCTAAACTGGAAGAGTTGACCAAACAATTGAAGGAATTAAAAGCTCCCTCTTAAAATGTATATTCCGAAATTATTTCTCGAAGAAAACGAAGAAAAAATTCTCGCTTTTATGCGCGAATTTAACTTTGCAACGCTCGTCACGGCTAAAAACGGTTTTCCGACCGCGACGCATCTGCCGTTTATTATCGAAAAGCGCGAAGAAAAAATAATTTTGTCGGCACATCTGGCGAAAGCGAACGCGCATTGGAAACATTTTGACGGGGAAATTCTCGTGATTTTTCAAGAACCGCACGCTTATATTTCGCCGGTGCTTTACGGAGAAATGCCGAATGTGCCGACGTGGAATTACGTCGCCGTTCACGCTTACGGTCGCGCGAAAATTTTTGACGAAACGGAAAATCTCGCGCTGCTCGAAAAACAAATCGCGGTTTTTGACGAAAATTATTTCCAAACCGATTGGCAGAAAATTTCCGCCGATTACAAAAAAAATCTGGCAAAAGGCGTAGTCGCCTTTGAAATCGAAGTGACGGATTTGCAGGCGAAGAAAAAATTAAACCAAAATAAACCCGGACAAGCCGCCGAAAACGTCATCGAAGCGTTTGAAAACAGCGACCTCGAAAATGAAAAAATAATCGCGGAATATATGAAAGAAGTTCATCGAAAAGATGACGATTAAACGGAAAAACATTTTATGACGACAAGAGTAAGATTCGCACCGAGTCCGACCGGATATTTGCACATCGGTTCGGCGAGAACGGCATTATTTAATTATCTTTACGCCCGACACACGGGCGGGAAATTTCTGCTGCGCGTCGAAGATACGGACATTGCGCGTTCGACCGAAGAATCTTTGCAGTCAATTTTAGAAGGCTTGAAATGGCTCGGTTTCGCGCCCGACGAGGAAATCGTTTTTCAATCGGATAACGCCGGCAAACATCGCGCGATTGCCTTGGAATTATTGGAAGAAGGCAAAGCGTATCGGGATTTCACGCCGAAAGCCGCACCGAACGATAAAAATATCAAAGAAGCGATTGCCGACAAAGCGCGTCAGAATCAGGGCGCAAAATCAATGCGCGACAATGAGTTTCGTGATTTGTCGAAAGAAGAATCCGACCAACGCGCCGCAAGCGGCGAACCGTTTGCGATTCGCCTGAAAGTTGCCGATTCGGGAAAAACGAGTTTTGAAGACGCGGTTTACGGTTTGAACGAGCGCGATTACGCGGAAATCGAAGACCTCGTGTTGCTGCGTTCCGACGGTCATCCGCTTTATAACTTAGCGGTTGTTTGCGACGACATCGAAATGAAAATCACCGATGTCATTCGCGGGCAAGATCATCTGACGAACACGCACAAACAGATTTTGATTTACGAAGCACTCGGCAAAACGCCGCCGAGATTCGCGCATCTGCCTTTAATTTTAGCTCCCGGCGGAAAAAAACTGTCGAAAAGAATTCACGGCGAAATCGTTTCGATGACGACTTACCGCGATGCCGGATTTTTGCCCGAAGCGTTTCGCAATTTTCTCGCACTTTTGGGCTGGTCGGCGGGCGAAGAACGGGAAATTTATAATTTAGACGAACTCATCGAAAAATTTTCGCTCGACCGAATTCACAAATCGAACGCGACGTTTAATTTTGATCCGACCAGCCCGAAACATTGGACGGACGACAAAGCGATTTGGATGAACGCCGAATATATTCGCACCGAACCGCTCGAAAAATTGCTGCTGTATGTCAAAGCCGAATTAAAATCCGCCAAACTCTGGCGCGACGAATACGAAGATGACGACAAAGCGTGGTTTGAAAAAACCGTTGATCTGATCCGCGAAAGATTTTTCACGCTGAAAGATTTCTCGACACAGGGACGCGCCTATTTCAGCGAAGATTTCGATTTCGACGAAAAAGCCGTGCAGAAAAATCTGCAAAAATATCCCGATCTGCAAAAATGGCTGCCCGAACTCGCCGACCGATTTGAACTGATGGAAAGTTTCACGCACGACGAAATCGAAACAGTCGTCAAAGATTTCACCGAAGAAAAAGACACAAAACTCGGTGTGATTATGAACGGCGCGAGAACTTTGCTGACAGGTTTAGCCGTCGGACCTTCGATGCTCGCGGTTTTTGAAACTTTGGGGAAAGACAAATCAATTTTGAGATTGAAAAGTCAAATTGCTTGGAACTCGTAGTATAATTTCCATACGAGGTGAAAAATTATGCTTGAAATAAAAGGACATTTTGACGGCAAGCAAATTCTTTTTGATGAACCGTGCGAACTTCCGCCGGACACTAAAGTCATTATTAAAATCATCGAAGACGATGAAGAAAAAAACGACTGGCTCGAACTCGGCAAACAAAGTTTGGCACGGGCTTATGCTGATGACGAACCGGAATATTCGCTCGATAAAATCATAGAATTCAATCCCGAATATGAAGGAAGCTGATGTCGTCATCGCCATTTTCCCGCAGTCGGACGGCAGTTTAAAACGCCGTCCGGCTTTAATTTTGCGTGAAATGCCGCCGTTTCGAGATTTTTTAATCTGCGGAATCAGCACACAACTTCGGCAGAAATTCGCAGATTTTGACGAAACAATTTCGTTCGACGATGACGATTTCCGGCAAAGTAATCTGAATTCCGAATCACTCATCAGACTCGGCTTTTTGCTCGTTTTGCCGCGCAGTGAAATCGTCGGCGCAATCGGCTCAATTTCTGGTGAAAGACACCAAAGACTTTTGCAAAATTTAAGCGATTATTTGATAAAATAACTCAATGTCATTTCAACTCAAACCAATTCTCGCCCGCCACGCTTTATCTTCGACTTACGGGAAAAATATTGCGATCAATCCGTATCAAGGCTGCGTTTTCGCGTGTGAATTTTGTTCGGCGATCAAGATGAATTTTTTCACCGGACGGACGACGGAGAAATGGGACAAAACCGGCTGGGGCGCGTGGGTTGATTACAAAACGAACCTCGTCGAACTGCTTTATAAAGAACGCGATAAAGTTGTAAAATCGAAAATTTATTTCGGCAACGCGACCGATATTTATATGCCGATTGAACGGAAATTAAAGCTCGTGCCGCCGATTTTGGAGTTTTTTTTGGATAATCCGCCGCTCGAATTAGAAGTGCAGACGCGCGGAACTTCGCGCGATGTCGCCAGAGATATTCCGCTGCTGCAAGAGTTGGCGAAAAAGACGAGCGTTCTCGTCAGCTATTCGATTCACACCAACCGCGACGACGTGAAACGAATTTTTGAGCCGAAAGCTCCGAGTTTGATTGAACGACAAAGAGGTTTGAAACTTTATTACGAAGCCGGAATCGAAACACGCCTGTCGTGTATGCCGATTTTGCCGCTTAATCCTGAAATTTTCGCCGAAAGTCTTGCGCCGCTGATTACAAAAAGAGTCTGGATCGCTTCGATGAACCACAAACAACTTACACAAGATTTGTTCAAAAAACACTTTCCCGAATGGCTCGACGAAAAAACGGTCGAAGAAGCGATGAAACGCACGACGGAAGAATTTCAAAAACGCGGTGTCGAATGTTTTTACGCTTCGCTTGAACCGAAAGCGAAAAAGGCGCGTTGGGAAAAACGCGAGGCGAAAATCGAAGCGCGAAAGAATAAAATAAACCCGAAAACTGTCAGCAAAATCATCGAAAACAAAGACATTCAGCCGTTGCTTTTTGATTAGAATTTTTTGAGAAGTGAAATTAAAAATGCAGATAAATTGGACGCAGACAAACGCGGATCAAGCGGATTTTCGCTGACTATATTTAATAATTCCGTGCCAATTCGTCGAATCAGGAAAATTCGCATCTAATTTATTTGCACTAGAAATGTTCTTAAAATTTTTCTATTTTCGGCATTGAACGCTCAATTATTTTTTCAACTTCAACACCGACCGGCAAAGTTCCGAAACTCAAAAATTCATTGCCGGAAAGACGCGAATTGCAAAAAGCGTCGGCGATAAAATCCGGCGCGGTTTGCAGTAAAACCATCGCCTGCAAAGCCAGAGCCAATTTTTCGACAACGCGGCGGGCGCGAAATTCCAGATTGTCAGTGTTGAGCAGTTCCTTTTCGACATTTGTTACAAAATTATCGAAATTTTTGTTAATTCCGCAAGCCGATTTTATTTCGTTCAGCAAAATTTCGACGCTGCTTTTCTCCTTATTTATTGAGCGCAAAACGTCCAAACATTGGACATTTCCCGAACCTTCCCAAATCGAATTAACCGGAACGTCGCGGTAAAGACGCGGCAAAACGGAATCTTCGACATAACCGTTGCCGCCCAAAACTTCCAACGCTTCGCCGACGGCGAAAACGGCGCGTTTGCAAATCCAGAATTTACCGATTGCCGTGGCGATGCGCGTGAAAATTTTCGCCTGTTCGTCGCCTTCCGATTCGTCAAAACCTCTCGCCAGACGAAACGCGAAAGCCGTCGCCGCTTCGCTTTCGAGTGCCAAATCCGCCAGCAGGTTTTGCATTAAAGGTTGTTCGATCAACAACTTGCCGAACGCTTTTCGATATGTGCAGTGATATAGACTTTCGGCGACGGCGCGGCGCAGAGTTCCCGCCGAACCGACAGCGCAGTCGAGCCGCGTGTGGCGCACCATTTCCATAATGTTTGCCGTGCCGCGACCTTCTTCGCCGATGATTTTCGCGTGTGAGGCGTGAAATTCGACTTCGCCGGAAGCGTTCGATTTATTGCCGAGTTTATCTTTCAAACGCTGAAAATAAAGCGCGTTTTTCGTTCCGTCGGGCGTGAAACGCGGCATCAGAAAACAGGAAACTCCTTTTTCCGTCTGCGCCAAAACCAAAAATGCGTCGGACATCGGTGCGCTGCAAAACCATTTTCTGCCCGTGATTTTATATTCGCCGCGCTCGTTTGATTTTTCGGCAAAAGTGACATTGGCGCGAACGTCGCTGCCGCCCTGCGGTTCGGTCATCGCCATTCCGAACGTCGCGCCGCGCTTTTCGGATGCGGGAATAAATCGCCCGTCGTATTCGCTTGACAAAACGCGCGGCAGCCATTCGGCGGCGATTTCCGGTTCGATTTTCAAACTCGGCACGACCGCAAAAGTCATCGTCAGCGGGCAACTCGTGCCTTCGTCAACCTGCTGTTTCATAAACGCCAACGCGCTTCTGGCGACATACGCGCCGCATTTTTCGCTCGTCCAACTCAAACTGTGCGTTTCGTTTTCGACTCCGATTTTTATCAATTCGTGATAAGCCGGATGAAATTCCACAAAGTCGAAACGATTGCCGAAACGGTCGTGAGTTTGCAGAATCGGCGGATTTTTATTCGCCGAATTTCCCAGTTCGAGCGTCGCGGAACTTCCCAAAATCGCGCCGAATTTCGCCGCATTTTCGTCATTCCACGCGCCGCCGTTCGCTTCCACGGCGTTTTGCAAAGCCGCGTCGGAAGTAAAAAGATTGTAATTTTCTAAAATCGGCGGCTGATTCAAAGACGCGCCGAAGTCAAATGCCCGTTTTTTCATAGATAATCGTTTAATTTTTATCAAAATGCCGCCCGCGAATTATGAGAATTAGCGCGAATAAATTATAAAATGACTTTGCGGAAATAGTAAAAGCAGAATAGCTTTCAGAAGTTTTTTGCGGCTCGGCGTTCATTTTTGAAAACTGCAAAATTTTAACGTAAATGGTTGTCAAATAACATTTGAAAATACGCTCGATTAGAGATAATTTGAGAGCTGAACATTTTCGAATATTTTTGGTTTTTTATAAAATTACACTGCCGACAGATTTCGGCGAAATCTTGAAAAATTCGAGAAACTTTTTCAGCGAATGACGCGAACTCGTGACCGTTTAAATAAATGACTAAATCACAAATTCAATGGCAGCATCTGACCTCGACGCTTTGGTTTGTCCCGACCATTTTGGTTCTCGGCGGAATTTTGCTGGCGTTTTTATTTGTTGAATTTGATGTTTTCATCGGCGATCAATTCGGTATTTTCAGCGGAATTTTCCGCGTTCAGCCGTCGGGCGCGCGTGATATGCTGGCGGTCATTGCAAGCACGGCGATTACGGTCGCCGGAACGGTTTTTTCGATTACGATTGTCGCTTTGACTCTCGCTTCGACGCAGTTTTCGCCGCGTATTTTGCGAAATTTTATGAGCGATTCGGGCAATCAAGCCGTATTGGGCGCGCTGCTCGGCATTTTCGCATACTGCATTATCGTTTTGCGGACAATCCGCGACGGAGGAGATAATCCGGCTGGCAATTTTGTGCCGTCAACTTCAGTGATTTTCGGGATTTTTCTCGGATTCGTCGGCATCGGCTGTTTGATTTATTACATTCATCACGTTTCCGTTTCGATTCAGGCGACAACTATTATTTCGGTTATCGCCGAAGAAACAATCGAAGAAATTTGCGCGACTTTTCCGGTTGAAGACGATTCTCCGCCGATCCATTCCGACACTGAAAAACACCTGGCGAACAGCCGTTCTTTGGAAGTTTTCTGCGTGCGGGTCGGCTATATTCAAAATGCGGATACCGAAGAACTCGTGCGCTTGGCGGAAAAATACGATTTAGTTTTGAAAATGCAGAGGCGCATCGGGCAATTTGTCATAAAAGACCTGCCGATTTTGCGAATTTTCCCGAAAACCGAAAATTTTGTTCTCGATCAAACGCTCGCCCAAAAATTTCGCAACGCCTACGACATCGGCGATTACCGCACCGTCGAAGGCGATGTCGCTTTCGGTCTGCGGCAGATCGTGGATATTGCGCTGAAAGCTCTTTCGCCCGCCGTCAACGATCCGACGACTGCCGTTATCTGCATTGATTATCTGACATCTATTCTTTCAACTCTGGCAAAACGCCCTTCTTGTCCGTCCAACGTCTTTGAGGACGGAAAACTGCGGCTGATTGTCGAACAACAGCGTTATAAAGATTTTTTCGATCTGGCGTTTAATCAAATTCGGCAAAATGCGGGCGGCAACGTCGCCATTATTTTGCGCCAACTAAATTCGATAAATATTTTGAGCAAAATTAACCTCAAACTTGACTGCAGAGACGAACGCCGCGAACGACTTGATTTGATGAAAACGCAAACACGGCTTTTGTTTGAAATGGCGCGGCGCACAATCGAAGTCAACGAAGATTTACAAACAATTGAACGCTATCATCGCCAAATAGAAAAATCTCTGGCTGAAAGAGAAGGCGAAGTTTAAAGACGCTTTCAATCATTTGATTTCTGGAAAAAGCGGTGATATTGTTTCATCTGTGAAACAATTCGTATCAAAGGGAGAAAAATTATGGCGGAAGCGGCAGTAGAAATCGAAGAATATGAAGACGCGGCGGAAAACTTTGCGGAAAATACCAGCAAATTTGAACTGCGTTCGATCCGCGAAATCGTCGCGGATTTGTCAAAACCGGTGGCAAAACGACATCTTCGTACGCGCCGACAGGGAGGCAAAGACATCAAATACATCGCGTGGCACGACGCGATTAAATATCTCGACCACTATGCGAGCGGCTGGAATTACGAAATTCGTTCGATAGAATCAATCGGCGGAAAACTGATTTTAATCGTCCGGCTTTCAATTCCGTGTCTCGAAGGCATCATTTTTCGTGAAGCGACCGGACAAGAAGACGAAGAACTCGACAGCTACGGAAACTCATCGAGCAATTCCGAAAGTATGGCTCTGCGCCGCGCCGCTTCAAAGTTCGGTTTGGGCTTGTATCTTTACGATCAAAACAAATAATTTTGCTGAAATCTGACAATTTTTTCACCGTTTCAATATCAAACATTTTGACTTGAAACGGTGAATTTTTGTTTTATTTCGTTTTAAAAGTAAGTTTATTTCCGTTGATTTTAAATATTTTTCAGAATATCGCAGGAAACTTGACAATGATACACTCAACTATTATACTTTCATTTGGCTAAGATAAGATGAAGATTTCTTTCTTTAAGAGGTTAAAGCGGAATAATTCACAATTGGGAGATTTTAAAAGATGAGTAAAATTATAGGAATAGATTTAGGAACGACAAACTCGGTCGTTGCCGTGATGGAAGGCGGCGAGCCGGTTGTCATCACAAATTCGGAAGGCGGACGGACGACACCTTCGGTGGTCGCGTTTACCAAAGACGGAAACCGTTTAGTTGGACAAGTTGCCAAACGTCAGGCGGTAACGAACCCGGAAAATACGCTGTATTCGATCAAGCGGTTTATGGGACGTAAATTTGACGAAGTGACGGACGAAATCAAACAAGTTCCGTATAAAGTCGAAAAGGCTTCAAACGGCGACGTTCGCATCAACGCCGACGGCAAACAATACAGTCCGCCGGAAATCGCGGCGATGGTTTTGCAGAAATTGAAGCAGTCGGCGGAAGATTATCTCGGAACGAGCGTCAATCAGGCGGTCATCACAGTTCCGGCGTATTTTAACGACGCGCAGCGACAGGCGACGAAAGACGCGGGCAAAATCGCGGGTTTGGAAGTTCTGCGAATCGTCAACGAACCGACCGCCGCCGCGCTCGCCTACGGTTTGGATAAAAAGAAAGAAGAAACGATTGCCGTTTTCGACTTCGGCGGCGGAACATTTGACATTTCCGTTCTGGAAGTCGGCGAAGGGGTCGTCGAAGTGAAATCAACGAACGGCGACACGCATTTGGGCGGCGACGACGTTGACGAAATTTTGGTCAAATGGATTATTGACGAGTTCAAAAAAGATCAGGGCATTGATTTGACCAACGACAAAATGGCTTTGCAGCGTCTGAAAGAAGCGGGCGAAAAAGCGAAAATCGAATTGTCGTCGGCAATGGAAACCGAAATCAATCTGCCGTTTATCACGGCGGACGCATCGGGACCGAAACATCTCGTGATGAAACTGACGCGCTCAAAATTTGAGCAGCTTGTTCAGCCGATTTTGGATCGTTTGATGCCGCCGGTTAAAAAGGCGATTGAAGATGCCGGATTGGAACCGAAAAACATTGACGAAGTAGTTCTCGTCGGCGGTTCGACGCGCATTCCGAAAGTTCAGGAAATGGTCAAGGAATTTTTTGGCAAAGACCCGAACAAATCGGTAAATCCCGACGAAGTTGTCGGTTTGGGCGCGGCGGTTCAAGCCGGAGTTCTGGGCGGCGAAAAAACGGATATTCTGCTGTTGGACGTAACACCCTTGAGTTTGGGAATTGAAACTTTGGGCGGCGTGATGACGCAGATGATTACGCGCAACACGACGATTCCGACGCGCAAATCGGAAATTTTCTCGACCGCTTCGGACAATCAAACATCGGTCGAAGTCCACGTTATGCAGGGCGAACGCCCGATGGCTTCGGACAACAAAACGCTCGGCAAGTTTCACTTGGTCGGCATTCCGCCGGCACCGCGCGGCGTTCCGCAGGTCGAAGTTACGTTTGATATTGATGCGAACGGCATCGTCAACGTTTCGGCTAAAGATGTCGGCACGGGACGCGAACAGAAGATTACGATTACTTCGTCGTCGGGTTTGTCGAAGGACGAAATTGACAAAATGATGAAGGAAGCCGAATCACACGCGGGCGAAGACGAGAAGAAAAAAGCGGAAATCGAAGCGCGAAATCGTCTGGACGGTTTAGTTTATAATGTTGAAAAAACTTTCAACGAAAATAAAGACAAACTCGATTCGGCGGCAACCGGCGACATCGAAAACGCTCTTTCGGAATCAAAAACCGCCCTCGCGGGAAGCGATGCCGACGCGATGAACAGCGCGTTTGAAACGCTGCAAACCGCTTCGCACAAAATTGCGGAAGTTCTTTACAGTCAAGCCGGAGCAACCCCGACAGGCGACGCGGGCGAAACGACTGAACAAGCATCTTCGGCAAGCGCGGGTTCTGAATCAACAACCTCAAATGCGGGCGACGATAACGTCATTGATGCCGAATATGTTGATGTTGACGAAGAAAATAAGTAAGCGACAAAAGGCAAAGTAAAAACTTTTGCCTTTAGTTTACAAATCAGCCGTTGGATTGTAATTCGTTGCAGACAACGGCTGATTTTGCGATACTTCAAAAGCTATGAATGTATTAATAGAACTTGACGAAAAATTGGTTGTGGAAATTGATGAAATTGCCAGCAATTCCAACAAAAATCGCTTGCAATACATCAGCGAATCTCTGCAAAAAGTTATTCAGCAGGATAAACGAAAACAAAAATATTCTGAAGAAGATGTGAGCGAGATGTATGCAGATGCTTATCGCAAACATCCGCAAACTGCTGAAGAAATTGATGAATGGGAAGAAGTGCAGCACTGGGAGGACGAATGATTCGCGGCGATGTTTATTTTGTCAAATTCAGAGAGCCGGACAAAAAACGTCCCGCCCTGATTTTGACAAGAACAGAAGCGATTCCAAATCTCAACGCAGTGACGGTCATTCCCATTACCGGAACAATTCGTGAAATTCGTTCACAAATTGTTTTGGACGAAACTGATGGTATGGAAAAAGAATGTGTCATCAACGTAGATAATATTCAGACAGTTTCACAAAAAAAGATCGGTTCTTACATAACACACCTTCCCGACGAAAGAATGCAGGAAGTTTTTGAAGCGATTAAGTTCGCATTCGGATTCGACAAGTAAATTCCAGAAATGGCAAAAAAAGATTATTACCAGATACTCGGCGTAAAAAAGGACGCGAAACCGGACGAAATTAAAAAAGCGTATCGCAAATTGGCGCGTAAATTTCACCCGGACGTTAATCCGAACGATAAAAATGCCGAGGAAAAATTCAAAGAAATTCAGGAAGCCAATGACGTTTTATCCGACGAGAAAAAACGCAAAGTTTTTGACCGATTCGGTTATTACGCCGACAATCTGGACTTGAATTCGCCATACGCGACGGGCGCGGCGAGCAGTTCGGGCGGCGGGTTCGATTTTTCGGGCTTTGACTTTGAACCCGGCGGAAGCGGCAGTTCTTCATCGAGTTTTCGGGATATTTTTTCCGATCTGTTCAGCGGCGGCGGCGCAAAACAGCGCGAACCCGAACCGCCGCGGGCGATGCCGAAAAAAGGCGCGGATATTGAAATGCCGCTTGCCTTGAGTTTTGAAGAAGCCGTTACCGGACTGACGACTAATATTACGGTCAATCGTTCGGAACAATGTTCGCGCTGTCAGGGCGCGGGCGACACGGGCGGTCCGGTCGTTGTTTGCTCGACCTGCAAAGGCACGGGACAAGTGCAGAGAAGCGGCGGACGACTTCAATTTTCACAAACTTGTCCCGACTGCGAAGGCACGGGTCGTCGCCGTCAGCCGTGTTCATTGTGTAACGGCAAAGGCGTTACGCCGAAAACCGAACAAGTGAAAATTCGTATTCCGGCGGGAGTTGATACGGGTTCGCGTGTGCGGATTCCGAAAAAAGGTCAGGGCGGACGATTGGGCGCGCCGGCGGGAGATTTGTTTATTCTCACGAATGTCGGCAAGCATAAATTTTTTACGCGCAAAGGCGATAATATTTATGTTACCGTGCCGATTACCGTGCCGGAAGCCGCGTTGGGAGCGAAAATAGAAGTGCCGACGGTCGAAGGCAAAGCGCAGTTGAAAATTCCGGCTGGAACGGAATCGGGACAAAAATTTCGACTTCGTGAACGCGGTTTTCCGAGTTTGCGAAATCCGAATCTGCGCGGCGACCAATTTATCGAAGTAAAAATCTCTCTGCCGCGCGTCATCAGCGAAGAAACGAAAGAGATTTTAAAAAACTTTGAAAAAGCGAACTCGGAAAATCCGCGCCGGACAATGGGATTGGAATAAGTTCCGAAAGTCTGGAAAGTCTGGAAAGTCTGGGAAGGAAGAATTCTTGACTTCCCAGACTTTCCAAACTTCTTGGACTTAAAGAATATGAAAAAGAAAATTAAAACTTACACGATCAGCGCGGTGGCGGAACTCTTTGAGATTCATCCGCAAACTCTGCGGCTTTATGAACGTGAAGGATTGCTGAAACCTTCGCGTTCGGAAGGAAATACGCGGCTTTACGAAGATTCGGACATCGAACGATTGGAAATTATATTATCTTTAACGCGCGATTTGGGCGTAAATCTCGCCGGTGTTGAAATTATTCTCAATATGCGCGAAAAAATGGATCAGATGCAAAAGGAATTTGAACGCTTTTTTGAATATCTGCAATCGCACGCCGACGAATTTTCAAATAAAAGCGAATTATTTTCCGACACTGAAGCCTTGATTCCGATTTCGCGTTTATCAATCAGAAAATCAGTTTACACTCACATTGATGAAGAATAGTTGCTCATCTTGACTTGACTCCGCATTTTCCCGCTTTACAATTTTTCATTTTTAGTTGAGAATACCTCGTCCTAAATTTCACAGTCTAATATCTCAGGAGAAAAAAAATGAAAAACTCTTATGGAAGCCTTATGCTTTCTGTCGCCTCTTGTCTGGTCGTATTCGGCTTTTTTGCCATCACAAATTTTGCTCAAGACCTTGATGAAGTCACAATCAGCGGTAAAATCGCCGATTCAAACAACGCGCCGATTGCCGGCGCGACTGTTACAGCGACGCAGGTTGAAACCGGAACCGAACGAACGCTCACCGCCGATGAAGACGGAAAATATAGATTTATCGAACTCAAACCCGGAACTTATAAGGTGAAAGTTTTATCTGCGGGTTTTGGAGCCAAAGAAAAAATTGATATTCAAACGATTTCCGGGCAAAGCGTGCAGCTCGATTTTTCGCTCGCTCCGGCGGATGTCGTCGTCGAACAAATCGTAACTATCGAAGAAGATTCGTCAACGGTTGACGTGACGCGAATGGTCGTCGGCGGAACGGTTACGCAGCGAGAAGTCGAAGAACTGCCGAACAATTCGCGCAACCCGCTCGATCTGGTTTTAACGCTCGGCGGCACGAGCGAAGAAGCTCTGTCAACGCGCGATCTGGCGGAAGACCGCAACGTAACAAATTCGACCGCGCCCGCCGAACAGGGAAATTTTTCGCTGTCCGGCGGCGTTTCTTACTCAAATAATATTACGATTGACGGTTTGGATAATAACGATGATCGTTCGGCAAATGTGCGTTTTCAGCCGTCCATCGAATCCATCGCGGAAGTTCAGGTTATTACCAACCAGTTTTCCGCCGAATACGGACGCGCGTCGGGCGGTCGCATCAATCTGCGGACGAAAAGCGGCTCGAACCGTCTGCGCGGTCGGGCGTTTATGTTTTTCCGCGATGATAATTTAAACGCGAACACTTGGTATAACAACAGCCGCGGATTTCCGCGTTTGCCGCTGACGGAATATAATCCGGGATTTACCCTGAGCGGACCGATTGTTTTGCCGAAAATTTACGACGGACACAATCGAACATTTTTTTCGGTCGCTTACGAATACAATAATTTACAGGATACGACTTTTATCAATACGTTCGTGCCGCTCGCTTCAAATCCGCTTTTCACGCTTCCGGGCGGAAACGCGGCGTGTCCGGTCGCTTCGTGCGGAGACCTCGCCGCTTATAACGTCTTTTACACGACTCCGAACATCAATCATATTTTTACGGCGAAATTAGATCACAAATTAACTTCGAGCAACGATTTTACCGTCGGTTATCAGTTGGGACGCAGGAAAAACCGCCGCACGACGGCGGCGACGACAACCAGATTGGATGACGCTTTGCAGGCGAAAACTACCGACACCGACGCGATTAATTTTACCGACAATCAAGTTTTTAACGCCAAAACCGTCAATCAATTTCGCTTTCAATATTCAATTTTCGAGCCGAGTTTTCAAACCGATAATCCTGACGCGCCGGTAATTTTAGTCGGTTACACAAACCCGGAAACCGGCAGCAATCAAACTTTGATCGCCGGAAATTCGACCGCTTCCGGCGGAAACAGCGACACTTTTCCGCAAAATCGCCGCGAAACCCGTTATCAATTTCAGGAAACTTTGACTTATCTCTACAAAAATCATTCTTTCAAAGGCGGCGCGGATGTTCAGGCAATTCACTCGAAAGCGAAAGAATTGACCGATGCGACGGGAACATTTAATTTTACGAATATTACGACTTTTCAGCAGAACAGTTTGTCGAGATTTCGTCTGAATTTCGGAACGGGTTCGGATGTCAAAAACACTTATTACGGATTCTTTTTCAACGACGAATTCAAGGCGCGTCAAAATCTCACGCTGAATTTCGGACTCAGATATGAACGGGAAACGAGCGTTGACGATAAAAATAATTTCGGTCCGCGCTTCGGCATCGCTTACGATCCGTTCAAAAAAGGCAAAACCGTCGTTCGTTTCGGCGCGGGAATTTTTTACAATCGAACGCTGCTTCGCACCATCGCCGATTTTATTCAAAACGTCAACGGAATTATGCCGTTCGACACAAGCACCATCGGAACGAGTGCCGCCGATCCGCGCCGCGTGGCGATTTTAGCGGCAATTTCACAGCAGTTTCCAAATTCCTATCCGGCTCAAACGGATTTACAGACGCTCGTCGGAAACACCTGCGCGACGATTACGACAACTTTTTCCTGCACCAATAGCACCGGATTTATTGTCAATCAGGGCAACGCGGGAAATCCTCTGCGTTCGGTTGACGCAAACTTGAAAATTCCCGAAAGTTATCAATTCAACATCGGTTTTGAACGTCAGCTTTCCAAAGGTTTGGTTTTTGAAGCTAATTATACCTGGAATAAAACCGTCAGATTATGGCGCGACCGCAACATCAACGCGCCGATTCTGCCCAATGGATTTACGGATTTTACCGATTATTTGGTGAAAAATCCGTTCCAGCTTTCGCCGACCAGAAGATACACTTTTTATCTCGGTTCACCGACGGACGGAATCGGACTCGCCACCGCGCCGAACGGCACGACGATTTGCGGCACGGCAACTGTAAACTGTTATGTAAATCTAAATACGACCAGCACTTCGGCGGTCTCGCCGCTCGTTTCGGTGGCGGGAAGCAACAACAACGCCACCGGCGGACCGATTGGCATCGCGCTGGCGGCAATCGCGCAGTTCAGACCGAATCAAAATTTTGAAGAACTCTCGCGCATCGGTTCAATCGGCAGCGCGTTTTATCAAGGCTTGATTCTGGAAACGCGTTCACGTCTGAAAAAATTCGGGCGCGGTTTCGGCGGAAGTTTTCGCCTCGCTTACACGCTTTCTTCGACCAAAGACGACGGTTTGAACAACACCGCGAATGCCGAAATAAACGGAGATTTTGACCGCGAATTTACCAGAACGCTGCAAGACAGAAGACATCGAATCGCTTTTTCGGGAACTTTCGACACGCCGTATTGGTTGGGCAAACTGCGGCTTTCGCCGTTGTTTCGCGCCGGAAGTTCCGCGCCGTTTAATCTCGGCAACGGCGGCAGAGACCGCAATCTAGACGATCTCGGCACCGATCGTTTGAATTACAGCGGAAATCTCGACGACATCGTTTCGCGTGAACCCGGTTCGCCGTTTCCCGAAGCGTTGGCGGCGCGGTTTTCGCTCGCGCCGATTGGAGCGAAAGGCGGAAATCTCCCGCGCAACAGCGGCACCGGACCTTCATTTTTTACTTTTGATGTCAGCGTTACGCGCGAGTTTCGTTTTTCGGAAACTATGAGACTTCGCCCGACCGTCGAATTTGACAATGTTCTAAACGCCGCCGTTTTCAATTACGGCGCGGCGTTTATTGATTTTAACGCGCTCGGTTCAAACGCTGCGGCAGCGGCGACGCAGGATTTTCGAGATCGTTTTCTCGTGCCGACGCGAACTTATCGGCAGCGGCAAATCAGACTCGGCTTGAGATTTGATTTTTAACCTTTGTCGGCAAAACAAAAAGTTAATGACTAACACTTATAAAATGTGATAATTTTAAGTTGTTGAACATTTTTGTTCACTTGAAGCGTTATGATTGAAACAGCAGAAAAAACAACACCCGCAATTCCGTTTACCGAAGTTTCCATCGAATCAATTTTGCTCGATGCCGATCTTTTTATAAAATATCGCTCGCCCGAAAAGGCGTTCGGTTTGCTTCGTGAATCAATGGAGCGCAGTCCGCGCTCGATTTCTCTGCGCGAAAAGATGCGTGAAATCTGCATTTCACAAAAAAATTTGACCGAAGCCGCCGCGCAGTGTCTCGCTCTCGTCAGTTTATACATCGGGCGCGAAGATTTCGATTTGGCGTATGACCGATTGCAGGAAGCGAAACTGCTCGACCCGCGAATTTCGGTCGCGCCCGGACTCGAAGCGATCCGCCGCGCGCGTCGTCCGGATTTTGCCGTCAACCGCGATAAAACCCCGCAAAAAGTCCGCACCGACGTAACTTTCGCCGGAAATCTCGCCTTCGTCGGAATTTTCGATGCCGTTCAGGTGATTGAAAATTCGCGGATGACGGGTTTGTTAGTGATAAAATCAGATATGCTGCTCGGAAATGTTTCGTTCAACGAAGGCAAAATTGTTGATGCCGAAGCCAACGAACACAACGGTGTGCGGGCTTTCCGCGATATTATCGAAATCAACGGCGGAACATTTGAATTTTCCACTTCCGATCACGAATTTCCCGTCGTTATCAATGTTTCCAGCAATACGAATTTTCTGCTCGACGTTTTGACCGCGCTCGACAACGAACGCGCTGAAAAACAAGGCTTGCGAAATTTGAGCGATGAAGAGCTTTGACGGACAAATCGGAAACAAGTTTAAAAATTAAATTCGCCCGCAAAGCGACTCAAATTACCGTCAATAAATTCTTTTTTTATCAAAATCAGAAATTTACTGGCGGAAATTCTTGAAAATTCGCGGGCGGATTTTCATTCCAAAAAAATTATTAAGTTTGATAATGGAAATTCAAGCGACTATTCAATATTCGCGCCCCTTTGTTGAGCGAGACCGCGAATTTTCATCGCCAAATCGTCATCAATAATATCTTCGCCGTCGAGCAGTTCGTCTATTTCATCAATATCTCTTCCGAGCGAGAGAGCGAGTTTGTCGGTGTCATCGGAAAACTGCTTGTGCCGCAGTTCGGACAGCATTTCCCGCGCCTGTTTCTGAGTTGTGCCTTTTGCATCTACTATATTTGCTTTGTTATCAGTCATTTTAATTTTCCTCTTTGATAATAGTTTTTAATAATTTAACATTTATTTTATAAAGACGTTACCGGCGATTTAACTTTTACGGCTGCAAAGTTTTAAATAATCGTCCGGCGTATCAATATCAAAATTTCCTTCTTCAAACGGCACGGCGATGGTTTCGTCTTGAAATTGTCGGATAATCTCTTTCGCGCCGCCGGAATCGTCCAATTCCAAAAGACGCGGAAAAAGCTGTCTGCCAAACAGCGCGGGAACGCCGAGCGTTTCGGCATAGCGGGAAGCGACGATCAAATTTTTTGTTTTTTTGTGATCTTCAACAAGCCGGTCAATCAGTTCGGCGGAAACGAAAGGTTGATCGCAAACCATTATTATAACGCCGCTTATCTGATTATTTAGTTCTGAAATTTTTTCAATTCCGATTTTGACCGAACTGCTCATTCCTAGTTTCCAATCCGCGTTTTCGGCAATCTGTACGTCGAAATCCTTTATTTCATTTTTCAGATTATTTATTTGCGCGCCGAGAACGACGACAACCGGACGGCATTCTGATTTGAGCGCGGTTTGAACCGCCCGCTGCAAAAGCGTTTCGCCCTTAAACTCAAGCGATTGTTTGGGTTGTCCCATCCGCACGGACGCGCCGGCGGCGAGAATTATTAACCCGATTTCAATTTTCTTTGCCATTTTTAATTTACCTCACTATGATTGAACTAAGATAACTTTTTGACTCTGAAATTTAAAATCCCGAAAAATTGTTAATGACAAATTGATTTCAGAATGTTAGCTTTTAAATATCGGTTTTTTACAGGAAATTGGCGAAATAAAATTCACGGCAACAAGTTTTGCAACGGACTAAGGGGTAAATCTAAATGATAAACGAAACTGAAATAGAAGAAACGGAACTGAACGAAGACGAAAAACAACTGCTCGAAGAACTTCTAAATGATGAATTGAATGGACTTTCCGAACACGGCGACGCGCGGCGCAAGTTTCTAAAACAGGTGTCGGCGGCGAGCGCGGCGATTTTGGCGACGCAATTACTGTCAGAGCAAAAAGTTTTTGCTCTGGCGGAAAGTGAGTCTTTTACACACGCGCCGGTTGACATTGAAAACGGCGTGAAAGTCGTGATGAAAGTCAACGGCGCGGAAAAATCTTTGAATGTGGATTCGAGAATGGCTCTGCTCGACGCGCTGCGTGAACGGCTCGATTTGACCGGCACGAAAAAAGGCTGCGATCACGGGCAGTGCGGCGCGTGTACGGTGATTATTGACGGGCGCAGAAGTTTGTCGTGTCTGACTTTGGCGGCGACGTGCGACGGCAAAGAAATTACGACGATTGAAGGTTTGGCGAAGGGCGACGATTTGCATCCGATGCAGGCGGCGTTTGTTAAACACGACGGTTTTCAGTGCGGTTACTGCACGCCCGGACAGATTTGTTCGGCGGTGGCGATGCTTAACGAAGCGAAAAACGGCGAAGTCAGTTATGTGACGGCGGACGTGCGGCAGAAAACGCGCGCGATTCAGCTTTCCGACGACGAAATCCGCGAGCGGATGGCGGGAAATTTGTGTCGCTGTGGCGCGTATCCGAACATCGTCGCGGCGATTCGGGAAGTTCACACCGGCAAAGATGTCGCGCAGACGTGGCAGTTTGCAGGCGAAAATGATGTCGCTTTGTTTGAAAAAGTTGACGAACAAAAGATCGAGGAGGGAGCGTAAAATAATGAGACCTTTTAAATATACGAGAGCGAACGACGCGGCGAACGCCGTGCAGACGGCGACGGCGAACGTCAATTCACAGTTTTTGGCGGGCGGCACTAATCTGATTGATTTGATGAAGGAAGATGTGATGCGACCCGATGAACTCGTTGACATCACGCGGCTGAACTTCGGTCAGGTGAAATCAATTGACAACGGCAATATTTCCATCGGCGGCACGGCGAAAAACACCGACACGGCGAATCATCCGCTGATCCGGCAGAATTTTCCGCTGCTGACGCAGGCGATTTTAGCGGGCGCGAGCGGTCAGATTCGCAATATGGCGACGAACGGCGGCAACATCAATCAGCGTACGCGCTGCACCTATTTTTACGATACGGCGATGCCGTGCAACAAACGCGAACCGAACACCGGCTGCGGCGCGCTCGAAGGAATTAACCGCAATCACGCGATTTTCGGCTGGTCGAAGGAATGCGTGGCGACATTTCCCGGCGATATGGCAATCGCGCTGGTCGCGCTCGATGCGGTCGTCAAAGCGCAGAAACCGGACGGCACGGAACGCTCGATTCCATTCGCCGATTATCATCGTTTGCCCGGCGATACGCCGCAGAAAGACAACAATCTCGAACACGGCGAATTGATTACGGCGATTGAAATTCCAAAAAACAATTTCGCGGCGAAATCTTATTATCTGAAAGTTCGTGACCGCGCTTCATACGCGTTCGCGCTCGTTTCGGTCGCCGCCGCGCTGGAAATGGACGGCAACAAAATCAAACAGGTGCGGGTCGCCATGGGCGGCGTGGCGCACAAACCCTGGCGAGCGTTGGAAGCCGAAAAAATGCTCGTCGGCAACACAGCGACCGAAGCCAATTTCAAAGCGGCGGCGGACGCGGAAATGAAACAGGCGCGACCGCTCGAATACAACAAATTCAAAGTCGAACTCGGCAGACGCGCGATTGTCAGAGGCTTGATGATGGCGATGAACGGCGGAAAAGCCTAGGAGCAAAAATGGATAATGCAGATAATTCTTCCGAGAAACAAGAAATTCCTGCGGACGATCCGAACCGGAAACTGACCGATGCGCGGTCGGAAAACGATCAGGATTTAAAGCACGTTGCGGTGGTCGGCGATGTCTATACGATTCTTATTTCAGGCAAAGATACGAACGGTCAGTATTGCCTGATTGATATGGAAGTTATGTCGGGCGGAGGTCCGCCGCCGCACCGCCACGATTTTGAGGAAATGTTTACCCTTTCCGAGGGTGAACTTGAACTGATGTTCAGAGGTGAAAAGAAAAACGTAAAAGCAGGCGAAACTGTCAATATTCCGCGAAACGCGCCGCATAGTTTCAAAAATGTTTCGGACAAACCCGCGAAAATGCTGTGTATGTGTTCGCCCGCCGGACAGGACGATTTTTTTCTGGAGGTCGGCGATTTAGTCGAAAGCAAAGATTCGAAGCCGCCGGAATTGAGCGAACAGGAAAAAAAAGAACGTATGAACAAAGCCAAAAAACTCGCTTCAAAATATAAAACCGAGATTTTGGTTTAGTTTTTAACGGAAAATTTTCAGATAAATAAAATGAGCGAACGAAAAAAAATAATCGGCGAAGCGACGAGCCGCGTTGACGGAATTTTGAAAGTTACCGGCACGGCAAATTACGCGATGGATTTTCCGGTGAACGATGCCGTTTACGGTTTTATTTTTAAGAGTGAAATCGCGGCGGGGAAAATTCTCGACTTTGACACGCGCGCGGCGGAAAAAGCGGCGGGCGTGATCGCCGTCATTACGCACGAAAACGCGCTGAAAGTGAAAGGTTCGCGCGGTTTGCGCGGCGATTCGATTTTGCAGACGGCGGACGTTGATTTTTTCGGCGAAAATATCGGCGTGGTCGTCGCCGAAACCTTTGAACAGGCGCGTTACGCGGCGCGTTTGATTAAGGTAAGTTATCAAAAATCGGCGGCGAAAACGGATTTTGAGAGAGAAAAATCGGCGGCGAAAAAACCGAAAGCGGATGATCGGCAGGACGAAATTCGCGGCGATGTCGAAGCGGCTTTGCGAGACGCGGCGTTTAAAATTGACGAAATTTACCGTACGCCGCTTGAACATCATCAGCCGATGGCTCCGCACGCGACGCTTGCCGTCTGGGACGCGGCTGATAAACTGACGATTTATAACGAATCGCAGGTCGTCAACGGCGTGCAGAACGCGATTGCCGCGACGTTTGGGTTGCCGCGTGAAAACGTCCGCGTGATTACGCCGCATATCGGCGGCGGTTTCGGCTCGAAAGGCGGCGCGTGGGGACACGTCGTGATCGCCGCGATTGCCGCGAAAATGGTTAAACGTCCGGTAAAATTGGCTTTAGCGCGTCAGATGATGGTTAATTCGGTCGGTTTGCGGCAGAAAAATATTCAAAATATCCGGCTCGCGGCGACGAAGGACGGGAAATTGACCGCGCTTTCACACGAAACGACGACGCACTGCGCGATTGATGAGGAATTCGTCGAGCCGTGCGGCGACGTGTCCGCGCATTTATACGCCGCGCCGAACTCGAAAATCTCCTACAAAGTCGCGCCGATGAACGTAATTTTGCCGACTTACACGCGCGCGCCGGGAAAATCTACGGGCAGTTTCGCGCTCGAATCGGCGATGGACGAACTCGCTTACAAGCTGAAAATTGATCCAATCGAATTGCGCCTCGCCAACGAACCGGCGAAAGACCCGTCGAGCGGCAAGCCGTTTTCGTCGCGCTCGCTCGTCGAAGCACTGCGAAAAGGCGCGACGGTTTTCGGCTGGAACAGGCGCAAATCAGAGCCGCGTCAGAATCGAGACGGCGACTTTTTGATCGGTTACGGCGTGGCGTGCGGCGTTTATCCGGCGCGTCAGCGCGACACTTCGACCGTCGTTAAATTAAATAAAACGGGCGAAAATGTGACGGCGAACATCGAACTCGCCGCGTCGGATTTGGGAACGGGAACGCGCACGATTCTGGCGCAGATCGCGGCGGAAACGCTTCAGTTGCCGCTCGGAAAAATCAACGTCGAAATCGGCGATTCCGCATTGCCGCCCGCCGCCGGTTCGGTCGGTTCGGTCGGCGCGGCGAGTTTTTCAAATTCGGTTTACGAAGGCTGTCAAAAGGCGTTGCAGGAATTACAGGCGAAATCGAACCGCCGGTATTTCGCCGCGCCGTCCGCCGCCGAATTGATGGAAGCCGCGAATTTGAACGAGTTTCAAACCAGAGTTGATACGAAACCGCTCGCCGTCGCCGACGATTACGCGTCGCATTCCTACAACGCGAATTTCGCCGAAGTGCGGGTCAGCGACGCGACCGGCGCGGTCAGAGTCGAAAAATTGGTTTCCGCCGTCGGCGCGGGACGCATTTTGAACCCGAAAACGGCGCATTCGCAGGTCATCGGCGGCGGCATCTGGGGCATCGGTCAGGCTCTGATGGAAGCCTCCGAACTCGATCCGCGTTTCGGCAATTTCGCCACGCGCACGCTCGCCGATTATCACATTCCGTCAAATTTGGACGTTCCCGAAATAGAAACGATTTTCATTGACGAAAAAGACGAATTCGTCAATAAACTCGGCGTTAAAGGCATCGGCGAAATCGGCATCGTCGGAGTCGCGGCGGCAATCGCCAACGCGATTTTCAACGCGACCGGCAAACGGATTCGGGATTTGCCGATTACGCCGGATAAATTATTGTAAGAAGTTTTTGACCGCGAAATATACAAAAGAGCGCGAACAAAAAAGAGGTTTGAATGAAGTTTAATTGAATGTTAGATAAACCAATTTCTGCAAAAATTATTTTGGCTTTAATTGATAAAAGTTACGACGGATACAAGTTTATCGGTTTATCAACTGCTTTATATCATCAGAGATTGATTTTTGATGAGCCGAGAGAATTAAGAAAAGCAAATGGAAATCTCGAATTGACCGTAAACTTCGTTGATACAAACTCATTTGATAATTGGTTAAAACATCCGAAAGTTATTGAACACTGGTCGGAAGATTTTGAAAAGTTTTTGATTGGAAAACCAAAAACAGTCGAACAAAAAAACGTAATTGTTGAAATTGATAAAGTTTTTAATTGCAGTTGCAGTGACTCGAAGTTTTTTCTTCTTCAAGGTCGGGCGTTTGGATTTTCACCCGAACTTACCTGCGGAAGTTGTTCCGGCAGCGTTCCGTATTCAAGAGTGCCTTTATCAATAAAGATTGAGCAATGGCAAACTTATCATCAAAGAATTTATCTGAATTGGTTGGACAGCGGAATTTTGGAAAGCTCGGCTTTGAGACAGTTAAAAAATTATAAAAATGGAAAATTGAATCTCGAAGGCGACAAAATCAGGAAAGAACTTTCCGAATATTTCAAAAAACCTGTGTATATGGAATATTTTGTTGAAGAGACGGACATCCGCAAAACTTGTGTAATCTGTGGCGGCAAAGGAATAAAATCAGAATTGAAAAGACCAAAAAGACTTTGTAAAAAATGTTATACGGCTTTTGACTATTCTGATATTGATTAGATAACAGTAAAAATAAAAAAAATAAGAAGTAGTAATGAACGGGGGGAGAGGAAAAATGATTAAAACAAACGTGATTGGCAAACCGCTCGACCGCAAAGACGGTCGGGCGAAAGTTACGGGACAGGCGAAATATGCCGCCGAATTCGGCGTGAACAATGTCGCTTACGCTTTTCCGGTGCGCTCGACGGTCGGCAACGGGACGGTTGCGGCGTTCGACACGAGCGCGGCGGAAAAAGCGGACGGCGTTTTGGCGGTGATGACGCACGAAAACGCGCCGCGATTGAAAAAAGCCGATCCGCAGGAATTGGCGAAAACCGGCGGTTTGCCGGGCGAAATGTTTACGCCGCTTCAGGACAATAAAGCCAGATATTACGGTCAGTATATCGCGCTCGTCGTCGCCGAAACTTATGAACAGGCGCGCACCGCCGCCAAACTCGTTAAGGTGACGTATAACAAATTGCCGGTGGCGATTGATCTCGAAAAAGAACTTCCGAAAGCCGAACGTCCGCAGAAAGCGCGCGGCGAAGATGTGCAGATTAATCCGGGCAAAGCGGCGGGATTGATCGCCGCCGCGCCGGTGAAAATCGAGCAAACTTACACCACACCGACCGAAAATCATCATCCGATGGAGCCGCACGCGACGATTGCGATTTGGGAAAACGATAAAAAATTGATGCTTTATGACGCGACGCAGGGCGTGAAAGGTGTGCAGGGCGTGATGGCGTATTTTTTCAATCTCGAAAAAGACGACGTGCAGGTCACGTCGCCGTTTGTCGGCGGCGGTTTCGGCTGCAAAGGCGGACAGTGGGGACATCTTTTTCTGGCGGCGATGGCGGCGCAGACGGTCAAACGTCCGGTGAAATTGGTCATCACCAGAAATATGATGTCAACGAACGTCGGACGGCGACCGGAAACGATTCAAAAAGTCGCGCTTGCTTCGGACAAATCGGGAAAACTGGCGGCGATTCGGCACGAAAACAGTTCTTATCAAACGTCTTTCTCCGATTATTTTGAGCAGAGCGGCACACAAACGAAAGTTTTATACGCCGCGCCGATGCGTGAAATCACTTATAAAATCGCCGATTTTACCGTCGGTTCGCCGACTTTTATGCGCGCGCCGGGCGAAACGCCGGGAACTTTCGCGCTGGAATCGGCGATGGACGAACTCGCTTATGAGCTGAAAATTGATCCGATTAAATTGCGGACGATGAATCATACTTCGACCGATCCGCTCGAAAAAAAACCGTTTTCGATGGAAAATATCGTCGAATGTTATCAAACCGGCGCACAGAAATTCGGTTGGGCGAATCGCAAATCAGAGCCGCGAATGAACCGCCGGGGCAAATATTTAATCGGTCACGGAATGGCGACGGCGACTTATCCGGCGATTCGCTCGACGGCTTCGGCGAAGGTGCAGATGTTCGCCGACGGTTCGGTCAAAGTTTTCAGCGCGACGCAGGACATCGGCACGGGAACTTACACGATTTTGGCGCAGACGGTCGCCGACGCGCTCGGCGTTCCGTTTGAACGGGTGTCGGTGGACATCGGCGATTCGTCGCTGCCGCCCGCGCCCGTGTCCGGCGGTTCGACGACTGCCGCGAGCGTCACGGGAGCGGTTTTGGCGGCGGGCGAAATGGTCAAAAAAGATTTGATGGCGATGGCGATGAAGGACGGCAAGTCGAAATTGAGCGGCAGAAAACCCGAAGAAATCGAATTCGCCGATGCCAGCTTTTTCGTCAGGGGCGATTCTTCAAAATCGGATGATTACGCCGCCATTTTAAAGCGCAACAACAAAGATATGATCGAAGCCTGCGCGACGAGTCTGCCGCAGAACGGCGGCGGTCTGAGCGGAATGCAGGCTCCGTGCGCGACCGACAATTTCCCGCAAACCGAAGATGCGAACGCGAAAAATTACTCGTTCCATTCGTTCGGAGCGCAATTCGCCGAAGTGATGGTTGACGAAGATACGGGCGTGATCCGCGTGTCGCGTTTTACGAGCGTACAGGACATCGGGCAGGTTTTAAACGAAAAAACCGCGCGTTCGCAAATCATCGGCGGCGTGGTTTACGGTTTGGGACAAACTCTGATGGAAGAAACCGTTTACGACAAACGCTGGGCGAATCCAATTCAGAAAAACCTCGCCGATTATCACATTCCGTGCAATTTGGACGTGCCGCAGATCGAAGTCGTCTTTATCGGCAAACCCGACCCGCACATCTCGCCCATCGGCGCGCGCGGCATCGGCGAAATCGGCATCACCGGAGTCGCGGCGGCGGTCGCCAATGCGGTTTTTAACGCGACCGGCAAACGCGTCAGGGATTTGCCGCTGACACCGGATAAATTGCTGTAAAAGCGGTGAACTTTTATAAAAGTCGGGAGCGCGGGCATCCTGCCTGCGCGAAAACACTTATTGCAGGCAAGGATGCCCGCGCTCCCGTTGAACAAGGGGTTTTTTGAGATGCGCGGCGGAATTCGGCTGGAACAAACGAAAAGCCGAGCCGCGTTCGGTTAAAGAAGGCAATTTGCTGATCGGTTACGGTTTCGCCGCGTCGGTTTAGCCGCTGAAAGGCAGTGAAACACACGCCAAATGTCTGATTTACGGCGATGGCAGAATCGTCGTGCAGAGTTCGACGCACGATTTCGGCAACGGCATTGCGACCGGCGCGAGACAAATCGCGGCGGATGCGCTTGGCGTTGATTACAGACCGAATCACATTTGAATTGGGCGATTCGGATTTGCCAATCGCGCCGATGACGGGCGGTTCGACGGCGACGATGTGGGTTGGAACGGCGGTTAAAAAAGCCTGCGACGCGGCGAAAGCGAAAGTTTTGGCTTTAACGAACGATAAAAATCAAACCGATTTCGCGGCGATTTTGAAAGCGGCGAATCAGGAATCAGTCGAAGCGACCGCGACGGCGAAACCCGACGAAGACGCGAAAAAGAAATACGCGATGGATTCTTACGGGGCGCATTTTTGCGAAGTCGCGGTTGCCGCGGACACTTAGCAAACGAGCGTGCGGCGATTTACGGGCGTTTTCAACTGTGGACGCATCATCAATCCGAAACTTGCGCGAAGCCAGTTTCTCGGCGGCATCACGTTTGGAATCGGAACGGCGTTAATGGAACAAAACATTTTGGACGCGCGCAACGGCAAATGGATAAACGCCGATCTCGCCGATTATCACGTTCCGACGAACGCCGACGTGCATCAGATAAGCACGTTTTGGATTGACAAACCGGACGCGATTGTTCAATCCGCTCGGCGCGAAAGGTGTCGGCGAAATCGGCATCGTCGGCGCGGCGGCAGCGGCGAACGCAATTTTCAACGCGACCGGCAAACGAGTTCGGGAATTGCCGATTACGCCCGATAAACTACTGTAAAAAAATATTAACCGCAGATTTACGCAGATCAACGCGGATGATTTAAAAATGCAATAATATAATGAGAACAAATAAAAATCTGCGTTTATCCGCGTTTATCGGCGGTTAAAAATAAAAATTATGAAAGACGAAAACAATAAAAATGTGTGGTTTATTACAGGTTGTTCGACGGGATTCGGGCGCGAATTGGCGAAACAGCTTTTGGAAAACGGTTACAAAGTGGTCGTGACGGCGCGAAATACCGATCAGATTCAGGATTTGGCTGACATCAACTCGGAAAACGCGCTCGCGCTCGAACTAGATGTCAACGATGACAATCAGGTGAAATCGGCGGTCGAAAAAGCGGAAAAACATTTCGGGCGCGTTGACGTTTTGGTCAATAACGCCGGATTCGGTTATTTCGGCGCGATTGAAGAATCGGACGAAGCGGAAGTTCGCGCGATGTTCGAGACGAATTTTTGGGGACTTTCGGCGATGACGCGCGCGGTTTTGCCGAAAATGCGCGAACGTAAAAGCGGCGCAATCGTCAATATTTCGTCCATCGGCGGCTCGGTCGCTTTTCCGTCGGTCGGTTACTACAACGCGACGAAATTCGCCGTCAACGGATTTTCCGAAGCTCTGCAAAAAGAAGTTAAACCGCTGGGAATAAACGTGATAATCGTTCAGCCGTCGGGTTTCAGAACGGATTGGGCGGGACGTTCGGCGAACGACGCGACCGAAAAAATTGACGATTATTCGGGAACGGCGGGCGCGACGCAATCAATAATTCGCGGTTACAGCGGCAATCAGCCGGGCGATCCGGTGCGTGCGGCGAAAGCGATTATCGAAGCCGTCGAAGCCGAAAATCCGCCGCATCATCTGCTGCTCGGAGTCGCCGCGTTGAAAGGCGCGCGTCAGAAACTCGACGAATTAAAAACCGATTACGATGCGTGGGCGGAAACCAGCGAAGGCGCGGATTTTCCGGCAGCGGAACTGGCGCAGGCGAAATAATCGTCTGATTAGAGTGGGAAAGACGGAAAAAATTTGCAGGGATAACAGGATAGACGGGATTTTTAGTTGTCAGAACCGTCTGCGGTAGCGGGCGGTTTATCTCCCACGTTTTGAGCGTTGGCTGGTGTTTCTTAATTGATGTGCAGCCATCCGCTACCGCAGACGGTTCTGACTTAACAAAATGTCTGATTCAAATAAGTTAAACGTCGGAATTATCGGCTTCGGAATGGCGGGACGGGTTTTTCACGCGCCGATGGTTTCGTGCGTTGAAAATTTGGAATTGAGGGCGATTCAGACAAATAACAAAGATCATATCGAAATCGCCGAAAAAAAATATCCGCAGGCGGAAATCGTCAGCGAAACGGCGGCGATGTTGTCGCGTGACGACGTTGATTTAATCATCGTCGCCGCGCCGAACGACACGCATTTTGAATTGGCGAAAGCGGCTTTGAAGGCGGGAAAGCACGTCATCGTTGACAAACCGTTCACCGCGACTTCGGCGGAAGCGGCTGAATTGATTGAACTTGCGGCATCGCGCGGGAAAGTTTTAACGGTGCATCAAAACCGGCGTTGGGACAGCGATTTTCTGACGGTTTGTAAAATTCTTGATGGCAAACTGCTCGGCAGACCGGTCGAAGCGGAAATTCATTACGACCGCTATCGTCCGGCTCTGCGCGAAAACACCTGGAAGGAAAAAAATTCTGCGGGAACGGGAATTTTATACGATTTGGGTTCGCATTTGATTGACCAGGCGCAGGTTTTGTTCGGTTTGCCGCAAACGGTGACGGCGGATATTAGTACGCAGCGAACGGGCGGCGAAATCGCCGATAATTTTGCGGTCACGCTCGATTATGAAAAAATTAAAGTTACGCTCAAAGCCGGATTATTGGTCAGAGAACCGCTGCCGCATTATATTCTGCTCGGCGAATCGGGGGCGTTCGTTAAATACGGAATGGACGTGCAGGAAGCCGCTCTGAACGCCGGAAAAAGTCCGTGCGAAACCGAAAATTGGGGCGGCGAACCGCCCCAATTGTGGGGAACAATCAACACGGAAATCGGCGGTTTGCATTTCGTCGGAAAAATCGAAAGCGAAACGGGCGATTATCGCAAATTTTACGAAAACGTCCGCGACGCGATTCACGGAAAATCGGAACTGAACGTCACGGCGACGCAGGCGATGAACACGATAAAAATCATCGAAGCGGCGATGAAAAGCCATCGGGAAAAACGCACCGTCGAATTTGAATGAGAAACCGTTTGAAATATAAGAATTTTGCCCGCGAAATACACGAAAAATACGAAATGAAAATCAATATATTTTTCTTTTTTTCGTTTGATTCGTGTGTTTCGTGGGCAAAAAATAATTTTTAGCCGGATTGCAAAGGGAAGTTGAATTATGAAATACATCGGAAAGGAAACGAGCCGCGTGGACGGCGCGGCGAAAGTGACGGGCAAGGCGAAATATGCGGCGGAATTTACCGCGCCGAATATGGCTTACGGGTTTATCGTTTCGGGCGAGATTGCGAAGGGAAAAATTGCGAAAATTGACGCGGTTGCGGCGGAAAAATCGGCGGGCGTAATCAAAGTGATGACGCACGAAAATACGCCGCCTTTTTTCTCGGAAAAAAATCCGCAGAATCCGCGCGATGAATCTTTTTACGCTTTGCAGTCGGACAAAATTTATTTTAATCGGCAACCACTCGCGCTCGTCGTGGCGGAAACTTTCGAGGAAGCGCGGACGGCGGCGCGATTAGTGAAAATCACTTACGCGGAAGAAAAACCGACGACCGACACGCTGAAAAATTTGAATGCGGCGTTCGTGCCGAATCCCGACCGCGTTTCCAAACCGCGCGGCAATCCGGCGGACGCATACAAAAATTCCGCCGTTAAAGTCGAAGCCGAATACACGATTCCGATTGAGCATCACAACCCGATGGAACCGCACGGCGCGCTGGCTTTTTGGGACGGCGACAAATTGACGATTTACGATAAATCGCAGAACGTCTATTCGGTGCGCGGACATCTCGCGGCGGCGTTCGGCATTCCGCAGGAAAACGTCAGTGTAATTTCGCTGTTCGTCGGCGGCGCGTTCGGTTCGTCGCTGCGTCCGAATTATTATCCGTCGCTGACGGCGATGGCGGCGCGTGAGCTTAAACGTCCTGTTCGCGTCGTTTACACGCGGCGGCAAATGTTCACCGGACACGGTTATCGTCCATTCACCTGGCAAAAAGTGAGTTTGGGCGCAGACAAAGACGGCAAATTGCAGGCGATTATTCACGAAGCCGTCAACAACACTTCGACGACGGAAAATCATTCGGACAACACGAACAACTGGACGCGGCAGATTTACGCCTGCCCGAATGTTGACACGCCCGACAAAATCGTCAAGACGGATTTATCAACTCCGGCGGCGATGCGCGCTCCGGGCGCGGTTTCGGGAATGTTCGCGCTGGAGTCGGCGATGGACGAACTCGCTTATAAACTCAAAATTGATCCGCTCGAACTGCGCCTTATCAATTACGCCGAGGTCAATCCCGATAACGGTAAACCGTGGTCGAGTAAAGAGTTAAAGAAATGTTACAGCGAAGGCGCGAAGATTTTTGGCTGGGAAAATCGTAAACTCGAACCGCGTTCGATGCGCGACGGCAGATGGCTCGTCGGTTACGGCGTGGCGAGCGGAATCTGGGGCGCGTTTCAGTCGCCGGCGAGCGTCAAAATGACTCTGCGCGACGACGGCACGGCGCGCGTCGTCAGCGCGACGAGCGACATCGGACCCGGAACTTACACCGTGATGACGATGATCGCCGCCGAATTTCTCGGCTTGCCGACGGAAAAAGTGACGTTTGAACTCGGCGATACGAAATATCCGAAAGCTCCGGCGGAAGGCGGTTCGGCGACGACCGCGAGCGTCGGCACGGCGGTTCACGACGCGGCGCAGAATATCAAGCAGAAACTTTTCGATATGGCGAACAAAGATTCAAATTCGCCGTTTAAAAACGTCGCGTTCGCCGATGTCGAAATGGCGAACGGCAAAATGCAGTCGAAAAACAATAATTCCGCCGCAATGAATTTCGCCGACATTTTGAAGAAAAACGGAATGACCGAAATCGTCGAAGAATATCAGGCGAAACCTTCGCCCGAACGCAATAATTATGCGATTGCGGCGCACGGAGCGCAGTTTGTCGAAGTCAAAGTTGACGAAGATTTGGGCGTAATCAAAGTTACGCGCGTCGTCGAAGCGACGGCGACGGGGAAAATTATGAACCCGAAAACGTCGCATTCGCAGGAAATGGGCGGCGTGGTTTGGGGAATCGGAATGGCGTTGCAGGAAGCGACCGATGTTGACCACCGCTACGGGCGCATTATGAATCCGCAGCTCGCCGATTATCACATTCCGACCAACGCCGATGTGCATCAGGTGGACACGATGTTCGTCGAAGAAGACGATAAAATCATTAATCCGCTCGGTGTCAAAGGAATGGGCGAACTCGGAATGATCGGCATTCCGGCGGCAATCGCCAACGCCGTTTTCCACGCCACCGGCAGGCGCGTCCGAGATTTGCCGATTACGCTCGATAAACTTTTGTAAAAAATATCTGCCCACGAAAAACACGAAAGAAACGAAAAAGGAAATGTTTTTATGGTTTTATTTTCTTGCTTTTCGTGTTTTTCGTGGGCAAAAAATTTAAATGAAAGAAATACAGGAAATTCTCAAAAAAGTTGAAAAATTCGCGCCGGAAGAAAAAGCGATCTTGGCGACGGTCATTGATGTCGTCGGTTCGGGTTATCGGCGACCGGGCGCGCGGATGCTGATTGACGAAAACGGCTATTCAATCGGCACGGTTTCCGGCGGCTGTCTCGAAGCCGATGTTTTGGAACGCGCCAAAAAAGTCTTGCAAACGGGCGAACCGATTGTCATTAAATACGACACGACCGCCGATGAAAATTCGGTTTTCGGCTTAAATATGGGCTGTCGCGGCATCGTGCGGATTTTGCTCGAATCTTTTGGAACGGAAAGCGCGTTGGCGGAAGTTTTGCGAAATTCTTTTGACAATCGCGCCGCGTCGTTCGCCGCGACGCTCATTTCGGCGAATGATGATGCGCCAATCGGCGGGCGATTTTTTCTCGACGCGCAGGGAAATTATGATTTTGTAAACTTGCCGGAAACTTTGGAAAATTCCGCCGAGTTGGAAAATTCCGCCCGCGAATTTCTCGCGCGGGACGTTTCCGCCGAAACGCGCGAATTGAAAATCGGCGAAAACATTTACGAGATATTTTACGAAAACATCAATCCACCGCTCAATTTAATAATTTTCGGCGCGGGTTACGACGCGCTGCCGCTGGTTGATTTCGCCAAAGAAATCGGCTGGCGCGTCACCGCGATTGACCACCGCGCCGCGTTTGCGAACACCGAAAGACTGCCCGAAGCCGACGAAATTATCGTGGCGAGTTCGGAAGATTTGAGCGAAGATTTATTCGCCGACGAAAATTCCGCCGCCGTCATAATGACGCACAATTACGACCGCGACCGCCATATTCTGCGCCGCCTGCTGCGTTCAAAATGCGTTTACGTCGGCGCGTTGGGACCGAAACCGCGCACGGAAAGGCTGCTGGATGAAATCGGCGAAAATTTCAGCGCAGAAGAATTATCAAAACTCTACGCGCCCGTCGGCTTGGACATCGGCGCGGACACGCCGGAAGCGATTGCGCTTTCGATAGCGGCGGAAATTCAGTCGGTTTTAGCGGGACGCAAAGGCGGGTTTTTGCGCGAAAAAAAAGGTTCGATTTATGGGCGGCAAAACCTTTGAAATATTTAAAGTTATCAATAAAGTTTTTCAAATAATGATCGCCGCCTCAAAAAAATGTATTATTGTCTGCTATGCTGCCGATTAACATTGATTCATTACTTAACGGGGATTCTTCGGTCGAGTGGGAAAGAATCGAATTTAAGGAAGGTTGGAATCCTTTGGATGTTATTCATACTCTCTGTGCCTTTGCTAACGATTTCAACAATCTCGACGGCAGATATATTTTTATCGGTATTGCGGAACAGGACGGCAAGCCTGTGTTTCCGCCGAAAGGTTTGAGTCAAAGCGAGATTGATAAAATTCAAAAGGAACTTCTGAATTTCGGCAACAGTAAAATAAATCCACCGTATTTTCCGATAGCTTATCCGTATCAATTTCAAGGGAAAAATATTTTGCTTCTTCGTGCTTCGGGCGGAGAAAATCGTCCTTATCGAGCAGCTAATTCGTTAGCTAAAGATGATAAAACGCGAAAATATTACATCCGAATTCTATCTTCAACGATTGAGGCACGAGGACATTACTCAACTGAATTGATGTCTCTGGCTCAGAGCGTTCCGTTTGACGACAGATACAATCAGCAGGCGACGATTGAAGATTTGGACAATTCACTTATCAATGATTTTTTAACTGAAGTGGGAAGCGATCTTGCAGATCAAGTTAAAGACATCAACTTTGAAAAATTGTGCCGACAAATGAATATTGTCGGCGGCGCAACTGAAAATCCTCTGCCAAAAAACGTCGGTTTAATGTTTTTCAACCAAAATCCGGCGAAATTTTTCCCGCATACTCAAATTGATGTCGTAAAACTTCCAGCGGGCGCAAGCGGCGACAGAATTATTGAAAAAAGTTTTTTCGGTCCGATCAATCAACAAATCAGAGATGCGCTGCACTATATTGACACGACTGTTATCGAAGAGATTATCGTAAAAAATCCCAAAAAAGCCGAAGCTGATAAATTTTTTAATTATCCGTATCAAGCGATTGAGGAACTTCTTGTCAACGCCGTCTATCATCGAAGCTATCAAGAGCGCGAACCGATAGAAGTTCGCATTTTGCCCGATCAAATCACCATTACCAGTTATCCGGGACCGGACAGGTCAATAAAAATCGAAGCACTTGCCGCCGGAAGTTTTATTGCCAGACGCTACCGCAATCGCCGCATCGGAGAATTTCTTAAAGAACTTGATTTGACGGAAGGCAGAGGCACGGGAATTCCCATCGCAATCAAAGCGATGGAGGAAAACGGTTCGCCGCCGCCGACCTTTGAAACGGATGATGAAAATTCCTTTTTCGTGTCCGCGCTGCCGATTCACCCGCAAACAGTTTCGGGGGTTACTTTGGGGGTTACAACCCCCAAAGTAACCCCCGAAGTTAGAGAATTTTTGAACGACAAAGCAGTTGACTTGCTGGATTATTGCCTTACGCCGCGAAGTCGAACCGAAATACAAATGCGCCTGCAAGTTAAAGATGTAAAGCACGTTAGAGAAAGATATATTTATCCGCTACTGAACGCGAAATTGATAATGATGACCGATCCTGAACATCCGCAATCGCCAAATCAAAGATTTAAGACCACGAAGTTCGGAGGAACTGCCGTTGCAGAATACGAGAGAGGAAAAACTAAGAATCTCGAACCTGCCTTGTTTGATTCCTTTGAGTAATTTAATAAATTTTATGAACCTTTTTGAATTAACCAAATCCTTAATCAACATTCCGTCAATTTCCGGCGACGAGCAAGCCGTCGGGTTTTTCCTGCGCGACTATCTCGAATCTTTGGGCTGGACGGTTGAACTGCAAGCCGTCTCAGCCAATCAAAACAACGTCATCGCCTATTTGAATTCTACGCCGCGCGTGTTTTTGTCAACGCATATTGATGTCGTGCCGCCGCATATTCCGGCGAGCGAAGACGACGAAAAGATTTACGGGCGCGGCGCGTGTGATGCGAAAGGCATCGCCGCATCGCAGATTTATGCGGCGGAAGAACTGCGAAAACAAAATATCAGCGACATCGGTCTGTTGTTCACGGTCGAAGAAGAAGAAGGCGGCGCGGGCGCGAAAGCCGCGAATAATCACCCGATTGCGGCGAAATGCGAATACATCATCAACGGCGAACCGACCGACAACGATCTGGCAATCGGCTCAAAAGGTTCGCTCAGATTTTTTATTAAAACGACGGGCGTTGCCGGACATTCGGCGTATCCCGAAATGGGCGAATCGGCGATTGAAAAACTGCTTGATGTTTTGAACGACGTTTTGAAAATCGAATTTCCGCCCGACGAATTTTTCGGCGAAACGACCAACAATATCGGCACGATCAGCGGCGGATTGAAAACCAACATCATCGCGCCGAACGCCGAAGCCGGTTTGCACCTTCGCACGACGGGCGACGAAAAACCGATTCTGGAGAAATTTAAAGAAGTTATCGGCGAACGGGGCGAAATCGAAGTGATGTCCGTTTCCAAACCCGTGAAAATGTTCGCCGTCGAAGGTTTCAAACAAAAAGTCGTGCGTTTTACGACCGACATCCCGCATCTTTCAAACTGGGGAACGCCGCTGCTTTTGGGCGCAGGTTCGATTCTCGTCGCGCATACGAAAGGGGAATTTGTGCTGAAAAAAGATTTGGAAACGGCGGTTGAGCTTTATGTGAACCTGGTGAAGAAGTTGTTAAACACATAGGGACATAGGGAACATAGGTTTTTTGCTTATCTTTTTGTGTTTGGAATTGATAAATTAACTGTAAACGAATATATTGGCTGACAATTTAAAGACTGCTTTAAATATCTATGTTTCCTATATCCCTATGTGTTTAAATTAAATTATGCTGACCAAAAAGTATCTTGATAAATTAACTTATGAAGTCATCGGCGCGGCGATTGAAGTTCATAAAGCGATTGGCGCGGGATTGCTTGAAAGCGTTTATCACGAATGTTTGAAACACGAATTGAAGGCGAGAAACATAAACTTTTTGACCGAAGCGATAGTGCCGATCAGTTTTAAAGGTTTGACGCTCGAAGCCGATTTACGCTGTGATTTGTTGATTGAAAATTGTCTGGTCGCCGAACTGAAAGCGTTGGCGGAACTCGCGCCGATTCACGAAGCGCAGCTTTTAACTTATATGAAACTGCTGAAAGTTCCGAAGGGAATTTTGATCAATTTTACCTGCGTCAATCTTTTCAAAGAAGGACAAAAGACATTCGTCAACGAGTTTTTCAGAAATCTGCCGGAGGTTTGAAACACATAGAGACATAGAAAACATAGGAAGATTTTTAGATTTATTTTCACAAATAAAAAGTTTTCGGGTAAACAAATTATTCACAAATTTACGAATTAACATTAAAAAACTATGTTTCCTATGTCCCTATGTGTTTAAATAAAATGAGAATAGCACTAATCGGTTACGGCGCGATGGGAAAACTTATTCGCACTTTAGCCGAAAACAAATCGCACGAAATTGCTGTCATCATTGACGAATCGGATGCAAATTTGTCAGCCGAAAAATTAGCCGAAAAATTGAAAGGCGTTGACGCGGCGATTGATTTTTCGACTGCCGAAGCCGTCAAACGCAACGTTGAAGCGTGTTTGATTGCCGTCGTTCCGCTCGTTGAAGGGACGACGGGCTGGAACAGCGAAAGGGAAGTAATTAAAAAGTTAGTCGAAGAAAAAAACGGCGCGTTCGTATTCGGGGCGAATTTTTCAATCGGCGTGAATTTATTTTACCGAATCACGGATTTCGCCGCCGAATTATTCGGTAAATTTGAAGATTACGAAGCGTTTATCGAAGAACAGCATCATTCGCGCAAATTGGACGCGCCTTCGGGAACAGCTTTGAAATTAAAGGACATTGTTTCAGAACATATCAAAAAAGATTTCAGCGTTTCCTCAACGCGGGCGGGCAATATTCCGGGAACGCATCGCGTCGGTTTCGACGGCAGTGCCGATCAAATTACATTTGAACATTTAGCGCGTTCGCGCGAAGGTTTTGCGGCGGGCGCGATTTTTGCGGCGGAATGGATTTCGGGAAAAAACGGGTTTTATGAATTTACAGAAGTGATGGACGAAATTCTCAGTCAAAAATAAAAAAGTCCAAAATCAAAAGTGAATGTCAAACATTTCCGGCAAACGGCTTCCACAACTCGACTCTGCGAATTGATTCGCTCTTTTTCGGCGTTTTTCTTTCGTATCTGTGGAATTTTCGCGGACTTGCCGAAAGTGATTTTTTGCGTAAAAACAGATTATCCGTCGGTTTGGCGGGAAGTTTATGTTTTGTTCCGGCGTTCATTTTTGAACTCAATGAAACATTTTGGCTCGAAACTTTCGGCTTGACGATGTTTTATTTCGGCGGCGGTTGTCTGTTGGTCGCACTGCTCAAAACCGATTTCGGCGGCGGCAAAATTCTGCTTTTTCCCGCTGAAATCGGAAAATATTCCTATTCAATTTATTTGTGGAATCTGCCGACACATTTTTGGCTGACGAAATTTACAAATCTCGCCGCTGAAAATTGGTTTCTCTACATTTTAATATACTGGACGGGAACATTCGTGCTGGGAATCGGCACGGCGAAATTGATCGAATATCCGGTTCTTTGTCTGCGCGATAAACTGTTTCCTTCGAGTGTTATGGCTTTGAAAAGCACCTGATTTTTTTATCAAAACAAATTATATTTCGCCGAAATCTGTGATAATCTGTGTTTGTCTGGACGCATTTGCTGGCGCGGCAAACCGTCAAATGGAAATTTTATGAATTTATGAACCCGGCGGACGATGCGTTAAAAAAGGTTTTATGAACGAAGACTATTTTCAGTTTTTTATGGTGTTTTGGATTATTCTCGGCGTAATAAGTTTTCTTTTCTTTCAGTTTAATAGAAATGTAAAACTTAAAAGGACGATTTTTCCTGTATTTGTGATAATTGTCGGAATAATATTTGGTTCGTTTGTAGCATTTACTTCTAATTTTTCTCCGCAAACGCTCGTAATTATGACTCCGACAATTATTGTCATAACTTTTCTCAACATTAGAAACACTCAATTTTGCAGCAATTGTGGAAAGACAAATTATAGTAAATCGGCTTATTCGATACCTAAATCCTGTTCAAAGTGCGGAGCAAAATTCTAATAAAATGTTTGAAAACTCGAAAATTTAAGAAATTTAACCACGCGCTCAACACAAATTAACACGAAAATTTGTGTGATTATTAAATTATTCGTGTATTTTCGTGTACTTTCGTGGTTCAGAAAATAAAAAATAAGAGTTTTCAAACAGCTTCTAATAAAATGTTAGAGATGAAAGCGAAATAAGACATACATTTATGACAATGAAACTCGATTGGATGCGCGGCTGCGGAACAGCTTTGGTTACGCCGTTTCACAAAGACGGCTCGATTGACGACGAATGCTTTAAATCTTTGTGTGAACGCCAGATTAAAAACGGCGTAAAAATTTTAATTCCGTGCGGCACGACCGGCGAAAGCGCAACAATGTCGCCCGAAGAAGATCAGCGCGTTATCAAAATGGCGATTGAGGTCGCGCATAAATTCGGCGCAAAAGTCATCGCCGGAACGGGCAGCAACAACACTTCCGCCGCCGTCGAATACACGCTGAAAGCGCGGGAATTAGGCGCGGACGGCGCGTTGGTCGTCGCGCCATATTACAACAAACCGACGCAGGAAGGCTTGTTCGCGCACTTTGGTGAAATCGCCAAGTCGGTCAAAAAATTCCCGATTATGCTCTACAACGTTCCGGGCAGAACGGCTTCGAATATTTCCGCCGAAACGACGATTCGCCTCGCCAACGAATTTGAAAATATCGCCGCCATCAAAGAAGCATCGGGAAATTTCTCGCAGATTATGCAGATAATTTTGAATCGTCCAAAGAATTTCAAAGTTTTTTCCGGCGACGATATGACGACTTTGGGTTTAATCGCCGTCGGCGCGGACGGTTTGGTTTCCGTTTGCTCGAACGAAATTCCCAAGCAAACTTCCCAAATGATCGAATATGCTTTGAGCGGCGATTTTTCAAAAGCGCGGCAGATTCATTATAAAATTCTCAATTTAATGGAAGCCAATTTCGTCGAAGCCTCGCCCGCGCCTTGCAAATTCGTGATGAAGGAAATGAGTTTATTGGAAGAAAATCTGCGTTTGCCGCTCGTGCCTGTAACCGAACCGACGAAGAAGAAATTGAAAGAGATTCTAAGAAGCTGTTTGAAAACTCGACAATGAGAAGAAATTTGACCACTAAAGCACACTAATAACCACGAAGTTTGTCTTTTTTGTTTTATTTGGTGTTTATTAGTGTAGATTCGTGGTTACAAATCCACCAAAAACGAGTTTTCAAACACCTTCTAAATAACCTTAATAACTGATGTTACGCAAAATGGAGAAAAAGACTGGAGCGCAATCCGTCCCGGTTGCAATGCCGCCTGAAACGGCAAAGATGCTCGCTCTTATTCAAATTGCAAGTAATCGAAACGCTTTTTCGCGCTCTCGCGCTCATTGCAACCGGGACGGATTGCGCTCCAGTCCAATTGCGTAACATCAGTTAATAATTAGAAAATAATAATTAGAAAATGAAAGAAACAGAAACTTATCTTCGACGAATGAGCGAAATCCGCCGCACGGGTTCTGCCGTCAAGGAGACATCGTTTTACGGAACGCTCGAAACGCTTTTCAATGAAATCGGTAAATCTTTAAAACCGAAAGTTCGCTGTATTATCAATCTGCAAAATCGCGGCGCGGGTTTGCCGGACGGCGGATTTTTCACCACGAATCAGTTTCAGAAAAGCTCGAATGAACTCATCAAAGGTCAGATGCCCGAACGCGGCGCGATTGAAATAAAAGGGACGAACGATGAAGTTCGTAAAATCGCCGACACGAAACAGGTTAATGATTATTTGAATAAATACCGACAGGTTTTGGTGACGAATTATCGGGATTTTCTGCTCGTCCGGCTCGATGAAAATAATCGGAAGGAATATCTCGAAAGTTTTTCAATCGGCGCGAGTGAAACGGATTTTTGGCGGATTGCGGATAATCCGAAAGAATTTTCGGAAAGTGAACAAGAGCGGTTGGCGGAATTTCTCAAGCGCGTGATGCTCTCGAACGCTTCCGTCACGAAACCGGAAGATGTCGCGTGGTTTCTGGCTTCTTACGCCCGCGATGCGAAGGCGCGAATCGAAGAAACCGAATTGGGCGCGCTCGCCACAATTCAAAAGGCTCTCGAAGACTCGCTCGGCATTACGTTTGAAGGCGAAAAGGGCGAAAATTTTTTTCGTTCGACGCTCGTGCAGACGCTTTTTTACGGCATTTTTTCGGCTTGGGTTTTGTGGCACAAACGCAATCCTTTGACAAAAGAGAAATTTAATTGGCGAACGGCGGTTTGGGAACTTCGTGTGCCGATGATTTCCGTTCTGTTTGAACAAATCGCCACGCCTTCAAATTTGAAAAATCTGGATTTGGTCGAAGTTTTAGATTGGACGGGAAACGTCCTCAACCGTGTCGCGCGGGAAAAGTTTTTTGTCGGTTTTGCCGAAGACGATGCCGTTCAATATTTTTACGAACCGTTTCTCGAAGCCTTCGATCCCGAACTTCGCAAGGAACTCGGCGTTTGGTACACGCCGCCGGAAATCGTCAAATATATGGTCGAGCGCGTTGACCGCGTTTTGCGCGACGAACTCGGACTTCTCGACGGTTTGGCGGACGAAACGGTTTACATTCTTGATCCGGCGTGCGGCACGGGCGCGTATCTGGTGGAAGTTTTGCGGCGGATAAATCAAACGCTGGAAGAAAAAGGCGAAGATGCGACGCGCGGGCAAAAGATAAAATCGGCGGTTTTATCGCGCGTTTTCGGGTTCGAGATTTTGTCCGCGCCGTTTGTCGTTTCGCACTTGCAGATCGGGCTTCTGCTGGAAAAATTCGGCATCGGTTTGAGCGAAGAAAAAGGCGAACGCGCCGGAGTTTTTCTGACCAACAGTTTGACGGGTTGGGAAGAACATCCGAAAAAACGTCTGCCGTTTCCCGAATTTGAAGAAGAACGGAGTCGCGCCGAAGAAGTCAAAAAGAAGGCGAAAATTCTCGTCGTTCTCGGCAATCCGCCGTATAACGCTTTTGCCGGAGTCAGTCCCGAAGAGGAAAACAATCTGGTCGAACCTTACAAGGAAGGTTTGATCGAAAAATGGGGCATCAAAAAATTTAATCTCGACGATCTCTACATCAGATTTTTCCGGCTCGCCGAACGCAAAATCGCCGAACTCGAACCGCGCAAGGGAGTTGTCTGTTATATTTCAAACTTTTCATATCTAAGCGATCCATCATTTGTTGTAATGCGTGAAAAATTATTAAATGAATTCGATAAAATTTGGATTGATTCTTTAAATGGCGACAGCCGCGAAACCGGAAAAACCACGCCGATAGGAAAACCCGATCCGAGTATTTTTTCAACCGGATTTAATAAAGCGGGAATTCGCATTGGAACGGCAATCGGACTTTTTGTAAAGAAAAACGAAAATGAAATCGCAAAGCCGACGGTTCGTTTCCGGCATTTTTGGGGGAAAAATAAACGCGAAGAATTGCTCGAAAGTTTGGACGGAAAAACGGAAAACAATGAAATTGCAACGGAATCGAACTTTGATTATGAAATAACAAATCCGAAAGAATCCAATCGTTTTTCGCTTCGTCCTTCGGATGTTTCAGATGCTTATCATTCTTGGTCAAAGTTAAATGATTTATGCGAAATTCCACCTTTTAATGGTCCTGTCGAAAGACGTGGTTTTGCTCTGATTTCAATTGATAGAGAGCCGTTAAATGAAAGAATCAGAAAATATTTTGATAAAGAAGTTCGTAATGAAGAAATCAAAAATATTCATCCTTCCCTGATGATGACAGGCAATAGAATAATTGGACACGAAGCTAGAAAAAAAATTGTCAAAGATTTTTCTTTTGACGAAACTTGTATTGTTTCTTATCCTTTCAAACCTTTTGATACTCGCTGGTGTTATCTTGAAAATTTGCGCCCTCTTTTTAGCGAACCGAGTCCGCAACTTTTAAGTCAACGCTTTGAAAAAAATGCCTTTTTAATTAGTCGTGATACAGCTGACAAATCAACGGAAGGAATTCCATTCTTTTTTTCAAAGTCGGTTTGCGACTATGATTCAATTTCGGGACACGCAAGACATTTTCCGGTTTTCTATAAACCAAGTATCTTAAAGCAGTCTAAGAAAACGAAAAACGAAAATCAAGATCATTTATTTGACGAATCGGAAACCGAAATTCGCGCCAATCTTTCGGAAAACGCCCGCGAATATCTGCAAAATCTCGGTTTTGCGGATATTGACGGCGGAGAAGTTATATTGGACGGCGAAACTATGAATACGGCTTCGCTCGTTTGGTTTCACGCGCTGGCAATCGGTTATTCAAATTCATATCTGACGGAAAACGAAGACGGCATCCGGCAGGATTTTCCGCGCATTCCGCTGCCCGCCAAACGTGAAGATTTGATCGCTTCCGCCGCGCTCGGCAAACGAGTTGCGGATTTATTAGACACGGAAAAACAAGTCGCGGGCATCACGGCGGGCAAACTTTCCGAAGCGATGCGAACAATCTGCGTCGCCGCTCACGCCGCAGGCGCGCAGTTTCAGGACGACGATTTTCGCGTTACGGCAAATTGGGGCTACGGCGGAAAAGGCGGAATCACGATGCCGGGAAAGGGCAAAACAAATTTGCGCGATTATTCGGAAACGGAACTCGAAGCATTAATAAAAACGGGCGAAGAAATCAATTTGAAACCCGAAGAAATGCTCAAAATTTTGGGCGAAAAGACGTTCGACGTTTATCTGAACGATGTTGCTTTTTGGCGCAATGTTCCCAAAAACGTCTGGAATTATTACATCGGCGGTTATCAGGTTTTGAAAAAGTGGCTCAGTTACAGAGAATACGTTTTGCTCGGACGCGCTTTGAAATTGGAAGAAATCAGCGAAGTTACAAATATGATTCGCCGCATTTCTGCTATTCTTTTGCTTGAACCGAAGCTGAACGAGAATTACGGAAAAATAAAAACCGACTTTTATAAAAAATGACATTACAGGAAAAAATCGAACAATTATTTGCCAAATCGGAATTTGACGCGAAAGATCACGACACTTTTAACGATTTCAAAACCGAATTGCGCGAGGGCAGAATTCGTTCCGCCGAAAAAGACGAGAACGGCGATTGGCGAGCGAACGCGTGGGTGAAACGCGGAATTCTCGCCGGTTTTAAGATGGGCGAAATGGTTACGATGTCGTTCAACGGCGAGAGTTTTCAGTTTTTTGATAAAAATACTTATCCGCTGCGACCGATGAATCTGGACGATAAAATCCGTATCGTTCCGGGCGGTTCGACGATTCGTGACGGCTCGTTTGTCGGGCGGAACGTCGTTTTAATGCCGCCGTGTTACGTCAACGTCGGCGCGTATGTTGACGAAGGCACGATGATTGATTCGCACGCGCTGGTCGGTTCGTGCGCGCAAATCGGCAAGCGCGTTCACCTGTCGGCGGCGGCGCAGATCGGCGGCGTTCTCGAACCGGTCGGCGCAGTTCCGGTCGTCATCGAAGACGACGTGCTGGTCGGCGGCAACACCGGCGTTTACGAAGGCACGATTGTCCGCGAAAAAGCGGTTTTGGCTTCGGGCGTGATTTTAACGCGCTCGACTCCGGTGTTCGATTTGGTCAACGAAACGGTCATCAAATCCGACGGCGAAAAGCCGCTGATTATTCCGTCCGGCGCGGTCGTCGTCCAAGGCGCGCGCGCGATTACGAGCGGTTTCGGCAAAGAAAACGGACTTTCGCTTTACGCTCCCGTCATCGTCAAATACCGCGACGAAAAAACCGATGCTTCGACGAAATTGGAAGATTATTTACGATAGATTTGAGGAAAATTAAGTATGGAAAAATCTAAATTAACTCGGTCTGGAGAAAGTTTAAAGGAAAGGCTGAAAGAGTTTTTTATGAATGAAGGTTTTGATAAAACGGAGATTAATCTACTATTTAACGGAGATGATGAGCGTGGAAATAGAATAGTTAATTTCAGCATCAAAGCAATTGCTGAACCGTATTCTAACAAAAACAAATAAATTTTATAAATGTTGGAAGGATTCAAAATCATTGGCAAAATTGGACAAATCGAAATTATCGCGGTCGGCAATTCAATCAGAATTCTTCCTTTTTTGAACAAACAGTTTGGCAAAGGTCGCCGGCGAAAATTGAAAGGAACGGCGACGGTCGAGAGAATTTCAAACGGACGCATCAGACTTGCTGAAATACATTGGTACGAGGCACACGGAATTGGAAAACGAAATGGAAAAATAAAGCGTTGGCTTGATTAAATTATGAACACAAAATTTGCGGTTTGCATAAATAACAGAGGTTTTGAAGCATCGCTCGAAGTCGGCAAATTGTATGAGGTTATCGCAGACGCGGAAGCAGAAAGCGACGATATGATATGCGTGATTGACGAAGATGGCGAAGGTTACTTGTTTGAAACAAAAAACTTTTATCCATTGGCTATTCCGACGGATTTAGCCGTTGTTTTACGCGAAAGAGTTTGAGGGAAAATCTCAAAATATGTCCTCACCGATAACAGTTATCATCAATCGAAGTTCGGGAAAAGATCAGAACACGGACGAATTAAAGGCGCAAATAATCGAACTGTTTGCGGCGAAAGGTTTGGAAGCGGAAATTTTCGTCGCCGAAAATGGTGAAGAACTTATCAAACTGGCGAAAGATGCGGCGAAAAGCGATGCCGAAATAGTCGTCGCGGGCGGCGGCGACGGAACGATCAGCGCGGTCGCTTCAAAACTCGTCGGAACTGACAAAACGCTCGGAGTTTTGCCGCTCGGAACTCTGAATAATTTCTCGAAAGATTTGAAAATTCCGCCGGATTTAGCCGAAGCGATTGGCATTATTGCCGAAAATCACACGGAAAAAATTGACGCGGCGGAAGTCAACGGGCAGATTTTTATAAATAATTCGAGCATCGGACTTTACCCGCACATCGTCAAAAGCCGCGAAACTCAGCAGGAAAAACTCGGTCGCGGAAAATGGTCGGCGGCGTTTTGGGCGGCGTTGAAAATTTTGCGGCGGCATCCTGTTTTTACGGTTAAACTAAAAAATGAAAGCGGCGAAAAAATTGTCAAAACGCCGTTCGTCTTCGTCGGAAACGGCGCGTATGAAATGGATTTTTTTAATATCGGCAGACGCGAAAAGATTGACGGCGGCAAACTGAGCGTTTATTTTCTGCACAAAAGCGGGCGCAAAGGTTTGTTCGCGCTGGTTTTGCGGCTTGTTTTCGGCAGACTCAGACAGGCGAAGGATTTTGAGGAAATCAGCGTCGGGGAAATCACGATTGAAACCGGCAAAAAACAGATGCTCGTCGCCTACGACGGCGAAGTTGAAATGATAAAAACGCCGCTTTGTTACTGCGTTCATCCGCTCGCGCTGCGCGTTATCGTGCCGCAGGAAAACGCGGATTAGGCGGTATAAAATTTAAAATTGATGCGAAAATTAGTTCACATTTCGGACATTCATTTCGGACGCGTTGATTACGCGGTCGCTGAAAATTTGATCGTTAAAATTAACGAATTGAAGCCGGATTTAACCGTCGTTTCCGGCGATTTGACGCAGCGCGCGCGGTCGGCGCAATTTATTGAAGCGCGCAGTTTTTTAGATAAATTGCCGCAGCCGCAGATCGTCGTTCCGGGCAATCACGATATTCCGATGCACAATGTTTTCGACCGTTTCGTAAGTCCGCTCGAAAAGTATAAAAAGTTTATTACCAATGATTTAGAGCCGTTTTACCAAGACGAAGAAATCGCCGCCATCGGAGTCAATACGGCGCGTTCGCTGACGATCAAAGACGGGCGCATTAATGAACGGCAAATCGCCGCGATCCGCGAGAAACTCTGCCCGTTGCCCGACGAAATATTAAAAGTCATCGTTACGCATCACCCGTTTGATTTGCCCGAAAATTTTGACGATAAAGTCGTCGGACGCGCTGAACTGGCGATGGAAAAACTCGCCGACTGCGGCGCGGATTTGTTTCTCGCCGGACACATTCACGTCTCGCACATCGGAAACACCGCGACGCGCTATAAACTCGAAACCGGACGCTCCGCGCTCGTCGTCCAAGCCGGAACCGCAACCTCAACGCGCGGACGCGGCGAAGCAAATTCGTTCAATTTTATCGAATTTGAATATCCGAATTTGACGGTCAAAAGATTTGAATGTGAAACGGCTGAAAGCGGATTTGTGCAAACCGACGTTCAGCAATTTATTCAAAATAAAAAAGGCTGGTCGGCGGATGTCGCAAAATAAAAAGAAAATTTGCAGGGATGTCAGGATAAAAAAGGATAAATCTTTTCTGATTTTGAAATTATCCCCGTAAATCCTGTTATCCCTGCAATTTCTTTTCTAATTCACTTAATTACATTCCCGTCAGCGTCGAGTTTGACGACTTCGCCGTAATTTAAAGCGCGAATTCCGCTTTCTATTTTTGCAACGTCGCCGACGACGAGCCAGATTATCTCGTCGGGGCGAACAAATTTTTTACCGGCATTGGTAAGCTGCGTTTCGGTTAAACCGCGCATTGACGTGCCGTAATTCGCCCAGTAATTGTCCGGCAAATTGTAATTTACCAGATCAATCGCCGCCGCTTCGAGCGACGAGAGCGTTTCAAATCTTCCCGGCAGGCGCAAAGTCATATTTCGCATAATGCTGTCGAATTCTTCGCCCGTAACCGGACGATTTCCGGCGACATCGGCGATTTCTTTTTTGATTTCGATGATTGATTCTTTTGTTTTGTCGGTCTGCACGGGCGCGAGAACGAGAAATGTTCTTTGCCCGCGAGCGTCGCGCAGCGCGCCGGAAGTCCCGTAACTCCAATGTTTATCGAGCCGCAGATTGCGATTGAGGCGCGACGTGGACATTCCGCCGAAGTTGCGGAACAGCGGTTCGCCCGCCAAATCTTCGGCTTGTCCGCTTTTTTCGGAAATTTCGGCGGCGACGATGGTTGACTGCGGCGCGCCGGGTTTATCAATCAGATAGATTTTTTTGCCCGTCGTGTTCGCCACCTTCGTCACGTTTTTCGGCGGCGCGGTTCCGCCTTTCCAACTGCCGAACGCCTCTTCGAGCATCGGCTTGAGCTTAGCCAAAGTCGTATCGCCGGTAACGATGACGGTCGAACTTCCGGGTTTGAACCAATCGGCGTGCCATTTGATCAAATCTTCGCGCGAAATCGTCGGCACGGTCGTTTCCGTTCCCGACGCGGGCGAGCCGTAAGCGTGATTCGCGCCGTAGAGAATCGCCGGCAAAACGCGCAGCGCGAGCGCGTTCGGCGAGGCTTTTTCCTGACCGATCTGCGCGAGGCGGTTTTGTTTTTGAATCGTAAAAATCTCGTTCGGAAACGCCGGATTCAAAACGACATCCGACATAATGGCGAGCGACGGTTTCAAATTTTCCGCCGTCGCCTGCAAACGCACGAACGACATATCCAAAGAACTTCCCGTGCCTAAACGCGCTCCGAGTGAATCAAGTTGATTGACGATTTGAAATGTATCGCGCGTTTTCGTCCCTTCGTCCAACAAATTTAAGGCGAGCGACGCGAGACCGGCTTTCGACGGCGAATCCGAAGCGTAACCGGCATCAACGGCGAGCGCGACGTTGACAATCGGCGCGGAATGTCTTTCCAGCAGAATCACATTCAAACCGTTTTTGAGTTTCGCCCGCTGCACGTCGGGAAATTTTATGTCCGGCGCATTGCTCAACGCGGGCAGAATTTTGCGGTCAATTTCGGCTTTTTCGGCGTTCAAATCGGCAAACGGCTTGACGAGCATCGTGTAATTATTCGCCCGCAGCCATTTATTCGCGGTCGCTTTGACGCTTTCGGGCGTGGCGGTCGCCATCGCTTCGAGGCGTTTCAGGTAATAATCGGGTTCGCCGCCGTAAGTCATACTCTCCGCCAAAATATCTGAACGTCCGCCGAAACCGCCCAAGCGTTCCGTGCCGCGCAAAAAGCCGGAAAGATTGCGATTTTGCGCTCTTTCCAGTTCTTCGTCGCTCACGCCTTTGTCCAACGCTTCGTTGATAATCGCGTCCATTTCGCGCTCGACATCCGCCGGATTTACGCCGGGTTTGACCGTCGCGGAAATGTTCAGAGTGCTTGCCAGTTCGCCGTCATTGACAAACGCCGAAACATTCGTCGCCAACTGTTTCTCGTAAACCAATTTTTTATTGAGCCGCGCGCTTTTCGATCCGGCAAGCACGTCGGCGAACAGACTTAACTGTTGTAAATCCAAGTCTTTCCAAGTCGGCGCGGGATAAACGCGATAAATTCGCGCCTGCGGCACGCGATCCTGCATTTCGTCGCGGATATTGCGGTCGAGCGCGGGAATCCATTTTTCCGTGCGCGTCAGCGGCGGTCCGGGTTTGATGCCGCCGAAATATTTTTTGACCAGCGCGAGCGCGTTCTGCGGCGTGATGTCGCCCGCCAGCGAAATCACGGCGTTGTTCGGTCCGTAATACGTCCGATACCATTCCTTCACGTCGTCCAGTTTGGCGGCGTTCAAATCTTCCATCGAACCGATGGTTGACCACGAATACGGGTGCGAATACGGATAAATTTTCTCGCTGATATTGGAAAAAACGCGACCGTAAGGCTGATTTTCGCCCTGTCGTTTTTCATTCTGGACAACGCCGCGCTCGCGTTCCAACATTTCCTGAGAAATATAATTGGCGAGAAAACCCATTCTGTCCGCTTCGAGATAAAGCGTTCTTTCTAAAGCGGATGTCGGCACGTCTTCAAAAAAATTCGTCCGGTCGGTGTTCGTCGTCCCGTTCCGATTGTTCGCGCCGATGTCGTCCATCGCCTCACGAAAACCCGACGGGTGATTTTCCGAACCGTTAAAAAAGAAATGCTCGAAAAGATGCGCGAATCCTGTTTTCCCGCGCTTTTCGTTGCGCGAACCGACGTGATACCACATATTTACGCCGACAATCGGCACACTGTGATCTTCGTGAACGATCAGCGTCAAACCGTTGTCGAGAACAAATTTTTCGTATTTTATTTTGTAACGACTCGCGTCGAATTTTTTTGAATTATTCATCTGCTGTGCAAAAATCGGTGTTTGTGCCGCAATTAAAAAAAGTGCGGCAAAAAACGGAACGATGCGTTTTTTCATAAATTTCCTCTGGATTATTGATAAAAATTGACGGAGTTTGTAAAACCAAAATTGTTTGTTAGTAGAATCTTAACAAATATCGCTCTGTTTTAACAAAAGTGTTTAAAAGTCATTTCTTTTTTGAAGTTGGCGGCTGGAGCGCAAGCGGCTCGCTTGCCCGTTCGAGCGGAGCAAGAACGAAACGTCGCTCTAAAAAAATGTAACTTTAGTGTGAATGCGGCGCACGTCCGTTCGTGCTTCGCACCGAACGGACGGCAAGCGAGCCGCTTGCGCTCCAGTCCGACTTTTTATTGAAATATTACTTTTTATTTGCCAAAACATTTTGCGTTTGATGTCCGATTGTTTGATAATTCCAAATTAAATGTAAATTGTGATTGGCGGATGAATAAAAAGATTATGATGTGGCTTGAAAATGGCGATTTGCTCGCTTCAATCGGTGAATTTTTGGCGGAAGATTTGGGGCGCGGCGATATTACAACTCAGTCAACCGTGCCGCCGGACGTGCGCGGAATGGGGAAATTTTTGGCGAAAGAAGATTTGGTCGTCTGCGGTTTGGAAGTCGCCGAAGCCGTTTTCGCCCATCTCGACCCGGAAAACGCCGACATTGACGCGAATGTTTCCGAAGGCGACGAAGTAAAATCGGGAACGATTTTCGCCACGCTAAAAGGTTACGCCGATATTTTATTGGCGGGCGAACGCGTCGCGCTGAATTTGATGCAGAGACTGAGCGGCGTGGCGACGCTGACGCGCCAGTATGTCAAAGCCGTCGAAGGCACGCACGCGCAGATTATTGACACGCGCAAAACTACGCCGGGTTTGCGGATGCTCGAAAAATACGCGGTAACGGTCGGCGGCGGCAAAAATCATCGCTACGGTTTGGACGACGGCGTTTTAATCAAAGACAACCACATCGAACTGGCGGGCGGAATTACGGAAGCGATTACGGCGGCGAAATTAAAAGTCGGACATCTGCACAAAATCGAAATCGAAATCAGCAATTGGGCGCAGCTTCGTGAAGCGATTTTGGCGGGCGCGGACATCGTAATGCTCGACAATCAAACGCCGGAAGAAGCCGAAAAGCTGGTCGAAATGGCGCGAAATATGAATCCGAATGTCTTACTTGAAGCGTCCGGCGGAATGAATCTCGACACCGTGCGTTCGTTTGCCGAAGCCGGCGTTGATATGATTTCCGTCGGTCGTCTGACGCATTCGGCAAAAGCGGTTGATATTTCGTTTAAGATTCAAACTATTTAGAAAAAACCGTTGATTTGAGGAATACGATAACGAAGATTATTTGCGGGGATGACAAGATAAACACGGATAAATTTTTTCAAATTATCTTTGTTAAATCTTTTCATCCCCGCAAATTTTCTTTGTAAAATCAGTTCAACGATTAATGACTTTAATATCTCGTTCGCTGACAATTCTCCAGCCGTCGTCAGATTTTACCCATTGCAGTTCCTGTAGAACTTCGCCGCGGTGACTTTTCTCGCCTTGCTTGATGGCATATTTTTTCCGAAATCGCATCGTCGCCTTTTGACCGTCAGGACTCAGAGTGATGTCAGGTTTTCCGGTTTGAATATCAACATCGTCGGCGCGTGAAAAAACGCGTTTCTTCTCTGCCCGCACCGCGTTTTGCGAAGTGTTTCGTGTTAAATAATAGGCGTTGAGCTTCGGCGCGTAGTAATTCATTTGCTGATCTACGTCGCGCGAATTTGTGGCGGAAATCCATTCGCCGAGCGCGGAATTTAATTCCGTCTGCGGTTTGCCGCCGGTCGCCGCCGTCTCTTCGCGCGCCGTTTTTTCTTGAACCGGTTCGTTTCTTACAACCGTCTCATTATCAGCGGCGGCGGTTTGTTCCGGCAAATTTTGGGGACGTTTTGACGCGGTTGAACTCTTTCTTTCAACGGCAAGCGGCGCGGAATTTTTTGATTCCGATCTGTCCGGCTGGATTATTTCCGCCGTATCATTTTTATCGTTCGCTGTTTCGGGAGCTGTTTGAGTCTTCGGCGCGGCGGCGGCGGTCGTCTGTTCGGAAGCCGCCGGATGCTGCATTCGATTATAAAGAAACGCGCCTAAAATTACAGCAAACAGCAAGCCCAGCAAACCCGCGCCGACCAGCGCGGAACGATTTACCGGCAAAGTTCGCCGCCGCGGACCGGCTTCGTCGGAATAATTTGTAAAACTTGGCGAATCTATTTTTCTATATGTATTTTTAGGATTTTCTTCGGGGAAAATAACAACTTCCGGCTCGGCTGGTGCCGCGTCAACTGTTTTCCTTTCAACAATTATCGGTTCAGGTTCAAGCGGAACATCGCTAAGTTGACTCTTATCAAAAACGACGGGCGCGAGTTCGCTCAAAGGAGAAATTTTGTTCAGCGTAATTTCTTCGGTCGGCGCGGCGGCATCGAATTGGGCTTCGTCAACCTGATTTTGTCCGGCAGATTCGAGCGGAATTTCAGCAGCTTGATTTTGTCCGGCAATCGGACTCGGCTCAAACGAATTGGTTTTCGCATTTTGACTTTCAGCCGCGACCGACTGCGTCGGCAGTGAATCAACATCGGCTTCACTTTTCACGATAAAAACCGGCGCGAGTTCGCCGAGCGGCGGCATTTCGTTCGACGCGATTTCTTCGTTTGGTTCGACATCGGGTTCAGACAGAATTTCATTAATCTGCGTTTGACCGGCAAGCATCGGATTAGGCTCGAACGAATTAATGTTCGCGTCCGCATTTTCATCCTGAATCGGTTCCGCCGCGGATAAATCGGTTTCCGCGGCGTTTTTCATAATGAAAACCGGCGCGAGTTCGCCCAAAGAAAAAGTTTCGTCAGACGTATTTTCCGCAGCTTCCGCGATGCTTGACTGTTCGGAAAACTCATTTGCCGCTGCCGGATTAATTCGATCAGACGCAGCCGCTTCGCGCGGCGATTGATCTTCAATTACCGGCGCGGCAAACTCATCTTCGTTTGACAGTAAAACCTGCGGTGCCGCCGGCAAATTTTCTCCCAACGGCAAAATGAGCAGCGAAATATGTTGCAGCTGTCGCGCGAAATTTCCCGTTTCCAAACGCGCCGCCGATCTTTTTTGAAGCGATTCTTTGATCGTGTGCGTGAGCAGCGCGCGAACGTCAAAGCGCAGATTTGTCAGCGGCTGTTCGTCAATTTGGCGGTCGGCGATTGACTCCGAAGTCGGCGCGTTAAACGGCGAACGACCGCACAGCATTTCGTACAGCACGATGCCGAGACTGTACACGTCCGTCTGCGCGTCCACCGATTTTCCGCTGAACTGTTCCGGCGATAAATAGCGCAGCGTGTCAATTTTCGCGCCGGCGGCAAATTTTCCGGCGACGACGTTTTGTTTGATGCCGCCGAAATCAAAATTTCGGAGTTTAACGAGAAGTTGATTTTGCTCGTTGCGGGTGAGAACTATATTTGCCGGACTGACGGCGCGATGAATAATTCCGGCAGCGTGCGCCGCCACCAACGCCTGCGCCGTCTGCTGCGCGATTTTAACGGATTCGGATTCGGGAAGCGCGCCCGTATTTCTGAGCAATCCCTGTAAAGTTTTATCGCCGACCGACTCCGTTACGATGTAAAACTCGCCGTCGTTGAGCCAGCCGGATTCATAAATACGGGCAATATTCAGATGGTTTAAATCAGCGGCGGCTTGAGCTTCGTTTTCAAGCGTTTGACGCGCCCGTTCTCCCGCGCCGATAATTAGGTTTTGATCAATAATTTTAACGACAAAAGGCTGGTCGGAAGAAAGATTTGTCGCCAGATAACTTTCGCCGACGACATTGCGCTCAAGCAAAGAATCGAGCCGGTAGTTTGGAATCATTTCACGAGTTCCCGAACGCTCTGTGATGAGAGTTCCGTGATTTTTGACACAACCGGCGACATTATCCTCGTAACAAAGCTGACAAACTGAACAAGTTTTCATTTTATGTAACTCCAATCATTAGTTAAGTAAACTCCATTTGTTTATCGCCCAAATCAGATCAAGTTAAAACCTCTGAATTAAATTGGCTTAATTTCACTTTTATAGACGCTTTTTTTTGCCGGAATAGTTGCAGAATTTATTCCATACCGACAGTTTTGATAAAAGAAAAATGCGCGAATAAAATCACAAACGGATGAAATATTCTTACGCCGACGACGCGCGGCTTCATTTATTTGCCATTTACCATTTACCATTTATAAATTATAAATTATACTATGCGAAGTTTGCTTGAAAATTTTAAACAAATGTTTCGGAAGAAACCGCAAACGCCAAAGATTATCATATTTTTACAGTCCATTAATTAGATTGAAAGAGAATTTACAAACAGGTTCGAGCGCGCGAAAAAAAAGATTTCGCGCTCCCTGTTTATAATTAAAAATGGCGGTTCGTCCGTTGCTTTTGAAAAAAACGAGATTCCTGCGTGAGAAAACTTCAAAGTTCGATTGTTTTTGAAATCAATTTCAAAAACAAATTAAATTATAAAAAACGCACAAAATCCGCTCTGTTAAATCTGTCAAATCGGGCTAAAGGTCAATTCTGTAAATTTTAGACAATCTCAGCGTCTGCTTTCCGGCAATTCAAATTTTCAAGCCGAAAACTTATCGAAAAATATAATTTCCGATACCGAAAATCTCTCTATAAACTTAAGGAAACTTTCTAAAAAATATGTCAAAAGAAATGATTATCAGCGTCAACGGGCGCGAAAAAAAGATTGCCATTCTCGACAACGGGCGCGTCAGCGAATTTTATATCGAACGCGGCGACGAAGAAAATGCCGGAATCGTCGGCAATATTTACAAAGGTCGCGTGCAGCGCGTTCTGCCCGGAATGCAGTCGGCTTTTGTCGAAATCGGTCTGGAACGCGACGCGTTTCTTTATGTGTCCGATTTTTTTGACGAAGAAGAAGAAATCGAACGCATCGTGATGGAAAAATCGAAGAAATCTTCACCCGAAGACGCGGCGCGCGAGGCGACCGACAAAATTCAGAGAGCGCGGCTCGAACGTGAAAAACAGATGGAATCGGCGCAGGAAATCGCCGAACCTTTGTCGGAGAAATCGGCAGAATCCGATTCCGAAGATGAAGATGTCGAAGTTGGAAAAGCTGAAGAAGTCGAAGAAACTGAAGAAGTGACGGAAGTCGAAGAAAAGCCGTCGAAAAGCAAACGCGGAAGATCGCGGCGCGGCAGAAAAACTCAAGACGCGGAACAACAACAGCCACAAAAGCAGCAAAATAAATCGCAAAATGACGCGAAAGATCAAAATGACGCGAAAGATAATGAAACTTCAAAAGAAAAAGTTTATGAAGCGGGAAAAATCGAGCCGCTTTTTGAAATGGAAGATTCCAATTTTGAACGCATTATTGACGAAGAGACGACCGGCGATATGTTCAAAGACGCATATATGCAGGAAGCGATTATAGATCAGGTGCGCGCCGTCGAATTCGATATGGAAAGCGCGGCGACGGCGGAAGTCGGCTCGTTAATCGGTTCGTTCGACGAAGCGGAACATAAATTTGAGCGCATTGCCGACGAAGACGAACAGGAAGAAACCGCAAAGCCGAAAAGAAATCGCGGCGGCGGCGGCAGAGGAAAATCCGCCAAAGAAACGACGGATGAAGAAACATCCGAAACCGAAAATGAACCGGAAGACAAATCGGCTAAAAAATCCGCCGCGAAAAAAACAACCGATTCTAAAAGCAGAAAAACAAACGAAAAATCTGCTTCCAAATCTGCCGGAAGCAAAACTTCGACTCGCGGAAAGAAAAAAACCGCAAAAGAAGAATCTTTGAAAGACGCTGAAGCGAGCGTCAAAGAACCAAACGAAATCGCGGAAATGGCAGTGCGGCGCGGCGGTCGCGGACGGCGGCGCACTAATTCCGATTCACAAAATACGGAAGAAACAATCACGGAAAAACCGAACGCGGAAAAATCAAACAACGCCGAAAGACCGAATAATCGTCAGCAAAATAACACCAACAGACGAGGAAATAATAATCGCCGCGAACGTCCGCCGCAGCCGACGATTACCGATCTGCTGCGCGAAGGTCAGGAAATTCTCGTGCAGATCGCCAAAGAGCCGATTGCCAAAAAAGGCGCGCGAATCACTTCGCACATCGCGCTTCCGGGCAGATTTCTGGTTTATATGCCGACGATTGAACATCTCGGCGTGTCGCGCAAAATCGAATCGGCGGGTGAACGCGCCAGACTGCGGACATTGATTCAAAAAATCAAACAGGAAGAAGAAGTTCCGTCCGGCGGATTTATCGTCAGAACGGCGGGCATCGGCATTTCCGACGATGATTTGCGGCAGGATGCCAAATATCTCATCAGAACGTGGCTCGACATCAAAAAAGATGCCGACAAAGCGAAATCGCCCGCGCTCGTGCATCAGGATTTGGACATTATACAGCGACTTTTGCGCGACCAGCTTTCGGATGAATTTACGGCGATTCGCGTTGATTCCGAAGAAGAATATCAGCGCATCGTCGAATTTATCAACCGCATTCAGCCGCGTCTCGTGAGCCGCGTCAAACTGCACACGCAGGACGAACCGATTCTGGAAAAATACGGCGTACAGGAAGAAGTTGACAAAGCTCTAAAACCGCGCGTGTGGCTGAAATCCGGCGGTTATCTCGTCATCAATCAAACCGAAGCGTTGGTCGCTATTGATGTCAACACGGGCAAATTCGTCGGCAAAGGCAACGCGCGGCTCGAAGATACGATCACGAAAACGAATATGGAAGCGGTTGACGAAATCGCCCGCCAGATTCGTCTGCGCGACCTCGGCGGAATCATCGTTTTAGACTTGATTGATATGGAAGACCGGCGCAACCGTCACAAAGTTTCACAGGCATTGCAGGAAGCTCTCGCGTCCGACAAATCGCCGAACAAAGTCTTGTCGTTCAACGATTTCGGTTTGATTATTATGACCCGCAAGCGCGTCAAACAATCGCTGGAGAGAACGATGTGCGCTCCGTGCGATTACTGCGAAGGCGCGGGCTGGATAAAATCGCCGCAAACGATTTGTTACGAGATTTTAGACGAAGCCCGACGTTTATCAAAAGGTGTCGGCGACGTTCACCAAACGACTTTGCGCGTTCACCCGGAAGTCGCCAAATCGCTGTTTGAAAGCGAAAGCACCGTTCTCGAAGAAATCGAAGCCTATCTCGGAAATGTTGACGTAACCGGCGATAAATCGGTTCATCAGGAACAGTTCGATTTCGCTTTTGTTTAACGACAATCAAACACATAGAAACATAGAACACATATAAAAATTAAAATCTATGTTTTCTAAATTTCTATGTGTTTGATTATTAAGCCTTTCCAAAAATAATGTTAAAATCACGGGCGAGGTGATTGTATGACAAAAACATTAAGTATCAACGAAGTTTCAATCCAAACCGTCATTGCCTTAACGCGCAACGGCGACGAAATTGTTTTAGAAGAAGACGGCAAACCAATTGCCAAAATTACACCGATTACGGAAGAACAAGTCCAACCCGAACAAAGAGTTTTAGGCTTGGGCAGAGGAGAAGGCTATTTTATGAGCGATGATTTCGATGACGAATTGCCCGATGATTTTTGGGGATTTGATAAAGAATTATGAATTTACTGTTAGATTCTCACGCATTTGTCTGGATGCACGAAGAACCGCATAAACTTTCAGTCAATGCCGCGTATGAAATTCTCAATCCGGCAAACCAAATATTTTTGAGCGTCGCAACCGTCTGGGAACTTCAAATCAAAATCGCCCTCAAAAAATTCAGTTTCAGCGACACGCTGGAAAATGTCATTCTCCGTGAACAGCAAACCAATAAAGTGCAAATCCTGCCCGTCTATCTTTCACACGCTTTATATCTGGAAAATCTGCCGCTTCATCACAAAGACCCGTTCGATAGATTGCTGATTTCACAAGCGATTGTCGAAAATATGACTTTGACAACAGCCGATCCTGAATTTGCTGAATATCGAGTTAATTTGTTGTGGTAAAATTCAAGTCAATTATTCGGCGCGTTTCTTCGGCAATGAAAGCACATTGCCAATTATCATCCTCAAATTAATGTTCAATCGCGCTTGATTTTGGGAAATGTTACAATCTTCGGCAAGGTGATTTTATGACAAAAACAGTGAGCATTAACGAAGCACAATCTCAATTTCAAGGCTTATTGGCTTTAGCGCGAAACGGCGATGAAATAATTATCGAAGAAAACGGCGAACCGCTGGCGCGTCTTGTGCCGATTGAAAAGCCGAAAGAGCAAAAGCCGCGAATTGCCGGTTTGGGCAGAGGAACAATGTGGACAAGCGAATATTTTGACGACGAACTGCCCGATGATTTTTGGGGTTTTGATAAAAAATTATGAACCTGTTAATTGATTCTCACACCTTTGTCTGGTGGCGCGACGAGCCGCATAAACTTTCACATACTGCCTTTGCGAAAATTTCAAATCTAAGCAATTATGTTTTTTTGAGCGTCGTTACCGTTTGGGAATTGCAGATAAAAATCGCTCTCAAAAAATTTACGGTCAAAAGCGGATTGAAAAACGCCGTTAAAGACGAACAGCGAAATAACGGCTTTCAAATCTTGCCCGTCAATCTTTCACACGCTTTATATCTGGAAAATCTGCCGCTTCATCACAAAGACCCATTTGACCGATTACTGATTTCGCAGGCGATTGTCGAGAATATGACTTTGGTAACAGCCGATCCTGAATTTGCGAAATATCAGGCAAATTTGTTGCGGTAAAATTCGTGTCGAGAGAATTGAAAACTATGCACAATTTCCGTATTTTTCGGTATTGTAATTAGAATGTATTTTGATGATCATAATCCGCCGTCTGACTTGAGGAAGAAAAATGAACGATTTAGTTTTAGTTACAGCGGCTAGTTATACCAAAACAATTTAAGAAGGTGTGTTAAGTAGCCAGTCATAACAAGTCAGTTTTTTGATCGCTTCTTTTGCTGTCATAAAAGGTTTGGCTATTTCTATAACCGCCTTCTCAACTTCTTCATAAGTTGTAAATACTTGATTCTTTAACCTTCTTCTAATCTCTCGAAAAAATCTCTCGACCGGATTCAGCTCAGGCGAATAAGCCGGCAATAGTTCCAGATTTATCTTCTCATCCGGTTTCAAACTCTGACTCCGATGTGCCGCTGCTCCGTCGGTGATCAAAATCGCTTCTTCTTCTAAACCTTGAGCAAATTCATCAAGAAACACTTGAAAACTCTCCAATGTCATATTCGGCAAGATCAGCATCTTGACATCTCCGGTCAGCGGATTGATCGCCACCGACAGGTAGCCGTAATCATAGCCGATATGTTGAGAACCACCCGGCTTGACTCCTGTGGCTGTCCAACGTCTGCCTAGATCCGCGCGTGTCCCGAAGCGCAACTCGTCGTGAAAATAAAACTGCTCGCCCGAATGCCTCACAGAAAAGTTTTTTTATATTCACTTTGCTGTTGTGTGTTCGCCTTGATATTAAACGGTCGCGGCACTTTGGCTTTGATCTTCAACCGCTGAAAAAGCAGCGAAATGCCTTGTTGCGTGTAACTGACTCCAAACTCATTTTCAATAAACTCGCCTGCCTCCGACTGTGAATCAAAACCCTCTCTGGCTTGTTCGATCAACTTTGCTTTCTGCTCATCATTGAGCTTTGTCCGGTTCGCTTTGTAGTTTAATTTCAGATACCCATCCAACCCTTCGGTTTTGTATTTCTTCCACAAGTCATAGCCGTATTTCTCGGTGATTCCTAAAATCCCGACTGCCTTTTTCAACTGCGAAAACTCTCCGCTTTTCAGAAGCCTGAGAAGTTGCACACGCAGCAGCAACTTGGCATTTGATTGCCTTTTTTCAAGTGTTCTCAACTCCGTTTCTGTCTGATCTATTTCTGTCTGATAATCAACAACTCGCATCTTTCAATAGTAACATAACTTTCTATATTGTATTGGTATTATTTTAATAAAAAATTCGCGCTCATTTCCCTTAACCCGCGCAAATTCACGTCTAATCTATTTTTATTTTTAGCTTGAGTTCCGGTTTGTCTAATTCAGAAAACGCCTTTGAGAATGAAAACGGTGAACGAGTTCTTCTAAAAATCCTTCATAAGTAAAATCCTGTAAATCATAGTTCGGCTTTAACTTATACATCAGCGGAAGGGCGACGCGCCACGCCATCCATAACCTTTGTTTGTCGGTCAAATCCCAACGCCGCCGCAAAAAAAATTCGACAACTTCGATTTCGCTTTCCTTTATCAAAGAAATTTCAGCTTGAAATTCAGTCTTTTTCTGAACGCGCTGAAATGCCAAATCGCTGACGGAAGTGGAAAAAGTTTCGGCGAAAGTCGGTGCTTCGCCGGTTCTCTCGCGCACGACGACGGTTCCGGCAAACAAATCGCCGATGCGCTGGTCGCGTTTGTTGGCAAAAATCGAAATCAAACCGATTGAATAAATCGGCAAAACAAGTCCGGGAACGGCATCGAAAATCCGCAGAAGATTTCTCGCCATCGCTTCCCAAAACGTAATCGGTCTGCCGTCTTCGCGGATAACGCGCAGTTTCAAAAGCCGTTTGCCCGGCGTTTGTCCGTTCCACAGCCATTCAAAAACGACAAAATATCCGGCGAAAATCAGAAAAACCGCGATGATCAAAATCGCAATCGTCCATTTCGGCATTTCATCCAAAATCGCGCCGTAACCGCCGGTTTGATTGAGATTTGTCAATCTGATAAACGCCCACAAAACAACAAAAATCGAAAAATACTGAATAAAATGATCAATCGCCACCGCCAAAAAACGATTTCCAATCGAAGCCAGCGCGAACGCCAGCGGAACTCTCTCCGGCGTTTCGATAATCAAGATTTCTTCGGCTTCAATAAAAGATTGATCGGTCATTAAATTTTGTTTTGAAAAAGAAAATTTCGACTAAATACTATAATACATTGAAATAAACTTTTTCTGTTAACAAAATAATTGATGATATTTTTAGCTGAATTCTGTATTATTGGATTTGTTATCTTTACTACTAACACTCACACTCTAAAATTTACCAAAGAGCAGTTTGTCAAAGTTCAGGAAAAAGGAATTATTTACGACTTGCCCGTGCCGATTGTAAAAACGGGCGCGTATCAATTTCGAGTGGCTTTGCAGGACGCGGCGACTGGAAAAATCGGCGCGGCTTCGCAGTTTATCGAAATTCCGAATCTCGACAAGAAAAAACTGACGCTTTCAAATTTGATCGTCAAGCAATATTCCGCCGAAGATTGGAAAAATATTTCTCTCGGTCAAGGTGCTGTGTCCAATTCATCAAGTGCGTTGTTGGACACAGTAACCCGCAAATTCAATCGCGGAACTGTTTTTACCTATACATTTGTAGTTTATAACGCCAAGTCGGAGGCGCGGCAAAAGCCGCAGCTTCAATTTCAAGCACGCCTTTTTCGTGAAGGAAAATTAATTGTGGACGGCAGTCCGTCCGCGGTTGACATTGACGGACAGACGGATTTGCGCCGAATTATGGTCACAAAAGCCGTAACTCTCGGCAGCAATCTTCCGCCGGGAGATTATGCGCTGCAAGTGATCGTTTCAGACGATTTAGCTAAAGGAAATAAACAAATTGCGGCTCAATCAATTGATTTTGAGATTGTAAATAGATAAATCTCAAATTGAAAACAGCAAATTCCAAGTTTAACTCATAAAGGTGTTAAACTTGGATTTTCTTTTTATGGACATCATCGTCGGCACCGCCGGACACATAGACCACGGGAAAACCGCGCTCGTTAAAGCATTGACGGGCGTTGATGCTGACAGGTTACCGGAGGAAAAACAGCGCGGCATTACGATTGACATCGGGTTTGCCGAACTTGATTTGGGCGATTTGCACGTCGGGTTTGTGGACGTTCCGGGACACGAAAAATTTGTCAAAAATATGCTCGCGGGCGCGAGCGGAATTGATCTGGTCGCGCTCGTCATCGCGTCCGACGAAGGCGTGATGCCGCAGACGCGCGAGCATTTTGAAATTTGTCGCCTTTTAGAAGTCAAAACGGGTTTAATTGTGTTGACGAAAAAGGATTTGGTTGACGAAGAATTATTCGAACTCGTGAACTTGGACGTTTCGGAACTTGTTGAAAATTCGTTTCTCGAAAATGCTCCCGTCGTTGCCGTCAGCGCGAAAACCGGCGAAGGTATCGAAGAATTAAAAGAAGCTCTAAAAAAACTCGCTGCGAAAATTCCGAACAGAAAAGATGAAACAATCGCACGATTGCCGATTGATCGTTCATTTTCGGTTAAAGGCTTCGGCGCGGTTGTTACCGGAACGCTAATTTCCGGCAAAATCAAAGAATCGGACGAACTGGAAATTTTGCCTCTTTCAAAAAAAGTTCGCGCGCGCGGCTTGCAAACTCATAGCAAATCAGTCAAAACGGCGCACGCCGGACAACGCGCGGCAATTAATCTTGGCGGCGTTGATTATGATGAAATCGAACGCGGAATGATTTTAACTGTTCCTCATACTCTGCGCCCGACGCAGATTTTTGACGCGGAAATTGAAGTCCTGAAAGACGCGAAAAAAAGTCTGAAATCGCGCCAGCGAGTTCGCGTTCACCTCGGCACCATCGAAGCGTTGGCGCGTGTGCAGATTTTAAATGAAACCGGCGAAATCAAACAGGGAGAGAAAGATTTTGTCCAGTTGCGGCTTGAAATTCCCGTTGTAACTATTCCAAATGAAAGGTTTATCTTACGTTCATATTCACCGCAAATTACGATTGCGGGCGGAAAGATTTTAGACGCTTTGGCAATTAAACATCGGCACAAAGATATTGAAAACATTCGGAAATATCTCAAAAATCTAATCGAAACTGAAAATGACAAAACCAAACAAATCAAACTTTTTCTCGAAACTGCCGGTGAATACGGTTTAACCTTTGCCGATTTACAGGCGCGGACAGGTTGGCGCGGCGAGATTTTGAAAAAATCATTGACGGAAAATATTGCAAAAACAGCGATTATCGAAGCCGAAAAATTCTTCGTGGCGCGAACGCCGTTTGATAATTTGAGGATGAAAACACTCGCCGAAATTGAAAATCATCACCGAAAAGAACCGCTCTCAAAAGGAATGATGCGCGAAACTCTGCGTGAGAAAATTTTTTCTCATCTGCCGCTTGAAGTTTTTAAAACAACGCTTGCACATCTGGAAAAAGACGGCAAGATTTCTACCGAAAAAGATGTCGTCGCGGCAAAATCTCATAATCAGGAACTTTCGGGCGAAGAAAAATCCGTCGAAGAAAAATTGAGAAAGATTTACAAAAACGCGCGGCTCGAAGTTCCGACGCTTGAAAATGCTTTGCTTGAATCAATTGGCGGAACAAAATTGAAAAAAGAACACGCGCGAAAAATTTTTCAGCTTTTATTAAATTCCGGCGAAATTGTTAAAATAACGGAAGAGTTTTATTTTGCGAGCGGTTCGATTGCGGAATTGATCGGAAAAATCAAAAGTTTCGCGTCCGAAACGTCGGATCATTTGATTGATGTGGCGAAATTCAAAGACATCGCCGGAATTTCGCGCAAATACGCGATTCCATTGCTCGAATATTTTGACCGCGAAAAAATTACGCGGCGGGCGGGCGATAAAAGATTGGTTTTATAGAGAATTTTAATGATGAAGAATAAAGTGAAAATCGGAATAATCGGAACGGGTTTTGCGCGAAAAGTGCAAATTCCCGCATTTTTGCAATGTGAAGACGCGGAAGTCGTTTCAATTTCCAGCGGTCATATTGAAAACGCGGAAAAAGTCGCCAAGGAATTTAACATCGAACATTTCACCGGCGATTGGCGCGAAACTGTTGAATATAAAGACGTTGACTTAATTTGTATTACTACGCCGCCGGATTTGCATAAGGAAATGACCTTGTTCGCGCTGGAACGCGGGAAAAATATTCTGTGCGAAAAACCGATGGCGATGAATGTCGCCGAAGCGAGTGAAATGACCGAAAAAGCTGAGGAAAGCGGAGTTTTGGCGTTGATTGACCACGAACTGCGGTTTCAGAAAGGCAGACAAAAAGCGCGGGAAATTTTACAAAACGGCGAAATCGGAAAAATTATCAACGCCAAATATAATTTTCGCAACGCGTCGCGCGGTTCAGGCGATGTGAAATGGAATTGGTGGTCGGACGCTGAATCAGGCGGCGGCGCGCTCGGCGCAATCGGTTCGCATATTATTGATTCGTTTCTATGGTTTACGGACGCGGAAATTTCCAGCGTTTTTTGTCAACTGCAAACGCACGTCAAACAGCGGCGCGAAGAAAAATCGGGCGAGATGCGCGATGTGACGACCGATGACGAAGCGAGTTTGATTCTGCGTTTTACCGACGGAGATTTGACGGAAGACGCGACCGGAATCGTTTCGCTTTCGATGGTCGAACGCCCGAAATATCAAAACCGCATCGAATTTTTCGGCACGGAAGGCGCGCTGCGCGTCGGTCACCGCGGCGATATTTTTCTGGCGGCGAAAGACGATAAAGACTGGCGCGAAATCGAAGTTAAACTTGATAAACCGATTAAAGACGTTCCCGACACCGGATTTTCGCGCGGTTTTATGAGTTTCGCGCCGAAAATTATTGAAGCGATCCGCGAAGGCAAAACGGAAATTGAAAATGCTGCAACTTTTGCCGACGGCTTAAAAGTTCAGAAAGTTTTGGACGCGGCGCACAAATCAAATGAATTAGGGAAAATTATAAAGTTGTAAAATTAGGGCAAAAACCGGTAATAAATCAGTTTGATCTGCCGCCGCCGCCGCCACCGCCTGCAGTGCAATTAACAGATTTTTCTTTACTGAAATATATGTAACCATTTTCTTGATAAAATTTTTCGTAATAAAAATATCCTTTTTTATGAAGTAAAAGTTTAGGGCATAATCTAACAATTATCGGACTATCAGATTGAACTTCAGGCAAATTGACTGGAATTTCTGAGCAATCAAATAATTTTGTGTAAATACTCACACTTACTAATCCAAGAGTAAATGTTAATAGCAAAATTCTAAATCGAGAACATTTTATTTTCATACCTAACAGATGCAGCAAAAAATAAATAAAGATGCTTTCGGTTAAAAGATTTTATCGCAAACTGATTCACTATTCTGAAAATTGTTGACTGGACAAAATTGCGAAGCAAAATCTAAACTAGAAACTTTGAAAATTCAAACAAATATTTAACAAACGGAGATAATAAAAAATTTTATGGCAATTTCAGCAAGCGGCGTTCGCAAAGGAATGGTTTTACTCATTGACGAAACGCCCTGTAAAGTGATGGAATTTCGGCACATTACGCCGGGAAAGGGAAATGCGGTGGTGCAGACGCGCGTCAGAAATCTGCTGACGGGAAACTCTTTCGACCATCGTTTTCGCTCAAACGAATCGGTTGACCGCGTGACTTTGGAACAGCACGAAATGGAATATTTGTATTCGGACGGCGAGCAGCACCACTTTATGAATACGGAAAATTACGAACAAATTTCGATGAGCGAAGAAGATTTGGGCGACGCGACACCGTGGCTGATGCCGGGTTTGAAAATTCAAGTCGAATTTTACGAAACAACACCAATCGGCGTGGAACTTCCCGGTTCGCTGGATTTGACGATCACCGAAACCGATCCGCCGCTCAAAGGCGCGACCGTTTCTAATTCCAACAAACCGGCGACGCTTGAAAACGGTGTAACCATAACAGTTCCGCCGTTTATCACGCAGGGCGAAAAAATTCGCGTTAATCCAACGGAGTCGAAATATATCGAAAGAGTGAAATAATCGGCAGCGTTTCACAATTTATGATGAGAATTTTGAAGTTGAAAATTTTATCTTCGGAATAGCTGAAAGCTGACAACGAATAACTGATAATTTTAGGCTTACGGTTATCAACTTTCAGCTATTCGTTATCAGTTATTACGAAGAAATATGTTCATCACAAAATTTGAAACACTAACTTGTTCTCAATTTATGCGGTTAAAAATTTTGTGCGCGGAATTTTTCCTGCGAGCGCGTCAATCAAAAAATTATTTCTCCCGCCGCCGACGATCCACGTTTCGATGTTTTCTTTTTGGCAAATCATCGCGGCTTCGAGTTTTGAGTTCATTCCGCCCGTTCCCAATTCCGAATCGCGTTCTTCGACCAAACTTCTCGCGTCGGCGATGTTGTTGATTTCCGCAATCAACTTCGCGTCTTTGTGCAGATGCGGATTTTTGTCGAAAACGCCGTCAATGTCGCTGGCGATGACGAGCAAATCGGCGCGGATTAACGCGGCGACGAGCGCGGAAAGTTTGTCATTGTCGCCTAAAATCAACTCTTCGACGGCGGTCGTGTCGTTTTCGTTGATGATCGGAATATACGAATGTTTGATGAGTTCGTTGATCGTGTTGAGCGTGTTTTTTCGGGAAGTTTCATTTTCAAAATCGCGGTAAGTCATCAGACACTGCGCCGTGAGAATGCCGAAATCGCTGAAAATTTCGTGGTAAATTCTCATCAAAAGCGGCTGCCCGATTGCCGCCATCGCTTGTTTGGTTTCGACTAATTTTCCCGGATCAATAATATTTATCCGCTGTTTCGCGGCGGCAACCGCGCCGCTTGAGACGAGAACGATGTCGTATTTTTCCTGCAATTCGAGAATCTGCCGCCCGATGTCTTCGACCTTGCCGCGCGAGATCAGTTTTGTCCCGTTGGTCAAAGTTGACGAGCCGATTTTTAGAACGAGTTTCTTTTTCATTTCTAAAACGAATTTAAACACATAGAAACATAGAAAACATAGTTTTTAAATTAAATTTATTGCATTAAAATTTTTCCAAACCTATCTTTTCTATATTTCTATGTGTTTAATATATTTTTAATTTCTGATTTGTCCGTCGCCGAAAACAAGCCATTTATTCGTCAAAAGATGTTCCGCGCCGAGCGGTCCGCGAAAGTGTAATTTTTGCGTCGAAATGGCGATTTCCGCGCCCAAACCGAATTCGCCGCCGTCGGTAAATCTCGTCGAAGCGTTGTGATAAACCGCCGCGCAGTCAACTTCGTTTAAGAATTTTTCGGCTGTTTCATCATTGTTTGTAGTAATTACCGCCGAATGTCCGCCCGAATATTTGTTAATTTTTTTAATTGCTTCCGCGACATTTGAAACTGTTCCGATGACGATTTTTGCTGATAAAAACTCTTCAAACCAAACATCTTCACCGGAAATCGGCGAAACCGAATCGTCTATTTTACAAATATTTTCGTCGCCGAAAACTTCAATCTCTTTTTCGCGCAGAGCATCGGATAATTGATTAACTTTCGCTTTCAAATCGGAAATATTTTCATCAATCAAAACTTTATCGAGCGCGTTGCAGACGCTCAAACGCTGTTTGCCGTCCAAAACTATTTTCAACGCCATTTCAAAATCGGCTTCGCCGTCAATATATGCAAAATTGTTGCCGCGTCCGCTGACGATGACCGGAACTTTGGAATTTTTCAATACGAAATCAATCAAAGTTTCGCCGCCGCGCGGAATAATTACGTCAAATTTTTCCGCTTTGCCTTCGATAAGTTTTTGCGTTTCCTCACGTGAAATGTCGAGATATTTGACAAAATCCGCGTCCGCGTCGTTTTCCTTTAACGCTTTTTGCCACAAATCCGCCAAACAGAGATTTGTATTTCGCGCTTCTTTGCCGCCTTTCAATAAAATTTTGTTGCCGGCTTTGAGCGCGATAATCGCGGCTTCGATTGAAACATCGGGACGCGCTTCGTAAACGATCAAAATCGTGCCGAACGGAACAGCGCGATTTTCGATTCGCAAGCCGTTTTCGCGCGTCTGCGAAGAAATTATTTTGCCAACCGGATCGGGCGCGGCAATCACGCTTTTGACCGACGCGATCATTTTCTCGACTTTCGCCTCGTCAACCTTCAAACGATCAAAAATCACCGCGTCATCAGTCAGACAATCGGCAATGTCCAATTTATTTGCTTTGATTATGTTTTGCTTATTCTCAGCAAGCAGTTTTGCCAGAGATTCTAAAATATTGTTTATCATCTGTTCCTTCAAATTATCATAATATTGAACGATAAATTAATATAAAAAGCTATTTTGAATTGTATCCATTGCGAAACCTGCATCAATAACCAATAATAATGTTTTATTTTCTGAGCAATGAAATCACCAAAATCACATTATTATTTAATCGGAATACGCGGAACGGCGATGGCTCTGCGTGGCAGAATTCCGAAAAGTTTTGAGCGAATATCAAAATGTTATGAATAATTTTAGTCAGAGAATAACAATAAATCCCAAACAATGCGGCGGTCGCCCGTGCATTCGCGGAATGCGGATTCGCGTTAGCGATGTGATTGATCTGTTTGCCAGTGGTTTAACGGCGGAAGACATTTTAGAAGAAATGCCTGACCTCGAACGCGAAGATTTATACGCCGCTTTGCGATATGCTTCGTGCAGAATTGACCATCCGGTTATATCATTGCCGCCTAATTAAGATTAGGATTGATGCGTGAACTCAAAATTTTTAATTCTAATTTGCTAAAATAACACTTTGGATGAAATTTATGGTCAATACATTAGAACAAATTATCGAAAATATTCGCGCTTTGCCGTCTTCTGAAAAAGATAAATTTTTGAATTTTTCAGTTGAAGATAAACAAAAATTTGTTGAAGGAATGTGGGAAATTTTATTTGAAATTGAAGATTACAAGTTAGAACCAAATGATTTTACTGAAGCTAAAACTAAATTGTATTCGGGTGATTGTTCAGAAAAATTGAAAAGTATTAAAGATAATTCAATTGATTTGATTTTTACTTCTCCGCCTTATGCAGATCAAAGAAAAAAAACTTATGGGGGAATTCATCCAGATAAATATGTTGAGTGGTTTTTACCAATATCATCAGAACTTCTTCGAGTCCTAAAACCAACAGGAACTTTTATTTTGAATATTAAGGAAAAAGTTATTAGTGGCGAAAGAAGCACTTATGTTATGGATTTGATAGTCGAAATGCGAAAGCAGGGTTGGCTTTGGACCGAAGAGTTTATTTGGCACAAGAAAAATAGTTTTCCCGGCAAATGGTCAAATCGTTTTCGAGATAGTTGGGAAAGACTTTTGCAATTCAACAAACAAAAAAATTTCAATATGTATCAAGATGCAGTTAAAGTTCCAATTGGAAGTTGGGCAAAATCTCGACTCAAGAAATTAAGTAAAACAGATAAAAAACGCGACAATGCAAAGAATGGAAGCGGTTTTGGTAAAAATGTTTCAAACTGGCTGAATAAAGATACAGTTTATCCCACCAATGTCTTACATTTAGCTACTGAATGTAATAACAAAAATCATAGTGCGGCTTTTCCAAAAGAATTACCTGAATGGTTCATAAAGTTATTTACCGAGAAAGGCGATACGGTTTTAGACCCATTTGCAGGTTCTGGAACAACTTTAGTTGTCGCCGAAGAAATGAATCGTTCATCAATAGGTATTGAAATAATTCCTGAATACTGCACCTTAATCGAAAATCAATTGTCACCAAATATAGAAATAAAAAAAGCTAAAAACAAATATGCATAATCTTATTAGCGAAGTTGCTAAATACGTTGAACAGAACATTGGTGTATTTCATCAGAAAAGACTTGCAAGTTTGAATATGCTTAAACTTAATAAAGTTTTAAGAAGGAAAAATCCATATCTTTTCAAGGCAAAACATCTTGCCACAGCATCTGATTTAGTAAAAGCATTAGCAGATGCTCATATAATTTCAAATGAAGAAACTATTTTTGGCGATTGGTTAGAAGGTTTAGCAATTTTTATTAACGAAAAAGTTTATGACGGAAGAAAATCAGGAATTCCAAATATAGACCTTGAATTCGACTTAAATGAAATCAGATATATTGTTTCAATAAAATCAGGTCCAAATTGGGGAAATAGCAGTCAGATCAAAAAGTTAAAAAGTGACTTTTTAACAGCAAAGAAAACTTTACGAACAAGTAGCTCTGGAATACAAATCATAGCTGTTAACGGGTGCTGTTATGGGCGTGATAACAGACCTGACAAAGGAGACTACTTTAAATATTGTGGACAAACATTTTGGGAATTTATTTCAGGAGATTCAAATCTTTACAAAGAAATTATTGAACCGTTAGGACATAAAGCCAGAGAAAAAAACGAAGAATTTTCAAGACTTTATGCCCAAGTTATAAATAAACTTACACTAGAATTTATCAACGAGTTTTGTAAAGAAAGTGGTGAAATTGACTGGCATAAAATCGTAGAACTAAATTCTGCAACGATATTACCTAAAGTTGCGCGAAAGAAAAAATAAAATTCAATGCACTATCATTTAATCGGAATATGCGGAACGGCGATGGCTTCTTTAGCCGGAATGCTGCAGGCGCGCGGACATAAAGTTACGGGTTCGGACAGACAAGTTTATCCGCCGATGTCAACGCAGCTTCAAGAACTCGGCATTGAAATTATTGACGGTTACAAAGCGGAAAACGCGGATGTCGGCGCGGATTGCACGATTGTCGGGAATACGATTTCGCGCGGGAATGCGGAGCTGGAAGAGGTTTTGAATCGCAAACTCGTTTATCGTTCGCAAGCCGAGATTGTTAAAGAAGAATTTGTTCGCGGGCGCAGAAGTTTGGTGATTGCCGGAACGCACGGCAAGACGACGACGACGAGTATTGCGACTTGGGTTGCCGAATGCGGCGGTTTGAATCCTTCGTTTTTGGTCGGCGGCATCGTGCAGAATTTCGGCGCGTCGTTTCGGGTTGCCGACAGCGATTTTTTTATTATCGAAGGCGACGAATACGACACGGCTTATTTTGATAAAAAGCCGAAGTTTATGCACTATCTGCCGGAAATGGCGATTGTTAACAACATCGAATTCGATCACGCCGATATTTACCGCGATTTGGATGCGATTAAATTTGAATTTTCGCGTCTGATGAATCTTGTGCCGTCGAACGGGCGTTTAATCGTCGGCATTGATTCGCCGGTCGCGCGGGAAGTTTTGGACGAAATGAGCGGCAAACTGCACACGACGGTCGAAACTTTCGGCACGTCGGACGAGGCGAAATGGCAGGCGCGTTATATTGATTTTACGGGCGATAAAACAAAATTTACGGTTTTCAAAGACGGCAAAAATTGGAGCGAATTTGAAACGCATTTGATCGGCGAGTTCAACGTGCGAAATTGTTTGGCGGTGATTATCGCGGCAAATGCTTGGGGAATTTCAAAGGAGAAAATTCAAGCGGCGTTTTCAACATTCAAATCGGTAAAACGGCGCGTTGAGATTCGCGGCGTGGAAAAAGGCGTAACGATTATTGACGATTTCGCGCATCATCCGACCGCTGTCGAGGAAACCTTAAAGGCGTTGAAAACAAAGTATGACGGCAACCGTTTGATCGCCGTTTTTGAGCCGCGTTCGTGGTCGTCGCGGCTGGCGGTTTTTCAGGAAAAATACGAAAAAGCCTTTGTTTATGCCGATTATGTGATTATCGCCGGAGTTTATAATACGTCAAAAGCAAGCGAACTCGGCAAGGTTTTGGACGTTGCGGAACTCGTCAGCGACATCCGGTTACAGGGAAAACCGGCGATGAGTTTTCCCGATGCCGACGCAATCGTCGAACATCTCGCGCCCGAACTGGAAAGCGGCGATGTCGTGGCGATTATGTCAAACGGCGGTTTTGGCGGGATTCACGACAAAATCTTGAATGTTTTGAAAGGTGATTGAGAAAATTTTGACGATAAAAATAAATGCTTGCCTTAATTATAAAAGACAGGCATAATCACAAAAGTTTCACTCTCAGGTGTCTCGGTAGATGCGCCCGTTCTCAATGATATTGCGACGATTTCGGTACGGTCGAGAGTTTTGTTCAAAGGTTCAGAAGCAGTTTGGTTTTACCGTGAAAAGTTAGGCGCGTCGCAAAAAGGTGAGAAAAAAAGCGTTACAGAAATTTTCCTTCCTTCAAATTGCAAGCCTGTCTTTGCTTCATTTAGTTAAAAGAGATAGAAAAAATAATGAGTACTAAACTTTATGTGGGGAACTTGTCGTTCGGCGTGACAAGTGATGATTTACAAGAGCATTTCGCTCAGGCGGGAACGGTTGAATCGGCGAAAGTCGTCGAAGACCGCGACACAGGACGCTCGCGCGGTTTCGGTTTTGTCGAGATGTCATCGGCGGACGAAGCGACGGCGGCAATTGAACAATTTAACGGACAGGATTTGGACGGACGCAATTTGGTGGTCAACGAAGCGCGTCCGCGTGAAGAAGGCGGCGGCGGAAATCGCGGCGGGCGCGGCGGCGGCGGCGGCGGGCGCGGTGGTTATGGCGGCGGCGGAAATCGTAGCGGCGGCGGCGGCGGAAATCGCGGCGGCGGCAGCGGCGGCGATTATTCACGCTGGTAGATTCCAAAGTAAAGAAGCAGCAAGGCGAAAAGGTGAAAAGGTTTTGAGGCAGGCTCATTAAACTCTTTCACCTTTTCACTTTTCAATCTTCTGATTTAATCCGTTTTTCCCTTAAATTTTGCCAGAGCGACGACAATTTCATCAATCGTCGCCTGACGAACTTTCGAACCAATCACTTCGTTCACGATAATCGAAAAAACCAATCTTTCACCGGAATCGGTATTAACATAGCCTGAAAGCGCGGAAACTTGGTCAATCGTGCCGGTTTTCCCGCGCACATTTCCGGCGGCGGAAGTTCCGATAAAGCGGTTTCGCAAAGTTCCGTCAACGCCGGCGACGGTCAACGCTTCGCGCCAAGCGTTTGTGTAACGGCTTTGTTTTGCCATATATGTGTAAAGCTGAACCAAGGAGTTCGGCGTAACGAGATTGTGCCGCGAAAGTCCCGAACCGTCATACTGAACTACGCTGTCGGACGAAATATTGATTTCATTCAAAAAATTTTTAACTACAAATAAACCGCGCTCCGAACTGGTTGATTTCGGGTCGTTTAACGGATTTTGCGCGGCGTTGTCGGTAATTTTGAAGGGAATATTTCCCGCATTTTGTCCGAGCGTCCATAAAATGGTTTCCGTATATAAATTTTGGCTCGGCTTTAGAGTTTTCGCCGCAATAAGGCTTAACGGAGGCGATTCGAGTTTGGCTATTTCAACCGGCGGAATTGTGGAAATAACTTTGTCCATTGAGTTTACGGTTTTATTTGAACCCGTAATTGCAACGCCTTTTTTCAATAAAAGTCCGCGCAGCATTTCGACGAAAAGTTCAGACGGATGCGAAACGGCAATAGAACCCGTGTAATTTTTATCGTCCGACGGCATCGAACCATTGATTTCGAGAATATTTCGGTCGAGTTTTTTGACGATTTGAAGGTCGCGTTTTGTGCCGGAAGCGGAAGTTACGCAGCGATTAAAGATTTTAATAACCGCGTTAGTCGGCAAAACCTGAACCGAACACGGCGCGTTAGCCGAAGTCGGTTTGACGGATAAATCAACGGCGTTGTCATTTAATCCCAAAGCCGAAATTTCCGCGCCGTAATACCACTGCAAATCGTCCGATTCCCAACCCGAAGGAATCGGATTTCCGGTAAAATAACTTTCGTCGCCGACCAGATTGCCTTCGACGCGCTTAACGCCCGCCTGAACGATTTTTTCCGCCAGCGCGTCCAGACCTTTGTAATAATCGCCGTCATTAAACGCCGTCGAAAACGAAACGTCGCCGCGCCCGAAAATTGTCAAATCGCCGTGAATCACGCCGTCTGCATCGGGCAGCGTCGGCGCGTAAACGTTCGTTACAAACTGAAAATTCGGCGAAAGTCTTTCAAGCGCGGCGGCAATCGTAAAACTTTTCATATTCGAGGCGGGCATAAAATATTTTTCGGCGTTATTGTCGAAAAGCGTTTTTCCCGAATCGAGCGAAACGATTTTAATTCCGACCTGTCCGCGCTGAAGTTCGGGACGCGCCAGACTTATCCGAATCTGCGACTGCAAATCAGCCAGAGTCTGAACCGGCAGCGGAGTCGGCGCGGGTGTCGCGTTCGGAGTCGGAGTCGGAGATATTATCGGCTGCGGTGTCGGCGTTTGTTTGATCTGCGGTGTCGGTTTTGCAGCCGTTCGTTCACGCTGAACGCTTTGCGCCGTTGCCGGAACGCCGAAATTAAAGCCGATAAAGACGATTGCGAAAGATAAAAATCCCGCGATTTTTATCTGATTTAGGTTTCTTTTCATCGAAGCTGATTTTACAATAATTTTAATCTAAAGAAAAAAATAGCTGTCGGAAACAGTTTTCCGACAGCCCAAATTACTTAAGGAGAAATGAGAAGCTATTTGTTTTCACCGATCAAAACGTCAATATCGGTTTGCGGAACTTGCAGATTGAGCATTATTTCATCGGCGTTGCGCGAAATTTTCGCGTTGTCAATCATTCGACCGTAAACTTTTTTATCCGCGCCTTTCATACCGCCGATCAATGCTTTGCCGACCATTTGCAAACCGTCGAGCGTGTCCTTTAAATTCTGCGCCTGTTCGGGTTTGAATGTTTTCATCGTAACCGCCAGATTTGAATTCACGCCGCTGACATCAAAAGTTCCGTAAACCTGTCTGATCGCATCGAGATTTTTTCCGATTTCGTCATTGCCAAGATCAACAAAATCGGACAGACCGTTCGGCAGATTCGCCCCGAAACTCATCACGACGTTCTGCTTGCGGTAAACTAAATCTAAAAGCTGATTGTTGACGCGGGTTTTCGACTGTAAAGTATCACGAACGCGCGCCGCCGAACCTAATGCTAAAGTATTGCCGTCATAAGCGGTTACGGCGAGTTCACGAGTCAAACCGGCAAACATCCGGTCAATCGCTTTGTCAAACCACGAATTTTTTGTCGCCGGTTTATTTTGAGAATTGTCTTTTTTGACCATTTCATCCATTTTGAAAACGTAAACGGTTTTGTCGCCGACTTTTTCCTCACGATACTTGCCTTTGGAAGCGACTTTGGCAACCGCTAAAAGCGCGGCGGCGTTGAAAGTTCCGCGCGCCAGCAAAATCGGTTCGAGATCAATTTCCTTCGGCGAGATTTGTTTGGTTGAAACGCCAAGCGCGATTTGCTGAAATTGTCTCGCGTCAATTCCCGTTTTAGTTTTGATGTCGTCTATTTGACCCAAAATCTTAGCGAGCATCGGCTGATTTCCCGACAGAATCTGCGGCAGCGCGTCGCCCAAAAGTCTTTGCACGTCTAAAGTCATTATCCCGTCAGAAGCCGGAAGAAGCGCGACGAGCTGTGATGTTTGATTTATTTTATTATTATTTGTTCCGGCGAACGCCGCGCCGATGCCGTTAAAGACAAACGCGCAGGCGACAAACAGCGTAAAGAATTTATTTTTCATTTTGGAAACCTCGATTGAATATGTTTTAAGCTAAAATGATACCACAGTAAAGATGATTTATAATCAGTTTTGAGTTGGCTGTGATAATCAGCTTTTGTTAAATAAGTAATGGGACAAAATTATTTTTAAGTTGGAGCGCGGACACTCTTGTCCGCCAACATTCGTTTTCGGTAACGTCATTTGTTTGAACGGCTGGCGGACAAGAGTGTCCGCGCTCTGACATTTACAATTTATTTTGTCCACTTACTTAAAAGATAAAATTTATAAATCTTTCTTCGACTCGAAACAACTTTAGCAATACAATTGAACCGAATATGAATATCATCAAAATATTAGGCATCGCGGCGGTCGCGGCGGGTTTGGGTTTGGCGGGTTTGGCGATAACTAATCCGGGAAATACGGCGGAAACGTCCGACGACGCGAAAGACGAAAATTTGAAGACTCGTCATTATCAGGTTGATTTTGAAAAATTTGTCGAAGAGACTCGAAAATTGATTCCGACGATGACGACGTTCGGGAAAAATTGGAAATTAAGCGGCGGCGCGGGCGGCGGTGGCGGCGAAATTGGCAATGCTGAAAGCCAACATTATTCCGCCACGATTTTAGTTGAAGTTCCGGTTGTCTTTTTTATTGACGATTTGGAAATTAGTGCGGTAAAAGAGGCATACGCAAACACGATAAAAGTTAATTTACATTCACAGTCCCGCACGGGCAAAAGTGATTTGGGAGAAAACAAAAGACACATTTTACGACTGTTAAAAGCGTTAGATGAAAAATTTAACCGCTAGTTTAACGAAAATTTCAGCCATTTAATTTACATTATATTTTGTGAGCGACGAACAAAAAATAACCAATGCGCCGCTCGTCGGCGGTCTCATCAACGCCGGACTTGCCGCGATTAAAATCACGGGCGGTGTGCTTGGCAATTCCGGCGCGCTGATCGCCGACGGCATCGAATCGAGCGCGGATGTCGTCAGTTCGCTCGTCGTGTGGGGCGGACTGCGGATTTCGCTCAAACCTGCTGACGAAGATCATCCTTACGGACACGGAAAAGCCGAACCGCTGGCGGCGGTCGCGGCGGCGGCGGCTTTGATAATTGCGGCGATTGTTATTGCCGTCGAAAGCGTCAAACAAATTTTAACGCCGCATCACATACCGCGCTGGTACACGCTGGTCATTCTGGTCGGTGTCGTTATCATCAAATTGTTTCTTTCAAAGTTCGTTTCACACGCCGGCGAATCGGTCGAAAGCACCGCGCTTAAAACCGACGCGCTGCATCACTTTTCCGACGCGCTCACCTCTACCGCCGCTTTTATCGGCATTTCGATTGCACTGATCGGCGGCGCGGGCTACGAAAGCGCGGACGATTGGGCGGCACTCGCCGCCTGTGCCGTCATCATTTATAACGGCGTAAATTTTTTCAGAGACGGCGTGAACGAAATAATGGACATCGCTCCCACGAAAGAATACGAAGACAAAATAAGAATCGTCGCGCGAGCCGTCGAAGGCGTGCAAAAAATTGAAAAATGCCGCATTCGCAAAAGCGGTCTGCACCGCTGGATTGATATTCACGTCGAAGTTGACGGCGAAATACCGGTTTGGAAAGGTCACGAAATAGCTCACAAGGTCAAAGACGCGCTGCTCGACTCGGAACACGGTGTCGCCGACGTTCTAGTTCATATCGAACCGCATTGATAATTTCACGGCAAATGTTTTATATTTTTGCCTCCGTTTCGCTCGCCGGATGTTCTTCGCTCGTCAAAGCCAGCATTTTTTCAGTCGGTTTTAGAAACGGCGAAAACCAAATGACAATCGTCGAAAAAATAATCGCAATCGTGCAGGCGATTCCGCCTTCGATGCCGTAATCGCCGCCGGTCAGCCAAGTCGGTCCCAAATCCGTCGCGTGAAAAACGGGCGCGGTTGTCAATTCGCTGATTCCGCTGACATTGATTCCTAAAACTGCTCCTTGAAACCAATTCCAAATAAGATGCAGCCCGAAGGCGAGCCACAAATTACGGGTTTTCAGATAAGCGATGCCGAACCAAATTCCGGCTAAAAACGTGTTAAACCAAGACAATAAACTTGCGCCGGAATTACCGTTGTGAACGGTCGCAAAAAAAACAGAAGTCAAAAGAACGGCAAACCAGACAAGATTGGCGCGGGCAAATGTTTGCAGCATATAACCGCGAAAAAACGCTTCTTCCGCCGCCGCGCCGATGATAAAAACGCCGAGCGAAATTCCCAAAGTCAACAAAATTGCCGACCGTCCGTTTGTTTGATTTAGCTGAAAACCCAAACCGCCGAACAGTGCGCCGATCAGCGCGGCGAACAGAATCGAAACCGCGCCTAAAATCAGACCGAAACTCAAATCTTTCAGCCAGTTTTTTGTAAACCAGCAGCCGAGGGCGCGAAACGGCAGATTTTCGAGAAATTTTCCGCACAGCCAGCCGACCAAAATCGTCGTCGTCAGCAAAATAAAATTCGGGTAAATAAAAGAGAGCAGACTGTTTTCGTCAAAGCCAATCGGCAGACGATAAAGAATTTCTCTGACAGCCGCGCCGAAAAATGATGACACGCGCAGAACCGCCAATAAAAAAATCAAAAAACGCCAACCGCTTCGCAAACGCCGATTTTCATTGATAAAAATTTCGGTCAAATTCATATTTATAAAAATACCGCTTTAAAATTCACACGAGTTTAGTAAAATCTTGAGCATAACATTTTCCCTTCTCAACGCCGAATAATAAATTGATTTTCAGTATTACTTCGGTTATACTTTTCGTTATGAAAACAGCCATATCAGTTTCGGACGAGGTTTTTCAGATGAGCGAAAAACTCGCCAAAAAGTTAAAAGTTTCGCGCAGCAAAGTTTTTGCGATGGGCGTTGAAAAATTAGCGGAAGAATATAATGAAGAAGACATAATTGCCCGAATCAACAAGGTTTGTGAAGAGGTTGACACATCGCTCGATCCTGCAATTAGAAAATATCAAAGCAAAATTATTCAGAGGGATAAATGGTAGTCGAGCGCGGCGAAATTTGGTGGGCGGATTTAGGCGAACCGCGTGGTTCGAGTCCCGGATTTCATCGTCCCGTTGTCATAATCCAATCCGATTATTTCAATAAAACGCGAATGAACACGCTGGTTGTTGCAATCATCACAACCAATCTGCGGCTGGCTGAAATGCCCGGCAATGTTTTATTATCTAAAAGAACAAGCGGTTTGGAAAAAGAATCGGTTGTTAATAATTCACAAATTTTCACGGTTGATAAAACCGATCTGCTCGATTTTGTCGGAACTCTTCCCGGACGCAAAATGGAGCAGATTGATGAAGGTTTGCGGCTTGTCCTGTCTCTATGAATCTTTTTGAAAACACCGAAAACGACACAAAATCAGTAATAGAAAATTTGCGTGCCGAAATTAACAGGCACAATGAACTTTACTATCAAAACGACGCGCCGGAAATTGCCGACGCGGAATTTGACCGGCTGCTTGCCGAACTCAAACGGCTCGAAGAAGAAAATCCCGAATTGATAATGCCCGATTCGCCGACGCAGCGAGTCGGCGGGAAAGCCGAGGGCTTTCAGCCGTTTGTGCATCGCGTTCCGATGATGTCGCTTGATAATTCTTACAACTTGGAAGATTTAAAGGCGTTTGACGAGCGATGTCAAAAGTTGGCGGACGGGCGCGAATTTGATTATGTCGCAGAACTGAAAATTGACGGTCTTTCGGTCGCGCTACATTATGAAAACGGCGTTTTGACGGCGGGAGCGACGCGCGGCGACGGTTTAATCGGCGACGATGTTTTGAGCAATGTGAAAATGATTCGTTCGATTCCGCTTAAGTTGAAAAATGATTTACCTGAACAAATTGAAGCGCGCGGTGAAGTTTTTATGGCGCGTTCGGTTTTTGAAAAAATCAATGCCGAACTGGAAATGCTCGGCGAAAAAACTTACGCCAACCCGCGTAATTTCGCTTCGGGAACGCTGAGACAGCTTGATTCGACGGTCGTTAAATCGCGCCGTCTCGATATGTTTCCCTACGATCTTTTAGCCGGAACGCAGAAAATGTTTGCGACGCACTGGGAAATTTTCGCGTGGCTCGAAGCGAATGGTTTTCACGTCAATCCGCATCGCGCTCTTTGCAGAAATTTTGACGAACTCGTCCGATTTATCGGAGAAATGCAGGAAATACGCGATTCGCTCGATTACGAAATTGACGGCGTGGTTGTCAAAGTCAATCAGACACAACTTCAAGCCGAATTCGGCGCGACGACGAAAGCTCCGCGTTGGGCAATCGCCTACAAATATCCGGCGATGCGGGCGACGACGCGGCTGGAAGCGATAAACGTTCAGGTCGGCAGAACGGGCGCGCTCACGCCGGTCGCATATTTAACGCCGGTTTTGCTCGCCGGAACGACGGTTTCACGCGCTTCTCTGCATAACGAAGATGAAATCAAGCGTCTGAATTTGAAAATCGGCGATTGGGTTATGATCGAAAAATCGGGCGAAATTATCCCGCAAATTTTGCAGGTTATCGAATCAAAGCGCGACGGCGACGAAATTAATTACGAATTTCCGAAAACTTGCCCGGTTTGCGGTTTCGCTGCGGTTCGTCCCGCAGGCGAAGCTGTTACGCGCTGCGCAAATCCGATTTGTCCGGCAAAAGTTAAGGCGCGAATTTTGTATTTCGCGGCGCGAAAGGCAATGGACATCGAAGGTTTGGGCGATGTTTTGGTTGAAATGCTGGTTGGTTTGGGTTTGGTTAAAAATGTGGCGGATTTATACGATTTAACAATCGAACAAATTTCCGCGCTCGAACGCAAAGCCGAAAAGTCGGCGACGAATTTGATCGAACAAATCGAACTTTCAAAAACGCGCGGTTTGCAGCGGCTTCTTTACGGTTTGGACATTCGGCACGTCGGCGAACGCTACGCGAAAATTCTGGCGCGGCATTTCAAAAATATCGAAAATCTGGAAGGCGCGACGGTCGAAGAACTAGACGCGATTCACGAAATCGGCGAAGCGGTCGCCGTTTCGGTTTTCAATTTTTTCGAGAATCCGCGCAATCGGGAAATAATCGAAAGATTAAAAGCGGCGGGCGTGAAAATGGAAACCGATGGCGACGCTTCCGCAAATTTCGACGAAAACTTTGCCGGCAAAATATTCGTTTTAACCGGAAAACTTGAACAATTTACGCGCGACGAAGCGGCAAAGTTAATCGAAGAACGCGGCGGACGCGTTTCATCTTCGGTCAGCAAAAAAACCGATTTCGTAGTTGCGGGAAGCGATGCCGGATCGAAACTCACAAAAGCGGAAAGTTTGGGCGTGAAGGTTTTGAGCGAAGGCGAATTTAAAGAAATGGTGAATTAAGGATTATGTCCCATAACGAGAAAATTGTTTATTTCAACAACATCGAAAGAATTAAAAAGTTTCAATGCAGTTTCAAAATTTCTCTCGAACAAATTCAATAACTCTTTATTGACAATGTTTCCCGTTGTTATCATCAAAAGTTTTTGCGGTGCGCCGGTCAAAATATAAAGCTTCAAAAAATCGCTGTCTTTTGTTATAACGGTTCGACTTTCTTTATCGGCAATGTCGGCGACACTTAAATCCTGCGTTTCATTAGCTTCGGGTAAATCTCGCGTGTGAATCGCATCGAAACCTTCAGCCGTCAACCAATTTTTCAACTGATAAGGTAATTGAGCGTCAACGATAAATTTCATTACGCGGCGATAATTTTGTTGATCGAATTTACTTTAATCAGCTTGCTGGCAAATAAAAGACACGCCTGCAAATCTTCTTTTTCAAGATCGGGATAATCCTCCAAAAGTTCTTCCGTCGTCATTCCCGCGCTCATCAAATCGAGCATTGTTTCAACCGGATAACGCATATTTCTAATCGTCGGTTTGCCGAAACAAACTTTCGGATTGAGCGTAATTCTTTTTAATAATTCGTTTTCCATAATTGTTAAAGTAACACATCTAAGAAAATCAAAAGAAAATCATTGATTTTCCAATTCTACTATTTTTTCTTCGATATATTCCTTATGATTATTAGAAATGATTTTTAGTAAATTTTTAATTTCATTTTGAGTCAAATTTTCCAAGTAGCTTTTTTCATAGATTATTTTTCCATCTGTTTGTGTGAAAGTATAACTATTCACTCCAAAGTGAATAGACATTTCTGATGTAAAATCAAAAACATCATTTTTGTTTAAACCTTCGTGTAAATACGAAAGCGTGATTTTGGTCAAATGCTTTTCAAAGTATTTTTTGAGATCATTAAAAATGTTTTTGCCTGAAATAATTATCGGTGATGTTCTTCTCAAGTGAGTCAAATAGATTCTAAAATCCGAATTTGTGTAAAGCCTATCAAACTTTTGACTAATTTCAAAGCCTCAAGTAGCATTCATATAGCAAAATGGAACTTGACGAATACGAAAAAAACGCAGTGCGCGAATTGAGCGAGTCAATAAATCTGGCGATTGAAAGAAATTCCCGCGTCGCCAACGCTATCAGATATTTGCGCGAACTCGGTTATGAGCCGAATTTAACGCTGAAATTGGAAATCGGTTTGCAGGAAATCATCGAAGACACTGACGAAGAACCGCAGGAAATCGAACTCGAATTAACCGACGACGATTTGCGAACTTTGCGACGAATGAAAATCCGCCCTGAATAATGGTAAATGATAAATGGTAAATCAAAGATTTTTTTATCGTTTATCATTTACCATTTACCATTATCTTGAATTACTTTAATTATTTTTCCGAAATCGAATCAGTTTTTATCAGAAGACGCGGGAGAAATCTGCTGCTGTCGCCGCTCGATTGGGCGTTGATTGAAACTTGGCAGGAACGCGAAGTTCCGCTGCACATTATTCTGCGCGGCATCGAAAAAGTTTTCGATGCGGCGGACAAACAACCGGCGCGAAAGAGGACGATTAAATCTTTGACTTATTGCCGCGAAGAAATCGAAGCGCAATATGCCGAATGGCTCGAATCACAGATCGGGAAAATCCCGGATTCCGAATTGCAGATTTCAAATTCCAAAAAGGACGAGATTTTTCCTGATGAAACAGTTGTCGCGCATTTGGAAGAAGTTAGCGAAGAATTAAAATCGGCGCAAAATAAGGCGAAAAACGATTTGAGCGAAACTTTGAAAACAGCCGCAAATCGTTTGGCGCGGCTGCGGGAAAACTTTTCCGGTGTCGAAAATCTGGAAAAAGATTTGGAAAAGTTGGACGTTTTGATTGATGAAAGTCTTTTGAAAAATTATTCGAGCGAAAATCTGAAAAGCGAAATCAAAAAAAATCTCGCTTCGTATCGGAACAAAATGGACGACGAAACTTATCAGCGAACGTTTGATTTGATGCTGGTCAAACGTCTGCGCGAAGAGACGGAAATTCCGCGCCTTAGTTTATTTTATTTGTAATTTCGGAAAAAGGTTGGAAATCTATTGAGCAAAAAATACAAAATCGGCGAAGTTTTGGAAGTTTCCATCGAAAAAATCGTCCCGAACGGTTTTGGTCTGGCGTTCGCGGAAAACTTGACTGTTTTCGTCTCGCTCGCCGCCAACGGCGACAAACTTCGCGTCAAAATTATTCAACTGAAAGGCAAAACCGCCTTTACCGAAATTGTTGAAATTATTGAACCTTCCGCGCATCGAACCGAGCCGAAATGCCGGTATTTCGGTCGCTGCGGCGGCTGTGATTTTCAGCAGATGAATTACAAAGCGCAGTTGGACGCGAAAATTTCGATTCTGCGCGATTGTTTGTCGCGCATCGGGAAAATAAATTACGAAAAGGAAATTGAAATTATCGGCAGTCCGCGCGATTACAAATATCGCGCCCGCGCCGCGTGGCACGTTGATACGCGGCGCAAAAAAATCGGTTATTTTCAGCGAAATTCGCACAATATAATTGATGTCGAAACTTGCCCGATTTTAACGCCCGAACTGCAAAATCTTTTGACCGAACTGCGCGAAACGGTCGAATGGGAAAGTTTTTGGGCGGAAATCGTCGAAATCGAAGCGGCGAACAGCGGCGAAAATATTTCGATTTATTCAAACGAAATCGTCGAACCGACCGAAGAGATTGATTTTCAGTCAAACGGCAATCGTTATTTTTACGACGCGCGGAGTTTTTTTCAGGGAAATCCGTTCCTAATCGAATCTTTAATCGAAACCGCCACTAAAGGCGCGAAAGGCGAAACCGCGCTTGATTTATATTGCGGTGTCGGACTTTTTACGCTTCCTTTGACGAAAAATTTCGGCAAAGTTATCGGCGTTGAAGGTTACGAAAAAGCGGTTGATTTCGCGCGAAAAAATGTGGAAAATGCGCGAGCTGAAAATGCTGAAGTCTGCGCCGAAAACGTCGGCGATTGGCTGGCGGAAAACGCGAATGATTTACAGGAAATTGATTTCATTCTGCTCGATCCGCCGCGCGCCGGAACGGAGAAAGAGACGATTGAAAATATTTTGAAAATCGCGCCGAAAGAGATTTCTTACGTTTCGTGCGAACCTTCGACTTTGGCGCGTGATCTGCGGATTTTATCGGAAAGTTACGCGATTGAATCAATCACCGCGCTCGATTTGTTTCCGCAGACGCATCACGTTGAAACCGTCGTGCGCTTAAAACGCGTAACGTAACGCAGTCGTCCCGACTGCCGTATCGGATGCGTCCCGCTTCCGAGTAAAAAATATGATGCGCGTCAAAAAGTTTTGTATAATCGGAATACGTGAGCGCGGGACGCGCTCACGACGGCAGTCGGGACGACTGCGGTACATTTTCGGGTCTGCGGTACATTTTTCGGGTTATGAAAATGCAAAAGATTATTCGATTAGTTTTATGCGCTGTTTTGCTGGCGAATTCGACTTTTGTTTTCGCTTTTGAAACCGATCAATATAATCTGCCGCCCGAACCGCTCGCCGACATCGGCGACGAAGTTTCGCAGTATGCGGAAGATAATTTGAGAAAAGCGGTTGAAAAATTAAACAATAAAATTACCGCGTCGGAAAATTGTCTTTCAAAAAAAAACGCGAAATCCAAATGCGAATCGGCGGAAAAAGAACGCGCCGAACTCGTTTTTCTGCGCTCGGAAGAAGCGGTCGCGCTTGAGTTTTATAAACTTGTCGGAACGGGAATTCCGCCCTTTACAGCTTCGGGAAGCTGGATGGAATCTCACAAATTTACAGCGCAGCCGGCTCGTTACAAAACGAGTTTTCGCCAATCTATCTTTTACGTTTTTCCCAGCGATTACATCGGCATCAGTTCGACGGTCAATCTTTACGGAGCGAACTTCGGCACGGACAAAATCGCGCATATTTTTCAGCAGGGATTTTCTTATTACAAAATTTATAACCGCGCGCTGGCAAAAGGTTTAACCGCCGAAGAAGCCGCGAAAAAAGCGATTAAATGGGGAAAATCAACCGAATACACTTATTACGGAACTCTAATTTCGGGTGTTTTTTCAAACGCCGATTTGTGCGCCAATTTCATCGGAATGCGATTTTATCAAGGTCTGACGCGCGATGTGAATATCGGCGATAAAATAAAACCGGCGATTTTGACGCTGGAAAAAGGAACGTGGAAGTTCAATGAAAACATTGATTTACAAACATTTCTTCTCAAACCTTTTATTTCCGAACATCTCAGCGAAGCATCTAATCCGTCAATTTTCACGAAATATTTCGGATTTCGCGCTTTTGTGCGGCGAACCGTGAAAAAAAACGTCTGCCAACAATGGTTTGATAAATTCCCAAAACTCGACAAAGCGGAGTTGGAACAAAACTCAAAATCGCTGACGTTGTGGTTCGGCGAAAATTACGGCTTTACCGACAGTAAAAATTTTATAACTATTGCAAACACTTGTTTTAATCGGAGCGCGGACGGCTCGTCCGCATCGAGCGCAGAAGCGCGAGAAACGCCTTCGCATTAAAGTTATATCATTGACGACGAGCGTTACAGCATCGCTTCGCTTGCTGGCGGACGAGCCGTCCGCGCTCCGATTGAAACAATTTACAACTTTCCGGCGTTTATAACATCAGAAATATAGATTTGAATTATCAGGAAATTCTATTTAAACTTTTAAATTATGGCAACAAATGATTCATCAGCCGCAGTCGCCGAAAAATACAGCGTTCGGTGTCGTTATTGCGGACAAAAAAATTCCGTCAAAGAAGATTATGTCAACGGCGAAGCCAAATGCGGACGCTGCCGTCTGCCTTTGTCGAACGCGCCGCACAAAAAGTTTGCGGATTTGAACAAACACGAATACATTCATCCGGCTGACAGCAAAGCACTTGCCGCGCTCAAAGCGATTCCGGGAATTGATACGGCGTTAAAACAACTGCTGAAAGTGACGGGCGAATCGGCGATTCGCGTGATGTTTATGGCGAGCGCGGTTAAAGTTACGCCGAAACAATGTCCCGACCTGCACGCCAAACTGCAAATCGCCTGCACGACGCTCGGCGTTGATATGCCGGACTTTTTTATTCAGCAAAACCCGATTGTCAACGCTTTTACGGGCGGCGTTGAAAAACCTGTAATCGTAATGCACTCAGGACTTTTGGAGCGTTTGAATGACGAAGAAACGCTCGCCGTCGTCGCGCACGAAGTCGGACATATTCACGCCGAACACGTTCTTTATTTGACGGCGGCGCGATTAATCGAAGCATTAGCGAACGCTTCAGTCGCCCGTTTGGTTCCGGGATCGGAGATCGTAAAATTTTTGATTTCGGCGGGAATCAGCAGTTCGCTGCTGTCGTGGGCGCGAAAAGCTGAACTTTCCTGTGACCGCGCCGCGCTGCTCGTTACGCAAGACCCGCACGTTATCGGCAGCACGATGATGAAACTCGCCGGCGGAACTTTTGCCTACAATATGAATTACGACGAGTTTTTAGAGCAGGCGCGGGAATTTGAAAAAAATTACGACGAGAAAAAGCTCGACAAATTCTGGGCTGATATGCTCAACGCCGGACTTTCGCATCCGTTCCCGATCTGGCGCGTGTCGGAAATTTTGAAATGGGTTGAGGATGGACAATACAAGGATTTAATGAACAAATAATCTTTTTCAAATGTTTAAAAGTGAAAGGGTGGAAAAGTTTAAAAGTTTTGGATGTAGATGTTTCCAAAAGTCATAAATACTTTTTCACCTTTTCACTTTTAAACTCTTCCACCTTTTCACCTTTTTTATGATTATTGTTTTAACGACAACACCAAACGCCGAAGAAGCCGAAGATTTGGCGCGGAAGATTATCGGAGAAAAACTCGCCGTCTGTGTTCAGGTTTTGCCGAAAATAAAATCGTTCTATTTTTGGGAAAATGAGGTTCAAAACGAATCGGAAAATTTGCTCTTGATCAAAACTTTCCAAGAGAAATTTGCAGAACTTGAAAAATTTATTCAGGCACACCACAGTTACGACGTGCCTGAAATCGTCGCGCTCGAATCAAGCGAAGTTTCAGAAAAATATCTCGACTGGATGAAAAATTATCTCGCCTGACTATTTATCATTGCCGTTTTCATTTTCTTCGCAGGTTTCGATAATAAAATCAACCGCTTCTTTCGGCGAATCGGTCAAATACATCAAACCTAAATCTTCCGGGTTGATGTTTTTTTCGTTGAGCATCGTCGAAGTCATCCACGAAACGAGTCCTTTCCAATACTGCGAACCGAACAAAACGACCGGAAAATTACGGATTTTGCGCGTTTGAATCAGCGTTAGGGCTTCAAAAACTTCGTCCATCGTGCCGAAACCGCCGGGGAAAATGATATAAGCGTTGCTGTATTTGATAAACATCGTCTTTCGCACCATAAAATATTTGAACGTCAGACTTCTGGTTTGATACGGATTCGGCTGCTGTTCAAACGGCAGTTCGATATTGCATCCGACGGAGATTTTGCCCGCTTCAAACGCGCCGCGATTTGCCGCCTCCATAATTCCGGGACCGCCGCCCGTAATCACTTCAAAACCGGCTTCCGCCAACAATTTTCCGGTTTCACGCGCCGCGATGTAATTTTCGTTGTCTTCGGTCGTCCGCGCCGAACCGAAGACGGAAACGCCTTTGGTAATCGTCGCCAGCGAATCGAATCCGTTGACGAATTCGCCCATTATGCGAAAGACGCGCCACGAATCGGAGCTTCTGAACAAATCGCTCGGTTCGGGCGAACGAAGCAAAACTTCGTCTTCGGTTGTTCGCCAGTAAGAGGTTTTTTCCTGTTCCTTCGCCTCGGCGACGGTTTCCGGCAATTTCGGCGCGTCGTCTTTTTTCTTTGTTTTGTTTGCTTTAGTTTCTGCCATAAAAGTCTGGGAAGTCTGGGAAGTCTGGGAAGTCTGGGAAGTCTGGGAAGTCTGATATTTTCTTCCTTCCTAGACTTCCTAAACTTTCCAGACTTCCTAGACTCAAATACCTATAATATTAAATCCGCAGTCAACGTAAATCGTCTCGCCGGTAATGGCGGAGGCTAAATCGCTGACTAAAAAAAGCGCGGTGTTGCCGACTTCGCGGGCTTCGACGTTGCGCCGGAGCGGTGCTTTTTCGGCGATGTGCGAGAGCATCGCGCCCATTCCTTTTACGCCGCGCGCCGACAGCGTGTTGATCGGTCCCGCGCTGATCGCGTTGACGCGGATATTATGTCTGCCCAAATCTTCGGCTAAATATCTGACGGAAGATTCGAGCGCGGCTTTGGCAACGCCCATCACGTTGTAATTCTGCACTACTTTTTCCGCGCCGTAATAGCTCATCGTGATAATGCTGCCGCCGTTTTTCATCAGCGGAACCGCGCCTAATGAAAGCTGTGTCAGCGAAAACGCGCTGATTTCGAGCGCGGTCAAAAACGCGTCGCGGCTGGTCGTCAAAAATTCGCCTTCGAGAGCTTCGCGCGGCGCGTAAGCAATCGAATGAATCAAAAAATCGAGTCTGCCGAATTCATTGTCAACCGCTTCAAAAGCCGCGTCAACTTCCGCCTGATTCTGCACGTCACACGGCACGATGATCGTGTTCGGGATGTCTTTCGTCAATTTTTCGACGTTTTCTTTTAACCGTTCGCCCTGATAAGTAAAAGCCAGTTTCGCGCCGTTTTCGATGCATGCCTGAGCGCACGCCCACGCAATTGAGCGTTTGTTTGCCACGCCAAAAATCATTCCAATTTTGTTTTCAAGCATAAATTTTTGTTCGTCAATCGTGAATCGTAAATCGTAAATCGTAAATAGATTAGCCGAACAAAAACAAAATTTCTATTGTAGAATAACGATTCGCAACTAACGTCTTAGAACGATTTGCGATTCACGATTGACGATTCACGAAATTTATTCCATTGCATAAACTTTCTGCAATTCTTCAAAGTCGTAAAAATTGACATCAATATCAACCGGAATCGCGGAAAACCTTTCTTTGGTTAGCGTCGAGCGCAGTTTCGCGTCGGCTTTTTCGTCCAGTTGAGTTACGAGAACCAGCGAAAATTTTAGTTTTGAATCGGGATAATTTTCCCCGAAAAATTCTTTAGCCGTGGCGATTTTTCCCGCGATTGAATTTATTTTTTTCTGCGGAAGATCAGGCGCGACCAAAAAAGTTACTTCGATAAAATTCAAAGTTTCACCGGACAAAAGAACCGCGTCGAAACCGATATTTTTGACTCTGACGTGCCGAAACAGAGGCTTTCGCTCATCCTGCTGAATTTTCCTGAGAGCCAAATCTTCCGCCACGACATACGCCGATAACAAATCGGTCAACTGCTCGTCGGAAATCTCCAAAATAGCGGCGAGTTCGCGCACTTCGGCGTTTAATTTTCCCTTTTGATTTTCCGGCGAATCAACCTGCCAGTCAATATCTTTGTTGCTTCTGCCGACGACGACGCGGCGCGAGGCGCGGAGAATCAGCCAAATCGAAATTGATAAACCGAAAAACGCCAGCGAAATCAGCGACGCGATCAAAACCCAACGCTGAACCGCTTCCATATTTCGGGAAGCTGCGGCGACACCCATTCCAAGACACGCGACAGAAATTAAACCAATAACCGCAATCAGATAATTGGAAATTGGGTGAGCGTAACTCGTCAGCGAAGGTTTTTTCGATGTTGTCATTTATGACTCTGGAGCGCGGACGGCTCGTCCGCTATTAAAGCGAAGCGAATAATGTTTTATTTTATAGTTAGTGACTTATCGAGTAACGCTTGAAACGTCGCTGCGCCCGTTTGCGGACGAGCCGTCCGCGCTCCGTTAGACAACAAGTTTTATATCAAAAACTAAGCTGAAGTTGCGCGTTCAAACGGAATTTCTTCAAAATGCGTCAGTTTTTTGAAGTCGCTGAATCTTTGATTGATTTCCGAATGCGTTAGACGATCAACGCGTTCCGTGCCGAATTCTTCGACGTTGAACGAAGCCATCACCGTTCCGTAAACCATCGCGCGGCGCATTGCAGGCTCGTCAATTTTTTCCTGACTCGCCAGATAACCCATAAAGCCGCCCGCAAAAGTGTCGCCCGCGCCGGTCGGATCGAAAACCGATTCCAAAGGATAAGCCGGAATCGCAAAATACGAATTTTTCGTAAAAAGTGCCGCGCCGTATTCGCCGCGTTTGATGACGAGTGCTTTCAAATCGCCTATTTCAATAATTTTTTTCGCCGCTTTATGAATGTTCGGCTCGTCCGCAAGCTGCCGCGCTTCCGCGTCGTTAATTATCACGCAGTCAACGACTTTGATCGTTTCAATGACGGCATCTTTCATCGAATCAATCCAAAAATTCATCGTGTCCATCGCCACGAATTCGGCTTTTGAAGAAGTCCGAACTTCTTTTTGCAGCATCGGCAAAATATTCGCCAGAAACAAAAGTTTGGAATTTTTCGATTCTTCCGAAGGCTTCGGCTGGAAAGTTTCAAACACATTCAACTGCGTTTCCAAAGTGTGCGCGACGTTCAAATCGAATTCATATTTCCCGCGCCAGAAAAATGTTTTGCCGTCCGCGACGACTTCAATATCGTCAGTATTGATATTATGACGCTTAAAAACGTCCCATTCCGCGTCGGTAAAATCGTTGCCGACGACACCGATGACGCGAACATCCGTGAAAAAACTCGACGACAGCGCAAAATGCGTTCCCGCGCCGCCCAATAATTTGTCGCGCACCCCAAAAGGCGTTTCCAACGCGTCAAACGCGACCGAACCTACCACTGTTAAAGACATTTATTAAATTATTCTCCTAAATTTTATGTTAATTATTTTAAACTTTTGTATTATTAAATCTACAATTTCAAACTAAATTCAATCAAACAGATTACAAAAGATTTTTAAGCTCAAAGTTTGAGTCTGTAAAACAAAACTTATTCTACACGCCGCGCACGATTTTGAACAGTAACTTGAATGTTCGCGCAAATCTGCTAAGTTGTTGTAATGAATTCCGAAAACTTTCACAGCGGTTACGTCGCGCTGATCGGTCGCCCGAATGCGGGAAAATCTACTTTGTTAAATCATCTGGTCGGCGAGAAAATCGCCGCCGTTTCCAACAAACCGCAGACGACGCGGCACAAAATCAAAGGAATCGTGACGCTCGATGACGGACAAATCGTTTTTATTGACACGCCGGGAGTTCACAAACCCGGTTACTTGCTCAATCGGCGGATGATGTCCACCGTTCACGATGCGATTTTGACGGTTGATGTCGTCGTTTTGATGCGCGACGCTTCCGTTTCGACCGGCAACGGCGACAGATTTGTTTTGGATTTAATCAAAGAATCGGAAAAACCGGCGATTTTGGTTCTCAACAAAATTGATAAAATAAAAGACAAAGCGGAACTTTTGCCGCTGATGGAATTTTACGCCAAAGAATACGATTTCGTCGAAATCGTACCGATTTCTGCACTAAAAGGTGAAGCGATTGAAAATCTTTTGAAGCAAATCATCAAACATTTGCCCGAAGCCGCGCCGATTTTCGCCGAAGATGAAATGACCGATCAATCAATGCGGACGATTGTCGCTGAAATGGTGCGCGAGAAAATCCTGCAAACGACGGGCGACGAAATCCCTTACGTAACGGCGGTCGTAACGGAAGTTTACGACGAATCAGACCCGGCGATTACGCGAATCGCCTGCGCGATTTACGTCGAAAGAAGTTCGCAAAAGGGAATTATCATCGGCAAAGGCGGCATCAAATTAAAAACAATCGGCACGGAAGCCAGATATGATGTTGAGAAACTTTTGGGCAAAAAAGTTTTTCTTAAATTGTTTGTAAAAGTCGTCGAAGATTGGCGCAATCGCGGGCGCGATTTGGACGAGATCGGCATTATGGAATAAATTTTGATGAGATTCTGTTGAAAATCAACAAAAAACGAAGTTTTGACTGGAGCGCAATCCGTCCCGGTTGCCGTTGAGCGTCGCTTCGGCGCGAAAAACTGCCTGTTTATATACAATTTGAAAGCAATTGAAACGCTTGTTCGCGCTTTCGCGCTCAATGGCAACCGGGACGGGCTGCGCTCCAGTCTCTCTATCAACAGAACCTGAAAACTTTATAAAAAATAAGAAAGCCGTGAAGATCAAAATTTCACGGCTTTTCTTTTTTTACTTGAAAAGAAATTAATTTCTGCGGCGAACTTTATAGTATCTTCTTTTCTTCGGTTTGACTTTATAAGTGTAGAGTGCCGAACCGCCCGCGCCCGCGCCCGCGCCGATCAACGCGCCTTTTCTGCCGCCGATCAACGCGCCGAGAACCGCGCCGCCGCCCGTTCCGAGCGCGATATTTGAAGCGTTGCGGTGACGACGATAAAAACTCGGCTTTCTGACACGCACATAACGCACGCGCCCGCGTCTGTCACGAACTCTTTTAACGTAATAAGTCTGCGCTTCGGCATTGGTCGGCGAAATTATAACTACTCCGCCGGCAAACACAAATAACATCAACAATGTAACAATATATTTTCTCATTTTTACTCCTCTAATAATTTAATTTTTTGCGAAAACAAATATTTTCGCGGAGAGAGTGATTGCAAATAATACTTTCAGCAATCGAAGTGCCACAAAATTTTCGGCGGCGAACGCGCGAATTTTGTATTTGTTTAGTGCAATTCAATTTTACCAGATTATAAAGTTAATACGTTAAAAAGAATGAAAAAAGGAAAAGTGAAAGAAAATGCGACATTTATTTTACGGCTTTTTCAGTTTGTCCGAATTCGCTCCGTTAAATAAAATGAGGAATGTATTTACAAAATAAAGGACAAAAATGTTATTTTTTTCACTGATTTATCTCCCTAAAATTGCTGTATATAAAATATAACAGAATATCTAATTTTTATTCACAGATGAAATATGTTCACTTATAAATCTATTTTTAAACTTCCAAAGTTGAACATTTTACGACATCATTGATAATTTCCCAAAATATCTTAGTTATATCCTTCGCCTCACACAAATTCTTTGAAAATCTATATCGGGAATTTAACAACAAAAGCATTTTGTCTTTTTGCCAAGATAGTTAGTTTTGTGTTTGCTGGATAATAAAAGTACTTGAAAATCAATGTTTTTTAAAAGCTATTGATGTCAAAAATTAATAAGATTTGAAAAATCCCCAAATTGATTTCGGAAGGTGAGCGTATAAGTCATTGAAATCAATAAAACTTGATTTCAATGACTAAGTTCTAAATACTTTTGGAACTCTTTTTTGTAATAACTGATAATTTTAGAAGAAATCAAATTTACGATAATATATGGCTCTTTGTTGTAAATATTTAACAATCAATTTTCAAATTGCAGTTCTTCGATAATTTCCCGCATAATTCTTCTGCCGTTTTCAACTTCATCGGGTTTGAGCGAAACCGCGCCGACGACCGAGTGTCCGCCGCCGCCGTAGCGTTCGCAGATTTCGGCGATGTTGTGCAGGCGCGGGCGCGGCGACCACGGATTTGAGCCGACGGAGATTTTTGTTCTGTGCGAACTTTGCAGCAGCGAAACCGTGTAAGTCGTTTGCGGATAAAAATAATACGGAATAAATTTGTTGTAGCCTTCTATTTCCGTGCCGACTAAATCGAAACTGACCACGCCGCGCGAATACGTTGATTTTTCTTTGATTAGTTCGACGTTTTTCCAATGTTCGTCTAAAATCGGCTGTAATTTGGCTTGAATCTCGTCGCTTTCTAAAATTTCGTCCAGTGATTTTTCGGTCAGACTGCGAATAATTCGCTCGACAAATTTTTCGTCCTTTTCGCTTTCGATAACCTGCATCAATTTCAGCGCGGACGAGCGAAGTTCGACGCACTGCGCGGGCGATTCGTATAACGCGCCGTCAATGATGCGCGCCCAATGAATCAATTCCGTCAAGGAATCGTCTTTGAAACCGAATTTTTCTTCGGCGATTCGGGCGATAAATTCGGCGCAGGATTTGCTCGTCGTGTCGAGAAATTTTTTGCCCGAATCGTCGGCGAGAAAATGTTTTTCGTCTTCTTTTGATAAAAACGCCGATTGATGATGGTCAAACCACCACGTTAAGCGTTCGTCGGGACAATATTTGAAATCAACAATCGCGTTTTCGTCGCCGTCAAATTGTTCTTTGTCAAAGGCGTTGCCGGCGCGGTGCATCGTCGGCGTGTAGGAAATTTCAGCGTCTTTGTGAATTTTCGCGCGGTAAAATTTTGAAAAAATAGCGGCTGAGGAAACGCCGTCGAAGCAGTTTCCGTGATAAAGTATCCGAAGTTTCATAATGTCAATTAGTTTTGTAAAATTAACAAAACATTATAGATTAGTGGTTGAACAAAATATCGTCAAGCGGAAAACTTATGAATATTCGTATTGCAACAATTGAAGACGCGCCGGATTTAGTCGAATTTAATCAGGCGATGGCACTCGAAACCGAAGGAAAAAGGCTCGAAACCGGTATTTTGAAAAGCGGTGTCGAAGCGGTTTTTAAAGACGAGAAAAAAGGTTTTTACGTCGTCGCTGAAGAAGAAAACAAAATAATCGGCGGCTTGATGGTAACTTTTGAATGGAGCGATTGGCGCAATAACTGGTTTTGGTGGATTCAAAGCGTCTACATTTTGCCCGAAGCGCGCGGCAGAAAAATTTATCGAAGGCTTTATGAATTTGTAAAAGAGCAGGCGCTGGAAAGTGGAAATGTCTGCGGTTTCCGGCTTTATGTCGAAAAGGAAAATGTGAACGCGCGAAAGGTTTACGAAAAATTAAATATGGAAGCGTCGCACTATTTGATGTATGAGGAAGTGATTTAAAAACAAAAAAGCCGAGATCCAGGATAAAGGATTTCGGCTTTTTGCCCAAAAATCAAAACTAAATATAGAAAATCAAATGAATATCCATCAAAAACTCTTGCCCAACATTTTGTGTTTTTCAATGACCTCTCATCTTCATTTTTAGCAAACGCTATGCCAAGAATTAATAACTTTCAGAACTCCTTAAAAATTCGGACATTACGCTGATTTTGAAAAATACTGTTTGAAAAAAATTAAAAAAGTCGTCTCTTATGAATACACTTTGGCGAAAAAAAATTATTGACGATTGAAAACAGTTCGTTTTGTATCGAAAACCCGTTTGTGATTCAATGAAACGGATGACGAAAATCAGCGAACAGGAATTTGAGCGAATTTGTCGCGGGATAAAAGAAGACCGCGAAACTATTTGGAAACACAATCCAATCGGAACGCGCGAAGAAATTCTTCTGTGGATGCTGCTCAGTTGTCTGGTCAGCTATTTGAGTTTGACGGAAATCGAAACGCCTTGTTTTAACGGCAAGCCCGACGCAGAAACTTATCGAACGGTGATTCTTTTTGTTTTGAAAGACCGAAAAACCGAAAATTTTGATGAGCAGGAATGTCTGACCGAATTGGTTGAGTAAAAAAAACATTTTTTGTGCTTCAATTAAAATTCAGACGAAAAGCGAACTTTAGGTTTTGTTAACGATAAAGAAATTTAACAAAAAATGTTTTGACTGGAGCGCAATCCGTCCCGGTTGCCATGAGCGTCGCTTCGGCGCGAAAGAAATTCCTGTTTATTTTCAAGTTGAAAGCAATTAAAACGCTTTTTCGCGCTATCGCGCTCATAGCAACCGGGACGGATTGCGCTCCAGTCTTATTTCAACAAAACCTAGTCGAAAATGTTCGCTATTTTACTGATTTTGAAAATTACGCCGCATTCACTTGCTTGAGTTTTCATATCAAGCAATAATAAATTTCAAGTCATTTTTCTGCCGATTAATTTAAACCTAAAGGAGTTTTCAGCTATGCGCCGACTGCGTATTTCTTTGATTTTATTTTGTCTTTCTTTCTTCGCAAGCGGTAATTTATTTGCCCAGCAGGATTCAAAAGCCCAAACTTTGCCGTCGCCGACGGTTTCGCCGACACCTTCGCCGACTCCGGCGACCACGCCGACTCCGAAACCCGAACCGATGTCGAGCGGAACTTTTACCGGAATGAAATTTCGTTCAATCGGTCCGGCGGTAACGAGCGGGCGCGTGATTGCGTTTGCGGTTAATCCGAATGACCGCGCGAACTTTTACGTCGGTGCGGCTTCGGGCGGCGTTTGGAAAACCGACAATGCCGGAACGACTTGGACTCCGGTTTTTGACAAGGAAGGTTCGTATTCAATCGGCGCGGTCGCGCTCGATCCGAATAATACGGCGGTCGTCTGGGTCGGCACGGGAGAAAATAACGCGCAGCGCAGCGTCGGTTACGGCGACGGCGTTTATCGTTCGGACGACGGCGGAAAGTCTTGGAAAAATATGGGTTTGAAGACGAGCGAACACATCGGAAAAATCGTCATTGACCCGCGTGATTCAAACGTCGTTTTCGTCGCCGCGCAAGGTCCGCTGTGGTCGGCGGGCGGCGAACGCGGGCTTTATAAAACGACGGACGGCGGGAAAACTTGGAAAGCCGTTATCACCGTCAGCGAAAATACGGGCGTTACCGATGTCGCGTTTGATCCGTCAAATCCCGATGTGATGTATGCCGCCGCGTGGCAGCGTCGCCGTCATTTTTACACATTGGTCAACGGCGGACCGGAAAGCGCGTTGTATAAATCAACCGACGGCGGAAACACTTGGACGAAATTAAAAAGCGGTCTGCCGCCGGGCGATTTAGGCAGAATCGGCATCGCCGTCTCGCCCGCCGATCCGAACTTCGTCTATGCGACGGTCGAAGCAAGCGGAAATTTAAGCGGCATTTTTCGTTCAAAAGACAGAGGAGCGACGTGGGAAAAGATGAGTCCGAATATCGCGCAGGCGATGTATTACGGAAATATTATCACCGATCCGAAAGATGTTAACCGCGTTTACATTCCGAACGTCGTTTTTCAGGTGTCCGACGACGGCGGAAAAACTCAGAAACCGCTCGGCGAAAAGTTGAAGCACGTTGACAATCACGCGATTTGGATTGATCCGAAGAATACCGATTATTATCTCGTCGGCTGCGACGGCGGCATTTACGAGAGTTTTGATCGCGGCGAGAATTGGAATTTCAAAGCCAACCTGCCGGTCGCGCAGTTTTACGAAGTCGCGCTCGACACTAACGCGCCGTTTTATTACGTTTACGGCGGCACACAGGACAATAATTCGCTCGGCGGACCTTCGAGAACGCGCCATTCTGCCGGAATTATCAACGCCGATTGGTTCGTCACGAACGGCGGCGACGGGTTTCGCTCGGCGGTTGATCAGGAAGACGCGAACACGATTTACGCCGAAAGTCAGAACGGCGGTTTGGTGCGTTTCGACAAACGCACCGGCGAAAATGTTGACATTCCGCCGATTGAAGGCGTAGGTGTCGAATCGCAGCGTTATAATTGGGATTCGCCTTTTATTATCAGTCCGCACTCGCACACGCGGCTTTATTTTGCCGGAAATAAATTGTTCAAATCCGACAATCGCGGCGACGACTGGACAGCGATCAGCGGCGATTTGACGCGTCATTTAGACAGAAATCAACTGCCGGTTTTCGGCAAAATTCAATCGCCCGATGCGATTGCGAAAAATCAGTCAACCGCGCTGTACGGCAACGCTTCGACTATTTCCGAATCGCCGAAAAAGGCGGGTTTGATTTACGTGGGAACGGACGACGGTTTGATTCAGGTGACGGAAAACGACGGCGGAAGCTATCGCAAAATCGAAAAATTTCCCGGCATCCCCGATATGAGCTACGTCAGCCGCGTACTTGCGTCACAGCACGACCAAAACACGGTCTATGCGCTGTTTAATAATCATCAAAACGGCGATTTCAAACCGTATATTTTGAAAAGCACCGATTTAGGCAAAACCTGGAATTCGATTGCCGCCAATTTGCCCGAACGCGGTTCTTTGTACGCGATTGCCGAAGATTACACCGATCCGAATCTGCTGTTTGTCGGCACGGAATTCGGCGTATTTTTTACGGTTGACGGCGGGCAAAAATGGATTCAGATGAAAGGCAATCTGCCGACCATCGCCGTCCGCGACATTGCGATTCAAAAACAGGCGAACGATCTGGTTTTGGCGACGTTCGGACGCGGATTTTACGTTTTGGACGATTATTCGATGCTGCGCCAGACGAATAAACAATCGCTCGAACAAAATTCGATGCTGTTTCCGGTCAAAGACGCGCTGATGTATGTTCGCGCAAACACGGTTTTTTCGGGTTTTCAAGGCTCGTCCTTCTACACCGCGCCGAATCCGCCGTATGGCGCGACTTTTAGTTATTATTTGAAGGACGCGCCGAAAACATTAAAACAGACGAGGCAGGAAGGCGAGCGCGAAGCCGACAAGAAAAAACAGCCGATTCGCTATCCTTCGATTGAAGAACTTCGCGCCGAAACCGAAGAAGACGCGCCCGCTTTGCTTTTCACAATTGCGGACGAACAAGGCAAAGTCGCACGCCGTTTGACCGCGCCGGCGACGCAGGGAATTCAGCGCGTCGTGTGGGATATGCGCTATACGCCGCCCGCGATTTCCGCCGCGCCGCCGCGCAATGCGGACGATCCTGATCTGCCGGACTTTTTGCGAAATCGCGGTCCGCAGGGCGCGTTCGTGATGCCCGGAAAATACAGCGTAACGATGGCGATGCGTGTGCGCGGCGTGGTGACACCGATGACCGGAACGCAGACTTTTGAAGTCGTCGTCGAAGGCAGAGAAAAAATGACCGATGCCGAACGCGCCGAACTCGTCGCCTTTCAGCGTCAATTGTCCGATTTGCAAAGAGCGGTCGGCGGCGCGAATCAAGTGGCGACGGAAACCAAAACGCGCATCGGATTTCTGAAACGCGCCGCCGCCGAAGCTCCGGTGGCGAATCAGCAACTCATCAATCAGGCGAAACAATATAATGACGAAATCAACGACATCATCAACGAATTGCGCGGCGGACGCGAAAATTCCGACACGCCGCCGCCTTCGATAACGTCGCGCGTCAGCATCGTCGCCGACACGGTTCGCCTTTCGACGATTAAGCCGACGCAGACGCAGATTGCTCAATACAATCTTTCAGCCGCCGAATTCAAACCGGTTCTGGCGCGTCTGCGAAAATTAGTTGAAGTTGATTTACCGGCGTTTGAAAAAACTTTGGAAAACGCGGGCGCGCCGCTGACACCCGGACGTTTGCCGCAATAGTTGGGAAAACTGAAATACAGACGGAAATTCAGCAGTTTCATCAGGTTATCAGTTATTCAGTAAGCGAAACTGACTTAAAGTATTCAGCATAAAATCGGCACAGGTTTTTCACAATTTATGCTGATGAGAAAAATTATAAAGAAAATCTTTCTGAAATTGTTAAGCCATAAAATCTGAAACACTACAAAAATACTTCGACGGCGCAAATTCTTGTTTGCGCCGTCGTTTTGTAGTTCGGTTCTGTAACAATCAAAATTATTCAGGACACGGATAAGCCAAACAGCAACCTTCGCAGTTAAAGAATCCCTCCGGGCATTCTCCCGGATTTCCTTCCAAAATTTGATTTTGATATTTTCTAATTATCGGCATCATTAATTTTTCAAGTTCTTCTGCTCGTTTTATTCTTTCCGCTTCGTTTTTGTCCTTTAAAAAATACCGCATAGCGGTTAGTTCAAAACCGTCGAGAATTGTTCTAAAACGGACGTAAGCCTTTGAAAAGTCGCCCGATTTTTTTGCTCCGTTTTTTTTTGGCGTGTTGGTTTTTACATCAGAAGTTTTATTTGCAGCAGTTTTTTTTACAGACATTTGGTTTCTCCTATTTGAAATTATCAATCATTGAAATGATCTGCCAATTGGCTTGTTTGCCGTAGAAAATCGTCTTACCGTCGGGAGCAAAAGTAAGATTTGAAAAATAGACGCGGGCATCGTTACTGATGACGCGCGGCTTTTCCGTGCCGCCGGTTGAGGGCAGCGTTTGAATCGTATCAACATCGTCTTGCCGTCCGGCAAAAGCAATGGTTTTACGGTCGGGAGACATTTTTATGTTATGAAAATATACCTTTTTAAGCGTGGAAAGTAAGCGCGATTCGCCGGTTAAAGAGATTTGTAAAATGTTTGTGTCAACGGGCAACAATTGTTTATCATTTCCTTTTTCGACTGACTTTCCAATCAACTTATCTTCGGAAGCCGACCAGCCTATCAACTGTAAAACCGAATCATCCTGATAAATCTGAGAAATTTTCCCGGCGGCTGACAACCAAACAATCCAGTGTTGGTTGTTTTGCGCGTCAACAAATAAACCCGTCCAAGCCAGACGACTGCCGTCGGACGAAGGGATCGGTCTGAAAAATCGTAATTTTTTTTCCCTGTTGTTTGTCAAACGTGTTTCACTCGCGCCTTCAACTGTTGCTTGCCAGACGTTTGAATATCCTTCACGGTCGGCGCAGTAGATAATAGAACGACTATCCGGCGACCAGTGATAATTTTGAGAGTGTATTATGTTAAACGGCAATAAATCAAAACCGCTAAAGAAAATGCCGTCGCCGGTCAGCTGTCGGGCATCGCCGCCACGCGCGGATGTTATCCAGATATTTATTTTTCCGTTGTCCAAACGCAGAAATGCGATTTGATTTCCGTCAGGCGACCATTGCGGATTAAAACCATCCGGCGAAAGTGTAATTTTCTGACCATCATTGTTGATTTTTTGCGTCAGAACCAGTGAGTTAAACAATTTATCTTTAACGCTAGTCCAGGGTGCCGACTGATACACGATAGATTCACCATTCGGCGAAATATCCTGCCAGAATTCCGCGCCGATGTCGTGCGTTACTTGAAATTCCGCTTTGTCATACATATTCGCGCCCCACAAATCCGAATCGTCTTTGTCGGATTTGTAAAGAATCTTTGTTCCGTCCGCAGAAATATCCGAAACGGTGCCGTCGCTGTCGTTAAAGGTAAACTGCATATTGGGTCGTCCGTCCAAAAAAGCTGAACAAATTTGTTTGATTCCGTTGCGGGTCGAATTATAAATAATGCGCTGTCCGTCGGGATGCCAGATCGGTTGAGTGTCTTCGTATTCGTCGTTAGTCAGACGCGCCGGATTTTCCCCGTGCAGATCGGCTGTCCACAAATCTCTCTGTTCATCCTTGTTATCTGTATAGACAATTTGCCGTTCGTCGGGCGAAACGCTGAAATCACGATTGGCGGGTTTTGTTTCGTCAAAGTTTGTCAGTTTGATTATCTGTTTTGAGGCGATTGTCAGAACGTATAAATTTTGCTTCATCGCAAAATAAATTGCCGCGTCGTCTTTTGACCATTTAATCAGATTTCCGGGTCCGTCAATCGGTGAAAGCAGTGTCGGCGTACCGCCGAGCGCGGGAATCGTCCAGATTCCTCTGCGTCCGTCGCGCGTGGAAATGTAAGCGATGTTTCCGCCGTCGGGCGACCAGACCGGAGTTCTGTCTTCCGCGTCGTCTTGTTTTCGCGTAAACGGTTCGCCGCCGCCGATTTGTTTGATCCAGATACTGTTTTTTCCGTCTTTGGTCGCCACGTAAGCGATGAGTTTTCCGTCCGGCGAAAATCGCGCCCGATTTGAGCCGTCTTCGCCCAAGTCGCTTTTCCAGCTAGCAATCTGTGATGAAAAAAGTGATGCGGGATTTATTTCCGGCAGATTCGGTTTCCGGTTCGCATACCAGACTGCAAATCCGGCGAGCAGAACGAGCGCGGGAACGCCAATCCACAACCATCGCCGTTGGTTCAGAACATTTTCCGCATTGAAAGTGATATTTGTCAGCTTGGCTTTCGCAAATGATCCGGTCGAAGCGACATTCGATTTGAACGGTCGAATGGAAGTGGTCAGTTCGCCCTGAAAATTTTTCAAATCCGACAACATTTCACGAACATTTTCGTAGCGTTCTTCGCGGTCTTTGTCGAGAGATTTTTTTATAATGTTTTCAAGTTCCTGCGGAACGTCCGGCGTGTAAAGCGCAAGCGTCGGAGTTTCCGACTTCAAGATCGCCGCCAGCACATCGCTTTTAGTTTCGCCCAGAAACGGCGTGTGTCCCGTAATCATTTCATAAATTACGATACCGAGACTCCAAATATCGGTTCTTTCATCGGTTTCTTTGCCGCGCGCCTGTTCCGGCGACATATAAGCGGCAGTTCCCATTATCATACCGGGAATTGTCAATTGATGCGTCTGCGTCGGGGCTTCCGGGTCAACTTCGCCTTTTTCGTCTAAATGAAGCGTTTGTTTAGCCAAACCGAAATCTAAAACTTTGATGATACCGTCCGGGCGGCTCACGATATTATCCGGTTTAATGTCGCGGTGAACAATGCCCGCCGCGTGTGCCGCCGCTAACGCCGACGCTGTTTGAATCCCAATATCAACAGCATTTCTCAAAGACAATTCGCCCTTTTTGATAAGATTCCGCAGATTATCGCCTTCGACAAATTCCATAGCGATAAAATGGATATTTTCCCATTCGCCGACTTCATAAATTGTGACGATATTCGGATGATTAAGCGCGGAAACAGCCTGCGCTTCACGAATGAAGCGTTGTTTGTAATCATTATTTCCATCAGTTTTGAGAGTCAGAATTTTGAGCGCGATCTTTCGTTTCAACTGCGTGTCTTCAGCTAGATAGACCTCGCCCATTCCACCTGTGCCGAGAATTGATAGAATATTGTATCGTCCAAATTGCTGATTTACTTTGAGCATCTCTAAAATCAACAAATTATAGCATTTGTTAGTGAATGATAAGAAAAGGAAAATTAGATTCTCTGTTATATTGTTCAGGCAATCTAATTTATTTTTTTCTTACAAAATGCGAGATGTGGAAATAATTCCCATTATAAAATCAAAACCTAAAAACTGTCTGAAGTATTGAATTCAGAATGTGCCGATAAAATAATTAAGTCAATTATCTTTTGGGCATTATGAATAAATTCGTCGGTGTTTCTCTCGCCGGTTTCTCTCGCCGGACGATACGCTCGGCGAAAAAACTATTTGATAATTTGAGTAAAATTGATAATGTAAGTAAAAACAGGCGGCGATTATACAGCCGCCTGTTTTTACTTTTACTTTGTGATTGATTTTTTATCTAGTCAGCCAAAACCGGAATCGCCGGACGCGCTTTCGCCGTCGGGATTTCTACGCTGTGCGGCGCAATTAAAGGACTTTTCTTTCTCAAATCCAAATACAAATGACGGCTCAGATAACTTTCGGGAAAATGCGCCAGCCGCATCATCGGATATTTCATCGCTTTGCCGAATAATCTGCGTCCCATTGTGTAATAATAAATCGGCACGCCCAAGTTAAATTTGCGGTGAAATGACGGATCGTCGCGGTAGAAATCCAGATTGTAACGCCAGCAGGTGAAGAAAAATTCCCATTGCAGTTCGGTCAGTTTGTAAAGCTGCGCGCTTTCGTTTTGTCCCATTCTGGTTTCGTCGAGTGAAACAAACAGCGTCGGAATAATCACCCATTTCGCGTCGTGCAGCGCGTGCAGCAAGTCGAGCGAGAGTTTTGAATCTTCCTCAGTTTCGCCCGGCAATCCGACGATCCAGGTGCAGAACGGAAACCAATTACGCTTGTTCATAATTTCCATTCCTTTTAACACGACATCGTGCCATTGTTCGGCTTTATACGGATACGCTTTGCCCTTCATATATTGGTTAAAAAGGCGCGGACTGCCGGTTTCCAAACCGATAAAAAGACTCGCGTATTTTCCTTCGGGATGCGTCGAGGCGTGATGATGATGCGTTGACATATTGACGGCGACGGGCGAGAGAGCTTCGATGACTTCGGGATTTCGCACTATCGGCGCAATCGTGCCGTGCGATTGGACGACGTGTTTTACGCCCGGAACGGCGGCGACCGATTCGAATAATTTCCTCAACGCGGGAACATTCGTGTCGAATTTCGGACCCTGCTCGTAGAGAAAAATATCTTCGGTCGTCAGCATAATCGTATCCGCGCCGTTTTCGACCTGGACGCGGACGTTTTCGAGAATGTGTTCGAGCGGCAGACTTCTGCCTTTTCGCAGCGCAATCGAGCAGAATTGACAGCCGCGACCGCAGCCGCGCGTTACTTCGACTACGCCGAACGTCGAGCGATTTTTGGTCGTCGGAATCGCGCTCATATCCGGCGATTTGCCGTCAACGTGTTTCGGCAAACTTTCGCCGCGCACGGCGCGTTCAAACAAATCAAGGACAAAATCTTCGGCTTCGCCTTCGACGATGCAGTCAATATTCCATTCGTCCTGCAAATTTTTCTTTTCAATCTGCCACGCGCCCGGTCCGCCGACGATGGTTTTTAAGCTGTTTTTATATTTCGCCAAAACCGGATGCGTCACCATTCGCTTAAATTCAGCGGCGTTAATCGGTTCGACTTCCGCGCCGTAAAAATGCGCGTAAACGTCCGTCGCAAAAGTAATTCCGAGCGGATTATGCGCGTGAAAACCGACGACTTTTGTGTCTTCGCCAACGAACAATTCGAGTTCGTCCGTGTGGCAAACGGCAATGTCTTCGGGCGCGAATTTTTCCAGCAGAATTGATTCGACGACGCGCAAACCGTTCGGCACGGCGACGGCTTGCCCATCGCCGTGCTTTTCGTTTTTCCACGAAATATCAATTAAATAATAAGGAAAACGCGAATACCGCGCCGGTAAAGTTCCAAGCAGCATCTGCCGCCAGGTGCTTTTCAAATATTCACTCGATTCGGATGTGCTTGCCGCCAAGACAATTTTCCTGCCTTTAATTTCCATCAATAAATCTCCTTTTTTTCTTTATAAGTTCGTTATATCAAAAAAAAGGGATTTATTATGTTGTAAATATTACACTGTAAATTTACAAACTTGGGAATTTTGGAAATTGAACGTCTTTATCTAAGAAGCTGTTTGAAAACTCTTATTTTTTATTTTTTAACCACGAAAGTACACGAAAGTACACGAATAATTTAATAACCACGCAAATTTTCGTGTTAATTTATGTTGATTCGTGGTTAAATTTCTTAAATTTTCGAGTTTTCAAACAGCTTCTAACTAATACCAATACAAATTAAATATGTGTGTTAAAAGATGCAGAAGCCCGCTACGCTCGTAAGGGCGACTTCATTCACGTCCTTACGAGCGTAGCGGGCTTCTGCATAACTAACCAATCTTTTTGGTTTTAGTATAATTATCTCATCGGACGCGGATAAACGACCGGGCTTTTGTTGCCGTCTTTATCAACCGCGCGAACGCCGAAAAAGTAGTTGTCTTTCGACATTTCCTTTGCCGTGTAGTTTGTGACGCTGCCGACGAAAAGCGAGTTCGTCCAAAACGGCGAAGTCGTGTCGCGCCAGACGACTTCGTAACCGGCTAAATCCGCGTTGGTGTTCGCGTCCCATTTCAACTCCGTGTCGTTGGTCAAACCCGCCGTAACAATGCCGACGTTTTTCGGTTTGGCGGGCGCGAGCGCGAGCATCGCCAAACTCGCGGCGTTGACGCGCGTTACATTCGCCACATAATCGAAATCAACAAATTCGGGCAGATCGCCGTATTGTTTGCCGTCCACCATTTTCACCGATTGATGCTGATGAGTGTAATCTTCGTGCGGTTCGGTAAACCGAACGGCGGGAAAACCTTGCTCCAAAAATGGAATATGATCGCCGCCGCGCCCGTATCTGTCGCGCCGGTAGATCAACTGAACAGAAAATTTCGGCGAATAAACATCGGCAACTTCTTTGATGTATCGTCCGAGCTGACGCGAAGCCGAATCGTTTTCGCCGCCGACGCTGCGGCGCAGATTCGCCTGTTGTTCGGTTTCGTCCGACGGCACACCTTCGGCAAAAACGCGCACCGATTGACGATCCGGCGCGTTTTTGTAACTCGTTACGCCGCCGATAATGTCGTTGGTGAACATCGCTTCGATATTCATTCCGGTTTTCTTCGCTTGTTCGGCAAAATAAGTCGCGCCGAGCAAACCTTGTTCTTCGCCCGGAACGGTCATAAAAATGATCGTCGCGTCGAATTTATATTTCGACATCACCCGCGCCATTTCCAGCGAAGCCGCCGTGCCGGAAGCGTCGTCGTTCGCTCCCGGCGCGTCGCACGTCGCGTCAGACGCGTCCAAATTACACATCGAATCGTAATGACCGGAAACGACGTAAACGCGCGTCGGATCGGTCGTGCCTTTCAAAATCGCGTAAACATTCGTCAAAGTCGTCGCTTCTTTGACGCGCTTATTCGCCGTCGGCTGCTGCACAAAAGTCTGCTTTTCGACTTGCAGACAATTGCCGCAATCGGCTGAGATTTTCTGAAATTCGCCGAACAAATAATCACGCGCCGCGCCGATTCCGCGCGTCGGATTATCCTGTTCGGACAAAGTGTTGCGTGTGCCGAATGAAACGAGTTTCCGAATCGTCGTTTCGATATTTTTCGCCGAAACTTCTTTCAGCATTTTTTGGATTTCGGGATTCGGTTTTTCCGACGACTTTTGGGCGAAAACCGGAACGGTCAAAAGAAACGCGAACAGCGAAAAGATCAGCGTCAAACGAATTTTCATATTTTTTCCTCGACAACTAATTTAATACAACAAAGCGAATAATGCGAAATTATATTGTTAAAGTTAAAAACAAAAAGAGGGAAAGAGTAAATAAACATTCTTTTCCTTCATCGCTAAAAGCGCAATTTTTAATGATTTACTGTGTCTTTCAAAGTAACGATTCTCCAAAATTTAACTTTCGATAATTTCAAAACTCGTCGTAATTTCCGCCGTCGGGCGCACAGTCGCGGCGACGCTGCAATATTTCGTGTCGGACAATTCAATCGCCTGCGCCAACGCCTGTTCGGAAATGTCGCGTCCATAGACGATATGGTGAATGTGCAGTTTTGTGAACGCGCGCGGATGTTCTTCGCGGCGTGTGCCGGTGATTTCGGTTTTATAATCGGTCATCTGCTGGCGTTTTTTCTGCATAATCGAAACGACATCAACCGCCGTGCAAGCCGCAACCGAAACCAGCAGCATTTCGAGCGGCGACGGCGCGGATTTTCTATCGCTGTTCGTGTCAATAGTTTGCGCGTGTCCGCTCGGCGTGGTGCCGATGAAAAATTCGTCGCCGGCGTATTGAATTGTCGCTTTGTAATCTTTGTCTGACATTAGAATTTCAACCTTTTTCTTTGACGATTTGCGAAAATGAATTTGCCGCATTTTAACACGGATTTGCGAAAATGCTTTCAATTTGTTCGCCAAACAACCTTTTGGCACAAAAAATGCTTCTTATCAGTTAGATGGCGGCGCGTTTTGGAACTTGGTTTGAGAAGGAGAAGAGTAATGAACAAATTAAAAAGCATATTTTCAGTTTATTTGATGATCGGCGTGACGGTTTTCGGTTTAGCCGCAAACGCCGCCGCGCAGCAAAACCGGCGCAGCGACCGCGAAACGCGCGACGTTTTGCGAAGTTTGAATTCGGCGGTTGATGATTTTCGATACGATCTGGATTCCGAATTTCGGCGAACTTCAAATAATCAGAACCAAATCAACGATAATTTGAGAGATTTGGAAGACAACATCAGCCAATTTCAGGGAAAATTGCAACGTCAGCGCGAAAGTGCCGGAGATATTAAAACTATTCTCAACTCGGCGAAAACAATCAACAATTTCGTCATCACCAATCGCTTCGGCGGAAAAACCGCCGGAGATTGGACAAACGCCCGCGGATTGCTCGACCGGCTCGCTTCGGCTTACGGCGTAAAGGCGAATTGGAACGACGGTTATTCAAATTATCCGAACAAAAACCGCAATCAGGATTACGACCGTTATCCGCCGATCAGTGAAAATAATTTAACGGGAACTTACCAACTCGACGCGGCGCGAAGCGAAAACACGCGCGATATTGCCGACCGCGCGCTCAGAAACGGAAATGCCGGAAACAATGCCGACGCGCGGCGCGAATTGGAAAACAAACTCGAAGCACCGGCGCAGATTGTGATTGACGCGCGCGGCAGTCAAATCACGCTGGCTTCGTCAAATTCCAAACAAATCACGTTTACGGCGGACGGCGGCGACCGCACCGAAACGCTCGACAACGGCAAAACTCTGCGCGTTCGTTCGACGCTTCGCGGACAGGAATTAACCGTTTCGAGTTTGGGCGGCGATAACGATTACACGGTTGTTTTCACGCCGATTGACAACGGAAATTCGCTGCGCGTAACGCGTCAGATTACAACAAATTACGTGCGCCAAACCGTTTTCGCCGAAAGTATTTACAAGAAAACCGACGCAGCCGCGCGGCTCGACAATTACGATAATCCGGGCGGCGATTATTCCAGCGATGCCGGTTATTCTTCAAACGATGAGGGCGGCAATCGAAGTAATTATCCGAACAATAATCGAAATAATTATCCGGCGACGCAAACCGGACGCGCGGGAACATACATCGTGCCGAACGGAGCGATTTTGACCGGAACTTTGGAAAACGATGTCAACACGAAAGTTTCGCAAAATAACGACCGTTTCCGAATGACCGTGCAGTCGCCGAACGAATTTCGCGGCGCGGTTGTCGAAGGTTATTTGTCGGGCATTGATCGTTCGGGAACGGTTTCGGGACGTTCGCAGATTAACTTTAATTTTGAAAGAATTCGTCTGGCGAACGGGCAGAATTACGATTTCGCCGGATATTTGCAAACCGTGACTGACGAAAACGGCAAAACCGTCAAAGTTGATGACGAAGGCGCGGCGAAAGGCGATAATCAAACGACGGAAACGGTGAAACGCGGCGGAATTGGCGCGGGAATCGGCGCGGTGATCGGCGCAATCGCGGGCGGCGGCAAAGGCGCAGCAATCGGCGCGATCATCGGCGGCGGCGCGGGCGCGGGATCGGTAGTTTTACAGGGCAAAGACGATTTGGAACTGAGATCAGGTTCGACGATTACAGTTCAGTCTTCGTCGCCAATACGCTAACGGTTCCAAAAAAAGAAATTTACAGGATAAACAGGATTGACAGGATATAAAACAATTTTAACGATTTTAACATCCTATTGATCCTGTTTATCCTGTAATTTTTCTTCGTTTCGTTTTATTGCTGTTTTCCAATCAATTTGTTCACTCGTTTCTCAACTGTTTCACGAATTTTCTGCAAATTTTCTTCGCTGTCGGCTTCAAATCGCAAAACCAAAATCGCCTGCGTGTTGGAAGCGCGAACCAAACCCCAGCCGTGTTCAAACAAAATCCGCGCGCCGTCAATCGTGATAACTTCGTTGGTTTGCTTAAATTCGTCGGCGATTTTCTGCACGATTTCAAATTTTCGCTCGTCCGCGCAATCAACTCTCAATTCCGGCGTGGAAAAAGTTTCGGGCAAATCGCTCAAAAGCTCGGACAAAGTTTTGTCGGTTTTCGATAAAATTTCCAGAACTCTCGCGCCCGCGTACGTTGCGTCGTCAAAACCGTAAAATCTGTCGGCAAAGAAGATATGTCCGCTCATTTCACCGGCGAGCGCGGCGTTTGTTTCCTTCATTTTCGCCTTGATGAGCGAATGTCCGGCTTTCCACATTAACGGTTTTCCGCCGTGCGCTTTGATGTCGTCGAACAAATTTTGCGAACATTTCACTTCGGCGATAATCGTCGAATTCGGTTTTTCCTTCAAAATTTCGCGCGACAGCAAAACCATCAACTCGTCGCCCCAAATTATTCTTCCCGTTTCATCTACAATGCCGATTCGGTCGCCGTCGCCGTCAAACGCGATGCCCAAATCCGCGCCTGTTTCTTTAACGGCTTTGATCGTGTCCTGCAAATTTTCCGTCACCGTCGGATCGGGATGATGATTTGGAAAATTTGAATCAGGTTCGGTGAAAAGTTTGACGAGTTCGATGCCGAGTTTTTCGTAAACCGGAACGCCCGTTACGCCGCCCATCCCGTTGCCGCCGTCAACGACCGCTTTTAATTTTCGTTCGCCGAGATTAATTTTCGATAAAATATCTTTTTCGTAATCTTCTAAAACATCGAGTTTTTCGCTTGTTCCGTCGCCTTTTGAAAATTCGCCGGAAAGCGCGATTTCCTTTATTTCCTGAATTTGCGAACCGAACAGAGTTTGTTTTCCCAAACAAATCTTAAACCCGTTAAATTCCGGCGGATTGTGCGAACCCGTAATCATCACGCCGCCATCAACGTCTTTTGTAAAAACTGTGTGATACAAAACCGGAGTCGGAACTCTGCCGATCAAAACCGCGTCGCAGCCGCTCGCGTTAAAACCTGCGACGAGCAAATCTCGAAATCTCGTGCCGCTCTCCCGCGCGTCATAACCGACGGCAATTCGTTTCGCGCCGTTTTTGTGAAAAAAAGTGCCGATGGCTTTCCCCAAAGTCGCCACGGTTTCATCAGTCAAATCTTGCCCGACAATCCCGCGTATGTCATATTCTCTGAAAATGTTTTCGTTCATATTTTGTTCGTGAATCGTGATTCGTAATTTCGTAGTTTGTAATTCGTAATTTTGTAATTCGTTATAGAAAAATATCAGGTTATCATAAAATATAAGTCAAAAGACTCATAATATAGTCAAAGATTTTCTCTTTACAACTTACAAATACGAATTACATTTTGCGATGGAAAGGCAACAGAGATTTATCGAACGGCATCGAAACCTGCGTTAAGTTCGGAAATTCAAACACAAATTCGGTTATGAAAAGATTATTTTATTTCAGCATTTTTGCATCATTATTTTTTACATTTAGTTTAACGGCTTTGGCGCAAACGCCGCGCACGAGTCCGACTCCGCCGCCGGACGACAGTGCTGGACAAATCAAAACTTTTGAGGTGCGTCTGCCGGTAACTGTTGTAGATAAAAAGAAAAAGAAAGATTTAGTGGCGGGTTTGTCGCGCGGCGATTTCTCCGTTTTCGAGGACGGCGTTCAGCAGGAAGTTACGTTTTTCAGCGACGAAAAAACGAACCCGCCGATTTACGTCGGCGTTTTGATGGACACTTCGCCTTCGACTTCCGGCAAATTGAAATTTTCCAAAGAAGCCGCGAAAAATTTTATTTACACCGTCACGCGCCTTCGCAAAGACAAAGCCGCGTTTATGACTTTCGACAACGAAGTTCAATTGCGCCAGGATTTTACCGACAAATTGGATTTGCTCGACAAAGCGGTTGAAAAAGTAAAAGATGTCGGTTCGCAAACCGCGCTTTACGACGCGGTTTGGCAGTTTTCCGACGAAAAACTCAGAACCGCGCCCGGCAGACGGGTGATCGTCATTATCACCGACGGCGACGACACTTTCAGCCGCGCCGACATCAAAGACGCGATAGACATTGCCCAGCGCACCGAAACGACGATTTTCGGCATCTCAACCAAATCGGGATTTTTGGGAACCGTTCCGGGCGTTGAAGCCGGAACGGTCAAAGACAAAGGCGATAAATATTTGACTCAATTGTGCGAAGAAACCGGCGGCGAAGCGTTTTTCACCGGCGATATGCTCGAACTCGAAAGAGCTTTTACAAAAATCTCGAAAGAATTGACTTCGCAGTATGTCATCACGTACCGTCCGCAAAATCAGAATTACGACGGCAAAGAACGGAAAGTCGAAGTGCGCTTTAACGACAAATCAATGGACGACAAATATAAAATCCGCGCCAAATCGAGTTATCGGGCGGTTCGGGACGAATTGAAATAATTTAGGAAATTGAAATGAAAAATTACAGAAAGTTTGCGGTTTTATTTGTCGCATTATTATTTATCAGCGTCGGATTTTTCGGCTTTAATCATTCAAAAGCGCAGCAAACGCCGAATTCAGCGGCGCGAAAAAGCGCGACACCGACTCCGACTCCGCCGACAGAAGAAACGACGGACGAAGTTATTAAAATTGATACGGAAGTCGTCAATATACTTTTCACCGCCCAGGACAAAAGCCGCCGTCTGCTGACGGATTTGAAACAGCAGGACATTCGCCTGATCGAAGACGGACAACCGCAGGAAATTACATATTTCGGAAAACAGGTTGATCTGCCGCTTAGTTTGGCAATTTTGATTGACACGAGCGCGTCGCAGGAACGCACCTTGCCCGAAGAAAAAGACGCGGCGAAGGCTTTTATTCAATCGGTTATTCGCCCCGCCAAAGACGAAGTTTCAATCGTTTCGTTCACCGGCGAAACGACGCTCGAACAAGGAATGACGAATAATGTCGGGCGTTTGAGCCGCGCCGTTGACCGCGTGCAGTTCGTTCCGCCTTCGGGTTACATCGGCGGCGGCGTGGTTGCGGGCGGAACTCCGCCGATCTCCGGCACGAATCAGGCGACGCAGGGTTCGACGGCGATTTGGGACGCGATTTGGGTTACGTCCGAAGAAGTTTTGAAACTTTCGCCCGACAAAACGCGCCGCGCCATTATTTTGCTGACCGACGGCGTTAATACTTACGGCTCGAAAAAACTTGACGACGCGGTGCAGGCGGCTTTGAGAAGCGAAGCGATAATTTACGCCATCGGCATCGGCGACAATTTTTACGACGGCGTTGACGAAGGCGTATTAAAGAAAACTTCCGAAAGAACTGGCGGACGCGCGTTTTTCCCGCGCAGCGAATCCGAACTTCGTCAAGCGTTCAAACAAATTCAGGAAGAAATGCGCTCGCAATATTTAATCGCGTATGAACCTTCCAATCAGAAACGCGACGGCTCTTACCGCAAAGTTGAAATCCAAATGACCAATCCCGAATTAGCCAAACAAAAAGTTACGCTGACGCACCGGCAAGGCTACTTTGCGAAAACCGAAAAGTAAGTGTACCGCAGGCATCTTGCCTGCCGTCGTGAGCGCGTCCCGCGCTCACGTCTTAATTTTTTTCTGACTCGGAAGCGGGACGCATCCGCTGGCGGCAGGCAAGATGCCTGCGTTACTTAAACTGAATCGGAAGCGAGACGCATCCGCTGGCGGCAGACAAGATGTCTGCGTTACTCGAACTGCTTTTTAAATTCTTCAAAAGATTCACGAAAAAGATTAAATTCACTCCGCAAATTCTCTAATTCCTGTTCTAACTTTTCGATTCGTTCGCCGCCCGCTTGTTTTCCGGTGGAAATATTTTCTTTCGCGTAAGACTCGACATCAATTTCACCGGATAAAAGATGGGCAAACCGCGCTTCTTTTTGTCCGGGCAAACGCTCCAATTTTACGACTAAAGGTTCTTCGCGCCGCATCAAATTGTCGAGCGTTTCATTGACTTCGCCGATGCCGGAAAATTCGTAAAGTCGGCTCGTACGTTCGCGCAGTTCGCCTAAAGTTTGTGCGCCGCGCAGCATTAAAACGCACAAAATTGCCGTTTCCGACGGTGCGAGTTCCAAAACGTCGGGCAAAATATGTTTGTATTTCGGAACGCGCGAAGTGCTGCCGTAAAAAACGTAAACGATGTTTTTGTCGCGCAAAATGTCCAGCGATTTCTGCACCGTTTCTTCATCGTAAGCGACAACCGGATCGCGGTTGGATTTTTGATTACACGCGGCAACTAAAGAATTTAAGGTCAGCGGATAATATTCCGGCGTGGTCAGTTGTTTTTCGATCAGCGCGCCGACGACTCGCGCTTCGACTTCGGTTAATTTTTCTGCCATAAAAGTAGTTTTTTGTTCATAAACGGAAAATTAATAAAAGCGTTGATTTGCTATGAATTCAGCTTTGATCTTTTCTATTAACGATTGACGATTAACGATTTACGAATAACAGCTTAATACATTTTCGCGTTCGTGTTGAGCGCGTTACAATTAAAATATGAAGATTTTAGTGGCGCGTCAGCCGAAAGAAATAGAATTCGCCTTTGAAAAACTGTCTGCCGCGAGCGAAATCGGATGCGATACGGAAACGAGCGGTTTGAGTGCGCGAACGAGCCGGATTTTTTCCGTGCAGTTTTCCGACGGCGATTTTAACGTTTTAATTCCGTCGAGCGAAGGTGTCGCGCTCGGAAAATTGCGGGAAATTCTGGAAAACCCGCGAATTGTTAAAGTTTTTCATAACGCGAAATTTGATTTGGACTTTCTGCGGGCGATTTCGATCAACGTCGAAAATGTGTTTTGCACGATGACTGCCGAAAAAATTTTGACCAAAGGCGCGGGACAATCGGCGAGTTTAGCCGAAACGCTTTACCGATATTTCGCCGTTGATCTGGACAAATCGCACCGCAGCGCGTTTAACAAAAATTGGAACGGAGTTTGGACGGACGAACTCGTTCATTACGCGCTGTCGGATGTCGTTTATTTGCCGCGTTTAATGCGCGAACAAACCGACTGGCTCGGACGTTTGGGATTAAACGAAGATTTTGAAAAACAAATAAAAAAAATTTCCGGCGTTTCGTAATCGAACATTAGAAATGAAAAATCTTCACATTGTCATTGAGAAAAAATCGCGCCTTTTGCAGATTTACGACGGCGAAAATTTGTTCAAAACGTACAAAATCGCGCTCGATTTTTCGCCTGAAAAAGATAAAGAAGTCGAAAGCGACGGCAAAACGCCCGAAGGTGAATTTTATATTTTTACAAAAAACGAGAACAGTAAATTTTATCTTTCACTCGGCGTAAGTTATCCGAACATTGAAGATGCACGGCGCGGTTTGGAAAACGAAATCATCACGCGTGAAGAATATGAAATTATCGTCGAAGCGATTGATAAAAAACAAATGCCGCCGCAAAAGACCAAACTCGGCGGCGAAATTTACATTCACGGCGGCGGAAATTCGTCGGATTGGACGCAAGGTTGCATTGCGCTTGGTGATGATGAAATGAAGGAAGTTTTCGACGTAGTTTCGGTTGGAACAAGCGTTGAAATTTTGCCGTAAATTTCGGATTCCAAATTCCAGATTTAAAATTCCAAATTTCGTTCCAAACTTGACGAAAAACGATTTGCATAGAATACTTGAAAAAAAGGTCAAGTTTCAAATGTTTGGAATTTGAAGTCTGAAATTTGGAATTTATAGGAGAAATTATGCCATATCCAGAAATAATGATACACGGAATGCGTCAAGAGTTGGCGCAGCTTGGAATTGAGGAAACGAAAACGCCGGAAGCGGTCAAAGATGCGGTCGAAAACACTGACGGAACTGTGATGGTCATCGTCAATTCGGTGTGCGGATGCGCGGCGGGCGGTGTTCGTCCGGGCATTGCGATGGCTTTGCAAAACTCGGAAGTTACGCCGGACAAAGCGATTACGGTTTTCGCGGGCGCGGATATTGACGCGACTGATGTCGCGCGCGATTATTTTACCGGTTATTCGCCTTCATCGCCGGCAATCGGGATTTTGAAAGACGGAAAACTCGTACAAATGTTCGAGCGCAAAGACCTCGAAGGTCGCCATCCGCAACAAATCGCGCAGGCTTTAGTCGGCGCGTTTAATGAAATCTGCGCGAAGACGGAAGCCGCCAATAATTAGTCAAAATTCAGTCAAATTTTGTCAAAAGCATCTGTTATAATTTGACAGATGCTTTTTCGTTGAAAAAAAGTGTTGCTTTTGGCTGGAACAAATTTGTAAGATAAACAAGTTTGGATTTGCCCAAAGCTGCTCAACAATGTCAATCGAACAAAGACAACACATCAGATTTTCGCTGGACATTCCCGCCGTTCGCTTTACAAAATACGGCGAAGCGGTCGAAACCACGCTCGGTCAAATCAGCATCGGCGGTTGTTTGGCTGAATGGGACGACAGCATTTTTGTCGGCGACGAATTTCGGGTTTTGGTGCGGTTGCCGAACAAAAATTTTCTTCCGCTGACGTGTAAAGCGTTGTATCGTTTTGTTGACAACGGAATCGGCGCGAGGTTTCTCAATATAACGCAGTTCGAGCAGGAACTGGTTACCAAAATAATTTCGCAAAATTTGGAAGAACAAGGTTTACCGCTTCAAGTCAATCCGTTCGCGCACCCGAAAAATTTTAATAAAATCTCAAAACCGCAGATTTTTGACGAACAACAGCACAGAGAAAAAATTCTCGAAGATATTTTGTCGCTCAACAAATAAGTTTTTACCCGCGAATGATTTTCACCCAACGCCGTTATTCGGTCGGCGGCGCGTTTTGCGGCGGACGAATGCCCGTGTATTGCGCCGAAGCTATTTTCCACGCGCCGTTTTCTTTGCGGCAGACATAAGTCGTGCGAATGCTGCGCGGCGGCAGCGGTTTTCCGTCGCTGACGATGTTGTAATTGAGCCGCGCGATAACGACGGCGAATTTTCCGTAACGGCGAATCGAAAAATCCGTCGCTTCCGTTTTCACCGACATTTTATCGGCGGGCGGTTTCATTTCCGGTTTGTAAAACCCCAAAACTTTGTCACGCGGGTCGAATTCGCCGAGCGGCGAAATTTCGATGTAATCGGACGCTAAAATTTTATTGAGCGCGTCCGGCTGAAAATTCGTCTGCGCGTCAGTCATTTGTTTGATTAAAGATTTCAAAGCCGCCTCGTCCTTCGACTGCGCGAAGGCGGAAACGCTCGATAAAAACAGGATAAAAAGCAAAACTTTCAATTTCATAAAATAATTCCTCGTGTTTGAATAAATAAAATCGAAAGTCTTTACGCCGCCAAATAATTTTAGTTTCGCCTTTTTACCAGCCCCAAGTTCCCGCGCCGCCTTTGAACGGTCCGACAATATCCGAAGTTATCCAGCTTCCGTAAAAGTCGCCTTCCTGCGCTCTGACAAGTTCGCCGTCAACATAACAAGCGTCCATTTTCGACGGATAAAACGCCAAATAATTTTTAATTTCCGCGAAACTTTTCGTCGGATTTGGATAAAACCACGCCGCATTTTTCACAATTTTTTCGTCAATCTGCAAATCATAATAATTCGCCGCGCCTTTCCATTCGCAAAAACTGGAATTCGCGCCTTCGGTCAAAAACTCCATTCGCACATCTTCCGGCGGAAAATAATAAACCGGCGGATGCGAAGTTTCCAAAACGCGAAACGCGCGATTGGTTTCAGCGACGATTTCGCCGTTGAAAATGATTTTGAGATGTTGGTTAGTCCGTTCAAGTTTCGGCGGACGCGGATAATCCCAGACTGATTCCTGTCCTTTTTTCGGTTCAATTCGTTTCATTAATTAAAATTATAAAAATCGAAAATTTTACGCGTTTGATTTAATTTTGCGGATATGTTTCCCTTCTTCTCTTATCACAGAATTTGAATGATTTTCAATTTTCAAAATTAAACCCTCACAATCTTCGACACTAACCCAATTTCTTACAATTAGTTCTGTAATAATGCTTAATCCATAAACTTGAATTTCTTCATCTCTATCTTCTAGGAATTCATCAATCCACTGCAAAACACGGCTGTCAGCAATCATTCTAAGAAGCGCAAGAGCAAGATACCTTTCCTTCACATCACGTTCAGATTTATATATTTCGTAACAGTATTTCATCGCCGACCAAGGTTGAATTTGCCATAACACAGTGCGAGCTAGTTCTGCGCCCTGTTGACCGGAAATAAAATAATCTACAGCTTTTCTGATATTTTTCTCGCCTATCAAAAATTCAATTGCCCGATCAGCGTCTAAACCGAAAACAGGATTACCTTTTTTATCTGGTTGCTCAATAGTTTCAGATAAAATTTTCCAATCAATTTCTTCTTTCATATATATTAATGGATAATGACAAAGGATTTTCCCAACCCTTTTTATTTTAAGCGGCTTTCAAAACGTCTGATTCTGCAGCGATTGTTTTTTTCTTTTTTTCGAGCGAAACAACTTCGTGATTGCTCTCTGCCTGTTTTCGGCGAATGTCATCGCAAACGGCTGAAATATCATAATAATGATGTTCGTTTTCGCTTTTCAATAAAACCATCTGACAGCGTCGCCGAAAGCTATGTGTCTCGCCATTACGATAATCGTTGGTCCAATGCTTCGCGTTGTTGTTTCGTTAGTTCGATTACTTTTGTTTTACCCATCTCGCTTAATAGTCTAAACTATTTCTGCACGATTACTTATTTAGTGAAATATATAAAAGAGCTTTATATTTCGGAATGGTAGATATTGGAGTTAGGTTGACCGGATTAAAGAACAGAGTTCCTTTTGAAATGCAAAATTATTTTGGAGCAAAAAATTATTCTTACGATAAATCAGATTATCGTCGTTTCAAAAGAGTATCGGCAATGTTGCTCAAAGAAAATCCGAAACAGGTTGCGTCTGATTTACTTATGCCTTTAATCAGTGCCGTTTCACAAGGCAGATATAACCCTTTTGATGCAGAGAAAAAGTCTTGACGCACAAACGACGCACAAAACAGAAAAGGACATCTTTCGAGATGCCCTAAACTATTGATTTTATTGGTGGCTTGGGACAGAATTGAACTGCCGACACGCGGATTTTCAGTCATTCAAGTCTTTTATTTACTTAGTTTAGCTTAGTATAGTGGAGTATATTTAAGCCCGTTTCTATTTAACTTTTCGAGTTTTCTTTCATTAGTTGTTTAGTGTAGATTATAGCCGTGTAAAACTGTCATAAATACAGTTTGGCAACCATTTGGCAACCAACTTTTGATTGAAAATGAATTATAAAGAAAAGTATTACAACAAAGACGGCGCGATAAATGAAGGCGCGTGGTTACGGCGGATAATGGAAACGGCTGGCTATCACGGTTTGAGCAAACTTGCCGCTTGCATTGATGCCGGAATCTTGACCGAAGAAAAAACGGGAGTAACGGCGGGCGTTGCCAAACGCCTTGTTGATCTTTTTATCCGCCAAAGTGAAGGCGACGAAATTGCCAACCAACAAATTGAAATCATTTGGAAAATTCTTTTTCCCGAACAGTTCGGATTAGATGAAAAAGACATTGAAAAGACTTTTTCGGCTTTGGATAAATTTACAGAAACACTTTTGGCGCAAGGTTTTGAAGTAAGAAAAATGATGGCTTTTCTTTCCCGCGCTGTTCGCCCGCTTGCGCCCGCCAAAAGCGTTTTGACCGGAAACATTGAACTTGCTGATTTTGATGAATGGTATGAACCCGAATTTCGCGCGGCAACCGGCGCATTTAACCGGCTCGAAAAAAAATCAGTTAAGCTAACCGACCTTGCCATTGAAGTTTTGCTTTATCAAAAACACATTTTGAACAAAGAAACTAAAAGGAAACAAACCAAATATCTCAAAGACCGATTGCTAAATGTTAAAAATTGGGAAACTGATTTGCGATATGAAGGGAAACTTCCAAAGCAGATAATTTCTCAAAACAAAATAAATTTGCCGTTCGGAATAAAACCGAAATGGCTTGTCATTTGCGGCGGCGAAGAAACCGAACATTTACTTTATTTGGACTTTTCAGACAAATGGAAAAAGACTTGATAAATTTATGAATTAAAAAAAACTTAAAAAATCGAAAAATTTTAAGCAAATTTCTGTGTTTTACTTGGTTTAAGTCAGCTTTACGTTGACTTAAACCATTTTTATTTTACACGGAGAAAATCGAATGAAAGAAAAAGAAACTGAAAATAATGTTATTGCATTTCCCGAAGCGGACGTTTATATGGAAGTTCCACAACTTGCCGCGCGGCATCACACAACGCCTGCCGTCGCTTATCAAGACATCGCCAACGGCAAATATCCGGCGAACGTGGTTTTAAGGTTGGGGCGCAAAATTTTGATTCATCGCAAAAATTTGGAAGCATTTGAAGCTAACGGCGGAACGGCTCAAGCCGAAACCGAAACACGCCTTGCCGCTTAAATAATAAAACCGCCGGTTTGATGTTCGAGCATCAACCGGCGGCAAATTTTTCTTGAAGAAATTTCAATTTTATGTCCGAAAACAATTTTAACATTAACGATGGCTTGCCGCATTCCATCGAAGCCGAAGGAACGATTTTAGGCGCGGTTTTGCTTGCGCCGGAACTTCTTAATCAAGCAAACGAACTTACGCCCGAAGATTTTTATAATCCGCATCACCAAACAATTTTTCGAGTGATGCGCGATTTGTCGGAAAGTGGCGCGGAAATCAATCCGGTTTTGATCGGCGAAAAAATCAAGCGCGAAAAACTTGAAGCATTCGGCGGCGTGGCGGCAATTACCAACTTGACCTTCGGATTGCCGAACTTTTCCGACATCGAATCTTACGTTTCAATAGTCCGCGAAAAGTCAATCGAAAGACGCGCGATAAAAATTTTCGGCGAAGGTATTCAGGAATTCGGAAGCGGCGATGCTTCCCGCGCCATTCAACAAAAAATTGCGGAATTAACCGAACTTAGCAGACGATTCAACCAAAGCGATGACAAGGCGACCGCGCCGACACTTTTGCCGGATGACATCGCGCCCGCGCCCGAACTTGACGAAAAGTTAATTCCGAACAGTTGGCGCGAATGGTTGACCGACGTTGCCGAACGGATGCAATGCCCGCTTGATTACCCGACGATTGCCGCGATTGTATCAGCCGCCGCACTTGTTGGAAGTAAAATCCGCATTCGCCCGAAACGCTTTGACGCTTGGCTTGTTACGCCAAATTTGTGGGGTGCGATTATCGGCAGTCCGAGTTTTTTGAAATCGCCCGCGCTCAAAGAAGGTTTGTTTTTCTTCAACGAAATTGCCGAAAGTGAGCGCGTGAAGTTCGCCGGTGAATGGAAGGATTACGAATTCGATAAAGAGTTTGCCGATGCCAAACAAGCCGAAATCAAAAAGCAAATGCGCGGCGAAAAGGCAAACAAAGAAACGCTCAAAATGAAATTTCAAAATCTCGAAATCGAAACGCCGAAAGAAAACCGGCTTTGGACATCCGACACAACGGTTGAAAAATTAGGCGAATTGCTGAATGAAAACAAAAACGGCGTTCTGCTACTGCGTGATGAATTAACCGGATGGTTTCGCAGTTTAGACAAAGCAGGACGCGAACAGGATCGAAGTTTTTATCTCGAATGTTGGGACGGCGCGGGCGCGTTCACTTTTGACCGGATCGGACGCGGAAAAATTCATATCAATAATTTAACACTTTCGATTTTGGGAACGATTCAACCGGCGATGCTCGAACCGTATTTGCGCGGATCACTTGAAGGTTACGGCGATGACGGCTTGCCGCAACGCTTTCAAATGATTATCTATCCGAACAAATCGAAAATTTATAAATTTGTTGACCGCTTGCCGAAAGGACGCGATGCGGCGCGGGCGAGCTTTAAAGGATTGTATGAACTCGAACCCGAAACGATCAAAGCGCGGCGATTAACCGAAGAATACGGCGGCGGATATTTTGTGCAGTTCGACAATGAAGCGCAGGAATTTTTCGAGAATTGGTTGACAAAACTTGAAAATTATCTGCGTTCCGATACTTCCGATTCTTCGGCGTTTCAATCGCATCTGGCGAAGTATCGGAGTTTGATGCCGACGCTTTCTTTGATCTTTCATTTAATTGAAAGCGTGGCGGGCGTAACCGGCGAAGCCGTTAGTTTGAAGAATGCACAGTTGGCGGCAAATTGGTGTTTTTATTTGGAACAACACGCCCGCCGGATTTACGGCATCGTCGCTTTGTCGGAATTTGATGTTGCCCGCGAAATTCTCAAAAAGATTCAATCGAAAGATTTGCAATCGGAATTTACGGCGAAAGATATTTACGGGAAACATTGGGCGAAATTGTCGAAGCCGCGTGATGTGCAAAACGCGCTCGAAATTCTTGTTGAATACGGATATTTAACGAGCGTTTTGATTGAAACGAGCGGGCGACCAAAAACAATTTTTCTCGTTAAAAACACTTTTGAAAATATGTAGAAAAACGAAGTATCAAAAGTATCAAAAGGTCAAAAATAATCAAAAAAGATGCTTTCGATACTTTTGATACTTCCGTTTCTAAAGAGTATGCAAAAACAAATTTGGACGTTCGCGGATCGGATAACCGCGCAAAATACTATGAAAAATGATTTACACCCGCAAATTCAGATAATGAAAGAAAATCGGCTTTCCGAATTACAAACTGTTGTTGATACGGCGTTGGGCGAAATGACAACCATTCGCCGCGAACTCGGAATAGAGCAAAAACCGAAAGACGGTAAGACACCGGCGGAACAGTTTCAAGCCGAACGCGATGCAAAACCTTCGCCGTTCAAAGACTAAAATAATTAAAGAGGTGGAAAAAATATGAGTAAAGATGAACTAATCGAAAAAATCCGGCGCGGTGAAATTGTTACGCCGCAAGATGTCGCCGATCTGCAAGCCGCCGAACAGTTGCGGCAAATTCAATCGGAAGCCGCCGCGCTTAACAATGTCGCCGACTTAGAAAAAAAACGCGCCGAAATGCGCGGAAAGAACATTGCGCGACTGCTTGAACTCGACCGGCAAGCCGAAGCCGCCGCCGCCGGATATGAAGATGTTTTTATTGAACGCGAACAGATGTTGAAAGAATCGGCGCGGCGCGAACAGGCGGCGCGGGCGAAGTGGTATCAAATCTTTTTGGAATTTTCCAAAATCTCGAAACAAATTAACAGCGACGATGCAAGCGTTGACAAAATTATCCGACAAATCGGCGGGCGCGTGAATGCGGCGCGGGAAAACATTCAAAAGTTTGAAGCCAGCGACGCGCTGCGCGGTTTGATTCTCTCCGGCGAATTTCAACAACCGACACCGGCGCGAAGCGATGAAGAGTTGCGCGAAATGATGGGCTTGTTTGAATCTCTCCAACGGAAGCAGTCAGCCGATCAAACCGACAGTTTCGGCAACGGACACGCGCCGCGTGAAACCGCCAGCCGTGATAGTTTCGGAAACGATTTGCCGCCGAAAAAAGCGGCGTGAACTTGAGAAACTTTTAGTCAGTTTGAGGCTTTCGGGAGATTTTGAAATATGACGGAAATAACGGAAAAACAACAAAACGCGATTGTGGCTTTGGTTGCGGGCAAAACCCGCGCCGAAGTCGCAAAACTCGTGAGAGTATCGGAAACGACGATTTATAATTGGTTGGCGGATGCGAATTTTTCCAAACGGCTTGGTGATGCGCGGCGTTACGTTTATCACGAATCGCTCGAATCTTTGAAGGATGCCGCCGGTGATGCCGTCCGAAATTTGCGGAATATCTGCAATGACGGCGAAGCGTCGGCATCGGCGCGGGTAAGCGCGTCGGTAGCGATTCTATCGCAATGTTACAAGTTGGTTGAACTATCGGAAGTCAACGAAACAATCGAAAATTTGAAGTTGGAAATCGAAATTATGCAGGGGAAAAATTATGCGATTATTGATAAGACAATTAAAAACGGCAATAGCCAAACTTGGTGAAACCGACTTTTGCCCGCACACGCTCGGCGAAGTTACTTTTCCTTCGGGGCGCGTCGAAACATTCGCGCCGTGTCATCTATGCGGCTTGCCGCCGCTTGTGGCAGTTTTAAATTATCAAGACGGGCGAATCACGCCGCGCACGGTGGCTTCGGCGCGGGCGGCATTAGCGAAAACCGCCGAAAAGTTTCCAGAGGTCAGCGAAGCCGAACGCCGCGCATCGGTTTCCAAAGCGTATGGAATTGATGAAAAACTGCTTTGAATATCTTTGCCGGTTGGGACAATAAAAACGATTCTAAGCGGCAAAGCGGGTGAATGCGCGATTATTTTTTGGCTGGTGTATCTGTCTTTTTCGGTCTGCCGGTTTTTCGGTTTTCAACCGCTTTCAAATCTGATTCGCGGATCAGAAAAATTTGACCGAATTTTTCTGCTTTCAGTCTTTTATCTCGGATCAGCGCATTGACGCGCCAACGGGTTACACCAAGTTTTTCGGCGGCTTCGGAAGTAGTTATAAGATTGTTTTTGCTCATATCAAAAATATACACGCAAAAGGCTGAATTATCCAAAAAGTTTTTCCTAAAAAGTATAATTAACTGTGTATAGTTTTCTGAAAATAAAAGCCGATTAAACCTTTATATTTAATAGAGCAAAAGAAAAACGCTCGGAATAATTTTAGAGGTAAAAACGATGAAACTTAACAACTTAAACATTAACTACGAAATGCTTGAATCCGTTGCCGGTGAAGCGATCAACAAACTCGAAACTTCCAACCGTGCCGACGCGAAACGCTGGCAGAATGCGATCAAAAAAGCAGTATCGGAACTCGAAACAAATTGCTATTGGAATTTTGACGGCGCGGAATTGATTATGATGTCGGAAACTTCCAACCGGCTTTACACGCCGAACGGCAAATGCGGATGCCGCGCGTTTGAGCAAAACCAACCGTGCCGACATCGCGCGGCGGCGCGTCTGCTTACGAGATACGCAGAGATTCATTAAAGCGAAAGGCTTAGGAAAGCGATCAACTTCCCTAAGCCCGAATATCCGAAAGGTAACTATCTACTGAAACCAACGGACGCGCTCATTTTAACACGCGGCGCGTTCCGTTCAAATGGAGAAAAAATCAATGGCAGAACAAACAAGAAGGACGGGACAAATTACTAAGCGCGGCAATTCTTGGCGCGTTTCCGTCTTTGTCGGACGCGACGAAAACGGTAAAAGACAGTATGACAGCCAGACGGTCAAAGGCTCGAAAAAAGATGCTCAAACCGCGCTGAATGCGATGCTTCACGATAAAGATTTAGGTTTGTTCGGCGATGCCCGAAAACAGACTTTGAACGAATATCTTAATACTTGGCTCAAAGCGATTGCCAAACCGCGCTTGCGGCATAGAACTTTTGAAGATTACGAAAATTTGATGCGCCGATATATCCGCGAACCTTTGGGAAACGTCAAACTTGCCGATCTGAAATCTTTGCACATTCAAAAAGTTTATGGACAAATGCAGGAAAACGGACTTTCGGCGCGGGTTGTCCGATATACACACGCCGTTTTGCGTTCGGCTCTGCAACACGCCGTCAAAGTTAATATGTTGCCGCGAAACGAAGCGCAACTTGTCGGACTTCCCAAAGAAACACGAAAGGAAATGGACGTTTTAAGCCAACCGGAAGTAATCGCGCTTTTGGACGCTTTGGAAGGCGAACGGTTTGCAACAATGTTTTCTTTTGCCTTAGCGACGGGTTGCCGACCGGAAGAATATCTTAGTTTGCAATGGAAAGATGTTGATTTTGATAAAGGAACGGCAATTATTCGCCGCGCTTTAATCACACATCGCAAAGGCGGCGGTTGGCATTTTTCCGAACCGAAAACGAAACAATCACGCCGAACCATTCCTTTGCCCGTTTCAACCGTGAAGGAACTTCGCAACCATCGCAGATTGCAACTTGAAACCAAGTTGAAACTCGGAACGGCTTGGAATGATTTTGATTTGGTTTTCGCGTCGGAAATCGGAACGCCGCTTAATCCGCCGAATGTTACCCGCGCCTTCAAAAAGGCTTTGGAACGCGCCGGAATCCGAACGTCAATCAGACTTTACGATTTGCGACATACGACGGCAACGCTTTTGCTTCAAGCGGGCGTGAATCCGAAAATCGTTTCCGAACGGCTCGGACATTCGACAATCGTTTTGACTTTAGATGTTTATTCTCACGTTTTGCCAAGTATGCAGGAAGCGGCAACCGAACATCTTGAAGGCTTGATTTTTCGCAAAACAGGAAGCTAAAAACAGTTTGGCAACCATTTGGCAACCAAAAATGAAATAGGGCATCTTTCGAGATGCCCTAAACTATTGATTTTATGGTGGCTTGGGACAGAATTGAACTGCCGACACGCGGATTTTCAGTCCGCTGCTCTACCAACTGAGCTACCAAGCCGCATTCTAAGTTATTTTATCTTGATATTTATCAGATAAATTAAATTTGCTTTTGAAAATAAACATCAGAAAATTTGCTTCGTCCGCAGATTTGGCAAAAAAGTGATTATAAACAATAGAATGCGTGTGTGCAACCAAGCAAAGGGATTTTAAAAGCGTGAACCCATCACTTTTTGGAAAATTCTACAAAACAGAAAATGACTTTTTTATGTAAAATGAAATGCGCTGTCTAATTTTTCGGGTTGAACTTAGCGAACACCGATTCGTTTTTTAACTAATTCTTCAACACTCAGATTTGGATTACTGCGGATAAAATCACTGTTTATCTTGAAAATTCTCATTTTCACGAGTTCTTCGACAGACAAATCACCGATACCTGTGTTCCTGACTTCGCTGATAAATTCCGGCGTAATTTTGAAAATCTGCATTTTTACCAAACTTTCAAAAGGTTTGTTCTTGAAGCCCATCGCGCTGATCTGACTGACGAAATTAGCATCAATTTTGAAAATCCGCGCTTTGACCAAATCTTCCATCGTCAGATTCGCAAAACCGCCGGCTTTCATTTCCTGAATAACGTCAGTTCGAGATAAGAATTAAACCAAAACCAAGTCTTTTGCTAGTTGAAGGCTTGGTTTTCTTTCTTGAAATGTGTAAGCGATCAGTCCCGCCACGATGTTGCCGTAAAAGTTCCACACCGACCGATGGCGCGTATGCTCGACTTGCGAAATGTTTTTTAACTGGTCGTTGACCGATTCTATGATCGCTCGTTTTCTCAGCATCAGACGATCAAACAACGACAGTAGTTTGTTCTTCATATTTTTTCTGACTTTTGTTACTAATTGCACATTCTGCTCGCCCAATAATTTACTCAACGCTTGTGAAATATAGCCTTTGTCTCCAAACAATTTGCCCCACAACCGCTTGCTCATTTTCCCAATCGGCTGTCTGTCATCAACATTTCCTAAGGTAATCTGCCACGCCAATACCTCGCCGCTGTCGCTGATTATCAAATGTATCTTAAATCCATAAAACCACCCCGTCGAAGTCTTCCCGCGTTTCGCAATGTCGGCAAACACCTTGTTTTGTTTGATCCGTAAATTGTTGCACACTGCTATTTTAGTCGAATCTACAAATGACACGCCCGAACATTTTCCCAATCTCATCTGCATACATCCTCCAAGCAACAACATAGCATCGCGCTGCAATTCGACAAACCGATTGTAACTGAGCAAATCGGGAAACTCGCCCTTGTAATAAACACCGATCATCGAATTATAAAACGTCTTTAAGTTACGGAATCCAGAGCTGTGAAAACAGATCAAAATCGTCATCACCTCCGCTTTGGACATCTTCGACGGCTTGATTCGTTTGCGCTTTCCGTCAGCGAGCAACTGCTGATTAAATCTAGGTTCAAAAACTTGGCAATAATCGTCAACTTGGCAAAAAACTGTTAAGATATTCATTGAAAAACTCCTTTGGTTTGGTTTATTTGTTTCTAAACCTAATTATATCTTACCTTTGGAGTTTTTCTTATCTCGAACTCACGTTGAATAAACTGCGAATTGATCTTGAAAATCGTCGCTTTGAAAAGGTCTTCAACGTCGAGTTTTCCGAAATTTGCCGAAAGCAAATCGTCGGCTAAAGCGGTTGTTACGTTTAAGGTCGTCGCGGCAAAAAGTTTATCTTCAAAATCGCGGTCGTTTTTTGAATTAGATTTTTCAAAATCGAATCCGCGCGATTTCATCGCCGAAACGAATTGCGGATTTGACGTAAAACGAAAAGTTCCCGCGCCTTTGCCGTTCGTAAAATTGCCCTCGCAGTCAATCGTTCCGGCTTCGCGCACGAGGGAAAATCTGACCGCGCCGTTATTTGATGCCTGTTCGCGCGACAAGCCTTGAAAATCGGCAAAATTATAGCTTTGTCCCATTTGATTTCGGTCGCCTTTCGCGCTGCGGCGTTCAAATGATATGTAAATTTTATCGTTTTTTTCGGCGTTTATTTTCGCCGTCCAATCTCCTTCTAAAACGGTTTGCGCGATGATAACGTGCGAGCCGAAAATCAGAATGATAAATGCCAGACTGAATATTGAAAGCGTCAAATTTTGAAATTTAATAGACATTTGCAGAAGCTCCTCGAATTTTGATTTTGTTTGAATTACAAAAAGAAAACACCGCGATGCGATGTTTTGTGACAAATTTAATTTTTGGAAATCGGCAATTTAATTATTCGGTTGAAACTTCTTCTTCGCCGCGCAGCGCGGCATTAAGTGTGTGCCAACTTAGCGAAGCGCATTTGACTCGTGCCGGAAATTCGCGTACGCCGGCGAAGATTTTCAGTTTTCCGAGCGAATTTTCTTCCGTTTCTTCGTCGAGTTCGCCCGTTACCATCGCGTGAAATTCTTTGAAAAATGTTTCAGCTTCTTCGCGCGTTTTGCCTTTGACGGCTTGCGTCATCAGCGAAGCCGACGCTTTGCTGATGGCACAGCCCGAACCCAAAAACGACACGTCTTTGACCTTTTCATTATCCATTTCCAGGTAAACTTTCAGCGCGTCGCCGCACAACGGATTATGTCCGTTTGCCGTCTGTGTCGCGCCTTCAATCTCGCGGAAATTTCGCGGATTTTTGTTATGATCTAAAATTACTTCCTGATAAAGTTCGTTTATTTCTGACATACTTATATTATTCGCCTGCTGATGTAGAAAATCAAAATGCCCGACTTACTTTTTAGTTGTTTTCGGCAATTTCGGCTTTTCTTGTAAACTTTTTGTCCACTCGATATATTTTTTAGAATCGAATTTCTTGCCCGTCGAATTTGAAGTCATATAGCGCAGTTTGCCGAAAATTTCGCGCTCTTTCCAGGCGCGGTCGTGTTTGCCGAAACACCACAAAATTCCCGCGTAGGAATTCGGATTTCTGCCGTCCAAGCAATATTTGTTGTTCAAATGTTCCAAAACCGCAAACGCTTCCTCGTAATTTTTCGACCATTGAATGACGAGTTTTCCCCACAACATTCGCACGTAATTATGAACTTCGCCGCTCTCGTTCATCTCGCGCTGCGTCGCGTTCCAGAGTTCGTCGTAAGTTTCGCAGTTTTCCAATTCTTCGAGCGAAAAAATCTTCGGTCGTTCGTCGTCAACGTGTTCGCGCATCGTTTTCTGCGCCCAATCGGGCAGACTTTTGAGCGAATCGTAGTCTTTATTGAAATTCGTAAAATTGTAGGCAAGTTCGCGGCGCACAATTAATTCTTCCAGAAAAGCGTCTTTTGATTTTTGCGGCGCGTCCGAATCTTTGACGGCGAGCGCGATTTCCAAAGAAGATAAAAACCCGAAATGCAGATAAGACGACAGCCGCGAAGAACCGTCAATTTCCGGTTTGTTGCGCGTTTCGTCGTAATTCGGCAAGATATTTTCAACGAAATATTTTAATCTTTTGCGCCCGTTTTTCGTTCCGCCGTGATAAATCGGCGAAGGTTTTACGTTGTGGTCAATGTCGCATTCCGCAACTAATTCGGCGATATTTTTCGCGTTGACTTTTGTGTCGGGACAATCAACTTTGATGTCTAAATCTTTATTTTCGATCTTCGTTTCTTCAAAAGGCACAAAATAATCGGCGAGAATTTTCTTGATTTTCGGGCGAATCGTATATGCGCCGTATTCTTCTTTTTCAAAACACGACATCGGAATAATGCCGTTTGAATCAACCGCGTAAACGGGAATATTCGCCTTTTCGACAATCGCGGCGTTGTGATGCGGGATGATGAAACACGGAAAATCGTCGGTAACGAGAATCGCCGCGTCTTTGGCAATTTTTTTGACGGTTTGCTTCGGCGATTTTTTATCTTTTTGCAGATAAAAGACATATTTAATGCCGAGTTTTTCAAATGCTGCACGCTTTTCCTCTACGCCTTCGAGAATATATGTGTGCAGTCTGTCCGAAGCCCACGGATAATAAAATTTCAAACCTTCGTAAACGACGAGCGGCAAATCGCGCTCATTCGCGCATTCAATCGCGTATTTCAGCGCGTGATTATGCGTCGTTCGCTTAAACATCTGCATCCAGTAAAGCACATATTTCGCCTTTTTATTTTCCGATTTTTCGTTGAGAAGTTGGACTCTTTCGCTGATTTGTTTCATATTAAGATAAATTTTCACGCAACGAGGCGAAGAACGCAAAGGAAGAATTTATGAAAAAAATATTCGTGTTTATCTGTGTCAATCTGTGGCTAATTTTCTTTTGTTTGACCATTAACGCACAGAAATTCAAAGCAGTTCAAAACGGCATTGAATACGCCGAGATGACGCGCGAAGTTGATAATCAACCGGTCAAAATGAATCTTTTGCGGCTCGATTTAACCAAAGTCCGCCTCGATGTCGTTCACGCGATGGACGCGGCAATCGGCACGGAAACCGTTTCTTCGATTGCAACTTTAGTTTTTCCGCGAAAGCAGAAATAATCGGCGGTAAATTTTATTCAAGATTTTCCAGTAAAACGACGGCTTCGGCTGTGACGGCTTCACTTTTTCCAACCGCGTCAACCGTTTCGCCGGTTTTGGCTTTGACGCTCACGCGGGAAATTTCAATTTCCAAAATCCGCGCCAGATTTTCGCGCATTTTATCAATAAACGGACGAAGTTTTGGCTTTTCCAGATTGATTGTCGAATCAATATTGACGACCGAAAAGCCTTTTTGTTTCATCAATTCGACTGTCTGTTTGAGAAAAACAAAACTGTCGGCGTTTTTCCATTTCGCGTCTTGGTCGGAAAAATGCGAGCCGATGTCGCCGAGCGCGAGCGCGCCTAAAACGGCATCGGTGACGGCGTGCGTCAGCGCGTCAGCGTCGGAATGTCCGACCGCGCCTTTTTCAGCGGGAATTTCCACGCCGCCTAAAATCAGCGGGCGATTTTCGACGAGTCTGTGAATGTCGTTTCCAAAACCGATTCTAAACATTTTAACTTTTATTTTTGAGATTCTTTCAGCAAATTTTCAGCCAAAACAAAATCTTCCGGCGTAGTGATTTTGATGTTTTTCGCGCTTCCTTCGACGATTGAAATTTCAATTCCGAGTTTTTCGACCAGAAAACATTCGTCCGTAATAATTTCACCGATTTCGTTTTCCGCAAAGGCGCGTCTCAAAATCTCATAACGAAAACACTGCGGAGTCAAAGCGCGGCGGAGATTTTCGCGGTTAATCGTTTTTGTTATTTTTCCGTTCGCAACTTCTTTTATCGTGTCGGTTACGAAAGCGGTCAGACACGCCGCGCCGGTTTTTTGGGCTTTTTCAACAGTTTGCGCGATTTCTTCTGTTGAAACTAACGGACGCGCTCCGTCGTGAACCGCGACGATTTCGGCGGATTTTGCGTCAATCAAGTTTAATCCGTTTAAAACCGATTCGGCGCGTGTTTTTCCACCCGCTACCGTTTTTGAAAGTTTTCTTAAATGATATTTTTCGACAATCGGCTCAAATTTTGCGATTTCTTCGGCAGATAAAACCAAAACAATTTCGTCAATTGCCGAACAAAGTTCAAATTTTTCAAGCGTGTGGATTACAAGCGGTTTTCCGCAAATTTCGAGAAATTGTTTTGGTTTTTCCCCGCCAAAGCGTTTTCCCTCTCCGGCGGCGACGATGATGGCTGTGTTCATAGCTGATCGTAAATCGTGAATCGTAAACTGAAAGAAATAATCACAATTTACGATTAACGATTTGCGATTTACGATTCAATCTATTTCTTCGATGATCGTCGTTTGACGAAGTTCGCGGGTTGATTTTCGGAAAGATGTCGAACGCGAATCGTGAATACTGTTTGATGAACTGTCGTGGTTTTCGTCTTTTTCTTCCCACAAACGTCCGAAAATCATTTTTCCCGCCGTCGTCTGCAAAACGCTGGTGACGGCGACATCGGCGGTTTTGCCGATCAAACGCCGCGCGTTGTCCACGACGACCATCGTTCCGTCGTCCAAATACGCCACGCCTTGATTGTATTCTTTGCCTTCTTTCAAAATGAAAACGCGCATCGCTTCGCCGGGTAAAACGACGGGTTTCAAAGCGTTGGCGAGTTCATTGATATTCAAAACGCTGACACCGCGAAGCTGCGAAACTTTGTTGAGATTAAAATCATTTGTCACAATTACCGCTTCGAGTTCGCTGCCGAGTTCGATGAGTTTCAAATCAACTTCTTTGACGGCGGGAAAATCGGTTTCGATAATTTGAATATCAATCTGGCTGTTGTTGCGAAGACGTTGAAGCATATCGAGTCCGCGCCGCCCGCGCTGACGTTTTGAAGAATCGGACGAATCGGCGACCTGCTGCAATTCGGTCAAAATAAACTGCGGAATGATTAAAGTTCCGCCCAAAAATCCGGTTTCGGCGACATCGGCAATTCGTCCGTCAATGATGACGCTGGTGTCGAGAATTTTGTAATCGCGTTTGACGTTCTTATCTGAAAAAATTCCGCCGAGAGCTGAAAGATCAATAAATTCGCCTTTCGCCGCGCCGACCATCAATCCGATATACGCCATAAAAAACACCAGCGCGACCGTCATAAACGTCTTCATTTCCGGGTTGACGGCGGCTGTTTCCTGCGAACTGATCAGCATTCCGATCAGATATGCGCCGACAATTCCCAAAATTGAACCGATTGCCGCGCCGATCAAAGTTTTCAGCGAAGCGCGCCGCGCCCGCATCTCGAAACCGATGATGCAGAAAGAGATAACCGCGCCGAGTATGGCGGAAATAACCTGTCTTTCACCGCGACTGAAACTTTCCGACAAATGGGAGGTTTGCGCCAGCGGATTAAGCAAGTAACCCATTGCTGCCAAAAGCAGCACAAATGCAATTCTGATTATGAGAACGTCGAGCTTCATTTTGTAAATTTTAACACGAAATTAATATTATGAGTAACAAAAATATCGGCAGTGAAAAGGAGAATTTATAAATTTTGTTTTCAACCAACTTTCAAAACCTGTCCGGTCAGACTTTTCGCTTCCGACGATAAAAGATACACAATGACTCGTGCCGCGTCGTCGCTGTCAATTCCGGTTGCGGGGCGAAAAAGTTCCGCGTCGAGAATTTCCGCCGAATTTTTTTGACTTTTGCCGACGGACACGCAATTTATGCGAAACTTCGGCGCAAATTGTTTTGCCAGAGATTTAGTCAAACCGATGACAGCCGACCTCATTGCCGCGAACAGCGCATTTTCATCGCCCGTTTCATCGGCTGTAACGTTGACAATCGCCGGTTTCGGACGCGCCTTCATCAAATCTATTGCCGATTGCGTGACGAAAAACACCGATTTCAAATTTGCGTCAACCGTTTTCATCCAGATATTTTCACTAATCTCATCAAACGACGATTGCGGTTCAAATTTCAAAGTATTTATCAACAAATCGAGCCGACCGAACATTTTTTCGACTTCGGCGACCAATTTTTTCGCGCCTTCGACGGTTGAAACGTCCGCTTCGACGGCGTTTGCCAGCGTTCCGAGCGACTGTAATTCCCGCAACGCCCGCGAATTCTCTTCCGAAGCACCGGAAAATCCGACGATGACATACGCGCCCTGCAAAGCCAACTGCATCGCCACGGCGCGCCCGATGTCGTTTGCGCCGTCGGTAATCAAAGCGACTTTTTCGGCAAAAGCGTGTGAACTGTAAGCGGGCATAAATCAATTATCAGTCAACAGTTATCAGAATACAATAATGAGTTATTGACGTAAAGAGTAACTTTGCCATCAAAATACAACTTAGGTGTTCTTTTTGATAGACTGATAACTGATAATTGAAAAAGATGGCGAAATAACCTGCAACAATTTACGTCTGCCAAAACTGCGGCGATCAATCAGGAAAATAATTTGATAGCGTTTTTTCATATTTTGCTGTAAAATTTTTCATAATTTTGCTGTAAAAATAGTATAATCCGCACAAATTGGAGAAACATAAATGTTTGAAAATCTTACTTGGCTGCTTCCGGCACTCAAAGAAAGTTATAAAAGCCGTGAAGATTTTAAGGAAATTTGGCGTAAAGTTTTTGGTAAAAAGGATATTGTCTTCACAGGTTTGGGAGGCGCAGGCAAAACGGTTTTGTTTGATTTTCTAAGCGGTCAGGGTTTTAAGCAGAATTATAAACCGCCAAAACCTTCGCAGTCAGTTGAAAAGGGAAATGTTCGCCAAGCAAATCGGAAAATGGCAATTTCGGTTTTGCCCGGACAAATAGATAATCCGCGTTTGCAAGGAATAAACGAGATTTTTCACGATAAGAAAAGTGTTGACGGTGTAATTCACGTCGTCAGCAACGGTTTTGTTGATGTCAGAAGTCCGACGGCGAGAGAATTTTTAATCAAAGACCAAAAGTTAAAAACGGTTGAAGAATTTCGTCAGGTTCAATTGCGGGAAGAATTAAAAGATTTGGATGAAACCTGCAAAATTTTGCGGCAGTCAATCCAAAAACATCAAAAGCCGAAATGGGTTCTAATTGCCGTAACCAAAATTGATTTGTTTTATGATAAACTCGACGTTGTGAGAGCGTATTACTCTCCAAGCGGCTCAAGCGAATTTGCGGAACGCTTGAACCTTTTACAAACGCAGGTCGGTACGGATAATTTTCGTTGGGAAGCGATTCCCGTTTGCGCTTGGCTTAACGATTTTGAATGGAACAACGAAAAAGTTCCGAGCGTATTAAAAGTTGAACAACGCGACCATTATTTAGCCCAATTTGCCGAAGAGATGGCGGAGTATTGTAAATAAAAAGCTATGGCTGTTTCGGAAAAAATACTTTCAGACAAAATCGAAAAATATTCTCTTGCGGAGGAACTAAGAAACGAGCGTGAGAATGATACTATTGCTTTCAATACAAAATACTCTCATAAAGAAGATTTAGAAAATCTTTTGAAATTGGCTGAAAGTTTGAAGGATAGTTGCGACAAAATGAAAGCTAGCATAAAGAAACAGAAATTTTTAACAGTTATCTTTTCACTTGCATTTGTGCTTTTAACGGTGATCAATTTTTTAGTTGAAGGAAATATTGATTATATAATTATTTTTGCAGGGGGATTTGTACTCATATCTTCAATTGTTCTCGACCAGTTAGTTTTAGTTGCTTATCCTAAACAAAGATATAATGCTGACAAACTTGCGTTGTCAGAAGTCTTACAACTTTTACGCGAAACTTCCGACATTATTGCCGAACAAGAATACTGGTCGGTTCTTTCCCGCGCCGAATTTCGCATCAGACTTTCACGCTTCAATCTTGAAGAAAAATCCGAATCTGTTTTTAATTTCTTCTCTTGATCTTTCGCTGTCAAAATTTATCAAATCAAGAGTTCATTCATTTTTCGTCTGCAATTGTTTTTCAGTTAGAATTAGCTAATGGCTAAAACACCCGCAACAATTTACGTCTGCCAAAACTGCGGCGGACAACAGCGCAAATGGCACGGCAGATGTCCCGACTGCGGCGAATTTAACAGTCTGGTCGAAGAAAGATTTCGTCCGTCGGCGCAAGCCGTTGGCAAAAGTTCTTCGACCGTTAGTGCCAGAGTTTCGACAAATTCTTACCGCGAAGTCAAACCGATTTCGTATTCGGACATCGAATCGCAGGACGACGCGCGAACGTCGAGCGGCATTGACGAATTCGACCGCGTTTTAGGCGGCGGAATCGTTGCCGGTTCGCTCGTTTTGATCGGCGGTTCTCCGGGAATCGGCAAATCCACATTGATTATTCAGGTTGCCGACAAACTCAGTCGAAATAATGTGAAAATCCTTTACGTTTCGGGCGAAGAAAGTGAAAGACAAATAAAAATGCGCGGTGAAAGATTAGGCATCAACGCTGAAAATCTTTTTTTGCTTCCCGAAACGAATCTCGAAAATATCTTGGCGGAAACTGAAAGATTAAAACCCGACGCGATAATCATTGACTCGATCCAGACGGTTTTCAGCGAAAAAATCGAATCCGCGCCCGGAAGCGTTTCGCAAGTACGCGAAGTCGCCGGACAATTTATGATGTTCGCCAAAGGCACGGCAACGCCGGTTTTTTTAATCGGTCACGTTACCAAAGAAGGTTCGATTGCCGGACCGAAAGCACTCGAACACATTGTTGACACGGTTTTATATTTTGAAGGCGACCGTCATCACAATCACCGCATCATCCGCGCGACGAAAAACCGTTTCGGCGCGGCGAACGAAATCGGCATTTTCGAGATGACCGGCGAAGGCTTAAAAGCCGTCGGCAATCCGTCGGAAGTCTTTTTGCAGGAACGTCCCGAAGGCGCGTCCGGTTCGGTCGTGACGGTTTGTATGGAAGGCACACGCCCGATGCTCGTCGAGGTTCAGGCGTTGGTGACGGGAACGAAATTCGGCACGGGACGCAGAATGGCGCAGGGTTTCGACTACAACCGCACTTCCCTGTTAATCGCCGTTTTAGAAAAGCGCGTCGGCTTTCAACTGGCGAACGACGACGTTTTCATCAACGTCGCGGGCGGTTTGGAAATTGACGAACCGGCGGCGGATTTAGGCGTGATTGCGGCAATCGCGTCGAGTTTCCGCAATCTGCAAATTCCGCCCGACACGGCAGTTTTCGGCGAAGTCGGCTTAACAGGCGAAGTGCGCGGCGTTCTCCAAGCCGAAACCAGAGCGCGGGAAGCGCAGACTTTAGGTTTTAAGAAATTGATTCTGCCCGCATCGAACAAAAAAGGCTTGGAGAAACTTTTGGGAATGCGCGTCGTCGGCGTGAAAAATTTGGAAGAAGCATTGGACGAGTTATTTTAATATTTTAATATAATGACAATCGCAAACAGTGAGTGAAAAAGAATCCGTTTATGTTGAAACGACGGTAATTAACACGTTTTCCCGATAGAAATTATGCAATAATGGGATAATGAATAAAGCACTACCAAAAATCAAGGAAACCGAAGCAGAAATTCGAGAAATGCTCAAAAGTGAGCGTCAAGTCAAGCAGCACAATAGGCTTCTAATCTTTCCACCTGTTGAAAGTCCATTCGTAAAACTTCAAAGTGCGTGGTGAAAGATTGTCTAAAAACCGTTTTTCTTTAAGAAATTGGTCGTGTAATTCTTGCATACAAATCTCCCAGTCTAGTGAACTTTTTCATCACTTAAAATACTAAGGAATTTGTAAGTTGTTGATTTTATTAGAAGGTTTGCCGAGGGTCGGAGTCGAACCGACATGGGATTGCTCCCGCCAGATTTTGAGTCTGGTGCGTATACCAATTTCGCCACCCCGGCGTGAATTAAAAACTATAAAACTTATCGTTCTCTTCGTCAACCAAAATTAAATGATTTGATAAAATTTCACTGAAATTAAATATAAAATAATTTCACGGAATTTTTATGTCGGGAACCGGCGATTGCTCACAAACGATGGATTTTTAATGATTGATTATCGAGCATTTTACCGCCGCATCTGAAATTTCTTGACTTGCAAGACATTTACCATATAATTAGCAATTATGAAAATGCCGAAATTTTTGTTGCGTGGATTTAATCGTCCGAGCGAAGCGATTATTGCGTCGCTCGGACGATTGGAGCGCGAAACAATGGATGAAGTTTGGAAGCGAAAGGAAGTCAGTGTCCGCGTTTTGGAATTGGCTTTTAGCGAACGAATCGCTTATACGACGGTAATGACGACGCTCGACCGCCTTTATAAAAAAGGTTTGCTTAAACGCCGTAAGGAAGGGCGCGCTTTTTTGTATTCGCCGCGTTATTCGCCCGAAGAATTGGAACGAGGCGTAACCGAAGACGTGATAAACAGTCTGCTTGATGCCGGAACCGAGCGCGTCGAACCCGTTTTGGCGTGCATTGTTGATGCGGTCAGCGATCACGACCGTGTTTTGCTCGATGATCTTGAGCGGCTCATTCAGGAAAAACGCCGCAGTCTTAAAGCTGAGGAATAATCGCAAATGTATTTTTTGCTCGGACTTTCTTTGATGTTCGCGCTGCTGCTGGTCTTAAATTTGTTAATTTCGGCGGCGGCAACTTTTCTGTGGCGCGTTCTTCTGCCGATTGCCGGAAATTGGACGGCGCGGCGGCGGGCGCAAACTATTTTCGCACTGCGTATTTTTCCGTTCGTCAGCGCGTTGGTTTTCGTTAGCTTTATTCTTCTTCCCGCTTACCTTTTGTTTGAACCGCATTCGAGCGGCGAAACCGTCGGTTTCAAACTCGGTTTGATCGCCTTCGCTTCGACCGTCGGAATTATGGCGGCTTGTTACCGACTTTTCGGAACCTGGTGGAAAACGCGCCGACTTGTTTCCGATTGGCTCAAAGATGCCGAAATAATCGAGTTTGACGATGCGGAAATTCCGATTTATCGGATGGAACATTCATTTCCGGTGATTGCCGTCGTCGGCGTGTTTCGACCGCAAATGTTTATCGCCAATCAAATTTTCGAGTCGTTGAACGAACAGGAATTGAAAGCGGCGGTTGCCCACGAATACGGACATCTCGCCGCCCGCGACAATTTCAAACGCACGTTGATGCGCGTCTGCCGCGATTTGCTCGTGTTTCCGTTCGGACGCAGCCTTGACAACGCGTGGACGGAAAACGTCGAATCAGCCGCCGACGAATATGCCGCGCGGGAAGGCGGCAACCGAACGGCGTTAAATCTCGCTTCCGCAATCGTCAAAATCGCGCGAATTATTCCTGAAGGCGCAAAACCCGCGATGCCTTCGGGGGCGTTTTTACTGACCGCGCAGACTGATCTTGTGACGTGGCGCGTTCGCCGTCTGCTTCAGCTTGCCGAACTTAAATTCAATCCGACCGCAATCAATCTGCTCGGTTTTGGAATCACATTTTGGATTTCGATTGCCGGCATTTTGGCGGGCGTTTTATTATTGGCGACAAATCAAACTTTTCTTGAGCAAACGCACCTCGTTCTGGAAAATATTGTTTCTTTTCTCGGTTAAATTTGCTCATTTATAATTTCCCTTAACGTATCAATTCGAGCTTCCCAGCTTTCATTTTTTACGGAATCGCTCGTCGCTTTTTGCGGACCCGAATTTTTTAACGCTTCTTCAATCTGCTGAATAAATTCTTTGTGATCGTGTCCGATGCGGCAATTTTCCAGCATTGCGACTTCGGGAATAGCGGTCGAAACGACGGGCAAACCCGCCGCCAGATATTCGCGCACTTTTAAAGGATTTGCCGCCAGCGTTAAATCGCTGATAACAAACGGGTTGAGCGCGACATCAAAGCCTTTGCAGTAATTCGGCAATTCGGAATATGGTTTTCTGCCGAGAAAATGCACATTTTTCAAACCGTCTAAAATCCTGATTTTCTGTTCCGCGTCAACCGCGATTTTTCCGATCAGAACTACCGAACCGTTTTTGAAATATTCGGCGGTTTTTTTTATCAGCTCAAAATCAACCCAATCGGCAAGCAGACCGTGAAAACCGATGACCGGTTTCGGCAAATTTTTTATTTCATCGGGAATTTGCGTCTTTTCGTCCAACGCCGTTCGGAAATGCGAAAAATCAACGCCGTGCCGGATGATAAACGTATTTTTGTTGAACTTTTTTTTATCGGTGAGTAATTTTTCCGCCGAAACAATTACCAAATTGGCTTTTTTGAACAGATTTTCTTCTATTTCCTTCAAACCTTTCGACGCTCCCGTAAAAGCCGTGTATTCGTCAACGCAGTAATAAATCAATTGCTTTTCGCCGAGTTTTCCGGCGAGCAGTCCCGCCGCCGGATTGAAAATCATATTCAGCGGTTGTTCAAAACCAAGTTTTCGCATCGCTTTTTTTACCTGCGAAATCAAAAACTTTTGGTTAAAATTTCTGACGGCGGAATTGCCGTAAGCCGGAACCGCCAGCGGGTTGAGAACAAAAATATTTTTTTCAACTTCACGAACCGGTTTGGTAAAGCTCTTTAATTTCTTTATGATACGAGAAATATCCTTTGATGAAGTCGTCGGCATCCGATTGGCAATCGCGTTTATCCACAGAATTTTATTTTCCTTCGATAAAACGCGCATCAAGTGGGTTTTCGACAAAGGATCGCCCGTCCAGTCGTGCGAAAAACAGAGAATATTTTGTCCGCGCAGAACCTGTGAAACATTTGTTTTCGCTAAGTTTTCAGAGTTTTTTTTGTTTCCCAATCCGGTAAGTAACATAATTTAATCCACATTTTAACTGGTTTTTTTGATAAAAGTTTTTAAATTGAATTCATCAAAATCATCAGAATCGAGAGGCGAAACGGCATCGCGCATTTTTGCCGCGCCGCGATGATTTACCGGACTTCTCGACTTATTTGAATTTGGTTTTCGCTTCCTTTTGTTTTTTTGAAGAAATTTGGGTCGTGAATTGACCCGTTCTTCAGAGATGTCGGAACTTTGCAGTTCGTCCGTTGAGACAATTTCCACTTTAGCATAATTATCAAATCTGATGCTACAAAAATTTTATCGCGGCGGAATTTCAGTTATTTAAGTTCTGATAAATGTTCAGCCATTCGAGGTAAACAGTTTCCTGAGAGTATTTTACGCAACTTTGCCGCGCTTGGGCGATAATTTTTTGCGCGAGTTTGTTGTCGCTCAAAAGCGTGATCGCTTTTTCCGCCAACTCTTCAAAATTATTTTTTTCGACGAGCAGCGCGGTTTCCCCGTTTTCGCAAATATAAGGAATGCCGCCCGCGTCGGTCGAAACAATCGGCAGACCGCACGAAAAGGCTTCGATAAACGACAGCGGCATATTGTCAACTATCGAAGAATTCAAATAAATATCGGCGTTGTTGTAGATTTCCGGCATTTCGTTCTGCCCGATTCGTCCGAGAAATTCTGTGTTTTTTAGCTCTAAATTTTCGGCGAAATTCTTTAATTTCGCGTCTTCGCTGCCGCTGCCGGCAATCAGAAGTTTTGCATCCGGTATTTTGTTTTGAACGATTTGAAAAGCCCGTAAAATGTCCGAAATCTGATAATGAGGTTCAAAATTTCGATTTGATAAAAACACGGGTTTCAGCGGATCGCGTTCACGAAATTTGAATTTTTCGCTTTCGACAAAGTTAAAAACAGCTTTTGTTTTCAGATTAAATTCGGCAAAAACATCAACCAAAAATTGCGATGGAACAATAATTTTGTCGAAAAGTTTCATCGTCGGTTTTGCCGTCAATTTCCAATTTTGCAGATGAGTTTCGGCTTCGCCGGTGTGATAATGCAGAATCGTTTTTCTGCCGAAAATCTTGCCGCAGAAAAGCGGCGGAAGTGTTGAAATAATGTAACTTGTCGTGCCGGATGAAAAAATATGAACAATATCGTTTTTCGGAATTTTTGCGAAAAGCAGCAGCCAAAATTTGAAGGAGGCAAAAATTGTGCGAAGAAATTTTACATTTTGAAAAGGCGTTTCAGGATCGTTCGGAACAAATTCGATCTGCACATTTTCGTCGGCGGCAAACGCATCAAGATGACGTTTTGCTTGGATTGACTGTCCGCCGACGTTTTTCATCGAAGGCGCGATCAGAACGACTCTGATCTTTTTTTGAGATTTATCTTCTACTTGATTAGAGTTCATAAATTAGAGAGTTTTATCAAATTTGTGATGCGCGGCAAAATTTTTCTTTGAAGATTTTATTCAAATTTAAAAAATACCCCGATTTAAATATAAAACCAATGACCGGTTTATCTGAAAAAATCTGCAAATAATTTTTCTACTTTACAAAATAATTTCTTTCTGCATCCACATTCACGAAATAAACGAATAAATTATTGAAAGGCAGATAATTATAGTAAATTTTGCTTTTGTCTATAAATTATTGAAACTGGGAACAATTTTTATTTAGAGTCGTTTAATAAAATATCTCGACTGAATTCACACTTTTACTTCATCAAAAGAATGCCACTAACGACGAAGCAGGCGTTTGCAGACTTGGCAAAGCGTATTCAAATAGGTTAGCTTTAACTTTAACTTAGATAGTTTCAATAATTTTTATTCGTGGCTCAACCTATTCTAAAACGTATCGCATCAGGAGAAAAACGTGCCGTTCAGGAGTGTTTAACTGCTTACGGCGGTTTGGTGTGGTCTTTGGCTCTGCGAATGTTGCCCAATTCGGAGGAAGCGGAAGATGCGGTTCAGGACATTTTTATTGATATTTGGAAAAATGCCGAACGCTATGACGAGGAACAGTCTTCAGAAACGACGTTTGTAGCGATGATCGCGCGGCGCAGATTGATTGATCGTTTGAGAAAAGAAAATCGGAAGCCGACTATTGATTCGCTCGAAGATATTTTATCCGAACCTGAAAATAACGGTCAGGATATTCAGCTTTGTGTCGAAGCGAAAGAAGCGGCACAGGCGATGAAAAATTTACGTCCCGAACAAAGACGGGTGCTTCACCTTTCAATAGTTCAGGGTTATTCGCACCAGGAAATATCGGATGCGCTCAAAATGCCGCTCGGCACGGTTAAAACTCACGCCAGACGCGGATTGATTCAAGTCAGAGAAGATTTAGGTCTGGGAGACTCGGAAGATGGTAAGGAGGTAACGGCATAATGAACGAAAAGAAAGAAAGAATGCTGGAACTTCTTGCCGATCAGTCAATTTATGACTTGAACGAAGAAGAATTGATGGAACTCGAACAGCTTAAAAATCAGTTTCCCGATTGGAAAAGGTACGCCACGTTTGAATTGACGGCGGCGGCTATCGGTATCGCTGAGATTAAATTGGTTGAAATGCCTGAAAAGCTGCGAACAAAAATTATGGATGATGCCGATAATTATTTCAGTCCGGCAGCTCATTCTCAAGAAATTGCCGATTCCGGGCTGGAAACGAAAAAAACTTTCGGTTCAATGACGACCGAAACCGTCGGAACGAGCCTCGCGGAAACGGAAAAGCGTCCTTTTTGGCAGTGGTTGGGTTGGGGAGTCGCATTCGCGGCGTGTGCTTTGTTAGCCATAAATTTATGGACGACGCGCGTTCAGCCGCAGCCCGAAGTTGCCGTAAAAACCCAAACTATTCAAACGCCGACACCGGAATTATCCGACATTCAAAAACGTGATCAGCTTATTGCAACCGCGCCGGATATTATCAGAACAAAACTGGAATCGCCGAAAGACAAGCAAAATATTTCCGGCGATGTCGTTTGGAGCAATTCGCAGCAAAAAGGATATGTAACTTTTCGCGGTTTACCGGTCAACGATCCGACTGAAGACACTTATCAACTCTGGGTTTTCGATGAAGCGCAGAATGACAAATATCCGATTAGTGCCGGAATTTTTAATGTCAGCAAAACAGGTGAAGTTATCGTGCCGCTCGATACGAAATTGAAAGTCAAAAAGCCTAAAATGTTCGCCGTAACTCAAGAAAAACCCGGCGGAGTCGTTGTTTCAGACCGCGAAAAGTTAATGGCTATCGGTAAAGTGTAAATTTTATCAATATAATTTCAAATTAAAAAGCGCGTCGTTTTATAAATGACGCGCTTTTTGAGAGAATGTTTTGAGAGTTGACTTCATCGTTTAACTTTTATCGAACGATACCGTCGGCGGATAATAAAACGGACCGGAAGTCTGTAATGTTTGCGTATCAAAATGTTTGCGCGCGCCGCAGTTCAAACAAGCGCGATACGAAGCGTTTCTGTTTGTGAAAGGACGGCTCAATCGTTTATGCCAGCATCCGAAAATTTTTCCGATAACTCCGATTTTACCGCCGAATGCGCCGTTGGTGCGGGTAATATAGGCTTCTGCGATTCTATTTTGATCTAAAACTGCCTGCATTTTCTTTTCTCCTTGTAATTATTCTTTAATTTTAATCATCGCCTGTCAGACGTATGACGAAATTTTTTCAATTTATTTGATGTTATTTTTTTCTAATAAGTTCGTTTTTGACAATATTGATAAATTGTCAATATTAAGTTTTTTCTAGTTTTTTCTCGCCTTTCTTAAATTTTATATTTTCGTTAAAATCTTCTTGTAACTTCTGGAGTGTTAAATGAAAAATCAGCTTTTTAAATTATTTATACTTTTTACAATTATATTTGCATCCGTTTCGTCTTCATTGGCTTGGGACGACACGGGACACAAACTCATCGCGTATATCGCGTGGCAGCAGATGTCGCCAAAGGCGCGTGAACAAGCGGTGAAGCTGCTTCTAAGCGCGCCGGAAGATTCCGATCTGAGTGTTTTTTATTTGCAGGATTCACGTTCGGATGCCGCCAAAAAACTAGACCTTTTTATGATTGCCGGCACTTGGGCGGATATTGTCCGCGATAAAAAATTTAAAAACCGGTTTGCCAAGTATCATCACGGAACTTGGCATTATCTCGACACTTTTTGGCGCGAAACAAACGGTAAAGTTGAAGTTGTTACGGAGTTAAAATCCGATGAGGAAAATTCTCTGGAGCGCATTTATACTTTTGATAAAATGCTGCGCGACAATTCCGTTTCGGATGAGGATAAAGCCGTTGCACTGGCGTGGATTCTGCATCTCGTCGGCGATATTCATCAACCGCTGCACGATTCCGGGCGCGTTACCGACCTTGAACCGAAAGGCGATCAGGGCGGAAATCTATTTCTTCTATCACCGAAGGATGCCGTCGGCGAAAATCGTTTGAATCTGCATTGGTATTGGGATTCGATCATCGGACGAAACATTCCGCGTTTCTTCGACGCTTGCGATTCCGCTTATATTCCGCCAATCGCACAGGAAATTATGAAAAATTATCCTATTTCAAAATTCCAAAACCGTTTGGAAAACGGTCAATTTGATAAATGGCAGCAGGAAGGTTTTCAAATCGCTTCGACAAAACTTTATCCGCCGGATTTGATTCGTTACGAAACACCTTCGGAAGCCTACAAAAAACAGGCGTTTCAAATCGCTCAGGAACAAATTGCGCTTGCCGGTTATCGTTTGGGACAGATGTTAAATCAAATTTTCGACGGGCAATTTTCAAAAATCAATGAAGCTGATAAACATATCAGCAAATTGCCGGTTTTGAGCGGCGAGAGCGACGTTGACGGATGGCTTTGGACAAAAACCCGCGCTTCTTTGGCTTTTACCAAAGAATTGAACGAAACGGTGATAAAAGTTGATGTTAAAAATTCAATTGTTACTCTTTCCGGTATGGTTCGCAGTGCTTCTCAAGTTGAAAAGGCTCTCAGCATCGTAAAAAACATCGAAGGTGTAAAAGAGGTTGTAAATCAACTAAAAATTGATCCAAAATTTTCACTCCTAAACAACTGATTTTTTTGAATTTACTAAAGATTTTCTACTTCAACGTCAGTTTGTCTTTTTTTGCCGAAAAACCAGGCGATAAAAATAGAGACGATATACAAAACTATCATCGGCGCGGCAAAAAGCAACATATTCGGAATATCAGCGGTTGGTGACGCGACTGCCGCGACAATTAAAATCACGACCAGCGAAATTTTCCAGCTTCTTATCAAAAATCCCGCTGTAATCAAGCCGATTCTCGCCAAAACATACGCAATCGCCGGCATTTGAAAAATCAAGCCCATCGCCAGCATTATTATTGTAATGAGGTCAAAATAATCGCTCGCCTTTAAGAATAGGCGGAAGTCTGAACCCAGTCCGAGCAAGTATTTAGCTGCCGGCGGAAAAAGTACGTAATAAGCAAAAGCTGCTCCCATCACAAACGAAACAGATGAAAGTCCAATGAACGGTGTTACATACGAGCGTTCGTGTCTGTATAAAGCGGGTGAAATAAATCCCCAGAGTTGTAAAAGCAGAAACGGAAGCGAAAGAGCTATGGCTGCATATAGCGAAACCGTAACATAAAGCGTAAACGGTTCCATTGCAGTAGTTACAATCATTCTTTCAGCCGCGCTCGGCTCGCTTTTATCCAACGCGCTGAAATCTACCGGAAGCCTGATACCCTGCGGAATAATTGCGTTACTTGTTATTACCGGTTCATCCGTAAACAATCCTAAATTCCCTTCCCCGTTCTTTGCCACAGTTGCTTTAACGGAAGTTCCCGGCGATACGATTGTAATTCCGAGTTTTGTCGCCCGATCAAATACATAACGCCCGGAATCGCCCTCTTTTAAGTTATCCAGCGATAAAACCTTTTCATTTCCGGTTAAACCTTCTACCGGAATTTCCCGTCTTTCCGCTTCGGAAATCGCTTCTCTGATCGGGATTGATAAAAAATCGTAGATTTTATCGGACACGAACCAACAGAGCGTAAAAGCCAAAACCAAAATTATGACCGAGTTTATGAGTCGGCGGCGCAGTTCGTCCAAATGTCCCAAAAATGACATTTGACCGCCCAATTCCTCATCATTTACTTCTTCAAATTCCATTATAAAAAATGACTGTTTTCAACTTTTAGAGCCAGTCGCTTTTATTTGTCAAATTTTCTTTGACTTCCCCCGGCGGTTTTTGCGCCGAATCTTTCGGAAATTTTCTGTCAAAATCTCCTTTATTTATTGGTTTTATTTCTGGCGAGAAAATTTCCTGATTAGTTTGTATGCCTGTTTCATTTTTGTCAGTATTGCCCAAAAAATTGTTCAAATGATTCTCAATACTTCCACTTCCCGGTTCAAATCCCGCTTCGCGTTCCCAGGTTTTCTTAAAATCATCAGTCGAATTTCTAAATTCCGTCATTACTTTTCCGATTGTTCGGGCTAATTCCGGTATTTTTCTCGGTCCGAACACAATCAAAGCCACAAGTCCTATCAGCATCAACTCCGATGTTCCGATTGATTCAAGTATAAATAGATACATCTTTTTAACCTTCAATTTTTTCTACGAATCTGATAAACCTTTTTATATCAAATACTTACACTAATTCACTTCTAATAAATTCTGCGTTAAGGCTTCCACCTTTCCAACTATTTTCGCACCTTCAATTTTATCAACTATCAATTTTGCTTTTTCTAATTCGAGACTTATCAATAATCCGCCCGCCGTTTGCGGATCGAATAATGCGCTTTGCATTTCATCGCTTACATTCTCGCTGAATTTTATATTTTCCCCAACATAAACACGGTTATTTTTGTCACCTCTCGTCAACATTTTTTGTTTTATCAACTCAATAACATCATTCATAAGCGGTATTTTATTTGATTCGATTTTCAACGTTACGTTGCTCGCTTTTGCCATTTCGTAAGCGTGTCCCAAAAATCCGAAACCTGTAATATCGGTACAGGCATTTGCTCCTAATCTTCGCATTTCTTTAGATGCTTTTTTGGCTGATGTGGTCATCATTTTTAAGGATTCATTTTTTACCTTTTCGCTCGCTTTATTATATTTGATAGCTGTGCTTATTACACCCGTTCCCAAGGATTTTGTTAATACCAGAACGTCTCCGACTTTTGCTCCCGAATTTTTAATTATTTTTTCAGGATGAATCAGTCCCGTGATAGAATATCCAAATTTTATTTCTTGATCGTCAACCGAATGTCCTCCCAACACAACCACATTTTCATCATTAAGTGCTTTTTGTCCGCCCAACAATATTTCTCCTAAGATTTCCCAATCGCCTTTTTGCGGATAGCAAACTATTGAAAGCGCGGTCAACGGTTCTCCGCCCATCGCGTAAATGTCGTTTAGAGAATTTATCGCCGCAATTTGTCCGAAAATTTGCGGTTCGTCCACGATTGGAGTAAAGAAATCGAGAGTTTGCACCAGTGCCGTTTCTTCGTTCAATTTAAACACACCTGCATCGTCAGATGTATCGAAGCCGACTAATACATCCTTTGAAAAATTTTGCGTTGGTAATTTGCTCAAAACTTGAGCAAGGTCGCTCGGCGCGAGTTTTGCCGCTCAACCGGCGCAAGAAACCATTTCAGTCAGACGTTTTTGTATCATTTCTCTATTTCCGTATCCTTCACTATTATTTGATAAATTCTGTCCAAATCCGATTCTCCGTAATATTCTATTTCAATTTTTCCTCCGGTTCCCCTCCCGTCCGGTATAATTTTAACTTGAGAACCTAAAAATCTTTTTAATTTTACTTCAGCTTTTTTTGTATCTGCATCTTTTTGAGGCTTAAATCGTTTGTTTTCAATAGTTTGCGGCACATTTCTTTTTAGTCTTTTTACTACTTTTTCAGTCTCTCTGACTGACAAAGACATTTCTATAATTTTATTCGCAACATTTCTCTGTGTTTCTGAGTCATCTGATACCATCAGTAAAGCTCTGCCGTGTCCCGCCGAAATTTTATCTGATTCTACGAGTTTTTGAATGTCCTCCGGCAGTTTTAATAATCTCAAACAAGTGGTTACTACCGTGCGGTTTTTTCCCACTCTTTCAGCGACCATTTCCTGAGTTAATCCGATTTTTTCAACTAAATTTTTGTACGCTTTTGCTTCTTCTATCGCGTTTAATTCTTGTCTTTGAATATTTTCTATCAGAGCTAATTCCAATAATTTTTCATCCGCTATTTCCTTAACTATTGCCGGAATTTTTTGCAAACCGGCTTTTTGTGAAGCTCTCCATCTTCTTTCGCCCGCGACTAATTCATATCTTCCGCCCCTTCTTCTAACAACAATTGGCTGAACAATTCCATTTATTTTTATTGATTGTGCCAGGTCTTTTAGGCTTTCTTCCTCAAATCTGGTTCTCGGCTGTTCTGAGTTAGGTTCTATTAAATCTAAATCAATTTCAAGAAACTCTTCCCCATTTTCATTTATGGTTTCTTCACCTAACAGCGCGTTTATTCCTCTTCCTAATGCTTTCCTACTCATGACTTAATATCTCCTTCGCAAGTTGTATGTAACTTTCCGCTCCTTTTGAACGAATATCGTACAGTATTATTGGTTTTCCGTAACTTGGAGCTTCCGCCAACCGAACATTTCTTGGTATAACAGTTTGCAAAACCTGTTTGCCATAAAAATCTCTTAAATCTTTTGCTACTGCTGCCGATAAATTTGTTCTTTCATCATACATCGTCAGGAGTAATCCTTCTATCGTCAATTTTGGATTCAATCCTCTTCTCAATCTTGCCAAGGTATCAAATAATTCAGTAACTCCCTCTAAAGCGTAATATTCACACTGTATCGGAACTAATAATGAATCGGCTGCAGTCAAGCTGTTTATTGTCAATAGTCCTAGAGACGGCGGACAATCTATAATTATATAATCAAATTTTTCTCGTATTTCATTCAACAGATTTTTTAATTTGTATTCTCTGTCTTTCTCTTCAACCAATTCTACTTCCGCCCCGGCTAAATTTTTATCTGCCGGTAGTATCCAAAGCAAAGGCAGTTCCGTTTTTTGTATTACATTTTCAAACTTTTCTCCCAATAGCAATATATTATACAGCGTTTTTTGTTTTACTGTTCTTTTTATACCCGAACCTGATGTTGTGTTCCCTTGTGGGTCTGCATCCACAAGTAAAACCTTTTTTTCTTCTACCGCCAGTCCTGCCGCTAAATTTACGGCTGTGGTCGTCTTCCCGACACCACCTTTTTGATTTGCAACGGCTATTATTTTTCCCATTTTTTTTGTTAATTTTTTATTTTATTTGATTAACTTAACATACTTTTTTTGTTTCAACCAATATGCAATTATTATTGTGGCACGTTTTACATTATCAAAGATAGTTAATGTAAAACGTGCCACATAGCGAAAGAAATAATTTAAGTTTAAACAGACAAGGATTGATTTTTTGACAAAGTTAAATCAACTAAAACCGTTGAGATGGCGGAAGGTGTCAGACCGGGAATAGTGCGAACTTGTCCAAAATTATGCGGTCTCGCGCGATTAAGTCTATCAACCATTTCATTGGAAAGACCGTTAATGTTAGAAAAACTATAATTTGAAGGAATTTTTAGCGAGTCATTATGGTTAATTCGTTCGTTCGCATTTGATTGATTAACGATATAACCACTGTAAAGGGAATCAGAAAGCGCAGTTTTAAGGTCAGAAAATTTAATTTCAGAGGAAATTTTATCCGGCAAAAGACGATGGATAAATTCATGAGAAACTCCTTGTCTTAATGATAACTGAGAAAGGGTAAATGAATCCCCCAAGTCACAATTTAGTTGTTGTGAAATTGCGGAATACTCAATATCAGACCGTTTAAACCGAGTTTCATCCAAAAAATTACGCACAGCAGCGATGCGATTGCGCTTCTTATTAAATTTATTCCAGTCATTACTAGCTAGAAGTCCAATTTCATTACCAATCGGAGAAAGTCTCTGATCGGCATTGTCGTGACGTAAAAGGAGTCGAGACTCGGCACGTGAAGTAAAAATTCGATAAGGTTCATCTACTCCGTGACGAATTAGATCATCAATCAAAACACCGATATAGGCTTCATCGCGCCTCAAAATACAAGCATTTCTGTCTTGTGTATTAAAAGCGGCATTTATTCCTGCCATTAAACCTTGACAGGCAGCTTCTTCATAACCGGTAGTTCCATTGATTTGTCCGGCGAAAAAAAGTCCGTTAATCCTTGAAGTTTCTAAACTTGGTTTAAGTTCTTTAGGATCAACGAAGTCATACTCAATTGCGTAACCGGGACGTATAATTTTTACATTTTCAAAACCGTCAATCATTTTGAGCAAAGAAAGTTGCAGATCAGAAGGAAGGGAAGTTGAAAAACCATTTAAATAAACTTCATTGGTATTATGACCTTCCGGTTCAAGAAAAAGCTGATGACGATTTTTATCGGAAAATTTAACAACTTTATCTTCAATCGAAGGGCAGTAACGTGGACCGACACCTTTGATTTTGCCCGAATATAGAGGAGATTGATGTAAATTTTCACGAATTTTATTGTGAATATTATCGTTTGTAAAGCCAATATAACAATTTATCTGCGGCTGCAGAATTTCTTCGGTAGAGAAAGAAAAACTGGTCGGATTCTCATCGGGTAATTGAACTTCAAAAGCGTCCCAGTCAATAGTTCTGCCATCCAATCTCGGCGGCGTTCCGGTTTTTAAACGTCCGACGGGAAAACCTAAGTTTTTCAAACTTTGAGCTAATTCGATGGAGGCAGGTTCACCGGCACGACCGGCGGAAAATTTTCTTTGTCCGGTATGAATAGTTCCATTTAAAAATGTTCCGGTTGCAACAATGACGGACTTAGCCCCAAATTTGCGAGTGTCTTGAAGTTCAACACCAATAATTTTATTGTTTTCAACAATTAGATCAACAACAAGACCTTGACGAAGATGAAGATTTGGTATCGCTTCAAGTACTCTTCGCATCTCGGTACGATAAAGCGCGCGGTCTGCCTGAGCGCGTGGAGATTGGACAGCAGGACCGCGAGAACGATTTAGAAGACGAAATTGAATGCCGGTTCGGTCAATAATGCGCCCCATAATACCGCCGAGAGCATCAATTTCTCTAACAATGTGACCTTTGGCAATGCCGCCAATAGCCGGATTACACGACATTTGCCCAATCAAATCTAAATTAATAGTGACTAAAGCGGTTTCAGCACCGAGACGCGCAGAGGAAGAAGCAGCCTCGCATCCGGCGTGACCTGCACCAATTACAATTACGTCAAAAGTTTCATCGAAAAACATAACAATTATTTACCTTTATTTAAATCAAATCTTAATAATCTAATTATTTATACTATTAGATTAAAGAGAATTTGCCAACAAAAGGAAAATAGAAAAACTTATAATTGTTTTGAATAAAGGGTTTACAAATTATTCCAGCCACCTTTGAGAGAAGAAGAATTTTTAGAAATGGATTGAAAACGGCTTAAACGAACAACATCGGAATCTTTAAATGAAAGAAATGGCATAAATCCAAAGTCTATTAAATCTATACAATTTTTTTGATTTAAGCTGAATTCCAAACTATTCTGCAGATGGATGTCGGTATTTTTTTCATAAAGGTAAAACGGGAGATCATCAATTTGAAGATGGAAATTATCTTTCATTTTCCATCCGAAAAGGGTAAAACTTTGGGCGAGCAATAAAGCGCAGCCGAAAATAGGATTTGTCCAAACAAACTTATTTCCAGCGAAGGAACTTTTTAGTTCATCAAAAAAAAATGTTTCAAGCGGATCGGTTTTCTCACCGTATGGCAACCGAGACAAAAAACGGGGGAAAGCAAAACCAAGATAAGAAGATTCGGAAATAGAACGTAGTGAATCCCACAATTTAGCTTCAACTTCATCAAATGAAAAATCAAACGAATCTTCATCTGATAAATGATTATTAAGAGATTTAGGTATTAAATAAGAAATTAACGGCGCATCGGCAACGGCGGAGATTTTAGCAAGACGTATTAAAAAAGCGACATCATTAACGTCTATTGAAAATTCAAAATTAGCACAAATGGCAGACCAATTGTTTTTGTCAAAATTTTGAGAATCACTTCCGGCGATTAAATTATAAAGCCCCGAATCGGAAAGATTATCGAAAGACTTTAATTGAGTCGAAAGAGAATCCTTATCAATATCAAGTAAAAATATTTTTAATTTTGAATTGGTTTCGATTCTTCTAACAAGAAAATGCAAACCGCGCCAAGCTGATTCCATCAACTGAAATCGAGAATGATGTAGAATTTTACGCATCAACTCGCCGGTAACTTCGTCAACGATATTCAATAAATCAGACTGTTCTATTTCGTCAGTTTGGACGAGAAAAGGCGTGACCAATTTTCTGATTAACACGCTAAGTTCTGATTCTTCAGTAATTTGCAAGTTGTGAAAAGAATTATTGACATCGGCAGTTTGATCTAAAATTTGATCGAGCAAATTATCGGAATCTGTAACGTCGGATGGATGTCGAGAAATATCAGGAATATTTTTATCTTTAATCGGCGCGTCAAACCACGAACGAACTTCGCTTGCCGCCTTTGGGTAAGCGTCGGGTTTTAGCAATCGCCGACGAATATCGCGCAGGTGAGAAAAACACGGGAGTTTTTGATAAATACTGTCCGGGTGAAAGTCATCAAGCTCTTTAATATCAATAGTTATCAGACTTTCATCATCGTTTTCAAAATCCAAATTTAGTTTTATCTGAAATTTTTCAAGAACATCATCAAAATTATCACGATCAATCTCAATCGGGCGAACATTCAAAAAATCAGAAGACGAATTACCGGATAGGTATTTGCCGCTCCAATCTCCAAGCAGAAGAATCTTAAAAGGCTCGTCATCAGCAATCGGCATCGAATTATTTTCGAGAACTGCCTCAGTTCCAAAATTATTATCGGAAGGAAACATAAAACGCTCTTCAAATTAAAAAATGAAGTAATTTTTTGAAATTAATCGAAAATTCAATCAAATTCTCAAAGGCATAACAATATATTTGTAATTGTAACTCGAATCACCGGCAATGTTCATAAGTGTTTGACCGTTTCCGTCTTTGAATTCAAAGGAAATTCGCAGGCGACCGGCGTTTTCTTTGACGCGCACGGTTTCGCCGTCGGTTTCGTTTTCGGTTCTTTCGGCGGTTTCGGCTTCACCGGCACCGACGACATTTAGAAATTCCTGTAAATATTGTGAATTAAAACCGATTTGGACTTCTTCGCCGTTATAATCGGCGGCGACTTTTTCGTGCGCTTCGCCTTCTTCGCTCGATTGCGCGACGATTTCGATCTCGTTGGGTTTAATATTAAAACGAACGGAACGCGTTCTTTCATCAGCCATCAAAGAGACGCGGCGGATGGCGTTTTTCATTTGTTCGGCATCAAAAGTCGCGGTTTTGTCGTTGTCTTTCGGAATAACCATTTCATAATTTGGAAATGTGCCGGAAAGTTTGCGGGTGATGAGCAGTCTTCCGTCAACTTCAAAATAGATATGGTTGGCATCTTCACCAAAACTGACATCGCCTTCGGCATCGCGGGCGATTTTGGTCAATTCCATCAGTGCCTTTTTGGGAATAAGAGCGTCCATATTCTCCGTAGAAGCCCCGTCAGTCAATTTTTTTTCAATAAAGGCAAGCCGGTGTCCATCGGTCGTTACCATTCGGGCTGTGCCGCCGTCAATCATAAATTTCGCGCCCGAAAGAGTGAAACGGGATTGTTCGTTTGTGATGGCGAAAGCGGTATTTTGAATAAAGTGATTAAAAATTTCAGAAGAAAGACTCATCGGCGCGCTTTTAAAACTCGGAACTTCGGGAAAATTATCTTTGGATACTCCGGCTAATTTGAAATTAGATTTGCCGCAGGTCATTTTCACCCATTCATTTTCGTCTTTTGTAAAATGCACATCCGCGTCGGGCAGAAGCCGCACGATGTCAAAAAGTTTGCGAGCCTGAATACACATCGAACCGGATTGTTTGATGTCGGCTTCGGCTTCACAACGGATTGTTACGTCCAAATCAGTTCCGATTATTCGAATCGTGTTTTCACCGACCGATTCGATCAAAATATTTGAAAGAACGGGAATCGTACTTTTCTTTTCGACAATGCCCTGAACAAATCCGAGTTCATCCTTTAAAACACTTTGCTTGATTACAAATTCCATAATTTTCTCCTGAATTTTTTATCTATTATACCTCAAGTTTTACTTTCAACAGCCATCGCTTTTTACTATTTGTACTAATTTAAAACTATATATATTTAATAGTAGTAGTAGTAGTGCCTGTGGAAATGTGGAAAACCCACTTAATTATAACAATCTAAAAGAATTATATTTCCACAGGCACTGTGGAAAACTTGTGGAAAAGTTCTCACCCTGTGGAAAAAAACGACAAAAAAAGAATAACCGCGCTTTTCCACAGGCGAATTTTTCATCAACCTGTGGAAAAGTGGAAAACTTTGTTTAAGTGATTGAAAACAAATACAATACTTAAATGCGTTCCACAAACGCCTGTGGAAAAACTCTGCTGGATTTGACGTTGCAAATCTCCTAACTAACTGCAAAGATTGTCTATAAGTTCGCTGACGACCCTGTGGAAATTTCTATCTTCCTTTATCAACGAATCAATTTTCTCGACGGAGTGCATAACCGTCGTGTGATGTTTGCCTCCAAATTCGCGCCCGATTTCGGGGAAACTATGTTTTGTTAATCTTTTACACAAATACATCGCCACCTGTCGCGGGACGGCGATTTGCCGCGAATTATTTTTTGATTTAATTTCCTCAATCGTTAATTTGTAGTGCGAGGCGACCATTCTGGAAATTCTCTCAATCGTTAAACCTTCGGGCTGTTCGCTGTCAATGATGTTTTTCATCGCGTCCTGCGCGAGCATCTTTGAAATCGGAACGCCGCGCAGCGATGAAATAGCGACAAGGCGAACGAGCGAACCTTCCAGTTCGCGGATGTTGCTTTTGACTTTGCCGGCGATATAAAACGCGATTTCGTCGGGCAGCATAACGCCGTCCAAATCGGCTTTGCGTTTCAAAATCGCCACCTTTGTTTCCAAATCCGGCGGTTCGATGTCGGCGATCAAACCCCATTCAAACCGCGAATGAAGTCTTTCTTCGAGTGTCGGAATTTCGCGCGGCGGACAATCAGATGTAACGACAATTTGTTTTTGATCGTTATGGAGCGCGTTAAATGTGTGAAAAAATTCTTCCTGCGTGCGCTCCTTTCCAGCCATAAACTGCACGTCGTCCATTAAAAGAACATCAATCGAGCGATATTTTTCGCGGAAAGTCTGCGTTTTGTCGTAACGAATCGCGTTAATCAATTCGTTCATAAATTTTTCGGCGGAAATATATGCGACGCGCAAATGTCTGTTTCTTTCTTTAATAGCGTGTCCGGCGGCATGCATCAAATGCGTTTTGCCCAAACCGACTCCGCCGTAAAGAAACATCGGATTATAGGTTTTTCCGGGCGATTCGGCGACTGCCAGAGCTGCGGCGTGAGCAAACTGATTGCACGAGCCGACGACGAAAGTATTGAAAGTATATTTGCGATTGAGAGAGTTTTCAATCGGTTCAATATCAACAAAATTCGTCGTATTGTTTTTGACCAGAGTTTCCGATTTAGATTTTTCCAAAAAATCGAAACTGTTTTGTTTATTCGAACTCGAAGATATATGTTGTTTTTCAAAGAAAAATTCGTCGTCGTCATCTTCGTCGGATAAAGTCGTTTCATTTACTTCGGATTTCACAATTTTCCAATCAAGCTGATAATTAAACAAATTAAGTTCTTTCATCGTTTGATTAATAACTTCCAGATAATAACTGCTGATCCAATCTTTAGTAACCTGGTTGGCTTGCAGATGCAAAACTCTGTCCTGTTCGTCGCAGCCGTTGAACTGAATCGGACGAAACCACGCGTCAAAAATCTGCTTGTTCAACCGTTTTTCAACCGATTGAAGAATATTATTCCAAACATTGGTTCTTTCCACCGACATATCCATAGCTTTTCTCCGCAAAATTTTCTTAATTCTCTGACAAAACTTTTAAGCAAAAATCCTTTGATTAAAATTCTTTTTATAACTCGTAAAATCCATTCGGCAATCTCTGACAAACCTTTCTATTTTGGCAGCTTTGACGATTTTTCAGAGCTGAAATAAAAAGTTTTCCACAGGGTTTTCCACAGGCTTGTGGAAACTTGCTTAAAAGTTAATGTAAAACTTTAAGTGTTTTATTTTCAATACTTTACAGGAACTTAAATTATTGGAAACGGCTCACAGACTATCAAATTAAACTCAAAATTGCAAGAGAAATCCACAGGTTTTTTTTATTGGAAATTAATACCCGATAAAGGCTTGTTTTAACATACACTTGGCAGGTTTTTAGATTGTGTTAGACTGTTTTTGTTTCAAATTTTGGAGCAAAAATTTATGGCGAAGCGGAAAAAAAAAGCAAAAATTGTTCGGGAGAAAAATGAGAACGAGAGTGATTTGACGGAAAAGATAAAAAAAATTACTGAAGGTTTATATTACATCAGCGAAACGGACTCTGAAATTCTTCCGTTTGTCGGAGAAAAAGTTGAAACAATCACAAAAGAAAAGATATTACAGGCAAACGGCAGTTCGGCTGAAACCGCCGTCGAAGAGAGAGGATTTTCAGACTTTTTTGATAATTTAACAAAAATGCAGGACTGGTTTGGCGAAGAAGAAAAAGCAGCCGCTGAAAAATTTGCCGAACTTAAAGAATTACTTGAGAATAATCTCAAGTGCTTAAATGTGTATAAAATCGGAAAAATTCAACTGGATGTTTACATAGTGGGTTTAGATTGTGAAAATAAAATAGCGGGAATAAAAACGAAAGCGGTTGAAACTTGATAAAGAGTGCGAAGTCCAAAATCGGAAAATTTTCCGATTTTGGACTTCGCACATACAAATTATTTTTTCTTAATAAAACTTGCGCCGGAAGAATTAGGTTCGACATTTTTCGGTTCGCCGGTGTAATAAATAGTACTCGCGCCGGAAGCCTCGGCTTTGAGGTTATTCGCGGCGGAAACGGTCGTGTTGCTTGCGCCGCTCGCTTCGACATCCGCATTATTAATCATCAAACTTTCCGCGTCAATTCCGCTCGCGCCGCTTGCATCGGATTCTAAATCATTTGCTTCGCCGCTGATTTTAATTTTCGACGCGCCGCTCGCTTTAAGTTCGAGCGAATTGGTTTTGACATTTGAAACAACCGCGCCGGACGCGCCGGAAATACTCAAAGAAGTGAGTTCCGGCATTGAAATTTTAACGACGATTTTTGTTTTAGATGAAATTTCGCCTTCGGTCGAAATTTTCAAAGTATCGCCGCTGACATCGGTTTTAATCAGCGGAAGCAGATTATCATCCGCTTCGATTTCGACGCTAAAATCTTTATTTGCATCAATTTCTAAAGCAATCGCGCTGCCGGCTTCAATTTGTTTGAAGCCTGAAACACTTCTCATTTCACTTTTCGTATTGCCCGAACCTTGTGTGCCGCTCATACTTCCAAAACTGCAACCGGCAGCGGAAAACAAACCGGCGGAAAGAGCGGCGAAAAATACGATTAAACCTAATTTTTTCATAAATTTTTACTCCAAAATAAATTTATTGACCGGACGTAAAATAAATAATTTTATAAAATAACTGGTAAACTATTAATAAAATAATTTAGCCTCGTTCCAAATATTTTTCGTCCAAGTTGACTCCATATATTAAAACGAACGATACAATTAATTAAATGTTCACATTTATTTTGCACGATCACCTAAGTTGGATTTGAAAACATAATAATCCATTTTCTTAGCGGCGAAGTAAATATAATGTCGTTTGAAACACTCGCAAACCACAGTTTCTTCGTGCAGTCTGAAGAATTTACCCCATTCTAAACTTCAAAATCTTTTAAAATATGATTTGTGCAAATACACAAACAAATTTTCCGAATAATTTGAGCCGATTGACTGGCAAATTGTCAATAAAATGTTAAACTTTTGTCGTTTCACAAATGATTTCCGTCACCGAAAAACATAGAAAAGTTGTCGAAGATGCCGTCGCGCGTTTGATTTCACGCGCTGAAAATTCGCGCGGTTTGCAGTCGGCTGATTTATTTGAGCGCGTCGTCAAATCTCTGGAAAAATATCTCTTCAAATTCGACGAAAACGCTTCCGCATTAGAAATAAAAGAATTCATTGACGGAATTCGGGCGGACGATTTGTGTTTGATCATCGCGTGTGAAAACGGCGTTGAGACGGCTTGGAATGATTTGGTGAAAAGTTTTGATGCGACGGTAAAATCGGCGGCGCGGGCGATTTCAAAAAACGCGGAAGACGCGGAAGATTTGGCGAGTTCGATCTGGGCGGAACTTTACGGTTTGAAACACGATAAAGACGGCAAATTGAAGAGCAAACTTTCATATTATTCCGGGCGCGGAAGTCTCGGCGGCTGGCTTCGCGCCGTAACTTCGCAGTTGGCGATTGACCAATTTCGGAAGATGAAAAAGCTGGTGCAGATTGAAGAAGACCGCGAATTTGAAAATCTCGCGCAAAGTTCGGCGGAGAAAACGGGAAACGATTCGATAGTTTCAAAAAGCGCGAACCCGGAAGAAATTTTCAGCGAAAACGAAGCGCAAAAAGATATTTCAAATGCGCTGAAAAAAGCGATTGCCGAACTCGAATCTGAAGACCGTTTGATCTTGAAACTCTATTATTTTGAAGATTTAAAGCTAAAAGACATCGGCGCGACACTGGGGTTTCACGAAGCGACGGCGAGCCGGAAACTGGCGCGGCTGCAATCGGAAATCAGAAAATCGGTCGAGAAAATTTTGCACAAAGAACACGGCTGGAAACAAGAAGAAATCAAACGCCAACTGTCGGAAACGGCATCAAAACTCGGCATCAGTTTTGAAAAAATGTTCACGATTCTGTTAATTCTGACGCTCGTGCAAGAATTTTGGTGAAACCGCGTTCTTTGAATGGTAAATGATAAATGGTTAATAAAATTTCCGAATGAGAAATTGTTTGTGGCTATAAATACTTTACCTTCGAGCATTTACCGTTTATCACTTACCATTTACCATTAAAATAGATGGATTTTGAATTCGACAAAGAAATAGACGCATTTTTGCGGCAGGCGCGAAAGGGTGAAACTGTGTTCACGACGAATCCGCAGTCGGCGCATCTCGATGCCGATGAAATTTCCGCGTTCGTCGAAAACGCTCTGCCCGAAAAAGCGAAAGAGATTTATACGGCGCATCTGGCGGATTGCGATTCGTGCCGCAAGTCTTTGTCGGAATTGATTTTACTGAATCCTGAAATTGAAAATGAAACGATTCTGCCGACCGAAAAACTTGTTGTTTCGCCGATAATTCCGTGGTATCGAAAACTTTTCGCGCTTCCGAATCTGGCTTACACTTTCGGCGTGTTAATTGTGTTATTCGGCGGAATCATCGGTTTTACGATTTTGCAGAATATGAATAATTCGCAAAATCTGGAAGTTTCGCAAATCAGCGATAAACCGCAAATGTCTCAGCAAATTCCTTCCGAAAGCGTCGGCGCGATTCCCGAATCGAACGCTTTCGCCAACGCGAATATTTCTGCAAACTCAAGCAACGGAACAACTTATTCGTCAAATTCAATGCTGAATTCAAATATGAGCGTCGCCGCCAGTCCGCAAATTACGTCCGCGCCCGCACCGACGAAAAATGAAATACCGCGCGAAAACAATTTAGCCGAAGCAAATATAAAAGGCGAAAATTTTACCGTTGACGGCGCAAACAATGAACAGAATAATGACGCGCCGATGCCTAAAAATCTCGCCGAAGACGGTTCAGCCGTGCGAAAAAAATCAATTGATGAAGAAGTTTCAATTGACAAAAACGCGCCCGAACCACAGTCATTAGTAAACAATCGCCAAGTTTCTGAACTTCCTGTCAACGGTCGCCAAACTAACGATCTGAAATTAAACCGCGCCGCAAAGTCTGAATCAGAGAAAACAAAGAACGATGATGCGATTGAGATTAGCACGACGAATGTCGGCGGAAAAACTTTTAATCGTAAAGACAATGTTTGGTATGACGCGAATTACAAACAGCAGTCAACAATCAACATCACGCGCGGCACGGAAAAATATAAAAAACTCGATAAAGGTTTACGCGCGGTTGTTGAAAATTTAGGCGGAACGGTTGTAATTATTTGGAAAGATAAGGCTTATCGGATTCGGTAAATTTAATGATTGTTCAAAAAAGTTTTCTGTAAAGTCGCAGAGTTCGCAATTTTTTTGTATTTTTTCTTGGCTGACTTTACGTTTTTGCGGGGAACTTTTTTATTATTTCTATTCGGAATTTGGTGCAGATTTCTCAAAACGCTTTACAAAATCGGGCGAATTTTGTCTGAGTGCGACCCAAGTTTCAAAAATTTCCGGCGTTTGCAGCCAAATCGTAAACCATTCGGCGATTTCCTGTTTTTCGGCGCGTTTGTCGGGTGAGACTTTCGGTTTTTTGGCGATCATTTCAGCGCGTCGTTTTCCTTTTAAAGCGATTTCACGCATTTGACGCAAGCCTTCGGGGTCGTTTTCGCCTTTGAATTTTTTCCGTATATTTTCGAGCCGGCGAATCGAAATGAGCGTTTGTTTGAAATCGGAAAATTGTAAAACATTGCGAAAAACCGCGTCGTAAGGCGATTCGATTCTTCGTTCGACATCAAGTTCCATAATTTCCGAATGCCGCAATTCCGCGCCTTCGTCGGCGAGTTGGCGGGCAATAATCATCGGCGATTCGACCGCGCTGTCGCCGAATTCTTCGCGCACGACGACCTCGATGGCGGAAATTTCCTTCGCGCCGACCGATTCGCAGTCGAGTTTTTCCCAAACCTCAATAATCAGATCGCTTTTCGTGCGTGATTGCCACATTTTTTAATTATGAATTATGAACGGTGAATTGTGAACTATGAGAACAAAATCGTTAAATTCACAGGAAATTTTGCCGCAGATGAACGCGGACAAACGCAGATTTTTTTTATGATTTATCCGCGCTCATCTGCGGTTGATATTGGGAACTTTCAAAACCGACAAATACAGGTTCGGGTTTCAACTCAATATCAAATTTTTCCTTGATTTTTGCCTGAATTTCGCGCATTAAATCTATAATTTCTTCAGCCGTCGCATTTCCGCGATTCGTCAAAGCCAGCGTGTGTTTAGCAGAAAGTCCGGCGTTGCCTTTGACGTAACCTTTGCCAAAACCGGCGTTTTCAATCAGCCACGCGGCGGGAATTTTCACATTTTCATCGTCAACTTTGTAAAACGGCATATTTTCGGCATTTTTTTTAATTCCAGCAAATTTACTCGCGCTGACAATCGGATTTTTGAAAAACGAACCCGCGCTGTTTGAATCCGCGCCGCCTTGCCGGACGAGCATCGCTTTTGCCGCGCGAATTTCGCTGACGGCTTTTCTGGTTTGCCGCAAAGTCGGTTTTTCGTTCGCAAAATAATTTTGCAAATCTTTATAGACAATTTTCGGTTCGCCGCCAAATCTCAAAACGTAAATTACAGCCAAAACGACATAACGATTTTTTTCGGTCGAATTAAAAATACTTTTTCGATACGAAAAATTGCAATCGGCATTGATTAAATCTTTTATTTCTTTAGATTTGCGGTCGTAAACCCGAACTGACACAATCGTTTCCGAAACTTCCTGTCCGTAAGCTCCGACATTCTGCACCGGAGTTCCGCCGACAAAACCGGGAATTCCGCTCAGACATTCAACGCCCTGTAAATTTTTTTCCACGCAAAATTCAACAAATTCGTCCCAATCTTCGCCCGCCTGCGCCGTCACGTAAATCGTTCCGTCTTTTTCGGCAAACGTCGAAACGCCTTTGAGCGCGATTTGCAAAACGAGTCCGTCGAAACCTTCGTCGGCGATTAAAACATTGCTGCCGCCGCCGAGAATAAAGACTTGCAAATTATTTTCGGCGGCGAAATTTAACGCTGCGACAACTTCATTTTCGTTCGTCGCCCGCGCGAAAAAACGCGCTTCACCGCCGATTTTAAAGGTCGTCAATTCGGCTAAAGGGAAATTTTCTGCAATTTCAAAATTCATTCGGTTCAAATTTCCCGTTTCGCCACGATTTCCCGCACAGCTTCGATGTAATTTTTCATATAAGTATCTTTTTCGATGAATGGAACTTTCTCGCGGATTAAATTGTAAGTGTCGCGCGTTCCGATGCCGAGCGATTTTTCCGCGCCGATAACTTTTTTGCGAAAATCAACGGCTTGCGCGGCGGCGAAAAGTTCCAAAGCTAAAATTTGCTCGACATTTTCGGCGATTTGGCGCAGTTTCAAGACGGAAGTTACGCCCATCGAAACGTGATCTTCGACGTTTGCCGAACTCGGAATCGTGTCCACGCTCGCCGGATGCGACAAAACCTTGTTTTCCGTGCAGAGCGCGGCGGCGGTGTATTGAACGATCATAAAGCCCGAATTCAATCCGCCGTTTTCGGTCAAAAATGCCGGTAAAATCCGCGCGTTCGAGTCTTCGTCGGTTAGACGCATCAAACGCCGTTCGGAAATGTTGCCGATTTCGGAAAGCGCGATTGCCAGATAATCAAACGCCAGCGCGAGCGGTTCGCCGTGAAAATTGCCGCCGGAAATCACGTCAATCTGCTCGCAATTTTCGTCACAAAAAATCAAAGGATTGTCGGTAACGGCGTTAAGTTCAATGTTGACAACCCATTCGGCATACGCAATCGCGTCGCGGCACGCGCCGTGAACCTGCGGCATACAGCGCAGAGTGTAAGCGTCCTGCACGTTTGACGAATCAAAATCGCGCACAAATTCGCTCTCTTCGAGCAGTTTTCGCAAATTTGCCGCGCAGAGAATTTGTCGCGGATGCGGTCGCAGAGCGTGAATTCGCGCGTCAAAAGCGCGCGTCGTGCCGTTTAACGCTTCGAGCGAAAGACAGCCGGAAACGTCCGCAACATTCGCCAGATAAATCGCCTTCCACGTTTCGAGCAAGCCGACGGCGGTCATTACGGTCGTGCCGTTGGTCAGCGCGAGACCTTCTTTCGCCGCGAGTTTTATTGGCACAAGATCGGCTTTTTTCAACGCTTCGCCCGTCGGTAAAACTTCGCCGCCGAATTCCGCTTCGCCTTCGCCGATTAAAACGCACGACATATGCGCCAGCGGCGCGAGATCGCCGCTCGCGCCCAAACTTCCTTTTTCGGGAATTACGGGGTGAATTCCGCGATTGAGAAATTCGAGCAGAAGTTCGAGCGTTTCGAGTCTGATTCCCGAAAATCCGCGCGCTAAAGTGTTGGCGCGAATCAGCATAATCGCCCGCGTCGTCGGAATATCAAACGGTTTGCCGACACCGACGGCGTGGCTGACGACGATGTTTCGCTGCAAAATTTCGACTTCTTCGCGCGAGATAATTTTATTTTTGAATGCACCGAATCCGGTCGTAATTCCGTAAGCGATTTCGCCGCGCTCGATCAATTTCCGCACGGCGTTTGCCGAACGCTCAATCTGCGCTTCGGCATTTTCCGACAGTTTGACGCGCGGCGCGTTCGGTTTGCCAAATGCGACCGCGAGAACCTGTTCAAAGGTTAAACCTTCGCCGTCTAAAATAATTTCGTTCATTTTTATCAAAAATGCGGAATGTCCGCACGAAGTAATGACGAAAACACGCTTACCTTCGTGCGTGTCTCTGCCTTTATTTAATTTTCCGCCGCGATTTTACCATTTTTAATTACGGTTTTGATGCAGTTTCCGCCAAATTCGTAAGCAAGCTGGCGATAATCTTCCGCGTCCAAAATCAAAATATCCGCTTGTTTACCGATTTCGATTGAGCCGATTTTTTCGCCCAAACTGACCGCACAAGCGGCGTTTATCGTCGCCGCGTTTAACGCTTCGGACGGGAGAATTTTTTGATAACGGCAGGCAATCGCCATCGCATTCGGCAAACTCGGACACGGCGCGCTTCCGGGATTGTAATCGGTCGAAAGTGCGACGGCACAGTTTTTGTCAATCATTTTTCGCGCGTCGGCGAATTCCGTCGAGCCGAAATTAAAATTAACCGTCGGCGTGATAACTCCAATCGTGTCTGAATTTGCAAGCAATTCGATTTCTTCGTCGGAAATCATATCCAAATGGTCAATCGAAGTCGCGCCGAGTTCGATTGCCATTTTTGCGCCGCCGAGATTGGTAAATTCGTCAACGTGCGCTTTTATCTTCATTCTGAAACGCTTTCCGGTTTCTAAAATTCTTCTCGACTGCTCTAAATCGAAGGCGTTCTGCTCGCAAAAAACATCAATAAAAAAAGGATTATTTTGCATTTTTGAAAAAAGTTCAGTTTCAGATAACGCGAACGAACCGATGCCGGCATTTTGTCCCTGTGATATTTTTTCGGTTATTTCTTTTTCGATTTCCTTTTTTATTTTCTCTATGTCAATCAAATTCTCGAAAAATAATTTACAAACGTAAGGTATCGTTTCAGTACAAATCAAATCAACATAATCATTTTCTTTGCCTTTGAATTCGGGCGGCACGGCGTGCGCCGCGAGCAGCGTCGGAACTAGATCAACAACGTGAGTTTTATTCAGTTTGAGAATCGCGCCGAGCATTTTCAATTCGGTTTCGGTGTTTAAACCGTAACCCGTTTTGACTTCGCAAGTCGTTACGCCGAGTTCTAAAAGCTGATCGAGCCGCCTGCGCGATTGTTCGACCAATTTCGCCAAACTCGCTTCGCGCGTCTGCTTCATCGTCGAGACGATGCCGCCGCCCGCTTCCATAATTTCCAGATACGTCGCGCCCGCAATTCGCCGCTCAAACTCATTTATTCTGTCGCCCGCGTAAACGATGTGCGTATGACATTCGACAAACGCCGGACAAACGACTTTTCGATTTGAGTCAATAGCATTTTCCGCTTCGTATTCGCGCAAAACATCAGCGGATTTACCGACGGCGACGATTAAACTATCTTTGACCGCAATCGCTCCGTTTTCGATCAAACCGATTTCCCGCATTCTCGCGCCTTTTTTCGCTTTTCCGCCGGACGCACAAGTTATGAGTTGTCCGATATTGTAGATTATTAAATCAGCCTGCATAAATTATCTGCGTTCGATTTTCAAATTTCGCAACTTGAAAGCCAAGCGTAAAAAAAGGCAAAGTTTAATTCAATTTGAAACCATTTCAGGATAAATTGCGAACTGTTATTGAAACAGCGTTCTTTTGAGTGAATTGAACTTTGTTGATAGTTTTAGTATTCTAACTTTCAGTTTAATTTTAAGCTATTAAAAGTTTTATGCCAAAAATAGTTTTGATTGTTGAAGACTACGCCGACACCCGAACGATGATGAAATTTTTGCTGCAAAGATTCGGCTATGATGTCATTGAAGCGGCGGACGGCGAGGAAGCCGTTGAAAGGGTCAAACAAGGCAGTCCTGATCTTATTTTGATGGATTTGTCGCTTCCCGTGATGGACGGTTTGACCGCCACGCAAATTATTAGAAAAGTTGAAGGTTACGGCAAGATTCCAATTATCGCCGTAACCGCTTACGGCAATTCGTATTATCGCCGCGCCATCGAAGCCGGCTGCGACGATTTGATAAACAAACCGCTCGATTTTGACAAACTCGAACCGATTCTCGAACAATATCTGGCGCGCTGATTTTCATTTCGACGAAAACTTGACGATTTATTATTTCAATAGTTGTAAATTTCGCCGCCAAATCAAATTTTTCCCTCAAAATTCATTTTTTATTCTTTGAAACACGCAGGTCAAAACCTTGCACTTCTAGTGCAAGACTTTCAGCAATTTTCCGCTAAAATCTATTCGAGGATAGTGAAAGTTGAAAGAAAATCGAGAAGGCTCGCATACAACAAGCCGATTGACCGCACAATTGTTTGGGTAACTAAATATCGTTACCACGTTTTGCAAGGCGACATTAAACTGCGATGTCGGGACTTGCTGGTGTTTAGTCAAGTTTAAGACGGCGGTAAGATTTGGCATAATCAATCAAAAACTTTATGCCTGAAAGATACCGGGTTCATCTGACGGATGATGAACGAGAGATATTGAAAAAGTTGTTGGCAAGTCGCAAAAGCCAATCGGTCTTTGTCAGGCGAGCCTATATTTTGATGGCTTTAGATAAAAATCAGGAATCAGGAAGATCAACGGACGAGGAAATTCGTACTCGTTATCAAGTCGGACGGCGGAGTATCGAAAGGACGCGCCAACGATTTATTGAAGAAGGTTTCGAGATTGCTCTGAACGGCAAACAGCGGACGCTCTTCAAAGAGAGGAAATTCGACGGGCGAGTGGAAGCGACATTGATTGCGATGCGCTGTCAGTCGCCGCCCGCAGGAGTGCCGGCGTGGACTTCTGCGGCTTTTAGCCCAACAGTTGATCGAACTGCGGGATGTTTATGAACGTCCGTTTGCTGAAAGTCATCTGGTGATTGCGATTGACGAATCGCCGCCGCAATTGGTGAGCGAGGTGCGCCGGTTTTACCGATTCAAAAGGCATTCATTATGAAGATTACGAATACCGGCGTGAAGGCGTGGTTGATTTGTATCTGGTGTGTGAGCCGCTCGCCGGACGGCGTGAGATTTTTGTCAGAGAAAATCACAATCGACTCAATTGGGTGGAAACGGTGCGGTAGGTTGCTGAGGAAATGTATCTGAACGATTTTGCAGAATTATTGAGTTAGCTGGATTTAATCAGGCGATAAAATTTTATCTAAATACTTTGGTAACTTGGGTTATTTCGATAAGGGAATTAGCTTAAAAAAGTCGGAAAAAGAAAATAAATATTAAGAACAATATAAGAAGTAAAACACTAGGCGCACATTTTGCATCAATTAATTTTGAAGTATCTCTTTTGAAAATAACTGATTTTCTACTTGAAGCACTATGTTCTGTTGACATAACTAATATAGTCAAAGGGGTTTTGCCGGCGAAATAAATGAAACGTTATGTAGTTTTTTGCCAATATACCAAAGTGTGAAAACACTCGACGGAATTATTTTAACTTGGCGAGTTGATTTTCAATTGAATAGTTTTCTTTATAAATGGGTTTGTTAATCTGCTGCTGGCTTTGCGACCCAGCTTTGACTGAATTAAGACCGCGAAGTTGATTGCGTAGATCATCGAGATCAAATCATCATCATTATAAACTTTATCGGCAAGCACAAATTTTGCCGAAAACTTTTCGATTAATTGTTCAAATTGTGTAATCCGTTTCTTTCGCCGCCGATTGAGATAAACGGTAGTATTTCAGAATTTATGATGATTGAGAAATGTCAGTCGAACAAGCATCTCTATTTATGTGTGTAAAGTGGAAACAAAGAAGAACAATTGCTTTTTCAGTTACCAAATGAAATGCACGATGCAGTAATAAAATCGTATCTTGTTACTACAATCATTTTTGAAACGCTACTGAAAATTTCAGCGATGAATTAGATCACCTGCTTGTAATATTGAAGTTGCTTAAATTTTAAGGAGAAAACTCTGTCTGATACATACATTAATTGGCAAAAACTTGATCCGTGGCTATGGTTATCAAACACTTTAATGTTATAATTTTGTTATTTTTATTCAAATTTTTTGTTGAAATGACGGTTTTTTCCTACGATATTTAAAAATAGTTTTTAGGAATTTTTTTAACTTAGCTGATTTAAAGATATTTGGCGAGATAAACAGCAATAACTTCCTTTGGAATAAATTATTACAATAATTTAGAAGGATATTGCAAATATTGTGAGAGATATTTCTGTTCTGTAAGTTGTTGAAATAATCACTATTATTTGCCAATAATTCATTTTGTTTAAGCTGAAAAATTGCCGTTTTAAATTTGCCAATGCATATCAGGTAAAATAAGGTTGCAACTTATTTAAGTGAAAATACAGGCATAAGTTTCGAGGAATTTCAGAATTATCCGCAATATTTGCGGGAGAAATAATCAAACCTTGTGCCAAGGTTCTTTTTTATTAGAAGATGCTGATTCATAAGTTGTTGCAAATGATTATTGAATTTGAAGTCAAAAACTATCAACTATTATTATTTATCAACAAACAATGAAAAATCAAAGCACTTAGTTCAATTATATGAGGAGTAAGTATTATGAAATGGCTAATTAGTTTATCGCAAATAATGCTTTTTAGTGCAATTGTGTGTTTGGCAACTCCTACCGTTGAATTCGCTAAAAAAAATTCTATTTCCAATAAATTTGTAAGTAGAATTGAAGGTATCGTTTGGGATCCAAATCGTCGTCCAGTGGAGAACGTGTATGTTGAACTACAAAACGAACTTTATTCTACTTTGGATAGAGTGCAAACGAGTTCTTCAGGGCGGTTCTCGTTTACCGTCTCTCGCCAAGGGAATTACGTAGTCAAAGTTTTAGCCAGTAACACAAATTATTTAGATGCGGCAGAACCCGTTGAAATTATTACAGGTGTTAATGCTCGTGGTTCTGATAGTGTTTATCTTGATATTTACTTAAAGTTTGATAAGCGCAAAATTAACACTGGTGTCACTGGCATTGCTGAATCGGTGTTTGTTCAGGAAGTGCCTGATGAAGCACGCAAACTTTATAAAAGCGGCGTTAGGGATATTGGTAAAAATGATACTAAAGGCTTTGATGAGATTGAACAGGCTTTAAAGATTTTCCCCAATTATTATGATGCGCTTAACACAATTGGACGCGGGTATGTGCAGCGTAAAGAATATCAGAAGTCGTTTCCATATCTGATAAAGTCAATAGATATAAATCAAAGAAGTTATTCCAGTTTTTATGCTTTGGCTTATGCCGCCTATAAATTGAACTTCTTGCCTGAAGCTACCGAAGCGGCTCGAGCAGCGACAATAATTCAACCTAATTCGATTTATGCTCAATTGTTATATGGAACTGTCTTGCGGCTCAACGGCAGTTACGAGAATTCGGAGAAATCCTTGCTTCAGGCAAAATCTTTAAATAAGGATGTACAAATAGGTGAAATACATTGGCAGTTAGCTTTACTTTATAACAAAATCGGTCGTAATCAAGAAGCGGCAGACGAATTGGAAGTGTATCTTAAGGTTCAGCCGGATGTTGCTAACAAAAAGGAAATAAAAGATTTAATTGCGAAACTCCGAAAGGATGTTAAAAAGTAAAATTAGAGTGTGAATAATTCTTCATAAACGGATTTTTTGCAGACATAATTTTATGTGTTTAGTTAAAAGCTGTAGAACAAGTTTTTAACGCATTTTGAGATTATCGGCGGAACAACAACTAAGCACCTAAACCAAAAGTAACGTTATATAATGAACCAATCCCTGCAAGAATTCCTGACAGTTCCCGACATAGATTTTTGTAAGAACCGTAGGCTTCCCAACTCAGCCAATCGTATTTTATCTTTTGCCACAGTATTTCTATTTTGTTCAAACTCGGACAATACGTCGGCAAATAATATATTTTCAAACCGAGTTTCTCCCACTGTTCGATCTTTTGATCGAATTCTTGACTCCTATGTGCCGGAGTGTTATCTATCACAACGACCGTTTCTTTCTCAATGGTTTCGGCACATAGATCAAAACAGCCGATCACCACGTGCGAATCTATCGAGCCTTCAAACACAAAAGAAGAAAACTTCTGACACCGATGCCCCATAAACCCCAAGACATTCTGCGACTTAGCGCGTGTTGCCGGAACACTTATCCGCTGACCGCGCGGTTGCCACGCATAGACTATTTTCGCCGGCAAGTTAAAACTCGAACAGTCAAAATACACTAACTCGATCTCTCCGCGATCAGCTTTGCCGGTTAATTGCTCCAACTCCCGGCGGGCAAACTCCTTTTCATCAGCATCCGCCTGCTTGCATACTCCTAACTTGATGCGTTTCCAGAGATAATCCTTTTTTTTATCAATCTTTTGAGCGTATATTTACTAATGCGTTTGCCTGTCTTCCGCTCAATCTCCGACAATTGCCGATGCGGAAACTTCGGGTTCTCCATCGCTAGGCTAACTGCTTTTTCTTCTTCGGCTGCGGTTAATATCGGCGGACGACCTTCTTTCGGGGCATCGCTTAATCCATCCAAAGCATCTTCGCTCCAACCGGCGAGCCACCGGCTAACCGTATTTCGATGTGCGCGGCAGATGGCGGCGATTTCATCAATCGGATACTTTTCATAAGAGAGCAGAACCGCGTGCGCCCGCGTGCGAACCCGAAAACTAGATGATGATTGATAACTTTCAACCAGTTTGCTATGGTCATCATCAGATAAAGTTTCAATAAATTTATTTGGCATATTCATATTGTTATTATATTACAATACTTTTAATTGCCTGCTTAATTTTTTTTGGCTAAACTTACTTTTATACATCCTCAAAATAATAAAACAAACAATTATTTTTCTATTGTTTCTACTGGACGATTATTATTCGACCATTCGCTCCACGAACCGATGTAATGTTTTGGCATTTCAAAGCCGGCGTAATCCAATGCGAGCAACGTATGACAAGCCGTTACACCCGAACCACAATGAACGATTATCTTTTCCTTCGGGAAATTTTCCAACTGCCTTTCGTATTTTTCGCGCAGTTTTTCGGGAGAAAGAAAAAATCCTTCCGCATTGAGATTTTCCGCAAACGGTATGTTTTTTGCTCCCGGAATATGTCCTGCAATCTTATCGAGCGGCTCGCGTTTGCCGTCGTAACGATCTTTTTCCCGCACGTCAATCACGAGCGATTTCTCATCGTTTCGGGCGATTTCCACTTCGTCAATATTTGCAGTTGGAAGCGACCAGTTTTCAATATTATATTTCGGCGCATTTTCCGAATTCTCTTCGCCTGAATCAACGGGAAAGCCGGCTTTTACCGCCGCATCGAAACCGCCGTTAAGAACTCGAACTTTTTCGTGTCCGGCGGCTTTCAACATCCACCAAAAACGCGCCGCCGCATTTGCTCCGTTTTTATTGTCATATGCAATAACTAAACTTTCAGATATAATTCCACACCTTTGCAAAACTTTTGAAAACTGCTCCAGTGAAGGAAGCGGATGCCGTCCGCCATCTGCTGCATCTTCTTTTATGTCAGCCAGATCACTATTCAAATCCACAAAAAACGCACCTTTTAGATGTTCTGTCAGATAAAGCTCTTTTGCCGCCACGCCTGTTCTGACATCAATCAAAACAAAGTTGTTATCCTCACGAAGTGCGACCAATTCGTGAGGATTTATCAAAGGCGACATCTTTTTAGACATAATATTATTTCCGGTGTGATTTACAGTTTGGCGGTTGTTGCTTTTCAGCTAATAAACACTGAAGTTCTCTTCGATTTCATATCATGCAAAAACCTCAATCACCTTCTGAATCGCGTCCGCCAGAACGTCAACTTCTTCGCGCGTGTTGTAAAAAGCGAACGAAGCGCGGGCGGTGGCGGGAACGTCGAAGAATTGCATCACGGGTTGGGCGCAGTGGTGTCCGGCGCGGATGGCGATTCCCGATTGGTCTAAAATTGTGCCGATGTCGTGCGGGTGGACGTTTTCGATGGTGAACGACAGCACCGACGCTTTTTCCCGCGCCGTGCCGATGATGCGAACGCCTTCGATTGCCGAGAGTTTTTCCGTCGCGTATTCGAGCAGTTCGTGTTCGTATTTGGCGGCGGCTTCAAAATCAATCGAGTTCAGATAATCAATCGCCGCGCCGAGTCCGATTCCGGCGGCAATCGCGGGCGTTCCGGCTTCAAACTTTTCAGGCAAACCGGCGTAAGTCGTTTTCTCAAACGAAACCGTGCGAATCATCGAACCGCCCGTCTGATACGGCGGCATTTTTTCCAGCAATTCTTTCTTGCCGTAAAGAATTCCGCTGCCCGTCGGCGCATACATTTTATGACCGGAAAACGTCATAAAATCGCAATCCAAATCCTGCACGTCAACCGGAAAATGCGGAACGCTCTGCGCCGCGTCGAGAAAAAACGGAACGCCGAATTTGTGCGCCGTCTGAATCATTTCTTTGACCGGATTGATCGTCCCTAAACTGTTGGAAACGTGCGAAATCGAAACGATTTTCGTCCGCTCATTAAGCATATTTTCATATTCTTCAATGACGAGTTCGCCGCGTTCATTCATCGGAATCACACGCAAAACCGCGCCTTTTTCCTCCGCCAAAACCTGCCACGGAATGATGTTGGCGTGATGTTCCATATACGAAATAATAATCTCGTCGCCTTCATTCACAAACTTGCGCCCGTAAGAATACGCCACCAAATTCACGCCTTCGGTGCAGCCGCGCACGAAAATACATTCCTTAGCTTCTTTGGCGTTAATAAATTTCCGCACCTTTTCCCGCGCCGCTTCATAAGCCGTCGTCGCGTGCTGCGACAGATAATGCACGCCGCGATGAATGTTGGAATGCTCTTTTTTCAAATACTCCGAACCGCGCTCGATCACCAAATTCGGCACTTGCGAAGATGCCGCATTATCCAAATACCGAAGCGGTTTCCCGTTCACCGTTTGCGCTAAAACGGGAAAATCTTTTCTAATTTTTTCAACGTCCCAATTGCTCATTTCTTTTACTGCTTTCATATTTTTTATTAATTCTTGAACAAATATTCTTGTTCAGTTTATAGATACTGAATGTTTTACTTCCCTAAAAGTTCCTTAATTGCTTTACCTTTCTGTTCTTCAAAATCAGAATTTTTTCTTGATAAGAATAACTTTTCGGCAAAACGAATTACGTTAACTCTAGAACTTTCTCCTTTAACTAAAAGTTCAATACCATTTATTGGTAAATCAAAAAGAACAGAAGTATCTTCAAATCTACCGAAATGCTCATCTATAATTTCTTCAGCAATTCTTATTAGTGTTTCAAGTTCATTGAGATTGATTTTGTAATCTTGTAGAAATTTTTCAGGATCGTTAAAGGCTGACGGGTCACGATGACCAACCCAACTATCACGAACAGTTTTAACTTTCTTAATGATGTCGGCAATCTCCTCTATTTTTCCAAATTGATCATTTATTTCATCATCAGAAAACTTATCTGTATTTTCTTTGACTTTGTTTATATACCAAACCAAACTTCTTTTATCTCGACTAGCTGATGAATAAAGCCACGATAAAGTCACAATTAAATTATCAAATAGAGAATCCCACAAAACAGATGACAAACTACCTAACGGACTATTCCAGACTAATTGATTTTTGCTGTCAGCAAATTCCTTCAGCAACTTCAGTCTTGTATTCATCAGAAATACTACGTCTTTATAAATCTGTTGACGATATTGTTTTAATTCTTCTTCAGGGTTTTGCATAAACTATGTTTTCAAATTTGTATTTAAAATGATTACCTCAATTTGTCTCATAATTCTCCCAAATATCCGCTTGATATTCGAGCGTTTCCAAAGCCTGTTTATTTAACATTTCGGCATTCGCATTGATAATTTCAATTTCTCGTCTGCTTCTCAATTCTCTCTCCGCTTCAATCCGAAAATCTAACAAAGCGCGAGTCAACGGATGCAAATTTTGTTTGGCAATTTCGATGAGTCTTCTTTTGCCGACTTTCGCATTTAAAACCGCCAAAGATTTAATCAAAGGATTTTCACTTTCAAGCGAATCTTTTATGCTTTGGTGCAAATAATCCCAACATGCGATATGCAAATCGAATCTCGAAAATTCGCCGTCTTCAATCAACTTATTTGGTGTTCTTTCTTCATCTTTTACGGCTGAATGTTTCGCGCAAACCGTTTTCGTCGTTTCGTGATAAACGTAACCGTAAACATTGCCGGAAAGCATCGTCGAAAAATCAACTAATTCTTTGCCGTCAATCGTCATCCATCCGCGTCCGCACGAACATTGATAATGCGTCGAATAGACTTTCACACGCTTTCTGACGCTTTCGGCAAAACTGTTTTCGACTAATTTTTTAACTTTGCTCCACTTCATTTCTACATCTTCAAATTCGCGATTAAACAATTTACTTTCTAAAAACATCCTTCACCGTAAATCTCAAATCAGGCAAAAGCGGCGAATTTATTTCGTCCGCGTTATAAAAATTTCCGACCGAAGCCAAAACATTTTCCCGCAAGCGCGTAATTTCGATGACTTCGACAATCGGTTCGACAATCCAATATTCCTTTACGCCGAAACGCCCGTAAGTCTGGCGTTTAACAATTTGATCGCGGCGCACGTTTTCCGAACCGGGCGACATAATTTCAATCGCCAAATCCGGCGCGCCGACGATGTGAATTCCCGACGCGATTTGCGGAATTCTTTCTTTAGCGATAAAAACCAAATCAGGAGTCGCGCTGTTGTATTCGTCAAAAATCACGCCCGGCGTAACCCAAATTTGACCGATTGGATTTTGCCACAGATAACTATTCAAAATAGTTGCGAAATTCCCGATTATTTCCTGATGTTTTAACGATGGTGCTTTTGCCACAGAGAGTTCTCCTTCAAACAATTCATAAATATTGCCATCGTCGGGCGTTGCTTCGAGATCATAAATCGAAATCAAAGGCTCGATTGTTCTGACATTTTGCATAAATTTTACGCCTCCAAATTCGCGTTCAACCGATTCAAAACCGCTTCGTCCAACTGTTTTTTGATTGATTCGATTTCAATTTTGTTGACTATTTCTTCGGCGAAACCGTAAGTTAAAAGATTTTTCGCCAAACTTTCATTCAAACCGCGCGATAAAAGATAAAATAATTCTTCTTCTTCAAGCTGCCCGACGGTCGCGCCGTGCGAGCATTTCACGTCGTCGTTGAAAATTTCCAACTGCGGTTTCGTGTCAACACGCGCGTCGTTCGAGAGCAGCAGATTTTTATTCGACTGATAACCGTCCGTCCCCGAAGCACCGACGGCGACGAAGACTTTGCCGTTGAATACGCCGCGCGATTTATCGTTTAAAATTCCTTTGTAAGTTTGGTGCGAAGTGCAGTTCGGCACGTCGTGTCTGATGATCGAATGCGTGTCGTGATGCTGGTCTTCGCCGAGAAAATAAAGCCCGTCAACGAACGCTTCGCCGCCTTCAGCATTGAATTTCAGCGAAACATCGTGGCGCGAAAGTTTGCCGCCGAGGTTGATCGCCGTTGTGTCGTAAACCGAACCGCGCCCGACTTCCGCCGCCGTGTTCGAGATGTGAAACGCGGAATGCGATTCGCGCTGAACGCGGAAATGTTTGATTTTCGCTTCGTCGGCGACGGAAATTTCGACGACCGCGTTGGTCAGATACTTCGTTTCGTCGGCGCGATTATAAGTTTCGATGATCGTCGCTTCCGCAAATGCTTCCGCCACAATTAAAATGCGCGGAAACGAAATTTTCCCGTCGTCAGTCGTAAACAAAAATTGAATCGGCTGGTCAATTTTCACGTTTTTCGGCAGATGAACGAACACGCCCGCGCCGATAAACGCCGCGTTCAACGCCGTGAATCCGTTTTTCTCGGAATCAATCAAACTTCCCAGTTTCGCCCGAAAAATCTCGCCGAATTTGTCGTCATTCGCCGCTTCCCCAAAACTCAAAACTGCCGCGTCTTTGATCGCCGAAAGATTTGACGCTCGCTCATCAAAAACGCCGTTCGTGAAAACCAAAACGCTCTCTTTCGATTCGTCGAAAACAAAATCGGCGGAAGCGGAATTCGCCGCGCCTGTTTTTTCGGTTTCAATTTCCAATTTTCCGGTTGCCGCATCGTCCGCGACGTTCTCCGAAAACTCGGCGATCAAAAAATTGTCACGTCCCATCGGCGCAACGTTCGTGTATTTCCACTCTTCATTTTCAACGCTCGGAAAGCCGTTTTCCGTAAAGTATTGAAAAGCCTTTTCGCGCAAATTTTTCAACCATTCCGGCTGTTTCGCGCGTCCCAGACTCGTCTGAAAATCCTGTTTATAAATCGTTTCTTTTCCTGTTTGTGAACTCATTTTATTTTACCTTTACAATTCCCAAATCCCTGCAAATTTTATTCGCAAGCTGATCGGTAATTTCATTATGACGCGGAACAGCGGAACGCTTATTTTGTTCGGGATTATGCCACCAAGAATGATTGCCGCCCTCGCGCAAAAGTTCGCAGCCGTGCTTCGTCAAATGTCGAATCAGCTCTCTGCGTTTCATATCGCAATCGCTAATTCCTGATAATTTGAACCGGCTGAATCAAGCGCGTCCTGACGATTCAATTCCAGTGCTTCCCGCAAAGTTTCTTTCAGCGATTCAATCAATTCGCCGCGCGTCTTTTCCTGACAATTCACGCCCGAAATTTCTTCGATCCAACCGATCCACCAATCGCCGTCTTCTTTAATAATCGCCGTGTAAGTTTGATTCATTTCATTGTCACTCCAATTTTTTAAGCGGCATAAAGCAACACCGAAACTTTTCGTTTGTCCGTTGAATCAGCGTAACTGATTTCGCCCGAAAACTGTTTGTTTGCTAAAGTCTGCACATTGATTGATGTATCTTCTTCAAGATACGCCTCGCCGCAATTGGCGCAAATTCGGGCGGGAATATCGGTTATCAACAAGATTTCGTTCTCTCTTTCAATCGGTAAAATCGTCGTTCCCTGTTCCATTTTTCGATTTTTGCAAACTAAACAAATCATAATTTTTTCCTTTCTCGGAAACCTCTTTTCCAATATTTGCGGCTCGGCTCATAAACCGTTACAGCCGTTGTTTCCCCGTTTATCGGATCATCTTCGGCGACGACGTGCAAAGGTCTGCCGTCAATCCAACCGAAAATCAAATACCGCGGCGGCGCGTCCATTTTGTATTCTTCGATTATTTCTCCATTTTCTAAAACGGCGCGAACGCTTTCTACGCTGATATTTCGTTCGATCATCCGCTTTAAAACATACGCAGGAAAAATAATTTTCATCTATTTTCCCGCCGCTTTCACCCAATCGTAGCCCTTTTCTTCGAGTTCCAACGCCAATTCCTTGCCGCCTTCTTTGACGATTTTGCCGTTTGCTAAAACGTGGACGAAATCCGGCGTGATGTAATTCAGAAGCCTTTGATAATGCGTGACGAGAATGATCGCATTGTCTTCCGAGCGTAATTTATTAACGCCTTCGGCGACGATTCGCAGCGCGTCAATGTCCAAACCCGAATCGGTTTCGTCCAAAACGGCGAGTTTTGGTTCTAAAACCGCCATCTGCAAAATCTCGTTGCGCTTTTTTTCGCCGCCCGAAAAGCCTTCGTTGACCGAACGCTTGAAAAACGATTTGTCCATTTCGACGACTTTCGCTTTTTCCGTCAAATAATCGTTAAACTCAAGCGGATCAAGCTCTTCTTCGCCCAAATGCTTCATTTTTTCGTTATACGCGAGCCGCAAAAACTGCGAATTTGACACGCCCGGAACTTCAACCGGATACTGAAACGCGAGAAAAATTCCCGCTTTCGCGCGTTCGTCCGGCTCTAATTCGAGCAAACTTTCGCCTTCGTAAATCACTTCGCCTTTGGTGACTTCATACGACGGATGACCGGCGAGAACTTTCGCCAATGTAGATTTCCCCGAACCGTTCGGTCCCATAATCGCGTGAACTTCGCCTTTGTTAATCTGCAAATTCAAGCCCTTCAAAATCTCTTTGCCGTCAATTGCGGCGTGTAAATCTTTTATTTCTAATAACATATTTTTTATAAATCTTCGGGTTTCAGCCCGGTCTTTTTTGCAATTTTCGACAACATAACTGAGCCGATTTCGATTCCGTCGTGAAAGGCGAAAACGTAATCTTCATAGCCTTCACGTTCCAAAACTTTGTGCGAACCCGTCTGACGCTTAATACGCCAGCCAATTTTTTCCAGAGCGGTTAAAACTCGTCTTGCTTTTGACGATTTCCAGTCGTTCATACAGTTTCAAAAACGAGGTTTTCAATTTGCTGCGGTAAACTTTCGCCGTTTTCCAAACGGTCGGCAATTACGCGCAAAGCTAATGTTTTAACTTTTTTTATAGCGTCTTCGCGTGTTTCACCGTAAGCCAAAACGCCTGCCAAATTTTCAACCTCGGCAATCCAGCGTCCGTCTTCTTCGCGTTCGATTTCGATTTGTAAATTCATAAAATCACTTCCAAACTTCAAAAATCGTTTCCTTAAATAATTCGTCTAACAATTCAGTCTGCGGTTTGTCGTTCGGTTCGATTTGTTCGACGTAATCTTTATGAAACTCAATTTTACTCTCTAAAAAATCATTCAAAATTTCAATTTTCGGTTCTTCTTTTAATTCTTCGCCCGCCATTTTTCGTTTCAAAAGTTCGGCGATTTCAAACTTTACTTTTTCATCTTTAACCTGCGAATCAATCAACTTTTGAAACTCCATCGGCGGAAAAGAATTATTTTCTTTGATCCAATCGCAAGCCAAAACCGGACGCAGAACGTAAAAATACTTTTTCGATTTCACCGAATCTTTTTGCAGAAATTCCCGAAAATTATTTCGCGCCATACTCAAATAATGATACATACACGATTTCACATTAAAATAGTTTTCGCTCATTTCGCGTAATTTTTCGGCGGTCGAAAACTGTTCCAGATAAACAATCGGACTGCGAAGCCATTCGAGCATCGGCGGATTCGATTTGCGAAAAAGTTTTAAGGCTTTTTTCAATTCCCAACCAGCTAAATCCAAATCATTCGGCAGCATTTCTTCCTGCGAATCTTTCAAATCGTCAATTTTCAAATACCAATCGAGTTTGTGAACATAAATATATCTCACGTCCCAATCGCTGTCGCCTGACTCAAAACCCCACGCGCGGCTGCCGCTTTCGACAGCCAGCAAAATCTTGATTTCGCCTCTGTTTTCGAGATTTGCAAGTTCTTTTTTTATTTCGCCAATCATCCGAAATCAAGTCCTTTCATTATTCCGCAACCGCCGCGTTCGCCTGCGCTTGTCCGCTCGTGTCGAGATAGAAATGTTTTATCTCGCCGAGCATAAATGTTTCTTCGAGAAAATCCACTTCGCCGGTTTCGACGTTGTAGATCGCGCCGATCAAGCCGACTTCTTTGTTTTCAATCATTTCGCGCAAAACTATGCTGCGTTCGATGATCGTTTCGACGCTTTTTTTGACCTGAATGACCGCGACTTTTTCGACGAATTCGGGATTGCCCGCGGTTCTGTTTTCGGTCACGGTTTTTTCGTAGTAAACCGACGGCTGAATTTTGTTCAAAAGCGTCGAAAGATTGCCGAGTTCGACGTTATCGCACGCGCCTTTGATCGCGCCGCATTTCGTGTGTCCGAGAACGACGATTAATTTTGAACCGGCGAGTTTGCAGGAAAATTCCATACTTCCCAAAATGTCGTCGTTAATCACATTTCCCGCGATGCGAATGCTGAAAATGTCGCCCAAACCCTGATCGAAAATCAATTCGGCGGACGTGCGGCTGTCAATGCAGCTTAAAACGGCGGCGAACGGAAATTGCCCGTCGCGCGTTTCGTTGACCTGCTGAAGCAAGTTTCGATTCGCCTTTAAACTGTTCAAAAAACGATAGTTACCTTCTCTCAAAAATTGTAGAGCCTTTTCCGGCGTAGCCGTTGACTGTGTTTCCTTCGTGTGCGCTTTCATTAAATTTTAGCCTCCTTTTTTCTGCCGATTAAATTCGCCAGCAATTCTTCGTGTTTTTGCTTCGACAATTTTGAATCAATTTCATCGTCTGAATACGCGAATTGATAAGTCAAAGTGTTGTCAATTTTATATTCTTCCCGAAATCCGACGAGTTCGACTTTGATGTTTCTTTCGACCGCTTTGATTTCCTGAAACTCCGTAATTAATTCGAGAATATCGTAATCAATAAAAACCGAATCCGCCGCGTCAATAATCACATAACTGTTCTCCGGCAAATTTTCCAATGTCAATTTGATCGCGGCTTTGTTCAAAAACGAAACTTCCTGCGCCAGATTGATGTGGATAATTTCACCTTTTTCATACTCTTTTTGCTGAAAAAAATACGGACTTTTCAGGTTTTCCCGCAAAATAAAGAAAACGCTGATCGCCAGACCGATGCCGACTCCGATGAGCAAATCCGTCATAACAATGCCGACGACCGTCGCCGCAAACGGCACGAATTGATACAAACCGTTTTTCCACCATTTGATAAAAAGTGCCGGTCGCGCCAGTTTGTAACCGACGAAAATCAGCACGACGGCGAGCGCGGCGAGCGGAATTTTGTTCAGCAAAAACGGCAGCGCAAGCACGCAGACCAGCAGAAAAACGCCGTGCGAAATCGCCGCCAGTTTCGTTTTCCCGCCCGCATTGACGTTTGCCGACGAGCGGACAATCACCGAAGTCATCGGCAAACCGCCCAGAAATCCGCTGATGATATTGCCGATGCCCTGCGCTTTTAATTCGCGGTTCGTCGGCGAATAACGCCGCATCGGATCAAGCCGGTCAACCGCTTCGAGACACAAAAGCGTTTCAATCGAAGCGACCGCTGCCATCGTCATCGCCAAAATCCAGACTTCGCCGTTCAAAAATCCGCTGAAATTCGGCAGCACAATCAGATTCGGAATATCGCCGAAGCTGTTAATCAAAGGCAGCCCGACGAGATGTTTTTCCGTAATCGCCAGAGCCGGAAACGCCGACGTGAAAATTTGGTTCAAAATAATTCCGACCGCGACGACCGCGAGCGCGGCGGGAATCGCTTTGAGATTTTTCAAAAACGGAATTTTGTTCCAGCTCAAAAGAATCACCGCCGAAACGACTCCGACGATAATCGCGCCCGACGTAATCGCGCCGAACGACTGAAACAAATCCGTAAAAGTATTGCCGCCGCCGATGCCGAAAAACGACTGGTCGCCTTCATAATCTTTGTCAAAGCCGACGGCGTGCGGAATCTGCTTCAAAATAATGATAATCCCGATGCCCGCCAGCAAACCTTCAACTACATTTGACGGCAGATAATTGGCGATGCTGCCCGCTTTCATAAATCCGAGAGCGAGCTGAATCGCGCCCGCGATAATGACGGCGCATAAAAAAACATCGAATGCGCCCAAATCTGAAATTCCGGCGAGAATAATCGCCGCCAAACCCGCCGCCGGACCGCTCACGCTCAGTTGCGACTGACTGAGCATTCCGACGACGATGCCGCCGATAATTCCCGAAACAATGCCCGAAAAAAGCGGCGCGCCCGAAGCCAAAGCGATGCCCAAACAGAGCGGCAACGCTACAAAAAACACCACCAAACCCGCCGCCAAATCGCCGCCGACGTTTGAAAATATATTGGTTTCCTCTTTCTTACTCACTAAAAAGTCCTCCTGAAAAATTAAATTTGAGAAGTTTTCACAAGACGACCCGCTAAAATAAAAAAAGACCTTTCGCAAAATCTGCCAATTCTGACAAATTCTGCGAAAGGTCTCGAAACTTTTTCGATGAGCCGGACTGCTTACTTTACAGTCGTAATGACGAACTCATCAAACCCCACGGGCGATCTACTCCCCTTTCACATTGTCAAAATTAACATATTTCGCGCTTTTTGGCGAAACCGAAAAACCGAATTTTCAAAGAACTGCTGTAAAACTTGTCTTGAATTTCACAAATCAAACATCAAAAAATTGTTTTCAAACGTAGATTTCGCCCTTCAGATATAAAACCGCGCTGCCGCCGATTTTCACGCGGTCGCCTTGCAGTTCGCAAAATAATTCGCCGCCGCGAGTCGAAATTTGTCGGGCGTAAAGTTCGTTTTTGCCTAATCTTTGCGCCCAGAACGGAATCAGATTGCAGTGCGCCGATCCGGTTACAGGGTCTTCGTAAACTCCGACTTCGGGCGCAAAAAATCTCGACACGAAATCGCAGTTGTCGCCTTTTGCCGTAACGATTACGGCGTGCGTCGGAATTTTCAGAAGAGCGGCAAAATTCGGTTCAATTTCCGCAACTTCCTGTTCAGTTTCGTAAACCAAAAAATAATCACGCGCTTTAAAAACTTCCTTCGGCTGTTTGCCAATCGCTTCGATCAAACCCGGCGGCACTTCAACAGGCGAAACCGGACGCGACGGAAAATCTAAAATCAAACGGTCGCCGTTTTTCTCGACAAGCAGTTTGCCGCTTTTATGCGAATGAAATTTCACCGAACTTTCTTTCGCATTCAAACATTCAAAAATCACAAACGCCGATCCCAAAGTCGCGTGTCCGCAAAGATCAATTTCAAACGTCGGCGTAAACCAGCGAATTTCGTAAACATCATCTTTACGCACGAAAAACGCCGTCTCCGAAAGGTTATTCTCCAGCGCGATTTTCTGCATTAATTCCGCGTCAAGCCATTCTTCAAGCGGACAAATCGCCGCCGGATTTCCCTTGAAAACTTCGCTCGCAAAAGCATCCACCTGATAAATTTCCAAATTCATAAAACTTTGAAACACATAGGAACATAGGAGACATAGTTTCTTTTATTTTTCCCTATGTTTTCTATGTTCCTATGTGTTTAAATCTTCTTTCACCGCCGCAATCGCCTGAATTTCGATTTTCGTCCCGAAATGCAAATCCTTTACCGGCACAATCGCCCGCGCCGGTTTGTGTTCGCCCAAAATGCGCGCGTAAGTTTCATTCACTTTGTCCCAATCGTCCATCTCCGAAACGTAAATCGTGAACTGCAGAACGTGATTCAAATCGCTGTTCGCCGCTTTCAAAATATCTTCGACATTCCGCAAAACGAGTTCCGTCTGCAATTCAATCGCGCCCGTTTCAACTTCGCCTGTTTCGGCATTGCGCGGCAATTGCCCCGACACAAAAATCAAGCCGTTAAATTCTACGGCTGGCGAATAATGCCCTTTCGGTTCGGGCGCGTTTGGCAAATTGATTTTTTTCAACTCAAATTCTCCAAAATTTTTTCGATTTCCGTCCTTAAATTGCCCAAATCGTTTTGCGTGATATTCCAAATAATTTCCAGATCAACCGCCGCGTAACCGTGAATAATTCTGTTGCGTGTCGCAACAATTTTTCGCCATTCGATCTGCGGATTGTCCGAGCGAAAATCTCTCGTTAAATTGTTTGCCGCCTCGCCCATCACCTCGACATTTCTCACAACCGCATCAATCATCATCGAATCACTTTGAAATTTTGTGTAATCAACATTTTGCAAATAAATTTCAATCTTGCCGATGCAATCAAGAATATGTTGCAGAAAAACCTTACTTTCTTTTGTCATAAAGCACCTGCAAATCTTTCAAAACATATTCACGAACATACGGACTAAGACCGTTTTCCGTCACCAAATCAACTTTTTTTCCCAAAGAATCCTCAATCTCAAAAGCCGCATCCAGCCAGTCAAAACCTTTCGGCTTGGAAAATTTAACAAGCAAATCAATATCACTTTCTTTCGTCGCTTCGCCGCGCGCAAAAGAACCGAAAACGGCGCAAAATTCAATGTCGTTGCGCTCGCAAATCTCGACAATTTTTTCTTTTTCGGCTGTTGCTAAATTCATAAATCTAAAATTTTATTCTTTGAGGTTTTATTCGGCTTTTTGACAGTCCATAAAGCCATCAGGAAGAACTTGCAAAGTCAACTCTTTAATTTGTTCAACTGCTTTTTCACGAGTTTCAGAAGTTACTAAAACATCCGTCAATTCTGTAATTTCGGCAGTCCAACTTCCATCTTTTTGCCTTTTTGCCTCAATAGTTAAAATTAACTTTTTATCGTTTTTAGTATTTTTAACTCTCCACAAATAAGACCATTGCGTGATGTTGCCTTTTCTCTGAAGATATTCACTCAACGGCGCGTCCGGATATTTCTTCCATTCTCGTCTTTTAATTTCTTTGGTTTTAGAATCAATAATTTCAGCTTTCTCTAAATCAATTTCTCCAATTATTTTTTGTAAAATATCATTTACCGCTTTTCTGTAAGCACGAGTTGGAAAAGTTTTGTTTCGGCGAATTGCAATCAGCGAACCTTTATCGCTTTCGCCATATACATTTCGCCTGTCTTTAGCGTAACTCAAAGCCTTTTTTCCTGCGGAGTTTTCCGTTTCATTAACCGACGCTTCCTTCCAATTTCAATCCCAAAAGTTTCGTTGCTTCAATTTCATAATCATTACAAATAAAGATTAATTATGTGATGCCACACGCCGAGAATTTCTCTTAAATCGGTAAACACTTTGTTGTCAACATAATAAACGTCATTTTCGAATTTCATAAATTGCCATTCGATGCCGTCGGTCGCGCAGCCGTAAATAAACGGAATATCTTTTCCTTCCATTTCATTGTAAATTTTCGCTCCCAACATTTGTGCGGCGCATTGCGCGATGCCCCAATCCATATCTTCATCTTTGGCTTCGGCGAGCGAAATTATCGGCGCATCAATATAAAGTTTCGGCGGATGAAGCGCGAAGAAAAAATCACATTCGCCTGCCAAATCGTCTTCCGGTTTAACGTTTAATGTTTCGCCGGAAAAAAAAGAAATTTGTCCCGTGTAATTTTTTGATGCTTCGAGCAAAATCGGCGAAACGATGCGTTCCGACTTCGATTTTTCATTTGTAATCGGTGTTCCTTTCGCCATTTCTAAAGTTTCAAGCAGCCAACTACTCGGTTCGACATTTTGGATTTCGTCGTCAAACAAATTCAGAAGACTCATATCGAGATTGAATCTTTTAACAACGCTTCTAATCTGTCTGTAATTGCTGTAACCCATAGTTTTTAGCCAACGCTTCCTTCCAATTTCAACCCGAGAAGTTTCTGCGCTTCGACGGCGTATTCCATCGGCAATTCTTTGAAAACTTCCTTGCAGAAACCGTTGATAATCAACGAAACCGCGTCTTCCTGCGAGATGCCGCGCTGCTGTAAATAAAACAATTGTTCTTCGCTGATTTTGGAAGTCGTCGCTTCGTGTTCGACGCGGGCGGTGTTGTTCATCACCTCGATATACGGGAAAGTGTTCGCCTCGCACGTCTGCCCGATGAGCATCGAATCGCACTGCGTATAATTTCTCGCGCCCGTCGCTTTCGGCATTACTTTGACCAGACCGCGATACGAATTGTTTGATTTTCCGGCGGAAATTCCTTTAGAAATGATCGTCGAGCGCGTGTTTTTGCCGAGATGAATCATCTTCGTTCCCGTGTCGGCGACCTGCGCGTTGTTGGTCAGCGCGACCGAATAAAATTCGCCGATGGAATTATCGCCTTGAAGAATAACGCTCGGATATTTCCAAGTAATTGCTGAACCTGTTTCAACCTGCGTCCACGAAATTTTCGAGTTTTTTCCGCGACACGCGCCGCGTTTCGTCACGAAATTAAAAATCCCGCCTTTGCCCGATTCGTCGCCCGCATACCAGTTTTGAACGGTCGAGTATTTAATCTCCGCATCGTCCAACGCGACGAGTTCGACGACCGCCGCGTGAAGCTGATTCGTATCGAATTGTGGGGCAGTACAACCTTCATTGTACGCGACGTAACCACCTTCTTCGGCAACAATTAACGTGCGTTCAAACTGTCCAGATTCCTGCGTGTTGATGCGGAAATAAGTGGACAATTCCATCGGACAGCGCACACCTTTCGGGATGAAAACGAACGAACCGTCGGAGAAAACCGCCGCGTTCAACGCCGCGTAATAATTGTCCGACGAAGGCACGACCGAGCCGAGATATTTTTGGATCAGTTCCGGGTAATCGGCGACCGCTTCGGTGAACGAGCAGAAAATAACGCCCGCTTCCAAAAGTTTTTTCTTGTAAGTCGTCGCCACCGAGACCGAATCGAAAACCGCGTCAACCGCGACGTTCGCCAGCATTTTCTGTTCGGTGATCGGAATTCCCAATTTCTCAAAAGTTTTGATAAGTTCAGGATCAACTTCATCCAAACTCGCTTTCGTCGCCTTCTGTTTCGGCGCGGAATAATAGCTCAAATCCTGAAAATCAATGTTCGGATAATCGAAATTCGCCCAATTGTCCGGCTGTTTCATCTTCAACCAATGGCGATACGCTTTCAGACGAAAATTTAAAAGCCATTCGGGTTCGTTCTTTTTCGACGAAATCAGGCGCACGACATCTTCCGATAAACCTTTCGGAATCGTTTCCGTTTCGATGTCGGTTGTAAAACCATATTTATATTCTCTGTTCGCTAATAATTCCTGTGTTGCTGTACTCATATTTTTATTTTAAAACTTACTGACACAATTTTTTCGACCAATTTTTTTGACCGCGAGCGCATTTAAACTGTTTGCCAAGCTCGACAAATTCGTATTTTCCGTCGTTTTTATTAAACTCTGTGCGATAACGCGTTCCTATTACGGAATCGTCGCCATTAACTTTGTAGGTTGCCAGAACGACGATTTTGTTTTTCCCCAAATCGTAAACTTCAAAACTTTGCGGCACTTCGCTGACGGCATCGTCTGACGCTTTCAAAATCTGCAAAGCGCATTGTTTCGGCGATTCGGTGCAAGGTCTGAGCCGCACACGACTGAGTTCAACGCGAACAAAATCGTCGGCTTTGACAATTTCGCTTTTCGCCGTTTTCTGTGCAGAAATCGTTTGCCCGCACAGCGCGACTGCCAGTAATAAAATTGCGCCGAACCATAATTTTAGTTTTTTCATTGAATTGTAACCTGCTGATTTTTCAAACCTTGAATGCGGTGAAATCTTTCGTCAACTTTCGCTTCCGTGCCGACTAATTGCGCCAGTGTAATCTGCGACAGCGCGTTTTCGACAATCTCGTGCAACCCGACAATTACCGGGCGAATGCCGCAATCGCCTTTGTGAACGCACATTTCCAGCACGCCTTTGTAACTTTCGCAGTGCGTGTTTATTTCGTTTTCATCCAAAACTTTAATCACTTCGTTGAGGCGAATTTCGCTTGCCGGACGCGCTAAGGTGTAACCGCCTTTCGTGCCGCGCGTCGCCTGTACAAAACCGGCTTTGCTCAAAAGCCACAACAGTTTCCCCGCGTTTGCCGTCGAAATTCCTTCCCGTTCGGCGATCTGCGGCAGGGTCAGCGACGCGTCTTTTTGTAAGGCGGCAAGCTGCACCAAACATCGCAATCCGTATTCTTCCTGTGCCGATATTTTCATCTTTTTGCTTATGTCGAAAAATTTGTAAATTAATACAAGAGTTAGAATCTCAAATCTTTACTTTTTTGTCAAGATTATGAGCCGGTTAAGTTTCGCCGTTGTTTTGAAGCGAAACGACGCTCAATTTGCGCGGGATTTTGTTCGTGAAATTCAGCGGGCGAATTAACTGAAAACAATGCGTTTAAGATTTCAATTTTTGCAGTTTTTCCGCCGCCGCTTCGAGCGTTTCGTCCTTTTTGCAGAAGCAGAAACGAACCTGCTGCGCGCCCAAACTTTTATCGTGATAGAACGACGAACCCGGAACGACCGCCACGCCGATTTCCTGAATTAAATAGCGAGTAAATTCGATGTCGTTTTTGAAGCCGAAGTCCGAAATATCCGTCATTATATAATACGCGCCTTCGGGCGCAGAACATTTGAAACCGGCATTTTGCAGAACGGGAACGATAAAATCGCGCTTGCGCTGATATTCTTTTTGCAGTTCGACATAATAACTCGGCGGTAAAAGCAGCGCGTACGCGCCCGCGATTTGCAGCGGATGCGCCGCGCCGACGGTCAAAAAGTCGTGAACTTTGCGAATCGCGCTCGTAATATCCGGCGGCGCGATACAGTAACCGACGCGCCAACCCGTTACCGAATAAGTTTTCGACAGCGAATTGACGACGACCGTGCGTTCACGCATTCCGTCGAGCGTCGCCATACAAATATGCTTCGGTTCTTTCAATTTGGAATCTGGAATTTGAAATTTGGAATCATAAATGATGTGTTCGTAAATCTCGTCGGTGTAACAAATCGCGTCAAATTCTTTGCACAAATCGGCGATAAACTGCATTTCTTCCATCGAAAAGACTTTGCCCGTCGGATTGTTCGGATTGCAGATGATAATCGCTTTCGTTTTTTCGTTGAACGCGGCGCGAAGCTCGTCTTTTTCAAACTGCCAGCCGTCGCTCGTGTTTCGCAGCGGAACGTGGCGCGGTTTCGCGTCCGACAAAATCGCGTCCGGCGCGTAATTTTCGTAAAAAGGCTCGAACACGACGACTTCTTCGCCCGCGTCAACCGTCGCCATCATTCCGGCGATCATTCCTTCGGTCGAACCGCACGTCACGGTGATTTCGGTTTCCGGGTCAACGTCCAAACCCAAAAACCAACGCGATTTTTCCGCAATCGCATCACGAAAACTTTTCACGCCCCACGTGATCGCGTATTGATTAAAATCTTCGGCAATCGCTTCCATCGCCACGCGCTTTATATTTTCCGGCGCGGGAAAATCGGGAAAACCCTGTCCGAGATTAACGGCGTTATATTTCGCCGCTTCGCGCGACATTTCGCGGATGACCGATTCGGTAAAACTCGCGGCTTTTCGGGATATTCGATTTTTAGTAAGTTTAGTTCGCATTTGTTTCAGTTTTCGGGCAGAAAGTTTTCATCTGAAATTTGTTCGACGGAAAACGGGCATTCGGCGGGAAAATTGCCTTTTTCGATGCCGGTTTCAATTTCGGCGGCGAGTATCGCTTTTTCGTAAGCGGTAGCGATTCGGTCGGAAATTTCGCTCTTTAAACTCGGACTGTCTTCGAGCAATTCCCGAATATCAATGCGCTGGACGGCAATCGTATTGCGCCAGCTCGTCGAGCGTTTAACCGTTTGATACTGCCATTTTAGTAAGTGCATCAACAGAATCGTCAAACGACTCGAAAGCTCGCGCTTTTCGCTTTTTCCCATAGATTCCAATTCTTCGGCGATATTTTCCGCGTCAATGTCTGAAAATTTCTTTTCCCTGATTAATCGCGCGTTTGCCTGAAGCCAGCCGTAATAATCTTCCTGATACAAAACCTGATTCATAATGGAAATTATACTCTTTTTCTCGTTTTGGCGAAATTTAATTTTTCGCGCCGAATCGAAAAGTCAAGCCGACGTTAAAAGCTCTCGAATATCCGGGCGTGGCGTGAATTCTTTCGATAACGTCGCAGGTCGGGCAAACGCGCGATTCAAAATAATTTTGCGTTTCAAAATAATGTTTGTCGAGCAGATTATCAATCGAAAAATTCAAATCAAGCCATTTTCTCAAGCGTTTGGTGATTGCGAAATCTACGACATCGTGTCCGGCGGCGCGAATGTTATCATTTTCGCCGTCCAAGCGATAATTGGAAATGTGCCGCCAGTTCAAAGACGAATTGAATCCGCGATATTCCGATAAGATCAAACTGCCGTTGGCGACCGTGTGCGGCGCGCTGTCAATGAAAATGCGGCGTTTAGGCGAATCTGTTAATTCGGAAAATTGTCCGGGATAAAATGATTCCAAAACCTGCGTCAATCCGGCATTTAAGCTGAGATATTTGTTGAAGCGAAACGAGTTACGCAGTTCAACGCCATAAGAACGCGAATGTCCGGCAAATTCGATTGAGCCGTCGTCTGGAATATAAACCTGTTCGTTTGAGCGGTCAATAAAAAAGAAAGTCCCGACCGCCGAAATGCGGCGCGAATTGTAAGACGCGCCGGTTTGATAAAAATCGGTCGTTGAAACTTTCGGCGCATCGGAATTTCTGACTACGCCGCGTGCGTCTTGCGAGGAAATTCCGCGTCCGTAATTGGCGTAAAACGAAATCGGCGTGCGTTCAAACGGTGATAAAACTACCGAAAGTTTTGGCTGAAAACGTCCCGCGCCTTCTTTGCCGACAACATTTGTCCGACCATCGGTCAGTTCAAAACCGTTCACGTCAAACGTAAAATAATCAAACCGCAAACCGCCTTCAACGCGCAGATGTCCGTTGTAAAAATCAATGCCGTTTTGAATATATCCAGCGTAATTGCCGATGTTTGCGTGTGCCGAAGTGTAAATAACATCCGGGTTGTTGATGTTTTCGGGTAAAAATTTGCGATTCGGATTGCGCGAAATTGACGGATAAAGACCGACGTTGATTTGATTAAAATGCAGATTTCCGCCGACGGTTAAAAGCGACTGCTTACCGAAAAGTTTGTAAGGTTTTAAGAATTGCGCCGTCGCGCCTTGCTGCAAACGCGAATCGTGCTGGTCAATTTCGTCGCCGTAAGTCGGATCGGCTGAAAAGAACGTGAAATTTGAAAACAAATCGAACAGCGAACGCCCGACAAATGCGTCGGCTTTGAACGTCGCGCCCGAATTCCATTCTTTGCGATAATAAACTGCGGCAGTGCCGAGCTGCACTTTGCCGCCGTTTTCCGGGTCAATAAAACCGAAGCGGTCGAGTTCGCCCGCGTTGACCAAATCGAGCGGAATCTGCCCGGACGAGAAAAAATCGTTGCGTCCGGCGTTAAATTTGAAGCCTAACGCTTCTTTATCGCTGAATTTATAAGTGAAATTTCCCGTGACATTATCGCGGCGATAACGAAGTTTGTTGATAAAAGGTCCGTCGGAATAACTCGGCTCATACGCGAAAAACGCGTCAATATTTTTCCACTGCGGACTGTAAGCGAAAAATCCGCGATAAGTGTTAAAACTTCCCGCCTGAATTCGCGCCGTAAATTCCTGCGGCAGCGATTCTTTCAGGCGAATCTGCACCACGCCGAGACCGGAAAAATCACCGTAAGCGGCGGAAAAAGGTCCGTTGATAATCGAAACGTCCTGCACCAGTTCGGGCGATAAACTCTTTAACGCGCCCAGATAGCCTTGTCCGTGTCCCTGCGTCGCCTGATTTTGCTGCACGTCGTCAACCAAAATTTTCAAACCGCCGTTGACACCGCCGTGGTCTAAATTGAACCCGAAACGCCGAATTTCCAGCGATTTGCCGCCGCCTTCGTGCTGTCCGGCGTTGATGCCCGCGTTTAATGTCTGAATTAACTGGTCGTCGCGCCCGAAAAGCGTATTTTTGTAAACCGTATCATTTCGCGTTTCGAGTTCCGGCGTGAGCGTGTCGTTTTCAATCGTCACGGTCGCGGAAACCGGCGGCACGACGTAACTTATTTTTATCTGAACATCTTCAATTTTATCGGTCGGCGCGAAAATTCGCGTTTGCGGTTCGATATTACTGCCGAAAAATTTGACGGACAGCGGTTCATTTGGAACCGGCAGCGAAAACGCGCCTTCCGCGTCGCTAATAACTGTTAATTTGCCGTCGGAAGTGTTTATTTCAATCGTCACATTCGGCACAAGTTCAAATTGCTGAGTAATAATCGTGCCGGAAAACGTCCGCGAAGCGGCGATGTTTTGCGCGTGAATGTTGATACAAAATAGAGTAATGAACAAAAATAACGCCTGAAGAACAGAACACTTTTCCAATCTGACACGAATAAATTTGTGATGCCGTTTCATAAAAATTTTCCTTTTGACGAGACTTAGATTTTGCGTGAACAGAAATATAACAGCAAGTAACACTAAATGCAAATCCGTAACACGCTGTAATTAAGTTCGCGCAAGAGACGAAAACGGATGTAAAATTTTAGGAAATAATTCCAGATGAAGGCAGAGTTATAAAAAGTTTGCCATTTTTAATGCCTTTCAAACTCAAAAGTCCGTTGGCGAGTTCGACGACATCGGCGACGATTCCGCGCAGAGCGATGACTTCCATACAATCGTCGTGGCTGACGTGAAGGTGCATCACCGACAGCACAAGATCGTGAAAATTATGCTGAATTTCCGCCATTTCCTGCGAAAGGTTGCGGGCGTGATGATCGTAAACGAGCGTCAAACTGCCGAGAACCGATGTCGTGGTTTCCATCTCGATTTTCTGCTGAATCAACGCTTCCCGAATCAAATCGCGCAACGCCTCCGAACGCGTCGCATAGCCGCGTTCCGCAATCAAACGGTCGTAATTCTCCAGCAAATCCTGGTCAATACTGACTCCGAATCTAATAATATCGCTCAAAATTTATTCCTCTTGAAAGTAACGAATTTATATTTCTGACGGTTGAAATTACAATTTTAACATTTTTTTGTCGGATTCAACAGATTATCAAATTGTGTTTCATCTATGATATAAAAGTTAAAAAGTTAATTTTTCTTTATCGAAATCTGTTCTAAAATCTAATTAAAATAAATCTAAAATCTAAAATCCAAAATTTCAAAGAATGCATATCACAAAAATCGAACTCGAAGACATCAAATCTCACGCTGAATTCAAACAGGAATTTCAGCGCGGAACGACGGCGATTACAGGCGAAAACGGCGCAGGGAAAACTACTTTGCTCGAAGCCGTGGCGTGGACTTTGTTTGATCTGCTCGATTATAAAAAAGACGATTTTATCAGGCGCGGCGCGAAAAAAGGCGTGGTCAAAGTGACGTTTGAAAGCGGTTTGGACGAGCGCGAATATCTCGTTTACCGCGACACCGGAACAGGTTATTACGTTTACGATCCGCGCTTAAAAATGCGGATTGCCGAGAAAAAAGAAGAAGTGACGCGGTTTTTATGGCAGCATCTCGGCGTGGAAGCGGGAACCGATTTGGAAGCACTTTTTCGCCGCGCCATCGGCGTTCCGCAGGGAACTTTTACCGCGATTTTCCTCGAAACTCCGGCGGAACGCAAAAAGGCTTTCGATAAACTTTTGAAGGTCGAAGAATATCGGCAGGGCGCGGAAAAACTGTTGGAAACGGCGCGTTACGTCGAAAATCAGATCAACGCCGCCAATATTCGCATCGGACGCGCCGAAGGCGAACTGGCGCGGTTTGAAGAAATCGAAACGGAACATCAAGCGCACGCCGAAAAATTCGGCGAACTTTCCGCCGCCGCCGAAAAATTCGGTCAGGAAGTCGCGGAAAAAAGCGCAGTCGTCAAAAAATTTGACGAATCCGAAAGCAAAGTCAACGCATTGAAAGCGGCATCGGACAAATTAAAAACCGAAAGCGCGAAAGCGGAAATCATTCACGCGCAAAAGGAAAACGAACGAAATCAGGCGTTTGCCGCGCACGAAAAAATAACGTCGGTCGAAGCCGCTCATCAAATTCACGTCGCGGCATTGGCGCGATTAAAAGAATTGGAACGCGAACGCGTCGAGCGGGACAAATTAAACGCCGAAAAGTCCCGCGTCGAAACCGCGCAGATCAACGTCAAAGCCGACCGCAAAAAGTTTCAGGAAGATTTGGAAAAATCGCTGAGAGCGCATCAGGAAATTTCGTCGCTCGAACCGAAAATTAAAGAGCAGGAATATTTTGAAAAGACGCGCGAAAGTTTGCGAAACAGAATTGCCGATGTGAAAGCGGCGGCGAATCAAATCAAAAGTCTGGACGAAAAAATAAATTTTCTGCGCGAAAGTTACAGAACCAATCAGACAAACATAAAAGATGCCGAAGCGAAAAGCGAACAGGCGGCGATGTTTGAAAATCTGCAAAAACGCGACGGTGAAATTATCAATAATCTGGCGAAACTCCGCGCCAAACTCGAAGCCGACGAAAAATTTCAAAGCGAAATCCAAAACGGTTTATGTCCGATTTTGTCGGAAAAATGTCTGAATTTGAAACCCGGACAAACGCTCGAAAGTTTTGTCACCAATCAATTCGGCGAAGTCAGAACGCAGATTGCGACGCTTGAAAACGAGAAAAAACAGAACGCGGACGCGCTGAGAATTTCCCGCGAAGCAGAGAAATTTTCAGCGACGCTCGAAAATTTGCGAAACCGCGAAAAGGAAATCAGCGACGAAGGAAAACGGCTCAAAGATGAAAAAGAAAGTTTGGAAAAAAAGGCGGAAAATTTGGCGGAAATCGAAACCGAACTGGCGGAAATCGAAAATAAATTGAAAACTTTGGACAATCCGAAAGCCAAAATCAAACTTTTACAAAACGAAGCGAATCTTGAAATCACGATCAGAGAAAAAATCACGGAAGTCGAAAAAAATCTCGAACGTCTGGAAAATGATCGCGGAATTCTGCTCGAACAAATGGCTTCATATCAATTTTTGGACGCGCAGTGGCAGCAGTTTTCCGGCGAACGCGACAAAACGGCGGACGCGCACCGGGAATTTTTAATCAACGAACCGCTCGCCAAAATTTTGCCACAGCGTGAAAACGAACTCGAAACGGCGACGAAAGAACTTTCGCGTCTGCGTGAAGAAAACGAAAAAGCGGAAAACGATTTGGCGGCGGCGAGCCGTGATTATGACCGCGAAACTCATTCGCGCGAAAAAATTTCACTGCGCGATTTGGAAAAAACTCTGGCTGAAACGCGCGTCAATTTGGATTTCACCAAACGCCGCGCCGACGAACTGGAAAAGGATTTGACCCGTTTGCGCGGCGTTCGCAAAGCGATGCAGTTTGAGTTTCAGGAAAAAGAACGGCTCGAAAAAGTTTCCGAAGCGACGAAATTTATCCGCGAAACATTGAAAGAAGCCGCGCCGCGCGTCGCGCGAAATTACGTTCACCACGTCTCTTTAGAAGCCAACCAAATGTTCCGCGAAATTTCCGGCAACGCCGAAAGAACGCTCAAATGGACGGAAGATTACGGCATTTCGCTCGAAGAATACGGACACGAACGCCCGTTTATCAACCTGTCCGGCGGCGAACAGATGGCGGCGGCGTTGTCGGTGCGCCTCGCTTTGTTAAAACAGCTTTCCGACATTCGCCTCGCGTTTTTCGACGAACCGACGACCAATATGGACGCGGCGCGGCGCGAAAGATTAGCCGAACAAATCGGTTACATCACCAAAAAGAAAGTTGATGACAAACAAATTTTCGACCAGCTTTTCATCATCTCGCACGATGACACGTTTGATGAATTTGTTGATAATGTGGTTTCGATTGAAGGAGATGAAGTCCAATAAATTTAAAGCGTTTTTATGTGAGTCAGTGCAGAAGCCCGCACGAAGTAAGGGCGCGAAGATTTATGCCCTTACTTCGTGCGGGCTTCCGCATATAATGAATCCGGCGCATATTCCCAATGCCAAGGTTCGTAAAAATACGGTTTGAAGCCGAATTTATCGGCGTTTTTGACGAGCCATTGATAAACCGGCGTGTTGATTTGAATCAAGCGGTTTGCGTCCTGTGTGCTGACCGGCTCGCCGCCGACGTAGATGTCGAGCGCGTGTCCGGTAAAATGCGGGCTGTTGACGGCGAGACCGGCGCGTCCCGAATTTGGCGATTGCTGGCGAAGCTGCGCTTGGTAACTCGGCGAGCGAAACGCGGAAATGATTTTCAAAAATTTCTCGTCCGGCGCGAGTTCAGCTCTGCCGTTGCTTTTCAAATTCAGCGATTTGTCGGCAATCGCCGCCGCGACCATTTTTTTATACGCGGCGTAAGTTTCGTGTTCGACTTTTCGCAGTTCTTCAGTGCGCGAAACATCGTAAAACTCCGCACTCGAAACCGTCTGCAATTCGTCAGGCGAGGCTTCGCCGCGTTTTTTAAGGCGATTTGACTGCCATTTTGTCACGAAAATCGCCAAAGTCGTTTCGTCCAAAACTCCGTTTGGCGGAAGTCCGACGTTTTTTTGCCAACTTGCCAGCGAATCGGCAAAATCGGTTTCGTTCGCTTTGTTTTTAACACCGATCAGACGGCAAATCAAAGGATGATAAAGATACCAGCCTCTCTGCGTTTTTCCGCCGAAAACCCAATTCAAATTTTGTCTGAGCGAGAGATTTCGCGCCGCTGCCGCCGAAGATTCGGAACTTTCCAGACCGTCGCCGGATTTCCTTTTCGCTCCTTCGTTTTTAGTTACGACAATCGGCAAACTTCTTTTCGCCATTTGACCTTTACAGCCGAAAATGAAGAAAACACCGGCGACTGTCAATGCCAGACTAAAACTGCAAATTAATTTTTTATTTTTCACTGAATCGTTCCCGGGCTAAGTAATTTTCCAATTATAGTAAATTTCTGCCGTTACGAAAAGTTTCGGGTTTTGAAATAATAAAAAGTCAGAGTTTTAGAGAAGCTGATTTCCTCTAAAACTCTGACTTTTTTGATGCGGAGTTATTTTTTGAATCGTCGGTAAATCTAAACGGTAATTGATGTTCCGTCAAATTTTGTCAGACTGAAACCATTAAATTGTTCCATATAACAACCGGCTTGTTCGCGCAAAATACTGATGGCGAGGTCTTCGCCGAGTTTGAGAGATTCCGTCGCGTCCGAACGCCAGTGAACTCCGCTGACATTTCTTGCCAAAGCAATATTCGATGCCAGTTTGTTTAGTTCGCCGCCGACAGTTAAGGTTTCCGAGCCGCTGTATGGAAGCAAGGTCGTTCCCGTCGAATCAGGCACGAGCGGGTTTTGAATGACGGTTGATTCGTCAAAAAACGCTTTCAACACCGTCGCGCAGGCACCGGCAACCGTCGCGTGTCCCGCGCCGTAAGACGGATGCAGCGGCGAGCCTTCGGGAAATGCCATCGGCAAAAGCGCGTTGCCCGCAGTCAAATATTTGCCAAGCCGCGCCGCGCCGCCGACGGAATTTAAGATTTCGGGATGCACCGGATAATTCGCATTATCGTAAAGCGTCCGGTGAACGCGCGCCGCGAAAACTTCCGGTCTCATCCGGCGATGGACATACCATTTCTGAAACCAGACGGCTTTCAGCGCGCGGGTCGCCACTTCCGTCATAAGTACGGCGGCGTGCGGCGCGCCGAAAGTTACGAAGCCTTCCTGAGTGGTCGAATTGCGATACGGATTTCCTCTGTCAAACGGCGCGTTTAAGGTATGACACAAAATTAAAAAGGCTTGAAAATAGGCTTGAAAAACAACGTCCGTGTGAACCCATTGTCCGATGTCGCGCCCGTTACGCACGTAACGCGGAATCGGGTCATAAAGACACGACGGCTGCGGAACTCCGTTCTGCACCGCCAGCCACGTACTGAAATCCGTCATAAAATCCCGTCCGCCGTCGGCAGGACTGAGAACGGTTTTGATGCGCTGATTGACTTCGCACACGCCCAGATAACATTCCTGATAAAAAAATTGCGAATGATGCGGACCGGTCTTATCACCCGGCGTTAAGCCGCGAAATAGTAGATTCGGCGAAACTTGCCCGTTATTGTTTTTCGCGCCTTTAAAGTCGCTTCCGAAAAGAGTTAAATCAGCGGCGGCGGCTTGAGCAATCGGACTGCTCGAATATTCTTCGACGGGAACGTCGCGCAGAATCGCCATCCAATAATTTTCGGCAATTTCGGCGGCGTTTTCACGGCTGGAGAAGGTCGGCGCGGGCGGAATATGAAAACTTTGCGAATCGCTTCCTTCCATATCATAAGCCAGACCGGACTGCGGATTGATTAGACGGCGCGTTCCGCCCATCGGAATTTGCTCAAAATCCGCCGGCGTTCCTCTGAGCGATCTCAGCAGCGCGTAATAAGCGGTCAAACTGACTTCGCCGTCGGAGTTGTGCGGCAGACCTTTTGTAAAATTCGCTATTTTATTTTCGTGTAAATTTTCATCGTTATTATTGACGTGATATTCGTTGGTGAAAGAATCAAAATTTTTCTGAGCGGCATCAACGCGCAGTTGATAACATTTTAACGCTCTTCTCGATTTAATATTTACGTTTTTCTGCGCCGCGACTTCCGATGATTTGCCGCCGATAAAAGGTTTAACGCCCACAGCTCCGACGGCGGCTCCGGCGACGGCGACTTTGCCCAAACGACTCAGAAATTTGCGTCTTTCGGACGGTACATTTTCAGTTTCGCTTTTCTTATTTATATTCAAATCTTTATTTTTCATAACAGTTCACGCCGATGTTTTATTGTCCGGTTGTTACAAAGATTAATCTGTAAAGTTTTCAGTTTTGTTTTAGATAATTGACGACTTAGAGTTAAGCCTTATTAGAATAAACAGTTAAATAACTGCTTATTCTAATTTTTTATTTTTACGAATGCTCCTTCTAAACTTCGCGGCTGCACAAATCTTCCGAACAGAAATATTACCAGTGAGAGAATGGCAATATTTTATATCAAAAAAAAGTTGTTTTATCAATTCTTAAAATCAAATATAGTGCAAACGCATCACTTTTAGACATTGAAATTTCCCGTTTTTTCAATCAGGTTGGTTGAAGAGTGATTTTTGGGATCGCCGACGATCATTACCTTTCCGCCGCATTCGGCGACGATTCGGCGTTCCGGCACGGTTTCGGGCGTGTAATCCGTGCCTTTGGCGTGAAAATCGGGACGAATGGCGCGAATTAGTTCTTCGACCGTCGGTTCGTCAAAAATCGTTACGAGGTCAACAAATCTGAGCGCGGAAACGATTTCGGCGCGTTCACGTTCGGGAATCAGCGGGCGATTTTCGCCTTTTAATTTTCTGACCTGTTCGTCGGAATTTATGCCGACGACCAGACAATCGCCCAACTCTTTTGCGCCTGCCAGATAACGAATGTGTCCGGCGTGAAAAAAATCGAAACAGCCGTTTGCCAGAACGATTGTCGCGCCGTTTTTTCGTTCGACCGCGACTTTTGCCGAAAGGCGCGTTCGGTCTAAAACGGGAGCGTAAAAGTTTGATTCGTTCATAAAGTGTTTGTTTTGTGTTCGGCTTTGGCGTTTTCCCGCAAAGAGTCAAGCAATTCGTTTGAACTGACCGAAGCCGTTCCTTTTTTCATCACGACGATTCCGCCGGCGTGATTTGCCAGATTTGCCGCGTCCGAAAAACTCAGCCCGGAAGCCAAGCCGAGCGCATAGACGGCAATCACCGTGTCGCCCGCGCCCGTCACGTCAATCGGCTCTTTCGCGCCGACGGCTTCGATTCGCACGGGCGGTTTTTCCCGCTCGATTAAAAGCATTCCTTTGTTGCCGCAGGTTACGAGCAGCGATTGATAACCGAGTTGTTCGCAGAGATTTACACAATCCTGTTCGGTAAAATCTTTGCCTAAAATCTGTTCAACTTCATCCTGATTCGGCGTAGCGGTCGCGGCATTCGGAAACTTTTTCAGATTAAAACGCGAATCTACCAGCAGCGGAATTTTTTTGTCGGCGGCAATCTTGCAGGCGATGGCGGCGATTTCTTCATTTGCCACGCCGTAATCGTAATCGGAAATAATAATCGCATCCGCTTTTTCGACGGATAAAAGCAGATTTTCCTTTAATTCAGCGTGAAGTTCGTCATCGAGAGTTTTTTTGTTTTCGTAATCAATGCGGATGACCTGCTGGCGCGGCGCGTAGTATTGTCCGGCTAAAACGCGAACTTTCGTCGTCGTCTGAACTTTATCGGAAGCCGAAACAAAATCGCAATTGACCTTCAAACCGGACAGGTTATCGAGCAAAGCCCGTCCGTTTGCATCCTTTCCGACAACGCCGATTAAAATCGCATTTCCGCCAAGCGACGCGACATTGACCGCCGCGTTCGCCGCTCCGCCCGCTAAAGTTTCAGTGTCATCGTGACTTAAAATTAAAACCGGAGCTTCGCGCGACACGCGGCTGATTGTGCCGTACAAAAACTGATCGGCAACCAAATCGCCGATGATGACGATTTTTTTGTTCGGAAAACTTTCTCTGATCGCAGCGGAAAGATTTGTCATTCTGATTAAAGCGGCTTTTTCATTTGCAGCCGCGCTGGAATACAACAATCGGAATCGTTTTAACGCCAATGATAAAATATATCAGCGTAAATGCAATTCAGCCAACAAAACTGAAATTCTGGACTTGTGCCAAAATTCAGGCTTTTATTGGCTGAATTACTAACTCACCTTATGCGGAGAACTGAATAGGGTTCATTTCCCGCAAAGTTTGAAAAGCTGAATGCAGGGCATTAACATATAATTTCATTTTCATTGCAAAATGATTTGTCTTTGTTTCTACTTTCAGCATTTCCAGTTTGATATAGCCGCATAAAGCGGCGAAAAAATGATTTGTTTGCGTGGTTTCCGTCTGCGTCGGAGACTTTGCCAAACTGACATTTTGTTTTAATGATTTATGGTAACATTCCACGTTCCATCGTTTTTGATAAATTGTGGTCAGTTGGTCAATACAAAGCGTTATATCGCTTGAAATTAAATACTGAATGCCGATACTTTCATCTTCGTTTGTGAAGACTCGTTTGATTAACTTTAAGGGGAAATCTACTCCTTCGAGATAGATTTCCAATCCGGCATCCGGCTCGCTCAAAAGCGTTGAAACTGCCCGATAGCGACCGTTTTGTTTGTCTTCGAGCGAAAGCGCAACTTTACGATTTCCCTTGAGCGGACAAATCACATCTTTTCCAACTTCGTGTTTGATAAACAGCAGGTTTTCCGCCGAAGCGAACCAAATGTCGAACAACACGAAACTGAAAAGAACTCCGTTTTTGACAGCTTGTAGGATCATTTTTCGCGCCATTTCATTTTTCGTGATCGGCGAACGGTGTTTGCTGGTATTGGTCTTTTTATCGAGATATTCTTCGGTTTTTGCCACCAACTCAAAAGCCAATGGTAGAGAAATATCTTGGTTGTGATAAAGCGTTGACACAAAGTTAATGCCTTTGACATGACGCTTTTTCGAGTGATCCCAATGCCAGCAAATGATCTCATTTTCATCGGTGTAAGGCTTTTCTTCGATTGAATCGTCAATGATCAAAACGCCTTCACAGGAATTGATCTTCCGTTGTAACGGTTTGGCGACGAGCCACAAATCCTGACTGGTTTTCTTTTCAGCCGAAAGAAATCGTGTAACTTGGTCGTGGCTGATCGCCCCGTCCATCAAATTACTCAAACCGGTCGCCGAAGTTTGCGAAAATGATGCCAACAAGTAGTCTGAATAAATATCCAACATCTTTTTCATAATGAAGGATATTTTAGCTTTTTTTTCAAATATCGCGTAAGGTGAGTTACTAAATAAATTTGATTGACCGCTTAATTTTTGACCGGCAAAAATTAATGAGTGTCATAGCTGGCAATCGGAAAATCGTTCGCCGCGCCCCACTGCACGCCGAAAAATGAACCGTTGGTGCTTTTCAGAACATAGAAAACTCCGTTGGTGACGCGCCAAACTCCGAGATCGGTTTTGCCGTCGCCGTCATAATCACCTTGTGCCAGCAAATCAGTTCCGGCTGTTCCGAACTGCGCGCCGGTGAAACCGCCGTCGCTGCTTTTGCGGATATACCAACTCAACGGCATATTACTTGCGCCTTCACGAACAACGGCAATATCGGTTTTGCCGTCGCCGTCATAATCGCCCGGTGCCACCAAATCGTTGCCGAGACCCCATTGAACGGAAAGTAAAGTGTTGTCGGTAGATTTAAGGATGTAGAAGTATGCCGGAGCGTCGTCCGTAGCTCCCGGACGCTGAACGGCGAAGTCGAATTTTCCGTCACCGTCATAATCGCCCGGCGCGGTGTAATCGGTTTCGGAACCGAATTGAGCGGCAAAAAAACCGCGCGAACTTCCCATTACATACCAATAAATTGAACCGTTCGTGTAGCGCGCAACGGCAATATCGGTTTTGCCGTCACCGTCGTAATCTCTGGCGACCGGCTCATCGTTCGAAATGCCGAATTGGAAACTTGAAATCGTGTTCGTGCTGCTGTTTATGCGATACCAGCCGCCGTTTTCATCACGAAAAACCGAGATGTCGGCTTTGCCGTCGCCATCATAATCGCCGGGAGTCGGCGTGTCGGTAACAAATGATCCGAACGGCTGAAAAGTGAATGTTCCGTTAGTTTTGTTGATGTACCAAATATTGTCGGTCGGACGCATAACCGAAAAATCAGCCTTGCCGTCGCCGTCGAAATCCAGGGCTTTACGCAAACTTATTTGAGCGGAAGCCGAAACGACTAAAAGTAAAACACCGGCAAAAATTACACTAAGTTTGCCGCTTTTGGTCAATATATTATTCATTATTTTTAAATCCTTATTTTAATAAATTTTGTCAGAACGGTTCAGATTAAATTACTCTGACAATATGGAAGAAGATTAAATATACTACTTGTCAGCTTGTTATTGCAAGAAATCTTCGCAGTAACAGGTTTTTACAAAATAATATTTTCTATAATTTTTGGAACTCCCAAACTTTCAACGCGCTTTTTTTGATAAAAGTTCATCGAAAACTTCCCTTTTCGCTAAACTATCGGCTCTGCATCGAATTGGCGGGAAATTTCATAAAAGAATTTCCCCAACCGAAAGCTGAAAAGCCCGACGCGCTTTTTTGAATGTAAAAAATGCCCGCTTCACTTTGAACGGCATTGGGTCGCCAGACGGCAAAATCAATTTTGCCGTCGCCGTCGTAATCGCCCGGTGTCGGTAAATCTCCCGCCGCTCCGAACTGCAAACCGCTGAAACTTCCATCGGAACTTTTCAGATAATACCAAGTGCCGTTGGTCGTTCGCCAAACGGCAATATCAGTCTTGCCGTCGCCGTCATAATCGTCGGGAACGATTTTGTCAGTCGCAGAATTGCCGAAAGTGTTGGCTATTAAACCTTTATCGGAACTTTTTTGCACGAAAAATGTGTTGGCGGGCGAACCGCTGTTCGGGCGATAAACGGCTAAATCGGCTTTACCGTCGCCGTCATAATCGCCGCGCAGAGGTCTGTCGGTGTCCGTGCCGAACTGATAACCGCTGAAGCCGTTTTTTGAACCGAGAATGTACCAGAAAAGCGTTCCGTTTTGCGCCCGCGCGACCGCAAAATCGGCTTTGCCGTCGCCGTCAAAATCCTGCGAAATATTCGGATCATCGCCCGCTTGTCCGAATTGAAAGCCGGTAAAAGTATTGTCTAAACTTCGCAAAACATAGAACGTGCCGTTTGAATTGCGCCAGACGGCAATATCGGTTTTGCCGTCGCCGTCATAATCGTTGGCGACGGGAATATCATCCGTAAACGAGCCGAAATTGACGGCTGAATAGCCGTTCGTGCTTCGATAATTATTCCAGAGCATTCCGCCCGATACGTTTTGAATCGCCGAATAATCGGTACGTCCGTCGCCGTCGAAATCTAAAAATGTTTTGGTCGGCGGCGTACTGGTCGGTCCGAGTTGATAGACTGTAAAAATTGTACCGCCGACGTTGATCGTTCCGGTGCGTCCGACCGAACTCGCCGAAACCGAATAAGAAATCGCGCCGCTGCCGCTTCCCGTATTTCCGCTGGTGACGGTTATCCAACTGTCGCTGCTTGCAACCGAGTAATCGCAGTTTGTCGGAGCGGTAATATTTACCGAATAGTTTCCGCCGTTGATCGCCGCCGTTTGCGAAGTGTTTGCCGGAGTAAACGTGCAAACCGTCTGATTCTGCAAAGCTCGCGCGACGTTGATTCTGCCGCCGGTTTTAACGACACCGTTCCATTGTGGCAAAACATCAACCGTGTTCATCAAAGTCGCTTTGAGCGAAGCGGGCGAAAGATTCGGATTATAAGCGGAAAGCAAAGCCGCCGCTCCAGCCGCGTGCGGAGTCGCCATCGAAGTTCCGCTGATGCTCACATACGCTGAGTTTGAGGTGTTCCAGGTGCTGAGAATTCCCACGCCCGGCGCGGCAACATCAACGCTTGTCGTTCCGAAATTAGAAAAACCGGCTTTGTTATCGTTTTGATCCGAAGCGGCAACCGCCAAAAGGCTCGGAGAAGTATAGCTTGCCGGATAAAAAGGAGAGTTTTCAATATTTCTGCCGTTATTTCCCGCCGCGAAAACGTTCAAAATTCCGGCGTTGCCCATTGCGTCCAAAGCGTCTTTCGTCGCCTGATCGTAACCGCAAGCCTCGTTGCAGCCGCCGTAAGAATTATTCGTTACGCGGATATTCACGCCGCGATTTTTCATCATCCGAATATAATTGTAAGCGTTGACAAGCATCGCCGAAGTCGAATCGCCACCGTCCGGGCTGTAAATTTTTATCGCCATTATTTTGACGTTCCAGTTTACGCCCGTCACGCCCAGACTATTATTGCCGACCGCGCCGATTGTTCCCGCCGTGTGCGTTCCGTGTCCGCCCGCGTCGTCAATCGGGTCGGAATCGTTGTAGAAAAAATCGTAACCGTAATAATCGTCAACAAAACCGTTGCCGTCGTCGTCAATGCCGTTGTTCGGAATTTCGCCCGGATTATGCCACGCGTTCGCCGCCAGGTCTTCGTGCGTGTATTTCAAGCCCGTATCAATATCGGCGACCACCACGTCGGCACTTCCCGTCGTAAAATCCCAAGCGAGAGGCGCGGAAATCTTCTGCATTCCGTATAATGTCCCGAACTGCGCGTCGTTCGGCGTATTCAAAAGATGATAATAGTAATTCGGCTGCACAGTTTCGACTTCCGTGTTTGATTTATAAAGCGATAAAGCCTTATCAAAACTTAAATTAGCGGGAATTTTCACACGCTGCCAACCGATTTCGGGAAATTCCTCAACGACATTCGCGCCGATTTGACTGTTCATTTCAAAAGCGGCGGCGGAAGCCGTGCCGTTTTTATATTTAACGAGAAGTTCGCCTTCGACATAACTTTTCGCCGAAGATTTTTGGGCAAATACAAAATTCGCCGCCAGCAGAATAAAAAGCAGACAGCCTAAACCGGATACGATTTTAACAACGAATTTCATAAGGTAACTCTCTCTAAAAATGGAAGTTTTACTGATTAAAGATACAAAAAATTGATGAATTTCGGGCTTTGATGCGGAAAATCTAAAAAAGTTTGGAAAATTTTTGCGAGGAAATTTTTATGGGGCGGCTAGTGGGAGTCGAACCCACGACATTCGGCACCACAAGCCGACGTTCTAACCACTGAACTATAGCCGCCATAAACTAGATATTGACAAAGATATACCGCATATAATTAAATTCTGCGGCTGATTTTCGGCGATGACAATTAGCGCAAAGCACATCGCATTTTTGAATTTCAAACTCAATCTGTTTCCAAGACGAATGAGTAACCAAATTCGAGATGTTTCCAATCTTATCACTTCTGCTGCGATGGTCAAACTCCAGAACAACTGGGTCCGGTTCGCCGCAGCTTATACAAGGATAATTTGTTAAATATTCAAAAACCTTTCGCGCATTTTGTTCACGAATATTATTTCGACTCGTATTGTGACTGTTTCGATAATGGTCGTGATTTTCGTAATAACGCTCTTTTCAATTTGCCTTAAAACACGTCCGGCACCAAGAACTTTCCCATCTTTAGAAATTTTTCTTGCCGAAAATAAATGCAAATCTTTCTCACATTTACATTTAGTGCAGATTTTCGTCGCGTTTTCCGACATCAATACATCTTACACCAAAAATCCAAATTCAAAAATGGAAATGCCCCCGGCACGACTTGAACGTGCGACCCACAGCTTAGCTTACCTCACTTGGTTTCCCAAGCCACATTTTCCTTGAGGAAAACGGTTGAAAGTCTGGACTATATCTTAGACATTTCAGTCTGAGTGCGTTTAGTCTCTACGGATCGAATTTGAACGAATTCAAATAATTCCCTCGGGGTTGTCATAGGATTTTTCGCAAAATCCCTTAGATATTCACCGATACAGCACTCTCCACTGTGCAAGTTACTAATTCCCCGCACAGGCTCCTTATAGTTTAAAGGCTGTTGCTCTATCCAACTGAGCTACGGGAGCATAAAAAGAACGAATAGAAATGGTAACGATTGTTTGATTCATAGTCAAACTTAATCGAAAAGTTTTACGAATAAAAAGACGAGTAAGCCGAAAACAAGCGGCAAGAGCGAAAAAATCAACATTCAGACAGCTTCATTTTTGAACGAAAAATTAAACAGTTTCATTTTGCCTTTCACGCACGACGCGCATCAATTGTTCAAAAACTTCCGATAAATCGAGTTCGCTCGTGTCAATCACAACCGCGTCGTCAGCAATCGCCAGCGGCGAATCTTCGCGCGAAACGTCGCGTTCGTCGCGTTCTTTGATTTCCGAGAAAGTTTGTTCGTAACTGACGGCGCGTCCTTTCGCCAAATCTTCTTCGTAACGTCTTCGCGCCCGCGCTTCGGGTTTGGCGGTCAAAAAAAATTTCACGTCCGCCTTCGGAAAAACTACGGTTCCGATGTCGCGCCCGTCTAAAACCGCGCCGTTCGGGGCGAGATTTCCCAGATTTCTCTGCTTTTCGACGAGAATTTTTCGCACTTCCGAAACGGTCGAAACAATCGAAGCGGCTTGCCCGATGTCATTCGCGCGGATTTTAGCCGACACGTCTTCATCGTTTAATTTGACGAACAGATCATCCGGCTCGCCGATCAATTTTATATCGGAATTCTCCGCGATTCCGATGATTTTGACCTTATCTTCAAAACTCGTTCCGCTCTCCAGAACCGCCAGCCCGACCGCGCGATACATCGCGCCCGTGTCGAGATAAAGCAGATTCAATTGTTTGGCTAACATCTTGCCGAGCGTAGATTTCCCCGCGCCCGAAGGTCCGTCAATGGCGATTATCATTATAGTTTAACAAGCGGAAATTGGTAAATTTTTTGACTTTAACATCAATGAATGACTTTTTCCAGAGTTTGCAGCGTCTTTTCAATATCTTCGCGCGAAACGTCGTAATGCGTCACCATCCGAATCGCTTTGCCGAACGGCGACGCTAAAATGTTGTTTTCTCTGAGTTTCGCGCAAATATCAGCCGAAGTTTTTCCCGTTTCCGAAACGTCAAAAATTACGATGTTGGTCTGAACTTTTTCCGCGTCAATCGAAATTCCTTCGATATTCGCCGCGCCTTCGGCTAATCTTTTGGCGTTTTCGTGGTCAATGTGCAGACGCTGCGGCGATTCTTCAAGCGCGATTAACCCCGCCGCCGCCAAAATTCCGACCTGCCGCATTCCGCCGCCGAAACGCTTGCGCCAAACTCTCGCTTCGTCAATAAAGTCTTTCGTTCCCAAAACCATCGAACCGACCGGCGCGCCCAGACCTTTTGATAAACAAAACTGCACCGAATCAACCGATTTCGTTAAATTCGCCGCCGTTTCATTTTGCGCGACCGCCGAATTAAAAATCCGCGCGCCGTCGAGGTGAACCGGCAGATTCAGTTGATGCGCGTTGGCGCAGATTTCGTCGGTTTCCGCCGCGCTCATCACGCTGCCGCCGCCGAAATTATGCGTGTTTTCCAGACAAATCAAACCCGTCGGGCAAGCGTAATAAGGAGTATTGATATGAATCGCCGATTCGATTTCGTTCCACGTCAGCATTCCGTTATCGTTCGCCGCGCGCACGGCGCGAATCGTCACGCTGGCGGCAATCGCGGGCATTCCCATTTCCCAGTTCAAAATATGCCCGCGTTCTTCGATAATCACTTCATTGCCCGGTTTCGTATGCAGTTTGACGGCGATTTGATTGCCCATCGAACCCGTCGGGACAAAAAGCGCGGCTTCTTTGCCAAAAATCTCCGCCGCTTTTTTCTGCAAAAGATTCACCGTCGGGTCTTCCAAATAAACGTCGTCGCCGACTTCCGCTTCCGCCATCGCGCGGCGCATTTGCTGTGTTGGTTTGGTTACTGTGTCGCTTCTTAAATCAATCATTTGTTTGCAATTATTTTCCCGCAAATATATCCTATCTCTTAGCTTTGAGACTATTAAATTTAATAATATATAAATCGAACATAAAATTCTATGTCGGATGAATTACCAAAATTTAATAAACCACCCGTTATTGAAACCATCCTCGGAGTTGAGTTTGAGCCGCTGCGAAATTTTCAAGTGCCACATTTCGGTTTGTTTTTACTTGAAATAAAAGACAAATATAAAAATTTTACGGAACTCCCCCCAATTACATCACAGATTGAAAGATTTGAAGGCGATTCGATAGAAATAGCTTCGTTTCAATTTGGATTTCGTCCCGAAGTTCGCTGTCTGTTCTTAGATGAAAAGCAAGAATGGAAGATACAAGTTCAAAACAACAAATTTTTGAGTAACTGGACGAAATCAACATTACCAGCAGAATATCCGAATTATGCGGAAACTATAAGAACATTTGAAACTTACTGGAATAAATTTACTTTATTTTTAGAAAGAAACAGGTTGGATAAACCTCAAATCAGACAGTGTGAGATAATGTATCTTAATCATATTGAAGAACAGATTGATTTTGAAAAATTGAGCGAAATTTTTCCATATTGGACGAAAAGCGAAAAGGTGCCGGAATTTCTTCCCGCGCCGGAAGCAATAGCGATGAATGTAATTTATCGAATCCCGGAAAATCGCGGAAGACTACACATTGCAGTGCAGCCGGCTATTCGTCATTTCGATTTGAAGAAGATTACACAGGTAGCTTTGACTGCCAGAGTTTTACCGAATTCGTTTGACCAAAGTAATGTTTTAGAAGCGATGAACATCGGACATGAATGGGTTGTAAAAGGTTTTGCGGATTTTACATCGGAGAAAATGCACCAAGTTTGGGAAAGGAGATAAAATTATGCCGCTTGATTCATTTCCAGCTATAAATAATCAAAGTTTTACAGGACAATTTAGCGAGGTAACTCCTATCACTTCGGAAATGAGTCTATGGCTTCAGGATTCGCAAAATGAATTGCAACGCTTAAAAAATTTACCTAAAAATTGGGACAGCTACGGCAGTTCCGAGATTACCGACAAGGCAAGTAAAAAAACGGCGGACTTGCTGCACAAATCTGCTTGTCTTGGATTAAACAAACCGAATTTATTTCCGGTTTCGGGCGGCGGTCTGCAATTGGAATGGCAAAATGCCGGACGCGAATTGGAAATCGAAATTCTTCCCGAAGGCGATATTGAATTTTTAATCGTTGACGAAAACGGGAAAATGAAAGAAGGAAGAGCTGTCGAAGCGGATATTTTGCGATTGGCGCGATGGTACAGAATGAGCGAAAATAACGTGATGAGTTTGTAAGTTTGATGCCTCAAGAAGCTGAAGAAATTGAGATTTTAGATGAAGATTCACTCTGGCGGAGAATCTTAGACCAGCCGGCTTGGTGGACTAAAAACGCGGACGGAACAATTCGCCCTTCTTCGTCGAGTTTCCTGCAAAGAAAAGACGGCGATAAATTGGAAAAAGGATTATCCGTTCAGTTAGCAAAACTTACTACAAAAGAAAAAGCATCATCCGTCATTGAAACGGCAGGCTTGGCTGAAGTAAGAGTAAAATTGCCGCGTGATTTGGGATTTGAAATTGTTTATGATCCGATAAAAAATGAAGAAAATCCGTCTGAAAATGATATTGCCCACACAATTATTTGCCCTCAAAATGAGCAGAAAATAACTAAAACCCAAGCACGCAAAATGGCGGGAGCGGCTAAAATGATAATCCTGCCAAAATCGCAACGTCAGCCGAATTAGACAGAGATGAGATTCAAACTACCCGAAATTCCGCCGCCGAAACTTATCAAATCGCTGCGTTCTTACAATCTTTTGCCCGCGATTGTTTTTCTGCCGACGCGTCGCCGCTGTGATGAAGCCGCGCTCGAAACTGCCGCCGATCAAAATCAGCGGACGAGTGCCGAAAAAGAACAGCAAAGACTGGAAATTTATCAGGAATACGCGGCGGAAAATCCTGAAATCAGAACGCACAAACACTGCAAAACACTGCTTCGCGGCGGAATCGCGGCGCATCACGCCGGACATATTCCGGCGTGGAAATTATTGGTCGAAAAGATGATGTCGAAAGGTTTGCTCGACGCGATTTTTGCGACTTCGACGGTTGCCGCCGGAGTTGATTTTCCGGCGCGAACGGTGGTTTTGAGCCAAGCCGACGCGCGCGGCAACGACGGCTGGCGACCGCTTCAGGCGAGCGAGTTGCAGCAGATGACCGGACGCGCGGGCAGGCGCGGCAAAGATAACGTCGGTTTTGTCGTGCTTGCGCCGTCAAATTTTCAAAATCCGCCGCGCATCGCCGCGCTTTTGAAATCGCCGCCCGACGCGCTCGAAAGCAAGTTTCGCGCGACTTATACGAGTTTGCTGAATCTGCTCGACGCGTTCGGCGGTTTCGCGCCGGTGCGCGAGATTGCCGAGAAAAGTTTTGCGTTTCGGGACACGGCGCGGACGGTTTTGAAATTGGAAAAACAGCGCAGCCAAAGGTTGCTGAATCTGCGAAACAAACTCGAAAAGAGCGAATTTGATTATTCGGTCGAAGACGCGCGCGGTTTTGAAAGATTGGCAGGTGCGCGAACGCGGCTTCAGGAAAATTTGCCGGCACGACGTTACGAAATTAGGCGAAATTGGCTGGAAGAAAACGTCGCGGCGGGCAGAATCGTCACCAAAAGCAGAAACGGCAAACGCCTTTTTCTGGTGTTGAGCGTCTTCGGCGAAAAAGTCGTGACGATGCGCGACGACGGTCAGGGCGCGACGCTTTCGCTGTCGCACATCGGGCGCGTTTACGCCAAAAAATACGCGATCAAAGAAGAATCGCTCGAAAAAGCGTTTGATGAAATTCACAGAGGCTTGAATCCGCAGCTCGATGAGCCGCAAATCTCAAATTTCAAAGATAAAAACGACGAGGCGTTGGAAATAATTAACGATTTGATTGATTCTTTTGCGCCGCAAAATTTGAGCGAAGAGGAAGGGCGAAACGCTTTGAGTTTTTTGTGGGAAACCTGGAACGACGCGGATTTTCTGATCAAAACCGAACGCGATATTGAAGTTTTGAAAAACGAAATCTGGCTGCCGTTCGAGCAGCGGGCGCGGGTTTTGCATCATTTTGATTATCTCGATTTTCAAACGCAGAAAGTTACCGTGCGCGGCAAATGGCTGGCGGATTTGCGCGTTGATCGCCCGCTCATCGTCGGCGAAGCGTTAAAGCGCGGACTTTTTGAAAATCTTGAAATCAAACAGATTGCAGGTTTGATGGCAGCACTTGCGGCGGATTCCGACCGTAATTTCGGCGAACTTTATCTGTCCGACAACCTGCTCGACGTTCTCGGCAAAGCCGAAGAAATCATTTTCGATGTTTCAAATGTCGAATGGAAAAACGGCGTTGAACCCGCGCCCGAAATGAATTTTTCAGCGGCGGCGACCGTCGAAGCGTGGGCGGACGAAATCAGTTGGAGCGATCTTGTTTACGAAACAAAAGCCGAAGAAGGCGATTTGGTGCGGCTTTTGTCGAGAACCGGCGAAGCGTTGATGCAGTTAGGGAATTTGAAAGATTCAAATGCGGAAGCGGCGGCGATGGCGCGAAAAACAGCGGATGTCATTCTGCGCGCGCCGATTCGGTGAGATTCCAGATTCCAGATTATTAGAATTTTCGTGACAAAATTCTTCAATTTGGAATTTGGAATTTGGAATCTGAATCTAAAGTTTCATTCCGTTTCTGGTCAGCAGCGATTCAAAATTCGATTTGTCAACGGCTTTGATGTATGCGTCGCGCGGTTCGACCAGACCTTTTTTGACCAAATCGAACAGCGCGTCGTTGAGCATCACCATTCCCACGGCTTTGCCGGTTTGCATCGCCGACGGGATTTGAAAGGTTTTGCCTTCGCGGATTAAGTTTGAAATCGCGGGCGTAACGATTAAAACTTCGAGCGCGGCGACGCGTCCGCCGCCCTTTTTCGGCAACAGAGTTTGCGCGATCACGCCTTTCAGCGATTCGGAAAGCATCACGCGGATTTGCTGTTGTCGGTCCGCCGGAAATTGGTCAATAATGCGGTCAATCGTCGAAGCGGCGGTCGTCGTGTGCAAAGTTCCGAAAACAAGGTGTCCGGTTTCGGCGGTTTCAATCGCAATCGAAATCGTTTCAAGGTCGCGCATTTCGCCGACCAGTAAAATGTCCGGGTCTTCGCGCAGAGCGGCGCGCAAAGCGTCTTTGAAACTGTCGGTGTGATTGTGAACTTCGCGCTGGTTGACGAGGCATTTTTGGTTTTCGTGCGTGAATTCAATCGGGTCTTCAATCGTGATAATGTGGTCTTCGCGGTTTTTGTTGATCGAGTCAACCATCGCGCACAGCGTCGTTGATTTTCCGCTTCCGGTCGGACCGGTGACGACGACTAAGCCTTTGGAAAGATTGCACAAATCCATTATCGCTTTCGACAATCCGAGCTGTTCGGCGGTCAGAATCTTGGTCGGAATAATGCGGAAAACGCCGCCCATTCCTTTTCTGTCCATAAAAATATTCGCTCTGAAACGCGCCAAACCTTCGATTTCGTAAGCGAAATCCGAATCGTGCCGCCGGTGAAATTCTTCCTGATTTTTCGGCGGCATTATCGAAGTCAAAAGTTCCTTCATCGCATCCGGCGAAATCGTCGTTTCGGCAGTTTCGAGAACGCTCATTTTGCCGTCTTTGCGAATCATTGGCGGCATACTGACCGACAAATGCAGATCGCTCGCGCCGACTTCCGCCATTTTATAAAACAGCGCGTCCATTCGTTTTCGGGCGGGCGCATTCTCACTGGCGGCGGCAAAAGTGTCTGCCTGAGATTGCGGCGCGGGAAAATTTTGCTCAACCGGCGGAATTGGCTGGTAAGTTGGCGGCTGAATCGCCATTTGAGAATGCGTCAGATTTTGCGGCGGCGCATATTCGGCGGCAAATTCCTGCGGTCGAAGCGGCGGCTCGTAAGTCGAATTATCGGAAAAAGTCGTCGTAAATGACGGGTCGTAAACGGGAATGGTTTCGATTTCCGGCTTTGATTCGGTAAAATTTTGAGCCTGATAAACGGGTTTCTTTTCAACGGATTGCGGCGGCGCGAAATCTTTGGGACTTTCAAATCGGGGAACCGTCGAAAAGTTTTCAACGGGATTATTTGAATTTGCCGCCGGAGAAAAATCTTCTTGAAAAACTGAGTTCTCTTCCGGCGAAATCAGCGTCGGCAGTGATTTGTAATTTACTTTGACGGGCTGCGAAACGGGCGAATCGTCAGTTTCAAATTCATAATCGTCAAATAAATCTTCTTGTTCGGTTTTGGCGGAAGCTGACAGCACCGGACGCACCGTGACGATAAATCCCGCCGCTGATTTTTTGACCAGAAATGAGAAGTCGCCGAGATTGTGATTGTAAACAAACTCGACTTCCTGTTTGTTCGGAAGCTGCTGTTTTATTTCACTGGGAATCAGCGGAAAAACAAGCATACTGATTTGAGTTCCCAAAAGCGGCGTTTTGGTGACTTCGGTCGTGCCGTTGTCCGAAGTTACGTATGGAATTTTGTTCGGTTCGAGATTCAGTTCATAGCCGCACGTTGACAGCAAAGTTTGCAGATATTCGTTTAACTTTTCCATTTTTTGATTTCCGTTTAAAGATTTTAATGACGCGGAGAATAATCGTCTTAGAAAAAGACGCAGGTAAGATTAACATACAAAAATAATGTTTGTCATCAAAAATATGTTTTAAACTTCAGTCAAAGAGCATATTTTGAAATCAGCGGCGCAAATGCTATAACAAATTTCGCCCGTTTATCGATTGTCAACAATATTATGAAGCCTGATTTTAAGAAATACGCTGACGGACTCGTTCCGGCAATTGTGCAGGACGCGGAAACAAACAAGGTTTTGATGCTCGGATTTATGAACGTCGAAGCGTTTGAAACGACGCGAAAATCGGGAAAAGTTACATTTTTTTCGCGGTCGCGCCGGAAAATTTGGACGAAAGGCGAAACGAGCGGGAATTTTCTTCAATTGAAAGAAATTTTGATTGACTGCGACAGCGACACTCTTTTAATCAAGGCAAATCCCGTCGGCGCGGTTTGTCACACGGGCGCGGACACTTGTTTTGAAGAGAGAAACGAAGCGGAAAATTTTCTTTTTGAACTGGAAAAAATAATACTCGACCGCAAAAACAATCCGTCCGAAAATTCCTACACTTCGGAGCTTTTTATAAAAGGAATCAACAAAATCGCGCAAAAAGTCGGCGAAGAAGCGGTGGAATTAATTATCGAAGCGAAAGACGACGACAGTGAACTATTTAAAAATGAAGCCGCCGATTTGCTGTATCATTTTCTGATTTTACTTGCCGCGAAAGATGTAAAATTGAAAGACGTAACGGACGTTCTGGAGAATCGCAAAAAATAAAAAGAAGTGATGAATTTGTCTAAACTCACCGCTTCTTTTTAAGTTAAAAAGCCGAAATTATTGTAGTGTTTTTGCTTTTGACTTAGCAAAATCACCGGCTTTGATAATTGTGATGTTGTCCGGCGTGATGTATTTTTTCATCACCGCGTTGACCTGCGCGGGCGTTAGATTTTTGATCTGTTCTTCAAAAGTCTGATCGAAAGCAATCGTGCGATTTAAGAACAAATAATTGTTCAGTTTACCCGCTAATTCACGGTCTTGGGCGCGTGAAAGCTGGCGCGACTGCAAATAACCGCTTTTCGCCGCTTCGATTTCTTCCGCCGTGAAACCTTCGGTCGTCGCTTTTTTGATCTCATCTTTGAAAGCCGCTTCGAGTTTGTCGGCGTTTGACGGCGCGTAAATCGCGTTGGCTAAAAACGAACCGGATTCATCAAGCGGACTCGCGCCGAAAGATGAACCGACACCGTAACTCAAACCTTCTTTCTGACGAATTCTGGTTGCCAGACGCGAATTCAAAAATCCGCCGCCGAGCATATAATTTCCTAACGCGAGCGCGGCATAATCAGGATTGTCATCGCGGATTTTCACGTTCAAACGAGCGACAAAAAACGCGTTCGCCTTGTCGGGCGTTTCAAGCGATTTGTTGACCGGCGCGACCGCGTTATACTCCTGTTTGATGCGCGTATAAGGACGCGGACTTTTCCAGTCGGCGAAAAGGTCTTTGGTCAACGCTGAAATTTGCTGCGCGTCAAAATCACCGACGACAGTCAACTGTCCATCGGACGCGCCGTAAAAATCTTTGTAAAACTTTTTCGCGTCGTCCAAAGTAACCGCTTTGATGTCGGCGATTTCTTCATCAACAGTTCCCGAATAATTCGGATGACCTTTCGGATAACTGTTAAAGACGCGACTTAATTCGTTGATAGCGACAAAGGTCGGTTCGCTTTTTTGGCTTTCGATGCCCGTCAGCGTTTCTTGTTTGAGCTGGTCAAATTCGTCCTGCGGAAACACCGGTTCGCGTAAAATTTCGGCAACCAGACGCATCACCGCCGGTAAATTTTCGCGTGTCGTTTCGATGGATGCGTTCGCGCTCGTCGCACTGCCGCCGATGAAAACCCGCGCTTTAAGTTTGTCGAATTCATCCTGAATTTGCTGGCGCGTGTGCTTCGTCGTGCCGCGCATCAGCAAGCGTCCGGCAAACTGTGCCGCCGCCGAGCGATTCATCAGCGATTTTTCGTCGCCGAAACGCAAAGTTAAGTTGGCGATAACCGAATCGCCGCGATTTTCTTTCGGCAATAAAGCTACATCCAAACCGCCGACTTTCATTCGTTTGACGCGCGATTCGATATTGGCGGGCGACGGATCGAAAACTTCGCCGGCGGCAACCGCCGCATCGCCTTTGTAACCGTTGAGCATCGCCGCCAATTGCGTGTCGGAAACCGTCGGAATATCGGCGCGGTCGGGTTTTTCCGTCGGAATAAATTCGCCGACCGTGCGGTTTGACTGTTTGAAATACTTGTCCGCCGCCTGTTTGACATCTTCAGGCGTAACTTTGCGAACGCGGTCACGATACAGAAAATACAAACGCCAATCGCCCTGCGCGATATATTCGCTCATTGACAAACCAACGCGGTCGGACGAGTTGAGCGTTAATTCGATATTTTTCAAAATCGAAGTTTTGGCGCGGTCAACTTCTTCTTTGGTCGGTGGATTAGCGGAAAGATTTTCGAGCGTTTTCGTCAAAATATCACGCGCTTCGTCCAGCGAATTTTCCCTGCGAACTTCCGCGCCGAAAATTCCGAAGCCGGGTTCTTTCAGTTCAAAATTGAAGCCGAAAACCGAACTCGCTTTTTTCGGCTCGACGAGAGCTTTGTAAAGTCTGCCCGAAGGCGCGTCGCTTAAAACCTGCGTCAAAACATCAACGGCGGCGTAATCCGCGCTCGCTCCCGGCGGAATATGATAACCGGCAAGCACAAACTGCGTGTCGCCCGTGCGCCGCACCGTAACTTGCCGTTCGCCGTCCTGCGTCGGTTCAATCGTATAATTCGGCGGAAGTTCGCGCGTCGGTTTCGGAATCACGCCGAATTTATCTTTAATAATCTGAAGCGTTTTCGCTTCGTCAAACTTTCCGGCAACGGTCAAAACCGCATTGTCCGGCTGGTAATATTTGTGATAAAACGCTTGCAGCCGATCAATCGGCACATTTTCGATGTCGGAACGCGCCCCGATCACCGTGTTGCCGTAATTGTGCCATTGATAAGCAGTTGCCAGCATTTTGTCGAGTAAAACTCTGGTCGGATTGTTCTCGCCCGATTCAAATTCATTGCGGACAACCGAAAATTCGCTGTCCAAATCTTTTTTGGCGATGAAGGAATTAACCATTCGATCCGCTTCCAAATCCAACGCCCAATTGAGATTTTCGTCGGTTGCCGAAAATGATTCAAAATAATTCGTGCGGTCAAACGAAGTCGAGCCGTTCGGACGCGCGCCGTGTGAAGTCAGTTCAGCCGGAATATTTTTGTGATTCGGCGTACCTTTAAACACCATATGTTCAAGCAGATGCGCCATTCCGGTTTCGCCGTAATTTTCGTGCCGCGAACCAACTAAATAAGTCATATTGACGGTCGCCGTCTGTTTAGTCGGGTCGGGAAAAAGCAGAACCTTCAAACCGTTCGCCAAACGATATTCGGTGATTCCTTCGACCGACGTAACTTTTTGAACGCCGTCCGGCATTTTACCGGTTTGCGCTAAAACGCTCATCGGAGCAGTCAAAAAAGCCGTGATTATAAACGCTAAACTCATCGAATAAAGATGTTTAGCCAAACGATTAAGATTCATATATGTTGCCTCCAGAGATTTTTACTCTTCAGGAGTTTCTCATTTTAGAAAAGAATTTTTAACACAAAGGCGCAAAGACGCAGTGGCGCAAAGGTTTTTCAATAAATTTAAATGTTCGGACAAAATAATTAAATACTTATATTTCCTTGGCGGCTTCGCGTCTTTGCGCCTTTGCGTTAAAAAAATGAGAAACTCCTGTCTTAAAACTTTTCGTAATTTTCCCGTATCTTTACACTTTCTTTTAATTATAAATCCATTGGAAAACCGCGTGATAAATAATTCAAGCGCAGTTTTCTTACAAAGACGAAAATCTTAAATTCGCGCTTGTGAGAAATCCTTTTTCCACCCTTGAAATTATTTTAAATTTTTGATTGACGTTATCAGAGTAAGCGAAATTACGGATAAAAGTCAAAGAATGTAAAAAATTGTTTTTATTTTTACCGAAAAAGTATAATCTTTTTAATATGAAGATTCTGTTCGTTTTCGCATTGTTTTTAATTTCCGCAATCAGCGGTGAAATCTACGCGCAAACGCCGAAAGATTTGGCTGGTAATTGGGACAAACAGCACATTTCCAAAGTTTTACCTTCAAACGTCCGCCATCAGGATTTGAAAAATTATCTCGAACAGCTGACAAAAATCGGCTTGAAAGTCGAAGAAGTCGGGCGCAGTTACGCGAACCGCGAAATTTATCAAGTTGAATTCGGCAAAGGCGCGACAAAAATTTTTTTATGGTCGCAGATGCACGGCGACGAACCGACGGCGACCAGCGCGCTGATTGATATGTTCGCCTTTTTGCAGAAAAATCGCCATCAAGATTGGGTCAAACAAATCGAAAAAACTTTGACGATTCGCGCCGTGCCGATGCTCAACCCGGACGGCGCGGAACTTTATCAGCGGCGCAATCTGCAAGGCGTGGACATCAACCGCGACGCGGCTGCACTGCAAACGCCCGAAGCGCAGCTTTTGAAAAAACTGCGCGATGACTGGTCGCCGGACATCGGCTTTAATCTGCACAATCAACAGGAGTTGACGACGGTTGGCGATTCGACAAATCAAGCCGCGATTTCCTTTTTGGTCGTAACGGGCGCGAACGCGGACACGGAAGGCAACGAGCGCAATAAGCGGCTGGCTTCAGTGATGATTTCCGCTTTGCAAAATTTTATTCGCGGCAACATCGGACGCTACGTTGACGATTATAATCCGACCGCGTTCGGCGATAAATTTTCCGATTGGGGAACGCCCGTAATTCTGATCGAAACCGGCGCGTTACAGGGAAAAGACGAGATGTTTTTGGTCAAAATGAATTTCGTCGCGTTTCTCTCCGTTCTCAAAGCAATCGCCGACGGCAGCGAAAAAACGGCGAGTCCGGCAAATTATGAAGCAATTCCTTTTAACGGTTCGGGCAGAATTTACAGCGCGATTTTTCGCGGCGCGAATATTATTAATCCGGTCGAGCCGGTAACGATTTCGACAGCGGATGTCGCCGTCAATGTCGCCCGCCGCCGCGCCGCTTTTATCGCGCCGTCTTACATTAGAAATATCGGAGATTTGTCAAACTATAAAGGTTTGGAAGAGTTTGATGTGAGCAATTATTATCTCGTGCCGCGCTACGGTTTGGCGCGCGTTGGCGCGGGCGGCGAGTTTCTGTTTTATAAAAAATCACGCCAAATTGATTGGAAAACGCCGGATTTGGAAAAAACTTTTCCGCCGGACGGAATTTTTAGTTTGAGCAGATGGGTTAAACCGCTTTGAAAAGTTCAATGTTTTGGGCTTCAGGTTCAAAAAATTTTGCCGATTTTGAAACTATGAGTCAGAAGGCAAGGCTGTAAATTTTACGCTTTTGACAGTCTGTTTCAGATATAAATAATTTGATTCATCGTTTCGTCCGCCGTAAAGTCATTGAGAATATTCAAAAGTTTCCCCGCTATTTCGTGCGGCGAACGACGCACGGCAATAATAATTCCGCCGTGCGTTTGATTGTTTGTGAAATGATCTTGAGCTAATTTTTCAAAATCTCTGCGGTTATGAGTTAAAATCGCATAACCGTTTTCCGCTGCAAATTTTAACTGATCCGCGTCGGATTTTCCTTTTCTGTCGGCTTCGGTTACGGTCAAAACCCGAAAATTCTGCGGGCGGATAAGTTCGGCAATTAAGGTATTTACGTCTTCGTCAAGATAAAGGCTGGTAAAAATTTCGCTCATTTATCTTTCCGACGATAAAGCAATTCTTCGGGAATCCGATTTTGCTCGATGTAATCGTCAATTTCCGCCTGATTATCGTAATAATAACTCATCGCCTCAAAAACCTGCGCCAGAGTCAGGTGCGGAAGTCCGCGCACAATATCTTCGGGCGAATTGCCCAAACGCCAATTTTCGACAATCGCCCGAACCGGCGTTCGCGTGCCTCTGATAATCGGTTCGCCGCTCAAAATATCTTCCTTGCTGGTAATGTAACGATATGCAACTGCTGTTTCCATAAGTGAATTATACCTCAAAATCAATTTGCCGGAAAAATTTTACCGCGGCACTCGCCGAAACCGATTCTGCGGAAACCTTCGCGCTCGCAAAAACCTTTCATAATAATTTCGTCGCCGTCTTCTAAAAAGCGGCGCGTTTCGCCGTTCGGCAATTCAATCGGTTCTGTGCCGCGCCACGTTAATTCCAAAAGACAGCCGCGAGCGTCTTTGCCTTCGCCGGAAATTGTTCCCGTCGCCATCAAATCGCCGGTGTTTAGATTGCAGCCGTTTGAGGCGTGATGCGTCAGCATTTGCCCGATTGTCCAGTATAAATCTTTCATATTTGAACGCGAAAGCATAAACGGTTCGACGTTTTCATCGCGCATTTTTTCGGTTTGAATATAAACTTCGAGATTGACATCAAAGCCGCCGGATTTTTTATTTTGTTCGCCGCTCAAATAATCGAGCGGTTGCGGATCGCCTTCAGAGCGTTCAAACGCCGGAACGCGAAACGGCGCGAGTGCTTCCATTGTTACGACGAACGGCGAAACCGTCGTCGCAAAACTTTTCGCCAAAAACGGTCCAAGCGGTTGATATTCCCACGCCTGAACGTCCCGCGCCGACCAATCGTTGACCAAAGACAAGCCGAATATGTAATCTTCGGCGTTTTCAATCGGCACTGTTTCGCCTAAATCGTTACATTTGCCGACGTAGAAACCCATTTCCATTTCGTAATCTAAATTTTTTGACGGCGCGTATTCGGGCGGCGCGTCGGCATCGGGACGAATCTGACCTTTCGGGCGGACGATTTCCGTTCCCGAAACGACGATTGAAGAGGCGCGTCCGTGATAACCAATCGGAATATATTTGTAGTTCGGCATCAGCGGATTGTCGGGACGAAACATCGAACCGACGTTTGTGGCGTGAAAAATTGAGCAGTAAAAATCGGTATAATCGCCGATGTGCGCGGGCAGTTGAAATTCGACTTCATCCATCGGAATCAAATTCCTTTCGACATTTTTGCGCGTTTCTTCGTCGGCATCTTCGGATAAAATTTCAACAAGGCGGCGACGAAACGCTTTTTGCAGATTCGCATTTTTTTTCATCACCGAATTATCGAGACAATAATTGTCCGCCGCCACCGCAATCGTAAAAGATTCGTCGTCAAACAGACAGCATTCGTAACAGGCATAAATGTCCAAAACAAAATCGCCGATGCCGATGCCGATGCGGACATCTTCATAAGTGCAGGCGCGCGTGAAAACGCAGAACGGCAGATTTTGAATCGGAAAATCCGTGTCCGGCTGGTTGGCTGATTCAATCCAGCTTTTGAGTTTTTGGTCGTGTGTTTCGTTTATTTCGTATGTCATAAAATGTTGGTTATAAAATGTAAATAGTTATTGTTAAAACGCAGAGCGGACTGGAGCGCAATGCGTCCCCGCTTGCAATGAGCGTCGCTTCGGCGCGAAAAAGTCGTTAACAACTGGAACGCCACAATTAATAAACATTTTTTCGCGCTCTGCGCTCATTGCAATCGGGGACGCATTGCGCTCCAGTCCGCTCCGCGTTTTAACCTACTCATTTATTTAAAAAAGGATTTTTCGGTGGTTTTTGCCAATCAGCAACCATTTTCTTAAATTCGCCAATTTGCCCGTCAGTAAAAAATTGTCGGCAAACTTTCCAGATATGTTCCCAGTCAATTTCGTAATTGAGCGTTAAAAATTGCGCGTCGCTTTCAAAACGAAGCATTTTGTTAAAATCTTTTTTATCATAAAGGTCAATAATTGCATCGAAACGCATCAATACAAGTCCGTTGACCGTCGCAATCGGATATAAGCCTTCGGTGAAATTGTATTCGGTTGTTTCGTGTTTTTTGACGCAATCAAACAAAGAATTCGAGGTTTTTAGAAAATCAATTCTCATTCCTTCAAAGACGGCATTGGTAAAATTTACGTCTTTATTTGTTATCTCGACACGATCAATGATTTTTTCCAACTCCGTAACCGAAATCAAAATATCGAGGTCTTTTGTATTGCGATCTTGAATATAGGCAAGATACGCGATGCCGCCGACAATGCAGAAATCAACTTGCTTTTCTTCGAGCAAATTCAAAAATTTTATGACTAATTCGGGCAGCATATCATAATCAATCGGAAAGCCGTTTTTCCAATTTTGGATATTAAAAGCGTTCGCGTCATAGATTGATTGGCAAATCGCTAATTGATGCGTACGGGCGGCAAATGTCGGTTCGATAAATGGATAATTTCGCATCTTTTAACTACGATTTTAGCACATTTTCCGCTTTAGAGGAGTTCAATCTCCTGCAAATCGAAAACCGGCTCGTCAAACGAACACGAACCGAAGGAGATGATATTTTTTTCGCGCAGACGGCGCAGCTGCGCGGTGCTGATAAAATGCTCTTGCCGCCACAATACGCCGTCGTCGTTAAACACGAAATTATCCACGTTTTCGTCGTTTAGAAGTTCAAATATCAACCTCGAATCATAACCCTGCTGAAGCAGACCGACTGCCAAAAAAACATTTAGAAATCCATTCATCGCTCCTTCGGGCGCGCCGGTTTTGTAGGTCAAAGGATTGAAACAGCGCAGCGGATGATGAAGTCCGGCGGTCGCCTTAAACGGCACGTTCGCCGCCAGACAAGTTCGCATAAACCTTGTGATCGCTTCAACTTTGGGAAAAGCGTCAACCGTTACGCCGCCCGTCCTAATCTTGGCGCGCTGCTTGTAAATCGCCAGCGTCGCCGCTAAATTACCCAACTCTTTGCCAATCGGAATTTCAAAATAAGTCGTCAAATCAGACGGCACGACTTTCGCAATCGTTTCAATCCGCGAAGACGTTTCGGCTTTGACTTCAAGCGCGTCGCAGACGACGAATGAAACATTTTCGCGGTTGAAATTTTCGATTTTGCGAACTGTATCGTCAATATCTTCGCTTGCCAAAACGCTCAAATGCCAGCGACCGCTTTCATCGGACGGAAGAAAATCTTTCGCGCTTTCCAAAAATTCGTCCAGACGGCTGACCGGCACGACAAATCGCCCCAACATCCACCTGTAAGTGCTTTTTTGATAAGCCGCGTAATTTGCCGCCGCATCCGGCATCGAGAGCGCGGAAGGCGGAAAAAGTCCCGCATAATCAATTATTTCGGTCAGCAGAGCGCGAATTGAGTCTGTCGGTGTCGGGTTTGTCATCGGGTGTTTTATTTTACGACAAATGAGCGAATCTTTGTAAAGCCTAAATTCATTTTAGTACTTTTTGAAATAATTTTCTTGCTTTTTGCGAAAGATTTAAGTTATCTTTGGAATCTAAATTCAACAAAAAGAAATTATTGATGCGAGTTTTAGGAATTGACCCGGGAAGCGAAACGCTCGGTTGGGGTGTGGTCGAAGGAAGCGGGCTGAAATACTCGCTCGTTGATTTCGGCACGGTAAAATCAAGTCCGAAGGAAAGTTTCTCGAAACGGCTTTTGAAAATTTACGACGGCGTTGAAGCCGTTATCGCCAAATTTCAGCTTGATGCGATGTCGGTTGAAGAAGCGTTTTACGCCACCAACGTTAAAGTCGCGCTCAAACTCGGACAAGTGCGCGGGGTCGTGCTTTTGCTCGGCGAAAAATCGGGTTTGGAAATTTCCGAATTCAGTCCGCGACTTATCAAACAAACGGTCGTCGGCTACGGCAACGCCGAAAAACATCAGGTTCAGGAGATGGTGCGCCTACTTTTGAAAATGAAAACCGCGCCGCAGCCGCACGACGCGGCGGACGCGCTGGCAATCGCTATTTGCCATTTTCACCACGCCGGAGTGCGGAATAAAATACTTAATGCCGAAGCTCGCGCCAAGTAAGCGCGGTGTTTTATTTACCTCGCGCGTGTTTCCGCAACCAAAAGGAAAACTATGAAACGCTCATTTTCACTCATCTTTCTGCTCGTTTTTCTCATTTTCACGCCAAATCTAAAAGCGCAAAAACGTCGTCCGCCCACAAGATCGGCAAAAACACCGATTCAAAAATCCGTCGAAAGAACAAACACAGCGGTCGTCGTTGACGAAAGACTAGCCGTTCTGCGCGACGAACCGAGTCTTTTTGCCAAATCAATTCAGCGAATGCGGCTTGGGAGAATAATTTCGATTTCCGGCTCAAAGGAAGCCGACGGCGTAATTTTTTACCGAGTCGCGGCTGCGCCGAAAAATCTCGGATGGGTACAGTCGGAAGCAGTTTTCGGAAAATTCAAACGCGGCGACGATGAACGTCTGGCGCGTTTGATTCAATCTTCGGACGGTTTTGAAAAAATGGAACGCGCTCAGGTTTTTCTGGAAACTTTTGATTCCTCGCCGCTTCGTCCGGCGATTTTGCTGCTTCTCGGCGACTTGGCGGAAGATGTCGCGCTGAAAATTTCCGCCGATGCGACCCGAAAACTCGACCGCCGCGAAATGTCGGCTTCCGGCGCGCCGCTTCACAGTTTTTATTTGAATTACGTTTCGCTCGACAGATACAGAAAAATCGGAATAAATTTTACTTTCAACTCAAGCGCGAAATTGCTTCACTACGACGGCGCGACGTGGCGTGAAATTGTTCAAAAACATCCTATTTCTTCCGAAGCCGCCGAAGCTCAAAAACGACTCGATTCGCTCAAGGAAAAACTGGAGAATAAAATCAACTAATTTAAATTTAACGACAATAATGAAAGCAATAAAAGAAAAAATGCAATTACAATTACCGAAACGTCTGCGCGGCGTTCAGCCGACTTTGATTCGTCAGATTTTTAATCGCGCGCTGCCTGATTCGATAAATTTCGGACTCGGCGAACCGGATTTGCCGACACCGCAGTTTATCCGCGAAGAAGCGGCGCGTGTAACTTTGGAAGAGCAAAACGGTTACACAAATCACGCCGGACTTCCCGCCCTGCGCGAAAAAATCGCGGCGAGTTACGCGCATCTCGATTTAGATATTGATCAGGTGTGCGTGACGGTCGGTTCGCAGGAAGCGATGACCGCCGCGTTTTTGGCGATAATTGACGAAGGCGACGAAGTTTTAATTCCGAATCCGTCATTTCCGGCGTATGAAAACTGCGTCAAAATTTCCGAAGGCGTTCCGGTTTTTTATCGTCTGCCGGCGGAGAAAGATTTCGGTTTCGACATCGAAGAATTCAAATCGAAAATCACGCCGAAAACAAAAGCGGCGGTCGTCATTTCGCCCTCAAATCCGACGGGGAAAATTTTCACCGAAAGCGATTTGAAACAAATTGCCGAAGCGTTAAAGGACACGGGAATTTATCTGATTTCCGACGAAATTTATTCGGATTTGTATTTTACGGACGAAAAACCGCGCTCGGCTTCGGAATTTTATGACAAAACGATCATCGTTTCGGGATTGTCAAAATCTTTGAGTATGACCGGCTGGCGCGTCGGCTGGCTGGCGAGTTCGCAAACCGATGTCGTCAAAGCCGCGCTGACTCTGCACGGCTTTTTAACAGTTTGCACTTCGACAATTTCACAAAAAGCCTCACTTCTCGGCTGGACGGAAGAAGCCGAACAAGCCAAAGCCGAAGCGCGAAAAATTTACCGGCGGCGCGGCGAATTCTTAATTGATATTCTGCAAAAAGAGACAAACTTACGCGGAACTTCCCCCGAAGGCGCGTTTTACACGATGGTTGACGTGCGAGAGCTTGGCGACGATTTAGAAATTGCGGAAAAACTTTTGCAAAACCGCGTTATTACCGTTCCCGGCATCGCTTTCGGCGACGAAGCAAAAGGCTTTTTGCGCGTTTCGTTTTGTAACGACGAAGAAAAAATTGCCGAAGGCGTGAGGAGAATAAAAACAATATTAACTTGATTTATTCATTTTAAACAGATTTATAATCTTTTTAATAAAATTTGAATCCTTTTTGATGATGCCCTTCTAACTTAAATATAAATATAAGATAGCTAAAGGTAGATATATGAGAAAAATCCAGAATTCTGAATTTTTTCTCAATTTATGAATTAATTAACATTTTTTTGGTTTTGAGAATTATCTTTAAGTAACTCATTTAGTTCAACTTAACATTATACTCTAATGTATGGCATTTAATTTGTCTGTGTTATTACACAATAAAGCTTAGATTGTATCTAATGCTTGAGCATTTTAGATTTTTAATCTCGACTAAAATGTTATTCAATTTAATTTAAGGAGTTAGAAATGAAAAAAAATATAGTTTTTTTATTCTCAATTTCACTGATTGTTTTCTGTATGAGCATCAATTTGTTCGCACAGCAAACGGCTGGTGAAATTCAGGGAACAGTAAAAGATCCTAACAACGCAGTTGTTCCAAATGCAACAGTCACCATTTCCGGTGTTAATATTGGTTTTAACCGAACGCTGACTACTGACGATCAAGGATTTTATCGCGCTCGTCAAGTCCCGCCGGGTATTTATAATGTATCTGTTGGCTCAGTTGCCGGTTTTACCGAGCAAAATAAAGAAAATGTGCAGGTTGTAATTGGAAATCCAACGACCGTGGACTTCGCCGTCGCTGTAGCGGCGGTTGGAGGAGCTGTCGTTAATGTTCAGATCGGTGAAAGCGTCGTTGGCGTTGACTCGACTGAAACAAAATCACAAACCAACATTACTGCGCGTGAAATTGATGTTTTACCAAAAGGAACCGGTTTTACCAGTTTATTGAAAACGGCTACGGCTGTTCGACCCGAACCGTTATCAGGTCAGTTTTCAATCAATGGTTCTACCGGTCCTGAGAACAGTTTTATTGTTGACGGTCAGGAAACCCAAAACTATAAAAGTGGTCTTTTGAACACCAATAATGACATTCCGTATCAAGCTTTGCAGGAAATCCAAGTGAAAACCAGCGGTTTTGAAGCGGAATACGGCGGAGCAACGGGCGGCGTTATCAACGGCGTAACAAAGAGTGGTTCAAACCAGTTACATGGTGAATTCGGGGCGCAATTCGCCGTTCCAAAATTTAATGCCGGTCCGCGTCCGATACAAAGTGTACAACTTCTTTCAGGATTTGGTGCTTCGGAACAAGCTCTGGAATATTTTCCTCAAGCTAGAGATCAGGGAACGAACTTTTTTCCGACGGCTCTTTTGAGCGGTCCGATTATTAAAAATAAACTTTGGTTTTTTGGAATTCACAGTCCGCGAATCGTAAATACCACGAGAACGACCAACTTCGTTACAACTGGATTTACTGCTCCGCGCACTACAAAAGAAACGCTGACTTCATCACAAAAGACGACCTTTGAGTTTAGTCAATTTAAACTTGACGCTTCGCCCTTTAATTCACTTCGGTTATCTTCAAGCTATACATGGAATCCAATTGTTAATCAGGGTGGACTTCTTGGGAGTCGAGATGCCGGATTGGGTAGTTTTTCATTAGGCAGCGTTCCGTCTGCGACGTTAGATGGAATACCTTATCGCGGTTCAGAATATGAAGACCGACAAGGCGGTCGGCAGAACTCGAACAATATTAGATTTGAAGGCGTTTATACGCCGTCCAGCAAACTAGTCCTTCTCGGACGCTATACTCGCGGTTTCCAAAACGAAAAGCTCGGCTCGTATGGTGTTTCAAGCGCACCGGATATTATTTGCCGGGTTGTTCCAACTGCTTCAACCGGCAATGCCGGATGTCTACAAGGAGATAGATTCGGCGGAGCTAATTCAGTTACTGTTAAAGATGTTTCCGTGCGTACTACAATTGACGCAAATGCCAGCTATTTGGTCAGCAACCTTTTAGGTCGGCACGAATTCAAAGGCGGTTATCAAAACAGCAAAATCTTCAATGATGTTTTATCCGGTAATATTGGTCCCGGACGAACTTACTTATATTATGGACGAAATACTTTGGATCCTAGTAATGTCTATGTTCAGTGGACAATAAACCCATATCCGGGTACCCCGGGCGGCGTTTATCCGGCACCGACTCTTCCTGCAGGAGTTAGTGTTGTCGGTACCGGCGTTACTTATCAATTCGGACGTTCCGGTTCAGCTACCAACACGGCGAATTCTTTCTATATTCAAGACAAATGGCAGCCGACAGAACGCCTGACATTTAATCTCGGTCTTCGCACGGAACAGGAAGATATTCCTGCTTTTAACCAAAATGCGATTAATCTGAAATTTAAATATGCCGATAAATTGGCACCGCGCATTGGTGTTGCGTACGCGCTCACCGGTGACGGCAAAACCAAAATTTCGGCTTTTTACGGTCGCTTTTTTGACCGCTTGAAGTTTGAATTACCACAAGGCTCATTCGGCGGAAACTTTTATCACGTTAGTTATTTTTACGTAACTTCTGATAAACCGGGCTACCAAAACTATACGGTGCCTAGTTTGAGAGGTAATTACCAATTCCCAGCTGGCGGAACCTGTCCGATATCGTCAGGCACTGCTTTTGTCTGCGACCAAGATTATCGTATCGCATCCAATATCGAAGGTGCTAATGTTTTGACCAACGGAGCAGTTGATCCGAATGTCAAACCATATCGGCAGAGTGAAGCAACAGTCGAATTTCAACGTGAAGTAATGCGTTCATCGGTCTTTACGGCACGAGTATTGTATCGCAATCTCGATCAGGCAATTGAAGATGCCGGTATTCCGACTGATGCCGGTGAAGCCTATGTTATCGGTAATCCGGGTCAAGGCTTGGCTGCCAGCGTTTATAAACAGTTAGGTTACAATATAGCTCCCAGACCGAAACGTAATTACAAAGCTATGCAGCTTGAATACAATACACGGTTTATGAGAAATTTGAACTTAAACTTAAATTACACACTTAGCCGTTTGTATGGTAACTATTCAGGTCTTGCCGGACCGGATGAATTAACTGCAGCCGGTGGTTCACGTAACTCGCCAAACGTGCTTAGAGATTTTGACGAGCCGTGGGTCGGATTTACCGCAAGCGGACAACAGTCTATCGGAATTCTTCCGTTAGACCGAACGCACGTAGTTAAGGCATCAGGAGGTTATACATTTGACTGGCGCAGGAGTAATGCAAATAGTACTGATCTCGGATTCTTTACAACTATCGAATCGGGAACTCCTGTCACGACTTTCGTCAACATTTTTGGAATACCGATTCCTGAAACAAAACGTGGAGACCTTGGACGAACACCGAGATTTTCGCAAACCGATCTCAACTTAACGCACCGTTATCGCTTTGGTCGGGATGCCAGATTTGCTGTGGCGTTTGACATCAATGTTCTTAACGTCTTCAATGAAAATCACGCGCTGGCATTTGACCAAAATAAGAGCAGTGGTTATTTTGCACTCGATACTAACGATGTCATACAAGGTGGAAGTTACGCTGATGTAACAAATTTTCTTACCAGTAACGGTGTTCTAAGTGAATATGGAGCAGCGGAAACAGCTTTTGGAACTGCAGCGGCTAGAAATATCGGTTTCAACAAACCAATTGCATTTCAAGCTGAGCGGAGTGTTCGTTTTGGATTTAGATTCTTGTTCTAGTTTTACAATTTAACTGGAAATTTTAAGCCCATCTTGTTGATGGGCTTTTTTTTGCACTTGAATTGGGATAATTCCTGAATGAATTCTAAGAGGTGCGAGCGAAAATTTGATACAAAAGGAATATAATGAAGCAGAAAGTAACGCTATGTGGAGAATCAGAAAGATATGCAGCAGTCAATTGATTCTACAATCAAGTTAGGAGTTAGAATTTTGCGTTCAGGATTTTTATGCTAAAAAATTATGTTCCCGAATTTAGATATTGATTTCGCAAAAATAAGTTTTCTAAAACTAGTTTTTATCAAAAAAATATAAATCTTTGATAAGAAAATGCGGGTTTTGTTTACCTTAACTTTCTAAAATTAGATTGTAAGCAGGCAATTAAAAGTATTGTAATATAATAACAATATGAATATGCCAAATAAATTTATTGAAACTTTATCTGATGATGACCATAGCAAACTGGTTGAAAGTTATCAATCATCATCTAGTTTTCGGGTTCGCACGCGGGCGCACGCGGTTCTGCTCTCTTATGAAAAGTATCCGATTGATGAAATCGCCGCCATCTGCCGCGCACATCGAAATACGGTTAGCCGGTGGCTCGCCGGTTGGAGCGAAGATGCTTTGGATGGATTAAGCGATGCCCCGAAAGAAGGTCGTCCGCCGATATTAACCGCAGCCGAAGAAGAAAAAGCAGTTAGCCTAGCGATGGAGAACCCGAAGTTTCCGCATCGGCAATTGTCGGAGATTGAGCGGAAGACAGGCAAACGCATTAGTAAATATACGCTCAAAAGATTGATAAAAAAAAGGATTATCTCTGGAAACGCATCAAGTTAGGAGTATGCAAGCAGGCGGATGCTGATGAAAAGGAGTTTGCCCGCCGGGAGTTGGAGCAATTAACCGGCAAAGCTGATCGCGGAGAGATCGAGTTAGTGTATTTTGACTGTTCGAGTTTTAACTTGCCGGCGAAAATAGTCTATGCGTGGCAACCGCGCGGTCAGCGGATAAGTGTTCCGGCAACACGCGCTAAGTCGCAGAATGTCTTGGGGTTTATGGGGCATCGGTGTCAGAAGTTTTCTTCTTTTGTGTTTGAAGGCTCGATAGATTCGCACGTGGTGATCGGCTGTTTTGATCTATGTGCCGAAACCATTGAGAAAGAAACGGTCGTTGTGATAGATAACACTCCGGCACATAGGAGTCAAGAATTCGATCAAAAGATCGAACAGTGGGAGAAACTCGGTTTGAAAATATATTATTTGCCGACGTATTGTCCGAGTTTGAACAAAATAGAAATACTGTGGCAAAAGATAAAATACGATTGGCTGAGTTGGGAAGCCTACGGTTCTTACAAAAATCTATGTCGGGAACTGTCAGGAATTCTTGCAGGGATTGGTTCATTATATAACGTTACTTTTGGTTTAGGTGCTTAGCTTAGATAAATTGAATTGGTAGAAAATATGCAACAAACACCGATGCAAGTTGGCGAATACAGTTTTACGATTTTGCTTGAGCCGAATGAGCCGGACGGTTATTTGGTAACTTGTCCCGCTTTGCCCGGACTCGTTACCGAAGGCGACACGCTCGACGAAGCATACGCGATGGCGCAAGACGCGATTCAGGGTTATCTGGAAAGTTTGATCGCGCACGGCGAACCGATTCCGAAAGACAAAATTTCAATGCCCGTGCGCGTGAGAATCGAAAATGAGCCGATTGCCGCGTGATTTGCCCGCTAAGAAAATTATTGCCGCGCTCGAACGCTCCGGTTTTACGATTGATCGAGTAACGGGAAGCCATTACATTTTGGTTAAAGACAAATTGCGAACCGTCGTGCCGTATCACAAAAACGTCAAAGTCGGAACGCTGAAAGCGATTTTGAATCAAATCGGAATGAGCGTCGAAGAATTTCAAAAATTGCTTTGATTGAGAAAATCGAAATCTACAAAGAAGCCTGCGAAAGATATTTATCACGACACGGTTAAAAATGCGCTCATCAAAGACGGTTGGACGATTACGGATGATCCGTTGCGTCTGCAAGTCGGCATTCATAAAATGTATGTTGATTTGGGCGCGGAAAAATTAATTGCGGCGGAAAAAGGCGAACGGAAAATCGCGGTTGAAATTAAGAGTTTTATCAGCAAATCGGAAATAAACGATCTCGAAAACGCGCTCGGTCAATATATTTTGTATGAAAAGGTTTTGGCGAAAAACGAGCCTGAACGAAAGATGTTTTTAGCTGTCAGAGAAGGCATTTATGTTTCAATTTTCGAGGCTGAAATTGGTAAAATGCTGTTGGAAGACAAAGAACTTTCTTTACTGGTTTTCGATGAACGAAGCGAGGAAATTTTAAAATGGATAAGCTAGAAAAATATCGGAATATTATTGAAAAAATTTTGACGGAACACGCCGCCCTGCCTTATTCTTACGGCGAAATCAAAAGCCAGACTGTTTTTGACCGCAACAACGACCAGTATTTACTCGTTGATGTCGGTTGGAACAATAAACGGTTTCGCGTTCACGGCGCGTTGGTTCACGTTGAAATTATCGGCGAAAAATTTTGGATTCAATACGACGGCATTGAAGGCGGAGTTGCAACGGATTTGGAAGCTGCTGGTGTTCCGAAAAGCGATATTGTGCTGGCTTTTCACGCGCCGGAACTAAGAAGATATACGGAATATGCGGTCGCCTAAATCTGAGATGATTGTCAAAATCGCCGAGGTAAATTCTTAAAATGAAACGAGTTACATTTTTCATCGCCGTCACATCAATCTTCACACTTGGAGTTTCCGCGCAGAAAACGATAAAAAGCCGATTAAAAAAATTCAGATAGTTCTTTTGGGGACGTTTCATTTCGGCGCAACGGGCGATAAGAATCGGACAAGTTTCGATGATGAGTTTTCGCCGAAAAGACAATCGGAAATTGATGATGTTGTCGGACGTTTGGCGAAATATAATCCCGACAAAATCTTTGTCGAGCAAGAACCGGACGAGCAGGCAAAATGGGACAAGGTTTATGCGGATTATAAAAACGGAGTCGAGCCGACGGGCAATAATTTGAAGAACGAAATTTTTCAAATCGGCGTTAAACCGGCGAAAAAGACGAACAATTCGCGCGGCGTAACGTGCGTTGATTTTCAAATGCCGACGGATATTTGATGCGGCTTTGAAAAACGCGAAAACCGATGTCGAGCGCAATTATATCAATCGCGTCAAAGCCGTCAACGACGCGCCCGAACCGAAGAACTCGAACGAAAAATTCTTTTTTCTGCCGTTTCAAAATTCCGCCGATTTTAAACAGTTGAAATTAGCCGAAACGAGTTTGCCCGATTATTATTTCCGGCTCAACTCGCCCGAATACATCGCGCAGAATCATTACGATAACGACAATCATCCGGCGTTGAGTTTTGGCGAAAACGACGATTACGTCGGCGCGGAATATGTTGATTTGTGGTAAAACCGCAATTTGAAAATTTTCACGAACATTTTGCGAAACGCTTCGCTCGAAGACCGCCGTTATCTGTTGATTATCGGTTCGGCGCACATCAAGGTTTTGAAGGTGCCGTTGCCGAGATGCTCGGCAAACTGTCCTAAAATATTGCGGTCAATTTTCGCTCCGGGTTTGGACAAATCAACGGTCAAATCAACCTTTTGCGCGGTCGCAAAAGTGACACAGACCACACATATCAAAGCAAATCTGAATAAAAAGTCACGCATAGCAGATGAATTCTTTTCAAATTTTAAAAAAATGAACTAAATAAAAAAGGAAGTTTTAGAATTATAGCAGACTCTTTATCAGATTGATTAGTGGTTTATGCCAAAAATTCGTCAAACTGCAACGTACGGTTTATTATCTGAATCAATGTTAAAGTAATCGAATGGTTTGCTTGAAAATAATGAACAAACAACTAATCTTTTGCGTCATTCTTACCGTTTGCGCTTTCGCTGCAAATCTCAAAGCGCAGACGAATTTATTTGACGTAACAAATTACGATGCGGTCATCGCGTCTGATCTAACTGACAAAGCCGTTACGGGAAAAGTTTTAATTCGGCTTAATTCTTTGACGGAAAATTTAAGCGAAATCACGCTCAACGCCGGAAGTTTGGAGATTGATTCGGTTCAGGAAAAACTCACAAAGCTGGAATTTGAAAAAACGGAGAATCTTCTGAAAGTTCGTTTTTCAACGCCAATAAAAAAAAGCGAAACGCACATAATCGAAATCTTTTATCACGGAACGCCGAAATACGGAATCAATTTTTTCCCCGAACAAAATCAAGTTTACACGATATTTTCGACGAGCCAATGGATGCCGTGCGTTGATTCGCCGGATGATCGCGCGAGTTTTCGTTTGAATTTGATTGCGCCGAGAAATGTCAAAACCGTTGCGAACGGTAAGTTTCTCGGCGAACGCGAACTTTCAAACGGGAAAATTATGTCGCGTTGGGAACAGAAAAATTCAGTTCCGACTTATCTTTTCGGTTTTGCGTTCGGCGAATTTCAGGAATTGATCGAGAAAGAAAAACAGACGACATTTCGCTATCTTTTCGACAAATCTTTTTCCGCCGAACAGATAAAGAAAATTTTTGCCGATTCGACGGATATGCTGCGTTTTTTCGAGAAAAAATCGGGCGTGAAATATCCGTATAAAACTTACACACAGGTTTTGACTGCGGGAAACGCACGGCAGGAAGTTGACGGTTTTACTTTAATGACCGCCGAATACGGACGCGATGTTTTGAAAGACGAAAAAGACATTTGGCTCGGCACACACGAATTCGCGCATCAATGGTGGGGAAATCAGGTAACAAACCGCGCTTGGACGCATTTCTGGCTCAACGAAGGTTTTGCCAATTTTATGACCGCCGCGTATTTTGAACACCGTTTCGGACGCGCTAAGTATCTTTCGGAGATCAAAAGATACCGCGAAAGTTATGAAAAAGTGCGCGATGCGGGCTTTGATAAATCGCTCGTTTTCCCCGATTGGAACAAACCGAAACGCGAAGACCGCCGCCTCGTTTACGACAAAGGCGCGTATGTTCTCTACTTGCTGCGCGAAGAATTGGGCGACAAACTTTTCTGGAAAGGTTTTAAAGAATATACTCAAAAACATTGGGGCAAATCCGTCGAAACGAAAGATTTCCAAGTTGCGATGGAAAAAGTGAGCGGCAATGATTTATCGAAATTTTTCGATAAATGGGTTTATTTGAAATCCAACTGATTAAAATATAGAAAATAATGTTTCGGATGAAATCACACAACTCATTTTTAGCTGATAAGATTTTTCAAGGAAGAGTATATTCATTTAGCTATTATTCAAGTCCCGAAAAGGATTTTGAGCCTTCAATAGATTTGACATTGATTGAAAATGAAAAAGTTATAATCTTTAGATTTTTGCGTCCAAGTCAGATTGAAATAGACAGCCGACATTCGCAACATAATTTTGGGTTACAAGTTATTGATATATCTGACGGACAAATGGAACATGTAAATTTATTGATAAACGGTCATTTGGAAAATGTTGGTGACTTCAGATTTTGGGCAAAAAATGTAACAGAAATAACAGCAGTTGAAAATGAGCAATAGAAGACAATTATGAAAAATAATTATTTTGATGAAAATAAAGGTCAGATAAATTGGTCGAAGAAAAGCTGGAAGCTAAATGTCCCGACAAAACTATTGTTTTTTGGTTCATTAATCTTATTTGCTTTCGGCTGTCAAAATCAGACGGTTTCAAATTCGACAAATCAAATAAATGCACATATTCCGGCGAATAATATGAATGCGGTGAATCAAACGAAGACGGAAATTCCCGCGCCGCAGACGATAAAGTTTACTTCCGCCGATAATGTCGAGATCGTCGGCACGTTTTACGAATCGCCGAAGGCGAATTCGCCCGCCGTTTTGCTGCTTCATCAATTCGGCAGCAACCGGCAATCATTTAACGATTTTGCGAAGCGTCTGCAAAAGAAAAATTTCGGCGTACTGGCGATTGACGGGCGCGGTTTCGGCGATTCGACGAAAACGACGGACGGGCAAACCGTCGAAGCGCAGCGAACTGCCGAAGGTGTCAAAGGAATGGAAGCCGATGTCGCCAACGCGTTCGATTTTCTGGCGAATCAGAAAAATGTTGACGCGGCAAAAATGGGAATCGTCGGCGCGTCTTACGGCAGCAGTCTGGCGTTGATTTACGCGGCGCAAAACCGACAAGTCAAAGCCGTCGCGCTGCTTTCGCCGGGAATCAATTATTTCGATAATCTGCCCACGATGCCGGCGATCAAAAGTTACGGTGATCGCCCGCTGCTGCTCGTCGCCGCCGAAGACAATAAGGAATCCGCCGATGCGGTCAGAGAATTAAAGTCCGCCGCCGCGAACGAAAAATACGAAACGAAAATTTACGAAAAAGGCGGACACGGAACGGCGATGTTTGACGCGGGTGTCGGTTTGCAGGAGACGCTCGAACAGTTTTTGATGAAAAATTTGTAATCAAATGGAAGATTTTTTTATAGAGAATGAAACTTTCGATAAAACCGCTTTTCAGAAACATCCGATAAAAAAGGGCGAATATGAAAATTGTAGTTTTAACAATTGCGATTTTTCAAATGCTGATTTTTCCGATATTAAGTTTATTGATTGTGAGTTTTTCGACTGCAATTTGAGTTTGGTCAAATTGACGAAAACAGCATTCCGCGATGTTCAATTTGAGAATTGCAAAATGCTCGGACTTCGTTTTGACGAGTGCAGTGAATTTTTGCCGGCGTTTAATTTCGACAATTGCTCGCTCAATCATTCTTCATTTTTTCGGACGAAAATCAAAAATACCAAATTCAAAAACTCTCAGCTTCAGGAAACGGATTTTACCGAATGCGATCTGACAAACGCGGTTTTCGATAATTGCGATTTGAAAAGAGCGGCATTTATGAACACGATAATTGAAAAAGCCGATTTTCGGACGGCGTTTAATTATTCGATTGACCCGGAATTTAACCGGATGAAAAAAGCTAAATTTTCTCTGCCGGGAATTTTAGGACTTTTGGACAAATACGATATTGAGATCGAAAAATAACGTGCAGTTTACTTTGCAAAATTTTACAGTTAAAAATCTCAAAACAAATTATGCGGAAGTTAATTTATCAATTGCATTTATGGCTCGGTTTGTTGGTTTCAATTCCCGTTCTGGCGTGGGCGTTGAGCGGTTTTTTGTACGCGCTGCCGAACGCGGTTGAAGGCGGAACGGTTGAAAAAATTGACGCGGCGCGAGTGAAAATCGCGCCGGCTGATGCAATCGGTAAAGCTAACGAACTGGCGGGAAAACAGTTGCCGACGACCGCGCTGACTTTGCTGATGAAAGACGGCAAGCCGGTTTATCAGTCAATCGGCGGACTCGGCGCGGACTCGATTTTTATTGATGCTGAAACCGGCATCGCGCAAATGTCCGCGCCGCCTTCGCTCAAAACACAGTTTTTTCGGCAGGCGCATTTTTATTATTTTGCGGGTTCGTGGCAGGTTTCGCTTTTAATTTTATTCTCGATTTTAGCGTCTCTTTCGGCGTTGACGGGAATTTATCTAAATTGCGTTTATTGGTTCGGCGGGCGCGGAAGAAGACGTTCGAGAAACGGATTTACGCGCTCCGACTTAAGAAATTGATGCGAATCGAAATCGTAGTTTTGAAGTTTGATGCTATCTTTTTCTTGTTTTTCGGCATCTGAAAATTTAGTATTTTTATCGGGAGTTAAAAATTATGAAAACGGTTTTGGCATTGGCGATTGTACTTTTCAGTTTCGCGTTCGCTTCGGCGCAGAACGAGCAGTCACCGCTTCAGGAAAAGGAAATTAAATACAAAGACTGGAATTATAAATCGGTAAATGACGATAAAAATATCAATTTGCGCGATTTTACAAATGATAAAAAACTCGTGCTGGTCGTCTATTTCGCGCCGTGGTGTCCGAACTGGAAACACGAAGCTCCGTTTGCCGAAAAACTTTACGAAAAGTATAAATCGAACGGTTTGGGCGTAATCGGTGTCGGCGAATACGACACGGTTGACGCGATGAAAACCAATCTTGCCGACAAAAAAATCACATTTCCGGTCGTTTACGAATCCGAATCGAAAGACGCAAAACAAAAAACTCTGCATTACGATTACCGCAAAATGACGGGCGACACGCGCAATTGGGGTTCGCCGTGGAATATCTTTCTCGAACCGTCAAATTTGAAAAAAAAGGGCGACGTTTTGACGGATAAAACTTACGTCGTCAACGGTGAATTGATCGAAACGGATGTCGAAAAATTCGTGCGCGAAAAATTAGGCTTGCCCGCCGAAGAAATAAAAGATAATAAAACGACAAGCAAAACCGTCGAAGCGTGTGAACCGGAAAAGAAAGCCGAAGTTTTCAAAAAACCCGAACCGAGAAAATAATGTTTCGCAAAATTTCTCTCACAGTTTATATTTTTATATTTTCCTCGCTTGCCTTCGCGCAATCGGGGCGCGTCAAACCGTCGGAAACTCCGCCTGTCAATCCGCGTCCGAAAATTATTTATCTTCCGACTCAAAATAAATCGGAAACGCCGCCGAATGTTTCGCCGACACCGCCGGCAAAAACCGAAGAAAATGACGGCGATGTTATCAGCGTAGATTCGACGCTCGTGCCGATTCCGGTTTCGGTCATTGATCAAAACGGGCAAGCCGTAACAAATCTCAAACTTGAAAACTTCGATTTGCAAATTGACGGCAAAGCGGCGGAAATCAGCGAACTTTCGCGTTCCGATTCGCCTGTTCGTTTAGCCCTTTTGTTTGATAACAGTTCGAGCGTAACGATGGCGCGTGATTTTGAAAAAAAAGCGGCGATTCGGTTCTTTAAAAAAGTTCTGCGCCCCGACATTGACCTCGCCGCGCTTTATTCGGTGCAGACGGGAACGCGGCTCGAACAGCCGTTGACGAAAAATGTTTCGCAGCTGACGAGCGCGATTGAAAATTTTCCCGTTCCGGCGGGCGCAACCGCGCTGCTCGACGCGATAATTACCGCCGCCGAATATCTGAAAACGGCAAACGGGCGGCGCGTGATCGTCATTGTTTCCGACGGCGAAGACACGATTTCGGACGCGACTTTTGAAGACACGGTAAAAGCCGTCCAAGCCGATAATTGTCAGGTTTATGTGGTGAAAACAAAGGACTTTGAAAACTTCAAACGCACCGGGCAGCGCGGCGGAAACGCCAACATTCGCGCTCTTTCGGCGGAACACCGAATGCAGCAAATCACTGCGGAAACCGGCGGCGCGGTTTATTCGCCGATTGACGAAAAAGAACTCGATCAGGCGTTTAATCAGATTTCCGCCGAACTCTCACAGCAGTATATTTTGAGCTACTATCCTGAAAATCCTGAAAAAGCCGGACAATTTCACGATATTTCGCTCAAAATAAAAGACCGCGAAAATTTGAACGTCCGCACACGCAAAGGCTATCTTGTTAGAAAATAGGTTCAAAATTCAAGGTTCAAAATTCAAGATTTAAGAGTTCAACTTTGAACTTTCAACCTTGAACTTTGAATTTGTTAATCGCGGACGAGAATATTGTAAGATTTAATTTTTGAATTCAAAGTCGTCGCGTTCAAGCCCAAAAGCCGCGCGGCGCGTGATTGGTGTCCGCCGGTTTGGTCGAGCGCGCGGCGGATCAGATCGGTTTCAAAACGGCGCACTTCTTCGTAAAAATTTACGCCGCGCGCGATGTCTATTTCTTCGGAACTGCCTTCGCTGTCAATAATCATTTCCCGCGCCAAATTCGGATCGCGGACTTCGGGGCGCAGACATTCGACCGTAATTTCGTCGGTCGGCGCGATAACGACGGCGCGTTCGATGATATTTTCGAGTTCGCGGACATTGCCCGGATAATAATAATTTTCAAGCAATGAGAGAACTTCGGGCGACAAATTTTCGGAAATTTCCCGCGCGTTTTCATCGTTATATTTGCGAATAAAATGCTGGGCGAGCGGCAAAATATCTTCGCGGCGTTCACGCAGCGGCGGCAATTCAATCGGCACGACCGACAGACGATAATACAAATCTTCGCGGAAAGTTCCGTTTCTCACCGCTTCCTTCAAATCAACATTAGTCGCGGCGATGATTCGCACATCAACCTTTGTCAAACTCGTGTCGCCAATCGGCGTAAATTCGCGTTCCTGAATGACACGAAGCAAGCGAACCTGAGTTTCGGGACGCAAATCGCCGATTTCGTCGAGAAAAATCGAGCCGTTGTCGGCAACTTCAAAAAGCCCTTTTTTCGCCGCAACCGCGCCGGTGAACGCGCCTTTTGTGTGTCCGAAAAGTTCACTTTCCAATAAATCCGACGGAATATTCGAGCAATTAACGACGACAAAAGGCATTTCGGCTCGCGTTGAAGATTCGTGAATTGATTTGGCGGCGAGTTCCTTGCCCGTTCCCGATTCGCCCGTAATCAAAACCGTCGAACGCGCCGGAGCGACTCTTTCAATCAGCCGAAAGATGTTTTCCATCTTGTCCGAACGCCCGATAATCGCGTCGCGCTTGACCGAGCGCGTCATCGCCTGCCGCAGCGAAACTCGCTCTTCTTCTTTGCGGCGTTTTTTGATGCCTCTGGCAACCAGCGCAATGATTTGTTCGTTTTGAAACGGTTTGCGAATAATTCCCGCCGCGCCTTTTTCCCAAGCCGAAATCGCCGTATCAAAAGTCGCGTAAGCCGTAATCATCAAAACGACGGCTTCTTCGTCCAATTTGATAAGTTTTTCGAGCGCGGTCAAACCGCCCATTCCGGGCATCGAAACGTCCATCAAAACCAAATCATACGGTTTGTTTTGATAGGCTTCGACGGCTTCTTCGCCCGTTTTCGCCAAATCAACTTTATAACCCGCGCCGGAAAGAATAGTTTCCAGCACGTCGCGCATTATTTCTTCGTCGTCGCAAATTAAAACCGAACCTTTTTTCGCCATAAATATTAAATCGTAATACGTAGTTCGTAAATACGTAATTCGTGTTTGCCGGAATTCAAATGAGTATAATTGTAAATTCAGATGTATAGCAATTCGAATTACGAATTACGAATTTACGAATTACGAATTATGATAAAAAAATGATTTACGACAAATTTGCCAAAAGTTATGACAAAGCATTCGCGCCGTTTGAACGCCGGTTTTTATCCGATTGGCGCAGAGAAACACTTTCTTATTTGCCCGAAAACTCGCGCATTTTAGAAATCGGCGCGGGAACGGGCGCAAATTTTCGCTTCTATCCAAAATGCAAAAAAGCCGTCGCCGGTGAAATTTCGTATAAAATGCTCGAAATTGCCAAAGGAAAAACCGATTTTATCGAACTCGTTCAAATTGATGCCGAAACTTTGCCGTTTGCCGCAAGTTCTTTTGATGCCGCTTTTGCGACATTAGTTTTTTGTTCGATTCCGAACCCTGAAAATGCTTTCCGCGAATTGCGGAGAATTGTTAAACCGAACGGCAAAATTATTTTGCTCGAACATATTCGCCCGAAAGGGTTATTCGGTTACTTTTTTGATTTTCTGAATATATTTACGGTCGCGCTGATTGAAGATTATTTTAATCGCAACACGGCGAAGTTAGCCGAAAATTCGGGTTTGCGAATTGTGGAAGTCAAAGAAAAGGCTTTCGGCATTGTAAATTTGATAATTTGTGAAAATATAATTGATAATTGAAGAGAATACAACGCAGTCGTCCCGACTGCTGTCGTGAGTGCGTCCCGCGCTCACTTCTTAAATCTTTCAGACTCGGAAGCGGGACGCATCCGATACGGCAGTCGGGACGACTGCGTTACTTTTAATTTATGAACTCTTTAGAACGCATCAGAGTTGCGACTCTGCAATATTTTATTCGACCTGTTCAGTCTTTTGAACAGTTTTACGAACAAGTCGCCGCGCTCGTCGAAACCGCCGCCGATTACAAATGTCATCTGCTCGTTTTTCCCGAATATTTTACGGTTCAGCTTTTGACGCTCGGCAATATCAAACGTCCGATTCAGGAACAAATCCGCGATTTGGCGAAGCAGTCGCCGCGTTATGCGGAAATGTTTCAAAAACTCGCCAAAGATAACGGCATTTACATCGTCGGCGGCACGATTCCGGTGATCGAAGACGGCAAAGACGCGATTTTTAACAAAAGTTTTATTTTCAGTCCGAACGGCGATTTCGGTACGCAGGGCAAACTGCATATGACGCGGTTTGAGACCGAAGAATGGAATGTTTCGGCGCATCAATCGGTCAAAATTTTTGAAACGGATTTCGGCAGAATCGCCGTGGCGATTTGCTATGATGTCGAATTCCCTGAAATCACTAGAGAAGCGGCGCGGCGCGATGCCAATATTTTAATCGTGCCGAGCTGCACCGATGACCGGCAAGGCTTTTTGCGCGTCCGCTACTGCGCTCACGCCCGCGCCATCGAAAATCAGATTTACGTCGTTTGCTCATCAACCGTCGGTTCATTGCCGCAAGTTCCCGCCGTTTCATTAAATTACGGGCAAGCCTCGATTTTAACGCCGTCGGATTTTGCCTTTTCGCGCGACGGGATTTTAGCTGAAGGAAATATCAATCAGGAAATGATGGTGATCGGCGAATTAAACTTAAAAACCATCAACGAATCGAGAACGAGCGGCACGGTTTTGCCGTTAAATGATAGCAAACACACCGCCGAACTCGTTTCGCACGTGGAGGTCGTGTCGCTTTGAAAAAATCGGAAATCACAGTTCGCCAAACCCGAAAAAAAGATTTTTCCGAGATTATCAAATTGTGCAAAAAGATTTATCCGAAAGATGTTCCGTGGACTGAATCGGAACTCGCTTCGCATCTGGAAATTTTTCCCGAAGGTCAGCTTGTCGCGGTTGAAACTGCAAAAAATGAAATTGTCGGAATGTCCGCCAGTTTGATAATTTTGTGGGACGATTACGAAATGCAGGAAAACTGGAATGAATTTACCGACGGCGGAAAATTTACCAACCACGACGCGGAAAACGGACGGACACTTTACGGCGCGGAAGTGATGGTCGCGCCTGACAAACGCGGCAAAGGCATCGGCAAAGAAATTTATCGAGCGCGAAGGGATTTAGTAGAAAATCTCGGACTTTTGAGAATCCGCGCCGGCGCGAGATTGCGAAATTATCATTGTTACGCTTCGGAATTTTCGGCGGAAGAATACGTGCGGAAAGTAATAAATGGCGAAATCGGCGATCCGACGCTTTCGTTTCAATTGCGGGAAAATTTCAAAGTTATCGCCGTCGTTTCCGGTTATTTGGAAAACGACGCGGAAAGTTTGGGCAAAGCGGCGATTATCGAATGGATCAACAAAAAAGCTGCAAAGCGTGATGATTACGCAAAGCGGCGCGAGTTTTTAATAAAGTAACGCAGTCGTCCCGACTGCCGTATCGGATGCGTCTCGCTTCCGTGTCAAAAAAGATTTAAGACGTGAGCGCGGGACGCACTCACGACAGCAGTCGGGACGACTGCGTTACTTTAGAGATGGAGTCTTGCGCCAAATCTTGATAAAATTTATGAACAAGGGAAATATATGAAAAACGAACAAACATTGGGTGAATTAAAAGCGAGTAATTATCAATCGCGTTCCGTCAAAGACGAAATGCGTTCAAATTTGATTAAGAAATTACGAAACGGCGAAAAGTTGTTTCAGGGCATCTTGGGTTACGACGAAACGGTTGTTCCGCAAATCGTCAACGCGGTTTTGGCAAGACATAATTTGATTTTGCTCGGACTTCGCGGACAGGCGAAAAGCCGTATTATCAGACAATTAACCGAATTGCTTGATGAGGAAATGCCGATTATCGCCGGTTCTGAAATCAACGATAATCCGTTCGAGCCGTTGAGCGCGTTCGGGCGACAGCAAATCGAAGAAAACGGCGACGAAACAAAGATTGCGTGGATTGGACGCGACCGGCGATTTGTCGAAAAACTCGCCACGCCGGACGTAACGATTGCCGATATTATCGGCGATGTTGACCCGATTAAAGCGGCGAAAGGCGGGCATCTTTTGTCGGACGAACTGACGATGCACTTTGGACTTTTGCCGCGAGCGAATCGCGGAATTTTTGCGATGAACGAACTGCCGGATTTGGCGGGAAAAATTCAGGTTGGACTTTTCAATATAATGCAGGAAGGCGACGTGCAGCTTAAAGGTTATCCGGTGCGTCTGCCGCTCGATTTGATGCTCGTATTTAGCGCAAACCCCGAAGATTATACGGCTCGCGGGAAAATTATCACGCCGCTCAAAGACCGCATCGGCGCGGAAATTATGACGCATTATCCGGCGGACATCGGCTTGGGCGTGGCGATTACCAAACAGGAAGCGTGGGTTGAACGCGGCGATTTTGACGGTTTTAGAGTGGAAATTCCAGATTTTATCAGTGAAACAATCGAGCAAATCGCTTTTGAAGCCCGCGACGATCAGCGGATTGACAAGCGTTCGGGCGTTTCTCAGAGATTTTCAATCACCGCGACCGAAGCCGCCGTTTCCAATGCCGAAAGACGCGCTTTGATCACCGATGAAAAGGAAATCGTGCCGCGCATTTCCGACGTTTATTCGGCTTTGCCTTCGATGACCGGCAAAATGGAACTCGAATACGAAGGCGAACAAATCGGCGCAACTAAACTAACCAAAGAACTTATCAAACGTGCTGCCGGAATTATTTTTGAAGGCTTTTTTCTCGGCATTGATTTTGAGCCGACGGTTCGCTGGTTTGACGAAGGCAACAAATTATTGTTGTCGGAAACGGCTTCGGCGGAAGAATGCGTAATGCTTTTGAAAAGCGTTCCCGAATTGATTGACTCGACGCTCGTGCCGCTCGGTTTCGGGCGCGACGACAAGGCAAAACTCGTTTCGGCGTGTGAATTCGTTCTCGAAGGACTTTACGCCCAAAACAAAATCTCGCGCAACGAAGAAGGCGGTTTTGAAGCGACAACCAAAGCCAAACGCGACCGGCGCGGTTTGATTTACGAAGATTTGACCGATTTGGATAGTTTCAATTAGGTTCTATCAAAATTAAGGACTGGAGCGCAATCCGTCCCGGTTGCCATTGAGCGTCGCTCCGGCGCGAAAAAATGTCCGGTTGTATTCAGGTTGAAAGCAATTGAAACTCTTTTTCGCTCTCGCGCTCATTGCAACCGAGACGGATTGCGCTCCAGTCAAAACGTCGTTTTTTATTGAAGTGCAGGACAATTGTCGTCCTTTGTTTCGAGCGTGAAAGCGCGAGAAAAGCCGTCGTCGTTGAAGTTTGTGTAATGACAACGTATCCAACGCCTCGCATTAACGGCGTTGGCGGACGAGCCGTCCGCGCTCCAAAAAAATAAATTTTATGCGTTATTTATTATTACTTTTATTTTCAGTCTTACTTTTTACGGCTTGCCAAAAAGCCGACACGCAATCGCAGATGGCTTCGGCGGATGCCAAGCGTTACACGCTGCGCGGCAAAGTCGTCGCGGTTGATAAGGCGAATAAAAAAGCGACTATCGCGCACGGCGATATTCCGGGTTATATGGACGCGATGACGATGGAATTTCCCGTTCGCGCCGATTGGGTTTGGGACGATTTGACGAAAGACGCGGACATTCGCGCCGATTTAGTGATTGATAAAGATAATTTTTGGCTCGAAAATGTGGCGATTGTCGCCGCGCCGAATCCGAATCAGCCCGCGCCGCCCGCGCGTGAAGATGTCGCGCAAGTCGGCAATCAAGTTCCCGACTTTACCTTGACAAATCAGAACGGCAAGCGAATTTCGATGAAGGATTTTAAAGGTAAGGCGTTGGCGATTACGTTTATTTACACAAAATGTCCGCTGCCGAATTACTGCATTTTGATGTCGAAAAATTTCAGCGATCTCGCCAATAAACTAAAAGATTCGGATTTGAAAGACGAGATTCGTCTTTTGAGCATTTCATTTGACCCGCAAACCGACACGCCGACCAAACTCAAAGAATACGGGCAAGGTTATCTCGGCAAAGGCGCGGAGCCTGATTTTACAATTTGGCAGTTGGCGACCGGAACGGACAGGGAAATAAAAAATATCGCGGACTTTTTCGGTCTTCGTTACGAAGTTGACCAAAATGATAAGACGCAGTTTAATCATTCGCTTCGCACGATTGTCGTTTCGCCCGACGGCAAAGTGCAAAAGGTTTTTTCGGGAAACGAGTGGACACCGAATGATTTGCTGAAAGAATTGCAGGCGACGATAAAATAAAATATTTTGCCAAAGTTGAGCGAAAACCTTTTATTTGACAATTTTTTCGGTGGAAAGAACACGTCTTTAGTTCGTGCGGACTTCCGAAACTTTTTACATTTCATAATTACGGAACGAAGGCGTTTGGAGTAGGTTTGTCAGTTTCCGCTCCGAACTGAACGCCTGTAAATCCGTTTGCGCTTTTTTGTAGATACCAAACTCCCGCTCGAAACACGGCAAGATCGGCTTTGCCGTCGCCGTCGAAATCCGCCGGTGCCGGTAAATCACTTGAAATCCCGAACTGTGTTCCGGTGAAACCGTTTGAACTTTTGTTTAGATACCAAGTGCCGTTTGACGGGCGAAAAACGGCGAGATCGGTTTTGCCGTCGCCGTCATAATCCGCCGGAACGAGTTTGTCATTTGCGCTGCCAAATTGAACGGCTGTAAAACCGAGCTGACTTTTGTTTAGATACCAAGTGCCGTTTGAAGGACGGAAAACGGCATAATCAGCCTTGCCGTCGCCGTCGTAATCAGAGGCGACGGGTTTATCAGTCGAAGCTCCGAACTGCGCGGCGGTAAATTGATTATTTGCCGGATTGTAAACATACCAGGTTCCGTTCGACGGTCGCCACACCGCCAAATCAGCTTTGCCGTCGCCGTCAAAATCAGCCGGCTGCGGAATATCATCAGATGCGCCGAAAGACAAACCTGTAAAGCCTAATTTGCTTCTGTTTAGATACCAAACTCCGGCGCGGTAAACGGCTAAGTCGGTCTTGCCGTCGCCGTCGTAATCGGCGGGAACAATTTTGTCATTTGCCGCGCCGAACTGCGCTCCGGTAAAGCCGGAAGTCGAATTGAGCAGATACCAGAAACCACCATTGGGACGAAAGACGGAAATATCAGCTTTGCCGTCGCCGTCAAAATCAAATTTTGCAGATGTCGGCGTGAAGTTCCCGCCTGCGATGCTTATCTCGTAAATTCCGCGCCCGTGAGTGGCGATTTTTAAAACGCGGTGAACGCGCTGAATTTCCATCCCGAAAACGGCAGCGCGCGGCAATCCTTCGCTGAAAGGCTGCCAGCTTGCGCCGCCGTCAGTTGAACGAAAGACTCCAATATCGGTTCCGGCAAAAATTTGCCGCGAATTTGCCGGATCAATGACGAAAGCATTGGTCGGAACATCGGGAATGCCGCTTCCGGCAGATGTCCAAGTCGGCGTTTCGCTCAATAAATTAACTGTTTTCCAGACGTGCGACGAAATTCCGTAGCCGGTCAACGTGACATACGCAATATTGTCGTCATCCGGGTCAATCGCAATCCGTCCGACGAAACGCGCGGGAATCGCGCCGGTAATATCGGTCATCGTCTTCGCTCCGGCAGTTTTCGACACGTAAACTTTGCCGGTCGTCGAGCCGATAAGACGTACGCCGTCATCCGAAGGCGCGATGCCGACGGCACTAATCCGTTCGGGCGATGTTGTTCCGCCCGTCAACTGCTGACTGACCGGAATCATCGTTACGCCTTTGTCGGCGGAACGGTAAAGCCGGTTCGTGCCGAAATAAAGCGAATTCGGATTGCCGGGACCATTTACCATCGGCGCATAAAACAAAACTTCGTCGGCGCAGTTAATGCCGTTTTCTATGCCGCCGCCGCAGCCGTAAAAGTTGCTCCACAACGGGTTGCCGGTCGCCGCGTCGCCGACCGTCGCTTTTGCAAAACCGATTTGTGAACCTTTTGAATTGGAATAAGTGTGATATGCCGTGATGTTCGTAAAATCAGCGGCACTTTGGTCAATGACGGTATATCCGCCGTCGCCGCCATCCGAACGAATCCAGCTTGAACCGCCCGCCGCAAAAATCTGTGTCCCGTTGTCCTGCGTTCCGCCGAGCGTGTAATGGCGATCCGTCGGATGCAGCGCGATGCTTTGAAACTGGGTCGCGCTGAAAGTCGCGTTGTTCAAAGATGTCCAGACAATCGGCTCTGCGCCGACATCGTTTGTTTTCCAGATTCCGCCGTCGCTGCCGAAATAAACTACGTTCGGATTTGAAGCGGAAATGCCGACGGCGTGCGTGTCGGCGTGCAAACCTGATGAACTGTTCGTAAAGCTCGCGCCGCCATTTTCCGAACGTCCGAAAATCAAAGCCGGCGAACCGCCGAGATAAACCTTGTTCGCGTCGTTCGGATTTACGGCGACGGCAATATCGTAAAAACACTGCGAATTGCAAAAGCTGTTGGCGATTGCCTGCACAAATGTCGCGCCGCCGTCAACTGATTTGTAAAGCGTTCCGCCGACGGTTCCGGTCGCGGCATAGACGGTTGTAACTTCGCCGACTTTGTTGACGGCAAGTTCGGCGCGTCCGGCATTTGTCCCGTCGCCGGTCGTCAGAGTTCGCGTAAAAGTCGGAACGGAATCGAGCGCGTTAGTTGAAAGATAAACGCCGCCGTCGCCGCCGTCGCCGATTACCGAAATTAATAATCGCGCCGGATTTCCGGGTTCGACAGCCGCGTCAACGACCGAACGGCTAATCCCCGCCGTTCCCTGAATCGTCAGTTTTTCAAACGTCGGATTTGCCGCCATTGCTTTTGTCGTGCGAAAAACTCCGGCGTTCGGCAAACCGAATCCGGTTGATCCGCCGCCGATTCCGCCGATTCCGCCGGTCGTCGTCAGAAACAGAGTATTCGGATCGGTCGGATGAACGACAATTTTGCTGACGGCGCGTCCCGTAAAAACATCGTTTCCGCCCGTTCCGAGATTGAGCGAGCTTGAAAGAGTCGGCGAAGTGTCGGCGTTTGTGATTCGATAAACGCCCGCGCCAAAAAAACTGTCGCCGGAAAATGCGGATTCGCCCGTTCCGATAAAAACCGTCGTCGGATCGGACGGCGAAACGGCAATCGAGCCGATTGCCAGCGATTGCGCTCCGTCCGTCAAAGGAGTCCAGCTCATTCCGCCGTCAAGCGTTCGGTAAACGCCGCCCTGCGCCGCGCCGACATACGCGATGTTCGGATTCGTCGGATGAACCGCAATCGCCGAAACGCGTCCGCTGTATGACGTGCTTTCGCTGACCGGAATCGGCGCGGGACCAATCGCCCGCCACGCGGCGGGCGATTCATTGGCTTCGAGACGCTTTTGAGCGAGTTCGACTTCGCTTTTCTCTAATTTCGCCACCGCCTTGGGGCGCGAATCGGGTTTTGCCGTATCGAGACCGCGCAGCAGAGCGATATTTTCGGCTCTGAGCCGCATATAATCTTCTTTGCTCGTTTTCGTTTTCAAAAAACTCGACATATCCGGCTCATCTTCATCAAACGGAACGTCTCTGTCCGCCATCGTGTTCAAATACGGATGCGTAAAAAATAAAAAACCGGCAAATGCTAAAACAAACAGACTGATTATTGATAATTTTTTCATTTTTCTGTTGAACAAAGTTTTAGCCGAACCGCATCCTTTTTCGATATTTGAAAAGCAGCCGCAAGCCGTGTGAATTTTCGACTTTTTCTCAAAAAAAATAATTTTGAGGAAATTTACCGCATCTTTTACTTTCGATAAACAAAGTTATAGCATTTTGCGCCGCTCTTCTCCAACCTGTTCTTTGAGAGTGCCGAACAGTTTGACTGAAAAACCTGAGCTGAGAGGTGAAAATTAGTGGGAAACAGACGCGAATTTGAAGGAATTCCGCCGACTAGACTGTGAAATACTTGTTAGTTTTGCGGCGGTAAACATCACTGAAAATCAAAAAGGCGCAAAGAATTTCTTTGCGCCTTTTTGATTTGTAAAGTTGGGAAAAGTTTAGTCGTCCTGCGATTGTTTCGGCGCGGATTGCCGTTTTTGAAGCATCATTTGTTTGCGTTCTTCCATTTTTTGTTTCCGCTCGGCTTTCATTTGATCGAGTTGAGCGCGCTGTTCCGCCGTCAGCAGAGACATAATTGAACTGTTCGTTTGTTCGGCGGACATTTTCGCCTGCTCTCTGAGCGTTTCTAATCTCGCCTGTTCGTCAGCCGTAATGCTGCCGTCGCGTTTTTTCATCATTAAACCGCGCAATTCTTGAAATGTTCCCTGATTGGCGGCGCGGCTGGCTTCCGTCAAACTTTTAATCTGCGCTTTTTGCGCGTCGGTCAAATTTAGCCGGCTGAATTCGCGCATCATCATTTTGTCGCCGCCTCTGCCGTGTCCTTCTCTGCCGAACCTTCGTCCGCCGCCGCGTTTTCCATATTCTCCGCGCTCATTTCTCTGCTGTTTATCAGCGGAATCCTGCGGTTGGGTCGTTGTATTTTGAGCTGATGCAAAAGTTGTAAATGCAGCAATTGCAAAGGCTAACGTAACTGTTGAAATAAAGTTTCTTTTCAATGACATAATTTTTCTTACTTCCTTTTAATTTTTTTGAGCTTTCTCTTTTCGCATTTTTAGACGCGGGCAACTACAGTTTAGTCTAAAGTTTTTCCGCCGAAAGTGTAAAGAAATGTAAAGACTCAAATGCGGAAGTCCGCGCGAAGAAGGGCGTTGTTATACCATCTTTCGCGCTTTTGCTCCGCGCGGACTTCCTTATTTAATGAACAAATTCCGCTTTGACATTTAACATTTGCCGCGCGGCGCGTTAAAATATGAAGTTTGAACAGAACATAATGGGGACAGTTAAATGAGATTTTTATCGGAAATAAATTCGTCGGCGGATTTGCGGCAGTTGAAAATTGAAGATTTGCAGGAAGTCGCCGACGAAGTTCGGCAATTTATACTGGAAACGACTTCGCGCATCGGCGGACACACGGGCGCGTCGCTCGGCGCGGTCGAACTCGCCGTGGCGATGCACTATGCGTTCGACACGCCGCGAGATCGCCTCGTTTGGGATGTCGGACATCAGGCTTACGCGCACAAAATTTTGACCGGCAGACGCGACCAGATGCACACGATCAAACAATACGGCGGGCTTTCACCGTTTCTCCGGCGCGACGAATCCGAATACGACGCGTTCGGCGCGGGACACGCTTCGACTTCGCTGAGTGCCGCGCTCGGAATGGCGATTGCCCGCGATACAAAAGGCGAAGATTTTAACGTCTGCGCGTTAATCGGCGATTCGTCTTTGGCGGGCGGAATGGCGATGGAAGCGATCAATCAAGCCGGACATTTGAAAACGCGGCTGATTGTGCTTTTAAATGACAATGATATGTCAATCGCTCCGGCAGTCGGCGCGTTGACCAGATATTTGAACCGCATCAAGGAAGCGCAAAGTTATCATCGTCTGAAAGAAGAAGTCGGCGACACTTTGGAATCCGTTCCGGGTTTGGGACACAGTTTGCGGAATATGGCGAAAACCGTCAAAGACGCGATTGCGGCGGCGGTTTTGCCGGGTGCGCTCGTCAATGAACTCGGTTTTAAATATATCGGTTACGTTGACGGACACAATGTGCCGATGCTTGTCCGCGCGCTCGAAGAAGCGAAAAAGGTTGAAGACGGTCCGGTTATCGTTCACGCACTGACGACGAAGGGCAAAGGTTTTCCGAATCCCGAAAAAAATTATTACGCTTATCACGCCACCGGACCGTTTGATTTGGCGACCGGAAAAATTCACAAATCCAAAAAGATCGCGCCGAAAAGCTACACGCAGATTTTCGGCGAAACGATGTGCGAGTTGATGGAACGCGACGAAAAAATCGTCGCGCTGACCGCCGCAATGCCCGACGGCACGGGCGTTGATAAAATTTTAGAGCAATTTCCCGAACGCGCTTTTGATGTCGGCATCGCCGAACAGCACGCCGTCACATTTTGCGCGGGAATGGCGTGCGAAGGATTAAAACCCGTCGCGGCGATTTATTCGACGTTTTTACAGCGCGGTTTCGACCAAATTATTCACGACGTTTGTCTGCAAAATCTGAACGTAACTTTTGCGATGGATCGCGCCGGAATCGTCGGCGCGGACGGTCCGACGCATCACGGGCTTTTGGACATCGCGTATTTGCGCGGTTATCCGAACATTACTTTGATGGCTCCGAAGGACGAAGCAGAAATGCGCGATATGCTGCTGACGGCGATTGAAGAAGACGCGCCGTCGGCGATTCGTTACCCGCGCGGCAACGGTTACGGCGTGGATATTTCCGACGCGCCGAAACTTTTGGAAATCGGCAAAGCCGAAATTCTGCGCGATACGGCGGGCGAAGTGGCGATTTTAGCTTACGGTTCGATGGTTTATCCGGCAGTCGAAGCGGCGGATAATCTGGAAAAAGATAACATTGACGCAACCGTCATCAACGCGCGTTTCGTCAAACCGCTCGACGCGGAATTGATTTTGGCGTTGGCGCAGACCAAGCGTATAATTTTGACGGTCGAAGAAGCATATTTAGCGGGCGGTTTCGGTTCAGCCGTGATGGAATTATTAGAAGAAAACGGACTTTTAGACAAAGTTAAAGTCGTCCGTTTGGGCGTTCCCGACCGAATTATCACGCACGGCGACCCGAAACTGCTGCTCGCCAAATACGGTTTGGACGCGGACGGAATTTATAATAAAGTAAAGGAAACAATCGAAGTTTTAGAAGAACGCCGCGCGGGGAAAAAACGATTGAAAATTGTCGGATAAATATAGTAATTCGTAATTCGTAAATACGTAATACGTTAAGAAAGCTGGTCATTTATTTAACGTATTAACATAATAAATCAATACGAATTACGAATTACGAATTACGAATATGAACAACACTACTAAAAACAGCAGTAATCTGCCTTTTGCAATTATCGGTATAGTTTTGCTCGTCGCTTTGGTCGGCGGCTGGTGGTTTTATCAAAACGCGAAAACGCCGCCGGTCAAGACGACGACTTCCGCTGTGAATAAAGCCAATACCAATGCAACTCCGGGTAAATCAGAAAAGGAAGTATATGAAAGCGGTTTGACCGGCGCGAATCCGCCGAATATGTTGGGATCGCCGACGGCGGCTGTCACGGTCGAAGAATTTGCCGATTATCAATGTCCGACGTGCGGCACGGTTCATCCGAAAATGAAGGAGTTGACGGGAGATTACGGCAATAAAATTAAATTTATTTATCGTAGTTTTCCATTGACGCAGATTCATAAAAATTCTTACGATGCGGCGGTGGCGGCGGAAGCTGCCGGACTTCAGGGAAAATTTTGGGCGATGCAGGATCAGCTTTTCACCAACCGAACAGAATGGGAAAATTCCAACGATGCGCGAAAATTTTTTGACGGCTACGCGCAAAAACTTGGAATGGATGTTCCCAAATTCCAAAACGATATGCTCGGACTGGCGGCAAAATCGAGAGTTGACGAAGATATGAAGCGCGGACGTTCGCTCGGAATAAACGGAACGCCGACGATTTACATTAACGGGAGAAAACTTACGCCGGAGCAGATGGAAGTTCCGGCGATGCGCCAGACTATTGATGCCGAACTGCAAAAAGCCGCCGCCGCGCCGCCGACAAATCCGCCGGCAAACGCTTCAAATAACAATACAAATCAGATGATGAATTCCGCAAATACGTCAAAGGGAACATCTGACAATTCTGAGGACAAAAAATGAGCGGTTCGGAAATTTCGGTAAATCAAACCAACGCCGTCGCCAAACTTCCGTTATTGGCGGCGTTAGTCGCGCTCGCCGGATTAGCGGACGCGATTTTTTTGACGATTAAACATTACACGGGCGGACAAGTTCCGTGCAGCATTATCGAAGGCTGTGAACAGGTTTTAACCAGTCAATACGCCGAAATTTTCGGCATTCCGCTGGCGGTTTTCGGCGCGATTGCGTATTTTGCCGCTTTTTCGCTCGCTCTGCTGGCGGCTTTCGGCAATCGTTTAACGTGGAGATTGTTCGGCATACAGGTCATTTTAATGGCGGTCTTTACGGCTTGGCTGCTTTATTTGCAGGGATTTGTCATCGAGGCTTTTTGCCAATTTTGCTTGATTTCAGCCGCCGTTACATTCACGCTTTTGATCACATACATTATTTCGAGATTTTCGCGCTTGCCGTAGCGCAATCGGGACGATTGCGCTACATAAAAATTATGAAAGAACAAACTGCAAAAAAAGTGAAACCCGATATTCGCGCGATTACGCGTCTCGTGCCGCCGAGCGGCAATCTCGTGCAGGGACAGTCGGAATTGCCGATTGACCCGCAGCTTGCGAAAGAAGCGGCGGAGATTATCGCCGCCAGCCGCAATCATTACGGCGCGTCGGAAGGCGACGCGAACTTGCGAAAAGCGGTCGCCGAAAAGATTAAAAAGTATAACGGAGTTGAAGTTGATATTGATGCGAAACCGCTCGAACTGATGATTACCAACGGCGGCACGGGCGCGCTGATCGGCATCGCGCAGTCGTTTCTGCGCGGCAAAGCGGCACTCGTTTTCGAGCCTTATTATCCGTATCACCGAAAAATTCTCGACGAATTCGGCGGCAAAACCGAGACGTTTGAACTAGACGAAAATTTGTCTTTTGAAAAAGACGCGCTTTTGGAAAAGTGCAAAAATTTGAAAAATCGCGCCGAATTCCCGCTCAAAGCGATTATCGTCTGCACGCCGGCGAATCCGTCGGGCAAAGTGATGACGCAGACCGAACTCGAAGCGGTTGCGGACGTGGCGCAGGAACTCGATTTGATGGTCGTCTCCGACGAAGTTTACGAACATTACGTTTACGGCGAAAATCCGCATATTCCGATTGCCACGCTGCCGGGAATGTGGGAACGCACGGTGACGGTCAATTCGTTCTCGAAATCGTGGAATATCTCCGGCTGGCGTTTGGGTTACGCTTACGGTCCCGGCGATTTGATCCAGCCGATCAACAACGTCGCCAACATCGTCAACGTCTGTCCGGCAACGCCTTTGCAAGCCGCGCTCGCCAAAGTTCTGATGGCGGATTCGGATTATTACACGAAACTGCGCGATAAATTCGACGGGAAACGCCGTTTCGTCTCGGAAGAATTGACCGATTTGGGATTCAAAATCTACAATTCCGGCTCGGCGTTTTATTTATGGACGCGAATTCCCGAAGAATTCGACGACGCGCTGAAATTCAACGAAATGCTGATGGAAAAAGCCCAAGTCGGCGCGACTCCGGGCAGCGCGTTCGCCGATTCGGACGATTGGGACGCGTATATGCGAATCTGCATCGCCCGCGAAGACGCGGTTTTGGAAGGCGCGCTGGAAAAAATCAGAAACGCTTTGCGATAACTGTTAAAATGATCTTCGAGGTGAATTTATGACTCAGACGGCGGAAAAAATTATCGAAAGTGTGCGGGCTTTGCCGAAAGTCGAGCGTCGAAAAGTTTTTGAATTTATTGAGGCTGAAAAAATCAGAGAAGAAAATCAAAGCGTCGAGTTGGAAAAACAAAACGAGAAATTTCAGCGGGCGTTGCAGTGGATTGAAGAAAATAAAAAAGATTACGACGGTAAATTTGTCGTTTTGGACGGCGATCAATTAATTGCCTGCGGAGATGATTCAAAAACCGTCTATGAAGAAGCCAGAGCGAAAGGTTATCAGAGTCCTTTTTTGAAAAGAATTAAAGCCAAAACTTTGCCTTTCGGAGGCTGGTAAATGGCGGAAATTTTAGAGTTCGATTTTTCTCACCAATATAGTCTTTTAGAAATTGGTATTACGGTTGAAGCAACTTTGCAAAACGGCGATTTCAGCGTGGAAATAGATGCAAAAATTGACACTGGCTCGACTTTTTGTGTTTTTGAAAGACATTACGGCGAAAGATTGGATTTGGATGTCGAAGCCGGAACGCCGATTGAAATTGGCACGGCGACGGGAAGTTTTCGCGCTTTTGGACACGAATTAACTTTGACGGTTCTCGGCATCGAAACCGTTTCGACCGTTTATTTTGCCGAAAGTGATTATTTTGACCGCAATGTTCTCGGCAGAATCGGTTGGCTCGACCGCGTAAAGTTCGGTTTGATCGAACGCGAAGGAAAATTATTTTTGAGCGAATACAAAAATTAATTATCTTTTAATGTCGTCTGCCGCGCCGCTCGAAACGATTGTCCTGTTGGGCGAATTGTTCGATGGCGCGGTTAAATTTTCCTTCACTGTCAAACAGCGGAAAAAGCTGTTGATTAGGCGCGAGAAAAGCGGCGCGAAGTTCGACGGGACGCGCTCCGGCGCGGTTGATGACGTGGACTTTTACGCCGCGCACTTCTTCAATCCAAAGCGCGAATTCTTCGGCGTTTCCGACTGTCGCCGACAATAAAAGCAGCCGAATTCGCGGCGGCGATAAAATTATTGCTTCTTCCCAAACGTGACCGCGTTCTTCGTCCGCCAAATAATGCGCTTCGTCTAAAATCACAAAATCCGTGTTAACCTGTTCGCCGCTTCTGAGCGCGTCGAAAAGCTGGTTGCGATAAATTTCCGTCGTGCCGACAATCAGCGGCGCATCGTAATTTTCTTTTCTGTCGCCAGTCAAAATCCCGACATTTTCCGCGCCGAATTCACTGGAAAATTCGATGTATTTCGAGTTTGTTAAAGCCTTGAGCGGCGTTGTGTACCACGCGCGTTTTCCCTGTTCTAAAAGTCTTCGGATTTCTTCGCGGGCGATCCACGTTTTGCCGCTGCCGGTCGGCGCAGTGACCAAAACGTCTTCAAATTCAATGACTTCGAGGGCTTCGGTTTGAAAATTATCCGGCACGAACGGCGCGGGTTTCGGCGTTCCGATGCCTTGCAGAAGTTTTTCGACGGATTTCGGCGGCGCGACAGCCAATCGCGTCAAATCGCTTTTGGCGGAACTTTCCGGCGCAAGTTCGCGTTTAAATTTTCGTTCTTGACGACGGTTGGTATTTGAACGCGCTTTGTCCCGACTGTTTTTTTTGTCTTTATTTTTTGAACGAGCCATTGTAGTTGATTTTAAATGTTTATCGGCACAAAGTCTATTGTTTCAATCGGAACGCGGAAGTGTTAAAATGCAAAATGCTTCGCAACGGTTTTTTGCCGTTCGGCATCTATATTTGAAGTATTTATTTTAATTATTTTTATAAAATTTTATAATAAAAATTATGCAGGAACAAGAAAAAGGAATTTTTGAAGGTTACGAAATCCCGAATTGGAATCTCACACCGCGAATTTACAAAATTATCGGCGCGGCGGCGATTTTTCATCTGCTGGTAATCGCGTTTGTCGCTCAAACAAATTTATTGACGAAAAAAGGCTGCGACAGTCCGTTTGTCAGCCAGATTTGTCAGGTTTTGGATACGGTTTACGTCGGCAGTATGCTGGCGGGAACGGACACTGATTTTGTCAGCAAAGATTACGAAAAAACCGAACTCGCCGATGCGGACATTACGTTTATTGACGCGACGGGCGAAACTCCGCCGCTCGAATATCCCGAAGGTTATTTTGCGGTTGCCAATCCCGACGATTTTGTGATGATGCAAAACGGTGATTTTCCGATGAACAATCCAATTCCGGGTTTTCCGATGAATCCGCCGATTCAAAACAGCACGGATTTAATGAACACGCCGCAGGTCGTGCCGACTCCGAACGACGACGCGATCAAAGGGCAAATTCCCGATTCGCCGTTTTCCTTCGGCACAAATCCGATTCCATACACTGCGCCAAAGCGTATTAAAACGCCCAAATTACCGAAAATCAAAAATATTTCGCCGCCAAAACTGCCGGATTTAAGCGGCGACACGATTGCGGAAAATACGAACAAAAATGCTGAAAAAGACGCAAATAAAGAAGCGGTTCAGAAGATTCAACCGCCGGTTACAAGCGAATCGGTAACGGAATTTCAGCCGAACAAAAAGCCGCTCGAAGATTTTGCCGACGAGATTTTGGCAAAACGCGCCGACAAACAAAATAAACTCGATTTGACCAAATCTTTCAAGGTCGTAATGTCCGGCGTGTTGACCGAAGACGGAAAATTAGACCCGAAAAAATCGCGCTACGCGAAACTCAAAGACGAAGAACAGGGCGATCAGGAAATGGTGGACATCGCCAAAGACGCGATTGAAGCGATCAACAATAGCGGTTTGTTTTATTATCTGAAAACGCTCGGCGTGGACAAAGTTGATTTTACGCTGATTCAGGACGACAAACAGATTTACGCGGTGATTTCGTCCAGCCAGAAAGACGAAAATAAAGCCAAAACAATTTCCAGCGGCTTTAACAACCTACTTTCGCTTGCCAAATTGACGGTCAAAGAAGCGGAACTGAAAACTCTGCTCGATTCTGCCAAAGTCGAGCCGCAGGGCAAAAATTTCGTGCTGAATTTTACGATTGACAAACCGACGGCGCAGCAAATGATCGAAAAAAAATTACAGGAAGCCGAAGCCAAAGCCAAGGAAAAACAGCCGAACGGCGCGGCGCAAAACACCAACGTAAGTTTGACGAAAGGTAAATGAGAAACAATATCACAAAGACAAAGACTGGAGCGCAAGCGTCCCCGCTTGCAATGAACGCGATAGCGCGAAAAAGCGTTTCTATAACTTTCAACTCGAATGGATGCGAGTGTTTTTGCCGTTTCCAACGGCATTGCAACCGGGACGGATTGCGCTCCAGTCGTTTTTTTATTTTGCGTAATGTTAGTGGAAAAATATGTTAGAATAATTTCATCAGTTTGCGGCATAGCGATTAATGCTTGCCGCTTTTCCCTTTTTCGCGTAGTTTAGTTTTAGCGATGAGTAGTTCAAAAAATTACAATTCAATAGTTTTTCTCACGACGCTCTCGGTCTATCTCGGCTTTGTGCTGATCGGCGGAACGCCGCCCGTTTTGGCGCACGCGGCGATGACGCAGCAGTTTGATATTCAAAATGAGATTGAAGTTAAAGACGATTTAGACAAAAAGCCTGATGATGAATCAATAAATTTTACCGAATCGCTTAATAGTTATTTCAAAGAAGTCAGTGATTTTATCAAAGATTTACAAAGGCTTCATAAAATAGAAAAGTTCGATTCGGATTATGACAAATTTCAGATAAGTGAATTAGGTTTCATACCTTGTAATGTCAAAGGTGATCCGATTCGGACTGCTCAAATTTCCAAAAAAATTGACAATCGTTGGCTTGAACCCTCCATTATTGACGCAAGATATAGTTTTGAAGGCTGGAATTTTTTATCCGATTGTTTAAAAGATGATAAGTTTAATACAGGGTTTTCCACAAGTTCCGGCTTAAAGATTATTTACGACAAATCGGAATTAAAAATTGAGGTTTCCGCTTATAAGTCATCTTCGCAAAGAGCTAATTGGATTGCAAAAAGATTCAGTCAAGAACTAATAGCTTACGAAATTGATGAAGACGAAGCTATCGTTGAACAGCTATACAAATTTACATCATTCAAATCCGAAAACAATCAAGTTTTCATTGTTACACGCCTTCCGCGCGGTTCGCTAGATGCGCTTCTCATCAATAAAGACGCACAATAACCGGCGTGGAGAAGCGAAAGATATTCTAACTTTCCTGCAATAATCTCGCCTAAATACTCAATAATTACAAATTTTATGAGCTAAAGCGTTTGCTTTTCAGCTCAATCAGTGAGGATTTTATGCCAGTAAATAGTTTAGTAGATAAATTTTTTAAAAAAGTTCTGGGCAGCAACAGCGATGTTTTTCTGAAGAAAATCAAACCGATTGTCCAGCAAATTAATGACTTAGAACCGTCAGTCCAAAAACTTTCCGATGACGTATTAAAAGCGAAAACCGTCGAATTCAAAGAAAGAATCACCGGCGCGCTCGAAGGAATTGACGACAAGGAAACGCGGCGCAAAAAAGAGCAGGATATTTTGAACGAAATTCTGCCCGAAGCGTTCGCCGTCGTGCGCGAAGCGTCGGTTCGCGTGACGGGAATGCGCCATTTTGATGTGCAGCTTATCGGCGGAATCGCGCTCCATCAGGGACGCATTGCCGAAATGAGGACAGGCGAAGGTAAAACGCTCGTTTCGACGCTGCCCGCTTATCTGAACGGTTTGACCGGACGCGGCGTTCACATCGTCACGGTCAATGATTATCTGGCTTTGCGCGACTCGGAATGGATGGGCAAAATCCATACTTTTCTTGGGCTGACCGTCGGCTGTATCCAAAACGATATGGACGATTACGAACGCAAAGAGCAGTATGCGAGCAGTATTACTTATGGTACGAACAACGAATTCGGCTTCGATTATCTGCGCGATAATATGAAATTCGATCCCGAACAGCTCGTCCAGCCCGATCATTATTACGCGATTATTGACGAAGTTGACTCGATTTTGATTGACGAAGCGCGCACGCCTTTGATTATTTCGGGCGCGTCGGACGAAGCGACCGATAAATATTACGTCGCCAATCAAATCATTCCGCATTTCGAGCGCGGCGAAAAAGATGAAGAAACAAAGGTTACGACGGGCGATTTTCTGCTCGACGAGAAAAATCATTCGTCGGTTTTGACCGAAGCGGGCGTGACGAAAGCGGAAAAACTGCTCGGCGTTTCCAATCTTTACGATCCGGCGAATATGGAGCTTTTGCACTGCGTCGAACAGGCGTTAAAGGCGCATACGCTTTACAAACGCGATCATCAATACGTCGTTCAGGAAGGCGAAGTTATTATCGTAGATGACTTTACGGGACGTTTGATGCAGGGTCGCCGCTGGTCGGACGGTCTGCACCAAGCCGTCGAAGCCAAAGAAGGCGTGAAAATCGAAAAGGAAAATCAGACTTTGGCGACCATTACGCTGCAAAATTATTTCCGAATGTATGAAAAACTGTCGGGAATGACCGGAACGGCGGAAACCGAAGCCGAAGAATTCGGCGAAACTTACGGTTTGGACGTGATCGTTATTCCGACCAATCGCCCGATGGTGCGCGATGACAGATCGGATGTCATTTACCGCACGCTGCCGGAAAAATGGAACGCGATTGTCGAAGAAATCAAGGAACGCCACGAAAAAGGTCAGCCGGTTTTGGTCGGAACGGTTTCGGTGGAAAATTCCGAACTCATCGCCGAACGGCTCAAAAATATTGGCGTTCCGCACAATGTTTTGAACGCGAAATATCACGAACGCGAAGCCGAAATCGTCGCGCAAGCCGGACGCAAAGGCGCGGTGACGATTGCGACGAATATGGCTGGACGCGGAACGGATATAATTTTAGGCGGAAATCCCGAATTTCTCGCCCGCGATTATCTTAAAAAACAGGAAATCAACCCGGACGAAGCCGCGCCCGAACAGTTTGAAGAAGAACTAGATAAGGCGAAACGCATCGTTGACGCGGAACACAAGGAAGTTTTAGAAGCGGGCGGTTTGTATATTTTGGCGACCGAACGCCACGAATCGCGGCGCATTGACAACCAGCTTCGCGGACGTTCGGGGCGACAGGGCGATCCGGGAACGACGCGCTTCGTTTTGTCGCTCGAAGACGATTTGATGCGAATTTTCGCGGGCGACAAAGTTCGTTCGATGATGGAATGGCTCGGAATGGAAGAAGGCGTTGCCATCGAATCGAAAACCGTTTCCAAACAAATCGAACGCGCTCAAAAAGCCGTCGAAGCGCGAAACTTTGAAACGCGCAAGCACGTTTTGAAATACGACGACGTGATGAACAAACAGCGCGGTACGATTTACGGTCTGCGCCGCCAACTGATGATGCAGCCCGAACACCGCGAATATCTTTTAGGTGAAAAAGGCGTTGCGCGTGATCTTTTAGGCGATTTGACCGATCAATATCTCAATCCGCAAGTCGGCGCGAGCGAATGGGAAGCTGACACTTACGCGGCGGAAATCGAAAGCATCTACGCGGTTGATCCGGCGGTTGACGCGAATGTGGATTTTAATAAAATGAATCCGCACGAGATCGAAGATGCGATTTGGCAGAAATCGGTTGAAAATTACAACGAAAAAGAAAAACTCGTCGGCGACGAATCTCTGCGGGCGTATGAGCGTTATATTATGCTCAATATTATTGATTCGCAGTGGAAGGATCATCTGCTTTCGATTGACCACGTAAAACAAGGCATCGGACTCGTCGGCTACGGGCAGAAAGACCCGCTCGTCGAATACAAAAAGCAGTCGTTTGATATGTTCCAAGATATGCTTGACCGCATTGACACGAACACGACGCGCTCGCTGTTTAATCTCGAAGTCATCGTCAAAGACGAACAGGAAGAAATCGAACGCCTCGAACGCCTTGAACGCCAACGCGCCCGCAAACAAGCGGCGGGAATGGCGTTCACGGGTGCTTACGCGGGCGCGGCAACCGCCGGCGAAGAAGCGATAAAATCAACTCCGTTCGTCCGCGACCAGCCGAAAGTCAAACCGAATGATCCGTGCTATTGCGGTTCGGGCAAGAAGTTTAAAAAATGCCACGGCGCAGGCGTTTAATTGAAAGGCGAAAGTTAATTAACTTTCGCCTTTTTCTTACCTTAAAAAGCAATAATTAGTTAAAATTTGACTGCTTGAAATTTTTAGGAGGAAATTTATGAAATACTCAATCCACAAAATTATTTTATCGTTTACTACTATTCTGTTTATTAGCAGTTTTGCTTTTTCACAAACAAGCCTCGATCAGGGCATCGAACTGTATAAAAAGAGTAATTATGAAGGTGCTGTCAATGTTTTGAAACAATCGGTTAAAGTGAATTCTTCCGATAGTCAGGCTTGGTATTTTTTAGGTCTTTCATATCTGAAACAAAATAAAAGCAAGGATGCTGAAAAAAGTCTGAAAAAAGCTGTTGCTCTCAACATCAAAGATTCGAAGATAAGGGTTGCTCTGTCATACGCATATCTGTTGAGAAATAATCAAAAGGAAGCGCGCAAGGAAGCGGAAACTGTTCTTTCACAAAGTCCGAATGATGTTGAAGCACTTTATATTCTCGGAGGTATTGACGTTAGAGAAGGTCAATACGAAGAGGCGTATCAGAAAGCGAACCAGGCGATAAAAATATCTCCCGACTTTGCGGCGGCATATCTCTTAAAGTCAGAATCTCTCGTCAGCAGTTTAAGCAGCCAACCCGAAAAACCACATAAAACAGCGGAGGAGAAAAAAGTTATTTTTAGAGATGCAACGGAGTCTTTAGAAAAATACTTGAGTTTCTCACCAAACAATGAAGATACGAAATTTCAAGAGCAATATCTCGAATCACTAAAGTTTTTTTCAGAATATTACAGCAATCCTGAAAATCAAAAACTTTTAACTCCCGATGCCGACAATCCATCAACTGATACCGACACGACACCGATAAAATTTACAGCAAAACCACGCGCCGCATATACTGATAAAGCGCGATATTCAGGCATCCAAGGTACAATTCGACTGTTAGTCGGTTTTGCAGCAGATGGAAAAGTCAGACACGTTTTAGTTCTCAAACCATTGGGTTACGGATTGAATGAAGAAGCGGTCAGAGCTGCATTTGCAATAAAATTCGAACCTGCGACAAGAGATGGAAAACCGATTTCCCTTGCAGCGATTGTAGAATATAACTTTTCAATATATTAATTATTTGCAATTCTCAGTATAAAAAATGCCCCCGATGCGGGCGTTTAGAAAGGCGAAAGGTAATTTACTTTCGCCTTTTTCGTATTTCCCTAAGAAGCTGTTTGAAAACTCTTATTTTTTATTTTTTAACCACGAAAGGACACGAAAATACACGAATAATTTAATAATCTGACAAATTTTCGTGTTAATTTGTGTTGAGCGCGTGGTTAAATTTTTTAAATTTTCGAGTTTCAAACAGCTTCTAAAGATTTACGAGCTGTAAAGACAAAGGCTGAATTTTATGAGAGAATTTCTTTAATTAAGGGAAATTCTTTTATGCCGCAGACACCACACATTGAAAAACATTTTACGTCGGGCGAAGTCGTCCGCGATGTCGTCATCGGGATGGCGGACGGTTTGACCGTTCCGTTTGCGCTGGCGGCGGGACTTTCGGGCGCGGTCTCTTCGACGACAATTATTGTAACGGCGGGACTTGCCGAAATTGTCGCCGGTTCGATTGCGATGGGTCTCGGCGGCTATTTGGCGGGAAAATCCGATATAGAGCATTACGACAGCGAATATGAGCGCGAAATGTATGAAATTGAAGAGATGCTCGAACACGAAAAGGATGAAGTGGTCGAGATTTTTGAAAATTACGGAATGACGCGGGCGGAAAGCGTTCCGGTGGTCGAAACTTTGGCGCAGCGTCCGACGGATTTTGCGGATTTTATGATGCGTTTTGAACTCGGACTCGAAAAACCCGATCCGAAACGCGCTCTGCAAAGCGGCGCGACTATCGGCGGCGCGTATATTTTCGGCGGAATGATTCCGCTTGCTCCGTATATCATTTTGTCCGAAGCGCACGTCGCACTGCTTTGGTCGGTTGTCATTACCGTCATCGCGCTGTTCATTTTCGGCTATGTAAAAGGCTCTTTTACCGGAACAAAACCTTTCAAAAGCGCGATCCAAACTTGTTTAATCGGAAGCGTGGCGGCAGGTGTGGCATTTCTGGTGGCGCGTCTGATCAGCGGATAAAATAAGGTGAAAAGATGAAAAAGTGAAAAGGTTTAGAGGTGAAAAATTAGAATCTTTCAGTGCTTTTTCACTGTTAAAATTTTTCACCTTTTCACTTTTAAACCAATTTTCCTGTATTCTATTTGTTTGATACTTTTAAATTCAGTCATTATTTAATAAACGGAGATTTTATGAGCGTAGAAGTTGTGATGCCGCAAATGGGCGAATCAATTACCGAAGGCACGGTTTCAAAATGGATGAAACAGGTCGGTGAAAAAGTCGAGAAAGACGAAACACTGCTGGAAATTTCGACCGATAAAGTTGACGCGGAAGTTCCGTCGCCGGTTGCGGGAACTTTGCTTGAGATTCGCGCCGACGAAGGCGAAACCGTCGAAGTCGGAACAGCCGTCGGCATTTTAGGCGAAGAAGGCGAAACGGCGGCGGAAGTTCAAAGTCCAGAGTCCGAAACCCGAAGTTCAAATGAAACGATGTCGTCTGAAGAAACGAAAGCCGAAAATTTTGAACAATCTCAACCTGTCGAAGAAGCGCAAACTGTGTCAGCCGATGCGGAAAACTCAATAAAATCAGAAAGTTCGACCGAAGTCGTAATGCCGCAAATGGGCGAATCAATTACCGAAGGCACGGTTTCAAAATGGATGAAAGCCGTCGGCGATAAGATTGAAAAAGACGAAACGCTGCTGGAAATTTCGACCGATAAAGTTGACGCGGAAGTTCCGTCGCCGATTGCGGGAACTCTGCTTGAGATTCGCGTCATCGAAGGCGAAACCGTCGAAGTCGGCGCGATTGTCGGTTTGGTGGGCGCGGCGGGCGCGGCATCAGTCCAAAGTTCAAAGTCGGCAGTTCAAAGTCAAACTTCAACCGCCGAACAAGCGCAAGCCGAACAGCAGACGGCGCGGGCGACGGGCGCGATTGGTTCGGCTCAAACAAGTGTTTCGATGCCCGCCGAAGAAGAGGAAGAAATCGAAGAAGTCGAGGGCAGAAGTTACGATTATCAGCGTCCCGAAGCGAAGGACGACGCGCAGAAAAGCAACGGCAAATCGAACGGCGAAGTGTCGCTCGAAGAATTGCGCCGCACGAAATCGAGTCCGCTCGTTCGCAATATCGCCAAAGAACACAACATTGATATTTCGCGCGTCGAAGGTTCGGGAATGAGCGGTCGCGTGACGAAAAAAGATATTTTATCGTTTATCGAATCCGGCGCGGCACTTCGTCCGCAGGATTTGCTTCGCAAAAATGCTCCGACCGCGCCGCAAATTGCGCCGCCAACTCAGCCCGCGCGGAATACTCCAATTTCAGCGGCGACAACGCCGTCCGGCGCGGATAAAGTCGAGCAAATGTCGGTAATGCGTAAGAAAATCGCCGAACATATGACGTTTTCAAAACAGACTTCGGCGCACGTTGCGAGCGTTTACGAGTTTGATATGACGAACGTGGCAAAGTTCCGCGACAAAAATAAAACGGAATTTCAGTCCCGTTACGGCACGAAATTGTCATATATGCCGTTTATTTTTCAAGCCGTAACGCAGGCTTTGCGGCAGTTTCCGATTGTCAATTCACAGGTTTCCGGCGACCAAATCATTTACAAAGGCGATGTCAATCTCGGAATGGCGGTCGCGCTCGACTGGGGTTTAATCGTTCCGGTCATCAAACGCGCGGATCAACTGTCTTTGTCCGGTTTGGCTTTGGCGGCGAACGATTTGGCTGACCGCGCGAGAACGAAAAAACTGATGCCCGATGAAGTTACGGGCGGCACATTTACGATCACAAATCCGGGCGTTTTCGGCGGACTTTTCGGAACGCCGATTATCAATCAGCCGCAAGTTGCGATTCTTTGTGTCGGCACAATCGAAAAACGTCCGAGAGTTATCACGACCGCTGACGGCGACGACGTGATTGCGATTCGCTCGATGGCATATTTCGCTCTGACCTACGATCATCGGGTGGTTGACGGCGCGGATGCCGAGAAATTCCTGTCGTTTATGAAAAACTATATGGAAACGACGACGTTTAACTTGTAAATCTTAATTTCAGTTTTGATGACAGATTTGAGGCGTTGATAAAAAATTTTTTATCAATGCCTTTTTCGATAAAATCGCATTGAATTAAATTCAAACACTTATCTGACCGAAATTTGAAAATGTATTGATTGGAAACACACTTTTTAATTGTAAGTCCCAGCCGCGTGTTTCCCGCAAGTAGGTTTTAATACTGAATCTTGCAGACGCTCCGCGCTGTTTGGCACAATAGTTGTGTGTTAAACATTTTCCAGATAGGTCAGTTATTCGATGGGGAAGTTCGGAGAAAATCAAAATTGATATTTTGTAGGTTGGCGACAAAAATTTGTTTTATTATTTATAGTTTTTATTTATAATGAAAAAGTTTTGACAACTTATTATTTCAACTTAACGTCCCAAGTAATTATTTTCTCCCTAAATTTTATTTTAATTAGGAGTGTAGATTATGTTCAAGAAAATTCCGGTGCTAGTTTTAGCTTTATTAGTAAGTTCAGCAGGCGTTTTTGCCCAGATCGGGCAGCCGCAGACTGCACAAAACGCGCAACAAAACGCGCAGCTGCGTAATTTAACAGGCGGTCAAAAGTACAAAATAAAAGGCGTTGTCGTCGCCAGAGACGACAGAAGTTTTACGGTTCGTGACAGCGTTGGCGTTGATACGCGAGTCGTTATCAGTCCGAATACGAGCATTAAAACCAAAGGCGGATTTTTCGGCGGCGGCGACCGAATCGCATCCGAGCAGATTATTCGCGGATTAAATTTACAGGTTGAAGGTCGCGGCGACAACGCGGGCAGTTTATCGGCGGAAAAAGTCCGCTTTGACGATGATGACCTGCGCGTCGCTCAGTCAATTCAGAGCCGCGTTGATCCGGTCGAAGAGCGCGTAACGCAAACCGAACAGAATGCCGAACGTCTTTCGGGACAAATTGACGAACTGATGGCGATTTCAAATGCCGCCCGCGGCGGCGCGAAAGCGGCTCAGGATTCGGCTGACGCGGCGATTGCCGGTGTCAACGCGACGAATCAGAGAATTTCTTCTTTGGATGATTTCGTCGTTCAAAAAACATCAAACGTAAACTTCAGAGTCGGCAGCGCGATCTTGTCCGAAGAAGCCAAATCCGAACTCGATCAGGTTGCTCAAGCGGCAATGACGATGAAAGGTTATGTGATAGAGATTACAGGTTTCGCTTCTTCCGACGGTGACGCTAAAAAGAACAAAGTTCTGAGTCAGCGTCGCGCGCAGGCGGTTATTGATTATTTGGTGGAAACACACAATGTTCCGCTTCGCAGAATCGGAACATCCTACGGTTTCGGCGAATTACAGGCGATTGCCGATAATTCGACTCTCGAAGGACGCGAACAAAATCGTCGCGTTGAAATCAAACTTCTCGTCAATCGCGGGTTAAATCAAAGCGTCGAAGTTAGAAAAGATACGACTCTGAACGACCAGTAAACCTTTTGTGATTTTAATTTATCAAAGAAAGAGGTGAAAACATTTATATCGTTTTCACCTCTTCCTGTTTGTTTTCAAGTCCGTTTGGGCAAAATTATTTAGAGGTGGAAATAAATGAACCGACGACCGATTTTTCTCTTTGTCTTTTTTTTCTCTTTAGCTTTTTCGGCGTTCGCGCAAACTATATCGCCGACACCGCCGCAAAAACAGGCTGAAGAAGATGTCATCAAAATAGATTCGCGTCTTGTCGTTGTGCCGGTTTCCGTTCTGGACAGCGGCGGTCAGCCGGTTTTCGGCTTAAAAGCTAATGATTTTCGCGTTTCCGAAGACAACAAATCGCAGGAAGTAGCGCAAGTTTCCGACGCGGAAAAAGTGCCGCTGGAAATTGCTTTGCTGTTCGATATTTCGGCGACCACTAACCCGATGTTCAATTTTGAACAGGAAATCGCCGCTAAATTTTTGCAGGAAGTTATGCGTCCGCAAGATCGCGCGACGATTTTTACGGTCGGCGAACGTCCGGTTATCATACAAGCGCGTGATTCGGCGCAAAATTCGGCAGCTGCCATCAAAGGAATTCAGCCGACCAAACAATTTACGGCTTTTTTCGATACGGTTTCCAACGCTTCGGAATATCTTCAAAAAAATGCCGCGACTGGCAGCCGCAAAGTCATTATTGTTATTTCGGACGGCGAAGACACCAACAGCGACCGCATCAGACGGGCGATTGATAACGGCTATCAAAAGCTCGGCAATCAAATAAATACTTTAGATTCCAAAAAACTTTACGAATTCACCCGTGCCAACCGCGACGCGGCGAACGATCAGGAAGTTGTTCGCGTTTTGCGAATTCTGCAAAATTCCGATGCCGTTTTTTATTCGATAAATCCTGCCGGAAATTCGTTTCAGTTGAATAAAGTCAGCGTCAAAGGACAAAATAATCTGCAAAAGTTTGCCGAAGAAACCGGCGGCACGGCTTTTTTGCCGAAAATTCTGCCGATAAATACAAAAGACGATTCGCAAAATTCACAAAACAGACGAATTAACGAAGATTTGCTGGTAAAAATTTTTCGTCAGCTCGCCAACGAACTTCAAGCGCAATATCTGGTGCAGTATTATTCGGAAGGCGAATTTCCGCAAAATAAATATGTCAAACTCGATGTCGGTTTGAAAACTCCGCAAAATTACCGCGTTCGGGCGCGACAGGGTTACTTTGTCAAAAACTGAATTTCTGTTGTTTGATTTGAATTAAAGTTCGACGCGAACGAAAAATTCGGTCAAATTAATAAATACAACTGCATTTTCATAGTTGAAGAAAACAAGCCTCAAAAATCTTGGAAAAAAATACAAGATTTTTGAGGCTTGTTTTCTTATTTTAACTAAATCTTTTACAAAGTTGAAAGGTTTCCTTTGACTCAAACGCCGCTTAAAAGTTAATCTTTGATAGTTATTTTGTGCAATAACTCTTTCACCGATGGAACATATATCCGAAATCATTGAACAATACGGAATCTACGCGGTTTTTACTCTCTGCACTATTGAAGGAGATATAACGCTGCTTCTTTCGGGCGTGATGGCACACAGTTCGTTTTTCGGCAATTACAGCTTTTTGAAAGTTTTCATCGCCGGAATGCTCGGCGGCGTGGTCGGCGATAATACCGCTTATTTGATCGGCAGATTATTTCGCACGACCATTAAAGATTACAGTTTCTATGAAATGGCGCGCCCGCGTATCGAGCGTTTGATAGAGAAATTCGGCGGTTTTGCGATTGTTATTTCCAAATATATCTACGGTATCAGGGCGGCGATGTGTCTGTTTTACGGCATCGGCAGAATGTCTTATCCGCGCTTTTTGTTTCTCGACACACTTAGCTGCGCGATTTGGGCTTTGCTGCTGTCTGGAATCGGCTACTTTTTCAGCGGCGCGATTACCGGAATTATCGGCGATTTCAAACAAATCGGTGTCGCGCTGTTATTCATCGTTCTGGGCGGAATTGTAGTTTTTTATATGGTCGAACGCTACTATTTATCGCAAAAAGTCGAAGAAGTTAAACCGGAAACGATTCATAAAATCGAAGAAAAAATTCACATTATGGAAGAAGCCGCACAGGGGAAACTTCATAATTTGGGCGAACGGCTTCATCTGACACATTCGCCAAATCGGGAAGAAACTGAAGAAACAACAGAAGAAAAAGCCGTTGCCGCTAAAGAATAAATCGTTAAGATTTTTCATTACAGAAGGTTAGTGGTAATATCAAAACTTTATCGCCAATTAAGAAATAATAAATTTTAGTTATAGATTAAACTATGATAATCGAAACATCTGCTCCGTCCAGAGTTGATCTGGCTGGCGGAACAATTGATATTCCGCCGCTTTTTCTATTTCACGAAGGCGCGGCGACCGTAAATTTCGCGGTTGATTTGATGGCGCGCTGCCGAATCGAAACCCGCGACGACGATAAAATTATCATCGAATCAATTGATCGTAACCAGAAGTTTGAAACTTCGCTCGATAAACTCAGCGAATTGAAAAACGAACCGCGTCTGGAATTGCTTTGCAAACTGATTTATTTTTTCAAACCGGAAGTCGGTTTTACGATGACCACCAAATCGGAAGCACCGGCGGGCGCGGGTTTGGGCGGTTCTTCGACGCTAAATATCGCCTGTATCGGAGCGTTAAACCGGCTGGTCGGCGACCGTTACGCGCCCGACAAATTTATTCCGATTGCGGCAAACGTCGAAACGCAGGTCATCAAAGTTCCCGCCGGTTTTCAGGATTATTATTCGGCGCAATACGGCGGCGTGTCGGCAATTCATTTCTCTTCCGACGGCATCAAGCGCGAAGCGTTGGATGTTGATACCGAAACCCTCGAAGCCAGAATCGTCGTCTGTTACACGGGCGAGCCGCGCAATTCCGGCACGAATAATTGGGAAATTACGAAAAAGCATATTGACGGCGATGTGGAAACTTTTGCGATTTTTGAAGGCATTCGTGACACGTCGCTCAATCTGCGCGACGCGCTTTTGACGAATAATTGGCAAAATGCCGGCGAAATTTTAAAATCCGCTCATCCGCGCCGCAAAAGTTTATCGCCGAATATGACGACTCCGCAAATGGATTTGCTGATTGAAAAAGCCGAAGCCAACGGCGCGATTGCCGCCAAAGTCTGCGGCGCGGGCGGCGGCGGCTGTATCGCTTTTTTTTGTGAAGAAGGTCAAAAATCAAAAGTCGAAAAAGCACTGGCGGAAGAACGGGACGCGGAAGTTTTACGTTGGAAGCTATGCCGGGAAGGTTTGACCATTCAGGAAAAATGATTTATGAATCTTGACGGCAAACTCGTTTTCATTCTTTTTTAAAGAAGGCGTTTGTCTTTCCCCCAAAATTTTAATTGGAGACAAAAATATGAAAAAAACCATTCTTTTATCACTATTTTCGATTTTGCTTTTCAGTTTTTCCGCATTCGCGCAGATTGAAACAAATCGTTACACTTCATCACGCTTGGAAAGTTTAGCCGACCAGCTAAAAAGAGATACCGTTGATTTGGCTGATCGAACATCGGAGAACTTGCGAAGAGGGAATTCGAGCAATCGCGGCGATTTGCAATCGGCATTTTTGGCACAACAATTGGATGCCAGCGTCGGGCTTTTTCAGCAAATGCTGCGCGACCGCAATAGCCGCGCTTCGGATTTGCGCGATGCCGCCGCGATTTTAACTGATTTGGCGCGGCGCGCGCCGACTTACGGTTCTAACAATAATCTGTGGCGCAGCACGCAAAATTCCCTCAACGACATTAACCGCGAATTAGGGAGCGGCAATAACGGCGGCGGAAACAATAATGGCGGCGGTTTCGGAGGCGGAAACAACAACGGCGGCTTTGGAGGCGGACAGAGAACCGGACGCGCTTACTGGAGCGGAATCGTTGATAAACAGGTACAGTTAGTCGTCAGAAATCGGAACATTGAAACGCAGACAATTTCCGGCAGGGAATATCCGGCGGGCAGGTTCAATTTTACCGCTTCGCTTCCGACACGAAATGTTTCGGTTGATGTTGACAAAAAATCAGGTCGCGGAGATGTACGTGTCATTCAGCAGCCGAGCCGTGATAACAACTATACCGCAATCATTCAAATTGATGACAACGACAGCGGTGCAAAAGAATATCAGTTGGAAATCAACTGGTAGTTGAAAAATCTGAAAATTTGCTGATTTGCGTAAATAAAAGCGGACGAACCTTCATTTTTAGTTGATTTATCCGCTTTTTTTACATAAATCTCCGGCTAATTTTACTTCACATTTTTATACAATTTGATACAGCACACTTTAATTGTGTAGAAAGTCTCAGCTAATAAATGATAATTCCGCCGGAGTTATTGTTGTCGCTGCCGTCTTTTTTCTCTTCTTTGAGAAAACCCTGCGCGACAAAAAGTTTGACGATGATGCGGGCATCGTTTCGCTGAAATTTATCCGAAAGCGTAATCATCCGGTTCAGGTCGGCTTTTCCGAGCAGTTGAATTTGATCAATGTAGCGAAAAAGCATTAAACCGTTGTATGTATTGCCGTTAACCTTCATCAAAAGTTCGGCTTTTTTGAAATTTTGATCCCGCTTGTTGTATTTACTCAAAATCGCCGAAGCCTGCACAAAATCGTTTATTTGGTCAACAATCGGATCGAAAACGCGGAACGCCTCGTTCGGGTCAATCGTCGCGTAACCTCTGACAATTTCCATCAAATCGTTGAGTTCGTCTTCGTCTTCGGGATATTCGTTTGCCAATGTTTTCGCGTCTTTCATCAAACCGACGGCGGTTTCGTGGTCTTTGTCCGTCGCTTTTTTCTGAAATTCCGCCGCCAGCGCGACCAGTTTTTGAATCTGAGTTTTCTTTTTGCCAAGATTACCGATCAGTTTTTTCGCTTCGTCGAGCTTTCCGTCTTTCGCCAAACGGCTGATTTTTCCCGATTCAAATTTTTCGGCGGCATCGGCGCGCGCTTTTTCGTCCGGGATTTGTTCGATAATTTTCTTCGCTCTGGCTTCGTCATCCATCTGCGAGAGTTTGTTATTGATGGATTGATACGCCGAGATTTTTTCGTATTCGTTTAGTTTCGGCAAATCGGCGAGAATATCTTCCGGTGTAGAATTTTGGTTCCAAATTTTCTGCTGCTGCTCGAAACGCTTTATTTCCGGCGGCATATTTTTCATCGCTTCGGTTTGCTTTTGTTTGAGCATTGCGAATTTTTCCGGCGCGAATTTTTCTAAATTCGGCATCGCCTGCGACATTGCCATCATCGTGTCGAGCGAATTTGACGGTTTTAGAAATGTATCGGCGATTTTATTCGCCAAATCTTTCAACTGCGAATCGGTAAACTTAAATGGTTTTTCCTTTGTTTCCTTCGGCGCGTTCGGATTATTCGCATACTGCAAAAAACGAATCGCCGCGCCCAAATCGTCCTTTTTCTTGGTCAAATCCGTTTCAACGATTTTGCTGATTACGTCGTCGGCTAACTGCGCCGCCTTTTTTTCGTCTTTTTTGAAAACCTTTTGCAGCAGCGGCAGAACATTCCAGGAAATGCCTTTCGCCAGACTGTCTTTTATCAGTTTGATGGCTTTGTCGGGATTTTGTTCGGCGGCAAGCACGGCAAAACTTTGTTCGAGCGCGATTTCCTGCCGGACGCGATACTGTTCGGGATTAAAGTTTAAATAACCGCCGTCGTCCTGTTTGGCGTTCGGCTGCGTCGCTTTGGCTAATTCTTCGGTCAATTTCGCGCTTCGCGTCTGCGCGAGCATTTCCAAGGCTAAATCGGCATCGTGTTTGGCAATCATCGGCAAAATCTGATTGCGAACATCATCAAAATCGAAAATATTCGCGTACGGATCATCGTTCGCCTTTTTATCTCTTTCCGTCTCGACATTGGCGACCATAATGTCGTTTGCCGAACTGCGGAAAAGTTCTCTGGCGCGTTTTTCGTCGAACTTCCAGTATAAATCTCCGGCGATTGCGTAAACCATCGCTCTGTTCTGCGGCAATTTGAGTATCGCCGCGTCACCGGCTGATTGATCGAGCAGCTTTAAAATCTGCTCTTCCAACTTTTTTTGCGCCTCTTCCTTTTCGGTTTTCGATTCGGTCGGCGATTCTTTTTGAGCGAACGTAAAAGTAAGCGTACAAAGGACTAAACAAGAAAGGCAAAGAAATCGTGAAAATCTCATATATTGACTCCTCTTTGTAGATGTGGATTTTTCAGCGCAATCATATACTAGTTCTGTTGAAAATGAAAGGGTTTTCCGAATTTTTGATGAGGTTTCAGCATTTACTTTGTCCGAAAGATCGAATTTATGCCAGCCGCAAAATAATCTAAAAAATGCGCGCTGAATAGAAATAATATGTAAAAAACAAAAAAACCGCCGCATTTGAATGCGGCGGTTTTTTGTTTTTTACTGAAATCAAACTGCTTAATTTTTTACTTTGAGTTGGATTTCGTATCAGGATCGTCGGTTACTGCTTGATTGGTCATCGAATCGTTAGCAACAACTTTCAACATATTTTTGACGCTTTTTACGCCGTCAACTTCCTGCGCGGTTTTAACCGCTTTTTCCATTCCGACTTTTGAAGCAACTGTGCCGCGAAGCGTCACGACGCTGTTTTCAACGTCAACATTAATGGTCGAATCTCTCAAATCATTAGTCGTCGCCAAAGCAGATTTGGTTTTTGTCCAAAGCCAGCCGTCTTCCGCGCCTTGACCGATGCTGGCTCCGGCTTCTTTTGCGTCGGTGCTGTATCGGTCTTTATCTTTATCGTAATCTTCTCTGGTAATTTCCTTATCGTAGGTAACTCTACCGGTTGCCATATTTGTATTCGTCGTGGTCACTGTGGTCGTGTTGACCAAACTTGCGTTATTATTGACTACGACAGCTTTGTTTGATGTGGTTTCTTTGGTCGTTTCGCAGCCTGCAAGTGCCAAAGCAAAAGCGGCGACGAAAGTTAAAAACATTATTTTTTTCATACTGATTCCTCTGTTTTATTAAAATTTAGCTAAAGTTAAAAAACTTTACAGCACATCTTAGTATATAAATCAATAGTTTTCAAAAGGAAAAAGCGGTTCAAGACGATTTTGTGCCGTTATTTTGCTAAAAAACTCTATCTTTTTACGTTAAAATTTCTTTGTTTAAGAGAACGCTTCGGGTCTTTGACGCAGCCTTATAATTTCGCCTGTCGTTCGCGGCGGGCGAAATGTCCGCCTCTTGACGATTCGCAAATTTTTAATTTCCCTTTTTCGCGCTTTCTTTGGCGAGATCGTTCGCCTGTTTGCTGTATTCCTGCGCGGATTCCATAATTTTGTGAAAATTTTCATCAAACAGAGCAAATTTGGTTTTGACGTTTTCGCGCTGTTTTTCGTCTTTCGGATCGTAACCGTCGCGCAAAAAAATCGCGGCTTGACGATAATTTTCAAAAGCGTCCATTTGCTTTTGCAGACTTTCTTCTTTCAAACGCAGATATTCCTTGAAATCGGAATTAATGTTCATATCGCGGGCTTGGGTGATTTTTTCCAGCGCGTTTTTGCCCAAACGCATTCCGTCATTGATGAGATAAACCAAATCGTCCGAAATTTTTCTGACCTTTTCGCTGTCGTTATTTTTCATCGCCTCTTTTAATTCTTCGCGTTTCGCTGCGTTGTCGCCGTATATAATTTTGATTTTGTTTAAATCTTCGTTAGCTTCGACGACAAACTGCGCGGCGGCGGTCGTGTCGTCCGAGAAATTCAATATGTCCGAACTTTCCTCCTTATTATCGTTTCCGCACGAAGAAATCAGAAAACACGCAGCTAAACAAATTACTCCGACGAGCGAAATTTTATATTTTAATTTGTTCATCATTTAATTTTAACACTCCGTAAAAAAATCTTAGTACATTTTCCATTATCCATTTTCAATTTTACGTTGATAAATATATTACACTACTCATCAGGTAAAATATGACAAGAAAAAAACTCGGTCTGGCACTTTCCGGCGGCGCGGCGCGCGGTTTCGCTCATCTCGGCGTGATGAAAGCGTTTGCCGAAAACGATATTCCGGTTGATTTTATCGCCGGAACTTCCGCCGGTTCATTTGCGGGCGGCGCGTTGGCGAGCGGCGCGAACATCGCGGAAATTATCGAAATGTCGCGCAAAATCAGTTGGTTCAAAATGTCCGGTTTTTCATTTTCGCCAAAAGGTTTGCTGTCGAACGCTTCGCTCGGCGCGTTTGTCAAACAAAATTTTCCGGTCAGCAAATTTGAAGATTTGCCGATTCCGTTCGCGGCGGTCGCCTGCGATTTGGAAACGGGCAAGGAATTTATTTTAAAAGACAAAGGCGATTTGGCGGAAGCGATCAGAGCGAGCTGCGCGATTCCGGGAGTTTTCGCGCCCGTCGAACACGACGGGAAATTATTGATTGACGGCGGCGTGGTGGCAAATGTGCCGACCAAAGCCGTTCGCAAACTCGGCGCGGAAGTCGTTATCGCCGTTGATGTTCTGGCTTCGGGTTCGTCATATTGGGGAAAGCCGAACACGCTGCTCGGCATCTTTTTTCAATCGGCGATGATGCTTTTGCGAACCGCTTCAAAAGCCCATCATTACCGCGCCGATGTCGTCATTATTCCGCAGCTCGCGCATCTCAGACCGGACGAAATCGGCAAAATGGACGAATTTATCAAAGCCGGCGAAGAAGCCGCGCTGGAAAAGATTGACGAGATTAAAACTTTGATTAACACAGTTTCGTGAAGAAGTAATTTGATAAAAATAAATTATAGAAACTATTCTCAAAACAAGAAGCGGTTTGGAAATTCCATAAAATCGCTGAAAGCGATGATTTTGATAGCGGCAGGTTGAGTTCTGCGAAACCTGCCGAACAATAGAGCCAACGATTCCGACGCTGAAAGTGTCGCATCGAAACAAAACTAAAACGACACTTTCAGCGTCGGAACGATCCGTTGATTTAAACGGCAGGTTTCGCAGAACTCAACCTGCCGCTATCAAAAAAGTCGCTTTCAGCGACAAAACCGGACTTCCAAACAGCCAAAATTTGATTGACTGTAAAAATTCAGCAATCTGCGTTAAAATTGTTATCACATCCGCGATTATTAAAAAGAGGTTACAAACAAAAGTGAGCGAAAAAGTTACAAATTTATCCGAATATATTGCCGAAAATTTTGGCGCAAATGCCAGTTACGTCGAAGGTTTGCTGAATCGTTATAAAAGCGATCCGAATTTAGTTGACGAATCGTGGCGGACGTATTTCAGCGATTTGCTGAACGGAAACGCGCCGTCCGCACAAAGCGACAATCAAGCTGTCGCTGTCAAACCGCAGACAGCCGCGCCGAAAACGGAAACAAAATCTGCCGAAACATCCGCGAAAAGCGAAACTAAATCGGAAACAAAAGTCGGCGAAGGCGTTGAAGTCAAAAAACTGACCGGCGTGGCGAAAGTTATCGTTGAAAATATGGAAGAAAGTCTGACCGTGCCGACGGCGACTTCCGTACGAGTAATTCCGGTTAAAGTTTTGGAAGAGAATCGGCGGATTATCAACGAAAATCTCAAAGCGCAGGGACGCGGCAAAGTTTCTTACACGCATTTGATCGGCTGGGCGATAATTAAAGCGTTAAAAGAATATCCGTCGCTCAATTTCGGTTACGGTTACGTCAACGGCGCGCCGTCGCGTTTGGAAAACGAAAGTGTGAATCTCGGAATTGCGATTGACATCGAGAAAAAAGACGGTTCGCGCAATCTTTATGTGCCGAGTATTAAAGGCACAAATGCGATGAATTTCGCCGAATTTCTCGCCGCTTATAACGATACGGTCAAACGCGCCCGCGACGGAAAGCTCGAAATTGCGGATTTTCAAGGCACGACGATTTCACTGACCAATCCGGGAACGCTCGGCACGATTTCGTCAAATCCGCGTCTGATGGCGGGACAAAGCGCGATTATCGCCACCGGCGCGATTGAATATCCGGCGGAATATCAGGCGATGACCGCCGCGACGCTTTCGCAGTTGGGCATCAGCAAAACGATCACGCTCACTTCGACTTACGATCACCGCGTGATTCAGGGCGCGGAAAGCGGTTTGTTTCTGGGGAAAATTCACGAGTATTTAATCGGCAAACATTTATTTTACGACGAAATTTTTGCCGATTTGGGCATCAATTACGCGCCGCTTCGCTGGGCGGAAGACAATAATCCGATGCTTCTCGGCGGCGATCATTACCGCGAACAAACTATCAAACAGGCGAAAGTTTTAGAATTAATCAACGCCTACCGCATTCGCGGACATCTGCTCGCCGATATTGATCCGCTCAATATGACGCGTTATCACGCTTCGGAATTGGACTTGGAAAATTACGGTTTGACGATTTGGGATTTAGACCGCGAATTTATCACCGGCGGTTTGCACGGAACGGAAACGGCGACGCTGCGCGAGATTTTGAATATTTTGCAAAAAGCATATTGCGGAAAAGTCGGCATCGAATATCGGCATATTCAGAGCAAAGAAGAAAAAAGATGGCTGCGCGAACAAATTCGGCAGCAATTTGTTGATGTCGTGCCGCTTGCCGCCGAAACGCAAAAACAGCTTTTGCAAAAATTGATCGAAGCCGAACAGTTTGAACAATTTCTGCACCGCAAATATCTCGGACAAAAACGCTTTTCGCTCGAAGGGACGGAAACCGTCATTCCGCTGCTCGACCAATTGATCGAAGAAGCGTCAGAACGCGGCGTGGAAGAAGTTTTTATGGGAATGGCGCATCGCGGACGTTTGAATGTTCTGGCAAATATCGTCGGCGACGCGGAAAAAGGCGATTTGGCGGAGCGCATTTTCACGGTTTTTGAAGGCACTTCGCATCCGGCGTTTCCGGCTGACGAAGGCGACGTGAAATATCATCAAGGCGCGCACGGCAAGCGGAAGACAAAAAACGGAAACGATGTCGTAATTCAACTTTCGTCAAATCCGTCGCATTTGGAATTCGTTGATCCGGTCGTCGAAGGAATGGCGCGGGCGCGTCAGGACGAACTTTTAGAAGGCGGCGACGATTCGCGCGAACTCGTGATAGACCAAGTTTTGCCGGTTTTGCTGCACGGCGACGCGGCGTTTTCCGGTCAGGGAATCGTGATGGAAACTTTGCAACTCGCCAGTTTGCGCGGCTATCGAACGGGCGGCACGATTCACATTGTCATCAACAATCAAATCGGTTTTACGACCACGCCCGAAGCCGGACGAACTTCAATTTATTCAACCGACGCGGCGCAAATCACGCAGCTTCCGATTTTTCACATCAACGGCGACGCGCCCGAAGCCGCTTATCGCGTGGCGAAAATTGCCCTCGATTATCGTCAGGAATTTAACAAAGATGTCGCGCTCGATCTGATCGGTTTTCGCCGTTTGGGACACAACGAAGGCGATGAGCCGAGCTATACGCAGCCGCTGATGTATGCGCGTGTCAAAGCGCATCCGGGCGTGCGCCATCTGTATGCGGAAAAATTGATTCGGCTCGGCGTGATAACCGAAGATGAATTAAAAGAGATGACCGATGTAATCGTCGGCAAATACGAAGAAATTCTAAAACGCGCCAAACAGATCGCCGAAGAAAAGCCGAAAAAAGTAAAACTCGCGCCGCCGGTTGAAGACGAAGACGGCTCGAAAGTCTTGGAAACGGCGATTTCCGAAAAAACTCTGAAGGAAGTTACGGAAAAAATCTCGCTCGTTCCTGAAAATTTTCACATCAATCCGAAAATGGTCGGACAACTGGCTAGACGAGCGAAAATGGGAACCGGCGAAACGCCGATGGATTGGGGTTTTGCCGAAGCCGTCGCCTTCGGTTCGCTCGTTTTGGACGGCACGGATGTTCGTTTGAGCGGGCAGGATTCGGGACGCGGAACATTTTCGCATCGCCACGCGCTGATGTATGACGCGATTAACGGCGCGGTGTGGTGTCCGCTCGCCGAACTTCGCAACGACGAAACGCCCGACGCGCAATTTGACGTTTTTGACAGTTCTCTCTCGGAAAACGCCGTTCTCGGTTTTGAATACGGTTATTCGATGCAAAACGCGGACGCGCTCGTTATGTGGGAAGCGCAGTTCGGCGATTTTTCAAACGGCGCACAGGTGATAATTGACCAATATATTTCGGCTTCCGAAGACAAATGGAAACAGAAAAATCGGCTCGTAATGTTATTGCCGCACGGCTACGAAGGTCAAGGACCTGAGCATTCTTCGGCGCGGCTTGAAAGATATTTGCAGCTTTGCGCGGAAAATAATATGCAGGTTTGTAATCCGACCACGCCGGCGCAGTATTTTCATCTGCTGCGCCGCCAAGTCAAACAGGAAATCGTCCGTCCGCTAATTGTGATGACTCCGAAAAGTCTTTTGCGGCTTCCGGCGGCGAGTTCGACGGTTGAAGAATTAACCAACGGCGGATTTCAGCCTGTGATAAATGACGTTTCGATTAATGACAAAGATAAAGTCAAGCGGATCGTTTTGTGTTCCGGCAAAGTCTTTTACGATTTGAATGCCGGACGCGAAGACGCAAATGATAACCGCGTGGCGATCATCCGCGTCGAGCAGTTTTATCCGTTTCCGGCTGAGAAATTAAAAGAAATTTTCGCCGAATACAAAAACGCGGCGGAACTCGTCTGGGCGCAGGAAGAGCCGCAAAATATGGGCGGCTGGATGTTTGTCGAACCGCGTCTGCGCGAAATTAAACCTGAAAATATGTCTCTGGAATACATCGGCAGAACGGCTTCGGCTTCACCGGCGACGGGAAGTTACGCGATTCATAATCTCGAACAGGAAAAAATTGTCAACGATTCGCTGATTAAAGATTCCGAAGAAGTTTCAAAAGCGAGCGAGCCGAAAGTTTCCGAAAAACTCGCTCCGGCGGGCGCGTAACGAAAGGTGAAAGGATGAGGGCGAAAGGCGAAAGATAGGCGTTGCAGAAAATTCTCAATTTCTGACTTCGACATTTCGCGCGCGCAGAAATTGTTTGAGCTGCGGAATTTCAATTTCCCGAAAATGAAAAATGCTGGCGGCGAGCGCGGCATCGGCTTTGCCGAACTCGAAAACTTCCGTGAAATGTTCCAATTCGCCCGCGCCGCCCGACGCGATGACGGGAACATTGACCGCTTCGGACACGAGCCGCGTCAGTTCGATTTCAAAACCTTCTTTCGTGCCGTCGGCGTTCATTGAAGTCAAAAGAATTTCGCCCGCGCCGAGTTCGACACCTTTTCGCGCCCATTCGACGGCGTTTAATTCCGTTTCAACTCGTCCGCCGTTTAAGAAAACTTTCCAATTTTCACCGACCTTTTTCGCGTCAATCGCCAAAACAACGCATTGCGAGCCGAAATTTTTCGCCGCGTCCGCCAAAATTTGCGGATTTTTGACCGCCGAAGTGTTGATTGAAACTTTGTCCGCGCCGGAGTTTAATAAAATTTCGATGTCTTCAATGGTGTTAATGCCGCCGCCGACGGTGAACGGAATATTTATTTCCGCCGCGACTTGGCGGACGAGTTGCGACAAGGTTTTGCGCTTTTCGTTCGTCGCCGTGATGTCGAGAAACACGAGTTCGTCCGCGCCGTTTGCCGAATAGATTTTCGCCAGTTCGACCGCATCGCCCGCGTCGCGCAAATTTACAAAATTTGTTCCTTTGACCGTGCGCCCGTCTTTTACGTCCAAACACGGAATTATTCTTTTAGCCAGCATTTTATACGCCTTATCAGTAAATATGTTTGATAAATGCAGAAGCCCGCACGAAGTAAAGGCGCGAGATTTACGCCCTTACTTCGTGCGGGCTTCTGCAAAAATTTGCTGATAAGTAAGTGGACAAAATTATTTTTAAGTCGGAGCGCGGACACTCTTGTCCGCCAACATTCGTGTTCGGTAACGTCATTTGTTTGAACGGCTGGCGGACAAGAGTGTCCGCGCTCCGATATTTACAAGTTTATTTTGTCCACTTACTTAATTGATATTATATCAAATTTATCCCGGCGCAAATTCTCAAACACAAACAGCGTTATTTTTTAATCTCGCCGATTTATTATTTGGAACTTTTCTTTTTTGCCTGTCGTAAAAACAAATTGACAAGTTGAGGTTTTGGGCTTTTTTGCTTTGAAGTCGAAAGCAATTGCTAATTGGAGACGAGAGCGTTGGAAGCATTAAAAGCAGTGGCGGTGAGTAACGGCGCAGAGCTTGCGCGGCGATGTCGCGCCGGTGACGGCGCGGCTTGGGAAGAAATTGTTTCGACATTTTCACGCCGGATTTTTAATCTCGCTTACCGTTTTACGTCGAGCGTCGAAGCGGCGGAAGATTTGACGCAGGAAGTTTTGTCAGGATTTACAAAACCCTCGACCAATACGACGCGAAACAGGGCGATTTGGCAAATTGGCTGATGCGGCTGGCGCGAAATTTGATAATTGACGATTACCGGCATCGCCAGCGCAATCCGCAGAATACTTACGCCGATGACGTTGAAGATCATACGTTTCATCTGCGCGCGGTCGGAACTTCGGCGCATAAAGAGATCGAACGCCGCGAACTGTGCGCGCAGGTGCAGGAAGGAATTGACAAATTGCCGCCCGATTTGCGAACCTGCGTGATTTTGCGCGACATCGAAGAGTTGAGTTATCAGGAAATCGTCGAGGTTTTGAAAATTCCTGAAGGAACGGTCAAGTCGCGCATTAATCGCGGCAGAATCGAGTTGGCAAAGATTTTGAGAAGAATGAGAGTCGTCACTATTTGACGTTTTGGGTGAAAATATGAATATTAACGCCACCGTTGCGAAAGATTTTGAAAAGTTTTGATTTTTATCGAAGGAATTGTAGTTTTTTTATGAGTTACCAGGACGAAAAAATCTTAAAATGTTCGGAGTTTGAAGAACTTTTGACGGATTATTTGGACGGCAGTTTGGATAGACCGACGCACAAAGCGGTTGCCGTTCACGCTTTGCGCTGCCCTCTGTGTCACGCGCTTTTGAATGAAGTTAAGGATGCTTTGGAGTTGTGTCACGAAATTTCTCCGCCGAAAAATTCGATGACGCGTCTCGAAGCGAGAATTTTAACGATGACCGCGCCGGAAACGGCGATGACTTGCGAACAATTTGAAGAACATCTGACCGATTATTTGGACGGATTTTTGCCCGCGCCGATTTTTCACCGGTGGGAACGCCACGCCGTTTTGTGCGATAACTGTACGGATTTACCCGGCGCGGTTGTTCGTTCAATCGCCGCTTGCTACACCTATAAAATGGAAGAACTGCCGATTTCTGCCGGATTAAACGCGAAAATTTTGCAGGCGACCATTGGGACGGAGAAAGCAGACAGCGTTCGCGCGTCGTGGTTTGACCAAACGATTGAACGGCTGCGCGGGCTAAGTTTTCCGATTTCGATTCCGCAGCTCGCGCCCATCGCGCTGATTTTGATTTTCGCCGCTTTATTTTTCAGCCAGACGGTTTCCGCCGACGGTTCAATCGCCGGAATGTATCAGAAAAGTTTTGAACTCGCCGGACAAACTTACCGCGAAGGAACGAATATTATGCTCGGCGACGGCGAACGAATCGAACAAAAGACGAACCGGGAACCGATCAGCGGAACTTACGTCAATAACGAGGAATCCAAATAATGAATTGCGCTTATCACATTCAAAATGTCGCAGTGGTCAATTGCAACGGCTGCGGAAAACCGCTGTGTCCGACCTGCGATCACCGAATAAAAGGATTTCCGTATTGTCAGGACTGCATCGTTTCGGGCGTTGAACTTTTGCGAAATCAAAATAATTCTTCTTACGTTCCGAATGAAAAAAGACAAAATTCGCCATTTTTGGCGACGTTTCTTTCGCTGATCTGTCCCGGACTCGGCGCGGCTTACAACGGGCAAACGATGAAAGCGTTGGTTTATTTCGCCGTTTTCGTCGGGCTTTTTCAGATGGCGGTTTTGACCGGCGGAATGCCGCTGTTCGTTCTCGGCTTTATCGGAATGTGGCTTTTCGCCGCGCTCGATTCCTATCGAACCGCGCGCTTAATTCGTTCCGGCGCGGTTTCGGACGGCGCGGAAGAGATTTTCGTGCAGAGATTTTCGGGCAATCCAAAACTTTGGGGAATCGTTTTGACAATTCTCGGCGCGTCTTTTTTTCTCAACGCGTTTTTTAATATTCGTTTTTTAATGCGCGGTATTTTGCCCGTTATGCTGATCGGTTTCGGCGCATATTTGCTGCGCGATTATGTTTTTAAATCAAAGGAAACCAAACAAAAATGGGCTGATTACGATAATCAGCCGGTTGCCGCCAACTTCTCCGGCGCGTTAAAGGATGTGAGTTTTCGGACGGGTGAATTTGATTCGGACAATAGTTTTGAGACGCAAACGCAGGTTCGGAACTGGAAAAACAGATAGAAAATTTTGTATAATTCTTATAGTATTAAACCGGGACGTTTTGAAAATTGAGAGCAATTTTACCCGTCCCTTAAAAATTCAGTAGTTTAAAAGGATTTTATTATGTCAATTTTGATGAAAACCGCCGGAATTTTGGGAAGCGTCGTTATTATTTTAACTTCCGTCAGCTATTTTTCAGCAGCCGACAAATGGAGCAGCATTTTTGCAATTCTCGCTCTTGTTATCACTCTGCTGAAACAAATAATCGCCTTTGTCGGTTTTCTGACGGCGGCAATCAAATTATTTATCGTCTTAATTTTCGTCGCTCTTCTTCTCGGAGTCGGTCTGATGGTTCTCAGAGGTCGAAAGGAAAAAATCAAAGTCGAATAATAATTTATTTTTGCTTTGGAAATAAACTTTTGCGAGCTTAATTGAATGTGGAATTCGAGATTGACGAATGCGCCGCTATTTTCTCCGTTTGATTTTTTAATTTTCAGCCAATCGTTTTTCTTGAAACGCCGGATTTTCCGGCGTTTTTATTTTGTCTGACGATTCCGACTGTTTCTGATTTTTGTAATTTTTCCAATTCCGCATTTCACATTCAGCTAATTATTCCGGGCGATTTTTGTTATCTCAAAAGTCGTGATAAGATTTTCTATCACTTTTCATAAGAAAAAGTTATCGTTGAAATACAGTATTTGAGCGAAAATTTAGAAGTTTGCAGGATCATAAAGTTTAATAAAAAACTTTATTTTTTTGTGTTTCCACAAAAAAGCTGCCAATCGTAAACCAAAATGGACAAATTTTTAATTCGCGGCGGAAAACCGCTGACGGGAAAAATCGAAATCAGCGGGGCGAAAAATTCCGCTCTGCCGTGTCTGGCGGCGACGCTTTTAACTGCCGAAACCGTTACTTTGCATAATGTTCCGTATGTCAAAGATTTGATTACGCAGCGGCGACTGCTCGAAGATTTGGGCGCGACGGTTTTAACGCCGGAACTTCGGACGCACAAAGTCAACGCGAAAAATATTGAAGTTTACGAAGCTCCGTATGAACTCGTCAAAACGATGCGGGCGAGCGTTTTGGCGTTAGGTCCGCTGCTGGCGCGGTTCGGTCAGGCGAAAGTTTCGCTTCCCGGCGGCTGTGCAATTGGTACGCGTCCGATTGATCTGCATCTGAAAGCGTTTGAACAGCTCGGCGCGACGGTTTCGCTCGAAGCGGGAAATGTCGTCGCCCGCGCGCCGAAAGGTCGGCTCGTCGGCGCGGAAACTTTTTTTGAAAAGGTCAGCGTCACCGGAACTGAAAATGTGATGATGGCGGCGGCGTTGGCGAAGGGAAAAACGACGATTCACAACGCGGCGCGTGAGCCGGAAATCGAAGATTTAGCCGAACTTTTAAATAAAATGGGCGCGCGCATTAGCGGCGCGGGAACGGAAACGATTGAAATCGAAGGCGTTGAAGATTTGGGCGGCGCGGAGCATTCCATAATTCCCGACCGCATCGAAACCGGAACTTTTATCGTCGCGGCGGCGATTACCGGCGGCGAAATCGAAATTTCCAAATGTCAGCCGAAACATTTGACGGCGGTAATCGAAAAACTGCGCGAAGTCGGCGTAGAAATCACAAATATTGACGAAACGACGCTTTCGGTCAAATGCTGCGACAAAGGTTTGACGGCAAAAGATATGGAAACCGCGCCGCATCCGCTTTTTCCGACCGATATGCAGGCGCAGTATATGGCTCTGATGACGCAAGCCGAAGGCGTTTCAACCGTCGTCGAGACGATTTTTGAAAATCGTTTTATGCACGTCGCCGAACTTATCAGAATGGGCGCGGATATTCACATTTCGGGAAATACGGCAATCGTGCGCGGCAAAACAAATTTGATGGGCGCGCCCGTTCAGGCTTCGGATTTGCGCGCTTCGGCTTCGCTCGTGCTTGCCGCGTTGTGCGCTTCCGGCGAAACAGTTGTTGACCGCGTTTACCACATTGATCGCGGTTACGAAACCATCGTCAAAAAACTTCGTTCGGTCGGCGCGGACATCGAACGCATCAAAGAAAACATCACGATGACCGCGATTTAATTCCAAGAAATTCCGATAAATCTTTTTTTATGTTGGGTTTATAACATAGTAAACAATTTCTCTGTGCTACCATTCCTGTGAAGATTCAAAAATACTTCATTAAAACATCACTCGACAAACGGTTTTGCATAAAAACAACTTCCTTTTGACGTTTGTTGTGTTTTTACACACGACCGGAATTAAGGAGAAATTTTATGTCCGATGATATGACAAATCGTTCTACGAGAAATACTATTTTAAACAGCCTGCCCGAAGAAGATTACCGGCGTTTGCAGCCTCATCTTGAGAAATTTGATTTTCCGCACGGTAAATTTATTTATCATCCAGACGAAAAAATTAAGTACGTTTATTTTCCCAATGATTCGATGGTTTCTATCATTGCGACCACGCCGGAAGGTTACAGCGCGGAAGTCGGCGTAGTCGGTTACGAAGGCATTGTCGGTGTAGATGTGCTGATGGGAGTTGATTCGACGACCAACGAAAGTATCGTTCAACTCGCCGACGGCGCAACGCGCATCAATGCGGATGTTTTGAAAGAGGAGTTTAAGCGCGGCGGCGTGTTTCACGATTTGGCACTGCGCTTTATGCACAATTTGATGTCGCAGATCAGTCAGACCGCGCTTTGCAATCGGCTTCACACGGTTGAAGAGCGATTATCGCGCTGGCTTTTGATGTGCCGTGATCGCTCGCAAGTAGAAAAACTTCACCTGACGCAGGAATTTCTCGCCACAATGCTCGGAACGCAGCGGGCGACCGTGACAGTCGCGGCGATAAATCTGCAAAGCGCGAAATTTATCAAATATTCGCGCGGCAATATCGTTATTACAAACCGCGAAGGTTTAGAGGAATTTTCCTGCGAATGTTACCAGGTCGTCAAACGCACTTATGATCGTTGATTTGTAATCTTTTATTTCAGCGCAGAGCGCGGTGTTCGACCATCAGACAGGCGTTTTGCACGACTTTGATTCCGGCTTTGGCGAGCGTTTCGGCGACTTCGTTGTTGTAAATTCCCGACTGCATCCAGACGGCTTTCGGCTTTTTCGCCAGAATGTCGTCCGTGTGTTTCGGAACATCGTGCGAACGCCGAAAAATATTGACAAGATCAACTTCTTCGGGAATTTCAGCCAGACTTCGATAAACTTTTTCGCCCAAAATTTTCGTCGCGTCCGGGTAATAAACCGGCACGGGAATAATTTCAAAACCCGCGCTCTGCATATAACCCGGCACATAATACGCCGGTTGATGCGCTTCCATTTTAATGCCGACGACGGCGATTGTTTTCGTATTTCGCAGCAATTCTCTAATTTCAGCATCGCTGCCGAGCAAGTTTTCTTTCCAATTCATATTCACTCATTCTACTTTTTTTCGCGTAAACCAAAAAGCCCAAACGATTAAAATGAGTTGCACAGGCAGCCGAATGTAAAGCGCGAACTGACTAAATTCAGGAAATAGCTGCGGATTCATCGCCATATAAATATTCGCCGGAAAAACCGCGATCAAAAGCGCGATCAATCCCCAAGCCGCGAGTTTTGTAAATTTCGGAATCAACAGCAAAACGCCGAACGCGATTTCAAAAAAGCCGCTCAGATAAACTAAAAATAAGTGCTGCGGCAAAACGGGCGGCATCATTTTCAAATAAAAATCAGGATTGAGAAAATGATTGATTCCCGCCAGAATAAAAGCGATTCCCAAAAACCATTTCAGAGCCTTTTTGATAATTTTCATCAAATTGCAGTTTATACCAAATCCCCTTTCGCGGCAGATTTTATGCGAAAATCAAAGCTGGTTCTATTTTGAGATTTGTTCTTTACGCCGTAAAAAGATAAATTGTTGTATAGGCAAACTAATTTTTGACAAGTCTAATTTTTAATATGAATTTTGAATTAACAGAAGAACAACAGCAAATAAAATACAGCGTCCGCGAGTTTGCGGAAAGCGAAATTCTGCCGCACGTAATGGAATGGGACGAAACCCAGCATTTTCCGATTGAATTGCGTCCGCAGCTCGCCGAACTCGGACTTTTGGGAATTATCTTTCCTCCCGAATACGGCGGCGCGGGAATGGGTTACGTCGAATACGCGACGATTATCGAAGAAATCGCCCGCGTTGACGGTTCGGTCGGTTTGTCGGTCGCGGCGCACAATTCGCTCTGCTCAAACCACATTTATATGTTCGGCAATGACGAGCAAAAACAAAAATATCTCGCGCCGCTCGCGCGCGGCGAAAGTTTTGGCGCGTGGGGTTTGACCGAAGCCGGCGCGGGTTCGGACGCTTCGGGAACGCGCACGACGGCGGTTAAAAACAACGGCAATTATATCGTCAACGGCTCGAAAAATTTCATCACGCACGCCATTTCGTGCGAAACTTTAGTCGCCGTCGCCGTCACCGACAAAGAAAAAGGCGCGAAGGGAATTTCCGCTTTTATTTTTGACAAGACGATGGACGGTTTTCGCTCGGACAAAAAAGAAAATAAACTCGGAATGCGCGCGTCCGAAACGGCTTCGGTTGTTTTTGAAGACTGCAAAGTTCCTCAGGAAAATCTGCTCGGCGAACTCGGAGAAGGTTTTACGCAGGCGATGAAAATTCTCGACGGCGGGCGAATTTCAATCGCGGCTCTGAGCGTCGGAATCGCGCAGGGCGCATACGAAGCGGCGGTTCGATATGCCAAAGAACGCCATCAATTCGGTCAGCCGATTGCGGAATTTCAGGCGATTCAATTTAAACTGGCGGATATGGCAACCCAAATCGAAGCCGCGCGGCTTTTAACGCAGCAAGCCGCATTTTTAAAAGACAATAATAAGCGCGTGACAAAAGAATCGGCGATGGCGAAACTTTACGCGTCGGAAGTTGCCGTGCGCGTGTCCGAAGAATCCGTGCAGATTCACGGCGGTTACGGATACACAAAAGATTATCCGGCGGAAAAATACTGGCGCGATTCAAAACTATGCACCATCGGCGAAGGCACGAGCGAGATTCAGAGAATTGTGATCGCCAAACAACTTCTCAAATACTGAGAAGCGAACCGATAACTGTTAGGCAAACTTGGTGTTACTTATTTTCCACAGCGTTATAAGTTAAACTGAATCTTGAGGGATGAAACGAAAGAAAATTCACACGCGGCTTTTCGCGTATCGTTTTCCGGCAAATTTTCAACTCAAGATTCAGGTTGACAAATAATCAACGTCGTTTATTTGAGAGCTTTCGGCACAATTGATCGGATAAAATATTCAAGATGAATTATAAATTGTTCATCTTTAATCAACTGCGAAAAAGAACTTTTTGTAAAACAATCGAATAAAACGTCTTGAAATAAATTTACATTTTAATCATTTTCCAAATCAATTTTTCTTTTAGCTTCATCAATCAACTCGACATTTTTCTCGTAAGTCAACGAACGCGTGTCATTTTCGCCCGAATTCGGCGGATAAAAATGTTTTTGATAAACCGGATAAGCCTCGGTTCGCAAGTGCGCGAGAAACGAATGACCGCGCCGGATTTCGCGTTCGTGGCGCAGAGCGGAAATATCAATCGGCGCGACGACGATGCGTTCGCCCGCACCCGGCGAAGCGTCGGCGAGCAGTCTGCCGTCGTAATCAACGATTTGACTGCCGCCCGACCACGAATACGGCGGATAATTTTTCAAACTCGCGGCTTGATTGGAAGCGACGACGTAAGCGTTATTTTCAATCGCCCGACAGCGGTTGATAATCGTCCACCAATCCATCGGCGCGGTGGCGTTCCACGGATCCATATAAGCCGAAACCCGAATTAAAACTTCCGCGCCGTTCGCCGCCAGCTGCCGCAAAACTTCGGGAAAAAGCCAATCGTAACAAATCGCCGTTCCCAACTTTCCAATCGGCGTGTCGGCGACGGGGAAAAGTTCCTCTTCGTAACCCTCGATGTCGTGCGGACTGGTGTGAACTTCATACGGAATCCACGTATTTACTTTGCGATATTTATACAAAATTCCTTCCGGCGCGATCAAACAAGTCGTGTTAAAAACGGCGTTTTTATATTTTTTATCAACTTCGAGCATCGAACCGCTCTGAATGTAAATGTTGTGTTCCTTCGCCTTTTCGACGAGCCGCGTCGTATGTTCGTTCGGGATTTCGACGGCGAGTTTTTCAATCAATTCCTTCGCCGTCGCAAAGACCGGCGCGCAATGAGAAAATTCGGGAAATGTAACGAGTCTAACCGGCAAAAACGGCGCGTTTCCCGCCACCGCCGAATCAATCATTGAAAGAATACGGTCGGTATTTTTTCGCATTTCACTGCGCTTCACCGGATTCGGCAAATCCGTCTGGCAAGCGGCGGCGGAATATCTGATGTGTTCCATAAAACCAATTTTGTAAATAATTAGGTCGAATTCAAATGCGCGGAGCGGACTGGAGCGCAAGCGTCCCCGCTTGCAATGAGCGTCGCTTCGACGCGAAAAGATGTTTATTATCTGCGGCGGCACGAGTAACTGACGACTTTTTCGCATCGAAGCGACGCTCATTGCAACCGGGACGGATTGCGCTCCAGTCCGCTCCGCGTTTTTTAGACCTATTCATTCACATTAATTTTAAATGCTAACGTCAAGCAGTTATCATTGATAAATCTTCCTCGTCCAACGTATAGCCGAAAACCGACACATTATATTTGCCCAACAATTCGATAAACGCTCTTTTTGACAACCCGACAATTTCCGCCGCTTGTCCCGAAGTGACTTTGCCCGTTTCGTAAAGCCTCGAAGCCAAAAGCATACTTATCTCAAACTCGCTCAAGCCGAGATTTTTCGGTAATTTTACTGTTACGCCGGTTTGCTCCGTCATTTTATTTACCTCGCTTGCTGAATTTTAACACTATTTTCAAATTGATTTTTCAAAGATTTCATTTGAGTAATGATGTCGTGATGAGCGGCAAAAAGTCTTTTACCGTTCGCGTCGTGTATTCATCGTAAATTTTTCGCTTTTCTTCGCTCATCGGAAAACGCTCGCCTCCGCCGTATGGATATTTCGTCATCGCCTTAAACGGCAACGGGAAAACCGCGTCGGGCGACCCGGAATTGATGTCCATTTCTTTGCTGTAACCGTCGGCGTAAAGCAGAAAAGTGTATTTTTTGTTTTTCGGAAGTTCCGGCAGAGCGTCGAAACTCAAAACGAGTTCGTCACCGGTTTTCGAGATCACGAAAACGTCGTCAATTTCATTCAACAAAGGTTTTACGTCGCCCGTTCGCGTAAATTTTCCGGCGAAATATTTCCAGCGTCCGTCGTTTGAAACTTTTGTATAATCCGGCGCGATCATTTCGTTGATTTTTGATTCCGCCGAATATCCGCGCTCCCGTAAATCGGCTTGCGACGGTTTCAATTCGATGGTTTTCAAACCGGAATTCTGCTCGCTCGTGTCCACCGCGATTGAATCCCAGTAAGTTTTAAAGTTCGTCACGATGCGGACTTCGCGCGAATCGGTAAGAAATTTTCCGGTCAAATCAATCACCAAAGTTTGCGGTCTGCCGATTGAAATTCCGATGCTGTCAATCACCGTTTGCCATTCGCCGCGTTTATTTTTGACCTGTAATTGCGGCAAAAACTGAGATTTCCCGCTTTGCGATGCGGCGACGTTATCCGACGAAAAAGCGTAATCCGTCCAACCAGTTAAAAGCAAAAGCGTTCTGCCTTTGTAATTTTTTTTGTCGTCTAAATTCAAAGTCAAACTATGAGTTTCGGCGTAACCGCGAATGTTCAAAGATTTGAAATCATCGTAAAAAACGCGGTCGAGTTCAGCGATTTTCGGCAGAATATTTTCGCCGTTCGTGTTAAAGGCGGCAAGCGGCGCGTGCGCGTTTTTTGTTTGATATAAAATCTTTCGTCCGGCAGTCGGAATGTCTAAACCTTCATTCGGAAAGACTTCCGCGTTCGCGTCGTGTTCGATGGCAATGAGTTTCAGGTTATCCAAAAACAAAACTTCTTCGAGTTCGTTGGTCACGCGGATTTCGTATTTCCCGTTTTTCGGCTTCAATTGATCCGACGTGATTCGCACGAATTCGTCGGAATCCGAATTATTATAAACTCCTTTTCCCTGCCAGTTTCCCATCTCGCCGCCGCCGAGAAAATCTGTGATGAACTCAAATTTTTCGCCGTTCCAAGTGTAAAGATACGGACACGACGACGGTTTGCGGTCGAGTTCTTCGATGTTGACGACTTCAAAATTTTTCGCGGTTTGATTCGTTTTGTCGGCGGATTTTATTTCCGCCTGCACCACGCCCGAAGTCCAGATGACGCGCACGGCATCGGATTTTTCGCGCTTGCCCAGCCCAAAAATCACTTCCGACGGCGCGGGCATCGGACTCGCCGCGTAAGTTTCGAGTTTCTGCGCCAGACTCCCTGCCCGCAAATCAATTTTCGCGCCGATTCCCGTGCGGTTGCTGACGCGCCCTTTCAAATGCACACTTTCCGAATTATTCGCGTCGCCGCCCTGATTTTGCAGAAAATTTAACGCGCCGTTTGCGCCGAACGCCAGCAAATCAACATCGCCGTCAAGATCAATATCGCCCGCCAGAATCTGCCGCGAATTACTGATAGAATCGTCCGCGCCGCTTTTGATTTTGAACGCGCCGGTTTCCGCTTTCGTCCAACCGTCGCCGAGATTTCGCGCGACGGCGAAACCCTTGTCGGAGTTGACGATCAAATCGAGCAGACCGTCATTATCGTAATCGAGAAACTGCGCGGACGCGGCGTTTTCCGTTCCGGCGGGCGCGTCTTGCAGCGTGAATTTCCCGCGTCCGTCGGAAATTGCAAAAACTCCGCGTCCGTTCGCTCTGCCGAAAAAGAAATCGGTGTAAGCGTCTTTGTTAAAATCGCCCGCCGCCGCCGAAATCCAGTCGCCGCTTTGGTTTAAGCCGACTTCCGCCGCGACATCTTTGAATGAACCGTCGCGCAGATTGCGAAACAAATTCGGCGCGCCGCCGCGATTGACGACGAGCAGATCAATGTCGCGCCGGTTGTCGTAATCGGTCGGCACGACGGCGACGGCGCGACTCGAAACATTAATTTTCGCCGATTCGGAAATGTCCGTAAACGTGCCGTCGCCGTTGTTGCGCCACAGCCGATTGGCGGCGGAATTCGTCTTTTCGCCGGCGTAACCGCCGAGAAAAATGTCGAGATCGCCGTCGTGGTCGGCATCCAGAAACGCGCCGGAAATCGAGGTAATTGAAGACGCGGGAATTCTCGCTTTCGCCGTGACGTTTTCAAAGCCGCCCTCGCCGTCGCCGCGAAAAAGCATCGTTTGTCCTTTGCCGAAAACGAGCAGATCGGCGAAAGTGTCGTTGTCGTAATCGCCCGCCACGATTCCGTAACCGCGCAAATTCAGCGGTTTGCTCAAATCTCCGGCGGTTTTCGTAACATCCAGATATTTATTTTTGCCGTTTTTATAAAGATGAATCTGCGCCGGTTCGCCTTCGACTTTCACCAAATCCAAATCGCCGTTGTTGTCGTAATCAAACAAAACGGCGGCTTGAGCGGGCATTTCGCCGGAATTATTTTTGGAATTTTTAACTTCTCCGGCAGCCAAACCGACATCAACATTCTGAAAGACAACTTTCGGCGCGGTTTTATCAACCAGTTCGCTTTCCGCGCCGGTCGAAGCGACGGCTTCGGCATAGCGTCCCTGTTCGAGATAATTTTGCCCGATGGTCGTCGCCGCGCCGCTCTGCCGCAAATCCTGAAAACGCGTCATCAACTGCTTTCCTTCATCGCGCGCGTCGGCTCGCAAAAGCACGGTTGCGAGATTATACATCGCCGTCGAATTATACGGTTCGGCTCGCAAAGCCAGCCGCAAAAATTTTTCCGCTTCCGCGTAATTTCGCTGCTGAATGTAAATTTGTCCGAGATTGACGTTCGCGCCGACATCGTTCGGATCAATTTTCAAAACCTGCTGAAAAGCGGCGACGGCATCATCAACGCGATTTTGATTTCTGGCGATAAGTCCAAGAATATAAAACGGTTGCGGCGCGTCAGGAGAATTTTTCACGGCACTATTCGCGGCTTTGAACGCGCCTTCAACTTCTTGTTGATTAAAAAGCGCGATTGCCAAATTAATTTGTGCGAGTTTCATTTGCGGATCGAATTCCAAAGCCTGCTGAAATGCCGCCGCCGCCGCTTTGTAATCGAACTGCTCTAATCTCGCCACGCCGATATTATTTGCGCGATAAGCGTTTTCGCGTGTTGCCGGAGAGATTCCTTTTTCAGTTTGCGCTGAAACTTTGAAAAAATTGTTTGACGGCAAGCTAAACCAAATCGCAGACAAAAAAGTCATTATTACTAAGGCAAAAATTGAGAATCGCACATTTACTTTCATAATTCTATGGTAACAATTTATTGATGAAAACAATAAGGTTAAGTTTTCGCTGATAAAGCATTTTCAATCAATTTCTCAAATATTTCGCAGACTTCTTCAATCTGCGCGTCGGAAATTTTATTAAAAAACGGCAATGCGACGACTCGTTCGGCGGCGCGTTCGGCAAGCGGAAAATCGCCAATTTTGTAACCGAATTTTTCGACGTAAAACGGCTGCAAATGAATCGGCGCGAAATATCGTCCACAGCCGATTTCGCGTTTTTGCATTTCATTAACTACAAAATCGCGCTGTTTTTTCGTAAAATTTTCGTTCAATCGAATCACATAAACGAACCAACTGATTCGCCCTTTTGAAAATTCGCCGTCAGGTAAAATGAGATGCGGATTTCGGCTTAATCGTTCGTGATATTTCCCGGAGACGATTTCCCTTTCGCGCAAAATTTCATCAATTCTTTCTAATTGTTCGATGCCGAGCGCGCAATTTACATCAGACAGACGATAGTTATAGCCGAGTTCGACGTGATCGAACCAGCCGAGGTCAGAATCGCGCCCTTGATTTCGCAATATTCGGCATTTTCGGGCGATTAAATCGTCGTCGGTCACGATCATTCCGCCTTCGCCCGTCGTAATTTGTTTGTTCGGATAAAAGGCGAAAACGCCGCAGTTACCGAGATTTCCGACGCGCTGATTTTCGTATTCCGCACCGACGGCTTCGCACGCGTCTTCGATGATTTTCAAATCGTATTTCGCGGCGATTTCGCAGATTTCACGCATCGGCGACGGGCGACCGAAAACGTGAACGACCATTATCGCTTTTGTTTTCGCAGTGATCGCCGCTTCGATTTTTCCCGCGTCAATGTTCAATGTTTTCGCGTCAATATCAACGAATACCGGAACGCAGTTTTCATACAGCAAAACATTGGCGGACGCGATAAAACTAAACGGCGTGGTGATTACTTCGTCGCCCGCTTTCAAATTCAAAGCGCGGACGCAGAGATGCAGACCGCTCGTGCCGGAATTGACCGCGACGGCGTGTTTCGCGCCGATATACGCGGCAAATTTTCGCTCGAATTCTGCGAGTTTCGGTCCCAAACTAAGGCGCGGCGAACGCAAAACTTTCGTCACGGCAGCAATTTCTTTTTCGGTGATGTCAGGCGCGGAAAGCGGAATTCTCATAAATTTTCAAGACCGACTGGAGCGCAAGCGTCCCCGCTTGCAATGAGCGCGACGGCGCGAAAAATGTTTATTATCTTCGGCGTTAGAGTAATCAAAGACTTTTTCGCGTCGAAGCGACGCTCATTGCAACCGGGACGGATTGCGCTCCAGTCCGCTTCGCATTTCAATTTGCTTTTCATAGTTTACAACTGAATACCACACGGAATCAGACTATTGCGCCTCAATCAACATGGCGTTTTATCAAAAGTTCGTCGCCCAAAGAAACATTTGCCAGAGCTTCGACAATTTTTTCCGAAGCGTGTCCGTCGCCATAAGGATTTGTCATCCCTTCCAACGATTTTCTAAAATCCGCACTCAAACCTTTTTCAATCGCTGCTAAAATCGCATCCGTTTCCGGCGCGGCATTAATTATATTGCGCGGTTTCTCGCGTCCTTTCTGCCGCATTCCGATGTTGATCGTCGGCAGTTCAAGCGATGCCGTCTCCATAATTCCGCTGCTCGAATTTCCCAGAACTAAATCGGAATATTTGAGCAAACTCCAGTATTTCAAATGATTTAGATTAACGAAAAGATGCGCGTTTTGGCGGTTTTTACAAAACTCTTTCGTGCGTTCGATGAGTTGATGACTTCCGGCATCGGAATTCGGATAGCAGAAAATTATCTGTTGCGGAATCTTTTCGAGCGCATCAAAAACCGCGTCGGCTTCGGAAATCGTATCGCGCCGAATCGTCACCGGATGATAAGCGACAACGATGGTTTTTTCTTCAAATTTCAAATGCAAATCATTTTCCAAATCCTCGCGCGAAAAAAGTTTTCGGCGGCGCAGATTGTCGAGTGACGGCGAACCGACCAGATGAACGCGCCACGCTTCTTCGCCCATCGCCAAAACTCTTTTTTTGGAATTTTCACTCGTCGTAAAATGCAGATGACTCATTTTTGTCAGCGCGTTGCGAACCGCGTCGTCAATCGCGCCTTCGCTGACATCGCCGCCTTCGATGTGCGCGATGGGAATTCGCAGCGCGAGCGCGACCGAAGCCGGCGCGAGCATTTCGTAACGGTCGGCGATCAAAAGCAGAATATCGGGACGCATTTTCCCCAGAACATCCGCCAAACCGAGCGTCGCCACGCCGATGGTTTTTGCCATTCCGACATCGGAATCGGAACTGATTAAACACTCGACGCGCTCGTCAATCGTAAAATTATCGGCTTCGATTTCCGTGAAAGTGCTGCCGAATTCCGGCGAAAAATGTGCGCCGAGCGCGATGAGTTTTAAATCAATCTCAGGACGATTTGCGAGTTCTTTGAGCGTCCAATACAGATGTCCGTAATCGGCGCGTGAGGTTGTAACAACGGCGATTGTACGTCGCCGCACGGTTTTGATTTGCTTCATTGACAAAAATTTCAGACGACTGGCGCGGCGGAAGTTTCAGCGTCCGCCGGATTTGGTTTGAACGACGGCGGCAGGCGAATTTTGACCGGCGAGCGCGGCGAATTTTCGCTGAGTTTCCGCCGACCAGCCGGGAATCAAATCCGTCACAATTCCTTTTTCGTCAACCAAAATCGTCAGCGGCACGGCTAATTCATCCGTCGCGTAAATCTGTTCAATCGCCGTCGTGCCGCCGACCAAAATCGGATAAGTGACCGCTTTTTTCGCCGCGTAACCTTTCACATTGACATCTTTTTCCGCGTCCACATTCAGACCGATCAAATCAATGCCGCGAGCCGCGAACTTAGCCTGCATCTGCTGTAATTCCGGCATTTCGGCGGCGCACGGCACACACCACGTCGCCCAGATATTGATTAAAGTTCGCCGCCCGTTTTTTAACTCTTTTCGCATCGAACTCGGCGCACCGGCAAGAGTTTTCAAAGCGAAATCGGGCAGCGGTTTGCCGATTTTGAGGTGTAGATTTTGCGCGAAAATTTCGGCTTTCGTCATCGGGTCGGGCAGATTTGTTTTCGCTGATTTTACGGTTTCGATTTTGCCGCTGTTTTGTTTCAAAACCAACGTCGAATTCGCCGTCATTGCGCCTTCAAAATTCTCGATTTTGCCGTTCGCCCAAGTTACTTCGACTGATTCGGCGCGTACGTCTTTGCCCAAACCGAACAACAGACGCGGATCGTTTTGCGAAATAAAACCCGAACCGCCGGATTTGATTTTTGTTTCAATTCCGCTCGAAGTTTTCACGCGAACGACCGAACCGAAAGCGTCGCGCGAAACGGTTTTGCCGTCGCCTTCCAAAACGACGCGCAGGTAATTATTATCCTGCCCGACGTTATTTCTAAACAATAAATGCGTCTGATTCTGAATCGTCGTCGAAAAAACGTCCAGATCGCCGTCGTTGTCAAAATCGGCGAAAACTCCGGCGCGTCCGTCGGTGATCGAATCAATGCCGGAAACGCCTGAAATATCGGTGAATTTTTTGCCGCCCAAGTTCAAATACAAAGGGTCGCGTTCGTAGCCGCTGAACGAAAATCCCTGACCGAACATCAGTTGATTTTGGTCGCTCCGCAGCGCGCCTTTGTCGTTTTTTCCGCTGTTATCCTGCGACACAACTTGCCGCCAAAACTGCGATCAGGTGTCCTTCATTGACTTGCCCGAAATAAATCCGTTCGGCGTGTAAATGTCTTCCCAGCCGTCGTTGTCAAAGTCAATAAATCCGCCGCCCCACGCCCAGCCGCCGCCAAAGCCGCCGACTTCCGCCGTCACATCGGTAAATTTTCCGTCGCCCGTGTTTTTGTATAAATTGTTTCCCGCCGCGAGTTTTTTCAGAACATTATCGTTCGCGCTCGCGTTCGGAAAAAGGCGCGTTAAAATGCGATTTCCGGCGGTCGAACTCATATTCGTCGCGTGCAGATCGAGCAATCCGTCGTTGTTGTAATCGCCGAACGAAACGCCCATTCCGTTGCCCGAATCGAGAACGCCGCGCGTCGCCGCTTCGTCAACGAATTTATCGCCTTGGTTAATATAAAATGCTTTTTCGCCGAAATCATTGGCGACGTAGAGATCAATTTTCCCGTCCGCGTTGATGTCGGCGAATTCCGCCGCGTAACTCCAACGCTTGTCGTCAACGCCCCATTTTGCCGCTTCCTCGCGGAAAGTTCCGTCCGGCTGGCTGACAAAAAGCAGATTCGGCGTGCCGTTCGTCGCGCGAAACCAAGAATCCGGCGTGATCTGCCCGTAGCGATTATACGAAGTTACATAAATATCGAGCCGTCCGTCGCCGTTGACATCTCCGGCAACCGCCGAAAATCCGATGGCGTTGTTTGCCACATTCGCTTCGAGCGAAACGTCGTCAAATTCTAATTTACCGGTTTGCTTGAAATTATTTTTCAGCAAAATCTGCTGACCGACGGCGGAAATAAAAATATCTTCGTCGCCGTCGTTGTCGTAATCAAAAACGAGCGGCGCGCTTCCCGAAGCCGTAACTTCCACGCCCGCCGCGCTTGAAACATCTTTGAAACCGCCGTTTTTATCGTTCAAATACAGGTAATTGCGGTTCGCGCCGACGACGAACAGATCAATCCAACCGTCGTTATTAAAATCGCCAGCCGCCGCGCCGTGCCAGACGAAACCGCTGTTTTCCGGCGTACCGAACGCCGCCGTCACCGCGCCGACTCCGGCGGGAACGCCGACTTCAGAAAATAAATCTTTCTCGGCAACCATCGAATCGAAACTGACGATTTCAAAGGAATCGAACTGCCAATGTTTGTTAGCGCCGACGCGGACGTTCGTCCAAAAAGTTCCCCGCGCCCATTCGCGTTTGCCATTTTGATCGCGCCCGATGACGTAAAAAGCGACTCGCGCCCGACCTTTTGCGCCGACTTCCGCCGTCGGCTGTTCCGCGCCCGAAACCGCTTTTGAAGTGTCGTCAAAATTTGCTTCTTTGACCTTAAACCGCGCGTCTTCGATTTCTGAAAAGTGATCTAAAAATTCCGACCAGCCGCGCAAAAAATCTTTGTCGGAAATCTTATTAATTGCGTCATTTGTTTGAGGTTTTGCCGTCGAATCCGCAACTTCCCAGCCGTGAACGCCAATCCATTTTACTTGGTTTTTTGCTGGCGACGGATGCGCCGGAAAAGGTTTCGCCGCCAGTTGTGCCGGAAAATAAGCCGTCGTCAGCGCGTCATCGCGGTCGCGCGTCGCGGTCGAAAACTGCAATAAATCGTTGGCGAGCGATTCCGACAACTCCTCAATCTCTTCGAGACGATTGCGGTCAACCGCCGCCGTTTTTTCTTTGTTCGGCAGATTTGTTTGGGCGTAATTAACGGAGGCGACGAGACTTAAAACGACAAACGAAATTGCCGTCCAAAGTGTCAAAACCGGACGCTGTGCGGAGAATTTGTGTAAAACCGGATGAATCATTTATAAACTTTAATTTTAAAACAGATGCTGAAACAACAAAAGATTTGTGACTTTTGACCGACATTCAAAATTACTTTGTCCGGTAAAAATTTTATCACAAACCTTTTGTATGCCACAACAACAAAGTTCCGTCATTAAAAGTCAAAAATTATGAAAATCCGGTTTTGTGAATGTAAACAGATTAAAATTTATAATTAAGTCTTCGGCGGACGTTGATTAGGCGGCACATTTGCGTAAACTTCTTCGTATTTTGCAAAGCCGTCTTTGATTACCGTATCCATCAAATTATTTTTGTCAACAACGACGACTTCGAGCAAGACCGCCGGAATTTCTTTGCCGAGAGTGTCGTTTTTGAACGGTTTCGCTTCCGTCAAAGGTTCTTTTTTCGCCAGTTTTACCGCCGCTTCAACGGCAGCGTTGGCGAGCGGAATGATCGGCTTGTAAACCGTCATTGACTGTTTTCCGGCAGCGATATTCTGAAGCGCGTCCAACTGCGCGTCCTGTCCGGTAACGAGAACTTTGCCCGTCAAACCGCGTTTATCGAGCGCGGAAATCACGCCGCCCGCCATTCCGTCGTTTGAAACTACGACTGCCTGAATATTATCGGCGTTCTGAGTCAGGGCATTTTCGACAAAATTTAAGGCTTCGACCGGCTGCCAATCGCTTATAAATTGGTCGGCGACGATTTTAATGTCGCCGCGATCAATCGCCGGCTGTAAAACTTCAAGCTGCGCTTTTTTCATAATTATCGCGTTGTTGTCGGTGGACGCGCCGTAAACCATTATGTAATTTCCTTTCGGGACTTTCTGCAAAGCGTATTCGGCGATTTTTTTGCCGATCACGGGAACTTGATGCGACACATACAGATCAATTGTATCGGAATTTATCAAGCGGTCGTAAGAAATGACCGGCACGTTTTGCGCTTTGGCTTTTTCGACCATCGAAGCGGCTTGCGTCGCGTCCTGCGGCGCGATGACCAAAACATTTATGCCCTGCGTCAACAAATTGTCCACATCATTTGCCTGTTTGGAGGCTTTGCCGTCGGCGACCGTGATGACGCATTCGACGTTCATTTCCTTGCAGTGCGCTTCAAACGCGTTTCTGTCGCGCACCCAACGCTCTTCTTTGAGAGTCGCCATCGAAAAGCCGATTTTGACTTTGCCGTTTGAATCGGCTGAGCTGCCGGTCTGCGTAACATTTCCCGCAGTTCCCGACTTCTGCTGCACGCAAGCCGCTGCCAATAATACACATACGAGTAAAAATAGAATTTTTAATTTCATTAAAATTATCTCCAAGAATTTAATCAGATTGTGACGGCGAAATAACAAAAAACTGCCGAAGTTGATCGTTTACGAAATCGAAGCCGATGCGAATTTATCGGTTAAAATCAGGCTGAATGCGCCCATCAGCGTCGGATACCTGCCGAGCGTCGAAGGAATAATTTTGACAACCGGATAAGCCTGACAGGTGGCTGATTCGGCACCCGCCATTATGTCTTCGATAATCAGCGACCAAACCCGAATGAATGTTCCGGTTACGATGGCGACCTCCGGCGACAAACCCTGAAATATGTTAGCGATGCCGATGCCGATGTAATGCGCCGTTTGTTTTAACGCCGTCTGCGCTTTTTCGTCGCCGTCCAAAGCGAGATTCATCAATTCCTCAAAACTTATCCTGCCCGCGCCGTTTTGTTTTTCGAGCAGTTTAGCGTAACGCGCAATCGCCGAACGCTCGGACGCAAAGGCTTCCCAACAATTGTATTTTCCCGCCGCACACGCGACGGGTGCGTTTTCACCGATCATCATATGCCCGAATTCACCGGCGATACCGCCTTTTCCGCGATAAATTTGCCCGTCAAAAACAATGCCCGTGCCGATTCCTTTATGGATTAACACCAAAATAAAATCGCGCACCTGAGTGATTTCCGGGCGACCGAACCAGAGTTCGGCGAGCGCGGCGGCATTGGCATCATTGTCAATTTTAACGGGCAAGCCGGTGGCGATTTTTATTTTTTCGGCAATCGCCGGCTCGCGCCAATTCAAGTGCGGAACCGTCAAAACCCTGCCGCTGTCCGGCTCGACCAATGCCGGAACACTAACTCCGATGCCTTCGACCGAACCGCCGTTTTTTTGAACAAAGTACTTGACGGAACTGATAATTCGATTGATTGTTTTTTCAAAGTCCTGATCGGTCGCAAATTCTTCCTGTTCCAAAACCTGCCCGGATAAATCGCTCGTGGCGACCACCGTTCGCTCTTTTCCCAAATCAATTCCGACGGCGGCGGCGTGCGCCGTTCTCAATGACAGCAACTGCGGCGGTCGTCCGCCGGATGATTCGCCTTCGACTTCTTCAACTAACCCGATGCCTTTTAATTCTTCTACGATGAGCGAAACCGTTGACCGCTGCAAAGCCGTGAAGCGGGCAATTTCCGCCCGTGAAATCGGACTTTTCTCGCGGATGTGGTTGAGTATAATTTGCCGATTAATATCTCGAATAGTACTCGAACGAGCCACACTTACGCTTTTTAGGTTTATTCGCTTGACCATACTTGTTCCGGTTACTGAAAATTTTTAGCCCGTAAAACTATAAAACTGTAAAAGCATATTTCAACATCTGTCTGCTTAAAGCGCGCCTTTAAATGACTAATTCCAAAAATATTCGCTCAAATTCTCACACGACATACTTGGGTTCGTCCGGCGCGCCGAACGAAATTCCGATGTCCCGCGCTGTCCTCACCAATTGTCCGTCGAGCGTAACTTTTTTTATATCAACGATGGCTTCTTCAAGCGGCACGGTAATGACTTTGGAAGATTTCAGAGCGACCATTCTGCCCATTTCGCCCTCCGCCAGCGAATGAACGGCGCACGCGCCAAAATTTGTCGCCAGCATTCGATCAAATGAATTCGGGCTGCCTCCGCGCTGGAGATGACCTAAAACGACCGTGCGCGATTCTTTTTCCGTTTCCTCTTCGATTTTCTGCCGCAAATATTCGCCGATGCCGCCGAGCCGCTTTACTTTCGAAGCCGTGCCGCTTTCCAGATAGACTTCCTCGCCGCCGAGTTCCTTAGTGCCTTCGGCGACGACGATATTTGTAAAACGCGAACCGCTCGCGTCACGCGCCTTGACCGCTTCGACGACTTTTTCCATCACAAACGGAATTTCCGGTATCAAAATTATGTCCGCGCTGCCGGTCAAACCGGCGTGCAGCGCGATCCAGCCGGTATTTCTGCCCATTACTTCCAAAATCATCACGCGGTTGTGCGATTCGGCTGTCGTATGAAGTCGGTCGAGAGCTTCAGTGGCAATATCAATCGCCGTCATAAATCCAAAGGTTAATTCGGTCGCCGCCAGATCGTTGTCAATCGTTTTCGGTACGCCGACAATCGGAAAACCGCGTTTGTGAAACTGCTCGGCGATGCCCAGAGTTCCTTCGCCGCCAAGCACGACGAGTGCTTCGATGCCGAGCCGCTCCATATTTTCCAGCGATTTTTCAAACGGTTTTTTAGGATAAATAACTTTACCTTCCGATGTATAACGGCAAAAATTTCCCGTGTTGCACGTTCCCAAAATCGTCCCGCCGCGCGGCAGCAAACCAATGACATCGGGAGTTTTCAGTTCACGAATCATTTTGTCGTCGAGCAAGCCTTCAAAGCTGTTTTCGATACCGAAAACCTGCATTTCATACTGTCTGATTCCGGTTCTGACTACCGCTCGAATCACTGCATTCAAACCGGGCGCGTCGCCGCCGCCCGTCAATATTCCAATTTTTTTATACATTAATAAATATTTAACTAATTTAAGCAGCAATAAAAATTATCGCCGGTAAATCCGCACATAATCAATCATCATAATTCCCGGAAAAACGGTCGTCGCGTCGGGATTTCCGCCCCAATTTCCGCCGACTGCCAAATTCAAAATCATAAAAAACGGATGATCGTAAACCCACTCTTTTCCCGCCGGTAAATCTTGCGGCGTAATTATTTTATACAATTTATCGTCAACGTAAAATGCAATTTTATTTTCCGTCCATTCCGTCGCATAAACGTGAAAATTGTCGGCGAATTCCTGATCATTCGTCAAGCTAAACGGCGCGCCGACGGCGTTCGCGCCCGAATATCCGGGACCGTGAATCGTGCCGTGAACCGTCAAAGGTTCGCGCCCGATGTTTTCCATCACATCAATTTCGCCGCAGGCTGCCCAGCCGACCGTATCAACATTATTTCCGAGCATCCAAAACGCCGACCACATTCCCTGACCGCGCGGAATTTTTATTCTGGCTTCAAAACGACCGTATTTTCGTTCAAATTTCCCTTTGGTGACGAGCCGCGCCGAAGTATATCGGCATTGTCCGTACCAACAATTAAAAGAAAGCGGAAATTCTTTTTTCACGGCTTTGATGACCAGCGAACCCGCGCCGTCGTGATAGGCGTTTTCGATGTCGTTTGTGTAATACTGTAATTCTTGGTTGCCCCAGCCGCCGCCGCCGATTTCCGCCGTCCATTTTGACGAGTCAACCGGCGTATTTGCCGGTTTGTTAAACTCGTCTTTGAAAACCGGTTTGTTATATGTAAATTGTTTTTGCGCTGAAGTCAAACCGCAAAATAGTATGACAAAAGCCAAAATAATTGTCGGTTTTTCAAAATTTTTGCTCATAACTTTTAAGAAAATGTCGGAATCAATTTCAGACAAACCGGCGACGGAACCGCGACCGGATTTCCGATTGGCGTTAATTTTCCGGTTTTTTCGTCAATGCGAAAGACGACGATTGAATCGGAGTTTTGATTCGCCGCGAGCAGCAATTTGCCGTTCGGCGCGATTTCAAAATTGCGCGGCGTTTTGCCCTGCGTCGAAACGCGTTCAATCAAATCGAGTCTGCCCGTTCGCTCGTCAATTTTGAACGCCGCGAGGCTGTCGTCGCCGCGATTTGAGCCGTAGAGAAATTTCCCGTTCGGCGCGATTTGAATTTCAGCGCAGGTGTTTTCGCCTTTGAAATTGGCGGGCAAAGTCGAAAAACTTTCGATTTCTTTCAGCGTTCCCCGGTTTGCGTCGTAAGTCAGCGCGGTCACGCTCGACGCGAGTTCGTTGATGACGTAAGCGAATTTTCCGTTTTCGTGAAACGCCAGATGACGCGGACCGGCTCCGGCTTTCGCCTGAAAAAAATTCTGCGCCGGATTCGGCTTTAATTTGCCGGTTTTACCGTCAAATTCGTAAATATAAATTTTGTCCGCGCCCAAATCGCACGAATAAGCGAAACGGTTTTTGTCGTCGAGATTGATCGAATGCGCGTGCGCCGCTTCCTGCCGGTCTTTATTCGGACCCGTTCCGGTATGCTGCGCCAAACCAACCGACGCGCCGAGTTTTCCGCCCGCGTCAACCGGCAAAACCGCGACGTTGCCGCCGACGTAATTGGCGACCAGCACGAATTTTTCGTTGTCCGAAACGATGTTGTAACACGGCGCGCCGCCCAAACTCGCCTGTTTATTGATAAACGTCAAATCGCCCGTTTTTTGGTCAATCGCAAACGCGCTGACCGCGCCGCTTTTCGCGCCTTCATATTCGACGGTTTCATTGACGGCGTAGAGATATTTGCGGTCTTTATCAATCGTCAAATACGACGGTTCGACGACGTTTTTGACCGTTTTATACGGCTTTAATTCGCCCGAATCCGTGTTTAATTTGTAAATGTAAATTCCTTCGCTGCGGCTTTTGCCCGACGTATAAGTTCCGATGTAAACCAGCATTTCTTTTGATTTTTTGTTCGCCGCCGCGCCGCCGAAAATCGAATCGGCAAACGTCATTCCGAAAGTTCCGACCGCCGCGATTTTCAAAAAATCGCGCCGCGTATAATCGTTATTTTTTTCAGGTCGCATAATTTTGACAGCTATGCAGAAACACGCACGAAGTAAGTGTGTTTGCGATACTTTTTACACACTTACTTCGTGCGTGTTTCTGCCGCCAAATTCATCATTTGAAACGGCTTTTTTCGCCAGCACCAACGCGCCGCACACGCCGCTTTCGCCGCCGAGTTCCGCCGGAATGACGTTGATTTTGTCCGCCGGAATCATCGAAACGAATTGCGGCAGCAGTCGGCGCAAAGGTTCAAACAATAAATCGCCCGCCATCGAAACGCCGCCGCCGATAATCAACGCTTCCGGCGCGAGCAGCGTGATAATGTTGCCGATGCCGATGGCGAGAAAACGACAGGTTTCGTTCCAGATTTCGACGGCTAACCGATCATCGCGCCGCACGGCTTCGATCACGGTTTCCGCCGTTATTTCATTGATATTCGGCGACATTTCGCGCATCAGACTCGCCTCGCCCGCCGCCAATCTTTCTCTCGCCCGCCGCGCGATGTGAACGCCCGCGCCGACGGTTTCGAGACAGCCGACCGAACCGCAGTTGCAGCGAATTCCGTTCGGCTGAACAATCGTGTGTCCGAGTTCGCCCGCGCCCGCCGCGACACCGTGAAAAATCTCGCCGTTGATGATGATGCCGCCGCCGATGCCGGTCGAAACCGTGATGTAAACGACGTTTTTGTAACCGCGCCCCGCGCCGTAAACGTATTCGCCGAGTGCCGCCGCGTTCGCGTCGTTGTCGAGCGCGACGGGAACTTTGAAACGCTCTTCAAAAAGTTTGACGATGGGAAAATTGTTCCAATCGCGCAAATTTGAAGGCGACATCACCAGACCTTTTTCGATGTCGAGCGGCGACGGACAGCCGATGCCGACTGCCGTTAATCGCGCCTGATTTTCTTCGAGCATCTGCTCAATCGCCTGAAAAATCCGCCCGACGGTTTCATCGCCGTCGGCGAGCGTCGGCAAGCGCCGCGCCGCGATTTTTTCGCCGCGCGAATTTTCGAGCGCAATGGCTGTTTTCGTTCCGCCGATGTCTATTCCGGCGACGACTTCGTTCATAATTTTCGAGCAAACCGTTTAATCTCAAAGACTTAATTTCGTGATATTCGGAAAAAATCTTTGCGTTCTTCGCGGTTAAAAAATTCCCACCGTAAAGGATGCAAAGGTCAGCGCAAAGGGCGCGAAGAAGAATTTTCAAATAATCGCAAAAGTTTATTTCTTAGCCGGAAAAGCGATGCTTCGGATGCGTTCGCGTCTTTCCGTTGGCGATAAATCCTTTAGATTCGGCATTTCGCTCGCCGCGACGATCAACATTTTCACGCTTCCGGTGACGGGAAATTCGAGCGCGGCTTTCGACTTGCTGATCGGCGCGAGCGCGGCAAACTGCGCGTCGCGCCAGTCGGCGGGCGGCGCGATGCCTTTTTCCAGATACGAAAGCGAGTTCAGACCGATTGCGCTCAAATTTTTCCAGTCTTCGGCGAGCGGCAGAGCTTCCGCCAAAGCGGGCGAATTTTCCATCTGCGGCTGAAGTTTCGCCGCCGTATCGCGCCAATCGGTCAGCATTCGACGAATTTTATCCGCGCTTGCCGCCGAATTATTCGCAATTAAATCGTCAACCGCGTTGTTGAATATTCGCGCTTCCGGCGCGTCCGCCTGCGCCGCGTCAACGAGTCCGGTCAGCGGCGACAGCATATTTTGCGGGCGAACCTGATAACGCCGGTATTCTTTGACCGGCTCGATGACCGCGACGAGTTTTTGCAGATTGGAAATGTCCTGACCGTTCGCCAGACGGCGCAGCAGCATCGCCTGATTTTTGCGGTGCGCTAAACCAAGTTCTTCCAATTCAACATTTACCGCCGCCAAACGGCGATACATATCGTCAATTTGATTGACCGACGGCGGCGACCAGAAGCGTTCGGCAATCGCCGCCGTGCGCGTCCAGATGCGCGAATCAATCGTTTCGGGCGAAACCCATTCGCTCCACATCGTCGCTTCACCGCCCAAAATTCGCTTCTGTTCTTCCGGCGTGAGCGTCGTGTCGGCGGGCAGCGGGTCAACGGCGTAATGCTGCGACGCGGGAAACATCAGGTCAATGTAATAACCGTTCGACAAAATGCCGCGATAACCGAGCCGCGCGGCTTCGGCGAGAGCTTTCTGCCCGCGCCACGACTGAATGACGACATCTTTCGGCAAATCCGGCTGCAAAATTTCGTCCCAGCCCATCATAATTTTGCCGTCTTTCTGGAGAAATTTTAAGATCCGCTGATTGAAATAAGTTTGCAGTCCGTGTTTGTCGGCGATGCCTTTTTCCTTCATAAACGCCTGTATTTTCGCGTTCACCGCCCATTGTTTGCCCTCGTTTTCGTCGCCGCCGATGTGCATATAATTATCGGGAAAAAGGTCGGACATTTCCTTGAAAAACACTTCGAGAATTTTGTAAGTCTGCTCGTTCGTCGGGTCGAGCGTCGGGTCGAAAATTCCCGGCAGACGTTCGATTTTGTAAGTTTCGCCGGACGCGCCGCCGCCGATTTCCGGGTGCGAAACGAGCCACGCCGTCGCGTGTCCGGGCATATCGAATTCCGGCATCACGCGAATTCCGCGCTCCGCCGCGTATCTGATGATTTCCCGCGCGTCGTCCTGCGTGTAAAAATCTCCGTCGGAGCCGAGCGCGGTCAGTTCGGGAAATTTTTTGACCTGAATGCGAAACCCTTGATTATCAGTCAGATGCCAGTGCAGAATGTTCAGTTTGACCGCCGCCATCGCGTCCAGATTGCGCTTGATAACTTCCATCGGCATAAAATGACGCGCCGAATCAATCATCAAACCGCGCCACTGAAAACGCGGTTTATCATCAATCATCACCGCCGGAAAATAAAACCCGTTCTTGTCGCCGTCCATCAACTGCAAAAAAGTTTCGAGTCCGCGCATCGCGCCCACCGTCGTCGGCGCGGTCAATTTCGCCTGATTAGCGTTGATTTCGAGATGATAAGATTCGTCATCGCCGAGTCGCGGAATCGGATTTCCGGTTGACTGCGTTTCGACCAAAAGCGTCGCGTTGTTTGCATCGTTCGACAATTCGCGCGAAAATTCCAGAACCGCGCGCCCTTCCATTCGCCTGATTACGCGGTCAATATAAGATTTCAAACGCGCGTCGGTCTGCCCTTTGACGGCGACCGTGAAATTTTTGGAAACGGGCAATCTGCCGTCTTTCCAACTGACATTTGCCGGAACGGGCATTAAATCGTGCCGCTCTTGCTGCAAATCAACGCTCTGCGCTCGAACTGTGAAAAACGCGGAAATTATTAAGAATGATGTAAATAAAAATTTGGTAAACATTTTTTAGGTAATGGCAAAATCAGCGCGACGCTCAATCTAAACTTTCCAAACATCGCCGCGCTTCCAGTGATTTTTAGAAATCCTTTAAGATTTAACTTTTTTTACTTTTCCATTGCAGGAAGATAAAAATTAATATAAACAACACAAGTTCGATCATAAATATACTGGTCGAATTGCCGGTTGCCGCTCCAATTCCGCTGCCTTGTTGATTACTTATCATCATAATTATAAGCGGATAAAAAATATAAATTGCCGCTATGACAAAAGTGAGAATAAGCGAAAACAGCAAAGCCAATAAAATATTTTTACCTGTCATAATAGTTTTGCTTTTAACCTTGCACAGGAAAAATCAATATAACAATTATTTGGCAGACGAGATTTACTTTGTTTGTGTCGAACGGCGCATCGTTTTATTTCGCCTTGCTAAACAAATCAATCGCGTTTCGCATACACGGCATAATTTTCGTCGTGCCTTTCTCGAACATATTAAAACCGCCGTCCCATTCCCACCACGCGTTCGGGATATTTAATTTGCCGAGTGCGGCGTAAACCGTCGCGGCGTGGCGGCAGCGGTCTTCGGGCGCGGCGAATTTTGAAAATGAGCCGAATTCGCCGAGAAAAACCGGCACGTCATATTTCACCGACCAATCTTTGACCGCTTTCAAATCGGCGAACATTTTTTCCGCGCTCGAATCTTTCTCATAATTGGCAATCAGTTTTTCTTCCCATTTCCCGCGCAAAGCATCGGGCGTTTTAATCGGTCGCCGCGAATCATAAGGAAACGGCACGTTTTTCACCTGCGCCAAACCTTCGCTCGACCACGTTGCGCCCTGGTGCGTGAAAATAAACGGGTCGTAATAATGAAAAGTGTAAATGGTGTTTTTGTCCGCGAACGGTTTGGAATTAATCAGCGCGGTCGGCGAATTCCAGTCGTGAAAACCGACGATTAAAGTGTGATTCGGCGCGATTTCACGAATCGCCTTGATAATCGTTTCGGCTTGCGTCCGCCAGTCTTCGGCTTTGATGTCGTGCGGTTCGTTGCGAATTTCAAAGAAAACTCGTTCGGGATTGGTGTTTTTATAGCGTTCGGCGATTTGCCGCCACAGCCAGACAATTCTTTCAGTGGTCGCCGCGTTCGGAATCGAATTGTCGAATTCCGTGTGATGCAGATCAATAATCGCGTTCAAATCGTTCGCCAAAGCCCATTTGACGAACGCATCGGCGGTTTTCAGTCCGTCTTCGTTTTCCCAACGATACGGCGCTTCAACGCTCGCCCACGCGCCGAAATCTATCGGAATCCGCACGGTTTTAAAGCCCGCTTTGGCGATGTCGGCGAACATCTGCTTACGTTTCGCCGCCTCTTTCGGTTTGACGAAATCGCTGAAATGTTTCTCCTTGGTGCCGAGCCAGTAATTGTCCAAATAAGACAGATTCATCCCGGCTTTCATCCGCGCGGCGCGTTCCCGCGCGATATTTTGCGCGGCGGCAAACTGCGCGGCGAATATTAAAATCAGCGATAAATAAATCGTCTTTTTCATTGAAATATAAAATTTATTTTCAAGAAATTTCAGCCACAGATTTGCACAGATAAACACCGATAAAAAATAATTTACTAAAAATAATTTCGTGTCTTTTCGTGTTTGTTCGTGGCTAAAACTTTTTCCGGCTGTCAATTATTGAAGCGTAAATTTATCGCTCAAACCGCCGATCATCACGGTAAAATCGCCCGCTTCGACGGTCGCTTTGTTGTCCGCGCCGATGAATGAAAAATCGTCGCGGTTTAATTTGAACGTCAAAGTTTTCGTTTGATTCGGTTCGAGCGCGATTTTCGCAAAGCGTTTGACGCGTTTTCCCGGCGGCGAGACGCTCGCCACTTCGTCGCGCATATATAAAATCGCCGTTTCCTTGCCGGCACGCGCGCCCGTATTTTTGACATCTACGCTGACGGTGATTTCGCCGTTCGACGGAATCGTGTTCGACGACAATTTCAGGTTGCTGTAAGCGTAGTTGGTGTAGCTCAAACCGGTTCCGAATTCAAATTGCGGCTGGGTTGCCGCGTTGACGGCGACGTTTTCCGAATTTTCAAACAGTTTGTAATCGTAAGTCAACAGATTGTTCGGGTTGCGCGGATAGGTGAACGGCAGTTTTCCGTTCGGGTTGTAATCGCCGAACAGCACGTCGGCGATTGCCGTGCCGCCTTCGCTCGAAGGATTTAAGGCGAGCATAATTCCCGGAACCTGATCGGCGATGCGGCTGATGACGCGCGGACGACCTTCGACCAGCACCAGCACGACGGGTTTTCCGGCGGCGATAATCTGTTCGGCAAATTTCAACTGCATCTCCGGCAGCGTCAAATCCTGAATACTTCCGGGAGTTTCCGTGTATGAACCTTCGCCGAGACACAACACGACGACATCGGAATTCTTCGCCGCCTCAACCGCCTGCGCGACGTTTACTTCTTCATTAACATCGGTCGGCGTGGAATTGGAAGGCGAATCCGGCGGACGAACGATGCGCGTTCCCGGCACGAAATTAAAATTATTTGCGCCGACTTTCGCTTTGACCGCCGCCTGAATCGTCATCTTGTCTTTCGGATAAAGCGACGGTTCGGAACCCTGCCAAACCCAAGTCCAGCCGTTGTTCAGCGAAATCAGCGAATCAGCCGTCGGACCCGTCACGAGAACTTTTTTGTTTTTCGACAGCGGCAGAATGTTGTCGTTATTTTTGAGCAAAACCAGCGATTCGCGCGCCGCCTGCAAACTGACCTGCGCGTATTCGGGCTTGCCGAAATTTTCTTTCGCCGCGGACGCGCCGCGCATCGGGTCTTCAAACAATCCGAGATCGTATTTGGTTTTCAAAATACGCGTCACCGATTCGTCAATCCGCGACATCGGCACTTTTCCTTCTTTGACGAGCTGGATTAAAAGATCGGCGAAACTGTAATCGAGCGGCACCATACTCATATCAATTCCGGCGTTAATCGCCATCATCGTCGCTTCTTTCTCATCTTTAGCGACGTGCCATTGTGATACCAATTTTCTAATATCGTCCCAATCCGACACGGCTAAACCGTCAAAATTCATTTCGCCGCGCAGAATATCGGTCAAAAGTTTTTTGTTGGCGTGTCCGGGCGTGCCGTTGATCGCCGCCGAATTAATCATCGTCGTGTGCGCTCCGGCTTTGAAAGCGGCGGTGAACGTCGGTTCGACGTATTCGCGCAGATAATTTTCGGGAATCAGCGCGTCGGTGCGGTCGCGTCCCGACAGCGGCAGACTGTAACCCATATAATGTTTGAGACACGCCGCGACGTGCTGCGGACTGCTCACGTCGTCGCCTTCCAAACCGCGCACGAACGACACGCCCATCACTTTCGCCAAATACGGGTCTTCGCCGAAAGTTTCCCAAAAACGCGCCCACAACGGCTGTCTGCCGATGTCCAAAACCGGCGAAAAACTCCACGGAATCGCCGCCGCGCGTGTTTCCATCGCCGTAATTTCCGAAGCCCGCTGCATCAACGCCGGATTCCACGTCGCCGCCATTCCGATTTCCTGCGGAAAAAGCGTCGCGCCGCGCACGTAATTCGCGCCGTGAATCGAATCAATGCCGTAAAGATTTGGAATTTTCAGCCGCGTTTTCATCGAAGCCGCCTGAATTTTCCCGATAATTTCGTGCCATTTATCAATCGGCAGAGCCTGATCGTAAACATTCAAAAACGAACCGACACCGTATTGATTGACCGCTTTATCGAGTTTCGCCTCGTCAATCCGCACGTCCTGATTCGTCCCGCTGACGATCATCTGCATCGTCAGCTGCGTCATTTGTCCGACTTTTTCTTCCAAAGTCATTTGTTTGAGCAACGTCTGCGCGCGCGCCGTATTGTCCTGTTTCGGCGGCGAATGGCGCATCATTTCCTGAAAAAACTGATTGCTGTCGGCGATTTCGCGCGTTACCAGATCACGATTGTTCGCCGTCTGCGCGAAACTTTGTTGTAGTGGTGCGCAAAAGGTTGCGATAAACACCGCGATATTTAATAATAAAGCTGTAAATTTCATTAGATTTTAAATGTCCTTTAGAAAAAGTCGGGATTGGAAAACTTCCAAGTATTTTATTTTATTAGTCAAAATACTGCAAGTATAATAAATTGGGTCAGCCAACAAATAAAATTTCGGAGAAAAATATATGAGTTTCAGATTTTCAAAATTCACCAAATTACTGATATTCGCGGCGTTTTTATGCGCCTTGAACTTGACGGCGACCGCGCAGGAAAAGTCCGCGCCCGAAGTTTTAAATGAAAAAGATGCGGCAGTTATCGTGCCGTCGAGCTTTTATTTCGCCGGACAGAGCGCGCCGACGCAAATGCGAAACTCGGCGGTCGCGCGGCTCGGCAAAGACCGCCGCGTCATCGCCGGATTAGTTGACACTTCCGGTTATTCGACCGAAATCAGCGGCAAATACGAAGGCTTTTTGATCACCGATTCGCCAATTTTGATCGGCAACAAAACTCTCGAAACCGGCGCGTACGGCTTCGGCTTTTCCGCCGACGGCAAACTGCGAATTTTTGATTTGAGCAGCAGAGAAATTTTCTCAATTGACACGATGAACGATAAGGAAATGAAACGCCCGCGACCGCTGATGATGACGAGCGACGCGAACGGAGTGCGGCTTTACAAAGGGAAAAATTACGCGACGATCACGCCGAAATCTATTCTCAAATAATGGAAATAGTTAAGAAGCTGTTTGAAAACTCGACAATGAGAAGAAATTTAACCACTAAAGCACACTAATAAACACGAAATTTGTCTTTTTTGTTTTATTTGGTGTTTATTAGTGTAGATTCGTGGTTCCAAATCCACCAAAAACGAGTTTTAACACAGCTTCTAAGTAATAAAGTTATCCGGCAGATTGCAAAAAAAAATAATCCTCATCTTTTAATTTTTAATTTTGCCTTTTTACTTTTTAATCGGCGATTGCTTCCCATTTCCCCGATTCAGCGGCGCGGAAAATCGCGTCAATAATAGTCATATTTTTCACCGAATCTTCAAGCGAAATCGCCTGTTCCGAGTTTTCCAAAATCGCTTTTGAAAATAAATCGCCCTGAATCGTATATTGATCGGCGGCGGGAATCTCGATTGTTTCGATGTTTTTTCCATATAAATCGCCCGTGTTGTCAATAAAAATTCGCGTCGGCGTGTCCGGCGGAATATTGACCGGAATTTCGACTTCGAGGCGACCTTGCGCGCCGAAAAACTGCATTCTTTGAAAAGGAATAAGCTGCGTCGAACAGGTAAAAGCTGCTTGGCACGACGGAAAATCGAGCATCGCCGACGTTAATTTATCAATTCCCGAATTTTCGTCGCGCTCGATTAACGCCGCAACTCGGCGCGGTTCTTCGCCGAGAATAAAGCGCGAAAGACTGACGCAGTAACAGCCGATGTCCATCAGCGCGCCGCCGCCGTTTTCGATTTTGTTGCGAATATTCGACTGATTATCGTTGAAATAACTGAAAAACATCGTCATCGCTTCGACTTTGCCAATTTTTCCCGACGCGATTAAATCACGAATTTTCAGCCATTGCGGATGCGTTCTGACCATAAACGCTTCCTGAATTTTCACGCCCGTTTGATCGCGGATTTCGATCAATTTTCGCGCTTCTTTCGCCGCCATCGCCAGCGGTTTTTCGCACAAAACGTGCTTTCCTTTTTCGGCGGCTTTGATCGTCCATTCGACGTGCAGATCATTCGGCAGTGGATTGTAAATCGCGTCAATTTCCGCGTCGTTTAACAATTCGTCGTAGGAGCCGTAAAATTTCGGAATCTCCAAATCATTTGCGGCGCGTTTCGCTTTGTCCAAACTTCTCGAAGCAATCGCCGCGATTTCGCAGAATTTCCCGGCTTGCATCGCCGGAATAACTTTTTTGACGGCAATATTTGCCGCGCCTAAAATTCCCCAGCGGATTTTTTTCGTCATAAATTTGATGTGTCAATCGGTCAATTCAAACTGCACCCATTGAGTCGCTAATTTTCGCCTGCCTTTGGCGAGATTGTCAACGACGACAATTTGCAGAACGTAATCGCCGGTTTTCATTTCGCTGCCCAGAGCTATCGCGCCGCCGAATTCGAGTTTCGTCGAACTGCCGCGCTCGTCCGTTTGAAACGGATTTTGTTTGCCGTCCAAAATCAGTTTCCCGTCGCGGAAAATTCTGATCTGCGTCTGCATCTGCGCTTTTTGCGCCGAATCAAGTCTGGCGTTGTAAATTTCGGTGTTGTAACGCAAAATCGTGCCGCGTTTGAACTCTCGAAGCGAGGTGTCCATCATCGAATCGGTTTGATTTTGGTTCGACTTTTGTGCCGAATTTTGATCTTTCCATTGTTCGGCGGTCAAATTTTCCAACACGATGCCGGAAAGCGTCAAACCTTCTTTTTTGAGATCGGGAATTTCGATAAACTGGCTCGCCGAACCGACTTTCGCGCTTGCCGCGTCTCGCAAAGACACGCGCATTTGATACGCGCCCGGTTTTTTAACCGGAAAAACAAAATTGTAAACGAAACCGTCTTTTAGAAAATTTTGATAATTGTTGTTTTTGACGGTAATCGTGTAATTTTTCCCGACTTGATCAACAATCGCGCCGTTTTCGCCGTAGCTGATCGCCAATATATCAAAAGTCGCCTGTTTCGTGCCGTCGGGCGCGTCGGTAAATTTCAAATCGTTCGCGTCAATATGCAGAAAAGAATGAATAAAAGAGCCGTTTTTATCGTCTTTTCCGAACAGCGCGTTTAATTTCAGATTGATTTCGCTGACGGTGAAAGGCGAAGTCAAAGGTTTGAGAATTTGCTGCAAAGGCGTTTCTTTTTTGTCTTCACTCGCGCGTTTCAAGTCCGCGTCGGCAACGCCGAAAAATCCGCTTCGATAACGAACATTCAAATTATCTTCTTTTATTTTGACGATCAATTTATTAAAGCGGCGCGTTTTCGCATCGAAAGTTTCCGAATCCGGCTGATAACCGATCAGATAAAAACCTTTCGTGTCTTCGAGCATTTTTTCCAGACCGAGATTGAGATTGTTGCTGTTAAAAGTCGCGCGTCCGCCGGTTTCGTTCGCCAAAAACGACAAACCCTGCTGTTTGTCGCGCAGTTCGTCAACGCGGTTGCCGACTGCATCTTCGAGTTTTTGAGTCGTCAGCGAGATATTATCCTGCGCGGTCATTCCGACGTAAGTCAGACCGCGCGCGTCCTGCGTGTAAATCGTCACCGCCGCGCGGTTGCTGAGATCGGTCAGCCGCTGGAGCGCGTCGCGCATCCGGTCGCAGCGTCCGACATCTTTTTTCATATCCGTATCGGTGCAGATCGAAAAACCGTCGGAAAAAAGCATAATTGATTTTCTGCCCGGAAGTTCATTCATTCCCTTGACGACGTAATTGATCGCGCCCAAAGTTCCCATTGAAAAAATGTCTTCGCGCAGTTCGTTAAAAGCGGTCGTCCGGTCTTTTTCAGCTTGAATCTGCGCGTCGGTCGTCTCGGTCGTATTCGTTCGCGGAGTCGCGCCCGTCGCCGCGATTTGTTCCTGCAAAGTCGGCTCGACCGGCGTAAACGCGCTGATTCCGGCGCGTCCAATCGGATTCCAGCGCACTTTTTCAATCGCCGCGTAAAGTATATTTTTATCCGAAGTAAACTGCTGAAGCGATCCCGTTCCGCTGCCGGTTCGGATAATCGCCACCAAATCGTTCGGCTGCATTTGTTCGTCAACAAACTTTTTCAAAGCTCGCTGCACCGCATAAATACTTTCATACGACAAACCCAAATCGTCAACGACGAGCGAGATTGTCCGGCGCACTTGTTCGAGACGCATCTGCACCGGCGGAAGCGGCGCGCGGACTTCATTTTTGTCCAATTTCGGCGTTGGCGCGGCTTGCGTTTCCGGCGCGGAACCGACGAAGGAAAAATTTGTAATCGCCTGCTTTTTGTCGTTTTCGTAAATTTCAAAATCTTCCGGCTCCAAATCCGTCACGATTTTGCCCTTTTTATCCGTCACCGTCACATCTATTTGAATCAGAGCAGTCGAAATTTTAACCACGTCGTCTTCAACGGTTTTCGGTGTCGGAGTCGGAGTTTGAGCGAAACCGAAAAAAACTGAAATGCTTACTAAAAAAATGGCGAAAATAATTTTCTTCATAACGACACCTATTTTGATAAATGCTTTTGAAGTCATCATATAACAAAATTTATTTGATTTAAAAAATATTTCAGTCTGAGAAATTTAAAATCTGTTTTGCAATTTGTAATAATCCAGCGTTTTTTAATAAGGTTAGAACTATGAAATACAGAAAATTGGGAAAAACGGATTACAAAGTTTCGGAAGTGAGTTTCGGCGCGTGGGCGATTGGCGCAGCGTGGGGAAATGTTGACGACGACGAATCAACCGCCGCGCTGCATACGGCGGTTGACAACGGCGTAAATTTTTTTGACACGGCGGACGTTTACGGCGACGGACACAGCGAAAAGCTGCTCGCCGAACTGAAAAAAGACCGCGCCGGCGAAGAAATTATCATCGCCACCAAAATCGGGCGCAGACTTCCCGAACAGACGGTTGCGGGTTACAACCGCGAAAATTTAGCGTCATTTATTGACCGAAATTTAAAAAATCTCGAAACCGATTGTCTGGATTTGGTGCAGCTTCACTGCCCGCCGCAGGACGCTTATTATCACCCGGAAATTTTCGGGCTAATGGACGATTTCGTCAAAGACGGGAAAATAAAATATTACGGCGTGAGCGTCGAAAAAGTCGAAGAGGCGATCAAAGCCGTCGAATTTCCGAACGTCCAAACCGTGCAGATTATTTTCAATATTTTCCGCCAGCGTCCGGCGGATCATTTTTTCGATCTGGCGAAAGAAAAAAACGTCGGCATCTTAGCGCGTGTGCCGCTCTCGTCGGGAATGCTGACGGGAAAAATGTCTGAAAATTCGACGTTTGAAAAAGACGATCACCGCAATTTCAATCGAAACGGCGAAGCGTTCGATGTCGGGGAAACTTTCTCCGGCGTGGATTTTGAAACGGGTTTGGCGGCGGTCGAAGAACTGAAAAAACTCGTCCCATCAGATATGACGATGGCGCAATTCGCGCTGCGCTGGATTTTGATGTTTGACGCTGTAACCTGCACGATTCCGGGCGCAAAAAGACCTTCGCAGGAAAAAGACAACGCGAGCGCGGCTGATTTTCCGCCGCTTTCGGACGAAACGATGCGAGCGATTAAAAACTTATACGAAAGCAAAATCAAGCCGCAGGTTCATCAGTATTGGTAAAATTGGTAAAATTCAGTCCGCGACTTCCCGGTTTGCCGCCGCAGGTTTGCACGCCGACATCCGAATAAATGCCGAATTTTAATCCTTTCGAGTGAATGTAATCGCCCAACGCCTTCATTCCCGACGGGAAATGTTCGGCGTTCGGCTGAATAAATCCGTTTTTATCGCGCGTCCCGTGCCAGCAGTCGTCAGTCACGACGTATTCGTAACGCGCGTCTTTCATCCCGCTCGAAACGATTTTGTCGGCGGTTTCCCGCATCAATTTTTCGTCAACGTTACAGCCGAAACCGTTCCACGAATTCCAGCCCATCGGCGGCGTTTTCGCCAGATTTTCAAATTTCTGCGCGGCGGCAAAAGTTGAAAAAACGACGATTAAAACCGACAAGAGCAAAATTTTCGATTGATAATTTTTCGTATTTTTTGTGACCGATGACATAATTTTTTCGTCGTAACGCGAAGCAGACTGGAGCGCGAGTCCGTCCCGGTTGCAATGAGTGCGGAGCGCGAAAAAACGATTATTATCAAATTACATTCGAGTTATCGCAGGCTTTTTCGCGCCGAAGCGACGCTCATTGCAACCGGGACGGACTCGCGCTCCAGTCTTGCGCTTCAGTCCTGTTTGTTCTCGAAAAAATTAACTTTTCGCTTATTTGAAAAGATTCAGAATTTTTCTCCAAATTCGGTTCGCAACAGATAAATTTACCGGTGAATTCGGCAATTTTATAATACTTTTGTAAAGTTATACAACAAACTAAAACGGATGTGTTAAAATCTTCAAAACTTATCAAATTTTGGTTTTTTACCGAAAGCAGATTTTTTTCTAAAATCGGCGGTTCGCCATCGCAAAAAATTTATGAGAATCAAAACTATGTTGTTCATCCTGACGCTCATAACTTGTCTGTTCGCAAGTTTTTACGCCCAACAGAAACCGCTCGGTTTGTTTGACGGAAACAGCGATGTCGGCGAAGTCGAAAAAGCCGGAAGCGCGACGTTTGACGAAGCGGGCGGACAATATACGCTGGTCGGTTCGGGAACGAATATGTGGTTTAAGCGCGACGATTTTCAGTTTGTCTGGAAGAAAATGGCGGGCGATTTTATTTTGACGGCGCGCGCCGAATTCGTCGGCAAAGGCGTTGATCCGCACCGAAAAATGGGTTTGATCGTTCGTTCAACACTCGATGCGGATTCGGCACAGGCGAGCGCGGTCGTTCACGGCGACGGTTTGACATCGCTGCAATTTCGCCGGAAAAAAGGCGTTGATGCCGAAGAAATAAAATCGGAAATAAACGCCGCCGATGTCATTCAATTGCAGCGCAAAGGCGATAAATTTATAATGTCCGCCGCGCGTTTCGGCGAGCCTTTTGTGACGACGGAAGTTTCCGATGTCGCGCTCGGCGAAGTCGTTTACGCCGGATTATTTGTTTGTTCGCATAACCCGAATGTCAGCGAAAAGGCGATTTTCAAAGATGTGCGAATGACAATTCCCGCCAAAGACGATTTCGTTCCGTATCGTGATTACATCGGCAGCAATCTCGAAATTTTGGACGTGGCGAGCGGCACGCGGAAAATTATTTACACGGTCGAAGATTCTTTGCAGGCACCGAACTGGACGAAAGATGGAAAAGCTCTGATTTACAACCGCAACGGGAAACTTTATCGTTTCGATTTGGCGAAAAATTCGCCGACTGAAATAAACACGGATTTCGCCGCGAGCAACAATAACGATCACGTTTTATCGTTCGACGGAAAACGGCTCGGCATCAGCAATCACAGCCGGGACGACGATAATCAATCGGTCGTTTACGTGCTGCCCGCGAGCGGCGGCGTGCCGAAAAGAATCACCTCAAAATCGCCTTCTTATCTGCACGGATTTTCGCCCGACGGAAAATGGCTCGTTTACACGGGCGGCAGAGACAGAAATTTTGATATTTACAAAATTTCCATAGACGGCGGCGAAGAAATTCGCCTGACCGACGTGCCGGGTTTGGACGACGGCTCGGAATTTTCGCCCGACGGAAAATATATTTATTTTAACTCGACGCGCAGCGGTTTGATGCAAATCTGGCGGATGAAACCCGACGGAAGCGAACAGACGCAGATCACCGACGACGAATTTAACAACTGGTTTCCGCACATTTCACCTGACGGAAAATGGATTATAATGATTTCCTACCGCAAAGGCGATGTCGCGCCCGCCGATCATCCGTTTTATAAACAAGTTTTTCTGCGCCTGATGCCGGTCGGCGGCGGAAAACCGAAAACAATCGCTTATGTTTACGGCGGACAAGGCACGATCAACGTTCCGTCGTGGTCGCCGGACGGTAAACGCGTCGCTTTTGTCAGCAATACGCAAATCAAACGGTAAAAAAAATTATGAATCGAAGAACGCTTTTGCAAAATTTGGCTTACGGCATCGGAGGCGCGCTGTTGTTGGATAATGTGAGTTTTCCCGCGAAAATTGCCGGTAAAACTTTATCGAAAATCGGCTTGCAGCTTTACACCGTCCGGCGCGATTTGGAAAAAGATTTTCAAGGAACTTTGCGAAAAGTCGCCGCGCTCGGAATTAAAGAAGTCGAATTTGCCGGATATTTCGATCACGCGCCCGAACAAATAAAACAGATTCTCAAAAATCTCAAACTCGCCGCGCCGTCAGCGCACGTCAGCACGGGAACTCTGCGTAAAAATCTATCGCAGGCAATCGGCGACGCGAAAATCATCGGACATAAATATCTGGTTTTGGGTTATTTGCCGGAAGAAGAGCGAAAAACTTTTGACGATTACAAAAAACTTATCGAACTGCTCAATAAATCGGGCGAAGAATGCCGCAAAGCCGATTTGCAGTTCGCTTATCACAACCACGATTTCGAGTTTGTAAAAACGGCGGACAAAATTCCATACGATTTGATTTTGGCGGAAACCGACGCGCAAAAAGTGCAAATGGAGATGGATTTATACTGGATCACCAAAGCCGGTTACGATCCGATTTTTTATTTTGAAAAATATCCCGGACGCTTTCCGCTCGTTCACGTCAAAGATATGGACGACACGCCGAAAAAATATTTCACCGAAGTCGGACGCGGCACGATTGATTTCAAAAAAATCTTCGCCAAAGCAAGCGTCGCGGGAATCGAGCATTATTTTATCGAACAGGACGAAACGCCCGCCGAACCGCTGGAAAGCGTGAAAGCGAGCGTGAAAAATTTGCGCGAATTGCGGTTTTAAACTTCAACCCAATTTTACTTTTTCAAAGTAAAGATTTATTTTTGTTTTTCGGCTTTCTGCGCCAGGAAATTGCTCACCTGAATAATATTATGCAAATCAAATTCAGCTTTTTCCGCGTCATTCGGTTCGATGATATTTAGGTTCTTGAAAACTTGATTTGCGACGAACGTGCCGATTGATTTATCAAGAATGACGATCAAGCCGCTGACATTTCTGGAGTCTAAATTTTCTTTGTTCGATTTTTTTGTTGTTTTTTCCGTATAAAGTAAAAGATTAAATTCGAGACGTTTGGCGCATTCGTTCAATTTGGCGGCAAGTTCGCCGATGCGTCCGTAGTTGATCTGTTTGCCGGTAACGTAAGTTTTTACTATTTCATTTTGCAGTTTTTGAACCAGCTCAAAGTCAGATTTAATCTGCGAATAATTTATTTTCCGGTTTTCGGCGGCTTTTTCGAGCGCGGCGGAGCGATAGCTTTCGTTCTTGACGCGCTCTAATTCAATTGAACGAATTCTGATTCCGTTGTCATAATCATCACGCGAATCTTTAGCTATCGAACCGTTTGGAACGCCGGGAACATTCTGGGCGGGAACAATAGTGAAAGCCGCGAAAAAAATGATAAAAAGAATTAAAATTTTCATAGAAACTCCTGTCTTTCTTCGGCTAAAATCAAACTTCGATAAAATTTCTTTTCAAATAATTTACCACATTTAGGAAAAACTGTGAAAATTTAATTTTTATATTCGCTAAAATTTCACTTTTCACCTTTCACCATTTTTTTTGCTTCATTATCTAACGTCCCGCTTAATTCGATAATTTGTTTCAGATCAGACTGCGCTTTGATAGCAACTTTCGGATCAATTAAGCGTAAATTTTGAAACATCGAACTCGTCGTGAAACTGCCGATTGCAGTATCCAATTCAACGATCAAATCTCGTACGCTTTTCGTCGTTTTAGTTTTTTTTTCCGGTTTTTGCTCATCGCTCGCGGCAACCGGCGGCGGAAACAAATTTGTGTTCAGGCGCATCGCGCTTTTATTAATTTCCAGCGCGGATTTGCCGATTTGCGCGTAATCAACGCCGCCGCCGCCCTGATATGCTTTGATAATCGCATCCTGCGACATTTGAATTTGTTCGTAATCCGTTTTGATTTCGCCGTATTTCGCCGCTAATTTGTCTTCCGGCGAACTGCCGCTGCCGTTGGGCGCGGCGTTATTGGTCGTTCCATTATCCGTTTTGTGAGCGTCGCGGTCAACGCGTTCGAGTTCTACCGAACGCGTTTTGATATTTTTGTCGCCTAAATCTTTGTCGCTCGCTCCGGGCGGCGCGGCTTGCTGCGCGTTGACATTTGAATAAATCGCCGTCGAACCGACGAGCGCGATTAAAATAAACAACTTTTTCATTTAATTTACCTCCAAAACTTATTAGATTATAACAATTATTTTGACGTGCGGCGAAATTCCCGCGTGTCTGTTACGCCTTTATTTTGCGTGACTGTCAAAATTCGATTTGCCGTTGCGCCGCCGATCGTTTCGATTTTGCCGTCGCTCCAGCGAACTTCGACTGACTGAACTTTCTCGCCGTCGCCGAGTCCGAAATGAAGCCGGAAATCGTTCTGCGACAGATAACTCGCGCCGGCTTCGACCTCGCGGATCATCGAGCGTTTGTCGGTTTTCAAAGTTATTCGCGCTCCGATAGCGTCTTTATTTTTTCCGTTTTGAACCAATTTGAATGTAACTTTTTGATTGTCGTTTTCAGTCGTATTCAACAAAATCGTCGGCGGTTCTCCCAAATTTGTGACGACGACATCAATCAAACCGTCGTTATTCAAATCGCCGAACGCCGCGCCGCGTCTGGATTTCAGAGGCAAATCGCGCAAACCGGAAACGCTCGTTACGTCGTCAAATTTTCCGTCGCCGGTATTTCTCTGAAGCAAAAAATGCTGTTTGAATCCGGCTTCCGTGTCGTTTTTGACGAATTCCATCTGCGGATAAACGTGACCGTTGACCATCAGCAAATCGAGCAGTCCGTCGTTGTCGAAATCAACGAACGCCGTTCCCCAGCCGACGAACGGTTTGGCGGGCTGCGCAATTTTCGATTCGACGGACACGTCTAAAAATCCTTTGCCGCCCAGATTTCGATAAAGCGTGTTCTGTTCGTTTTCAAAATTGGTGACGAAAATATCCAAATTGCCGTCGTTATCGTAATCGCCGAACGCCGCGCCCATCGAGGCTTGTTCGCCGCCGTCGCCGCTGTAAGCCGTTCCCGACTCGAAACTGACATCGGAAAATGTGCCGTCGCGGTTATTTTTATACAAATAATTCGGCGAACTGTCGTTGGCGACGAACAGATCGAGCCAGCCGTCGTTGTCGTAATCGCCGAAAACCGCGCCGAGACCGAAGTATTTTTCCTTGTCGCCGACTCCGATTTTTTCGGCGATTTCTTCAAAAGTTCCGCTCCCGTTGTTACGGTAAAAATAATCGCGCTCGCCGGGAAGTCCGCGCGGTCCGCACTGAACGCGAATCGCTTTGTAATAACAGGTTTTCGCGCTGCCGAAAACGGGCAGATTATTTAAATCGAGCGAAACGTAATCGGCGACGAACAAATCCAGATCGCCGTCGCGGTCGTAATCAGCCCACGCCGCGCCGGTTTGAAAACCGATGCCTTTCAAACCCGCTTTTTCCGTGACATCTTCATATTTACAGCCGCCTTTGCCGCGATAAACGGCGTTGCTGCCAAATCCGGTGACGAACAAATCCGTAATTCCGTCGCCGTCGTAATCAACCGCCGTGATGCCCATTCCCCAGCCTTTGCGCGTCAAATTCGCCTGTTCGGTAATATTTTCAAATTTCGGTGTCGCGCTCGTCGCGCCGTCAATCTGCCGGTAAAGCGTGACGAATAAATCGCCGCCTTTTTTGAAATTTTCGACCGACGAACCGTTGACCGTCGCCACGTCCAAAAAACCGTCGCCGTCGCAATCGAAAACCGCCGCGCCGCCGCTCATTGATTCGATAATGTAACGATTTTCCGGCGTTGAAATATGCGAAACGGTAATGCCGCTGTCCGCCGAAACGTCTTTGAAAGAAATAGCGGATTTCTGCGCGAAGACAGGAAATTGCGCTGAAAAAATAAAGATTGTAAAAAGTAAAATTCGCATTTTCAAATGACAAATGACTGAAGCGCAAGCGTCCCCGCTTGCTAATGAGCGCGTGAGCGCGAACAAGCATTTCATTACTCGGAACTTGAAATAACCAGAAAGATATCTACGTCCTCGCGGACGTATTGCAAGCGGGGACGCTTGCGCTCCGGTCTTAATTCTTCTTAATTTTCGGACGAATTTTCTCGAACGGCACGATGCCTTCACCTTCTGAAACCGCGTAAAATTTATCAGCCGCGACATCTTTGATAGTTTCGACTTTGCCGGAATTCCAGCGGATTTCGACGGAATCGGCTTTCGTCGCTTTGCCCAAACCGAAATGAACGCGCAGATCGTTTTGTGACAGATAACTTCCGCCGCTTCTAATTTCTTCAGTTTGGACGATTTTTCCGGTCGTTACTTTTACTCTCGCGCCGATGGCGAGCGGATTGCCGGTTTTCGTGCCGAGTTCTAAAGTTATCCAATGATTGGATTTGTCGCCTTCGTTGTGCAGAATCATCGGCGACGCGTCCAAATCTTCGACGACGACATCAATCTGTCCGTCATTGTCCAAATCGCCGAACGCCGCGCCGCGTGAAACTCTCGATTCGGATAAAATCGCGCCGCCCTGCGTGGTCGCGTCGCAGAACGTGCCGTCGCCGTTGTTGACGAATAAAAGTTTCCCCTGTTTGTATTTCGCGCCCGAAGAAATCTCGTCCATCTGCGGGTAAACGTGACCGTTGACGACGAATAAATCGAGCCAGGTGTCGTTGTCCAAATCGAAAAATCCGGTTCCCCAGCCGACATACGGGCGCGAAACCTGCGCGACTTTCGCCGCAAACGAAACGTCCGTAAAATCGTATTTGCCGTTGTTGCGGTAAAGCGTGTTGTATTCGTCCACGAAATTCGTCGTGTAGATCGAAAAATTTCCCGTGTGATTATAATCGCCGACCGCGATGCCCATCGAACCTTGTTCCGAACCGTCGCCGCTGACCGCCGTTCCCGAAATCAGACCGTCTTCGGAAAATTTTCCGCCGCCGAGATTGCGGTAAAAATAATTCGGCGTGGAATCGTTGGAAACGTAAACGTCCAATTTTCCGGTGTTGCCGAAATCCGATAAAACCGGCTGCATTCCGTAATAACCGTCGGCATCTTCGAGTCCGCTCGATTTGGAAATGGCGGTAAAAGTGCCGTCGCCGTTATTTTTGAAAACGCTGTCGCCCGCGCCGCGCAGTCCGCGCGGTCCGCACTGCACGTCAACGCCGCGAAATTTGCACGTCGGCAAACTTCCGAACGTCGGCAGATCGTTTAATTTGAAATCAACGTAATTGACGACGACTAAATCGAGCAATCCGTCGCCGTCCAAATCCCCGAACGCCGCGCCGACCGACCAGCGACCGTCCGCGACTCCGGCTTTTTTCGTTACGTCGGTAAATGTGCCGTCGCCGTTGTTCTGATATAAAACATTTCCGCCGAGACAAGTTACATAAATATCGGGAAAACCGTCGTTGTTAATGTCGCCGACCGCGCCGCCCATCGCGTAACCCGGAAAACCGACTCCGGCTTTATCAGTAACATCAGTGAAAGTGCCGTCGCCGTTGTTTCGATAGAGCAGACTTTTCGATTTTTCCTTTTTCAGTGCCATTTCGACCGTCGGCGCGTTGGTGAAATAAATGTCCAAAAGCCCGTCGCGGTCGTAATCAATCAGCAAAACGCCGCCGCTCATTGATTCGACGATGTATTTTTTCTCCGGCGCGGAAGTGTGCGTGAAATTAATTTTCGTCTGTTTGTAGATGTCGGTCAGCTGCGGAATTTTGCGGTCTTTGCAAACGTCTTCAATTTTCTGCGCCGGGAGATTTTGGACGCAGAAAATTGAAACAAAAATGATTGCCGTTAGTAATTTATAAAATTTCATTTACATTCCGTCTTTTTTCGGGTTTTTCAATTTTTGGAAAATTTCCAGTTGCTTTTGCGCCAAATCTTTTGCGCCGATTAAATTATAAAGCCGGCTCAGTTGAAAATGCGCGTCGGCATCGTTCGGGTCGAGCGCGACGGCTTTTTCGAGCGCGATTCGCGCTTTGCCTTCCGCGCCGGATTGCAGATAAACCGCTCCCAAATCGCGCAGCGCGGGCGCGTAATTCGGCGCGGTTTTCACGGTCGCTTCGAGATATTCAATCGCTTTTATCGTTTCGCCCTGTGTTTTATATGACAAACCGAGCTGATAGTTTGCCTCGAAATTATTCGGATTCATTTCGGCACAGTGTTTGAGCTGATTCCGCGCGTTTTCCAAATTGTTCGGCTGCGCCGCGTAAGTCAAGCCGAGCGCGAGACAGCCGCGCGAATCGTTCGGGCGAAGTTCGGCGAAGCGTTTCAGCGAATTTTCCGCCGCCGTTAAATTGTTATTTTGCAGCGAAGCCGCGCCGTGCAGATACAAAAAGTCCGGTTCATCCGGTTTTAATTCCAACAATTGTTCCGCCGCTCTGACGGCTTTTCCGGCGTAACCGGCGCGCATCGCCGTGACGACATACTGACTTAAAACGGTCGCGGAATTCGGGTTCGCCGCCAGCGATTTTTCCAGCAAATCCAGCGATTGCGCCGAGTTTCCGCGTTCGCTTTCGAGCAAACTTTCAACGAACGGCAAGTCCGGCGCGTTCGGATTTATTTTTTCAGCCTGATTCAAGTGAACTTTCGCGTTGGCTAAATCTTTCGCGTAAATCTCCGCTTTCGCCAACGCAATTAAAATCTCCGCGTTGTTCGGCGCGACTGCCGCGACGGAACGCAAAACGTCCGCCGATTCCTTGTAAAATGCGGCGCGGCTTAAAATGTCAGCGAAGTTTGCCGCGATTGCCGTATTTTGTTTCGCCGTATTTTTCGCCGCCGGAATCAGCGCAAACGCTTTTTGATTTTCGCCCGATTGCAGATAACACGCGGCGCGAACCGGCAGCGCACCGCTGTTTTTGGTTTTGACGGCGAGCTTTTCAATCGTCGCCAGAGCTTTTCCGCAATCGCCGACGAGCGCGAAGGCGTTCGCCAACTGCAACCTCAAAACATCGCCGGACGTGTCTTTTTCGGCGATTTCATTCAAACCGGAAACCGCACCTTCCGCGTTTCCGGTTTGAAAATTGATGACGGCGAGATTTATTTTGGCGGAAACCGAATTTGCGTCGAGCGACAACGCTTTTTGATACAAAGATTTCGCCTCGCTCAAACGATTCTGCGCGAAACGCAGTTTACCGAGCAGTTCAAACGCCTTTGCGTCGGTCGGATTTTTAATCGCGTAATTTAGCAAACCGCGTTCGACTTCCGCGTAATTTCCCTGTTCGATTTTTTTTTCAAAATTCGCCGGCGCATTTTTATCAACGGAATTTTCCGCCGCAATTTTCTGCGCCGAAACATATTGGCAGACGCAAAAAATCGCAATGCCGATTAGCAAAAGCCGCGATGTAAATTTGTTACGGAGCATTTTTGTCGCCGCCCATCGGCATCAAATTGTCTGTTTTGCGATTTTCGGCTTTTAATTCCTGATAAACTTTTAATTCGCGGTCGGCATCTTCTTTGCGCGACGCTTTGCGGTAAGCGATGCTCAATTGATAATGAATGTAATCTTTTTTCGCGTCGGAATTTGCCGCCGTTTCAAGCTCTCGAATCGCTTTTTCAGTTTCACCTTTTTCGAGATAAATTTTTCCCAACTGATAATGCGCGTCGGCATAATCAGGGCGCAAAGCGATGGCTTCATTTAATAGTTTTATCGCTTCATCGGTTCTCACTTTACGTTCGATCAGCGTCAATGCCAGATGATATTTTGATGATTCGTCCGCCGGATTGATTTGCAGTTCTTTTTGAAACGCGCCTTCGGCTTCGTCGAAACGATTGAGCCGAATCAGACTTTGACCGATCAAAAAATTAATTTTCGGCGTGTTCGGCGCGCCGGTGATAATGTTGCGAAGCTCTTTGATTGCTCGTCCGTAATCGCCCATAAACATAAAACCCTGCGCGACATAAGTCAGGATTTCAGGATTTTTTTGCGAAATGTTCGCCAATTTACTGAAAATTGTTTCGGCTTCCTGATTTCTTTCGCTCTGGATCAGAGAAACCCCATAAAAATACGCCAGTTCCGCATCGTCCGTAATCGCCGCTTCGAGCGGTTTCAGAGCGGCGACCGCGTTTTTATAATCTCTCGTAAAATAGTAACTCGCGCCGAGCATTTGTCTGGCGAGATTGTCTTGCGGATTAGCTTTGATTTGACGGGCGAGCGGCGCAACCGCCTGATCAAACTGTTTGGCGCGAAAAGCGACAATTCCCCGATTTCTGTCCAAGTTCGGAAAATCCGGTTTCCATTCGGCGGCGGCGGCGAATTTTTCGAGCGCGTCCGGCAGTTGATTTTTCTGGACGGCGATTACGCCCAAATTGTAAAACGCCTGTGCCAGAATGTCGGACAAATAGGCTTTTACTTTTACCAATTCGGCGATTCTGTTGGCGGACAAATTCACTTCCTGATTTGCCTGATTGTTCGCCGCGTTTTTGACCGGCAGTTTTTTCGTATCGCCGACGACCTGACTGAAAAGTTCGCTGAGTTCGTCGCGCGTAGTTTTAATTAGTTTTGTTTGCAGTTCGCGCGCCTTGATGAATTCAGCTTCACCTTCTTCGCGTCGTCCGTCGGCGATCAAAAGTCGTCCGAGCATATAATGTGTGCGGCGCGATTCAAAACCGTTTTTCCTGCTGTTGACCGAAAGTTCGATGGCGCGGCGCAGCGTTTTTTCAGCCGTTTTCAAATCGCCCGTTTCCATCTGCGATTGTCCGAGAAATAAATTCGCTTCGCTGCTGTTCGGATTTAATTGAACGGCTTTTTGCAGCAAACTGACGGCTTTGACGTGATTATTTTCCGACGAGGCGACGACTCCGGCGAAGAAATTTGAATGGAAATCAGCGGGTGTCAATTTCAGTTCATTTTCAAACGCTTTTCCGGCTTCGGCAAGACGTTCGCTGCCGCCGTACTGCAAAATTACATAGCCGAGAAAGAAATTCGCCTTCGCCTGTTTCGGGTTAATTTCCAGAGCGCGCTTGAATTCGCGTTCGGCTTCGAGCGGATAATTAGTTTGTTCGTAGGCTTGACCGAATAAAATGTGCAGTTCGGCACTGTCTTTCTTTAGAGATGTCTGCATTTCCTCAAAAAGAAGTTTGGCGCGATCAAGCTGTTTTAAATACAAATAAGTTAAACCGAGCGCGCGGGCGGAATCGAAATCCGGCGCGAGAACCAGAACTTTTTCCAGTTCGGGAAGCGCGGCTTGGTAATTCTCTTTTGTGAAATAGATATTGCCTAAAATGTAACGCGCATATGCGTTTTTCGGATCGGCATCAACCGCCGCCTGAGCTTCTTCCAGAGCCTTTTCGACTTCGTTAGCCTGTAAATAAGCAACAGCTAAATCTACTCGAACACGGGCGTTGTCGGCATAGAGTTTCGATTCGGAAAGTGTTTTGACGGCTTCTTGAAATTTGCCTTCTTCGATGAAGATGTTGCCGATTTTTTGCAAACCAACGCCAATGATCGCGCGATTTTCGATGGCTGCGTTTACCAAATCGCCGGAAATCTGATATGTTTCCGCCGCGCTGATATGTTTTTCCAGATCATCTTCCTGAGTTTGCTGAACTGAATTACCAGATGAACTTTGGGCATAAATATTTAGCGAGAAGACATAAATATTTAGCGAAAAGAAAAGTAAAATTAAAACCAATACTTTTGCGAACATAATTGCCAAATGCTACAACCAAAATGTTTAAGAAGTGAGAAAGATTATACCATAAAATGAAAATGGCAGGAAGATAGAATTTAAATAACAAACTATCTTCCTGCCAGATTTTAATGATTGAAGTTTAGAAATTTAACTTCAATGCGTATTGAATTTCACGCCCGCCGCGCGATTTTGCCGCCTGACCGAAATTACCGTTGACTCCCGCCGAGGTAATCGTGTTATTAGTTACGCTGCACGGCGCGTTTCCGCAAGCCACATTGCCGTTGTAGAAAAGAAGCGGAATGCTGTCGCCTCTAAACTGCGGCGTATTGAAAGCGTTGTAAAATTCCAAACGGAACTGAAGTCGCGCGCCTTCGCCCAGAAAACTGCTTTTCAACCAAGAGGGTGAAAAGTTCTTATAAACCGAAAAATCAACATTTTTGGTTGGCGAACCTAAACAAGTAGTCTTTTTCGGAACGGTTTGACCGATCTTATAACCGACTAAAGTGAAAGCCGCTGGATTGATAAAGCGTGTTCCGTCAGATTCAATCGTACACGGAACTCCTTCTACCCGAAGCGGACGCTGATTACCGGTTCCGGTTCCTGTTCCTGTAATACCGGCTTGAAATCCTTGTCCCGCAGAATTGCTGATACCCGTAGCATTTATTGTTGGAGTAAGCGACGTTCCGCTCGACACCGTAATGATGCTCGCTACTTCCCAACCACCGGCTATCGTTCTCGCAAACGAATTGCTACCCTGGAATTTGGGAAGGTTATAAATCAGATTGGCGACAAAAATATGCGGACGATTGATGTCGGACGGAGCTAAGTCTAAATCTCTGTTATTCCTATCCAGAAAGGCGAAAGGACTCGCGCCTCCGCTCGAATCGTTCAAACCGAAATCAGCCACTGATCTGGAAAATGTGTAAGCTGCCTGCAGTTGCGAGTATTTCGTGAATCTGGTTCTGAACAAAACCTGAAGCGAATCGTAATTAGCATTTCCGCTTCGTTCAAATTGATAAATCGAACCGTAATTGCTATACGGACGAAAAGCATTTACGCCATTTGCGTCCGGCGCAAAAGCGGCTGCCAATTGATTTTGCGGTAAAACCTGGTTTATATCGGATTGCGCCAGCTGCCGACGAGCGCGATTGCCGACGTAACCGGCTTCCAGTACCGTTTCTTTCCACAACTGCTGTCCGACCGAAAAATTATATTGCAGTGAATACGGAGTTGACGCGCCGGGAGTAAGTCCAAAATGAGGCGAGCCGTTCGATGCCGCTCCCAGACCTGTAAATACTGTTCCGTCCAAAGTTCGATTGCCGCCGACAGTAGCCGCAAACGGTGAATTGGTTGTCAGTCCGCTCAAAATCGGGTTAATTCGTTCACGAAGGAAAAATTGCCCGAATCCCGCTCGAATTGCGGTTTTACCATTTGAGAAAACGTCCCACGCAAAACCTAAACGTGGAGCCAAATTTTTGTAATTATTTTTGCGCAGCGACCGATTGGAAAATTCAATCGGTGTGCTGGCTCCCACAATGCCCGCACACGGATTGGTTCCTTGCGGAACGACCAAGCCATTACAAGGGTCGGTTGCCGGTCTTGCCGGATTGTATGCCGCAGGTGAAAACGAACTGATTCGATCACGATTGTCATACGGCTCAAACAACAGGGAATATCTCGCGCCTAATTCCAAAGTCATATTGGGTCTGATCTTCCATGTATCTCCCAAATAGAATTCGAGATTTTTGTATCTGGTTTGCGCGACCGGTTCGGTATTGGTTTCACCAAATCCGAAAAGCGTACCTTTCGTCAAAACATCGGCTAAATAATTTCCGCCGCTGTTTCCGCTGGCTCCCCAGAATTGCACAGACTCATTATTTGCACCGGAATCTTCATTTTTTGCGGCTGTGTCATACAAAAAGCCGACTTTGAATGTATGATTTCCCCAAACTTTGGAAGCGTCATCTCTGAGCGAATAAATGTCAAGCGAGTTCTTAAACGGAGTTGTCGTCCACAAGTCTTGTCCGGTGCCGTAATTAAAGGGAGCGATGCCGCCCCAAAAAACCGGATGCGGGCGATTTAATCCGTTAACTTTGAGAGAGTCCGCATAATATCCGGGAATTGCCTGGTTAATTTGCTGGTTAACGTCTCCGCCCGCGCCCGGAGTAATATTGATTCGGTTAGCCGAATATGAAAATTGAACCTCGTTGATTGCGCTCGATGATAATGTGGTAGATAGTTTGAACGCTGCCTGCATTGACGGCTGCGCCCAACTGCTTTCGACGGTCGGGAAAGCGTCATCGCCCCACAAATTTCCTTGTAAAATCGGATAACCGTTTGACCAGTCGTCTTTTGTAAATCGCCCGAATATCCTGTTGTTTTTATTCACATTATAATCAATGCGAACATTTTCTTCACGAAAATCAATCGGCGAATTTGCCGATGTCGCCCAGTTGTAACAATTGGAATCGAAGGGACGATTTGGCAGAGGAAACAACCCGTTGAGCGTCGCGCCAGCCGCGTTAAATTGACTTTGCGGAACTACCTGATCAACTGTGGTGTTGGGATTAGGAGCAACGTATTGTGGATCGCCCAAAGGGTGAACAACACCGTCATTATCACGTCCCAATGCGTCGCCGGGACGACCGTTCCTGATAACCGGCAGTCCGCAGGTTGGTCTGGTCAAACTTTCACGAAAGTCGCCGCTGCGTTCGGCGAGAGTCGGGACTCTGCCAAAGCGCGATTGACCTCTAATTTCCTTATTCCATTCCTGCGAATAAAAGAAAAAGAGCTTATTTTTACCTGAAGTGGTGACAGGTCCGCCCTGACCAAAATTAAGAAACGGAAGCGGTCCGCCCAGAGAAAAACCATAATCGTTACGTCGTAATATGTCTTTTACGCCGCCTCTGGTTTTAGCGAAAAACTCGGCAGCGTTCAGTGCGTCGTTTCGACCGAAGTAAAAAGCACTACCGTGAAAGTCATTAGTTCCGCCGCGTGTCACAATTGAGATGACCGCGCCGGCAGCTTGACCGTATTCGGGACCGTAACTGTTTCGCAGAGTTTTGAACTCGGCAATTGCCTCGATTGAAGGGAACAACAAAATCGTGCGGTTTGAACCGGTATCGTTATTGTTGGCTCCGTCAGTTAAAAACAAATTGCTCTGCGCCGAGTTACCGTTAACGGAAAAATCAACTCCGCCGAATAAGCCCTTGCTTTTGTTGTCTTGATTGTTTGCCGGCGCAACTCCCGGCTGTAATTGAGTGAGCTGCACGAAACTGCGACCGTTAAGCGGCAATTCGCGCACTTGTTCACCTGTAACAACCTCGCCGACCGCGCCGGTTTGCGTTTGCACCTGAACCGCGTCAGCCGTAATTTCCACAACCTCTGAAAGCTGTCCGATTTCCAAAGCGACGTTTTGCCTGGTTACGTTAGCAACATTGACAACTACATTGCCAACCGCCCCTTCTTTGAAACCGCTCTTCGTTACCGAAAGGCGATACGTTCCGACGGCTAAATTAGGCACGGTGTAGTTTCCGTCCTCGCTCGTCGTAACGGTACGTGTTTCGCTCGTTCCAACCTGTGTTACCGTGACGGTCGCGTCCGGGACGACAGAACCGCTTTGATCAGTAACATTACCTGTCAACTGTCCTGAAGTTACAGTTTGCGCTGAAACCACAGCTAACAGAGACATCATAAACAAAAAGACTATTCCCGTTTTCAAAATAAAACTTTTTCCCGGAACTGCTTGTCCGAAAGCTGCATTTTGTAAAGGATTTATTTTATTCATTGAAATTCCTCCGAACTAAAGTCACTTTAGATTTTTTGAACATTCTAATTTACCTGCGTTTAGTATTTAATCTGACAAATGAGTCCTGCCGATAAACCTTTAAAAATTAAGAATACGGACAGCCAAGCGGTTATATTCACTTCAATTGATAAAGTTAAAATAACTACTTTCGTAATATTATTTTTTGAAAAATTTAGCTAAGTTATTAATACTTTGTTGTATGACCTAACAAAAGTTAATACGAATTTAACGGATTGTCAAGATATTTTTGCGAATTTTTGCGAATTTTTATAACATACTGAAAAGTAATTGTTTCCGGTGTTCCTTACTTACCGGCAGAAATTTTAAGTTCACGTCGAAGTAAAACGTTTTAGTAAAAAATCAGCAGAGAAAATTCTATGAAAAAAAGAAATTACAGTTTAACTTTTATATTTGTCTTTATATTTGTCGGCGCGTCATTTCAATCAAATTTATTCGCTCAAAAATCTTCGTTCGTGGCGGTTAAAAATCATCAGTTCGTCGTCAACAACGAGCCGTATTATTTTATCGGCGCGAATTATTGGTACGGCAGCCTTTTGGGTTTGGAAAAAGATAAAAAGCGCGGCGTTGAGCGGCTGCGGAAGGAACTCGATTTTTTGAAGGCGAACGGCGTAACGAATCTGCGGATTTTGGGCGGCGCGGAAGGAACCGGTTTGATTAACGGCGTGACGCGCGTTCAGCCGCCGCTTCAGCCGGAGCAGGGAATGTTTGACGAAAGCGTTCTCGACGGTTTGGATTTGGTTTTGGCGGAAATGGGCAAACGCGATATGAAAGCGGTCGTTTTTCTCAGCAATAATTGGGAATGGAGCGGCGGTTTTCAGCAATATCTGATCTGGAATAATAAAGTTTCCGGCGACAAAAAAACGAGAAAATTGACGTGGGACGAACAGCGCGACATCGTTTCGCAGTTTTATTCGTGCGAAAAATGCAAAGAAAGTTACAACAAACAGGTTAATTTGATCGTAAGCCGAACAAATAAATACGACGGGAAAAAATACGTTGACGAACCGGCGTTGATGGCTTGGGAATTGGGAAATGAGCCGCGCCCGATGCGTCCGTTTGCCAATGACGATTACAAAAAATGGATCGGCGATGTCGCCGCGATGATTAAAGCGAAGGACAAAAATCATCTGGTGACAATCGGACACGAAGGTTTGATGGGAACGGAAGATTTGAAACTTTACGAGGAAATAAACCGCGACAAAAATCTCGATTATCTGACGATTCACATTTGGGCGAAAAATTGGGGTTGGTTTGAAGGCGACAAAGTGGCGGAAGGTTTCCCGAACGTCGTCGAAAAAGCGACCGATTACATCAATCTGCATTTGCCAATCGCCGAAAAGTTGAATAAACCGCTCGTCATCGAAGAATTCGGCTTGCCGCGCGACAAACAATCGTTCGATATAAATTCTTCGACCTCGCTGCGCGATAAATATTACGGCACGATTTTTTCGATGCTCGCCCGAAGCGCGAAAACCGACGGTTATCTCGCCGGAGCCGCATTCTGGGCGTTCGGCGGAACTTCGCGCCCGATTCCAAATCAGGTTTTTTGGAAAAAAGGCGACGATTATATGGGCGATCCGCCGATGGAAGAACAAGGTTTGAACACGGTTTTCGATTCAGATAAAAGCACCTGGAAAGTAATTAATTCTTACAGCAAATCGTTAAATTGAAGAAACTTCAGCCGCGAAAGAACACGAAAATTCACGAGAAAATCAAAAAAAATAGGATCAATTTTTTCTTTTCGCGGCTAAATCCCTTTTGAATTCAAAATCTCCATCACCGACCGCAGCGACGGGTAAATCATTTGAAACGCCTTATATTGGCGATTCAAGATTTCGACCGATTTTTCGTTCGGTTCGATTGTTTCGGCGACTTTGATCGTCGCGGCGCACGCTTCGTCAACGGATTTCCAAATTCCCGCGCTGACTCCGGCGAGCAGTGCCGCGCCGAACGCCGCGCCTTCTTCCGCCGCCAAAATTTCAACTTTCCGTCCGTAAACGTCGGCTTGAATTTGCCGCCACAACGCAGATTTCGCGCCGCCGCCGCCGAGTCTGATCGTTTCAATCGGAATATTCAGTTCCCTGAAAATCTCAATCGCGTCGCGCAGACTGAACGCCACGCCTTCCAAAATCGCGCGGACGACGTGCGCTTCGGTGTGATTTGCCGTCAACCCGATCAGTGAAGCGCGGACGAGCGAATCAATGTGCGGCGTGCGTTCGCCCATTAAATACGGTGTCCACAGTAGACCATCCGCGCCGACGCGAATTTTTTTCGCCTCTTCGACCAGTTCATCATAGCTTTTATCAGGCGCGAAATTATCTCTGAACCAGCGGAACGAAAAACCGGCGGCTTGCGTCACGCCGGTAACGTGCCAGCGGTTCGGAATCGCGTGGCAAAAGGTGTGAATGCGTCCCCGCAAATCTATCGAGGGCTGATCGGTAACGGCGAAAATTACGCCCGAAGTGCCGATGGTCGCGCTGACCGCGCCGACTTTGACCACGCCCATTCCGACTGCTCCGGCGGCGTTGTCGCCCGCGCCCGCAACGATTGACGTGCCTTCTTTTAATCCTGTTTCGCCTGCGCCGGCGGCGGAAATTGTTCCGGTGATTTCGTGCGATTCGTAAAGTTCGGGCAACAAACTTTCGCTGATTTTAACCGCCGCGAGCAGTTCATTTGACCATTTTCGGTTTTCCACATCGAGCATTAAAGTTCCCGAAGCGTCCGCCACGTCGGTCGCTTTGTCGCCGGACAGACGAAAACGGATATAATCTTTCGGCAGCAGAACGGCGCGGACGCGCTTCCAGATTTCCGGCTCGTTTTCCCGCGTCCAGAGCATTTTCGTCAAAGTAAAATTCGGCAAAGCCGGATTGCTGACGAGTTCAATCAGTTTTTCCGCGCCGATTTTTTCCGTCAAATCGCGGCATTGTTTGTCGGTTCGCTGATCGCACCAAATAATTGACGGGCGCAGAACTTCGCCGGTTTCGTCCAGAAAAACCGCGCCGTGCATCTGTCCCGAAAGCCCGATTGCGCCGATTTCTGCGGCTCGGACGTTTGAATTCGCCAAAATTTTCCGAATCGCTTCCGTCGAAGCCCGCCACCAATCCTGCGGGTTTTGTTCCGCCCAACCGATTTCAGGCGAAGCAAAAGGTTGATGCTCAACAGTTTCAGCAGCGATGATCGCGCCCTGCGAATCAATTAAAACGGCGCGCGAGCCGCCAGTTCCGACATCTATTCCGAGAAATTTCATAACTTTTTGATCTTAGTTGCATTACCGGACAAAAGAATTATAGTATAAATTTCAATTCAATCAATTCGATAACACTTTCAAAATATAGAATATTTAAGTTGAGGAAATTAATTTATGAACAGCGACAAATACGCGCCGCGTCCCGAAGATAAATTCACATTCGGACTTTGGACGGTCGGCAATCGCGGCGCGGATCCGTTCGGAACGCAGGTTCGCCGAAAACTTTCGCCGCCGGAAATCGTCGAAATGCTGGCGGAAGTCGGCGCATACGGCGTAAATTTTCACGACAACGATTTAGTGCCGATTGACGCGACTCCGGGCGAGCAAGCCCAAATCGTCAAAGATTTCAAAAAGGCGTGTGAAGATAACAATATCAAAGTTCCGATGGCGACGGTCAATCTGTTTTACGAACCCGTTTTCCGCGACGGCGCGTTCACGGCGAACGACGCGCGAGTGCGCGCTTACGCTCTGCAAAAAACGATGCGGGCGATGGATTTGGGCAAGGAATTTGACGCGGAAACCTTTGTTCTGTGGGGCGGACGCGAAGGCGCGGAAACCGACGGCTGCCGTCGTCCCGATGAAGCGATCAAGCGTCTGCGCGAAGCGATCAATTTGTTGTGCGAATACAATATCAAACAAAATTACGGCTACAAATTGGCGATGGAAGCCAAACCGAACGAACCGCGCGCCGATATTTATATGGCGACGACTTCGGCTTATCTGGCGTTTATCGAAACGCTCGACCACAAGGAAATGGTCGGTGTCAACCCGGAAGTCGCGCACGAACAGATGCCCGGACTGAATATGACACACGCGGTCGCGCAGGCGTGGGAAGCGGGCAAACTGTTTCACATTGACTTAAACGATCAATATCCGGGACGCTACGATCAGGATTTGCGGTTCGCTTCGGTGTCGCCGAAACAGATGTTCTGGCTGGTGAAATTCCTCGAAGATGTCGGTTACAGCGGAATGCGCCATTTCGACGCGCACGCTTACCGCACGGAAGATTACGACGGCGTGAAAGATTTCGCCCGCGGCTGTATGCGCTCCTATCTGATTTTGAAAGACAAAGCCGCGCAGTGGAATAAAGACGCGGAAATTCAAGAAATTTTGTCAGACATCGAAACGACGAACAAGAGTTACGAAATCAAAGATATTGATTCGCTGCTCAACGAAAATTTCGACCGCGACGAACTCGCGTCGAAAGGTTTGCAGTATGAAAAACTCGACCAGTTGACGATGGATATTTTGTTCGGTGTCGCTTAATGTATTCAATTTTTCGGCTGATGTTCTTCGGAAAATTAAATCTGGTCAATTGGCGGCTATGCCCGTTGATGTGCGGAAAGGCACAGCCTTTCCGCACATCAACGGGCATAGCCCGAAAGAATTTTCTACTTAGATTTATTTCTCAAAAACATAAAACGTAACTTTAAAAACATTCTCCTTTTTTATTCACGAACAATAAAATATAAAATCATGAAAATTATCCAAAACAATCTGCCGAGAACTTTGCTGAGTTCATCTTTAATCATTCTTTTATTGTTAATTTCCACACCGATTAATAATAAAGTTCGGGCGCAAACTGAAAAGATGCCGTACAAAAACGCACAGCTTTCGGTTGATGAACGAGTTAAAGATTTATTGGGGCGAATGACTATCGAAGAAAAAGTCGCGCAGATGATGTGTCTTTGGATGGAAAAACCGAACGACAACAGCAAAGTGCCGAAGGCGCAGATGCCGCTCGGCGGTGAATTTTCGCCCGCCCTCGCTAAAGAGAGAATGCCTTTCGGGATGGGACAATTTGCGCGTCAGAGAGAATACCGCGACGCGAAACGCGCCGCCGAATATGCCAATACAACGCAAAAATGGGTGATAGAAAATACCCGTCTGGGAATTCCGGTAATTTTTCACGACGAGATTCTGCACGGAAATATGGGCGAAGGCGCGACGGTTTTCCCGACACCTTTGGCGATGGGCGCGAGTTGGGATGTGGATTTGATTACAAAAGTTTTCACGGTCGGAGCCAGACAGACGCGCGTTCGCGGTTCGCACCAGGTTCTCGGACCGAATATGGATTTGGCGCGTGAGGCGCGTTGGGGACGAACGGAAGAAACTTACGGCGAAGACCCGTATTTGACTTCGCGGATGATCGTTTCCGTCGTCAAAGCACTTCAAGGAAATGCGACTTACGCGAATCCGAAAATTGACGATATGCACATCATCGCCACCGGAAAACATTTCGCCGGACACGGACAGCCCGAAAACGGCACGAATATCGGTCCCGTCAATATCTCCGAAAGACAGCTTCGTGAAACGCATTTTCGCCCGTTTGAAGCGGCGGTCAAAGAGGCAAATCTGATGAGCATTATGCCCGCGTATCACGAAATTGATGGAATTCCGGTTCACGCGAATAAATTTATGCTCGACACGCTTTTGCGAAAAGAATGGGGTTTTCAAGGCACGATTGTTTCCGATTATTACGCGATGACCGAACTTATAAAGCGTCATCACGTCGCCGCCGATGAATCGGATGCCGCCAGACAATCGCTCGAAGCCGGCGTTGATGTCGAACTTCCCGAACCGGGCGTTTACAAAACTCTGGTCGAACAAGTCAAAACCGGAAAAATTCCCGTAAGTTTGGTTGACCAAGCCGTTTCGAGAATTCTTCGTCAAAAATTTCAACTCGGACTTTTTGAAAATCCTTATGTTGATCCCGAAAAAGCGGCGCAAATGACCGACACGCCGGAAGATCGAAACTTAGCGGCGGAAGCCGCGCGGCGTTCGATTGTGCTTTTGAAAAATCAAAATAATATTTTACCGTTAGACAAAACGAAATTAAAATCCGTCGCCGTCATCGGACCGAACGCCAACCGCGCACATCTCGGCGGTTACACCGATCCGAATCCGCCGCGCACGGTCAGCATTTTGGACGGCGTGAAAAATAAACTCGGAAATAACATCAAAGTAAATTACGCGGAAGGCGTGAAAATTACCAAAGAAGGCGGAAATTGGTTCGGCGACACGGCGACACCAAACGATGCAGCGAGCGATCAAAAGTTGATTGACGAAGCCGTCCAAACTGCGAAAATGTCCGATTCCGTAATTTTGGTAATCGGCGGAAACGAAGACACGAACAAAGAAGCGTGGGCGGAAAATCATCTCGGCGACCGCGATTCGCTCGACCTTTTCGGGCGGCAAAACGATCTCGTCAAAGCCGTTTTAGCGACGGGAAAACCGACGGTTGTTTTCTTAATAAATTCTGGACCGTTGGCGATAAATTACGTCGCGGAAAATGTTCCCGCAATTTTAGAAGGCTTTTATCTCGGCGAAGAAACCGGAACTGCCGCCGCCGATGTGCTTTTCGGCGATTACAATCCGGGCGGAAAATTGCCCGTTTCATTCCCGCGCACCGTCGGACAGCTTCCGATTTATTACAACTACAAACCGACGGCGCGGCGCGGTTATATCAATTCGCCGACATCGCCGCTTTTTCCCTTCGGCTACGGTCTGAGTTATACGACTTTTACCTATTCAAATCTGAAAATTACCAAACCGAAAATCAAAACTGACGAAGAAACGACCGTTACGGTTGACGTAACAAACACGGGAAAGGTGCGCGGCGATGAAGTCGCGCAGATGTATATTCGTGATGAAGTCAGTTCGGTAACTCGTCCGATTAAAGAATTAAAAGATTTTGCCAGAGTTTCAATCGAACCGGGCGCAACGAAAACACTTACTTTTACGATCACGCCGCAAAAATTAGCGTTTTACAACCGCGAAATGAAGTTCTCGGTCGAACCAGGAATGTTTACAGTTATGGTCGGCGGCAATTCAACCGAATTAACTAATCAGCAATTGGAAGTTATGCAATAAAGAAAAAGAAGAATATAAATAATAAATTGGCATTAGTTTCAAACGAAGTTATCAGCGCGGAACTTCGACTGTTTTGATAATGTCGGCAATCACCGCGTCGGTCGTCGCGCCGTCGAGTTCGGCTTCGGCGCGGAGCGCGAGGCGATGGCGCAAAACCGGCATTGCGACATCGCGCACATCGTCCGGCGTTGAAAAGTCGCGCCCGCGAATCGCCGCAAGTGCTTTTGAACAAAGAAGTAAAGCGACTGAGGCGCGCGGACTCGCGCCATACAAAACGGTCGGATGAACCCGCGTTTTGTTGACGATTTCGACGATATATTTTTGAATTCCCGCTTCGGTTCGCATCGCTTTTATTTCATCGCGGCAATTTTTTATCGCGTCTTTTTCGGGCAATTGCGTGATTTCAATTTGTTCCAAATGGCGCGAATTAAAACCCGCGTCCCAGCGCGAAATGATTTCAAGTTCGGCATCTGATGTCGGATAATCCATCAAAATCTTTAGCAAAAATCTGTCCAACTGCGCTTCGGGCAGCGGATAAGTTCCTTCGTATTCAATCGGATTTTCAGTCGCCAAAACCGTAAAAAGCGGCGACAAACGATACCGTTTGCCGTCAATCGTCGTTTGCCTCTCTTCCATCGCTTCGAGCAGCGCGGCTTGCGTTTTCGGCGGCGTGCGGTTGATTTCGTCCGCCAGCAGAATATCGGTAAAAATCGGACCCGGACGCAAGGAAAATTCCGAATTCTGCATATTGAAAACATTCGTTCCCGTAATATCGGACGGCATCAAATCCGGCGTAAACTGAATCCGCGAAAATCTCGCGCCGATGATTCGCGCCAGAGTTTTGACGGTTAAAGTTTTCGCCGTTCCCGGAACGCCTTCTAAAAGCGCGTGTCCTTCGGCGAGAACGGCGACCAGAATTTGTTCGATAATTTCGTCTTGTCCGACAATAATTTTGCGGAGTTCGCCTTTGATGTGCGCGACGGTCGTTGGTGTGTAATTAAGCATCTTAAAGGAAATCAATAATCGTTTTTATCGCCAAAAGCAAAACTGTAAAAAGAAATATTCTTCTCAGCCAAACGTCATTTAATTTTGTCACGGTTTTTGCTCCGACGTAAGCGGCGACGAACATTGTAACGGCTAAAATCGCGCCTATTTTGTAGTCAACTAAACCTTGCCACATAAAAATAGCGGAGGCAATCAGCGACGAAAAAACATTGATAAGTTTTGTTCCCGCAACGGCTTCGGTAAAAGTCAAACCGAAAAAAGCGACGTAAACCGCCGTCAGCATCGTAACATATCCGCCGCTGTACAAACCGCCGTAAATGCCGAGCAGAAATGTCAAAATATAGGTAAAAATCAGCGCGTTCGGCGAAACAGTTTCAGTTTTTTGAACGCCGGCATTGCGCCTTATCAAAGTGAAAATTATCACGACGATCATCGAAACCGAAACGATAACCGGAATCGTTTTGCTCGAAATCAACCCGACCAAAATCGCACCGATTGCCGAACCGACAATCGTCAGCAAAATCAGCGGCGAAATTCGTTTATAATCTATCGTTTTTTGTTTGATAAAAGGCAAGGTCGCGCCGACTGACATAAACATCAGCCCAAACATATTGGTCGCCACCGCAACTTTCGGTTCAATGCCGAACTGAAACATCACGGGAACGGTAATCAGCGAATTGCTGCCCGTAACAACGCCGACCGCCGTTGTGAGAAAAAATAATACAATTAATAAAACTAAATCTGAAGTCGGCATTTTTATTTATCAGCGTCTCAAATCGTCGGTTTGCTCAATCAGCGGTCAGAATCCGTCAATTATTTCAATTAACAAATCTCGGTTGGGTCATTTTTGTTTGGTTTATAACTGAATCGTAAAATCGTGAACACTTTCTGTTGTTTTCTTAAAGTTCACATAAACTTCAGCTTCGGTGTTTGTTCTTCGCCTAAAATTTCCTGCGCTTTTACCTTATTGCGATGAAATTCAGTCTTTGTACAACCATTAAATCTCCTGCACACCTTGCGTTTTCCGCGCTAATGCGACTGATTCCCGATAGAAAAATCCAGTCGAAAATAAACCAAAATCAAGAATGACAAATCTGAGTCGAATACTTCAAGGTTTGAGTTTTTTGGGTTTTACGCCTTCGCCCAATATTTTTAATTCTTCGGCGGCTCGGCTAATTTCTTTGTCTGACATACAAAGTCCCGTAAGAAGATCGCCTTCATAAATAATTGCGAATATTAAGTAACTTTCATCTTTTTCAAATGGAATAGCGCAGGAATTCATTTCCTTTTCGGTGGAAATACTGATTTCTTCGGTTGGTTCGCCTTTCCAAAATTGTTCGACCTGAAATTTTATCAATCGGTTGTCGCGTTTCGGTTCGTTGTTGATCTCAATTACTTTTCCGACAAAAATAGCTTTATCGTTCTTCAACTTATTCTTTATTTCTTGCTCCAAAGTTACATTTTCTATTTGCACACAAGAACAAGCGAAAGTTTTGACTTGAGAAAAAATGAAAGTGACGGCGAAAATAGTTATTAGTAATGTAAAATTCTTCATAAATTTTCTCCTGCAACTTAGAATAAGATTATAGTTCATAAATGTTTTAGAACATAATTTTTTCCGTGTTCTGCTTGGCTGCACTGATCGTAGTGATATTTGTAATTTAAATATTTCGGTACAAAATAAAGCGGTCGGTTGAATGAACATTCAATTCCCAATTTCAAGCGATTTCGAGTCGAATTTCCTTACCGAGTGCTTCGGCATATTTTCGCAAAGTCGAAAGCCGAATGTCTTCTGAATGATTTTCAATCCGCGAAATCGCCGATTTTTTCGTGTTCAATTTTCTGGCAATTTCTTCTTGCGTTAAGCCTTCGCTTTCTCTCGCTTGGCGAAGCATCACGCCGATTTTGAAGTTTTCAAAACCTTTATCGTAATCTCTTGCAAACTCTTTCTCGGTCTTTTTTCGTTTTGTAATATATTTTTGTAAATCGCTCATTTCATTTTGTTTCTGTCTTGATAATCTTTCTTTCGCTGTTCAGAAGTCTATTTCCGAAACCGGAGTCTTCTTTTATATACCTATTCCATTTTGTAATCTTCAATTTTTAACTTTTCCCCCTTTCTTTGTAATTTCCTTAATTCTTCAGGATTGAATCTTTTCAACTGAAAAAAGTGAATTAGAAATTCAACCCAAGCTTTTTCATAAACATAATCTTTGTGAGTTTCGTCATAAAGACAAAATTCAGTATTTGTTTCAAATGGGTCTTCTGAGTTATTCGGCGGTCGGACAGAAAATAGTTTGTATAGAACTGCATGAAGATTTTGAGTTAAAGTTTTATTTCCTTTTTTATTTGTATTAAAATGCTTATTTACGGCATCTTCTACTTCTCCAGCTTTTAACCTTTTAACATTTGTGGCTTCCGTATATACTTTTTTGTCTTTTATGATAACTGCAACTTGCTCATACGCGAGCCTATCTTGTTCGTTGAGTTCATCCCATTTAACATATTCAATCGCTAGATCGTTCCTACTTGTATTTGATATTTTAGGAATTTGAATGAGTTTAATACTAAATTCTTGCGAACCAAAAACTTCATCAGTCAATGTTTTTCTATAATTCTCAACAAAGCTTGATAGTTCGGAAGTATCTTTTGATAAAGCAGATTTATTGGATTTAATTTGACCTTTTGTTCTCAGTTGAGAGAATTGTAAACTATAAACCAATGCTTCGTTAATCGAATATTCTCTACCAAATATTTTAATCAATAGATTTTCATAATTATACAAAAGAGCTTGACACTCCCCGAAGATACGATTATCTAATTCTCTGTTATCAATATATCTATGTTCAATCTTATTCCTAAGTTTTATAAAGAAATCTAGATTTTTTTCTACTGGAATTTCTAGGCTTTCATATTTTTTAAATCTTTTAATACAAGTAGAAAGTTCCCAACACTTTTTTTCACCATCTATAAGTTCAAATTTCCCGTTTTTCTTGTGATAATACTGAACACCTCTAGCATTAAAGTAGGCGTGAAATAATCTAGTCCAAGCCATTACCATAAGTGTGGTAAATGCCCCACTACGGAATGTAGTTCTAGGCTTGTTGTAGATTTCTACAGCAAGCAAAGCGGAATCGGTGGATGCTTCTACATTGCTCTTTGTTTTACCCTTTCTTAGTTTTTTAGGCATAAACTAATCATAACAAATAAATTGGTCAGTTGAATTTATCAACTCAACTGACCAATAAAGTAGAAAAATAAAGAGTTTTTACATATGAATTGTCAAATCGTGAACGCCTTCGGCGGCTTCCATCATTGATTCGGAAACGGTCGGGTGCGCGTGGATTGTGTTGGCGATTGATTCGGCGGTCGCTTCGTGCGACATGGCGACGCAGGCTTCGGCGAGTAATTCCGTCGCGTGCGGTCCGATTAAGTGAACGCCGAGAACTTCGTCGTATTTTTTGTCGGAGACGATTTTTATAAAACCGTCTGTCTCGCCCAAAATTCGCGCTTTGCCGGAAGCGGAAAAAGGGAATTTGCCGACTTTGACATCGTAGCCTTCTTCTTTGGCTTTGGCTTCGGTCAAGCCGACTGAGGCGACTTCCGGGTCGCAGTAAGTGCAGTTCGGGACGATTCGCATATTGATCGGTTCGACTTTTTTGCCGGCTAATCTTTCGACGACCACAATTCCTTCTTTCGACGCGAGATGCGCGAGCCAAGGCGTGGCGACGACATCGCCGATGGCGAAAATGTTCGGCTCAGCGGTTTCGTAAAATTCGTTGACTTCGACTACGCCTTTTTCGTTGACTTTGACTTTTGTGTTTTCCAAGCCGAGATTTTCCAAATAAGGCATTCTGCCGATGGCGACGAGAACCATTTCGGCTTCGAGCGAAACTTCTTTATCTTTTGCGTCTTTGCCGGAAACTTTGACCGAATTTTTCGACTTTTTCAGCGTATCGAGTTTCACGCCGGTCATTACTTTGATGCCCTGTTTTTTGAATGAGCGTTCGAGTTCTTTGGAAACGTCCGCGTCTTCGACGGGAACGATGCGCGGCATCAATTCAACAACCGTCGTGTCGCAGCCGAAACGCGCGTAAACGCTGGCGAATTCCACGCCGACCGCGCCCGAACCGATGACGATCATTGATTTCGGGACGCTTTCGAGTTCTAAAATGTGGTCGGAATTGACGACCTGTTTGCCGTCGGTTTCAAAACCCGGAATCGGACGAACGACCGAACCGGTGGCGATGATGATATTTTTCGTGTCAATCGTTTCTTTCTTGCCGTCATTTAACGCGACTTCGATTTTGCCTTTGCCCGTGATTTTACCGAAACCGTTGAAAACAGTAACTTTATTTTTCTTCATCAAATACGAAACGCCCGCCGAGTTTTTCGCCACGACATCCGATTTATATTTTTGAACTTTTTCAAAATCATAACTCAAGCCTTCGACTTTCAAACCGAAATCTTCAAAATGTCCCGCTTTTTGATAAAGATGCGCCGCATTTAACAACGCTTTCGTCGGAATACAGCCGCGCAAACCGCACGTTCCGCCCAATCTCGCGTCTTTTTCCTTTTCGACCAACGCCACTTTCAAACCCATCTGCGCCCCGCGAACCGCCGCGACGTAGCCGCCCGGACCCGAGCCGATAATTGTTACATCAAATTGTTCTGCCAATGTTTTAACCTCTTTTCTCTTAAAATTTTATAAAAACTATAAAATTATTATAGTTTGATAACGCGCTTCAAGCTAGTTTGAAAGTTTTGATTGAGCTAAAATGGTTTTCAGATATGGAACATTCAAAAGAATTTGAGCAGTTAGTCGAGGCGATTATGCCGAACGTCAAAGAAATTTCGGTCGAGGAAACTTTGGAAAAAGTAGAAAACGGCGCGACGCTGATTGATGTGCGCGAAGACAACGAATTTGAAGCGGAACACGCAAAAGGCGCAATTCACATCGGGCGCGGCGTGATCGAACGCGACATCGTGCATCAATTTCCAGACAAAAACACCGAACTGATTTTATACTGCGGCGGCGGTTATCGTTCCGCGCTGGCGGCGGATAATTTGCAGAAAATGGGTTATCAAAATGTGCTTTCGATGAAAGGCGGCTGGACGGCTTGGACGGAAAAAGGCGCGCCGACGGAAAGTTAAATTCAGACTGAAAATACTCGTCCGCGCAGCCAATTTTCGATTTCATCAACTCCGAACTCGTCAGATTCGGTGGCTAAAACAAGCGAAACAATTTCCCGAATCGAAACTTTGATTTCGTAACCGTTGCGCTGTAGAAAGTCATCAACCACAGCCGTCGCTGTGCGTTTGCTGCCGCCTAGCCACGGATGATTTTTGATGAGACCGAAATAAAGCGTCGCGGCTTGGCGAATTAGATCGGCGTTTTCGTAGATTGCGGCTTGCTGCGGACGCGCCAACGCCGATTCGATCAGCGAACGATGGTCAACGCCGAAGCGCGTTTCGCCGAGCAGTTTCATCAAAAGCAGATGAATGGCGACTGCTTCGGAATAACTCGTATATTTGACCGATTCAGTCGCCAATTCTTTTCATTTCCTCAAACGCCTCTTTGTATTTATTGAAAATTCGGTCAACGGATTTTTCCACTTCGGGCGACGGCGGCGGCAAAACTTCAACTGCAATTTTGCCATCTCTGTATTCCAAAAGTCCGATTGAATTTTTTTCGATACCGACCTTTTCGGCGAATTCATCGGGAATTTCGATGATCCAGCCGATTTCCGATTTTTGAATTGTCGTTTGATTGTTCATAAATTACTTCCTTTTCCATCTTACGCCGTCTTTCGTATCTTCCAAAATTATATTCTTTTCCGCCAATAAGTCGCGGATTTCGTCGAAACATACAGATTTCATTTTGAAACGGAAAAAGTTCTTTCGCGCAGCCAATTCTCGATTTCGTCAACGCCGAACTTGTCAGATTCAATGGCTAAAACAAGTTTAACTGTTTCTTCCAGAGGTGCGAGAATTTCGTAATCATTCAGCACTAAAAAAGCATCAACCAAAATGGTTGCCGTGCGTTTATTGCCACCGAGCCACGGATGGTTTTTAATCAAACCGAAATAAAGTGTCGCCGCTTGGCGAATCAAATCGGCATTTTCATAAGCCGCCGCTTGTTGCGGACGCGCCAGTGCGGATTCCACCAAAGCGCGACTATCAACTCCATAGCGCGTTTCGCCAACCGCTTTCATACGGTCAAGATGAAGAAATACAGCTTCGGGAAAAGTTAAATAAGCAAACCTTTTAGTCGCCAATGCGTTTTATCTCCGCAAAAAAATCCTTGTATTTCTCTCCAAGCCGATTGGAAATTTCTACAATTTTTTCAGAAGGCGGCGGCAAAATCTCGACCTCGATTTTACCGGCTTTGCAGCCCAAAAGTCCGATGGAATTTTTCTCAACGCCGATGCTTTCCGCAAATTCGTCGGGCAGTTCGATGATCCAGCCGATTTCCGATTTTTGAATTGTCGTTTGATTGTTCATAAATTACTTCCTCTTCCATCTTACGCCGTCTTTCGTATCTTCCAAAATTATATTCTTTTCCGCCAGCAAATCGCGGATTTCATCGGAACGCGCAAAATTTCGATTGCGCCGCGCCTCCTGTCGTTCTTCGATTAACGATTCGATTTCCGACTCTAAAAATTCTTCCCGCGCTTCGCCGAAGATATTTAAAACCGAATCAAATTTATCAATAATATGTAAAATTAAAGAGCGGTCTTCGGTGCAGACGACTTCGTGGGCGAGCGCGGTGTTTGTTTCGCGGACGAGATTGTGCAGCGCGGCTAAAGCCTGCGAAGTGTTCAAGTTATCGTCCATCGCGGCTTCAAAATCAACTAAATGTTTTTTCGCTTTCTCCTGCAAGTCAGGATTGATGCCGTCATTCAAATGCGCTTCGGACAGCCGTTTGCGAAAATCGCGCAGCCGCTCAATCGTGTGTCCCGCGCCGTCCAAAGTTTCAAACGTGAAATTCAACTGTTTGTGATACGGTACGCTCATCAGCAAATAGCGAATCGCTTCGGGTTTGTAGTTTTTCGCCAGCAGATCGCGGAAAGTGTAATAATTTCCGAGCGATTTTGACATCGTTTCGCCTTCGACTTTGAGATGTTCGGAATGCAGCCACGTTTTCGCAAAAAGTTCGTGCGTCGCGCCTTCGCTTTGAGCGATTTCGTTTTCGTGGTGCGGAAATTTCAGATCAATGCCGCCGGCGTGAATGTCGAAAGTTTCGCCCAGATATTTCATCGCCATCGCCGAACATTCGATGTGCCAGCCCGGACGACCGCGCCCGAAACTCGCGTCCCAGCCGGTCGGTTCGTCCGCGTCAACCAGTTTCCAAAGCGCGAAATCGTTCGCGCTTTCCTTGTCGTATTTGTCGGTGTCAACGCGCCCGGACGCGCCGGAAATGTTGCCTTTGAAGTTGATTTTCGACAGTTTGCCGTAATCGGGAAACGCCGAGATGCGGTAATAAATCGAGCCGTCGGATTCATAAGCGTGTCCGTTTTCGAGCAGTTTCTCGATAATCGCAATCATTTCCGCGATATGCTCGGTCGCGCGCGGCGCGATTTCCGGGCGTTCGAGTCCGAGCGCGTCAAAATCTTCCCAAAACGCCGCGATAAACGGCGCGGTAAATTCGTTGATCGTCTTTCCGGCTTTTTTCGCTTCGTTGATAATCCGGTCGTCAACATCCGTCAAATTCATTACATGCGTCAGTTTGTAATTTTTATATTTCAGATAACGCCGCAGAATATCGCCGAAAATAAACGTCCGAAAATTACCGATATGCGCGTAACTCCAAACCGTCGGACCGCAAATATACAGGCGCACGTCGTTGTTTTCCAGCGGTTGAAACTCTTCGAGTTGGTTTGATAACGTGTTGTGAAATTTAAGCATAAAATTGAAATTTGTTTGAATAATGATACAACAAAACGAAAAACTATTGGATTTAGCGAAACTAAAAACCGAAAAGCGGGATAAGTTCAATTCTGAAAGTAAATTAGCGGCAACAGCATTCTTTCGGCGCGATGTCGAGTTCGGCGAGAAAGGGTTTTGCAGTTTTGCAGAGTAAAATCATAAAAATTTTTATAGCATATTTTCTTCGCCGAAAGAAAGTTATAATTGTTATTTATTGTCTGCAAGACTAGTTTTCGCCGAAATTAAAGCGATTATTTAGGTCAAAAAAAATTATGGAAACATTAAAAATCGGACTCGCGCAGCTCGCGCCTGTTTGGATGAATCGTCAAAAAACGCTCGAAAAAGCCGTGAAATACGCCGAAGACGCGGCAAATCAAAATTGCGAATTGGTCACGCTCGGCGGCGAAGCCTTTGTCGGCGGTTATCCGTATTGGCTGGAATTGACGGACGGCGCGAAATTTAATTCAAAAATTCAAAAGGAATTTTTCGCCGAATATTCCAATCAAGCCGTCCAAATCGAACGCGGCGATTTGAATATAATCGGCGATTTAGCGCGTGAAAAACGAATCGCAATCTACATCGGAATCGTCGAAAAACCGGCGACGCGCGGCGAAAGTCTTTACTGTTCGTTAGTTTTCGTCAATCAAAACGGCGAAATAAAAAGCGTCCAGCGCAAACTCGTGCCGACTTACGAAGAACGCCTCGTCTGGGCAAACGGCGACGGCGGCGGTTTGCGAGTTCACGCTCTTAGAGCCTTCACCGTCGGCGGTTTGAGCTGTTGGGAAAACTGGAATCCCTTGGCGCGCGCCGCGCTTTACGGACAAGGCGAAGATTTTCACGTCTGCGTTTTTCCCGGCGGCATTCACAACACCCAAGACATCACAAAATTCATCGCCAAAGAATCGCGCTCATTCTGCGCGTCCGTTTCTTCGATAATGCGCCGCCAAGATTTTCCCGAAAACACGCTCCATCTCGACAAAATTTTAGAAAACGCGCCCGAAATTCTCTCAAACGGCGGAACCTGTCTCGCCGCGCCCGACGGCGAATGGCTCATCGAACCTTTCTGCAACGAAGAAAAACTCGTCGTCGCCGAAATCAATCATCGGAAAGTCCGCGAAGAACGCCAAAATTTAGATGTTGCCGGACACTATTCGCGCCCGGATGTTTTGCAATTAAAAGTTAATCTTGGACGGCAGAGAATAATTGAATTTGATGAATAGAAAGATTTTGTTTGACGAAAATATTAATAAAATTATACATTTACAAACAAAATTATGAACGAAAAACTCTCCGCACTTTTTAATCGAATCAAAGCAGACGGCAATTTATTAACAGTCAGTGAAGCACAAACAAGTCAGGGAATTGTTCTACCAATTTTAAACAATTTAGGCTGGGATGTTTTTGATACGACCGAAGTCGTGCCGGAATATTCGGTCGGTGGTCGAAGAGTTGATTTTGCCTTGCGAATTCAGTCAACAAACAAAGTCTTTTTAGAGATTAAGAAAACTTCCGAAAACTTAGAAAATCACCAAGAGCAACTGGTTTATTACGCATTTCAACAAGGTGTAAAACTGGCAATTTTGACAAATGGAATAACTTGGCAATTTTATCTTCCATTGGAAGAAGGAAGTTGGGAGCAACGGCGATTTTTTACAATTGATTTGATGGAACAATCAATTGAAGATTCTATTGAAAAGTTTGAAAGTTTATTGTCAAGAAAAACAATTGAATCGGGAAACGCTTATCAAAAAGCCAAATCTCTTTTCGACGGCAGGCAGAAAAACAAAATTATCAAAGAAAATCTTCCAAAGGCTTGGCAAAAACTAATTTCCGAGCCGGATGAAATGCTTGTCGAGTTATTGAATGAAACTTTGGAAAAGATTTGTGGTTACAAAACGGAAAATATACAAATAGCAGAATTTCTTCAACAAATATTTCCAAATATTAATGCAAATTCAATTGTTACAAAATCACACAGAGAAGCTGTAAAAGAAATAAAATCCGCCCAAACTAATTCAACAGAAAATATAATTCAAAAATCTGATTTTGATACTATTGTGGTTCCGGCGCAGGAAGAAGGATTTTTAAGTGAGTTTATTGGTAATAAATGTTGGTATGCAATCAAAATAGGTTCTGCGATGATTCCGAAAATCAGATATATTGCGGCTTATCAAGTTGCCCCAATTTCCGCAATCACCTATATGGCTGAAATTTCAAAAATTGAGCCTTATCAAAATACAGGTAAATACATTCTTTATTTCAAAAACAAGCCGGAAAAAATCAAAGAAATAAAATTAGGCAAGATTCTTGGCAAAGCTCCTCAATCACCAAGGTATTCTTCAAAGCAAGAAATTTTAAATGCCAAATCACTCGATGATTTATTTAACCGCTAAACTTGCTTTTCTAACCAATTCAACAAAATAGTTTCCTGTTTATGTAGAGAGTTCTCCGGTTTCGCCTCTTTTTCGCGCGTCATCGGGAATTTGAAAAACACGCCGACTTCTTCCAAAACGCCTTTTTCGCCGCGCTGTTTGGCTAAATCCAGACATCGCGCGATTTCGATTGCCAGCGGCGCGGCGAGGATTGAATCTTTGCAGAGAAAATTTACTTTTAACTGCATCGGCTGACCTAAAAAACCGGTTAAATCAATGTTGTCCCACGCCTCTTTGTTGTCTTTGCGCGGGCGATAATAGCGGATGTCAACGAGATGATCTTCGACTTTGTAGCCGAGAATGTCTTCCAAAAGCGAGCTTTTCGTTTTGACTTTTGACGCGAGCGAATCGGCATCGCTCAATGCTAGACCGTCGCGGTTGCCCAAAATATTCGTCGAAAACCAGCCTTCGACTTTTAACGCGCGGGTTTTGAACGCGGGCGCGAGAACGCTTTTGATCATCGTTTGTCCGGTTTTGCCGTCTTTGCCGGCGAGCGGAACGCCCTGTTTTTCGGCGAATTCGATCAGCGCGGGAATGTCTGCCGAAACTGACGGCGTGAAATTTCCATAGGGAATTCCTTCGGCAAGCGCGGCATAAGCGTAAAGCATCGCGGGCGCGATTTCGATTGAATTTTCGTCCAAAGCCTTTTCAAATGCGGCGATAGAGTTGAAAATTTCGCTGCCTTCAGCGGCGAGTTTTTCGGTTGACGCGAGATTGATGACGACAACTTGATCGCAGTTTTTTTTGAACTCGACTAAATCGGCGCGAATTTTTTCAATCGTTTCACGGTGCGAATCGGCGAGAGAAAATTGATTTTCGCCTTCGATATTTTGCAAAAAAGCCTTGTTGCCGACCGCGCGCCACGGTTTTATTTTTCGCAGTTCGCTTTCGACGGCGACGAATTGTTTGTGCGTCAAAACGTCGTGTTCTTCCGCCGCCGCCGCGAGATTTTCGCTGTGCAAATCCCATCCGCCGAAAATTATGTTTTCATAATCCGCTAAATCTGCAATTAATTTCGCGTCTAAATTCGCTAGCGGCAAACCTTCCGTGCCGATTTTTTTCTTTTTCAAAAGTTCGATTCCGGCGACCATCGTCGTGCCGACCGCGCCGCCGATTCCGACGACCGCGATTCCGAGTTTTCGTGTGTTCATATTAAATGCGCGGTAACGCAGGCATCCTGCCTGCCGTCGTGAGTGCGTCCCGCGCTCACGTCTGAATCTGAAGAAGCGGGACACGCTTCTCTGACGGCAGTCGGGACGACTGCGTTACTTGCCGAGTTCGGCGACGTGGTTTCTGACAGTTTCGCCTAAAGTTTCCAAATTATAGCCGCCTTCCAAACAGGAAACAATTCTGCCGCCGCAAACTTCGTCCGCCCATTGTTTGACCGTCCGCGTCATTTGGTTAAAGTCTTTGTTTTCAAGCAGAAGTTGTCCGAGCGGATCGGTCGAATGCGCGTCGAAACCGGCAGAAATGAAAATTAAATCCGGCTGGAAATTTTTATGAATGTCGCCGAGCGCGTTTTCAAACATTCGTTTCTGGCTGTCGGCTTTGGTGTGCGCTTTGACGGGAACATTCAGCGTGTAGCCCGCGCCGCGCCCGAAACCCGTTTCGCCGCGCGAACCGCTGCCCGGATACCACGGATACTGATGCATCGAAAAGAAAAACACGCTCGGATCGTCGAAGAAAATTCCCTGCGTGCCGTTGCCGTGATGCACGTCCCAATCAACAATCGCCACGCGCTCGATTTCCTTGTATTTATTCTGCGCGTAACGCGCGGCGACGGCGACGTTGTTGAAAAGACAAAATCCCATCGCGTTTTCGCCCGTCGCGTGATGTCCGGGCGGACGCACGGCGACAAAAGCGTTTTTCGCTTCGCCTTTCATCACCGCGTCAACCGCACGGCACGCGCCGCCCGCGCCGTAAACCGCCGCGTCAAACGAGTGCATCGAAACAATCGTGTCCGCGTCGAGATATTCCACGCCGTCTTCAAACGCCGATTCGATTTTGTTGAAATGTTCTTTGGTGTGCGCCGCCTGAATTATTCCGCGCGAAACTTTTTCGGCTTCGATAATATTCAAATTTTCCCAGAGTTTTTTGTCGTTTTCGAGAGCTTTCATCACCACTTCATAACGCATCGGCGTTTCCGGGTGTCCGATTCCGGTGGCGTGTTTGAGATAAATGGGATGATGAACAAGTGCTGTTTTCATAATGATTTTTGAAAAATCAGATTAACATATACGAAAGGGAAGTTCATCAATCTGAAAAATAATTTTATCGTTTATTGTGTTTTTTGCGCTGCAAACCGAGTTTTCCTTCGAGTTCGCGCAACCGGCTTGTGATTTGTAAAATTTCCCGCTTGTTGGTCGGTTCACCGCGAACAATGTCTTCGCATTTGAACATTAAATCATCAACTTCTTCAAAATTTAGTTCGGCGCGTTCGGCGATCAATTTTGCCAAATCCTGCCGCGAAATTGTGAAATTATCAACTCCGACCAACCGCGCCGCGCGTCGTTTGAAATCCGTATATATATTTTCAATCGCCAAATCATAAGCCTTTGCGCGTTGCTGCAATTCCGCCATCGCCGAAACGTATTCCAGTTTTGACAGACGATTCGGTTCGCTCTCCGGCAGCGGTCGCGCGAAACGGCGGCTTCGGGTATATAAAATTACGCCGATCAGCGCGGCAAATTGTAAACTTATTGCCGTCAGCGGCGTTCCTTCAAAATATGCGAACGGTGAATTATTCGCGCCGAAACCTTGATGAAACTCGTCAAAAGCGATAACTCCATCGCCCGAAGCGACGATATTTATGGCGACTTGCGCGTTGTCAGCCAAGTTTATTCCGCCGTTTGAAACGATGTACGGATCGGTCAAAAAAACGATTTTTCCCGAACCGAACGGAACGTCAACCAGTAAATTTTTTTCATTATTTGCCAGATGAACGACCGGCGCGGTTATCGCAGCAGTTTCAGCACTTTCCGAAATATCTGCGTCAGCCGCCGCAGATATTTCATCATTTTTCTGCGGCGCGGCTTTTATTAACGGCGGCGGAACGGGTGTCGGCGTTGATTCTCTGAAGAATTCGTCATCTTTTTCCTGTTTTGACGGCAGCGGCGAATTTTCTTTCTCAGGTTTGATTGAATATTGTTTAGGCGCGTCGTTTTCAACAGGTTTTTCCTTCAAAACCGCATCGGCAATGCGTTCAAATTTAATCGAAGAAGCGAAACGCGACGGCTGAACAATGTTAATTTTCTCTGTGAAAACAGTCGGCTGAAGCGGTTTGGCGGCGGCGGTTTCGTTCGTCATTTGCTTTTGATCGGTCGGATCGGTATTAAAAAACGGCAAATTTTTGGAAGACTCGAACGAAACGCTCCAGTTTGCCGTCGTTTTTACCAACTCGGCAGGCGGTTCGCGGTCAATAATAACTAATTTTCCGCCCTTTCCAACCCAACTTAAAAGCTGTTCGGTTTCTTTGTCGGTAAATTCCCGCCGCGTTTGTCCGATGACGACGAAGGTCGAAGGGTTATTTCTGCCGTCGGACAAAAGCGCGGACGGCGGTTCTTGCCAGCGCGTCGGTTTTCTGCCGGTTTCCGCCAGCAAATCGTAAAAAGCGCGCGTTCCGGTCGCGCCGGCGTGATATGTCGAACGATTCGGCGCGATTTCCGTATCCGGCAGCTCTTGTTTTTGCGTGTAAGAGGCGGCATTCAGCCCGACGAGCAGAATTATCAGGAAGATCAATGCCGAAACTATGAGAAATTTTTGTCTCATTTGCGCTTTGTGAATCGTAAATTTTTTTCAACTAACTGTTGACGACTTTTTGATAATTTTGACGAAATTCTTCCCAATCAGTCGGCTCGGCAGATTCAAAACCGTACCAGTGACGCTCGAAATTAGAAGTCAAATTGTGCATATTTTCGTGAAGTTCGCGCCGCCGGCTGACATCGCGCAGATAATCGCGGTTGGTTTTATGCCGCGCCAAACCGATAATTTTGCGGTCGTTTAATTCGCACAAAAGCGCGATGTAACCTTTGCGAATCGCGCCGCGCAGATCGCCTTCACGCGCCAGTTGTTCGGCTTGATTAAATAAATTCTGCGCCGTTTCGTCCGCTGAAAGTCGTTCGCCCAAGATAATGCGGTCTTCCTTTTCCTTTTTCTCTTTTTGGTAAAAACGATTGGCGAAAAGCGGCGCGAAACGGTAAATTAAAAAGCCGATTGCGCCGAGAATCACGGCGTAAAGAAGCATTTGCAGAATAAACGAAAACGACTGAAAACCGCTCGCCGAACCTTCCGGTAAATTTATACGCGGGAAAAATTCGGCAAACCACTGTTTAATTTTACGAACTATTTTTTGGAACAAACTTTCGGTTTTCGCTTCCGGTTTTTGAAATTCTTCGCGGCGCAAAATTTCCGCCAGTTTTTGTTTGTTTTCATCTTTTGAGCGGCTTTCGGCGGAAGGATTTTCGAGTTCTTCGAGTTTTAATTCGATTGCGTCGAGCCGTTCGTAGATTTCGGTCAAAATTTGTTCGCGCCTCGAAGAATTTTCCGCTTCATTTTCCAAAACATCGAGTTTGTCGTTCAACCATTGATTATCCGTTTCAATTGCATTTTCCCGCCATTCGACTTTTTCTGTTTTCGGTAATGCTTTGCGAATCTCAGCCGCGTTTTCGCGCTCAAATTTAAGATATTCGGCAGCCGACACATCTTCCGCGTCGGGATAAAGCATTTCTATCGTCAAATCTTTTGCGTAGCTGATATTTTCACGATATTGCTTAAGCGTTGCGGCAAAATTCTGCGGTGCAAACACGACAAAAAAGAAACCGCAAATGATAATGGTATGTCGGAGCGCGGACGGCTCGTCCGCCAACGCGAGCAACGCGAGGCGTTGCTTGCTTTTGCTGAGAAGTGCATTGATGCCAACGCTTTTCTCGCGCTTCGCGCTCGATGCGGACTCGCGTAACGCGCTCCATTTGAAAAACTTTTTTGATATAAACATAACAAAAGTTCCAAGTCATTTTCTAAAGATAAATTGACTTGGAACTTGAAAATTTGAAACTCGCTTTAATTAAACGTCCAAATTTTTCACGTCGAGCGCGTTGTCTTCGATAAATTTGCGGCGCGGTTCGACCTGATCGCCCATTAAAATCGTAAAAATTTCATCGGTTTCAATCGCGTCTTCGATGCGAACCTGAAGCAGCGTACGACCTGCCGGATCCATCGTCGTTTCCCAAAGCTGTTCCGGGTTCATTTCGCCCAAACCTTTGTAACGCTGAATCGAAAGGTCTTTTTTCGCCGACGCGAGAACATTTTCGAGCAGTTCGCGGCGCGTTCCGATTGTTTCCGATTTGCCGTTTTCGCCCAAAATAAACGGCGCGGGAAATTCGGCTTCGAGTTTTTTCCTGAGTTCGACGGCTTTTTGAAATTCGACGTAACTCGCCATATTCCAATCGAAAATCAGTTTTTGCCCGTTGGAAAATGTGATTTCAATTTCCGCCAAACCGTGTTCTTCGTCGGTCATCAATTCGGTTTTGTAACCGGCGGCGGCGATTTTGCCTTCGATCTCAGCAATTAAATCTTCCCGCTCAAAAATTTGCCGCATTTTGATTTGATAATTTGTCAAAACGCCGTCTTTTCCGGCAAACGCTTCGATCAGAACATTTAGCAGTTTTTCGTCATTGTTCAAACGCCGTGTGAAACGGTCGAAGTAACGCCCGTATTCCGTCACCTGTTCGAGCAGTTTCGACAATTCGCGCCCTTCGTAAACCTTGTCGTTGGCGGTTGATTTCAGTTCAATGTCCTGCGTCGCCTGTTTCATCATATAGCGCAGCATCGAAGTTTCATCTTTGATGTACTCTTCCTTTCTGCCGCGTTTAACTTTGAAAAGCGGCGGCTGCGCGATGTAAATATGCCCGTTTTCGACCAGTTCCGGCATTTGCCGGTAGAAAAACGTGAGCAGCAAAGTTCTGATATGCGAACCGTCAACGTCCGCGTCCGTCATAATAATTAACTTATGATAACGCAGTTTTTCGATGTCGAAATCGTCTTTGCCGATTCCCGTTCCCATCGCCGTAATCAACGCCTTGATTTCGCCGTGTCCGAGCATTTTGTCAAAACGCGCTTTTTCGACGTTCAAAATTTTACCTTTCAACGGCAAAACCGCCTGATTTTTGCGGTCGCGCCCTTGTTTTGCCGAGCCGCCCGCCGAATCGCCTTCGACGAGATAAAGTTCCGACAAAGCCGGGTCTTTTTCCTGACAATCGGCGAGTTTTCCGGGCAGAGTTGATGAACCGAGCGCGCTTTTTCTGACAATTTCACGCGCTTTTCGCGCCGCTTCACGGGCGCGCGCCGCGTCAACGGCTTTGCCGACGATTTTTTTGGCGACGTTCGGATTCTGCTCGAAATATTCGCCGAGTTTTTCGTTTAAGAACGATTCGACTGCGCCTTTGACATCGGAATTGAGTTTGCCCTTCGTCTGTCCTTCAAACTGCGGCTGCGGCAATTTGACGGAAATGACGGCGACCAAACCTTCGCGCACGTCGTCGCCGGACAGAGAAGTTTTGAAGTTTTTCGTCAAACCGGAACTCTGCGCGTAGTTGTTGATCGTTCGCGTAATCGCGCCGCGAAAGCCCGACAGGTGCGTTCCGCCGTCAACCGTGTTGATGTTGTTGGCGAAACTGAACACTTTTTCGTCGTAGCTGTCATTGTACTGCATCGCAATATCAATCGAGAGATCGTCGGCAATGTGTTCAAAATAAAGCGGTTCGTCGTGAACGGGACTTTTATTTTTGTTCAGATGTTTGACGAATTCGGAAATGCCGCCCTTGTAGTAAAACTCGTGCGACTTTTCGGGTTCTTCGCGCTCGTCTTTGATAAAAATGCGAATTCCTTTATTCAAAAACGCTTTTTCGCGCAGCCGTTCGGAGAGTTTTTCAAAACTGTAAGTTTCCGTGTCGAAAATGGTTCCGTCCGGTTTGAAAGTGATCTTCGTGCCGCGTTTGTCGGTTTTGCCGGTTTGTTTAAGCGGCGTAGCCGTGATTCCTGTGCGAAAGTCCATTTCGTAGGTTTTGCCGTCGCGCCAAATCTCCAATTGCAGCCATTCGCTCAAAAAGTTGACGCAGGACACGCCGACACCGTGCAGACCGCCGGAGACTTTGTAAGAATTCGAGTCGAATTTCCCGCCCGCGTGAAGCACCGTCAACACGACTTCCGCCGCCGACACGCCGAACTGTTCGATAATGCCGGTGGGAATTCCGCGCCCGTTATCAACCACCGTAATCGAATTGTCCATGTGAATTACTACTTCGATGGTGTCGCAAAAACCCGCCAACGCCTCGTCAACCGAATTATCCACAACCTCGTAAACAAGGTGATGTAAGCCGATGTCGCCGGTTGAACCGATATACATTGCCGGACGCAGACGCACCGCCTCGCGCCCTTCTAACGCGGTAATCGAACCTTCATCATAATCGTCCTGATTGTTTTTCTTAACTTTTTCTTTTGGTGTAGCCAATTTTGTTATTCCTCAATTGTTAAATTTTTCTTAAAAGTTAATGATATTTTACCATTTTTTTACAAATTTAGACAGTCGGCAGATGGTTGAATTTAATGAGTTTATTTATCGTTTCGGCAGTTTATTTTTCGGCAGAAAAGCGGGCGGCTGAGAAGTTTGAAGCCGAATCTTAAATCCGCCCGGAAATTGTATATTTTGCTTCGTTTTTCAGATTATTACAAAATTTAGTTTGCCGGAAATTTCGGTTTGGCGTTGCTCACTTTTTTATAAAGTCCGGCAGAGGAAACGTTTACGCCGAATCCGCATTCGGCATCCGTGCCTTTTTGCGCGACTTTTAATTTTCCGCCGACGAGAAATTTTAAGGTAATCCTGCACTGTTGCGTGTTTTCCGGCTCAAAAATCGCAGTATCGCCCGTAATATCGGCTTCGCCCGCCGCTTCGCCGACGTTTGCCATATCTCCGCCGTCCGACATCTTGAAAAGATAAACGCCGGAAAAAGCCACGCGAAGTTTGCCTCTGCCGAGGGCGAGAATTTTGAATTCGCTTCCCGAAGAATCTCGAAAAGTTCCGGTAACCTCCGTTCCGCTGACTGCCCTGCGTGTTTGCGCCTGCGCGTCAAATGTCGAAAAAATACATACTATAAAAACGATTATTAGAACTGCTGTTTTTTTCATTTGTTCTTTGTTTTGGACATAAAATTCGAGAATACTTTTTTTTATCAGCTTAATCTGTTATATTTTTGCCCTAATCTTTTCAAAATACAAACTAAACAGAGGAAAATTTTTTATGGCGACTGCTGAAAACGCTGCGAGCAAATACGATAAGAGTTTTTTTGGACATCCCGGCGGATTATCCACTTTGTTTTTCACGGAAATGTGGGAACGCTTCAGTTATTACGGGATGCGCGCCTTGCTCGTTCTGTATATGGTCGCCGCCGTCGAAAAAGGCGGCTTGGGTTTTTCAACTCCTGACGCGACGGCGATTTACGGGCTTTATACGGCTTCGGTTTATTTTCTGCCGCTGATCGGCGGCTGGCTTGCCGACAGATATATCGGCGCAAAGCGCGCGACTTTGATCGGCGGTGTAATCATTGCCGCCGGACATTTTGCTTTAGCCGTGCCGACTTTGACTTTCTTTTATCTCGGATTAGTTTTGGTTGCCGTCGGAACGGGTTTTTTGAAATCAAACATCAGCGCGATGGTCGGTGATTTGTACGACGAAGATGACGAGCGGCGCGACGGCGGTTTCTCAATTTTTTATATGGGAATCAATCTCGGCGCATTTGCCGCGCCGCTCATTACAGGAGCGTTAGCCGCCTACAATTGGCATTGGGGATTTGCCGCCGCCGGTGTCGGAATGGTCGCCGGATTGATTCAGTATGTCATTGGAAAACAAAAACTAGCCGGTGTCGGCGAACCGCCCGTCAAAAACGCGCTCGATAACGCCACTTCGATAACGACGACTTATCTGCTTCAGGTCGGCGCGGTAATCGCCGTTGCCGCCGCGATTCTGCTGTATTTTTATTCAACCAGAGGAATTGATTTCGCGCTGAAAATCGCGCTTATTCCGGTTCTCGTGGTCGGCGGATTGATCGTCGTGCTGTTCACCGGAATGCTCGACAAACTTTCGACGGATGATTGGAAACGGCTCGGAATTATCGTCATCTTATTCTTATTCGCATCGCTTTTCTGGGCTGGATTCGAGCAAGCCGGTTCGAGTTTCAATCTTTTTGCCGAAAAATTGACGGACAGAACTTTTGGAACGTGGGAAATGCCGACGGCGTGGTTTCAGTCAATCAACTCGATTTTTATCGTCATAATGGCTCCGATTTTTGGAATTATGTGGGTCAAAATGGGCAAAAAACAGCCGAACGATGTTTTCAAATTTGCGCTCGGTTTGTTTTTTCTCGCGCTCGGTTTCGTCGTAATGGCTTACGCTTCGGGTTTGACCGGCGCGGGGAAAGTGAGTCCGGCGTGGCTCGTCGTCGTTTATTTTCTGCACACTTGCGGAGAACTTTTTTTGAGTCCGGTCGGGTTAAGTTCAATGACGAAACTCGCACCCGGCAGAATGGTCGGTTTGATGCTCGGCGTGTGGTTTTTAGCTTCGTCGCTCGGAAGTTTCGCCGCCGGACAAATCGCCGGTGAATTCAAAGCCGAATCGGAAGCCTTGGGGACGCTTTTCTGGAACGTGGCGATTGTCATATTCGTCGGCGCGGCTTTGGCTTTGATCCTGTCTTTCATAGTCGGCGGATTTTTGAAATCGAGACAGCACACGGCGGAAGTTCCGATAGAACCGGCATAAATTTGATTTCTGAAGAAACTGTAAAGCCGCGTCAAAGTTTGTTGCTGACGCGGCTTTTTTGCGGCGTAACACAATTATTGTCGGGCGTTTCAAAATCTTCAAATTTTCAATGTCCGGCGATTGATAAAATTTTCTTCGAGTTTTTTCTATTTTTTCTATTAAGAAACGATCAATTTTACTTTTTTAAAAACTTTCGCCATTCTGTTATTTGGTGATTTTTTGAATATGACTCCACAGGAAACTTTGCAATATTATCGTCCGACGACAAAAGCGGACATCGCGGCGGGCAATCAGGTTTGTCCGGTTTGTTCGCGCGACGCGCGTGATGAATTTGTCCCGATGGTCGCGCTGCCGGAAGATTTGCGGAAATTAATTCGCGCCAACGCGCCCGACACGCAGAATTTTGAAGCCGTCTGCGCGCGCTGCGTGCGGCTTTTTGAACGCGCCAAAACACAGATTTTGAGCGACGCGGCGATGAATAAAGACGGCTCGTACGTGCTTTCGACACCGCTGCGGCTCGACGCGGTTGAAAGATTTACGGGCAAAAATGTCACAATCGCTTTTCTCGATTCGGGATTTTATCCGCACACCGATCTGGCATCGCCGCAAAATCGCATTCTGGCTTATCACAATTTGAGCGCGTCCGACGGCGAAGTCGCATCCTTGTTTCAAAACGACGTTTCAAGCTGGCACGGAATGATGACTTCGGTCGTGGCGGCGGGAAACGGCTCATTATCAAATGGTTTTTACCGCGGAATCGCGCCGGAAGCCAGCGTCGTGCTGGTCAAACTGGCGCGAACCGGACGCATTACCGAGCAAAATATTCAGGACGGTTTGGAATGGGTTTTGGAAAATCGCACGAAATATAATATCAGAATCGTCAACATTTCGGCGGGCGGCGATTTTGAGCAGAGTTATCTGCACGATTCGCTGTCGCAGACGGTCGAAGAATGCGTCGCGCAGGGAATTGCGATAATCTGCGCCGTCGGCAACGCCGGACATCTGCCGACACATCCGATTTTTCCGCCAGCAAGCGCGCCGTCGGCGATTTCCGTCGGCGGTCTTGATGATAAAAATTCGATCAATCGCGCCAAACGCGGAATGTATCGTTCGAGTTACGGTCCGACTCTGGACGGTTTTCAAAAACCGGAAATCATCGCGCCGAGCATCTGGGTTCCCGCGCCGATTTTGCCGGACACGCCGACGGCGCAGCAGATTGATCTTTTGGAAGAATTAGATAAATTGGAAGACGCGAAGTTACATCAAGTTATTCTGGCAAATCCGGGCATCGTGCCGGATTTGGATGCCGCGCTCGACCGTCCGGCATATATGATTCGGCAAATCATCGCGCTCAAACTTCGCAATGAAAACGTCATAAATCGTTATTACAAATACGTTGACGGAACGAGTTTTGCCGCGCCGATTGTTTCTTCGGTCGCCGCGCAAATGCTCGAAGCGAATCCGCTTTTAACGCCGCAGCAGATTAAAAGAATTTTAATTTTGACGGCGGAACGCCTGCCGCATTACCAGGTTGACCGGCAAGGCTGGGGAGTGATTGATCCGCGCCGCGCGGTTGAATTGGCGGTTACTTTTATTTGAAAATTACAGCATTACATTTCTGTATAAAAAGTCCTGCTCAATTAAAATCTGCTGTAACACAAAACGAACTGCAATTTTTCAAACCAATTTCCGCCCGTTAAAACGGCGGAGTTTCCGACGGCAAAGCATTCGGAGTCGGTTTCGGCGTTAAAGGCGGCGGCGCAGTCGGTCGGGGCGTTGTCCTGTTTGTGTTCAGGTTGACTGAATTGTTTGATCTGTTCGCGTTCAGGTTGACTGAACTGTTTGAATTGTTCCTGTTTACATTGATGTTTGAACTGTTCGTATTGGTATTAATATTCGCTTCCGGCGTTTGACTCGGCGACGGAATCGGCGTGGGCAGCGGCGTTGCCGTCGGTGTCGGTGTCGGCATTGGTGTCGGTGTTTTCAGATTTACATTGCCGTCCGTGTTAAAATCGCTGTTGAAATTGGTGTCGAGATTGGCATTTGAGTTGAGATTGGAGTCAAAAAGCGAACTATCAATATTGAGATTGGTATTCAAATTCGTGTCAATCGAATTGAGGTTGGTGTTGATGTTTATATTTTGATTTTCCCCGTTCGAGTTGCTCAAAAACATAAAGATAATGCCTGCGCCCGCCAAAACTATGAGAGTTCCCAAAATTGATAAAGTTACAACTTTTGTCGTGTTCGTCTGTCGCGGCGGCGGCTGTCGGCGATAAGATTGAGTAGTTTTTGTGCGAACTTTCGGCTCTTCCCGACGACGACCCGGCGCGGTCGGAATGATGATGCGCGGCGACGAAACATCGTCAGCCGCATCGGGCGCAGCCCTTTCAGTTACGTTTGTGATCGGAATGACATCCGGCATTTTCCGGCGGATAATTGTTTCTTCGTCGAGATCGTCCCGGACGCTTTCACTCGGCAATTCGGTGAAAGTCGGCGGATTTTCTTCAACCAGCGGTGTTCCGTCCTGAATACAAAAACGTAAAATTTCTTCGTCGTAGCGGGCTTGGCAAGTCGGGCAAAATTTCATAAATTTATTCGTTTAAGCCTTTTTATATTTGTGCAGCTGTTTCCGATTAAGTCATTCTATCACGATATTATTTAACAAAAAATAACTGAGACGGTTTATTCGCAGCCTTTTTTAATCAGGAATATCGCCGTTCTTAATTTTCAATTACGCAAATATTTTATAATTCTTGACACATATCGTCTTTGAAACCTACACTTCTAAGGAATGAGAGGCAATAAAAAACGCTTGTGAATCTACCGAATTATTTAACGCTGGCAAGAATCGTCATTGTTCCGCTGCTCGTCGTGGTCTTGCTGACCCCGTTTGTGGATGATTGGTTCGGGATCAGCAGTTACGCGCTGGCGATTGCTATTTTTCTCGCCGCTTCGTTTACCGATATTCTAGACGGACATCTCGCCCGCCGCCGCAATCAGGTTTCAAATTTCGGCAAACTGCTCGACCCGATTGCCGACAAACTTCTGGTTTCCGCCGCGCTGATCGTGCTGGTTGAAAAACATCTCGCGCCGGCGTGGGCGGTCGTTTTGATTGTCGGCAGAGAGTTTATCATCACCGGTTTGCGTTCGTTTGCGACCACCGAAGGAATTGTGATTCAGGCGCGAAGCATCGGCAAATTAAAGATGTGGGCGCAGTGTGTAGCGATTATCGCGCTTTTGGTGGCGGGCGCGACCGGAACGCCGCCGGTTTCAAATTTCGGCTGGGAACTGCCGAGTTTTCGTTTTTGGGAAGTCGCCGAAGTCCAAACGGCTTTCGCGCATTTATTCAGCCTTTCTCTAAACACAAACGACTGGCGCGTTTTCGGCTATCTCGTCGGGCGCGGGGCGTTGTGGATTGCCGTCATTACGGCGATTTGGTCAATGTATGATTATTTCAAATACTTTCTCGTCGAAAGCAGAAAACAAAAATCTACAATCAAATCGTAGGGGCGACGGCTTGTCCTCGCCCGCCTACAATCAAATCGTAGGGGCGACGGCTTGTCCTCGCCCGCCGTTCACAATTTCGGACGCAGCGGGCGACCACAAGGAATCGCCCTTACAAATGCGGGCGATCACAAGAGATCGCTCCTACAAACAGTTTTTTTGGCTTGTAACCTCGTTTCAGGTTCTTTATACTAAGCACTAACATTTTTCGCGTTTTTTGGAAGGAGAAGATTTTGCAGCCAAAAGTGCATCAGGGAAATTTAACAGCCGCCGGCTTTCGCTTTGCGATTGTCGCTTCGCGCTGGAACGATTTTCTGACATCAAAATTGATTGAAGGCGCGCTCGACGCGCTTGAAAGACTGGGCGCGGATGAAAATTCGGTTGAGGTTTTCAAAGTTCCGGGTTCGTTTGAACTGCCTTTGACGGCGCGAAAAGTTGCCGAAAGCGGAAATTTCGATGCGGTTATCTGCATCGGAACGGTCATTCGCGGTGAAACGCCGCATTTCGATTATGTCGCGGGCGAAGCGGCGAAAGGCGTGGCGCAGGTTTCGATGCAGACCGGAGTTCCGGTTTTATTCGGAGTCGTAACGACCGACACGCTCGAACAGGCGATCAACCGCACGGGCGTAAAAGCCGGAAATAAAGGTTTTGAAGTCGCAATGTCGGCGGTTGAACTGGTAAATTTATATAAAACAATGGACGGCGGCAAAGATAAACCGCAGGGAACCGAAAAGGCTTTTCCGCACGTCGTTTGAAAATAGTTGGCAAGTATTATGGGAACACGACGTAAAGCGCGTGAAAGTGCTTTGCAAATGTTATTTGCGGCGGACGTTGCCAAAACAGACGGAAATGTTTTGACAAGGACTTATTGGAGCGAACTGAGCGACTCGAATTTTGACGAACAGACACGCGGGTTTGCCGATAAATTAGCCGTCGGAACTTTGAGCGAAGTTGAAACGATTGATGAAAGAATCCGCACCCGCGCCGAACATTGGCGCATCGAGCGGATGGCAATTGTTGACCGCAATGTGCTGCGTCTGGCGGTTTACGAATTTCTCTTTTCCGACACGCCGCACACGGTCATTATCAACGAAGCGTTGGAAATCGCCCGCCGGTTTTCGACTTTTGAAGCGACTCAGTTTATCAACGGCATTTTGGACGCGATAAAACACGATCTGGCGAAAAATCCGGCTGAGAAAACAGATAAACAGGTCGAAGAAAACTACAACGAAAAAACTCACGCTTCTTCCAGTTAATTCAAAATTCAGAATCCCGAATTAACGAGTTGAAATATGAAATATGGAAGACTTTCATAAACAATTCTCACTTGATGCGGCAGAAAATCTCAAAAATCTGCAAAAAAAATTAGAGCGCGCGGAAGAATTTTCCGATTCCGAAAGGCGCGAAGTTTTTCGCACGCTTCACACGATCAAAGGCACGGCGCAAACTCTCGGATTTTCCGCCGCCAGCCGTTTGGCAAACGAACTTGAAAATGTTCTTTCCGCCGAAAAATTTATTACGACTGAAAATTTCCGATCTCTTTTCAAAGAAGGAATAAGTCTTTTGATTAAATCTTTTGATCAAAAAAAAGAGTCCGATTCTACCGCTCTGTTTTTTGAAAAAATTCATCGGACAATTCCCGAAAATCTGCAATCTGGAGCGTCGTTTGAGATTCTTTTGCCTGAAATTCCCATTGAATTCGTCGAATGTCTTTCACAAACGGAGAAAATCGCGCTCGATTCGGCATTAAAACTCGGAAAAAATATTTATTGCTTTGAAATCAGTTTCGATAAACAGACTTTTGCCGATAAATTGATCAAATGTCGTGAAGATTTGACCGAAAAAGGTGAGATTATTGCGACATTTCCGGGCGCGAAAATTGACTCGGAGGATGCAATCGGCTTTCGGATTCTTTGCGCGAGTTTGGCTGATAAAGCGCAAATCGAAACAATTGCCGAAAACTACGCCGCGACAATTACGTTTGACGTTTCGCCGGAAAAATTTACCAAAGATTTGCGCGGAGTCGCGGCAAAAGCCGTCGCTCACGGAAAAGATTTGTGCGGAAAACTCGGCAAAAAAATTGATTTCAAAGTTTCAGCCGAAGAAATAAATGTTTCGGGCGAAAAATTAAAACTCGTTTTCGACGTTCTGATTCATCTCATTCGCAACGCCGTTGACCACGGCATCGGAGATGTCGGCGGACAAATTTCGGTCAATCTGACATCGGCGAAAAACGGGTTGGACATAGTGGTCGAGGACGACGGAAACGGCGTAAATCTGAAAAATTTAAGGGCAAAAGCGGTGGAAAAAAAAATGATTTCCGCCGATAAAATTTTAACCGAACAGGCAACACGCGATCTGGTTTTTCAATCTGAACTTTCAACCGCGCCGGAAATAACGGAAATTTCGGGACGCGGAATCGGACTCGATGCGGTGAAAACTTCGGTCGAAAAATCAGGCGGAACGATAAAAGTTGAAAGTCGAACCGGAAAAGGGACGACTTTTGAAGTTTTTCTGCCGCAATAACAATTGCAACCCGGCGTGGTAAATAATTCTTACAGGACAAATATAACCGAAAGAAAGTTACGCTTTTCAGCGTTCATCTGCGTTTTACTGCTGTGTTCTTCATTCGCCGCCGCTCAAAATCTGCCCGATAAAATTCGCGGTTACAAAGTTTACAAAGCAAATGTCGCAGTTAGAAATCAAATTTCAGACACAAATAAATCCGAAGCGGGAGATGAATCGGAAGCGTTTGTAAAAATCGGTGAGCCTGAACTGATTGATGTCTCGCTGACCGGCGCAACGCTTGAACTTTCGGCGGAAATTGTTGCACCCGCCCAAAGCGGCACGGTTGATTTTTTGACATTCAGAGATTTTCGCGTCAACGGCTTGAAGGTACAGATCGAAGAATACAAAGAGTCTTTCGAGCTTGAGAAAAATCAGCCGGTTGTTTTGCCGAAACCCGTCAAAATTTTTATCGGCACGGGACAAACTCTGCGCGGAGCTTTGATGGAAGCCAGAGATTCAAAAAATGAATGGACGGTTACGGGAACGATTTTCGTTTTCGGACGCTTCAAAAAATCTTTTCTGAAATTTAAGCGCGTCGTGCCGATTCAGGTAAATCTTAAAATCAAAAATCCGCTCAAAGAAGAATTATAATAAGATTTTCCCGAAAATTTACGAAAAAAAGTCATAGGAGAAATGTTAAAAAATCTTTCCCCTATGACTTTTATCGAAATAAAAATTGGTAGGCACTAGCAGAGTTGAACTGCTGACCCCTACCGTGTCAAGGTAGTGCTCTACCACTGAGCTAAGTGCCTGTGTTCGTGCTTCGCTTAATTAAAAGCGAATGATTACCATAGCGAAATTTGCAAACGGAAGTCAAGTTGATGAAGTCTGTAAAATTTTAAAAATCAAAAAACTCTGATTTTCTAGATAAAAAATCAGAGTTTTCTAGTTTATCGGATTTTAATTTATTGACCGTAATACGACGGAATGGGAACATCCTGAGCATCGCCGAACTGCGCGGCGGCAAATAAATTGTTGGAACTGTTGAAACGATACCAATAACCGCCCGACGGACGAAATACCGAAACGTCGGCTTTGCCGTCGCCGTCATAATCTGCCGGTGTCGGAAGGTCTGTCGAAACTCCGAAAGTCGCCGCGCTGAACGCGCCGTTGCCGCTGTTTAAGCGATACCAGCCGCCGTTTGAAGGACGAAAAACAGCGACATCGGCTTTGCCGTCGCCGTCAAAATCACCGATTAAAGGTTTATCGCCAGTCGCTCCGAACTGAACGGCGTAAAATGCGCCGTTGCCGCTGTTTAAGCGATACCAGCCGCCGTTAGTCGGGCGGAAAACCGTAGTGTCGGCTTTGCCGTCGCCGTCAAAATCAGCCGGAACCGGAATATCGCCGGCAGTGCCGAACTGCACGGCTGAATAAGCATTGCCGTTTCCGCTTGTCAAACGATGCCAGACACCAATCCGAAAAACAGCGACATCGGCTTTACCGTCGCCGTCAAAATCAGCCGGCGCGGGAATGTCCGTCGCCGCTCCGAAATAAACCGCGTCGAAAGTATTAGTTGTAGATTTCAATCTGTACCAGGAACCGCCGCGATAGACGGCAATATCCGTCTTGCCGTCGCCGTCGTAATCCGCCGGAACCGGTTTGTCGCCGAATTGACCGAATTGAACGAAGTTAAACGAATTGTTGCCGCTGTTGGCGATGTACCAAACGCCGTTGGTCGGGCGAAAGACGGAGACATCGGCTTTACCGTCGCCGTCAAAATCCAACCGGGTGGCGGAACTTTTAGAAGGGATCAAACAAGCGTTGTTGACAGTCGTAAAGTTTAAGATTTCCGAGTGTGAATAACTGCAAAATTTAAGCGGCGTGCTTCCGCTCAAAGTCGCGTTCATTAATGTATTGTCGCAGCTCTGCGTCGCGTCAACGTGATTTCCGCCGAGATTATGTCCGATTTCGTGTGCCGTTACCAAAAATTTTCCGGGTTCCCAGTCAACTCTTCCGCTAAGTCCGTAAGCCGATTCGGGATGATTGCAGACTGCTCCGATATACGCGAAACCCTGTGACAGAACATTTGGCTTTGCCGAAAAAAGATGCGCCGCGCCGCGCGGAAATTGCGCGACCGGATATGTCGCATTCCAATAATCTCTAAATGATATTAAAAGCGTGGTCAAATTTGTTCCGGCATAAGAATCCGGGATTGACCAGGTGTGCTGAAAAGGAACGCGGATTGTTAAATCGAATTCGGACGCGTAAACGCCTTCGACCATATTCAAAATACTCAAGATTTCAGCATTGGCTTGCGCCGCGCCGCCCAGCGCGACTACAAATTCAAAGTCGGCTTCCGTCGCCAATTGGATGACTTTTGAAGCCTGCGCGCTTTCGATACCGTTTGCCGCAACCATATTCCTGCCGCGTTCGATCTTTCCGAAAAGTTCCGAATTACAGCTAAAACCGTTTTGTTTGAGCGAGTCTTCCGGCTTGTAAACTACAAAATCATCAGCATTCGCCATTGATGAATAATTTTTGGCGGGTTCGATAAAGAATTTATCGTTTTCGGTAAAAAAGTAACCTTCAATTTTCGCGTCATCAATTGTCAGCCGAACTTCCGAACTGTTTTCACCGGCAACTTTTCCTTTGAAAGTTGTTACCGCGCCTTTTTCAAGCGTTTGAACGCCCTGCGCGTTTGTATCTTCCGACCGGTAACGCGAAAGGCGCAAATCGTTGGGCGTTAAAACCAGTTCAAGTTTTTTTTCGCCCGTCGGAATTATGAGCGAAGAACCCGTTTCGGCTTTTTGCAGAGTCGTTTGACTGTTCAAACGAACGAGATTAAATTTCGTAAAAGAATTGCCCAAATCCTTTTGTAAATTGTCCTTTTGCCCAAAAGCTAAAAGCGTAAATGATAATATGCAAAGCAAACTGACGCTTAAATTTTGAAAAGAAAACATTTTTGACATTGAAAACTCCGACTGTTAAAAGTATGGTTTTGATACCGGGAAATAAGTTTAAAGAAAAACTTACCCACATTGTTAGTATAGTTTTAACAATGTTAATCTTCCAAATTTTTAGGCTTTTTTTTGAATACATATCCAAAAAATAAGTTGCCACAATGTTAAAAAAATTAATCGGTTCGATCTGGAGAAAAACTCCTCACTATCTGCGGGCAAAAGTTATTCGCATCACGCAAAAAACATTTACCGTTTCGGCAGCGGTAATCATCACAAATGAAAATGGAGAGGTTTTACTGCTCGACCACGTTTTCCGATCTGCCTCCGGTTGGGGAATACCGGGCGGATTTATAGTTTACGGCGAACAACCCGAAGCGACCGTCAAGCGCGAGATTTCTGAGGAGACAGACTTAGAACTAAGCGATATAAAATTCCTTCGCATTAGAACGATTTACAGCCATATTGAAATTCTTTACAGTGCGAAATCCGGCGGGAAACCCAAAATAAGCCGCGAAATATATCAAGCAGATTGGTTTAAAATTGATGAAATGCCGGAAGGTATGAGTGTAGCAGAAAAAGCCGTCATCACAAAATTTGTAAAGACACAACAAAATTAATGTCAAAACCTGAAATTGTAAATCGAAATTTTCGTCAAAAAAAATGTGATTTCCCGTCGGAACTTCGGCAGTTTAAGCTGTCTTCACCAACTTTAGTGAAATGGATTATTCGTCTTCAACTACACCAAAACCTTTTTCACGTCAAAACTGCCTGACGCGCGGACGATTTACTTTGTTTTTAACATCATAAGATTTGCCTAACGCAAAAGCGGTTTACAGATTTGAAACCTCGGATGAGAGTTTTTCAGATTCTTGTGCCAAAACTCCGAACGCATTTTACATAAAACGAATCTGCGCCAACAAATTCTTGACAAACTGCGTCTTCCCGCTTCTCGGCTTGCCCGTCACGGCGAGATAATTATTCGTCTGCCGGTTAAACTCCACCGAAACCGCCGCGTCCGTGTCCGCCTCTCCAACCGATCTGCAAATCAACAAGCGCGCCAAACGCCGGAGTCGCCTCAATAACCGGCGCGGCTTCCCGCGTCCGCTGTTCCAATCCGGTGCGCGTCAGTTCGACGAGATAATCAACATAATCATCTTCGGACTTAAAACCACTCGTGTCATTTCTAATCAAATCAAACCCGTGGCGGGCGTGATCTTTGAGCAACTGCAAAAACTCATCGTCCAACAAAATGCGCTGATGTCTCTGCACAATCAAAGCCCGAAAAAGCGGCGTGTATCCGTAAATTATCGTATCATCGTTTTAATATTTGTTACTAAATTCTGTCTTTCTAATTCAAATCCTAGAAATGGATACTTTCGTTTCAGATAATCGAAAGTGAAATCTCCTTTAGCATAATCTCTAATTATGTTTGCTCTGGATTGAACAAGACTATCATCGTCATTAAGTTTCAACCGATTGATAGTGTCATCTATTGCCTTTTTTGTATATTCGGGTAACTCATCTGATGAAGTTATAAGGAAGGTTGAGAAGTCAATTATAAACCAACCATTTTTAATGTGGAACGGATCAACAACATCTTCAAAGTTGTCTTTATAGCCATTCATTTTGGGACTGCAAAGGCGATAATTGCTCCAATCATAAGCTGACTGAGGTGCTGTATCTTTAGGTAAGTAATGTTCAACTGTTGGTTGAGACTGTGTAGGTGCAATCCAACTTGATGAATACGCGCAAATTCCATCATAAGCGTCATAAAGATCATTAAGTGCTTCTTTCCAATATCTATGATTTTTAAACTGTTTGTTAGTGGGAGTGGGATTTGACCTTAAATAAGTTTTTCCGGGAATTCTAACTTTTATGTCAAAATCAGCCGGCTCTAATTTCTCTTGAACGTGAATCATATTCTTACATCGTGTTTTTCAGCAAAGTAATTCCAACGAACCCAAAACTCGTCGTCAACAGCTAAGGTTTTAAGTAATTTTTCTGAAACGAGTTTAACTTCTTCTGTTGTTGGCTGATTTTTAGGGTCTTGTAAATTTTTAGCTTCCTCAATCGCTATTTCCGCTTCAATCGAACGTGCGTGTCGTAAGTCAAAAATATTAGAAGTTAGCCAATCATCAACTGAACCTTGTCGAATAAAATCCATTTCCTTGAATTCAACTTCGCCATTTCGTGTTAAATCGACGTGAAACAAGCCATCAGTTTCCTCATTAAAAATAGATTCTGCCGATGCCATTACTAAAGGCGAGTGAGTTGCGATAAAAAATTGTGTCTGTAAGTCATCTGACAATTCGCCAATAGCATCTAATAACGCTGGTAAAACAGTTCGTTGCCACAATGGGTGTAGATGAGATTCTATCTCATCTATCAACACAACCATTCTTCTTTGCCTTGGAGATTGCGAAATTTTTGAATAAATCAAATGCTCGTTCCAAGTCCACACAATTAAATATGCTAATGCAAGAATTCGACGAACAGCAGCAGACGAATGAATAATTGGAACTTCTCCGTAAGAATGTTTAAGTGTTGGCATTTCTCTCAATTCAAAAGCCAGTCTGCGAGGTTCTCCCGGTTCTAAAATACCTAAGTCAGGAGGCGATAACTTTTGCAAGACGCGCTTAAATATGTCGAAAGGTTCTTCAATTGCAGGGTTATTCTGCCATTGAATCCAATCTCTAAGTAATCCTTCGATTTGTCCTTCAACACCATTCCAAACTTGACTGCTAGAAATCACTAACGAAGAATTCTCATTTTTATTTTCCGAATTAAGTTCCCCCAAAAGTGATTGTCTTACGGGATTCCAAATAGCAAAAGAACCATCTACACGAGCATAAATAACAAGTCCCGGAATTTGTGGGCGGGCTTTCGGCTCAATCCATCGCTGTCTTTCCGGTGCGTAATTTGCCGTTACTTTTTTTAGTCTGCCTTGCTTACTTCCTATTTGAAAAGAAATTTGTGGTTTTTGTTTTGTTTCTATTCTTGGAACAGCTTGTGATTGAATAGATGTCCATCTTCCAGTCAACGCCCACCAAGAACATTCCAAAAGAAAAGATTTTCCTAGACCGTTATCGCCTGTCAGTAAATTCAGACGTTCGGCTGGCTCAAATTTTAGATGTTGCATTGGACCAACCCCTTGAAGTTCCAAGAGAGCTAAGTTTTCTCCTGTTTCCGGCTCTGAGTCAGGCGACGTTCCCAAATATTCCTTCAAAATTTCCCAAGTTACAGAGGTTTGATTAAAAATGGATTTTTCAGTAAACTTTTCACTGATATTGAGGTCAAATAGTGTATATTCAGATTCGCTAATATTGAAATCTCTTAAAAAAGTGTCAATAATTTCTTTTGGCGTTACATTTAAGTTCCAATCACGTTCACGATATAACCAAGCTGCTAAAAGAAAAATAGGAATTTTTTCGTTCTTATAATTTTTTAGATTGTAAGATAGATTCGCTCTTAAAACTCCAACATAATCCGGTTGCCAACCCCAAGAAGAACTTCCTGTTTCGTGAATAAATGCTTTATTGAAAGCCGAGCGAGTGCGAATACTTTGTAAAGTTGAACTAGCATATTTTTTACGATGAACCCATAATTTCAATTTATCAGAAATTCTAAAGAGTCGAAAAAAATATTCTGAGTTTTTGTCAGGCTGATAATATCTTTCTAAAAAATCAGTTTCGAGGGCATCAATTGGAAATTGAGTATCTTCTTCACCAACAGGCAAATTTGCTTCTTTGCATACCAAAAAAGTGATACCGTAGAATGGATGAATATATTCTAACTCCGCTATTGCTTCTCGAATTACTTTTAAACTAATAAACATTTTGTTTTAATACTTACTTAACTCATTAACTATGTGTTGACAGAATTTCGGATTTAATTCAATGCCAGAAGCAGAGCGTCCTGACTCAACAGCTACGCGTAAGGTTGTGCCAGAACCAGCGAACGGGTCTAAAACAGAACCTTCTGGACGACAGCCGATGCTCAAACATCGCTCGACTAACTCATCTGGAAACGGAGCAGTATTAATACCGCTAGCAGCTTTTGGACGAGAAACAATTGTCCAAACATCTTCATCTATATTATCCTTAATAAGCGGCTCTCTATCAAAAAAGTATTGACGACCTTTCGCAAACATAAAGACAAACTCATAACTTCTACGCGGACGATCCCTTACAAATTCCGGCAATGTTTTATCCCGATGCCAAATGATTGTGCTACGCAAAACCCAATTTCGTTTTGCCATTTCAATTGCCACACGCCAAGGAATTCCAATCATTGATTTGCGTTTAACTCCAATATCTAAACCCCCACTTTTATCAACTGCGCGTAGTCCAAACCGACGTTTATTACTTTTCTTGTCTTTTCCTTGGGCTTCACCTTTGCCAGAATAATAGGTATCACCTAAATTTAAGAAGAGCAATCCATCTGATTTAAGCGTTCTATAAACCTCATCCATTACATCGGCAATTGTTTCAACATATTCCTGAACAGTTTCTTCTTGTCCAAGTTGGTCATTAACACCATAGTCTCGCAACCAATAATAGGGCGGCGACGTAACGCAGCAATTGAAACTTTCTGTCGGTAGTTCTTGCAAAACTGTTTGTGAATCGCCTTGATATACATTCCACGCTATGCCAGTAGTCGTTTCGCTACGATAAATAGTTTGGTTAGATTCAATTTTTGCTGTTACTTCCTGAAATAATTGCGTTGCAATCATAATGAGATTTTAACTAACTATTTGTAAATATCAAGGCTGATGACAAAATACATTAAATCAAACAAAAGTTAAAATTTCTTCTTCCTGACTTTTCAAATAAGTTTTCAAAGCAAAATCAATATCTTTATAAATGTTATGGCGGCGCATCAGACCACTTTTGTCTTTTTCGATTTGTAAAAGTTGTTCCACTAATTCAACTGGAACGTCTTGTTCTTTGCAGATTTCTTCGAGCAAGGCGCGTTCGCGGGCGCGGCGTTCGTTGATTTTTTTATTCACAACAAGCTCCTCACCAAAAACTTCTTCGTAAATTTTTGTAACGCTTGGCGCGTCGTGAAAATCGTGATACCAAATCTATTGAATGCCGGAAATTTCTTCGTTTGTAATCAATTGAAACGTCAAGAAAATTATTACAAATTTTATACGTCCGGTATCCAATAAACACGATTATCTTTGACGATTTTTTTCAAACCGAGCGTGGGCAATTTGTCTTCCGACGTGCCGAGATATGTGAAATGCGGAGTGTCGGAAGCGACGGTTTGGAACCAGCCGTGTTTTGCCAAGATCGCGCGCACGTTTGCATTGCCGTTTTCGTTTATATCAACGGCGAGCATCGAAAGATGCTGCGACGCTCCGGGCGGAGTGGCGGAATATAATACGGATTTTGAAAAATCTTTGCTGAAAAACATTCCTTTTGATTCGAGTTGCAAAATGTCGGCGATTTGTGCGGCGGGCGCGAGCGCGCGAATTCTCGCGGCTTCGGCTGAACTTAGCTTTCCGCGCCGCGTCCAAAATATAAGTCCGGGCGTGATGCGCGTTGACCAAATTTTTTCCGTGTCTTTGTAACTGCGCCGCCCAGCCCAAGTTCCGCGTGCCGTAATAGACAATTTTTTTCCGCGCATTTCATTACGCGCCGCGATCAAATCAGTCATCGCCGCCGTTTGCAGTTCGATTTCGATGCCGCCGAAGTTTTCGCGCCGCGTTGAAACTTGCGACTGCCACGCGAAACAGTTTTCTTCGTTTTTGAAAATGATTTCGGGCGGCGCGGTGACGTTGTTCCGCGCGACGAAAATCGCGCCGTAATCCTTTAAGATTCTCTTTGAGACTTCATCATTTTTATCAGATAAACTGACTGCGGCGGTAATATTTCGTTCAAATAAAGAGGCGTTTGGAGAAATTTTTCTTTTGAAATTATCGTTGTTTTTGAAGGCGGCAATTTGTATCGGTTGGTTTGAAGCCGCGATTGGTTCGCTTTTAGAACAGGAAAAATTAAGCGGCAAACTGCCGAAACAAATTGATAAAACAAATTTTTTGCCGTGAATTTTTTTTAGCGACCGCCGCATACCGTCGCTTAATTTACAACAGATTATTCGCCGATACAACTTTAATTTTCGGCAGGTTGCTTGCGGAAAATTTTGAAGTTCATTTTTTGGCTTCTAATTCTTTCAAAGTTTTTTCGGCTTCATCTTTATACTGGCTTTGCGGATATTTTTCGACGATTGCCGAAAGATACGCTTTCGCTTCTTCGCGCAAATGTTCCGGCGCGAATTTTTCCTTGTCGTCGCCGGTCAGATTCGCCGTATCAATTTTTTGCTTACCTTTATTTTCCGACAAATAAAAACTGCTCATTCCGGCGAGATAGAGAAATTCGTCCATTTTTGAAAATTCGGGATAAGCGGCAAAAGTCTCTTCAAAGCGCATCAGAACGGCTTTATAAGCCTTTTTCAATTTGAAATATTGATTTGCGACATCCAAATTATGATTTGCGTCAGCCTCCAAAATCGGATCACGCTGAACCTGCGGTTCGATTTGCTTTTGCGCGAAAGTCGCGGACGTAAAAGTTAAAAATATAAAACTGAAAATTAAAAATGCTTTTTTCATAATTATTTTTTTTCTTTGCCTGCCGGCAATGATTTTTCTGATTTTAGAAATTTATTTTCGAGTTCAAGAATGGCGATTTTGCGATTCGCTTCTTCTTTTTCGTGGCTGTTTCGTATTTCCTTTTCCGTTATTTCAAAATGTTTTTCGAGCAAAATCTGAATTTTTTCGACAAATTGAGTAAATTTTTCGTCAAGTTTGTCGTGATCTTTTTTTAGCTTTTCGAGTTCTCTTTTATTCTGCTCTAATTTTTCAGCTAAAACGAGATGTTCTCTCAAAGCGGCTAAAATATCCTTCAATTTATCCATTATCTTTCCAAAAGCCTTTCAAGTTTCTGCATAGCGATTTCAAACCGTCTCTGTCGTTCCGCTGATTTATCGCTTAACCTTTCAATCTCCTTTTGGCTGTCCTCCGTCTTTTTATTTATCACTCTAATTTTAGCCAGAAAATTGCCCAATATCGAGGTTAATTCTGCTTCTTCGGATTCCGTCAAAACGATTTCGTCATCAGATAAACCCAAATCTTTGCCGTCAGAAGTTTGCGGAAAAAATTCCACAACTTCACCATTGCGAATCAGCAGTACGCCGGATGCCGATTCCAGGGTTTTGTTCAGAACTGAGTTTTCGCTCATAAAAGATCACCTCATACTTACTTCGATGCGTATTTATCAATAATCGCGTCCAATTTTTTCGCCGTTTCGGGATTCCAATTTTCCGGCTGGGTAAAAATCGCGTTTTTCGTCGCGCCCGCAAACGGATTCGGCGTTTTTTTCGCCGCGACTCGCTTGACCGCTTCCTTCAAAACCAACTGCGCGTTTCGCACATTTTTGTTGAGATATTCGATCACCATTTCGACCGAAACGTCGTCGTGTCCTTCATACCAGCAATCGTAATCGGTGACGAGCGCGAGCGTCGCATACGCGATTTCGGCTTCGCGGGCGAGCTTCGCTTCCTGCAAATTTGTCATCCCGATGATGTCCATTCCCAAACTGCGGTAAACATTCGATTCGGCTTTCGTCGAAAACGCCGGACCTTCCATACAGATATAAGTTCCGCCGCGATGAACTTTCAAATCTTCGACCGTTTTGCACGATTCTTCTAAAATATCTCCCAATTCCGCGCAGACCGGATGCGCGAAAGTGATGTGTCCGACGATGCCTTCGCCGAAAAATGTTGATTCTTCCGTCCGCCCGCGTGTGCGGTCAAAAAACTGGTCGGGAATACAAAAATCCGTCGGCGCGTAATCTTCGCGCAATGAGCCGACCGCCGAAACCGACAAAATATAATCCACGCCGAGCAGTTTCATCGCGTAAATATTCGCTCTGAACGGCAGTTCCGAAGGCGTTAATTTATGCCCGCGCCCGTGACGCGGCAAAAACGCCACGCGCTCGCCTTCCAGAGTCCCGACGATAAAAGCGTCCGAAGGTTTCCCAAACGGCGTGTCAACTTCGATTTCTTTGATGTCCGTCAATTCCGGCATCTGATATAATCCAGAGCCGCCAATGATTCCAATTTTTACTTGTTCCATTATTTTTATGATTGAATAGGTTTTAAATTTTCAAAAAATTTCTGTTTCTCTGCTTCTATAATTGCTGCATTCATATTTTCAATTGTTACTTCTGATAAGACAATCAAAGCGTTCTCAATAAAAAACGGTTTGCCCTCTTTTTCCGAGTGATTCAATTCTCCAACCAATCTATCCTTAGCAAAAAAGCAAACCTGATAACGATTTCCGTTGGCAAGTTTAACTTGATTATGACAAAACCAACCTTTTTGATTAATTACGGTTTCATCATCTTCTTGCCAATCAAGAAAAATCAATTTTGGGGATTTTTCACTTTCCATATAATTAAATAATTAAGCAAAAACCAATCTGCCTTTCGGTTCGGGAATTTTTCTGCCCAAATCCCGCGCCGTTTCGAGCCATTCGTCAATAATAATTTCCGCGTTCGCCAACGCTTCCTGATAAGTTTTACCGTCTGCCAGACAGCCCGCGAGTTCGGGAACTTCGGCGATAAACGCGCCGTCTTCTTCGCTCCAATAAATTATTATTTCGTATTTACTCATCGCTTTTTCCAAGTTTGTATTTCAAAATCAGATTTCTTACTTGCTTCACCTGATAGGCTTTAGCTTTTGAATTGATCGGCTGAATATTAATGATTTCCTCAATATCGTTTCGAGTGAAAATATGATGACTTCCTTTCACTCTCTCGTCGAAACCGAAATCATTTAAGAGCCGGCACAAAGCGTTAAAATCAATGTTCGCGTCGGACTTTCCCGACAAAATTAGAAATATAAATTTGCTAATTCTTGACATAAATAATTATAAACCGCTGCCGCCGATAATTCCGATTTTTACTTGTTCCATTATTTTTATGATTTTAGTTCCGTCAAGATTAATTAAAATATCCGTTTTTAATCAGCACCATCGCTTCGGTTTCGTTTTCGGCGCAGGCTTCACAAGCCGTGCCGATGCCGTTGACGGGACCTTCGGATTGCCATTTGAAAATTTTGTTGTAACTGCCGACCGGATTGATGACGCGCAAGTTATTTCCGGTCGGAATGACGAATAAAATCAGATTGTTCGGAAATTTGACTTCAAAACCTTTTCTGCCCTGAATCGTTTTCGCGTCCAGATATTCGAGTTTCGATTCCTGCGCGTCTTTGCCGTATGAATAAGTGATTTCGGCGTGTTTTCCGTCTTCCGTCCAGAAGGAAAAATGTTCGTAACCGCTTTGTCCCATTTTCCCGAATGAGTAATTGGCGACTTTGCCCGCTGCATTATCCTGCGCGAACGACGCTTGAAAAGCCGCGCCGATGATGAACATAAAAGTCGTGATAATAAATAATTTTTTCATTTTAAAAGCTCCTGAATTTTATTGTTCGCCGTTCATTTGTTTTTTTAACTGCACGATGAACGAACGAACGGCGGTCGTTTCCCTGCTGTCGGGAAAAACACGCAGAAATTCTTCGTAAACGGCGATGGCATCTTTGTATTTTTTCATTTTTTCATAAGCCAGACCGAGAAATTCGTAGAGAACCTCGGCATCGGGCGCGCCGGAAAGCTGAGTTACGGCTTTTCTGAAATAATCGGCGGCGATTTGATAATTGGCGGCTTCTTCGTCAAATTTGCCTTCCGCGCCGAAGCCTTCCGCTTTTTCTTTGTAAAGCAAACCCAAACCGGTCAGGGCTTCCGGCTGAAAACCTTTGCCTTCGGCGACGGCGCGTTTGAATGAAGCGGTCGCTTTTTCTTCATTACCTTCCGCTTTGTAAATTCTGCCTTCGACGGCTGACGCTTCCGCGTAATCGGGACGCGCTTTTCGCGCCGATTGAATCGCTGTTCGCGCGGCTTCGTTTTCGCCGTTGTCGGACAAGGCGCGGGCTAAACCGAGATACGCTTCGGCGTAATTCGGGCGCGAATTTATAGCTCGTTTGTAAAGTTCGGCGGCTTTTTGTTTGTCGGATTCAGATTCGGCTCGCTGAAAGCCGAGTTCGGCTTCGTCGGCAGTTTTGACCAAAACGATTTTTACATCGCCTTTGTTTGCCGGAAGCAGGTTTTGCGAAACTTCCTTGAAACCGTCGGCGCGAACGCGCAGTTTTCGCGTTCCGGGCAGTGAGTATTTGATTGTAAGTTTGCCGCTTTCGTCAGTTTCGCCGCGTTTCACATCGTCCAGCCAAACCGTCGCTTTCGGTTCGGTGATAACTGTGATCGTTTTCAGTTGAGCCGTTGCCGGCGGATTTGTTTTAGGTTTCTGCGCCGATGCGGAAATCGCCAAAAGCGCGATCAAACCGAAACTGAAAATTCTTAAAAATAAACTTTTATTGTGGTTGTGTCGTGTTCGCATTGCTTTGCTCCGTGTTCGCTTCAGTTTCCGCAGGCGGCGGAGTTTTCTCAAACACATTAAATCTCGTATCTCCGAAACGATTTTGCGCCAATCTCAAAATTCTTAATCTAACGGAAGATTTCGTCGCGTCTTCGATACCTTCCTTAAAAGTTACGACGAGCGTTTTAACTTGATTCGATGTATCTTCCGGCGTGTCGGTTGTCGGTTTTTGCCAGTTTATGTCGGCAACTTCGGGAAAAAGCCACTTGACTTCACCGAGAAAAGCCTTATCAGGCTGCGACTTGTCCTTCAGATCGGCGATTTGCGCTTTGAGAACTTCGATGGTCGCCTTTTGTTCATCTTCGGAACTCTGCAATACGCCGAGTTTATCGGAAAGATTTGTCTGCACGTCGGAAGTCAGCCGCTCAAATTCGTCGGGCGAAACATTTAACTGCACGAGTTTAAGCTGCATTTCGCCGATGCCGTAATCGCTGAGTTTATTTTCCAGATTCTGCCGTTCTTCGTCGTTCACCGCTTGTCCGACCGTATAAACTTTTAAGGTTTTCGGGTGAGTCGAATCAACTATTTCCGTTTGAATCGGGCGGCGATTATCGGTTCTGACTTCGGTGCTGACAAAATCTTTCACGTTTTTATCAAAGCGCAGTTTGTCCAGAACATTATAGAAAATCAGCCCGCTCGGAATAGTTACGAGAATTGCGAAACCGATGATAAAGCGTTTGACGTTCGTGTATTGGTATTCGTCTATTTGCTCGTGTTTCGGAAAATTGAGCATCACGGAAACCAAGTAAGTCGCCAAACTGATAAAAACCGAGTTGATAAAATACAAATAAAACGCGCCGAGAAAAACCACCGAACTCATTTTTGCCAGTCCGAAACCGGCGACGCAAATCGGCGGCATCAACGCGGTGGCAATCGCCACGCCCGGAATCGCGTTGGTTTTATCGCGCCGCGAACCGGCGACGATGCCGGCAACGCCGCCGAAAAACGCCACGCCGACATCCAAAATCGTCGGCGTAATGCGGGCGTTGATTTCCGCCGTCGCATCGCCCAAAGGTGAAATAAAAAAATAGATAAAACTCGTCAGCAGCGAAAGAAAAGTTGCCAAGCCGAGATTTTTCAGCGCACTGATCAAAAGCCGCCGATCTCGAACCGCCACGCCCAGACCAACGCCCAAAATCGGCGACATCAACGGCGAAATAAGCATCGCGCCGATAATTACGGCAGTCGAATTGACATCCAAACCGATGCACGCCAGAATTGCCGAGCAAACGAGCATCCAGACGTTCACGCCGCGAAGTTTGACATTTTTGGTGATTTCCCCAATTGTCCCTTCGGCATCCGTTCCGCCTTTGAGTCTGACTATCACTCGCAGGAATTTTCCAAATCTATTAAGAGTTTCCATATTTTTTTTACAGATTAAGAGATTTTAACGCGAAATTACTAAAAATTGCGACTTTAATCACGCTTTTAACTTGACCTTTTCGCGCGGAGAATTATAATCGAATGTTCACGGGCAGGGTAGCTCAGCCGGTTAGAGCGCGGGATTCATAACCCCGAGGTCGAGAGTTCAAGTCTCTCCCCCGCCACCATTTTAATCAACACTTTACGGCAAGCTGCCCGCTTGCCGTTTTGTTTTGAAACATTCTAAGCAGTTATCGCTTATTTTTAGCTAATATACAAAAAAAGGCAACCTGAAAATGGTTGCCCTAAGCTATTGATCTTATTGGTGGAGTCGAGGGGGATCGAACCCCTGACCTCAGGTCTTGAATGGCGTTTTTAATTTGATTTTTTTTAAGCTCGTTTTTCTTCACTTTTCTTTGCTTAAATTAAGATATAGTTATACTTAGCACATCACTTCTATTCGTTTTATTTTACTTCTGTTTTTTCTGCTTTTTCTGCTTTCAAAACAGTTTGGCACTCATTTGGCACTCAAATTTTAAGCCGAATTCTTAATCAGTTCCGGCGAATCTTTGCTTGGTGAATTGACGGATTTGCTGACTGCGTATGATTTCATTTTTTCGGACGGATACGGCGCAAGCAACTTTTGCAGTTCGCTTGTGTCTTTTTCTTTTGCGTCAAGCCATTGATCGTAGTCTTTTGATTTTAGAATCACGGGCATTCTTTCGTGTATCGGTTCTAATACTTTGTTCGCTTCGGTTGTGATGATCGTGAAAGTTTCGATTTGTTCGCCAGTTTCTTTATCAAGCCATTGTTCGTAAAGACCGGCAAAGCCGAACACATCTTTGTCTTTCATACGAAAATAAAACGGTTGTTTCGCGCCTTTAGATTGTTTCTGCCATTCGTAGAAACCCGAAGCCGGAATAATGCAGCGATGTTTTTTGAAGGCATCACGGAACGAAGGCTTTTCCGCCAGAGTTTCGGCGCGGGCATTTATCATTTTGCTGCCGATTGATTCATCTTTTGACCAACTCGGAATCAAACCCCAGCGCAAAGATTCGATGACTCTTTCGCCGCTTTGTTCTAAAACAACGGGAATCATTTGAGTCGGCGCGATGTTGTAACGCGGCGTGAAAAGTTTTGGATTCAATTTGCCGATCTTAAATTCTTTTTCAATTTGTTCCGGCTTGGCATCGTTTGAAAATCTTCCGCACATAATTTTTTACCTTTCAATAAAATTCTACTATGAAACATTGTATAACAGGCAAGACAGTTTTTTCCAGATGTGTTAGGATATTTTCATTTTAGTTTTCCTTAAACCGTTTTAGATTTATAATCTTTGGCAGTCAGCTTGTTTTCCGGCTCAAAATAAATAAATGAAACTAATAACTCAAACTCCGAAACAATCGCTCAACAAAGCATTTCTCAAACAAAGACCTGTGCGAAGTGAGATCGAAACTTTCAAAAATAATTTAAAAATTTTGCTTTCCAAAGTTCAAGCGAAGGAATCCGAAGAAAACAAAAAAAATCACGTCCGCGATTTTTTGCTTGATACTTATTACAAAGGCATCTGCGAAGTGAATACGAAAGACCGCAAAGACCTTGTGATTCATCTTGACAAAACGAACGAATCAAACGTCGGCGTGATTGTCGAAGCCAAAAGCCCGGACAACAAAGCGGAAATGCTCAAAACCGACAAGGCGAACACCAAAGCCTTGCAGGAACTCGTTTTGTATTACTTTGACGAACGACAGGCGAAAGGCAATGTCGAATTAAAAAATCTTGTCGTAACCAACGCTTACGAATGGTTTATTTTTGACGCGAATGTTTTTGATAAAAAAATTTATCGCAATACGCAGATTAGAAAACTTTACGAAACGAAGATAAGCGACAAAAAAGATAATCCGTTTTTTTATGAAGAACTGCGTAAGATTTTCGACAATTTAGATGAAGAACTTGCTTGCACATATTTCAATTTGAAGGAATATGAAACGATTCTCAACAACGCCGATCTGGAAGACGATAAAGAGTTAATCGCGCTTTTCAAGATAGTTTCGCCGACGCATCTTTTGAAATTGGCGTTTGCCGACGACAGCAATTCGTTGAACAAACCGTTTTACGACGAACTTTTGCATATCATCGGACTTGAAGAAGTCAAAATAAAATCGAAGTCAATTATCCGGCGCAAAGAAGAAGGCAATCGCAATGCAGCATCTTTGCTCGAAAACGCGATCACGATTTTGAAAACGAAGGATTCCTTGCGGCGCGTCAAAAACATTGCCGATTACGGCGCAGCGAGCGAAGAAAAATATTTTAACGTCGCGCTCGAATTGTGTATTGTTTGGATAAACCGCATTTTGTTTTTGAAACTGCTCGAATCCCAGCTTGTCAATTATCACAAAGGAAACCGCGATTATAAGTTTTTGAAAATCAAAACAATTCCCGATTTTGACGAACTTTTTACCCTTTTTCATCAAGTTTTAGCCAAAACTTTTGCCGACCGCGAAGACAATATCAGAGAAAAATATAAGCGCGTTCCGTATTTGAACAGTTCGCTTTTCGAGATTAGCGAATTGGAAGATTTGACGATTTCGATTGAATCTTTGAAAGACACGGCGCATTTGCCGTTTATCAATTCGACCATTCTCAAACGGCAGAAAGCGGAAAATCAGAGTTTCGGAACGCTCGAATATCTGTTCAAGTTTTTGGACGCTTATGACTTTGCCAGTGAAGGCGCGGAAGATGTGCAGGAAGACAACCGCAGTTTGATAAACGCATCGGTTTTGGGCAAAGTTTTCGAGAAAATAAACGGCTACAAAGACGGTTCGATTTTCACGCCCGGATTTATCACGATGTATATGTGTCGGCAGGCGATTCGGCTGGCAGTCGTTCAAAAATTCAAAGACCAATACGAACTCGACATTGACGGTTTTGACGAACTGCGAAACTTTACGAAAAACACTTATAAAACCGAACAGATTCGAGAATATAACGCCCTTGTTAATTCTCTGCATTTATGCGATCCGGCGGTTGGCAGCGGACATTTTCTCGTTTCGTCGCTCAATGAAATTATTGCGATCAAATCGGAATTAGGTTTGCTGGCAGATGACGGCGGCGTTCGTCTTTCGGAATATCAAATCACGATTGAAAACGACGAACTGATTATCACGGACGAAAACGGCGATATTTTCGAGTATCAAATAAATGAAAACGGCAAACCGACGGCGAAGGCGCAAAGGTTGCAGAAAACGCTGTTTCACGAAAAGCAGACGTTGATCGAAAACTGTCTGTTCGGCGTGGACATCAACCCGAATTCGGTCAAGATTTGCCGTCTGCGTTTGTGGATTGAACTTTTGAAAAACGCTTACTACAAAGAAAGCGGCAACTTTGCCGAACTGGAAACTTTGCCGAACATTGACATCAATATCAAAGAAGGCAATTCGCTTGTTTCGCGGTTTCCGCTTGATGATGATTTGAAACAGATTTTGAAGAAAATCAAATACAGCATCGAAGATTACCGAAATTTCGTGCTTGGTTATAAAGAAACACGCAACCGTGAAAAGAAGCGCGAATTTGAAGCAAAAATCAAACAGATCAAAGAAGATTTTCGTGTTGAATTAAATCACTTTTCGCCTGTCAGAGTAAAACTAGCCAAACTTGAAAATGAACTTTTCGAGAATCAAAGTAAGACCTTTTTGTTTGGTGAAGATGAAGATAAAAAAGCAAAAAGATTAAAGAAAATCGAAGAACTCAAATTTGATGTAGATGAACAAAAGCAAAAAGTAAAGGAATCCGAAGAAAACGTCATCTACAAAAACGCTTTCGAGTGGCGGTTTGAATTTCCCGAAGTTTTGGACAACGACGGCAATTTTACCGGTTTTGATATTGTCATCGGAAATCCGCCGTATTTTTCAATTAGTAAAAATCAAGAGTTAAAACAAGTTCAAGATAGATACGAAACATTTGATTCGACAGGTGATATTTACTGTTTGTTTTATGAAAAAGGTCATCAACTTTCAAAACAAAATGGACTTCTCAGCTATATAACTTCTAATAAATGGTTGCGCTCGAACTATGGAGAAAATCTTCGTCAATATCTGCTCGATAAAACCAATTTGCTGTTCTTGTTTGATTTTGCTTGGTATCAGGTTTTTGATAATGCCGCAGTTGACAGCAACATTTTGACATTTATAAACCATTCAAATACTGATTCTTTTTATGGAACTGTTGCGAAACCAGATTTCGATATAACTGAATTTGAAAAATATGCTGCTGAAAATAAGCAAAAACTTCATTTCGCAGACAATAGTTATTGGTCAATTATTGATGACAAATCTATTGCCTTAAATAAAAAGCTATCTGATAACGGTAAAGCAATTTCACAATGGGAATTGAAAATAAATTATGGCATCAAAACTGGATTAAATGAGGCTTTCATAATTGATGAAGAAACTAAAAATGAACTCATTTCTCAAGATTCCAAAAATGAGCAAATCATAAAACCATTATTAAGAGGGCAAGATATTAGAAAATTTGGTTTTGAATTCAAAAAATTGTGGTTAATAAACTCTCATAATGGCATTAGAGAAAAGAAGATTCCCGCTATAAATATCGAAAAAGATTATCCGACAATCTATAAACATCTGCTGAACTTTAAAGACAAAGCAATTGCAAGGACTGATAAAGGCGACCATTGGACTAACTTGAGAAATTGCGCTTACGGCGAAGAATTCCAGAAAGAAAAATTAGTCTGGGCTGAAACGATGAGAGTTCACCGAACAGATGAAAATAATTTCCCAAGATTTGGTTACGACAATCAAGAATTTTTCACGGATAAAACTGTTTTCATTGGAATCGGAATCAGCATTAAATACTTATTATCTATTCTTAATTCATCAGTAGGAAGATATTTAGTGAAAAACTACGTTGATAAATTAGATACAGGCGGATATATGATGCAGAAAAGTTCGATTGAGAAAATTCCAATCAAAAAAATCGAAGAAAAAGCCCAACAACCATTCGTCGCGCTGGTTGACCAAATTCTCGAATTAAAGAAAGCAGGCAAAGACACGCAAGCGTTGGAAAATGAAATTGACGCGCTCGTTTATCGGCTCTACGATTTGACCGACGAGGAAATTCGTATTGTCGAAGGGAAAGAAAAGTAGTAAAATTCGAGTATTATGAATGTCGTTGAAACAATTCAGCAAAAAATTGTCCACTTGCCGCCGGAAGCTCAACAAGAAGTGTTGGAAGTTATTGAAGAAATTGGCGAACGCTATCGAACTAACAAAGAAAAACAGACAACTCATCCGCTCGATTTATTGGCGGAGATTCAAATTGACGCGCCGCCTGATTTTGCCGAAAGACACGATTTTTATGCTCACGGAAAATTAGAGGATTAGATAATTTTGAAAAACGATCCTGTTTTTATAGACACCGCATATATTTACGCGCTTATCAATCCGCACGATCAATGGCACGAAAAAGCTGTAAACTGGCGATTAAAAATCAAAACTGAAGAACGCTCTTTGCTGACAACCGAATTTGTTCTTATCGAAATTGCCGATGGTTTGTCTGCCGTCAAATTTCGCCGCGCCGCCGTTCAAACTATTAGTATTTTACGGAATAATCCTTTAGTTAAAATCATTCCCGCTGCTTCCGGTTTATTCTTACAAGCATTAAAACTCTACGAACAGCGACCGGATAAAAATTGGGGACTGACCGACTGCACTTCATTTGTCGTAATGACCGAAAACAATATAACGGAGGCTTTGACAACCGACGATCATTTTCGTCAAGCCGGATTCACCGCATTATTAGCTAAAACCGAATAACTCGAATTAAAGAAAGCAGGTGAAGACACGCCGGACGTTGGAAAATGAAATTGACGCGCTCGTTTATCGGCTCTACGATTTGACCGCCGACGAAATTGCGATTGTCGAAGGGAAAGACATTTGAAATTTAACTCTTTGGTTATTTACTTTTGGAAGGTTTTTTCGCAGTAGTTTTTTTCGCCGGACGCGGATTAACTTTTGCGGCATCAACCGTCAAATTGCTTTCCGTTTCAAATTTTTGAATGCCGATTTCCTGCACCGGAATAATTGCCGCCGGTAAAAACTTTTCAGGCTCATCTATCGCGCTGGCATTAACAACGCCGAAACCGAAACCGATTGAAATTCCCCACAAACCTTCGTGAATGCCTTTTTCTTTCAACAGACATTCGACAACCTCTTGATAACTGAACATTATTCTTTCAGGATTTTCCATTGTTTTTAATATCTCTCCAAATAATGCTAATGCGTGAGGTCGGATGCGTCGTTATATTCCGTAACTTTCGGTTTAAATACAATTTTTTCAAATTTCTGTTTGTTTTCAGTTCCGATTGAAAAAGATGCGGAATGAATAACCGGAGGATTTCTAACTTCACGGGAAATTCTTCTTGCTGCTTGTTGTCCCGTAACTCTGGCTTGAACGGCAAGCGTAATCAGTTGATTTAAACTTATGCCGTCTTCAGCCGCCGCCTTTGCCGCTTGTCCGTGCAAAGATTTAGGCAGACGCAAACGGATTTGACCGCTGTAATCTTGAACGGTTTTAGGTTCGGGCAATGGAATGCCTTTTTCTTTGTAAGTTTCAACAAACAGCTTTAATGCGACTTGCGCTTCTGCGAGTGCTTCGTTTGCAGTTTCGCCAAAAGCGGAAAGACCGACGAATTCGGGACAAGTTGCAATATATCCTTCGTCTTCAACGCTCCAAGCTAAATCAAATTTATAGTTATTCATTATCTTTTTCCTTACAAAATTCAATTGCCGCAAGTAATTGTTTAACTTGATACGGCTTCGCTTGCCCGTTCACGTCTTGAAAATTCTGCATTCGACCTTGTGTTAAATCAAGTTCCGAATTTTCATATATTAAATGAGAGCCGTCTTGTCTGATAAAAAGCCATCCGTAACACTCAGCCAACTTGCACAAATCATCAAAACGAAAGTTTTTCGCTGAATTTTGCGCCTTTGACAAAAGTTTTTGACATTTACTCATTAAACCGCATTTACATTATAGTAATCGGAAAGGTATCATATATGACACCACTTCGCAACTATTATGATACTAACTTAGTATAGTGTGTTGCAAGCAAAATAAATTAGTAAATTATTGTCGTTGTTTAACATATAGATTTACTAAAGAAAGCAGGCAAAGATACGCCGGGCGTTGGAAAATGAAATTGACGCGCTCGTTTATCGGCTCTACGATTTGACCGCCGACGCGCATTGCGATTGTTGAAGGAAAAAGCCGGATAATGAATACAGACTCACAATCACACAAAGAAATCAGATATTTACGCTTTCTCAATAACACTTTACAAATAAGTGAAATAAGAAAAGATATTTGCGACGAATTCACGCGAAAGATTTTTGATTATGTAGAAGATGAGCCGCTTTTTGACGCGCAAGTTTTTTGCGCTTTACTTTATAAATTTATTTTCAAATGCAAACTTCACCAAAGCCTTGTGATGACGGCAGAAAATAACATTTATGACAAAATTAGGCTTGATGCTGGCGGAATCGCAAATGAATTATCGTTGTTTCTTGATTTATGGTCAGTAAATTTCGCGCTTTCGTCGGTTGATCCGAACCAATTCCGCAATGTTTCGATTGAAGAAAAATTAAAACACCTTTTAGAGAATGATGAACCGGATTGGAGATCGGCGCGTGTCAAAATCATCGTGCCTGAAATGCGCGGCAATACGGGCATCGTTCCTTATTTCGATTTAGAATTCAAGCTGCCGCGTCTTAGCGTCGGGCAAAAGTTGGACATCGTTCATTTTGCAATTTGCGCTCTAAATTACTTATCGCAGAAAGACGAGCCGGTTTATACTTTTTCAAACCCGGAAATCTCTCCAGCCGTGTTAGTTTCAAAACCCGAACAATTAAAAGTTGTTTCGAACAATCTAAACCAAGTTAGATATTACATAATTAGTAACGCTATCAATGAAAAAGAAAGCGACGATGATGAGTTAAATGCTTTAGAGTTCGATCAAAACGAACCGACAACGGCAAGAATCATAAATGCACAAAGCCAAGACCCAAAGATTGAAAAGCAATGGTTAGATGAAAACTCGCCTGTGTTTGTTAAATCTAACACAGAAAACGAAGAAATATATCTTGATGAAAAAGCAGAGAACTTTCTAACTAAGCGGCAATGGTTGATAGCGATGAGTTTTTTTGTTGATGCCTTTAAGTTGCGCTCAATTGATAAAATAAATTTTTCGCGTCTTTTAACAGTAATGAATAACGGAAAAAACTATCAAGATTTTCGCGCAAAATTTGATGCAAGAGATTTAATAACGGCAAAGACAGCTAAAGACGCTCAAAAAATTGCGGATTTGTTTCGAGAATTCAAATTGCCAGATATAGCAGACGATATAGAAAACAAAATAAATAAATTGAAAATGTAAATTTGTAGGCACATACACGATAACCTACATCACGCTTTTTATATTAAATTTTTCCTGTGCGACAGAGTTCGCTCAGGATTTTTTTATTTTAAGTGAGGTTAAAAGATGACAGAAAAATTATTGAAAGTTTCGGATGTCGGCGAAATCTTGGATTTGAAACCGGCGCGTGTTTATGAACTTTGCCGGGAAAAATCAATTCCGTTTATTTTGATCGGACAAAGACAGTATCGTTTCAGCAAAACGGCTTTAGACAATTGGATTGAAAACGGCGGAAACCAAACTCAAACGGCAGAAAATCAATGCTTGACACCGTTCAAATAAAACATTTCTTTCAATCATTGATTTGTGATGATTTCAAAAGTCGCTGGCATTATTTGTCAAAGGCGAGAAATCCGACTTGGACGCTAAACGCGAAAGGCTCGGAAAACTTGCCGAATTTAACAATGATTTTAACGCCAAACGGCATTTGGCATCCGGCTTTTCAATGATATGAAAATGACAGCGTTTCTCTACGTCCGCGCAACGGATTCTTGGAAAATTCTAAATGACGAACTCGGATTGCAGCCAAATTATGACGAAGAAATGTCGGAATTTTTGTTTTCTTTTGAGTTAATGGAAGCGAAAGAAAAGACTATGCGAGAAATAGCATACAACGAAGATGAAACCAGAGAGCAAATGAAAAAAAATACCGGCGATGACAAAATTCGGACTTTGAAAGATGAGATTAAAGAGATAAGAAAGGCTTTGGAGTTGCCGACAAATTGAAGCGATATTTTTTATTTCTTTTTCTTGAGATTATTTTCTACCGTTTCCATCGCAAGCGGCAAAAGCGACGATATGCTTCGCTCTCCGAGTTCCCAACGTGAAACCGTATTTGTTGCCACGTCCAAAAGTTTGGCAAGTTGTTCTTGTGTCAATCCAAGTTTTTCCCGAAGTTCTTTTAATTCATTTGCGTTCATTATTTGATTCTACCAACGGTTTAGCAAAATGACAAAATTATTTTTGATTTATTTTGATTATTCATTCTACCAACGGTTGATAATGCAAACTACCAATGGTAGAATTATAGATAGTTGGAAACAACAAATCTTAACTTTTACGGAGTAACTAAAATGATTAAATTAACGAATGAAAATACACAAAACGCCGTCGCTAAATGCAAACAATTAAAGCCGCGTGTCAGATTCATCAAAGATCGCTTCTTTGCCGTGTCTTCTGCTAATAACTCGAATGTTTATCACGTTTCTTTTGATGTCAGAGGCGGCGAAAAGTTCGGACAATGCGAATGCAAGGCAAGTGAACGCGGTTTGGTTTGCTATCACATCGTCGCCGGTGCAACGGCGAACATCTACCGGCAATCTTTGAAACTTGCCAAATAACAACGAAAGGCTTATCTGACTGCAATCGGATAAGCCTCTCTTTCCAATCAATCTAAAAAAACTAACTGGAGTAACTAATGAATAATTTAACACAAACACAACAAGACGCGAAACAAGCATATCTTGACCGCCAACAAGCCGAAATGCTTGTTACCTACAAAGCCGCCGACAAAAGCGAACGAAACGCAGTTATCAAACAAATAGATTCTTTTCTTGAGATCGTGCCGAAAGACGCAAAAATCTTTTGGCTGAAATTTCGATTTAAGTTGGAACGTTTAAACGAAACTTCATAAATCACAGACGGGCAACCGTCAAAAGTTGCCCGTTCAAAATCTCAAAAAAGGAAAATATGACAGGACAAATTACAAAACGCGGCGAAAATACTTGGTATGTCCGAATCTTTCTTGGCAAAGATGCCAACGGCAAGCGCAAGTATTTCAACAAAACAATTCACGGCTCGAAAAAAGACGCGCAAAAATACTTAACCGCAAAACTGCGCGAAAAAGATTTAGGCATTTTTGTCGAACCGGCGGCAATGCTTTTGAATGAGTTTCTTGATAAATGGCTTAGAGAAAGCGCAAAGCAACGTCTTCGGGAAAATACATTTAACAGCTATCAAGATATGCTTCGTTGGCACGTCAGAGAAAAAATCGGCTTAAAAAGGCTGTGCGATCTGCAAAGTTATGATGTGCAGAAACTTTACAACGAAATGACGGAAAGCGGATTTTCGCCGCGAACCGTGCGCTATGCTCACGCGGTTTTGACTTCGGCATTAAAGCAAGCGGTCAAATGGCAAATGATTACCCGAAACCCGTGCGAAAATTGCGATCTGCCGAAAAAAGTGAAAAAGAAAATGAAACATCTTTCACGCGAAGAAACCACAAAGTTTTTGGAAGCGGCGAAAAGTGATAAATGGTTTGCGCTTTTTTTGATTGCTATCGAACTTGGTTTGCGCCCCGAAGAAAACTTTGCTCTGCAATGGAAAGATTTTGATTTTGAAAATAATATCGTCAGCATTCGCCGTGCGGTTATCGAAAAGCGCGGCGGCGGTTTTTATTTCTCCGATGTAAAGACGGCATCAAGCGTTAGAAGCATTGATATTTCAAACGAGATCGTAAAGGCTTTGAAAATACACAGACGTAACCAATTGGAAGAAAGAATGAAAATCGGCGCGGCTTATCAAAATTTAGATTTAGTTTTTGCAAGCGAACTCGAACGCCTTTGATGCGGCGAAACTTGATTAACAGACATTTCAAGCCGTTGCTGAAAAAAGCCGAACTAAAAGACATCAGACTTTACGATTTACGACACACAACCGCATCTTTGCTTTTGGCGGCAAACGAACATCCGAAAGTCGTGCAGGAAAGATTAGGGCATTCAAGCGTAATGATTGCACTTGATACATACAGCCACGTTTCGCCAACGATGCAGAAAGCCGCAACCGAAAAACTCGAAGAGATGCTTTACGGAACGTGATATTAGTTTGGCACTCAACAGGCACTCAAAGCAAAAAAGGCAAGCGTTTCAGGCTTGCCTTTTATCGTTGTAAAGTATTATAGATAAACAACTAATAAGATTAAATTGGTGGAGTCGAGGGGGATCGAACCCCTGACCTCATGACTGCCAGTCATGCGCTCTCCCAGCTGAGCTACGACCCCAAATTTTTAGAAATTGCGGATTTAATGCAAATCGGCAAAGAACTATAATTAAACAAATTACCCGTTAGCGTCAAGCCGAAGCCGAACAATTATAAATGAAAATTTGAAAAAACAATAAATTTCCGCTCTTTACTATTGTCCGTTGTCAAAGATATTATCTTTGTTCGACATAAATTATTTTTTTGGGAGGATTTTACGCATTTATGAAAACAGAAACTTTAAAGTTTAATACCACCAGCGGCGGCGAGGGCAGTGCTTATCTGGCGATGCCGGACGAAGTTGGCGACGGTAACAAAGCCGTGATTTTAATTCACGAATACTGGGGCTTAAACGATCACATCAAAGATATTGCCGGACGCTATGCCGATAAAGGGTTTATCTGTGTCGCGCCCGATCTTTATCACGGAAAAGTTGCCGAAAGTAAGGAAGAAGCGGCGCAGTTAATGACCGATTTGAAGACCGAAGACGGTTTGGAAACAATAAAAAATGCCGTCGCCAAATTGCGGGAAAACCACGAAATCGAAAATTTCGGCATTACCGGCTATTGTATGGGCGGAACTTTCGCGTTTCAGGCGATTTGCCATTTGGAAGAAGGCTTAAAAGCGGCGGCGGTTTTTTACGGCGACATTCCAGATGAAGACACTTTGAAAAACTTGAAAGGACCGGTCTTATTTATTTCCGGCACGAAAGACGAATGGATAAATCCGGGAAAAGTCGGCGGTTTGAAAAAAATTGCCGAAAGAGATAGTTTGCCGGTGAAATCGGTTGAATATGAAGCCGACCACGCTTTTTTTAACGACACGCGACCGGCAGTTTACAATGAAGAAGCGGCAAAAGACGCTTGGGCAAAGGTCATCGCGTTTTTCAATGAAAATTTGTAAACGAAATTTTCATTGAAATTATTTGACGTATATCGGATTTGAAATTATCCACGGCATTTTGTCGAAAGGCGTTCCGAGCGAATCGAGATAGACTTCGACGCGATAAACGCCTTTTTCGCGTGCCTGAAAATTTACTTCCGAAGTTTCGGCAGTTTCGGAAATTTTTGCGCCGTTTTTAAAAATTACAAATCGGGAATTTTGCGGCGCGAATGATTTTAAATTTACGCCTTGGGCAAAGGAAATTTCGTCGCCCTGAATCTTATTTTCCGCGCCGTTTTCCGCCGAAAATGAAAACCCGCGCGTGTCGCTTAAAACATCAAAACCAATAAAAGCGTGACCTTTTTTGAGCGCGTCAAGCAGATTTTCCTGATTCAAAGTTTGATTTTTTTCAAGCAAAACGTGCGTTCGCACCAGATGAAAAATTGTTTCGTAAGGGTCAATTTTCAGGTTAAAGATTTTGCTTCCCGTATCGCTTCCGAACAGGTGAAATCCGATGTTTGAATGCGCGTCGCTGCCGACAAAAAGCGTTGATTTTCGCTGCGCCGTGATTTCGTCAAACTTTTGCAGATTTTCGTCGGGACGTTTGAAATAATCGGCTAGAACGAGTTCGGGATAGCTGTAATATGACCAAATAGTGTCTAAAATTGCGGAAACCGGATTCATTTTTTTGGCATTGGTGTGCAGAGAGAAAATTTCGATGCCGTCGAAATCAGAATTCCACGTTTTAAATTTTTCGGGATAAGTAATGAGCGCGAGTTTGCCGAGCGCGTGATTTTTTTCCAAAAAATCATTTGTCTGCAAACGGCTGTCGTTTACGGCTTCGGAACTGCCGGGAAGCAGCAAAAATCTGTCGGTCGCCGTATTAACTTCCTGTCCGTTGACGAATAAAACGCCGCCGTGCGTGCCTTGCAAAGTCTGCGCCGAAGTGTCGTAAAGTTCCGAAGTATGTTCGGTCATCACGACAAAATCAAGATTGTTTTTCTGCGCTCCGTCTATTAATTCGTCAAAATTTCCGGTGCTGTGACCGCCCAGCGAGGTGTGAACGTGAATGACACCTTTGTAGTCGTTGTAATTTTGATTTTCGCGCTTTATTTTTTGTGTTTCGAGCGTTGAAATTTTATCGGCGAGTTTGCTTATTTGGTAGTGATGATAAATAAAAGGAATTTGCGCCAAAACAACGATGGCGAGCAGAACTAAAAGAATTTTTTTCCAAAGTTTCATTCGCTGATCATCACTTCGCTCATAAAATCAACCGAAACGACTTTTTCGGAAATTTCTTTGCCCAAATTGGCAACTTCCCGGTGCGTTTCGTGTTCGGTGTATGAATCTAACGCCTCACGATCTGGATATGTCGCAATTAATCCTGTGTCGAACGACCGATCAAGATGCAAAATATCCGCGCCGACGTTAAAACTCAAAATATTCGGAATCACATTCGCCAAGTTTCTTAGTTTCGCGCGGTGTTCTTCGCGTTGCTCTTCGATTATCTCGGATTTGTATTTCCAGCAAACAATATGTGTCAGCATAATTTTTACCAAATCTTTTTCATTTTCAGAGAAAAGTTTTCGAGCGGCGGTTCGCCGTTGACGGTTTCAGGATTTTCCAGAATTTCTTTAGTTTCGTCTTGCCGATAAATATAAACTTTTCGCTCAAGCGGATCAATCAGCCAGCCTGATAACGCACCGTTTTCGATGTATTCTTTCATTTTGATTTGCAAATTTTTGAGCGAATCCGACGGCGAACGCAGCTCGATGACAAAATCAGGACATAAAGGCGGAAATTTTTCCTGTTCTTCGTCAGTCAAACTTTCCCAGCGTTCATTTTTTATCCACGCTAAATCCGGCGAACGCTTCGCGCCGTTCGGCAGTTTAAAGACAGTTGACGAATCAAAACCAACTCCGCTTTGATCCATTTCAATCCAATTAAAAAAAAGTCCAATTAACGAAAAATTACGAATTCCCGTTTTTCCTCCGGTTGGCGGCATAATAACAAGTTCCCCTTCTTTGGTGAGTTCGATTTCAACATCAGGATTATGACGACAAAAATCTTCAAATTCGTCGTCGCTGATCTTTTTCAGAACGTCCCGAAAATCCAAAATAATCGGCAGAAAAGAACCGTCAACCGAAACAGGTTCGACTTGCATAAAACTATTCTCCTTCTTCGCACCATTTGCGCGTCACTTCGTGGCGATAAGCAAACATTTTCTCAAGCTGCGGCACGACGGCGAACGGCGCGGCGATTTGTCCGAAAATCCAGAACGGCGGTTCGTAATGAACTTCGTCGCGCAGCATCGCGCCTTCTTCGTGCGGATTGACGATGTGATCCTGCCGCCACGAATGAAACGGACCGGAAATCTGCACGTCTTCAAACAGGCGCGGCGGTTCGTAGCGCGTGTGTTCGGCGACCCATTTGACGGGATAAATGCCGAAAATCTTCATCTCGATAATTGCCCGCGAACCGATTTTGGAAATGTCGGCTTTTTGAATGACTTTCGCGTTTTCCCACGGCGGAATCAGCCGCTCAAAAGCGTCGGGCAGTTCGTGAAAGGCGAAAACTCGTTCGGGCGCGGCTTTGATAACCGATTCTTTGATAAACTTCATCATTTCATTATTAACTTTTTTTCGCCGGCGACCATTCTTTCAGAAAATCCGTGAACTTTTGCAGGTTGTAAGATTTGTCTTCTTCAAGTTCGGATGTATCTTTTGATTTCAAAAGTGTGCCGTCTTCTTCCAGAACGTACAAATGCGGATAACCGGTCGCGGCAGGATATTTCGACAAAAATTCTTTGTTTTCGTTTTCCTCACTCATATTAATTTTGACCCAAATAAAATTATTATCGCGTAGTTTTCCGAGTTCAGTATTTCTAATCAGATAATTGTCCATTAGGCGACACCACGAACACCATTCGCCGCCGACATCGAGAATGATTCGTTTATTTTCCTTCTGCGCTCTGGCAATCGCCGTTCGCAAATCAATTGCCGAATCGCGCATCGGGTCAAATTTTTCACGTTCAATCGTCTGAATCGCTTTTTTCGCGGGAGCGTTTGCCGTTCCGCGCGGTTTCGTTTGTCCGAATGCAATTGAGATTCCGATTGAAATAATTAATAAAGCAAAAATCGTTTTTTTCATTTATTTAATTTCTCGTTTAATAGATTCCAAATTTTTTCGATATGTCTTTCTTCAACTCTGATGCTTCCGACCGAAAGGCGGATCGTAAATTTTCCGTCCAATTTCGTGTGCGACAAATATGCTTCGCCCGAAGCGTTGATTTCGTTCATCAAATCTTCGTTTAATTTATCCAAATCGTCAACATTTTTTGGACAGGCGCGAAAACAAACCAAAGCGAACGGCACGGGCGCGAGCATTTCCCAATTCTCCGATTCTTCGATTAAGGATTTGAACATTTGCGCCAGACGACAATGTTCGCGGATTCTCGCAATCAAACCTTCCTGCCCGAAATAACGCAGAATAAACCACAATTTCAGCGAACGGAAACGTCTGCCGAGCTGAATTCCGTAATCCATCTGATTCGTGACGGTTTCCGAAACTTTCAAGTACTCCGGCACGAGGGAAAATGTTTTTTTCAGCAAGTCCAAATCTTTAACGTACAAAATTGACAAGTCAAACGGCGTAAACAGCCATTTGTGCGGATTTGTCACGATTGAATCGGCGAGTTCCGCGCCGCGAAAATGAAACTGCAATTCGGGAACGATCATCGCGCTTCCGGCATAAGCCGCGTCAACGTGCAGAAAAATATTTTCGCGCCCGCAAATCTCGGCGATTTTTTCAACGTCGTCAACGCTCGTCGTCGAAGTCGTGCCGACGGTGGCGACGACGCAAAACGGCAGAAAACCGTTTTGTTTATCTTCGGCAATCGCGGCGGCGAGTTTTTCCGTATTCATTTCAAAACGGTCATTGGTCGGAATTTTGACCAGCGATTTTTGTCCCAAACCCAAAAGAATAACGGCTTTATCAATCGAAGAATGGGTTTGTTCGGAACAGTAAACGCGCAGCAGCGGCAAATCTTCGCGTCCGCTCATTCCGTTTTCACGAATGTTCAAGTCAAGTTTTTCCCGCGCCATCGCAATCGCGTGAAGCGTCGAAACCGAAGCCGTATCGTAAATTATTCCGTGAAAATCTGCGGGTAGATTCATCATTTTCCGCAGCCAGTCAAGCGCGACCGGTTCAAGTTCGGTCGAAGCGGGCGACGTGCGCCAGAGCATCGCTTTCATATCGAACGCCGCGCTCAACATTTCGCCGAAAATGCCGACGCTGCTCGTCGAAGTCGAAAAAAGCCCGTGAAAATTCGGATGATTCCAATGCGTCACGGCGGGCAGAATCAGTTTATCAACATCTTTGATGATCTCCGCGAAATCTTCGCCGCGTTCGGGCGCGGATTTCGGCAAATTGTCTTTTAACCAATTCGGTTCGATTTGTGAAAGCACGGGAAACTGCTCGATATTTTCAAAATAATCGGCGATCCAGTCAATCAGTTCGTGTCCGTGACGGCGAAAATCTTCTTTCGGCATATCTCCGAAATTTAGTTTTTGTTCGGTCATAATTTTTTGAAATGTGTAAATTTTTTCGCCGTCCCGTCAAAAAAAAGTTAAAAATCATTCGACAGTTCGGCAATTAGAAGTATAATATCTCAATCGTCAATCTCGCCAACGAATTATAGTTAAAAAATTATTGCACCGAATTTTTTGGAAAATAAAGCAGCGATGTGCTTTTAATCGAAGAAATCTATGGAAGCCGAAGCAATTGTCAACGAAAAAATCACGAACGAAGGTTTTGTGCGCGGTCTCGGACTGCTCGATTCGACGATGATTGTTGCCGGTTCGATGATCGGTTCGGGAATTTTTATCGTGTCCGCCGACATCGCGCGGCAGACGGGTTCGGTCGGAGGATTACTTTTAACGTGGATTATTACGGGCGTTTTGACAATTTTCGCCGCGCTCTCTTACGGCGAACTCGCCGCGATGATGCCGAAAGCCGGCGGACAATACGTTTATTTGCGCGAAAGTTATTCGCCGATGTTCGGATTTCTTTACGGCTGGACGCTTTTTTTGGTGATTCAAACGGGAACAATCGCCGCCGTCGCCGTCGCTTTTGCCAGATTTCTGGGCGTTTTATTTCCGGCAATTTCGCCGACTTCGTGGATCGTTCCGCCGATTAATTTGACTTCCGGTTACGCTGTTTCGCTTTCCGTTCAGCAATTTGTCGGAGTTTTGCTGATAATTTTTCTGACCGTAATCAATATGCAGGGTTTGAAACTCGGCAAATTGATTCAAAATATATTTACTTCGGCGAAAACTTTGGCGTTGCTCGTTTTAATCGTTCTGGGAATCTTCGTCGGCGGCGCGATGACAAACGCGTTTTCAAATAATTTCGCCGACCTTTTCGCCGCGCGAAACGCCGCGATTATCAAACCGGATTTGGCATTTTTGCCGGAAGTTTCGGTCAACGGCGGGTTTTTCGCCCTTCTCGTCGTTTTTTGCGTCGCGCAGGTCGGTTCGCTTTTTTCGTCCGATGCGTGGAACAACATCACGTTTACGGCGGGCGAAGTCAAAGAGCCGCAGAAAAACATTCCGCTGTCGCTGGCGTTTGGGACGGGTTTGGTCATCACGCTTTATTTTCTGGCGAACATCGCGTATCTGGCGACGCTTTCGCTGACGCAGATTCAGGACGCGCCGCAAGATCGCGTCGGAACTGCCGCACTCGAAGTGATTTTTGGCGCGGGCGGCGCGGCGGTGATGGCAATTGCGATTATTATTTCGACATTCGGCTGCAATAACGGTTTGGTTTTGGCGGGCGCGCGGGTTTACTATGCGATGGCGAAGGACAACCTGTTTTTTAAATCAACTGCGAAACTCAATAAAAATCACGTTCCGGCGTTCGCTTTGATTTTGCAGTGCGTTTGGGCGTGTTTATTGGTTCTGCCGCGCACGCGTTCGGGAAAATTTACGCCGGACGGAGCGGAAGATTACGGCAATCTTTACGGAATGCTGCTCGATTATGTTGTTTTTGCCGTGCTGATTTTTTATATTTTAACTATTATCGGTTTGTTTATTTTGCGGCGCACACGCCCGAATGTCGAACGTCCGTATAAAGCGTTCGGTTATCCGCTGATTCCGGCGATTTATATTCTCGCTGCAACCGTAATTTCTTTAGTTCTTTTGTTTTACAAACCGCAAACGTCTCTGCCGGGTTTGGCAATCGTTTTATCGGGAGTTCCGGTTTACTTTATTTGGAAAAATTTATCCGCTAATCTTGACGGACACGAGCAATTATAAATTTTAACTAAACTTTAGGAGGTTTTCATGTCTCTATTTGCGACAAAATCAATTGAAAAAATTATCGCCGAAGCGTCTGAAACGGGCGAGCATACGTTAAAGAAAACGCTGAGCGCGTTGGACTTAACGATGCTCGGTGTCGGCGCGATTATCGGTACGGGAATTTTCGTTCTGACCGGGCAAGCCGCCGGCAAACACGCCGGTCCCGCCGTTATTGTCTCGATGATTATCGCCGGAATCGTCAGCGCGTTTGCCGCGCTCTGCTACTCGGAATTTGCGGCGACCATTCCGATTTCCGGTTCGGCTTACGCTTACGGTTACGGCACACTCGGCGAATTTGTCGCGTGGATTATCGGCTGGGATTTAATTTTGGAATATGCTTTCGGCGCGGCAACCGTCGCCGTCGGCTGGTCGGGCTATCTTGTCAGTCTTTTAAAAGACCTCGGTATCAATTTTCCGGCGGCATTAGCTGCGCCGCCCGGTCAATTAGTACCGCTGGAAGATGGCTCAACCGCTGTCGGCATTTTCAACTTGCCCGCGTTTTTGATTGCGATTGCGGTAACAGCACTTTTGGTAAAGGGAATTAAAGAATCCGCCAGTTTTAACTCTATTATCGTTATTGTCAAGATTCTGGTAGTCGTTTTATTTATCGTCGCCGGAATTGGTTTTGTCAATCCGAGTAATGTCGGAATCGGCTGTGCTGCCGGAAGTCCCGGATGTTTGGAGTTTATGCCGTTCGGTTTTCCGGGTGTTGTGACGGGCGCGGCGGTAATCTTTTTCGCTTACATCGGTTTCGATGCGGTTTCGACCGCCGCGCAGGAAGCTAGAAATCCACAGCGCGATATGCCGATTGGCATTTTAGGTTCGCTCGGAATCTGCACGGTCCTCTATATTTTAGTGTCGGGCATTATGGTAGGTTTGGTTGATTACCATCTTCTTACTAATGCCGCTGCTCCGATTGCTGTTGCCGTTGACGCGGCTTTGTTGAAATCACAAGGAACGACGATGGAGCCAATTCTAAAGTTCTTCCCGACGATTATTAAGGTTGGCACAGTTCTCGGACTCAGTTCAACGATGGTCGTGATGATTATGGGACAACCGCGCGTTTTTTATTCGATGTCGAAAGACGGTTTGCTGCCGAAATGGGCATCAAAAGTTCATCCGAAATATCAAACGCCGCATATTACGACGATGATTACCGGCGCGATTGTCGCAATTTTGGCAGGCTTTGTGCCGATTAATCTGCTCGGCGAACTGGTCAGCATCGGAACATTATTTGCTTTCGTCATCGTCGGCACGGGAATTATCATTCTGCGCTCGTCAAATCCTAATTTGAATCGCCCGTTCAAAGTTCCGCTCGTGCCGTTTATTCCGATGGCGACGGTTGTTTCGGCAGCTTATCTGATGAATAGTTTGCCGATTGACACCTGGATTCGTTTGATTGTCTGGATGTCCATCGGCTTGGTTATTTATTTTGCTTACAGCTATTCGCACAGCAATCTTCGACACGTTACGGATGAAGTGGCAAATCAATCGGATTCGAGAAATACGCCGCCGATTTCCGCTATCGTGGCGATGGTGTTGGTGATTTTGCTGACTTTATATCAAGTGCCGTTTTTAATGAACGTGCCGCCGGAAGCTGTTGCGCTCGATCTCGGCATTCGTCTTTTTGCGTGGATCGTCACCGCAGCTTTGGTCGCAATGCTGATGTACGGCAAACAAACCAATCGCGGCGGAACTGATGACAAAGTTCAAAAGATCGGTTTAATCGTTTCGCTTATAAATCTGGTGTTTTGGGCGGGCGTTACTTACTGGTTCTTCGTTCATTATGCCGAACTGCACGCTAAGTAAGCAGAGTTTTTCATTTAATTTAAGGAAGATGTTTGAAAACCGCATTCCATTCGGATTCCGGTTTTCAAACATCTTTCGCCTTAAATCTTTTCGCCAATCGGCGCGGTAAAGTCTTTGTTTTCCACATTTCCCGTATTTTTCAAATTTGCCGGTTCAAACAATAAAACTTCGACTTCTTCATCTGCGACCGGACGATGTTCAACGCCGCGCGGCACAATAACAAACTCGCCTTCTGAAAGTTCGACGGTTTTGTCACGAAATTCGAGGCGGAAATTCCCTTTTAACGCCATAAACATCTCGTCTTCGCCTTCGTGGTGATGCCACGGAAACTCGCCCTGAAATTTAACGAGTTTTATTTCCTGACCGTTGAGTTCACCGACTACTTTCGGTCGCCAATGTTCATTTATCAGCGCAAATTTTTCACTCAAATTAACCTTTTTCATTTTTAACTCCTGATTTACTTTCGATTTTCCCGCTTTTCTATTTTGTTTTTTTTACTTGGTTTTAATCGTTCCGAACAAGTGCCGCAATCAACTTTAGATTATTTATAATCTTCATACAACACATTTTTCATCTGACTTTGTTCCATTTTTTGTGATATTTTGTAAATAAATTTATGAACGACACAAACCTTCTCGAACATCAGCCAATCGCGTGGACACCTTCAAATGATGTGATTGAACGCGCCCAATTAACGAAATTTATGCGGCAAGTCGGCGTTTCCGATTTCGATGAACTTTATCGTTATTCGATTGCCGATGTCGAAAAATTCACGGCGGAAGTTTTGCGCTTTTTAGAGATAAAATTCGATCCGCCATACAAAAAATTACTGGATTTATCAAACGGCATCGAATTCCCGAACTGGTGCGCCGGCGCGGGTTTGAACATCACGGAAATGTGCCTCGACCGCTGGCAAACCGATGAAATGAAAGACCAGACCGCGATAATTTGGGAAGGCGAAGGCGGATTTGTCGAAACTCTGACCTATTCGGAACTTTTTCAACAAGTTAAACTTTTCGCGGCAGTTTTGCGCGGAAATGGTTTTGGCAAAGGCGATGCGATTGCAATTCATTTGCCGATGCTGCCCGCGACAATTGTTTCGCTTTTAGCAATTGGCAGAATTGGTGCGATTGCAGTTCCTGTTTTTTCCGGTTACGGAGTCGAAGCGATTGCAAGCCGAATGAATGCGGTAAAAGCGAAGGCACTTATTACCTGTTTTGCTTTTGTGAGGCGCAATAAAACGGTTTATGCTGAACAAATTGCTCTCGAAGCTACTGAAAGATGCCCGACAATCGAAAAAGTTTTTAGTGTCGTTCAAGAACCGAAAACATTCGGTGGTGAAAAGCTAATTGAGATACGAAATAAAGAATCTGCTGAATACAAAAAACTTACAGATGAAGAGAAGATTGAGCGGCAAAAGAAAATTGAGATTGAAAGAGAATTAGAAGAGAAAAGATTTTGGGAAGCGACAAAAACTCCAAAAGAAATAGTTGCAAAGTTACGTGAAGACCGCGAACAGGCTAAAAAATCCGGTAGTTTTGCTTCAGCTAGAGGTTATAAAATTGATTCAAAGCCTGATCCAAAGGTAAGAAAAGCCTTTTGGCGATATTTGTTAAAGCCTGAAAGTTTTGAAACTCGTTCTCATCTTGAACCGACACTCGCCGAAGACCCGTTGATAATTCTTTACACATCCGGCACGACCGGAAAGCCGAAAGGCATTACGCATACGCATTGCAGTTTTCCGCTCAAAGCGGCGCAGGATATGGCGTTCGGCACGGATGTCGGCAAGGGAACGCGCGTTTCGTGGCTGACCGATCTCGGCTGGATGATGGGACCGTGGCTGATTTACGGCGCGTTGATCAACGGCGCGACGATTTGCCTTTACGACGGCGCGCCGGATTTTCCGACGGCGGGCAGAATGTGGGAATTCGTCGAAAAACATCGAGTCGAGATTTTGGGAATTTCGCCGACGCTGATTCGCGTCCTCGCCACGCACGGCGACGAACTGCCGAAAAAATATGACTTATCGTCGCTTCGCGCCTTCGCTTCGACCGGGGAGCCGTGGAATCCCGCGCCGTGGTGGTGGCTTTTTGAAAAAGTCGGCGATTCCAAACTGCCGATCATCAATTATTCGGGCGGCACGGAAATCTCCGGCGGAATTTTGATGAACAATGTTCTCACGCCGATCAAACCGTGCGGATTTTCCGCCGCGTGTCCGGGAATGGACGCTGCTATTTTGGACGAAACGGGCGAACCGGTCGGCGCGGGCGAAGTCGGCGAATTGGCGGTTAAACAACCGTGGATCGGAATGGCGCGCGGTTTCTGGAATGAGCCGGAAAGATATTTGGAAACTTACTGGAATCGTTTTGAAAACATCTGGGTTCACGGCGACTGGGCGATGCGCGACAAAGACGGACATTATTTTATTCTCGGACGTTCAGACGACACTCTGAAAGTCGCCGGCAAACGAGTCGGACCGGCGGAAGTCGAAAGCATTTTAGTCGCGCACGAATCGGTCGCCGAAGCCGCCGTCATCGGCGTTCCCGACGAAATCAAAGGAACGAAAATGATTGCGTTCTGCGTCTTGCGGAGCGCGGACGGCTCGTCCGCCGAGGTCGCCTCTCGCGTTCTTGCGCTCGATGCGGACGAGCCGTCCGCGCTCCGGCTAGAAAAAGAATTAAAAAATCTCGTCGCCAAAGATATGGGCAAACCGCTCGCGCCGTCGCGGATTCATTTCGTTTCCGCAATCCCGAAAACGCGCAACGCCAAAGTGATGCGCCGCGTCATTCGTTCGGCATATTTGGGCGAGGATGCAGGCGATTTGTCCGCGCTTGAAAATCCGTTAAGTGTTGAGGAAATCAAATCTGTTAATATTCATTTGTTATAATATTTAGACGATGGCAAAGGCGAAGGAAATAACGGGACTTGATTGCGAGGCGGATGTTTTGGAATGGGCGGACGAAGTTTTGCGCGTGCGGTTTGAAGAAATCTTGGACAAACGCGCGGCGGCTTTGCAGACCGAAGACATCGAAGGCGTTCACGATATGCGCGTGGCGACCAGACGTTTGCGAAGCGCGATGCGTGATTTCGCGCCGCTGATGACGCGAAAACCGCTTAAAAAAGTCAAAAAGGATTTGAAGCGAATCGCCGACGCGCTCGGCGCGGCGCGTGACGAAGACGTGGCGATTGTCGCGCTCGAAAAACTGCGCGGCAAAACGCGCTCGAAAAATATCAAAAGCGGCATCGAAGATTTAATCGCCGAACGGCGCGGGCGGCGCGAACAGGCGCAAATTAATTTGCTCGAAAACATTTCCGCCGACGCGCTTGAAGAGCTAAAAGGTAAATTTGAAAAAGCGGTTGACGCGGCGACGCGGCGCAAAAAATCCGACCGCGAAATTAGTTTTAATCAAGCCGGACGCAAAGTTGTCGGCAAAAGCGTCGAGGAATTTTGCGCTTTGAGCGATCACATTTACGAGCCTTTTATTGACGAACCGCTTCACGAACTTCGCATCGCCGCCAAGCGTCTGCGCTACGCAATTGAACTTTACACGACTTGCTGGGGCGAGCGCATTGCGCCGTTTGCCAAGGGAATCGCGGAAATGCAGGGTTTTTTGGGCGAAGTCCACGACGCGGATGTTTGGCTGGCAGATTTAAGCAAAACTTTAAAAAATTCAAAGGACGAAAATCAGGCGAACATTTGGCTTTTATCGGAATTCGTCGAAAAGCGCACAAAAAATTATCGCGCCGCGCTCAAACTTTGGAGCGATTGGAGAGAACACGATTTTATTGAAAAATTTAAAGCAATCGTTTCACGAACCGACTTTTAATTCACCGAAAATTTAGATCAAAAGATGAAATCCAAATCAATTACCGTTTACACAATCGGACACGGACGGCACGTCTGGAAAGATTTTCTCGCGCTTTTGCAGAAGTATGAGATTGAATTTTTGTGCGATGTCAGAAATTTCGCGCGGTCGCGCTGGGTGCAGTTTAACGGGAAAGTTTTAGAAGCGAATTTGCGCGACAACGGCATCGGTTACGAACATCTGCCGGAAACAGGCGGGAAGAAAATTGCCGCGCCGGACGAGTTAAATCGCGGAATCGAAAGGATTTTGGAACTGTCAGCCGAAGTCAAAACGGCGATTATGTGTTCGGAATCTCAGCCGCTGACGAAACACAAAATGCCGCGAGCGAACTGTCATCGGGTCGGATTGCTGCCGCCGTTGTTAAAATCAAAAGGCGCGAACCGAATCATTCACATTTTGCCAAACGGCGAAATGACTGAGTTTGACGAAAGCGCAGTAGCTTCAATCTGGTAAATTTCTTTGGCAAACTGTATATTTGAGAAAATGCTCAAAGAAAAAACTTTTGATTGCCGGTATTTCGTTGTAAACTATATCGAATGCTCGACGAGCATCAAAAAGTCGGCGCGGTAATTCACACTCATTTTTAATTTTGTTTATGCCGGAACTTCAGCGTCATCCGTTTGTGAATAAATAATTTCATTCCTTCTTGTCAACACAGATGTCTCCAGTCAGCAATTATTTGGAATACACAGAGCAGGCAATCGCCAATTTCGCTAAAAATGACGCGGCGAAGCGATATTTATTAGTTGATGCGGTCAAAGATTTGAAGCCTGAAAAAGTTTTGGATGTCGGCTGCGGCGCGGGGCAGGATTTGCTGCCTTTTCTCGAAAAAACAGACGCTTTTTGTGTCGGCGTGGACGCGGCGGACGAGTTGGGAAAAACGGCGCGAACGGTTTTCCGTCAAACAAATTTTGAAAACAGATTTGCCTTCGCGCGTTCGTTCGGCGAAAATCTGCCGTTTGCCGACGCGAGTTTCGATGTCGTTTTGTGCCTCGTTGCCATTCCTTATATGAAAAACCGCGAGACAATTGCCGAAGTCGCCAGAGTTTTGCGTCCCGACGGTGTTTTTTTGCTCAAAATACACGCTCCGGCTTTTTATTTCGGAATGATCAAAAAAAGGTTGAAAACACTTAATCCGAAACAAGTCGCTTATCCGATAATTTGTCTGACCGGCGGAATTTTTCACACATTGACCGGAAAACAGCCGCAAAATAATTTTTGGAAGGGAAAGGAAATTTTCCAAACGCAAAGGTTTATCGAACAAGAATGCGCGCGAAACAATCTCAGAATCAGAGGCTTTTTGCCGGATACAAACCCGGAAACGCCTTCGTTTGTGATTGTGAAAAAATAAAATGAACTCAAATCAACATCTCATATCTAAGTTAAAATGGAATCTGCCGTGGCTGGTTAGGTATCCGTTCGCGCGCGGAAAATCGTTTTTGGAAAATGGCGCAAACGAACAAAAGCACCTGATTTTTACGGTCGCCGACCATTTTGAGCCGAGTTGGAACGCGAACGGTTTACTTAATCTGGACGCTCAAAGACGGCGTTTGGATGAATATCATAAATTGGCGCGGAAAACTGGTGAAGCCTGCCGCGATGCCGACGGCACGAAATTTCGTCACACGAATTTTTATCCCGCTGAACAATACGACCGCCGACTTCTCGAAAAAATGGCGGAGATGCAGGCGGAAGGTTTGGGTGAAGTCGAAATTCATCTGCATCACGGCGTTGACGCGCCGGATACGGCGGACAATTTGCGGAAAAGTTTGACCGAATTTCGTGATATTTTAGCGGAAGATCACAAATGTCTGTCGCGTTTTAATGAAAATGACATTCCGCGCTACGCTTTTGTTCACGGCAATCTCGCTCTCGGAAATTCCTGCGGCGGCAGATTTTGCGGCGTTGACGAAGAAATGCAGATTTTGCAGGACACGGGCTGTTACGCTGATATGACGCTGCCGTCCGCGCCCGATCAGTCGCAGGTTCAAATGTTAAATCAAATTTATGAATGCGGCTTACCTTTGACGGAAAAAACACCGCACAGAAAAGGCAGCCGGGTCGCGGTTTTCGGAAAACAGCCGCAATTGCCGCTTATATTTACCGGACCTCTGGTTTTTAACTGGACGCGGCGCGTTAAAGGTTTGCCGATTCCGCGACTTGACGACGGCGCGTTGGTTAATAATCAGCCGATGGATTTGGCGCGTTTGAATCGCTGGCTGGCGGCAAATATCAATGTTAAAGGTCGCCCGGAATGGATTTTTATTAAACTTTACTGTCACGGATTTTTCGACCACGACCAAGAAACGTCCATCGGCGCGGGTGCCGTCGAGTTTTTTAATCGAGTGATTGAAAACGGCGAGAAAACGGGCGATTATAAAGTTTATTTCGCATCGGCGCGTGAAGCGTTTAATATGGTTTCGGCGGCGGTTGACGGCAAATCGGGCAGTCCGGGCGAATACAGAAATTACCGTTTAACGGCGATTATGGACGAAAAGGCGAAAACCGAAAAAACTGAAGTCAGGCGGCAAACAGAACTTTGTTAGCAACACAATGGCAAATCCGATTGATAAATTAAAAAAAATAAAGGGAAAAAGCTGGACTGAAATCCGTACGCGCGGCGAACAGGCTCTTTCCGGCTACACCGAGAAGGTCGGTTTGAGCGGCAAATTGCCGTCTGACGAAGAATTTTCAGAACTGATTGAAAAATCTCATTTCGGCACTGAAGAAGCGACGGCGGAAAATCTTTTCGCCAAATTCTGTGAAGACGCGCAGTTCGGTTTTTTCCCGGCTTTTCGTGAAAAAGAAAAAACGCTCGAAATATTTCACGATGTTTTCGGCGAAAAAAGCGCGCGTTATTTTATCGAAAAAGCGGAACGTCTGATCGAAGGCGGATTTGATCTGCTCGGCTATAAAAATTTGAATTTCGGTCGGGAAATTGACTGGCATTATGAACCGATTGCCGATAAACATTCGACTTTGAAGCATTGGAAACAGTTTGACGAATTAGACGCGGAAGAAACGGGCGATAAAAAAATCATCTGGGAACTCAACCGTCATCAACATTTCTTCGCGCTCGGCACCGCATATTGGCTGACTGACGACGAACGCTTTGCCGAAACTTTCGCTCTTCATCTGGAAAGCTGGATGGAACAAAATCCGCCCGCCGCCGGAATAAATTGGTTCAGCAGTCTGGAAGTCGCGCTGCGTTTGATTTCGTGGATTTGGGCTTTTAATTTCTTTAAAGATTCGAGGAGTTTAACGCCCGAACTTTTTCAAAAGGCGTTGAAATTTCTTTACGTTCACGGCAAACACATCGAAAAATATCTCTCGACATATTACAGCCCGAACACGCATCTGACGGGCGAAGCGTTGGGACTTTACTATCTCGGAACGCAGTTTTCGTTTTTCAAACACGCGGAAAACTGGCGCAAAACCGGCGCAGATATTCTTTACGCCGAACTCGACCGGCAGATTTTGCCCGACGGAGTTTATTTTGAACAGTCAACCTGGTACCAGCGTTACACGGCGGATTTTTATACGCATTTTCTCATTTTAAAAACCTTGAACGGCGATGAAACCGACGCGAACCTACACGATAAACTCAACGAAAAACTTCAATCCGCGCTCGATTTTTTGATGTATTCGGCGCGTCCCGACGGCACGACACCGCTGCTCGGCGACGATGACGGCGGCAGAAGTTTGCCGCACGGCACCAGTCAGGCAGATGATTTTAGCGCGACTTTGGCGACCGGCGCGGTTCTTTTCGAGCGCGGCGATTACAAATTCGTCGCCCGCAAATATGCTGAAGAAACTTTGTGGTTGTTAGGCGCGAAAGGCGTTCATCGCTTTGAAGATTTAACGGAACAAATGCCGGATAAAAATTCCTGCGAGTTCAAAGACGGCGGATATTTCGTAATGCGTGACGGTTGGGCGGAGACCGATAATTATTTGCTGGTTGACTGCGGCGCGCTCGGCGCGGGAAACGGCGGACACGGACACGCCGACGCGCTGGCGATTGATTTGGCGGTTGGCGGAAGAACGACTTTGGTTGACGCGGGAACTTATACTTATCACGAATCGCAAGAACTGCGCGATTATTTTCGCTCGACGATTTCACATAATACGTTGATGATTGATGAGAAATCGCAATCGGAAACGGGCGCGAAATTTAGCTGGAAAAATAAAGCCGCCGCGCAGTTAAATTCGTGGATTTCGCAGGACAGATTCGATTTTTTTGAAGGTTCGCACGACGGTTATGAAAGATTTACCGATTCGCCAGCCGATCACACGCGGAGCATTTTGTTTCTGAAAAATGATTACTGGATTATGCGCGATTACGTGAAAACCTTCGGCGTTCACGATTACGCGCTGAATTTTCACTTCGACGACACACTCAATCCGACGATTGAAGAGGCGGAAAACGGCGCGTCGTGTATCGGTGAAAAAAACGATTCGGAAATCGGTTTACAGCTTTTCACGTTCGGCGACAACGGAAATTGGCAGCGCAGAGAAAGCCCTATTTCATCAGTTTACGGTTCACGGATTGACGCGCCGTTTCTGCGTTTTGTTTCAAACGGCATCGGCTCGCAGGAATTTTTTACATTTTTACTGCCGAATGACGGAGCGTTTGCCGCGCCGCAGGTTTTTGAAACAGAGGTCGGCGGCGGGCGCGCTTTTGTCATTAAATACCGCGATTACAGTGATATTTTCGTTTTCACCGACGGCGAGCAAATCGTGCATACCGAACTGTTCAACACAAATTTCCGCTTTTTATGGGCGCGTTTGAGCGAAAATGAAGATTTGCCCGAAGAATTTGTTTTAATCGGCGGCAAACATTTCAGTTTCGGCGGCAGAGAAGTTATAAATCATTCGCAAAACCTGGAATTTGCCGTTGCCAGACGATTGGGCAGTCGTCTGAATGTTCGGACTTCCGCAAGTGTTTTCAGCATTTCGCTTCCTCAAAAAACTTCTACAAATTATATTTTAAAGAATGACTTTGAAGAATGAAGATTTGTTTTTCTTTTGCACTTGGTTGGCTGACCGATACGGTTTATTTTTGCCCGATATGGTGTAAACAAAATCGTAATCTCATTGCGCGAAAACTATAAGTGTTGCAAATAAATAACTTGATTTTACGGCACGACGGTTGCAAATCCAATAAAGAAAGAAAGCATAATGCTTTCGACTAATTAAGGAGTAAAAGCAATGAAAAAATTTATAGCAACATTTGTAGTAATGGCAATGATGGCGATTATGCTGCCGCTCACAGCAACTGCTCAAACCAGACGGTATGCCGGCAGAAGCCGCACATACACGACGCGAACTTATAAAAGACCGAATGTTTATGACAGACACCGCAATCTGATCAATGTCGGCATCGGAACGGGCGCGGGAACTTTGCTCGGCGCGTTAATCGGCGGCAGAAAAGGCGCATTGATCGGCGCGGCGGCAGGCGCGGGCGGTTCGGCACTTTACACGTATAAAATTAATCCGAAAAACAAGAGATATTATCGCCGCAATTATTAATTGCAAAGTTTCATACTGTTTCCAAAACCGTGATTAGTTCTCAAAACTTTTCACGGTTTTTTTTATTGAAAATAATTCACCGAAAAATCTCAAATGATTTATAATGCGAAAGGTCATAAGTTTGTTAAAAGCGATGAATTTTTTTTATGCAGGAAAAAGATATTTTTGACGAGAAACAGGAAATAAAAACGGCGAGTTTTGTCTGCCCGACGTGCCGCGAGCGCAACGACTACGAAGTTCGCTGGCTAAAAAGAACGAAAAAGAAAAATATACCGCGCAACATAAATCAGCAGGACAAAATGCGCTTTGACAAATCGCGCGATTATATGGTGCGCGTTGACGATATGCTGATGTGCAAAAATATGCGCTGCCGCCGCCGCTTTGAAATTCCGTCGGCGCAGTCAATCGTTTTTATTTGATTCTTTTCCAATCGCCTTTTGATGTGTTATCCTCAAACTTTATGGAAAACAACAAGGAGCAAAAAATGGATTCAGAAAGCAAAACACCGACCGACCGCGAAATTAAAAATTTGATGGAAGAAGAAATCGCCGCCGCGCCGCAGGCTCCGGGCGAATTGATTCAGCGATTGGAAGAACACAACGCTTCATCGCCCGCCGCTTCCGGCGGCGATATTGATGCCGAATGGGAAGATGTCAACGATTCGGGCGCGGAAGCCTTCGCCGGACACAACCCGACACCCGGACAATCAAACGTCGAAGCCAACGCCCACGCTTACGGCGTAGATTATCAGGACAACGAACCGCTCGATCTGCTGGAAAAAATAGAAAAACGCGACCGTAATCGTTGGGAACTCAATGAAAATTCCAAAGAAGAACTATAAGATAATTTAGTTCCGTTATTCAAAAATTCAGATCAAAGACGGCGCAAGTTTTAAACCTGCGCCGTTTTTGTTCAGACCGCTTTGCCGGCAAAAAAGAAATCGCTTTTGATAAAAGTTTGCCAATTATTCCCTCAACTATGCGAAAAGCGACACAGACGGCGCGGGAACTTTTCCGGCAAATCAATACGATTTAAGCGGCGAATGCGGCAGATCGTCGCTTAACACGCGCCATCGCGTCGTCGCCGGCGGTAATTTCGACGTTCCTTGGAAAATTCGCGTTCGTCCGTTTATTTTTTCCGTTCCGGCACGCCGTTCAACATTACAAACGGCGTAAATTCCAACGGCGATACACTTTTCACGGAACGCCCGACGTTTGCCCGACTCGCTTCGCGCTGTGACGAGCGCGGCTTGACCGATTCGTTTTGCGACTTTTCGGATGTTTTGGATTTTACTCGAATTATTCCGCGAAATTACGGCACGGCACCTGAATATTTCAACGTCAATTTGCAAATGAGCAAAAAATTTGAATTCGGCACGAGAAGCGGCGGCGATTCTGCCGGAATCAGAAACAGTCGCCCGAACGGACGTTTCGGCGGCAATCGCGGCGGCGGAAACGACGAAGACAGCCGTTACAATCTCGAATTTACCGTATTATTCCGCAATCTTTTAAATCGTGTAAATTTGGGAAATCCGGTCGGAAATCTGCGCTCGTCATTTTTCGGTCAATCAATTTCAACCGCCGGCGGCGGTTCGTCAGCCAGAAATCGCCGCGTCGAACTCGAAGTTCAGTTTGAATTTTAACAGTATTTCTTCGGAATAGCTGACAACTAATAACCAAAACTGTAAAATTATCAGTTATTCACTATCAGCTTTCAGTTATTCCGAAAGTTAAATTTTCAATATTGATTCCTCTTCATCGAGATTCATTTCTGAAATTTTTCCTTCTTCATTGATGACAAAACGCCATAGAAAAATTCGGTTCGCAGTTTCGGCGCGGTAACGGTAAACTCTTTTGCCGTCTGAAGTTTCATCGCCGACGAAATCAAGTTTTTTAATTTTTCCGTAGTCTGAAATCCGCGAATTTTCCCTTTTGGCGCGTTCGGTCGAAAGCGTTTTTGTCAAATCTTCCGTCAAAAATTTGGGATTTATTTTGTTTTGCAAAAATTCATTGAGAGCGTTTGCGATTAATTTGGAAATTTTTGCATCTGTTTCCGTCTGAGTTTTTAGATTTTTCAGAGAAATCGAAGAAATATAAATCTTCGCAATGCCGCGCGCAATCAGACTTCCGAGTCCTTGCGTGCCGAGATTTGTTAGTACAATCACATCCAAGTTTGAATCCGTATAACGCGAAATATTGGCGGCAAAACCGGCTGTTTGTCCGCCGTGACTTAAAAGTTTCTGCCCGCGAAATTCGCCGACGTTCCAGCCGAAACCGTACGGATTTTCCTTGCCGTCATTTAATGTAAACGGTTTCCAGATTTGAGCTTTGCTTTCATTTTTCAGCAAAGTTTCATCGCGTAGTGCGATGTCCCATTTTGCCATATCGGAAATCGTCGAAACGATTGCGCCCGCGCTAAAAAGATCGGTCAATTCGTAATCGCGCCCGACAAATTTGCCGTTTTCCCATTCGTAACCCGTCGCGCGATTTTTGATGATAAACTGCGGATCACGATTGGCGGTCAAATTCATTTTCAGCGGATTAAAAATGCGCGTTTGCAGAAAATCCCAGTAATTTTTCCCCGACGCAGATTCGATTATGTAACCTAACAGCGAATAACCGCTGTTGCTGTATTTGTAAGCCGAACCCGGCTCAAAATCGAGCGGTTGCGTGCTTAATTCTTTGACAAAATCATTGACTTTGTATCTTTTGGAAAGCTCAAAACCGCCCAAACTCGTGTAACTTTTCACGCCGGAAGTGTGCGTTAAAAGATTGCGAACGCTGACATCTTTCCAAGTTTCGGGCGTGTTCGGCAGATATTTCGAGATTTTGTCGTCCAAGTTTATTTTGCCGTCTTCGACTAAAAGCATCACGGCGGCGGCGGTTATCTGCTTGGAAACAGAACCGATTTCAAAGACGGTTTCAGTCGTTACGGGCGCGTCGAATTCGATGCTTGCCAAACCGTAGCCTTTGATTTTAATAACTTTGCCGTTTTTGATAACGGCAATTGCCGCGCCCGGAACGTGCTGTTCGGCGAGCTGCGAGCTGACGTATTTATCAACTTCGTCGGCGCGAACGGAAATAGTAAAAATTAAAAGGAAAAGGACAAAAAAGTTTGAAAACTTCGCAAAACTGACTTTGATTTTCATAAAATTTACATCATAAAAGAAAGATAAGGCATTTTTACGCGGAACACTTTCGTAAGTCAAGAAAACGAACAAAGACAAAAGTCGCCGCGATTTCTTAAAATTTTATAAACTTATAAAGTATTTTCGACGTAGAAGTTTCAAAGCACTAAATTTTACATCCAAAACAACTAAATTTCAGCCCGGAGTTTTCCAAAATCAATGAAATATTTTTATCATCAAAAAGTTTTTGTCATCGCCGCTTTCCTGTTTTTGTTTATCAATGTCGGCGACGCGCAAACGGCAAAACGTCCCGCCAAAACCGTTCAAACGACCGCAGCGAAAGAAGCGCAAATCGAAGAACGCAACGTTCGCGCCGAAATGGGTTTTCTGGCAAGCGACGCGCTTCAGGGACGCGGCAGCGGAACGCAGTTTGAATGGCTCGCGGCGCAGTATATCGGCTCGCAATTACAGCAGTTCGGCGTTGAACCGGCGGGCGAAACGGACGCTTCGGGCAATAAAACTTATTTGCAAACCGTCAATATCACTCGCAATTCTTTCGCCTCAAATCCTAAATTGACCTACAAAACAAACGATTCGAGCGTAACTTTGGAACACGGCAAAGATTTGCTCGTGGCGCAGATGAACGCGGCGCAAATCAGCGGCAATTTACAGAAAATAACTTCTTTGGACGCAAAACCGAAAGTCGGCGCAATTATGTTTATTAAATTTAACGAAGGTGAAGATGCGTTAAAATTGATACAGAATCCGCAAAGATTTTTAGACGACGGCGCAGCGGCGGTAGTTGTCGAAATGCCGCTGCCGCCGGAACAGTGGAACAATCTTGCGGCGCGTCCGATTTCGTTCACGACAATTTCCGGCGGCGCGGACAAAAAACAAAATCCGGCGGGAATTATTATCATCAGCAAAGAAGCGGCGGAAAAACTCGCGCAGGTCGCCGACGGAACAGCGATTGAAATAAAAGGAGAATTAGACGCGCCGAAAACTATGCAAACGTGGAACGCGGTCGGCGAAATAAAAGGCATTGACGCGCGGTTGGCGACGGAAGTAATTCTTTTAAGCGCGCATCTCGATCATCTCGGCGTTCGTGAAAACGCTCCGGGCGACGACAAAATTTTCAACGGCGCGGACGACGACGCTTCCGGCTGTATCGCAGTTATGGAACTGGCGCGGGTTCTCGCCAAAGGCGCGCGTCCGAAACGCACGATTCAATTTGCATTTTTCGGCAGCGAAGAAGCGGGCGGTTTCGGCGCGCAGTATTTTGTCGGCAATTTGGCGTATCCGAAAGATCATCTGGTGGCGAATCTGGAATTTGAAATGATCGGTCGCCCGGACGAAAAAGTCGCGGCTGACGAACTCTGGCTGACCGGCTACGAGCGTTCAAATCTCGGCGCGGAACTCGCAAGGCGCGGCGCGAAATTGGTCAAAGACCCGCATCCCGAACAAAATTTTTTCCGCCGTTCGGACAATTACACGCTCGCCAGACAAGGCGTAATCGCGCACACGGTTTCGAGTTTCGGTCTGCACACGGACTATCATCACGCCAGCGACGAAATTAAAACCATCAATTTTGAACATATAACAAAAGCGATCAACTCGATGGTTGAGCCGGTTAATTGGTTAGTCAATTCGGATTTCAAACCCGTTTGGTTTGAAGGTATGAAGCCTTGAGATTGGAGCGCGGACGGCTCGTCCGCGTTCGAGCGCGAGAGCGCGAGAAAAGTCTTCGCACTGAAGAATCGTTTTAGTAAAGTGAGGTGTGCAACGCTCGTTTCGCTCTCGTTGGCGGACGAGCCGTCCGCGCTCCGACTAATTGCCAATCGGATCGCCCGGCGGATTCATCAAAGGCTGTGTTTGTTTGCGCGGCGCGTCGGGGCGCGACAGGAATTTTTCAATATTATCAATCAGAGCGCGATAATGCGCGGCGGTGTCGCCGGTTGCGGTTGTGCGTTTGAGCGTCGCCTGCAAAACGCGTAAAGAATCAGTGGCAATGGCTCGAACCTGCGGCTGCGCGTCGGCGTTGGCGGCTAAATCCATCAAATCATTAACGGTTAAACTTTGCACGACGCGGGCGACGGCGAGTTGTTTCGCATCGGTCGGCGCGGTCGTTTTCCACGCTTCTTTGATGAGCGCGTCAACTATTTCGCGGAAATGCGGATAATTCTTATCGCGCGAGTTAAAATCAATCAGACGCGCCGCGCGGTGCGGTTCGAGCAAGCCGCTGACGGTCATATTCGCCGCGATTTCCGCCGCGCCGAGCGGATCGAAAACCGGATCGGTGCGTTTGTCGAAAAGTTCGGAACGATTTGAATTGTAACCGTAGGCGAGCGGCGGAATTATTTTCAAAATATCGTCGGAAATGACGAGTTCCGCCGGTGAAATAGTTTCCAAAGCCAATTTTAACGCTTCGCGCTGTTTGGCGGCAGGAACGATTTCCTGAACCTGCGAAGGATTCGCGCCGTTTGCCGTCCGCACGGCGTATGTGTAATAAACACCGCCGATTGATTTGATCGCCGCCGTCGTCTGATAGCGATGATGCAAATATAAAGGCAAAAATTTATTTTCCAGTTCGGATAACGGCGTGTCTTTCGGAATATTCTGCAAACCGAATTGATTTAAACCGATGCGCCGAACTTCCATCGTGCGTTTTAATTCGGCGACGGGATCGCTGCCGTTGTCCCACAAACTCGATAGAGGCTGCGCCGCGCTCGCCGGTCGCGTGTCGGAATCGGAAATAAAAAGCATTCCGTTTGAAACGCCTTCGCGCAGAATTTTTTCGAGTTCCGCCGACTCGTTCGCGCCGTTTGGAAAATCGCTGTAAGCGTAGCGAATCGCAAATTTATCGTAACTTCCGATGCCGACGGCGTAAGCGTGTTCAAAATCTAGTTTGCCGTTTTTGATTTCGACGAGCGGCGCGGGATAATCCATCACCGAAGCGCGCCCGTAAGTGCTGGCGGCGAAATTATGCGCGAGTCCAAGCGTGTGTCCGACTTCGTGCGCCGAAAGTTGGCGAATCCGCGCCAGAGACATTTGATAAGAGTCCGCTTCCGAAGTTTGATTGGTCAAATAATTAACGTCCGGCAAAAGTGCAAAATCACATTCGGCGGAAGCGGCGTTATATTGCGGATTCAAACCCGAACCGATCAAAAAATCCTGCCGCGCCCGTTGCGAATCGAGCGTAACGACACCCTTGATAATCTCGCCCGTGCGCGGATCGGTAACGCTCGAACCGTAAGCCCAGCCGCGCGTCGAACGATGTACCCAATTGATGACGTTGTAGCGAATATCCATCGCGTCGGCACCGGGCGGCAGAACTTTGACCTGAAAAGCGTTGCGAAATCCGGCGGCTTCAAACGCCTGATTCCACCACGACGCGCCTTCGATCAGCGCGTCCTGAATCGCTTTCGGCGCGCCGTTGTCAACGTAATAAATGATCGGTTCAACTGCTTCGCTCATCGCCGCGTTCGGGTCTTTTTTCTCCAAACGATGACGAATTATCCAACGCTTTTCGAGATTTTCATTGATGTTTGTCGAATAATCGTAAAAACTGACGGGAATAATTCCGACGCGCGGGTCGAATTCGCGCGGCTGGTATTTATCGTCGGGAAGTTCAACAAAAGACTGGCGTTCGCGCACTGTCACGGCATCGCCGGACGGCGTGGTTTGATTGATTAATCGTCCCGTGTCCGATTTTGACGTGAGCGTAATCGTCGCTTCGACTTCGGTATTTTTCGGAAAACCTTTCGTGCGCGGCAAATAAAGCGCGCTGCGGCTTTCGTCAAAATTAAAATTTCCCTGTTTCGCCTGATTCAAACGGTCGGCAACGCCGTGCGCGTCACGAATCAAAAAACTCGTCGCGTCAACCAAAATGCGGTCGCCTTCGGTCGCTTCGATTTTAAAACCCCAAATTACAGACTTGGCAAACGATTCTTCAACCGAACGCTTTTCCGCCGCGTTGTCGCTCAACGCCCGATAATCGTAATTCGGCTGAACGAGCAGAATTTTATTGCCCGCGTGTTCAAAATAAACGACTTTCGTATTTCCCAACTGCCCGCGATCAAGTCCAATCGGATTCGATCCGACTCCGGTCGGCAGCGAAATCTGATAGAGAAATTCCTTGTTAAAACGCGAAATTTCCAGATAAATTTTGCCGTCTTCGGCGTTCAGATAAAGCGGCACGAAACCGTCAATCTTCTGCATTTTTTCCGTCGCGGCGGAAATAGTTTTCTTCGGCATCGCGTCGGATTTTTTATCCTGCGCGGCGACAAAAAGCGGAATAAAAACGAGCGCGAGAAAGGCGTAAAATAGTCGAATCATAAAATATTTCTTTTACTGTTCAGGATTGGTAAAAGAAAATTAACATTATTTGAAAATTAATTCCAACATATTCGACCGAACAGAATTATTTTTTGAAGATCGCAGCGCGGGCGAACCGCCTTTACCGGCAGCCAATCGCTTAACGTCGAAAACAATTTCACAAACGCGCGTCAAATATTGCGTAATTTCAAATCGCGCGGGAAGTTGAGAAAAATTCAGCCGCCGATTAAGCCGGTTTTTGTTGATTTGTCCGCACTGATCCGCGTCAGTGCGCGGTCGGATATTTTATTTGTCAAACATTTTGACCGCCGGAAATAATCGGGAATAGTTGCTGTTTTACAAGGCTTTTCGCCATCTTTCACCGGCGGCGACCAGTTCATCGAGTTTGATTTGTAATTCCTGACGTTTGTTTTCAATCTCTTCTTTGTCCGCATTTTTCGCCACATAAACGGGTTGGGCGAAAAAAAACTTCGCTCGCGTAAAAGGCTTCGGAATTTGCAATTTGTCCCAACTGTTGATCGTCCAAAAATTTTTAGTTTCAACCAAAAACGGCAGCACCGGATTTTCGGTTTTTTTAGCCAGCAAAATCGCGCCGTTTTTGGCGACGTAACGCGCGCCTTTCGGACCGTCAACGGTAAAACACATCGGCAGACCTTTTCTCATCTGTCGAATCATTTCAACCAGCGCGCCGATGCCGCCGCGCGTTGACGAACCGCGCACCGCGCCGAACCCGAAGCGTTGAATAAACCGCGCGATATATTCGCCGTCGAAACTTTGCGAAGTCAGGACGACGATGCCGCGATTTTTGAGATAATAAACCGACGAAAAAATCCGGTTGTGCCACGTCGCGTAAACCGGAATTTTCCCGTCGCGTTTGATAATTTGAAGAATTTCCGCGTTTTCAATTTCAAATTTGATAGTTTTGCCGATTATTTTTATAAGCGAGTAAAAAGTCCAATCTGCCAAGTAAATCGAGATTTTTTGCTTAAAAGAGTAAGCGGACAAATCGGCGCGGCGATATGGATTTTCGATTTCCTGTTTCATTCTGAATAAACTATTTTTTTATCAACTTCAATCCAAAATTTGCGAATTGTCAGCCAAGGATAAACTCTTACTTTGACTGAGAAATTCACACCTTGATAATTGAAATCAAATTCAGGCACATACCACAAAATACTGTCTTTCTTTGAAACTAATTCATCATTTTCAGGCACATACCAAAAATGACTGTCTTTCTTTAAAACCAATTCATCATTTACAAAGACACATTGGTAACCCATTCCTTTTCCAAAATACATTATTTTGAAATCGCCTTTCGATGTCGTCAACTTGACGACTCGAAAGAGCCAACGCTTTTCAAGCAATTCAGCGTTTTGAACAAAAGTGAAGTCCGTCAAATTGTTTTCATCATATGCGGTAAATAAGTTATTGTCGGAAAACTCATTGATGTAAGACTGAAATATAATTGGATCACCGGCAAATAAGAGATTTTCATTATCCTTTATTTTAGAGATAACAGTTCCCATAATTTGGTCATAGTCGTTAAAATTGAGTTTTCCGATTTTGATTTTTCTTTTGCCCGACTTTATTTCCGTCAAAATGCTGTCAATACCTATATGAGTTATTTCCTGAAAGATAATCTGCTTGTTTCCAATCAAACTTTTTTCAGTAATAGAGTTTTCGTCAAGAAATATTTTGTGTACGAATGTATCTATTAATAGATATGAAGACAAAACTAACATCGCTATGCAAACCACAAAATCGAACGTAGATTCTATGTTCAAAATAATCCACAAAACGAGGACAACCATCGAGAGCGACAGAGTAGCGAAAACTATTCTTGTCAATCTATTGTAACTATACTCTTTCATATATTTTTATGAGATTTGCAGGTAATTATCAGAAATTCAAATTGAACAAATTTACAAAATACGCTGTGAAAAGTTAAGCACCAGTAAAATTATTTTTCAATCTAAAAAGTAAAAGGTTTTGCGCCAAATTATTATAAATGTTTTCCAACAAAATATTTACACAATTTACGCAAATGCTCAAAATAGTTTTAAGTTTGTGAAAACTTTTGCAAACTGAGCGCGTTTTTGCGATTCTAAATGTAGATTATGCAAAAGGATTTATTGATGGATAAAAATACACAGATTGCGACTTTGGAAAAACCAATTGAACCCGCAGTTGAAAGCGGAAACGGCGCGAACGGCGATCACGCGCTTATACCGGCGAAAAATTTGCCGGTTGCGAAAAAGATTTCAAATGAACAATTAATCGCCGAAGAGAAGGCTTTGGTCGAACAGGAAACGGCGGTCGAAAAAAATTATCAGGGAATCGGCGGTTATCTGCGGCTTTTTCACGTTTCAAAAGTGATCGGAATGCTCGCGCTGTATCTTTATTTAGATCAATACGAAATGCACCACGCGCAGCATTTGAAGCAGGTCGAAGCCAAAATGGAAATCGCGCGAAAGCTCAGTTGGCTGGCGATTCTCGGCGAAAAAGTTCATCTGACGAATCTCGGATTTTTTCACGATTTTATGCTGCTGCTGCGCTGGTTTTTTATCGGAAATGAATCAAACAAAGAACTTAATCAGGAAAAACAGGCGGTTTGGCTGAAAGAAAATTTAATCGAATTAGGTCCGACGTTTATCAAAATCGGGCAGTCGCTGGGAACGCGCGCCGACCTTTTGCCGCTGCCGTTCGTCAAAGCGTTGGGCGAGCTTCAAGATAACGTGCCGAAATTTCCGAATGAAATCGCGTTCGCCAGAATCGAAAAAGAACTCGGCAGAAAAATCAACGAAGTTTACGAAGAATTCGATGTCGAACCGATTGCGGCGGCGAGTTTGGGACAGGTTTATCGCGCGAAACTTTTCACGGGCGAAGAAGTCGCCGTCAAAGTTCAGCGTCCGAATCTGACCGCGACGATCAAAGGCGACATCGAAATTCTGCGAAAAGTAACGAAATTCGCCGAGCGTTTTCCGTCTTTGAACGAAAACGCGGATTGGTCGGGAATGCTGCGCGAATTTGACGAGACGATTCACGAAGAAATGAACTATTCGGCGGAAGGCAAAAACGCCGAACGCTTCGCCGAGCATTTCAAAGAATGGACGAACGTCCACGTTCCGAAAATTTACTGGAACGCGACGAGCGAAAAAGTTCTGACGATGGAATTCATTCACGGCACGAAAGTTACGTCGCTCGACGAACTGCAAAAAAGAAATGTGTCGCCCGAAAAAGTCAATCGCCTGTTAATCAGAACTTATTTAAAACAGCTTCTCGAAGACGGATTTTTCCACGCCGATCCGCATCCGGGCAATCTTTTGGTAATGCCCGACGGACGTTTAGCATTTTTCGATTTCGGAATGGTGGGCAGAATTTCGCCGCAATTGCAGGCGAAAATGATTGACGCGTTTCTGCACGTCGTCGCCAAAGATGCCGCCGGAATCGCCGATGATCTGATTGATCTCGGCTTTTTAAAACCCGGCGCGGACGAAGCGAAAATCAAAGAAGTCGTCATCAAAATGTTCGCCCTGCATCTCGATTTGAAATTAAAGGATGTAAAATTCAAAGAATTAACCTACGATCTCGCCGACGTGATGTATGATTATCCGTTTCGTCTGCCGTCAAATTTCACATACATTATGCGCGCGCTGATGACGCTCGAAGGCATCGGCATTATCACCGACCCGGAATTTAATTTCTTTGAAACGGCGAAACCTTACGCCAAAGAATTTATGTTCAAACGCGAAGGCAAAGATTTGCGTAAAATACTGACCGATAAACTTTTAGGACGCGATACCGAAGACGGAAGTATTGATCTGGACAGAACGTGGAAACTGGCGAAAATGGCGGCGAAAACGATTTGGAATTCAAGAAAATAATTTGCAGTCGGAACGCGGACACTCTTGTCCGCCTTTCTCTAAAATGCTCGAATGGCGGCGGACAAGATTGTCCGCGTTCCGACTTTGAAATAATTCTTCCCATTACTTAATGCTGAAAATATGAACATCGAAACAATTCGCACGAAAGACAGATTGGTGATTTCCATTCCGACGGAAAATTTAAAGGCGGAGGAAATTGATGATTTTCTGTCTTTTTTTAAGACTGAATTCATCGTTCGTGAGAGCGAGATGAACGCCGAACAAGCCGCAGAAATTTCCGAAGAAATCAAATCCGCGTGGTGGAAAAAGAATAAATCGCGGATTGCAAAAATAATTTCCGAAAATGAATGAAATCATCGTCGTTGATAACAACATCATTATTTCGGCTTTGATTTCCGACAGTCGGCAAATTCGGCGGATTTTGGCGCGAAAAGATTTACAATTTGTGTCGCCGAAATTCATCGTCGTCGAACTTTTCAAACACGCGGCGAAAATTCAGAAGGCGACGAAATTATCAAAAGATGAAGTTTTAGAACTGCTTTCTTCAATCGTCAATCAGATAAAATTCTACGAAGAAGATTTAATTTCAATCGGGAATTGGACGGAAGCGTTTCGTCTCTGCCGAGAAGTTGATGAAAAAGATACTCCGTATGTTGCGCTCAGTTTGGAACTCGATGCAAAACTCTGGACAAACGATAATGAGTTAAAAATCGGCTTGAAAAGGAAAGGTTTTGATGAATTTTATCAGCCTTGATAAATGTTTATGAAACGACTAATTTTAACTTTTCTGCTGCTTCAACTTTCCGCCGCGCTTTGTTTTTCGCAAGCTAAAATGACTGACAAAATAAAAATCGCGCACGTTAAAAATGATTTTGCGATCAGCGAATTCGACAATAAAACGTGGAAATCGGCGAACGAAATTACGATTGATAAATATTGGTCGGGCGAAAACGCGCCGGACGGACGACAGTTTAAGGCGAAACTTTTATGGTCGAAAACTGCGCTTTACGTTCGTTTTGAAGCGAATCAAAACGAACCTTTAGTTGTCAGCGAAACGCCGAATTTGACTTCAAAAACACGCGGATTATGGGACAGAGACGTTTGCGAGATTTTTCTCGCGCCGCGCAGAGAAGATTTTCGGCATTATTTCGAGTTTGAAATCGCGCCGACGGGCGAATGGATTGATCTCGGAATTTATCAGAAACCGGACGAGCGTATTACCGACTGGGATTATCATTCGGGAATGAAATCGGCGGCGAAAATCGAGAAAAACAAAGTTTGGATGGCGATCAAAGTTGAATGGAAAGCGTTTGGCGCAACGCCGAAAGCGGGCGACGTGTGGCTCGGAAATATCTTTCGCGCGGTCGGCAAAGACCCGACGCGCGGTTATCTGACTTGGCAACCGACTTTAACGAAAGAGGCGAGTTTTCACGTTCCCGAAAAATTCGGCGAGTTTGTTTTTGAGTAAATTTTGTAAAAAATCAACAAATCAATTTTGCGATTTAATTTTTTCTTCCAGCCATTCCGTCAAAGTATCAACCGTTTCAATATGCACAGGCTTGCCTTTCCACGCTTTGAAGGCAAAGATGAGCAGCATAATTGTCGTTACAATTTGAAAAATCCAGTTGCCCGTTTCCGCCAAACCTAAAACGGGAATGTGTCCGATGCCGCCCAAAATTGAAGTAACGATCCAGATCGCCAAATGCGCCGCAAGCCCCTGCGCGGCGTGAAACCGCACTTTTGTTTCACTTTTCGGCACGACAAGAAGTTCGATCAAACCCGCCGCCAAACCAACATAAGGCAGATACGGCAGAGCGGTTAAAATATTTTCCGGCAAGCCGATTTTCGCCACTTTGCGCGAAGAAGAATTGCCGACATCATTATTCAAATGCGCGGTTTGGTAAGCATTCGGAACTTGCTGACCGTCGTACGGCGACGAATAAGCAGAGAAATCCGCCCCGTCAAAACGCCGTGTTTGCTCTTCTGTATCAACAGTTTGAGCAAATTTTCTGGTCTGCGCGTTGGAATTCGGCAAAGTTTCGGTTTGCGCTTCTTTGACTCTGTTCGGAAAATCAGGGTCGAGCGGATTTGTGTCGAATTTTTTGGGCATATCAGTAAATTCTACGATATTTTTACGGATTTAGTTCACAATTTAAGTTTACAAACTTTCAATCGAACGGTTGAATTTTAACAAAATCACTTCTGAAATCCATTTTTATAATTGCTTCCTTAAACTCTGAAACTCGTTCCGCAAAAGCGCGTTTTCCGTCAAAACTTCTGTGGTTTTCCACAGTTTTACAGCGTGTCGCGCCCCGTATAAACCAATCTGTAAATGGCGTTTAATAGACAAAGTTTACAGGAGAAAACAAAAAATGAACAAAGAAAAAAACAAAAATTTATTCAACGCCGGTTTAGCTTTGGCGATAGCTTTGGTCGTGTCGTCCGTAATAATCGGCTGGTCGTACACACATAAAAAAAGCGGCGATGAAGCCGTGACGGTAACGGGTTCGGCGCGGAAACGTATCAAATCGGATTTGGTCGTCTGGAGCGCGGGCGTTTCTTATCAAGCACCGCAATTGTCCGAGGCTTACAAGGAACTTACAAACACAATTCCGCTGATTAAAAAGTATTTGATCGGCAAAGGCATCGCTGAAAATCAGATTACGGTTTCTTCGATTTCGTCAACGACTTTGAAAGGACGCGACGCGAACGGAATCGAAACATCCGAAATTACCGGCTATTCGCTGCGGCAGCAGGTCGAAGTCAGGTCAAACGACGTTGACCGCATCGCGCAGATCGCGCGTGAGGCGACGGAATTGATTAATCAGGGAATTTTGCTCGAATCAAATCCGCCGCAGTATTCTTACACGCAGCTCGGCGATTTGAAAATTGAAATGCTCGGCGAAGCGGCGAAAGACGCGAAGGAACGCGCCGAGAAAATCGCCGACAGCACGGGCAACAAAATCGGCACGCTGCGTTCGGCGCGAATGGGCGTGATGCAAATTACGGCGGCGGATTCGACCGAAGTTTCCGATTACGGAATCAACGATACGACTTCGATTGATAAAGATGTAACGGCGGTCGTCAACATCAGTTTCGCCGTCGAATAAAGTGAACAGGAGTAAAACTAAAATTTATATGGTATCAAGGCGGATGTTGATTTACGGAAAGTAGTCGCCGGTTTAGCCGTTATATATTTTAACGAGTTTAAATTAGTAAAAGCTCATACTCGGCGAACTTTGCGTCATTTCGGGAAATAAAATTTTTCCCGCAGTAACGCAAAGTTCGTTAAGTTTTAAAGCTGAAAATAAAACCGCGCGAAATAATAAAGAATCGGCGCGTTAAAAAGCAAACTGTCCAAACGATCAAGCAGTCCGCCGTGTCCGGGCAGAATGCTCGCCGCGTCTTTCGCGCCCGCGCCGCGTTTGATCGCGCTTTCCGCCAAATCGCCGCCGACTCCGACGAGACTCATTACAATTGCCAGCGGAATTGAAACGACATACGGCAGTTCGCGGAAAAACAAAAATGTCGAAAGCGCGGCGAAAATAATTGCCAGAAAAATTCCGCCGATAAAACCTTCCCAAGTTTTTCCCGGCGAAATATTTGGCGCGAGTTTGTGTTTGCCGAGATTTTTTCCGGCGTAATACGCGCCGACATCCGAACCCATCACGACGAGAAAAAAATAGCCGAGAAGTTTGGTCGAAAGTCCGGGATTTAATTCAAAACCGACGCGCGTCGAAACTAAAAATCCGCCCAGAAATACGACGTATAAAACGCCCGTAATCGTCACGCCGATGCCGCTCAACATTTTGGAAAAATCTTTTTGAAAGCGAAAGGTCTGCGTAATAAAAACGCCGATGATAAAAAGCGCGACGGTCAAAAACAGCAAATCGGGCGTTTTCGTCGGCGCGTCAAAAAGAAAAGCGATAAAAATCAACGCCGCGCCGACATACGCGACGGCGGCATCGGCTTTGAGTTCGAGTTTTTTCGTCAGCGTGTAAAACTCAAAAAGTCCGGCGACGAGCGCGGCGGCGGTGATTATCACGAAAAGCCAGTTCGCCTGCGGATACTGCGGCAGAAAAATTGGTAAAATGATTGATAAAATTAAAACCGGAAGCGCGAAAAGCGCGGTCATTAAACGACTGTTCATAAAAAAATCACTTGTTTTCGATTCCACCAAAGCGGCGTTCGCGTTTTTGAAAATCAATGACGGCTTTGAAAATTTCCTCGCGGCGAAAATCCGGGAAATATGTCGGTGTCACGTAAATTTCGCTGTAAGCCAACTGCCACAACAGAAAATTTGAAATGCGGAATTCGCCGCTCGTGCGAATCAGCAGATCAACTTCGGGCAAATCGCGCGTGTAAAGATGACGTTCGATGTCTTCTTCACGCAAATTTTCAATCGAATCGCCGTTTTCAATCAAACACTTAACGGCTTTTTTCGCCGCTTCGGTAATCTCGGCGCGTCCGCCGTAATTGAGCGCGACACTCAAAACAGTTCCCGTGTTATTTTTCGTGTGTTCCGACGAGGCGGCAATTTGCTTTTGCAGTTCTTCCGACAAGCCGCTGATCTTCCCGATTGCCTGAAATTTGATATTGTTTTTGTGAACGTTTTTCAACTCGTTTTTCAAAAAAAGTCTGAGCATTTTCATCAAACCGGAAACTTCATCTTCGGGACGTTTCCAGTTTTCCGTCGAAAAAGCGTAGAGCGTAACGGCTTTGATATTTAGCCTCGCGCAGGTGTCCAAAATCGCGCGAACCGATTCCGAACCGGCGCGATGTCCGAAAATTCGCGGCTTGTTCCGCTGTTTCGCCCAACGTCCGTTGCCGTCCATAATTATCGCAATATGCTGCGGCAGACGCGCCAAATCAATCGCGCCGAGCAATTCGGCTTCGGCGGAGTTTGGTTTGATTATTTTGGCAAAATTTTCGTGCATTTTTCCGGGAATTTGCAGGGATAACAAGATTTACAGGGATAAAATTAAAACAAATAATCGCGTTTATCTGTAATTAAATATCCTTTTCCTCGACATTTACAATCGCCGATTTGTTGATTTTACCGTAAATATGCGGATAGATTTCGTTGTTGGTCGAAGGTTCATTGACCAAATTTGAAGTCAATTTTTCCGCATCAATCGTCAAAATCAAAACCTTTCCCGCATCTTTGTAATATCTCTGCAAAACGCCGTCAAGCTGCACGGCGAAACTGCAATGGATAAAACCTTCGGTCGTTAAACTTTCCGCTTCGTAAAAATCTTTGTCTTTGAATGTTTCCCAAATTTCGGGTTTTACGATGTGATAAATTTTCATTTTGAATCTTCGACCGCTTTCTGCAATTCTAAGTATTTTTCGCGCACGAACGGGTTCAATTTTTCGGCAAAATCAGCGGTTAAGTCTTTTATTTTGATTAATTCCTGCACATCCGCCAAATCTTTCAAACGATGCGGCGCGGTCATTCCCGATGCGAGTTTTAGTTCGATCAGTTTCTCCAAACTGACGGTTTTGATTCCGTCAATTTCGACTTCGCTTTCGCCCGGATCGGGGAAAACAACCGGCTTCGGTTTCCCGTCGCCGGGAAATTCGCCGCTGACAATTATTTCAACCGTCACATTTTCGGCGGTCGTTCTAAATTTTTTCGCCGCGCCTTCAAACGCCGGACGGTAGCCTTTTCCAATCAATTCGTTTCTGAATTTTTCTAAGCCTTCGCGCGTCAACAGCAAATCAATATCTTCGGTAAATCGCCGATACCCGAAATTATTAAGCGCGACCGCGCCGATGACATTGTAATCAATTCCGTGCCGCCGTAAATCATTCGCCACGCGGCGCAAAGTTTCGTTGAGCGTGCCTTCTCCCATAAAAAATCTCAAACCTTCATCATAAGCCGCGACCGGCGAGGAAATTGTTTTTTGAAAATCAGTTCTCATTCGTAATGCACCTTCAGCAAAGTCAAGCCGTTGGCGGGCGCGGTGGTTCCGGCTAAACTGCGGTCGCCGCTGACGATTGCCGTTTGGATTGTATCAAAATCTTTTTCGCCGCGCCCGACTTCGAGCATCGTGCCGATGATCGAACGCACCATATAACGCAGAAATCCGTCGGCGGAAATGCGAAATTCAAGAATCGAAGCGTTGGCGCGATTGTCCCAAAATGATTCGACCGAAAAGTCGTTAATCGTCCGTACGCGATTTTCGACATCCGAACGCGCGGCGGAAAACGCCGTCCAATCGTGTTCGCCCAAAAACAGACGCGCCGCGTTATTCATTCGCCCGACATCGAGCGGTCGCGCTTCGTGATGCGCGTAACGCAGCCAGAACGGTGAAATTACGGGCGCGTTGACGACGCGGTAAATATAACTTTTTCCTTTCGCGGAAAATCGCGCGTGAAAAGAATCGTCCACTTTTTTGACGCTCATAATCCGCACGTCGCGCCACAGATTTCCGTTAATTGCCAAACGCAATTTATCCGGCGTAAATTCTCTGTTCAATTGAACGCTGGCGACCTGACCTTCGGCGTGAACGCCCGCGTCCGTGCGCCCTGAACCGTTGACGTGAACTTCCGCGTCTTCGATTAAACTCAGCGTTCGTTCAAGTTCGCCCTGCACCGTGCGCTGATTTTCCTGCACCTGCCAGCCGTGAAAATCCGTACCGTCGTATTGTATAAGAAGTTTGAAATTCATCTGTTTAATGGTAAACGGTAAGTGGTAAATGGTAAATTATTTCTGAAGATTTGTCTTGGCGGTTTTAATGGAAGTTGTAATTAATTTTTGGATTTCTTCGCAATCAATTAACAATGAATTGGCAAGTTTGTCGGTCAAAAAATCACTGTCGCGCAGAATTCTGATCCAATAATGAGTTTCAAAAGATTCTTTTTGAGAGATTGAAAGTTTGTGAATGAAATCCGGTTTCGATTGCGCTTGATTAGCTTCTTCGATATTTGCGCCAATTGAAGTTCCTGAGCGCAAAACTTGTTTGGACATCACGAATTCCTTTTTCTCGTTACTCAAATACTGATAGAGTTTTACAATCCGTAATGCAAAGTTATACGCCTTCTCTTTCAAAACATTTTCTTTCATTTACCATTTACCATTAAGCATTTACCATTGAATTGCTGCCCGGTTTAACGGCTTTTTCCCCATTTTCGCACATCGGACAAATTTCCGGTTTGTATGTCGGAACTTCTAAACTTGCCAGCGAAATTCGCGGAACGCCGACATCAGCCGCGCCGTTTGAACGGTCAATAATCGAAGCCGCGCCGACCACTTTCGCGCCGCGTGATTCTAACGCTTCGATACATTCGCGCGTCGAACCGCCGGTTGTGATAACGTCTTCGACGACTAAAATCTTTTCGTTTTCCTTGATCGAAAAACCGCGCCGCAAAGTCATTACGCCGTTTTCGCGTTCCGTCCAGATGAAGCGCACGTTTAAGGCTTTGGCGACTTCGTAGCCGATAATCAAACCGCCGATGGCGGGCGACGCGACGGTTTCGATTTCCGCATCGGTGAAATGTTCGGCAATCGCTCTGCCGAATTTCGCCGCGTCCATCGGAAATTGAAGTGCGCGGGCGCATTGCAGATATTTCGGGCTGTGCAAACCGCTCGACAAAATAAAATGTCCTTCTAAAAGCGCGTCGGTTTCTTTGAAATGTTCTAAAATTTGCTCTTGATTCATATAATAATGATATTTTAACAACCTAAAACCGGACGCGGATCGTAAAAAGCGTAGATTTCAACTATTTCTCCGTCCACGATGCGAAATTTTTCCAAAGTCGGAATTATGCCGAAAACCGTGTCAACCGCAAAATGCGAAACGACATATTCCCCTTCGCAAACGTGACCGAAAATTTCGATTTCATTGATGGCGGAAACGAAGCCCGACAAAAAAGCTCTCAGATTTTCCGCGCCGCGATGTTTTTCGGCAATCGGGTCTTCAAAATATATTTCTTCGGCGAACGCCGCCAGCGACAAATCTCTTTGTTTCAAAGCGTGTAAGTAATCTTCGACGACCTTAATATTTTCTTTTTTCACTGCTCGAATCTCCCTAAAAACTTGCTATTTATTGCCACACGCTTGCGGTTTCGCATTTACGCGCTAAAATCAATAAAAGATGCCGCCTTATCCTAATCTAATTTCAGATTCTCTGCTAATCAGCGAAACGATTCAACTTTTGCAGTCTTTCGGCGGTCACGCTTCCGCCGTAAAGGTCGTTGATTACGTGATGAAAATCCGCAAACCCGAACCGAATCTGGCAAAAATGCTGGTCGCGGATTTGGTCAAACAAGACCCGCGACTTTACTTAAATGATGATATTTTAGAACTTGTCCCGTCAAATGCGGAACAGCGCGAATTGTCCGAAACCGATTTCGTCGTCTTCGATTTGGAAACGACGGGCGCGAAAACTCCGCCGTGCCGCATCACGGAAATCGGCGCGTATCGCGTCAGCAAGGGACAAATTATCGCCGAATTTCAAACGCTTGTTAATCCCGAAACGCCGATTCCGCTGTTTATTTCGCAATTAACCGGAATTACCGACGCGATGGTCAAAAACGCGCCGCGCTTTGCGGAAATCGCCGCCGAATTTTTGAATTTTATCGGCGATTCGATTTTGGTCGCGCACAACGCGCATTTCGATCTGCGATTTTTAAATCACGAAATCGGCAGAATTCACAAGGATTATCGCATCGGAAATCAACATTTATGCACGGTCAAAATGTCGCGCAAACTGCTTCCGCACATTGAAAATCACCGGCTCAACACGATAGCCGATTATTATCGCGTCGCGCTCGTCAATCATCACCGCGCAACTGACGATGCCCGCGCGACGGCACATATTTTCGTTAATTTGCTCAATGAATTAAATAATTTGGGCGTGAAAAATTTGGCGGGCGCGAAAAAATTGAAATTTTAATCGAGAAACAAAATTTTCAATTTGTTATCGGCAGTCGTAATGATAAAATTTTATCTCAGGGCAAAGTTAAATATTTATCAAAAACTATGTTAGACGAAGTAAAATTATCACCGACAAACCAGCAAAATTTGGACATTCGCTCGACACCGCGCGAAGAAATGGAGCTTTTCCCGCTCGACACATTTAAGTACGATTACGCCGGACGCGAGATTTGGATTGACTTTGAAATTCCCGAATTTACGGCGATTTGTCCGTTTTCGGACTTTCCCGATTTTGCGGTTATCAAATTAAAATATGTGCCGAATGAACGCTGCATCGAATTAAAAAGTCTGAAACTTTATATCAATTCGTTCCGCGAAATAAAGGTTTTTCACGAACACGTCATCAACATAATTTTGGAAGATTTTATCAAGGCTTGCGATCCGTTAAAAGTTGAAATAGAAGGCGATTTTCACGTTCGCGGCAACATAAAAACCATTGTGCGGGCGAATTATTCCAAAGAGTAATTTTTGCAGATACTTGGAAATCAAAAGTTTTGAAAGAACAAAAGGAAAAATATGAAAGACGATAAACAAAATACAAACGAAAAAATCGAACAGTTATCAAAAGATTTTGAAGACGGAGCGGGACACGCGCTGACGACGAATCAGGGCGTAAAAATCAGCGACAACCAAAACTCCTTGAAAGCAGGCGAACGTGGTCCGACGCTTTTGGAAGATTTTATAATGCGCGAGAAAATCACGCATTTCGACCACGAACGGATTCCCGAACGCATCGTTCACGCGCGCGGCAGCGCGGCGCACGGATATTTCGAGCTGACCGAATCGCTCGAAGAATATACGAAGGCGAAATTTTTAACCGAAGTCGGCAAAAAAACGCCGGTTTTCACGCGCTTTTCGACCGTCGCGGGTTTTCGCGGCTCGACCGATCTGGCGCGCGACGTGCGCGGTTTCGCGGTCAAATTTTACACCGAAGAAGGCAATTACGATCTGGTCGGCAACAATATTCCCGTCTTTTTTATTCAGGACGCGATCAAATTTCCCGATCTGATTCACTCGGTCAAACCCGAACCGCACAACGAAATTCCGCAGGCGGCTTCGGCGCACGACACTTTTTGGGATTTTATCAGTCTGATGCCCGAATCAATGCATATGATTATGTGGGTGATGTCGGATCGGGCGATTCCGCGCAGTTTGCGGATGATGGAAGGTTTCGGAATTCACACTTTTCGCCTGATTAATAAGGAAGGCAAAGCGACGTTTGTTAAATTTCACTGGAAACCGAAACTCGGCGTGCATTCGGTGGCGTGGAACGAAGCGTTGAAAATCAGCGGTTTTAATTCCGATTTTCACCGCCAGGATTTGTTTGACGCGATTGACAACGGCGCGTATCCCGAATGGGAATTCGGCGTGCAGATCATTCCCGAAGAAGACGAACACAAATTCGATTTCGATTTGCTCGATTCGACAAAACTCGTTCCCGAAGAATTGGTGCCGGTCAAAATCGTCGGCAGAATGGTTCTCAACCGCAACCCGGACAACTATTTCGCCGAAACCGAACAGGTCGCTTTCTGCCCGTCGCACATCGTTCCGGGCATTGATTTTACGAACGATCCGCTGCTGCAAGGTCGTCTGCATTCTTATTTGGACACGCAGATTTCACGGCTCGGCGGCGCGAATTTTCACGAAATTCCGATCAATCGCCCGCTCGCCGAAATGCACAACAACCAGCGCGACGGCAAATTCCGCCACGAAATCAACAAAGGTCGCGTCGCGTATGAGCCGAACACGCTCGCGGGTAATTTCCCGTCGCAAACCGCGCCTGAAAACGGCGGTTTTGAATCGTATCAGGAAAAAATTGACGCGAATAAAATCCGCGCCCGCAGCGAAAGTTTCACCGATCATTTCACGCAGGCGGCTCTGTTTTTCAACAGCCAGTCGGATTACGAACAGACGCACATCATCAACGCGATCAGTTTTGAACTCGGCAAAGTCGAAGTTTCTTCGATTCGTGAGCGCGTCGTTTACGTTTTGAATCAAATCGAAAACAAACTCGCGCAGGGCGTGGCGGATAATTTGGGAATCGAAATTCCCGCGAAAATTGACGGCTATATTAACAAAGGCGTTCCGGCGGGCGCGGATATGGACAAATACGAATCCAAACCGAAAAAAACCGGCGGACTCGCCAAAGATGACGCGCTTTCGATGGCGAACACCGTCAAAGACACGATCAAAACCCGCCAAATCGCCTTTCTCGTCGCCGACGGATTCAACGCCGCCGACGTGAAAACGATGAAAAACGCGCTCGAAAAAGGCGGTGCGATGGCGAAAATTATCGGAATGAAATCGAAATCGGTCAAAGACGCGGACGGCAACGAAATGAAAGTTGACCACGCTTTGCGAACGACGGCTTCGGTTTTATTCGACGCGGTTTACATTCCCGGCGGCGAAAAATCGGCGCAGACTCTGGCGGACGAACCCGATGCCATCGAATTCGTCAACGAAGCGTTTCGCCACTGCAAGGCGATTGCCGGCAGCGGCGAAGGCGTAAACTTCTTAAAAGAAGAGACTTACGTCAGCAAAGCGAAAGACGACAAAGCAATTCTGCTCGGCGATAACGTCGCCGATGACTTTATCAAAGCGATTGCCAATCATCGCAACTGGGATCGGGAAATGGCGCGGAAAGTTCCGGCATAAATTTGGTTTTGGTGAATAAATTTCATCGAATTTTGCTAAGAAGCTGTGTTCAAACTCGTTTTTAGTGGATTTGTAACCACGACTCTACACTAAAAAACATCAAATAAAAAAAAAGACAAATTTCGTGGTTATTAGTGTGCTTTAGTGGTTAAATTTCTTCTCATTTTCGAGTTTTCAAACAGCTTTTAGGGAATCCGGCGCGATAAATACAGACGTATTTTTATCGCGCCGGATTTCTTATTTTGAATGTTGTCTAATTGCAGATTTTCTCTGTTGCTGTTTTCGACAAATAATATGCCGCCGTGCCGACAATATTTCTACAGACGTTTGGCGGACAATTTCCGGGCAAAATAAGTGAATTTTGGCGCGATGACAATTTTTGCGCGTCATTTTTTGCTTGATTTTTTGCTGACGAGCGTTTAGTCTATAAAAGTCAGTATTATCAAACAGCAGTTTTTCTGATAATTATATAGACAAATTCGGTTTGACAAAAAAATTGACGGTTAGCTGTGAGGCTTTTTCCAATTGTTTCCAAAACTCCCGATTCCTTTAGCCGACTGTTCCGGGAATTTCAACAACTTAAAAATCAGAGAGGTAGTCTTAAATATGTTTAGATTCAAGTATTATGGCGCGTTTATTGCGCTCGCGTTTTTTGTTTGCTTCAATATTGCCGCGCAAAACGCGCAGGCGCAGGCAGTTCCAAATTACTTTTTTACGCCGTCAAGCGGAACTTTCACCCCGTTGTTTGGGGCGACCGTTCAGCAAGCGGTGATCGGCGACGCTTATGATGATTGGTATCCGCTCGCGCCAGTCGGATTTAATTTTACATACGACGGCACAGTTTACACACAAGTTTCCGCTTCGACTAAGGGATTTATGAGTTTTGGAAAACTCGCCAATGCCGATTCACAAAATAGTTTATCTAGCCGCGGAGTGGAGGTAAGACCGCTGGTTGCTCCGCTCTGGGATGACACGAGCGTGGACTTTTTTACCGGCTCGGTTTCATATCTGACCACCGGCACAGCTCCAAATCGTGTTTTTACAATGCAGTGGCTCAATATGGATTGGGTTTATCAAGCCACTACGCCGGTTATTTCATATCAGGTGAAACTCTACGAGACAACAAATAAGGTGCAGTTTGTGTATCGTCAGGAAATCGGCAATATAAATAATCTTCCTGCCAACTTCGGAGCGTCAATTGGATTGGCGGGAACGACACCCGGCAGCGGCAACTTTCTTTCACTCAGTGATTCGGGACCGAATCCGACTGCCAGTTCAACGATTGACACCACAAATATCGGTACGAAACCGGCAACCGGACAGGTTTACACTTTCTCGCCGCTCGCGCCGACGGCGGCGAGCGTTTCCGTCGCCGGCAGAGTTAAAACGCCGAACGGCAGAGGTTTGACTAATGCTTTTGTAACGCTGACGGACTCGAACGGCGGCACACACACAGCGCGAACGACGGCTTTTGGATATTTCCGCTTTGGAGATGTTGCGTCGGGCGAAACTTACGTCATCCAGGTTTCTTCCAAACTTTATCGCTTCACTCCGCAGGTCTTGTCAGTTAATCAGGACATTGCTGATTTGGATTTGACGACGCAATATGCTCTTAAAAGTCTGCGCTGAAGCAAATGACCATTGAAAATGAAAAATGAAAAAGGCGAAGAAATTTCTTCGCCTTTTTCATTTTGGGTTAAAATATAGCTTAATACTTCATCAAGTCGCGCAACGCTCTTTCGACATCATCAATTTGCGGCAGAATAAAATCCTCAAGCTGCGGCGCGTAACCGACGAACGTGTCCGTCGCGCCGACACGACGCACCGGCGCGTCCAAATATTCAAATAATTCATCGGAAATTCGCGCCGCGATTTCCGCGCCGTAACCGTAAGAAATCGGGTCTTCGTGCGCGACAATCACGCGCGAAGTTTTCTTCACCGATTCGGCGATGCGTTCCCAATCGTAAGGCACAAGCGTACGCAGATCAATAATTTCAACCGAAACGCCGTCTTTTTCCAGACGTTTGGCGGCTTCAAAACTTTTCTGCACCAGCGCGCCGAAGGTTACGACTGTAACGTCGGTTCCTTCGCGGACGATTTTCGCTTTGCCGAACGGAATCATAAATTCCGACGACGGATATTGCGATTTGTTGTAAATTTGGCGGTAAAGATGTTTGTGTTCCAAAAACAAAACCGGATCGTCGCAGCGAATCGCCGTTCTGAGCAAACCGTTCGCGTCCAGAGCGGTTGACGGATACGCGATCATCAATCCCGGCGTGTGCGAAAAAAGCGTCGTGCCGCTTTGCGAATGGTAAACCGCGCCGCCTTTTAAGTAACCGCCGACCGGAACGCGAATGACCATCGGACATTTTGTGTCGCCGTCGCTTCTCCAGCGCGTAACGGCGACTTCGTTGCGTATTTGGTGAAAGGCGGGAAAGATATAATCGAAAAATTGAATTTCGACGACGGGTTTTAAGTTGCGAAGTGCCATTCCGACGGCGCGACCGACAATGTTTGCTTCCGCCAAAGGCGAATTAAAAACACGCGCCGAACCGAATTCTCTCTGCAAATTGGCGGTAACTTTGAACACGCCACCTTTGCCTTTAACGTCTTCGAGATACTCTTCGCGCGAAACGTCGGCGACATCTTCGCCGAAGATGACGATGCGTTCATCACGCGCCATTTCTTCGTGCAGACAGTGGTTTATTAAATCAACTACCGTTCCCGCGTTGCCGGAAAGTTCCGCGCCTTCTTCGGTGTCAAAATCTTTTGAAGTCGGGTCAACGTCGGGCGAAAAGACGTTTCTCAATGCGGTTTCGCCTTCCGGCTGCGGTGTTACAATCGCAATATCCGAAGCCTCGTTGATTTCCTTATCAACTTCCTTTCGCAGTTTTTCCAAATCTTCCGAACTGATAATTTCTTCGGTCATCAAAAATTCGGCGAAGGTTTTAATCGGGTCCATTTCCGCGTCTTTTTGGAGTTCTTCTTCGGGACGATAAAGTTTTTCATCGTCCGATAAACTGTGTGAATACGGGCGAATTACTTTGGCGTGAACGAACGCCGCGCCTTTGCGCTCGCGGCAAAATTCGACGGCTTTTTTGAAAGTTTCGTAAGATTCAATCGGATTCGTGCCGTCGCATTTTTGAATCAAAAGATTCGGGAAACCTTCGACCAATTTTGAAATATCGCCGCCCGCCGTGCCGACCTCGACGGGAACGGAAATCGCGTAACCGTTATCTTCGACGACGAAAATTACCGGCAGTTTCAAATTGCAAGCCGTGTTTAACGCTTCCCAAACTTCGCCTTCCGACGAAGTTCCGTCGCCGATTGACATATAAACGACTTCATCGCCTTTGAAACCGATGATTTTGTCCTGCAATTCTTCAACTAAAGATGCGCGATACGACGCTTCCGCCGCGCCGACGGCGTGAAGTGCCTGCGAACCGGTGCAGGAAGATTGCGACGGAACGTTCAATTCGATACTTCCCCAATGCGAAGGCATTTGCCGTCCGTGCGAATTCGGATCGGCTTCCGCGCCGACTGCCGAAAGCAGCATTTCCTGCGCCGTCATTCCGAGTCCGAGCATCAAAGCGCGATCTCTGTAATACGGAAAAAACCAATCATAACCGGCTTTCATCGCCTGCGCCGCGCCGACTAAAACGGCTTCGTGTCCTGCGCCTGAAATTTGAAAAAAGATTTTATTCTGACCTTTTAATTGAATTTCCTTGTCGTCAACGCGCCGCGACATATACATTGTGCGATACATTTCGACGAGCGTTTCCGCGCTCAAACCGCTGTAATCCTTCGCCGCTTTTTTTACGGATGTATCGCCGTTTGCCGCTGATTTGTCAGTTTTCGATGACTTTTTAGTTTCCTTTTTCGCCGTTTCCGCGACTGCTTCGCCGGTTTTAATCGTAGTTGATTTCGCCGTAAATCCGTCGGCTTCGGTGCGCTTCGGTTTTTCGACTATTTTATCCGGTATTTTTCCGGTTTCCGCTTTGACGCTTTTTTTTGTTTTCGTCGAAGTCGGTTTTTTGTTGGTTTTAGTATCGGTTTTTGCCGCAGTGTCGGCTTTTTTGGTTGCTGTTGCCATTTTGATAATTCCTTTATTTAGAAGTATAGATAAGATTTTTGATAAATAGATAAAGATATAAAATATCAAAGATGTGAAAATCGGGCAATTTGAGGAAAGTTATCTAATCGGAAAAATCTAAATCAAGCGTCATTTTATAATCGTTCGCCATCGTCGGATGTCCGTGCGCGTTTGAAACTTCGATGCCTTTTTCATAGACTGATTTAGCTTTTTCGCGGTCGCCGATTTCTTCGTAAGCCTTTGCCAGCATTCCGTAAGCCGCGCCTTCGTCGTCGGCTTTTGATAAATAATCTTCGAGCGTTTCGACTGCTTTCTGCCAATCTTCCGCTTTTTGATATTCGTTTGCCAAACCGAATAAAACCATCGTATTGGTCGGGTCGGCTTCGATCATTTGTTTGAAAACTTCGATTCTGTTTTGCATAAACTCATTTAATCAGAGAAAGATTCAATTAACAAATCACTGTTTCACTCAAAACGCCGTTTGCTTTATATTAAATCTGTATGAATCAAAAGTTTCCCCAACCGCAATTTTCGCCGCTTGAATTCAAGCGTGTTCCGGTTGAAAAGCAAATACAAAAGACGAATGAGTTGTTTGAAACTCTCAACCGGCGACGCACGGTGCGCGAATTTTCCGGTGAAAGTGTGCCGCTTGAATTGATTGAAAAAGCCATCGCCTGCGCCGGAACTGCGCCGTCGGGCGCGAATTTGCAGCCGTGGCGTTTTGTCGTCGTTAAGGACGCGGAAATCAAACGCCAAATCCGCGAAGCCGCCGAACGCGAAGAATACGAAAGTTATCACGGGCGAATGTCTGAAAAATGGCTGCGGCGGCTCGCCGCGCTCGGAACGGACGAACACAAACCCTTTTTGGAAATCGCGCCGTATCTGATCGTCGTTTTCCGCATCAATTCAATCACTGAAAACGGCGAAACGGAGCCGACTTATTATTCGCAGGAATCGGTCGGAATCGCCGTCGGAATGCTGCTCGCGGCACTTCACAACGCGGGTTTGGCGACGCTGACGCACACGCCTTCGCCGATGAAATTTTTACAGGAAATCTTGCAGCGTCCGAAAAATGAAGTTCCGTTCGTGTTGATTCCCGTCGGTTATCCTGCCGATGATGCAAAAGTTCCGAATATCAAGCGTAAAAAATTGAGCGAAATTATGCAGATTGTCTGAGAAACTGTTTGAAAAGTCGAGAACCGAAAAAATCTGAAGAAATAGGACGCGGACGAACACGGATTAAGCGGATTGGCGCGGATAATTACAAAAAAATTAGCATAAATCTGCCAAATCCGTGTTCGTCCGCGTCCTATTTCCTACTTTTCAGACAATTTCTAAAGTTTAGCCTTCGGTTAAATGAATGAGATGTCCCATTTTTTCTTTTTTCGTCCGCATATAATGAGCGGCGGGTTCTTTTGATTCGACTTCAATCGGAACTCGTTCGACGACCTGCAAACCGGCTTCTTCCAACGCTTCAATTTTATCGGGATTATTCGACATCACGCGCACTTTGCACAAACCGAGATCGAAAAGTATTTCGGCGCACTGCTGATAATTTCTACTGTCAACGGCGAAACCCAGTTTTTCGTTGGCTTCAACCGTGTCCGCGCCTTCGTCCTGAAGCGCGTAAGCGCGGATTTTGTTGATAATTCCGATGCCGCGACCTTCCTGCTGTTGATAGACAATCGCGCCGCGTCCGGCTTCTTCGATCAATTCCATCGCTTTTTGAAGCTGCAAACCGCAGTCGCATTTGATCGAACCGAACACATCGCCCGTCAAACACTGCGAATGGATTCTCACCAGCGTCGGCGTTTCCGCCCGCATTTCGCCTTTGAATAAAACGACAAATTCTTCGCTGCTGTTTAACGACCGGTAACCCGCAATTTTAAATTCGCCGATCTGCGTCGGCAATTGCGCTTCCGCTATTTTTTTGACCGAAATTTTATGCGTTCTCGGCAGGCAATCCTGAGTATTTTCTGACAAATTTTAATCTCCAGCTTAAAAAAATAAATTTTCCTGATTCAATTATAACTATAACAGAGCGGAAAATATAAGTTCAGGCAAGTTTAGAGGTCAAATCTTCATTTAAAACAAAAAACATCAATTGTTTCAACAGTCCGAACGCCGAATTGACAATTGATGTTTTTATATTTCAAGTGATTTATTTTTCTTCTGTATCTTTTTGCTCTTCCGATTCTTCTTTTTCCTGATGGGCAAAAACCGCGTTTTCGTTATTGCCGAAAATCCGCGATAATAAACCGTTTAAAACTTCCGAAACTTTTGCGGGCTGATTTTTATTGATCGCAAAATTTGATTCGTCATCGGCAAAAGCCGCTTCGAGTTTAACCAGTTCTGCCGTTTTGTGACGGCAAAATGTACAGTTGACCAAATGATTAACAATCGGCTGTGTTTCCCGCTGTTTCAAATTACCTTCGACAAAAGCCGTCAGCGAATCTTCGTCCAAATGCTTTCCTTCAACCGTCAATCCGTCGGCGGAAATCTTTAGACGTAAATATCGGTCGAGCATTTTTTGCGTCTTCAATTCTTTCGAAATGAAATTTTCCTCTTTTGCCATTGTTTCCTTCCAGCCTCCCGAAAACAAAGACGAATCTCATCTTCGAAATTTGCACAAAATTTAATCTCAAAGGCGATTAAATGATTTCCTCTGATGTGCGGAGCGCAGTTTAAGTTGTCATTAGATTTCGATAAAGACTAGGATTGGCAAGGTCTTGCGTGGCAAGTTCCAAACATATTTCCGTTTCGTTTTGACTTAATTTATGTATTTCTTGAAGTTCTTTACGGAAAGAATGCAGAACTTTTGCATAACTTTTTTCCAGCCAGCGCATAATAGTTGATTCGTGAATGCGGCTGGCGGGATTTTTCGCGCGGCTGGATGATTTTCTTTGAAACCAATCACGCAGCGGAGATTCGGAATCTTCGACGAGACGCGCGATTTCGCGCAGTTTTAGATTTTCGATGTGATAATAGAGCAAAAGAAGTTTTTCGTGATTTTCCAAACTCGCAAAGGCGTTTTCAATCGCCGTGAGCGTCACTTTGCGGTAACGGTTTTTGGCAAGCCGGTCTATCATTTCAGATTCGCCGCCCAGATTTACTTCGGCAAAACTGGCGTGAGTGTAGCTTTCGCCGACGTTTTCCGTCATTTCGTCGAGTGAAATTTCGTCGTGGCTGGCGCGGTGCAAATCAACCAGCGAATGCCAGATAACCGTTCGCAGCCAGCCGCGCAAACTGCCGCGTCCGCTGTAAGTCGAAAATTTTGAAACTCTTTCGCCGTCAACGACGCGCGTCCCGTAGAGTTCGACATAAACCGTGTCCACAACTTCCTGCGCGTCAATTTCGGTTCTCGCCAAATGCCGCGCGACGCGCTCCAGATAATTGCGATGCTGCTGATCAAATTCCCACCACGCGCGTTCATTTCCGCCCGCGCACGCCAGAGCCATAAATAAATCTTCCGCTTGAATTTGTCTCAAAAAGTCGTTTAATTCTTTAACCGCCGCCGTTTCGGATGAATTAACGGAAAGATATTTGCGGCTGGATTTTCGCAGAGAATCTTTGAAACAGTCAATTAGAACACCAAAATTCGGCGCATTTTCAGCGCATCGCGCGAAAATTTCGTCCATTGTGTTTTCACACTGATTGATTAGGTCGTTGTGTTTTGTAACTTCGGGAGACATTTATTGAATCGTCATTATAATCAATTTTTCACATTTGTTACAACATTTTTTTGGAAATTATTTGTCAAACAAAAATTTATCAGCCGACATTGCCGGATTTTAAACTTAAATTTCGATTTTCGACATTTATCGGCGGATTTTCCAATTTGTCTTCAACGTACTGCAGTTGATAAAGCCGCCAGTAAAGTCCGCGATTGCCCAATAATTCGTTGTGTGTTCCGGCTTCGCGCAGTTCGCCGTGATGGAAGACGAGTATTCTATCACATTTTTGAATAGTTGAAAGTCTGTGCGCGACAATCAGCGAAGTTCTCGACTCCATCACGCGGTCAACCGCCTGCTGAATCAACTGCTCGGTTTCCGTATCAATCGAACTCGTCGCTTCGTCCAAAACCAGAATTGAAGGCTCGAAAGCGAGCGCGCGGGCAAAGGAAATAAGCTGTTTTTGTCCGACGGAAAGACCCGCGCCGCGTTCTTTCACCAGCGAATTGTAATTTTCGGGCAGTTTATCAATAAATTCGTCGGCGTGAACTTCGCGCGCCGCCCAGATAACTTTGTCGTCGGAAATTTCTTTGTTGCCGAGCCTGATATTATCGGCGAGCGAACCCGAAAAAAGAAAAACGTCCTGCAAGACGACGGCGAAATTCGCCCGCAGGCTTTCCAAATCCCAATCGCGCAGATCAACGCCGTCGAGCGTGATTCTGCCTTTCTGCACATCGTAAAAACGCATTAAAAGATTGGTCACGGTCGTTTTTCCCGAACCCGTATGACCGACCAAAGCGACGGATTCGCCGACGTTTATCTTGAAAGAAACATTTTTCAAAACGTAATCATCATTTTTGTAGGCAAACCAGACGTTTTGAAATTCGATATTTCCGACGGCTTTTCCGCTTTTCTTCGGCACTTCCGGCGTTTTGATTTCAACCGGCAAATCGAGCAGCAGAAAAATCCGGTGCGATGCGACAATCGCCGCCTGCAAAACATTAAATTTATCGGAAAGATCGCGGATCGGCTGAAAAAGCTGTTGCGAATACTGCACGAAAGCGATAATAATTCCGATGGTCAAAGCCGTTCCGTTCGCCGAAATATCGGTTAAAATCATATAACCGCCCGCCCAAATGACCAGCGCGATGCCGATTGCGCCGATAAAATCAACCAGCGGATAAAAAATCGCGTAATAATAAATCGTTTCGATGTTCGCGTCGCGGTATTCGTCGTTGATTTCGTGAAAACTGTCCTGCGCTCTCTGTTCGGCGTTGAAAAGCTGTACGGTTTGCGCGCCCGAAATATGTTCCTGCAAAAAAGCGTTGAGTTTGGCGGTGCGCGTTCGCACTTTGTCGTAACCGTCGCGGGCGCGTTTGCGAAACCAATTCGTCGCGGCGAACAAAAGCGGAACGGTGAGCAAGGACACGAGCGCGAGTTTCCAGTCGAGCCAGAACATCATTCCGATAATGGCGAAAATAATGACCAAATCTCCCAAAACATCAATAACACCCGACGTAAAAAGTTCGTTGAGCGCGTCAACATCGGAAGTTATTCGCGTGATCACGCGACCGACCGGATTTTTGTCGTAAAAAGCGACTTCCTGTTCCTGAAGTTTGGTGAAAATTTGCGTTCGCAAATCGAACATCACTTTTTGCCCGACGACGTTCAGCATAATTTCCTGAACGTAGGAAAAAATAAACCGAAACAGAAAAAGGCAAAAGAACGCGAATGAAAACAGCCAGATGCCTTCGGTTTTTCTCGGCGTAATGAAATCGTCAACCGCCACTTTTGTAAAATACGGCTGCAAACTGATTAAAATATTGGTCAGAAAAGTCAGCACGAGCGCGACCGCCGCCAATTTCCAATACGGTTTGAGATAGCGCAGAAGGCGCATAGTTACGCGCAAATCGTAAGTTTTTTCAATCGCTTCTTCTTCGGGTTTCGTTATTTCTACGGACATTTTTATTTGGTAATCTAACTACTTTATTGCTGTATTCTCTCATCACTGAAAGCGAAATACAATTTGCGAAAATTTTCTGTGATTTGGGAGAAATTAATTTTTTTTGAGACAAAATATCCGCCCGCTCGATCAAAGGCTTTTTGCAAGTTATTGAAAAGGCTGAATTTATAATATTCGGGAAATTTATTTTTATTTCTGAATCCAAAGCCGATATTTTTCCGAATAATATTATGTAAGACGGATTAACAGGATATTTTGAAAATTAAGACTAAAATTTTCAAAAATCCAATCCGACTGGTGATTTTTGAAACACTTTTCTTACCGCGCAATCGACATCGCTGCAATACTGTGATGAAGGATTGTTTCTCTAATTCATCTCCTTTTTGAACTGGAAATGCCGAATGTTTTTTTACGAAAACATTCGGCATTTTTGGTTGTATAATGCCTTTCGCGGCGGCTTTATGATAAAATTTTCTTAATTATGACCGGAAACGAAATCAGACGAAAATTTTTAGAATACTTTGAAAAGAACGGACACAAAATTGTTCATTCAAGCCCCGTTTATCCGCCGAACGATCCGACGATTCTATTCACCAACGCCGGAATGAACCAGTTCAAAGACGTTTTTCTCGGCAACGAAAAGCGCGAATATACACGCGCGACGAGTTCGCAAAAATGTATCCGCGCGGGCGGCAAACACAACGATTTGGATGAAGTCGGAAAAACGGCGCGGCATCATACATTTTTTGAAATGCTCGGCAATTTCTCGTTCGGCGATTATTTCAAAGCCGACGCGATCAAATTCGCGTGGGATTTTCTGACCGGAAGCAAAACGGAAGGCAAACTCGGACTCGATCCGGCGCATTTGTGGTTCACTTATTTTGAAGGCGATGAAAATGTTTCCGCCGACACCGAAGCGCGTGATTTGTGGATAAAAATGGGCGCGAAACCGGAACGGGTGTTGCCGTTCGGCGCAAAGGAAAATTTCTGGCAGATGGGCGACACCGGACCGTGCGGACCGTGTTCGGAAATCCATTATTATATGGGCGACGACGCGGAAAACCCCGAAAAAAATCGCCCCGAATTCGTCAACGCCGAAACGGGCGACGACACGATTGAAATCTGGAATCTCGTTTTTATGCAGTTTGACCGCGCCAAAGACGCGGACGGCAATTTCGTTTTAACGCCATTGCCCGCGCCGTCGGTTGACACGGGCGCGGGACTCGAACGCATCGCCGCCGTGATGCAGGGCGTAAAATCTAATTACGAAACGGATTTGATTTTCCCGATTGTCGAATTTACGGCGGAATTGGCGCAAGCGCGATAAGTTTAGATTTTCGCTGATTTTTCAGATGTCTCTTTGTTCCCGACGGGAACGCATTTAATAGCCGTCGGTCGTTTCGACCGGCGGAATGTAAACGGAAAATTTGCGCTGACGCTGAAAGCGTCGCATAAAATTGACAATAAATTATGGCGCAAACGCTGGTCAAAATTTACATTCACATCGTTTTCTCAACGAAGAATCGTGACGACTTAATTTTGCCGGAAATTGAAAAAGAATTGTTCGCCTATATTGGCGGTGTGCTGCGAAAACACGGTTCAATATTACTGGCGGCGAACGGAACAGCGAACCATATTCATTTATTGATTTCGCAATCGAAAAACATCTGTTTGAGTGATTTACTGCGCGAATTGAAAAAAGCCAGTTCGTTATGGATTAAAACCAAGGACGCGCGATTTGGAAATTTCAAATGGCAAGCCGGTTTTGGCGCGTTCTCAATCGGACACTCGCAGATCGAAACGGTCAAGAATTATATTGGCAGACAGAAGGAACATCACCGCGCTGAATTATTTGAAAACGAGTATCGAAAGTTTTTACGGAAATACGAGATTGAATTCGACGAGCGGTATTTTTTAGATTGACAATGCGACGCTTTCAGCGTCGAGACCTTTTATGCGATATGCCGCAGGTCGAAACCGACCTGCGGCTAGCAAATTTGTTCCCTTCAGGAACTGTAAAGATTTATTTTATGAGCGTTTACGAAACATTTGACGAACAGAAACAATTTGCCTGCCGCGTGATTGCCGACCACGCCCGCACGACGGCGTTTTCCATCGCCGACGGGATTTTACCCGGAAACGAAGGACGCGCTTACGTTTTGCGGAAAATTATGCGCCGCGCGATTTATCACGGGCGCGAACATCTCGGATTTGGCGAGGCGTTTTTCTACAAAGTCTGCAACAAAGTTGTTGACCAGATGAAAGACGCTTATCCAGAACTCGAAACTCAGCGCGAATTTATCTCGAAAATGGTGCGGCTTGAGGAAGAAAGATTTGGCAATATGCTGACCGAAGGTTTTAAAAAATTTCAAGAAGACATTGTTGAAATGATGCGCGCAACGGCAAGAGCATTTGAAATTCTTGCAGATAAAGGTGTTGAAGCAATGAGAGATTATCTCAAAAATTACGAAGAAACTTATGGTCAATATGATGATGTGATAAATTTAGTTCGTTTATCCCACAAACATAAAGTTCCACCTTTTTTTGTCAAAAACTTGTTGGAAAATCAGCAAGGATTTGCGCGACCCATTAATTTTCGTGAAATTAAGTTTGGCATTAATTGGTATGACCAAATTTCAATGGAAGGAAATGACGAAGAGAAAAGATTATTAAATGGGCTAGAAAATAAACCAGAGGAAGTTTTATCTCGCCTTGATGTTTATTACTTTAAATCTTTTGCCCGAAATTATGATACTTACGGAACACCAAGAGATTTGATTCGTGTGAAATTAGAAGAAGAATTTCACATCTCATTGCCTGAAGATAAGTTTAACGACAAATTTGACGAGGCTATTGCCGAAGTTCAAAAGCAAGGCGCAGTCGGCAAAACCGAACGCAAATCGGTTATCAGTCCGATTTATCACGAAGTTCTCGACAAAATCGGCGCGAATAAATTTCACGGTTACGAACGCACGGATTTTGAAAACTCGAAAGTCGTCGCCATCGTCAAAGATGAAAAACGAATTGACGAATTAAACGAAGGCGAAGAAGGTTTAATAGTTTTGGACGAAACGCCTTTTTACGCCGAATCGGGTGGACAAGTCGGCGATATTGGGTTTTTGATGAATGAAACATCGAAAATAAAAGTGCAGGACACTTTCGCGCCAATCAAAGATTTGATTTTACATAAATCAAAGGTCGAAAAAGGTTCGATAAAAGTCGGCGATGAAATCACAGCGACGGTTGACGCGGAAAAACGCGATGCGACACGGCGCAATCATACGGCGACGCATCTCGTTCACGCCGCTTTGCGTGAAGTTTTGGGAACGCACGTCAAGCAAGCCGGTTCGGTCGTCGCGCCGCAATTTTTGCGGTTCGATTTTACGCATTATCAACCGATTTCGGCGGACGAAATTCGGCAGATTGAAGATTTGGTCAACCATTATATTTTGCAGAACGAGCCGGTTTCAACGAATGTGATGGCGATTGAAGAAGCGATGGAATCGGGCGCGATGGCACTGTTCGGCGAAAAATACGGCTCGGCAGTTCGCGTTTTATCGGTTGGCGGCGGAACTTTCTCGAAGGAATTATGCGGCGGCACGCACGTCCGCGCGACGGGCGACATCGGCTCGTTTAAGATCACTTCCGACGAAGCGGTCGCCTCCGGTGTGCGCCGAATCCGCGCGATTACGGGCTTTGACGCTTTTGAAAGATTCCGCGACGACGAGCGAATGATTGACGAATCGCTCGGTTTCTTGAAAACTCAGCGCGATCAGTTGCCGAACGCGATTGAACGTCTTCAGGAAGAATTAAAACGAATGCGCCGCGAAAACGACGATCTGAAAATGAAAATCGCCACCGGCGCAATCGGAAACGCTTCGTCAAACGGCGACGAGGCGAAAGAAATCAGCGGCGTAAAAGTCATCGCCAAAACCGTCGAAGGTTTGGACAAAGGCGGAATGCGCCATTTATCGGACACTTTGATGGCGAAGTTAAAATCCGGCGTGGTGATTTTAGCCAAAACCGACGAAGGCAAAGTTTCATTTATCGTCCGCGTGTCCGACGATTTGACCAGTAAAGTAAAAGCCGGAAAAATCGTGCAGGAAATCGCGCCCATCGTCGGAGGGAAAGGCGGCGGCAAACCCGATATGGCGGAAGGCGGCGGCACGGACGCGGGGAAATTGGACGACGCTTTGGAAGCGAGTTATAAATCGGTCGAGCAGATGTTAAGTTAGATGATTCAACCTTTCGGCACTTTATAGATTTTACGCAATTAAATATGAGGACAAAAGTATTGCGGTTTTTGATGTTTTGCTTATTAATTTGCGCCGCCCCAAGTGTTTTGTCTGCTCAAACATCACCGCCGCGCATTAAAATTTTAATCGTCAGCACATTTCATTTCGGCGAAACCAGCGACGTTAACAAAACGGGTTTTCCCGATTTGCTGACGGAAAAACGGCAGAAGAAAATCGCCGAAGTCGTTGATTCGTTAGCCGAGTTTAAGCCGGACAAAATTTTCGTCGAAAACGAGCCGTCGCGCAGTGATTATTCGCGCGGAATTTCAAAATTTAAAGTCACAAAAATTAAATCTGCGGTGTTTATTTTGTAGAGAGTTTAAATTTTCAAAATGTTGATCGGCAAACAATTCGGACGCTGCGAGATTCGCAAACAAATCGGCGCGGGCGGAATGGGCGAAGTTTATTTGGCGCACGACACGGAACTCGAACGCGATGTCGCGGTGAAAATTTTGCCGTCCGAATTTTCCGACGATGCCGATAGAAAAAGCCGTTTCCGGCAGGAAGCACGCGCCGCGTCCGCGCTCAATCATCCGAATATCATTACGATTTACGAAATCGGCGAAAACGAACACGGAAGTTTTTTGACGACGGAATACATCGAAGGCGAGACGCTGCGCGAAGTTATCAAGCGCAAATCGCTTGCCGTCGCACAGATTTTGCAGATTATCGAACAGGTTGCCAAAGCACTCGCCGCCGCGCACCAGGCGCGCATCGTTCACCGCGACATCAAGCCGGAAAATATAATGTTGCGGCGCGACGGAATCGTTAAAGTTCTCGATTTTGGATTGGCGAAACCGACCGTTCAGAAAGATGAAACCGGCGCGGAAGCGGTCAACACGCTTCCCGGAATGGTGCTGGGCAGCGCGCGTTATATGTCGCCGGAACAGGCGCGGGGTCTGCCGGTTGACGAACGCACTGATATTTGGAGTCTCGGCGTTGTTTTGTATGAAATGCTGACGGGAAAAGCTCCGTTTGACGGCGCGACGACGAGCGACACGATTGCCTCCGTCATTTATAAAGAACCCGCGCCGCTCGGAAATTACGTTGACGACGTGCCGCCTGAACTCGGTCGGATTATCCGCAAATCACTGCAAAAAGACCGCGAGGAGCGTTATCAAAACGTCAAAGATTTCGCGCTCGATGTCAAAGATTTGCTGCACGAAATCGAACACGGCAGCAACGCGGAAAAAAAACATCCGAATGCGCCGAATTCGGGCAGCAGCGAAAACGCGACGCTGATTCACCGGACGAACAGCGCAAATCATCCGACGCTGATTCATCAGACGGACAGCGCGAATCATCCGACGAAAATTTTAAACAATTCGACCTTTGACGAAAATGAAACCCCGAAAAAGCGCGGCTGGAAAACGTGGAAAATCGCGCTTGCCTCGCTCGCCGCAATTTTTTTGATCGGTTTAACATTTACTTTTTACAAATCGAGCGGAACAAAATATGCCGCCGCCGATGCGTTCGAGAAAAATCAGGTTTCGCGTCTCGGTTCGGACGGAAAAGTGCTGCTTCCGGCGATTTCGCCCGACGGAAAATATGTCGCTTACGTCAGCGGCGAAACCGGAAGCCGCAGTCTCGTCGTCCGGCAAATCTCGACCGACAGTTTGATTACGGTCGTGCCGCCGACCAATCTGGATTTTCATTCAATCGCGTTTTCGCCCGCCGGAGATTATATTTACTACACGCAGAACCGCGAAGATTTGAGCCTCAACACGCTTTATCAAATTCCGACGCTCGGCGGCACACCGAAAAAATTGGTCGAAGACGTGGACAGTCCGGTGACGTTTTCGCCGGACGGCAACCGGTTCGCCTTCGTCCGCCACACCACCAAAACCAGCGAAGATTTAATTTTTATCGCCGACACCGACACTCTGAATCCGCAGCAATTCGTCTCTAGCAAAGAAACGGGCTACGACGCGTATTCCAAAAATCTGGCGTGGTCGCCGGACGGCAGACAAATTCTGCTTGGCGCGATTAAAAACGGCAGCAGTTATCACGAAACGGTGAAACTCGCCGAAATTTCCGTCGCCGATAAAAAACTCAAAACACTGCCGTCACGCGATTTTCAAGGCGTGAATAATTTCTGCTGGTTCAAAGACGGGTCGGGATTTTTGTTTTCCGCACAGGAAACGGCAAACTCGCCGGTGCAAATCTGGCGTTACGATTATCGGAGCAGCGACACACAGCCGATCACCAATGATTTTAACAATTACACCGAACTTGGACTTTCCGCCGACGGTCAGACCATCGTGACGATCAAGGGCGAATCAGTCTCGTCGCTCTGGCAATTTTCACCGGCGAGCAAGGAAATAACCCAACTGACTTCCGACAGCCGCAGTCTCGAAGGCACATTCGGTTTGGCACAGATGCCGGACGGAAATCTGTTTTATTCCAAAAACGACGGGCGCAAAATTGATTTCCAAATCGCCGATGCCGACGGCAAAAATCCGCGCAATATTACGGGTAATATGGAGACGATTTACAGCCCCGTGCCGACACCCGACGGACGTTACATCGTGTTCAGTTCGCAAATGTCGAAAACGCCGCGCATCTGGCGAATGGATGCCGACGGCAAAAACGTCGTTCAGTTGAGCGATGAAACTCCGCGTATTCGGACTTTAATCCGCAGGTGACGGCGGATGGGAAAAACGTCGTTTTTGCGCGGGCAAATAAAGACGACCGGTCAGTGTTTTTCAAAGTTCCTATCGAAGGCGGACAGGTTGCGTCGTTTTTCGATAACGAAAAATGGAGTATGAGCCAGCCGCGCCTTTCGCCCGACGGCAAATTCATCGCGTTCGTCGAATACGACATCAACACGGTCGAAAAACACATCGTCATTGCTTCGCTCAACGGCGATTCGTTCGAAAAAATCGAAAAAAGCCTCGAATACAATCTGCTGAATCTGATTCAATGGTCGCCCGACAGCAAAAGTCTGACGGTTTCGAGCAATCAAAAAGGTTTGTCGAACATTTTTCGCCTGCCGCTCGACGGCGCGCCGCCGCTGCCTTTGACCGATTTCAAGTCCGGCAAAATCTTCAATTTCGCGTGGTCGAAAGACGGGAAAAATCTGTTCATCGTGCGCGGAATTACGAATAACGATTTGATCTTGATTCGTGATTCAAAAACGGGCGCGGACAAATAACTTTTGCGCGGCTTTAAATATTATTTTCGGCTGAAATTTTATGTTAATCTGTAATTTCTGAACAAAGGAGACAGATTTATGAGCGCGGTTCTTTCATTTCCGAAAACTGAAAACGAAATAATTTCCTACAATCCGGCGACGGGCGAAGAAGTCGGGCGCGTCGAAAACACGTCCGCCGCCGATGTGAAAATCGCGGTTGAAAATTCGCGTCGAGCGTTTCAAAAATGGCGCGAAACTTCATTTGCGGCGCGCAAAAAATTTGTGATGAAGGCGCGTGAAGTGATTTTGGACGAACTCGACGAAATCGCGCTTTTAATCTCAAACGAATCGGGCAAACCGATTGCCGAAGCGTTGTCAATGGAAATCGCGCCGGTTTTGGATTTAATGCAGTATTTTGCAAAAAACGCCGAGAAATTATTAAAACCGCGCAAAATTAACATCGGACTTTACGCGCTTTTGGGACGCACGTCGAAAATCGTCTATCAGCCGCTCGGCGCGGTCGGGATTATTCCGGCGTGGAATTATCCGTTTTCGATTCCGCTCGGCGAAGTCGTAATGTCTTTGATGGCGGGAAATACGGTCGTTTTGAAACCTTCGGAATTAACGCCGTTGGTCGGACTAAAAATCGGCGAAATTTTTGAAAAAGCCGGATTGCCCGAAAACGTTGTGCAAATAATTACCGGCGACGGACAAACCGGCGCGGCATTGGTTAATTCCGCGCCGGACAAAATAATGTTCACCGGAAGCGTCGCCACCGGAAAGAAAATCGCTGAATCTGCCGCGAAAAATTTAACGTCGGTTGTTTTAGAATTGGGCGGCAAAGATGCGATGGTTGTTTTCGCCGATGCAAATTTGGAACTTGCCGCCGAAGGCGCGATTTGGGGCGCGTTCTGCAATTCCGGGCAGTCGTGTTCGTCGGTCGAAAGATTGTATGTCGAAGAATCCGCTGCCGAAGAACTGACGCGAAAAATCGTCGAAAAAACCAAGAAATTGCGACAGGGCGCGGGAAATGTCGTATCAAACGACATCGGCGCGATGAGTTCGCAAAGGCAGCTTGAAATCGTCAAAGATCACGTCGCAAGTTTTGAAAAATCGGGAGCGAAAATCTTAACCGGCGGCAAATCAAAAGATTTATTTTTCGAGCCGACCGTCATTTCCGGCGCAAATAATTCGATGCGGGCGATGCGCGAAGAAACTTTCGGTCCGACATTGCCGATTGCGACTTTTCGCACGGAAGAAGAAGCGATCAAACTCGCCAACGATTCGGAATTCGGCTTGACGGCGAGCGTCTGGACAAAAGATTTGACAAAAGGAAAGCGCGTCGCCGAACGAATCGAAGCCGGAACGGTTTGCGTCAACGAAGTTTTGTACACGCACGGCATCGGACAAACGCCGTGGGGCGGATTTAAAAATTCGGGAAACGGCAGAACGCACGGCGTTGAAGGTTTGATGGAACTCGTCCAATTGCAACACATTCACATCAACAAAATTGCGATTTTTCCGAATGCTTGGTGGATGCCTTACGGGGCGAACGCGGTTGAAACTTTTCGCGGCTTTGCCAAACATTTCGCGTCCGGTTCGTTGCTGCAAACGGCGAAACTCGCGCCGCAATTGTTAAAACGAATCAAGGAACTTCGCAAAAAGTAAATTATTTTGCACTACTGTTAATTGTTGAATTTTTCAATCGTTTTAGTCAGCGAACGAAAAATATCGCGTCCGTCGTTCGAGCCGAGCAGTTCTTCGCAGGCGCGTTCCGGGTGCGGCATCATTCCCAAAATATTTCCTTCTTTATTGCTGATTCCCGCGATATTATTGAGCGAACCGTTCGGATTTGCTTCATCGGTCGCGTCGCCGTTTTCGTCGCAGTAACGAAAAATAATTTGATTGTTATCTTCGAGTTCCGCCAGAGTTTCATCGTCGCACACATAATTGCCTTCGGCGTGAGCAATTGGAATAGAGAGAATTTCACCGTTTTTGAGTTCGTTCGTAAAAGGCGTTCGGTCGTTTTCGACTTTGATATTTATGTGCCGACAAATAAAATGCAGATTGCGATTTCGCATTAACGCGCCCGGAAGCAAACCCGATTCACAGAGAATCTGAAAACCGTTGCAAACGCCGAACACAAATTTTCCTTTTTTCGCAAACTCTTTGACTGCACCAATAACCGGCGAAAAATGCGCCAATGCGCCCGCCCGCAAATAATCTCCGTAGGAAAATCCGCCCGGAACAATCACGGCATCATAGCCGCTCAAATCGGTTTCCTTGTGCCAGACGAAATCAACCGGCTGACCGACGTGTTTTGAAATAACGTGATAAGCGTCGTGATCGCAATTTGAACCGGGAAAAACTATTACTCCAAATTTCATAATCGGTTGTCGGTTGTCGGTTGTCGGTTGCCGGTTTAGTCAGAATCCAACTGACAACCAACAACTGACAACTGACAACTATTTGCTTATTTCCACCCGATAATCTTCAATCACCGGATTTGCCAGAACGTTTTTGGCGATTTTTTCAGCTTCGGCTTGAGCTTCCGCTTCCGGCAGATCAGCGTTTAAGGCGATTTCAAAATACTTTCCCTGCCGAATATCGGCGACATTTTCAAAACCCAGAAGTTCGACCGAATGATGAATCGCCTTGCCCTGCGGGTCGAGAACGCTCGGCTTTAAGGTTACATAAACTTTTGCTTTCATTATAATTCTCCAAAACAAAATATAAATTCTTACGCAATTTCCTTTTTTTCGCAACGCCGTTGTGGTAAATTCGCGTTGATTTTAGTTTTATCTGCCAACACGCAAAATTCTTTTTTAACGGGAAAAGAAGATTTCCAAGTTCGCAGGAGTTTCGGCTCTCGCTTTTTTATTTTCCGTCCATTGTCGAAAGAAAATGCTCGCAAATTTAATTCTCAGGCGAAAACGCGATCAAAAACTTTCCCGACGTTTCGCAAATAATGTTCATAAGAGAAAACCTTCTCGATCTCATCTTTCGATAATTGCGCCGAAATGTCCGCGTCATTCATCACCAAATCTTTAAATTCGCCGCCTTCGTCCCAAACCTTCATCGCGTTTCGCTGCGCGTAAACGTAAGCGTCTTCACGCGATACGCCTTTTTGCGTCAATGCCAAAAGCAATTGTCCGCTGAACACCAAACCGCGCGTTAAATTCAGATTTTTCAGCATATTTTCCGGGTAAACGACCAGCGTATCTAAAAGCGAAGTCGTTTTTGCCAAAATGTAATCCAAAGCCGCCGACGAATCGGGAAGCACGATGCGTTCCGCCGACGAATGCGAAATATCGCGTTCGTGCCAGAGCGCGACATTTTCAAGTCCGACAATCGAATTGGCGCGAATCGTCCGCGCCATTCCGCAAATGCGTTCCGACAAAATCGGGTTGCGTTTGTGCGGCATCGCCGACGAACCTTTTTGTCCGGTTTTGAATTTTTCCTGCGCTTCTCTGACTTCCGTGCGCTGCCAATGACGAACTTGCAGCGCGAACTTTTCTAAGCTCGAAGCGATGATCGCCAATGTGCAGAGATATTCGGCGTAACGGTCGCGCTGAATGATCTGCGTCGAAATATCAGCGGCTTTCAATCCTAACTTTTCGCAAACTCTTTCTTCGACATCCGGGTCGAGATGGGCGAACGCGCCGACCGCGCCGGAGATTTTGCCGACGGAAATTATCTCTTTAACTTTTTCCAGACGCGCCTTATTGCGCCGCATTTCCGCAAACCAGAGCGCGAAAGTCATTCCGAAACTCGTCGGTTCGGCGTGAATTCCGTGCGTTCGCCCGATTTGCGGCGTGTCTTTAAACTCAAAGGCGCGGCGTTTTAATACTTCCAAAAGCGCGTCAACTTTCGGCAGCAGAATTTCGCACGCTTCTTTCAATAAAAGCGCGTTCGCCGTGTCAACAACATCGCTCGAAGTCAAGCCGTAATGGATGAAACGCGCCGCGCCGCCGATGTTTTCCGCCAAGTTTGTCGTAAACGCGATGACATCGTGATCGGTCGTTTTTTCGATTTCGTTGATTCTTTCAACCGTAAAAGCCGCTTTCGATTTTATCTCTCGCAACGCGTCTTCTGGAATAATTCCGTCTTCGGCGTGAACTTCGCAAACGGCGATTTCAACATCGAGCCATTTTTGAAACTTATTTTTCAGCGACCAAATCGCGCCCATTTCGGGCAGTGTGTATCTTTCTATCATTTTTTATTTTAAGCCGCTGATGACGCAGAGTTTTTTTATGAGCAGTTCAAAATTTGTCCAAAGCGAATATTTTTCTTCTATCCAACTTCAATTTTCTCCGCGTTCTCCGCGTTCTCGGCGGTTATTTGTTCTTCATTTTCTTCAACAACTTCCGTATCATTATCGCCCAAAACGTCCTGAATATAAACCATCTGCACTAAAACCATCGTCACGGCGAGCAGCGGCGTTGCCAAAACTAAACCCAAACCGCCGATTAAAACTCCGAGAGCCAATTGCGCGATAATCGTCAGCGCGGGCGGAAGTTCAACCGTTCGTCGTTCGATCAGCGGCGTTATCAGGTTTGATTCGATCAACTGCACGACGATGTAAAGAATTAAAACGTAAACGGCTTTGATCGGGCTTTCGATAAATGCCAGAAGAATCGCCGGAATCGCCGACAAAATCGGACCGAAATTCGGAATAAACGACAAAAGTCCGGCGATTAACCCGAGCGTTAATGACAACGGAATGCCGAGAAAATACAGACCGATCCACGTCATTACGCCGATGACGAGCATCGAACCGGCTTTTCCGATCAGCCACCAGCCGAGCGTATCGCCGGTTTCCGCCAAAATTTCGCGCGCGCGCGCGCGGCGTTCAAACGGAAAAAGTTTGACGAAGCCGTGAACGTAAGTCTGCGGCTCGCTCGCCAGATAAACCGCCACCAAAATAACGATAAAAAAGTTCGCCACCGCGCCCGCCGTCGTCGAAAAAAATCCGCCGACGCTGGAGATAAAACTCGTCGTGTTCAGATTATCTATTATTTCGTTGACGCTCGGAAGCTGTTCGATAATGGCTCTGCCCCAACTAAAGCCGGAAATATAATCGCTGATATTTTGCGCCGATCTCGGCAGTTCGTCGCGCAGATGCTTCACTTGTTCGGCGACGCTCGGCGCGAGCAGAGCGACCGCGCCGCCTAAAATTACCAGCAGCAGAAATGAGACGAGCAAAACCGACAAACCTTCGGAAAGTTTCGTGTATTGTCTCGTCCAATCGCCCAGACCGCGCAGAAAAATCGCAATTAAAACGGCGGCGAAAAGCAGCAAAATAATATCAATCGCATAATATACCAACAAAACGAACAACAGCGCGGCGATAATAATGGCAACCGTCATCAAAACGCGCCTGATGAATTTTTGATTGTTGTTATTTAGTGAAATCATTGCGTTAACAAATTTGGAAAGGTCAATTATCTATGCTGCGTCTGTAATTTTCAAAGCAAGTTTCCGCATTTTTTACAATATTCAGCCGAAAATTATAATTACAACTTGCCATAATAACTCGAATCGTGCATTAATATGATTTAGTTAATCCTTCTCTCGCGTGTCAACGGTGATGCGCCCGTTTTTTTTAAGGCGTTTTGGATGGTTCGAGATTAGGTTGTTTACAGTTGCAGAAGTAGCTCAAGTTTTTGAGTATCCGAAACCGACCCTTCGCGTTACAGACCGTTTCTCCGAAGCCACTTCGATTCGACGCTTCTTTTGAAAGCCTTTGTAAAAACAAGGCGAGGTATATTTTTATGTCAACAAAACTTTATGTGGGAAATCTTTCCTTCGATACTTCAAGTCAGGATTTGGAAGAATTATTCGGCGAAGTCGGAACGGTTGAATCGGCTTCGGTCATCGAAGACCGCGACACCGGACGTTCGCGCGGGTTCGGTTTTATCGAAATGTCTTCCAAAGAAGAAGCCGAACAAGCCATTGACCAATTCAACGGCAAAGAAGTTGATGGTCGTGAATTAAAAGTCAACGAAGCCAAACCGCGTGAAAGTCGCGGCGGCGGCGGCGGCGGCGGTCGCGGCGGCTACGGCGGCGGCGGCGGCGGTCGCGGCGGAAATCGCGGCGGCGGCGGCGGCGGCGGCGGCGGTTACGGCGGCGGCGGTTCGCGCTGGTAAGATTTCACAAATAAAATAGAGAATGCCTTCGTCTGATCTGACGGAGGCATTTTTTTTTGAGTGAAACAGTCGTTACAACTGCTTTACTGTGGTTTGATAAAATCGCGCAAAGTTCCACGATTTGCGGCAATTGCGCTCCAGCTTTCAATCTGCAAATCAACAATCGCTAAATTTGCCGTCGCCATTGAACAAAGTTCGCCGGTTAAAATGCTCAACAGTTCTTCAAATCCCGGATTGTGTCCGACGAGCATCAACGATTTGAGTTCGTCGTTTTGTTCGGAAATAATCTGCAAAAGTCGGCGCGAACTTGCTTCGTAGATTCTTTCGTCAAATAGAATTTCGCTTTCGAGCTGCGCCGACGCGCGAACTGAAATTGCCGTTTGTTTGGCTCTTTCAGCGGGCGAACTGATGATTAAATCGGGCTGAAAGTGGTTTTTGTACATCATTTCGCCGATCAGCGGCGCGGCTTCACGACCGCGTTTATTGAGCGGACGATCAAAATCCGCCAAATCGGAATTGTTCCAGCTCGATTTGGCGTGGCGCAAAATATAAAGTGTTTTCATTTTCTTAAAATTATTCGGAAACTTCCCGAAGAACAATCGGACGCGGCTGAAAAATCGTTTCCAGCGTCGAATAAATTTTCTTTTTTAATTTTTTGTTTTTCCGAACGGAAATCAGCACGTCGGTGACGGACAATATGCCGACAAGTTCGCCGTTTTTGCCGGTTACGGGAAGACGTTTCAATTGATTTTTACGCATTTTTCTCAGCGCGTCCTCTATTTTATCGCCCGCCGAACAGACTATCGTTTTGGTCGTCATCAACTTTTCGACTTTTGACTGCGTAAATCTAGCATCCGCGTCGGCAAAAGCTAAGCAAATATCGCGGTCGGTTATCATTCCGACGACTTTTTCGTCAGCATCAATTACCGGCACAGCTCCGCAATCGTGTCGCCGCATAATTTCGACCGCCGCCGTCAATTTATCTTCAGGCTGACAAAAACCGACGTTTTTGGTCATTATTTCTTTAACTTTCATAATTAATCAAATAGCAATTCAAAGGTAATTTGTTATATTATCTCTTACACTTTATTATCTCTTTAAAGATGAAAACACAAAAACTCGCCGCGATAGACATCGGCTCTAATTCCCTAAAACTTGTCATCATCGAAGCCGCCGCCAGCGATTCTTTTACCGTACTTTTGCAAGACCGCGAGCGCGTCAGGCTCGGACACGAAACGCTGAAAAATCATTTTTTATCCGAAGAAGCGATTGATCTGTCAGCCGCCGCGATTGCCAAATTTCGCTCGATTGCCGACAGCCGCGAAGTTGATTCGATTCTCGCCGTCGCCACCGCTTCCGTCCGCGAAGCCGAAAATGCCGCCGAATTTGTTGACGAAATCGAACGGCGCACGGGCGTTCGCATCGAAATTTTGTCGTCGCTCGAAGAAGCCCGATTAATCGGCGTGGCGGTCGCGCAGTTTTACGGCGCGAATAAAGAATCGCTTTTAAATATAGACATCGGCGGCGGTTCGACCGAACTTTCGCTGATGGTAAACGGTCAGCCGGACAAACTTTTTTCGATGAAGCTCGGCGCAGTCGGTCTGACCGAAAAATTTCTTTTCAGCAATCCGCCGAAAACCAAAGAAATCAAAAATTTGCTGGCGGAAATCGGTTTCGCGCTCAAACAGCCCGTGCGAAAAATGGAAGGCGAAAAATGGAGTTTTTCCACCGGAACTTCCGGTACGATTCTCAATCTCGCGGCTTTGCTTAATATTCAAACGCCGGAAAAAACGGAAATTCCGCTCAAAAAATTAATCGCGTTAAACAAAACGCTGGCGAAAGTTTCACTGGAAAAGCGAATTCAGATGCCGGTTATCAGTCCGACCCGCGCCGAAGTGATCGTCGCCGGCGGGCTGATTTTGGAAGGCGTAATGCGAACGCTCAACATTCAAACGCTTCAGCCGTGTTCCTACGCTTTGCGCGAAGGCGTAATCATTGATCATCTGCGCGAGATTGAAGCCGAATCGTTGCCGCCCGTGCCGGATGTCGAAGATATTCGGCTGCGCGACGTTTTCGCCATCGGCAGGCGTTTCGGTTACGAAGAACAGCACGCTTTGCAGGTTGCCGCGTTAGCCGAAAAGATTTTCGACGCGCTCGCGCCGATTTATAATTTAAAAAGACACGGACGAACTTTGCTCGCCGCCGCCGCGCTGCTGCACGACATCGGCTATCATATTTCGCACGAAGCGCATCATAAACACTCGCTTTATTTGATAAAACATTCGGAAATCACCGGATTTTCGGAAAACGAAAAATTGATGATCGCCAATATCGCGCGTTATCATCGCAAAGCTCTGCCGAAAGATAAACATCTGGATTTTATGGAGTTAAACGAAAAAGACCGCAAAATAACGGCTCGGCTCGGCGGCATTTTGCGAATCGCTGACGCGCTCGACCGCGGCTACGAAAATCACGTCAAAGATATTCAATTCAAACTCAGTAAAAGAAATCTGAATTTGAAACTTGTCAGCGAACAAGACTGCACAATTGAAAGAAAAGCGATTGAGCAGAAAAAAGATTTGTTTGAATCGGCGTTTGACTGTAATTTAGTCGCTCATTAAATCAGGGAAATTTCATTCAGTGGCGCAATAATTAGCGCGGGGAAAATAGTCGAAATGAAGCTGTCAATGCGCCTTGTCAGCAAATAGGTTTGATAAATGCAGAAGCCCGCTGCGCTCGTAAGGCGCGAGATTTACGCCCTTATTTCGTGCAGGCTTCTGCAAAGATTTCATATCCATTTACTGATCTAAAGTTGGACAAAAACACGCTGATTCCCATCAGCATAAAAAACACCATCGCCACTTCCGCGTCGCCGAGATTGTAATGAACGATTCCGCCGGCAAAAAATCCGGTTAAACCGCCGAAACAGCCGAGAAAAATTCCCCGCGTTTGCCAATCGGCAGATTCCGAATTCCAGATTCCAGATTTCAGATTCCAAATTTTAATTCTTCTAATTTGGAATCTGGAATTTGGAACTTGGAATTTGATTGCCCGCCACAGAATCACTCCGTAAGCCAGCAAAACCCAAAGCCAGATTAAAAATGCGGGAAAACCGCGTTCGACCAGTAATTGCAGCGGTGTCGAATGAAAATGTCCCGTCGGAAGTTTGCCGTCATCGAACAAATGCCAGTCTTTGGCGTAGCGTTTGATCGAATCCATTCCGACACCGAGCGTCAAATTGCGCGGATTATTCGTCCATAAATGATAACCTTCCCGCCAAACCGTCTCTCGGTAAATCGTCGAATCGTCTTTCGCGTCGAAAAATCCGACGTTTCTGCTTTGCTGCAAAAAGAAGAGTCCGATCAGCGCGACCGGCAAAACGATGACGATCAAACTTAAAATCAATTTGCGATTGCCGTTGATTAAAACAATGGCGAAAGCTGAAATCAAAAAACCGAGCTGCGACGCGCGCGTCACGGTCAAAAGAAGCGCGAAACTCATCGCCGCGACACAAAAAAGCAAAAAGTATGTTGACGAGAAAAGCCGCCAAAGAAAAAATTCCCGGTGATTTTCAGTACTATTTTGTTCGTCTTTTTTCTTTCCGAATGCTGCGATTAAAAGTCCGAAGGCGAGCGACAAAATAAGCTGTAAAACTTCGGCGAAAGTCGTGTAATGACCGTAAAATCCGGCGGAACGCCAGTTTCGACTGCGTTTCCAGCCGCCGATGCCGAGTTTTTCGAGCGCGGTCGTTCCGCCCAGTAAATCGGCGCGTTTTAGCTGCAAAGGTAAATAATAATCGGGACGGTAAAATCTGATTTGAACGGTTTCGTTTTGTTCGAGCGCACTGACCAAATCTTCGGGCGTACGGATTTTCTTTTTATTGACTTCGAGCAGTGTGTCGCCGTCTTTTAAAACGATTTTTTCCGAATTATTTTCCAGATAAATCGCTTTGGTCAAAGGACTGTTCGCCGCGACGTTTTGAATTTCCACGCCGCGCCCGAAAATTCGCTCAATCGGTGTCCAAATGACGCTGACCATTGACGAGAAAATTAGCGCGAAGGCGAGAAACTTCGCGGCGCGAACGGTTCGCAAATTACCGGCGACAAAATAAAAAATGAGAAAAAGCAGCGTGTTTCGCAGTCTGTCGAGCGAAATATCCGGCGCGAAAGAAGTCAGCGAAGTAATAAACGACCAAATCAAAAAAGCCCACAAAGCATAATTTAACGATTTGTTAAAACGAAACGGATTTGCGGAAACCGGCGGACGCGGTTTGACGAAAAAGCGAATAATCCACGCCGTCATTCCGCACAGCCACGCCGTCTGCGTCGCGGCAATCGAATTCGGCGCGGACAGAATCATTAAAATCAAAAAAATAAAAACAGTGCGTTCAAGCCATTTGGCGGTTGAATTTTCCGTTTCGATTTCAGCGATGTCGTCGAGCCATTTGAAAAACTTTTGCATAAAAACAAAAAAGCGATTTTTCCCGCGCTCGTTGCGTGTCGGCAATTTAATTTCTAAACTCTTTTTTATGAATTCAGAAAATCTGCAAACCGATTTGAGCGTCAAAACCGAAATTAAACTTTACTACGATTTATACGTTCCCGAAAACACAAAAAAGCCCGCGCCGCTTTTAATTGCGGTTCACGGTTACGGCGCGCACAAACGATATATGATGCGCGAAGCGTTCGTCGCCGCGCCCAAAAATTACGTCATCGCTTCGATTCAGGCTCCGTATCAGCATTTCCGCGAAACGGAAAAAGGTTTCAGAGTCGGTTTCGGCTGGCTGACAGACCATAAACCTGAAGAATCCGTTGTGATTCATCAAAATTTTATCTTGGAAATTATCGAAAAACTGGCGGAGAAAAAACTGATTGATCCTGAAAAAGTGTATCTTTACGGATTTTCACAGGCGTGCGCGCTGAATTTTCGCTTTGCTTTTACTTTTCCCGAAATCGCCTGCGGCGTAATCGGCGTGTGCGGCGGAATTCCTTCGGACTTGGAAACTAATGAAATTTACAAACCGACAAATGCCGAAGTCTTTTATCTTTACGGCGATGATGACGAATTTTATTCGCTCGAAAAATTTCAAAATTACGAGCGGAAGTTGAAAAATTATCTGCCGGATTTCAAATCGAAACTCTACGAAGCGAAACACGAAATTACAAACGAAATGCGCGAAGATATAAAAAAATGGTTTATAACGCAGTCGTCCCGACCGCTGTCGTGAGCGCGTTTCGCGCTCACATCTGAAGTAAACAGGGACGCTTCTTTGACAGCAGTCGGGAAAACCTGCGTTATTTTATTTCACCGCTCGGCGATACAACGGCGTGAACGTCAAATCCTCTAAATCGTTGTTGACATTAACGACCTGTGACTGGAACTGATAACGCTTGGCGGAAACGTCAAATATATACGTTTGTCCGGTTGCGACATCAGCCAGTTGGAAATAGCCGAACGCGTTGGTTCGCGCCCGCCGCGTTACTCCGGCGGCATCAGTCATTGTAATGCCGGCATTGGCAAGTCCGCGTTTGCTTCCGGCACTTTCCAAAACCCGTCCGCTGATCGAAGCCATCGCCGCAGTCGGCGTAAGGACTTCGACCGAACCTTTTTCGCACGCCGGAACCATATCATTATTTGAATCGGTCGGACGCATAAAACCGCGCTGGTCAACATCAAACGGCGCGACTCCGCAGCCGCTCGTGCCGGTCGGAATCGTGTCCAAAACAGGACTTCCCACGGCAGGTTTGTAATTCAGCGTCGTTCCGCCGTTCAACGCTAAAGGCAAAAGTCCGGGATCCGTTCCGGTTACATCGCCGACTATTACGGCAAATGTGCCGCCGGTCGTGTTTTCAACGTGATTATATCCGCCGGAAGTAATTACGCCGGCAATATCGGGACCTGTGCCGCCCGTGCCGATGGTATTATCAGCGACGATGCTGTTGGTCAGATTAATGCTCGGAACTCCGGTCATTGTATTTGCGAAATTTATCAGTCCGCCGCCGCCGTCCGCGCCCGAATTATCCGTATTGGCAGCGTTTGAGGCGATGGTTGAATAATTTATGTTGACGGTTGCGTTGCCGGTTGAAGTGGCGACGTTTTCGACTCCGCCCGCGCTGCCGCCGGTCATATTGCCGCCGACTGTGCTGTTATTAATAGTCACAACAGCCGCTGCCGCGCCGACGGAAAAATTAACAATTCCGCCGCCTTCGCCTATCGCCGTATTATTGACAATCGCGCTTCGTGTGATGTTGGTTGTTGCCGCTGTTCCCCCGGCAATCGCGCGAATTCCGGCGTGAATAGTAGAACTGTTGCCGCTCACGGTCGAGTTTGTAAGATTCAGCGTTGACTGCTGATTGTAAATACCGCCGGCAAATCCGTTTCCGGTCCCTTTAACGTTGGCTGTGTTACCGCTGACCACGCTGTCGGTTAAGGTAAATGTGCCGGCAAAAAGAGCGATTCCCCCGCCGAAAGAATTGAATGTTGATGAAGACGTAGCCGTATTGCCGCTGACGGTGCTGCCCGTCAAAGTTGTCGTTCCGCCGGTGGCACTGTTTTCAATTCCGCCGCCGGAGGCACTTCCGGCACTCGCAGAAGCTACATTACCGCTGACGGTGGTGCGTATCAAGGTAAGATTACCTGTATTTCTGATTCCGGCTCCGGCTGCGCCTCCGCTTGTCGTAGAAGACGCGGTATTGTTGCTGATTGTCGAATCCGTAGCGGTAAGCGTCGCTCCCGCGGCATTTAAGAAAATTCCGCCGCCGAGTGCGGGGTTTGTACTTGTACTGCTATCGGCTGTGTTGCCGGTAACGGTGGTATTGTTGAGAGTAACGGATGCCGTCGCATTGTTAATAACAATTCCGCCGCCGCCAAAACCGCTGAAATTATCGCGGATAACACAATTGTTAAAGGTCACATTATCTCCGGCATTATTAACGCGAACGCCGCCGCCGAATGTTGCCGTCGCTTGTCTGCCGTTGCGAATAGTAACGTCGTTAAAAACTGCCGTAACATTACTGGCGGGAAAGTGAATGACGCGCTCGACCGCAGTTCCGGGCGCAGTCGCCGCTTCGATAAAAGTCGTGCCGCTGCCCGCGCCGTTAATTGTAATATTCGACGTAATATCCAAATCGCCGGACACATTTGCATCTTCCACGCCGACGAGCGTTTGCGTATAAGTTCCCGCCGGAAGCGTAATTATATCTGCGCCGGCGAGCGCGTTGGCTTCGGTAATCGCCGCCCGCAGAGTACAGATGCCGTTGCCCGCCGCCGTTTCGCAAACTCCGTTGCCCGCCGCCGCGTCGTTTGCGTCGGTCATCGAATTGACGATAAAAGTCGCCGCATAAACATTCGACGACGCGTTAAAAAGAAAACAAACCGCAAAAATTGCGGCAGCCAGGACGAAATTTCGCCGGACGCGTGAACCAACCATCACACGCGAATTTGATAAACTTAGTAACATAATTTTACAAATCTCCTTTTTTCAATATCGTTAAGTGGCTTAGAGCTGAATCAGTAATTCAAACCGGCGCAGCTCGTATTCCAAATTTTGTTTTTACTGCCGTCGTCATCCGCCGTTTGCTGCCGGAAGGACATCAAAACAATATTTAAAGACCGTTTAATTTGCTCAATAAAAAGATTGCGGAGTTCAGATATTATAAATACCAATTTGTTTGAATCGGCACTTACAACAGAATTTAATCGCCAAATTACCTGATAAGCAAGAAACACCAATCTTTGATTTTGGGACTTACAGCGGGGAAAGCCTACAACTTTTTATTTATTCAGCAGAGATATTACAGAAGAAGTGCTGATAAAGCAAACAGGATGCTGCCGATAGCAAGACAACAAACCGGCGGCAATGACGAAAAAACGCGCCGAATTTTTTCGAGCCGAACCAACAAACGCATCAGACTTTTTATAGTCTGATGCGTAAATTTCAAAACTTCTAAGGTTTCGGAGGACGCTGGGCGGGCGGCACATTCGCGTAAACGTCGTCGTAAGAAACATAATTGTCTTTGATAACCGTCGTCATCAGATTATTTCTATCAACAACCTGAACTTCCAGAAGAATCGCCGGAATTTCCTTTTTGATATTGTCGTTCATAAATGGCTGCGCTTCGGTCAGCGGCTCTTTTTTCGCAAGTCTTATCGCCGCGTCAACGGCGGCATTTGCCAACGGAATAATCGGTTTATAGACGGTCATCGTCTGCGTGCCTTCGGCGATGCGCTGAAGCGCGTCTTTCTGCGCGTCTTGCCCGGTGACGAGAACTTTTCCGGCGAGGTTTTTCTTTTCGAGCGCGGCGACTACTCCGCCCGCCATTCCGTCGTTGGAAACGACAAACGCCTGAATGTTGTCATTATTCTGCGTCAGAGTGTTTTCCGCCATATTTAACGCTTCTTCGGTTTTCCAGTCGGTGATGAACTGATCGGCGACGATTTTGATTTTTCCGCTGTCAATTGCCGGCTGTAAAACTTTCAACTGCTCTCTTTTCATAATTATCGCGTTGTTGTCGGTGGACGCGCCGTAAACCATCGCGTAATTTCCCTGCGGAACGTGTTCGAGCGCGTATTCGGCGATTTTTCTGCCGATGACCGGAACTTGATGCGAAACATAAACGTCAATTTTATCGGAGTTTATCAAACGGTCGTAGCTAATCACCGAAACGCCCTGCGCTTTGGCTTTTTCGACCATCGAAACGGCTTGCGTCGCGTCGTGCGGCGCGATGACCAGAACATTTACGCCCTGCGTTAAAAGATTGTCCACATCATTCGCCTGCTGGCTGGCTTGATTGTCGGCAACCGTCACTAAACATTCGACGTTCATTTCTTTGCAGTGCGCTTCAAACGCCGCGCGGTCGCGCTGCCAGCGTTCTTCTTTTACGGTGTCCATCGCAAAACCGATTTTGACTTTGCCGCCGGTGACAGCCGCGCCGTCAGGCTGCGCCGTGTTTGCCGCGCCGTCTTGTCTTGCCTGAATACAGGCGGATAATAAAATCGCCAATGTTAAAAATGCTAAAATTTTCAATCGCATTAAATTTTCTCCTTTAATTGTGTGCGGAAATACGCACGAAGTAAGTATGTTTTTTCGCCCTTACTTCGCGCGTGTTTCTGCATTGTCAACCTATGATTTCTTGCCGATCATATCGAGTCCGACCGCGGCGACTAAAATTCCGCCTTTGACGAGTTCCTGCATAAAATCGCGGACGTTTAAGAGCGACATTCCGTTATCGAGACTCGCCATAATCAACGCGCCCAGACACGCGCCGAAAACCGTGCCGCGTCCGCCCATCAAACTCGTGCCGCCGATGACGCAGGCGGCAATCGCGTCGAGTTCCAAAAGAGTTCCGGCATCAGGTGTCGCGCTGCCGACGCGCGCCGTGTAAATTATCGCGGCAATTCCCGTCAACGCGCCCAAAAATGCGAAAACTTTGACGATATTGGCTCTGTTATTAATTCCCGAAAGCCGCGCCGCGTCCGCATTTCCGCCGATGGCGTAAAGATAACGTCCGAAAGTCGTATTGTTGGTGATAAAATAGCCGACTAAGGCAACCGCCAGAAAAATCAAAACCGGAATCGGAATGCCTTCGTAAGAATTCATCACAAACACAAAACCGAGAATCACGACAATCGGAATAACCGCTTTCAGCATTGCCGCTCCGGTATTTGTGTCGCCTAAACCGTATTCCCGCTGCGATTTGACGCGGCGATAAGCACTGAGCAAAATAAAAGCGCAGGCGATAATCGCTATCAGCCAGCCGAAATTAAAAGCTATTTCGGAAGTCGCGCTGATCGGAATCCCGACCGTTCCGGCGTAGCCTTGCCCGATAAATTTGAAACTGCTGTCGGAAATCGGAATCGTTTCGCTCTTGGAAATCCCTTTGATCGCGCCGCGCCACGCGAGAAGTCCGCCTAACGTAACGATAAATGCGGGAATATTAAAATAAGCCGTCAAAAAACCTTGAAATAATCCAATTGCTACGCTGACGGCAATCGCGCCCAAAATCGAAGGCACGATTCCGTAGCCCATATTCGTCAGCATAATCGCCGAAACGCCGCCCGCGAGCGCGAGAAGCGAACCGACCGACAAATCAATATTTCCCGAAATAATCACCATCAACATCCCGACGGCGATAATTCCCGTGACGGAAGTTTGCAGCATCAAATTGGAAAGATTGCGCGGATTTAGAAAAATGCCGTCGGTCTGCCAGTAAAAGAAAAGCCAAATGATAATCATCGCGCCGAGCATCGTGTAAGCGCGAAGTGCCGCCGTTTCGAGTTTAAATCCTTTTTTTTCCGTTATTGTTTCACTCATTTCTGTCCTTTTATTATCTCCGTAAATCTCTGAGAAATCTCTGTGAACTCTGTGTTAATTGAGTTTTGAACAAATTTAAAACACAGAGAACACGGAGATTTCACAGAGTTTATACTATATTTTCAACCAAAGATTTTTCGGCGAATTCCGTTTTTCAAAATCAGGACATTAAAGTTTATCAAAAGTCCGATCCGCCAACCGCCGAGTTTTAAATATGTTACGAGCTGTGCCTCGTGAATCGGAGCAACCGCTTCGACTGCTTTTATTTCAACGACAACCAACTTTTCTACTAAAAAATCCAGGCGATAACCGCATTCGAGTTTTACGCCTTTATATTCGACCGGCAAAGGTTTTTCCTTTTCAAAATTAATTTCTCTTAATAAAAACTCGCGGCAGAGACATTCTGTATAAGCGGATTCCAGCAATCCGGGACCTAATTGTCTGTGAACTTCAATTGCCGCGCCGATTTACGTTTCCGGTAATTTCATTTAGGTGCGAATCATTCATAACAGGAATTATTTATTTTTGATCTTTGGGTTAAAAAAATATTTATAACACAGAGTTCACGGAGATTTCACAGAGTTTTTTTAAAAGCCTTTCTAAATTTTGATTAACATCATATTTCTCTGTGTAATCTCTGTATCTCTGTGTTAAAAAATTTGCACATTCCTAAACCATCACCTTCGATTCGCCCGTCGCCGCCACCATCACTTTTTCCGGCGTAGCCTCGATTTTTGTAAATTCGCCGGTTAATCTGCCTTCGTGCAGAACCAGAATTCTGTTTGATAATCCCAAAACTTCCGGCAGTTCGGAGGAAACCATCACGATTGCCAAACCTTCTTTGGCGAGTTTGTTGATTTCCGCGTAGATTTCCTGTTTCGCGCCGACATCAATGCCGCGCGTCGGTTCGTCTAAAAATAAAACTCGCGGTTTGGTCAAAAGCCATTTTCCGAGAACGACCTTTTGCTGATTTCCGCCCGACAGCGTTCCGGCGACCGTCATCGGCGAATTTGCCTTGACGTGCAGCGATTCCATCACGCTTCTCGTGGCGATTCGTTCGCGCGAACGGTGCGTAATAAACGCGCCGGAAATTTTCTTCAATCCGGGAAGCGTCGAATTATCCAAAATCGTCTGTTCCAAAATCAAACCGAAACGCTTGCGGTCTTCGGTGACAAAACCGATGCCGTTATCAATCGCGTCGGACGGCGAATCAATGGCGGTTTTGTTTCCTTCGACGTAAATGTCGCCGGAATAATTTCCGCGCCACGCGCCGAAAATCGTCATCAAAAGCTCGCTTCTTCCCGCGCCCATCAAACCGGCGATGCCGACGACTTCGCCTTTGTGAACCGAAAATGAAACATTATCAACCAGTTTTTTCTCCGGCACGTCAGGATCGTAAGCCGTCAGATTTTTGACTTCCAAAGCTGTTTCGCCAAAATCGTGCGTAGTTTCGGGGAAAATATCGCCGACTTCGCGCCCGACCATCAAAGAAATTATCTTATCTTTCGTCAAATCTTCCGTGTTTTGTGTGCCGACCGTTTGCCCGTCGCGCAAAACCGTGATGCGATCCGACATCGTAAAAACTTCGTCGAGTTTGTGCGAAATATAAATCATTCCGACACCGCGCGCTTTCAAATCTCTCAAAATTGTAAAAAGCGTTTCGACTTCCGATTCGGTCAGCGCGGCGGTCGGTTCGTCCAAAACCAGAATTTTCGCTTTTTGCGACAGAGCTTTGGCGATTTCGACCAGTTGCTGCTGTCCGATGCCGAGATTTCCGACTTTTGTGCGCGGATTGAGCGGCAAATTCAAATCTCTCAAAAGCTGCGAAGATTTTTGATAAATTTCCGCCCAATTTATCACGCCGAAACGCGACGGCTCTTTGCCCAAAAAAATATTTTCGGCGACGGTTAATTCCTTGATGAGCGATAATTCCTGAAAAATGATGGCGATTCCGGCTTCTTCCGCCTGACGAATAGTTTGAAACTGTTTTATGTTTCCTTCAACAACAATGTCGCCCGTGTAAGTTCCGTAAGGATAAACGCCGGATAAAACCTTCATCAAAGTGGATTTTCCCGCGCCGTTTTCGCCGACGAGCGCGTGAAATTCGCCTTCGTGCAAATCGAAAGTTACACCGTCCAGAGCTTTTACGCCCGGAAATTCTTTGGTGATTTGCCGCATTTCGAGTAGAGACATAAGCAAAAAACTACAATTTTTTATTAGGAAAAAATGAACTTCGTAAATCTATTTAATGAATTCTAAACATTTTACGGTCATCTGTAAAATACTTTTATGCACAAGTGAAACAAAGTTGGATTTCTTCGAGAAAATTACGCGGTGTTTCAAATTTTACGGCTCAAAATATGCTTTCAAATAATTTATAAAAGGCATATAAAAGTTAATAAAAATGTTGTTTACCACTTTTTGAGAAAGGTTTTCGCCGAAAATTTACCGCGTTGTAAATCAAAATAACGCTAAAGAATTCCGGCAAGTTTCAACCCGCGGCGCGGCTCTTCGTTTTGCATAAACCAATACCAAACTTTGCCGCTTCGCAGATTTTCCGCGCCGAGCAGAGTCATTCCCTGATCAATTCCGAGATTATCGCCGTCAACCCAACCGCTGTTCGGGTTAAAAGCGTCGGCGAAACCGTATTTGCCGTAAACTTTTTCCCCGTATTTGTCCTTCATTTCCTTTAACGTCGGCAAGGTTATGTCCGGCGTGAACATCAGCGAACCGGCGACGGCATACGGCACGACCGAACCGTCAATGTCGTCGGAACGCGGCGGCGCGCCCCACGCGACGTAGCCTTTCTCGCTGTCGGAAGCCGACAAACCCCACATCGTCGGCGAATACGTCGGAAAATCTTTGCTTAAAACGTCGGCGAAAAAATTTTGCTGGGCGCGCGTCGCTTTGACGGAATTTTCAAAGTAATTGACAAACGGCGGACGCTGTTCGCGGCGGCTGCGAAAATCAATCCAGGCGTGCGAATACTGGTGAATAAAAAGCGGCGAAACCGCCGCTAAATATCGAAATCCTTCGTAATTTCGCCAAGTTCGCTCCCACGCGTACCACGAATTCGGCGAAATCGGATGCGTTTTCGAGCCGATTCCGAGAATGTATAAAATCATCTCTTCGCTGTATTCGTCCCAATCGCTTTTCAAAAATCCGCTTTCCGGTTTCCAGCCGTGCGAAAGCAGATATTGATTGTCGTCCCGCATCCATCTATAATCAACGCGTTCGGCGATTTTATCGGCTAAACGCCCGATTTCTTTGTCGTCCGAAAAACACTGTTTGACCGTTAAAACTCCGCCGAGCAGAAGCGCGGTGTCAATCGAAGAAATCTCGCTGTTCCAACGCCTCTCGCCCGTTTCAAAGTCGAGCCAGTGATAAAACCAGCCGTTTTTATTGAACGCTTTGTTCGCAAAAAAATCGAGCGTATTTTTTGTTCTCCCTTTCGCTTCTTCTTTTGAAACCCAGCCGCGATCCGCGCCGATGCAGTAACCCGTCAAAGCAAAACCCGAAGCGGCGACGCTCGCAATATTATGAGACCGATGTCCTTCCGGTTTCGGAGTTCCGTCTTTTCCAACGCGGTCAAGCGTCAAGCCGTTTTTCGCATTGGTGTTTTCCCACAAATAATCAAATGCGCGTTTTTCCAAATCTTCGAGAAAAGCGTCGTCGTCGGATGAAATTTTGGCAGTCGGGACAGGAGTTTTCGGCGCGGGTTCGATTTCTACAATTTTGTTTGTCGTCGGCGGACGCGCCAGTGTGTTGACGACTTCAAAAACGCTCTGCAAACCGTTGTCTGAACTTGTGCCGACGTAAACTTGAAATTCGCCCGCTTCGATCACGGGTTTCAAATCGCGGTCGTAAAATTTCAAATCGTCCGGCGTGAGCGTAAATTCGACCGTTCGCGTTTCTTTCGGCTGTAAAGTGAGGCGTTTGAAACCGCGCAATTCTTTGACCGGACGCGTCACCGTCGCCGCGATGTCGTGAATGTAAAGCTGGACGACTTCATCGCCCGCGCGTGTTCCGGTGTTTTCGATTTTAACGCTGACTTTGACATTGCCGTTCGGCAGAATCTGCGTTTTGTCTAACCGCAAATCGCTCAACTTAAACTGCGTATAGCTCAAGCCGAAACCGAACGGATAAAGCGGCGTGTTCGGAATGTCGAGATATTTGGAAGTGTATTTATTTTCGGCATCAATCGGACGACCCGTGTTTTTGTGGTTGTAATAAATCGGAATCTGCCCGACGCTGCGCGGAAATGTAATCGGCAATTTCCCGCCCGGATTCGCGTCGCCGAAAAGCGTGTCCACAATCGCGTTTCCGGCTTCCGTTCCGGCAAACCAAGTTTCCAGAATCGCCGGCGAATTTTCCGCCAGCCAATTTATCGTCAAAGGTCTGCCGTTCATCAAAACAACGGCGTAAGGTTTTCCGGTTTGATGAATTTGTTTGACCAAATCCGTCTGCATTCCGGGCAAATTTATGTCCGAACGCGAAGACGCTTCCGCTGACATATCGCCGGATTCGCCCGCGACGACAATCGTAAAATCCGCACTTTTCGCCGCGTCAACCGCCGCTGCAAAATCTTCAGTTGTTTTGCAATACGCATCACAGCCTTTCTCAAAACGAATTTTCATCTGCGGAAACTTCGCTTTTAACGCTTCCAAAACTGTAATCGGATCGGCGGGCTGTCCGTCGCCCGTCCAATTTCCGTTCATTTCCTTTTTATTGTTCGCCAAATCGCCGATGACGGCAACTTCTTTTATTGCTTTGCTGATCGGCAGCGTGTTGTTTTCATTTTTTAACAAAACGAACGATTTTTCGGCGGAAGTTTTTGCGTAATCACGATTCGCTTTTTTGAAAACTTCGGCTTTTTCCAGATTTTCATCGGCGAACGATTGATCGAAAAGTCCCAAACGAAATTTGACGCGCAGAACGTGACGCACGGCTTCGTCAATGTCGGCGACGGAAACTTTTTTCTCTTTGATAAGTTCCTCGCCGTATTTGTTATACAGACGCGAAACCATTTCCATATCCGTTCCGGCGTTGAGCGCGTACATCGCCGCCGCCGGTTCGTCTTTCGCCAAACCGTGAAACATCAGTTCCATTACGGCGGTGTAATCGCTGACGACCAAACCGTCAAATTTCCAGTCTTTTCGCAAAACGTCCTTCAAAATAAACGGATTCGCCGTCGAAGGAACGCCGTCCAGATCGTTAAACGCCGTCATAAAAGAACCGACTCCGACATCGAGCGCGGCTTTAAAAGGCGGGAAATAAATTTCGTACAAAGCGCGTTTTGTAATATTCGTCGTATTGTAATCGCGTCCGGCTTCCGCCGCGCCGTAACCGACCCAGTGTTTGGCGGTCGCCATTACCTTATCGTTCGCGCTGTAATCCGCGCCTTGAAATCCGCGAACACGCGCTTCGGCAATTTTTGAACCGAGAAAAGTGTCTTCGCCCGCGCCTTCGACAACTCTTCCCCAACGCGGATCGCGCGAAATATCAACCATCGGCGCAAACGTCCAATGAACTCCCGCCGCGCGAGATTCCGCCGCCGCAATCGCCGCCGTTTTCTCGATTGACGTTAAGTCCCAACTCGCCGATTCGCCCAAAGGCACGGGAAAAATCGTCCGATAACCGTGAATCACGTCAAAACCGAACAGCAGCGGAATTTTAAGGCGCGATTCGAGCGCGGCTTTCTGCAATTCATTGGTCATTTTCGCGCCGCGCACATTGAGCGTCGAACCCAAAAGACCTTTCCGCGCCATTTCGAGATGTTCGGGACGATATTTGCCGTTCGCCTCGCCGTCCAATTGCTGAAGCTGACCGAGTTTTTCCGCCAACGTCATTTTGGCGACCAAAGCGTTTATTTTTCGTTCGGTATCCGCCTGATTTTTTTGCGCCGAAATCGGCAGGATAAAAAGCAATAACAACAGCGAAAACAGTAAAATGCTCGTTTTGTTTAATTTCATAATTACTTTAATTTTTTGAATAACCGGAGCGCAAGCGGCTCGCTTGCACGTCCGTTCGGTGCGAAGCGCGAACGGACGCACGTCTGCGATTTCTATAAACTTTCGAGTAATCTAAACGCCGTCGCCGTTCGACGCTTCGCTCGAACGGCGACAAGCGTGCCGCTTGCGCTCCGGTCTTTAATCATTTTGTCGAATTACTTAGAATGAAAAATTCAACGATAAAAGACGCGGAGAAAATATAAAATTCTCCGCGTCTTTTGTTTCAAATCAAGCGGATTTATTTAGAAACTGAATCTCGCCTGCAATTCGATAACGCGCCCGGAAAGTCCGCTGGTGGCTCTGCCGAAACTGGCATTCGGTTGACCGTTGTTATTGGTGATTCGGGTGCTGTCCGAAGCAAAACTGAAACTCGACAGATTAAGCTGGTTAAAAGCATTAAATAAATTCACCCGCAAATCCAAGCCGGATGCTTCATTTATCCGCAGACCTTTCGGCAGACTAAATCTCTTTCCTAAAGTCAAATCCACATTGAAATAGCGCGGACCGCGAAATCCGTTGCGTCCGATTCCCGGCGGATTGAGTAGAAAAGTCGCCTGTCCCGCCGCATTTCGGTTAAGAGTTGTCAGAAAAATGTTGTTACAGCCGCCCGAAGTATCAAAACAATTTGCTCCCGTAATGAAACTTCCCGTAAAGTTGCCGTTTCCGGTCAGAAATGTATTGTTGGAAGAACTGTTTCCCCCGCCGCCGAAGAATGCAGTTGGACGAAAAGGTCCGAATTCCGCTCCGCTTGCCGTGCGGATTTGCGGACCGCTGACCACCGGCGTGAACGGAAAACCCGTGTGAAAGGTCAGAATTCCGCTGATCTCGAAGCCGCCGAGAAGTGTTTTGGCTAAACCGTCGCTCTTTTTGTAAAACGGCAATTCATACAAGCCGAATAAATTGAAATTGTGCGTTACGTCAAAATCCGAAGGTCCGTATTCGGTTGCATTATCAACCGGATACGTTTGGTTGGTAAGAAAACCGGGTCCGGCGTTTGATAAATTGTCGAGGCTCTTGGAAAAACGATAATTCGCTTGAGCCTGAAAACCGTTACCGAACCGCCGTTCGATAGTTGCCAGCAATGCGTTGTAATTTGATTTAACGTCCGGTGTCGGCAGATATGAAGCACTAATATTCGGATTAGCATTGGCAAAGATATATTCCTGTCTGACCAGCCGAAGCAAATTGCGGTTTGAACTTCCCTGATAACCGAGCGTCGCCGTCAACTTGGCGGGCAATTGATATTGCAGTTCTAAAGAATAACGATAACTCTGCGGGTTCGGTTCATCTTGCAGCGCGCCGTAAATTTCCACCGCGCCGTTAAACGGCAAGCCGTTTGCCGGATTGATTCCGCCGCCGAGACGCGGATTTGTCGGAAAACTGCCGGGTGAATTGCTTCCGCCTATCGCGTAGAGAATTTGACCGCCGACAAAGGGCGAGCCGAAATCCGTCGCCGCCGTTCCGCAGCAAATGCCGAAGCGTCCGAAAAACGGCGGATTGGCAAGCGAATTGATAAAGACAATATTCGGTATGCGATTGTAGCCGATGCCGAAACCGCCGCGAATGACGGCTTTATCTTTTAACAATCCGGGACTGTAAGCAAAACCGATTTGCGGTCCGAAATTGTTTTTGTCAGCTTTGAAAAATTGGTCAACCAATTCAACTCTCGCATTGGATAATCCGTTCGATCCGAAAATAAGATTGGTTTGCCGACCTAATTTGTCGCTGATCGGCGGGAAAAATTCATACCGCAAGCCTAAATTCAAAGTCAAATTCCGTCGAACCTTCCAATCGTCCTGCACGAAAAAGGCATAATCATTTGTTCTGAAATTACGCTCGGCAACCGCCGGTGCGCCGGTAGTCGGGTCGGCATTGATGCCTTCAAAAATCGGCGTATCGTTTGCCAGATTAAATAATCCGACAAAACTCAGGGTCGGACGCGCGCCGCCGATCAAACTTCGGCTGTTAAAATCAAAACGAAGCTGGGTGCCGAATTTAAGCGCGTGACTGCCGATAATCCAGTTAAAAGTGTCGCTTAAATCCACGCTTTTTTCCGACAAAATACCGGGCGTGTTATCGTTTTGCTGCGCGCCGAATCTGATGCGGTCAAACGGCAAGCCTTCGACTTCGATGCGCGGAATGCCGAAATTTGAATTCGGATTCGACGCAACTTCATCATAAGAAAATCCGCTGTAGTTGATTCGCGCCGCGTTAAACAATTTGGCGGAAATGACACGGTTATAAATCAACGCCGTCGAAAAAGCCAGCCGGTCGGAAATAATATCGCCCATCGGACGGCTGCGCCCCGCAATATCCGATCCGTCACTTAATGTCGGGGTAAAAAATGTCGTAACGGCGAAACTATCTTTTGCCGTCGCATTCAAATCAATTCGTGTAAAATATTGATTGCCTTGAAAGGAATTCGGAGCAGCTAAACTGACGTATTGAATGTCTGGAATACCGTCAAAACCGCCGCCGATGTCGGCGCGTCCGATTCCGCCGCCGAGCGGCAGATAAGTATTTCGCGTTCCGGTAATCGAACCCAAGTCAAAACCACCATTGACCGCCCGACATCTGTCTGCGCCAAGACCGACAACGCCGACACCCACCGGAGCAGGACCGCTGCAAATGGCGGGAAGAACCGACGCGACGCGCGGCGCGATGCCCGGATCAGCGAAAACCTGCGCCGTTACGCCGCCGGGACGCAGAGTGCGAACCAGATTACGATACTGCTCGGTTTCGACGAAAGTGTTAACCGTATTGTTCGAGTTGGTTCGCAAACCTTCGTAAGCAAAAAAGAAAAATAATTTGTCTTTACCGTTGGTTGCCACCGGACCGCCTTCGCCAAAATTCAAAAACGGCAAAGGTCCGCCAATACTGCCGCCGAATTGACGCTGACGATTTTCGACGCGCTGCGGAGTAACCGGAAATTTATTAAAAGCGTTAAGTTCCGGTCCGTTGTATTTGAAAAACGCGCTGCCGTGAAAATCGTTGGTTCCGTTTTGGCTGACGACTTTAACCAACGCGCCGGAATTGCGCCCGTCTTCCGCCGAATACGAACTCGAAGTGATGGTAACTTGTTTGACGGCTTCCTGACTCGGCGTAACAATCGCGCCGCCGCCGTTGGTCTGGCTGTTGACGCTCACGCCGTCAATTTGAAAGCCGTTCGCCGAAACGCGCTGTCCGTTCGCCGAAATCGGGACTTGATTTTCGGTTTGGAAAATTGAATTGTTCGAGCCGCCCGGACCGGTCGAGTTCGGAAATCCGGGTGAATTTCCGTTTCCGCTGCGTGCGCCGTCGCCGAAAACTCCGGGCGTTAAACGCGCCAATTCATACGGATCGCGTCCGACTTGCGGCAGACGCAGAACTTCTCTCGTCGTCAGCGTATTATCAATATTCGCGTCTTCGGTTCTCAGAGCTTCGGCTCCGCTCGTTACCGTAACGGTTTCGGAAATGCCGCCGGTTTCGAGCCGGACATCCAAACCCTGCAAAATGTCGGCGGCGATATTGATGTTCTCAGTGGCGTTTTGTTTGAAATTTGTTTGGGAAACGACCAGTCTGTAAGTTCCCGGAGCCAGTCCGTTGAAACGATAAAATCCGTTATCACCCGATACGGTTTGAACTGCTTTGTTGGTTTCGACATTTGTCAGAACGGCAGTCGCGCCGGGAACCGCCGCGCCGTTTGGGTCGGATATAGTTCCTTGTAATGACGCTTTGAATTGAGCGTTGGCGACAATTGCAAAGCTAAACACAATCATCGCGCACCAGAGCAAGTTTAGAAGTCTGAAAGTTTTTTGACGCATAAAATTCTCCCACATATTTTGCGAAATCATTCGCTTTTAATTTTTTTCAACCGGAAGGACAGAATAAATTGTGACCGAAAGCAACTCAGCGATTACCGCACGAAATTTAGATTCTCGTCAAAAAGATTTTGGAACACTTTGCTGATGATTGAGCTAAATCGTTTTACTAAATCGTTTTACTGGTCAAAACCGTTATAGCATTCTTTTATATATCCGGTCAAGAGCATTTTTTAACTTAAATTTAACAGCGGATTATTGCTGATTTTTGCTGAATTTAACTGAAGTCGCGCCGATTTGCCGAATTCGCGGCTTTGGGTTCAATTTTCTTTTGTTCCGCTCTCCAACTCAAAGTTCTATACATTTGAAACATTTGAAACATTCTCGAATTTTCCGAATGCTTTCAATAAATTTTCGTTTTCCTGCGGAGTTCCGACCGTAATTCGCAGGCAGCCCAAACACATTTCGACATTACTGCGGTTGCGAACGACGATGTTTTCGTCGAGCAAAAACCTGTAAATCTTGTCCGCGTCAATAGTTTTAACCAAAACAAAATTCGTATCCGTCGGATAAATTTTTGTGAAAAAAGGGAATTCGCGCAGATTTTTAATTAGTTTTTCGCGCTCGGAAATAATTTCATCAATCATTTCTTCAACTCGCGGTTTATTTTTCAACGCCTCTAAAATCGCCTTTTGAGCAATTTCCGAAATATTGTAAGGCGGTTTGACTTTGTTGAAAAGTTCAATCATTTCTTCATTTGCAAACGCCAGACCGACGCGCAAACCTGCCAAACCCCACGCTTTTGAAAACGTTTGGAGAACGACGAGATTCGGAAAATTGTTTATCTCCGAAATTAGAGATTTTTCGCTCGAAAAATGAATGTAGGCTTCGTCAACAGCGACAATGCCGCGAAAATTTTCGGCGATTTGCAAAATTTCATCGCGCCGCATCGCATTTCCGGTCGGATTGTTTGGCGAACAAACAAATAATATCTTCGTTCGTTCACTCATTTCATCAAAAATACTTTGAAAATTTAGCTGAAAGTCCGGCGTGAGAAGAACTTCGTTGATTTTTACGTCGTTTATCTCAGCCGAAACTTTGTACATTCCGTAAGTCGGCGGGCAGATTATAACTTCGTCCGATTTCGGTTCGCAGAAAATTCTGAAAAGCAAATCAATCGCTTCGTCGCTGCCGTTTCCGATAAAAATTTCGGTCGGCTGGACATTATTCATTTCCGAAATTTTCCGCTTGATTTCCGCCTGCAAAGGATCGGGATAACGATTATAATTTTGTTCTAAAGGCGAACCGAAACTATTTTCATTGGCATCGAGAAAAACTTGCGCCGCGCCGCTAAACTCTTTTCTCGCAGAAGAATAAGGCGTTAAATTTTTGATATTCCGACGAATCAAATCTTCTAAATTGAAATTCATAAAATTATACTGTAACTTTCAAACCGAGTTTGATTGAAAAATCTAAAAACCCGTTTGTGATATTATAAACAAAATCTAAAAATCAGGAGAAATTATGCGAAAAATTTTATACATTGCCGCGCTCGTCAGTTTGTTTATTACGAGCGTCGCGGCGCACGACGATTTGATCGTCGGCGTTGAAAAGCACCGGCAGCAGGACGTTACGATAAAAACCCAAAAGGTGGCGGGAAACGTTTACGTTTTGTACGGACAAGGCGGAAACATCGGCGTTTCGGCGGGCAAAGACGGACTTTTGATGATTGACGATCAGTTTGAAAGAATTTCCGACAAAATCAAAGCCGCGCTCAAAGAATTGGGAAGCGAAACGCCGCGCTTTATTTTCAACACGCATTTTCACGGCGATCACACGGGCGGAAATCCGGTTTTCGGCAAAACCGGCACAATCATCGCGCAGGACAATGTTCGCAAACGACTGTTGATGAACGAAAAGCCTTTTCCAAATTTCGCGCTGCCGATGATTACTTACGCGCAGAGCATTTCGATGTATTTTAACGGCGAAGAAATTCGCGCCGTTCATTTCCCGCACGCGCACACCGACGGCGACACGGTGCTTTTTTTTACGACTTCCAACGTCGTCCATCTCGGCGACCATTATTTCGCCGGAAAGTTTCCTTTTGTTGATTTGGACAGCGGCGGAAGCGTTCCGGGTTTGATAAAAAACGTCGGCGAACTGACGATGCAAATTCCGTCGGACGCGAAATTGATTCCCGGACACGGCGAAGTTTCGACTCTCGACGATTTTAAAAATTATCATCAAATGCTGATTGAAACCACCGATGTCGTCAGAAAAGCGATGGATCAGAAAAAATCGCTCGACGAAATCAAAAAAGCCGGTTTGCCCGAAAAATACAAAAGCTGGGGAACGGGTTTTATCAATACCGACAAATGGATTGAGACGATTTACAACAGCTACTCGATAAATATGATGAAAAAAGCCGAATAAAATTTTGTTCGATAAGCAAATCGAACAAGTCGGATGAGCGTAAAATTCGGAATAACTGAAAGCTGATAATTACCCGCGAATGACTCGAAAACACGCTCTTTATTATCACTTTTCAGCCGTCAGCTTTCAGTTATTCCGAAAGTAAAGTATCGCTTTTCAAGATCAACTTCAGATCAATTTTTTCAAACCTCCGGGAACAAACAACAAACTTCGGTGTCTAATTTTGTAACGGCGAAACTGTTACAGCGACGGTTTGCCGCGGCAAATTCGCCGATTCCTGGCTCGACGCGGCACCGAAAACTCAGGAGGAAGAAAAAATGCTAGATAAATTAGTGGAATCGAAAGACAGCGGAAAAGAAAATAAAAGACTGAGCGGATTTTTGGCGACGACGTTTATGACGGTCGCCGCTATCTTGTCATTCGGGTTGATTTACAGCCTTTTTAGTCAAACTTTGACAATCGGCAGCGGAGATTTGAATATTGCGAGTCTGATCGCGCCCGTCGCGTTCGAGCCGGAAATGCCGCCGCCGCCCGAACCGGCAAATAAGCCGCAGCCGACCGAAAAAGTTGACAATAAACTTATTTCGCGCGTCGTCAATATGCAAAGATTGGACGAATCGCCGAACATTCCGCCGGAGGTGGTTTCGGTAACGCAGAATAAATATCAGGCGCGTCCCGACAGCCCTTTCGTTCTCGACAAAATTGATTCAAATCCGGCGCAGGCGGTTTCCGCCGTCGGCAAAAGCGGCGAGGGAAATGCGAAAACGCTCTCCGACACGATCAAAAAAGCGGAAATTTCCGAAAAAATTGAAATTGAAGAACCTCCGGTCATCAAGCAAGTCGAAAAACCGGTCGTCGAAAAGCCCAAATCGCCCGTTTCGACCGGCGTGGTCAACGGCAAAGCGATAAATTTGGTGAAGCCGGTTTATTCGTCCGCGGCGCGGACAATGCGAATCGGCGGGGAAGTCAGAGTTCAGGTGACGATTGATGAAGACGGAAGAGTGATTTCGGCGAACGCCGTCAGCGGAAGTCCGCTTTTGCGTGATTCGGCGGAAACTGCCGCTAAATCTTCAAAATTTACACCGACCACTTTGTCCAATCAAAGAGTCAAAGTTACCGGCATCATTATTTATAATTTCACCGTTCAATAATTGACGGATAATTAGTTCCCGTAAAACTTTGGAATTTCCTGCAACTCTTCTATAATAATCGTGTTGGAAACAACAAAATTAAATTTTCAGGGAGGTTAGAAATATGGAAGATGATAACAACAAATGCGCTCACGACGTGTGCAGTTGTATGGTGGCGGACGATCAGGAATACTGCAGCGAGCATTGCGAAGATGCGGTAGATCAGGACATAGTTGAAATCAGTTGCGATTGCGGACATCCGAGTTGTCAATAATAGTTCATTTAGAATTAATTGAAAAAGGCTAGAATTAATTGAAAAAGGCGGCGGTGAAATTTCATCGCCGCCTTTTCGCGGTTAAAAATTGATCACCTTACTCGAAGAAATTTCTTCGCTTAATTTCTGAATCGAATGCACTTGCCATTCTTCGCGCGTTTCAGGAAAATCAGTACGAAAATGTCCGCCGCGCGATTCTTCGCGCCACAGCGCGGCAGTTGTAACAAGATTTGCCAGAGTTACAAAATTGCGCGACGAAGTGCTGAGATTCGCCTGCGAAATTTGCTTAAATTCTTTCAAAGCGCGTTTCAGCGAATCACGATCCCGCAAAATTCCGACGCGCTCCCACATTACGCGCTTGACGCGCTTTTTGACCGCCGTCGAAATTCCCTCAATAATTTGTTCTTTGCTTTTTGCTCCTGATTCTGTGAATTTTGAAGTGTTCACTTTGAACTTTAAACTGTCGGCGACAGCGGCTTCACCGGCGCGCGCGCCGAAAACCAGACCTTCGAGCAGGGAATTTGACGCGAGGCGATTTGCGCCGTGAACGCCGGTGCAGGTAACTTCGCCCGCCGCGTAAAGTCCGGCGATGGTCGTTCTGCCGTGCAAATCCGTTCGTACGCCGCCCATACAATAATGCGAAGCCGGAGAAACGGGCAGTAAATCTTTGGCGATGTTCAGGTTATAAAACTTGCAGGTTTCGTAAATTTTGGGAAATCGTTCTTTCAAAAATTCTTCGTCTAAAGCCGTCATATCGAGAAAAACCGTGCGCGTTCCGGTTTTTCTCATTTCGGCGACGATTGAACGCGAAACAATATCGCGCGGCGCGAGTTCGCTCCGCGAGTCGTAATTTATCATAAAGCGTTCGCCGTATTTGTTTCGCAAAATTCCGCCTTCGCCGCGCATCGCTTCAGATAATAAAAATCGCGGCGCGTTTTCCAAACTCAACGCCGTCGGATGAAACTGGACAAATTCCATATCAGCCATTTCCGCGCCCGCAAAATACGCCATCGCCATTCCGTCGCCGGTGGCGACAGGCGGATTTGTCGTGTGCAGATAAAGCTGTCCCGCGCCGCCCGTGCATAAAATGACGGCTTTGGCGAAAATCTCACGCGGTGCGCGGAGAATCGGATCGAGAAATCGCACGCCGACGCATCTGTTTTCGTGAATAATCAAACTTTCCGTATTGGCAAACGGCATCAAAAATATCGTCTTTTCCTGTCGGGCGCGGGCGATCAAAGCGCGGACGATTTCCTTGCCGGTCGAATCGCCGTGCGCGTGCAAAATCCTTCTTCTGGAATGCGCGGCTTCCTGTGTGAACGACAATTTCCCGCCTTCGCGGTCAAATTCCGTTCCCCATTCGATAAGTTGTTTGATATATTTCGTGCCTTCGACGACGAGCGTTTCGACCGCTTTCAAATCGCAAAGTCCCGCGCCGGCAATGAGCGTATCTTCTTCGTGAAGTTCGGCGTTGTCGTCGTCCGACAAAACGACCGCCACGCCGCCCTGCGCGTATTCCGAGTTCGATTCGCTCGCTTTGTCTTTGGTCAAAACGGTTACGCGCGCGCCGGATTTTGCCAATTCGATTGATGCGCGAAGTCCGGCAACGCCGCTGCCGATAACGATAAAATCAGTTTCTAAAGCCATTAATTGAAATGTAGCAAATCTTTTGCGGGTTTGACCAATGACGGAAGCAAACACTCGACGCGCTTGTTTTCGATCTGCCTGAACAAAGCCATTCGGGATTCGGTGAAAAGCCTAATTATTCTGCCGGTTGCCGATGAGACTTTTTTTATCAGAATTTTTTATGTATTCTATACTTAACGGTTTGAATTTCTTATACCGGCGAAAAAATTTAATGAAAAAAATTATTACTCTTTTATTTTTATTTTGCATTCTGCAATTATGTCTTCCAACTTCCGCATTTTCGCAAAATGCGGCGTTCCGCCCGTCGGAAAAAGCGTATAAATGGGCGGACAAAGAACTGAAAAAAATGTCGGCGGACGAAAAAGTCGGGCAGCTCGTTCACATCGGCATCAACGCGCGCTATCTAAATCAGGACAGCGACGAATACAAAGAATTGCGGCGGCAAATCGTCGAAAACAAACTCGGCGGCATCGTCTTGTTCGGCGCGCCGATTTACGAATCTGTTTTCTTGGTAAATCGAATGCAGGAAGCCGCGAAAACGCCTTTGCTGATTGCGATTGACGCGGAAACCGGCGTGGGAATGCGCTTCGGCGACGCGGAAAATTTTCCCTGGAATATGGCGATGGCGGCGACGGGAAATCCCGAATACGCGCGTCGCGTCGGCGAAATTACCGGACGCGATGCCCGCGCTCTGGGAATTACGCAGGTTTACGCGCCGGTTCTCGATGTCAATAATAATCCCAATAATCCGGTGATTAACGTCCGCAGTTACGGCGAAAATCCGGCGGCGGTCGGGCAGTTCGGGACGGCGTTTATCGAAGGTCTGCAAAGTCAGAACGTCATTGCGACCGCCAAACATTTTCCCGGTCACGGCGACACGGCGATTGATTCGCATCGCGGTTTGCCGATTATCAACGTGTCGCGCGAAACGCTTGACAAGATTGAGTTTCCGCCGTTCGAGCGGGCGATTAAAGGCGGTGTCGCGGCGATTATGGTCGCGCATATCGCGCTGCCGCAGATTGATCCGACGGAAATCAAACCGCTCAAAAACTTCATTCAGGGCGATGCCGAAGTCGGCGCGGAAATCGTCACGCAAACGGCGACGATGCCCGCTACGCTGTCGCCCGTCATTCAAACCGATATTCTGCGTAAACAACTGAATTTTCAAGGTTTAATCGTTACAGACGCGATGAGTATGAGCGGTTTGACGATTTATTTTAACCAGGACGAAGCCGCCGTTCGCGCGGTTTTGGCAGGCGCGGACATTCTGGAAAAACCGGCGGACGTTGATGCCACGATCAACGGCTTAAAAACGGCGGTCGCGTCGGGCAGAATTTCAGAAGACAGATTAAATCAATCGGTTCGCAAAATTCTCGCGTGGAAATACGAATTGGGTTTGACGAAAAATAAAATCACGCCGCTCGACCAAATTGACAAAATCGTTTCCGGCGAAGATTCGCGCCGTTTATCCGATGAAATCGCCGAAAACGCGATCACGCTGGTTAAAAAAGAAGACGGCGTTTTGCCGCTTCGTAAAGATAAAAAGGTTTTCTTTCTCGGCATCACCAACGGCGACGACCGCAATTACGCCGCCAACACGTTCCAACGAACTCTGCGTCAATCCGGTTACAAATTCGATTCGGTCGTATTAGACGAACGCTCGACGGCGGAAGAAATCGCGGCGGCGCGAAAAAAAGCGGCGGAAGCCGACGTGATTTTAGCCGCGCTCGTCGGTCGCGTCCGTTCGGGCGCGAAAAATTCGGCGGGAATTCCCGAAGCGGGCGCAAATTTCCTGCGCGAACTTTTGCAGAGCGACAAAAAAATCATCAGTCTGAGCTTCGGCAACCCGTATTTGCTCAATAATTTTCCCGCAATGAAAACATACATCGTCGCTTACGGCGATATGCCGAGTCTGCAAAGAGCGACGGCGCGCGCGCTTTTGGGCGAGATTGATTTTAAGGGAAAACTGCCGATTTCACTGGGCGAAAAGTAGGGGCGAACCCTTGTGGTCGCCCGTCTTCGGTTTTCTCGACATTAAAGCAGAAGACGGGCGAGGACAAGCCGTCGCCCTTACAAGACCAAAGCAGAAAACGCGCGAAGACGAGCCGTCGCCCCTACGATTCTTTTCCGCCGATCAAAGTTAATTTTACATTTCCTTTGTCGTCCAAAACTACCAAATCGGCGCGTTTGCCGACTTCAATCGAACCGCGAAAATCGTTAATTCCCAACAATTTCGCCTGATTCGCGCTCGCCATTTGTGAAATTTCAGCGGCGGAAAAACCGAGCGACGACATCATTTTCACCGCATCGAGCATTGTTATCACGCTGCCGGCAATGCCGCCGCGTTCGTTTTTGGTCTCGCCGTTTGAAACGGAAATTTTATCGTTCCAAATTTTATAAACGCCGTCGCCCAATCCGGTCGGCGCGATGGAATCGGAAACCAGCATTAAATTGTTCGCTGATTTACAGTCGGCGGCGAATTTCAGCATCGGCGGCGCGACGTGAACGCCGTCGGCGATGATTTCGCACGACACTTCTTTTTTCGTCAAAGCCCAGCCCGCAACCCCGATTTCGCGGTGGTGAACGCCGGTCATCGCGTTAAAAAGATGCGTGATTTGCTTTGCTCCGGCTTTAAATGCAACTTCCAAAGTTTGAAAATCCGCGTTCGTGTGTCCGATGGAGACGATCCAGTTTTGTTTTCGCAATTCTTTGATAAGTTCGATGCCGTTTTCGATTTCCGGCGCGAGCGTCGTTAAATGAACGCCGTTTTTTAAGCGCGGCAATTGATTGATTTCATCACCGTTCGCAAAATTTTTGAAAAATTCGGGACGCAGCGCGCCGCACATTTTCTCGTTGGCGAAAACGCCTTCGTAATGGACACCGACGATCTGCGCGGTCGGTTCATTCGCCTGCGTTTCCATTACTTTATCAATTGATTTGATTACTTTTCGATAATTTTCATCCGCGTCCGGCACAAACGTCGGAAGCCACGCCGTCACGCCTTTTGAAGCCAGAAACTTGCCGACTTTTCGCAAATCGTCCGCCGTCGCCGTGTTGACATCAACGCCGACCGCGCCGTGATTGTGAATGTCTATAAATCCGGGAAAAAGCGTCGCGTTCGATAAATTGAGAGTTTCGTCTGTTTCGGGAAGTTGATTGTTAAAATCAATCGCGGCAACCTTATCATTTTCAATCAAAACCGCCGCACCGCCAATTTTCTCGTTCGGCAATATAACGGTAGCATTCCTGAGCAATAGACTTTTCATACGTCTGATTATAAATAAAAAACTCGCATTGTTTCACCTGAAACAATGCGAGTGGAATTATTCTTCTTCATTCTTACTTAAAATAAGAATTTAATACCTAGCTGAACCGTTCGCGGATCTCTTGTTCCGTTCACTCTTCCGAAAAGCGACGATACCGCGTTAGTGCTGGAGAAAGTGGTAAAGTTTGTCGTATTGAAAACATTAAACATTTCGCCGCGCAATTGTAAATTCAGCGATTCGGTAAAATGAAAGTTTTTCGTCAGCGTAAAATCCAACCGCGTAGTGCTTGGACCGTCGAGAACTCCGCGTCCGCTGTTTCCGGGCGTATTGTCAATACCGGTTGCCGGATAAAGCGTTTGGAACGCGCAGCGGTTGTAATAATTCGCTGCGGTGCCGGTCGTGTCAGCCGCAATGCCTCCCATATTTTGCGAAACGGTAGTCTGACAACGCGGATCAGGATTTGCCGCTATCGGTCCGGCTGTAAATGGATCAGCATATTGAATCGGACGCGGACCTGATGCCGATGGTCCGAGAAATCCGATTCCCGCCGGATCATAGTTGGAAGTAGTTACGGTAAAAGGAATTCCCGTCTGATATGTAAAAATACCGGAAGCCTGAAAACCTCCCAAAAACGTGGCAAGAAGACCTTTTTCACCTCTGAAGAACGGCAGTTCGTAAATAAAATTGGTCACGAAAACGTGGCGGCGGTCAAGCTGCGCTCTGCCGTATTCGGCGTGAATATCATACGGGTTTTGCGGCGCGGTCGAACGGTCGGTTTGATTATCGGTCAAGTTTTTAGCAAATGTGTATGCCACATTGATTTGCGAGACACCCGACAATCTCTGCTGAACCGACACCTGCAAACTGTTGTAGTTTGAATTGAACTGCGGTTTAATAATATTGACCGCCCCGTAACCGCGATACGGTCTGATTTGGTTGAGAATCAGCGACTGGTTTGAACTGGTAAAAGCCATTCCCGACGTTTGACAAGGTGCCGTCGGAGTCGTTGATGTGCCGACCGCGCAAGCCGTGCTGCCCAAACCAATCGCGTAGCCCGGTTTGAGCAGATTGATGTCAACGATGCCGATTAAATTTGTTCCCTTGCTGCCGTAATAACCGACATCAACCACCGTATTTTTGAAAAACTGATGCTGCACGTCAAGCGACCATTGCTGCATATACGGCGTTTTCCAATCCGTATCTTCACCGCGAACCGAAATTACTCCCAGCGTCGCCAGCGGGTTGGTGGCGAACGCCTGACTCAAATTAACCTGATTCAAACTCGTCGTTTCCTGATACGGCGGATTTGAAATCAAATTCTGCTCGAAGATGCCGACGAGCGTTTGTTCGTGAAAAATGCCGTATCCGGTGCGAATCGAAGTTTTGCCGTTGCCGAACGGGTCGAACGCCAGACCGACGCGCGGCGCGAAGTTTTTCTTCGGAGCTTTGACGACAAACTTGCCGTAAGGCGAAGTACTCGGTGTGCAGCCGTTCGCCGCAGTTTGAAAATTTTGCGAATTGACGATCAATCCGTTACAGAAATTTCCCGTGCCGACGATACGATTTCCCTGTCCGGTGACGAGCGGAGCCTGTGCCGCGTTGTAAAGTTCCGGGACAAAATTGGTCAAAAGTCCGCCCGCGTCGTACGGCGAACCGAAAAACGAATAGCGCACGCCGTAATAAAGCGTCAGATTTTTTCTGACGCGAAATTCGTCCTGCGCGTAGGCTTCAAAATTTCGCTGACGCAAATCCGCCGTGTAATCGGCTTTCGCCTGTGAAAAAGATGCGTTTGTTCCGAGCAAAAAATTGGCGAATGTTTGATAGGTCGTCACGTCACCGGTTTGGCAGGTTCCGGTCGGAGTCTGCTGTTCCTTAACGCAAACCACACCTTGCATAGCGGAAGCAGCAGTTACGGGTGTGTTCAAAAAATTACTGAATACACCTTCGTTATTGCCTGCCAGGGCGTTTTCATTCTTTCGGTATTTGGAAAAACTGCCGCCGTATTTAGTAGTATGATTTCCAAAAATATAAGTTACATTTCCGCTGAAATCATTTTTATTGGAAAAGTTATTATAAGGACCAAAACCCGTAAAACCGTTAAATCCGGTTCCGGTCAGCGTCGGTATGCGGTCGCGCTGATTCGGATAAGCGAGACTGACCGGAACGCTGGTTCTGGCGGTTGATAAAAGTCCGATATTGTTGCTTAAAATCGCGCCGTAAGCGTAGGTGTAGCGACCTTCGACAATAAGTTTCGGGCTGACCGCGTAATCAAACTGCGCGGTGTGTGTCCGTCCGGGCGAATCGGTCTGTGTCGTTGACACGCCGGGAAGAGATGAACCGTTTGAAAAAAGCGAATTCGCTTCAGTCGTCGGGATTTTATCGTTTTGAAAACGATAGTAAGCGGTTAATTTATTCGTGATCGTCGTATCTATTTTGAGGATTTCCTCACGAAACTTAAAAAGATTTTGAGTCGGGAAAGATAAAACAAAACCCGAACTGTTCGGCAGCGGCAACTGTCTGTAAATATTCAAATAAGCCTGCGAAACCGGATTAATCGTCGCGCGCGAAGAAATCGGCGTTCCGGCTGGCAGAACATTTGTGCAGTCGCGCGTCGAGGTGTTCCCGGAGTTCACAATAACTCCGCTCAGACAAACATCCTGCGGGAAAATTCCGTTTCTTAAATTCGCATCCGGCACGGTTGAATTTAGTGTCGGATAACGAATGTCGCGGCGTTGTTCTTCGGAAAAGAAAAAGTAAGTTCGCGGAACTTTTCCGACGTAACCGCCGCCCGGTTCACGTTCGCCGAATTTGAGAAAATAAATCGGACCGCCGACGGTAAAACCGTAATTGTTGTAACGGAATTTCGATTTTTTAGCTTTGCCGTCCGCATCAACTCCGAGCGGTCGGATTTGATTATTGAAATAACTGCTGGCGTTATAATTATCTTCGCGGTGAAATTCAAACAACGAACCGTGAAACTGGTCGGTTCCGCTGCGCGTCACGATATTAATCTGCCCACCGCCGCTCGAACCTGATTCCGCCGGAAAGAGCGAAGTCAAAACCTTGAATTCACCGATTGAGTCAACGCTCGGATAGGCTTGAATCGTCAGATTTGAACCTCTGTCGGTTACGTCCGCCCCGTCAACCTTATAAGTATTTTGGCTGCTGCGCGCGCCGTTGACGGAAATGCTGACAACATTCGCCTGTCCGTCAGGATTGGTCGTGCCGACGAAAACCTGATCGGAGAGATTTGCCGAAACGCCCGGCGACAGAGTTATAAGCTGGACGAAATTTCGATTATTAATGGAAAGTTCGCGCACCTGATCGCCGTTAATAGTAGTCGAAGCCGTCGGTGTCGTTAAATTAACCGACACGGCATCGGCTTGAACCGTCACGGTTTCCGAAATATTTCCCGCTTCGAGCGCAAAATCAACCGTTCGACGCTGCGCGACATCAACTTTGACTTCGGTTCGGACGGCTTTCTTAAAATTAGGAGCTTCGACCGACACCGTGTAAGTGCTGACAGCTAAATTCGGTGCTGAAAACGCGCCTTCTTCATTTGTAACTATGGTGCGAACCACCACATTATTTTTGGTCGGATCACTAATTGCTACGGTTGCGCCGGCAACCGCTCCGCCGTTTGCATCGCGCACAGTTCCGTTTATTACGCCGGTTATTTCCTGTGCTGAAACGATGCCGCTAAAACAAATACAAAAAATTGCCGCAATGAGCAATGTGCCGGTTAAACGGCTGAAATTTTTCATAGAATATCTCCCTGTATGTCAAAAATTTAGAAATCTATCAGTGCCAGCTATCAATTTTATTTAGGTTTTCGGAGAAATCTCCAAAAATTCGTTATGGCAAACAAGGTAAGAATATTCCGAAATTAAGCCTAAATATAAGTTGTAAAAGAAAATGTTAAGAAAAAGTGAACCGGTAAACCAGCTATAAATTTAAATCGTTCACTTATAAAGCAAAAATGATGCCCGACGCGCCGCAAATTCGGATAATCTTTTTTGCTCTATTTTTTCAATTTCTTCGGAAGCAGTTCCGAGTTTTATTTTTTCAAAAATTTCCGAATTAGCCAACAGGCGATTGTAATTGTCCGGCTTCCATTCGTTCGGGTAAAGTGCGCGTAATGCAGAGGCAATTTCGATGCCCGTTTGGACGGGCTTAAATTCTTTTCTGTCAGTAATTATGAGATTAATGCCGCCGCATATTTCGCCCTTGAAAACCGAAGCGTTCGGCGTAAATTTGACGGAAACGAAACGAACGCCGGACAACTTCTTTTCGTTCAGGTAGTCGGCTAATTTGCGCCCGTCAATATACGGCGCGCCGACGATTTCAAACGGCGTGTCCGTACCGCGACCGACTGATAAATTTGTCGTCTCCAGCAGTCCGATTCCCGGATAAAGCGTCGCTTCGGTCAGCGAACGCATATTCGGCGATGGGTTTATCCATGTTTGATTTGTCTGGTCAAACCACATCGGACGCGTCCAATTTTCCATCTTAGTAATGTGCAAATCCGCGCCGATTTTCTTTTCGGCGTTCATCATCTGCGCGAGTTCGCCGATGGTCATTCCGTGCCGCACGGGAACGGTGTGCGAGACGACGAACGACAATTTATCAGCGTCGGCAATCGCGCCTTCGACCGTTTCGCCGTTGATCGGATTCGGTCTATCTAATACAAACACAGGCTTTCCGGCTTTGGCGGCTTCTTCCAAAACATTTAAAAGCGTCGCTTCATAAGTGTAAAATCTCACGCCGACATCCTGAATGTCGTAAACAAGCGCGTCTAAATCTTTCAATTGTTCGGGTTTCGGTCGCCGCGTTTCGCCGTAAAGCGAATAAACGGGCAAGCCGGTTTTTTCGTCGGTCGAATCGTTGATTTTCGATTGGTCTAATTCGCCGCGAATGCCGTGTTCGGGCGAAAAAAGCGCGACGAGTTTCACATTCGACGCGTCTTTCAAAACGTCAATCGTCGCTTTTCCGCTCAAATTTTTGCCGGTTTGATTTGTCACCAAGCCAATTTTCAAATTATTTAATTCTTTGAAATCATTTTTTTCGAGAACGTCAATGCCGTTTAAAACATTCGCCGACGGAGCGCGGACACTCTTGTCCGCATTTGGCAGCGGCGCGCTGCGGACAGGAGTGTCCGCGCTCCGTCTCGAAATCTGCGCGGCGACTTGTGAAGCGTAAACTGATTCAGCGAGGCGAAACGCTTCAATCGGCGTGTCTTCGACTGCCGAAGCTGCAATCGTGGCAATTTTTGCGCGTAAAGGAGTTACGTCGCCTTTGCCGTCTGGGTGAACGCGGTTTGACATAAAGACGACGAAGGTTTGTGAAACGCGGTCAATCCACAGGCTCGTTCCCGTAAAACCCGTGTGTCCGAACGAGCCGAGCGGGAAAAGTTCGCCGCGATTCGACGAAAACGCGGTGTTGATGTCCCAACCGAGTCCGCGCGTCGCGCCGTCTTCGCTCACGACAATCGGCGCGGTCATTCGGGCAACCGTCGCCGCGCTCAAAATGCGCCTTCCGTCCAAGATTCCGCCGTTCAAAAGCATCTGACAAAATCTGGCTAAATCGTCGGCAGTCGAAAAAAGTCCGGCGTGTCCGGCAACTCCGCCCATTCTGTAAGCCGTCGGATCGTGAACTTGTCCGCGCAAAATTTGATTGCCCGTTTTGTCGTCGCCTTCAAATTTTGAGCCGAGATAATTTTGCTGTCCTTTAATATTTTCGGTCGGCGCGACTCTCTTTTCAATATAATCAAGTTGACGAACTAATGATTCAATAGATGTATTTCCTAACCGGAAAAACTGCGAATCCTTCATTTGCAAAGGTTGAAATATACTTCGCTCTGCAAATGTATCGAAACAATTTGGATTTAAACATTCAAGAACTTCACCTAATCGCCCGACAATATCGGCTAAGACAATAAAATTTATATCCGAATAAACAAACTTCGTTCCCGAAGGCTGGCGCAGTTTTTCTTTGTAAAGCGCGTTCAGCATTCCGTCGCGTCCCGTCCATTTTTCGCGCAGATCGAAATCGGGCGCGAAGCCGGAAACGTGCGTCATTAATTGCTGAATCGTGATTTTTTTGACGTTTTCGTCCGCGATTTCGGGAATAAATTTGCCGATGGTGTCGTTTAAGCGAATCTGCCCGCGTTCAACGAGCATCATTATCGAAGTCGTCGTCGCCACGACTTTTGTCAGACTCGCAATATCGAAAATCGTGTCAACAGTCATTTTTTCGACATTCGGAACTAAAGCGCGATTGCCGAACGCTTTGCGATAAACGATTTTCCCTTTGTGTCCGATGACGACGACCGCGCCGGGAAGTTTTTTCTCGCTGATGTCTTTTTCGACCAGCGCGTCAATCTGATTCAATTTTTCGACGTTCATTCCAACCGCGTTCGGCGCGGCGACGGGCAAACTCTGCGCGTCAGTAAAAGCGCAAAATACGCTTAGAATTATCAAAAAATTTGCGATCAGCGATTTACCGTTGATTTCTTTTGTTTTCATTGTGAACAATTTTGTATTTTACCGCTGATAATTTGAAATTTTCCCGGAAGCCTTGAATTATTGCCGCTTCAAAACCCGCTCCGGGCATTTTTTCAAATAATCACCAGTATTATTTTCATCGGAATTTTTTGGCGAATTAAATCAACGATTGTTACAAATATTTGTTTGCAAATTAAGGATAAGTAAAAAAATAAATTATGTAAAATCAAATTGCTATCAGCTAAAACTATAAATATCCAAATAAGCTCGGCAGTTCTTTGATATATTAAAAATTATTAGATAAAAGTTCTAAAGTCGAGCTAAGAACCTGTCTGAAAAGTAGAATAAGAGGAAAAACACTAAGAAATCAGACGCGGATGAACGCAAATTTTCAAGTCAATTTGCTTGATCCGCGTCATCCGCGTCTGATTTCCGAATTTGAGCATAACTTTTGTGGAAATTAAAAGACTTAAATCAGGAATAAATCCTCTGCTCAAAATAGTTTGGGTTTTTAGCTTGTGAAAAAAATTTCAAATTAAAATTCTTTTTTGAATCCGCTTTGAACGGGCAAACGAAAACATATACAAGAGATAATTTTATCTTTAATATTTAGTTAAAAGTAGAGAGAGGAAAAATGAAAAAATTAATTTTAGCGGTTTTCGCTTTAGCAATTGTGTTTGGAGTCAACATCAACGGCGTTTCGGCGCAGGCGATGAAAAATGACAAAATGATGATGAAGAAAGGCGATAACCCGATGGTCGGCGGCGCGATGATGTATAAAAATAAAGACATCGTTGACAATGCCGTCAATTCAAAAGATCACACGACGTTAGTTGCCGCCGTCAAAGCCGCCGGTTTGGTTGACACTCTGAAAAGCAAAGGACCGTTCACGGTTTTTGCGCCGACCAACGAAGCGTTTGACAAACTGCCTGCCGGAACGGTTGACACTCTGGTCAAACCTGAAAATCAAGCGATGCTGCAAAATATTTTGAAGTATCACGTAATTATGGGCGATTTAAGTTCGCAGAAAATTATGAAAGCCATCAAAAGAGGCGGCGGAAAAGCGATGTTCAAAACGGTTGCAGGCGATATGCTGACAGCTTCGATGAACGGCAATATGCTCGTTTTGACCGATCAGAAAGGTAATACGGCAAATGTTACAATTGCTGATGTTAAGCAGTCAAACGGCGTAATTCACGTTATTGATACGGTTATGATGCCAAGCTAAATTGGTTCATCAAAAATGAAAAAAAGCCGCGAGTTTAGATTTCTCGCGGCTTTTTTTATTTTTGGAATGTCTAAATCTCTTTGTATTTGATTTTGTTTTAACAAAAATTGTTAAAACTCGTTGACACATTTTGTAAGAACGTGTTAATTTATTTCTGGAGATTGAGTAAACAATTTAATCTGCCGTCACTACCTCTTCAAAAAGTTTAATCTCCAACTTTTCAAAACAAAATTCAGATTTCAGAGGCATTTAATCCACAATGAGCTTCGATAAAACAAAAACGATGCGAAACGCCGAACGGTTTTTGTCGCAGGGCAAAATTCGGGCGGCGATCAGCGAATATCAGAGGGTTGTCGAAAATAATCCGAAGGATTACAGCACTTTAAATATTCTCGGCGATTTATATATAAAAAACTCTGAAAAGCGCGAAGCCGTCGGATGTTTCACGCAGGTTGCCGAGTATTACAACACGCAGGGATTTGCTCATAAAGCGATTGCAATTTACAACAAAATTTCGCGCATCGAACCGAATTCGATAGAAGTTTCGGCAAAATTGGCGCAGCTTTATCAGTCGAAAGGCTCAATTTCCGAAGCGCGGACGCACTACACCGCGCTTGCCGAACAATATCAGCACAAAGGGCGAAAAATCGAAGCACTGGCGATTTGGAAGCAGATTGCCGAACTTGACCCGAACAATACCGATATTTACCTGAAAATCGCGGATGTCTGCCGGCAGGAAGACCAGCACGACGAAGCGGCGAAAGCATTTACCGAAGCCGGTCTGCGAATGACCGAGCAGGAACGCTACGAAGAAGCTCTGGCGGCGTTTTCCAAAGCGTTGGAAGTTAAAAAAAATTATCTGCGGGCGTTGAACGGTCTGGTCAAAGCGCAAATCGGCTTGGGTTACGCCGACGAAGCCGCGAAAATTCTCGAAGGTATTCTCGAAGAACAGCCTTATAACCGCGACATTTTATATCTTTTGGTTGACTGCCATCTCGATATGGATAATCCGGCGGAAGCGGAAAAAGCGGTTATCAAATTGGTCGCGCAGGAACCCGCCAATTATCCGAAATTTTTAGACCTCGTAAAAGTTTATTTGAAAAACGGCGATCTGAATTCGGCGGCGCGGATTCTTTCGGCTTCGTCGGAACATTTGCTTGTCGGCGGACAGTCCGAAGAATTTCTTTTGTGGACTAATGAGATTTTGGCGCGAAATCCCGAACAGCTCGATGCGCTGCGGCTGCTTGTACGATTTTACGGCTGGTCGCGCGACGAAACGGAACTCAAAAAATCTCTGGAAAGATTAGCTGAAACCGCCCGACTCGTTGATGCCGTCGAAGACGAAAGACACGCGCTTTTGCAATTGGTGATGATGAATCCGGCGGACGGTTCTTGCGCGCAACGCTTACAGGAAATCAACGCCGCTCACGGTTTTGAACCGGTTGATCTGCCGGAAAACGAAAAAAATACCGCCGCCGCGCCTTTGTTTGAAAATTTTCCGGCGGCGGAATTAAATGACTCGGACGAGCCGGAAGTACAGTTTTATAACGGAGACGGGAGTTTTGATTTTACGGCTGAAGAAGATGCTCAAGTCCTTCAAGCAGAAGATTTGGCGCAGGATGTCAGAGATTTTAATTTTTACAATGAAGACGCGGTTGTTTACGGCGACACCGACGTTGAGATGATTGCCGAAGAAGCAAGTTTTTCGGCGGCTGAGACGCGGACAAACACCGAAGAGCTTAAACTTGCCGACGAATTGCAGCTGCACAAAGAAATCGAAAGTGTCGAATTCTACATCGCGCAGGGCTACAAAGATTTGGCTGGCAAAACTCTTTACGCGCTCGAAAAACAATACGGCAATCGCCCCGAATTTGAAGAACTGCGTCTGCAATTGGACGATTCTTTTCAGAAAACCGTCGCTGCAAAACCCATCGAACAGATCGAAGTCGTTGTGCCGGACGCGCCGAAAGCAACCGCTAAACTCGAAATTGATCCGTTCAGCGATCTAAAAAGTGAATTCGGTTTTGAGGACGGCGAAACACAAACGGAAAACGATTACGAAACGCATTATCAAACGGCGGTTGCGTATCAGGAAATGGGTTTGATGGAAGATGCCATCAAAGAATTTCAAGAAGCGATTAATTTGGTCAAAGCCGATGACGGAACGCGGCGGTTTTTCCAATGTTCAAATTTGTTGGGACATTGTTTTATGGAAAAAGAGATGCCGAACCTCGCGCTGATGTGGTTTAAACGCTGTCTGGAACTTTCCGGTTTGGGCGACGAAGAAAATCAGGCTTTATATTACGAGTTGGGCAATTGCTACGAAGCCGGCGGCGACGAAGAAAAGGCTGTCGCATATTTTGAAAAACTCTACGCGGAAAACGTCAATTTCCGCGATGTCGGCAAGCGTTTGGAAAGTTTACAGCAAGACTGATAAACAGCTTTCCGCCTTTACGATTTTACATTTCCGCATAAATATTTGTCAGTTGCTGACTTATACAAACAAGCGTTATAATTTGACGATATGGTTTCAAAACTGATCGTCATTTTTTTTATAATTTTATGTTTGCTGGTCGGCATTTTCCTGATGATTCTGCCGTGGTTCAGTTACGGCGGAATGGGCGATTGGGGTGATAACTATTTTTTGAATTTCATCGTGCGGCAGACGGGTTTGTCGTTTATTCGGCAGGCGGTCGCTTCCGGGTGGATTCGCGGCGCGGTTACGGGTTTGGGCATCTTAAATTTGTTTCTCGCTTTTTGGGAAATGGCGCATTTCAAACAAAGCGCGCAAATACTGGAAGAAGAGAATCGTGTTGAAAAATAAAGGTAAGTTTTTTAATTCAACTGACAATCTTTTGATTTATCTCATCACTGACGGAAAAACTACCGCCGAAAATTTCGTCGAAAGAAAAGTTCTGATTCTCGAATTAATCACACTTTCCGTTGAAAATAAAATTTCTCTGATTCAAATCCGCGAGAAACAAATTCCGGCGCGGCTTGTGTTTGAACTTACACGCGAAGCCGCGGAAATCACGCGCGAAAGCCGGACGAAAATTTTAGTCAGCGACCGCGCCGACATCGCGTTTGCCGCCGAAGCTGACGGCGTTCACTTAACTTCCAATTCGCTTTCCGCCGAAATCATTCGCCGCAGTTTTCCGAAAGATTTTGTTATCGGCGTTTCGGCTCATACGATTGATGCTGCTGAAAAAGCCAAACGAAACGGCGCGGATTTTGTTACATTCAGCCCGATTTTTGAAACGCCCGACAAAGGCGCGCCGCAGGGAATTGAAAAATTGCGCGAAGTGTGCGAAAAGCTGAAACCTTTTCCGGTTATCGCGCTCGGCGGCATTGACGAAACGAATTACAAACCGGTTTTGGAAAACGGCGCGGGCGGTTTCGCCGCGATTCGCTTTTTGAACGATGCGGAAAATTTTAAACTGTTTTTATGATGAAAGTTTGTTTGACAATCGCCGGACTCGACCCGTCGGGCGGCGCGGGAATAATTGCTGATATTAAAACCTTTACGGCTTTCGGATGTTTTGCGACCGCCGCCGTATCTTCGATAACATTTCAAAATACGACCGGAGTTTTCGGCGCGGTTCACCAAACCGCCGCATCGGTGCGCGGACAAGTCGAGCCGATAATCGAAGATTTTGAAGTTTCGGCACTGAAAACCGGAATGCTGCCGACGCGGGAAATTATCGAAGAAACTGCGAGATTGGCGCGAAAAAACAAGCTGAAAAATTTCGTCGTTGATCCGGTTGTGCGTTCGACTTCGGGTTTTGATTTGATTGACGACGAAGCGTTGAAGGCGTTGACGGAGAAACTTTTTCCGCTTGCCGAAATCGTTACGCCGAATTTGCCCGAAGCCGAAAGAATTACACGATTAAAGATAAAAAACGAAAAAGACATCGAACGCGCGGCAAAAATAATGCAAAGTTTCGGCGCGAAAAATGTGCTGATAAAAGGCGGACATTTTTTTGAAGGCGAAAGTCGAAAGGCGAAAAGCGAAAGTAAAAATCGTTTGGCGCGGGATTTTTTATTTGTCGGCAATGATTTGAAAATCTTTGAAAGCGAATTTATCGAAACAAACGCGACGCACGGAACCGGCTGCGCGCTGGCGGCGGCGATTGCGGCAAATCTGGCGTTGGGGAAAAGTTTGATTGAGGCGGTTGAAACGGCGAAAAAATTTGTGTTTGAAGCGATCCGCGCCGCGCCGAATCTGGGACGCGGACATTCGCCGATTGGAATAATTCTGGAAAGTTTAGGAAGTCTGGAAAGTCTAGGAAGGAAGAAAGCGATTTTGACTTCCTAGACTTTCCAAACTTTCCAGACTTCCTAAACTTTCCAGACTTCCCAAACTTACTTCGCCGGAGTGAAAATAGTCGGAGACAGATAAGTTACGCCGAAAGTTACGCCGGTGCGCGGGCTGAATCTGGTCAAGCCGAAAATCGCGGCGGTGTCGAAACGCAGATTTGACGCTTTGATTTGTGTGCCGATTCTAAACTGCGAAATGCTTTCCGTGCCGAGCGGAGCATTTCCGCTGCGCGTGCTGGCGCGTCCGTTGACTTCGCTGACGATATTTATGCGGTCGTTGACGCTGTAAATTCCCGCCAGACCGTAAAGCAGAACGTCGTTTTGCGTAAAGCGTTCGAGCGGCGCGGTCAAAATACCGATGCCGATATTTCCCAAAGCCTTAAATCGCGGCGATTTGCCGCGTCGTGTGCCGAATCTTTTCTGCGCTAAAATTTTACCGAAAACATTTATTTGATTCGTGCCGATGCCGCGCGCCTGATCCGAATTAGGCAGTTGAAACCCGAATTTAAAGCCGAGAGCGGGGAAGCTGCGCGTTTCGTTGCGAAGTTTTATTTTTGTGGAAAGTATAAAATCGCCCACGTCGTTGCTCGAATTTCCGTCTAAACTCAACGGAATCGGCGAAGCTGCGGCGGCGGAATTGATCGCCAGAAAATTTTGCAGAACGCCTTCGATCTGAAATTCGATGTTTGACGCGAAACCGACTTTGACGCGAACATCACCGACACGCGTCAAATCGCCTTTCAAACCGGAAAGCGGAAACTTTTCGTTTTGCAGAAAATCAACGCCCGCCGAAACTTCCACCGCGCCTTCGGGAATCGTGTCAACATCTTCGGTCAAAAGCGGACGCTGCTGCGCGAAAGACGACAAACCGAGAAGCAAAATAAAATTTAAGCAGACGAAAAAGCGTTTCATAATCTCGATTTCCAATTCTGACATCAAACGCCGTGTTTGTAAATTATTTATTGTTTCGTCTTTCGGTTTTCATATTTCTGACGGCTCTTTCTTTCGGCATTGTATTTTGCAAATCCAAAACGCTTAACAGACTTTTTCCGATTATTTCATCGCCCGCCAAACGATTGTGTTCGCCGCAGGCTATCGTCAAATCGTTGCCGACAATACTTGATTTCAGATTGCGAAATTTGCCGATATTTAACAGTGAAGACACTAACGAGCGTTTCGGAACAACGCCGTCGCCGGGCGAATATAAAATCTTTTCCAGTTCGTCTTTGCTGACTTTTGTGCCGTCACTTTTTGTAAAAGAATCCGCCTCAAACTCTGTTTTCCAGGCGTTATCTTTGACATCTTTGTAGATAATCATTCCGTCAACCGTCGGTTTGCACTCCGAACCGAGATAGTAAATCGGCACGGGGTTTTTCGTCGCCGGTTTTGCGTCCAACGCCGTCTGAAAAAGTTTGGCGCGAAGCAGGGCGGCTTCAAAATACGCTTTTGCCTGTTCCGGCGAAGCGTCTTCCACTTTTTTGGGAAAATCTTTGTCGGTGTAAGCCGTCCAGCCGTATTTTTCCCACGTCGCCGGATTATAAACGTCAACTTTGATCGGTTTTAAATTTTCGTCGTAAGCGCGAACCATTCCGTCGTGCGGCAAAAGCTGATAAATCGAAGGAATCGTGAACAAATCGTATTTCGACAAATTCTGCACAAACGGCAGATTCAGTTTGCCGCCGCCGAACAGCGAAAAACCGTTGAGCAGAGAGTTGAGCGCGGACAGCGAACCGCCGTTCGGCGTGGCAACCAGCAAGATATTGTTAAAATAGCTCGCGCCTTTCCACGTCGGTCTAACGCTTCGCGCCGTCAAATCGGCTTTGCCGTACATCTCCGCATAACGCGCGATTAATCCGCCCATCGAATGCGCGACGACGTTAAATTTCAATTTGGGACTTTTCAGTTTGGCGCGAAGCTCGTCCAGCTTTTTCAGCAGAATTTGCGCGTTCTCGACGTTGTCAAGCCGCCAGTCGTATGGAAAAACGTAAAAAGTATCGGCTGCGCCGTTTTCGGTCGGCGCGTCCAATTTTCCTTCCGTATAACCGTCGGCTTCGAGCGATTCGACCAGTTTTTGATAAATTTCGATTTCGGGCGTAAACCGAATAATCTGGATTTTGCGGAGAATGTCGCCCGCCACCAAATTGTCCCGATTATTTTTCAGAATCGGAGAAATCGGCAGACGCATATCGTCGTCTTTCGCCCGCGCCAGATCAAACCAAACTTTTTCGCCGGTATTTTTGTTGACCAGTTCCGAACCGATCAAACCCGGAATAATGATTACGGGCAATCTGCCTTTCAAAGTTTTCCCCGTTTCAGAATCATCAATTTTCGACGCTTCTTCCGGCGGTTGATCTTTTTTCAAATCAACCTTTTTGATTATCTTTTTCAAGATACTTTTTTTGCGGGAATTTTTTGTCTGCGCGTCAGCCGCCGAAACGAAAGACAAAACAATGAGCAGAAAGGCGAAAAATTTATTGAGTGAAACTTTAGACATAAATTATCTTTGACCTCTGATAATTATAAAACAGCTTAAATCCAACTTACAAATATATTTACAATCATTTATTTTTTCACATCGCTTTGCAAAATAAAGGTTTCGCGCGGCGATTTCATTTCGTATTTGATGCCGCGCCAGCGGATTTGGTTTGAGAGAAATGCGCGAAAACAATTATAAAAATAAACGGCGGGCGTGATCGCCCAGAGCGAAAGATGCCACAAAACGCTTTCGTTCAGCTCTTTCTCATAGTTTGGCAAAACCAATTTGACGGCTTGCAGACGAACCCGCGCTTTCGCCGCGCCGAGCGCGAAAATTATCAATAAAAAAGCCAGCGTCAGCCAAAATCGCCAGCCGTCGAGAAAAAATAAAAGAACGAAATTCGCCGAGAAAACCGTCGTAAATAAAAAAGAACCGATAAAAGACGCTTTCCACAAATGCGGCGCGTAAATGCGCGTGATTTTCATCTGGCGCGTCGAAAATTCCAAAAATTCGCGGAAAGCGCAGTCTTCAACCGTCGCCGTCAAACATTGCGGCACAAAATAAATCGGCAGATTCTCTCTTTTCAAAACCCGCGTAACGGCGAAATCGTCGGACAAAGTTCCGCGCCATTCGTCGCGCATATTTATATTTTCAAAAACTTCGCGCCGCATCGCCAATGTTCCGCCCCAGCAAAAGTTATTGTTCGCGTTCGCGCCCAAAGCGGACGCAATCGAAGCGTTCCAGACCGAACGAAGCTGTGCCGCGAAAGTATTTTTCTTTGAAATAAACCAGCGATAACCCGTCGCCGCGCCGATATTTTCATCCTGCAAAGGCGCGATTAAATTTCGCAGCCAATTCCCGTTCGGTCGCGCGTCGGAATCCGCGAAGACGAAAACTTTACTTTCTGCGGCAGTTTCCAAAACCGCGCGGCGCAGATTGTGAACTTTTTGTCCTTCATTTTCGGCTTTTCCCGCAACGATTATTTTGGCGTTCGGCGCGTCTCTGCGAAAAATCTCTTCAATGATTTTAACCGCTTCATCTTTTTCGTCATCAACCACAAACAAAATCTCAAACTGCGGATAATTTTGCCGGAAAAGCGCGGCGAGATTCATCTGCAAATCTTCGTCAAGTCCGCGGCACGGCACAATTATCGAACAAAAAGGCGTAAATTTTGATTGTGGTTCGGCTAATTCTTTTTTGAAATAAGCTAAGTACGCAATTCCGCCGCGCAGAGATTTATAGCCGAGAAAAACTAAAATCGAGGCGAAAAAGTAAAAGATAAAAATCATAATTTTCTGTTGACAAACAGATGAGGTCGAAGAAATTCGAGAGTTTTTTCCGTCGCGCCGCGATTTTTTTTGACGATAGCAAATGCGTTTTCGCCCAACTCTTTTCGCCGTTTTTCATCGTTCAGCAATTCGGAAAAAATTACGGCGAGCCGCGCGGCGGCTTCGTTTTCGTTCGATTCGGGAAGTTGAACAAGCGCGTTTCGGGCGAGAAATTCTTTGACGATTTCGGCAAAATTCATCGTGTAAAAACCCGTTACAATCGCTTTTTTCTCGATTGCCGGTTCTAAAACATTTTGACCGCCGTGCGGAATCAGACTGCCGCCGACAAAAACTATTTCAGCCAGCGGAAAAACCGCGCGAAGTTCGCCGACCGAATCAAGCAGCAGGACTTCCGCCGATTTATCTTTGTCCGCTTCATTTTCCGAGCGCGCCGCCCAGTCAAAACCGGAGTTTTTGATGATTTCGACAACTTCACCAAATCTTTCAGGATGACGCGGAGCGATCAAAAGGCGCGGCAGCGTTCCCGTCGAATTTTTCCAAACTTCTTTGAAAGCCTTGATAATTATCGCCTCTTCCGGCGCGTGCGTGCTTGCCGCGACGATCAGCGGCGCGTCTTTTGAAATGGCAAATCGCCGCCGAAATTCTTCGGTCAAAAAGTTTTCAGCCTCTTCCGCAATTTGGTCAAATTTTATGTTGCCCGTAATTTTTACTTTTCCGCTGCGAATGCCGAGACCGGAAATGCGCTTTGCGTTTTCACCGTCCTGCATCAAAGCCAGCGTAACGTAATGAAAAATGCGGATCATCATCTTGCGAATCATCGAATATCGCTTAAAAGATTTTTCCGAAACTCTTCCGTTAATGATAAAAATCCGCGCTCCGCTTCTGCCGGCTTCGCGCAAAAAGTTAAACCAAAGCTCGGTTTCCATCATTAGAACGATATTTGGTTTAATGACACGCAGGGCGCGGCGAACGGAAAACTTCCAGTCAAACGGGAAATAAAAAACGAGATCGGCATATTCGGCAAAAATTTCCCGCGCCAAATTTTGTCCGGTTTTAGTCGTCGTCGAAATGACGAGACGATAACCGGGAAATTCCTCAAGAATTTTTTTAACAACCGGACGAGCGGCATTGGTTTCTCCGACCGAAACGCAGTGCAGCCACAAAATCGGGCGATTGTCCGCCTTAAATTCAGGCAAATGCCCAAGCCGCTGTCGAAAACCGTCTTTATATTTGCCGTCTTTCAAAACATCCGACAAAAAGCGCGGCAGCAAAATTACAAAACCTATTGTTAAAACAAAACTGTAAAAAATAAACATACCGATTAAATGAAAAGTGATTTATTAAGTTTTCGCTGTAAATTATTCACGTTTCATTATTTAACTCATTCACTATACTTCAATTCGGTCTGATTTACCTGAATGTTTTCTTTTACAAGATAATTAATTAAAAAAGATATGTCGAATCACCAACTCTTTTCTTTTGTGTATTTAAACAAATACTTTCCTTTGATTCAAAATGCCGTTCGGATCGAAAACTCATTTGATATTTTTCATTACTTCCAGAGTCGGCGCGTCAATCGCCATATCTGAATATTGCGCTTTGACGCAGCCGATGCCGGATTCGCCGGAAATTTTTAATTTGATTTCAATTTGGTTATTGCTTTTTTGATTGCCGCGCTCTCCTGTTTTGACAAATTTTCGGCGAGAGTTTCGAGTCTGGAAATTAACACTTCGCTCTGCGGCATCGCCGCGACGAATTTGGCGCGTTCGAGAAAAACGTCGAGCGAAATAACCTCTCTGATGAGCAGTTCTTTCAGAAAAACAAAATCCTTTTCGCGTCCGGCGATTAGTTTGCTGACGGCGATGTCGTAGATTTCCGCGACCTTCGCAATGACGTTTCCGCTCTCATCTTCAAAAGACTGCAATCTTTCGCGCCAGCCCGTCGGCAAAATGACCGTCGCTAATCCGAGCGCGTCGGCGTAAAAACCGTTTTCAATTTGATACTGGCTGAACACGCCGAGTTTTTTGTTGATGGCGATGCGCGTTTCCGATTTTCCGCCGGTCAGAAGAAAATCGCATTCGATGGATTGCTGTACGATTTCCGGTATCATCCGTCCGGCGGCGTGAACGGCTTGCGAGCCGACGATAATCGGAATTTCTTCGGGCGCGACGAATTTAACTGCCTTTATCAGTTCAAATAGTTGTGATTTCCGCACATTCGCTCCAGATTTTTTCGCGTTCTTCTTCACTCAAAACGCCCGCGAAAGGCGAAGACGAACGAAGCCGCTGTCCTTCATCGGTGTCTTTTGAAATTATTTCGATAATTTCTTCGAGCGTACGATTTTCGAGAATTTCCCGCCATTCCGACAAAGCAAAACAATTATTTTTCTTCGCCCAGCGGTCAAGATTATTTTTGGCGAACTGCAAAACAACGAGCGGATTTTGTAGCAGTTTTTCCGCCACGACGCGGTGAAGCATCAAATTGAATAAATCAATAAAGTTTGTTTGCGCCGAACTCATTGCAGATTTATTTTAACACGAATTGATTTGTTCAAAAGAACATCTTGCCCGGATTCAGAATGCCGTTCGGGTCGAAGACTTTTTCATATTTCCAAATTCCGATATATTTCGCGTCGGTGTCCGATGCGGAGGAGATAAATATTTTCATCGTCAAACGAAAATATCATCCGGTAATTTCGCACGACGACAACGCGATAAACGCCGCGAAATCCGGTCATTTGTTTTACGTTTAATTTTGAATCGAAAACATCTGCGGCAAGCTGATTGGCAATTTGAAAGGCTTCTTTTTGAATGTCCGAAGACAGACGGCGAACGTCTCTGCCGAAACGATTTGTTCTTTGAACGGCGCGTTTATTGGATGAAATCGGCAAAACTTTTCACCTCGACAAAATTTTTGTCTTTTACGTCAGCTTGCGCTTCCAGCAAGTCTTCTAAAAATTCGTCGGTGTAAAGTTCATTCGGCGACACGATTTTTTCAAGAAAATTCTGCAAAGTTCGATAAGCCTTTGCCACTTCGCGCAGTTCCTCTTCGGATATTTCAAGCGTGATGTTTTTCATATTTTTGATTATGCCACAAAAGAAATTTTAGGCAAATTATTTGTTTGGATTCAAAATGCCGTTCGGGTCGAAGACTATTTTGGTTTGCTTATTGATGGCAACACGATAAATTGTTATCCGGCTCAAATTAAAAATCGTTACTTCTTTAAGTACTTCAAAGGACTTTCCACATTGTAAAAACCTGATTCAGTCGCAAATTGGTTGAGAAGTTTCAAGTGTCCCGCACCGTAAACGGCTAAAATTTTATCTTTCGACGAATCTGTGATTCTGATAATATTAAGAAAGATTTTTAGGTTTCTTCCATACCAATAGCTTGCCAACCAATTTGCTCCGATGTAGTCTTTCCCGTTTCCGATGCGGGCAATATCAAAGTATCCTGCGTGATCTCTTTCGATTTGCACAGGATTGTTTAGATAAATGAATTGATCGAGAATGGAAGCCTTTATAAACCATTTATTTCTTTTGTCTGCCTCGTCCTGAAAATTCTTGAAAGTTTTTTTCAGAAATTCATCTTGTTTCTTGTCTTTGCCGGCATACTCGACGTAGTTATAATCGGAGTCATTTCCCGGAGCTTCTTCGTTCCAATCAACACAGTAAATTTGTTTGTGTCCCAAATTTTTCGCCAATCTAAAACCTATCTGATCGCGTTCATCAATTAAAAGTTTATAATCTCCCGCCAGATATTTTGAAAAATTCTCCTGAAACTTTGCGCTGTTATCCGTTCCGCATTCAAGGACGATTTTGGTCGGCTTAAACTTTTCCAGTTTTTTGACAAATTCATCCAACTGTTTCTGTCTTTCAGGCGTTGAAACATCCGTCACCGCAGTTTTCACAATATCGCGCCCCGGATTCTCAAAATGATAACTTCCGACAACCATCAGCGACGGCTTCGTTTCGGCTTCTCTATCAACGATTCCAATTTGAGCTTTGACAGAATTGACAAGCGACAATAGCGTACAAAAAAACAATAGACCAAAGATTCTTTTCAGTTTCATAAAAATAATTTCTCCAAATAAAAAATTTACTTCATATAAGATGTTGCTCTCCAGTGTTTTGTTAACATAGACTCTAAATTTTGTGAGGCTGTTTGATTATATAAACATCTTGCCCGGATTCAAAATTCCGTTCGGGTCGAAGACTTTTTTGATGTCCTTCATTATTTCCAAAGTCGGTGCGTCAATCGCCATGTCGAGATAAGCGGCTTTGACGCAACCGATGTCGTTATTGCGAATTTTATCCGTAAACCTCACGACGATGACGAACGGCAATAACGTCAATTATTTCCGCCGTGTCATCAATGGAATAAATTACGCGATAATCGCCGATTCTGATTCGCCGGAGGTTTTTAAAACTTTGTAACTTTCGACAACGATTCGGACGCGGTTCGTCGCTTAGAGCCTCGATGTTTTTGAGAATTCTTTTGATTAAAGTATTTGGCAGGGCTTCGAGTTCCTTTCGTGCGAAATGTGCAAAGGTTATCGAATAATCAGCCATTATAGTTTTCCTTTTTTCGTGAGAATTTCTTTAACCGATTCCAAAGATTCGCGCGGTTCTTTTTCACGTTTTTTCGCCGTCAAACCGTCATAAAAATCTTCCCATAATTCGCCGTATTTTTTGAGGTCAATCATCACGGCAACTCGTTTTCCTTCTTCATTTGTAATGTAATTTATTCCCTGCATTCTTTCGCTCCTCGAATGATTTTTCTCTATCTTTTCCAAACTTAAACAAACTTCCGAAAATCTCTTATCAGTATAACAAAAAACGAATCTTTCTAAATAAACATCTTGCCCGGATTCAAAATTCCGTTCGGGTCGAAAACTCGTTTGATGCCTTTCATCACTTCGAGCGTCGGCGCGTCAATCGCTAAATCCAAATACTGCGCTTTGACGTAGCCGATGCCGTGTTCGCCGGAGATTGAGCCGCCCAAGTTTACTGATAATTGGAAGGTTTCTTTGACGCATTCTCTGGCGCGTCGAACGGATTCGGGGTCGTCTTTGTCGCACATAAAATTGACGTGGATGTTGCCGTCGCCGGCGTGTCCGAAGTTGGCGACGAAAGTTTGATGATTTTTGCCGATTTCTTCGATTTGTTTGATCAGCGCGGGAACTTTCGAGCGCGGGACGACGACATCTTCGTTGAGTTTGAGCGTACCGTATTTCATCAGAGATGGCGAAATGGCGCGGCGCACGTCCCAGAGTTTGTCTTCTTCTTCTTTGGTGCGCGAACGCAGAATGTCGAAGCCGCCGTTCGTCTGCAAAATTCGTTCGATGGTTTGCGCGTTGCGTTCGACTTCATCTTTGAAACCGTCAACGGCGACGATCAAAATCGCGCTCGCATCAGGCGATAAACCGAATGCGAAATTTTCTTCGATGGCTTTGATGCAGAGTTTGTCAACGACTTCCATCGCCATCGGCAGCAAGCCTTCGGGCGTGAATTTCGTCAGAACTTCGCAGGCAAGCTCCATTGATTTGAAACTGGCGCGGACGGTCGCCGTCGCTTCGGGCATCGGCAAAAGTTTCAAAGTCGCTTCGGTTATAATTCCCAAAAGTCCTTCCGAACCGCACATCAAACCCGTCAGATCGAAACCGACGACGTTTTTGACGGTTTTGCCGCCGGTGCGAATGATTTCGCCGGTCGCCGTGACGACTTCCAAACCCAAAACCGAATTTTTCGTGTTGCCGTATTTCGGCGTTCGCATTCCGCCCGCGTTTTCGGCGATGTTGCCGCCGATAAACGAATTTTTATAACTCGCCGGATCAGGCGGGAACAGCAAACCGTGTTTTTCAACCGCCTGCTGCAATTCATAAGTCGTCAGTCCGGGCTGGCAAACGACGTATAAATCATCGGCGGAAATCTCGATAATTTTGTTCATCCGGTCAGTGCCGACGACGATGCCGCCATCCACCGGAACCGCGCCGCCCGTGTAACCGACTCCGCCGCCGCGCGCCGTGACGGGAAACATAAATTCATTGGCGAGCTTTAAAATCTCCGCCATCTGCGCCGTCGTTTCGGGAAAGACGACCGCTTCCGGCGGAAACTTTTCTTTTACCGCGTCCGCGCCGTAAGGTTCGACTTTTTCCGGTTCGACCAGAACATTTTCCGCGCCGGCGATTGATTTTAATTTTTCGACAACTTCAGGTTTTGAAGCGTTTGTCGTCGCGCGTCCTTTTGAATTGAAATGGATTGATTTGAACATAATTTCTATATTTCCAAAGCGTCAATAAATTCTTGCGAAGCCTTTTTGATTTCGGCGATTAGCTGCTCTTTCGTGCGAAAATAATATCCTTTTGTTCCCGTTTTGATAAAATATTCATAATCCCAAATCATTTCGTCAAGTTCAAACCAGGCGTGCAATTCGGAAGGATAATCCAAATCCCGAAATATCGCGTAAACATCACGCGCGGTTTTTATCGAATCAGTTTTATCTTTGACAATATCTTCGGCGAGAATTTTCGCATACTGTATCAGATAGACGGCGGGTTCGATCTTTTTCCAGCCTAATTCTTCAAGACTTCGCCGAAAATATTCATCAGTTTCGGAAGATGCGTAAAGTGATTCGGGCATCGAAGCGAGAATTCTTAAACTTTTTGAATCATAACCTTGTTCCAAACATTTTATCGCCCATTCTGAAATGTCTTCGTCGTGATAATAACGCCCGACCAAAAGTTTAACGATTTTTTTGTCCATCTCTATATCACTCGGCAAAATACAGGAGATAAAGTCTGTAAATCCGACTTTTGTGAATTATTGACTTGGATTTTCCACCGGCAGACGGTCTTCCGGGCTGATGTTTTTGAGTTCATCAAAGGAAAGTCCGCGCCGCACAATTAAGATCAAGCCGATTGCCGTCCAAAACAAAATTCTGCCTTTGCGGATAATCGCCAGAGTGATGCCGATGCCTGCGCCGAGCGCGAGAATTTCGGAGATAAACTGCGCTCCGGCTTCGTCAATTCCGATTAAAAACGGCACGAGCTTAAAGACAATCGTAATCACGCGGCTCATTGATTCGAGCAGAAATGAACTGTAAAAACTCGGCACGGCTTCGCTGAGACGGCTTAGAATAAACAAAATTTCGACCACGCCGAGAAAGTGAAAAATTATTTGAATCAAACAAATCGGAAAAAACCGGCGCGGATATTTTTGATAAAATCCGAAAATAAGGTCTTCAAAAAGACGAACCTGTCTGCGTCCGTCCTCTAAAATTCCGCGTCCGATTCTCCGATTGTAAAACCAGTTGCACAGGTTGCTGGCGACGCGCAGTTGGCGAAAGACTATGACGAAACCGAACAATATCAGCAGAGAAACTAAAAAAATGAGCGCGTCAATCGCCAAAACCCAGCCTTCGGGAATTTGGGCATTTCGCAAAAAAATGATTGCGCCAAAGGTAATAAAAATGCCGGTTATAAAAGAATAAAATAAATTTTCAGTGGCAATCGAAGAAAAAGCCGCAACCAGCGGAATACGTTTTCTGACCGCGACGGCTTTTGAAGTGCCGCTGATAATTATGCCGAGCGGAATCACACTGCTCAACGCTTCGCCGATTATCACGGCGGACAGAGCGGCGGAAAATTTTAACTTGTAAGGTTCGTAAACCGACATTTGCCAGGCGAAAGCGCGGCAACAAATCCGCAGAAAATAGATAAATAAAATCAGTGCGAAACCGTCGAAACCAATTTTTCCGACACCTTTAATTATCGAGCCGATGCCGACCGAATAAACGAAATAGGAAAATAAACCGATGCCGATAATCGTCAGCAGCACGGCAAAAAATTTGACCCGATTGAGATGTTTTCGCTTTAAGCTCGGAGGTTGGGAAGCGGGAGTTTTGACTTGGGTTTCAGAATTCACTTTCGTTAGCCTTCGGATTAATAATCAAACTAAGATGCTACCTTTTTGACGGCGAATCGGCAAATATAATGGTTTGCAATATGCAAAATTAACTGATTTTTAACAGTCGTTTACTCAAATATCACAAAAATTTTCATTTAAAACGGCTAAAACGGCTCGAAAAGAGAATTTGCAAACGGGTTCGGCTAAACTTACAATTAAACTTATAAAAATTTGATATAAAAATAAAGGAAATTTATTATGAACGCAACAGCTTTAGAAAAAGAAAATTTACATCCGGCTTTAACAGTTTTGAGCGAAGAAGAAGAGCAGTTTCGCGCCGCCATTCGTGAATTCGCCGAAGGCGAAGTTCGTCCGCGCGTCGAAGAAATGGAGAAGGAAGCGCATCTCGATCAGGAATTAATTAATCAATGTTTTGAACTCGGTTTGATGGCGATTGAAACGCCGGAAGAATACGGCGGCGCGGGTTCGACGTTTTTTAATGCGATTTTGGCGATTGAAGAACTGGCGCGGGTTGACGCTTCGACTTCGGTTTTTGTTGACGTGCAGAACACACTGGTAACAAACGCGATTATTCGTTGGGCAAACGACGATTTGAAAAAGAAATACTTGCCGCAAATGGCAAACAACAAAGTCGGCGCGTATGCTCTGAGCGAAGCCGGAAGCGGTTCGGACGCGTTCGCTTTGAAGACAAAAGCCGTTGACAAAGGCGATTTTTACGAAATTACCGGACAGAAATTGTGGATCACGAACGGCAACGAAGCGGAAATTTTTATCGTTTTTGCAACCGTTGATTCGGAAGCCGGTTACAAAGGAATCACGGCATTTATTGTCGAAAAAGACTTTGAAGGATTTTCCGTCGGCAAAAAAGAAGACAAACTCGGCATTCGCGCCTCTTCAACAACCGAATTGATTTTAGATAACTGCCAAGTTCCGAAAGAAAACGTTCTCGGCGAAGTCGGAAAAGGCTACAAAGTTTCCATCGAAACATTAAACGAAGGCAGAATCGGCATCGGCGCGCAAATGATCGGCATCGCCCAAGGCGCGTTTGAAGCGGCGTTAAATTACACGAATGAACGCGAACAATTCGGCAAAAAAATCAGCGATTTCCAAGCCGTCCAATTCCAACTGGCGGAAATGGCGATTGAACTCGAAGCCGCGCGTTTAATGGTTTACAACGCGGCGCGGCTCAAAGATGCGGGAAAACCGTTTTTGAAAGAAGCGGCGATGGCGAAAGTTTATTCGTCGCGCGTGGCGGAAAAAATCTCGTCAAAAGCCATCGAACTTTTCGGCGGTTACGGCTACGTCAAAGATTATCCGGTCGAAAAATTCTGGCGCGACTCGAAAATCGGCGCGATTTACGAAGGCACGACGAATATGCAGTTGCAGACGATTGCCAAATTGATTATGAGCGGGAAATAAATTATAAATTTTACTTTTTTGAATGCGAAGATTACTAAAAGTCTTCGCATTTTTTGTGCTAAAATTTTGTTATGGAAACTTACACGATTGAAATTTTAGAGCCGAAAGCGAAAAAACTGCTTGACGATTTGGCGAACTTAAATCTGATCAAATTTCAAGAAACCGAACAATCAGAAAGAAAAGAACGCAAATTCGGAAGTATGAAAGGTTTGGTCAAATATATTGCCGATGATTTTGATGCGCCGTTGGAAGATTTTGAGGATTTTATGTAATGCGGATTTTAATTGATACGCACATTTTGATTTGGTTTCTCGAAGGCAACAATCTACTTTTAAAATCACGTCGCCGGATCATCGCTTTTCCAAGCAATAATGTTTTTGTCAGCATCGCTTCTATTTGGAAAATGGCAATAAAAATCAGTGTCGGCAAGTTGTCGCTTGCCAAACCATTTGCTGATGTTATCAAGCAAATCGGTGTTGAAGACATCGAAATTCTACCGATTTTGCCCAAACATACTTTACAAGTTTCGACTCTGCCTTTCCACCACCGCGACCCATTTGACCGAATTATTATTGCTCAAGCACAGATTGAAAATTTGCCGATTATGACTAATGACGGCGATTTTGGTAATTATGGAATTAAAATATTATAAAAAATCGGCGCGATTTACGAAGGCACGTCGAATATGCAGTTGCAGACGATTGCCAAATTGATTATGAGCGGAAAGTAAACAAAAAAAGACGCAGACGGAATTTGCCGATGCGTCTTTTTATTTAATATATGTAAAATTTTAACTGATTTGAACTAACTTTTTCTCTGCGCTTAGTGGTTTTGCGTCTTTTCCTTCTTTTCGCAAAATTTCGACTTCTTTGACAAATTCTTCGACAATATCCGCGCCGCCGACTTTTCGCATCGGAACGCCGTCTTTGAAAATCATTCCGACGTTGCGACCAAATGTAATTCCAAGCTGCGAATCGTGCGCTTCGCCCGGACCGTTGACGGCGCAGCCCATAATTGAAAGGTGAAGCGGTTCTTCGACGTGCGCCAGACGGCGTTCGACTTCGGTGACGATTTCGACGAAATTATCAATATCGAGCCGTCCGCACGTCGGACACGCGACGACCGTTACGCCGCGTTTTCGCAATTCCAAACTTTTTAAGATTTCCCAACCGACGCGCACTTCTTCGTGCGGTTCGGCGGCGAGGGAAACGCGAATCGTATCGCCGATGCCGTCAAACAGCAGAATTCCCAAACCCATCGCCGATTTTATCGTGCCGCCGAACGGCGTTCCGGCTTCGGTTACGCCGAGATGAAGCGGATAATTTACTTTTTCCGACATCAAGCGATACGCCGCGACGGTTCTCTGCACATCGGACGCTTTTAAGGAAATAATAATATCGGAAAAACCCAAATCTTCGAGAATATTGACGTGGCGCATTCCCGATTCGACCATCGCTTCGGGCGTTGCCGTACCGTATTTTTTCAGCAAATCCTTTTCGAGTGAACCGCCGTTGACACCGATTCTGATCGGAACTTTCTGCGCTTCGGCGGCGCGAACGACTTCGCGTACGCGGTCAATCGAACCGATATTTCCGGGATTCAAGCGCAGTTTATCAACCCCGGCTTCGAGTGCTTTCAAGGCTAATTTGTAATGAAAATGAATGTCGGCGACGATTGGGATATTGACGCGCGGACGAATCTCTTTGAGTGCCGCCGCCGCATCGTCGCCGGGAACTGCGATGCGAACGATTTCGCAGCCCGCTTCGACCATTTCATCAATTTGTTTAACCGTTGCGTCAACGTCCGTCGTGTCGGTTTTCGTCATTGATTGGACGGCAACCGGCGCGCCGCCGCCGATCTGCACGTTTCCGACCATCACCGCTTTTGTTTCTTTTCTCATATTGAACCGAAAATGTACCGCAGTCGTCCCGACTGCCGTCTCGGATGCGTCCCGCTTCCGAGTCTGAAGATTTGAGACTTGAGTGCGGGACGCGCTCAAGACGGCAGTCGGGACGACTGCGGTACTTACTTAATTACCGATAAGGCGCGAAACGTCGAAGAAAATAACCGTTACCATTAACAGTAAAATTATCGCCAAACCCGCAAGCTGAATTTTCTCCTTAATCGCCATTGAAAGCGACAAACCGAACAGCGCGAGAAAACCTTCGATTGCCAGAACCGCGATTTGTCCGCCATCGAGCATCGGAATCGGCAGCAGATTAAATACACCGAGATTCAAACTGATTAACGCTAAAATTGAAATTAGTCCGATGAATCCTTGATCGCTGACGACCTGCGAAATAATTTGGACGATTCCGATGGGTCCGGCGACACCGGCATCTTTGACCGAACGCTTGCCCGCGAAAAGCTGACCGAAAACTCTGCCCGTCAAACGAATAATTTCGAGATTGGAATTGACGGCAAACGCGGCGGCTTGCGAAACAGTGGCTTTTTCTCTGTCTAAAGTTCTGTTGCTTAAACCTGTGCCGATTAATGCCTTTCCGTCTTCGCCGATTTTGGCTTGCAAAGTGATTTCCAGCGGCTGGTTGTTGCGAACGACAACCATTTTAATCGGATTTTCTTTGTATTTTTGAATTAATTCTTTGAAATTTTCAATGTTGCCAATCGTTTCGCCGTTGATGGAAATAGCTTTATCGCCTCTTTTGATACCGGCTTGTTCGGCTATCGAATCCGGCTGCGGATTAAGAACAGCCGGTTCAGCAGGCGAAAAATCGAGCGAACCGACGGAATTTCCTTTAACTTCTTCTTTGGTCGGTTTAATCGTCAAATTCATGCGCTGTCCGCTGCGTTCGACGGTCAACGGAACCTGCATATCCGGCGCGATCATCGAATCGTGGTCAATGCGTTCCCAACTCGGATTTTCCACGCCGTCAAAACCGACGATTCTGTCACCGATTTTGATTCCGGCTTGTTCCGCCGCGCCGCCCGCTTTGACGGAAGCGACAACCGGCGAAGGCGTTGCCGGAACACCGTAAATTAACCCGGCGGCAAACGGAATCGAAAACGCCAGAAGCAAGTTCATAAACGGTCCGCCGATCATCACCAAAAATTTCTGCCAGCGCGGACGCAGTTCGTAAAGTTCCGAATCGGGAACAACTTCTTCCTGCGCGTCTCTGCCTTCTAGCGGTCCGGTCGCTTCGTCGCCGTAAAGTTTGACGTAAGCACCGAGCGGAATCGCGCTGATGCGGTAATCGGTGTGTCCGTATTTGAAACCCCAAATACGCGGACCCAAACCGAAAAACGAATAGGCGTCAACGCGCATTCCCAAAAGTTTGGCAACGGCGAAATGACCGAATTCGTGAATGTTGATGGCAATTCCGAGAACAAAAATAACTGATAAAATAACTATTAAAATATCGTACATTAAATAAATTCCTTGATTAAAATTTCCTGACCGTTTAGAAACAAACCGGGCGCGTCAAGTTGCAAACTAAAGTGTAAAACGCGCCTGAAATTCAGTCAAACATTATTTTACGGAAGCAAATCGGTAACTTTAATTTTCGCGTCCGGCGCGGCAAGCGGCGCAACTTCGTCTTTTTCGGTAAAAATCAAAATCTCCGCATAGCTGAAGCCGTAAAATGCCGTTTTATCTTTTATTGGGCGGCGATAAACTTCTAAGCGTTTATCATTTATATTTACAATCCAATAATCTTTAATTTTATATTTTGCATAAAGACTCATTTTTCCGGTTCGATCATATCGAAGTGTTGCGTCAGAAATTTCGACTACAAGCTCGGCTGTTTTTGGATGAGAATCTGTAAAATCTCTAATACTTCCCGGAACAACGACAGCATCGGGTTCAGGCTCGTTAATTTTGCTGAAACTCAGCGGGAGTTGGCTTCTGACATAAAACATTTTGCCGAAACTTTCCCGCAAAACTTCACTAACTAAGGAAACTGACGTTGCGTGCGGACTTTTCATTGGTGCCATTTCGATAATTTCCCCTTCAATCAGTTCAACTTTTTTCCCCTGAAAAAACCCGAGTTCTGCCATTCGATAATATTCGTCTTTTGTCCATTTGATACGCTGCGGTTCGTCCGTAATTTTTTCCTCAACCGCAGTTTCAAAAATTACCGGATTGCAAACTGTTGTTTCTGCTATTGTTTGCTGCATAAAATTTACCTCACTTTGCCGAAGCAGTCTTTTCCAAATTTTCCAATTTTATTATAGCCTGTTTTCGCGCCGCTTTGTCAGCCGAAAGAACGGTTTCAAGGTCGGCGACTTGCCGCGTTTTGTGTTCATTCATCACGCTTTCGATTATTTGCGGAATTTCGGAAAGCCTGATTTTATCGTCCAAAAATGCTTGTACGGCGATTTCGTTGGCGGCGTTCAAAGTCGCGGGCATCGTGCCGCCGGTTTTTAATGCCCGGTAAGCCAAAGCCAGACACGGAAAGCGTTCAAAATCGGGTTCTTCAAAAGTTAATTGTGAAATTTTCGCAAAATCGAACGGTGCGAGTTCGCCGCTTTTTCGTTCGGGAAAAGTCAGCGCGTATTGAATCGCGTGGCGCATATCGGTTACGCCGAGCTGCGCGATTATCGAACCGTCAACCATTTCAATCATCGAATGAACGACCGATTGCGGATGGACGACGACGCTGATTTCATCCGCCGGAAAATCGAACAGCCAGCGCGCTTCGATGACTTCCAAGCCCTTATTCATCAACGTCGCCGAGTCAATCGTGATTTTATCGCCCATCTGCCACGTCGGATGATTTAACGCTTCTTCGCGCGTCGCGTTTTTGATTTCCTGTTTTGTTTTAGCGCGAAAAGGTCCGCCCGAAGCCGTTAAAATCAATCGTTTAACTTCGCGTTTAGATTCGCCGCGCAGACATTGGTGAATCGCGTTGTGTTCGGAATCAACCGGCAAAATTTCCGCCTTATTATCCCGCGCCGCTTTCGTCATCAATTCGCCCGCCATCACGAGCGTTTCCTTGTTGGCAAGCGCGACTCGTTTTCCCGCTTCCAAAGCTCGCAGCGTCGGCACAAATCCAACCGCGCCAACAGTTGCCGAAACAACGGTCTGTGCTTGTTCGTGAGTTGCGACATCAATTAAACCCTGCTCACCAACGACAATTTTTGGAATTTGGAATTTGGAATTTGGAATTTGGCGAAGCAGTTTTTCCGCGCACTTTTCATCTTTAACGGCGACGAGTTCGGGCTGAAATCGTTCAATTTGTTCGGTGAGTTTTTCGACATTTTCGCCCGCGCCGAGCGCGACGACGCGAAAATCGCCCAAATGTTCGATGACTTTCAGCGTGTTGCAGCCGATTGAACCCGTCGAACCCAAGATGGATATTGCTTTCATAAATAATTTAATCCTTTCGGCTCAATTTTCATCTTCTATCGCATCCGTAAAATCACTTTCAATCTTTTCGGCAAATTCGCCCGTCGCTTTCAGGTAATGCGCTTTTTCTTTGTTTTCCGACAAATAACTGTTAAATTCCGCCGATCTATTTTTCGGTACGCTCAAAGTTTTCCAGTCTTTTGCGCGAAAATGTTTTGCCAGAAACGTAATTTGCCCGACGTGCGAAGCCGTATGCGTCAGCGAACGGTTAATCGCTCTGAAGACCGTATAATTTTCGCCGCGAATCTGGATAGTTTTTTCCAAATCTTCCGCCGTCAAAATTTCGAGCGTTGAAAAAAGCGCGTTCCAGCCGTCTTCCCAAAATTCCGTCAAACTTTCGCGCGTGTCATCATCGGCGATAAATTCCGAATCACGATTTCTGTCCGATTTTTCGCCGTCTGAAGTCAAAAAATCCGCCCAGCGCGAACGCAAATTTTCGCCGATGTGTTTTGAAATCGCCGCGATGCTGTTTGATTCTTCGTCAATTTTTCTGAAAAATTCCTCGTCGGGAACTTGCGCTAAACCCTTTTCAGCGAGCGATTTATACTTACGAAAAGTTTCGCCGACATCGCTGATATAATTTTCCAAAAATTCATTCATATTCATTTAAATTTACAGCCTAATAGAATTTTGAAACTCTGTGAATTCTCCGTGTTCTCTGTGTTTAAAAAATTCTTAACACAGAGAACACGGAGAATTCACAGAGAAACACAGAAAAAAACTTCAATATTTTGATTATTTTTTACTCACATCAAAAGATTTCAATCTAACTGTAATCGCGTTTTTGTGCGCGTGCAAATGTTCGGCTTCCGCCATTAATTCGACTGATTTTCCGAGATTTGAAATTCCTTCGGCGGACAATTTTTGAAACGTGATTTTTTTAACAAAACTGTCCAGCGAAACGCCGCTGTAACTTCGCGCGTATGCGCCCGTCGGCAGCGTGTGATTCGTTCCCGAAGCGTAATCGCCCGCCGATTCGCACGAATAATTTCCGAGAAAAACCGAACCGGCGTTGACGACTTTTTCGGCAATTTCGTCGGCGTTTTCAACCGCTAAAATAAGATGTTCGGCGGCGTATTCATTCAAAATTTCGATTGCCGTTTCCATATCTTCGACCAAAATCGCCTTTGAATTTTTAAGCGCGGCGGCGGCGATTGATTTTCGCGGCAAAACTTCGAGCTGTTTTTCGAGTTCGATATTTGTTTTTTCGATGATGTTTTCGCTCGTCGAAACGAGCAAAACCTGACTGTCAACGCCGTGTTCGGCTTGCGACAGCAAATCAGCCGCGACAAATTTGGGAACGCTCGATTCGTCAGCCAAAATCGCCACTTCCGAAGGTCCGGCGGGCATATCAATCGAAACGCCGTATTTCGTCACCTGCTGTTTCGCTTCGGTTACGAATTGGTTTCCGGGACCGAAAATTTTATAAACTTTCGGCACGGTTTCCGTCCCGAAGGCAAGCGCACCGATTGCCTGCGCGCCGCCGATTTTGAAAACTTTCGTCGCGCCGCAAAGTCTTGCCGTGTATAAAGTTACGTCGTTGACTTTGCCTTCTTTATCGGGCGGCGAACACAAAATGATCTCCCCGCATCCGGCGAACTTCGCGGGAACGGCGAGCATCAAAACCGTCGAAAAAAGCGGCGCGGTTCCGGCGGGAATATAAAGCCCGACTTTTTCAATCGCCACCGATTTTCGCCAACAAAAAACGCCCGTTGTCGTTTCGATAACTTGGCTTTTTTCAGTTTGCGCGGCGTGAAATTTTTCGATATTCGCTTTGGCAATTTTGATCGCTTCTTTAAGTTCATCGCCGACACGCGCTTCGGCTTCGTCAAATTCTTCACTCGATACGAGAAATTCGTCGAGTTCGACTTTATCAAAATGCCGCGCGCAATGTTTCAACGCTTCGTCGCCGTGCAGTTTGACATCTTTTAGAATATTGGCGACGGTTCGTTCGAGAAAATTATCGTCGAGCGACGGGCGCGTTAAAATCTCGTCCCAGATTTCTTTTTTCGGATATTTTATAATTTGCATATTTTTGTCAGCTACAAAGGGATGTTAATTCACCATTTACCATTCAGCATTTACCATTATTACTGAATCATCTGGTCAATCGAAAGCACCAAAATTCCTTCCGCGCCTTTGTTTTTCAGGTTTTCGACGATTTCCCAAAAGTCGTTTTCGTTTATCACCGAATGAACCGAACTCCAGCCGGTTTTGGCGAGCGGCAGAACCGAAGGGCTTTTCATTCCGGGCAAAAGTTCGATGATTTCGTCTAACTTGTCGTTCGGCGCGTTGAGCAGAATGTATTTATTTTGTTTCGCGGCTTTGACGGCTTTGAGGCGAAACAGCAGTTTGTCTAAAATTTTCTGCAAATCCGCGCTCAAATCAGGACGCGAAACCAAAACTGCTTCCGATTTCAAAACGGTTTCGACTTCCTTTAATCCGTTGGTAAAAAGCGTACTTCCTGAACTCACCAGATCGCAAACCGCGTCCGCCAAACCGATTCCGGGCGCGATTTCGACCGAACCGCTGATCGTGTGAATTTCGCTTTTCACATTGTTTTGTTTCAAAAAATCGCTCAAAATTTTCGGGTAACTCGTCGCAATACGTTTGCCTTCAAAATCTTTAACCGATTTGTAATCAACAGTTTTCGGAACGGCGAGCGACAGGCGACATTTGCCGAAACAGAGTTTCTCGACGATTTCGATTTCACGATTTTCTTCGAGCAGAACATTTTCGCCGACGATGCCGATGTCGGCAACGCCGTCTTCGATGTATTGCGGAATATCGTCGTCGCGTAAAAAGAAGATTTCAAGCGGAAAATTATTCGCTTCGCTGCGGAGTTTGCCCAAACCGTTGCTGAAATTTACGCCGCAGTTTTTCAGCAGCCGCAGCGATTCGTCGCTCAGACGACCGGATTTTTGCAGGGCGATTTTTAATTTTAATTCTTTCATTTAAGCGCACAAAAAGACGAAAACCTTTTTCAAAGTTCTCGCATACTAACAAATTTTACAGTTTTTTATAAAGATTAATTTATCAGCGCGATTTTTATTTCGTGCCAATGATGAAAGTGCTGAACCGGATTGATAAATTTTTTGAATATCACTTGTTTATATTTTCAACACAACGGCAAAAAATTTGCAAGTTTGCCGACTAATCTGCGGCTTGCACTTTTCCGCGAGTTTGGCAACAATGACAAAATGCAGGAAAAAACTTTTGATTTAATGGAAAAAGTCGGCAAGCGTGTGCAGCGTTGTTACGGCTGTTTTATTCCGTATCATTTCAAAGATATGTATTTGGGCGAAGACGTGACGTTTTTTTGCGAACACTGCAAAGACGACACGATGTTTCATTTTGACGAATTTTCAAAGTTTTTAGATTTGGAAAAAGTGCGCGAAGCGGAAGAAAATCACTAGAATTTGATGAAAAAAGTAACTCTTTACATCGAAACGGCAGGCGACACAAAAATTGTCGAGATCGAAGACGAAATTTCAATCGGACGAACGAACGCCGCTAAAATTGTGCTTACCGATGTCGGACTTTCGCGTCTGAACACGACATTTTTCCGCGACGGCGATGTCGTGTTTGCGGTTGATGAAAATTCGCTCAACGGAACTTATGTCAACGGCGAAAAAATTTCAAATCAGCCGCAGCGAATTTTTGACGGCGACACGATAAAAATTGGCAGTGAAACGCGAATTCGAGTTGAAACGACTCAAATTTCAGATTCCAAATTTCAGATTTCAAATTCCGATAATTACAAACAAAATGTACAAGTTCCCGAAAATCCAAAATCCAAAATTCAGAACCCAAAATCAGATAAGCCTCCGTTTGCGATAATCGCCGCCGTTGCTTCGACATTTGCGATTGTCTTTTTCGCGCTCATCGGAATTTTGATCGCCAATTATTACGAAAAAGGCGGCGTTGAAGTCGTCAAAAGCGATTCGACTCCGAAAATTGTCAGTTCCGCGCCGATTCCGATTCGCGTCGTTGATCCGCTCGGCGGCGAAACGCCGGATTCGATTGAAGATTTGATGGATGCGTGGGAAGTTCAGGACGCGGAATTTACCGCCGATAATCTGCAAGCCGTAACGACTTCGACCGACGCGCCGCAGCTTGCGGTTTCGGTTGCCGATTGGGAAACGCAGCGAAATTTGGCGATGGGCAAACGCGCCGCGCCGGTCGGTCTGGTCTCCGGCGTGATAATTCCGCCGGAACTCGGCGGCGGAATTGTCAAACAGTTGGCGTTATTTAAACAACAGGGAATTACGCCCGACACGCTGCCGAAAGATTTTGCCGCGCTCGCCCGAATGCGAATGGCTAATCAATTGACGGAATTGCCTTTAGCGACAAAATTTTATTATCTCGACAACATCGGAACGAGCGCGGACGGTTCGGAATTTGATTCGTTCGAGCCGAACACGCGCGCCAAATCGCCTTTGCTGTTGAATTCCGAAGATTATTCCATTTTGAAAACTCTGGCGAACAATTACAGCGGTCAAAAATACGATTTGACGAGTTCAACTGATCGCCTTCAGATGAAACGCCGACTTTTGCGAATGTTTCACCCGCGCGCCAAAGCGTTTTTGGAAGAGTTGGGCGCGGCGTATCAGGGAAAATTCGGGCGACCTTTGAAAGTAACTTCGCTGACGCGCTCGCTCGAATATCAGTTTGATTTGTCGAAAGCCACCAGAAACGCGTATCGCGGCACGACTCCGCCGCATTCGACCGGCGCGACATTTGATCTGGCTTATATGCAGATGACGGCGGAAGAACAGACGTTTTTGATGGCGAAACTCGCCGAATATGAAAAAGCGGGAAGAGTTGACGCGCTACGCGAAGTCGCTCAAACGCCGTGTCTTCACATTTTCGTCATAAAATAAAAAATTTCATCATCCTAAAATTTCCGCAATCCGGTTGATTATGGAAAGCTGTTCGATGTGTTAAAATTTCAGTTTGCAAATGCTTTCGTTAAAATCAGCCAAACTCGTGTTCGTGTTCGCGTTCGCCGCCGGTATTTTTTCAAACTGTCAATTTTGGCAAAAGCCGGAAAACGAAACGCCCGCGCCAACGCCTTTAATTGTCGAAGATTTGAAAAGCGACGTGCCGTTTTCCGGCAAAGAACCGGAAACTTTTCAAGCCGAATTTATCATAACGGCGAACGGCAAAACGGATAAAACTTTCGCGGCGCGAAACGGCGTAAATCGGCGTTTCGATTATAATTTCGGCGAAAAAAAACAGTTTTCAACTGTGCGAACTGCGGACGGAAAAGATTTTTTAATTTACAAAGATAAAAAAATCTACGCCGAAAATACAGCTGATTCGGGACTTTCGAGCGCGGAAAATCCGTTCGATTTTTTGACGACCGAATTGCTCAATCAGGAAACCGATGCGAAATTTGAAAAACTCGGCGCGGAAAACGGTCTGATGAAATATCGCGCGGTTTTCGGCGAAAACGGCAAATCCGAAGCTGTAATTTGGATTGATGAAAAAATCGGTCTGCCCGTCAAACAGGAATTTTACAGTTTGGGCGGAGAGCAAAAAACGACGAATTTTACGTTTGAAATGAAAAATTTCAAACCGCAGGCGGACGAAAACTTATTTGAAATTCCGAAAGATTTTCGGAAAGTTTCGGTTGAGGAATTCCGAAAAAACCTGCAAAGCGAAAATTAAATATGAACGACAACAAAAGCGTTGAAATAACCGAAGAACAGAAAAAACGGGCGGCTGAGGCGATAAAAAATGTGCCTTTCGCGCGTCTGCTCGGTTTTGAACTGGTTGATTTGAGCGCGAAGACGGCGAAAATAAAACTGGAAATGCGCGACGAACTGCGTCAGCCTTACGGCGTTCTGCACGGCGGCGCGACCGCTTCTTTGATTGACACGGCGATGGCTTTCGCCGTCCGAACCTGCGTGCCGGAAGACATTCAAACGACGACAATTGATTTGACGGTTCATTATCTGCGCCCGCATTCCGAAGGCGAAGTCGTCTGCACGGCGAAGGTCGAACGCGCCGGAAAGCGAATTTTGACCGTTTCGGCGGAAGTTCACAATGAACAGGAAAAATTGATTGCGACCGCGCTTTCAACTTATACGAAAATTCCGTAAATCGTAAATCGTAAATCGTTAATGGAGAAATCCACGATTTACGATTTACTATTCACGATTCACGAAGAAATGGAAGAACTCAAAAAATTCGGAAAATATTTCAAACCTTATAAATGGAACGTCGTTTTCGGCATTTTATTTATTTTGTGTTCGATGTCGTTTAGTCTTTTGATTCCGTATCTGATCGGGCGGGCGATTGACGATTTGAGCGCGAACATAACGCAAAACAAAGTCATTTTTTATCCGCTGATAATTTTGGGTGTCAATCTCGTCAGCGGCGTTTTTCTGTTCTGGCAGCGGCGGCTTTTGATAAACGCTTCGCGTCACATCGAATACGATATGCGCCGCGATTTTTACGCCGCGCTGGTTGATCAGCCGCTCGAATATTTTCAAAATAATCGCGTCGGCGACCTGATGGCGCGGGCGACGAACGATTTGAGCGCGGTGCGGCAAATCGTCGGACCGATGATTTTATATTCATTTCAGGCAATTTTCGCGCTCGCCATCGTTTTACCGGTAATGCTTAACATCAACGTCAAATTGACTTTGTTTTTGCTGATTCCGATGCCGTTCGTATCTTTGACGGTAAAAATCGTCGGTCAACAGGTTCACGTTCGCTTTGAAAAAATCCAGGAATTTTTCTCCGACATCACGGCGCGGGCGCAGGAAAATCTGACCGGCGTACGCGTCATTCGCGCTTACGCGCAGGAAGGCTCGGAAATCGAAAAGTTTCAAGAATTAAATAATGAATACGCCAGACGCAACATCGCGCTCGTCAAATTCGGCGCGGCGATGCGTCCGCTTCTTTTCTTTTTTATCGGTTTGGGTTTCGTCATCATCGTCGCCGTCGGCGTGCCGATGGCGGTGCGCCGCGAAATTACGGCGGGCGAGTTCACGTCGTTTATTCTTTATCTGCAAAGAATGATTTGGTACTTAATCGCGCTCGGTTACGTCGTTAATTTGTATCAGCGCGGCACGGCTTCGCTCAAACGATTTAATGCGATTTTGGAAACCGAACCGACCATCGGAGATGTACCGGATGCGCGTCAGCAGCCTAAAATCAAAGGCAAAATCGAATTTCGCCGTCTGACTTTCGCTTACGATGATAAACCCGTTTTGAAAGATATAAATTTGACGATTGAACCCGGCGAAACCGTCGCTTTCGTCGGCAAAACCGGCAGCGGAAAATCAACTTTAATCAGTTTGATTCCGCGACTGCTCGATGCGCCGGAAGGCACGGTTTTGATTGACGATATTGCCGTCCGCAAATTTCCGCTCGAACAATTGAGAAAAGCCATCGGCGTTGTGCCGCAGGAAACTTTTCTGTTTTCGGATTCTATCGCGGCGAATATCGCGTTCGGTGTCGAAAACCATAACGGAAACGACAGGCAGTTGGCGGCAAATAACGGACAAATTTCCGTCGAAAAAGCCGCCGCCGTCGCCGGTTTAGCCGACGACATCAAAGATTTTCCGTACAAATACGAACAGCGCGTCGGCGAACGCGGCATCACTTTGAGCGGCGGACAAAAACAGCGCACGGCGATTGCCCGCGCCGTGATGCGCGACCCGCGAATTTTGATTTTAGACGATTCGCTGTCGGCGGTTGATACTTACACTGAGGAAAAAATCCTGAGCGGTCTGCGCGATGTCCGCAGCGACCGCACGACTCTGATCGTTTCGCACCGCGTTTCGACGATTCGAGATGCCGATTTAATCTGCGTTCTGCAAGACGGCAAAATTATCGAACGCGGAACGCACGACGAACTGATAAAATTCGGCGGCGAATACAACGACCTTTACGAACGGCAGCTTTTGGAAGAAGAATTGGACGCGACAGATTAAATTTGAAATACAGGAAGAAATTTGCAGGGATGTCAGGATTCACAGGGATAAATCTTTTCACTTTTAAAATAATATCCCTTTTATCCTGTTATCCCTGCAAATTTCTTCGTAATTATTTGTCTGAACTTAATTGCAAGGCGAGTTTTTCCAAATGCGCTTCGACTGATTTTTCAGCCAATTTCCAAAGTTCAGGCGAAACATCCCGATAAACTTTTTCGACTATTTCGCGCGGAGTTTTCGCGCCGTTTTCAATCGCTTCCAAAATTTGGCGTTCGCGTTCAAGACGATGCGCGATGTAACTTTCGATTTTAGATTTCGCGTCAAAAATCGCCGCGCCGTGCGAGCCGCATAAAAATCTCAAATTCGGCAGATTTTTCATTCTTTCCAGTGAATCTAAATAGCTTTCCATATTGCCTTCCGGCGGCGCGATTAAAACCGAACCCGCACCGACGACGTTATCGCCCGACAGCAAAAACCCGAAATCTTCGTCGTAAAAACAAAGATGTCCGCGAGCGTGTCCCGGCGTGTGAAGTGCTTTTAACACAAAGTTTGCGCCGTTTTCATCTTTCAATTTTATACTTTCATTATCTTCGATAAATTTTTCGATTTCAACTTCGTTCCGCAAACTTTCCGCCGTTAATTTATGCGCCGAAATCGGAACGTGCAAACCGAATTTTTCCATTAAATGTTTCTGCAAAACAGTTTCGCCGCCGAAATGATCTTTGTGCAGATGTGAAATTATCAGTTCCTTGCAAACGAAACCTTTTTCGACGAACGAATCAATCAAATCAAACAATTTTCGCCATTCCGTTTCACCTTTTGAAGCCGCGTCAATCACGACAAATTCTTTTCCGCCAACAATAAAACAATTCGTGTGCGTCGCCGGCGGAAGCGTTTCGGTTTTTAGCGGAAAACAAATAAGGCGCGAATTCAATTCGATATAATCAATTTGTCCGTCACATTTTTGAGATTTTTCGAGCAGTTTTTCAGCGCAGATTTTTAGATTCGCCGCATTTTTTCGATTTGAATTTTCAAATTCGGCAAATAATTCTTTCAGCACGAGCAAAACCGGCGGCGAAATTAAAACTTCCGAAGTTTTCCAATGATTTAACGCTTCTTCGGGGCGAATAAATTCCACATCGCGCATTTCCGAAATCGCGGCGTAAGGTTCTTGTTTTGGCGGACAATTGGCGAGAAAAAACCGCGTTTTATAACGCATCGGCGAAAACGCCGGAGTCGTCCAAAATCCCGTGTAAGTAAAATCTTCGCCGTCGAGCCACAAATTCCAATGTTTTAAAACTTCGCCGAAATTCATTCGCCCGGAAATCAAATCATCGTGCAAAGACGCGCGTTGTCCTTTGGTCAATTTCTCGCCGTTGCGAACGAGCAAAACGCCGACTTCTTCAAATATTTCACGCGCCGCGCACGCGATAAATTTGGCAATTTCTGCATCTTCGCAGTTTTTCACTTCGATTTCACCATCATTCGCGTCAACTTTTCCGCCCGCAAACGCGTGATAGCCGCCCAAAAATTTCAAATTCGGATTGCGCCGCGCCCAAAGAACTTTGTTTTCTTGGATTAAAATTATCGCCGCCGCGTCTTTCGGTGTTGTCGGTTTTTGATTCACGAATACATTTTAGCGTAAAGATTCAGAACAATCGAAATTCATTTTAACTTTCAAACTCGCATTGTAAAATTATTGTTCTCTGAATTAAGATGTATCGCAGGAGTTAATAAAAATGAGTTTGAATGACAAAATTATCGGCGATTTGACAACAGCGATGAAGGCGAAAGATGTAGATCGGCTTTCCGTTCTGCGAATGGTCAAAGCTAATTTGATGAATCGCCAAATCGAAAAAGGCGAGAAATTGACTGACGAGGAAATTACTAAAGCGTTGCAAACATTGGTCAAACAACGCCGCGATTCCGTCGAGCAATATGAAAAAGCCGGACGCGCGGAACTCGCCGAAAAGGAAAAATCGGAAATCGTTATTCTTGAAGATTACTTGCCGCAAGCGGCTTCAAAAGAAGAAATCGAAACGGCAGTCGCCGAAGCGATCAGCGAAACCGGAGCGTCTTCGATCAAAGAAATGGGCGCGGTGATGAAATCCGCGCAGACAAAACTCGCCGGAAAAAGTGCTGACGGAAGATTAATAAGCGAAATAATCAAATCGAGATTAAATCAAGGATAGATTAAAAAACCAACATTTTTTGGCTTAAAGTATTTCCGAATTTACAAGTAATCTTGAAATTTCAATGAGCATTTGTGCATATTTCGGCAACCTCACACAGCTTTAACAGATGCGCGGCAATTGTTCGCCGAGCTGCATATCTACAACTCTTGTCGCGCCGAAGGCGGTTTTTGAAACGACCATTCCTTTGTGTTCGCCGACGATTTCGCCGATAATCGCCGCTTTTTGTCCGTATTCATTTTTCCGCATCGCTTCAAGCAATTCGTCAGCTTTTTCTTTCACCACAATCGCTAAAAGTTTTCCTTCATTCGCCACATAAAACGGGTCGAGTCCGAGCATTTCGCAAGCCGAACGGACAATGCGCGGCACGGGAATTTTCGTGTCGTGCAGAACGATACCGACACCGGAAAGTTTGGCGATCTCGTTCAAAGACGAAGCGATTCCGCCGCGCGTCGGATCGCGCAAAACGCGAATTTTTTTGGTCACGGCGAGCATTTCTTCGACGAGAAAATTCAGATTCGCACAGTCCGATTCAATCGGCGCGTCAAAATCAAGTCCTTCGCGCTCGCTCATTATTGCGATTCCGTGCAAACCGATTTCGCCGGAAACAATGACGACATCGCCGACTTGCGCGAGATGCGGCGCGATATTGACATCTTTCGGAATAATGCCGATGCCGGAAGTGTTGATAAAAACGCCGTCGCCTTTGCCGCGATCAACAACTTTCGTGTCGCCCGTGACGATTCTGACATTCGCTTTTCGCGCCGCTTCGCCCATCGTGTTGGCGATAACGCCGAGTTTTTCGACATCGAAACCTTCTTCGATAATAAATCCGCAGCTCAAAAAAAGCGGTTTCGCGCCCGACATCGCCACATCGTTGACCGTTCCGTTGACCGCCAAATTCCCGATATTTCCGCCGCGAAAAAAAAGCGGCTGCACGACAAACGAATCAGTCGAATACGCCAATCTTCCGCCGTCTTTCAAAAGTTCGCCAATATCAAGTTGCGCCGAATCGCTCAATTTGTCGAGCGTTTCATTTGAAAACGCGGGCAAAAAAAGATTCTCGACGAGTTCGTTAGACAATTTCCCGCCGCCGCCGTGTCCGAGAACAATTTTCGGATAATCACGAAGCGGAAGCGGACAAGTCCAACTGCTGAAATCTAAATCATTCATAGATTATTTTGCCCGCGCAATAAACAAAAACATTTAATAAAACTTTACGGCAAAACAAGAAGTGAAACCGAATCATCTTGATAAAATAATTCAATTACATCAAATCCCAACGGAGTAAATTTTCGACCTGCGATGTCGAACAATTTCCCAAATGCGCCCAGATAACTTTCGGCGGATTTCCGAAAACCAAACTCAGATCGTGCATATCCGCGTCTTTTGAAACGATCATCAAACCGTTTTCTTTCGCATAATCCCAAACCGTCGGATCAATCGTCGCTTTCATCCCGACATCGCGGACGTGCAGCGAATCGGGAAAAATATCAGCCAGCCGACGCGCCGGCGCGGGCGATAAATTTTCGTCAAAAAATAATTTCACGCGGCAATTGCGGGCGCATTCATCAAACGGCGTTCACGGTCGGCGGCATAAGCGATGCAGGCTTTCAAATCTTCCCGCGTCAGATCGGGAAAATCTTCAAGAATTTCTTCAACGCTCATTTCCGAAGCCAGATATTCCCAAACTTCGTAAACCGTAATCCGCAAACCGCGCACACAAGGTTTTCCGCCTCGTTTGTTCGGTTCAATCGTGATGTAATCTCGATAGTTCATAACTCAAATAATATCAATTAGTTTGCGGCTGATAAAGTTAACTCATCCAAGAACAATTTTGCATAATCACGAAGCAAATCCACACGCTAAAATCGAAATCGTTTAATTGTTTCCGAAACTTACTCCGTGAAATTCAGATTGCTCAAAGCGATCAACCGCCAATCTTCGAGTGCCGCAATGCGATGTTCTTCGGCTTCTTTTCTGTAAATCGCATTTCCGGTAATTCGCCGAAAAGCCGCGACGTTTTCATATCTGACAATCGCCGCTTCGTCCCATTTTTCATCGTCCGGCGCGACAAACTGCGTCAAAACTTTTCCCGCAAAAAATATCTGAACGTCTTCGCCTTCGGCAGCCTTCCAAAAAGCCGGAGCATATTTCTCAAAATACGCCTCGCGTCCCGTCATCGGTTGGTGATTTTCTTCATTTTTGTAATTCGCCTGTTCGTTAAATCTCAGCAAATTCAACATAAAAAGCGGCTCATCTTCAGGAATTTGTTCAAACGCCGTTTTCGCTTTTGCGGCATCAACTTCGATTCTCTTATCGTTCATAAAAAATTTACGTTCCGGCGAAAAGCAGACACGCCTGAATATCTTCAAGCGTCAATCCATCATATTCTTCCAAAATTTCGGCGTTTGTTTCTCCGCGTGCCAAAAGATTCAAAATAAATTCGACGGTCAATCGTATGCCCTTAATTACGGGTTTGCCAACCATAACTTTCGGATTTAATGTGATGCGTTCTAATAAAATTTGGTCATTCATATTTTGATTCTTGTATATTTCTAATCACTATAAAAAAATGAATACTTACGAAGCGGCAAAAGGTAAATCCAACTGCTGAAATCTAAGCCATTAACAAAAGATTTTTATCATTTCGCCATCGCCGCAAATCTGCCGTAATTATAACAGCCGCGCCCGCGCTTTCTCTACAAAACAAATCTACAAACCGAGCTGCGCTTTTATCGCTTGCTCGACTTTTTTTATATCCGCCGCCGATATTTTTCCTGCCATATCCGTTAAGCGCAATTTGCTCACGGTCGTCAATTGATCGGCAACCGCTTTATTTTGCTTGCCGTTCAGCGTAATGTATGCTTCGCTCGGAAATAATTTTTTGACATTCGTAGTCAGCGGAACGACCTGAACGCGATTCAAATGTTTGTTTGCGGCATTATTGCTGACGATTACCGCCGGACGCAGTTTCTCGATTTCGCCGCCAACCGACGGCGTGTTAAATTTCACCCACCAGACTTCACCGCGATTCATCAGCGACATCTCCGATTGTTGCTTCCGACCATTCCAACGCTTCATTTTCCCGCGCTTCGTCCAAAGCCATTTCTCGGTAAGCGGCATCGAGGTCTGGTTTGACGACGTGCGGACGAACGAGCGTTTCGATAAATTTGCTTATTTTGCCCTGCCCGATTGTGTTGTGTAAGCCTTCATAAACTTGTTCATCAACGGTAATTGTTAATTTTTTCTGCATCGTGATTCACCTCGAATAAATTTATACGTGTTGTTTACGTATAATAGAAAAATATTGTTCCGTTTGCAAAAAAAACAGAATAGATGATGAAATCATTTCGCCATCGCCGCAAATCTGCCGTAATTGTAATAAGCCGCGCACGCGCCTTCGCTGGAAACCATTGTCGCGCCGAGCGGTTTGCGCGGTGTGCATTCTTTGCCGAAAGCGGGACATTCGTGCGGTTTGATCGTGCCTTGCAAAACTTCGCCGGCGTGACAGAGTTTCGATTCGTGCGTGATGATTCCGGTAACGTCGAATTTGTATTCCGCGTCGAAATCGCGGAAGTTTTCGTTTAAACTCCAGCCGCTGTTCGGGATTACGCCGATGCCGCGCCACGCTCGGTCTTTGGTTTCAAAAACGTCGGCGAGCATTTTTTGCGCGGGCAGATTTCCTTTGTAGTTGACGACGCGCTCGTAAGCGTTTTCGACTTTTGATTCGCCCGTTTCGAGTTGGATAACGGCGCGGCGAATTCCTTCTAAAACGTCCAATGGTTCAAAACCCGTAACGACAATCGGCACTTTGTAATTTTCCGTCAGCGGCGGATATTCCGCGTAACCCATAATCGAACAGACGTGACCGGCGGCGAGAAACGCATTAACGCGGTTGGTCGGCGATTCCATAATCGCGGCAATCGCGGGCGGCACGAGAACGTGCGAGACGAGCATCGAAAAGTTTGTTATATTTTGCTTTTTCGCTTGAAAAATCGTCATCGCATTCGCCGGCGCGGTCGTTTCAAAACCGACTCCGAAAAATACGACTTGCTTTTCGAGATTGTCTTTGGCAATTTTCAGCGCGTCGAGCGGCGAATAAACGGTGCGAATGTCGCCGCCTTCGCTCTTGATTCTGAACAAATCTTTTTCGCTTCCGGGAACGCGCAGCATATCGCCGAACGAGCAGAAAATCACATTCGGTTTCGCTGCAATCGCCAGAGCTTTGTCAATCAGTTCAAGCGGCGTTACGCACACCGGACAGCCCGGACCGTGAATCAGTTCGATTTTTTCCGGCAAAAGCTGGTCAATCCCGTTGCGAATAATCGAATGCGTCTGCCCGCCGCAAACTTCCATAATCGCCCAATTTTTCGTCGTGATTTCGGCGATTTCATCAAACAATTTCTTCGCCAGAACCGGATCGCGGAACTCTTCTAAATATTTCATAGTCTTAACCTCATTTGCTAAAAGATTTTTTAACGCAAAGCCGCCAAGTCGCAAAGATTTTTAAATTGGATTTCTTACAAAAAAATCTCTTGCGTCTTCGCGTCCTCGCGCCTTTGCGTTAAAAACTCTTCTCAACTTACCGCCGCTTCGCTGTAATCTTCAACGCCGAGTTCTTCTTCCAAAATTCCCAAATCGCGGAACATCTGCAATTTTTCGCGGGCGGATTTTTCGTCGAGTTTTTGAATAGCAAAACCGACGTGAATAATCGTGTAATCGCCGACGACGATTTCCGGCACATATTCCAAGCAAACCTCTTTCGTGATGCCGTCGAAATCAACCACGCCCATTCGCATATCGTTTTTTTCGTAAATTTCGGTAACTTTTCCGGGAACTGCTAAACACATAAATTTGCTCCGCAAAAAATTCAAAATTAAGAATTCAAAATTTTTGCATTTTCCATTTTTAATTTTTAATTTGACTGCAAGCCGCAACCACCGCTTGTCCGAGTGCTAAACCGCCGTCGTTCGGCGGCACTTTTTGGTGCGTTAAAATTTCAAAATCTTTCTCGATTAAAAGCGCGATTGTTTTTTGCAAAAGCGCGACGTTTTGAAAACAGCCGCCGCTCAGAGCGACCTTGTTTAACGCGAATTTTTCGCGCATTTTCAAGCTCAATTTCAAAATCAAATTGGCGACGGCATTATGAAATTTCGCCGAAATCGCGGCAATCGAAATTCCCGCTGAAACGTCATTCACAACTTCGCCGATCAACTTTTCCCACTGAATTTTAATTGTATCATTTTCCGCCAAATCAAAGCTATAAAATTCCTGAACGTCTTCGTCAATCAACGCCTCAAACTCAATCGCCGCCTGCGCTTCGTAAGTGATTTCCTGCCGCACACCGGCAATCGAAGCGACGGCATCGAAAAGCCTGCCGAAACTGCTCGTCGGAATGATATTTATATTATTTTCCAACTGTTTCGCCAAAATTTTCCGCTCGGTTTCCGCGCAAAACGCAGCGCAACTTGAACTTTCGTTCCAATTAATTTCCGCTTTTTTCATTAAACTCAAAGCAACTCGATAAGGCTTTTTAACCGCCGCGTCGCCGCCCGCCAGCGGAAAATATTCGAGATGCGCGGCGCGTTCAAAATTCGTGTAATCGCCGACGAAAACTTCGCCGCCCCAAATTGCGCCGTCGTCGCCGAAACCAGTTCCGTCAAACGCGAAACCGATCACTTTTTCGCCCGTTTTAATTCCGTTTTCCGCCATCACCGACGCGATATGCGCTTTGTGATGCTGAACTTCGACGAGTTTTGTATTCTTGGAACTTTCCGCAAATTTCCGCGCCCAATTCGACGAAAGATAATTCGGATGTTTATCGCAAACGATAATTTCCGGCGCGATTTGAAACAGATTTTTCATCTGTGAACAAGACTTTTCAAACGCCCGAAAAGTTTCCAAATTTTCCATATCGCCGATATGCTGCGACATAAAAGCGTAATCGTCGCGCGTCAAACAAAACGCCGCTTTGAGTTCGCCGCCGACCGCTAAAATATGCGGCACTTCAAACGGCAATTTCACCGGAAACGGCGCGTAACCGCGAGAACGGCGAATCGGCAAAATGTGATTTTCAGACTTTGAACTGTTTACTTTAAACTGTTTACTTTGAACTATTCTTATCACCGAATCATCGCACGGCACATAAATTTCGCGGTTGTGAAGCAGAAATGCGTCCGCCAAATTCGCCAGTTTTTCCAACGCTTCATCGTTATCTTTGACAATCGGCTCGCTCGAAAAATTGCCCGAAGTCATCACCAAGACATTGGGAGAACTCGATTCAAAAAGCAAATAATGAAGCGGCGAATACGGCAGCATCACGCCGAGAAACTGATTTCCCGGCGCGATCAATTCGCTCAAATCGCCTGTGACTTTTTTCTTCAAAAGCACAATCGGGCGTTCTCGTCCCGTCAAAAACTTTTCTTCCGTCTCCGAAATCTCGACCAATTTTTTCGCCGTTTCCAAATCTTTGCACATCACGGCAAACGGTTTTTGGGCGCGCCCTTTCCGCTCGCGCAAAGTTTGCAAAGCCGCGTCATTTCGCGCATCGCAAACGAGATGAAAACCGCCGATTCCTTTGACGGCGACGATCTTTCCGGCTTGTAAAAATTGCTGTGTTTGTTCAACCGGAACGCCGTCATCTTGACGGCAAACGCCGTTTGCGGCGTAAAAATCGTAGTGCGGCAAATTTTGAACGCTTTCGCGTCCATTGCCGTCAAGATGACGGAGTTCCGCAAAAAACACTTTCGGTCCGCATTTCGCGCAGCAAGTCGGCTCGGCGTGAAATCTCCGGTCGAGCGGATTTTCATATTCAGCCAGACATTCGGCGCACATCTCGAACTCGCGCATCGTCGTCATCGCGCGGTCATACGGCACATTTTCGATAATCGTAAAACGCGGTCCGCAGTTGGTGCAGTTGATAAACGGATAATAAAAACGCCGATTTTCCGCGTCGAACATTTCGCGCAGACAATCCGCGCAAGTCGCAATATCGGCGGAAATCGGCACGAATTTACTGCTGTTCGTTTCGCTTTTTAGAATTTGAAATGTTTGAAAATTTGCAGTTTCTGAAATGTTTTGGCAAGTAACCGATTCGATAAAAGCGAGCGGCGGCGGATCGGTTTTAATCGAATTTATAAACCGTTCGATGCTTTCATCTTCACCCTCGACATCAATCAAAACGCCGACCGCATTATTCAAAACCCGACCTTTGAGCGAGTTTTCCGCCGCCAGCGCAAACACGAACGGGCGAAATCCGACACCTTGAACGATGCCTCTGATTTGAATTTGCGCGCGCGTTTTCATTTTCTGTCAAAGCAATTGACGGGCAAAATTTCCGCTAATTTTTACGATTTCCCGAACTGACCGCGCCGGCTTCGATGTAGATATGTTTGATGTCCGGGTATTTTCCGCGAATACTTTTTTCAAGGCGATCTATCGTTTGTTCGACTTCCGCCGCCGACAATTTTTCGTCGAATTCAATGTCCACCGTGAGCAAAATCGTGTGCGGACCAAAGTGCATCGTCAAAGGATTTACCACTTTTTTCACGCCTGTTTCGGCTTCCGCCAATTTTCTGATATTTTCTAAAGTCGCAGCGTCCGCGCCTTCGCCGACGAGCAAACCTTTGCTTTCGTAAGCCAAAAATACCGCCACCGATGCCAGAATAACGCCGATCAAAACCGATGCCGCGCCGTCCAGAAAAGGAGCGTTGAAATAATGCGCCAGAAAAATCCCGATAAAAGCGACGACCAAACCGAGCAGAGCGGCGGAATCTTCAAAAAGCACGGTGAACGTCGTCGGGTCTTTGCTGCGTTTTATCGCCTGCAAAATATTCTCGTCCTTTTTGACAAACGTCTTAAATTCCCGAAGTGCGATGACAAAAACGATGCCTTCAAAAACCATCGCTAAAACAAGCACGACGTAACTCCAAGTCGGGTCTTCGAGCGGCGCGGGATGAATTATGTGCATTACGCCTTCATAAATCGAGATGCCGCCGCCGATACCGAAAATCAGAACGGCGACAATCAGCGACCAGAAATATAATTCCTTGCCGTAACCGAACGGGTGCATCGCGTCGGCGGGCTTTTTGCTGCGGTTAATTCCGAGCAGAAGCAGACCGCCGTTGCCGGTGTCCACGAGCGAATGAATGCCTTCCGAGAGCATCGCCGAACTGCCGGTCAACGCCGCCGCGACGAATTTCATAATCGCAATCGCCAAATTTCCGGCAACCGCCGCGTAAACTGCTGTTTTTGATCCTGATGCCATAATTGAATCGTCGTTTTATTGAGCATATTTGGCAAGTTGCGATTGCAAAAATGTGAGCCATTCATCTATTCCCGCGCCGGTTTTTGATGAAACTTCAAATATCTGCATTCCCGGACGCACGGCTTCGATGCTTTTTAAAGCGGCTTGTTTATCAAATTCGACGGCTTCGGCTAAATCCATTTTTGTAATGACGGCGACATCCGCCGAATTGAAAATCGTCGGATATTTGCGCGGTTTGTCTTCGCCTTCGGTCGTGGACATCAGCACGACGCGCAACGCTTCGCCGAGATCGTAGCTCGACGGGCAGACGAGATTGCCGACGTTTTCGATAAACAGAAAATCGAGTTCGTTTAAGTTCCAATCTTCCAAAGATTTTTCCACCATCGCGGCTTCGAGATGGCAGATCGTTCCCGTGATGATTTGTTTGGCGGGAACTTCGGCGCGGGCGAGGCGTTTCGCGTCGTTTTCCGTTTCCAAATCGCCGACGAGCGCGGCGACTTTATATTTTTCTTTTAGCAAAGTGAGCGTTTTTTCGAGAAAAGCGGTTTTGCCGGAACCCGGACTTGAAACTAAACTGACGACGAAAACATTCGCCGCTTCAAATCTTTTTCTTAAGTTCCGCGCTAAAACATCGTTATGTTTCAGCACGTTTTGCCGGACTTCGACTAATCTTGTCTGCGTCATAATTTGTGTGGGCGATCCCTTGCGGTCGCCCGTTTTTCGTCGCGCTTATCGGGCGAGGATAAGCCGTCTAAACTATTTCCAAAGCCGTCACCATCAATTCGCGTCCGCTGACGATTTCCGTCGCGGGCGTTTCGCAGTTTGGACAAATCAAATTATTTATCGCCGCGATATGCTGATTTTTACCGCAGTTTTCGCAAAAAGTGACGACCGGAATTTCTTCGATTTCGAGCCGCGAATTTTCCATCGGCGTTCCCTGACAGGCGATTTCCCACGAAAAAAGCAGCGCGTCTTTGACCACGCCGGACAACGCGCCGAGTTTTAAATGCACGGCTTCGACTTTGGCGTTTTCGTGTTTTCGCGCTTCTTCGGTCGCGCCTTCAATGATGCTCAGAGCGATTGAAAGTTCGTGCATATTTTCAAATCCGGCAACTAAATCTCCGCCGTGATGTCGAAGGAAATTTCTACTTCGTCTTTGACCTTGAGCGTTCCGCCGAGTGCTTTGACCTGTTTAATTTTGAAATCGCTCCGGTTTAAGCTGAATTTTCCCGTCGCGCGGATGGTTTTTCCGCTAATTTCCGCTTCGGTTTTGATTATCTGTTCGCGCGTTTCGCCGTGCAGCGTTAAAAAACCTTGAAGCCGCACGTCGTATTTTTCGCCGGAAATCTGCTGCATCGAAACGTCTTTGCTGACAAAAGTTATTTCCGAATAGCGCGAAATTTCCAGAACTTGATCGCGCATCGTGTTTTCAATTTCCGCCGCGTCTTTCTCGCTGACTTTATCAAGCAATGATAATTTTCCGGCTTGCGCGACTAATAAAAACGAACCGACACTCGTATTATCGGGCGTAAGCTGAATTTCGCCGCCGTATTTGCGAACTGCAAAAGTCGGATTATGCCCCATAAACGAAAGCATTCCGTCGGCAAACGCCTGCGCCGTAAAACTGCCGCGACCGGCATCAATTTTGTATCGCAACCCCGCACTTTCCGTTTCATCAGCCATCAAATTTCCCCGCGCGATAAACCAGCGCGCAAGCGTCGAGACAATTTGCGCGACTTTTCTGCCAACAATTTATTTACCGCTGCAAACCTACATCGTGCTGATTTTGATATAGCGTTTTAAGTCCGGCAAAGTGATGATAATCGCCGCCGCCGTCAGCGCGAGAACTGCGCCGCCGACAATTTTCCAGGCTGTCAACGCCGTCGAACCTTCGCATCTGTGATTTTCCATTGATTGATTTCGGTTTTTTCTTTCCATTTTATTGCGTTCCATTTTATTTTTCTCCTTGTAAATTCAAATTTTTCAGGTGAAAGCCGTTTCGCTTTTTTCCGCTGAAATTTCAGCGACGAGTCTTTCGACAATATCCGCCGCTTTGTCAATCGCCGCCGCGACCGGCGCGCTCAAACCCATCAAACCTTCGTCGCCGCCGAGCGTTTCCGGTTCACAGCCGACGAGCAAAAGTTTATTAAATTTCGCGCCCATCGAATGTGCCATCCGCAAAACGTGCATCGGATTCATCGTGTGCGCGTCGAGCATCGAAACGTCCGCTTCCAGATTTTCAAATTCGCTCACATCAGGTTCGATGACGTAAATCGTTCCCGGCGTTTCCCGATTCGGCACGGCATCCACAAAAATCGTTACGTCGTAACCGTCAAGCAGCGCGTAAGCCAAATCGTAGCCGCGAATTCCGTAATCGAAAAGTTTGACGTTTTCCGGCAATTCGCGTGTTTGCAAAACTTTCGCCACTTCGCAGCCGAAACCGTCATCGCCGAGAAAAATATTGCCGATGCAAGCGACAAGTATAGATTTTGGATTTTCGATTTTGGATTTTGGATTTTCAAACGCGAAGTCTGATTCCTGTTCCGCTTGTAAATCTTTATCCTTCATCCCTTATCCTTTATCCTTTAAGAAGCAGTTCTACTTCTTCGGGCGCGAAAAAAAATCGGTGTCCGGGTTGGCGCATCATTCCCAAATCTCTGCCCGGATCGTCTTCTAAAACTACTGCCAGATGAACTTTGCTTTCGTAATCCTGTTCGATTGATTCGATGACGGCGATTTTATTTGCCAACGCCAGATCGAAAATATCGCCGCCTTTGCGCGGTTTCAAAATCACGCGGTCGCCGGTTTTTACTTCCACGCCGCCGACGCTGACGGCTTCTAAAACCGTGTGTTCTTCCAATAATTGCCAGCTTAATTCGTCCATATATTTTTGCAGAAACACGCACGAAGTAAGTGTATCTTCGCGTCCTTTACGCTCTTTGCGCCCTTACTTCGTGCGGGCTTCTGCATTCTATTCGACCTTATTTACCGCGCCTTTCATCGCGCCGTGCATTTTCATCAATTGTTCGTCGGACATATTTTCCGTGCGCTCCAAAATCTTGCGGGCGTGAGCGTCAATGCCGCGCATTTCGCGTTTTTCGTCGTCGGTCAGAGTCATAATCCGCAATGTTAAAATCTCGTCAATCTCGCCGCCGTCGAACAAATCGCCCTGACTTTCCGGCGCGATTTGCGGATAATCGTAAAGAATAATCGGCGACGAAAACAAACAATCCGTCGCGCCTTCTTCGCCCGCTAAAACCGGATAAGTTTTGATATTTTCAAGCTGCGAAACCGCTTCGCTCAAATCGTCCGGCGGTTCGAGCAATGAAATAAACTCGCCGTTTTTCGTCGTCAAAATCGTGTGCGTCGAAACGAGCGAGTGCATCAAAGCGTCATCTCGACTTTGCTTTTCCGCATTTTCAAACGGCGTTTGATTTTCAATTTTCACACTCAACTTATAAATATTCTTACTGACAACTGACAACTGACAACTGACAACTGCCCCGATTTCCTGTTGCGAGCGAACGAAAACGGCGACGATTTTACCGTTTTCGTCGCGCAAAGGTTCAAGCGTTTCAGTTGTCGGAAATGAAAATCGTTTGATGTCGGAAACCGCATTCAACGAAAGCGTCGGCAAATCAACTTCGCGCTCAATCGCTTCCTGCCACGTTTGATAAATCTGCCCGCCGACTTCGAGCGTCGGCACAAGCTGAAAATCCGTAAAATCTTCGGGCAATTGGTCGAGCGGCGCGTCCAATTTTCCAATCTCACGCAAAACCAGATGCAGAAACCGAACTTTCACATCAAACGTCGTATTATCATCGCCGCGCAGCAAACATTCGGTCTGCATCAAATACGCTTCCGTCCCTTTCTGCGCCGCGCTGTAAGGTTCCGGCGCGAGCGCGCCCCAATTAAATCTCTGCCGGTTTTTCACCGACGAAGCGCGATACGGATAAAGCAAATATCCTTCGTAAAGCACGGCATCGGCGATTTTTTTGACTTGTTCGAGATTCATAATCCCATTTGAAATTTATAACGAAACGCTCTTTTTAATTTCTGCTTCGTCCACGCTCAAAAGCGTTTCCAACGCCTGTTCAAAAGTCGGCAGACCGCGCCGCATTTTGTAATTTTGCAGTTTTTCAAACGTATCGCGCTGTAAATTAAGCCACGCGCTGTTCGGGTAATAATGTTCCATCATTTCCTGCCAGATTTTGACGGGCAGGCGGAAATTTGCTTCTTTGTTCCACGAAATTTGTCCGATTTGCAGATCATTCCATTCGTCGCGGTAGAACATCGTGCCGCTGAAAAGCAGTAAAAGCGGAATTTCGCCCGCTTCCAAGCCGTCGAAGTATTTGGTCGCGGCGATGTTGAAATCGAACGTGCAGTTGACGGGCAAATCAACTTCCGTCGCGTCGGCGAACGGCTGAACGACGACGTTTGAATGCGTCCAGAGCATTGATTTCAAGGTTTGTCCCCAACGCTCCGATTCGCCGAAAAGTTCAAACATCCGCGCTTTTTCCGCGTCGGAATAAGCGCGGCGCGCGACTTCGAGATTGATTTGACAGCGCAGCATCACGTTTTGAATCTGTTCGTCAGCGTCTTTGTTCGTCAGGCGCAGTTTCAAATTCAAAAGCGGCGCGGCGGCATACGGAACGGCTTCCGCGCCGACGACTTCAAAATCAATATCAGGCATTCGCCACCTCTTTTATCGTGCGTGAACGCTGTTTTAATTCTGCGAAAAACTCGTTAATTTTCGCCCACGCTTCCGTGCCGCCCGAAAGTCCGCGCCAGTTTGCCCGCAGAATGCCGACGAGTTTGTAACATTCGTCAATCGGCGCGATAAAGTATTCGCGTTTGTCGCCGACGCGGTTGACCAATAACGCTTCGACATCGGCTTGCATATTATTCAGAATCGGATTTTCGGCGGCGATTTCCTGCCAAGCGTCAAACGTCAAATTTGATTCCATCGCGCCCGCCGGAGAAGGATAAAGCGCGACGACGCGCTGTTCGGGCGTGGCGTTAAAGAAAAATGCCAGTTGAATCGGCAGCATCAGCGCGTTCCATTGTTCATCGGTCAGCCGAAAATCGGGCAGATAAACACCGCTGCGCGGCACACGCCGAAACCGTTTCGTGTTGTCGCTGAACAAAATCGAACACGCATCACACGCGCAGCTAATCTGCCGATTCTCCATCGAAAGCAGATGCTGATGCTCCGGCGCGAGTTCGAGACTGCACAAATCGCACCGTTCGACGGCGACGCGCGGACGAACGAAATTCTTTAGTGCGGGAAAGTTCATAAGATAAAGATGAAGGCGAAGGGCGAGAAGGATAAAAGCTAAAGAATTTTTATTTTATCCTTTCGCCTTTATCCTTCATTCTTTCCGCTATGCCGGCGGCATATTCGGCATTTCAGGGTCAATCGGTGCTTGATTTTCGGGATTTACGCTCGTCGAATCTCGCGCTGTGCGGTCAGGAGTTGAATCTTCATTTCCCGCGCGACCGGCTTCTTTGCCCTGTCTGCTGGCGGCTTCTTCGCCTTTGCCCGTTCCCCAATCGTGCGACGCGCCGTCGCTGCCTTTATCTTCCTGTTCCGTCGGGTTATTGACTTGATTTTCTTTTTCTTGCGTCATATTTTTCTCCCTTTTTCAAAAAACTAACTTATTCCGGCGGGAAATTCGCAGTGCGTAAATCCATTGCCGTTTGATTTTTCAATTTGTATAAAGCCGTTTTTCTGTGTTGACAACGGCATCACGACACCTTCGACTTCAATTGAAACGACATCCGGCGCGGCGGCGTAAATCGCTTCTTGGATGGTTGTTTTCAGCGTCGCCGCCGAAGACGCGCAGCCGTCGCAATTGCCCTGCAAACTCAAATGAACTACGCCGTCGTTAATAGAAATTAACTCAACGCCGCCTTCGTGAAGATTCAAAGACGGACGTACTTTATCTAACGCCTGTCGAACGCGCGTTTCCAAATCAAGCGGATGCAAGCCGTAAAGCAAAAGCATATTTCCAACGAGTTCGTCTTTAGCAAAATCGTCAAAAATCTCGTAGCCGGTCGCGCCTTTTTCCGCCGTGATTTCCATCATCCGGTCAATGCCCGCGCCGTGAAAATCCATCAGAGCCTGCACGAGTTCGACGGCTTTCGCCCGCAAATTCGGGTCAGCCCAAGTTTCAATCGCCGCGACTAATTCTTCGACGCGCTGCATTTGATTTTGGATAGTTTCAGTGTTTGCCATAGTTTTTTGAGGGATAAAAGGCAGAGTGATGAATCAAAACAATTATTCTTTCATCCTTCCGCCCTTATCCTTCATCCTTTCTTATTTATGCGGTACGCCGAACATATTTGAATGGTGCGTTTCCAGCGTTTTGCCGTTTCCTAAATACATATGAACGCCGCACGGCAGACACGGATCGAAACTTCGCACGGCGCGCATAATGTCTATGCCTTTGAAGTTTTCAGGTCCGTTTTCCTCAAAAATCGGCGTGTTCTGCACGGCATCTTCATACGGTCCGGGCGTTCCGTATTCGTCGCGCGGCGAAGCGTTCCACGGTGTCGGCGGATACGGATGATAATTGGCGATTTTGCCGTCGCGGATAACGACGTGATGCGACAAAACGCCGCGCACGGCTTCGTGGAAACCGCAGCCGATGGCTTCTTCCGGGACTTTGAATTCCGTAAAAGTTTTGCTGTTTCCGGCATATAATTCCGAGAGTGCTTTTTCGCAGAAATACAACGCCGCCGCCGCCGCATACGCCTGAAAATAAGTTCTGGCGCGGTCACGTTCGAGCGCGTTCGACCATTTCGGAATTTTCCATTCGAATTCAGCTTCGGGTTTCAGAGCCGTTTTCGGAAGATAGATTTTCACGCTGTGTCCGGTCGCTTTGATGTAGCCGATGTCAACCGTTCCGGCGAGCGCGGTTGACCAAAAACGCGCAATCGGACCGCCGCCCGTGTCGAGCGCGAGATATTTCGAGCCGTCGCCCTGTTCGCCTTCGTGATACCAGCGCGGCGACATCACCCACGTATAATTGCCGTCAAAATCGCGTTTTTGCGGTTTCGGAATCGTTGACTGATTCCACGGATGAAGCTGATCAATCGGATTGCCGAGCGGGTCTTGTTTGACGAACATTTCCTGATTTTCCCAACCGTCGTAATACGAACTTCCCAAGAGAATCCGCATATTGACGTTGATGTCAACGAGATTATGCGTTACCGCTTTGCCGTCAACGATGACTCCCGGCGTAACGAACATTGATTTGCCCCATTTCTCCATCGTTTCGTATTTGTAATCGCAAACGTCCGGGTCTTGGAACGAACCCCAGCAGCCGAGCAGAACGCGGCGTTGACCGACTTTTTCGTAACCCGGCAGAGCTTCGTAAAAGAAATCGAAAAGATCGTCGTGGAGCGGCACGACTTTTTTCATAAATTCGATATATTTCATCAGCCGCACCATATAATCGCTGAAAAGCTGAACGGTCGGAACAGTTCCGACACCGCCCGGATAGAGCGTCGAAGGATGAACGTGGCGACCTTCCATCAGACAAAACATTTCGCGCGTCAGCCGGCTCATCTGCAAAGTTTCGCGGTAAAATTCTCCGGTAAACGGATTGAGCGCGGTCATTATATCGGAAATCTTTTTGTAGCCGTGTTCTTCAGCGTGCGGGCAATCGGTGTTTTTCGCCTTTTCCCAGACGCTCGGATTGGTTTCCTTGACCATATTTTCGCAAAAATCCACGCCGACCAGATTGTCCTGATAAATGCAGTGGTCGAACATATATTCGGCGGCTTCGCCGAGATTGACGATCCATTCGGCAATCGCCGGCGGCTGAACGCCAAACGCCATATTCTGCGCGTAGCAGGCGCAGGTGGCGTGGTTGTCGCCGCAGATTCCGCAGATGCGCGAAGTGATAAAATGAGCGTCGCGCGGGTCTTTGCCCTTCATAAAAATAGAATAACCGCGAAAAATCGAAGATGTGCTGTAACATTCGGCGACTTCGCGGTTATTAAAATCAATTTTCGTGTAAATTCCGAGACTGCCGACGATGCGCGTGATCGGGTCCCAATTCATATCAACCAGAGTTTTTTTATCGGTCGGCGTTTGGGTTAAAGTTGAAGTTCCTGTTGGTGTCATTTTCGTTTCTCCTTAATAATTCAACGGTTTATAGCCGGTCGTTAATTCTTCTCCGCGATGCCGCCAGCTCGGTTCTTTGTTGACCGTCGAGTTGGTGATGCCGCGCAGTTTCCTGATGACTCTGCCGTAAATTCCGACGGCGGCGGAAGAAATCGTCGCTCCCGGCGGTTCGTCCATAAACGGCATAAATTTATCGGGAAATCCGGGCATCGTGCAGCCGATACAAATTCCGCCGACGTTCGGACAGCCGCCGATGCCCGCCATCCAGCCGCGTTTCGGCACGTTGCAGTTGACGACCGGACCCCAACAACCGAGTTTCACAATACATTTCGGCGAGCCGTATTCGGTCGCAAAATCCGCCTGTTCGTAATAACCGGCGCGGTCGCAGCCTTCGTGAACCGTTTTGCCGAACAGCCACGTCGGGCGCAATTCCTTATCGAGCGGAATCATCGGCGCGAGTCCGGCAACCTGATAAAGGAGATACAGCAGCGTTTCCATAAAATTATCCGGCTGCACCGGACAACCCGGAACATTAACAATCGGCAAACCGGCTTTCGTTTTGAAATCCCAGCCGAGATAATCGGCGAGTCCCATCGCGCCGGTCGGATTGCCTTCCATCGCGTGAATGCCGCCGTAAGTCGCGCACGTTCCCGCGCCGACGACCGCCAGAGCTTTCGGGGCGAGCCGGTCAATCCATTCGTTCGTCGTAATCGGCTGTCCGGTCATCGCGTCCGTGCCGAGTGCCGCCCAATAACCTTCTTCCAAAAGGTCTTCGTTCGGAATCGAACCTTCGACCACCAAAACAAACGGATCAAGCAAACCCTGTTCGGCTTGATACCAGTATTTCAAAAATTCATCGCCGACCTCATAAGCCAGCACCGGATTGTGCAGATGCACTTTCGGCAAACCGGGAATCGCGCCCAACAAAACGTCTTCAATGCTCGGCTGCATCGCCGCCGTTACCGAAACCGAATCGCCGTCGCAGCTCAAACCGGCGGTGATCCAGAGAATATGAACGTCGCTGACGGGCGACGGACGCTGCGTTTTTCTTCCATACGGAACTTCTTCTGCCATTTTTTCCTCCCAAAATCCGTCAGCAATCAATAAATTGTTGGCGGCAAACCTGCGATGTGAATCAAGGGACGGTTTCTTGTTCCACAACAAAAAAACCTCGTCCGCGCCATTGAGAATTAGAAGCTAATTCAGCCGGCGTTGGTCGAGGTATCTGTGCGTTTGAAAATAAAATTATTCATTAGAAAAAGAAAAATTTTCAATGCCGCCCTAACTTTATTGTAAACTGTTACGTTGCTTATGCTAACAAGTCATTATATGGATGTCAATAATTTTCCGAAAATAAAACGGATTAAATTAATCCGGCAGTTTTAACTGCGAAATCAAACCGTGTTTGAAAGCCAATTCAAAATAAAGAGATAAACCTTTCCGCATATTTTTATCAATAGAATATGTTATGTTGTTCGACAAATAGTTTTTAAATTCCCGGCGCGAAAGCGGAATTTCCGTTTCATAATTGGCGATAATTTCGTCCAAATGTTTCAGACCTTCATCGCGCGCGCCTGCAAAATCAATCGTTTGAACAATTTCAATCGAATCTTTTCGCGCCATCCACATCGCAAAAACAAAACCGAAACCCGTAAAACTTCGCCACGTTTCCGCCAGATCGAATTTACGATACTTATTTTCGTCAATCGTCAGCGACGGATCGCCGATCAGCAGAGCGCAGTCGTTTTCTTTGAGCATTTCCGCCAAATTCGGTTTCGACGTTTGATAAATCGGCGCGGAACCGATAAATTCACAAAAAATAATTTTTGAGAGCGCGACCGAAGTTCTCGAAGAAACGTCGAGCGCGACCGTTTTGACATCTTTTAAGTCTTCGCCTTTCGTCACCAGACAAACGCTCCGCACACGTTCTTTCGCCCCGACGCAGACGTTCGGCACGAGCGTAATATCATCAATGCGCTGGTATTCAATGACCGGAACTAACGCGCAGTCAACCCGTTTTTGCGCCAAAAGTTCAGCCGAACGAGCCGGCGCGTTATCCAGAAGCAATTCGTATTTTCCGCGCTGCGAACCGTAAAGAAACGACCAAATCAGCGGCGCGGTGTTTGAGTAACTTGATGCTGAGATTCTTGTCACGCTCATTTAATTTATATTTTATAAGGAAATTCGATATTGTGCGAATTATGCCGGTAAAATCAATTTTCGTATTCCGCGCTTCACTGCAAAACTAGACAAGACGCGCTAAGAAAGTTATAAAGTAAAGCTGCGTATTTTATAAAAATTCCTTTCGATTCAAACTTTATACTTGTAAAAAATTAGAAAAACATTATGACAAAACCTTTAGTACTCGATTTAAGCGAAGTCAGCGCGGATGACGTGGCGATTGTCGGCGGAAAATGCGCGAGCCTGGGCGAACTTTTCCGCGAATTGACCGCGCAGGGAGTAAAAGCCGTGGACGGTTTTTCGACGACGAGCGACGCTTATCACGCGCTGCTGGAAACCGACGGATTAAAGAAAAAACTGCAAAAACTTCTCAAAGGTTTGGATGTCGAAAACCTCGAAGAACTCGCCAGAGTCGGCGCGGAAGCGCGACGCTTGATGCTTGAAACTGCATTTCCGAAAACGGTCGAAACGGCGATTTTGAAATCTTATCAAAGATTATGCGAGCGCATCGGCAAAAAAACTACGGAAGTCGCCGTGCGTTCGAGCGCGACCGCCGAAGATTTGCCCGACGCTTCTTTCGCCGGTCAGCAGGACACGATTTTGAATGTTTTGGGCGAAAAACGTCTGATCGAAGCGTGTCACGAATGTTACGCGTCGCTCTGGACTGACCGCGCAATTTCATATCGTACGGCGCGTGGTTTTGATCATTTTGATGTCGCGCTGTCAATCGGCGTGCAGCCGATGGTGCGTTCCGACATCGCCTGTTCGGGCGTGATGTTCACGCTCGACACGGAAAGCGGTTTTCGTGAAGCGGTCGTCATCAACGGCGCGTGGGGTTTAGGCGAAGCGGTCGTGCAGGGAATGGCAACGCCCGACGAATGGGTTGTTTTCAAACCGACGCTGAAACTCGGTTTTCGCCCGATTATCACGCGCAAACTCGGCGTTAAAGAAGTCAAAATGGTTTTCGCCGACGACGGCACGGGAACGCAGGTTCGTGATGTCGTCGCCTCGCAGAGAAATCGTTTTTGTCTCGCCGGTTTTGAAGTTTTGCAGCTCGCAAACTGGGCTTGCAAAATCGAAGATCATTACTCGAAACGCGCCGGCAAACATCAGCCGATGGACATCGAATGGGCGAAAGACGGCGTTACGGGCGAACTTTTTGTTTTGCAGGCGAGACCGGAAACGGTTCACACGCAAAAACAGCAGAACTACATCGAAACTTATAATTTATCAGATAATCACGGCGCGCCGCTCGTGTCCGGTGTCGCCGTCGGCGAGAAAATCGCGCACGGCAAAGTTCACGTTCTGCTCGATCCCGACAGATTATTGGAATTCAAAGCGGGCGATATTCTCGTCACTTCGATGACCGATCCGGCGTGGGAACCGATTATGAAACGCGCGTCGGCAATCGTTACCGAACGCGGCGGGCGAACGTGCCACAGCGCGATTATCAGCCGCGAACTCGGTCTTCCCTGCATTGTCGGCACAGGCAACGCGACGGAAATTTTGAAATCCGGCACGGACGCGACCGTTTCCTGCGCGGAAGGCGAACGCGGCAATATCTATTACGGCAAGATTGATTTTACGGTTGATAAACGATTTATTACCGACGAAGAACGCCCAAACACGCAGGTGATGATGAACGTCGGCGATCCCGACCACGCGTTTTCGGCTTCGATTTATCCGAACGACGGCGTTGGTCTGGCGCGTTTGGAATTTATCATCAACAATCACATCGGCATTCACCCGATGGCACTCGTTAATTATCCGAACCTGAAAAAACGCGAAGATGTCGCCGAAATCGCCAAACGCATCGGCGAAGAAGACCCGAAGGAATTTTTCGTGCGAAATTTAGCCGAAGGAATCGCCAAAATCGCCGCGGCTTTTTATCCGAAACCCGTGATTGTCAGAATGTCTGATTTCAAATCGAACGAATACGCCCGGCTGATCGGCGGAATGGAATACGAACCGATTGAGGAAAATCCGATGCTCGGCTTTCGCGGCGCGTCTCGTTACTACGACGACCGCTACAAAGCCGGTTTCCGTCTCGAATGTCTCGCGCTGCAAAGAGTCCGCGAAGATATGGGCTTGATCAATGTCAAAGCGATGATTCCGTTTTGCCGCACGGTCGAAGAAGGCGCGAAAGTCATCGCATTAATGGCGGAACACGGCGTGCGGCAGGGCGAAAACGATCTGGAAATTTACGCGATGTGCGAACTTCCGGCAAACGTCGTGTTTGCCGACGAATTTTTGCAGATTTTCGACGGTTATTCCATCGGCTCAAACGATTTGACACAATTGGCGTTAGGCTTAGACCGCGATTCCGAAATGGTCGCGCATCTGTTTGACGAACGCAACGGCGCAGTCGAAAAAATGGTCGCAATGGCGATTGAAGCCGCCAAACGCAACGGCAAAAAAATCGGCATCTGCGGACAAGCACCTTCGGATTATCCCGAATTTGCCAAGTTTTTGGTCGAAAAGGGAATTAATTCGATTTCGCTGAATCCCGACACGGTGATTCAAACGACGCATACGATTTTGGAAACTGAAAAAGAGTTAAAACAAGGTAAATCGGCAGCGTGATATTTACAGATAGATGTTGTGAGTAAGTGAACAAAATTAGAAATGCTATGAATTTCATTTTCAAAAATTTAGTAAGAATTATTCTCACAATGCGCTGCGTTAATTATTGTTGCGCCCAAGTTTAACGATGTCTATTCAACCGATGCTGTTAATTGAGGATGTTCCAATTACTTGCACTACTCAAACCAAATATCACGCCATTGATCTTTGTTTAGCCGGACAAATCCGTCCGAAACAACAAGCCAAATTGTTGAATCTTTCTTATTCGACTATTTTAAAAGGGTTGAAGCAATTTCGGGAAGATGGAATGCAGGATTTGTTTTCGCCGTCGTAGGTTTCACGCTAAGCCATACCGGGAAGCTCATATATTTTAACTTCTTCTCGGATTAAATCTATCAATGCTTTGAGATTCTTGGGAAATTTGTCTTTTCTTGATTCATAACCCGAAGCGATTTTTTTATTGTCCAAGTAAATGTTGTAGATATAATCATCCGTTACCGAAACATCATCTTTAAAGCGAAGCCCTTGCTCGTTACTAATTAATTGCTCTAATCTATTAAGTTTTTCTTGTGAGAGCTTTAAGTCTTTCGGTTTGTATTTTGAATTATGCGTGATTAACTGTGGATCGTATATCTCCGGCATCTCCGACTTGTCATTAGCAATTGAATAGGTGCCGACAAAATATTTGATTTCACCATTTTTACTGATTGAAACTATGTGTCCATTACAGCAGCCGCCCCGACCAATCAATATAAATATGTCCTTTGATAGTTTCGTCTCATCTTGGAAAATAGTTTTACTAATCCGATTATTTTCAAGGACTATTGCGTTCTCGGAAGCACAGCTAGTAAATAAAAGTCCTAAAATCAAATAATAAACCAAGCATTTTGCCATAATTAGTATATACTCCTCCTTACCCGCAATCCTTGTTCTCGTCTAATGTCATTTTCCGTAATATCCATTCTATTATTCAATCCGCCTATTCCGACAGTTTATGCCAATTTAGATTGTTGCGAGTAATTCTTCCTAAGAAGCTGTTTAAAAACTCTTATTTTTTATTTTTTAAACCACGAAAATACACGAAAATACACGAATAATTTAATAATCACACAAATTTTCGTGTTAATTTGTGTTGAGCGCGTGGTTAAATTTCTTGAATTTTCGAGTTTTCAAACAGCTTCTAAGTGATAAAGTACTTGATTGATTAGTTAAAAGTCGAATTGCCATAGCCCGAATGCTGGCATATTAGCACATATCCGGTCAACATTTATGTCAACTTTTGATATTCAGCTAAATTGACCGCTTTCCCAAAGTAAAAAGAAGCGTCAAGGCACTTCACTTGCGCTTCAGTCTGTCAACGACAAAATAAATTTCATTGTTGTATTATAAAACATCAATATATTTTTGGGTTTTAACAATGAAATTTCTAAAATTTTTAACGCTTTTAATTTTTACGGCGACGCTTTTTTCAGGTTGTAATTTTAATAATTCAAGTTCTTTGAATAACGAAAATTTGACGATTTCGGCGGCGGTTTCGTTAAAAGACGCTTTTAAAGAGATCGGCGAACTATATAAATTGAAAACGGGCAAAAATGTAAATTTCAATTTCGGTGCGTCGGGTAATTTGCAGAGGCAAATCGAAACGGGCGCGCCGGTTGATGTTTTTGCCAGCGCGGGCGAAAAGCAGATGGATGAATTGGCGGCGAAAAATTTGATTGATAAAGAATCGCGCCGCAATTTCGCGCGGAATACGCTGGTTTTGATTGCGCCGAAAAATGCGGGCGACACATTATCGGGTTTTGAACTTCTCGCTCAACCGGATATAAAAAAAATCGCCGTCGGAAATCCGAAAACCGTTCCCGCCGGACAATATGCGGAAGAGGTTTTTGAAAAAATGAACTTGAAAGAGCAAATTCAAAGCAAACTGATTTTGGCGGAAGACGTGCGGCAAGTTTTAGATTACGTCGCTCGCGGCGAAGTTGATGTCGGCGTGGTTTATAAAACCGACGCGCTGAACGCAGATGATAAAGTTAATGTTTTGGCGACCGCGCCGGAAAATACTCATTCGCCGATTTTGTATCCGATTGCGCTTTTGCAGGACGGAAAACAAGAATCGGACGCGAGGGAATTTCTCGATTTTGTGTTGAGCGCGGACGGGCAAAAGATTTTGCAGAAATACGGTTTTTCAAATGCTGACGAAAAATGATTTGGGACGCGCTAAAATTATCACTGCTGATCGTCAGTTCGGCGACGGTTATCGTCGGCGTTTCGGGTTTGGCGTTTGCATACTTGTTGGCTAAATTCGACTTCAAAGGCAAAGAGCTGCTCGACGCGGTTTTGACGATGCCGCTCGTTTTGCCGCCGACGGTGACGGGTTATTATTTGATTGTTTTGCTCGGCAGAAACGGAATTATCGGCGGATTTATTTATAAATTTACGGGTTGGACGATTATTTTTACGTGGCAGGGCGCGGTGATCGCGGCGGTTGTGGTTTCGCTTCCGCTGATGATAAAAGCGGCGCGGGCGAGCATCGAAAGCGTCAATCCGAATTACGAAATCGCTTCATATACATTGGGCAAAAGCAAAATCGAAACTTTTTTGCGAATCACTCTGCCGCTGGCGAAACGCGGAATTTTCGCCGGTCTGGTTTTGAGTTTCGCCCGCGCTTTGGGTGAATTCGGCGCGACTCTGATGATCGCGGGAAATATTCCGGGAAAAACGCAGACGATGCCGCTCGCCATTTACGAAGCGGTCGCTTCCGGCGATGACCGGCGGGCGCAGATTCTGGCGTTGATTTTGACCGCGATTTCCATCGCCGCCGTTTATTTCACCAACAAAATCAGCCGTTCGCGGATTTACGGATAATGCTTTCGATTAATCTCAAAAAACAATTTTCCAATAAAAACGCGCCGGATTTTCTGCTCGATATTGCGTTTTCCGCCGATGCCGGAATTACCGCTTTGATGGGCGCGTCGGGCGCGGGGAAAACGACGATTCTGCGCCTTATCGCGGGAATTTTAACGCCGGATGAAGGTTCGATAATTTTAGATTCACAGTTTTTTTTCGATTCGGCGAAGAATGTAAATCTTTCGATTCAGGAAAGAAAGGTCGGCTTTGTTTTTCAGGATTACGCGCTTTTTCCCCATTTGACGGCGCGGCAAAATATCGCTTACGGAATAAAAGATAAAAATTTGAAAAACGAAAAAGCGCGTGAAATGCTCGCGCTTTTTCACATCGAACAGATCGCGGAACGCACGCCGGATAAAATGTCCGGCGGCGAACAGCAGCGCGTCGCATTAGCTCGCGCTCTGGCTTCAAATCCGAAAATTGTGCTGCTCGACGAACCGCTTTCAGCGGTTGATGTCGAAACCAGAATCAAACTTTTAGACGAAATCGAAGAAGCGCAAAAACGGACAAATATTCCTTTTATTTATGTGACGCACAACGAAAAAGAAGCTGAGAGATTGGAAAGAAATCGGGTGATTCTGCAAAACGGACGCATTTTAAATCAGGAAATTTTGCAGGGATAACAGGATAAAAACGGATAAATTTTTAAAAAATCCCTGTTTATCCTGTTATCCCTGCAAATTTCTTTCTGTGTTTCATTTACCTTCTGATTTAGTAAAAAATTCCGTGTTGAATGCCGTCGTCGTGCGACCGCCGGTTTTTGTAAAGGTCGTACCGTCCGTTACCGAAACATTATTCGCCGAAAGCGTCGTTCCGGTGGCGCGCTGAAATTCGGAAATCGCTTTATTCAAATCGGTTTGCGCCTGCAATTCTCTGCCGCGCGCGTTCAAAAGTTCGGTTTGACGCTGTAAAACCAAGTAAAAAGTAGCAGTTCCGGCGCGAAATTGCCGCTCTTCGCTTTCGTAAAGCTGTTCGGCGGATTGGCGCGAAGCGAGCGCGGAAGCCAGACGCGCTTCGGAAGACTTTAAGGCTTGTGTCGCGTTGCGAACTTCGGCTTCGATAATTTGTTCAATTTGCGCCTGCAAATTTTTGATCCGGTCGGCTTGCACGAGCGTTCTGCCGAGATTCGCCTTCGCCACCGTATTTCTCCACGGCAGCGCAATCTGTACGCCGACGCGATATGTCGGGAAATCCTGTCCGATCAGATTGCCGAGCGAATTGAAATATCCGCCGACGAGGTTTGACGGAACAGTCGAACTCGTGACGGTCGTCGCCAGCGGGTCGAGTCCGGCAAGCGCGGAAAGTTCATTGACGCGCGTCGTCAACGCCGAAGGTGTCGTATTTGTCGGGCGCACGGTCGCCGTTCCCGCCAAACCCTGCATCGTGTAAGTTCCGACGAGATTAATCTGCGGTTTCGTCTGATCGCGGAAATAAAGCTCGTCAATTTTGTTGATGTCGAAGTTTGACTGTAACTGCGCGATTTCAGGACGATTTTTCAACGCTTCGGTCGTGGCGATTTCCAGAGCGATGCGCGGAGCTTCGAGACTGACTTCGGAAACCGGCGTAATCGGGCGCGACCATTCGGCGGCGGTTCGATCCGGCAGCATCAGAGTTTTTAAGGTGTTTTCCGCTCTTGTTACGTCTTCCTGCGCCGTGTAAACGCTCTGCTCGAACGTCGTGATCTGCGTGTTGGCAGCGATAATATCAATCGGCGCGAGAACGCCTTTCGACACCAATCTTTGATTGCTTTCAAGCTGCGTTCGCGCCTGTTTGACGGCATCAATCTGCACCTGCAAATTTCGCAGCGCGTAGGCTAAATCCCAATAAGAACTTTCCACCTGCGCGATGACTTCGATGGCTTTTTGGCGAAACTGCGCGTCGGTCAAACTCAGATTTTTCTTGGCAATTTCGATTTGCCGGCGATTATTGTCAAAACGCCGCCCGCGAAAAAGCGGCTGAATATATGAAAAAGTCAAAACAGCCGGAAATTGCGGATTGAGCGTCGCGTTGGTGTTGCTCGTCGTCGTCCGCGAAGAATTAAAATCCGCCGAATATGAACCGCCCGCGTAAGGCGAAAAACCGCTCGCGCCCGCCGAACCTAAAAACCGTCTCAGCGTAACCGAGCCGTTTGAACCCGCGCCGCCGATGGTCGAAGCCGTCGGTGTCGTCGCGCTTTCGTAATAATTTTCGGAAATGAGATTCGGATCGTAAATGCCGCGCGCCGCCCGCAGATTAAATTCGGCGATCTGCACGTCGTTGCGCGTCGTGTCAATGTCGTTGCTGTTTTGCAGAGCCATCGCAATCGCTTCGTCGAGCGTCAGCGGAAGTTGATTCATCATATCAACGCCGACTCGTTCAGCCGACGGCAGCGGACGAATCGGAGCTTCAAAATTCGGCGCAATCGGCGGCGGATCGTCCGGCAAAACCGCGGGCGCGACACCGGAAGTTCCGACATTTTGCGTTGGCGTTTGCTGAATAACCGTACTCGGATTGGCGATTTGTCCGCTCGGCGTAACTCCCGGCGTGTTTGGATTTGCCGGAGTCGTAACCTGCGGATTTGTCTGTGTCTGCGCCGGATTTGTCGTCTGATTTTGCTGATTATTCTGTTGCTGCGTCTGATTATTATTCTGCCGCTGAATCTCAGTTTGCTGCTGCGTCGGCGGCGTGGTCGGCTGATTCGGCGGCGGAGTCGCCTGCGGAGTTTGCGCCTCGACTGCGAAAATTCCGATAAGAATAATGAAAAATGTAAAAAATACTTTCATATAACTTTTTATTAATGCAAAAAATTACGGCACCGGAGCGCGGACGGCTCGTCCGCTTCGAGCGTGGGCGCGAGATGAACCTTCACACTCAACCGGTTTTGTTAAGACAACCGTTTCGCAGAATTCGCTTAACTCGACTGGCGGACGAGCCGTCCGCGCTCCCGGATTACTTGCTCGAACTCGATTCGGCAAAACCGTCGCTCGCGCCGCCTAAATTCGATTCTTCGACATCCGGTTCATCTGCGGATTTTCTAAACATTCCCGCAAATCGTTCGTAAGCCGGACGCAGCGTGGCGATTTTAAATTTGTCAAATCTTTCGGAAAATCCGCGCCAGATCGTTGATTCCTGCGCGTCGTCAAACAGCGAATAAAATACGGGAACAGCCAAAAGCGTCAATAAAAGACACATTGATTGTCCGCCGACGACTAAAATTCCGATTGAACGGTTGGTCGCCGCGCCCGCGCCGGTTCCGATAACCAGCGGAATCATTCCGGCGACGAGCGCGATGGTCGTCATTAAAATCGGGCGCAGACGGTCGCGGTTCGCCTCGATGATCGCTTCGTAGCGCGTCATTCCGGTTTCGCGCAGATGATTTGTGTGGTCTATCTGCAAAATGGCGTTTTTCTTGACGATTCCGAAAAGGAGCAAAATGCCGAGCGCGGAGAAAATATTCATCGTCTGTCCGGCAATCGCCGTTGCCAAAAGCGCGAACGGAATCGAAAGCGGCAGCGTCAAAAGAATCGTAATCGGATGAATAAACGATTCGAACTGCGCCGCCAGAATCAGATACATAAAGACAAATGACAGCAAAAACGCGTACAAAAACGCATTGTAAGCGCGATTTAACTCTTTAGAAGTTCCGGTTACGCCCGTTTGATATTCGGGCGGAAGATTAAGCTGCGAAGCGTAGGTTTCAAGTTTGGCGAGCGCGTCCGATTCCGAAGTGTTCGGCGGAAGTCCGGCGGAAATCGTCACCTGCCGCTGTCTGTTCAAACGGCTGATTGACGACGGACTCGTACCTTCTTTGATAGTAACCAGTTTTTCCATACTGATCGGAACGCCGCTCGCGGAATTGACCGTAAAATATCGCAAATTACTGCGGTCGCGCCGAAAAGGTTCGTCCGCCTGCACGACGACATCATACTGATCCGTCCCTTCGCTGAACGTCGAAATCTGCTGTCCGGCGGTGAAAATATTCAAAGCCTGCGCCACATCGCCGGCTTTTACGCCTAAATCCGCCGCTTTTTGCCGGTCAATGACAACCTGCAATTCGGGCGAACCTTCCTGATTTGAAGTGTCGGGATCGCGGAAAAGCGGGTCTTGTTCGAGTTTAGCAACCAATTGATCGCCGTATTGTTTGAGTTTTTCCTGATCCGGTCCCGAAATGTAAAAACCGACTCCCGAACCGCCGCGTCCTAAACCCAAACTTCCCGAAATCGAAGACGAACCCGAAACATTAACTCGATAATCTTTGCTGGAATATTTCTTGGTAATTCCGCGTGTTTTGTTGATTAACTCCGCCTGTGAAAGTTTGCGTTCGGAAAGCGGTTTCAGCGAAACGAAAATTCTGCCGCCGTTGCCGCCGCCGCTGCCGAATCCGGCTAAAACCAGTGTGCTGTTCACTTCGGGCAGTTGTTCGCGCAAATCGCGGGCGATGCGGTCGAGAATTGACTGCGTTGCCGACAGCGAGGTTCCCTGCGGACCGCGAAAATTTATGTCGAACGCCGATTCGTCTTCGTCGGGCAAAAACGCCATTCCGACGTAATTAAAAAGCGGATAAATCGAAGCGACAACCAAAACGCACACCAAGACAACCGCCCAGCGAAAACGCATCGAGATTTTCAAAAGCCGGGTGTAAATGCCGTCAATTTTGCTGTAAAACCAGCTGTTTTTTGAGTGGTCGGTGGTCGGTGGTCGGTGGTCGGTTGTTTGTTCTTCGTCCGTCATCAACATTCCGTCGCCGTGAATTTCGAGTTCTTCCGGCTCTGGAGTTTGAACTTTGGAGTTTGGACTTTTAATCAGCCGCGCCGCGAGCATCGGCGTAATCGTGAATGAAACGATCAGCGAAACTGCAATCGCCGCCGCGCTCGTCAAACCGAAACTGGACATAAAACGCCCGACGATGCCGTTCATAAATCCGACGGGAATAAAAACCGCGAGCAGGGAAAGCGTCGTCGCCAAAACCGCCAAACCGATTTCGCGCGTGCCTTCAATCGCCGCCTGAAACGGCGACATTCCTTTTTCTTCGACGAACCGGTAAATATTTTCAAGCACGACAATCGCGTCGTCAATCACGATGCCGACCATCAAAGTCAGCGCGAGCATCGTCATTTGATTGAGCGAATAACCGAGCCACGCGATGGCGGCAAACGAAGCGATAATCGAAGTCGGAATGGCGAGCGCGGCGATAATCGTCGTGCGGATGTTCCACAAAAACAGAAACACGACGACCGCCGCCAAAATTCCGCCGATGATCAAATGTTCTTCGATGGCATCGAGCGAATTTTGAATAAATTCCGATTGATCGCGCGTTTTGACGACGTTAAAATCCGACGGCAAATTCGGAACGATTTCGTCCATTCGCGCCTTGACGTTTTTGATCAGGGCAATCGTATTCGTGCCGGATTGTTTGCGAATCGCCACCGAAACCGACTGCACGCCGTTCAGCGAAGCCGCCGAAGTCGCGTCCGCGCCGCTGTCGTCAACGTGTCCGATGTCTTTGATTCTGATCGGAAAGCCGTTTTTCGTCGTGATTACGATGTCGTTAAACTGCGCGACTTTGGTGAGTTTGCTCATCGTCCGCAAGCCGAGAGTTTTCGAGCCTTCGGTCAAATTTCCGCCCGGCAATTCCAGATTTTGCGAGCGAACCGCGTTCGTTACTTCCGTTACCGACAAATTATAAGCGCGCAGACGGTCGGGATTTATGTAAACTTTTACGACTCTTTCCCGCGAACCGAAAATCTGCACTTCGCCCACGCCGTCGGCGGATTCGATGCGTTCCTGAATCAGATTTTCAACCATATCGGTCAATTCAATCGCGCTTCGCGGCGCGCTGACCGAATAGATCAAAACCGGCGAAGAATCCGGGTCGGATTTTCTGACGACCGGCGGATCGGCGGTTTCCGGCAGACGATTTGTGACCGTCGAAATTTTTTGCTGCAACTCCTGATAAGCCTGATCGGGGTCTTTTTCGAGATTAAAAGTTATAGTTACATTTGAACTGCCGCGCGAAGAAGTCGAGCGCATTTCGTCAATTCCGGGAACAGTATTGACCGCGCCTTCGATAATGTCGGTAACTTCCGATTCCATTTCTTCGGGCGCGGCACCGGGATTGCCGGTCGAAACCGAAATCGTCGGCACATCAATCTTCGGAAAACGATCAACGCCGAGCGTAAAAAAACTAAATCCGCCGACCACCGTTAAAAATAAAACGATAACCGTGGCGAAAACCGGACGCTTAACACAAATTTCTGCTAACCACTGCATAATCTTTCTTGTCCAAAGTCCAAAGTCCAAAGTCCAAAGTCCAAAGTTATTTGAACTTGCTTCCTTTTAGACTGGATTGCTGCAGATACTTTATCAATCCTGAAAGCATCCGACTTGTTTCAACCAACTTGCTTTTAATGACTGTAAATTGCTCTTTGGCAATATAATTTTGATCCAGCGCGACATACAGTTGAGCGCGAACTTCGCCGCAAGAACCTTTTGCGATTGTCAAAAACTGGACAAATTCCTTATCGCCGCTGCGCTTAAATCCTTCAGCGATGTTTGAAAGAACGGAAACCGAAGCGCGACGAATCTGATTAACAAGAGCAAAATCCTTGCTGAAATTGCCTGACGAACTGATTTGATAAAGCAATTTTGTAATCTCACGAGCCATTTTCCAAGCCTCAATATCCTCAAATGTTTCGATTTTCGACATCTCATAATCTCCGCAAAAACCAAATAAACATTGGACATTGGACTTTGGTCTTTGGACTAGAAGGAAACCTTCGCCCCTTCATACAATTTGTCCAAATTGCTCGTCGCCACAGTTTCATCGGCATTTACACCTTCTAAAATTTGATAAAAATCACCTTCTTCGGTTCCAAGCTGCACCACGCGAAGTTTTGCAATATTGTCCTGGATGACGAAAACCCGGTAACTTTGCGTCGCCTGATCGTTGTAAACCGCCGATTTCGGCACGAAAACTCCCGTGCTTCCGCCTTGTCTGACAATTTGCGCCGTCACAAACATTCCCGAACGCAGAGCGTTATTGTCATTTTGGACTTGCGCTTCGATGATTGCCGAACGCGAAGCCGGATCAATCGCCGGATTTACCGCCGTGACGACTCCGCCGAATTTGCGGTCTTTATACGCGTCAACTTCCAGTGAAACGGCGCGTCCGATGGAAATATACGGCACGTCGGCTTCGGCAACCTGCATTTGAAGTTTGATCGGATTTACCCGCAAAATGGTTGCCACCGGCGTTGAAGAAGTTACATATTCGCCGACCGCCGTCGGACGCGCGCTGATAAAACCGGAAAAAGGCGCGCGAATAACTGTGTCAGTAACCGCCTGCTGCGCCGTCGCCACTTGCGTCTGCGCGGCTTCGACGGCGGCTTGCGCTCCTTTTATCGCTTGATTATTTAGTTTGGCGGCGTTAACGGCGGCTTCGAGCTGTTGTTTGGCGGCGTTGACCTGCGCCCGCGCCGTGTCGCGGTTAGTGCGGTAAGTTTCGTAAGTAATCATCGCCACGTCGCCGGTTTCGACCAATTCCCGATAGCGTTTTTCGTTGGCTTCCGCCTGCCGCAGCAAAGCGAGAGCCTGTTCGTAATTGGCATTCGCGCTGCGAACTTCAGGAATCGTGCCGGAATCAAAAGTTCCGTTCGCCGTCAAACCCAACCGCACTTCGGCTTGGCGAACGCCGGACTGCGCCTGTTTGACACCGGCTTGCGCTTCCGCCAAACGCAGACGCGCGTCTTTGTCGTCAATTTTCGCAATCACGCTGCCGCGCTCGATAAATTCGCCGACGTTGGCGTAAATATTAGAGACTTTTCCCGCAACTTTCGGCGCAATATCCGAAGTTTCGTCCGCTGTCAAACTGCCCGTCGTTTGGATAACCGCCGGAACTTCGCGGGCAATCGCCTTGTCAACCGTCACGGCGATTGGCGCGCTGCCGGCAGCGTTTTCCGCGTTATTTTTCTGCTTTTCGCCTTCGGCTTGCGATTTATTACAGCCGAAACAAACCGCCAAAGCCAAAATGACGAGCAGAAATTTGCAATTGAAATTCCGCTTTTTTAAATAGATAAACGACATAAAGATTTATTTTTCATTAAAATTGTATAACATTTAGATTTACAACCTGAATAATTTGAGTGTAAAGTTTTGTAAATTCGGAGATTTTTAAAAGACGAAAAGGCGAAAGAAGCAGATTTTGTCTGCTTCTTTCGCCTCTGATTTTTTACTTTTTCGCCTTCAATCCAATCCCAACGTCGTCATTTTAGATTTTTTCGGCGTTTGATTCGGCAGATTTTGCTGTGCGAGCGCGGGCTGTAACGGATTTACAAATTGATTCGGCACGGACGGAATTTCGCCCAGTCGCCGCGCCGCCATCAATTCGATGTCGTAACCTTCGTGGCGTACGCGTTCGTCAACGTAAAGCAGACACAGACCGATCATCCAAACCGGCATCAAAAGAATAAAACTCGCCTGCCAGACGAATTGACCAGCGATTTCGTACCACGCCGGAGGCGAAATCGCGCCGAATGTGAAAATTTCAACCCCGTTCAAATACGCGTACCAACCGAGCGGAATGTAAAAAAGCGACAACGCCGAATAAGTGGCGACCGTCGTGAAAACAAACAACGCGGCAAATCGTCTGACATTTCCGCTCGCCAGCGACACGCTTCTGCCGATTGCCGCGAAAACGCCGAGACTTTCAACCATCATCACCTGCGGGACATAAGCAAAGCGCGAAGCGATCAAAAAAATCAGCCAACCCGTGCCGAAAGCGACGGCTAAACAAAGAACAAGCGAAACGATGACAGTGATAAAAGGCGAGAAACTGAAAGCGGCGATAGCAGCCATTACGCCGATAAAAGCGATGATAAATCCCAAATAAAAAATCAAAAAACCGAGGCAGCCCAGCAAAACCGAAATAATAGTCGAAGCGGCAATCAGACCGATTAATCTTTTCCGCGCATTTTTATAAGTTTCGCGGAAAGTTACCGGCTCGCCAAACAGCAAATGCCGGACAAAATTACGCGCCGCGCCGCCCATCACCGTCAGCGTGGCGATTGATTCTATCAGCCAGATAATCATTCCGCCGAACCAATTAAAAAGCGTATAAAAAACCGCTGTGTCAGGAGAAACATTCGCGCCGCCGAAAAATAACTTGCGCCCGATCATCGTCCAACTGACGGAAATAATCGTCCCGACGACAATCGGCGGCGCGGCAATCCAGACAAACGTCCAAAAATTATTCCGATAAAACCTGACCGCGCGATCAATCAAATCGCCCGCACCGAGCGGCGTTAGTGAAAGTTGAGAATTTGAAGATGTCGAACTCATTTTTGTTAAATCATTTTTAGTATATTCGATATGCGAGATTTTTGTGCAGCTTTAAATAAAAAAAGTCTGCCGACTTTTGATATCGGCAGACTACAAAGTAGCTTAGCACCCGTTTAGAAATTTATGCGTGCGCCAAGTTGAATACTTCGACCTTGGGCTGATGAAGTATAAGTTCCGAATTTTGTATTACTTGTTGAAATTCCGTTATTTGAAGTAGTAAAATTCAAATCAATGCCCGTAAATTGAGTGTAGTTAAACAAATTGAATGCTTCAAAGCGCAGTTCAAGATTTGAACTTTCACTCCACAATCTGGTTTTTTTGGACAAGATGGCATCCACATTATTTGTTGGATTATCCAGACGGAATTGATTTCTAACAAATGTTCCGCGTCTTCCTTTCGTTCCGTCAGAGTTAATACAACGGTCAAAGTTTTGACCCGCCACTGCCGTTACAACTCCCGTTGCGCTGGTAGTTAATACTCTGCAATCAGCAGCGATAAACGCATCTGCATTGAACGCCCGACGCTCACTGCCGCTTCTCGGATCTTGAAGACTAAATCCAACATTAGGATTAATATCAATATAAGATATAACCCCACCCCCTGTTCCCGTAGTGTCGTATGGGTTAGCGACACTGAAAACAGAACCGGATTGATAAGTATAAATACCGCCAACACTCCAACCATCCACTAATCGTTTTGTAAATCCATTAGTATTTTTGAAAAACGGTAGATCGTAAATGAAACTACCGACGAAACGATCAGGATAATCGTCCGACGATCTTCCATATCCTATGCTCTGGTTAAGAATGTCAATTCCTCCACGCTGAGTATCAGAATCGTTGAGCGATCTGGAACGGGTATAGGCAAGTTGGAACGTCAACCCGTCATTGCTAAAACGTTTCTGGAAATTCACTTCCAGCGCGTCATATCGAGATTTACCTTTTGCTGTTATCTGAGATAATGACAAAGGCACGTCGTCATTTTGACGACGTGACGCAGCATTAGCAGTTGACGGAGTAGGAATAGTAGGACCTTGGAATCTTGTTGACGCTGCAATAAGTGTTCCTACAGAAGGATTAATTTGTTCCTGAACATAAAGTTTACGTCCACGATTTCCAACATAACTAACACCTAAGACGTAATCTTTCAAAAAACTACGTTCAAACGTCAAATTATACTGATTTACAACAGGTGTCTCAAGAAATGGATCAAGAGGCTGCGAAAACTGTGACAGCCGGCTGGGAATGTTGATCGTAGTAGCAACTCCAAACGGGTTGGCTATCGGATCAATATTCTCGGGTCCTCCCAGATATCTAAATAGCGGGAATGCATCAGGTCCAAACGGATCTGCCGTAGTGCCGCCCGGATGGTAACGGAACGCACTTGTTCCATTATAACCCGGTGCGCTGAGTTGCTGTAAAGCCGTATCTCCGATAATAGCACCGTAATACAACCCGTAGCCACCTCGAATAACAGTTTCATTTTCACCTATAAATCTACTTAAAAACCCTTTTCCGCCGCCTAGTGAATAAGCAAACCCGAGTCTCGGCGCAAAGTTATTTTTATCAAGTTTAATACCGCCTCTTGTAACATTGCCGCCTAGTACCGGATCAGGGTCGCCGACATAAACTAAACCTACTGGAGGTCTTCCCGTTGCCACAATTCGATTACCTTGGTCACTAAGTGTTCCCGCAACTAATTGCGGAGATGTAGCACCGGCAACTCTACGATAATAAGCAACGCGATTTTTCGTGTCCGTCAATGGTGAATTATATTCATATCGGAGACCTAATGATAAAGACAAGCGGCTGGTAGCTCTCCAGTTATCTTGAATGAATCCGGCTCTCGCATTCTGACGGTAGTCACGTCTGCCTGCCGAACCTAATTGGATGGTTGTCGGAGTACAGCCGATTAAGAAACAAGCAAAATCGTCACCGATTGCGTTACTGCCTTCTTCTTGTATGGAAGAGTATCCGAAAATTCCTTGATTGACGAATAAAAAGTCCTGTCCCTGTTTATACTTGACGTAATCAACTCCACCTTTGAAACGATGGTTTCCGATTACATAGCTTAAGGAATCTTGGAATTGAATGTTTTCAGCAACTCGAACTTGCGGTCCCTGAATTGTATTTCCGAGTTGGAAATTTCGGTCATAAAATCTAATATTTGGAGGACCGGCAAACGCCGGATTTGCAACAAAATTTGCGGAAAATCCGATTTGTGCGGGGGTTGATTTATTTACCGGAGCAACACCCGGAAAATCATTTTTACTGTAACTAACCAGAAAAGTATTAACTATTTTAGAAGTTATTACAGAAGTATATCTGCCAACGTAATTTTGTCTTTTGCTTAGATCGGTTGCACCAAAACCCGGGACTGAAGACCCACCGAACGCCTGATCCGAAGCCGTATTCGAGTCACTTAAATTGTATGTAAAACTCAGCGTATTATTGGGATTAAAATTATGATCAACACGCGCGGTAACATATTGGACTCTACTTATAGTATTACCGGATGCAAGTGCTTGTCCCTGGGCATTCGCCGCCGGTATAAACCCTAAATAAAATTTAGCAATCGGAGAAATTCTGTTTGCCGGAATGATATTTCCGGGAAAAGCCGTGCCGCCCGGATTGGATGCCGTTGCCGTTGCCGGATCAAAAATTTGTATGCCCTGTGCCAAAAGACCACTAAAATCTCCTCCTCGTTCAGCAGCAAGCGGAAGATTACTGAGCGCAACCGAACCGCCTAACTTTTGATAACGACGTTCATAATCCACAAAGAAAAATGTTTTCCCTTTGTCATACGTAGGTCCACCTTCTCCAAAATGCGGTAAATAAACCGGACCACCGATATTGAATCCATATTCTTTACGGTCAAAAGGCTGCCGATTGTCTGTTGTAGATGATTTAGCAAGCGCATTATCAAAGAAGCCAGCTGCAGAAAGCGAAGTCGGGCGATAAAAGAAACGGGCGTTGCCGTGAAATCTACTTGTACCGGATTTGGTGACAATGTTAATAATTGAACCTGTATTGCGCCCAAATTCAGCTTCAAAATTAGAGGTAAGCAATCGGAACTCCTGCACTGCGTCAGGACGTGTAATTCCGCCAATGGTGCTGCCCGTAGCAACCTCATTATTAGTAGCACCGTCTATGGTTACATTATTTTCAGTGCCTCGGCTTCCGTTAACACGAATTCCTAGACCTGATAAAGTTCCGCCTGTCGGAAATACGCCTGGTTGAAGTAAAGCCAGATTAAGTACATTGCGTCCGTTTAACGGCAATCCCTCAACCCGACGGTTTTCGACCGTTGTTCCGAGTGCCGGCGATTCACGGTCAATTACTTCAGCCCCTGCGGTAACTTCCACTTGCACCGTTGCCGATGTCAACGCAATGGCTGCGTCCAAAACTAAGTTTCGATTCGGCTCAACTTTTACGTCGTTAATTGTATAGTCAGCAAAGTTTGTTGCCTTTACAATAATATTATAACTAGAAGGCTCAATCTCGACGAATTGATATTCGCCAGCTTCGTTAGTTACAACAGTTCGCACCAAAGTTGCTTTTGCAACATCAATTAACTGAACTGTCGCACTAGGTACAACAGCTTTGTTAGGGTCAGTTATCGTCCCGCGAATTGTTCCGCGCGTCCCTTGTGCAAAAGTGTTTTGTCCTACAAAAATCATAAGACCCAACATCAACCACATTGCACCGACACGAAATATCTTCGCGTTGGATATTTTTTGTATTTTTATCATTTTAGATCTCCTCTGTTATTTTAATGTTAGTCAATTTTCTCATGTGTTGACTGAAGAACTCAGCCGCTGGAGTTTGAAAATAACTTTACTAATAAATTATGAGCAATTACTATTCCGTTATCTTGTAAATTCTTTTATAGCAATCCTTGATTTTATTGTTTGCCCTTTGTATATAAACTGTCCATCGTAATTTTTTGTAAAAATTATATCCGGGCAAAGCAAAACCATAACTGTTTTTAACCGCAAGAGTACTCTCTTTAAATACAAATTTTTGTATAAAATACCAAAACTTTGTATTGGATATTTAGAAATCCGCAATAGAAAAGCAACTTAAGGCGATTGTTTGCGAAGAAAATACAAAAATTTACATTTTCCTATCCGTTTTCTTCACTTTTGATTTGATCTTACTTTCGTCAATTTTGTTTAATTTATCATCACAATAAACTTCTACTCCAGCAACCATTGTCAAACGAACATCCCGCGCATTTGAAGCAAAAAGCAATGCTGAATAAATGTTATGAACGGGCATTTGCGCGACATTATCAAGCGAAACTACAATCAAATCAGCTTGTTTCTCCGCTTCGAGCGTTCCGATTTCACTTTCCAAACCCAACGCCGCCGCGCCGCCGAGAGTTGCGGTTTTGATTATCTCTTCAGCATTTAAAAATCGCTTTCTGTTTTCTGAATTTCGCGCGAACAGCGTTGCAAAACGCGCTTCTTCCAAAATATCGCAGGTGTTGTTGCTCGCCACGGAATCGCTGCCGAAACCGACGCGGATTTTTTCGTCCAAAAACTTTTCGAGCGGCGCGATGCCGTGTCCGAATTTGGCGTTCGATTTAGGACAGTGCGCGACGCGCGAATCGGTTTCTGCAATCAATTGAATGTCGTTTTCCGAAACTTTGACACAGTGCGCGAGCAGCGGTTTGGTCTGCAAAACGCCGAGGTTTGCGAGGTATTCAATGGTCGAAACTTGCGGCGCGTTCCATTCGATATTTAAGTTTTTGTAGAGTTCGGCAAAAAAGCCTTCGCCGGTTAGAAAAAATTCTTTTTCCTGATTTGATTCGGCGGCGTGAATCGAGATTTTTATATTTTCAGCGAGCGCGTAATCGGTGATCTTTTCAAAAAGTCGGCGGCTGACCGTGTAAGGCGCGTGCGGCGAGATGCCGGCTCTGACGAGTTCGGTTTCGGTTTCTTTTAACGCCAAAAATTTTTCTTTGAGTTTAGCGAAATCGTCTTCGGCTTCTTCGTTTTTCGGCGAAAATTCGGTTTCCTGAAACAAAACGCCGCGCAGACCGACTTTTTTTAACGCCTGAAAACCGGCTTTTCCGTAACGTCCGATGTCGCCGAAACAGGTTATTCCCGCCCGCGCGCCTTCAATCGCGCCCAAAATTGCCGACGTTTCAATGTCGTCTTCGGTTAATTTTTCGGCGCGTGTTTTGGTCAGTTTCATCAGCCACGAATAAAAATCTTCTTCGACATCATCGAGAAAACCGCGCATTATCGTTAGTTCCAGATGCGAATGAACATTGACTAAACCCGGCATTATCGCGGCTTCACCAAAATTTTCGTGTGCCGCTTCGGGAAATTTTTCGATCAGTTCTTCGCGCTTGCCGACGGCGATGATTTTATCTTTTTCAATGACAATCGCGCCGTTTTCAATCGGTTCGGCGGAAATCGGCAAAACGTAATCGGCGGACAAAATTTTCATAAGTTGGAGCGCGGACGGCTCGTCCGCCATCAGAGCGCGAAGCGCGAATGATGCAGTGTTTCGACAATCAATTTCGCCCGTGTAATTTACACAACATCGCTTCGTTCGTTGGCGGACGAGCCGTCCGCGCTCCGATTTGTGCGTCGTATCTTTTCACAATCGAGGAAACGTAAGCCTTTGTCGAAGGAATATCAATTCTCGAAATAAATTCTTCTCTGGTTAATTTGGCGGCATCGGTGTTTTTCGTCCATTCCCCGACGCGGCTCGCGCCGGCGTTGTATGCCGCCAGCGTCATCGCTCTTTCAGCCGTAAATCCGCGATAATTTTCGCGCAGTTTTTCCAGATACCAGCATCCGATTTGAATATTCCTTTCCGGCTGACGCAGAAAATCCACGACATTATTCGCCGTCTGTTTTTCAAACTCCTGAAAGCCGGTTTCTTTCGCCCACTGCCGCGCCACCGTCGGAGTAACCTGCATCAGACCAACCTCGTCCGCCGCGCCTATTTTCCACGGGCGAAAATACGTTTCTTCGTAAATCACGCTCCACACCAGTTCTTTGTCCAGATGATAGACGGATGCGTGCCGCTCGATTAAATCATCAAAACGGTGTATCCAATAATTGTTAAAAAAATAAAGTCCGATTAAAGCGGCGGTAACGAAAATTATCAGACTAAATACTGTATAACGACGCATTTTGATTTTGGATTTTCGGATGAATTTATGTTCTGCCGGAAAGTTTAATTTTGATCGTTCAATTGTTTCTTTCAATTTTTTTCCAAAAACCAACTGCGCGATATGACCGATCAACGCCTTCGCGCGCTGATAATAAAGCATTTTCGTTCAAAATATGACCTTATATTTTAAATTTTAGATTTTCGCGGTTCTTCCGAATTTTGATTTTCATTTAAATCATAACTGCCGCGTTCGTTTGAAAATTTTCCCGAACGAATCATTTCCGCGAACAAATCTACATCATAATCGGCTTCGCGCGACATTTCCTGACGTATTTCAAGCAGAACTTCCAAAAATTTCGGACGACGATACATAATAGCGTTAATTGTTGTTTTTTATAAGGTAAACGTCAACTGCGGAAAATTTTAACCGGTGTGAACGAGAAACTCCGGCGTAACGATCATCGGCACAAAAAAACCGGCGGCGGTGTTGAAAAGTCGGATTCGCGCCTGTCGGCGGACGTTTGCCAGATGTCCGAAATTCCACGTTACGAGATAATCAATTTTATGAAACGAAGCGAGCGCGACGTGCAGCGCGTCGGCGATAAATTTGCGGTGAAAAATGCCGCGCGAAATGTAGCCTTCGGCTAAAATTGCGACTTCTTCGGCGAGTTCGAGATTTTCAAGCGGCTTGATTAATTTTAAATAACCGGTGCGGTGCGGCTCGCTCAGTTGTTCGAGTTCGCGCCGGACGAGAATCGAACTGAAAGCGCGATATTCCGCCAGTTCGTGTTCCCACCAGCGAATCGTCAAATCGCGCCGAAAAGGTTCGCCGTTGTCAAGATACGCTCCGACCACGGAAGTTTCTAAATATAAATTCTGTTTCATCTTTGAACTACTTTAAAATCGGCACAAAAATTACTTTAGAATTTGTGAAATCAAAGGTCAAGCTGTAATTTTTTAGAAAATTTCCGCCCAAAATGCCGGCTTGTTCAAAACCGGACGCTTCGTTAATAAGGTTTAGATTGAGCGCGATTGCCGTTATACTTTCGCGGCTGTGCGTTCCGAACGTTACGCGCGGAAGCAAAAACTGCGGCACGTTTTCGGTCACGCCCGCCGCGCCGACAACGCGCATTTTTTCAGCTTTGATAAAGCATTTAATTTCATTCAAACCCGCCACATCGTTCGATATGACGGAAATGCTGGCTCCGGTATCAACTATAAAATTCAGCGGCGACTCAATGCCTTCGAGTTGAACTTCGCCGCTCAAAAAACCGCTCGAAGTCAGGCGCAAAGGCAATGACAGCACTTTACCGAGGTTTTTATTTTCGATCAATTCCTTTTTTTTCAGCGTGAAAGTAGAATTGCCGTAATCAACCGTCGTCAAAAATTTTGAAATCAGCGATAAACCGATGTATCCGTCAATTTGGTCGTTGTTGGAATGAAATTCACGAATATAAACCGGCACGTTTTTTATTTTCACGTCGCCGATGTCGAGAACTTTCAGAAAACCGTAAACGATCTCAAATTTACCGTCGCCGCCGATAGCCCGCGCCAAACCGCCTTTTGAAATCGGTTTGATGTTCAATTTTTTCGCCGTTTCGTTGGAAATCACCGAAATTCCCGATCCCGTGTCCAGGACGAAATTTAACGGCGCGTCTTTATTATTCGCTTTGACTCTGATTACCGGACGATTATTTATTAACTCGAAAGAAATATTTGTCTGTTCATTGCCGCTCAGGTTATACAAAGACGCTTTTATGCCGAGAAACCGCAGGAAATTAATAAGTCCTTTGATTCGATCACGCCGTTCTTCATCGGTTTGCGGTGAAACCAGCAGAAATTTTTCGTAAGCCGTCGCCGCTTCCCTGTAATTTTCAGCCCGCGCCGAAACCTGTGCGAGAGTAAACAGAAAATCGGGTTCGTTCGGGTCGTAAAAAACCGCTTCGCGCAGATTTTGAAGACTTTCGGGAATGCGATTTTCGTAAAAATCCAGCGTTCCCAAACCAGCCCACGCCAGAGATTCTTTTTTGTCAATCCGCAGCGCGTTGACAAATGAAATTTTCGCGCTCGGAAAATTTCCCGCGCTCAGAAGCGTCGCGCCCAAAACCGCGTAAGCGTAAGAATTCTTCGGCTCGGCTTTGGCAGTTTCAAACGAAAGATCATACGCCTCGACCAATCGCCGCTGCTTCATCAAAACATACGCGAGCGCGAGTTTGGCTTTTGAATCCTGCGAATTCACTTTCAAAGCGCGGCGCAAAAATTCCTCCGCCTGTGCCATTTCGCCTTTGCGCGTGAGCTTTTCCGCCTGTCTGATAAGCTGGCGCGCATCTTCGGAATTTGTTTGGTTCGTGTCGTCATTCGCCGGTGTCGAAACGGCAAAACCGGCGATCAAAAGCCCGACGCAGATTAAACCTGATAAACGCTTATCGTGAAAAGGAAATTGAACAACGCCCGTTAAAAAAACTTTATACTTCATAAAACGCTCCTTTCCTTTTCGGATAAATTTTTATTTAAGAATTTCGCCTGTTTTCAGCGACCATAAAACCAAATCGAGTTCGTCGAAATCAATTTTCGTCAAATCCGCCAGCTTTTTGAGTTGATTTTCGACCGTCAAATATTTCAATCGAGTGTTTGGCGGCTGCGGATCGTCAATAATTTCCAATTCGGCGAGACTTCGCAAAACGTGTTTGTCCAAAATAGCGTAACCTTTAAAACCGATGTTTCGCAGAAAATGACTGGCTTCTTTGTAGCCTAAACCCTTAATTCCTTTCTCTTTAACCAGCCAATCGCGCCGTTCGAGATGATCGTCGAAACTTTGTAATTTTTCGCGCAGACGCATTTCGCAGTGATTTTGCAAAAATTCGCGCGAAGCGACGATGTAACCCGCGCGCGCGTTCGGATAACGATGTTTTCCGCGCAAAGCGTCGGCTAATTCGGCGTGATTTCCGCTCATCAAAAGCGGCTTGACGGCTTCGACCGACCGAAGCCCCATTTTCGCCGAACAGCCGCCGGTAAAGAAACAAAAAACCATTTCTTCCCACAAACGCTCGTCCGTTCCGGTTTCCCAAACCGCTTCAAATTCCCTGATGCGGGCGCGAATTTCCGCGCCTCGTTCGGAATATGCCGTTTTTATTTTTTCAATCGTTAAAGGTTGGCTTTCTTTTTTCACAAACTTGTTGAGTTCAGCCTTATCTTATGAATTTTTTTGAGCGATTGTCAATGTTTTTTCAAACAAAACAATTCAAATCAGATTTTACATTTCGCGTTTCAATGATATTTCCTTCGCTTGTTTTTGCCCGATTGTTTACTTAACGTAAGAGACAACAGATATTCTTTGTTCAGCTCTAATGATTTATAACCGGCATCATTAAATTTTATCAACCGTCCATCAAGTTTTACAGCAAAACAACCGTGTGAAAAAATTCCGTTTAGTAAGTGGTGGCTATTTGCTGATAAACAGACTATTTGTGAAACCGCCGCGAGTCAGAAAAATTATTTGGAATTTTTGAAAAAAATCTTTCTTTTTCATTATTTATAAGGTATAAGTAATGTGAATTGTTTCCATAAGCAATTCTAAACTAAAGCATCTAAAGAGGGAAGTTTTTCATCTCAAAATTGCCTGAAATAAAATACAAAAACTTTTTTGTATTTAAAAAATATGGTGGTATAATCCGAACAGCCTTCCCGAATTCAAACCAAAAAGGGAAGCCTGCCGGCAACATCAAAATTTTAAGAAAAATATGAATAAATTTGTTACGAATAAATCTGTTTGGCTGAGTGTCGCTTTCACACTTTTGTTCAGCTCGACGGTTACTGTTTTCGGACAGGCTGTTTATACAAGACCGACGAGTCCGCTGCCTTCGCAGGAGGTCAAAGTTCAGTCTGACGGCGCGAAAACCGAATCATCAAATCCGCTGGTCACAAAAACCGGAAGTTCAGCCGCCGTTAATTCGACGAAAACTTCTTTTCCGATGCTTGCCGAAGTTGACGTTCCCGGTTATTCGGGCATTTTGGTGCAGGACTTAAACGGTAATGTGGTAATGGAAGACAATTCCGATTTACCTTTTAATCCGGCATCGAACGTCAAAATCGCCACCGCTTACGCCGTTCTGAAAACTTTCGGTCCAGATTATCGTTTTCCGACAAATTTTTGGACTGACGGACAAGTTGACGCGGCGACCGGCACGCTTTACGGCAATTTATACGTTTCGGGGCGCGATCCGATGTTCGGTTACGAACACGGCGTGAACGTCACGCACGAACTCAATCGTTTGGGAATTCAAAATATCACCGGCGATTTGATCGTCACCGACAATTTTTCGATGAATCACAGCAGTTCGTCGGAACGCGCCGCCTCGACGCTTATTTCCACGATGGATTCGGCGAAGCGTCCGGTCGCCGCCAACCGCGCTTGGCAAAATTATCTGACGCTCGCCAAAAGAACCGATGTTGTCAGAACCGTTCCGAGCGTACCGATTTCCGGCGGCGTTTACGTGCAGTCGCTTCCGAGCAATGCCAAACTTCTTTTTTCTCACGAATCGGCACCGATGCGTGAAATAGTTAAAGTTACGCTCTGCTATTCAAATAATTTTCTAGCCGAAAAACTGGGCGATATGCTCGGCGGACCTTACGCTGTGGCGAGAATTGTTCAGCAGAACGCGCAGATTCAGCCTTCGGATTTTTACATCCAAACGGCGAGCGGACTCGGCACAAACCGCGTTACGCCGCAGGCGATGATGAAACTTCTTAAAACTCTGCAAAGCGAATTGGCGCGAAATAAGATGACTTTTGCCGACATTATGCCGGTCGCCGGAGTTGACAAAGGCACGCTCGAACGCCGTTTCGATACGGATTTTTCGCGCGGCAGCGTCGTCGGCAAAACCGGAACTCTCGGAAATACCGACGGCGGAGTCAGCAGTTTGAGCGGCGAAATGCAGACGAACAAAGGTAAGTTTCTTTTCGTAATTTTCAACCAGCGCGGAAGCGTCGCCCGTTTTCGCAGTTTTCAAAACTCGCTGGTTTCGCTGATTCAGGGACAACTCGGCGGAGCCGCGCCGGTCGTTTACACCGAAATATCGCCCGATATGCGGCTTGCCGCGACGCGCATCACTTATCCGAGTATGCGCGCCAGAGTCAACAACTAAATTGTTTTGATCTTTTAGAAGCAAAAAGGAAGCGGAGAAATCTCGCTTCCTTTTGTTTTTTGCGTTGCGATTTGTCGAAAAGAATAAGATAATTCACGTTTACGATTTGCAGCCTTAATCAATAAAAAATATAAAAAACGCTCGTTTTGACAGCGAAAATTCGGACGGAAAATATGAGAGAAAATCAAGTAAATGAGCAGAAATATCGTGAAATGGTTTACGAAATCGTCAAAGAAATTCCCGCCGGACGCGTAATGACTTACGGGCAAATCGCCGAAATTCTCGGCGCAGGTTACACGCCGCGCACGGTCGGGTTTGTGATGCGCGCCGCCGACACGGAAAATGTTCCGTGGCAGAGAGTTATCAATTCGCAGGGTTCCTGTTCGACCGGAAAAATGACGATGCCGATAAATTTACAGCAGAAAATGCTCGAAGACGAAGGCGTTATTTTTGACGAAAAAGGTCGCTGCGATTTAAATATTTATCGTTGGTTTCCCGAAGGTTTTGAGCCGTTAGAGGACGACGAACAGCCAAGTTTATTCGGATAACTTTGCGGTATTTTTTTTATCCCTTATCATTCACCTTTATTTCATCTTCCCCATTTTAATTTGTTTCGCAGAACGTCAAAATAATTACGATTCGGCGGCTTAATCAAATTAAAATTTGTCGCGCTTTTGCGAATCAAAACTTTATCTCGCGCCTGCATTTGATGACCGACTTGTCCGTCCAAAGTTAAAACCACGCCTTCGTTTTCATTTTTCAACTGCAAATTTATTTCCGCGTCGTCGGAGACGACAATCGGGCGATTGCTCAACGTAAACGGGCAAATCGGCGTTAAAACAATCGCGTTCATCGAAGGATAAAGAATCGGACCGCCGGCGGAAAGGTTGTAAGCGGTCGAACCCGTCGGCGTAGAAACTATCAAACCGTCGGCGCGAAAGGAATTGACGTACAAATCGTCGAGACTGACTTCGACTTCGATGATTCGCGCGAGCGCGGTTTTGTTGATGACGACATCGTTTAAAACGCGACCGGTTTCGATTTTCTCATTTTCGCGCCACAGTTCCACGTCGAGCATTACGCGGCGGTCAACCTCATAAACGCCTTCGAGAATCGCTTCGAGCGCGGGAAACATTTCTTCGATGCGAAATTCCGTCAAATAACCTAAACTTCCGTAGTTAATTCCCAACACTAAAACTTCGCGCATTCCCGTCAGACGCGCCGTCGAAATCATCGTCCCGTCGCCGCCCAAAACCACAATTAGATCAACATCCGTTTTAAATTCTCCGGCTTCGGCAATTTCAATGTCGCAAATTTCGGTTTCGGCGCGTGGTTTTCCGATCAAATCAATGCCGCGTTCCGCCAGCCAGTCGGAAAGTCTGCACGCCGTTTCCCACGCTTCTTTGTGATTCGGTTTGACGACCACGCCGACGCATTTTATCTCTCGTTTTGTCATTTCAGAAGTAATTTTCATCGGGTAAAATTATAGTTTCGGATGTTCTTCGACAAATTTCAGCAAATTTTCGACATACGAAGGAAAAGCCGGACACGCGATATTATGCGCGGCAAGCAGTTCGTTTGCCGCGCTCGTGTCGTAACTTTGCGGCACGAAAAAATACGGCACTGACGGGAAAGGCAAACCTGAAATAGCCGGTGAAAACGGCAGCATCAGCGATTTTTCGACCAACTGCGCGGGCGGTTTGATGACTGATTTTTTGCTGGTCAACGCTTTGGCGATTTCATCAAATAATTGTTCGGTTGTCAACGGATTCGGGTCGGCGAGCGCGACGGTTTTGCCGACGGCGTTTTCATCTTTCGCCAGAACCGCGATGCCTTCGACGACAAAATCAACCGGCACGAGATTTAGTTTCACGACCGAGTTGCCGACGTTGACGAAACGCAGCAGATTCGGAGCGATTCGCAGATAATTTATCAGCGAATAAATGCCGTCGTATTTTGCGGTTTCGCCGGTTTCAGAATCGCCGACGACGACCGACGGACGGAAAATCGTGACGGGAAACTTTTCCTTTAATTTTTCAACTTCCATTTCGGCGAGATATTTCGTTTCTTCGTAAAAGTTGCGAAAACCCGCGTCGTGTTCGAGTTCCGTTTCGTAAATTTCGCCCGTCCGTTTTCCCGCCACATAACAGGTCGAAACGTAATTATAACGGCGCAAATTTGGCAAAACTTTGATGAGTTCGTTGACGCTGCGCGTGCCTTCGACGTTCACTTGATACGCGATTTCTTTTTTGACTCCGAGATCATAAATGGCGGCGAGATGAAAAACGTCGGTCGAATTTTCAATGACATTTTCCAAATCGGCGGCGGACATTCCGAGATTTTCAAATCTGATGTCGCCTTCGATAATTTTATAATTTTCCGGCGAAGTGTCGGTGTTTCGGGCGATTTCTTTAATCAACTCGTCGGCTTTTTCGATTTGAGTTTTCTCCGCGAGAAGAAAAAACCGCGTGTCGGGTTTCGCCAAACGCGCGACTAATTTGGCGGCGATAAAACCCGGAAAGCCGGTCAGGAAAATTGTTTCGTTGAAATTCATAATTTACTTATCTGTAAAACAGCCGTCTGTGTCGGTCATCACATTATTTACATACCGAAAAAACCGCTCGGCGGGCGCGTAATCTCAAGGCGCGGTTTTTTCGTTTTTCAGCCGTTTAATTCTAAATGTAATAAAATAAACTATTGACAGGCAAATCAAAAAAGGCGTAAATGCCGTATTTTCTGAAATTTCGCCGCTGTTAAAACTTTTTTACAAACAAACCGTAATTGTGATAAAGTTGCGGCATCATAAAATTTAACGGCATTTGTCTGAAATTTCAGATAAACGCGCTTGAAGATAAAAGCTAAAAAAGTGAAAAGTCAAAAATCGGAAAAAGCGGCAAATGCCGAAAATAAAAAAATCACTCCGGCGGTAAAAGCCGTCTCGGATGATGATTTTTCGGGTGAACTATCGGGTGAACTAAATGAACCGCGCTGGTCGGTAGTAAGTTTTGAAAAAATAAAAGTCCGAAATATGACATATCACGAAGCCGCGCGAAAGCTGAAAGAATTTGCCGCCGACGGAATTTCCGGGTTGTGCATCGTTACCGATGAAGCCGCTTCCAGAATTTAAAATTCTAAAATAACTTTTCCGAAACTTTTGTTTGACTCAAGATATTCGTGCGCCGCGCGCGCGTTTTCAAATTCAAATATTTTATCTACATTCGGCACGACCGAACCGTTTTCAATCAGCGGCAAAACTTCTTTTATAAAAGCTCGCGTCGCTTCGGCTTTTTCAGCAGTCGGGCGCGAGCGCAGAACCGTTCCGATGATTTTGGCGCGTTTTGCCAAAGCCATACCGAGATTAAATTCCGCCGTTCTTCCGCTCACCAAACCGACTAAAATCAATCTGCCTTTCGGCGCGAGACTTTCCAGATTAACTTCAAAATAACCCGCGCCGACCAAATCTAAAATTACGTCAACGCCTTTGCCGGCGGTTTCGGCGCGAATTAATTCGGCAAAATACTTTGGATGTTCGGCGGCGGTTTTGTCCGCCAAAATTCCGTGATCAAGTCCGAAATCTTTGCATTTTTCGAGTTTGTCCAAAGTACGCGAAGTGCCGATGGTTTCAAAATCTTTCGCTTTCGCCAATTGCAGCGCGGCTAAACCAACGCCCGAACCGACGGCGTGAATCAAAAGCGTTTCGCCTTTTTGCAAATTTCCCTGCGTGAAAACCGCGTCGTTTGCCGTGATAAAGGCTTCGGGAATCGCGGCGGCTTCCGTAAAACTTAAATTATCGGGAATTTTGGCGAGCAGAGATTCTTCCGTCAACAGAAATTCCGCCTGCGCGCCGCCCGCCGTGATGCCGAAAACTCGGTCGCCGACTTTGAAATCTTTAACGCTTTCGCCGATTTCCGCGACTTCGCCCGCAAATTCCAACCCCAAAATTCGTTCCGGCGCGTCTTTCGGCGCGGGATAAAAACCTTTGCGCTGCAAAACGTCGGCGCGATTTAGAGCCGCCGCTTTGATTTTCACCGAAATTTGTTCGCTTTTCGGTTTCGGCAAATCGTCAACTTCTCGGATTTCGAGATTTTCCGCGCCGCCGAATTCTTTGATGTAAATTGCTTTCATTGTAATTTTTGGTGCTTTTTTTCTATTAATATCGAAATCCATTCGCCGTCGGTTTCAATATTAAAATCTGAAATTCCCGATTCGCGTAATTTTTCTCCGATTAAGTTTTCCTGCGTCTTCAAAATTCCCGATAAAACGAGTATATTTCGCGCTTTTCTGAGTAAAAGTTCAAGCATCGGCAAAATTACATCTGCCGTCAAGTTCGCGCAGATAAAATCGAATTCGGGAGTTTTTTCGGAAATCGAACCGACGTAAAAATCAATATTTTTTACGTTATTAAATGCCGCATTTTCCTCCGCGATTTTAATCGAATCAAAATCCGTATCACAACCGGCAACTTTGGATTTTAGACTTTGGACATTGGATTTATCAGCCGCTATCGCCAAAATTCCCGTTCCCGTGCCGACATCGAGAAAGCTCATTTCGCTTTGAAAATGTTCGCCGATTGCCCGCAAACACAGTTTTGTCGTTTCGTGCGTTCCCGTGCCGAACGCCATATTCGGCTCAATATAAATAACGATTTTTTCCGTGTTTTCGACTTTTTCCCAAGTCGGCGCGATGATAAATTTTTCGGTTTCCGTCGGCTTCCAGTGTTTTTTCCATTCGGCGAGCCAATCAGTATTTTCTACTTCGCGCCATTCGATTCTTTTTATCGCGTCGCTCGAAAAATTGTAAATTCGCAACGCTTCATTTAATTGTTTCCGCAAATTCCCGTCGTTCTTTTTTTCGTTGAAATAGCCGATGATACATAAAATTTCTTTCGGTTTGTCTTTGCCTAAATTGTTGATTTCCGTGCCGAGCGCGTCGAGTTCGTTCAAAGCGAATTCGACTGCTTCAGACGCTTCGGAAACCGCCGTAATTTCGAGCGCAAACCATTTGATCAAATTTTTTGTCATTGAGTTTCACTGTCCAAATCTTCACAAAATTTCTTCGATATATAAATTCTTTTTACAAATCAATATATCTCTCTTTATCCGAATCGCCTTTTCCGTCAGCGAGATTATACCAACGCTGCAAGCCGTTTTTCGTTACCGCCCAAGTTTCGATTCCGCCGATTTGCAGAACTAAATCTTTGATTTTCAAACGCTTGACGGTGTTCGACCGGCTCAACAAAAAAACGGCTTGTTCCTGATCTTTGATGCGTCCGGCGATATATTTCTTTAAATTATCGGCGGCAAATGTAAAATTAACTTTATGAAATACGAAACTGGCGCGAATAATTTTTCGCCCGAAAAAATCAGAGAAGAAAAACCGTTTCACCACATTATACAAAATCTCGAAAACACTTTCGGCGAACCACAGTTAAAAGTGAAAACCGACGCGCTGGCGATGCTGATAAAAATCATTCTTTCGCAGGCGACGACCGACACGAACAGCCGCCGGACGTTTGAAAATTTGAAAAACAAATTTGAATCGTGGGAAAAAGTTTCGGAAGCGCAAACCGGCGAAATTGCCGACGCGATCAAACTCGGCGGTCTGGCGAATCAAAAAGCCAAAGTTATCAAAGATTTATTAACGCGGATAAAAGAAAAACACGGCACGCTTTCATTAAAATTCATTAACAAAATGCCGGACGAAGCGGCGCGCGACTATCTTTTGCAGTTTCGCGGAATCGGACCGAAAACCGTCGCCTGCACACTGCTTTTCGCTCTGCACAAAGAAGTTTTTCCGCTCGACACGCATATTTTTCGCATTCTCAAACGAATGGGCGTTTTGCCCGAAAAAATAACTGACGCAAAGGCGCATAAACTGCTCGATGAACTCGTGCCGTCCGGGAAATTTTACTCGCTGCACGTTAATCTGATCAGACTCGGCAAAACAATTTGCCGCCCGCGCGAACCGCTTTGCGAACAATGTCCGCTGATCGAATATTGCGATTACGGAATGTCGCGGATTTAGCGATTTTAAAATTTTTGCGTCAATTCTGTAAATTGAGCTGTATTTTTCTCCGATTATATTTCGCCGGAACGCGAAATGCCGATTTTTGTTTCGTTAAATCCCGGAGTGACGGTCGTGGAAAGACCTTGATCGTCGGGAATTGATTCGGCTTCGGCGCGAACGATGTCGGTCATCGTGATCATTCCGAGAAACTTTTGATTTTCCGGCGAAATTACGGCTAATTGGCGAACTTCCGCGTTGTTCATCCGCGCAATCGCCGAACGAATTCGTTTGTTGGGCGTAACATTAAAACTTTTGTCCGCCAATTTTCCGATTTTCTCTTTGCCGCCGTTTTCCGCCAGCGTTCGCCGCAGCCGAACTTCGCTGATCATTCCGACGCACTGCGATACCGCGTTTAAAACCGGATAAATCGTGTAATCCAGATTTCTCACCTGTTCGAGTGCTTCCGCCACGGAAAGTTCTTCGTTCAATGTGTAAACTTTAGTCGTCATCGCTTCGCTGACCTTAATCGAATCAAGCGAATGCTGCAATTGTTTGGAGTTATGCGGGAGAAAAATTCCGTCCTGTTCGAGCAGTGCTTCGTAAATCTGCGTCGGACGATATTTTCGCGCCAAACCGTAAGCCGTCATATTGGCGAGCATCAGCGGCAGAATCAAGCCGTAACTTCCCGTCATTTCAAAAATTATCAAAACCGAAGTGATCGGAGCGCGAATAATTCCGGCGAAAACCGCGCCCATTCCAACCAATGCGAACGCGCCGATTTCCGCCGTCGGTTCGTTCATTATTTTGACGTAAAGAAACCCGACCGCGCCGCCGAGCATCGCGCCGATAAAAAGCGCGGGCGCGAAAATGCCGCCCGCGCCGCCCGAACTGTACGAAAAAACGGTGGCGATCAATTTTATAACGCACAGCGCGAGCAAAGTTTTCAGCGCGAGTTCGCCCGACAGCGCGGAAGACAAAACCGCGTAGCCCGAACCGTTGATGCCGGTCGAACCGAGCCACAATAATGCGATTAAAATCAAAATTCCGGCGACTAAGCCGCCGATTCCGGGACGCATCCAAACCGGAACTATCGTTAATTTTCCGAAAAGAGCGCGAAGTTTTAAAAGTGATTCGGTAAAAGCGAGTGAAATAACCGCCGCCGCGCAGCCGAGCGCGGCGTAAAAAATTAACGATGACGCGCTGTGCAGACCGAATTGCTGTCCGACGCTCAAAACCGGATGTTCGCCGAGAATGGCGCGTTCGATGACGCTGGCGAGCGCGGCGGCGACGATTACGCCGGATAAAACGGTCTGGTCGAGATCGCCGACGATTTCTTCAATCGTAAAAGTTACGGCGGCAATCGGCGCGTTAAAAGCGGCGGCGATTCCGGCGGCAGTTCCGACCGGCAGAAGTTTTTGCAGATTTGCCTGCGAAAGCGCGAAAACTCTGCCGAGCCACGAACTCAAAGTCGCGCAAATATGGACGGTCGGACCTTCGCGTCCCAAAGACGCACCCGAACCGATTTGCAGCGCGCTGATAAAAAATTTCCCGACCGCATCGCTCATCGGAAGTCGTCCGCCTTTGATCGTATAAGCGACTTTGACCTGCGGAATTCCGCTGCCGCGTGCGCCCGGAGCGACATAACTGAGCAAAAACCCGCAAAGCAGTCCGCCGAGCGTCGGCAGCAAAACAATCAAAAGCCAATGTGTCGCCGTCGTGGACTGCAAAACGGAATCAATCAGTAAACTCTCGCTTTTTAAGATGGTCAAATGAAATCCGACCGCCGCCAAACCGCAGGCAAGTCCGATAATCAGAGTCAACACAAAAACTCTTTGTTGTTCCTTTGGAATAAGTTTTATCGAAAGGCTGAGAAGTTTTATTTTGAAATACTGCCAGCGCAGCCGAAGCGTCCGGCGATAATATTTCCAGATATTTTTGATTGATAAAGCGGAAACTTTTTGGTTTGCCATTTTGACTTTAAATGATAGCAAAAACTGACGGTTTTCCTGAAAAGTGTTCTCAGAAGCTGTTTGAAAACTCGTTTTTAGTGGATTTGTAACCACGAATCACACTAATTAACACGAAATTTGTCTTTTTTGTTTTATTTAGTGTTTATTAGTGTAGATTGGTGGTTAAATTTCTTCTCATTTTCGAGTTTTCAAACAGCTTCTCAGTAAAATTTAAAGTCTTTGATTATAGCTTTCATTTTGTATTTCATTGAATAATTATCAAAAAAATCTTTCAGAATTTTCCGATAATAAAATCAACACAAATAATCTGAAAGCTGTGTCTGATCGCCGCAATCAAATGAACATATATCCATTTCGGTATTCCCGTGAAATTTTTTACTCTTTAATTTTCCGCCGGCAGCAAATTCTGCGAAAATACGCCCAATTTTTCAACAAAATCGCCGGAAATTTTATCGGGATTCGGCGCGAGGCGCGTCATTTCCGCGACAATCGCCGAACCGACGACCGCCGCGTCCGCGTATTTCCAGGTTTCGGCGACTTGCGCGGCGTTTGAGATTCCGAAGCCGACGGCAATCGGCAAATCGGTAAATTTTCGCAGTCTTTCGACCAATTTTTCAGCGTCATTGCTGAGTTCCGTTCGCGCGCCGGTTACGCCCGCGCGCGAGACGGCGTAAATGAAACCGCTCGCTTTGTCAGTGATTTTTACAAGTCGCTCGTCGCTCGAAGTCGGCGCGGCGAGCATTATCAAAGACAAATCTTTTTCGGCTAAAATCCGGCGAAATTCTCCGGCTTCTTCGGGGACTAAATCTGTTATCAAAACTCCGTCAACGCCCGCTTTTTTCGCTTCAAGCGCGAAATTTTCCAATCCGAACTGCAAAACCGGATTGAAATAGCCGAATAAAATAATCGGCGTTTCGCAACTTTCGGCGCGAACTTCGGCGACAATCTCCAAAATATCTTTAATGCCGATGTGATTTCGCAAAGCGCGTTCGCCGGAAGCCTGAATCGTCGCGCCGTCGGCGACCGGATCGGAAAACGGTACGCCGAGTTCGATGACGGTCGCGTTTTGTTCCGCCAATTCTAAAATCAGCTTTTTCGTCGTTTCAAGATTCGGATCGCCCGCGACGATAAACGGAATAAATCCGCCGCGCTTTTCCGATTGCAATTGATTAAATTTTTCCGTTATTCGGTTCATCTAAAATAATTTTAAACTCTCGTGAAATCGGTCAGAGAAGTTTTATCGCCCAAAACCGCGCCCGCGCCGACGACCACATTTCTGCCGATGTGACAGCCGCGCCCGATAATCGCGTCTTTGATCTCCGCCGAACTTGAAATTCGCGTGTGCGCCCAAACAACCGAATTTTCGATGACCGCTTTTTCTTCGATGTGAACGCCTTCGCCGATCACCGAATTGATAATTTTAGCGTTCGGTTTGATGATACAGTTTTCGCCGATTACGGAATTTTCATCAACAAACTCCGTCGCCGAAACTTCCGCGCCGGTTCGCCTTTCAATTTTGAAATCTTTTATTCGGTTGTTCAAAAAATCGTGATGAGCGTCCAAATAACTGGTCGGATTTCCGATGTCGCGCCAGTAATTGTTTTGCAGAACGTAGGCGTAAAATGACTTTTTGTTCTTCAATAAATCGGGAAAAACGCCGTATTCAAATGAATAATTTTCGCCTTCGGGAATTATATCCAAAATTTCCGGCTCCAAAACATAGATTCCGGCGTTGATGTTGTTGGTGTTTAATTCGGCTAATTCTTCCGGTTTCGGTTTTTCCAAAAAACGCAGAACGCGATGTTCGCCGTCCGTTTCGACAAGCCCGTAAGCCGACGGATTTTCGACCGGTGTCAGCACAATCGTCGCCTGCGCCTTTTTTTCTTTGTGAAATTTGACGATTTCGGAAATATTTACATCGGTCAAAATGTCGCCGTTAAAAACGACGGTCGTTTCCCTGATTTGTTCAGCCGCAAATTTATACGCGCCGCCCGTTCCCATCGGCGAAGGCTCGGTTATGTAGCGCAAATTTACGCCTCCGTCCAAAGTGTAGCCGAGAAGATGCTTGATTTTATCGGGCTGATAATTGAGCGAAAGCGTAATGTCTTTGATTCCCGCCCGCTGCAAAATCTCTATTTGATACATCAAAAACGGACGATTCATTAGAGGAACGACGGGTTTCGGCGTATAAACCGTCAACGGTCGAAGTCTGGTGCCTTTTCCGCCGGCTAAAATTAGTGCTTGCATAAGATTTTACTCACAATCCGTTTGAGTTCTCGAAGATTAACAACGCCGCGATTTTTCAAACAGGACTCAGCTAATAGTAAAGTATTTTGAGATTTAAAGAAACGCGATGAAAAACTTAAGCTGAACAAATTATCATTTACCGTAAATTTGACTTGAATTTGAACTCAAATTCGTTTCAGGGCTTGACTTTTCTCCAAAAAACTGGCTTATTAAATAATTCGCTCTGAAATTAGATAAAAATATCGGGCGGCGGGCAAATTCAACATTTTCAACTTTGATTTTGTCCGATATTTTCTGTTTTTGATATGATGCTAACAAAGAACTTTGCAGTTACACGAACTACTACGACACGCTAAACGCAGCGTGTATTTCGCGTTTTTTCAGGAAACGCAAGGCAAAGTCGCTCTTATCAAATCAAATCTTTTTAGTGGTAGTAAATCGTCAATCGTAAATTGGCAAAGATTTTGATGGCAGCTTTGCTAAAACAATTAAGTTATCACTTGTAAATTGAAACGAAAAGTTCGATTTGCGATTAACAATTTACGATTTACGAACAAAAATGAGTGAATTAAACGTAAAATTCGGCGAAAGTCAAAAAAGCATTTCTGCGCCTGTTTCGGTGGCAGACGCGCTGAAATCGTTTGACCGCGACGCGGCGAAAAAAGCGATTGCGGCGAAAATTAACGGCGAAGAAGTTGATTTGAATAAACAACTTAACGGCGAAACCGACGAGGTTTTGCGGGTCGAACCGATTTTGCCGGAAACGCGCGACGGTTTGGAAGTTATTCGCCATTCGACCGCGCATTTATTGGCGGCGGCGGTTTTGGATTTGTTTCCCGGAACGCAGTTGGGCGTTGGTCCCGCGCTGATGGAAGACCCGCGTTACGGTTTTTATTACGACGTGATCGCGCCGCGCCAGTTGACGATTGAAGATTTGCCGGTCATCGAAAAAAGAATGAAGGCGATGGCGAAACAGAATTTGCCGTATCGCCGCGAAGATATTTCAAAATCGGAGATTCTGGATATTTTTGAAAAGCGCAGCGAACCGCTCAAAAAAGAACTGATTGACGAAAAAGTTACCGATGTTGCGAGCATTTATTATATTGATAATTCGCCGTTTATTGATTTTTGTTTGGGTCCGCACGTTCCGCACACGGGGAAAATTAAAGCGTTCAAACTGCTTGCGTTGAGCGGCGCGTATTGGAAAGGCGACTCGGAAAATCAGCAGATGCAGCGCATTTACGGAACGGCGTTTGCGACGCAGGAAGAACTCGACGCGTGGACGAAACAGCGCGAAGAAGCCGAAAAACGCGATCACCGCAAACTCGGCAAGGAACTCGATTTATTTTCGATTCAGGACGAATACGGACAAGGCTTAATTTTATGGCATCCGAAAGGCGCGCTGATTCGGATGGAGATGGAAAATCTTCTCAAAGAAGAATTGCAGAAACGCGGTTACAGTTTCGTTTTTACGCCGCACATCGCCAAGCGCGATCTCTGGAAAATTTCCGGTCACGAAGAGAATTATGCCGATTCGATGTTTACGCCGACTCATATCGAAGGCGACGATGAAACCGAGTTTCGTCTGAAACCGATGAATTGCCCGTTTCACATCGGAATTTACAAATCGAGCCAGCGTTCGTATCGTGATTTGCCGCAGAGATACTCGGAAATGGGAACGGTTTATCGTGCCGAACTTTCGGGAACACTGCACGGCTTGATGCGCGTTCGCGGTTTTACGGTTGACGACGCTCATTTATTTATTCGTCCCGACCAGGTGCGCGAAGAAGTCGCCGATTGTCTGGATTTTGCCATTAAAGTTTTTGAAACTTACGGATTTGAGAAAGTAAAATTTGAACTTTCCGTGCGCGGCGATGCCGACAATAAAGTTTATCTCGGCGCGGACGAAGAATGGGAAAACGCTGAAAATTCGCTGGCAACCGCGCTCAAAGAACGCGGTATTTCCTACGAAAGAATCGAAGGCGAGGCGGCGTTTTACGGTCCTAAAATTGACATCAAAATCGAGGACGCAATCGGCAGAATCTGGCAGCTCGGCACGATTCAGCTTGACTGGAATTTACCCGAAAGATTTGACCTCGAATACACCGGCGAAGACGGACAAAAACATCGCCCGATTATGGTTCATCGCGCACTATTCGGTTCAATTGAAAGATTTTTCGGCGTTTTAATCGAACATTACGCCGGAGCGTTTCCGTTCTGGCTCGCGCCGGTGCAAATTATGGTTTTGCCGATTACCGACAGAATCAACGATTACGCCGAAAAAGTTGCGAAAGAATTGAAAGAAAGCGGCTTTCGCGTTGAAGCCAATACAAAATCTGATAAAATAGGCGCGAAAATACGCGACGCGCAATTGCAGAAAGTTCCGTTTATGCTCGTTTTGGGCGACAAGGAACTTGAAGAAAACAAAGTCGCCGTCCGCGAACGCAAAGCCGGCGACATCGGCGCGATGAGGTTGGAAGAATTTAGAGAAACGGCGCACAAGTTGAACGAAACACGCGCTTTGGAAAATGGGTAAGTTTAAAGTTAGGAATTAAAAGTTAAAAATCCAAAACTTTGAACCAACTAAAAAGAGAGGTGCAAAAATAGCAAGCAGATACAGCAGAAATCGCAACCCGCGTTTTAGGGGACCGCAACACCGCACAAACGAGCGCATCAGAGTTCCGTCGGTGCGCGTGATTGACGAAGACGGCGAACAACTCGGCGTGATGGATTCGCGCGATGCCGTCCAGAGAGCGCGTCAGGAAGGCAAGGATTTGGTGGAAGTCGCGCCGAACGCGAAACCGCCCGTTTGCCGAATTATTGATTACGGTAAATTTCTTTACGAAGAAAAGAAAAAAGCCGCCGAAGCCAAGAAAAAACAGGTTACGGTGCAGGTTAAAGAAATTAAATTCCGTCCCGGAACCGACGACCACGATTATCAATATCGAATGGAACGCGCCCGCGGCTGGATCGAAGACGGCGACAAAGTTCGCGCGACGATTTCATTTCGCGGTCGTGAAATGACGCACCGCGAACTCGGCGCGAATTTGCTCGCAAAACTTCGAGACGACGTGGCGGACATCGCCGATGTCGAAGTTACGCCGAAAATGGAAGGTTATCAAATGTTTATTATTTTAGTGCCGAAAAAAGCAAAATGAAGTAAATCGTGAATCGTAAATCGTAAATAGTTGTTTTACTTTGAGGTTCACGATTCACAATTTACGATTCACGAAAGGAGTATTATGCCAAAACTAAAAACACATAAAGGCGCGGCAAAGCGTTTCAGGTTCACCGCGACAGGTAAAATCAAACGCGGAAAATCGCACGCGCGTCATATTTTAACGAAGAAAAGTGCGAAGCGAAAACGTCAGTTAGATATTGATACATTGGTTTCCGAAGGCGATCAAAAGCGCGTCGAAGCGATGCTGCCTTACGGAAGAGATTAAATTAAAAGCGAAAGGCGAAAGGCGAAAGGCGAAAGGCGAAAGTTAAGATTTAACTTTATCCCTTCTCCTTCAGCCTTTATCCTTTGAACGACTGAAAGGAGTGAAAAAACTATGCCTCGTGTCAAACGTGGGAATAAGCGCACCGAAAAGCGCAAAAAGATATTAGCTTTAGCCAAAGGTTATCGCGGAACAAAGTCGAAACTGTATCGTCAGGCGAAAGAGTCGGTTGAAAAAGCATTAGGTTACGCCTACACGGGACGCAAATTGAAAAAACGCGATTTTCGTCGGCTGTGGATCGTCCGCATCAACGCGGCTTGCCGTTTGAACGGAATGAAATATTCACAGTTTATGCACGGCTTGAAGCTCGCCGAAATCGAACTCGACCGTAAGGTTTTGGCTGATTTGGCGGTCAAACAGCCCGAAGCATTTAGCGTTCTCGCCGGACAGGTCAAAGACGCTTTGAGCAATAATCAGCAACAGCCGGCGGCTTAATTATTTTTGCAAAACTGAATATCAAACGAAGCGTTCGGAAGTAAATTCGGACGCTTTGTTTTTTGCTGCTAGTTTTGAAATTAAAGCGTTCTAACTTAAAATTTAACAGCGTGGCGGAAATAAATGTAAAATCGGCAAAATTTATATCTTCTGTCGGCATTTTTATCTGCTTAACCGCGTTGATTTTGTTTGGAATTATTTTGTCGGGGCGCAGCGATTTGCCGATTTTTATTTCGTTTTTTTTATTGATTGCGGGAATTTTAATCGTCATCTTTTCGCTCGCTTACTACACTGAAAGATAATTTTCCGCAGCGCGAATTTATTTGGCAGACAACTTTTGCTGAAATTAATTTATGCTAAAATCTAGTTATGGAAAGCGTACTTAATTTATCGTTAAAAGACGCGGCGATGCGGTCAGTCAATCAAAAATTGATTTTGCAGGGTGTCGGCTGGGATTTTTACGAACAAATTTTAGAAGAATATAAAGATTCAAACGGACCTCACTTCGCTTACGATGAAGGTTTTTTGGAAGTGGAATTGCCATTATTTGAACACGAAAGACCAACCGGAATTTTGCGCGATTTGATAACGACGATTTGCATAGAAAAAGAAACCGATTTTATCAACACCGGTTCAACCACTTTTCGCAAACGCGCAAAATCCAAAGGCTGTGAACCGGATACGGCATTTTACATCCAAAACGAGAAATTTATCCGCGGTCTGAAACAGATTGACTTGCAAAAAGACCCGCCGCCGGATTTGGTCATCGAAGTTGATGTAACCAGTCCGTCGCTGAATAAAATGCCCATTTATGCAGCTTTGGGCGTTTCGGAAGTCTGGCTTTACAAAAGCGAAAAGGTAATTTTTTACAAACTTTATGGCGGAGTTTACCAGGAAATTTCAGATAGTTTGTCGTTACCCGTTTTATCGAGTGAGAAAGTTACCGAATTTTTGCAAAAAGGTTTAACGGAAAGCTCTTCCAAATGGTTTAAGGAAGTGCGCGAATGGATAAAAAATAAATGAATACAGAAAAAGAACAAGTCGAAAAAATCCGCGAAGCGTTCAATCAGGAATTTGGACGCTTTGCTGATTTTCGTAGTGAAAATGCTGACTTGAATTTGGCTGAAGCGGAAAATTTTCAGCGCGAATTAAACGAATTTAAAACAAAACACACGGGCAAAAAAAGCGAAATCGCGGGCGCGAAAAAGTTGATCGGGCGCGTGTCGCCGGAAGAACGCGGCGCGTTCGGTCAGTTTGTGCAAACGGTTGAAAAAGAAATCGTAACGGCGATTGAAGAAGTCGAAAATAATCTCAAAAATTTCGTCAGCGAAGCGAAAACCGAACGCGAAAAGCTGGATGTAACTTTGCCCGGAACGCGCCCGCGCGTCGGACATCTGCATCCGATTACGCTTTTGCGGCAGAGAATCGAAGATATTTTTGTGTCTCTCGGCTACGCGATTGAAGACGACCGCGAAATCGAAACGGACTATTACAATTTCGACGCGCTCAACATTCCCGAAGGACATCCGGCGCGTGAATCGCAGGACACTTTTTACACGACGCGCGGTTTTGCGCTGCGTTCGCAGACTTCGACCGTGCAGATTCGCGCGATGCAGCGGCGCGGCGCGCCGCTCAGAATCATCGCGCCCGGACGAGTTTTCCGCCGCGACACGCCGGATATGACGCACGTTCCGATGTTTCACCAAGTCGAAGGATTATGCGTCGAAAAAGAAATTACGATGGCGCATCTAAAAGGCACGATGGGCGAATTTCTGCGCCGTCTGTTCGGCAAAAATACGAAAACGCGCTTTCGTCCGAGCTATTTCCCGTTCACCGAACCGAGCGCGGAATTCGATTTTTCCTGCTTCAAATGCGGCGGCACGGGAATTTTTGAAGGCGCGCGCTGTCGCCCGTGCAAAGGTTCCAGCTGGATCGAACTCGGCGGTTCGGGAATGGTGCATCCGAATGTTTTACGCGCTTGCGATGTTGACCCGCAAATTTATTCCGGTTTCGCCTTCGGATTAGGCTTGGAAAGAATGTGCGCGTTAATGTATTCGCTCGACGACATTCGTTTGATGTTCGAGAACGATGTCAGATTTTTGGAACAGTTCAGATGATCTTATGAAGCTGAAACTTTACGTTGAAACATCAATTGTGAGTTATTTAACGTCGCGTCCGAGTCGTGATGTCGTGATAAATGCCAATCAGCAACTGGCTCAGGAATGGTGGGAAAATCGTCAAATATTCGATTTATTTGTTTCGGAATTAGTTATAAATGAAGTCAGCAAAGGCGATATTCAAACGGCAAAACAGCGTTTGGACTTGATTCAAGGTATTCCGCTGATTGATTTTAATAATGAAGCGTAAAGATTTAGCAAAAGAGATTCTACGACAAAATATATTACCCTCAAAAGCTACGCTCGATGTTTTTCACATTGCCGTTACTATTGTTCACGAGTTAGATTTTTTGCTGACTTTAAATTGTAAACATATTGCTAACGCTTTTATTTTTCGCCGAATTGAGAAAATATGTTCTGAGTTCGGTTATAAAACGCCGATTGTTTGCACGCCGCAGGAAATTTTGGAAAAGGAGAATAAAATTGATGATTGACCCGATTGTTGAAGAAATCCACAAAATCCGCGAAGAATACGCTGTTAAATTTAATTATGATGTGGACGCGATGTTTGAAGATTTGCAGCAAAAACAATTAAATAGCAACTATAAAGTAGTTTCTTTTGTTAAGGATAAAACTCAAAGGCAAAAAGTTAAAGAAAAGCGTATTGCATAGAATTATCCAACGTGTTCATTTGATGTTCGAGAACGATGTCAGATTTTTGGAGCAGTTCAAATAAAAAATATGCCTGCCAAAGATTTATTTCACGATGCCGTAAAATCAGCTTTAATCAAAGACGGCTGGAAAATAACCGATGATCCGCTGCACATAAAAATCAGTCTAGCCGTTGATTTTTATATTGATTTGGGCGCGGAAAAAATGTTTGCGGCGGAAAAAGACGGCGAAAAAATCGCCGTCGAAGTTAAAAGTTTCGCCGGTAAATCTGCTGTATCGGAGTTTCACACGGCACTCGGTCAATTTCTAAATTACAAAGACGCGCTGTTAATCAAAGAACCGGAGCGCGCATTATTTCTAGCCGTGCCGATTGATACTTTTGAAACTTTCTTTCAGGACAAATTTATTTCAGCTTCGGTGCGTAAACACAATTTGTGAGTCTAATCGTTTATAATCCTGATAGAGAGGTAATTGAACAATGGATAAAATAGCAAAATACCGACAATACATACAGGAAGTTTTAACTGAGTTTGCGCGTCCGCGCCGTCTGGGAGAAAGCAGTGCGGAAGAATTTGAAACGCAGATGATTTTCGACACGATAAATGACCATTATCAGGTTTTATTCGTCGGTTGGGAAGGATTTAAGAGAACTTTCGGCGCGCCGATTCACATTGACATCAAAAACGGAAAACTTTGGATTCAGCAAAATATGACCGATTACGATTTTATCGGCGAACTGATAGATAAAGGCATCCCGAAAGAAGACATCGTTCTGGCGTTTCACGCGCCTTACAAACGCAAATATACGGATTTTGCCGCCGCTTAATTTAATTGGCTTGAAGAAATCCGCTTATTGTTCTGTCAGATTTTTGGAGCAGTTCAGATAAAAAAATATGCCTGCCAAAGATTTATTTCACGATGCCGTAAAATCAGCTTTAATCAAAGACGGTTGGCTCATAACTCACGATCCGCTGACTTTAGATTTTGGTTTTACGGACGCTTATGTTAATTTGGGCGCGGAAAAAATTTTGTCGGCGGAAAAAGACGGCGAGAAAATTGCCGTCGAAATTAAAAGTTTTGTCGGCAGGTCGGAATTTTATGATTTTCACACGGCTTTGGGACAATTTATCAGTTACCGTTCCGCGCTAAATAAACTCGAATCAGAGAGATTATTTCTCGGTGTTCCGCAGGATACTTTTAACACGCTCTTTCAGCAAAGCCTGATTGCCGACATTTTGGTTGAAAACAACGTCAAAATGCTGGTGTATAATTCAACTGAAGAGGAAATAATCAAATGGATAAAATAGAAAAATATCGTCAGGATATTCAGGATGTTTTAACTGAAATCGGCAAAATAAAAGGTCTTTTCCCCGAAATTGAAACGCAGTTGATCTTCGACACGACGCGCGATCATTACCAAATCGTTCGTATCGGCTGGAGAGATTTAAACAGAACCTACGGTGTGCCGATTCACATTGACATCAAAGACGGCAAAATCTGGATTCAGCAAAATATGACGGATTACGATTTTATCGAAGATTTACTGGAAAAAGGAATCCCGAAAGAAGATATAGTCTTAGCTTTTCACGCGCCTTACAAACGTAAATATACGGGTTTTGCAGTTGCTTGATGTTCAACAATAATGTCAGATTTTTGGAGCAATTCAGGTAAAATAAACGAGAGGTGTTTTTATTATGCAAATTACGACTATTCAAGGAATCGTCAAAGACGGACAAATCCAACTAACTGAAGATTATGAACTTCCCGAAGCTGCGGAAGTTTATGTCGTTATTCCGAAAATGGAAAGGCGGACGGCGAAAATTATGAGTCCGCGTCTTGTAAATAAAGCGGATGCGAAGTTTTTCGAGAAAACCGTTGAGGATGATTTCAATGACGAAGTATGACGAAAATTTTCAGCCGCCCGCGCCGGTTGCTGAAATTCAATTAAGAAATACTGAAACGGGTAAACGGGTCAAGAATGTACCGATGCTTTTAGATACCGGTGCTGACATTTCACTTTTGCCAAGTCATTTTGTCAAAATACTTGGCGCAAAACCCTTACTTGATGAATCTTTTGAACTACAAGGAATTTACGGAAGTGAGAAATCCGCCAAAGTTTTTTATTGCCAAGTGATTTTTCTGAATAAAAGATTTGCGGGTAAGTATTGTCTAATCGAAGATAACATCGGAATTTTGGGGCGCGATATTCTAAATAAACTTTCACTTCTTTTCGATGGAAACAATCTCTTTTGGAGAGAAAATAACTGAGTCTCTCATTTGATGTTCGAGAATAATGTTAAATTTTGGGGAGCAATTTGAAAATGATTAATATTTTACCGAAGAAAAATGATGATCTGGAATTTACGAGAATCGTGTCGCGGATTTTGAATAATTCGATTGCTGTTTTTGATCCTGATGAAATTTATGTCGTGCAGATTGACCACCGGTTTGATTATAAGTGGCTCGGTTTTTCTCATAAAACATTAGGCGCGGTCGGAAGCTGGCGAATGCCGAAATTGAGAATTCCGCCGTTTACGTCTGAAAAAGTTATAGAAGAATCGTTTTTTCAAAAAGTAAACGGGCAACTCAAGCAGAAAGAACACAAACCTCTGCATATTCATCAATATAGCGATGACAACAGATTTCGTCTGATAGAAGATTTGACTGAAAGCGGACTTTTTATTTGGTATAGCGGCGATACGAAGTTAAATTCACAAGCCAGCTTAATGATTTATTCAATTTCACAAGATGTTCAGAATTAGTGGTTTATTTCCTTTGTAAATGACGGGAACTGGCAAATTCGCGGAACGAAAAACATTTCAAAAACAGAAGTTCAAAATTTAATCGAAAAAAATTTACTGGTTTCAGCTTGGTAATTTATGGGTTGGGCAACGCCTTACATCGCAAAACTGAAAAACGGCGAAACGGTTCAATTTCGCCCGCGCGGGCATTCGATGAAAGGAAAAATCGAATCGGGACAGCTTTGCACGGTTGAGCCGATTTCAGACTGTTCAAGTCTGCAAAAGGGCGATATTGTTTTGTGCAAAGTCAATGGAAACGAATATCTGCATTTGATAAAGGCGATAAACGGGAAACGCTTTCAAATCGGCAATAATCAAGGGCGCATTAACGGCTGGATCGGCGCGAATTCGATTTACGGCAAATGTCTCGCGGTCGAGAATTAAAAGTTTTAATGATGATAAAATCAATCGAATTAATCGAAATAAAAATGCCGCTCGTGCATTTTTTTGAGACGAGTTTCGGCAGAACTTACGAACGCCGGATCATTTTGGCGCGGGTTGAAGACAGCGAAGGAAATGAAGGCTGGGGCGAATGTACGGCGGGCGAATCGCCTTCGTATTGTGAAGAATGGACGGAAAGCTGTTGGGCGGTTTTGAATGAAATTCTCGCGCCGCGTGTTTTGAATAAAGAGATCGAAACGGCGAATGATGTTTGGGATGTTCTAAAACCGATTCGCGGCAATCGGATGGCGAAGGCGACGCTGGAAACGGCGGTTTGGGATTTGGAAGCGAAAAAATTGAACGCGCCTTTGTGGAAACATTTGGGCGGCGTAAATCGGGAAATTTCCTGCGGCGTTTCCATCGGAATTCAGGATTCGGTCGAGCAGCTTTTGGAGAAAATTCAGACGGAATTGGATGCCGGTTATCAACGCATCAAAATCAAAATCGCGCCGCATTGGGATTACGAAATTATCAAAAAAGTCCGCGAAAAATTCGGCGATATTCTGCTGATGGGCGACGCGAATTCGGCTTATACGCTCGCCGATATTGATAAATTGAAAAGTCTGGACGAGTTCGATTTGATGATGCTCGAACAGCCTCTGCCGTATGACGACATTATTGACCACGCGAAATTGCAGGCGCAAATTTCCACGCCGATTTGTCTTGACGAGCCGATTCGTTCGCCAGATGATGCGCGAAAAGCGATTGAATTGAAATCCGGCAAGATCATCAACTTAAAAAACGGGCGCGCCGGCGGACATAATCAATCGAAACAAATCGAAAAAATCTGCCGCGAAAATAATATTCCCGTTTGGTGCGGCGGAATGCTCGAAACCGGAATCGGACGCGCGCACAATATTGCAATTTCGACTCTGAAAGGCTACACGCTGCCCGGAGATGTTTCAGCGTCAAAACGATATTGGGCGGAAGACATTATTGAACCGCCAGTCGAAGTTTCAAAAAACGGCACGATTACTGCGCCCGAAAAATCGGGAATCGGTTTTGAAGTAAAACGCGATAGAATTGACGATTTAGCTGTAAGAAAAACTATCATCAAAAATTAAAATTGTTTCTTTGAAGAAATTTAAATTCGCCAAAAACTGCAAAAAAATTTATTTTGTCAGGTTAATATACGCAAAATACAATTCTCATTTGTTATAATTTTCCATAAACAAACTTTGTTTTCAGTTGATTGCTTTTTTACGGCAAAACTTAATTTTTAAATACGGACAGAGGGAAGAAAAAATGAGAAAATTATTCACTTTCGCTATCGCCGCGTGTTGCGGTTTTACGCTCGCCGCGCCGGATTTTCAGGCGCAGAATAAAAAAACTAATACGATTCCGGTTGATGCCGGATTTTACGATACGGCGACAATCGCGCCGACGATTGCGCGAATCAAAACTTTAAAAGTTCCGAACGGATTTCAAATCGCCAAATTTGCCGAAGTTTCCAATCCGCGAATGCTGTCGGTCGCGCCGGACGGCACGATTTATGTTTCGCAGCGTGATTTGGGAACTTTGACGATGCTCAGAGACACCGACGGCGACGGCGCGGCGGACGTGCAGAAAGTCGTCGCCGAAAAACCGCAGATGCACGGCGTTTACGTTGACGGAAATAAAATTTATCTGGCGACGGTTAATGAAGTTTTCTCCGCCGACATCAAACCGGACGGAACGCTCGGCGAACTGCAAATGCTGATTGACGATCTGCCCGACGGCGGACAGCATCCGAACCGGACGCTCGCCGTTCACGACGGAAAACTTTACATTACGGTCGGTTCGACGTGTAACGCCTGCGACGAATCGAACGTCGAAAACGCGACGGTTTTAGTCGCCGATTTGGACGGGAAAAATCGCAAAATTTACGCTTCGGGATTGCGAAATACCATCGGTTTCGGCTGGCATCCAACATCAAACAAAATGTTCGGAATGGATCACGGCATTGATTTTTTGGGCGACAACGATCAGCCGGAAGAATTAAACGAACTTATCGAAGGCACAAAATATGGTTGGGCTTACGTTTACGCCGATTCTAAAATCAATCCGCACAGTAAAGTGCCGGGAAAATTGGGTTTGACGAACGAAGATTGGGCAAAGCAGAGCAAAGAGCCGGTTTTGTTTTACACGCCGCACGCCGCGCCGATGCAGATGCTTTTTTATACGGGTTCGCAATTTCCGGCGGAATATAAAAACGACGCTTTCGTCGCCTTTCGCGGTTCGTGGAATCGCAATCCGCCGAGCGGTTACGAAGTCGTTCGTATTCGTTTTGACAAATCGGGAAAACCTACAAAATTCGAGCCGTTTTTGACCGGATTTTTGATTCCAAACGGTTCGCCCGAAGGCAAGCCCGCGAACTTTGCCAGACTCGCCGGAATAGCGCAGATGAAAGACGGCTCGATGCTCGTCTCCGACGACACGAACAACATTATTTATCGTGTTTCCTACGATAAAAAAGCCGCGCCGCCGATTATGTCGCGCGAAGATATTTCGATGAATCTGCCGGAGACGGCAACCGCGCCGAAAACGATTCAGGTAAAATCGTCCGCATTTGCCAATAACGGAACGATTCCCGACAAATATTCAAATTATTTTGAAGACATTTCGCCGGAAATTTCGTGGTCAGGTGTTCCGAAAAACGCCAAATCCTTAGTTTTAATGGTCGAAGACCCGGACGCGAGTTTGAAACCCGTGACGCAATGGATTGCGGCGAATATTCCGGTAAATGTGATGAGTTTTGCGGAAAACGCACCGAAAACAGAAATGTTCAACGGCGCGATGCAGGGCGGAAACACGACCGGAAAAATCGGTTATTACGGACCGCATCCGCCGCCGGCAGACAAACCGCACACTTATCATTTCCAGGTTTTCGCGCTTGATACAATGCTGAAATTACCGGAGGGTTTTAATCGTCAGGCATTGCTCGACGCGATGAAAGGTCACGTTATTGCCAAAGGCGAAACTGTCGGAATGTATCAAAGAAAGCCGGATTATCGAGAGAAAAAATAATGAACGCGACCGGAACGCCGTCCATCCTGGCGGCAATGAGCGCGAAAGCGCGAAAATAAACGCGGCGAATTTCAAAGTCAAAAACTCAAGGTGTTATACTTTCAGCGGTTAATTGAGATTTACAGCATTCTATTGATATGGCTTTTTAAGTTGCCATCGCAATCTTGCCGCCAGGATGGACGGCGTTCCATCTGCCGACGGGATGGACGGCGTTCCGGTCGCGTTTCTATTGTATGAGTGAATCAACTCAAAAAACTCCGAGAGGCTGGTATTCTCGCGGATATTTGCCGCATTATGACGGCGGCTCGATCACGCAGTTTGTAACTTGCCGGTTATTTGATTCTCTGCCGCAAAAAGTTTTACAAAGATTTCGCGCTGAACTCGAAGCGAAAGAAGTTGAAAATATAAGCCGCGAAACTATGATTTTGATTGAAAAATATCTCGACGCGGGTTATGGTGAATGTTTTTTGAAAAATAATGAGGTGGCGGAAACCGTAAAAGAATCTTTGCTGAAATTTGACGGCGAAAGATACAAACTTTTCGCTTGGGTAATTATGCCGAATCCTATTCATCTTTTGTTGAAACCTTTAAATGATTGGGAACTTGAAAAGATTTTTCATTCATTAAAGTCATTTACGGCTTTGGAAGCAAACAAATTTTTGAATCGTGGCGGCAAATTTTGGATGAGAGAATCATTTGACAGGCGAATCCGCGATACCGAACATTTTCAAAAAGCACTTCGATATATTGAGAATAACCCGGTCAAAGCAGGCTTTTGCGAGAAACCGGGCGATTGGAAATTTAGCAGCGCATACAAAAAAGCATAGCAGCAAAGACGGAATGCCGACGGAACGCCGTCCAATCCTTGGCGGCATTGAAGAATGGAACGCTGTCCATCCTGGCGGCGAGATTTTGATAAATTTCTTACTTTGTTCGGTTACTTTGGAGATAAAAAAACTTTAAAGTTCTCGAACATTTTTTCGCGCTTTGCGCTCATTGCCGCCAGGATGGACGGCGTTCCGTCGGCGTTTTCAAAAATAATTTATGAGCAACAGTAACGAACCGAATAAAATCATTTTTTCGATGGTCAAAGTGAGCAAGTTTTACGATAAAAAACCTGTTCTCAAAGATATTTATTTATCATTTTTTTACGGCGCGAAGATCGGCGTTCTCGGACTGAACGGTTCGGGGAAATCTTCGCTTTTGAAAATTATCGCGGGCGTTGATACGGAATACAACGGCGAAATCGTGTTTTCAAAAGGTTATTCCGTCGGCTATTTAGAGCAGGAACCGAAGCTCGACGAGACGAAAACGGTTAAGCAGATCGTTGAAGAAGCGGTGCAGTCAACGGTTGATCTGTTGGCGGAATTCGACGAAATCAATATGAAATTCGGCGAGGAAATGACCGACGACGAGATGAACGCGCTGCTTGAAAGACAAGGCGAAGTTCAGGAAAAGCTCGATGCGGCGGACGCTTGGGATTTGGATTCGCGGCTCGAAATGGCGATGGACGCGCTGAGGTGTCCGCCGCCGGACGCGCCGATTAAAAAATTGTCGGGCGGTGAAAAACGCCGTGTCGCGCTGTGTCGTCTGCTTTTGCAAAAGCCGGACATTCTACTGCTCGACGAACCGACGAACCATTTGGACGCGGAGACGGTCGGCTGGCTCGAACAGCATTTGCAGAAATATGAAGGCACGATTATCGCGGTGACGCACGACCGATATTTTCTCGATAACGTCGCCGGCTGGATTCTCGAACTTGATCGCGGCGAAGGAATTCCGTATCAGGGAAATTATTCGTCGTGGCTCGAACAGAAACAAAATCGGCTGGCGAAAGAGCAGAAATCAGAAGATAAACGCCAAAAAACGCTCGAACGCGAACTCGAATGGATTCGGATGTCGCCGAAAGGTCGCCACGCGAAATCAAAGGCGCGAATCAACGATTACGAAGAACTCGCGTCGCAGGAAAACGAAAAACTCGCCGAAGATTTGGAAATTTACATTCCCGCCTCCGAACGTCTGGGCGATGTCGTCATCGAAGCGCAACACGTCGCCAAAGGTTACGACGATAAATTGTTGTTTGAAAATCTGGAATTTTCACTGCCGCGCGGCGGAATCGTCGGCGTGATCGGCGCGAACGGCGCGGGCAAAACTACTCTATTCAGACTAATTACCGAACAGGAAACGCCCGACAGCGGAGATTTCAAAGTCGGCTCGACCGTCAAACTCGGCTACGTTGACCAATCGCGCGACTCATTAAACGCCGACAAAACGATCTGGGAAGAAATTTCCGACGGCTTGGATTTAGTGATGCTCGGCAAACGCGAAGTCAATTCCCGCGCTTACGTTTCGCGGTTCAATTTTTCGGGAACGGATCAGCAAAAGCGCGTCGGACAGCTTTCCGGCGGCGAACGCAACCGCGTTCATCTGGCGAAAATGCTCAAATCCGGCGCGAATGTTTTGCTCCTTGATGAACCGACCAACGATTTAGATGTCAACACGATGCGCGCTTTAGAAGAAGCGTTAGAAAATTTCGCGGGCTGCGCCGTCGTTATTTCGCACGACCGCTGGTTTTTGGACAGAATCGCCACGCATATTCTGGCGTTTGAAGGCGATTCGCACGTTGAATTTTTTGACGGAAATTTTTCGCAATATGAAGAAGACAAAAAGCGGCGTTTGGGCGTTGATGCCGATCAGCCGCACCGAATTAAGTATCGAAGTTTGACACGCGCGTAAAGTTACATCATTAAAATAAAGAAAACTTCACTCGTCTAAAAGACTTTGCTGTTTGGTTGAGCGAACGTGCAGAACGTAAACTTTTTCGTCTTGAATCGAAAATAAAATTCGGTAAGTACGCGGTTTTTTGCTGTAAATTAACTGGCGAACGATGACATCGAATGCCTCACTTTCGGAACTGATCGTACATCTTTCGGGAAATTTGGAAAGCGATGTAACGGCTTGGCTGATTCCCCAAAGCCAACTTTCCGCGATGTTGGGATAATTTTCTAAAAACCAAGCGTTTATTTCAAAATATCGGCTTTGGCGGAAGGCGTAATAATAACTTGAAACGGCATCAGGAAACTCCGCCGGACGTTTGCAGAAATTCGGCAAAGACTTTTTCCGACGGTTCGCCTTTTCCGGCTTGCATTTCTTCGATGGCGGGTTTTAGTGCTTCGATAGTTTCGATTTTCTCGGCTATTTCAAGTAATTTCTGATAACTTCCGGCATCTTGAACGATCAATTCCGCTCTGCCGTTGATCGTCAAAACAATCGGTTTTCCGGTTTCTTTTAATTGTTCAATAAATTCCGTCGTATTGCGTTTGAAATTTGAAAGTGAATTTATTTCTTCACGAAGATTTATCATCTGAATACCTCGACATTAAATTTACATCAAATTTAATGCGGAAGCAATTTTATTCAAATAAGCCGCGCTTAAATCTTTGTTTTACGTCCTGAAACTGGCGCACATCCGAGCGTTTTTGCGAAGTGTATTCTTCGGTCGTGTTGCGGGCGACGACTTCGTAGAGAATCGCCTGTTTGTCGCCTTTTTTCCGCAGAATTCTGCCTAATCTTTGGATGTGTTCGCGCGATGAACCCGAACCCGACAGGATAATTGCAACGGAAGCGTCGGGAATATTTACGCCTTCGTTTAAGACCTTTGAAGTTGCCAGAGCCAAAACGTCGCCTTTGTTGAATGCGTCGAGCCAGAATTTTCGTTCTTTGACGTTGGTTTCGTGCGTAATTGCGGGAATCAGATAATCTTTGGAGATTTGATAAACCATTTCGTTTTCGGCGGTGAAAATCAGAGTTTTGTCGTGTTTGTGAAGCGTCAGCAAATCCTGCAAAACCCGCAGTTTTGAATCCGTGCCGAGCGCGATTTTCTTTTGATTGCGATAGGCTTTCATTGCGCGGCGACCTTCTTCGCTTTTCGCGCTGTGCATTATAAACATTCGCCAGCCTTCTTGTCCGTAAGGCAGATTTTTGCGGCGTTTGAAATCGGTGTAAATTTGGCGTTCGCGTTCATAAGCGCGGCGTTCCTCTTCGCTTAAATCAACTTCGATTCTTTCGACGATATAATCGGCGAGATATTCGCCCGCAATTTCCTGCGCTTCGAGGCGATAGACGAATTTTCCGACGATTTCTTCCAATAAAGCATCGGCAATTTCGTCGCGTTCGGGCGTTGCCGAAAGTCCGAGTCGAAACGGCGCAATGGCAAATTCCGCCGCGTATTTGAAGCCTTCGCCCGGAAGATGATGACATTCGTCAAAAATTATCAGCCCGAATTGATTGCCCAATCTTTCCTGATGCCGGAAAGCCGAAGCGTAAGTTGTTACGGTAATCGCGCCGATTTCGTAAAAGCCTCCGCCGATCAAGCCGATTTCGGCGTTGAATGTCGAAAGCAGAAGTTCATACCATTGATTCATCAAATCAAGCGTCGGCACGACGACCAAAGTTTGACGCTTGCACAGTTCAATCGCCATCGTCGCCGCGTGCGTTTTGCCCGCGCCCGTCGGCAAAACTATCACGCCGTTGCGCTTGTTTTTCTGCCACGCTTCGATTGACGCGGTTTGATAAGGTCGCGGCGTTAATTTGAATTTCTGTTTGAAATCAAACTCGGAATAATTTTTCGCTTCGTCTTCGTAAGCGGTTTTATTGCGAACAAAATCGGTAATAATTTCGCGGTATTTATAAGCCGGAGCGCGAAAATGCTTGGTTCGAGCGTCCCAAACAAAAGCGTCCGGCACACTGTCCGCGTCGCTCGCGCCGTCTAAAATCAAAGTTCCCGATTCAAATTTGATCTTCAATTTATTTGCCGTCATTTGTTATATTCTAACAAATTCACAGCGCGTTTGTTTGCTGAACTTGCTTTGTTTATCTCACATATAAAATCGTGAAAAACAGCCATCGCCATCTATTGAACGGCGCGCTTCAAAAAACACTGTTTTCGCCAAAAAGTATATTTGAAAAGATGATGTAAAATAGAAAATAAAATAAGTTTTTAATAAATTAATGATTAAAAACGATTGCCGCACAAAGTTGCTGAAACCGTCGAATAAGAATCTTTTCTTGAGAAAAACAAATTATGAAACGAATAATAAAAGCCCCGACCGGAACAAAATTGACCTGCAAAAACTGGCTCGCCGAAGCCGCGTATCGAATGATTCAAAATAATCTGGACGCTGATGTCGCGTTTGATCCCGACAATCTGATCGTTTACGGCGGGCGCGGCAAAGCGGCGCGAAATTGGGAATGTTTCGACGCGATTTTGGAATCTCTCAAAAATCTCGAAGCTGACGAAACTTTGCTCGTGCAGTCGGGCAAACCCGTCGCGGTTTTCAAAACGCACACTGACGCGCCGAAGGTTTTGATTGCGAATACAAACATCGTGCCGCACTGGGCGACGCAGGAAAATTTCGACAAATACGAGCGTGAAGGTTTGATGATGTATGGACAAATGACCGCCGGAAGCTGGATTTACATCGGCACGCAGGGAATTTTGCAGGGAACTTATGAAACTTTCGGTTCGCTTGCCAAACAAAATAATTGGGACGATTTGAAAGGAAAATTCGTTTTGACAGCAGGTTTGGGCGAAATGGGCGGAGCGCAGGCGCAGGCGATAACTTTTAACGGCGGTGTCGGTCTGCTCGTCGAAGTTGATAAATGGCGCATTGAACGGCGTTTGCAGTTGAAACAAGTTGATTTGGCGACGGAAAGTTTAGACGAAGCGTTGGAAATGGTTAAAGATTTCACCCGAAAAAGAGAAGCGAAATCAATCGCGCTTTTGGGAAACGCGGCGGACGTTCATTGGCAGATTTTGGAACGTAACATTATTCCCGATGTCGTTACCGATCAGACTTCCGCGCACGACGTGCTTTACGGTTACATTCCAAACGGTTTATCAATCGAACAGGCGAACGAATTGCGAAAAGAAAATCAAACCGAATACGAAAAACGCGCGCTTGCTTCGATGGCGCGGCACGTCGAAGCAATGCTCGAATATCAAAAACGCGGCGCAGTCGTTTTCGATTACGGCAACAATCTGCGCCAGCGCGCCAAAGATAACGGTGTCGAAAACGCCTTTGATTATCCGGGCTTCGTTCCGGCATATATTCGCCCGCTGTTCTGCGAAGGCAAAGGACCTTTCCGCTGGGTTGCGCTTTCCGGCGACAAAGAAGACATCTACAAAACCGACGCGGCGATGATGAATCTGTTCCCCGAAAACGATCATTTGATCAAATGGCTGACGATGGCGCAAAAAGAAGTCCAATTTCAGGGTTTGCCCGCGAGAATCTGCTGGCTCGGCTACGGCGAACGCGCCAAAGCCGGATTAAAATTAAACGAAATGGTCGCGTCCGGCGAATTAAAAGCCCCAATCGTCATCGGCAGAGATCATTTAGATTGCGGCAGCGTCGCCAGCCCAAACCGCGAAACCGAAGCGATGAAAGACGGCTCGGACGCAATCGCCGATTGGGTTTATCTGAACGCGATGATTAACTGCGTCGGCGGCGCGACGTGGGTTTCGCTCCACCACGGCGGCGGAGTCGGCATCGGTTACAGTTTACACGCCGGACAAGTCATCGTCGCCGACGGCACACCCGAAGCCGCCAAACGAATCGAAAGAGTTTTAACGACCGATCCCGGAATGGGAATTGTCCGACACGCCGACGCGGGTTATGAGGAAGCGATTGAATTTGCCGAGAAGAATGATGTTAAAATTCCGATGAAAAAATAAAATTATGACGAAATTGAATTTCGATTTACTTGATGATGTATCCGCGATGGAGACGATTGAAACCGTCGCAAAGTTAGCTGATGACAATGATATTGATTGGGCTTTAGCCGGCGGATTGGCGGTTATTCTTTACGGCAGCGATAGGTTGACGAAAGATGTTGATATAATCGCCTCGAAAATACTGCCTTTGGAAAATGACGTGATTTTGGTTCAAGGCGGTGAGCGTTACACCATAAAAACCTCGAACAAAATTGTCGCTGTTGATTGGATTACGCGAAGCGATGAAGCCAAAAAGTTTTACGAGCGAGCCTTGAAAGATGCCGTGATGATGCAGGAAACACCGATTCTCACGCCCGAATGGTTGGTCATATTGAAATACATCGCCGGACGTTTCAAAGATCAGGAAGACGGCGTTTTTCTATTGAAACAAGATAATTTAGTTGACCGAAATAAAATCAAAAAAATGATTATCGAAATCGGAGGCGAAATAACTTGGGCGGCATTCAAATCAGGTTTAGAGCGTTGGTATAATCTGGCGGACGGCAAAACGCCGACAATTAAGGAAGGCTATATTGATTCATAGAAAAATCAATTCTATTTGCCGAAAAGAACGATGTAGTTTCAGTTTCAATCGAAAAGTTTTATAATCGAAATCAAAAGAGGTAATAAAAATATGTTGACCGAAGAAATTGTTGAAACGAAAGAGGAAGAGACGGAAAAAGAAATGCCTTCATTTAATCACAGCTACATTTGCACCGAAATTCTTTTGCAGTTGGCAAAAAACGAAAATTATAAGCCGCTTGTCGAATTAACGCTCGATGTTGACAAAGGTCTGACTCCTGACATCTCGGTTTTTCCGAAAGATCAGGTCAAGCCGAATTTCTTTGAAGACATCACCAAATATCCCGAAATGCCGACATTGGCGATTGAAATAATTTCGGCGAGCCAAAACATCCAGGATTTGCTTCACAAAGCAAAATTGCTGGTCAGCAACGGTGTCAAAGCCGTCTGGACAATTGAACCGTTCGGCAACACGATTTTTATCACCACCAAAGATGACGAACGCCGTTTCCACAACACGGAAATCGAAAGCGAAGGCATCAAACTCGACTTTCAAAAAATTTTCAACCCGAACTAAATCTCTTCACTGTAATCTCATAATTTACACGCCGGACAAGCCATCGTCCCCAACAGCACATCCGAAGCCGCCAAACGAATCGAAAGAGTTTTAACAACCGATCCCGGAATGGGAATCGTTCGACACGCCCACGCGGGTTATGATAAAGCGATTGAATTTGCCGAGAAGAATGATGTTAAAATCCCGATGAGAAAATGAGTTATGACGATAAATCTTGATTTACTTGATGAACAATCCGCCGCCGAAGCGATTCAGAGCGTTGCCGAAATCGCCGAACAAAACGATGTTGACTGGGCATTGGTCGGCGGTTTGGCGATGGCGATTTATGGAAGCGACCGCACGACAAAGGATATTGATATTATCGCGGACGAGACTTTGCCGCTTGAAAAAATCGGCGATTTACGGCAAGGCGGCGAGCGTTATCTAATTAAAACCAACAAAAAAGAAGTCGCCGTAGATTGGATTATTCGCAAAGACGAGTTCAAAAAATTATTCGCCGAAGCCTTAAAAGAAGCCGTTAAAATCAACGATGTCCCGATTCTCACACCCGAATGGCTCGTCATTCTGAAATTCATCGCCGGACGCTTCAAAGATCAGGAAGATGCCGTATTTTTGCTGAGTCGAAACGGTTTGGCTGATCGAAAATTAATAAAAGAACACCTCATCAAACACGCCGGAGCAATCGCGTGGGGTTTGGCAAAACACGGCTATCAGCGTTGGTATGACCTCGCCGACGGTCGAAGCCTCGAAGAACAGCGCAATGAAAAGGAAGGTTATATTGATTCGTAAAATCGTCCGCCACGTTGACGCGGATTACGATGAAGCGATTGAGTTTGCCTAAAATGATGATGTTAAAATTACGATAATAAGATAAATGAAAATCGGAATTTGACAGTAGAACTTCATTTAGCAGATTGAATTTCGCCTACCTGTTTATATAATCAACTAAAATATTTAGATTTAAAAAAATCAGTAGAAAGTTTTTGCAAAACAAGCGATTATTTTTTTCAACTTAAACTTGATAAATATCCTGTATTGGGATATTCTCGCAAAAGATGCAACCACAAATACAATTTAGTCTCTCAGAAAATTTAGAATCAAAGCTACCAAAAAAACGAATTCAGGGAGGCATTGCTACTTCTGATCTCGTGATGTCTGCTTTTAATGATCTAAATGAAAATGTATTTCCGCAGATTTTAGATTTACATGTTCCGAGAGGTTCTAAAATCGCTGATGTAACTTGGGGGAAAGGGGTTTTTTGGAAGAAAGTAGCTAAAACCCATTATGAAGTTTTACCATCTGATATAGCAACAGGAATAGATTGTAGAGATTTGCCCTATGACGACGAATTTTTAGATTGTGTAATTCTTGATCCGCCTTATATGGAAGGTTTCTACAGAAAGAAAAATTCTCAAAAGGCTGGTTCAGGAACACATTCTGCATTTTCAAAAGCCTACTCTAATGGCGATGAAATAAATTCTGATTCTCAAAATACCGGCACAAAAAAATGGCATGCGGCTGTTACCGATATGTATTTCAATGCCGGTCTTGAAGCTCACAGAGTTTTGAAAAAAAATGGTGTTCTGATAGTTAAATGTCAGGATGAAGTAAGTGCCGGAAAACAGTGGCTAACTCACGTCGAGATTATTAAAGAATATGAAAAAAATGGTTTTTACTCAAAGGATTTATTTATCGTTGTAAGATCAAATAAACCCTCTGTAAGCAGACTGAAAAAACAGGTTCATGCTCGCAAAAATCATTCATATTTTTTGGTTTTTGTAAAAAAATAGCTATTCAATATCTTTCGGGTATTCGATTACTTTATCGGTATTTTCAGGCGTGATTTCTTCCGGGTCTCTACCTAAACCATCTGTTACCATTTCATTTAGTAAAATTCTCAAATCTGAGTAAAAAGGCGGCTTTGGTGGGTAGGTAACTGTAATTAAACTAGCAATTAGTGCATTTCTAGCTTCTACCGAATACTTTTTATATGACGAAAATGGTAGATCACTGTTTCTTGCAAAAACAAACCTCCATTTATTCTCAAAAGCGTAACAATTGACGGCTAAGACATCGAATTCGCCGCGTAATAACAAAGTGGTGTTCAATTCATCGCCGCTCGGTAAAATTATAGTTCTTCTGTCGCTTGCGTCCACCTGCGCCTTTCCGAACCATTCTTTGTTTTCCTCATCATATTTGATCATATTGGTTTGCAAGGATTTTGTTTCCACATCAAAAGCTCTGCCGTGATAAACAATATAAAGATCACCTTTTTTCTTTCTGTCGTGATCGTCAAATTTTGTTGTATAAGAAACTTCGGGGAAGGAAGTAATAATTTCTTTCAACTTAAGCTCGGCAACATAACCAAGCAGCATTCCTCGTAAACTGGGATTGCTATCTAAAAGTTGGGTTAATTGTTCGGGAGTAATTTCCCATTCATCAAGAATGCTCATTTTCTGGAAATGTCTTTTTCTAATTTTTTTATGAATTCAAAAACATCAAACTGCAATGCTTCAGCTACTTCCAAAAATTCAATTAAATCGAGCCGTCTTTCTCCGCTTTCATATTTTGAAACGAATGATTGAGGTTTACATAGTTTTTCAGCGAGATTTTGTTGTGTTAAATTTGATTCCTTTCGGCAGCGGCACAACATTTCTCTAAAAACTGTATATTTTATTGAAAAAATTGAAGATGGCATACAATCAAATCCAAGTTAAAAGATATTTTCATCCCAAAATAGGATTATCCCAAAATAGGATTTTGTGGAAATCACAAAAGAGCAGAAGACGGGAGACTTTTGTTTTGGCGTTGATTATTTTCGCAATCTTTCCGTTTATTGTTCAAACCTCGAAAAACGCAATCAAAAAAGTCTGTTTTGTCCGGTTTTTATTTCCAGCAGAACTTTTTCGATTTCGGACGGTTTTTTTGTTTCCAGACGGCGAATGACAGCTTCTTTTTCTTCGCGCGAGAAATGTTTCCAGATTTTGGCGAGTTGGCGGGTTTGTTTGATTTGGTAGATCGCTTCGCTCGGTGTCATTGGAAAATTTTAATTTAATCAGGCGATTTTCGCACGGTTGTTTTCTGCATTTTACCGGCAATCGCCATCGGAACTTGTTCGATCAGAGATGATCCGAAAAGCACGAAAGTTGAAGCGGAAAGCGATTTGTTTTGTTGAGAGGTAAAACGAAAATGCCGCGACGGAATTTGTATGGCGCGTTGGCGGACTTTAATGTTGATTTTTGAAATCTCTCCAGACAAAATGATGCGGCTTCTGTTGAAGCTGACGAAACTATCAGGGCAAATCAGGCGATTTTTTCGATGCCGTAGCGGGCGATTTTCATATAGAGACCGCGCCGCGTTACGCCGAGTTCGCTGGACGCGCGGGAGATGTTCCATTTGTGGCGCGTCAAGGCTTCTTTTATCAACTGCGTTTCGAGTTCCGAAACGGCATCTTCGAGCGTGCCGACGTGTGAGCCGGTGTTGAAGGTCGCAAACGTGCTGTTGTAAGACGCAATCGGTCTGACGTTTCCGTTTAAATCCTGCGGACCTAAGGCTTTGGCGTTGCGAACGATTTCCGGTGAAAGATGTTCGGGCGTGATTTTTTCGCCATCTTCGGCGCGGGCGACGATGCGCTGAATTTCGTTGCAAAGCTGGCGCACGTTGCCTTCCCAACTGCCGACCATCAAAAGATCAATCGTCTGCGGCGTGATCGTCAAATCGCGTTTTTTGAATCGCGCCGAATAATGATTGAGATAATAGTTAATCATCGGCGGAATTTCCGAACGGCGTTCGCGCAGCGGCGGAACGCGCAGACGAATGACGTTCAGGCGATAATATAAATCTTCGCGGAAACTGCCGTCAGCGACTTTTTCTTCCAGAGGCATATTGGTCGCGGCGATCACGCGCACGTCAACATTGATCGGTCTTCGCTCGCCAATCGGCTGAACTTCGCCTTCCTGCAAAAATCGCAGTAATTTCGGCTGCACGTCGAGCGGCAAATCGCCGACTTCATCGAGAAAAAGTGTGCCGCCGTCCGCCGCGCGAATCATTCCCGGCGAATCGTTGACCGCGCCGGTGAACGCGCCTTTGCGATAACCGAAAAGATGTCCTTCGGCTAATTCCTTCGGAACGGCGGTGCAGTTAAACGGGATAAAAATTTTGTCTTTGCGCGAAGAAACCGTGTGAATCGCCCGCGAAACCAATTCTTTGCCCGTTCCCGACTCGCCCGTGACCAAAACCGTTACGTCCGACGAGCGGATTTTGTAAACTTCTTCGACGAGGGAAGTCATCGCCGGCGAAGAATGTATAAAACCGGGCATTAAACTGTTTGAAGTATATGGACTTACTTCCTGTTCGTCCAATTGATATTTGTCTTTGTCGCGCAGCGCGCAGACATCCATTCCGAGTTCGACGACGCGCAGCAGCGGCTGAATCGAACTGCCGTTTTCCAAAATCGCGCTCGAACGCGGCGAAATTAATACGAAAGCGGGCGTTGAACTCGGCGCGCGAAGGTGAAAAACCTGAACATTTTTCGCATTGCCGAATTTGTCCAGTTCGTTTTTGAAAGCCGCTTCCTGAAGTTTAAGAACGATTTGCGAACTTTCATTCGGCGCGTAACCGTGCGTGATAAACGGATAAAATTTCTTTTCGTCGTTGATTTCGGCGATAATGATTTTTTCCGCCTTGCTTTCCTGCTGCAAAATGGCGACCAGTTCGCGGAAAATCAGTTCGCGCGAAGCCGTCGCTTCCGCCAACCTGAGCATTAAAAGCTGCGAACTGACGGTAGTCGGTTTTCTTTCGCCGTCTTCCTCATCTTCGACTTTTTCAAGTTCTTTGAGTTTTTCAATTCGTTCTTCAATATCCACGCAAAACGGTTCAACGCCGAGTTTGCGGAAAATTTCACCGGCGGAAATTAGATGTTTGACGGACTTTTGCGGCTGATTTTCGGAGATGGTTTTACCGATCAAATAATGCAGCAAAGCCTTGTGATAAAGGTCTTCCGCCGCTTCAAAAATCGTCAAGCCGCGACTGAAATGATGAACGGCTAATTGCCGGTCGCCGTATTTTAAGGCGAGCAGACCGCGAATTCGCTGAATATTTCCGAGGACAAAAAAATCTGATTTCGGGTCGGCGGCTTCAATCGTTTCGAGTTCGCTCTCGCATTTATCAAACTCGCCTTTTTCCAGATAAACTTCCGACAAAACGAGATTTGCCATATTAACAATTTGAGTTTCGCCGATTTTCCGGCAAATCTTGATTGTTTCCTGCGCCTTTTCTTTGGCTTCGTCGAGTTTTCCCTGCAATAGAAAACTGCGCGATAAATTTCTCAGAGACTGAATCAGATACCATTCGTTTTTGCCTTCTTCGGCTAAAACGATGCTTTGTTCAAGCAGTTTCCGCGCTTCTTTTAGTTCGCCGCGCAAAATTTTCAACTCGCCCAGCGAATCGAGAATTCCGGCGACGTGAATATGATTTGCTTCGATTGCCAAATCCAGCGCGCGCTGATAAGCCTTTTCGCCTTTGCTCCAATCGCCGAGCATTACCAAATTCAAACCTAAATTATTGTAAGCCGCGATTGATTGGATTTTATGTTCGGTTTTTTCAAAAAAACCGATTGATTTTTCCAGACACGCGATGCCGTCCTGCGGGCGGCGCAAAAACCAGAACGCGCCCGACATATCGGAATAAATCTTGCCCAACAGATATGGCGCGGAGCGTTCGCCGATGATTTTTACCGCCAGATCAAAATAATCAATCGCCTTTTCGCTGCTGCCTTCCTGATGGAAAGACATCGCAATTAAATGATAAGCGTTCGCCATTCCGAGCCAACCGCCTTCGATTCGATAAGAATTCAGACCCTTTTCGGCGTAATCGCGCGAAATCGGAAATTCGTTGAGTTTGCGGTAAACACGCGCCAGCGCGGTGTAAATTTCCCCGTAAAATTGTTTGAGATTTTCCGCTTCGGCTTCTTCGAGCGCGTAATTGAGCAGCGCGACCGCCTTCGGATGTTCTTTGGTGTTGTTCAGCGCAATCGCCAGTTGAATGACAACCAGCAGACGATGTTCCAGATCAATTTTGTCGAGCAGTTCTTCATCGTCATATTTTTCAATAGTTTGCAGGCTTTCTTGATATTTTCCCTGCGTTTCCAGCGTGTATGACAGCAGTTGATAAAGTTTGGCTTGGTTGTTCGGCGTGTGCGAATAATTTTCCAGCGTCGTGGAAATGAGTTTCTCCGCCGCGCCCGACAAACCTTCGGTCAGCTTGCCGCGAACTTCGGCTAGAATTTTTTCCAGATATTCTTCCGAAATCTGAACTAAACGCCGTGAACGCGCTCCTGTCTTTGTTCCAGACAGAGAAGCATTCTCCGACGTTCTGTAAAGTTTTGTCGAAAACGAATCTTTTTTCATCCCGCAATTAAAAAAAGAATAGTGTTAATAGAAACTTTTTTTCAGTAACTTATTTACTAAATTTTAAGAAGGGGTTTACAGCCTAACTTTCTGTGACTACGAATCTATCAGAAAAATTTATCTAAGTCCACTTTCTCAAATTGAAATTATCACAAACTGGACGAAAAGCCGGAAAATATGCCATTCTACAAGCGAAAAGCGATTGAGGTCAAAATATTGAAAGCAGAAGAAAAAAGATTGGAACAAGCGCGGAAACGCGAAAAAGACTGGAAACTTTGGGGAAGTTATATCAGCGAACGGGCGTGGGGAACGGTGCGCGAAGATTACAGCGCGGACGGTTCGGCGTGGACTTATTTTCCGTTTGAACAGGCGAAATCAAAGGCGTTTCGCTGGAACGAAGACGGAATTGCCGGAATCTGCGACCGCCGGCAGAGAATTTGTTTCGCCGTTTCGCTGTGGAACGGCAAAGATAAATTTTTGAAGGAAAGACTGTTCGGACTCGGCGGCAACGAAGGCAATCACGGCGAAGATGTCAAGGAATATTATTTTTATCTCGACAACACGCCGACGCATTCGTATATGAAATTTCTCTACAAATATCCGCAAAACGAATTTCCATACGACGAACTTCACGCGGAAAACGCCAAACGCGATAAATCCGATCCCGAATATGAACTTTTGGACACGGGAATTTTTGACGAAAATAAATATTTCGACGTTTTCATCGAATATGCCAAAGCCGACAACGAGGACATCTGCGTAAAAATCACGGCGCACAATCGCGGCGGTGAAGCCGCGCCGCTTCACATTTTGCCGACCGTCTGGTTTCGCAACCGCTGGTCTTGGTATGAAAAAGCGAACAAACCGCAGATGAAAAGAGCGCAAATCAAAACGCACGGTCTTTCGGCGATTGAATTGTCGGAAGAAAAGCGCGGCGATTACCGGCTTTACTGTGAAGGTTCGTCGCAGCTTCTGTTCACCGAAAACGATACGAATTACGAAAAACTTTACGACGGCGGCGTAAATAATTCGCCGTTTGTTAAAGACGGCATCAATGATTTCATCGTCGAAAACAAACAGGACGCGGTAAATCCGCAGCAAACCGGCACAAAAGCCGCCGCGCATTACGATTTTGAAATTGCCGCTTTTCAGAGCGAAACGATTTATCTGCGGCTTTCCAGTCAAGAGTCAACAGTTATAAGTCATCAGTTTGAAAGCCACGACGAATTTATTGAAGACTGCGAGAATGTTTTCGATCAAAGAATTAAAGAAGCCGACGAATTTTACGCCGATATTATTCCCGACAATCTGAGCGATGATGCGAAAAGCGTGATGCGGCAGAGTTTAGCCGGAATGCTTTGGTCAAAGCAGTTTTATCATTACGTCGTCAAAACGTGGCTCGAAGGCGACGCGCCGTTTCCGCCGCCGCCGCTCGGACATCAAACCGGGCGCAACAGCGATTGGACGAATCTCTACAACGACGACGTGCTGTCAATGCCCGACAAATGGGAATATCCGTGGTATGCGGCGTGGGATTTGGCGTTTCACTGCATCACTTTGGCGGTTGTTGATTCGGATTTCGCCAAACGTCAACTCGTTTTGCTGCTGCGCGAATGGTATATGCACCCGAACGGTCAGATTCCGGCTTACGAATGGGCGTTTTCCGATGTCAATCCGCCGGTTCACGCTTGGGCGGCACTGCGAATTTATCAAATCGAAGCGAAACGGCGCGGCGTTGCCGACCGCGATTTTCTCGAAAAGGTTTTTCACAAACTGCTGCTTAATTTCACTTGGTGGGTGAACCGCAAGGACGAAGAAGGCAACAATGTTTTTGAAGGCGGATTTTTGGGTTTGGACAATATCGGCGTGTTTGACCGCAATATGAAACTGCCGCTCGGCGGACATCTCGAACAATCCGACGGCACATCTTGGATGGCGATGTATTGCCTGAATATGCTGGCAATCGCGCTCGAACTCGCCAAAGAAGATAATGTCTATGAAGACGTGGCGAGCAAATTTTTCGAGCATTTCGTTTATATTTCCGACGCGATGAACAACGTCGGCAAGGAAAACACCGAACTTTGGAACGAGCGCGACGGCTTTTACTACGACGTTCTGCATCTGCCCGACAGAAGAAATATTCCGATCCGGCTGCGCTCAATGGTCGGGCTGATTCCGCTGTTCGCCGTCGAAGTCTTTGAAGATAAATGGTTTGACAATTTGCCGGATTTCAAAAAGCGCACCGAATGGTTTTTCAAAAATCTTCCCGATCTGACCGGCGACATCGCCTTTTTGCAAAATGCGGGCAAAGACCACCGCCGCATTTTGTCCATTGTCAGCGAACAGCGGCTGCGCCGCATTCTCCGCACGATGCTGTCGGAAACCGAATTTTTGTCCGATTACGGCATTCGCGCGATGTCGCGCCACTACAAATCGAATCCATACACGATTGATCTGGACGGCAAACAGCACGTCGTCGAATACGAACCGGGCGAATCGCGTTCGGGATTGTTCGGCGGCAACTCTAACTGGCGCGGTCCGGTTTGGTTTCCGGTCAATTATTTGCTGATCGAAGCTCTGCAAAAATTCGATTTTTACTACGGCGAAGATTTCAAAGTCGAATTTCCGACCGGCTCGGAAAAAATGCTGACGCTGTGGGAAGTTTCGCAGGAATTATCAAAACGTCTGTCGAATATTTTCCTAAAAGACAAAAGCGGCAGCCGCGCCGTCTATGGCAACTCGGAAAAGTTTCAAACCGACGAACACTGGCGCGACCACATTCTTTTCTACGAATATTTTCACGGCGACAAAGGCTGCGGGTTAGGCGCGAGTCATCAAACCGGCTGGACGGGTTTGATCGCCAAAATGCTTCAGCAGCGCGGCGAATACGAAGGCGAAAAAGGCGGCAGATACGTCGAAACCGCCGATCTGAAATCAACTGACGAAGCCGAACAAATCGAATAAATGGACGAATTCAAATTTGAAACAGACAGACATTTTCGCCTCTTCACATTTGAAGATTGGCGGGATTATCTGCCGTATCTTTTAACATTCGCAGTTATCACCGCCGCAATTTTGCAGCTTCATTTTCAAGGCAGAATCTGGTGGTGCAAATTCGATTCGCCGCTTCTATTATGGTCAAGCGACGCTTGGGGCAAACACAATTCACAGCATCTTTTCGATCCATACAGCTTCACACACATTCTTCACGGCTTTTTGTATTTCTGGCTTCTGACACTGATTTTTCGCGGGCGCATATCGCTCAAATGGCTTTTTTTCACGGCAATTACAGTCGAAAGCGCGTGGGAAATTTTAGAAAACACTAATTTAATCGTCGAAAAATACCGCACGGCAACGCTCGCGCTCAACTATTTCGGCGATTCGGTTCTCAATTCCTTCGGCGACATTCTAAGCTGCGCCTTTGGTTTCATCATCGCCCGCAAACTCGGTTTTATTTATTCACTCGCCTTATTTGTCTTAATCGAAATCATTTTAATTGTCTGGATTCACGACAGCCTTTTAATCAATATAATTATGCTCATTCATCCCGTCGAAGCGATAAAAACGTGGCAATCGGGCGGTTAAAAATAATCGAATCCAATTTAAGCGATATGGAAAAAGCGGCGAAATTGTTTTAAACTTCTAAAAAATCGTTTCTTCAAATACAAATGTTTCAGCCGAACGAACTATTAAACATCAAAGAAGCCAGCGTTTGGGCGACCAAACATATTGGCAAAACCGTTACGCCTTCAAACATTGCGTATCTCATCAACTACGGCAGAATTCCAAAAATCGGCGCGGGCGGCGGCACTTTGATTTCTAAACGGGATTTGATTAACTATTACGAAAACGCGCAAAAAGAAACCGATTGGAAAAAGCAACTCGGCGCAGATTTCAATTGGGCGTTATCTTTTGGAAAATACGAAAAATCTAAAATGACAAATACACTTTTTATTTGCATCTCAACTAAAAATTATGGAACAAATAAACGCGCCGGATTATATAGATAAACAAGAATTGATCTACTGGATTGATAAGTGGTTTGTGCAGGAAACCGCTCAGGCAACCATCGGTAGAAATATGAATGAGGAAGAATTACGACAATTCAAAAAACTGATCGAATTCGGTTTGTGGGACGTTGTTTTCGATACAATTAAAATAGCAATTGACGAAGTAACTGGAAATTAAGTATGAAATCAAAATCCGTTGCCGAATCGCTCGCCAATGAATTTTTACAAGAGGCAAAACAATTTCAAGCTAGTATTGAACTTATTAGAGTCTTAAAGTCAAGAACTTACAAAATTGCTGAAGCTAATGTTTTAATCAGAGCCGCAACTGAAGGCAAAAACGGCAGGTATTTTTACGGTTTGAATTATTTAACTGCGGAAGAAATGAATAATCTCGATAATCCTTTTATTGCTTTTGTCTGTGGTTCGGTTGAGCAAACTGTAATAATTCCCGCAAAAGTTTTATTTAAGGTTTTGCCGCAAATAAGCCACGATAGAAACGGTGAATACAAAATCGTTATTGACCGCGATTTGAATATCGCTCTTTTGGGAAAAGGCAACAGATTAAATTGCGCGGAATTTATTAACGCTTGGGAATTGCTGCTGAAACCTTGTAGATATTCCGCAACTCAAAACACCGTCGAAGAAAGTTTGCATTCAGTTATTCAAGGGAGGTTAATCGAAATCGGCAACATTCGCGGATTTCACACATTTTGCCCCGACAAGTCGAAAAAGTTTAACGATGTCGAATTAGGAAAAATTTCAACTCTGACAAAATGCCCGGAACTTCAGTTTTCCAATTACGATTTACTGCGAAAGATTGACGTAATTTGGTTTCGGGAAAAAGGCAAACATTTCATTCCCGAAAATGCTTTTGAAGTTGAAATGTCAACCGGAACTTGGTCAGGCGTTGGCAGATTGTCAACCTTGATTGATTACAACAATGTCGGTTTGTATATCATTTCCGATACACCGAAAAAGTTTGAGCAAGTAGTGGACACATTAGATTTTCATACCAGATATAATCACATAAAGTCTGAAAACATTGGTGATTTGTATTCGGCGGAAAAGAATCTAAAGGAATTAAGATATTCAATAGGCTTATAAAATATAATGCCTTCGCTCCGTAGGAGCATTTGTTAATAGCCCGCCAATTTATTGGCGGGAAATCAGAATCGAGATTTGAAGTCCCGGAAGGGACGAAAGAAACAACAATTCAAAATGTCGCATTCATTTATCAATTCGCTTCACCATTGCGTTTTCAGCACGAAAGAACGTCGTTCGATGATTACGCCCGAATTGCAGCCGCGACTTTTCAATATATTGGCGGCATTGCGCGTGAAAATAAAATTAAACTGCTGGCGGCGGGCGGCGTTGACGATCACGTTCATCTTCTTATTTCGATGCCTTCGACGATTTCGATTGCAAAGGTGATGCAGTTAATAAAAGGCGGTTCGTCAAAATGGATTCACGAAACATTTGTCGAACATCGAATGTTTGAATGGCAGGAAGGATACGGCGCGTTTTCAATCGGTGTCGGCGATGTTGAAAGAACGACGAATTATATTAACAATCAAGCCGGACATCATAGAAAGATGGATTTCAAAACGGAGTTTCTCGCGTTTTTGAAAAAACACGGCATTGAATACGATGAAAAATATATTTTTGATTGATGTCGTCTTTCGTCCCTTGCGGGACTTGATTATTTATTGATTGCGTTCCCAACGATAAATCGTCGGGCTATTAACCAATGTTCCTTCGGGACGTTGGAAAAATTTTGTTTTCATCAAAAATATCAATGATTTGCTTGATTGTTTCGAGCGCGCCGGCATCGAACTGCGCGGCGAAATTGACGAATATTTTGCGAAATTTAATCTTATATAATCTTTCGATTGCAACCGTTATTTGAACGAACTATACTTGGTAGCTTGATTTAGATGGACGTTCAACTGGTCATTACTTTTTCGATTCTGATTGTCGCGCTGATTTTGTTCTTTACGGACAAAATTCCCGCCGATTTGGTCGCTCTGCTCGTCGTCGTCGCGCTCGGCGTGTCGGGCGTTTTGACTCCGCAGGAAGCGTTTTCCGGGTTTTCGCGCTCCGCCGTGATTACCATTTTGTCAATTTTTATTCTCGCCGAAGCGTTGCAGCGCAGCGGCGTAACCGAACAGGTCGGAAATATTCTGCTCAAAGTCGGCGGCAAAAGCGAAACGCATCTGGTCGTCGCGGTGATGATCGCGGGCGCGTTTTTGTCGTTGTTTATGAACAATATCGCGGCGGCGGCGGTGCTGCTGCCGGCGGTTTCGAGCGCGGCGCGAAAGGCGAATGTTCATTTGTCGCGGATTTTGATGCCGCTCGCCTTCAGCACGATTCTCGGCGGAATGGCGACGCTTTTGACGACCGCCAATATCGTTCTCAGTTCGATTTTAGTTGACAATAATATTCAAGGATTCAGTCTGGTTGATTTCGCGCCGGTCGGCATTCCGCTGGTCGTCGTCGGCATCGCGTATATCGCTTTGATCGGGCGCAAAACGCTGTCGCGCGAATCAATGCTCGAACGAACGCAGGTTCCGTCGCGGCAGCCGGAGGAAGATTTAGTCGAAACTTATCATCTCGACAAAAATCTTTTTCGCGCCGCCGTGCCGGAAAATTCCTTTTTGACCGGCAAAACGATTGCTCAATGCACTCTGCGCGAAGATTTTAAGGTCAGCATCGTCGCCATCGAACGCGGCGGCAAGCGGCTCGTTTCAATTTCGCCCAAAACCGTGATTGAAGACGGCGATATTTTGATTCTCGAAGGCAATGAGGAAGATTTTCGCCGCCGCGATGTCGAACCTTTTATGGAACATCTCGCGCCGAGCGAATGGCACGAACAGGATTTGCAGTCGCGCGCCGTGGATGTCGTCGAAGCGATGCTTTCGCCGCGCTCGCGTCTGATTGACGAAACGCTGCGGTCGGCGCATTTCCGCGAAAGATACGGTTTGACGGTCTTGGCGATTTGGCGGGCGGAGCAGGAAATTTTTATCAATCTGGCGGATGTTCCGCTGCAATTCGGAGACGCGCTGCTGTTGCAGGGATCGCGCGAAAAATTGACGATTTTGCGCGACGATCCCGATTTAATCGTGCTGTTATCGCGCGAAGAAGCCGCCATTACCGTTCCGAATAAAGGACGCGCCGCGCTGATGATCGTCATTGCGACATTGGTGATCGCCGTTCTCGAACCGAATATCACGGGCGCGGTAATGCTCGGCGGCGCACTGGCGATGATGCTCGTCGGGATTTTGACGACCGAACAGGCGTATTCGGCGATTAGCTGGAAAACCGTTTTTCTGGTGGCGGGAATTTTGCCGCTCGGCATCGCGCTGACGAAAACGAACGCCGCCGCGATGATGGCGAACGGCGTGGTCGCGGTTCTCGGACCGTTCGGACCGCTCGCGCTGCTCGCCGGATTATTTCTGGCGACGATGCTGCTCGTCCAGGCGATGAACGGCGCGGCGGTCGCGGCGTTAATGGGACCAATCGCCATCAGCATCGCGCAGCAGATCGGCATCAATCCGCGCGCGCTGGTGATGGGTGTCGCGCTGGCGACTTCGATGGCGTTCATCACGCCGCTCGGTCATCCGGTCAATATTTTGGTGATGAGTCCGGGCGGTTACAGTTTCCGCGATTTTATGAAGATCGGCTTGCCGCTGACGCTGATTTTATTCATCGTCGTGATGATTGTTCTGCCGCTCGTTTGGCATCTCTAAAGCCGGGAGCGCGGACGGCTCGTCCGCGCTCCGGTTTTAGTCAAAAAAACTCTTCACATTATCCGTAATTATTCTCAAAAGTTCTGCGTTCATTTCCGTGTGAATCGGCAGCGACAAAACGGAAGCGCATAATTTTTCCGTCACCGGCAAAGTAAAATCCGGCGCGACGAATTCCGTAAATGCTTCCTGACGATAAAGCGGAACCGGATAATAAATCATCGCCGGAACGCCGTTCTCCGCCAGATGTATTTGCAGTTCGCTGCGTTTTCCGTTTTTGACTTGCAGCGTGTATTGGTGAAAAACGTGCGTCGAGTGTTCTTCAAGCGCGGGCGTTTGAAGTTCGGCGATGTTTTTAAACGCTTCGTTGTAAAACGCGGCGGCTCGCCGGCGGGCAGCGCAGTATTCGTCCAAATGCTTTAATTTGATGTTCAAAATCGCCGCCTGAATCGAATCGAGCCGCGAATTTACGCCGATGACCGAATGAAAATATTGTTTTGATTGTCCGTGATTGGCGATTATTTTCATTTTTTGCGCGAGTTCGTCATCATCGGTAAAAATCGCGCCGCCGTCGCCGTAACAGCCGAGATTTTTCGACGGAAAAAACGAAGTGCAACCGATGTGTCCGATTGTTCCGGCTTTTTTCGTCGTCCCGTCGCTGAACGTATAATCCGAACCGATTGCCTGCGCGTTGTCTTCGATAACGTAAAGATTATGTTCGTTTGCCACGCGCATAATCGCTTCCATATCACAGCTTTGCCCGAAAAGATGAACCGGAACAATCGCCTTCGTGCGCGGCGTGATCGCTTTTTCGATAATTTCCGCCGTGATGTTGAACGTATTCTCGTCAACTTCGACCATTATCGGTGTAAGTTTAAGCAGCGCAATAACTTCCGCCGTCGCAATAAACGTAAAAGACGGCACGATAATTTCGTCGCCTTCTTTCAAATCAAGTGCCATCAGCGCAATTTGCAAAGCGTCCGTGCCGTTGGCGCACGGAATAACGTGTTTGATATTTAGATATTTTTCCAGATGTTTCTGAAAGTTTTTCACTTCCGGTCCGTTGATGTAAGCCGTTGAAGAAAGACAGTTTATCACCGCCGCGTCAATTTCGTTTTTAATTTTTTCGTATTGACTTTTCAGGTCAACCATTTGTATCGAATTCATAATTTTCATTTGCGCGAACAAATTATCAAATTTAAAACTCCGCGCATCAAAAAGCAAATTTACCTTTTATTCAATCAAGATTTTTAACGCAAAGGCGCAGAGTCGCAAAGATTTAATTTTATTTTTAGAAATTGTTTAAAGAGGAGAAAATAGGACGCGGATGAACACGGATTTGGCAGATTTATGCTGATTTTTTAAAGTTATCCGCGCCAATCCGCTTAATCGGCGTTTGTCCGCGTCCTATTTCTTCAGATTTTTTTTCGGTTCTCGACTTTTCAAACAGTTTTTTAGAAATTCCTTGCGTCTTTGCGCCTTTGCGCCTTTGCGTTAAAATGATTTCCGCAATTTGTCGCCGCCAGCCGACAAAATGTAAGATGTAAATTTGCTAAAACATCAAAAACCAATAAAATTATGTCAAATTACGAAACAATTCTCGTCGAAAAACGCGGCAATGTCGCCGTTTTAACAATCAATCGTCCCGACAAACTTAACGCTTTAAATTCAAAAGTGCATTCCGAAGGCGTTGCCGCGCTTGACGAACTGCGAACCGACGGTGAAATTCGCGTCGTCGTCATCACGGGCGCGGGCGAAAAATCTTTCGTCGCCGGCGCGGACATTTCGGAATTTGCCGGTCAAACCGTCGTCACACAGCGCAGTACGTTTCTCGAAAAAACGCTTTTCAATTCGATTGATAATTTTCCAAAGCCTGTGATTGCAATGATTAACGGCTTTTGTCTGGGCGGCGGCTGTGAACTCGCGCTGGCTTGCGATATTCGGATGGCGAGCGAGAAAGCGCGGCTCGGACAGCCGGAAATAAATTTGGGAATCATTCCCGGCGGCGGCGGAACGCAGCGTCTGACGCGGCTCGTCGGCGAAGGAAAATCAATGGAAATGATACTGTCGGGCGAGATGATTGACGCAAACACGGCTTTGAGTTTGGGTTTGGTCAATCACGTTTTCGCGCCCGACGAATTGGAGTCGAAAACGATGGAAATGGCGAATAAAATCGCCGAAAAAGCACCGATTGCGCTGCAAATGGCAAAAGAAGCCGTCAAACTCGCCTCACGCTCAAATCTCGACGAAGGAATGCGCCGCGAAGTTGATCTTTTTGCGATTTGTTTTTCAACCGAAGACAAAGAAGAAGGCGTGGCGGCGTTTCTGGAAAAGCGCAAACCTGTTTTCAAAGGAAAATAAGCTGGAGCGCAAGCGTCCCGCTTGCCGCCGTTCGAGCGAAGCAAGAACGGCGACGGCGTTTAATCGCTTGAAAGTTTGTAGAAATTGAAGCGTTGTCCGTTCGTGCTTCGCGCCGAACGGACTTGCAAGCGAGACGCTTGCGCTCCAGTCTTTATTTTCTTTTCACTTCAATCAACGGCGAATTTTCACCCTCGCTGGTGGCGAAAATCGCATTTTCATCGGTTGAATAAGCGACGGATTCGCCCTGTTGTCTTTCGCCGAGCGGAATAATGACGGGTTTTTGCTTCCAAATGTCGTCGAAGTTTTTCGCGTTTTCGGGCAGAACTATTTCATAAGCCGAAAAGTAATCGCAAATAATGGCGCGTTTGCCGTCGGGCGCGATGTCGCCGCCGGTTAGAAATCCGTCGGGAACGGCGGGAACTGTAAAATCGGCGATTTTTTCGGGCGTGTTTGTTTTTTCTAAACTGTAACCTGCCGCCAGTTTGTAAACGCCCGACGCGCCGGTCAGCCGCTTCGACAAAATGTAAATGTCGCCTGTTTTCGGGTTAATCATCAAAGTCTCGGCATCGTGCCGCATATCCGGGTATTCAAATTTTATCGCGCCGGCAGTTTCGGTTTTATTCGGATTTTTCGCGCTCGAATTCACGTCGGCGGCGGAAACTTTCGGCTCGGCGACGCGATAAATCGTCATCTCGGTTTTTGATCTTTCGTTGTTGCCGATGTCGCCGATATACAAAAAACATTTTCCTGATTTTTGGTCTTGAAAGACGGCGATGTCTTCCCAATCCTTATTTTTCGCTCCCGTAACTTTCCACGTTCCGAGTTTTTCGCCTTTTTCATTCAACGCGAAAATAAAAGCGTCGTCGCCCGAATCGTTGTGCGTCCAAAGCACGTCTTTGTTGCAGCGCGACGCGGCGATGCCGCTGCTTTCGGTTATTTCGTCCGATTTGATTTCGCCGACGATCTGCGGCTTGCCGTATTCGGCGGATTGCTTTGTGTCCGGTTTGTTGTCGTTTTTAATGTCGTTTGACGAGACCGAATAACAGCCTGTCGAAATGAGGCAAAAAAATGTCAAAGATATGACAAGAGCGCGATTTTTGGTTATAGTTTTATGCAGCATACTTCCACCGAAAAGAATTATAACGTATTAGCAGAGTTAAAGTTTCCGGTTAATTCGATTAAACTTTTTCCGCAAACTTTCGTAAATTTTTACAGTTGCAAATATCAAACTCAAAAATGATTGTCGGAACCGAATGGTTAATTGAAGCGGTTGGCTGTGATGAAAATTTATTGCGCGAGATGAAAATTTTGCGCGAAATTTTCGCGCGGATCATCGCCGATCTCAATTTGAAAACGCTTGCCGAAGGAATCTGGCATCAATTTGAAGGCGAAAAAGGCATCACGGGTTTGGTCGCCTTAACCGAATCTCATCTGGCTTGTCACACATATCCCGAATACAAAACCGCGACTTTTAATTTATATTGCTGCAAAGCGCGCCCAGAATGGAATTGGGAAGCAAATTTGATGCAATTAATTGATGCCAAAGAAGTAAGAGTTACGAAAATCGAACGCGGCATAAAAGAATCCAGAATCCAGAATCCAAAATCCAAAATTGCGAGAGGTGAAGCGTGAGCGTCTTAAAAGCTAATTGTCCGAATTGCGCGGCACCGATTGAGTTTCAAAAAGGCTCGACGGTTGTTCTCATCTGTCCGTTTTGCCGTTCGGCGATTGCGCGAACTGATCGCGCGCTCGAAGATTTGGGCAGAGTTGCGGAAATCGCCGATTCGGAATCGCCTTTGAAACTCGGTTTGAAAGGTAATTGGAACGGAAACAATTTTGAATTGACCGGACGCGCGCAGCTAAAACACGAACTCGGCGGATTTTGGGACGAATGGTACGCGACTTTTTCCAACGGCTGGGTTGGTTGGCTCGCCGAAGCGCAGGGGAAATTTTATCTGACTTTTTATCAGCCGCTGCCGGAAAATACGCATATTCCATCGTTTCAATCTCTAAACATCGGGCAAACCGTCGAACAAATTCCGGGCAAAAATACTTTAATCGTCACGGAAAAAGGCACGGCGACGGCGGTCGCGGCGGACGGCGAAATTCCTTACAGATTAACGCCGAACGAAAAAAGTGATTACGCGGATTTGTCGGGCAAAAATGACGCTTTCGGGACGATTGATTACAGCGAAAATCCGGCGCGGGTTTTTGTCGGACGGCAGGTTTCGCTCGGTGAAATCGGTTTGGGTGAGGCAAAATCCGTTCAGCGCGAAGCGAAAACGGTCGCCGTCGGCGCGATGCAGTGTCCGCATTGCGGCGGCGCATTGGAACTAAATGCGCCCGACAAAACCGAGCGCGTAACTTGTCCTTTTTGTAATTCGCTGCTCGATGTCAACCAAGGAAATTTAAGGTTTCTCAAAGTCTTAAAACCTTCAACGTCGCCGCACGAATTCATTTTGCCAATCGGCGCGGAAGGGAATTTTAACGACCTAAAATTCAAAATTATCGGCGCGATGGTCAGAAGCGTAACGATTGAAGGCGTAAAATATTTCTGGGACGAATATCTTTTGTATAATCCGAAAATCGGTTTTCGCTGGCTCGTCTATTCCGATAATCACTGGAATTACGTCGAGCCGATCAATCCCGCCGAAGTCGAAATTAATGATTCTTCCGGCAAATCAACCGCGAAATACGACGGCAAAACTTTCAGAATTTTTCAGAACGCCCCGGCGGTCGTCGAATACGTCAAAGGCGAATTTTACTGGCGCGTCGAACAAGGTGAAAAAGTTCAGGCAACTGATTTTGTCGCGCCGCCGCTGATGCTTTCGCGCGAACTCGGCGCGAACGAAGTCAATTGGTCAATCGGGAACTATCTGACAAACGCGGAAGTCGAAAAGGCTTTTAACGTCGAAAATTTGCCGAAACCTTATTCGGTCGCGCCAAATCAGCCGTTCACCGGCGGATTTTACGTCAAAGCGGGTTTTGCAATGCTCGCCGTTTTGGTGATCGCGGGAATTTTTATGATTCCAATCAGCGGATTTACCGGCACGGCATTGACGCAGCAGTTGACGCTCGATCCGACGGCGAGCCAAACGACGGCGCAAACCGTTTTTTCACAGCCGTTTGAAATCAAAGCGAACCGCAACGTGCGAATCACGGCAAACGCGCCGGTCAATAATTCGTGGGCTGATTTGGATGTTGATTTAATCAACGAGCAGAACAACGAAGTCGAATCGGTTGACATTCCGATTGAGTATTATTCGGGCGTGGAAGACGGCGAAAGCTGGTCGGAAGGCGGACAATCGCAGGACGCGACGCTTTCGGCTTTGCCCGCCGGAAATTACACTCTGCGCGTCGAAGGAACTTGGCAAAATTTTCAATCGCCGATGCCCGTCGCCGTCAAAGTCGAACAAAACGTAATGCGCGGCGTAAATTTCTGGCTTTCGTTTATTTTATTGTCAATTCTTCCGTTGTGGAGTTTGTTCCGTAAATTCACGTTTGAATCGCGCCGCTGGAGCGAAAGTATGTTTGGAAACAATGGTGAATAATTAGCGTTTAACGCAAAATTTTATGATAAAAAAAACGCTTTACATAATTTTCGGGACGAGCATTATTCTTTTTTATCTGGCTTCGTCGTGGTTCGGGTGGGAAATTGCCAATTCGGGAAGCAATTCGCGGCTTGGAATACCGTTTATTTATACGGGTTTTCGTGGAGGAAAATAAATGTTGCATACGCTTGTTTTAATCGTTAAACTCGACGCGCTTTTGGAAACTGCGATCACGACTATCGTGTTCGTCGTGATCGGGCTGATCGCTTTCGCCATCGCATATTTTATCTTTGACAAACTTACGCCGTTTTCAGTCAGAAAGGAAATCGAAGAAGACCAGAACACCGCGCTCGGCATCGTCATCGGCGCGATTATGATTGCGATTGCCATTATTATCGCGTCGGCAATACAAGGTTAAATTCAAACAGGATAGACAAGATAAACAGGATAATTTTTGTTTGTCTTTATCTTGTTTATCCTGTTTATCCTGTTTGAATTATAGGAATGAATCGAACTCCGCTTTTATTTTTAAACGTCTTCGTCATCGCCACCTGCGGGTTAATTTACGAATTGCTCGCCGGAACGCTGTCGTCGTATGTTCTGGGCGATTCGGTGACGCAGTTTTCGATCATCATCGGCGTTTACCTGTTTGCGATGGGCGTTGGTTCGTATCTGTCGGGTTTCATCGAAAAAAACATCGCCGAAAAATTCGTTGACATCGAACTCGCCGTCGCGGTTTTAGGCGGATTTTCCGCGCCGCTTTTGTTTTTCAGTTTCGCCCATCTCTCTTATTTTTCAATCGTGCTTTACACGGTCGTTTTCGGCATCGGAATGCTCGTCGGTTTGGAGATTCCGATTCTGATGCGGATTTTGAAGGACGAACTCGATTTCAAAGATTTGATTTCGCGCGTTCTCGCTTTCGATTACATCGGCGCACTCGTCGCATCGCTTTTATTTCCGCTTTTTCTCGTGCCGAAACTCGGTTTAGCCAGAACTTCGCTGCTGTTCGGAATGCTCAACGCGGCAATCGGCATTTGGGGAACGTGGCTGCTCGAACCGCTGATTAAAAAATCGGTCAACGTGCTGCGCGTCAAAGGTTTCGTCATCATCATTCTGCTTTTAATCGCCTTTATCAAAGCCGATTATCTGACTTCGCTCGCCGAAGACGGGTTGTTCACCGACAACATCGTTTACGCGAAAAGTTCGTCGTATCAGCGCATCGTCGTGACCAAAGGAAAAACCGGCTACGCGCTGTTTTTGAACGGCAATCTGCAATTCAACTCGTTCGACGAATACCGTTATCACGAAGCTCTCGTGCATCCGCCGATGACCGCGTTCGGCTCGAATCCGAAGCGAATTTTAGTTCTCGGCGGCGGCGACGGCTTGGCTTTGCGCGAGATTTTGAAGTATCCGAGTGTTGAATATATTCAGCTTGTTGACCTCGACCCGGAAATGACGAGCGTTTCCAAACACGTTCCGGCTTTGGGCGAACTCAATCAGCATTCGTTCGATAACCGACGAGTTCACGTCACCAACGCCGACGCTTTCGTCTGGCTCGATGCGACCGAAACCGAACCGTTCGACGTGGCAATCGTAGATTTTCCCGACCCGAACAATTTCGCTTTGGGAAAACTTTACACGACGAGATTTTATAATTTGTTAAAGCGCAAATTAAAGCCTGATTCCGCCGTCGTGATTCAGACGACTTCGCCGCTGATGGCGCGTAAATCCTTCTGGTGCATCATTAAAACGCTCGAAGCCGCCGGTTTTTCCGTCAAACCGTATCAAACCACCGTGCCGAGTTTCGGCGTTTGGGGTTACGCTTTGGCAAAATTACAGCCGTTCGACCAGCCGACGAAACTTCCCGAAAATATCGAACTGAAATTTCTCAACGATCAAACGCTCGCGTCAATGTTCGAGTTTTCCGCCGACACCGATTTGCCGAAAAACGAAGAAATCGAAATCAATCGCCTCGATAATCAGGCTTTGGTCAGATATTACGAAGCGGAATGGCGGCGATTTGAATGAAATTAGCCACGAATTACACGAATTACACGAATAAAATTCGAAAAATAATTCGTGTTATTCGTGTCATTCGTGGCAAAAAATCTTATGAACTTTACGCGCCGCGAAATTTTGACCGCCTTTCTCGGTTTGCCGTTCGCGCTTTCCGCGTGCCGGTCAAGCTCTGAAAACAAAGAAATTGACGGTGAAATCGTCGGCGCGAATGTTAATGTCGGGCATATTTTGCGCGAAAACAAAAACGTCGAAGTTCCCGCGAATAATTGGGAAAACGTCAAAGTTGCGATCATCGGCGGCGGCGCGGCGGGACTTTCGGCGGCTTGGAAATTTCAGGCGAATAATTTTAACAATTTCGTTCTTTTGGAACTCGAAAAAAAGATTGGCGGCACGGCGCGGAGCGGAACTTCCGACCTCGTAAATTATCCGTGGGGCGCGCATTATCTGCCCGTGCCGTTTCGGGAAAACGTCGAATTGATCCGGCTGTTGGACGAGATGAATCTGACCGAAGGCAGAACGGCGAACGGCGAAATCGTCGTCAGAGAACAGTTTTTGTGCCGCGAACCGGAAGAGCGAATTTTCTACAAAGGTCGTTGGTATGAAGGCTTATATTTGAACGTCGGCGCGTCTGACGATGATAAAAATCAATATCAAAATTTTCAAAAAGAAGTTGATTTCTGGGTGAATTGGCGCGACGCGAACGGCAACCGCGCGTTCACTTTGCCGATTGCGAACTGTTCGACCGACGCGGAAGTTCTCGCGCTCGACGAGATTTCGTTCGGCGATTGGCTGCGGCGCAAAGGTTTCACGTCCGAACGGCTTTTTTGGTATTGCGATTACGCGACGCGCGACGATTACGGCTTGAAATTAAACGACGCTTCGGCGTGGGCGGGACTTTTTTATTTCTGCTCGCGCGTTCGCAAATCAGGCGAAGATTCACAGCCGTTCATCACTTTTCCCGAAGGCAACGGCAGATTCGTCAATTATTTAGCCGGTAAAATTAAAGATAAAATTCGCCTGCAAACCATCGCGCTCGAAATTATTCCGAACGAAACGGGCGTTGATGTCGTTTATCTGAACACGCAAACCAACGAAATTCGCGGCATTCGCGCCGAGAAAATAATTTACGCCGCGCCGATTTTCACGGCGAAATATGTGATTCGGGATTTCAAAACGGATCCGCCAAATTACGTCGGTGAATTTCAGCATAACGCTTGGTTCGTGGCGAATTTATTCTTGAAAGATCGCCCGAAAAATCGTTTCCCGAAAGATTTTCCGCTCGCGTGGGACAATGTTTTATACGAAAGTCCGGGTTTGGGTTACGTCAACGCGACGCATCAGAAAGGCATTGATTACGGCGCGGCGATTTTCACTTATTATTATCCGATGTGCGGCGGGGAAAACGGACGCGCCAAACTTTTCGGCTTAAATCACCGGGAAATTTCCGACGTGATTTTGTCGGATTTACAACGCGCTCATCCGAACATTCGAGAGTTGACCGAAAAAATTGACGTGATGCGCTGGGGACACGCGATGATTTCGCCGCGCCCGAATTTTCTCTGGTCGGGCGCACGCGAACAAGCGCAGAAACCGTTTAGAAACATACATTTCGCGCACTCTGATTTGAGCGGCATCGCGCTTTTTGAAGAAGCGTTTTTTCACGGCGTGAGAGCCGCGATTGAAATCTTAAAATAATTATTTTTGTACTTTTTTCAGAAATAAGTGTAGAAAGAAAAGGACAAAACCGCAAATTAGCGGAATCAGCAAAGCCGTTTTCAGTTCGCCGGTTACTGAAGCGGCGTAACCGATCAGCCACGAAAAAATCATTCCGCTAAGTCCTGCGAGCAGAAACATATAGCTGAGGAGTTCCGGTGCTTTTTTTTCAAATTTGCCGGACAGAATGGCGATTGTTATCGGGAAAATCGGCGCGGTGCCGAAACCGACCAAAAATGCGCCGACCGCCGCGAGGTTTATTTTGACGGTCAAAAGAAAAATAATCTGTCCGATTATTACCAAAATCAACCCGATTAAAATCGCCGTTCTTTCGCTGATTCGCCGCAGGTAAAATGATGAGAGCAGACGGCTTAGTAAAAATCCTGACCAGTAAAACGTCGGGACGAGCAGCCACCAATCGGATGAAGTAATGCGTTTGGCAAAAGTCGGCAGCCAGCCGCCGAGCGAGGCTTCGATGCCGATTTGCAGAAAAATTGTCAGAATGAAAAGCCACACCGAAAACAAAATTGCCGTTTTTTCGCCGCCGCCGATTGCTGATTTTTCGCTTCCCGAAATGATTTGGACGTTTTTCAGTCTGAACAAAAACGCCAAAAACGCCGCCGCGATGACGGCGATTACGACAAAAAGATAATTTAACCGGCTTTGCGAACTTAACCCGACAAATATCAGCGGACTCGAAACCGCGCCCAACGCCCAAAAGAAATTTAGCAGATTGATCGCCGCCGCGCGATTTTCTCCGGCGATTTGCGAAAGGATCAGCGTCGTCGTCGGAATAATAAAACCTAAACTTACGCCGCTCAAAAATGATGATAAAAGTCCGATTTCCCAAACCGCGCTGCTCAAACCGAGCAGCGAAACAACGATTAAAACATAGCCGGCAGCTAAAATTTGTCTCGAACTGAATTTTGCGTATAAAAATGAACTGACCAATGTTCCGAATAATCCGCCCAAACCCTGCGCCGCCAGAAAATATCCGGCTTGAACATCATCCAATCGCCATTTTTCATAGAGAAACGGCAGAATCGGACCGAGAAATGTGTTGACGATTCCGATTAAAATGAAACTCAGATACAGAAAAATTTTGATGAATTTGTGTTCACTTTCGGTCAAAATTTCCTGCCGGTCGAGCGTCATATCAATTTATTTTTCAGCAAAATTTTCGATGATTAAAGATTAAGCGATACATTCGCAATTATTGAGCGTCAACACACTGAAAGGCGGCGTTTTATCAACTTTCGGTCGCCGCCTAAACGGTCAAGATGACGGCGTTCCGTTCATAACTTGAGCGGTCGAACGGCGAACGACGAGTTTCGGTTCGACGGTCAAAGTTTCGGGAGAATATCCGTCCGGTTCGGCAAGTTTTCGGAGCAGCGTTTTAGCGGCGAGGCTGCCCATTTCAAAAAGCGGCTGTTTGATGGTCGTCAGCGCGGGATTGTGAAAAGCGGCGGCGTAAGTATCGTCGAAACCAAGCACCGAAACGTCTTCGGGAACGCGGCAGTCAGCCTCGCACAAAGCGCGAATCGCGCCGATGGCGGAAATATCGTTGAAAGCGAACAGCGCGGTAAAATTCTTTTTTCGCGCGAGCAGTTGTTTCGCCGCAATATAGCCGGGTTCAGGCGAGGGATTTTCGCCTTCGAGCTGCACGATCAAACTGTCGTCAATTTCGATTCCTTTTTCCATCGCCGCCTGCATTATGGTTTGCCAGCGAATTTCCGTATCGGAACTGAAGTCCTGTCCTTTGATAAAAGCGATTTTGCGGTGTCCGAGTTCGTAGAGATGCTCGATGCCGAGTTTCGCCGCCGAATTGTGATTTAAAATGATGTTTGTTACGCCTTCGATTTTGTCGTGTCCCGAAACATTGACAACCGGCAAAGTCGGATTAAAACGAACCGGCGTGTCAACCGCGATTATTCCTTCAACCTGTCTTTCGATAAGCATTTGCGGATGATGTTCGAGCAAATCTGCGCGGTGCAGATGGCTCGCCGTCAAATAAAAAAAGCCTTCGGTCGAGAGAACCGATTCGACACCGTTTAAAACCATCGCCGAATAACCGTCACTCAATTCGGGAACGAGCAAACCGAGAGTGAAACTGCGCTGCGCCCGTAAACTGCGGGCAAAATAATTCGGACGATAATTAAATTTTGCCGCCGCTTCAAAAATTCGGTCTTTGGTTTCCTGCGGAATCGAATTCGCCGTCGGCGCGTCATTCAAAACAATCGAAAGCGAAGTCGGCGACAATCCGAGATGCGCGGCTAACTCCTTTAGACTAACACTGCGACCGTTAGCTTCTTCAAATTGATTTTTTAATGACTTTTTTGACTTGCGCGGCATAGCTAAAAAGATTCTCACAATGCGCCCGTCAATGCAAGAATAAGTTCTACAAACAAATTTCCAAACCCGCCAGCCAAGCCGAATATTTTTTTCCTCTGAGCTTGAACTGATATTGAAATTGTAAAAATAAGACGATTAAAAATTGAAATTTTTTTCGCGCAGCTTTTTCATTATGTTCTTATATTCTCGACTTTCTCCGGCTTTTTATCCGATGACGGTTTCAGATAAGGCGCGTCGTCCTGTTCGCGTTTTTCCTGCGAATCGGACGAATGCCGGTTCATTCATTCGGTGGGCGCGTCGAAAGTTTGGCGAGTATTACGGCGAACCATTTCATTTTTCAACAGAAATCTTGCGCTTGATTATTTCTTCGGCTTCACGAATCATCATTCGGATTTTCCGTTTAAGTCTATGCTGTCGAGGATTGGCAAAGAATGTCCGAGTTTTGAACCAACCAAAACCCAATCTTCGAGCGTCGAGCGCAGTTCCGTTTCACATTCGCAGCAAAGTTGCGCCGAAAGCCGCCACGCCTTTGCACGACGGAATGCGCCCGAAAAACGTGCCGTCTTCGAGTTTGTCGTATTCGGCTTGCGCCAAAGCGTTTTCCAGATAATCGCTTAAAATATATTGTCCGGTCATAAATTAGATTATTTTACCATTCTTCTCAAACGCATTTTACCGCGAAAACATTTTAACGCCTAAATTTTATTTGCCTAAACATTTCCGATCACAGTCGCCACGCCGACCAAAGCCTTGAGGCTGAAAGTGTCGAACAAAGCGTAAAAATTGCCGCCCCGTTCCTTAGCGATCAATTAGATTTTTATTGCGCGTCACCGTTGATTTTCGCCGAGCTGTAATGCTACGATTAATTATGCGGGTTTCTCAAAAATTTTCTCTCACAAATTATGATTCGCAAAACGGCACTTCCTTGCTTGCGGCAAACGGTACACCGCTGGATATTCAGGTTGACGGTAAAACTTTGGAAAATCAGTTTTCGCTTGCTGACGGCGATTCGCTGATTTGGCTGACTGATAATAGTATTTATGACGAAGGTTTGCATATTTATTTATTCGACAGTTCCAATGCGGTGCAGGACGCGCTGGAAGCCGGATCAACTTTCAACGGCGGGGTTTTAGAAATAATTTCCTTTGAAAAAAACAGTGTAATTTTCAGGTTTTTTAAAAATGATGTAACTTACCAATTAATCATTGAAGAGCATCCCAAAGTTAAGTTCTTTTTAGCGGCGGGTTGGAAATACAAAAGTTCGTTCAAAAAACATCAACTGCTGATTGAGGAGTGCTAAAGATAATGGCGGGAAATCAAACAGATCCGAGATTAGAAAATGCTTTACACCAAATGGAAGCGGCGGCAAACAATTTTGCTTTGCGGACGATTAGAATGGCGGAAGTCAGATCGAGTTACGTCAGCCAAATCCGGGAGATGAGCCAAAGCATCAGAACAGCAGTCGAAAACGGCGAAATGTCGGCGGCGCGAGGTGCGGAATTAGCTCATCAAACCCGCAATCAAATTATGGAAATGCAGCGAGTCAGAGATTTCGATCTCGGACGTTCGCTTGCCCGTAACTTAAAGTCAAAAGGAATTACTCTCGAAGAATCAATCGCCAAGGCGATGAAAAACGCCGGTTTTGAAGGAAGACAATTCAACTCGCTGACCGGCGAACAGCAAAATCGCGTTTTTATGGAAGTCGTCGAAAGTTCGGGCAGATCGCGTCCGGCGGTAACTGCCGGAATTCCGCGCCTCAGATGGGCATCGAGAGGACTCTGGCTGATGACCTTGGCGATTGCCGGATACAATATCGGAACGTCGGAGAATCCCTGGTGGCAGACCGGACGCGAAGCCTCAAACATCGGCGGAGGAATCGCCGGCGGCGCGGCAGCGGGTGCGGTCGTCGGCATCTGGGCGGGACCGGTCGGTGTCGCCATCGGAGTTTTAGTCGGCGGCGCGCTCGGCGCATTGCTGGCAGATCACGCTTATGTCGAAACGGTCGGTGTCGGCGATCCTGCGACACGACAATTTATTGATCGTTTTACAAGTTTCTGGACGGGAACGGATGAATCGGGAATCGCTCAGGCACTGGCAAGAGAACATAATGGAAATGCCGCATTTACGATACGCGTCTTCCAAAGTCTGGACAAAGATTACAATTCAGATGCCGACGACACCGCACTGGAATATGTAAAAATCGCTCGAAATAATCCGACCGTTCTGCAATTATTAGCTGCCAATTCCCAACTGCGCCAATTGCTCATCAGATTGCTCGACGAAGGCTGGACAACATCGGAAGAAACCAACGCCATAAACTTTTTGCGCGGATTGTGAAACAAATTATTTGTCTCGGTGAGATAAATCATAAATGATTTGAAGCTGATCGCATTTAAAGCTGAAAGTGTTGAATAAATTGTGATAATTGTTGCCCGTTTCTCAAGCGAGCGATTGAATTGTTTGCCGTCTTCTAAGAATTTTAAACGCTTTTCAAAAATTGATAATTTGAATTTGCAGAAAATAAATCTTTTTCCATTTCAGATAATCTTTTTTGAGATACTTTTATTGCCTCATCAGACTGGTCAATTCCTATCCAACGTCTTCCAAGTTGGCTTGCAGCTTCGAGTGTTGTTCCCGAACCGCAGAAACAATCCAAAATTAAATCGTTTTCATTTGAAGAAGCCAAAATGATTGACTTTATCATTTCGATATTCTTTTCCGTTGGGTAAATCGGATATTGAGCGTCTTTATATTCCCAAATGTCCTGCTTCTTTTTCCCGTTTCTTTCGTCAATATAAATTTTCTTACGCGGAACTCCGTTGGCTGACCATTCGATCAAATTTTCTTTTTCCAACTGTTCCAAAACTTTCGGCTCACTTCTCCAATGTCTCCCTTTCGGCGGTTTGATTCCGCGCCATTCGTGATTTGTCGCGCCGTTAGCAGTTTCGCCGGGCGCGTGTAAAGGAATTGTCGTGTATCGTCTTCCGTCTTCATCAATTTTCTTGAACAGTCTTTTAACATCATCTTCCGTATAATCGTCTTTTGGTTCATTCCAAGTATACTTGTCGGATTTTGTGTAAAACAAGATCATATCTTTAGGGTTTCCGTAAGCCTTGCGCTGAAAATTAAAATCTTTCCATCAAATATCCAGAAATATCAGTAGATAAATATAATTTCTTCGCTTTTCTTGCACAATAACGAAACAGATTTTCAAAAGAAAAACCCACTAAATGCTTGTTCAAATACTTTTGTTCATTCACTACATCGTTAATGATTTCTGTAAGACAAGTTAAATAATAAACATTTTTGTAAGGCAATAGTTCTTTAACTTCTATAAAAAAATCAAAGTCATCTGCAATAAAATCTTCCTTAATAAATTTTTGATAAAGTCTGTTCGCGTGTTCTTCAATTTCTTTCATAAAATATTGTCAAAGTTTTTGGATTTGATTTCTTTGTTCGCAATAATATCAACTGTTGTTTCTATAAAATCGTAAAAGTCCTGATTCATTTCCGCTAAAAAATTCATAAAATTAATATCTACATTTTCTCTTTCTCTGGCAGAAACAATTATTTCACTTCTTATCGGATTTTCAAGATTTAGTTTTATTACACCAATGCCGTAACCGTGATTAAGTCTTGTTAGATTTGAAAGAAAAACGGCATCAGTATCTAAATCCCCGACAACTAAATATCCCAAATTCGCCCAACTTGAATTCGACACCGCTTGGAAATACGCCTCAATGACATTACTTTTATCAATTTTCAGTTTTAACTCAAAGCTGTAGAATTGGATTACTTTGGTGGAAAGCAATCCCAACTTCTCGACTTCTTTTTGAAATAGCGGACTCAAATTTAAAAGCGCGGGACTCACGCCGACAATATCAGGATTTGTCCAACGTCCGATTTTGTCTTTTTTCCTCGCAACTTTTAAAGCGTTAATTGTTTTTGAATAAACATTGAATCTTTCGTATGCGAATTTCACTAAATAAGGATGCAGGCTTAATTCGGGAATATTCTTAACTTCAGGAATATCTTTAGTTTTTAGAAAAAATCTCTTTTGACTTCTCTTTGATTTTCCTTCATCTGCAACACCGAAAACAGGATTACTTCCACTTGAAAACTTTGTCAAACAACGTGCAACCGCAGAAAGTGGAACAGCAACTCTTTTCAATTCTCCACAAGAATCATACGCAGGGTGATTTTCTGCAAGTTCAAGAATTTCTCCTTGTTTTAGCGGAACAAGTGAATTGTCAAGAATATCAATTATGATCTCAACCAGTTTCATAATTTAATTTCCACCTTCACTGCTCACAAATTTCGCTTCACCAATTACAAATTTCCCGTTAAATCTTCCAACAAAATCTAAACCTTTATTACGATTATAACCCAAATGTTTTTTGGCAAATTCCTTTAAGGCTTTATCACTTCCATCAAGAACAGCATTTTCGTTTGAAGCCAAAAATTCATCTACCGAAACCGGAAAAACACCCAAACTGCCTTTTTTAAGCCAGTTGGAAAAAAGCGGTCCCATTTGTCTATTTGTTTCTATCGGCTGCGAACTTCTTTCACGAATCTTATCCAATCCCATCTGCCGAAGCGCGCCGCAAATTCTTGCAATGGTTTTAGGATTTCTTTCAATCGCGGACTTATCCATTCTAAAAAATCCTACATAACTATCTTTGATAGGAAAAAGGTCTAGAGAAACAACCGATTTGAAAAGTTCTTCATTATCTTCCTGATTAAAAGCCGATTCTACGCGCTTCCATTTTTTATCGGGTATTTCTCGCTCTAATCCGACGGTTAATGGATAAACTGTAAATAATTCATCCAGATAATTTCTTTGATTTGCAAAATCAATGCTTAATTGTGTCCAATAATTCATAGCGTTAATTATATCTTAATATTCCCGATCTTCTCCGGCTTTTTATCCGAACTCGGCTTCAAATAAGGCGCGTTGCCTTATTCTTCTTCTTCGAGCCACAGTGCATCATTACGGTCTTTCGCTCTGCCGGTTGATTGTTTGTTGATTAAGAGTTGGGTTTTACCGATAACGGGAATTTGCAGATTTTCGATTTCGACGGTTTTATGTTCTTTCCAGGCATCATCAAATTCAACGCCGTCAATTTGCGTAATGACATCAATGCGGCTCGGCACAAGTCCGATTTGAAAGACCATTCCGGGAGTTTTCAAATCTTCGATATTTAAATCGAAAAGCGGCGCGCCGAATGTTTGTAAGGCTCGCCAAACCCGCATCGCATTTTCATCTGAACAGAGAATCCAGAGATCAATATCTCCCGTCGCGCGAACGTAGCCGTGAAAAGCCATCGCATAACCGCCGACCACAAGAAATTTAACTCGTCCGGCGATAAACGCGGATAATATGTCTGTAAAGTCCGGGTTCAACAATCGGTTCTCCTTTGAAAGCCCAGGCATTTTGCGCGAGCTGCCACATCATCGCCCAACGATCTTTGGCGGTCGTATTTTTTAAATCTTCGGATTCTTCTTTAAGCAAAGTTTTACGAATTTGAAGACTTCTTTCCACAACTTTCATACAATTTATTCTATCAATTAAAATCTCACACCGCCTAGCGTTTCAGGCTTTTTGTCCGAACTAGGCTTCAAATACGGCGCGTCGTCCTGTTCGCGTTTTTCCTGCGAATCGGACGAATGCCGGTTCATCCATTCGGTTGGTGTGTTTAAGAATCAGAGAGTTTTTGGATCAACGGCTGTGATTCCAAGACTTGAATAACGAGCAAAATCGGACGTGTTGAAAGTTAAAATGTGCGTAATTTGATGAACGAGCATTGCCGCCGCGATTCGCGCGTCGTGAACTTGAACGCCGGAAACGCCGAAATTGACGACTAATTTACGCCATTCTTGATGAACATTTTCATTGTCGGGCAACAGCGGAAAAATCTTTTCTATCAGGCGTAAAGATTGATCGGCTTTTTGTATTGGAAAACCAAAACCATTGCGGGCGGCAGGACGTGTGAAGACATTCCAAAACTCCACGCAGGTTTGCGGCAGAATATGAATTTCATCGCCGTTTGCTTTTATTTTTCTGATTGCCGAAAGCACAACCTGATGTTGCGGATCGGTGCGAACGGCGAAGCGCAGCAGAACATTTGTGTCGGGAACGTAAATCATAAATGGTCTTCGTAAATCCCCTCACGGCTCATCGCGTAGTCGGAAAGCGGTTTGGCATCGGGCGGCATATTTTTTTCGACGTAATCGGCGAGTTCATCGGCGAGTTTTTCAAACTCTTCATCATTTGAAGGCGTATCTTTTGCCAATCTCTCAAGCGCGATTTCTTCGACTTTACGCTTTTTAGATTCGGCTTCTTTCACAATCCGCCGATAAATATTTTCGGGAACCTCTAAAACGATTGAATGTGTCATAAAACTTTACCTCTCAAACGCATTTTACCATAAAATTAAATCCTGATGTTCCCAACCTTCTCCGGCTTTTTATCCGAACTCGGTTTCAAATAAGGCGCGTTGTCCTGTTCGCGTTTTTCCTGCGAATCGGACGAATGCCAGTTCATCCATTCGGTCGGCGCGTCGAAGGTTTCGCCGCCGTGTTCGGTTAATCTTGAGCGGATGCGGCACATTACGGGCGTGTTAATGCCGACTCCCGAAATTATCGCTTGACCTTTGGTTAATGCGGGGAGTTCGGCGAGCATCGCGCGTCCCGCGCCTTCGACGGATTGGGCGACGGTTTGCTGGTCAATCGGGTTGACGATTCGCATAATGATTTGCGTCATACATTGTGAGAGAACGTCTTGATCTAATTTGCCCGGTCGCTGCGTGATAAGCCCGATGCCGACTCCGAATTTTCTGCCTTCGCTCAAGATTTGTTTTAAGATGTTGGTTGACACGACGCTCGCTCCGGCGGGCGCGAAACGGTGCGCTTCTTCTAAAAGTGTGAAAACGGGATAACCCACGACATCGCCCGATTCTTTCGGGGTTTCGCCGCGCGTCGCCATCATTCGGGCTTTGTTGATGCGCCGCAAAAGTGTGCCGACGATGACCTGCTGTTCGTGCTGTTCGATGTCGGATAACTGCAGAATCGTGCAGCGTCCGGGTTTGAAAAGTTCGTTTAATTCGATCTGTTCGCTCGCCGAAAAAATCGTGTTGTCGCGGTCGAAACGCGCATCCATTCGCCACAAAAGTCCGTCAATCGAAGAAACATTGCCGCCCGAACCGTCTTTCTTCGATTCATCAGCATATTTTTGATTCATAACTTCGTCGCGCAAATCGTGGTAAGCGTAAGCGTAATCTTGTTTGCGCTCGGCTTTTAATCTTTCGTTCAAACTGCGAAACGCCTGCGACAGAAAATGCGCCATTTTGTCGCTCGTGCCTTCGGGCAGCAGATATTTCACGTCGGCTTCGGTCAAAGTCGAAAAGCGCACCTTGATTTTGTCGGGCGTGTAGATTTTGACTTCCGGCTGATAATTTTCGCGGACGAATTTTTCGTGCGCGTGAATTGACTGCATCGTGTGATATTCGCCGTGCGGATCAACGATCAAAACCGCCGCGCCGTTGTGCGGCTGCATTAATTCCTCGATAAAAACGCCCGCCGTGTAAGATTTTCCCGAACCCGTCGAAGCCAAAATAGCCAGATGCGTCGAAACGACATCTTTGACCGACAGCACAATCGGCACTTCGCCCGCCTCGCGCGTCAGCAAGGAGCCGATGTGCGCCGAACCAGTCTCCGACTGCTTTTTCGCGCTCAACATCGCCGAAAGCGTCTCCGACGAAGCCAAAAACACGGCTTGTCCCGGATTCGGCGGAATGCGCGGATTGTTAAAATCCTTGACGGTCGTGTCAAAAAACCCGATGGTTTCAACTTGAATCTCGTAAATCTCGCAGCCGTCGCCGTCCAAACCAATTAACGACGAAACCATCGAAGGCGGCGTATTCGGATCGGACAAAAAAGCGTCCGGCAAATTCCGCACGAGCTTTCTGCCCTTGATCGTGCCGATAATTCGCCGTTCTTTTTCACCGACTTTCGCCTGATAATAAACAAACTCGCCGATGCGCGTTTTTTCGTTGTCCTTGGTAATAAAAAGATACTCGTGCGGCATTTCGCCCGGACCTTTGACCGTGCCTGTTAAGAAATCTGTCGTCATAATTTTTATCAAAAAGATTAAATTTGCAGAGAAATTATAGCACGATGTTTTCGTCGAATCGGAGTTAGTTTGTGTTAAAATGTTCCCGCTATGACGAATATCGAAATCGAAAAACGGCTGGAAATTGTAGAGGCGGAAATCGCCGTTTTGAAAAGCAAAGTAGAGAAAAAAGACGAAACAACCGCGCTTCCGTGGTGGAAACAGATCGTCGGAACTTTTGCCGATGATCCGGCGCACGAGGAAGCGATGCGGCTCGGACGCGAATATCGTGAGGCGCAAAAGGATTTCGAGGATGAAGGATGATTGTTCTCGACACTGATTGCCGGAGTTTGCTGGAACGTGAAAAATTTACCGAATCTTCAAAACTGCGGCAAAAACTCGAACAGTTTCCGGCGGATGAAATTTTCACGACCATCATCACGTTTGAAGAACAAATGCGCGGTTGGATGGCTTTTCTCGCTAAAAGCAAAACGGTCGAACAGCAAGTTTATGCTTACGAAAAATTACATCGTTTTCTCATAAGTTATCGAAACACGGCGATTCTTGATTTTGACGAAAACGCCGCCGAAATTTACAAAAATCTGAAATCACAAAAAATTCGCATCGGCACAATGGATTTGAAAATCGCCTCGATTGCCATTTCCCATAATGCAATTTTAGTTTCCCGCAATCTTCGTGATTTTGAACAAATTCCCGATTTAACCGTCGAAGATTGGACGCAGTAAAGAAACTCGCCGATGCGTGTTTCTTACGCCGGTCAGGAAATCTGCCGTCATAAATTTATATTGGTTCGGTGGACGCTTTGTAAAATGTAACTTTAATATGAGTGCGGCGCGCGTCCGTTCATCGCTTCGCTAAAACGGACGGCAAGCGAGCCGCTTGCGCTCCGGTCATAGAACATTTTATTGAAAGTTTGGCTAGTTTTTTCGTTCCGAAAATTGTAGAATTCGAGCGTTCCAAACAAAATAAAATTGACTGAAACCCAATATGCCGTTTACCCAAGAGCCGGTTTACATCGCCGCCGTTTTGCTGTTTCTGATCGTCGTTTCGGAATGGCTGGCGGAATTTAAGTTTTTCAAACATATCGGTTCGGTTTTGATTATCATTATCGCCGCCGCGATTTTGGCGAATCTCGGCGTGATTCCGTCGTCTTCCAACGCTCCGCCTTTATACGACGGGATTTTTGCGTATGCCGCGCCGCTCGGAATTTTCTTTTTGCTGCTCGAAGTAAAATTGAAGGATTTGAAGTTCGCCGGACTTCCGATGCTCCTTATGTTTTTGCTTGGCTCAATGGCGACGACGCTGGCGGCGATTATCGGTTACAAAATCGTCGCGCCGCAAAATCATTTTCATCTTGCCAACGCGGTCGCCGGAATGTATGTCGGAACTTACACGGGCGGCAGCGCGAATCTGAACGCCGTCGCGCTCGCTTACGATGTCAACAAAGACGGCGTTTTGTATGCCGCCGTAAATGCAGTTGATAATATTTTGACAACCGTCTGGCTGATTTTAACTTTGCTTTTGCCGCCGCTTTTGCAGAGAGTTTTCCCGCGTCAAAGAAGTATTCCGCCGCATCTTCAAGGACTTTCGGACGAAGAAATCCGCGAACAGATGATTCAAAAACCGAACAGTATCAACTTGAAAGATTTGGCGATGCTGCTCGCGCTCGGTCTTGGAACGCTTTTCATTTCGGCAAAAATTGCCGCTCTGATTCCCGGACTGCCTTCGATTATCGTTTTGACGACGCTCGCGCTCGTCTTCGCGCAGGTTCCGTTTGTCCAAAAACTGCAAGGCGGCAGAATTGTGGGTTATCTGCTGATAATGCTGTTTCTCGCCGTCATCGGCGCATATTGCGACATCGCGGCTTTGATGAGCAGCGGAAACGCCGCCGGAATACTTTTAATTTGGGTAACGATTATTATCTTCCTGCACGGCGCGATTCTATTCGTCGGCGGCGGTTTGTTCAAACAGGATTGGGACGTTATCGCTGTCGCTTCAAACGCCAACGTCGGCGGCGCAACGAGCGCGCCCGTCTGCGCGGCAAGTCTCGGTCGTCCCGATCTGCAATTGCCGGGATTGCTCGTCGGAACAATCGGCAACGCGCTCGGCACGTATCTGGGTTTTTTGGTGGCGGAACTTTTGAAATAAATATCTTAAGAATTGTAACCAAAAAAATCGGGAACAAATCGGGCGAAAGCGGTGTCTAACCGGTAATCAAATTTCAGGAGGTAAAAATGAATATAAAATCAAATTTGAAATATATCTGGTTGGCGGTCGGCGTTTTTTCAATGGTTTTGATGGTTTTCACTTGGTTCGGCGACGATTCGCAGGGTCTTCAAAATACGATTCACGTTTTCAACGCGCTGATGCTGATATTATCTTTGCCGTGCAGTCTTTTTGCCGTTCCGGTCGTCGTTCTGGCAAATCATTATCTCGGAATCAGTCCGCTTTCGAGCGAAGGAACAAATCTCAGCACGATTTTTTTGTTCGTTCTGGGACTTATGCAGTGGTTTTGGATCGCCCGTCTGTGGTCGCCGAACAAATATCTTTTTCAAAGAATTAATTTTCTTGATGCTGAGACCGATTAGCGGATACCAAAAATTAAATTTTTGCCGCTTTGCCGCAGTTTGATGCTTTTGCGTCGTTCGTTTAATTTGTGAATAACTTTCTTTCGAGTTACTTTATTAAGTAAATGAACACAGCAAACCAGCAAGCAAACCAAACGGCAGATACCGATGAAATTAGAAGCCGTTTTCCGGCTTTGAAACGCAAACACAATAATTTTGAAGTCGCTTATTTCGACAGTCCGGGCGGCACACAGGTTCCGCGCGAGGTCGTCGAAGCGATGAGCGATTATTTGTTTAATCACAACGCCAACGGGCATTGGGCGTTTCCGACGAGCAATGAAACCGACGCTTTAATTGCGGCTTCGCGGCAGACTTTGGCGGATTTTTTGAACGCCGCGCCGGACGAAATTGTTTTCGGGCAGAATATGACTTCGCTCGTCTTTCATCTGGCGCGCGCTTTGGGCAGAAATTTCGCGGCGGGCGATGAAATCGTCGTCACTGAATTAGATCATCACGCAAATGTTGACACGTGGCGTTCGCTGGAAAAAGATCGCGGCGTAAAAATTCGCGTTTTGCCGATGAACGCGGAAAACGGACAGTTGGAAATCGAAAAATTAGCGGCTTTGCTGAATGAAAAGACTAAACTTGTCGCCGTCGGCGCGGCATCGAACGCGCTCGGCACGATCAGCGATGTCAAACGTGTTTGCGAAATGGCGCGTGAAACCGGCGCGCTGAGTTTTGTTGACGCGGTTCATTACGCGCCGCACAAATTGGTTGATGTCAAAGACTGGAACTGTGATTTTCTGGCGTGTTCGGCTTATAAATTCTACGGTCCGCACATCGGTATTCTTTACGGGCGCAAAGATTTACTTGGAAAAATTGATTTTCCGAAGCTGAAACCTTCGCCGAATTCCGCGCCCGAACGGGTTGAAACCGGAACGCAGAGTTTTGAATCAATTGTCGGCGCGGCGGCGGCGGTCAATTTTTTAGCTTCTCTGGGAACGGGAAATTTACGCCGCGAAAAACTCCAAAATACTTTTGGCGGATTTCACGAACGCGATCAGGAATTAACGGGTGCTTTGTGGCGCGGATTGTCGGCGATTGACGGCGTAAAAATTTACGGTCCCGCGCCGGACGCGGAACGCACTTCACTCGTTTCGTTCACCGTCAAAGATATGCCGTCGGCTGAGGTCAGCGGAAAACTGGCTGAAAAAGGCATTTTTATTTCGCACGGAAATTTTTACGCGCAAACCGTCGTCGAAAAATTAGGACTTTCCGATCAGGGATTGGTTCGCGCCGGATGCGCCTGTTACACGACGCTCGAAGAAGTCGAAAGACTCGTTTTCGCGGTCGGGAATATTGCAGCTTGAAAAATTAATTTGCCGGTTTGAGTTGAAAACTGACGAGAAATTCAACTTTCTTCGTTCATTTCCGCTAATTTTTCTTCGACATAATCCAATTCTTTTCGCAGATTTTCCTCCATCGTGACGGAAACTTCGTGCTGTTCCATCTCGATTGCCTGCTGTTCCATATCTCTGTCAAGTTCGATTCTTTCATTCTGATTGGTGAGATTCAGTTGTTTTTCGAGTTCGTCGCGGCGTTTTTCGAGCTGTTCTCTGGTTTGTTTGACTTCTTTCATAATTCTCCTTTTTCACGAAATTATTTTTAACGATTATAACGCGAAGCATTTTGATTGGCGAATTCGTAAAAAATTTGACGGCATTGATTAAGGTTTGAGAAAAATCAATAAATCAAGTTATCATAATCATAAGTAAGTGGACAAAATAATTTTTGCAATGGAGCGCGGACACTCCTGTCCGCCAACCACGCGCAGCGACGTGTGCGGCGTTAAGAACACCCGCGCAACGCCGACTTAGAGCAATGTCGGCGGACAGGAGTGTCCGCGCTCCGGCACTTCATTAAAATTATTTTGTCCACTTACTTAAATTATAAAAATTTATGGGAAATCTGAACGTAACGAACGAAGTTGACGAAAGCGACAAGCGTCATTTTACCAAAGCCCTTTTGAATGATTTACAGGCACTGGAAAAAATGCTCGACGGCGATTATTTCGAGGAAAACGTGCGGCGCATCGGCGCGGAACAGGAAATGTTTCTGATTGATTCGGCGATGTGCGCCGCGCCGATTGCGCTGGAAGTTATCGAAGAGGCGAAAGATGAAAGATTGACGACCGAACTCGGACTTTTTAATTTGGAAATCAACGCCAACCCGCTCGATTTTCGCGGAAATTGTTTGAGTTCGCTGGAAAATGAACTGCACGAAATTCTCGAAGTCGTGCGAAAAACGACGCGCAAACTCGGCGCGGATATTGTGATGGTCGGAACTTTGCCGACGGTTCGGCAGTCGGATTACGTCGCCGAAAATCTCACGCCGCTGCCGCGCTACAAGGAAATGAATCGCGTTTTGACCGAAATGAGCGGCGGCGAACGCTTTATTCATATCAAAGGTTTGGACGAATTGCAGATGACTTTTGAAAATACTTTTATCGAATTTTCAAACACGAGTTTTCAGGTTCATCTTCAGGTCGGCATCAGCGAATACGTCAATTATTACAACTGGTCCCAGGCGATTGCCGCGCCGGTTCTCGCCTCGGCGGTCAATTCGCCGCTGCTGCTCGGACACCGTTTGTGGCACGAAACGCGAATCGCGCTTTTTCAGCACGCGACCGACACGCGCTCGGCGGTTCACCAGGCGCGAAATCAAACGCCGCGCGTCAATTTCGGCGAAAAATGGGTGAATGATTCGCTGATTGAAGTTTTTCAGGAAGACGCGGCGCGTTTTCGGGTAATTTTAACGCGCGAAGTCGAAGAAGATTCGCTCGAAGTTTTGAACAACGGCTCGATTCCGCATCTTCACGCGTGGCAAATGCACAACGGCACGATTTGGCGTTGGAATCGCGCCTGTTACGGAATTATTGACAATAAACCGAGTCTGCGAATCGAAGCCAGATTTTTGCCCGCCGGTCCGACGGTCGTTGACGAAATCGCCAACTCCGCGTTTTTTCTCGGTCTGATGACGCAATTGCCCGAAGAATTCGGCGACGTGCGCGAGAAAATGTCATTTGACGACGCGAAAAATAATTTTTTCAACGTCGCGCAAAACGGTTTGAATACGCAGATCACGTGGTTTGACGGAAAAATTTATTCGACATCGCGGCTGATTTTGGAACAGCTTTTGCCGCTCGCGCGAAAAGGTTTGGAAAGTGCGGAAATTGACGCGGCGGACATCGAAAAATATCTCGGAATCATTGAAGAACGAACAAAAGCGAAAATTACCGGCGCGCAGTGGATACTCGATTCGTTTGAAAATATGGGCGAAAAAATGACCTTGAATACTCGCCTGCAAACTTTGACTTCGGCGATTAAAACAAATCAGGAAAAAAATCAGCCGGTTCACAAATGGAAACTCGCCGAACTTTCTGCCGAAACCGAATGGATTGAAAATTACCGCGTCGTCGAGCAGTTTATGACGACGGATTTGTTCACCGTCAGACCGGAAGATGTCGTTGATCTGGCGGCGAGTTTGATGAATTGGCAGGAAATTCAGCACGTTCCCGTCGAAGACGACGAAGGAAAACTTGTCGGAATCGTGACGCACCGCGATTTGCTCAAACTGCTGGTTATCAGCAAACCCGAAGACGAAACGGTCATCCGCGACATTATGAAAACGGAAGTTACAGCCATCGCGCCCGAAACAATGACGTTTGACGCGCTCAAATTGATGCGCGAAAAAAACATCGGCTGTTTGCCCGTCGTTAAAAATGAAAAACTTGTCGGATTGATTACCGCGCAGGATTTTCTGGCGATTTCAGTTCGACTTTTGGAAGAAAAATTAAAGTAACGCGGTCATTCCGATTTTTACGATTGATAAAAATCGTCCGTTATTTCACATAGTCTGAAATAATTTTTGCAGTTGAAACCGGAAGTTTCATCAAGATGCAGTTCATCGTTTTAACAATATTCGGCTTTGTCGCCGTCGAAGTTTTTTCTTACGCCGCGCATCGTTTTTTATTTCACGGCGTTTTATGGAAAATCCACCGGACGCATCACGCGGCGCGAAAAGGCGCGTTTGAACTGAACGATATTTTTTCAATAATCTTCGCGCTTTTTTCGGTATTTTTGATGGTATTCGCTGAAAAACCTCTGATTTATTCCGTTGCTTTTCCGGTTGGTTTGGGAATTTCGATTTACGGTTTGGTTTATTTTATCATTCACGATTTTTTCACGCACCGGCGATTTGTTCCGTTCAAATCGAACAGCAAATTCTTACTGACGATTCGCGCCGCGCATCAACGCCATCATCAAACGACCGAAAAAATCGGCATCGCGCCGTTTGGGTTGTTCATTTTTGACTATGCGGAATTCGGCGAAAAAATTTCAGCCGCGAAAACGAAAAGAGCGAAAGCTGAAATCACGTAACTTCCGCCCTGATACAAAATTTCCCAGTTTAAAATCTAAGACGGCGACGCGATTTTAACTTTTTCGACGGTTTCGGTTGGCGGAATTTCGACGGCAAACGCCTTTTTGCCCTCCAGAGTTTCGGTCAAAGATTTGGCGGCTGGCGTGAGTTCGACTTTTGACGAAAGAATGCGCGAAACTCTTTTCGGCAAAAGCAGCGGCGCGATATTTGTGATTGATTCCGCCAGCGACGCGAGATTTCCGCCGCCCGACCAATGTTCGTTTAAAACTTTTTCATCGGTTCGGCTGATCAAACGAATTAAAGTCAATCCGACCAAATAAATATCGTCAACCTGTCCGGCAAACGGAATTATGTCGGGAATAAAATCGAGCGGCATAATAACGTAAGCGATTGCGCCGACGACCAGAATTTTTTCCGTCGCCGGAACTCGCTTGTCGGTCAAAAGTTTGCCGAAAAGTTTCACCAGATTCGGCAGAAACATCAGCAAATTCCGCATTCTGTCTTTTAATTCCGATTTTTCTCCGCGCGTCGGTTTCCGTATTTTCGCCGGCTGCAAGTCAGTCATTTTGTCTGCTCCTTTTTCGTTTTATTCAGTCTAAGTAACATCGCGTCGTGTGTGCAAGTTTCTACGGTGAAAATTGTATGATAAATTCGTTAAAAAGAATATGATACTCGAAAAAATCAGAAAACGCGCTTCGGAAAACATACAGCGTATTATTTTGCCCGAAGGCGAAGACTTTCGTACGCTTCAGGCGGCGGAAATTTGCGCCCGCGAGAAAATCGCTGAAATTACCGTTCTCGGCGACGAAGAAAAAATCCGCGATTTGGCGCGTCGGACAAATGTAAATTTGAACGGCGTGGAAATTCTCGATCACCTGAAATCAAACGAATTCGGCAAAACGGCGACATTTTATCACGAACTGCGCCGCGCCAAAGGCATCACTTTGGAAGAAGCCGAACAAACCGTCAAAGACCCGCTTTATTTCGGAAATCTGCTCGTCAAACTGGGCAAAGCCGACGGTTCAGTCGCCGGCGCGACAAATACGACGGCGCGCACGGTCGCCGCCGCGCTGCGCTGTATCGGTGTTCGGCAAGGTTTCAGAACGGTTTCATCATTTTTTTTGATGGTTGTGCCGGATAAAAGATTCGGCGCGGACGGCGCGATGATTTACGCCGATTGCGGCGTGGTTATTGATCCGAATGCGGCGGAACTCGCCGAAATCGCCATCGCTTCGGCTGATTCGTGCCGCGCGCTTTTAAATGTCGAACCGAAAGTGGCGATGCTTTCATTTTCGACCAAAGGAAGCGCGAAACATCCCGTTATTGACAAAGTTATCGAAGCGACGAAAACCGTCCGGGCGCGTTTTCCCGAACTCGAAATTGACGGCGAATTGCAGGCGGACGCGGCGTTAATTCCGTCGGTCGCCGCGTCAAAAGCAGTCGGTTCAAGCGTCGCCGGACGCGCCAACGTGCTGATTTTTCCCGATTTGAACGCCGGAAACATCGCTTACAAATTAACCGAAAGATTAACCGGCGGCGCGGCAATCGGTCCGATTTTGCAAGGTTTGGATAAACCCTGCAACGACCTTTCGCGCGGCTGCAAAGCGGAAGATATTGTTGATGCGGCGGCGATTACGGCGGTGCAGTCGCAGGCGCGAAAGAGGAGCTGATGTGTGAAACTTAATCCAGATTTATAAAAGGTTTGAAACTTTTGGCTTGTCCGCGACGAATTCTATAACAGTCAAAAGCAATAAAAGTTCGACAGGTTCTTGTTTGTCGTTTTTCGCGCTTCGGTGTAACCTTTTATTGTATAGAAAATTAATCATCAATGAATCCGCTCAAAAAATTTCTATTTGAATTGCAGGAAATTACCCAACTGATAATTTCCGCGTTCGTCGGCGCGTTCAAAAAACCGTATTATCTGGTGGATTTGGTGCGGCAGATGGATTTAATCGGAGTCGGTTCGCTGCCGATAGTTCTGCTGACCGGATTGTTTACGGGCGGCGTGATTATTTTGCAGACTTTTCCGACGTTTCAGTTTTACAGCATTCAGGATCAGGTCGGCAGGTCGGTGGCGACATCCTTGATGCGCGAACTCGGTCCGGTTTTGACCGCGCTGATGGTTTCCGGGCGCATCGGTTCGGCGATTTCCGCCGAACTCGGTTCGATGGTCGTCTCGCAGCAGATTGACGCGATGCGCGCGCTCGGCACCGATCCATATCGCAAACTCGTCGCGCCGCGCATTTTCGCGCTGATTTTGATGCTGCCGTTTTTGACGGTCGCGGCGGACGTATTCGGAATTTTCGGCGGCGGATTAGTCGCTTCCGGGATTTTTAATCAACAGCCGGACGTTTTTATCACGTCGGTTCGCAACGGCATCAGCGTCGAAGATATTATCGGCGGAATTATCAAGCCCATCGTGTTTGGTTTGATCGTCGGCAGTATTTCCTGTTACAAAGGTTTGACGACGACGGACGGCACGGTCGGTGTCGGGCGTTCGACGACGAACGCGGTCGTTCTGTCTTCGATTGTCGTGATTATTTTCGACTTTTTCCTGTCGCGGGCGATTAATTCCATTCTCGGCATCAAATATATTTAATTCTTATAAGTAGTCGAGTAGAATTATTTTACCAATGAGAATGAATGTCAGAACCGCCTGCGGTAGCGGGTGGTTTAAGTCAAGTCTCTTGATTGTTCGAGTAAAACCATTCGCTACCGCAAATGGTTCTGACCTGTTTGTTAGAAATAAATGAGTCTTGTTATCTATATTATTGAAATTTATGGCTTTAGCGGAAGCGATTGAAAATGCGGAAACCGGTGAAAGTATTGAAGAAGTCCTCGAACCGACCGATCTGGAAGTGGCGGTTGACGAACCCGACCGAATCGTTCCGGCGATTGAATTTCGTGATGTGCATTTGTCTTTCGACGACAAAAAAATTCTCAACGGCTTGAGTTTTATCGTCCGGCGCGGCGAAACGAAAATTGTTCTGGGGCGCAGCGGCGGCGGCAAATCAACGATTATCCGGCTCATTCTAGGTCTGCTCAAACCCGATTCGGGACAAATTTTTATTGACGGCGAGGAAATCAGCGATTACAGCGAAGTCAAAATGATGGACGTTCGCAAAAAAATCGGAATGGTTTTTCAGGAAGGCGCGCTGTTCGATTCGCTCTCGGTTTACGATAACGTCGCCTATCGTCTGCACGAGCAGGGAGTTGAGGAAGCGGAAGTCGAAAAAGAAGTGCGGCGAATGCTGCAATTCGTCCAGCTTGAAGACGCGATTGACAAAATGCCGTCGGAACTGTCCGGCGGAATGCGGCGGCGCGTCGGTGTCGCCCGCGCTCTGATCGGCGATCCGCAAATCGTTTTATTTGACGAACCGACCGCCGGACTCGATCCGCCGACCGCCCGGACGATTTGCGAACTCGCCATCAAACTGCGCGATTTAGAAGATGTTTCTTCAATTTTCGTGACGCACGAGATGAACAATCTCGAAATTCTCGCGTCCGAATACGCGACCGTTAATGAACAGGGCGAAATAGTTTTCGAGGTCGAAGGCGAAAAAATTTGTCTGATCAATACGGAAATTATTATGCTCAAACAAGGTCAGATAATTTTTAGCGGAAAAGATGAAGAACTTGCCGCATCAAACGACGAGTATATTCAAACATTTATACACGGAAAGTAATTTACATTCCAGATTCCAGATTTCAAATTCCAAATTTTTTTTCTGGAATTTGAAATCTGGAATCTGGAATTCTAAAAATATATGCCACCAACCCAGAGAAATTTAGGTTTCAGCCAATTGCGCGTCGGTATTTTCGTTCTTCTTGGACTCGCTATACTGGCGTTTTTGATTCTTAACGCGACCGGCGATTTTAACCCGTTTGAGAAAAAATTCCAGTTGCGCGTTCGTTTCCCGGATGCCGACGGCTTGCGCGAAGGCGCGGAAGTGCAGCTTGCAGGCGTTAAAATCGGCAAGGTTGCGAAAGTCAATCTGTTGCCGCCCGACAGCCCCGACAACGCCAAAGTCGAAGCTGTTTTGACGGTTGACCAAAAGCTCGACGGCAAACCGATAGCCGACCGAATCCGCAGCGATTCGACCGCGCAGTTGGTCGCCACGTCGCTTTTGGCGAACGATAAAATGATCAACGTTTCGCCCGGAACTCAAAAAGGGACGAAGGTCGCGGAAAATGAAGTGCTTAATTCGGCACCGGCGATGTCCATCAATAAACTCACCGAAACCGGCAACGAACTGCTCGACCAGATTAATAAACTTTCCGTTCCGGCGAACGAAATTCTCACCAAGGCGAACGCGGGCGAAGGTACGCTCGGACGAGTGATTAATGACGATTCGCTGTATAAAAATCTCGACACGGCGGTCGCCGAAACGCGCACGACGGTCGTCAAACTGCAAAGCACGCTCGATAAAGTCAATCGCGGCGGCGGCAGCGCGGGCAAACTTTTAAACGACCCGGAACTTTACAATAATTTAAATAACACGGTCGCGCAGCTTGAAAGTATTTCCAGAGATTTACGCGCCGGACGCGGTTCAGCCGGAAAATTTTTGTCCAACGACGAACTTTATAACGAAACCCGCGCCGCCGTCAGCGATTTGCGCGAATCAATTGCCGGCATCAAACCGGCGTTGGAACAATTCAACAGCATCGCCGCCGATGTTAATTCAATCACGGCTGATTTAAACGCGGGCAAAGGAACCGCCGGAAAATTATTAAAAGACGAACAAATTTACAACGATGCCCGCGACGCTTTGGCGAAATTTAACTCGACCGCTTCAAAACTCGACATTTTAATCGGCGACGCGCAAAGCGGCAAAGGCACTGTCGGCAAACTTTTAACCGACGAAACGCTTTACAACAACATCAATCAAACGACTTCCAACGTCAACCAAATTACGACCGAAGGCACAAAACTAATTTACGATTTTCGGCAAAATCCGAAAAAATATCTGACCATCAAATTCAAATTATTCTAGGAAGCCGTTTTGAAAACTCAAAATTTGCCCGCGAAACATACAATCAGACGAAAAGAAGAAAAATCAGAATCGGCGGCGGTCGCGGACGATTGAATATCAACATTGCGACACATCGGCAAACGCTCAAAATATGAGAGTTAAACCGCCCGCGACCGCCGACGGTTCTGATTTAGATAACTAACCGGCGTAATTTGTTTTCGTATAAGATTGGAACAGCCGTGATGAAATGGGGAAAGTAGATTTTTTGCCTTTCATTTATCAGCAGACCGGGTATCCGGTTTATCGGCAAAATTTAGTTTTAATTACTCGTTATTCTTTGCGAGTTGAAGCGCGGAATTAAAAAAAGTTTTCCGATACCAAAGCGCAACGACGGCGGTGGTTACAGCGACTGCCGCCGCCTGCATAAAGACGACGACGATTTGATAACGAACTGCCGTCAGCGGCGATGAACCGGCGAGAATTTGTCCGGTCATCATTCCGGGCAAGGTCACGATTCCGACGACCATTAAGCCGTTGACGGTCGGAATTAATGACGCGCGAAGTGCCTGACGGACGGGCTGGGCGGACGCTTGGCGGTAATTTGCGCCGAGCGCGAGATAGGCTTCGATTTCGCCGGAACGCGTTTCCATTTCGCTGTTTAAGCGTTCGATGGCGAGTGCCGCCCCGTTCATACTGCTGCCGACGATCATTCCGAACAGCGGAATCAGATAACGCGGATTGTGCCACGGCTCGACGCGCACGACCAGCGTCATCACATAACCGAGCGTCAGTCCAGAGCCGAGCAGCATCGCCGAACCCGTGATCCATTTTAACTGCGGATTCGATTTTTTCTGCCGCCCGTTTGCCGCGTTGACGGCGACGATCAGCATTATCGCCAACACCGCCAGCGTGAGATACCAGCGGTCGAGCGCGAAAATATAAACCAGCGCGTAGCCGACCAGAACGAGTTGGACGACGGTGCGAATCGCGCCGATGACGAAATCTTTGACGAGTCCGAGCTTTTGCCGGCGCGAAATGCCGACGGCGATCAAAATCAGACCGACCGAAAGCGAAAGATCGAACCACGAGACATCGTTGACGGTCGCGTTTTCGGCGATTTGAAAAAGTAAAAACATTATTTTCCGCTGCTCAAAAATTGACGAATGCGCGAATTTTCCGTCTGATCGAAAATATAATCGGTCGCGCCCATTTCGACGATTTTTCCGGCTTCCATCACAATCGTCGTATCGCTCGCCCGCCGCGCTTCGCTCAACCGATGCGTAACCATTATGACGGTAATATTTTTTTGCCGACCAAGATGCTTGACGGTTTCCATCAATTTATCAGCCGTTTCCGGGTCGAGCGCGGAAGTCGGCTCGTCCATCAGCAAAACTTCGGGCGCGCTCATCAAAGCGCGGGCGATGTTGACGCGCTGTTTCTGCCCGACGGAAAGCCGTGCGCCTTCCCGATTTGCCAATGATAAATTAATTTCGGCAAGCCGGAGCGTTTCCGCAATCAAATCGTCGGAATCAACATTCGTTTTTCCGGCAAGTTCCAACGCCGCGCGAAGATTGTCGGCGACGGTTCCGGGAAACATCACCGGCGTTTGAAAAACGAAGCCGACTTGCAAACGTAATTCCCGCACCGGATATTCATTTAAGGAGCGCGAATGATAAAAAATCCGTCCGCCCGCCGGATCGTCGAGACGATTGAGCAGCCGCAAAAGCGACGTTTTGCCCGCGCCGGACGGACCGATCAATGCAATTATTTTCCCCGTTTCGATTTCCAGATCAATATCGTTCAAAACAGTTTGACTTCCCTTCATCTGCCGCACGCCGCGCAGAGAAAAGATTGGCGAAATAACTTTTTGAGCGGAGATTTCCAGTTGTAAATCATTATTCGGTGTATTTTGATTTGCCATTCAGATTAGAAATTCCACCTCAGATTTGCTCCGTAAATTCGCTTTCGCGCGTCGTATTGCGGCGCAATAAGCGGAAAATACTTTTCCATTTTAGTAGTTTTTTTCGTGCCGTCGGGCGTATCCAAACTCGCGTCGTGATGCTTTAAATAAACGAAATGACCGATGCCGTAGCCGATTGCGCTGCCGACCAGAATATCGCTCAAAAAATGATTTCGTCCCGTAAAACGCGAAACGCTGACCGCCGCCGCCAAACCGTAAACGCCGTAACGGACAAGTTTGTGACGTTTCCCGTATTCACCGTCAATGACGGCGGCAAGCGACCAGATGCTCGACGAATGACCGGACGGGAAGGAATTTCCGCCCGTAAAAAATCTGCCGCTTCCGTCTTTGGCAAGCGGACGCGGACGCTGCGCGGCGAACTTTAAAGTCTGCGTCACGATTCCCGTGTCAATCAATGCTTCGGCGGCTAAAATTCCCGTTTCCCGCGCCCGCTGATTGTGCGACACTCTGCCGACGACATAAAAAGCGGCTGATATTCCGCCGACGGCGTAACCTGTTCCGAAGCGGCTGACATCGCGGCTGATTCGCAGTCTGGTTTCATTATTATCGAGCGCGCCCGCCGAATATTTATCGGTGGCGATCAATCCGGCGGATGCCGCGCCGAGCGGAATCAGCCAGCGCGCGTCTTCACGCCGCAAACGAAGCGGCGAAGTCCAAATTGCATATTGATCTTTTAAGACATTTTTGAGAAAACGCCTTTCCAGCGAAGGAGTCGGCGACGGCGATGGATTCACCGAACCGCTCTGCGCGTAAACTTCGTGTGCGGCAGAGACAAAAATCAAAGTAATGAGAAGAAAAACATACCGCCGATTTTGTTTAAGCTTGATTATTTTAGATAAGTTGACTTTTTTTTCTCTGCTTGGTTTCATCGCTTTACTCCTTTCAAAAGCGCATTTCGCCGGTTTTCAGCATTTTGTGACAGTCTTCAATTTCGGACGACCGTTTTTGCCGAAGCCCGCACGAAGTAAGGGCGCAGAAATAATGATTCGGGCAATACACAATTGCTTCGTGCGAGCTTCGGCACCATTCGCATAATTTTGCGAACTGCGGCGGCGGGCGTTGAAATTATTTGCCGTAAACCAAAATTACAAAACTGTTCGGCACAATTGCCGGTCGCGGTCGCGGTCGTTCGGCGGTCGGCGCGGGCGTTGCTCCGAATTCGGCGGTCGGCAGATAAATTTTTCCCGTCTTTGCGTCAAGCGACATCGTGCGCGCGCCGCGCTGCGTTTCGACGTTTTCGACGACGCTGAATTTATCGCCTTTTTCTTCCCGAACGACCGTCAGCGTTCCCGCGCCGTTTGAAGCGAAAGCCAAGCCGGTTTTCGGGTCGAACGCGGCGGCATCCGTGCCTTTGCCGGTTGGCAAATCGGCGACGATTTTGCCGTTGTCGGCGTTTAAGACGATCATTTTTTCGTTGGCGCAGACGGCGAAAAGGCGGCGGGTTTTCGGGTCAAACGCCAATCCTGAAGGCTCTTCGCCGGGTGCGATTGACCAGCGATTTTTGACTTCGAGTTTGTTTGAATCGAATGACACTACTTCGGATTTGTCTTCGATATTGACGAAAACTATTCCTTTGCCGTCGGAAACCGCGAATTCCGGTTTGCCGCCGAGCGGAATCGTGCCGGCGACTTTGCCGCTTCCCGCATCAATCGCGGTCGCGTCGGAACTGCCGCCGTTAAAGGCGAAAACTCGTTTGCTCGCCGCGTCGTAAATGATCGCGTCGGGATTTTTGCCGGTCGGCACGGTTGATAAGGTTTTTAAGGTTTTCAAATCGAAAATCGTCACGGAATTATCGCGCCCGTCGCTGATAAAACCGCGTCCCAAATCGGCGGCGACGGCGATGCCGTGAACGCCGTTGGTGTTCGGAATTTCGCCGATCACCGAATCTTTGTCGGTGTCAATGACGACGACTTTCGTCGCGTGCGAAACGTAGAGCCGATGCGCGTCAGCGTCGGCGTAGAGATAATCCCAGCCGCCTTCGCCGCCGATTTCGATTGTTTTGAGCAGGTGATAACCGCTCGCAGCGGGCGTTTTCGGCGGCGAACTTTGCGCCGCGCACACGACCGCGCCGCCGATGACGAGCGAAAAAAGCGCGGCAATTTTTTTGACTGAAAAATATTTTTTATATTGGATGTTCATAATTTTATTTTGGCGCGGATCGTTTGCTCCGCGAATCGGATTTCAAAAGCGCGTAAACCGTCGGCGTGACGATTAACGAAAGTATCAAAGCGAAAACCAGCCCGCTGATTACGCCGACGGCGAGCGGCTGCAATAATTCCGAACCCGCGCCGATTGCCAAAGCTAACGGCAGCATTCCCAAAATCGCGGCGAGCGAAGTCATCAAAACGGGGCGAAAACGCCGACGACCGGATTTTAATAGAGCGGCTCGCAAATCGTCGCCTTCCGCGATGTGTTCTTCCACCGCGTCGAGCATCAGAATCCCGTTTTTCGCCACGATGCCGACGACCATTATCATTCCCATAAAACTGACGACGTTGAGCGTCATTCCGGTAATAAATAAGCCGAGCAAAACGCCGCCGAGCGCGAGAATCGCGCCCGCGACAATCGCCAGCGGATGCGCGAATGAGCGAAATTCGATCAGCAGCGTCAGAAAAACGAGCGCGATTGCCAAAACGAGCGCGAAAGCGAGTTCGCCGAACGATTTTTGCTGTTCTTTGTAAAGTCCGCCGTATTCGACGGTCATTCCGGCGGGAAATTTCACGTCTTTTGCAAGCTGCGCCTTGATTTGGCTGATCGCCGTTCCCAAATCGTTGCCCGAAAGTCTGGCAGTCACGGCGACCGATTGGCGCAGACCCGAACGGTCAATTTCGGTTTGTCCTTTGTCGTATTCGACTTTAGCGACCTGTTCGAGCGTGAAAAGCTGACCGGAAGGCGAGAGAATCGGCAGTTTTTTCAAAGTTTCGAGTGAATCTTTGATCTCATTCGGATATTTGACGCGGACGGCGATTAATCTGCCTTTTTCCAAGATCGAAGACGAAACATCGCCGCTCATCGCCGCCGTTACAGAGTTGATAATGTCGGCGGGCGACACGCCGAAACGGGCGGCGGATTCTTCGTCAACGTCAAACGTGATCGCCGCGCCGCTGACGACGATGCCGTTGAAAGTGTCCACCACGCCGTTCACTTTTTGGATTGATTTTTCGACTTCTTCGGCGGTTTGCTGGAGCGCGGCTTGGTCTTCGCTAAACAGACGAATCTCGATGGGCGACGGCGAACTCGTCAAATCGCCGATCAAATCCGATAAAATTCCGACGAATTCGACTTCCAAAGCCGGTTCGCTCGATTGTATTTTGCCGCGCAATTCATCGCTCACCTGTTCGGTTGAACGGCTGCGTTTTTCCTTTAATTTAACCAGAAAATCGCCCGTGTTCGGTTCGGTGATTGAAAGCCCTAATTGCAAACCCGTGCGCCGCGAATAACTTTCGACCTCCGGCGTTTCCTTTAAAAGCGTTTCGACGTGCTGCAAAATGCGGTTCGTTTCCTGAAGCGAAGTTCCCGGCGGCGCAACATAATCAAGGACAAACGCGCCTTCATCAAACGCGGGCAGAAATTCCGAGCCGAGATTGTTGTATAGAAAATACGAGCCGACCAGAATCAACGCGGAAATGACTAAAACGATCCATCGAAATTCGAGCGCGAGTTTGAGAATTTTTTCGTAAATGCCGATGATCGAACGCATGATAAAACCGTTTTCATCGTCGAGTTCGCTTCTTTTATCGCGTTTGACTTTGACAAATTTTTCCGCCAGCACGGGCGTGAACGACAGTGCCAGAACGAGCGAAGTCAAGAGCGCGACGGTCATCGTCAGCGCGAGCGAGCGGAAAAACGCTCCCGTCACGCCGGTCAGCAAAGTCAGCGGCAGAAAAACGACGACCGGCGTAATCGTCGAGCCGATAATCGGAATCGTGATTTCGGAAACCGCATTCATTACCGCTTGATGCCGTTTTTCGCCGCGCGATAAATGCGTGAAAATATTTTCGACGACGACAATCGCGTCGTCAATCACCAGCCCGATTGCCGCCGCCACGCCGCCGAGCGTCATCAAATTAAACGAAAGTCCGACCAGATACATCGCCAGAAACGTCGCCAAAACCGTCACCGGAATCACCGTAATCGCCACGAGCGTCGTGCCGACGTTTCGCAGAAAGGCGTAGAGAATGATGACCGACAACAGCAGACCGATCAAAATCGCGTCGCGCACCGAATTCATCGAATCGCGCACCAGAATTGACTGATCGTAAAACGGCGCGATTTTGACATCGGCGGGAAGCTGTTTTTCGATTGCCGCCAGTTCCGCCTTAACTTCGTCGGTGACGGCGACGGTGTTGGCGTTCGGCTGGCGCAAAATGTTGACCAAAACGGCGCGCTGTCCGTCCGCCGTGACAATCGTGTAATTCGGCTGAACGCCTTCGCCGACAGTCGCCACGTCGGAGACTTTGACCGGCAAATTGTTGACGACACCGACGACGATTTGTTTTAATTCGTCGGGTTTGGTCGCCTGTCCGCTGATTAAAGTCAGTTCGAGCTGATGATTTTCTTCGATCAAACCCGGCGAGGCGAGCGTGTTGGAATTTTTCACCGCGTCGGCGACTTGTTGGAGCGAAATATTGTGCGCGTGAAGTTTTTCCGGGTCAACCGTGATGTGATATTCGCGCACATCGCCGCCCGCCACCGCGACATCCGCCACGCCCGCCAGACGCGCCAGACGCGGGCGAATCGTAAAAGAAGCGATGTCGCGCAGGGCGGTCAAATCGCGTTTATCGGAAGTCAAACTGTAACCGGACACGGGAAAAACGGCGAAAGTCAGCCGGTCAACGCGGCGAATCTGCGCCGTCGGCGGCAAATTTAATTGCGAAACACGCGCCTGCACAAGCTGCAAAGATTGCACGATGTCAACATTCCAATCGAAAAACAAATTTATATCGGCAGAACCGCGAGCCGTCGTCGAACGAATATTGGAAATTCCGGGAATGCCGTTCATCGCTTCTTCAACCGGACGAGTAACCGACACGAGCATCTGCGCGGCGGGAACGTCGCCGTTGTCAACAATTATCACGATACGCGGAAAATCCGTCTGCGGAAAAATTGACGAAGGCAGCACGAACGCCGCGTAAATTCCCGCCGCGCACAATAAAACAACCAACACGATGACCGCGCGGGATTGATTGGAAATTATCTTCGCTAAATTCAACTTTTTAACCTCAAATATAAAGGGAAATTTAACAGGATGAACAGGATAATCAGGATAAAACCAAAATTTTTTTATAATTTATCCTGTAAATCCTGTCTATCCTGTTAGAATTTTCTTTCGCATAAAGTCAACTCAAAATTATTTTTCATCCGTTGGTTTTGATGTCGGCGCGTCATCGGTTGCCGGATTCTGTTTTTCTTCGACTTTCGTGCCGTCTGGCAGATTGTAATTGCCTTCCGTGATGACTTTTTCGCCTTCCTGCAAACCGTCCGTGATCTGTATTTCGTCTTTCGTCTTCACGCCGATGGTAACTTTCGTTTCGTGCGCGACATTATCCGCGTCAACCGTCATTACCGTTCCGGTATTTTCGTTTGCCGCGTCGAGCGTGACGGCGGCGGCGGGAACGACCAGCGCGTTGTTCTGCGTTTTCGTCGCAATATGAACTTCCGCCGCGCTGTTTATCCGAAGCCGTCCCGCGCCGTTTGCCAAATTTACCCAAATTTCCACCGACCGATTGTTTGGATCGGTTGAGCGCGAAATCAATGAAACTTTGCCGCCCATTTGCTCGTTCGGCAAATCGGCGGGAAAGACGGAAACCGCGTCGCCGACTTTAATATCAGGCACGAGCGTGTCGGGAAAATTCGCTTTGACGACGACTTGTCCGGTGTCGGCAATGGTTAAAAGTTTGCCGCCGTTCGTCGCGTATTCGCCTTGAAACTGAAATTGGTCAAGCACGAATCCGGTCAAAGGAGCGCGAATCGTCGCCAGACTGATCTGCGCGTCGAGCGTTTTAATGCGATCCTGCGCCTGATTAATTTTCACCTGCGCCGTCTGCGTGTCGAGCGGACTGATCGCCGATTGGCGCAAACTTACCGTTTTTTCCGCCAGCCGCAGACTGTTTTCGGCGTTGGCAAACTGCAACTGCGCGTCCTGCAAATCTTTGAGCGCGATGCCGCCTTTGTCGTATAAAAACTGGCGGCGCGAAACCAGCGCGGCGGCGTTATCGGCGGCGGCTTTCGCGTCCGCCGTATCCTTTCGATTCTGCGCTTCGGCGGCGGGAATCACGCTTTTCTGCAAAGTCTGGAAATTAAGCTGGGCTTCATTCAAAGCGGAGACGGCTTCGGCTCGCTGCGCCTGCAAATCGCGCGTGTCAATTCGGGCTAAAACCTGACCTTTTGTAACAAGCTGATTTTTCAAAAGCGGCATTTCAACAATTAAGCCGTTGACGTTTGAACTGACAATAGCTTGGTCAAGCGGATAAATCGTCCCGACGGCGGTTGCGTCGGCGGAAATCGTATCGGTTTTAACCGTCGCCGTTTGGACGCTGACCACGACGTTTGCTTCGTCGGCGGTTGTCTGATCAGCGGAATTGTTTTTGAAAAAGAAATACCAGACGGCAAGACCGACAACTGCCAGAATTACCGCGCCGATGATGACATTTCGCGCCGTGTGCGATTCGGATTCTTCGTTGCTTTCTTCATCGTCGTCTTCTTCCGTTTCCTCAAAATCATCATTTTCATCCCAATCCGCTTCGGTTTCGTTTTCGCCGATTTCTTGGTCAAAGCGGTTTTCTTCCCTCTCTGAAAATTCATCAGAAGATTTTTGTATCTCAGATTTTCTATTTGATTCTTCCATTTTCCATTATCCGTTTTCCATTTTCCATTAAAAAATTATTTCCCGACCGCCTGACGAATCCGCGCCAGCGCGATTTGGTAATCGTAAATCGCCTGATACAAAGCCGCACGCTGATTTATCAGTTGAATTTGCGCGTCGGTAACTTCCGTAATTTGCGCTTCGCCCGCGCGGTAGCGAAGCAGCGAAACTTCGACGACTTTTTCCGCGTTGACGATGCTGTCGCCCAACAGACGAATCCGATCACGCGCCGAACGCGCCTGCAATTCGGCGGCGCGAAATTGCTGCGCCAGCGTTCGCGTCGTAAAAATTCTCGACTGCTCGGCGATTTGCGCCTTGATTTGCGCCTGCTGAATGCGGCTTTTGATAACTCCGAAATCGAAAATCGGAATCGTTACGCCGACCGTCGCCCGCACGCCCAAAGTGTCTAAAATCGGTTTCGGAAACAGCGAATCGGAGATAAAACCGCCGTCCAAAATATAAGTTATCTGCGGACGACGCTCGCTTTCGGCGATTTTCAAATCTTCCCGCGCCGCTCTCGATGCGGCGTTTAACTGCGCGATTTCCGGTCTGGTTTCCGCGTCCGCGCCCGCCGTCAGATTTTCAACTTCCGATAAATTCGGCACGCTCGTCAGCAAATCGCCGACCGCCACGGGCTGCGAAAAATCGTAGCCGAGAAACACGCGGAGCGCGTCCGCCGCCTGCTGCTCATTGAGTTCGGCTTGATTCAGTTCATCGCGCCGCGAAGCCGTCTGAACTTCGGCGCGTACGCCGTCAATCGGCGGAACTTCGCCGCCCTGCGCGAGTAATTTCGTCAAATTTTCAAATTCGACGGCGACGCGCAGATTTTCCCGCGCCGCCATAATTTTCGTCGCCGCCAGCGCGAGATTCAAATACGCTTCGTCTAAACCGACGATCAAATTGCGCCGCGCCGCTTCCGTCCCCGAACGCGCCGCGTCGAGCAGTGCCTGATTGCGCCGAATCGTCGCCCGCAGTCTGCCCGACGTATCAATTTCGCCCGAAGCCGTCACCAAACCCTGATATTCCGAAATCGCGTTCGCGCCCAAAAAACTCGGCGGACGCGCAAGATTGTTGACGTTATTGCCGGCAGGCAAGGCGGCAATGCCGTTCGGATTGCCGTTAGTCAACGCCGGCGAAGTGTAAATCACCGTCGGATTCGCCGTAATGCGCGGATAAAGTGCCGCTTTCGACTGCAAAATGTCGCCCGCCACGATTCGTTCGTTGAGCTGCGTCTGGTTATAAGTTGAAACCTGCCGCAGCGTCATCGTCACGGCTTGATCGCGGCTGATCGGCGCGTTGTTTCCGGTTTGCGGACTCATCGGCGCGGGCGAATTTACCGGCGGCGGCGTTGCTGTCGGATTCGGCGTATTTGTCGGCAGCGGATTTGTAATTTGAGCGAAAGACAACGAGACCGAAAATAAATTTAATGCGAAAAAAATAAGATAAAAATTTGTCCGCTTCTTTTTTAGAAGATTTAAGAAAATTTTTCGCATTACTTTGTTTATTTTGTCCGCGATTTACTTTTGTAAAATTTATCGAACCGACTTTTCTCTGATAATCAAAATTTATGAAAATCTCCAGACGATTTCGGGCGGAATCTGCGCGGCGGAAATTTCAAAATTCGGAAGCTGTGAATTGGTTTGATTCTCGGCGTTAAAACTTTCGGCGACGACATTTTTCTTTTCGTCAAAAATCACAAACGCCAAATCGCGGAAGCGAAAGTCTTCCTGAATTTTCTCATTAAAAATTTCGCCGTCGGTTTTCCCTTCGTCGTCTTCGTCCTTTTCCGCGCTGAAAGACGCGATCAGCGAAGCGTTCACGCTTCGCATCGCGTTTTCGGTAATCTGCGAAACGGTCTGCGCGACCAGAAAATAAACGACAACGGCAAAGATAATCAAAACCAGAGTCAAAACCGCCGCATACCACAACGTCAGACGCGTTCGCACCGAGTTGAACATAAATTTTCAGCTTTTTGGAATCACCAAAATATAACCCGCGCCGCGTTTGGTTTGAATTAAAGATTTTTCGTCGTCATCATCAATTTTCTGCCGCAGACGATTGACGTAAACCTCGATTAAATTGGAAAACGGATCGAAAGTTTCGTCCCAGACGTGTTCGGAAATTTCCTCGCGCCCGACGACGCGATTGGCGTTTCTGGCGAAAAATTCGAGCAGCGCGTATTCCTTCGCCGTCATCGAAATTTCCGCCGCGCCGCGCCGAACTTTTTGCGCCGCCGTGTCAATTTCCAGATTTCCGATTTCGATTCTCGACGGAAGAATTTCGCTTCGCCGCCGCAAAAGCGCGCGTAATCTTGCCAGCAGTTCGCCGAATTCAAACGGTTTCGTCAAATAATCGTCCGCGCCCGTGTCCAAACCTTCGATGCGATCTTCGACCGCATCACGCGCCGTCAGCATCAAAATCGGCAATTTTTCGCCTTTAGCCCGCAATTCGCGGCACACTTCAAAACCGTTTTTCCCCGGAATCATCACATCCAAAATCATCAAATCGTAACCGTTGATTTCAGCCTGATAAAGCGCGTCTTCGCCGTTCGCCGCGACATCAACCGCATACGCATTCTCGCGCAAGCCTTTGGCAAGAAAATGCGCGATTCTTTCGTCATCTTCAACAATTAACAGGCGCATCTTGAAACTCCAGAAAAAGAATTATCGTTTAATTTATAACTTTTGAAAGATAAACAGAAGATAAATGACGACTGATTTTTCCTGCTTTTATTTTTAACTTTTAATTTTTAACTTATTTTGTCCATTCGTCCGAAATTGTCACGTCAACTTTGACCGGAACTTTTTTGATATATTCTTCGCCCGCCGCGCACATCGCTTTGTTGAGTTTACCGGCGATTTGTTCGGCTTCGCCCGCGTCGGCTTCGACGATGATTTCATCGTGAACGATGTTGACCAATTTGGCGGAAGTTCCTTTGATTTCCTGATGAAGAAGATGCAGAGCGCGTTTTAAGATGTCGGCACTCGTTCCCTGAATCGGCATATTTTTGCCGTTTCTCTGCGCGAGCGAAACCGCTTTGCGGTCTTCTTCGTCAAAGCGAAAACGCGACATTCTGCCCGAAGCGGTTCGCGCCACACGATTTGTTACAACCTGCCGCGCCGCATCTCTGAGCCACGCGTCGAGTCCGCGATATGTCGCAAAATAACGGCGCATAATATTTTCCGATTCGGTTTGCGTCAAACCCGTCATCAGCGCGAAACGCTGCGAACCGATGCCGTAAACCACGCCGAAATTTAAGCGTTTGGCAAAACTTCTCTGTTCGCTTGTCACGTCTTCGGGTTTGACGTTGAAAACCTGCGCGGCGGCGGTCGTGTGAAAATCTTCGCCGGACAAAAATGCTTTGATAAAATTTTCGTCGCCGGAGAATTCCGCCAAAATCCGCAGTTCGACTTGCGAATAATCGGCGGTTATTAATTTTCTGCCGGCGGGCGCACGAAAGCATCGGCGATATTCTTCTTCGTGCGGAATTTGCTGGATGTTCGGTTTTGAGCAGTTATGAACGCAAATTTCGTTAGCGATAAAATTATGTTCGTCTTCAATTTCCAGATCATAAACACGCCGCGTTCCGACACTTTTTACTGAAGTTACGGCGTGATTATAAGTTATTCCGCGTTCCTGACAAATCGTTTTTAAACGCCGCGTTCCGACTCCCAAATTATTTGCCGCGATGCAGGTGTTCTGACTTTCGGCAAGTGCCGTTAAAATGTTTTTATCATTTAAATAACCGCCGTTTGCTCCATAGCGGGATTGAACGGCTTTGATATTTATGTTCGCTTTTCGACATTTTCGTTTGAATGTTTCAAAATCCATTTCGACAAAAGTCAGTCTGCCTTTGGCTTTCGCCAGCATTTTTAACAAACCGAAGCGGGAAACGGATTTCCACAAAGGATTTTCTTCTTCACGTTTTATCGTCGGACGATTTAACCACGCTTTTTCCAAGTTTAATCGAACAACGGCAATATGCTTCGGGTCGGAAGAATGTAATGAAGTATGTTCCGAAGCCGATAAAACTTCCAGGTTTTCAATTCGATTATCCAATTTATTTTCGTTTTTGTGATGGATGTGCATTGAACTCATCGCCCGAAAATATTCACGCTTGAGTAATTGTTCCTCAAGTTCCATATATCTGTCAGTTCCATACAGCCGCACGCGAAAATTTTTATTCTTTCGTTTGACGACACTTTTTCGCAGGTGAAAAAGTTTGTCATAGCGTTTCAGTTTTTGCGCTTCCTGCCAACCTTTGTATTTAGTTCGTATTTTATGATCGGGCGTAACGACGACGCTTCCGGTTGAACCGTCGCCGGAACTTTGCCATTTAACTTCGACACAATCTTTAACTCCATTGTCCCAAACATTCAGCACACGCCGCACGGTTAATTCTCCATTTTCTTTGTAACAATAAACGAAATCACCGGATTTTATTTGCTCAATCGGAATTCGTCCGCCCGGAACATCAATCAAAGTTCCTTCCGCAACACACGAAAATCTGCCGGTCGGCGCACCGATTTGACGAAAATCGGCGTGGATTCTGCCGGTTTCCGGTTTGATAAATTCCAGTATGTTTTCGCCGAAACTCGACAGAGATTTCGCCACGCCGCGATATTCGAGAAGTTTGGCGACAACCGGAAAATCAATCGCTAAAGGCTGCAATTGCCAGCCGCGCGTCGTCGCCGGAACGGGAACGCCCAAGTTTCTGAGCGCGTCGGAAACCTGCGCCTGCGAATCGAGGTTTATTTCCGCCACGCCGAACAAAGAGGCTTGCGCGACACCTGCCGAAAGCATCTGCTGCAATTCGACGGCGACGATTTCCTGCGCGATTTTTACTTTGTCGAGTTGTTCGCGCCAACGCGCTTCGTCCAGATAAAAGCCATTGAGTTCCATCGCGGCAATCGGCAGTACGCAGTCGAATTCGAGTTTGGCGACGCGAATCAATTGATCGGATTTCAATTTCTCCAACATTTTTTCGCGCAAAGGAATCATCGTCGCGGCATCTCTGGCGGCGTATTCGATTTGCGATTGCGACAATTCCGCCGCGCTCCAATCGCTGACTTGTTCGCTTTTGTCGAGTTCCGTGCCGAGAAAATAACTCGTAACTTCCGCCAAAGAATGCCGTCGGTCTTGGTCGCCCGCCGCGATCAATTGACTGGCTAAAAGAGTGTCGAAAATTCCGTTAAGTTCGACGTTCAAATGATGTTTCACCCATTTCGCGTCAAACTTTGCGTTGTGCGCGATTTTTATCGGTTTGTCGGCAGAAAGTAATTCCCGAAGCGGCGCGAGTTCTTCGGACGAGCGCAAATCGCCGCGCTCGGCAAAAGGTTTCAAATCAATGACTTTTGTGTCTCTGCCGTTGCTCAACTGGACGAGTCTGATTTCGCCTTGGTATGGATCGAGCGCGGTCGTTTCCGTGTCGAAACCGAGATAATCGTCCGTTTTTAACTGTTCGCAAGCCGTCCGCAAAACTTCCGCGTCGGTGATAAGCTGAAAATAAATCTCCATATTTCTTTAATGGTAAATGGTAATCGGTAAATGGTAAATGGCAGACGAGTATAAATTTTTTGGAATTTCGACGGAATTAGCAATTTAAAATCGCCGAAATTTAAAACTATTTCTTGACATAAAAACATAAAATTGTTCATAATCATAAAGTTGGCGGTTTGTTTAGCTTGCCAATTTGTCCATAAAAGTTCAAAATCTACTCAAAACCGCCAGCCATTTGCATCCCTGAAAGTGCTGTGTTTTCAAAATACGGAGGAAAAATATAGTGAATAGCGAAGAACTCGAACAGAGTTTGAGAACTGAATTCGAGATTTATCTCAAGGACGTTTTTGCCGATATGCGGCAGGAAATGAGTCAGTTGCAGGAAAAAATCGAAGCGGAATTTGAGAAACACAAATCGCAGCTCGACGGAGTTTTTCAAGAGTTTTCCGCGCGCCTCAAAACCGACAAAGGAGTTGACGACGTTTTTACGGAAACGGTCGTCGAACATCTGCGTCTGGCGCGTGATGAAGGCGCGCGAATCACCGCGACGGCGATTGCCGAAGCGGAAGATATGGAAAAAGAATCCGCTCCGAAAGTGGGAATCAGCGAACTGGGCGATGCGATAAACGACATCACCGAGCAAACTTCGCAAGCCGCCATCTTGAAAACTCTCGTCAATCACGCCGCAAACTTTACGCCGCGCGGAATGTTTTTTATCATCAAAAACGATCATTTCGTCGGCTGGCGCGTCTTCGGCAAGGAAAATAACGCCGACGAACAAACCGTGCGCGAGGTTTTTTTCCCGATGGCAACCTCGACAATTTTGAGTGAAGCGGTCAGGTCTCTGAGCGCGGTGGAAAGTTCTTACGGCGTTTATCCGGGAGATTCGATTTATCTGAACAAGTTGGATTTCGGTCATCCCGATAAAATGTTCGCCATTCCGCTGGTCGTCAGAAATCGCGGTGTCGCCGTGCTTTACGCCGATTACGGCAGCGAAGGCGAAAGCGTCAATCTCGAAGCTCTGGAAGTTTTGGTGCGAATCGCCGGTTTGACGGTTGAACTTTTGGCAGCTTCACAAAGCGTAAAATCGCCCAGAGAGTCCGCGCCGCCGCCGCCAACGAGTCCCGCGCCGCGACAACCGCAGGAAGTTTCCCGCGACGAAATTCGAGACGTTTCAGCCGCCAGCCGGTTTGACGAGCAGCCGACTGAAAATAAAGCGACGGATTTTTACGCTCCGTCGGCAGAGCAGCCAAAAACAGGCGCGAATTTTGATTCTTCAAACTTTGAAAAAGAGGATGAAAATGACTATCAATCATCTTATGAAAGCGACAAGTTTTCTTTTCAATCACCTGTAAGCAAAGAAGGCGAAGAAAAAATTCAGGAAGATTACAGTTCGGCTGATAATTATTCCTACGAAGAAAAACCGGAGATTCAGCCGGCAGAGGAAACAAATTCGTGGAATCAACCGGCGGAAACGGCAAAATTTGACGAAAGCAGTTCGTGGAATCAACCGGCGGAAACGGCGAAATTTGACGAAAGCAATTCGTGGAATCAGCCCGAGGAAATGCCGGCAGAACAGAATTATTCTTGGAATCAGCCGACAGAATCCAACGAATATAAGACCGATTATTCAGATAATGTCGAAGTTCAGGACTTTTCGCAATCTTTTGAACCTTCAATTTCGGAATCGGAATTTGATCAAAAACCTGTTGCGGAAATCAATTATTCGATGCCGGTTGCCGACGAATATCAACCGGTTTCCGATGATTATCAAAAGGTTTCCAACGATTATCAGGCGACTTTCGACGATTATCAAATCGAAGAAGCCAAGCCGACTTTTGAAAGTTCACCGTTTGAGCCAAAGCAGGACTTTTCATCTGCGAAAGACGAAAGTTACGATTCATATAAAACTGACGAACAACCGCAAAATCCATTTACGCAGCCTGCTGAAACCGTCGGCGAATCTGTTTCGGCAGCTCCGGTTAAATCGCGTTTCAGCGACAAAAATGTTGATTTGCCGATAGAAGTCAGCGAAGATGAACGCCGTCTGCACAACGACGCGCGGCGTTTTGCACGTTTGCTTGTTTCGGAAATTAAACTTTACAACGAACAAAAAGTTAAAGAAGGACGCGATGAAAGCGATCTTTACGAACGTCTGCGCGAAGCGATTGACCGTTCGCGCGAAATGTACGACAAGCGCGTTCAGCCGCCGGTCGCCGCCAAATTCGATTATTTTCATTACGAATTGGTCAGCACTCTGGCGGAAAGCGATGAAAACAAACTCGGCGGAAGTTATCCGGGCGCGAAAGTTTGATTTTTTTGACAATTTGAAAATAAAAAGCCGCGTGATTTAGTAAATCACGCGGCTTTTTATTTTCAAAACGAAATTTTCGCCGACGACGGAGCGCGGGCGGCTCGCCCGCCAACGAGCGAAGCGATGTTGCCAGCGTTACTCGACAAGCCATTATAATAGTGCGGGTGCATCATTCGCTGCGCTCTGATGGCGGGCGAGCCGCCCGCGCTCCGTCGGCAGAACAATTTTTCAAGTGTCAAAGAACTTAATTTACAGAGTATTTACAGGCTTTTCGTTTAAGTTTTCCTGCCATTTTCCGCTTCGTTTTTCGGCGCAGCTTTTTCCTTTGCGGTTTGCGGTGCAAGAACAAGTTTGTCATCATCCTGCTTGATGCCGAGCTGCGCCAAAACATCCGGCAGATTTAATCCCATCGCCTGTAATTGCTGCAATAACGTGAAAATCATCGTCGGCGCGGTTTGCGCGAAGCGATTGATTCCGCTCGATCCGTTTCCGTTGCCGCTGCCGCCGTTGTCAATCATCACGACCTTATCAATATTGCCCATCGGTTCGGCGACGGCGCGGAACACCGGCGCGGACGCTTCGATTATCGAAGGCAGTTTTTCGAGAATCGTCTGCAATCTCGCCGCATCATTAAATTCGCGCCACGCGGCGGCTTTTTCTTTGATCGCTTTGGCTTCGGCTAAACCCTGCGCTTCGATTGAAGCGGCTTCCGCCAAACCTTTCGCCTGAAGTTGTTCAGCCTGCGCCAGACCGAGAGCGCGAATTTTCGCGGCTTCGGCTTTACCTTCGGCTTCGATTGCCGAAGCGCGTCCCTGACCTTCGCGCTGTAATTTTTGCGACTCGGCTTCCGCCTGCGCGATTTGCGCCTGTTTGCGACCTTCGGCGGCTAAAATTGATGCTTCCTGTTCGCCCTGTGCGCGAAGCACGGCGGCGCGGCGTTCGGCTTCGGCTTGTTTGACGACCGTCGCTTCGAGTTCTTTTTCCTTGCGAAGAACTTCCTGTTCCTGCACGGCTATCTGTTCCTGCGTCCGAATGCGTTCGATGCGAACTTCTTCGGCGACGACTTCCTGCTGTGCTTTGGCTTCGGCGAGCGGTCCGGCTTGATTTGCCGTCGCGCGTTCCTTTTGAATTTGCGCCTGCACCTGCGCTTTTTGGATTTCGGTTTCGCGGTTCGACTGCGCGATTAACGCTTCCGTATTTAGGCGAACTTTTTCGCCTTCCTGCAACGCCAGCGACGCTTTGATTTTTGAATCGCGGTTGGCTTCCGCCTGTCCGATTTCCGCGTCGCGTTTGACTTCCGCCGTTCGACGTTTGCCTAGAGCGTCAAGATAGCCTTCTTCGTCCGAGATTTCCTGAATCGTCAGCGCGTCGAGACCGATGCCCATTTTTTCCAAATCTCCGGCGGCTTCGCTCGTTAATTTCTGCGCGAAAGATTGGCGGTCGTTGTTGATTTCTTCGACCGTCAAAGTTCCGAGAATTGCGCGAAGATGACCTTCTAAAGTCTGAAAAACGAGGCGATGAAATTCTTCCTGCGGCATTCCCAAAAATCTTTCCGCCGCCGCGCGAAGCGATTGATCGTCGCCTTTGATTTTGACGTTCGCCACCGCTTTGACCGAAACCGGAACGCCCTGCACGGTGTAAGCGCGCGATGTGGCGAGCGGAACGGTAATGACGTTCAAATCGAGATATTCGACCTTTTCGAGAAAAGGTACGACGAGCGTCGCGCCGCCGCGCACCTGCCGATAACCGACGGTTGTGCCGTCGCCTAATCTGCGCGTCCGACCGGAAATAATCGCCGCCTGATTCGGTGAAACTTTGATGTAGTTTTTCGTGATAATTCCGAGAGCGAAAAACAATCCGATAACGACTAATAAAACCGCGCCGATAACAATGATAGGAAGTTCAAACATTTTATTTACCTCACATTTGCACTCGCCGCTAAAAGGAGCGAGGCTGAAAATTGATACACTTCAAGCCGAAACCTGTGTGTAAGGAATATTAAAACAAACCGTTTTAATTTTGAGTTGTGCGAATTTTAATCTGAAATTGCCGGAAATTTCAACTCTTTTCGGAAAAGAGCGAGTAACCTTTTCCTTCGTCAACGCTGACCATCACCGCGTCGCTGTTGATCGAATCAATGCGAACCAGTTCACCGGCTTTGATTTCCGTATCGCCCAACGCGCGGGCGACTTTTTCAACTCTTTCTTCACCGACGCGGCAGGAAATTTGTCCCAATTGATTAGGTCTGATGCCGACAATAACCTGCGCCGTTCGTCCGATTAAATCATCAATCGTAACCGAGCTTGAAGACTGCTGATTGTAGAGAAACCTGCCGAAGAAAAACACAATCGCGCCGAACACCACGCCGCCGAGCAAGCCGAACAGAGAGCTGCCGATTGCGCCGTAACCGAGCGATGTGCCGATCACGCCGAAACCGCCGAATGCCGTTAAAAAAACGCTGATTACGCGGCTGTCAAAAACGCCGAAATCGTGTCCGCTGTCCAAATCCGCGCCGAAATCAAAGCCGAGCATATCGAAAAGATCGCCGACGACAAACGAGATCAATAAAAACAAAAAACCTACGCTGCCGATTATCAAAAAAATTGTCATTAAGCCGGTCATTGTTTTTCTCCGCGTCCGTATAATATAACGAATTTTCGGATTCGGCAGTTTCAAAAATCGAATTTTTCAAAATAATCAATATATAGTGTTAATCACCGGACTGGAGCGCAATCCGTCCCGGTTGCAATGAGCGTCGCTTCGACGCGAAAATGTCGTCGGTTATTGGAACATCGCAGATAATCAACATTTTTTCGCGCTTTGCGCTCATTGCAACCGGGACGGATTGCGCTCCAGTCAAAATTTTTGTATAAAAAAAATTGATTTATTTCTCTTGACCTATAACTAAAACACAGGCATTCTTACAAAAATGCTTCCCGAAACCGAACAGGAAAATCCGAAAACCGCGAACATTGATAAACTTTCGACGCTCAAAGCGATTCGTCTTATCAACGACGAAGACAAAACCGTCGCGTTGGCGGTCAAAAAAGTTTTGCCCGAAATCGCGGAAACAATTGATGAAATTGTCAAAAGATTAAAAAAAGGCGGACGACTTTTCTACATCGGCACCGGCACGAGCGGACGACTCGGCGTTCTGGACGCGAGCGAACTTCCGCCGACGTTCGGAATTTCTTACGATTTGGTTCAGGGAATTATCGCCGGCGGTTACGACGCGCTTTACAAAGCGACGGAAAGTTCGGAAGACGATAAAAATGCCGGAAAAATTGATTTGCAAAAACGCGGTTTGACGGAAAAAGATGCGGTAATCGGCATCGCCGCTTCGGGCAGAACGCCTTACACAATCGGCGCGGTCGAATACGCGAAAAGTTTGCATTGTTTCACAGCCTGTATCACTTGTGTTCCAGAATCTTTGCTTACAAAAGCGGCATCAATCGCAATTGTTCCGGTCGTCGGCGCGGAAGTCATCGCCGGTTCGTCGAGAATGAAAGCGGGAACGGCTCAGAAAATGATTTTGAATATGATTTCAACCGCGATGATGACAAAACTCGGTTATGTGAAAGGCAATCGGATGACGAATGTAAAATCTTCCAACATTAAATTAAAGGAAAGAAGTTTGCGAATTTTGATGTCGGAAACTGATTTGAACGAAAAAGCGGCGCAGGATTTGATGAATCAAACAAACTACGACTTGCGCGTCGCAATTTTAATGCACAAAACTAATTTGGATGTTAAAAACGCTTATAAAATTCTGACTGAAAATGATTTCGTAATACAAAAAGCCATCGAATCAATTAAATAAAATACAGCCACTGGATTTGATAATTATTTTCGGCTATTTAATCGGCGTAACTCTCTTCGGCGGGTGATTTTTTTGAAATAAAAATCAATTAAATTTTCAAAAAATCAAAGTTAGAATCTTTTTATGAATACAGTTGCGAAAAATACAATTTCAACCCTGTCTCGTGAAGAAAAAGTCGAACTTCTGCAATGGCTTGTCCGCGATTTGAGCAATGAATTTGAAGGCATCGAAAAATCCGAAGGTATATGCGGCGGTTCGGCGCGTATCAAGCAAACTCGAATTCCGGTTTGGTCGCTGGAGAAGTCACGCCGAATCGGAGTTGCCGAAGCCGAATTGCTTCAAAATTTTCCGAACCTGAAAGCCCAAGACCTTGCTAATGCCTGGAATTACGTCCTTTCTAATCGTGCAGAAATTGACCGCGAAATTACAGAAAATGACGGAGCCTAATTCAAAAATCACGATATGAAATTCTATGCAGAAGAAAATTTTCCGCTTCCGGCTGTTAAAGAATTACAAAATCTCGGACACAAAGTTTTGACGATATTTGATGATAAAAGAGCAAATCGAGAGATTTCTGATGAATAAGTTTTAACACGCGCAGCCGAACTTGGCTTGGCGATTTTGACACACAACCGTTTGGATTTTAAAAGATTGCACATTAAGGACAGCAAACATTTCGGAATCGTAATCTGCACCGAAAATAAAGACTCGCTCGAACTGGCTCAAATGATCCACAAAAGAGTTTTTGAACATAAAAATTTAGAAGGCGAGTTAGTTCGCGTTTATCGTCCCGACAAATAAAATGCGGCTGTAATTTGACCTCGAATCATTTTCAGTGATAAATATTTCTTATCACTTTCCGCAAATCATTCGCGTACTCTTATTGAAAAATGCAACCACTGGACTTAATCATCATTTTCGGCTATCTGATCGGCGTAACTCTTTTCGGCGTGTGGTTTGCGCCGAAGCAGGAAACGACGGAGGATTATTTTGTCGGCGACCGAAACGTGCCTTGGTGGGCGATTGCGGCTTCGATTGTGGCGACGGAAACTTCGACGATTACGTTTATTTCCGTTCCCGGCATCGCGTTTGCGAAGGGCGGAAATTTTCAGTTTTTGCAGCTCGTTTTCGGTTATATGCTCGGCAGAATCGTCATTTCGCTGTTGTTTATTCCGATGTATTTTCGCGGCGAATTGCAGACGGTTTATCAGCTTTTGGGCGACCGTTTCGGAAATAAAGTAAAAATGCTCGCGTCCGCGCTGTTCGTCGTGATGCGAAATATCGCCGACGGCATTCGTTTATTGTTGACGGCAATCGTTTTAGCAGCGGTTTACGTCGCGTTTCAGCCTGACGCGAACGCCGAAACGATTACGATTTTGTCGGTCGTTTTGCTCGGCGTGGTGATGATAATTTTCACATATTACGGCGGAATGGAAGCGGTAATTTGGGTCGAAGTGGTGCAGCTCGGCATTTATATCGGCGGCGCGGTTGCGGCGGCGGTCGTCATTTTGAATCAGATTGACGGCGGAATGCCGCAGGTTTTAGCACTCGGACAGCAGTTTAATAAATTCAGTTTGTTCGATTTTTCGTTCGATATGACCAAAACATTCACGTTTTGGGCGGGTTTGATCGGCGGCTGTTTTTTAACGATGTCCACGCACGGCACGGATCAATATCTCGTTCAGCGTTATCTCTGCACGAACAAACCGTCGAGCGCGTCGCTGGCACTGCTGTCGAGCGGCGCGGTCGTTCTCGGTCAATTTATCGGATTTTTGTTTATCGGCGTTCTGCTTTTCGCCTTTTACGCGCCGTATAACGCGGCTGAATATGCTAATGCCGGAGTTGCAAATTCGGGCATTCCGGCGACGTTTCCGTTTTCAGGCGGCGACAAAGTTTTCCCCGATTTCATCACGCAGCATATGCCGTCCGGTTTGTCGGGTTTGGTCATCGCGGCGATCTTCGCGGCGGCTTTGTCCTCGTCGCTAAACTCAATCGCGGCAACATTTGTCAATGATTTATACAAACCGTTTGCGAAAGATCAATCGGATAAAAGTCTGCTGAAAATTTCCGGTTGGCTGACGCTCATCTTCGGTATTATTCAAATCGTCGTCGCGCTCGTGATGATGAAACAAAACGAATCGGCGTTAAATCAGGCTCTTTCAATCGCCTCGCTGTTCAACGGTCCGGTTTTGGGCGTTTTTCTCGTCGGAACTTTTATTAAAAGAGCGAACGAATCGGCGGCTTTAATCGGAATGGGGACGAGCATTTTGCTGATGCTTTACATCAAATTCGCCACGCCGCTCGCGTGGACCTGGTATGTTTTGATCGGCAGTTTAACCACGCTTTTAGTCGCTTGGCTGGCGAGTTTATTTCTTCAAAAATCACCGATTTCAAACAATCAATCTTCGACTCGTTCATCTTAAAGCCAGAGAAGAATCCTTCGAGGTTGAACTTTATGTTGCTCAACCTTTTAAAGTCAAAAATTACTGTTTGGGAATCGCCGCGCCCTTAACTATCTGAACATTTTGCGGCGTTTTAACGACTTGTCCGGGTTTGAAACCCATTTTTTCGGCGCGGCGCAGAATGTTTTGATAAATCGCGTCGCTCATTTCCGGGGTGCGGCTTAAAATCCAAAAATACTCGCGTTTCGGGTCGCCGACAGCGGCGTATTGGTAATTATCGTCCAAATCTACAATCCAGTAATCGCCCCAAACTGACGGTAAAAATGAAAGAATACCGGGAGCAAAGCGTACTTCGAGCTTTGCATTTGTGGCTGAATCAACGACTCTGGCTTTGCCTTTCGCTTCATCCGTGGTGCCGTTTTTTTCCACGCATTGATTTAAAACCTCGATTGAATCCTTATCTTTAATCGTGTAAGTCGCCGTCGTGTTGCCGATACACTTTTTTTGAAATTTGTTTGGATAGCGAGCTATTTCAAACCATTTTCCGCTGTATCGTTTCAGGTCAACCTGGGGAACTGTTTTGACTTCCGCAACATCAGCAACTTTATTTTGTTGAGCGAATGCAATCGTTGACAGAATCAATAAAGTCGGCAAAACCGCCGCTAATACTATCTTTTTCACAATGAAATCTCCTTTTTTGTGGTGTCGTCCGAATAAATATTACGGCAAATTTGAAGCAAACGGCTTGCCAAAGTTTGCTTTTTGATAATTTCAATTTTTATAATTCAATCTAGCGATAGATAAAAAATTAAATTTTATGCCAATTTACGAATATAAATGTACAGATTGTGATTCACACATCGAAAAGATGCAAAAGTCTTCGGACGATCCGTTGAAAGTTTGTGAAAGTTGCGGCGGAAATTTGGAAAAGCAGTGGTCGCTTTCCGGCATCCAGTTTAAAGGCGATGGCTGGTATGTTACCGATTACAGTAACAAACTAAAGGACGGAACGGATAAAGGCGAAAAAACGGCAAAGCCGGACGAGCCGGAAAAAAGTACAACAACCGAATCAACCGCCAAGCCGGAAATCGCATCAAACAAAGCAAAAGAGCCTGCTGCTTCCAAAAAAGATACGGTTTCAAAGAAAGAATGAGGTAAAAATATGAAATTTTCGGTTCGAAAAGTTTGGCAAATCAGTTTTGTTTTATTAATTTTTGTGATGTTTGCCGAAGCTCAGTCGCGCAACAGTGCCAGAACGACGACAAACACGGACGGCACGATTTTGAGCGTCGTCGCCACGCGCACGAACGATGTCAAAGAACCGATAAAACCTGAAAATCTCTATCTTTACGAAAACGGTATCGAACAGAGAATCAAAAATTTCAGTTTTGATCCGTCGCCGTCGAGAATAGTTTTACTGGTTGATAATTCGCAAACCGTTCCCGCCGACATCGAAAAATTGAAAAAAGCGACGATGGAATTTGCATACGAAATTTTTGACGGCGACCAGCTTTTCGTCATCGGTTACGATGAAAAACCCGAAATTGTTCAGGAATGGACGGACGATGCGAAAAAGTTGGAAACCTCGCTCGCCACCTTTCGCAAACAGGGAAATCCGTATCTTTTCGACGCGCTGGACGCGGCGGTTGATCAGGTTTTGATGCCGCTGATGCCCGGAACGCGCAAAACGGCGATTGTCATCGTCGGCGACGGACTTGATCGCGGAAGCAGCATAACTTTTGATAAAATTTTGGGCAAACTCCAGAATCAAAACATTACCGTTTACGCCGTGCAGATGCCCGACCGGACGGGCGGCGCGTATCGGCGCGACCAGCCGAAAGCGGGCGAAGTTATCACAAAATTGACGGACGGCACGGGCGGGAAAGTTTTTCCGCTCGATGAAGCTCAAACTGCCGCCAAATCCATCGCCGATGAACTGCGAAAAAGCCGTTATTTGCTTTCATATTTTCCGACCAATACATCTTCTTTCGACGCGCGGCGTGTTTTTCTGGTTGCCGACGACGGCATTTCCGTCCGCACAAAAAACGCGCAGCCGCCTAATATTAAATAAATGGATAATGAAACAAATTGATAATGAAACAAATTGATAATGGATAGTTGATAATGGATAATGAAGGAATAAACAGCAAACAACGTGGAAGTTTTGTTTCTTAAATTATCCATTATCAACTATCCATTATCAATTATCAACTATCAATTATCAATGTTGCTTGACATTGACGCGCGGCGTGTTTTAGGGTTAGCGAAGCAAAAATTCTTTATTTGAGCGTCAGACTTAAAATTCCGCATTTGATTTAACTGCGAGAGAGTGAGGAGATCGAAGCCGTGAGTGATTCCAATAAATTTCCGAAACCGCCGCCGCCGGATGACTTTTCTAAAACCACGCCGAACATTCCCATTTCAGCAGATGATCTGAAACAGCCAAACGAGTGGGAGAAAACCAATTATAACTATCCGGCGCAGCCGCCCGCCGACGATTGGGGCAACACGGTGGCAAATTACAGACAAAAAGATAATTACGAGGATTTCAGCGATCCTTTTTCATCCGCGTCGAACAAGCCGAAAGTGCCTGATTGGGGAATAACGCAGACAAATATCAATATCGCAGACGAAGATTTTGGCGGAAATCAATCTTCTTCCAACAATCAGAACGAAGAATACGGAGTAACTACGCCTTATTTTCGTCTGCCGGAAGCCGAACGCCTCAAATATCAAAATATTCCGCCGACTCCGACGCAGGCAGCCGCCAATAAAAAACAGGAAGAGAAAGAAAAGGGCGGCATTCCGGTCTGGGTTTGGGTGTCGGGCGGTTTGATGTCAATGTTTCTTTTCGCGGTTTTTGTTCTTTTGGCGGCTTTCCTCTGGTTTATACCAAAAACGGGATTTGAAGCGGTTGTCAAAGGCGCGCCTCCGGGAAGCAGAGTGATGGTCAACGGCGCATTTTGGGGCGTGGCTTCGCAGGACGGCTCGATCAAACTGCCGATTCTGAGAGCCGGTGAAACAAAAAAAATTGAAATTCAGCATTTAAATTATATTTGCGAACCGGATGAAATAAAAGGCTTTGACGGCGTTCAGCCCGAACCGATAATCGCCAAATGTAAACAGGCTAAAACAAAACTCCCGGATGAATGCGGGAACATCAAAGCCGGTGCTTACGAAGTGGCGGAAAAATGCGCTAACAAGGCGTTGGACGATTTGGAAGAAGGTTTCTCGGTTGATGATCTGCTCAGAGCGATGAATCTGTATATAATTCAGTTTGACAGCGGAAAATATGACATTCCGCCGAAGAATATGGCGTTTTTGGAAAGAGCCGCCGGTTATATGAAAAAATTGCCGCCGACGGTTCAAGTCGAAGTCGGCGGACATACCGACAGTGTGGGAAGCGATGAAAGCAATCAGGTTCTTTCGGAAAATCGGGCGAAAGCCGTGCGTGAAGCACTGACAAAATTCGGCATAAGCCCTGAAATGCTGACTGAAAAAGGTTACGGATCAAAACAGCCGAAAGCGACCAACGACACTGAAGACGGAAAATTCCAAAATCGTCGAATTGAATATACGGCGGGGAAAAATTAAGGCGTAAAATTCTTTTATTTGCTCAAGCGTTGCAAGCAAATTGATAATATGTGAAAATTTCTGTTACTGAAAGTTATTTATAACAGGAGATTTTTGCCAGTGAAGTCAGAACTTGAGAAGTTAATAGAATTACAAAAGACGGATACGAATATCCGCGAATTAAAAAATTCCATCGAATCCGCAGAAGAAAGGCGTGCCGGTCTTGAACAAGAGTTTGAACGGCACGCCTCTTCTATTAGAGAAATACAGGCAAAGCGCGACGCGGCACAGGCAGAACGCGCTGATTTGGAAAAACAAATTGCCGAGAACAAAACTTATATCGAACGCGCCGACCGCAATCTGAAAAACTCCCAAAATCAAAAAGAATACGAAACCGCGATGCGCGAAACCGACGCGTTAAACAAGCAGGTTTCCGCACTCGAAACAAAAGTTTTGGAGAAAATGACCGAGATCGAAGAAGTGGAAAAAGTTTTAGACGAACGCCGCGAAGAAATAAATTCTCTCGAAGCGAACCGAGACGCGGCTTTGAAAGATTTCGACGCGGAACTGAATAAAAATAAAAAAGAGTACGAAGTTGAAACGAAAAAACGTCAGGAAGTTTTCGTTACGCTGCCGACGCGAATGGCTTCGGTTTACAACCGTCTGGCGCAGCGCAGCCGCGACGGAATCGCCGTCGCCGAAGTCGTCAACGGTTCGTGCAGCGCGTGTTTTATGTCTTTGCGCCCGCAAATGCAGGTCGAAATGAAAACCAGCGACCAGATAATAACCTGTGAAAGCTGCACCCGCATTCTTTATCTGAATCCTGAATCGAAATCCGCCAGTCAGGAATCCTGAAAAATCTAAAGCCGGAAAAAATATTTCAAATTTATGAAAGCCTATTTTTGCTTGATATTTTTGCTGATTTTGCCTCTTTTTACGGCGGCTCAAATCGTTCTAATATCTGAAAATGATAAGAAGCAAATTATTGAGTTAATTTTTAAGGACTACAATTTTGACGGACAAAACATCGCAACAAATAAACCTAAAATTAGTGTTAATCTGAGTGCGAAACATATTTTGCCGAAGATGATTACCAATATTGATAAAGTTAATATCGTTCTCGTTAGCGAAAAAGACATTGGTAAAATGGTGACATCAGGCGGAGAGTATTATTATCTAAGTGAATTTGAGGCAAAAGATGATTCGTCTGTAAAAGTAACATTTGGAAAAATAGGAATTGCGAAAGAAACCGGAAATGGAGCGGGTAATTATTGGAAATATCAGTGTCGAAAAGTATTAGGAAAATGGGAACTTCAGAGAGATTTTGGCGGGAATTTTCATTTGTTTTATTGAAACAAAGATACTTCAATGGAGAGGGAATTCTGGAAAAACAAAGTCGTATTTTTAACCGGCGCGTCAAGCGGAATCGGCGAAGCGTTGGCGTTTGAAATGGCGAAACGCGGCGCAGTGGTCGGAATGATGGCGCGGCGCGAAGATTTGCTCAGAGAAATCTCCGAAAAAATCGAAGCAAGCGGCGGAAAAGCGAGATATTACACCGCCGATGTTACCGATGCGAAAGCCGTCGCGGAAGCGGCGAAAAGTCTGCAAAACGAATTCGGAAAGATTGATATTTTGATCGCCAACGCCGGAATCGGCGGCAATAACGAAGAAACTCGAAATTTAAACGCCGAAGCCGTCGCCAAAGTTATCAACATAAATCTGATCGGCGCGGTCAACGCCGTCGCCGCCGTTTTGCCGGCAATGCTGGAAAACAAAAGCGGTCAATTGGTTGCCGTTTCGAGTCTCGCCGGTTTTCGAGGGCTTCCGAAATCCGCTGCGTACTCGGCATCAAAAGCCGGAATGACGGCGTTTTTTGAAAGCGTTCGGTTGGACGTTCAGCATCGAGGCGTTGATGTGACGATAATTCAGCCGGGATTTATCAAAACGCCGCTGACTTCCGGCAGAGGCGCGAAAATGCCGTTTTTGATGGAACTTGACGATGCGATTCCGCATTTTCTCAACGCCGTCGAAAAACATAAAAAATTCGCCGTATTTCCGTGGCAGTTGGCGACTTTTGTGCGCGCCGGAAAGTTTTTTCCGACCTGGCTTTACGACCGAATCGCCGGACGCTCAAATTTTCGGGAATAATTGATCTCGGACAGAAATTCATTAACTGATGTTACGCAGCGGACTTGAGCGCAAGCATCTGGTTTGCTCCATTCTTGCCTTGCACCGAACGGATGGCAAGCAGGCTGCTTGCGCTGCGGTTAATTTTCTCATTTTGCGTAGCATCACGAAACCGGCTTTGCTGATGAGCGAAGCGGAAATGTAAAGATACATCGGAACTTATTCACAGCCGAATCGCTGGAATTCGGAAGTATTCATCGAAGACGGCAAACTTTACATCAAACAGTTCAATCAGGAACTGGAAATGACGAAAATCGGTTCTCGTTTCAATTTCCGAACGCGCCCCGCCCGCTCGAAATCTATATTCAATCGGCGGAAAACGGCAAAAGCGGATTTCTGCATCAATACGTTTGGGCGTTTAAGAAAATCGGCTAAAATTTTTTCGGCTTTGACGAAAATCGCTAAAAGTAAGAAAATTCAGAGAGTTTTTGATGTTGAATCAAGCAGCCGTTAAAAGTCGAAAATTTTTGTTGAATTTCCGACAAATTAATCTATGAATCTTTTACAGGCAATTATTCTCGGTATTGTTCAGGGTTTGACCGAATTTATTCCGATCAGTTCGAGCGCGCATCTTGTTTTTGCCAGCCGTTTAACTCATCTTTACGACGGCAGCGCGGAAAGAATTACGGCGACAATCGCGGTCATTCAACTTGGCACGCTGCTCGCGGCGTTTGTCTATTTTGCGCCCGACATCGTTAGTATTCTGGCGGCTTTTGTGCGCGATCACTGGGCTTTGCTAAATCGCAAACGCGGAATGAGATTTTCGGGAACGGGCGGCATTCGTCCGATGTGGCTGTCCGAAGAAGCGTGGCTCGGCTGGCTGATTATTCTCGGTTCGATTCCGATTGGAACGATTGGATTGCTGCTCAAAAAACAAATCGAAGGACCGGGAACGAAAAATCTCTGGTTTATTGCGATAATGATGATCGCCGTGGCGGTTTTACTGGCTTTTGCCGAATTAGTCGGCAGTCGGCGCAAAGACCTCAAAGATTTCGGAATAATTGACGCTTTGGCGCAGGGCTTTTCACAGGTTTTGGCATTGATGCCGGGCGCAAGTCGTTCCGGTTCAACGATTATGGGCGGGCTTTTCGCCGGACAAAAACGCGAAGCCGCCGCCAGATTTTCGTTTCTGCTGATGATTCCGGCAATCACGGCGAGCGGTCTGCTCGAACTCAAAGAAGCGGTTGAAAAACATCTTTTGTCGAGCGACGATTTTGTCGCGCTCGGCATCGGAACTTTAGTTGCGGGCATCGTCGGTTATCTTTCAATCTGGTTTTTGCTGGCTTTTCTGCGAAAAAATTCCACCGCCGTTTTTATTATTTATCGAATAATCGTCGGCGCGGCAATTCTCATATTAATTTGGCAAGGCATTATTGACCCGCAAATCTAAATTGAACAAAATTTGGCAAATTATTATTGATACGAATGTCTTGGTTGCGGCTCTGAAATCAAAGCGCGGGGCTTCTTTCAGAATTTTGTCATTGTTAAAAAGTGGAAAATACAGAATTCATATTTCCGTGCCGATAGTTTTGGAATATGAAGAAGTATTAAGCCGTCGTGAGCTTGATCTAAATTTAACCGATAAAGAACTTGCGAAACTCTTGGACATAATCTGTTTGCTGGGCGAAAAGCACGATATTTGGTATTTGTGGCGACCTCTTTTGTCAGACCCGAAAGATGAATTTATTGCTAAGTTAGCGATCAATGCACAGGTTGACGCAATCGTGACATATAACGTCAAAGATTTCGTCGGCATCAAAAACTTTGGAATAAATATTATTACTCCGAAAGAATTTTTGATATTGTTAGGAGAAGAACTATGAGTGTTTTAACTATAAATTTACCAGAATCACTTGCCGAAAAATTAAGGAAAACGTCTGAGAAAGAACAGGTTGAACCCGAACAACTGGTCGTGATTGCCGTTGCCGAAAAGTTGGCGAACTTGAAATCAATCGGTTGTTTGGAAGAACGTGCCGCCCGCGCCAATCTTGAAGATTTCGAGCAAATCCTTGACAGAATTCCCGATATTGAACCCGAAGAATACGATAAAATTTGAATAATTCCCGGTGAAAAGTCATCAGTCAACTGATAATTGATAATCAATATGAAGCGTTGGAAAATCCAAAAACACGACCGCGAAGAAGTTAAAAATCTCGCCGACTCTCTCAAAGTTTCGCCGCTGATCGCCGCTCTGCTCATCACGCGCGGCTACGAAACGGAAGAAAAAGCGCACAAATTCTTACATCCGTCTTATGACGATCTGCACGAACCGAATCTTTTGAAAGGAATGAAAGAAGCGGTCGAGCGTATTTTAAAAGCCGTGGAAAATGATGAAAAAATTCTCATTTGGGGCGATTACGACGTTGACGGCACGACGGGAACGGTCGTTTTGCGAAAATGTCTGGAAATTTTGGGCGCGAAAACCGGCTTTCACATTCCGCACCGATTCAGCGAAGGTTACGGCTTAAACATCGAACATTTGAAAGCCGCCAAAGAGCGCGGTTATTCGCTCGTCGTCACCGTTGACACCGGAACGCGTTCATTTGAACCGCTGGCGTGGGCGAAGGAAAACGGGTTGGATGTGGTCGTTACCGATCATCATTTGTCGGACGAAGTTAAAGGAAATCCCAAATGCGTGGCGATGGTCAATCCGAATCAGGCGGGCTGTGAATATCCCGACAAAAATCTCGCCGGGGTCGGTGTCGCATTTAAATTGGCGCACGCGCTGCTTCGTGAAAAAGGGAAAGAAAACATCGTTAAAGGTTTTTTGAAAATAGTCGCCATCGGAACAATCGCGGACGTGATGAATTTAACGGGCGAAAATCGCGCGATAGTTTCCATCGGCTTAAAAGATTTGCCGAAAGCGCATAATTACGGATTGCGGGCGTTGATGGAAGTCGCCGACTGCACGGGCGAGATGACGAGCTACGCCATCGGCTTTCGTCTCGCGCCGCGCATCAACGCGGCGGGCAGAATGGACGCGGCGCGCAACGTCGTCGAACTTTTTGAAGCCGAAAGTTTTGAAAAAGCGCGTGAATTAGCCGAATATCTCGACAGCAAAAACCGCGAGCGGCAGAAAATTCAGGTTGATATTTTTGAAAAAGCTCTGCTCGAATACGTCGAAAACGGCGGGAGTGCGAACCAAGCACATTTTGCCGTTGTCGCGGGCGAAAACTGGCATCGCGGCGTAATCGGTTTGGCGGCATCGAAAATCGCCGAAAAACTTTATCGTCCGACGATTGTTTTGTCCTTAGAAGACGGCATCGGACACGGCAGCGCGCGAAGTATTTCAAGTTATCATCTGCTCGACGGCTTGGATTCGTGCGCTGATTTAATGGAAAAACACGGCGGACACGCGGCGGCGGCGGGAATGACGATTAAAAGCGAAAATATTGACGAACTGCGGAAAAAATTAAACGAACACGCGGCGGAGCATTTGTCGGAAGAAGATTTGCTGCCGGAAATAAAAATTGACGCGCTCGTGTCGTCAAACTCGCTGAATCTCGATTTGGTTGAAGAATTAAAACGCTTTGAACCGTTTGGAATGGGAAATCCGAAACCCGTTTTCGCCACGAAAGATTTGCAAATTACGGGCGATCCGTTCGTGATGAAGGAAAAACATCTAAAATTAAAATTGCGCGACGAACGAGGCAAGAATTTTGAAGCCGTTTGGTGGGACGGCGTGGAAAAGTCGAAAGAGCAAACTCTCAAACCGCAATCACGCATCGAACTCGCTTACACGGCGGAAGCGAATGTTTGGAACAATAATACGCGATTGCAGTTAGTAGTGCGGGATTTGAGAAGTTTATAATTCGATTTATGTGAGATAAGTTTAATGATAAAATATCGTCGGAGAGGTGGAAAAAATGAAAAACGGAAATGAAAAGAAAGCGGAACAAAGCCCGAAACCGAAATATTCGATTCACGATTTCAAGCCGAAAAAGCGATATACGCGCGAGGAACGGGAAAAAATCGAAGCCGGAATGGAATTTTTGGAGATAATCAGAAAGTCAGTGGAAAAAAATGAGCAAAATGAAGAAACCTCTGTTGGATAGTGCCGTATTTATTCAATATGATAAGCAAATCAGTCAAAGTTTAATCGAAAAGATGAAACTCTCGATGGTTGTTTTGTATGAATTAACGGCGACTACCGTTGATAAAGAATATATTCAAAAAACGAACAGTATAAGGCAAACTTTTATCAAAAGAGGCGATTTGATAACGCCGACAATGAATGATTGGTGGGAAACGGCGAAGTTGATTCGCCGTTTGCGTTTTGGTGAAAAAACGGCTTCGGGCGGCAAAACGCCGAAAATGAAAGACGCGCACCGTCTGCAAAACGACGCTTTGATAGCGCGCACCGCCCGGACTCACGATTGTTTTGTCGTAACGACGAACGCGCACGATTTCGGACTTTTTTTGCCGTTGATGGAAAAACTTGAAGTTATTGCCGCCGAAGAGTTTTTCGCTTGAAAATATAAATATTCTCATCAAAATTTTGTTGGCAATAAAAGTAAAATATACAAAGAATTTAACTTCACGGAAACCGTTTCGCGCCGAAACACCATCAAAAGAACAATTGTTTGGGAAAGCGCGAATTTGCCTGCTACAATTGAGCCAAGGGAATTTGACTTGTAATGTCCGAAGAAACCGTTCAGCGTAAAAACATCAAAAATTACGAGCTTCGCGCGAAAATGCCGCAGATTTTTCGCGTGTTGGCGGTTTTCGCGCTGGTTGGAACTTTAATCGCCGTCGGCATCGGATTTTATCGCGCTTACGGTTATAAAGAGTTTCGGATGAAGGGTTTGCCGACCGAACTTTCCGAAAACGTGATGGCGGAAGTCAGCGGTTACGAGCGGCGCGAAAGCGAAGGCGATGTCGTTAAATATTACATCAAAGCTGATAAAGCGAAGACTTTCACCGACAATCATCAGGAACTGGAAAACGTATTTTTGCAGGTTTACGACGATTCGGGCGAAAAATTTGATCAGATGACGGCGGAAAAAGCGATTTATGTTCCGGCTGAAAATAAAAATTTTACGGCGTTTTTTGCCGGCGATGTCAAAATTGAAACGCGCGACGCTTTGAAAGTCAAAACCGATCAATTAACTTACAAAAAAGACACGGAAACCGCCACCGCCGAAGAACCGATTGAATTTTCGCGCGAAAATGTGTCGGGAAAATCCGTCGGCGCGATTGTCAAAATGCAGGACAAAACGCTTGAGCTGTTGAAAAATGTCGAAATCAACGCTTACGGCGACGGCGAAGCGCAAACCGCTGATTTTCAGCGGGCAAAAATCGCCGCCGGACACGCATTTGTAAATCAGACGGCGGGCAAAATCGAATTCAGTCAAAACGTCGTCGTCAATGTTACGCCCAACAAAAACGCCGGTGAAACGGCGCAGCCGACCGACATCAAAGCCGATCAAGCAGTTGCTTTATTTACCGATAAAGTGTTGAAACAAATTGATTTAAATGGCAATGTTGACGTTTATCAAAAACCGACGAACGCGAGCGCGAAATGGACGAAAACGACGGCGAATCGCGCGACCGCGAAGATTGATAAGGAACTCAAACAGCTCGAACTTTTCGATAATGTCAATATCGAAACGACCGCAAACGACGCGAAACCGACGAAAATAAAGACGAATTACGCGCTTTTTCAAAAAGATGCCGACCGTTTTGAACTGAAAAACGGTGTGGAAATCGTTACGACCGAAGACAGTCAGCCGACGACGATCAAATCAAACAATGCGGTTTACGAACAGTCGAACGGCAAAATTCTGCTCGACGGCGCGGCGGAAATTACGCAGACCAACTCCTACATCAAGGGCGATAACATCACGGCGCAGTTATTTCCGAATAAAAAACTAAACAACGCTTACGTTAAAGGCAACGCTTATTTGAAACAATCAACGCCGGAACGCGCGACGGAAGTTTCAGGTAATGAATTAAACGCGGTTTTCGGCAGCGATCAGCTTTTGCAGAACGCCAACGCCGTCGGCGCGGCGAACGCGGTTTTGATTCCGGCGCAAACTGCCGAATATTCAAAAGTTACGCTGTCCGCGCCGAACGCCGTTAAAGTCAATTTTCAGAAAGGTTTGCTCAATCAAATGCAGACCGACGGGCGGACGACGATTGCGATGGACGCGCCTGCGGGAAAAGCTGATGCGGCGAATAAAAAGTTGACGGCGGACGCGGTGAAAACTACTTTTAATGCGAGCGGCAAAGATTTGGCGAAAGCCGAAGCGGTTGGAAACGCCGAACTTTATATCGAACCGCTGCAAAACTCCGCCGACAACTACAAAACGACCATCAATGCGCCGCGATTCGACTGCGAATTTTTTGACACGGGAAATAACGCGAAAAATTGCGCGGCAACCGAAAAATCGAAAGTCGTTCGCGTTCCGACGGTTCCAAGTGAAAATCGCGGTACGCAAACGCTGCTCGCCGATAAACTAAACGCTGCTTTTAATCAACAAACGCAAGACGTTCAGCAGTTTGACGCGGTTGGCAACACAAAATTTTCCGAACTCGACCGCAACGGAATTGCCGGTCAAATTTCATTTTCGGCAACCGACGAAATCGTTCGTCTGCGCGGCGGTGAACCGACGGTTTTCGATTCGAGAGCGCGGGCGAAAGCGGGCGAAATTGACTGGGACACGCGCAATGAAAAATCTTCTTTACGCGGAAATGTCAGCACGACTTATTACAGCCAGAGTAAAACCGGCGGCGCGACTCCGTTCGGCGCGACGAATTCGCCGGTTTTTATCACGGCAAACGATGCGAATTTTGACCACAAGACGGAAATCGGCGTTTACACCGGAAATGCGCGGGCGTGGCAGGAAAATAATTATATTCGCGCCGACAAATTGATTTTACAGCAAAAACAAGGTCAACTCGTGGGTGAAGGTTCGGTGCAGAGTCTTTTGTACGATGCGAAAAAAGTTGAAAACGGCAAGGAATCAAATATTCCGGTTTTCGCTGCCGCCAATAAAATGATGTATGTTCACGATAAAAATCTGCTGCGTTACGAAGGAAATGTTGACATTCGGCAAGGCACAGATCGAATCGTCGCGGGCGTGGCAAATGTAATTATGAACGATAAAAACGAAGTTTCCGAAACTATTGCGGAAAACAACGTCGTCGTTACGCAGCCGAACCGAAAAGCCTCCGGCGATTACGCGCAATACACCGCTGCGGACGAAAAAGTAATTCTGCGCGGCAGTCCGGCGACCGTCGAAGACAAGGAAAACGGTTCGTCGCAGGGCGCGCAGATGACGGTTTTTCTGCGCGAAAAACGCGTCGTCGGCGAAAGTAAAACCGAGCAGAATAATACGGGCAGAATTCGGACGGTTTATAAAATTAAGAAACAATAAAGCGAATCTTTAAAAGAGTAACGCAGTCGTCCCGGCTGCCGTCGGGAATTGCGTCCCGCATTCCCATCTTAAATCTTCCTGACTCGGAAGCGGGACGCATCCGCTTGGGGCAGTCGGGACGACTGCGTTACTCTCTAAAAACAAAATACTTCAACTTCAATTTTTCCTTTTCCTGACTTTTCAAATAAACTTTTCAAGGGATGTTAAATTTCTTTCGCGGCGAAAAATCAGAATCTGCAAACGGCAATTATAAAAATATTTCTGCCGATTCGCTTTCCGCGCTTCATTTACAGAAAACTTACGGACGGCGGCGCGTCGTTGACGATGTTTCGCTTTCCGTCGAACAAGGCGAAGTTGTCGGACTTTTGGGCGCGAACGGCGCGGGAAAAACCACGACTTTTTATATGATGACCGGACTTGAACGCGCCGAAGAAGGGAAAATTTTTTTGAGCGGTCAGGACGTGACGAGTCTGCCGATGTATCTGCGGGCGCGTCTGGGACTCGGTTATTTGCCGCAAGAGCCTTCTATTTTTCGGAAAATGTCTGCCGAACAAAATATTCTCGCCGTTTTGGAGACGATGAAAATGAAACGCGCGGAAAGATTTGCGCGGCTGGAAGAACTGCTCGAAGAATTCGGCATCACGCACGTTCGCAAAACTCGCGGCGACGCGCTTTCGGGCGGCGAACGGCGGCGCGTTGAAATCGCCCGCTGTCTGGCGACCGAACCGCAGTATATTCTTTTGGATGAACCGTTTGCCGGAATTGATCCGCTGGCGATTGACGATATTCGGGAAATAATTCTCTATCTCAAAAATCAAGGCATTGGCATTTTAATCACCGATCATAACGTGCGCGAAACGCTCGGCATTACCGACCGAGCTTATATTATGACCGAAGGGAAAATTCTGCGAAGCGGCGCGCCCGCCGAATTGGTTGAAGACGCTGAAGTTCGGCGACTTTATCTCGGTGAAAGATTCAGTTTGTAAATTCCAGATTCCAAATTCCAGATTCCAAATTCCAGATAAAAAAGTGATTGAATACAGTTTCGGTTTATAGTAAAACCGGATTTCCAGAATCTGAAATCTGAAATCTGAAATCTGGAATCTGGAATTTGAAATTTAAAGCCTTTTCCATTTTTCCGCCAAACGGTTATAATAAATGTCGGAAATTGATTTTTCCGATATATTGACTTGGAATACAATCACACATAGAATTTTAAGATAGAGATGGCATCGTTAAGACTGACACAAAAATTGACTCAGCGGATGATTTTGACTCCGCAGCTGCGGCAGCGAATTGAAATGCTGCAAATGACGACGCTTGAATTGAGTGAGTTGATTTCAAATGAACTGGTCGAAAATCCGGTGTTGGAAGAAGTAATGTCGGAAGACGAGTTTCAGGAGTTTTCGGAAAAAATTCTCGATCAGAATTCCGAAGGTCACGAAGAAACTTTTGAAAACGGACACGATAAAGATTTTGATATTTCGGCTGATGCGGAAAACTTTAAATCGGAAAAGCCTGACGAAAATGGTTTTGAGGAAAATAGCGAAGTAGATTTTGAAGGTGATTCCGATGATTTCTCTGAAGATAAATCCGACGCTTTTGAAGATGTTGATTACGGCAGAGAATTTCAGGATTATCTCGATCCGGGATACAAAACTCAAGAGTTTGAAATCAAAGAAGATACGCCGAGTTTCGATCAGTTCCTATCGCGTTCCGAATCGTTAGCCGAACATCTCGAATGGCAGCTCAATCTTCAGCAGATGAGCGACAAAGTTGAAGAAGCGGCGATTTGCGTGATCGGAAATCTCAACGAAGACGGGCGTTTGACGACTTCCAACGAAGAAATCGCCGAAATGTGCGGCTGTTCGGTTGAAGCTGTCGAAAAAGCACGGCAGATTGTGATGCGGCTCGAACCAGTCGGCTGCGCGGCGCGTGATGTCAAAGAATGTCTGATCGTTCAGCTTGAAGCGAACGGCGAAGGCGAATCTTTGGCGGCGGAACTCGTGCGGAATCATCTCGAAGATATGCAGCCGTTTCGCCTTCATCATTTGGCGAAAGAAACGGGACTTGACATTTCCGCGCTTGACGAGGAAATTAACAAGGTCAGGATTTTAGACCCGTATCCGGGCAGACGATATTCGTCGGAAGAACCGATTTACGTGTCGCCCGAAGTTTACATCGAAAAGGTCGAAGACGATTATATAGTTTACTTTACGGACGACGGAAGTCCGCGTCTGCGAATCAGCCAGACGTATCAAAAATTAGCCGGACAGGAAGACACTACCAAAGAAACCAAAGATTTTATCAAAGATAAAGTTCGTTCGGCGGTTGACCTTTTGCGAAATATCGAGCATCGCCGGCAGACGATTTACCGCGTCGTCGAATGTATCGTTGACCGCCAGCGCGAATTTTTGGACAAAGGCGTACAGCACATCAAACCGATGATGCTCAAAGATGTCGCCGAAGACATCGGAATGCACCTTTCAACCATTTCGCGCGTCGTCAACCGCAAATACGCGCACACGCCGCAGGGCGTTATCGAACTGCGCCGCTTTTTCAGCGAGGGAATGTTAAATGAAGACGGCGAAGAAGTTTCGACGCGGATTCTAAAGCTGAGAATTAAAAAAATGGTCGAAGAAGAAAACTCGCGCAAACCGCTGACCGACGAGCAGATTGCAAAAATTCTGCTCAAAGAAGGCAATAAACTTTCACGCCGCACGGTTGCCAAATACCGCGATCAAATGCAGATTCCGGGTTCGCGTGAACGCAAAACGGTGGTTTGAGCATTTGCCGGTTCGTCAGCAGGAGTATTTTGTAAATAAAAGCTGATTGTTACCCAAATACTTTGCTGATTAAATACACTGACGACCGAAAAAGAGAAAATTTATGAAATTTGAATATACGGGAAGACATATTGAAGTAACGCCTGCTCTGCGTTCGCACGTTGAGGAACATTTTGAAAGAATAGATCATTTATTTGACGGCAACAGCAGCAAAGCGCATATTATCATTGAAGTTGAACGCGGAAAGCACCGCTCTGAAATCATCGTCAACTGGCACGATCAGGTTTTGACGGCGACGACGAATGTCGAAGATATGTATAAATCGCTGTCGCAAACGATTGATAAAATCGAAAAGCAGGCTTTAAGATTAAAAAATAAAATAAAGGACAAACATCACAAAGCAAAAAAAGTCAGCACCGCCGCGCCGAAAAAGGAAGAAGTCATCGAGCCTGCTCCGGCAGTACCGCAAATTATAGAAACGAGAGATTATCCGGTCAAACCGATGACTGAAGACGAAGCCGTTTTACGGCTCAACGAAGAGGAAAATCAGTTTTTGGTGTTCAGAAATGCCGCCGACGAGCGCGTTTCGGTTATTTATAAACGAGATGACGGAAATTACGGTTTAATAAGACCTTAACTGATTTCCGGTTTTCAAATTTATCCGTTAAAATGCTGCCCGAAAATGCGTTATGGATTTTTCAGCAAAATCGGCGACGAAATCAGGAAATTGAAAATTTAGCGGAGAAGCGAGTTTCGGAAGGCAATAAATTATTTCCAAACGCATTCCAAAAATTGGATTGGCGTAAATTTGATTCAGCTGTTGCGCTGATGAAACAAGCGTCTGATTTGTCAGCGCGGCGCGAATTTCGCGTTATGTCGCAACTCGGAATCAAACAACAGATCAAGGCGTAAATAACTTTGACTCTAAAAATCTGCCGTGTCCTGATGATAAAAAAACTTGAGCCGTCCGCAGAATTACCCGGAACCGGCGAATCTTCGCGCCGCGCAAATTAATTTTAACGCTTTGTGTGAGAAAGAAATGTTCGGCGTGAAATTAACCGAATATCATTTTGTCCGCCCATTTTGAATATAATCTTTCAGTTTCGGCTGAATCAGTGAAAAGCATTCGCTTTTAACAAAAATTGCCGGTTTTAACGCCGCGCGCAGCTCATTGCGGAACATTCGACAATGGCTGGTTTCATTAATCTTTATGTCGCAAAATCAATTAAAGTTGCTGCCGAATTTTGTAATTATCACCGGCTTGAGCGGTTCGGGAATGAGTTCGGCGACGAATGCGTTTGAAGATTTAGGCTATTTTTGCGTTGATAATCTGCCTCTGACGATGCTGCCGACTTTTTCGCGGCTGCTTTTGCCCAATAAAGAAGAAACTGTCGCCATCGAAAAAGCCGCGCTGATTATCAATATCCGTGAGCGTCATTTTTTGTCCGAATTTCCCGCCGAGTTAAAAAAGACAAGGAAAAAAATCTCGCCTTTTGTGCTTTTTTTTGAAGCATCGGACGCGGTTTTACAGCGGCGATTTTCCGAAACTCGCCGTCCGCATCCAGCTGACACGGGAGACGGATTGCTGACCGCGATTCGTGCCGAAAGAGAAGCGATGCGGGAAATCCGCGAAAGTGCCGATTTGATAATTGACACTTCAGAACACACGGTTCACACGCTGCGGCGGCTTCTCGTGCAAAAATTTGAACATAAGGAAGAAGGTTCTCCGCTTCACGTTCAGGTTATCAGTTTCGGACATAAATACGGCGTTCCGCATCAAGTTGACTTGCTTTTTGACGTGCGCCATCTGCCGAATCCGTATTTTGAAGAAGGTCTGCGCGAATTGCCCGGAACTGACAAAAAAGTTACCGGATTTTTGGAAAAACAGCCGGAAGTTCAGGAAACAATCAGACGGTTTGTTGATCTGCTCGAATATCTTCTGCCGCTTTACAAACGCGAAGGCAAATCTTATTTGAGCATCGGAGTCGGCTGCACCGGCGGACGACATCGCTCTGTAATGGTCGCAAACAGATTGACCGAAGCCTTGAAAGGAGATAATTTTGATGTTTCCGTTATTCACCGGGACGTGCAAAAATGAACCTGTTCTTTGCTGTTAGTCCTTTGATTAAATCCTGTTTCAAACTTGATTTGATATATAAAAACTACGAACAAAGCACAACGAACAAAGGGCAAATACTATGAAAAAAATCGGCGGAGTGATAGTTTCGCACGGACAGGTCGCCAATGAACTTTTAGCGGCGGCGGAAACGGTCGTCGGCGCGCAGAGTCATATTGCGGCGGTTTCAATCGGCTGGCACGACGATGTGGAAATGTCGAAAAATGAAATTTCCCGCGCCATCAAACAAGTTTCGATGGGAATCGGCGTTTTGCTTTTGACCGATATGTTCGGCGGCACGCCGACTAACATTTCGGCAATGTTTATCAAGGAAAACGAAACTGAAATCGTAACGGGCGTAAACTTGCCGATGGTTATAAAACTCGCTTCGCAAAACAAGGAAATAACTTTGGCGGAAATGGCGAAAGAAGTCGAAACGCAGGGCAAACAATCAATTTACCGCACCGGCGAACTGCTCGAACCGCAGAAATTGAAAAAAGATGATGGAAAGTAAACTGAAAGTCATCAATCCGCTCGGACTTCACGCGCGCGCCGCCGCCCGACTGGTTCGTGTGGCGGACAATTTCAAAAGTCATATAAAATTAAAAAGAGTTGACAAAAGTTTAACCGCCGATGCCAAATCAATTTTGAGCGTTTTGACGCTGGCGGCTGCCAAAGGAATTTATTTGGAATTAGAGGTCGAAGGCGCGGACGAACGTGAAGCGTTAGAGGCGATTGAAAAGATTTTTGCCAACGGATTCGGTGAGATTTGAAATTGGAGCGCGGACGGCTCGTCCGCTTCGAGCGCACAAGCGCGAGACAGCCTTCGCATTGAAGTTGCGCCATTGATTGGCGAGCGTTATGCAACATCGCTTCGCTTGTCGGCGGACGAGCCGTCCGCGCTCCATAGAAATATATGTCAACAGAAAACGGCGACGCGCCTGAAAAAAATAAAAAAGTAGGAATTATCGGTGTCCCGCTTGGTTTCGGAGCGGGCGAAAAGGGAAGTGAACTGGGCGCGACGGCGTTGCGTTTATCGCATATTTGCGGAAAATCTTTAACCGAATTCATACAGGAATTGGGCTATGAAGTAAAAGATTACGGCGATGTTGAAATCGTCAAACCGGATTACATCGCCAAAAGTGAGGAAAATCCGAAATACCTGAAGGAAATGATCGCTTCCTGCAAAAATATGGCGAGCGGAATCAAACAGGTTTTGAAAGACGGAGCATTTCTGGTTATTTTGGGCGGCGACCATTCGATTGCCGCCGGTACATTTTCGGCGGTTTCATCATTTTACAGAGAGAAAAACGAAGAAATCGGCTTGATTTGGTTTGACGCGCACGCCGACATCAACACGCACGAAACTTCGCCGTCGGGCAATCTTCACGGAATGCCGCTCGCCGCGCTGCTCGGTTACGGCGAACCTTCGCTGGTCAATTTGGAAGGTTTCGCGCCGAAACTCAATCCGAAATTCTGCGCCCACGTCGGCGGCAGAGATTTGGATTCCGGCGAACAGAAACGAATCCGCGAACTTGGAATGCGCGACAATTTTTTTACGATGAGCGACATTGACCGGCGCGGAATGCTCGCCTGCGTCCAAGACGCGATTGACATTGTTTCGCAAGCTCCGGGCGGTTACGCTGTAACTTTTGACGTTGATATGATTGATCCGCGATTTGCGCCGGGTTCAGGAACGCTCGTGCGCGGCGGAACGACTTACCGCGAAGCGCATCTCGCGCTCGAAATCGTCGCCGAACGCGGCGGAATGCGCTCGTTTGAAATCGTCGAAGTCAATCCGATACTCGACAGAAGCAACATTACGGTCAAACTCGCCGGCGAACTCATTTTGTCGGCGTTAGGCAAAGTCATCTTGTAAATCGTCAATCGTCAATCGCGAATTGAAAGAAAAATTTGACAGGAGAATTGATTTACAGATAGACCTGACTAGTTTCATCGCAAAAACGATTGACGATTGACGATTGACGAATCAAAAATTTATGAAAATAAAAATCGGCATTATTTTCGGCGGGCGCAGCGGCGAACACGAAATTTCAATTCGCTCGGCAAAAACGGTTATCGAACAAATTGACAGGGAAAAATATGATGTGATTCCGATTGCGATTACGCGCCAGGGACATTGGCTGAATCCGATGGAATCGCTGCACCGTTTGCCAGAAAGTGTTCAGGAAAGTTTGATGGATGTCGTTCGGGAATTTCCAAGTAACGCGGTTGCGCTCGTCGGCGATACAAATTACAAAGGTTTGACGCGGCTGGAAACTTCTTCGAGAGAAGAAAAAGTTGCGCCGCTCGACGTGATTTTTCCGGTTCTTCACGGAACTTACGGCGAAGACGGAACGCTGCAAGGTCTGCTCGAAATGGCGGATATTCCATATATCGGCTGCGGCGTTCTGGCTTCCGCCTGCGGAATGGATAAAGTCGTGATGAAGACGCTTTTCCGCGATGCCCAACTTCCGATGTGCAGATACGTCTGGTTTTTGCGAAGCGAATGGGAACACAACAAAGACGCGGTTATCACGCAGACAGTAACAAAACTGGGCTTTCCGTGTTTCGTCAAACCGGCAAATCTCGGTTCATCCGTCGGCGTGTCACGCGCGTCGGACAAAGATTCTCTGCGAAAAGCCATTGAACTCGCCGCCGAATACGACCGCAAAATAATTGTCGAAGAAGGTTTGGATATGCGCGAAATCGAATGCGCGGTCATCGGCTACGAAGAACCGCAGGCAAGTTTGCCGGGCGAATACATCGTCAAAGCAGACGATAAAAAATTTCTCGATTACACCGAAAAATACGCCGGAACAGGAAATAATGAATTCGTCGTTCCCGCGCTCGTTTCGGATGAATTGACCAGAAAAATTCAGCAGATGGCGATTACCGCATTTCGCGCGATTGACGGTTCGGGTCTCGCGCGGGTTGATTTCTTTTTGCAGAACGATACCAATGCGCTGCTCATCAACGAAATAAACACTTTGCCGGGTTTGACGGATGCTTCGGGTTTTCCAAAAATGTGGGCGGGAACGGGAAAGGGTTTTTCACAAGTGATTGATGATTTAGTAAAATTTGCTAAGGAAAGACACGCCGACAAATCGAGAAATAAAACCGTTCACTAAATTTTAGTAAGGATAAATTCAACTGTCATCTTGAAATTAATCAATGGCTCCGGCATTAATTAGTAATTGAATAATTTCGCTTAGTTTTTCCTTTCTGAATAATACCAAAACAATTTAAGAAGGTGTGTTAAGTAGCCAGTCATAACAAGTCAGTTTTTTGATCGCTTCTTTTGCTGTCATAAAAGGTTTGGCTATTTCTATAACCGCCTTCTCAACTTCTTCATAAGTTGTAAATACTTGATTCTTTAACCTTCTTCTAATCTCTCGAAAAAATCTCTCGACCGGATTCAGCTCAGGCGAATAAGCCGGCAATAGTTCCAGATTTATCTTCTCATCCGGTTTCAAACTCTGACTCCGATGTGCCGCTGCTCCGTCGGTGATCAAAATCGCTTCTTCTTCTAAACCTTGAGCAAATTCATCAAGAAACACTTGAAAACTCTCCAATGTCATATTCGGCAAGATCAGCATCTTGACATCTCCGGTCAGCGGATTGATCGCCACCGACAGGTAGCCGTAATCATAGCCGATATGTTGAGAACCACCCGGCTTGACTCCTGTGGCTGTCCAACGTCTGCCTAGATCCGCGCGTGTCCCGAAGCGCAACTCGTCGTGAAAATAAAACTGCTCGCCCGAATGCCTCACAGAAAAGTTTTTTTATATTCACTTTGCTGTTGTGTGTTCGCCTTGATATTAAACGGTCGCGGCACTTTGGCTTTGATCTTCAACCGCTGAAAAAGCAGCGAAATGCCTTGTTGCGTGTAACTGACTCCAAACTCATTTTCAATAAACTCGCCTGCCTCCGACTGTGAATCAAAACCCTCTCTGGCTTGTTCGATCAACTTTGCTTTCTGCTCATCATTGAGCTTTGTCCGGTTCGCTTTGTAGTTTAATTTCAGATACCCATCCAACCCTTCGGTTTTGTATTTCTTCCACAAGTCATAGCCGTATTTCTCGGTGATTCCTAAAATCCCGACTGCCTTTTTCAACTGCGAAAACTCTCCGCTTTTCAGAAGCCTGAGAAGTTGCACACGCAGCAGCAACTTGGCATTTGATTGCCTTTTTTCAAGTGTTCTCAACTCCGTTTCTGTCTGATCTATTTCTGTCTGATAATCAACAACTCGCATCTTTCAATAGTAACATAACTTTCTATATTGTATTGGTATAATGTGCTTTTTCTAGCCAGCGATAATGCCGTTAAATTATCATACTTATCTCTTATATTGAAATTGGCATCTTTTTCAATCAAAAATCGCACCGATTTAGTTTTTCCTTCCAAAGCGGCATACATCAGCGCAGTTTTCCCGTCGTAATTTCTATGATTTATATCTGCTCCGGCTTTCAGTAAAACGTCCATCGTTTCGATATGTTCATTTCGCGCTGCGCTGGTTAAAGCCGACCAACTGCAACAATTGTCGTTCACATCGGCTTTCGCGTCTATTAAAATTTTTACAACTTCCGTATGTCCCTGAATAGATGCCCAAATAAGTGCCGTTGGATTTCGTTCAATGCTGACCGATACTTCGGCTCCGGCATTCAATAACAGTCGCACTATATCAGCCTTTCCGCGAGATGCCGCCTGCGATAATGCGGTTTCGCCATATTTTCCTTTTTTATTCGGATTTGCTCCGGCATCAAGAAAGATTTTTACCAATTCGACATCGCCCCAAGCGGCAGCAATGTGTAAAATGTTCGTATTACCGGCGAGATTTTCCAAATTTCCGCCTGCGCCGGCAGCAAGAAGAATTTTCACCGTTTCTTTGTTATTACTTGTCGCCGCATAAACCAAAGCAGTATTATTTGTTCCTTCTTGTTTGACATAAATATTCGCGCCTGCCGCCAGCAAAATTTTGACGGCTTCGGTGTTTCTGCCTTCCGCTGCATTCATCAGAGCCGTGCGATTATAACGGGCAGTATGATTAACATTCGCTCCGGCAGCGATAAGTGCTTTAATAATTGTCGGACAACTTTGATATACCGCATTCATCAATGCCGTTCCGCCGTCGTTGGTCTGAGCATCAGCTTCTGCTCCCGAAGCCAGAAGAAATTTAACGACTTCCAAATCATTATTTCTTGCCGCTAACATCAACGCTGTTTGTCCGCCGCTATCTTTGAGATTAACATCAATTCCATCGGCGATTATTTTTTTTATTTCAGGTACATTGCCGTTGTTAACCGCTTCAAGTAAAGGATTTTCAAAAGGTTTCTCTCCAACAGTACAAAAAAAACGGGTTTTGTTTCTGGCACACAAATCCTGATTCATTACAGGCTGAATAACCTGATGTGACTTGATTTTCTTTTGACCTAAAATTTCATTTTCACAGCAAACTACAAAAAATAGAAGAAACACTAAAAAAATAAAACCGCGATGTTTTTTCATAATATTAACTGTACGGTATCAAAAGAAATTTCAAGAATTATTTTCAATAATGTTTGATAATTTTCTCAGATTGCTTTTGACATCCGCGCCCAAATGAACGCGCAAAGCGCGGCGATCTCTGTCCAGCAAAACCTGAAAATCGCCGCGCGCCTGCGCCGCTTTTACGACACCAAAAGTATATTTTTGATCGGGAACGTCAAAATCTTCCGCGTCTTCGGATGTGATTTGCAAAAATACGCCTTCGTTTGAACCGCCTTTGTAGGCTTGTCCGGTCGAATGCAGAAAGCGCGGACCAAATCCTAAACAAGTGGCGACGAGTTTCGATTCTAAAACTTTTTCTCTGATTGATTGCAGTAACTTTTCATTTTCTTCGTCGCGTTCGATATACGCCAAAATTGCGAAATAATCATTTTCCTGCAAATGCGCGAGGTGCGCTTCCAGATATTTTTCCAGAGATTTGTCGCCTTCGATGTATTTATTTAATTGTTCGGCGTATTCGTCGCTCGAAAAAAGTTTGATTCCGTCGGCTTCGTAAAATGGTGTTTCTTTTGGCAATTCGCCTTTTTCTTCGTATTCTTCGGTCAACTTTTTCGCTTCGATTTTCGCGGCTTCAACATCCGGCTGATTGAAAGCGTTGATATTCATAATCGAACCGGCGACGGCGGTGGCAAATTCCCATCGGAAAAATTCTTGTCCGAGATTCATTTTGTCGGCGAGTTCGATTCTGACGACCGGATGACCGTTTGATTCGAGCGCGTCGAGTTTTTCGTCCAACGAATTGTCACCCGAATCTTTCAATTTCAAGTAAGCGAAAACGCGGTCGCCGCTGTAATTTTCCACCGGCTGAAGCGGTTCGCGGTCAACCGGAATTATCGAAATTCCCTGTTTTCCGGTTGATTCGGCGAGCAATTGTTCGAGCCACGCGCCGACATCGTAAAGTTCTTCCGATGTAAAAATCGTCAGTTTATCGCGTCCGTTAGTCTGGCAAACGCCGAGAATCGTTCCCAAAACCGCGCCCGGATTTTCCTTCGGAACGTGAGATTTACAGGCGCGAACCATTTCCATCGCGCGTTCCAGAAAATCAACGACATCCAAACCCATTATCGCGCCCGGAATCATTCCGAAAACCGACAGCGCGGAAAATCTGCCGCCGATTGACGGATCGCCGAAAAAAGTGTTGCGAAAATCGTCATTTTCCGCGACTTTTTGCAATTTTGAATCGGGATCGGTGATCGCAATAAATTGTTTTCCGGCATTTTCCGCGCCGACTTTTTCAGAAACTTTCGTGAAAAAGTACTGCTTAAAAACATTCGGCTCAAGCGTCGAACCGGATTTTGAGGCGACAATAAACAGCGTTTTCTCCAAATCGAGTTTGCCTTCCAAGGTCTTAATTTGCGCCGGAACGGTGGAATCGAGAATGTGAAACTGATTTTTGCCGAAAGTTTCCGCCAAAACTTCGGGACACAAACTTGAACCGCCCATTCCGAGCAGAACAATGTCGGAAAAATCTTTCGTGTCTTCGGCGATTTCAGGATATTTTTCCGCGTCTTTCAACTCTTCTTCGACAATATCGAGCCAGCCGAGCCATTTTCCCTCGTCGTCATCCGTCCAAACGCTCGCGTCTTTTGACCACAGACGAAAAATTTTGTCTTCCTTTTTCCATTCGTCCATCGTTTCACGGACGATTTTCTGTAAATTTTCGGGCAATGAATAAGTAATTTGATTCAGCATATTCTTATTTAATCACGAAGCCGCGCGAAATTCCACAGCATTATTTGCTTTTAATATCCGCAAACCCGATGTCGTAAATCGCATATTTTTCCCAATCTTTATAATCGAAATGCCACCATTCGTTGCTGTTGACGGTGAATCCTTCAGCTTCCATCAACTTGCGAAGTAAATCACGATTTTCGCGTTGTTTCGCCGTTCCGCCTTTGTAATCGGGGCTTGCCTTTTCCGTAAAATTGTCAAAATCAGACGGCATTTCCGAGAGTTCGCCGGTTTTCAGGTCATAAATGCTCAAATCAACCGCGCAGCCGCGATTGTGTTTCGAGCCTTTTTCGGGATTTGCCACAAATTTGCGATGATCTTTTTCGACGACTTCCCAAAAAAGTTTCGTAACCGACCACGGACGATAACCGTCGAAAATCACCAAACCGAGATTTTTTTCTTTTAATTTTCGATGCGCTCTGACAATCGCATCGGCGGCGGGACGCTGCATAAACGCCCGCGCTTCCGTATAGACGGGCTTGCCGACAAAATTGTCGGAACGCGCGTAGCGAATATCGAGTTTTATGGTTTTGTCCAATTTTATAAGTTCTATCAAATCAGCCTCACGTTTGTTTTTTTCTTTCGGCGGCGCGGTTTGGGCTGAAATTGCAAAGGAAAAGATTAAAATCAGCCAACCGATTGATATTATAAATTTTGATATTCGTTTTTTCATAACCGAACAGTTATAAAATGCGGTAATTTGAAATGATCGGACAAACAAAGTTACTTTCAAATAAAAATGCGGGAAACTCAAAAATCAAAAAAAACAAATTCTTTCTTCAAATTGATAAAATGTTTTGGCGTGGCAGGTTTTATGGTTTTTTTCATCAAAGAATTGCTGCGGCTTTTGATTCCCTCGCGCCGCTTATTTTGTTTGGTAGAAATTTGGTGAAAATAGAAAAACGAAAAGTTTAAATCATAATTTTTTGCTTTTCGTTTTTCTGTTTTTAGTTTTTTACTGCTGAGGTTTTTCTTCCGGCGCGTTGTCTTCTTCAACAATTTTAACTTCCGAACCGTATTTTTGATAATCTTTGAAACGAATGACGTTTCGCGTTTCGTAAAGTTGACTGTTTTCTCTCGAAGTCAAACGCACGTCGGAGAGCGACGGAAGCAGAAATTTTTCGTCGGAAATTGTCACCCAATCGTAATCAATCGTTCGATTGGCGGAGCGAATCCGAAAACTTTCGGGAATTTCAGTCGCCGCGCTTTCGACGCGCAGGACGCGAAAATCCGCGCGGTCAATCCAGATTTTGCCTTCCATTCCCGTAATTACCGAATCGTCAAACGCGCCCGAAGCGGTTATTTGCTGTTTCGCTTTGTCACGAACGATTGAATAACTGAAAATAATCGTCGGGCGGCTGCGAACCGTGTCCGTGTCAACCGTTTCAAATTTCGTATCGCTTTCGGGTTTGAAAATCTTCGCCAAAACCGTCACAAATTCGCCCGTCGAACTCGTTCCGCCGGCTTCGCTGTAAGATTGTTTTGCCGTCGGAGTATTTTCCATAACTCCGTTGCGCGACAAAAGTTTGTATTCCTCCTGTCCGCTGGTGCGATAATTGACGGCGACGACAAGACGGTCGAGACTGCGATAATTGTTCGTTCCGGCATACGCATACGAACGCGAAACAAGCTGTTTGACGGTAAAATCCGGCATTTCTTCGACCGCCGCCAGAGTATTCGCCCGCGTTTTTTCCAAAATTTCCTGAGCTTCTGTTTCCGAAGGCAGCTTTGCCGCGTTCGGATTTTGGCGGCGGCGATTCGCTTCTTCCAGAGCGCGCTGCAATTCGCTGTCGTTCCTGCTTTTTGTTCTCGTCAGAGAGCGTACGCCGTCGGTTAATTCAAAAGCGATGCCGCGTTTGCGAATCGCTTCGATCAAACCGTCTTTGCTGCCCGGATTTTTCTGCAAATCGTAGAGCATTTTGACGTATTCGGTCTGCGGCAGGGGTTTTTGCCGACTGCTTTGAGCGAAAGCGAAACTTATTGAAAATAAAATTATGATAACGGAAACCAGCTTTTTCATTGTTTATTAAAGATGCGGCAAAACTTTTTTTCGTTCGCTTTTACCAAAAACAAAAGCGGGAAAAATTTATTAAAAATCTTTCCCGCCCGTTTTAAATAAATGAACAATTACAAAAATTAATTAATCCATTCTTCCTCGTAGTTTAACTGCCAATTTCGCGTTACCCAATCTTGCGCGGCGGTCAAAGCGGCGGCTCTCCATTTTTTCAAGTTCTCTGAAATAGAAAGCGCGGCTAACGGCTTGCTCGGATCGCGTTCAACTCTGATGACGTGCGTCAAAACTTCGACGATTGTTTTTTCTTCATCGTAAATTCGGAGTTTAACTTCACTGCCGACCGGCGGCAAAATGTTCAAATTTACCAGCGCGCTCGTTTCGCCGAGATTTTCCGTCGTTCCTTCAACAAAAACAATATTTTCAGTATCGGAATCAACCCAACTCGCCTGCACCGTTAAGTTTGCCATTATCCGCTGATGCAAATGCGCTTTATTTTCAATTTCCGAATACGCTAATCTAGACATAATTTAACTTCCCCCTTTTTCAATCTTTTTTATTTCAAAAGTTTTTCAACTTTAGACAATTTTTATGTTGTCAGATAAATCTAATCCACAATTACAAAAAAGTCAAGTATCCACAAACCGCTCAAACCGCTCACTATTAATTTTCGGCAAATAATTGATGAAACAAAAGGACTTTGACGAAAAATATTAATTTACTTCAAAATATCACTATAAAGATGAAAAAAAACCGCTCAAATCGCCCGCCGGATTTTTACCCGTCTGTCAGCTGAGAAAACACCTGAAAAATAATTTTCATCGCCACCGCAGCGATTTAATAACGCGAAACAAAAGTAAAAGTTGCAAAATGAAACATCGAGTCCGTTTTGAAAATCTACTTGACTATATAAAGCCTAAAATCGTTCGGTTTATTCCGCCGTTCAAATACGATTTAGCCAACCGCAGAGAAGCCGATCAATTTTTTTTGTTAATTTAAATAATTAATTAACACTAATTTAACTCCGTTTTAAGATAATTTTATGTTTGGTATGGCAGGTTAAGGTTTGAAAACTAAGGAACTCTATTTGCATACCCAAAAGCTTATACTTTTGTTTTTCGCAGAAAAAACATTGTTTGAGTTTTAACCGTTGGAACAGCAAAAGTGTGAAAAATATACACTTAACAAAAATAAATGGATGTTTTGATTTGAGTTGCAAGAAATTGATCGGATAATTTTTACTGTTAAAAATCCGAAATTCAAGATAAAAATTCAAAATTCAAAATTTCGCATTTATTTTCATATTTAAAGAACAAAATTTTAATAAATTCAATAAAACAAAGAGGTCAAAAAAAGATGACTACAAAATTTTCGATAAAATTTTCAGCAGCGGCGATTTTTTGTCTGGTTCTGGGAATCGGACAAATATTCGCTCAGTCAACCGTAACCGGAGCGATTCGCGGAAACATCACGGATCCGCAAGGTGCCGTCGTGCCGAACGCGACCGTTAAAGTTACAAATTCGGGAACAAATAAATCACAGACACAAACGGCGACCGATAACGGAACTTTTCGTATCACCAATCTTGAGCCGGGAACATTTACGGTCGAAGTTAATTCCGGCAGTTTCGCGCCGTTCATCCAAGAAAACGTCGTGGTCGAAGTCGGTCAGGTTACCGCGCTCGATATTCCGCTGAATGTTCAGGGAACGACCGCCACGGTTGAAGTAACGGCGGAAGCACCGGTTATTAATACGGTGGACAATGCCAATTCGACAAATATTAATCAAACATCTATCAATGAATTACCGATTAATGGCAGACGCGCTTCCAATTTCGCTTTGCTCGCGCCTTCGACCGTTCCCGACGGAACATTCGGTTTAATTTCATTTCGCGGGATTTCCGGTTTGCTCAACAACAGCACCGTGGACGGCGGCGACAACAATCAGGCGTTTTTCTCGGAAGAACGCGGACGCACCCGCATCAACTATGTAATCAGTCAATCGGCAGTGCGCGAGTTTCAAATCAACGGTTCAAACTATTCCGCCGAATACGGGCGGGCGGCGGGCGGCGTTATCAACACCGTTACGAAAAGCGGAACCAACTCGTTTCACGGCGATCTTTTCTATTACAATCGCAATAATCGCAACGGCGCGCGCAATCCGCGGGCTTTCACTTCCGTTCTAGTTAACGGCGTTTCAACGACCGTTCCGGCAAAACCGATTGATCTTCGCCAGCAATTCGGCGGAACGCTCGGCGGTCCGATTTTCAAAGACAGATTATTTTTCTTTTTCAGCTACGATCAGCAGAAACGCAATTTTCCCGGTTTGGGAGTTTTCAGCAACTCAAATTATCTGAACACGGCGGATACCGCGCTGCTTACAACTCCTCTCGGACAACAAGTTCCGGGACGCACCGGCGTTGTTCTCGGAAGAGGTTTAACCGCCGCGCAAGTCGCCAATACCATACAATTCGTCAATTCATTATCGGGAGAAACACCGCGCAGAGGTGATCAAACCCTGTATTTGCCTAAACTTGACTGGCAGATTAATAACAATAATTTGCTTTCGGCAACTTACAATCGTCTGCGCTGGTTTTCCCCGTCCGGCGTTCAAACTCAACCCGTCGTTTCTTACGGACGCGCCAGTTTCGGCGATGACGGAGTTAAAGTTGATACATTAAACCTGCGCCTTCAGTCAACATTTTCAGCTAACGTGTTGAATGAAGCCCGTTTTCAGTATGCGCGTGATTTCGAATATCAATTGAGCCAAACTCCGCTGCCGGGCGAACCGCTGACCGGAAGCACGGCTTTGGGACCGCGTTCGCCGAACGTATTTTTGAGCAACGGTTTACAATTCGGAATTCCGAACTTTTTAGAGCGTCCGGCATATCCAGACGAACGACGCATTCAATTTGCCGATACTGTAACGGTAACGAGCGGTCGTCATACTTTCAAATTCGGCGGTGATTTCAACCACGTTACGGACGACACTCAAAATTTGCGCTACGAAACCGGCGGTTATTCATACAATAATCTGAGTGATTTCATCGTTGATTACACAAATTATTTGAGTCCGCTTCCGACAAATACGCCCTGCGCCACCAGCACACGTCTCGCCGGACGCTGCTACACGAGCAATTATTCACAGGGCGTTGGAAGTCGCGGATTAAAATTCGCCACCAACGATTACAACTTTTTCGCGCAGGATGATTTTCGCATCACGCCGCGTTTGACCTTAAATTTCGGCGTGCGCTACGAATACATTCAACTGCCCGATCCTGTTTTGCCTAATTCCAGCACGATTGTCATTCCAAATATTGGCAGAACTGTAGCCGATGCAACCTCAACTTTGCCGGATGACAAAAATAATTTTGGACCGCGCATCGGATTTGCCTACGATGTTTTTGGCGACGGTAAAACGTCAGTTCGCGGCGGCTACGGCATTTATTACGGACGCATTCAAAATTCGACAATTTACAACGGTTTGATAAATACCGGAAATACCGGCGGTCAGTCGCAGTTAAGCATATCGCCGGGACAAACGACGAATTGCTTTCCGCTGGTTGCCACGGCGACGGTTCCGTGCGCTCCCGTCTTCCCGAATGTTCTTCCGTCCGGCAATTTGACCTTTGCCGCCGGAGCGATTCAGTATTTCCAAAAGAATTTTCAAGCGCCGCTGATTAATCAATACGATGTTATTGTTGAACGTCAGATCGCTAAAAACACCGTTGTTTCGGTGTCTTATATCGGAAGTTTGGGACGCAATCTGCCGACGTTTGTTGATTACAATTTGCAGCCGACCAATACTTCCGCGACTTATACAATTGTCGGCGGACCTCAGAACGGGCAAACATTCACATTGCCGACATATTCGCGTCCGAGCAACGGATTCGCCCAGTTGACGCAAATTGAAAGCACGGTTTCATCCGAATATAACGCGCTTGTTTTTCAGGCAAATCGTCGTTTTACTCGCGGATTACAGTTCCAGGCGAGTTATACGCTGGCGAAATCCACGGACACCAATCAAAATTCGGCGACATTTACTCAGAGCAACAGCCCATATAATGTTTTCGACCGCAGTTATGACGCGGGACCGAGTAATTTTGACGTTCGTCACAAAGTCGTCTTCAGTGCCGTCTATGCGCCGACATTTTACAAAGGTGACGCTAAATCAGCCTACAATTATTTGTTAAACGGCTGGTCAATCGCTCCGATTTACGCGTTTTATTCCGGTCGTCCGTTTGACGGAACGGTTTCGGGATCTACGCTCAACGGAACAAACGGAGACAATCGTTTCCCGCTGAATGCGCGAAACGCTTATCGTTTGCCGAGCCTTTCAAATCTCGATTTGAGACTTTCAAAGCGGTTTAGATTTACGGAACGCTACAATCTCGAATTACTGGCGGAAGGATTTAATATCTTCAACCGAACTCAGATTTTCGGTCTGAATACCGGTCTTTACAGCAGAACAAGCAATTGTTTCCCGGTTAATGGAATTTCCGCGACGCTCAACGCAAACAATTTATGCTATAACCCTTCATTCGGGGACGTTACAACGACGGACAGCACTTTATATCGTGAACGCCAAATACAGTTGGCGGCGCGATTCCAATTTTAGTTTTTCCCAATTACGGGAAAAACCTCTGACGGCACGTTTCCTCTGTGAGGCGTGCCTTTTTTTATTTTCAAACATTTTCATTTCTCTTTATCCTTTCGCCTTTATCATTTATCCTTTACGAAGTGCGAATTTTACAAATTTCATCGGCAGAAAATTTCGGCGGCGGCGAAAAGCATCTGATTGATTTGTCGAAAGGTTTACTAAACAACGGACACGAGATTTTCGCCGCGCTGCGTCCGCAAAATAATTGGCAGGAAAAATTCGCTTTTTTGTCCGGCGAAAATTTGCATCATTTGCCGCTGCGAAATTCCGTTGACATTTTCAGCGCGCGAAAACTCGCCGAATTTGCGATTGAGAAAAATATCGAAATCATTCACGCGCACATTGCGAGAGATTATCCGATTGCTGCGCTGGCAAGCAAATTGAGTAAAACTCCGCTTGTTTTGACGCGCCATCTGACTTTTCCGCTCAATTCGCTTCATCGTTTAACGCTCAAACAGACAGCAAAAATAATCGCCGTTTCAAAAGGCGCGGCGGAAAGTCTTTTATCAAATAACATAATTGCGGCGGAAAAAATCGCGCTCGTTTACAACGGAGTTGATGCAAAAATTTTCGGGGAAACTGCGAAAGATTCTGAAAAAAGAAAGGAAATGCGGCGTGAATTCGCGCCCGACGCAAAATTTTTAATCGGAACAATCGGCGAACTGCGCGAACATAAAGGTCACGAAGATTTTATTCGCGCGGCGGCGATTATTGCCGGGAAATTCGATAATGCGAAATTTTTGATCGTCGGCGTGGACAATTCAAAAGATCAAAATTATCGAATTTATCTGGAAAATTTGGTTGAGGAATTGAATTTACAAGAAAAAATAATTTTCACAGGCTGGCAGGAAAATACGCCCGCGATTTTTTCCGCGCTCGACGTTTTCGTTTCTGCGGCGCGAAGTGAACCTTTCGGTTTAGTGATCGCCGAAGCGATGGCGAGCGCAAAAGCGATTGTCGCCACCGAAACCGACGGCGCGAAGGAATTGCTGGAAAATAACCGAACCGGAAAAATCGTTCCCGTCAAAAAACCGCTTCGACTAGCCGAAGCAATCGGCGAATTTTTAGAAGGTGAAAATTTGCGGCAAACATTTGGCGCGAGCGCACAAAAAGCGGCGAGAGAAAAATTCGGATTGGAAAAAATGATTGCGGAAACTGAGAAAATTTACAAAGAAATTTTAGGTATTTAGCGGAGCGCGGACGGCTCGTCCGCCAACGCCAGCGCAGCGAATCGTTGCAACGCTCGCCGTCAATGGCGCAACTTTAATGTAAAGGCTTGCTTCTTGCGCTTTCGCGCTCGAAGGCGGACGAGCCGTCCGCGCTCCAGATTTTAAGCCATTGAAAAGTTTTCGGCGCGATGTGCGGATTTTCCGATAAATCTTTTCGCAGTTCATCTAAATCTTCGGGAAAATCCACATCGAACCAAATCGGCAAAAGAGAAAGTTTCAAACCGGATTTTTTTATATTTTCCGCCGTTTGCCGAAAAGTATTCTCCGAACTCCATTCGACGTTTGCAAAAATTTCCTTTCGCAAAACTCGCAAACCGATCAGATAAAATCCGCCGTCCGTCGTTTTACCCAAAACCGCGTCCGCATTTTTCAAATTTTCAAACGCCAGATCAATAAATTCCGCCGGAAAAGTCGGGCTGTCCGTGCCGATCATCACGACTGCATCCGAATCGTGTTCAAAGGCGAATTGAAAAGCATAGAACATTTTCTCGCCGAGATTTTCGCCTTTTTGTTCAACGAGTATGAATTTATTATTTTCAAATTTTGCAAAATAATCGCGCTCCGAATTTGGCGAAAACGCGATTATTAAATTTTTTGCACGGTTTTGCGCTTTGTTTATCGCGTCTTCGAGAAACGCTTCGGACAGCGAAACGCATTGATCGGGCGACAAAAATGGCTGAAGTCTGGTTTTGACGTTTCCCGCGCGCGGAACTTTTGTCATAATGATAATTGAATTTTTCATTCGGGAATAAATTTTATAACTTTTCGGTATTTTTTAGAAAATCAGAGAAAAAAATTATGGCTTACGATTTAGATGTAGAAAATGCGGTACGGACGCGATACGGCGCGGCATCGCAGGAAAAAGAAGCGGCTTTGTGCTGTCCGGTCGAATACGATCCGCAGTTTTTGAGGATTTTGCCGCCGGAAATCATCGAACGCGATTACGGCTGCGGCGATCCGTCGGCGTTTGTCAAAAGCGGCGAAACGGTGCTTGATTTGGGTTCGGGCGGCGGAAAAATATGTTACATCGCGGCGCAAATCGTCGGCGCATCGGGCAGCGTCATCGGCGTTGACACGAATACGGAAATGCTCGCGCTGGCGAACAAATATCGCGGCGAAATCGGCGATAAGATCGGTTATGCGAATGTTGAATTTCGCTACGGAAAAATTCAGGATTTGAAACTCGATTTAAGTTTGGCTGACGAATATCTGCGAGAAAATCCGATCAAAACGGCGAACGATTTTTTTAATTATGAATCTTTCGTCGCTCAATCGAAAGCCGAAAATTCTTTGATCGCCGACGATTCGATTGACGTTATTTTGTCGAACTGCGTTTTGAATCTCGTCAAACCGGAAGACAAAGAACAGATGTTCGCGGAAATGTTTCGCGTGTTAAAACGCGGCGGGCGCGTGGCGATTTCGGATATTGTCGCCGACGAAGACGTTCCCGCGCATCTGCAAAACGATCCCGAATTATGGAGCGGCTGTATTTCGGGCGCGTTTCGGGAAGACGCATTTATTACGGCATTTGAAAACGCCGGGTTTTACGGAATGGAAATCGTCAAACGCGACGAAAAACCGTGGCGTATTGTCGAAGGAATCGAGTTTCGTTCGGTGACTGTTCTCGCCTACAAAGGCAAACAGGGCGCGTGTTTCGAGCGCAATCAAGCCGTGATTTACAACGGACCGTGGAAAAAAGTGATTGACGACGACGGACATATTTTGGAACGAGGTCAGCGAATGGCGGTGTGCGATAAAACTTTTCAGATTTATTCCAAAGAACCTTACGCCGCGCAGATCACGAAAATCGAACCGATTGAAAACATCGCGCTCGAAGACGCGACGGAATTCGACTGCAAACGAACCGCGAAACGCCATCCGCGCGAATCGAAAGGTTTAGAATATAATTTGACCGATTTGTCGGGCGAAACGTGCGGCGACGGTGAAAATTGCTGTTAATTAAATGTAAGGGCGACGGCTTGTCTTCGCCCGTTTGTTAAATGAATGCAAACGTCGGGCGACCACCAGGGATCGCCCTTACTTGTATGAAAAAATTGGAAGATTACAGAAAAGGCGCGGTCGGCGCGTTGATGGATGAATATGAACGTGCGGCGATTGAATTAAAATCGCTCGTCGAAAATATCGGCGAAAAAGATTACGAGCGAATCGCCGATGCGGAAACGAAAGACGCGGACTGCCGCTCGATTCAAACGATGATGAATCATATCGTTCATTCCAGTTACGGCTACGCAAACGGTATTCGTGAGCAATTTTCGATGCCGTTTATGCCGCTCGGCAAAGAGCGCAGGCGTATTTCTCAAAGTGAAATCGGCGGCGAAATTGATAAAATGCTCGCTTACACAGTCGAAACGCTCGACGGAAAATGGGAAATGAGCTATGACGAAATGGAAAAAATCGTCATCACGCGGAAAGAAAATTTTTCCGAAAATCTGGAACAACTGCTCGAACACGCCGTTCTGCACATTCTGCGGCATCGCCGTCAAACCGAGAAGTTTTTACTGAAATTTAAGAATTGACCAGGCGCAGAGCGGACTGGAGCGCAATCCGTCCAGATTGCCGTTGAGCGCGATAGCGCGAAAAGGCGTTCGCCGTCTTTCAACTTGAATACAAAAGGAGTAAATTTTCGCGTCGAAGTGTCGCTCAACGGCAATCGGAACGGATTGCGCTCCAGTCCGCCGCGCGACATTAAAAATACGAGATTTTTAAGCTGATTTTATGAGTTATTATAACGAAGAAGATTTGGGCAGATTCGGCGAAATGGCGAAATACAAACCCGAATTATTTGAAAAATTTATGGCTTGGTATCAAGCCTGTCAGGAAGAAGGCGCGTTGTCGAAGCGCGAAAAAGCTCTGATCGGTTTGGCGGTTTCGGTAACGGTTCAGTGTCCGTATTGCATCGAAGCGTTTACGAATTCGAGTCTCGAAAACGGCTCGAATATGGAGCAGATGACCGAGGCGATGCACCTCGCTTCGGCGATTCGCGGCGGCGCGGCTTTGATTCACGGCATCCAATCGCACAACGCACACGACAAAGTTTCGATGTGATTTTTTAGCCACGAACAAACACGAAAAAAACACGAAATTATTTTTAGCGACAAAATTTTCGTGAAATCTCGTGATTTCGCGGCAGATCATTATGCAGACAGCAGTTCAAATTACCAGACGCGACGGCAAGGGCGCGTTTACGCATTCGCCGATTTCGTTTGATGAAAAACTCGGCGGCGCGGCATTGCGTTCATACGCGATTGATACGCTTCAGGTCAATGTCGGCAAGCTCTGCAATCAGGCGTGTAAACATTGTCACGTTGACGCTTCGCCGATTCGGACGGAAATTATGCCGCGCGAAGTGGTCGAAGCGTGTTTAGAAGTTTTGCGCGAATATAGAATTTCGACGCTTGATATTACGGGCGGCGCGCCGGAGTTGATTCCCGATTTTCGATATTTTGTCACCGAAACGCGTAAAACGGGCGCGAAAATTATTGTGCGGCACAACTTGACGGTGATGTTTGAAGAAGGATTTGAAAATTTGCCCGAATTTTTCGCGGAAAATGAATGCGAAGTCGTCTGTTCGCTTCCGTATTTTCTTCAACAGCAAACCGACGCTCAGCGCGGCGCAGGCGTTTTCGATAAATCAATCGAAGGTTTGAAAAGACTAAATGCGGTCGGTTACGGAACGAATGAAAATCTCGTATTAAATTTAGTTTACAATCCGGTCGGCGCGTTTCTGCCGCCGGAACAGACGGCGATTGAAGCGGATTTTCGGCGCGAATTAAAGACTCGTTACGACGTTGAATTTAACAATCTTTTTACGATTACGAATATGCCGATTGCGCGTTATCTCGATTGGCTGCGGCGTTCGGGCAATGAAGAAAAGTATATGCAAAAGCTGGTTAATGCGTTTAATCCGGCGACCGTTTCGGGTTTGATGTGCCGCAATTTAATCAGCGTTGACTGGCGCGGCAATTTATACGACTGCGATTTTAATCAGATGCTCGAACTTGGAATTGACGACGAACTGCCGACGACGATTTTCGATTTCGATTTGGAAAAGCTCGAAAATCGGCGAATTATGACGGCAAATCACTGCTTCGGCTGTACTGCCGGAAGCGGTTCATCGTGCGGCGGCGCGGTTGCTGAGTAAGTATAGAATCAGAAAAATTTGCAGGGATGACAGGATAAACGGGATTAAATTTTCAAAAAATTTTTGTCTGTCCTGGCATCCCTGCAAATTTTTTATTTTGTGTTTAACGAACTTTCGCCCTCAGAATAACTTCTTTGTTTTTCGGCGGATAACAAACTTCATCGGTGCAAGCCTGATAGCGGGTGGTGACGCGAACGCTGACCGAATTTCCCTTAAAGTTGGCGGGAACGGTGACGTTAAAAGTGAAAATGGCGCGTCCTTCATAAACATTTATCGTATCTTCGGAGAAAGAGAGTTTACGATTTTTCCCGCGCGGATAAACAATTCCGCTGATTTTTGCGCCGGTCGCGCTCGCTTTAACGACCGTCGGAATCGCGTATTCACTGCCCGGACTGTTTGAATTGACGTGTAAATTTCCCGGAATATCCATCACGACGGTCGCTCTCGTCGTGCCGCCGCGTTTAACCGTTCCGACTGAACCGCTGATTGTCTGCGGGTTTATTTTAGCCGCGATTCCGGCTGAAAAAATAAAGGATAATGTTAAAATCGCACCGAATAAAGTTTTTTTCATAATTTTTCTCTGCTCAATAAGTTGATGTCCTTTTCTATCGTCGAGATGCTTTATTTTAATTGGAAACTACTCATCAATTCGTCAATCCTTCCCACAAAATCACTGCGAAACGACTTCAAAACGAGAATTTTCAAATCGTATGTTTTCAGCTTTTTCCGGCTTTCGACAACTTTCCGAAACTCAAAGAATTTCGTGTCATCCTTAGAAATTTCTTTTTCAATCAAACAGATTTTTTCACCGTCGGCGGTATCTTTTATAACTTTTTCCGACAAAATTTTACCGTCCCGTTTTTTTATTTCCTTGCAGGCGGAATTAAAATTCAAACCTTCCGAAGCGGTTATGTAAACCTGCGCCCGCCAGATGTTGCGTTCATCTTTTTCACCGAATTCCTTTGAATAAGCCTCAAACGCGTAATCCGAATCTTCACGCAGCGGGTGAATAAAACCGGCGGGTTTTATCAACCGAAAATTTTCCGTTTCAATTGTTTCAGGTTCAAAAGCGAGAGACGCGCTTTTTTTAATTTTGGTTGAAACGACAACCATTAACGCGACTAAAATGCCGCCGATAATCAGAATTTCCATAGCTGTAAAATTTAAAAGGTTTAAAAGTGAAAAGGTTTAAAAGTTTTTCAGTTAAACATCCGCAACGCTTGTCGCTTCTATTGAAAACATCAAGAAATTAGACGCGAATTTTCGCTGATTTGGCGGATAAACGCCGATTTTCAAAATTGATCCGCGCTGATCCGCTTGATCCGCGTTCATCCGCGTCCTATTTCATAGCTTCTTAAATTCTCGTGTTCTGTTTCATCAATATATTTGATTTCCTTTTTCACTTTTACACTTTTTCACCTTTGAACTTTTTCGCCGCAAGCTGTCCGCAAGCCGCGTAAATATCGCGTCCGCGCGGCTGTCTTACAAATGCCGAAATACCTTTTATTTCCAATATGTCTTTGAAACGCTCGATTTGTTCCCGCGTCGAAGGTTTGTATTCCAAGGGTTCAGCGGAATTATGCGGAATTAAGTTGATTTTGACGCGGTTTAATTCGTACTTGTTTATCAATTTTGCCAAACCCCGCGCGTGTTCGTCGGAATCGTTCACGCCGCCGAGCAGGACGTATTCAAACGTAAAACGCTCGTTTTTCCGCAGAGATTTTTCAAATTCTTTTGCCGCTTCGAGCAGTTCTTCGATATTCCAACGCTTGTTGATCGGCATTAATTTATCGCGCAGTTCGTCGTTCGGCGCGGACAGCGAAATCGCCAGATGCGGGCGGTTTTCGAGTTTAGCGAGTTCGTAAATTTTCGGGACAATTCCGGCGGTTGAAACCGTCACGCGGTTCGGCACGATAAAAAGTCCGTCTTCCGCGCTCATAATTTCGAGAGCTTTGATTAAATTTTCGTAGTTCAAAAACGGCTCGCCCGCGCCCATTCCGACGAGATTTGTGCCGTGCGGCGTTTCCGCGCCCGCGCCGTAAACATCATTTAATACAATAATTATCTGCTCGACAATTTCGCCCGCCGTCAAATTTCTAAGAAGTCCGAGTTTCGCCGTCAGACAAAAATCACATTTCAGCGGACAGCCCGATTGCGACGAAAAGCAAATTGTGTCGCGGTTTTCGGTCGGAATGAAGACCGTTTCGACCGGAAAATTATCGTGTGTTTGCATCAAAAAACGGCGCGTGCCGTCCGTCGAAACGTAGCGCGATTCGACTTTTAAGGTGGAAAGCGTCGCCGTTTCGTCCAGCTTTTCGCGCAGGGTTTTCGGTAAATCGGTTATTTCCGCAAAATCAAGAATGCGTCTCTGATGAATTCCTTTGAAAATCTGCGCGGCGCGATATTTCGGCTCGCCGAGACTTTTGACAAAATCAGTTAGCCCATCTTTTGAAAATGCCGTCAGATGTTTTTTTTCGCTCATTACAAATCTATTTTAGCTTATTTTTTGACGAAAACGCATTAACAGCTTTTCCTAATCGGTAATTTGTTTTGATTTAAATGTCAAAACATCATTTATGATATTACAATAAAAAATTTCAACGACTGGAGCGCAATCCGTCCCGGTTGCCGTTGAGCATTGCTTCGATGCGAAAAACGCGTTTTTTATATGAAAGTTTAAAGCTGACGAAACGCTTTTTCGCGCTCCGCGCTCATTGCAACCGGGACGGATTGCGCTCCAGTCAAAACTTTTTACTAACTGATTTCCATTTATCATTGACGATTTAATTTGTGCTAAAATTTTCAAAGTCATTTTGATGTGCCGACATTTTATGAAAAATAAAGCAATTACCGGCGGTATTATTGGGATCGTAATTCTTGTTATAGTTCTATTTTTCTGCTTTTGGGCTGGCAAAAAAATAAATAACTACATCAAGGAAAGCCAGGACACAACTGAAAATACGCCGCCAAACGGACAACCGCAAAATCCGCCGCTTGTGCCGACTTCGCCGGAACAAGCCAAGCAGGTTTTTCTCGCGCTCGGCAATCCGTCAAATGCAAATACTTCAGACCCGAATAATTATTTGCTGGTCAATAATTATTTCGCGCTTTCCTATAACCGCGATAAAGCGATTCCGAATTGGTCGGCGTGGCGACTTTCAAAAGCGGAATTAGGTGATCTGGCGCGTCCGAATCCCGATCCGTTTCGTCCCGATCCGCGATTGCCGAATAATTGGGAGCGCGTTACGCCTTCGGATTATACCGGAAGCGGTTTTGACCGCGGGCATTTGTGTCCGAGTGCCGACCGCAGCGGTTCGGAAGAGGGAATGTCCGACACGTTTTTGATGACCAATATGACACCGCAAACGCCCGATTTGAATCGCGGACCGTGGGTAAAACTGGAAGCATATCTGCGAACGCTGGTGACGCGCGGCAACGATGTGTATATTTTCGCAGGCGTTTATGGCGAAAAGGGAAAACTCAAAAAGAAGGTTTCCGTTCCGACCAACGACTGGAAAATCGCCGTTTCCATACCGCGCGGCGCGCCAATTTCCGAAATAAATCCGCAAACGCGCGTCATTGCGGTTGATATGCCGAATGTTAAAGCGATTAAAAATGCCGATTGGCAGCTTTATCGCGTAACCGTCAGACAAATCGAACAGCGCACGGGTTATAATTTTTTTTCAAATTTGCCGCAGCTTTTGCAGGATGAAATTGAAAATAAAACGGATACGAAAAACGATTAAAAAGTTTTCTGAAAATGCGTGTGCTTTTACAGAAATTATTCCTGACATCAAAATTTGATTGTTCGGCGATGACAATTTAACTGATTCTGAAACTGCATACCGGACAAACTCTGACATCTTCTTTGATTAAAAGCCCGATCCAAAAAAGCGGAAAGAAAACGACGAGAAGCACTGAAAAAACAACCCATCCAGCCGTTGATATTTTTCTTTCGTAACGCGGCAGAAGTTGGGAAGCGCAGCGCGGACAATGATAACCGTAAGTCATATTGTGCGGCTGTTGATAGGCAAGCGGCTGCGGTCTGGGCGGCGGCGTTTGATTGACGAGCGGCTGAACGCGATTTATCCGCTGAGTTGGGCGCGGCGGCTTAGTTTCCGAAATCTGAAATTCGTCGGTTTTCCACGAATACGGGCGCGGCGGCGAAATTTCGTAACCGCTGCCGTTTGAAAGCTGACTTTGCAAAAATTTTGTTCCGCAAAAACGGCAAAAATTACTTGTTTCGGTGTTGACCTGTCCGCAATTTTGACATTGAATCATAAATGCCTCGCAAAAATCAAAAGAGAAAATTTTCTCTTTTGACTTAACGAATGATACCAGAAAAAGTTCTCTTTTCGATAGTCAAAATTAATCAAAAGTTATTTTCTCACCCGTTTTGATCGCCTTATAAACAGATTCGACCAGTTCAACCGATTTAAAACCGTCAAGCGCGGTGACGGGCGGCGCGGTTTTATTCAATATCGCGTCAATAAACGCTTTATCTTCCTGCACATAACCCCAACGCTCTTCTTTTTCCGTCATCGCCCACGACAGAGTTTCAAAATTCGCATCCGTTCCTTTTGAATCAATCAAATGTTCCATTTCCTGCGTCAAAATCGTGCGGTGATGGCAAAAAACTTCGATGCGTTCAAACGGAAAATGCCAGCTCGCGTCGGACGAAGATGCAAACGTGCAGTGAAAACCGGTTTTAAATTTGAAAATAATCGAAAATTCGTCAAGTTCGGGATATTCGTGCTGCGAACCGTAAGCGACGAGTTCGGCGATTTCACCGAATTGAAAACGCATCATATCAAACAGATGAATCGTCGTTTCATACAAAAATCCGCCGGTAACATTCACATCGCCCGTCCAAACCGGATTCAAAAGTTCGCCGCGATTCATCTTGACGTGCGCCGAATGCGCTTTGTCGTCGTTCAATAATTCCTTGAGTTTCGCATAAACCGGCGCGTATCGGCGATTGTGTCCGACTTGGAAAACGCCATTGCTTTTGTCGGCAGTTTCAAGCAGTTTTTTCGCATCCGGCAAACCAATCGAAAAAGGTTTTTCGCAAAAAACGTGCTTACCGTTTTCAACCGCATCAGACGCGATTTCCGTATGCGTTTTATTCGGCGTGCAAACCAAAACCGCATCGCAATTTTCAAATAATTCTTGACGCGAAGAACAAACTTTGCCGCCGACCGATTTGGCGGTTCGCTCCGCTTTTTCCGGCGCAATATCAAAAAGCGCGGCAACTTCGGCGCGTTCGTCCCGCGCATAAATCCGTGCGTGAACATTGCCGATGTAACCCGTTCCGATGATTCCGATTTTTACTTTTTCCATAGTTCACATTTTATAAAACTTTGATTTGTTTGACGAATTTGCCTATAATGCAAAGGGTTTAAAAGACCAATCCTACATTCCACTCCGAAAGACAAATCTAAATGTTTCAAGAAAATCAACAAATTGGCAATTATACGCTCGTCAGAAAACTCGGACGCGGCGGTTTCGGCGAAGTTTGGTTAGCCGAAAAACGCGCTAGATTCGTTACCACAAAAGTCGCCGTCAAACTTCCGCACGACGAACAGATTGACCACAAAGCCATCAGACAGGAAGCGACGCTTTGGGAACAGGCAAGCGGGCATCCGAACATTTTGCCGATTATTGATGCCGACGAATACGACGGGCAAATCGTCATCGTCAGCGAATACGCGCCCGACGGTTCGCTTGAACAATGGTTAAAGACGCACGGGAAAATGTCCATCGAAAAAGCCGTCGAAACGACGATTCAGATTCTCGACGGTTTGGAATTTCTTCATTCACGCAACATTATTCACCGCGATTTGAAACCCGCCAACATTTTATTACAAGGCAAAACGCCGCGCCTTGCCGATTTCGGAATCTCCCGCGCTCTGCGAACGACCGTCGCCAGCCAAAGTCAGCACATTTCCGGCACATTCGCCTATATGTCGCCCGAAGCGTTGCACGGCAAACGCTCGGTTCAAACGGACGTTTGGTCAGTCGGCGTAAATTTGTATCAGTTTTTGACGGGAACGCTTCCTTTTCCGCAAAAAGAACCGTCCGTGTTGCTTGCCGCGATAATGATGCGCGAGTTTGCGCCGCTGCCCGATTCGATTCCGCAAAATTTGAAAAACGTGATTGCCAAAGCGTTGGTGAAACTGCCTGAAAATCGTTACGCTTCGGCAAACGAGATGCGCGAAGATTTGAGAAAATTTTTGGTCAATATTTCGCTTCCTCACCTTGTGTCAAAGGAAATTTTTCATAGACCAGTTCTGCCGGAAAATATTACTATATATGCAAAAAGTGAAACGGAACAAGAAACTGTCATCAATGCGAAATCCGCAAATCATTTAACAGTTACAAAACCTTCATATTCGCAAGATTCATTTGTTACGCGGATGAAAGAAAAGGAATCCGTCGTAACGCATTTGTCTGGAATGAAGGAAAATAATTTATCAATTAAAGCGCAGTTGCTTAATCATACGCCTTATTGGAGAAAGAAAAATGCTATTTTGTTCACGCTTGTTGGTGGATTTTTAGTTGTGCTTGGGTTGATTGGCATTGTTGCCTACAACTCAAGCAATTTAGACGGAATAATAACAAACACAAATAAATTAGACACGGCGACAAACAAAAACAAATCTTCAACCGCAACGGCAGCGAAAGGCGAAGTGTGGAAAAATTCAATCGGGATGGATTTTGTTTATATTTCATCAGGTGATTTTATGATGGGTTCGAATAAAGGAGTTGAGGAAAAACCAATTCATAAAGTCACAATTAGCAACGGTTTTTGGATGGGCAAAACGGAAGTAACACAGACGCAATGGCAAGTTGTAATGGGCAACAATCCGAGTTTCAATATCTGTCCACAATGTCCAGTCGAGCGAGTATCGTGGGGTGATGTGCAAAGTTTTATCAGCAAACTAAACGCGCAGAACGACGATTTTAAGTATCGGTTGCCTTCGGAAGCGGAATGGGAATATGCAGCGCGTACAGAAACGAGTGGAGATTATGTGGGAAATTTGGATTCAATGGCGTGGTATGGTGCAAATTCAGGTATGAAAACACATCCAGTCGGAATGAAGCAAGCATAAATTTGATACTCCTTAAACTCTTTTAGTTTTTGGGTTCGGATAATTCCAGAACTTGGGTTTATTAAAGATATAATTCCCGCATACTTCCTTTTAATTTATCAAGTTTCCCTAATCAAATTTGAAATGTTAGCTTTTCGCTTCCAGTTTCAATTTTAATAATTGATTGAGTGAAACGCCTTACGAATTGATTCATACTCGGAAGTTAAGAAACAGATAAAATATCCCGCCAATCCGTAGCTTCGACAAATAAAGAAAGATGCCCGACGTTTTCGGTGGCAACGATTTCGTTTTCCGTCAAAGCCTGTGCCGCTAAAATCACATCACAATCCAACGCTTTTGCATCCGCTGTCGGTGTGCCTTGATTTCCGGCGTTTGCCCAAAGTTCGGCGGCTTTAAGCATTACATCGGTTGTCAAAGGTAAATAGTCGAGCGTGTTTTTGAGCAAATCGAGTCGCGCCAAACCGCGAGTTTTGCCCGCCCGAAGAAGTTCGCGCCGCACTTCGTAATCGGCAATTTCAGGCACAATGACGCGATGACCGGAAATTATCAAAGATTCCATCCAGTCGTAACATTCGAGGTTGGCAGGCGTGGCAGACGGATTGGAAATCATTCCGAGCGGGCTGGCATCGAGCAAAACAATTTTGTTCATCTAAAAAGTCGGCGGTTGGAAGGACGGTCTTCGTCTAACGCTTTTTTCAGATAGGCAAATGTTTTATTCTGCTCTTTTTCGTCGTCATCAAATAAAGACCGAAGTTTGCGAATTTTAGCCGTAATTTTCTTTTTTTCGCCTGTTGTCAAAAATTCTTCTTTTTCTATTTCCAGAGTTGCGGGCATTTTGAAAACCTCCGTATTAAAATTCATCATAATATAAACTGCATTTTCCAAAGGCACAAATTGAAATATCAACTTCTCGCTTCCAATTTCAAATTCAGTAATTGATTGAGCGAAACGCCCTGCTGCATTGCGTCGAGCGCGAGTTTGCGGTGAAGATATTCGGGCATTCGCAAAACCAGCCGTCCGCTGAACGAGCGTGTACCGAAAGGTTTCGGGACGAATTCGCCGGTTTCCTCTAAATGTTGAAGCACCGACTCGACAACCGTTTTAATTTCGCGCAGAGCATCTTCGAGCGTGTCGCCGTGTGCCGCCAGAGACGGGAATTCCGCCGCACGCGCCACGAAAGCCGCGTCTTCTTCCGACCAGCCGACGCTATAAAAAATATTGTTCGGCTTTCGGCAAATTTTCTTTATTGGCTTTTTTATTTGTTTTCTTATTCATTATTCCTTTCAACTTCCTTTGAGGCGCGGAGCGGACTGGAACGCAAGAGAAAACGAACATTTTTTTCGCGCTCTCGCGCTCATTGCAACCGGGACGGATTGCGCTCCAGTCCGCTCCGCGTTTTTACGGTATCTATTGTTCAAAATCACAATAAATGATACTGAATACAGTATCAAAAAACAATTTGCTGCATTATTGAATTTTATATTAGAATCAAAATCAAGTAAGTTTAATTGAGTTACAAGAAAATCGTAATAACAGCGAACTATGAGCGAAAAACAATTTGAAGGAAAATCGGCAATCGTCACGGGCGCGACGCGCGGAATCGGCAAAGCGATTGCGTCGGAATTGGCAAAACGCGGCGCGAATGTCGCGTTTAATTATGCGAAAAGCGCGGACGAAGCGGAAAAGTTGAAGGCGGAAATCGAAAATCTCGGCGTAAAATGTTTCGCCGCGCAGTGCGACGTGGCGAATACGGAAGCGGCGGCGGATTTTGTCAAACAAACGCAGTCTGAATTCGGCACGGTTGATTTTTTGGTCAACAACGCCGGAATTACGCGCGATACGCTAATTTTGCGGATGAAGGAAGACGATTGGGATGCGGTGATTGACACGAATTTGAAGGGCGCGTGGAATTTCTCGAAAGCGGTTTTGCGTCCGATGATGAAAAATGAGTCGGGCGGTTCGATTTTGAATATTTCGTCAATTTCCGGCATCGTCGGAATGCTCGGACAGACGAATTATTCAGCATCGAAAGCCGGAATGATCGGTTTGACCAAATCGCTTGCCAAAGAAATTGCCAGCCGAAAAATTACGGTCAACGCTTTGGCTCTCGGTTTAATCGAAACTGAGATGGCAAGCGAAATGAATGCCGAATACCGCGAAAAAATCTTGGCGCAAATTCCTTTGGGCAGACTCGGAAACGTGCAGGAAGTCGCCGAAATCGCGTGTTTTATGCTGTCGGATTCAGCCAAATATATCACCGGACAAGTAATTCAGCCGGACGGCGGACTGGCGATGTAAAGGATAAAGGCGAAAGGATAAGGGATAAAGTTAAGACAGACTTTCGCCTTTACCCTTTATCCTTTCGCCTTTATCCTTTATCCTTTAAGAAGATGTCTTTGCAATACGAAAAAGAAATTGAACAGCCTCAAACGCCTGACGAGCGCGGCGAAAATCTTCAGACGGCAACGCCTGTTAAACCGATTTATTCGATTATTTTAATCGGATGTTTGATCGCGGTTTCAATTTGTCAATTTGCGGTTGACGGCGGCGATTCGATTTTGCTCGGCGGCGAAAAATCAATTTTGCTCGCCGGATTTGTTAAACAGGCGTTTTACGACGGACAATACTGGCGGATTTTGACCGGCGCGACTTTGCACGGCGGTTTAATTCATCTGGCTTTTAACTGTTACGCGCTTTACGTTCTGGGCAAGCTCATCGAAGTTCTTTCAAATCGCGCACATTTGGCAATTGTGTTTCTTTTGTCCGTAATCGGCGGAAGCGCGTTGAGTTTGATATTTTTGCCCGAAGGAATTTCCGTCGGCGCGTCCGGCGGAATCGTCGGATTTCTCGGTTATCTGGCGGTTTACGGTTATCGCCGCCGACAGCTTTTGACGAACGCGTTTCTCAAAAGTATGCTGTTTAATATCGGATTTATCGCGCTTTACGGTGTCGCGCTGCACAGTTACATTGATAATTTCGGACATCTCGGCGGACTTTTAACGGGCGCGATTTACGGATTTTTTCAAATCTCCGGCGACGTTTACAAAGACCCGCGCGAAGTCGGCAAAACGACGGAATTTCTCGGTTTAACTGCGCTCGGAATTTTTATCGCCGCTTCACTTTTCAGCATTTTAGTAATTTTACATATCATCTGAAAATCTTAACCTTTATCCTTTCGCCTTCAGCCTTCATCCTTTAAGAATATGCCGCGAGTCAGAGTTCATCAGCACGTCAATCCGCTCTCGCCGTATTACCGATTTATACCGAAACCGTTAGAAATTGAAAAGGTTTTTGAAAATCCCGATCTGCCGCTGCATCTCGACATCGGCTGCGCGCGCGGCAGATTTATTTTGAAAATGGCGGAAATCGAAAAGAAGCAAAATTTTCTCGGCGTGGAAATCCGCGAACCGCTCGTCGAAGAAGCAAATCGTCTGGCGAAAGTAGCGAATTTGAACAATCTGCATTACGAATTTTGCAATGCGACACACGCGCTCGACGTATTTTTAGAGAAACTTCCCGCCGACATTTTGCAAACGGTAACGATTCAATTTCCCGATCCGTGGTTTAAGAACAAACACGCCAAACGGCGAATGGTCAAAGACAAAATGGTCAAAGCGATTGTCGAACATTTGATAACCGAAGGCGAAATTTTTATCCAAACCGATGTTGATTTTTTGGCGGAAGAAATGTTTGCGATCTTCAGGGAGAATGAAAACCTGCGTGAAATTGAAATCGCCGAAAATCCTTTTCCCGTCAAAACAGAACGTGAAACAGCCGTCGAAGAAAGAGAATTGCCCGTTTTTCGTCGTCTGTTTGTAAAAAGCCGTTGATTTTGCCGGCGAAAGCGCGACGCTCAAAAATGATCTTTGAGCGGTAATTAAAAATTCGCCTTTGCGCTCGAATAAGATTTTACAGACGTTGATCGTTTGATAATAATGTATTGCCGGATCGAATAAAAATTACGGCTGCACCGTATTTTGCTGAGTATTGGTCAGTGAATTTCTCACGGCGGAATTTGCCGAGGTGTTGCTTCGAGACTGTATCGCGCTCGCGCCGGTGCTGCGGAAAAGCGGCGTGTAAATCCATTTGCTGTGATTTTCGATGCCGTAATAAGAGATCACGGACGAACTGCGGCTCTGGCTGGCGACTCCGATAAAATCCGTGCCGTCGGTCGAAACTTCAAATTCTTCATCGTCGGCTTCTTTCAAATCGTCTTCGCTTTCACTGTTGATAATATTGACGAGAGGAAGCGCATAACGGTCAAAAATTTGTCCGGGACTCGCCGGCAAAACGCCGTTGTTATAAAGCTGAACGCGCTTTCCAAAATTGAGAAAGGCTTTGCTGGTCGGACTTATCAAACGCCATTTGCCGTCCGGCGAAAGCGGATCAACCGCCGCCGACGGACGCAGAATCTGGCGTTTTTTTGTGCCTTGCGGAAGACCTTCGAGCAAATCGTCCATTGATTGCGGAAGTTTCGCGCCTTTGTAATAAATAACGTATTGTTTGATCGCGTCGGCGACTTCTTCGCCGCGTCTGATTTGTTCAAGTTCCTTTTCGCGCTGAATTCCTTGCTGAACGGTCGGCGCGACGGCAAGCATCGCAATCGCAAACAGCGTCATTACCGCCAATACCGCGATCAAAGACATTCCGCTTTGTCCATTGCTTTTTGTCATTTGTCCTTTAATTTCTCTCATCAAACCGACAACCGGCAACTGACCACCGACCGCTTTTTTAATTATCTCCATCATCGTCATCAACGTCATCATTTGGCTTCGGCAGCGGTGTCTGCTGATTTTGCGGCGTTGGATTATAACGCGGAATACTGTTCGGAATTCCCGGAATCGCGCCCGCCGGCGGCGTATATGCCGGCACGGTTTGATTGTACTGATTATTAAGATTTCCGCCGCCGTTTCGCGGCATTCCGTTCGGTGAAATTCTTCCCGGCGTGTTCGGATTGCTGTATGAAGCCTCTCCGGGCGCGGGACGATACAGCGCGACTTTATGTTTGAAGCCTAAATTGACATCTTCGAAAATCGTTTCCTCCGGCGAAATGCTGATCAGGCGAAAACGTCCGCCGACAACATCATTCAAACGCCCGCTGATCGGTGTTTGTTTGCCTTCTTCCTGAAAATACGCCGTGTCATTATTATAACGCTTTCTGGCGATCATTCCGATATATTGAAATCCGGGTGTCGGCGGCGACTGCACATTGAGCGAAACATTATTTGAATAAAGTCCGCCCGGAGCGATAACGGTAACGACCCGCGCGCCTTCGCTGTTGATTAAATTCGCCGGAACATCAGCGACGAGTTTCTGCGGGCTGATGTAAGTCGTCGGAAGCTGGCTGCCGTTAAACAAAATTACCGAATCGGGCGTGAACTGATCGCCGCTGACTTCCAGACGAAAGGTTTTTGAACCGGAATAAATGCTCTGCGGCGTAACAAAACCAACCTGAATCGGCGGTGTCGGCGATGGGATCGGCGGCGGTTCGGGTGTCGGTTGTTTAACAACCACCGGAGGCGCGACATACGGAGTCGGCGGCGGCGGTTCGTAAAACGCAAAAATATTTCTGCCCGGATCGGGCGCGTAGAATTTGTCGGGATTATAGACGACCGGCGTGGTCTGATAACCGAAATTCTGATCTTCCTGACTCGGAAGCGAAGCATTTTGCGTGTCGCCCGCCGCCGATGTTTTCGGTGTCGGTGTCGGCGAAACGCTGACGGTGACGGTCGGCTTTTTCTTGGAACTGAAAAACATTCCGCCAAAAGTATAACTCAGCGCAAGCGTCGCCATCACGCCGAGGACGATTGCCGCGATCAGTTTATTGCGTTCCGCCGGAGTTTTTCCTTCAAAAATTTTCATCTCTTAAAACTTACTTGATTACTGTCTTCCGTTTCCGTCGGCTGAAAATTCGGACGGCGAAAATAAGCCGCCATTTCCAATCTTAAAGTAACCGTTTCGCCTTTAGTTTTGCCGCGCGCGGCTTTTGCCGGCTGTTGCTGCGGCGCGGAAACCGTCTGCTGAACCGGGTTTTGCGGAACGCCGAATTCATTAGTCGGATTGACCGTTACGGTGTTGATCGTCGAAGCCTGCGCCGCCGCGTTCGGATTGTTTTTTTCTTCATTTTCCGCCGGCTGCAATTCGACCGCGCTGATCACGACAAACTGGTTGCTGGTTTCCATTTCCCTGATAAACCGCCGCAGATTTTGATACGAACCTTCGACGGTCGTCGTTACATATACGCCCGGAAAAATGCTCTGAAACTTGGCTCTGCCGCGTTCGGTTTCATTTTGATTGTTATTGCGATTGTCCGCAATTTCCAGCGGCGCGTAATCAGGTCCGCTCGTGTTGGTCAAATTATACGCGCTGAGCAAACCGTTCAGCCGCTGATAAAGTTCGGTTTTTCCGGTTTCCGGCGTTCGCAAAAACCGCGATTCAAAATCATTCGCGCTGTTTATCAACTCCGCGACGCGGGCTTCGGTCGTCGTAATCGTGCCGTATTTGCCGCGCGACGAAATCAATTCGGTTTCCAGAGCGTCGCGTTTCGCTTTATCGGCTTCGAGCTGTTTCCGGGCGGGCAATACGACCAGAACGACGAGAATTATCACGGCTAAAATCGCCAGCATTCCCGCGCCGACGGTGGCAATTTCGAGCGGTCCCCACATTCCGGCGTAAACTTTGCGCGGACGATTTTTCGGCACGACATCAATGCGCGGCTCTTTTTCGATGATGATTGTTTCGTCTTCGGTCAGCAAAACGGTGCGCGTTTCTTCTTCGATAACGACGGCATCATCGCGTGAATTGCCGTAATCGTTGACGATCATTTCCGGCTCTTTTTTGACGTTCGCCGCTTCATCCGGCTTGAGGTTTTCGTTCATCGGTTAATTGCCTCCGTTTTGCGCGACATCGCTCTGCGGCGCGGCGGGCGCGTAACTGTAACGCGGCGTGTAGTTTAGGTGTAAGCTATACTCCGTGTAACTCGAATGTTCGGTTTTTTGTAAATCCTGCCCGCGCAGTTCGGCTTGAAAAATTCCCGAACTGTTCATACTGTCAATCATCGTAATAACGCTTTGATAGTTGCGGCTCAGAACATTAAATTCCAGATCGGCTTTTGTTTGATCGCCGTCTTTGTAGATATTTTCGACGGCGATCCGCGAAACGCTGACTCCGCCGGGCAAAAGAGATTCCAAATCGGCGAACAGGCGCGACCATCCGAAAGATTTGTTCGCCACGAGTCTGTGCGCGGCGACGAGCAATTCGCGCTGTTCGGGCGACAATTGCTGCTGAACTTTTTCGCCCTTGCCGTTTAATTCCTGAACTTCCGTCTGCATATTCTGAATATCGGCTTTGGCGAGTTCGTCGCGTTTGTTAATGTCGCTCAATTTGGCAAAAGAAATCACCGCGCCCGCCACGGCGACAGCCAGCAAAAGCATTGCGAGCATATACGGCAGCGAGCGGTTGCGAAATGGCTGACTGGCAAGATTGAGTTTTGTAATCACGATTAAAAATATACTCGAAAAGTTCGTTTTGTAAAATAAATATAACTGAATTGATGCAACTTAGAATTATTTAACGACCAATTGGTTGTTTCGCAGTTTTCAGTTTCCTCATCTTCCCGCTGAACGACTGTAAAATAACGGTTCGGCGCGGTTTCAAAGGCGCGTCGTTCGTCTTTCACGTTAAGATGAAACTAAAAGTTGCAAAATTATTTATCCGCGCGGCGGCAGAGTTTTGCTCAGTTCTTCGATATTCACATCCTGATACGCGCAGACGCGATTTCTGCCTTCGCGTTTGGCGCGGTAAAGCGCGGAATCAGCCATTTCAATCAGTTCAATCGGGTCTTTTGAATCGTTCGGGAAACAGGCAATGCCGATGCTGATGGTAACGTGATGAACTTCCGATTTTTTGCCCTGCCGCATCACGCTGAAATCATAATTTTCAATTTCCGCGCGGATTCTTTCCGCCGCGACGATTCCCTGCGCGAGATCGGCATTGAGCAGAAATGCGGCGAATTCTTCTCCGCCAAACCGCGCCGCAACGTCGCCGACGCGCAGATTCTGCTTGATGGCAAAACCGATTTCTTCCAGATTTTTACTGCCCGTCAAATGTCCGTAAGTGTCATTGACATCTTTGAAAAAATCAATATCCATCATCAAAACGCAAAACGGTTTTCTATCCCGCTGGGCGCGCGCCGTTTCGCGGCGCAGTTCGGAAAAAAAAGAACGGCTCGAAAGAAGTCCGGTCAAATCGTCGTGATAAATCAGGCGGCGAATCTGCTGCTGGTATTCGCGGTCAATATCGTCGAGCAGTTCAAAACGAAAAATATGTTCGCCGACCGCTATTTTATCGCCGTTCTGCAAAACTTCCTCGCTGATTTTCTGACCGTTCAAAAATGTTCCGGTTTTGGAAATTAAATCCTTCAAAATATATTTCGTCTGATTTGTTTCGCCATCAAAAACAGTGGTGATGCGGGCGTGGCGGCGTGAAATTTTCGTATCGTTAATTCGCACATCGGCTCCGAGCGCGCGTCCTAAAATAACTTCTTTACGCTCAAGCGGAATCGGCACGGCGAGCAGATCGCCGGTGAGAAAAACCAAAGCGGGGCGCAAGTCGCGTTTCGGAATTTTCGATTTTTTCATAAGGTAAATAAAGAATCAATCAGACCCTAATTTACAGAATAAAGCATTTCGGGTAAAACTTGCCAGAGTTTTTATTTAAAACGTGTTTTCCGAAATCAAATTTTCGCTCGCGCATTTCGTAAATTTTCGCTCAAGACTTACTATAAAAGTGCAGTGAAAATTTTAATCGTCAAACTCAGCAGCATCGGCGATGTGGTGCATACTCTGCCCGCGCTGGCGGCGATTCGCCGCGCTCTGCCGGACGCGGAAATTTCGTGGGCGGTCGAAAAAGGCGCGGCGGAAATTCTCAGAAATAATTCTTTAATAGATAATTTAATCGAAATTGACACGAAATCTCTGCGAAAACGCGATCAATTTGGAAAATCTTTTTCGACGGCGCGCGGGCAACTGCGCGAACTTCGCGCTTTGAAATTTGACGCGACGCTCGATTTTCAAGGCTTGCTGAAATCTTCGACCATCGCCAAACTCGCCAAATCGAAAAGAATTTACGGTTTCGCCAAACAAAACCTGCGCGAACCGATCAGCCGTTTTCTGCTCAACGAAAAAATAAAAATCGCGGGCAAAACGCACATCATCGTCAAAAATCTAAAGCTCGCCGGTGAAGCCTTAAAAATTTCCGTTCCCGAAGAAAATTTTGAATTTCCGATTTTCACACACGACGAACATCGCGCCGAAGCCGAAAAAATTATCGAAAAAACCGGCGCGAATTTTGCAATTTTGAATCCGGCTGGCGGCTGGGCGACAAAACTCTGGCACGCGGAAAAATTCGGCGAATTGGCGGACAAACTTTGGGAGGAAAATAATCTAATTTCGATCATCACGACCGCGCCGAACGAAATAAACCTGGCGGAAAAAGTTTTGCGTAACAGTAAATCGGACAAGGTTTTTCCCGCGCAGCCGAGTTTGAAAGGATTTTACGAGTTAGCCAAAAAAGCGAAAATCTACATCGGCGGCGACACCGCGCCGACACATTTGGCAGTCGCGGCAAACGCGCCCGTCGTCGGCATTTTCGGTCCGACCGAATGGTGGCGCAACGGAAGTCCGAACAAAAACGACATCTGCGTCGAGCGAACCGACATTTCCTGCCGCGTAGATTGCCATCGGCGAAGCTGCGACAACTGGATTTGTATGGACATCGAAGTCGAAACGGTTTTGCGGGCGGCGCGAAAAAGATTAGAATCAGTTACAGCCGAATGTCTCTAAAAGTCTCTCAAAAATTGAGTTTCCCCGAAACCGAAGGCGTAAAATACGCGGGTTCAAAGCTGAAACTTCTGCCGTATATTCTGCATCTCGCGGGCAAAATTAAACCGGAAATTGTCCTTGACGGTTTCGCCGGAACGACGCGCGTTTCGCAGGCGTTTGCTCAAATCGGCTGCAAAGTTATTTCAAACGACATCGCGGTTTGGTCGAAAATTTTCGGTTTGTGTTATTTGAAAAATGTAAAAGACGCGAAATTTTATCGGGAAATTATCAGTCATTTGAACGCTTTGCCCGAAAAAGACGGCTGGTTTACGAAACATTACGGCGGCGAAATTGACGGCAAAAATTCTTCCGCGATTGACGGTTTCAAAAAGCCTTGGCAGATTCACAACACGCGCAAATTGGACGCGATTCGGGAAGAAATTGATAACGTAAACTTGGACGAAATCGAAAAAGCGGTCGTTTTGACGAGTTTGATTCTGGCTTTGGACAAAGTTGACAGCACGCTCGGACATTTTTCTTCTTATTTGAACGAATGGTCGCCGCGTTCGTATAAAAATCTGGAATTGAAAGTGCCGAAACTGTTTGAATCCGAAAAAGAACACGAAGTCTGCAGCGATAATATTTTCAACACGCTCGAAAAAGTCGAAGCCGATTTAGCTTATTTTGATCCGCCGTACGGCTCGAACAACGAAAAAATGCCGCCGTCACGTGTGCGTTACGCGGCTTATTATCACCTGTGGACGAGCGTTATTTTGAACGACCGACCCGAAGTTTTCGGCAGAGCCAAACGCCGCCGCGACACGTCCGACGCGCTTTCCGGTTCGGCTTTTGAAGAATTCAGAAAAAACGACGCGGGAAAATTTATGGCGGTCGCCGCGATTGAAAAACTTCTCGTCCGCGCGAATGCCAAATATATCATTTTGTCATACAATTCAAACGGCAAAGCGACCGCCGAAGAACTTTACGAAATTTTGGCGCGTTCGGGCAAAATACTCGATTTCGTCAAAGTTGATTACAAAAAAAACGTGATGGCGGCGATGCGCTGGACGAACGAATGGACGCGCGAAATCGAAAAGGGAAATCAGGAACTTTTGTTTTTGATCGAAAAGTAGATAAATTTTACGGAAATAATTCGGAATAACTGATAGCTGATAAGTGATAACTGATGGATTAAAAATCGGCAATGTTCGAGATAAAATTATCAACTATCATCTATCACTTATCATCTATTCCGAAAATTTGATCTTAATTTAGATCAATTAATTGTTGTGTTAAAAGCAGATGAGTAAAAGAAGCGGAACATCAATTCAACGCTTTCGTGTGCCGCTCGGTTTTTTGTTCGGCATCGTTTTTTTAATTTTCGCGCGTCCCGAACCGATAACTTTGATAATCGGCGGCGTGATTGCGCTCGTCGGGATTTTAATTCGCGCGTGGGCTTCGGGGCATATTCGCAAAAATCAAAATCTGGCGGTTTCCGGTCCGTATGCTTTTACGCGCAATCCGCTTTATTTGGGAAGTTTTATTTTGGGCGTGGGTTTTACGATTGCGTCCGGCGTGTGGTGGCTCGCGCTTTTGTTTATCGCCTTATTTTTAGGCATCTATTTGCCCGTAATGCGCGTCGAAGCGATTGAACTGACAGATATTTTCGGCGCGGATTATCAGGAATATGCCGGCAAAGTTCCGCTTTTATTTCCGCGTTTTACGCCTTATAAAGCGTCCGAAACCAAATTTGATATGAGTTTGTATCTGCGTTACCGCGAATACCGCGCCGCTTTCGGTTTAATTTTCGCGTGGTCGGTTTTGCTGGTCAAAGCAATATTTCTCAAATAAATTGAATTTGAGGTAAAATTAATGCTTGACTGACGATTTACGAATGAAAAAGTTACTTTACTCATTTTTAATAATTTGTACGCTCGCCGCGGTTTCGCTCTTCGCGCAGAGATCACCTAAAGCCGAACCGTTTAAAGCCGGTGAAAGTTTGGTTTATGAAGGCAAGTTCAGCAAATTGCTGCTGCGCGGCATCGAAGTCGCCGACCTCAGTTTTACGGTTGAAAATATTTCCAACAGCAAAAATTATTTGGTCAAAGCCGAAGCCAAATCAAAAGGGACGCTCGCCAAACTTGTCGGTCTGGACTTTGCACAGAATATTCAGTCAATCGTCAGCGGCGAAAATTTTGCGGTTTTAAATACCGCCAAACGCGACGAACAAGGCGACCGCGTGCGCGAAAGCGAAGCTGTTTTTGATTACGCCGCGAAGAAAGTAACTTACGTCGAAACCGATCCGAACGATTTGGAACGACCGCCGCGCCGCGTCGCTTCGCCGATAAACATTGACACACAGGATATAGTTTCGGGCATTTATCTAATCCGCCGACTGCCGCTTGCCGTCGGGAAAACTTTTGAACTGAACATCAGCGATTCCGGTTTGGTTTATAAAATTCCGGTTCGCGTAACCGCCCGCGAACAGCAAAAAAGCGTTGTGGGAAAAACCTGGTGTTTTCGCCTCGAGCCGGAAATTTTCGGCGAAAATCGGCTGATTGAGAAAGACGGAAATATGATCGTGTGGATTACGGACGATGCCCGACGGTTGCCCGTCCGCGCTCAAATTGATCTCGACATCGGAAAGCTCGAAGTGAAGCTCAGACAAATAAATTACAAACCGCCCGCCGTCGTTAAATTAAAATAACCGCAAAAATTTCTTCGCCCTTGTTTTTTTCTCAAAAGTCCGCATAATCGTTCATAATCTTTTACTTTTGCAAAATTCTATGAACGACCACGATACTGAAAAAGAATTATCGAAAACCGGAAATCTGGAAGACGACTCGAACGTCAGAGCATTTCCGCTTTACGACGACAAAGTGAACTCGATTTCATCGGCGGAGACGGCTAAACGATCTTTTGCCGTTGAAGATGATATTCTTTCGCTCAACGCGCTGCCGCCGAAAATTCAGAGCGAGCCTGAATTGACCGGAAAATTAGACGATTCGGACGAACCTGAAAACCCGATTTTTAAGGAATTGTCCGAACCGAAACTGCCTGAAATTCCGAAAGAAAATCGCGCCCGTCTGCAAATGCAGTCTCCGACGCGGCTGTATTTTTACTGGTCGGTCAAAAAAAATCCTTTTCAAACTCTGAACCGCGCTTTCGGCGGGAAAACCGGCAGTTACACATTGGTCATCAAACTCATCAATCAAAAAAACGGACGCGAGGAACTTTTTCCCGTCGAAGCCGAAGGTTCGTGGTGGTTTGACGTTGATGCCGAGGCAGTTTACCGCGCCGAAATCGGATTTTACGCGACAAATCGCCCGTTCGTTCGCGTGATGTTTTCCAATACGGTCGAAACGCCACGCCAAAATCCTTCGCCGCGTCACGATTATTCGCCCGCTTTCGCCGTTTCAGCCAATCAATTCGCCGAAGTTTTGGACGTTTCCGGTTTTCCGCAGGACGCTTTTGAAGTGGCTTTAGCCGGCGACGATATTGAAGCGGCGGAAAGCGCGACGAGCGATGCTTTTTCACAGTTCGTCGGTTTGAAAAAAGACGATTTTTCGAGCGATGAAATTCGTTTCGCGCTGCTCGCGCTGGCTTCCGGTTACGCGCTGGAAAATTTGCGCGAACAAATCAGCGCGAGTCTCTGGGCGGTTTTACGGGAAAATGCCGACAAACTGAGCGCGGAAAACGCGCTGGCTTCTTTGCAGAAAAACTTCGGCATTTTTTCCGACGAAATAGAAGATGAACAATTGCTGCCGCCGACGGTTTTCGGGGCGAGTTTGATAAACTTTCCGCGAATTTCAAAAAGAAAAAGATTTTTACCGAAATTCGCGCCGCTCAGTTCGCTGCGTCCAAATTTTTAACGCGAAGGCGCAAAGACGCAAAGTTTTAAGAAAATTTAATTGCCTCTGCGCCTTTGCGCCTTCGCGTCTCTGCGCCTTTGCGCCTTCGCGTTGAAAAAATTTTATGCCAATCGGTTATTTCAGTTTAATTTTACACGCGCATCTGCCTTTCGTGCGTCATCCCGAATATCCAGAATTTCTGGAAGAAGACTGGCTTTACGAAGCGATCACGGAAGTTTATCTGCCGCTGATTTTTATTTTCCAAAATCTTCACGAAGCGGGAATGAAGCCGCGATTGGCGGTGAATATTTCGCCGCCGCTGTGTGAGATGCTGGCGGACAAACTGCTCGAAGAAAGATACACGCGGCATCTCGAAAATCTGCTGGAACTCGCCCGCAAAGAAGCTGAAAGAACGCAAAAAGAAGCACCGGAATTTTACGATGTCGCGCAAATGTACGTCAGAAATCTAGGCGCGTCGCTCACTTTATGGAACGATAAATATCAGCGAAACTTGATAAACGCTTTTCGCCAATTGCAGGAAGAAGGCGTTTTGGAAATTATCACCTGCGGCGCGACGCACGGATTTCTGCCGCTGATTTCCACGCCGGAATCACGCCGCGCTCAAATAAATATCGCGGTTAATAATTACAAAAAACATTTTGGCAGACAGCCGCGCGGCATTTGGCTGCCCGAATGCGCTTACGCTCGCGGCATCGAAAATTTGTTGAAAGATGCCGGAATCGAGTATTTCATCGGCGATTCGCACGCGCTTTTATACGGCGAGCCGCGCCCGCGCTACGGCGTTCACGCGCCGGTGAAATGTCCGAACGGCGTGGCGGTTTTCGCCCGCGATGTGGAAACTTCACAGCAGGTTTGGAGCGCGGAGGTCGGTTATCCGGGCAATGCGGTTTACCGCGAATTTTACCGCGACATCGGCTGGGATTTGCCGCTCAATTATTTGAAACCGCATCTGCACAAAGACGCGGCGCGGCGGCATTTGGGTTTGAAGTATCACCGCATTTCGGAACGCGGCGTACCGAACGACAAAAAACAGCCGTATGTTCCGGCTTGGGCGCGGGCAAAAGCCGCCGAAGATGCCGCCGATTTTGTCGGCAAGCGGATTCGTCAGGCGTATCGTCTGCGCGAAACTTTCGACGGACATCCGCCGCTCGTCACCGCGCCTTACGATGCCGAACTTTACGGACACTGGTGGTTTGAAGGTCCGCAGTTTTTGAATTTTATGTTCCGCGAACTGCACTATAAAAATGATGAAGTCCGCGCCATTTCGCCCGGTGATTTTCTCGATTCCGGTTTGCCCGTTCAAATTCAGCAGCCGTCCGCTTCGAGTTGGGGCGAAAACGGTTACTATAAAGTTTGGCTCAACGAAAATAATTCGTGGATGTATCCGTATCAGCACGACGCGGAACGAAAAATGACCGAATTTGCCAATAAATATTACGAACCGAATGACACCGAATGGCGCGTTCTAAATCAACTGGCGCGGGAACTATTACTGGCGCAGTCGAGCGATTGGGCGTTTCAAATTTATCAGGGAACGACCGTTCAGTATTCGTCAAACCGCTTTAAGTCACACATTCAACGCTTTAATTTACTGGCGCAAATGCTCGAAAATAACGAATTTAACGAAGCGATGCTCGCCGAAATCGAAAGCCGCGACAATATTTTCGCCGAGATTGATTACAGAATTTATCGCAGTTAAAAGTTAAAAAATAAATGGTCAACTTAATTCCTTCGCCCGAATCGGTGATGCAGATTTTGCAGAACGCCAACGCTTACCGCTACGGAAATTTTGTCAGTGAAAACGGCAGACATTCGTCGCATTATTTCAAAGTGCCGATGGCTTTTCACATTTCCGACAACGCGCGGATTTTAGCCGTCGGGTTAAGCCGCAAATTCCGAATGGACAGAAACACGGCGAGCCTTCTGCCGCAAATTGCCGTCGTCAGTCCGAGTGCCGACGGAATTCCGGTGGCTTTCGGCATCCGCGACGCGCTCGGCGGCGAGCAAATTTATTGGGCGGGACGCGAAAACGGCAAAAGACAATTTCCCGATTACATAAAAAACTTCAAATTAAAGCCGTGCATTATCGTTGACGACATCGTTCGTTCCGGCTCGACGGTGCGGGAAACGTATCATTTGCTGACGAATTTAGGAGCGACGGTCATCGGCTGCGGCGCAATCGTCAAATTTAAAACCGCGCCGCCGGAAATAGAAAACATCGAAATCAAATCGCTGGTCGAATTCGATTCTCCGATTTTCGACACGCTTGACGAATGGCAAACGGCGGATGGAAACGACGCGCCCGAAGAAAAAATCATTGAATTCTAACTAATTATTTTTAGCTTTTTCGCTTGATTGTTGACCACAAGCTGCAAAACTTGAAAACATTAGCACACTGATTTGCGAGAAAAATGACTTTCCACTAAACTATAAATCCTATGCCCTTGTAGCTCAACGGTTAGAGCAGCAGACTTAAGCGGCGTGAAACCTAAGTGGAAAAGGTTGGATTATGAACTTCGGCGTGACAATTCAAACAAAGCAGGCGACATTTATCGGCTTCTTTAATTAATCTGTCCCACGAAGCATTAGAGCATCTTCTGATGTCTATTTGAAAAGATTTTATTGCCGGAATTAAATGGTGAAAACAAAGTGCAGAAAAGTTTTTGTTGTAACCGCAAATTTCGCAACAATTTCCTTTCATTTTCATTAGTCGAGCTTTGCGTTCATGACCTCTGCGTTGTTGTGCAGCGTAGTTTTGATGTTTATGATTTATGTGAGATTGTTTGCATTTCGTCGAACAGAATTTTCTTTGACGACCTGAAAGCAAAATATCGCAATAATTACATTTCTTTTCCATACGGTTTCAGGCAAAAATGGGTTGCTAATTTGTTAATAAACAGCATTTTAGTAGAATCTGTCAAACTCGGGGAAACCTAAATGTCTAAAAAGACACAAGGCGATCCCGAACCAAGCCTCAATCTTTGAGGAAGGTGTAGAGACTGAACGGCAGACTCGTAAAGAGAAGAGACAGTCCAGACCACAAACTTGAAAAAGGCGGCGAAAGCCGTAGCGGGTAAGCATAATCTGTTGGTTGTAGGTTCGAATCCTACCGAGGGCATACTTTCAAAATCAAAAAGTGCCGGTTGAATATCTAAATTCAGTCGGCACTTATGATTTTTATAAGAATTTTTTCAAAATATATAAACCCGTTTTTTGGCTTATCTTCCTAAAAGAAGTATTTGCCGGATTAAAATTGTTGGTCATAGCACACGCCGAAATTTGAGAAGAAAAATTTTTGGATATAAAATGACTCCTAAAACCTCCAAGAATCTTTAGGAAATTTGAAGTGTGTTTATATTCAATGCAAATGAAAAAATAAGCTACTGAATCGTAATTTCGATTGATATGCAAAAGAGTAATTCAAATAGAAAAGGCGCAACTAGAATAAGCACTAAAGCCATTTTTAATTATAATTCCACCCAAATTTGTCTCCTTTGATGTAAAACTTATTCCAGTTCCAGCCACATTATTTGAAACTTCAATTGCTGTGATAGGAAATTGAAGTTTTCTGCCAGGGCTAGACATACGGGAATTCCATAAATCAAACCTTGCAGACGGATACCGCCTTTGTGCTTTATCTGAGCTTAGCAATTCGATAAATTCAATCCTAATTTCATCTCCGTTTGAGTATTTTGCGTGAATTAATTTTCCTGATGGAGGACATTCAAAACTTGTCGGCGTTCCTTTATCAATCCAAAAATTGTCTTCCATAAATAATCGTGGTTCATTAGAGGTGGTGAGCATTCGGATATTTAAAAGCAAGTTACCATTTTCATCTCTGCGAAGCCAAATACTTTTTTCACCTCTAAATTCTAATATTGTTAAAGTTTCGTAGTAAAAGCAACTTCCGACAATGAGCAATATTCTATTATGAAGCCAATCGAATTTGCCTTTTATATCCTTTCGATTATCCGTGTTGCTTATCTTGAAACTATGTAATTGCTCAACAGTAAAAGCTCCTGCGTCAGCTTTTGAATGATGCTCTCCACACAGCGCAATCATACCTTTTGGATTATGATGGTTTTGAATTCTCCAAGGTGGATCAAAATGATGCCATTCTAAATAGGGCTTATCACATTGTGGCACGGGACAAACAAAATTTACCTCACGACCTAGCGTACGGCATACTTCGATTGGCGGAGTTCTATTCATATAGTTTTATACATATTTTAGCATAACTGTAACTTCAGCATCTACAAGGGTTTTTCCTGGCTCGGACACGGCGCGACCGTCGCCTTCGTGATACGGACGGGGTTTTTCGGTTTATCACCTTCGACCGGCATTTTGTTGATCGCATCAACCGTTTCCATTCCTTTGGTGACGCGCCCGAAGGCGGCGAAAGTTTCGTCGAGATGCGGCGCGCTGCTTAGTAAAATGAAAAAATTGGTCGTCGCGCTGTTTGGTTCTTCGGCGCGCGCCATTGAAAGAATGCCGCGTTCGTGTTTGATTTGGTTCGGTTCGTCGGGAAGCGTGTGGCGGGCGCGATTGCCGAGTTCCGCCGTCATCTTTGATTGGCGCGTGTAAAGATCGCCGCCCTGCACGATAAAATTGGGAACGACGCGGCTGAAAGTCGTCGTGTCTAACGCGCCGGTTGCCGTCAGATTGAGAAAACTTCGCACCGATTCGGGCGCGCTTTCGGGAAACATTTCCATTTCTATATTTCCGGCTTCGGTTTCAAATTTGACGCATTGTTTTGCCATCGCCTCGACCGTCGCTTTGTCAAACGGTTCGGCTTTTGACGCTTCGGCTGCCGGACGCTGATTGGCTTTTTTGACGGGCTTTGCGGCTTCCTTTTCGACTGGTTTTTCCTGCGCGGAAGTGTTGATGAACGATAACGCCGAACAAAAAATTAAAATCAATGTAAATCTAAAAAATGACTTCATTTCTGTAAGATAACAAAATTCAAATGATATGAAAACAAAAAACCACATTCATTTTTTGCAGATTTGTCAGCTTAAAACCAACTCAACAATTCCGATTAACTCATAATCATCAGCAAACCTTCACCCGTGACGAGCGTTTCGCCGTTCTGGTTTTCGCAGAGCGTTTCGATTGTAACAATCGGTTTATCTTCGCGGATATTTGTGACGGTCGCCGTTACTTTTACGGTGTCGCCGATGAAAACGGGCGCGACGAATTTTAATGTTTGACCCAGATAAACGACTTTTCTGACGGCGAATTCGTAACCTAGAACTCCCGAAATGAACGCGCCGCTCAACATTCCGTGCGCGATGCGTTTGCCGAAGCGCGTGTTTTTGGCAAATTCTTCATCGAGATGAATCGGGTTATAATCGCCCGAAATTTCGGCAAACCGTCTGATAAGTTCGTCCGTTACTTCGCGGCTTTTTGTAAATGTGTCGCCAACTTTTAAGTTCATAATTTTATGGTGTTTGTTTTTTTTGATTTATTGTGTCGAAATGCGCCGAAAACCGCAAAACTGAATTTAACTTTTCGCAACTTTTCCCAAATGAATTAAAATAAGTAAGTGGACAAAATAATTTTTGCAATGGAGCGCGGACACTCCTGATCCGCCAACCACGCGCAGCGACGTGTGCGGCGTTAAGAACACCCGCGCAACGCCGACTTAGAGCAATGTCGGCGGACAGGAGTGTCCGCGCTCCGGCACTTCATTAAAATTATTTTGTCCACTTACTTAAAAAGGCAAATTTTATATAATAATTTCGTCAAGTCCACGCAAAATTTATTGATTATGAAGAAAGGTAAGCGGGCAGCGGGGCAAATAAAACTGTCGGTCAGGGGCAAACCGCTCGAAATTCAAGTGTCTGTTCCGGCAAAGCCCGTGAAACCGCAGAGAATGCTGCCGGTTTTTCAAAAGCTGACAAATTTGTTTGTCGAAATCGGAGTCGAAGAAGCCGCCAAAGAAGGCGCGGAAGTTTCCTGTCAAAAAGGCTGCGGCGCGTGCTGTCGGCAACCCGTTCCGCTGCCGGAGTTTGAAGCGTACAATATCGCCGAAATGGTCGAAAAAATGCCCGAACCGCGCCGCCGCGAAATCAAAAAACGATTTAATGAAGCACTTGAGCATTTTACCAAAATCGGCTGGATCGAAAGATTTGAAAACTGCGCGGATTATTCACAGGAAGAACGTCTGGAAATGTTTTTGGATTACTTCAGAGAAGGCGTTCCCTGTCCTTTTTTAATTGACGAATCTTGTTCAATTCATCAGGACAGACCGCTCGTGTGCCGCGAATATCTGGTGACGAGTCCGCCGGAAAATTGTTCAAATCCGACGGCGCAAAATATTGATATGATCAAAATTCCGGTCGCGCCGTCAAAAAAACTTTTCAGATTCGGACAAAAAAAACCGCTGGACGGTTTGAACGTCATTCCTTTGATTATGTCGCTCAAACGGGCTGCCGAGCATCCGAAAAATTTTCCGAAAAAGACGGGCGGAGACTGGATGGCTGATTTTCTTCAAAGTATAAGCAGCAGCCCGATTCCGAAAGATTCCGAAACGGTTTGAATCGCCGATGCCGCAGAAAATTTACTTTATGATCCTAAAGTGTAGATTATCTTTTATAATAAGATGACGTAAAACACATCTTTCCGATTATGAAATTGGTCCGGCATTTACTATTTACTATTTACGATTTACTATTTACCTCTAAATTATGAGCAAATATCGCAAAATTGTCTGGAACGAAGGAATGCTTCTGACTCCGCATCATTTTCAGCAGTGGGATAATTATTATGAAGAACTTTTAACTTCGCGTCTGCGGGCGGTAATGCCTTACGAATACGGAGTTTTGGATTTGCAGATCAACCGTGAAGCCGTCGCCAACGGAGATTTTCAGATCATCAACTGTGCCGCCGTGATGCCCGACGGATTGCTGATTAATGTTCCAGACACGGAAGCGGTTCCCGACCTGCGTCCGGTCGGCAGTCATTTTCATCCCGAACAGGAAAAACTCGGCGTTCATCTGGCGATTCCGGCGAAAAAAATCGGCGAAGCGAATTATCAGGCGAACGGCGCGAAAATCAATATCAATTTACGCTTTTTACAGGAAGGCGCGCTCGTCAAAGACGAAACGACCGGCACGAACGAACAGCCGCTCGCGCTCGCCAAAAGCAATCTGCGGATAATTTTCGACGACGAACTGCGCGACGGTTTTACGTCCATCAAAATCGCCGAACTCGAACGTACGCCGACCGGACAACTAAAAATTTCCGAAGAATATATTCCGCCGGTTCTGAAAGTTTCCGCCTCCGTCTGGCTCGTCAATATGCTGCGCCAACTGGTCGAAATTTTGATTACGAAAAGCGGCAGTTTGGGCGAACAGAGGCGGCAGCGAAACGCATCTCTGGCGGACTTTACGACATCGGAAGTGGCGATTTTCTGGCTGCTTCACACGATCAATAATTCGATTCCGACGATGGCGCATTATTTTCGTTCGCCGCTGCTGCATCCCGAACCGCTCTATCTGGAAATGGCGCGGCTCGTCGGGCAATTAATGACGTTTGCGACGGAATTTCACCCGAAAGATATTGTCAAATACGAACACGACGACTTGTATTTTACGTTCAGCAATCTGTCGGCGATGTTGAAAGAACTGCTCGAAACCGTTATTCCGAGCCGCTGTGTGCCGATTCCGCTGGAGAAAACGCGCGACACGCTGTATGTCGGGCGCGTTGACGATGAAAGATTATTAAAAGAAGCCGGATTTTATCTGGCGGTGCGCGCGCAGATGCCGGAATCGAAATTGATCGAAGGCGTACCGCGCGTCATCAAAATCGCCTCGCGCGACGTGATTGATTCGGTCATCGGCTCGGCACTTCCGGGCGTAGTTTTAACCCATTCCAATCCGCCGCCCGCGCCGATTCCCGCCCGCGTCGGTTTTCGATATTTTATGCTCGACACGATTGGACCTTACTGGAACGGCATCAAAGGTTCAAAAGTTATCGCCGTCTATGTGCCGGACGAAATTCCCGATGAGAAACTGGAAATGTATGCAGTAAAACCCTAATCTTATGATAAATTATATCTGCACAATGTTCTACGGAGGCAGATTATGGCTTTTATAAATAATACGGTGGGTTATGGCGGCAGAAATAATGCTCAGGATGTAAAAGTCATTCAATGGATGCTGAGAAATGCCCAGTTTTATTACGGCGAGAAAATTTTCAGCCGTCCTTACGGAATCACCGAAAACGGCATAGTAGATAACGAGGTGGTCAATGCGATTCAAGATGTTATCAACTTTCCCAAAACTCTCAGCAGCTATCGTTTCAGCACTTCGCAGATAAGCATTCTTAAAAACATTTCTCCGAATGATGAAAATTATCGTTTCCTGATTCGCTGTTCGATCAAACCGCTGTGCGTGCCGTGCGTAGAAGGAAAAACGATTTATTTTGATAATAATTCAGTTGCCCAGCAAGCGATAGACGGCAAAATAAACTTCATCACCTTTCGACATATCGCCGAAGCCATCGAAACGGAAAAAATCTGTCGAACGCTGACGGCGACAGGCGCGACAGCGGAAGGTTACTTAAAATTTCCTAAAATCAGAGCATTTTTAGATATGCTGGCGGTCGTCGAAGGAACTGATGTAAATAACGACGGCAGACAGACGGATTATGACGTGCGAATGGGCGGTTCGCCTGCCAATCAAATAAGAGAAGAAGATTTATCAAAGCATTCGGGGAAAGTTGCGCTAGGACGTTATCAGGCAATTCCGGGAACTTGGAGAGAAGCCGCCGCCAAACTTGGATTGCGGGATTTCACGCCGAGATCACAAGATATTTTTGCGGCGTGGAAATTAATTGATAGGAAAATGATTAATGATATTCAAAATGACAGATTTGACGATGCGATAGATAAAGGTAGTTTGGAATGGGCGAGTTTGCCGAATCGTGATAAAACAGCTAAAAACAATGGTACTCCAACCAGTTATTATGAATACACGAGCGGTAAAAACAAGGGGAAGCCGCAACCAACTCCGTATAACGTAGAAAGACTTAGAAAAATTTGGCAAGAGGCTACGGAAATTTATACTAAAAAAGCTAGGTGAAAGCTCTAATCATAAATATCCAAACGAGGAGTTATATGCAAATACAAATCTTTATAATTATTTTGGTAGTATGGTCATCCGCATTTGGTATAAGCTGCCAAAACTTGTCATTGACGGAAAATCAGAATTTTCAAATATCACAAGACACTAAAGACAAACGATTGTTAGCAGCAATCGAAGCAAATGACAAAACTGAAGTGGAAAAACTGCTGACAAACGGGGCAAACCCAAATGCGTTTGAGCAAAGATTCTATAAAAATGAAGACGCGCAATTAGAAAAAACTGAATTTTATGATACTGCGTTAGGACTTGCTGTTGACGGAAGACGAACACAGATCGCACAACTGCTTTTAGAACACGGTGCGAATGTCAATAAAAATGTTTTCACTTTAAGTAAGAATAGACAGGAAGATTTTACTTTGTCAAATTTTCATCAAGCCGTCATAAATCAGGATCTTCCGATGATGAAATTATTGGTTGCACATAAGGCTGAATTAAAGGAAGGAAAAGAAGGGCAACCGCTTCTTTTTAGTGTGAATAAAAAAGAGATTTTGGATTTTCTGATGGAACACGATTTTGACATTAACGAACAGGACAGTGCCGGCTATACTTACCTAATGATTTCGATTAAAAGTCATCACCCGGATGATAGAACGAGAGTTGCAGGGGAAGAGGATAAATTGGATTTAATTAAAGCTATTTTAACTTATAAACCCGATCTGAGTTTGAAGTTGAAACCTGTAAACAGACTGTATGAATTTAAAGAATTGACTGCAATGGACTTCGCAAAAATATATCAACTTAAAGATGTGATCAAACTGCTGAATGAGTATGAGGCGAAAAATGACTTCGGCAGTCAAAAATAATGGTGAATTTATGAAATTAACAATTATTTTACTGATATTATTCTCATCAACTTTTAACATTGATTGTGAAAACATATCTCTAACTAACGAAGAAAACATTCAAATATCGCAAGAAAACAAAGATCAACAATTATTCGCAGCAGTTAACGCAAATGACAAAGATAAAGTTGAAAAGTTGTTGAAAGAAGGTGCAAATCCAAATGCAACTCGGAAGTCGGATGTTTAATATACAGACCTTGATACGCCTTTGCATAGATCATTATTTAATAGGAATCCTGAAATAGTGGAATTATTGCTTCAACACGGTGCAGATGCGAATACAGGTATTTTGAGTTGCGACAAAGAAAGAAATAACTGTAAAAGTGAACCGGCATTAGCAACCTCTATCCTTTTTAGTGATATACCAACGGCAGAAATGTTAGTAAAATATGGCGCAAAGGTTGAAGACAGTTTTATCCACAGCGCACGCGATGAGAAAACCGTCGCTTTTCTGGTCGAACACGGAGTTGACGTGAATAATCGAATGGGCGGAAAAGACGGCGACACGCATCTGATGAGAAGCGCATTTTTCGATAATATCGAGGTTGTCAAAGCGTTGCTGAAATATGGCGCGGATGTTCAACTTAAAAACAAAGACGGCGACACGGCATTGTTTTTCGCGGAAAACGGTAAATATAAAGATAAAGAACTGGTCAAAATAATTAAAGAAGCGATGAAACAGCAAAAGAGTAAAAAGTGATTTTATGAAAACGCCAATTGTTTTGATTTTCCTGTTGATTTTATCGTTCACATTTATTTTTGACTGTAAGAGAATATCTTCAACGGAAGCTCAAAAACCACGAAATTCACAAGAAAACAAAGATGCTGATCTGTACAAAAAAGAAGGTGAATACTTATGGCGGAACCACCGAGTATTAAAAGAAATTATCAGCGGATAGGCGGTGCAGTAATGGTTTTGATTAGTTTAGGCGGGATTGCTTTGGTTTGGTACACGGCTTTTGCAAAAAGCTATGTTCTTGTGTATGCGAGTATGATTTTTCCGGCATTTTTCTTTGTCGGTTTGGGAACGATTTTTTTCAAGAATTATAAAACCGAACGGGTCGAACGCGGCGAAGATATTTCGGAGATGGAAGGCTGGAGATTGATTACGGCGCGGTGGTGGACAATTTTGGTTTTAGGTACTTTAGCCGGACTTGCAAACTTTGCGCTTCTTCGTTTTTAAGAAAATCTCTCAGAAGCTGTGTTCAAACTCTTTTTTATTTTTTTAACCACGAATAAACACGAATAAACACGAAAGTTTCTTATTTGTTAAATCGCCCGCGTGAATCTTCGTGAATTTTCGTGTTTATATTTTTCAAATTTTTGAGTTTGCACACAGCTTCTCAAGCAATTACAAACTTAGAATTCGACAATCGTTTTAGGTAACATTTCCAACATCGCTTTGCTGTTTCCAACATCGGTTTTATACGGTTTCGAGTTTGAACTTCATTCCGTTTCCAAAAAAGTTAAGTGCTTGAGCAAAATTAAAGCGACATTTTGATTTCGTTTAAAGTTCACGCCTTCAGCGTGTGTCCGCCGCGCTTGGCGCGCGAGTGGACGGGCAAACTAAAGTTTGAACTCTCAGCACAGCAAAATGCCTGCTTACTTTTGCTTTCCTGCTTAAAAAGGCAAAATTTTTCGATTAAAACGATCAATCTCAATTAGATGTTATTTGTTTGTTCCAGCTTGACGGTTAATTGTATTATCAAACTTCAAGTTGGAATTTGAATCACAGTAGATTAGAATTCATTCAAAATATTATGAGCGAAAGAAGCAACAAAAACGATTTGGTCGCATTTGCCGGACCGATTTTCGATCTGATTCTGCGTCTGAAAGCCGGAATCGTCGCGCCGTCTAACGAACTTCGCCCGCAGATTGCGGCGATGCTAATGGATTTTGAAAAACGCGCCGAACGCTACCGGTTTAATCATAAGATTATTCAGGTCGCTAAGTTCGCGCTCGCCGCGTTTGTTGACGAAACGGTTTTGACGAATAATTTTCCGCTGCGCGACGAATGGGAAAAATATCCGCTGCAGCTCGAATATTTCGGCGAACAACTGGCGGGCAACAAGTTTTTTGAAAAACTGGACGCGATGATTAAACAAATCGAGCAGACGGCGGACGCGGTGGAAATTTATTATGTTTGTATGCTGCTCGGTTTCAAAGGCAGATACGGCGTTTATGAAAAGGAAAAACTGCTGGCGATTATGCAAAGCACGGCAAACGCGCTGGTTAAGGTCGGTAAAATAAGACCCGTCGAACTTTCACCGAATTGGCTGGCGAACGATCAGCCGAAGCCGCCCGAAGAGCGCGGAATGCCGGTTTGGGCAAAAATCAGCGCGTTTAGCGGTCTTGGTTTGGCTCTGATTATTTATTTGACAATGTTTATTATGTCTTCAAAATTTTTGGACGACGTTATGCGGAACTTACAACTTTAGCGTTCCGGTCGGTGAATCGCAGATATTTTTGATCGTTCGCCGATTGCCGCTTTACTACTAAAATTATGGCTTCCTGGCAGGTTAATCAACTTAAATATGCTTTCGGTGTCAGCGGATTGATGTCGTTTTACGGCATCGTGTCAATGGCGACGTGGCTGGTGGGCGACCGATTGGGTTACTCTTACACGCAAAGAATCGTGATTATCGTTCTCGTTTTGCTGACGCTGCCGGTTGCTCTCGTGGCGGGTTATGCGGCAAAACGGCGAACTCGTAAAAAAGAAGCCAAAGAAGCGGAAGCCAACGTCAACGCCGAAGTACAGCCAGCCGACGAAAAGGCGCAAAAACTCGCCGCGCCGACGGGAAATTACGATGATTTATCAAAGAGTTCAGAGGAAGTTTTACAGTTTTTGAAGACTTCAAATCTCGGTGAAGGCGGCAAAGAAGCGGTTTATTCGCTGCCGTGGTACGTCGTCGCCGGACTTCCGAAAAGCGGCAAATCTTCGCTCGTTCTGGGTTCAAATCTGGATTTTCAGAATCTGCCGAGCCAGCGCGAATCGGAGCAGAAATTTATCCGCTCGACGCGCGGCATTGATTGGCGCGTGACCAGCGATGCCGTTTTTGTTGACACGGCGGGACGTTATCAAACCGAAGGCGTTGACGGCGACGAATGGGCGGCTCTGCTCGAAATAATTAAAAAATCTCGTCCGAAACGTCCGCTCGACGGATTTCTGCTCGTCATCAGCACCGACAAAATTTTAAACGGAAACGAACGGGAAATCGAAGAAAACGCCAAAGTTCTGCGGGCGCGGCTCGACGAAGCGATGCAGCGTATAAAAGTTCGCTTTCCGGTTTATCTGGTTTTTACGAACGCCGATTCGATTGAAGGTTTCCGCGATTCATTTTCAACTTCCAAAAACGAGGGCAAAAACTTGGTGTGGGGCGCGACGATTCCGCTCGAAAAAAGCGAAAACGCGCAGGCGATGTTCGACGGCGAGTACGAAATTCTGCACAATTCGCTGATGAAACGCCGTCTGATGCGCCTGAGCGCGCCGTTTACGCCGGTTCGCCAACTGCGTATTTTTAATTTTCCGCTTCATTTCGGTTCGGCGCGGCGCAAGATCGGCGCGTTTGTTTCGACGCTGTTTCGCCCGAATCCGTTCAGCGAAAGTCCTTTTCTGCGCGGATTTTATTTTACGGCGGCTCCGTCAAAAAGTCCTCAGGTCAAACCCGGACAAACTCTGGCGAACGTGCCGCAATCGCTCGGCAATACTTATTTTACCGAAAGATTTTTCCGCGATGTTCTTCTTCGTGACAAAGATTTGGTTCGCACTTTTCAGGAACAAAAACAAAAACCGCCGCTTCTGGGTTGGATTTTAACCTCGGTCGGCGCGCTGCTGGTTATCGGCTTACTGCTGATGTCCGGGATTTCGCTTTATAAAAACAGACAATTGCTCAACGAAGCGGAAGCAAAAGGCGAAACGGTTTTGACGATTGTTAAATCCGACGCGGGAAAAAATCCGCTGGAAAAAAATAAGGATGATGTCGTTCGGGAAATGAACGCGACGGGCGATTTGCGGCAGGTGATGGAAAAAATCTACGACTACGATCACGAAGACGTGCCTTTGAGTATGCGTTTCGGAATGTATTCGGGAACGCGCGTTCTCAATGAAGGGCTTTTGCCGATTTATTTCAGCGTCATCGAACAGCGATACAGAAATCCGACGGTCGAGCGCGTGAAAAAGGAAATGAGGAAGTTTGCCGACAATCCGCAAAACGTCAATCCGGCACAATTGACTTCGCAGGAAGAGGAAAATCTGGGCAAAAACTATGATTTATTGAAGGCGTATTTAATGCTGACGAGCGATTACAAAGATAAAGCCGAGCCGTCGCATATTTCAAATACGCTGAAAGATTACTGGGTCAGCGAAGCGAAAGTTCCTGCCGGAATGGAACTTACGGCGCAGCAGCAGCTTGATTTTTGGGCAAAACAAGTTCCGCGTCAGGATGCGATTGGAAATATGACCAGCGTTCAGATGGACAAACCTCTGGTCGAAGCCGTTCGCAAAAAACTTCAGTCATTTCCGCCGGTTTTTCGCTATTATAAAGAAAAAATTACGGAAATTTCCAAAACGGTTGACGAAAACGTCGGACCGACGACCGTTCAGGCGATTTTGACGCGCAACGGCGCGGACGCGAGCTTTATGGACGGAACTTATACGGTTCCGAGCGCATATACGCTCGAAGGTCATAAGTTGATGAAAACGGCGATTGACGAAGTTGACGAGAAATTAAACGAAGAAAATTGGGTGATGGGCGATCAGGGAAAAAATTCCATTACCAGCAACACCGATGCCGCAACGCTCGACCAGATTTATATGCGGGATTATTCCGACAATTGGAAAAAATTGGTTCAATCAACCAGCGTAAAATATAACAAAGCAAACGCCGCCGAAGCGTTGCAGGCTTTTTCGTCCGCCAATTCGCCGATGAAAATTTTGATGATGCAGATCGCCCGCAACACAAATTTTTCCGCCAAACAGACCGGAGCAGGCTGGTGGGAATGGATAAAAAGTTTTTTCAGCAGATCGGCGGCGACCCAAACGGGCGGCAATACGCAGGTTGAAAAAGATTTTCTGCCGCTTTTCATATTTGTCGGAAAAGATGAAAAAACCAAAGCCCCGATTGACGATTATCAAAGTGTGATCGGCACGGTTTCAAACAAATACAGCACTTTTTCGGGCGAGCAGATAAATCAGCTCTCCATAGATTTGGCGCAGGATGACAACAAAAAATTTCCCGAACTGAAAGCCGCCGACGGAAAAATCAACGGCTTGTTGGGCAGTTTTAACCAAACATCGGCGGGACAGGAATTGGCGAGTCTGTTAAAAGAACCGATTGAAAATCTGAATTCACTGCTCGGCGCGGACGCTCAAAGCCAACTCGACAAAACCTGGCGGGAACAACTTCTGCCGCTGGCAAAGGAAGCCGAAAAGGGTTTTCCGTTTGAAGATACGGACGCGGAAACCGATTTGCCGAAACTGACGGCTTATCTGAATCCGGTTGACGGCAAATTGTCAAAATTTTACGACGACCGTTTGAAAAAATACTTTGACGGAAATCCGGGCAGCTTAAAACTCAAAGAAACCGGCGATGTTAAATTCAGCGACGATTTTGTCAATTATTTGAATCAGGCGTTTCAACTGCGCGAAGCGTTATACGGCAAAAACGCCGCGCCGAATTTTAGTTATCAATTTACTCTGAAACCCGTTGATAAAGGAATTATCGAAGGCACGATTGACGGACAATCAATCACTTCGCAGGGAACGGAAGCGAGCAAACTGCTTAAATTCCCCGCCGACACGAGTGCCAGCGGCATCGGCGTTTATATGAAATTGATCGGCTCGGACGACGTGAGTTCCACTTCTGGAAGTTCTACGGCAAATAGTTCTTCATCGCCCGTCAACTCAGCAAGCAATACGAATTCCGCGCCGAGCAGTAATTTGCAGAGCGGCAATTCTTCAAACGCGGAGCTGAAATATCAGGGAACGTGGGGTTTATTCCAATTTTTTAATTCTTCATCAGCCAAGAAAGAAGAAAGCGGAGAATATACTTTGAACTTCAAAATCGGCGGCAAAACGGCAGCCGCCGTCATAAAACCGGGCGGCGGCGATTTGTTCAACAAAGATTTATTCAAATCGGCGCGCGCGCCGCAAAATCTACTAAAACCGTAATTTGTAATTCGTAATTCACAGTTTCAAGAATTACGGATTACAAATTATAAATTACGAATTATGAACGAAGCAAAAACACAGTTCGACGCGGGAAATTTGGACGGCGCGATGGAAGCGGCTCTAAAAGTAGTCAAAGCAAATCCGACGGATGCGGCGGCGCGGACTTTTCTTTTTGAACTTTCTTGTTTTGCGGGCAATTGGGATCGCGCCGAAAAACAACTCGAAGTCATCGGTCATCAGGATGTCAATGCGATGATCGGAGCGCAGATTTTCAAACAGAATCTCGGCGCGGAACGTGATCGTCTGCGCCATTTTGCCGACGGTTTGATGCCCGAATGTTTGATGACACCGCCGAAATATGTCGAAGATTTGCTCGTCGCCAACTCTCGTCTGCGCGAAGGCAATATCGCGGACGCGCGTGAGATTCTCGATAAAGTCGAAGAGGAAAGACCGGCTTTCGCCTGCAAAATTGACGGCGAAGAGTACAGCGATTTCCGCGATTATAACGATTTTACCAGCTGCGTTTTTGAAACAATCGTCAAGGATTCTTACACCTGGCTTCCGATTGAACAGGTAAAAAAAGTAGAATTTGAAGAACCGAAAACTTTGCGCGATCTTTTTTGGATACAGGCAAAGGTCGAGATGATTAACGGCACGACGGGCGAAATGTTTTTCCCCGCGCTTTACGCCAATTCGTGGAAAAGCGACAACGACCGGATACGGCTCGGCAGAATGACCGATTGGCAGGATTTGGGCGATGATTTATATGTCGGCGAAGGGTTACGCGTTTTTTGGTTTGACGGGCAGGAAAAACCGATTCTCGGATTGCGCGAGATTGAATTTTTTCATTCGGAAGAATAAAATATGTCCGTCCGCATTTAAGCGAAACTGCTGATTCGTGATACGTAATTCGTAAATACGCAATACGTTAAGAAAAAATGAATGTCGTCGTACCACTTACAGCGGTAATTACGAGTTACGAATTACGAATTACGAATTAGAAAACATATATGACTGTTGAGCCAACGCCGCCGGTAATTGATTTAGAAAAGATATTGTCGCCCATCTCGGAAGAAAATCCGTCGGGAGAAAATATGCGTTATTCCGGGCTTTACGACGAAATTAATGAAGCCCGGCGCGCGGACGAAGATTTGGAATTGGGAGCGTGGAAAACCGAATTAAAAGTTGCCGATTTTCGCAAAGTTATTGAGTTAGCCGCGCCCGCGCTGGAAAAAGAAACGAAAGATTTGCAGATTGCCGTCTGGTTTTCCGAAGCACTTGTTAAAGAATACGGATTCGCCGGTTTGCGCGACGCTTTGAAAATGGTCAGCGGTTTGCAGTCTGATTTTTGGGAAACTCTTTTTCCCGAAATTGACGAAGGCGACGAAGAAGGTCGCGCCAACGCGATTTCCTGGATGGACACGCAGACCGCGTTTGCCGCCAAAGAAGCTGCAATAACGCAGGGCGACGGTTACAATTTTTTCAACTTTCAGGATTCAAAACGCTTCGATTTTCCCGATAATATCAATGTTCTGCCTTCCGCCGATCAGGAAAGATTTCAAAAACTGCAAGCGCAGGCTGAAGAGGAAAATAGAGTTACGGGAGAGTTGTGGCGCAGAGCTAAATCCAATTCGCGCCGCGCTTTTTACGAAGAAATTTCGCTTCTCATTGAAGAATGCTGGACGGAATATGCTGAACTCAACCGCGTTATCGAAGAGAAATTTGACCGCAATCAAGCTCCCGGTCTGAATGAATTGAAAAAGTCTCTGGACGAAATCCAGACGGCGGTTACAAAACTTTTGGAAGAAAAGCGCGTCGAAGAACCCGACGAGATAGACGAAGTTGAGGAAACAGAAGGAGTTGACGGCGAAACGGTCGCGGCGAACGGAAGCAAAGGCGGAGTTTCAACCGTCGGCGGGACGATTCAAAACAGAAGAGACGCGCTCAAACGGCTTTCCGATCTCTCGGATTTTTTCCATAAAACAGAGCCGCACAGTCCGATTTCATATCTCATTCGACGCGCCGTAACCTGGGGCGAAATGCCGCTGGAACAACTGTTGATGGATGTTATCAAAGACGAAAGCGTCATTTCGGAACTGCGTCAAACGCTCGGTTTTAACACCAGTTTATTTGATCCTTCGGAAGATGAGGAAACGTAACGGGTTGCAAAAAAGTAATTTATAAAAGAAAGTTTAAACTACAAAAACAAGGAGACAAGTTATGCCAAAAAAAGAAAGTCTGCAACACAGAATTGACCGGGTGCGTCCGCCGCGCATTCAGATCACCTACGATGTCGAGGTCGGCGGAGCAATCGAATTAAAAGAATTGCCGTTTGTGGTCGGAGTTATGGGCGATTTTGTCGGTAAACCGGAAGAAATGCTGCCCGCGCTCAAAAATCGTAAATTTGTGGAAATTGACCGCGACAATTTCGACCAGGTTTTGTCCGGTATGAAACCGCGTCTGGCTTATAACGTGGATAACAAACTGCAAAACGACGGAAGCAAAATGGGCGTTGAGTTAAAATTTAACAGCATCGAAGATTTTGAGCCTGACAAAGTAGTTCAGCAGATCGAGCCGCTCCGCAAACTCGTCGAAGCGCGGCAAAAACTTGCCGATTTGCGTTCAAAAATGGACGGCAACGAAAAACTTGAAATTATACTAAACGATATTATTTCAAATACCGATAAACAACAGCAATTGAGCGATTCGCTCGGTCTCGAAGGTAAAAAGGAGGAATAAAATATGGCTGAGAAAGCAAAACAGGAAGCTCAGGTTCAGGAACAGGAAGTTCAGGAATCAAGTCTGCTCGATCAAATTTTGACCGAAGGCAAAATGGCTCGTGACGAGTTTCAAAAAGAACGCGCCAAAGATATGATCGGCGAATTTGTCTCTCAGGTGATGGCGGGCGAATTGACCTTATCCAAAAATATGGACGTGGCGATTAACTCGCGCATCGCCGAAATTGACCGTCTGCTGACCGAACAGATGAACGCCATTATGCACCACGAAGATTTTCAGAAACTGGAAGGCTCGTGGCGCGGACTCAATCATCTGGTGATGAACAGTTTGACCGGCACACAGCTCAAAATTCGCGTGTTGAGCGTCAGCAAAAAAGATTTGCTGAAAGATTTTGAGCGCGCGCTCGAATTCGACCAGTCGGCGTTGTTCAAGAAAATTTACGAAGAAGAATACGGCACCTTCGGCGGCGCGCCGTACGGCGCGCTGATCGGCGATTACGAATTCGGCAATCATCCGCAGGATATGGCTCTGCTCGAAAAATTATCGGGAGTGGCGGCGACCGCGCACGCGCCTTTTCTGAGCGCGGCTTCGCCCGAACTGTTCGGCTGGGACGAGTATTCGGATATGACCGAAGTCCGCGACGTTTCAAAGATCTTCGACCGCACGGAATATATGAAATGGCGCAGTTTCCGCGAGTCGGAAGATTCGCGCTACGTCGGCTTGACGCTTCCGCGAGTTCTCGGACGCGAACCGTACGGCGCGGCGACCAGACCGATTGAAACTTTCAATTTTGAAGAGGACGTAACCGGCAAAGATCATTCCAAATATTTGTGGAGCAACGCCGCCTACACGCTCGGCACGCGTTTGACCGAAGCGTTTTCGATGCACGGCTGGTGCGTGGCGATTCGCGGAGTCGAAGGCGGCGGCTTAGTTGACGGTTTGCCGACGCATACTTTTGAAACCGACGAAGGCGAAATTGCGATGAAATGTCCGACGGAAGTGGCAATTACCGACCGCCGCGAAAAAGAATTTGCCGACAACGGTTTTATTCCGCTCGTTCACTGCAAAAACACCGATTACGCGGCATTTTTCGCCACGCAGTCGGCAAACAAAGCTAAAAAATATGATACGGATGCCGCCAACGCCAACGCGCGGCTTTCGACCCAGCTTCAGTACATATTTGCCGTTTCGCGTTTCGCTCATTACCTAAAATCAATGATGCGTGATAAAATCGGCTCATTTATGTCGCGCGAAGAAGCGGAAAACTTTTTGAATCGCTGGATCAATAATTATGTCTTGGATAACGATGTGGCGAGCCAAAGTGCGAAGGCTTCGCGTCCGCTGCGCGAAGCGCGGATTGACGTGGCTGAAGTTCCGGGCAAACCGGGTGCCTATCGCGCGGTCGCATTTTTGAGACCGCATTTCCAACTTGACGAACTTTCCGTTTCGTTAAGATTGGTCGCGGATTTACCCGCGCCGGCAAAATAATTGACCGGGGGAATTTATTTTTTCAAACTTTGCAAAAAATAAATTCCCTTCACGTCTAAAAAATGTAACGATAAAGGAAGTATCTCATCTGAGATGCTCAGGTAATTAATAAAGGACTTCAATTGAACAATCAATTGGAATAAAAATCTTAAAACTTAAAGAAATAAGGAGAAAAAAACAAAATGGCAGTAGATATGTTTATAAAGTTTAGCGGAGTAGATGGTGAATCTCAGCAAAAGGACTTTGAAAATTGGGTTGAAATAGATAGTTTTAGTATGAGCAGCGCGGCGGCGGGTTCAACTGCGGTCGGCGGCGGCAGCGGCGTGGGAAAACCGTCAATCCACGGCGTTAATTTTACCACGATTGCCGGAAAACACACTCCGACGATTTCCCAGAAATACTTCAAAGGAGAGCATTTCGACAAGGTTGAAGTAAAGTTCATCAAGCAGACCGGCGATGAATCCGGGCAGCCTTATTATCATCTGACGATGGAACACGTATTTGTAACCGGTATGCAGAACGGCAAGGGACAAGGCGCGCCGGGCAGCGAGTCAATGAGTTTGACTGCTGAAACCTACGAGCAGGAATACTTTGTACAGGATGCCAAAGGTAAAGTTACGAGCGTCGGCAAAACCAAATATAACGAAAAAACCGGCGTGTCCAGCTAAATCTGTAAAATCAAATATTTTTGTAAATTTAACCAATCTAAAACTAACCGGATGCGAAATTGTTCTCCGGTTAGTTTTAGCGTTTTTTTCGGTCGGTTTAACTACATCTTTCTAAATTACAGCTTGGCAAAGGAGGAGCGCGGATGCGGGAAAGTGAAATTAGAATTACGCCGTCAATAGTTGACCGTTTGATTGATTTCGAGCCGAAAATTTCGACTGAAGCTCCAAAATCGCATTCACAAAGTCTGCGTGAATTGAAACAATCGGTAAGACGCGATTTGGAATGGCTTTTAAACACCCGCCACACTGCCGATAAAGTTCCCGAAGGCTTGGAAGAAGTCAACAGATCGCTGGCGATTTACGGACTGCCGGATTTTACCGGTTTGAGTTCAAAAAGTCTCGATGACCGGAAAAGTTTGATTCGGGACATTGAAACGGCTCTGCGAATTTTTGAACCGCGCTTTATGAACTTAAAGGTTACGCTCGAAGAAATTAACAACGTCGAAAGAGGCGTTAAATTTCGGATTCAGGCAACTTTAAGAGTTGAACCGACTCCTGAACCGGTTGTTTTTGATACGATTTTGCAGGTCGGCAGCGGCGCGTTTGAGATCACGGAAAAACATTAAAAGAAATTGGCAGGATGTCAAAAACGGCGAAAGCGCGCCGCCGAAACATACGTTTATGACTGCGCCGAATTGCGGAATTTCAAAGACGAAAATGTTTCCCCGCGCGCGATTGGCGATTGGCTCTACAATCTCGGAACTCAAAACGCCGGAAGACTTAAAGACTGAAGACCAAAAATTTGCCTCAGTTTAATTTAGATTTTTCATATTGAATGCGCGACGAACTTTTAGATTATTACGAACGCGAATTAATTTTTCTCCGGCGGATGGGCGCGGAGTTTGCGCGGAAATATCCAAAAGTTGCCGCGCGGCTGTTAATTGACGAAGAAAAAATAGAAGACCCGCACGTCGAGCGGATGATCGAAGCCTTTGCTTTTCTGGCAGGTCGCGTCAGCATTAAACTCGACGACGAACTGCCGGAAATTACCGAATCGTTTCTCAACGTCATCTATCCGCACTATCTCAATCCGATTCCTTCGATGGCGATTTCGCAGTTTATCTTCGGCTCGCCCAAAGACAAACTGACTTCCATCCAAAATATCAAACGCGGAGCGAAACTTTATTCGCGCCCGATTGACGGCTCGCCGTGCCGTTTTCGGACGATTTACGACGTTCAGCTCGCGCCTTTTGAAACTCTTTACGCCGGTTTGGAGTCAGCCGCGCCGCCCGACGCGCGGGGAAATCTGACCGACAGCCAAATTCGTATCAGCCTGCGATGTAACGGAGAGGCGATGCTCTCCGAGATGAAAGATGCGGAAACGAACGAGCCGCTCAAATTTTTGCGTTTTTATCTGAACGGCGATCCGCAACTTGTTTTTCCGCTTTACGAATTGATTTTTAACCACGCGTCAGCCGTCGAGATTCAGCCGAAAGAACCGCCGCTCGACGGTAAAACGCTGTTGACGATGAATAATTATCAGATGAAACTGCCCGACCCGATTGTGATGACGAAAGATGTCATTCGGCAGGTTGGTTTCAGCGAATCGGAAGCGATGCTGCCTTATTCCAGACATTCTTTTTCCGGTTATCGCCTTTTGACCGAGTATTTTACTTTTCCCTACAAATTTCTGTTTTTTGACGTTTTCGGTTTGGATGAAGCCGCCCGGAAAAAGTTCGGCAGCCATTTCGATATTGTCATTCATCTGAAAAATATCACGCCGCCGCGCGCGCCGGTTACGAACGAAACCTTTCTGCTCGGATGTTCGCCGATTATCAATCTTTTTTCGCAGACGGCAGACCCGGTTTATCTTTCGCAGCAAAAATACGAATATCAGATTTTCCCGGATGTTCATCGGCAGTCGGTAACTGAAATTTATTCGATAGACGAAGTTTTTACGACCGATCCGCGCACCAATACGACCCGCGAATTTTCCCGGTTTTACTCGATGAAACACACATACGGCGAGCAAAAAGAAAAGATTTTCTGGTATGCCAACCGGCGGGCATCGCAGCGACCGAACGACGAAGGGACGGAAATGTTTATGACGCTGGTTGATATGGATTTTAACCCGCGCGTTCCGGCTGAGGAAGTTTTGACCGTCAGATGCACCTGTACGAATCGGGATTTGCCGGCGCGTCTGCCGTTCGGCAGCAAAGAAGGAGATTTTGAAGTCGAAGGAACGGCTTTGATCTCAAGAATTCGCTGTTTGACCAAACCGACTGAAACAGTGCGCCCGCCGCAGCGACGTTCGGCACAGTGGCGGCTCATTTCGCATTTGAATTTGAATTATTTATCGCTCGTCGAAAATCAAAACGGCGTTCCCGGAGCGTTGCAGGAAATTTTGCAGCTTTACAATTTTAACGATTCGGCGGTAACGCACAAACAAATTTTGGGAATTACCGGAATCGAAAGCCGCAAGGTCGTGCGGCAAATCGGCAACCACACCGGCGCGGGCTTCGTGCGCGGCATCGAAACAACGCTCGAATTTGACGAAGCTCAATACGTCGGAAGCGGATTGTTTCTTTTCGCCTCCGTATTGGAAAGATTTTTTGCGTTGTATTCTTCTCTGAACTCTTTCAGCCAGCTCGTTTTAAAAACGCAGCAGCGCGAGGGAATCGTCAAAAGATGGTCGCCGCGAGCCGGCGATAGAATTCTATTATAATTACAAATTCCAGATTTCCAATTTCAAATCGGAAGAAGAATCTGGAATCTGAAATCTGAAATGTCCAAAAAAGACTTAGATCGTGAACTTTTCGACGAGCCGTATAAGTTTGAATTTTTTCAAGCCGTGCGGCTGCTTGAAAAAATGTTTCCCGCACGCGCGGCGGTAAATCGCAGCGTTTCGCCGGAAAGAGAAGTGGTCAGATTTCGGAGCAACGCGTCGCTGAAATTTCCGCCGAGCGAGATTTTTGAAATCACCGAAACGGTAAATGAAGTTTCCGATCAAAAGAAAATCGAGATGTTCATCAATTTTATGGGAATGGTCGGAATCGTCGGCGTGCTGCCCGTTCACTACACCGAACTGGTCGTCGAACGCGCCCGCTACGGCGACCGGACGCTCTGGGCATTTTTGGACATTTTTACGCACCGCGCCGCCTCGATGTTTTTTCGCGCGTGGGAAAAGTATCGTTTTCCCGTTCAGTACGAGCGCGGAAATGACGATTTTACGAGATTTTTGTACGACTTTCTCGGACTCGGCACAAACGGTTTGCGCGGCAGACTGAATTTGGAAGATGAAAATCTGATTCCATACAGCGGTTTGATTTTGCAAAAGCCGCATTCGACAAGCGCGCTCGAACAAATTTTGGCGGATTATTTCGGCGTTAAAGCAAAAATCGAACAGTTTTTCGGTCAATGGTTGGAATTAGATGACGAGAGCATCACAAAACTCGGCGAAGCGAACAGTTCACTCAGTTCGACGGCGATCATCGGAACGCGCGTTTGGGAACAACAGTCAAAGTTTCGCGTGACTTTGGGAGCATTAACTTTCAAAGAATTTCAGGCTTTTCTGCCAAACGGCAGCGCGCACCGGTCATTTAGGTCAGTAATAACTTTTATGGTCGGTCTGGAACTCGACTTTGACGTTCAGCTCGTCTTAAAAGCCAAACAAGTTCCGAGCTGCATTTTAACGACGCGCGCCAAACGCCGCCCGATGCTCGGTTGGACTTCTTGGCTCAAAACAAAACCGTTTACAGAAGATGACAGGCAAGTCGTGCTGCAAGACATATAAACTTGGGCAAAAATGTTCGCGCTTTTGCGAAAGATCAAAAAGGAGAAAAATCAATGACATACCGAGAAATCGAAATTACAGAACTGCTTCTGGCAGATGTAATCGTGACAGCCGACAAAAACTCGCCGATTTCTGCAACTATTAGAAGTTTGACTGGCTCAAGCCTTAATCGCGCAGTTTTTTTTATGAGTGTTTTATTTTCTCTCTTGGTTCTAAGCGGTTGCGGAACAATCAACCGATGGCGTTCTACTACTCCCGCTATCGTTTCGGATTCGATTGAAATTGGATCGGAATGGGTTGAGATAATTCCGCCAACCCCGCTTATTTCGCGTTCCGGCACTGATCAAGAAATACTGGTTTATACTGAACACGACGTTGATAGTGATTTTGGAAAAGATATGAAAACTCTTAAATTAAAAGACGGTAGGACAACTAAGATAGAAGTGTATCTTTACGGCGAAGATGGAACGGAATATGAGCTTTTTATCAATGGTGATGGTGGCGGGGCAATCTGGTTTGCCCGTATTCCACCCAATAACAAACAAGGAATGATTTATTTTCCAAACGGAAAATATACAAAATTAAAAGTACGTAGCGAAATACCAATAAAAGTTGAAAAGATAGAATGGAAGGCTGGCTATACGCTTGACCAGCTATAACACCTTACCTGAACAAAAAAGGAAATTTTAGTAGTAACGGGAGAGAAAATTATGACGTACAAAAAAATCGAACTTTCAGAATTGTTTCCGGCAGACGTAATTGTAACAACTGACAGACACTCGCCGATTTCTGCAACCATTAGAAGTCTGACCGGATCAAGCATTAGCCACACGATGCTTTACGCCGGAAGTAACTTTGTCATTGAGGCTTGGCAAGCAGGAGTGCAGAAACGACATTGGGACATAGCTACAAAAACAGCAACATTAGCAATTGCTCTGAGAAAGTTGGGAATTACGGGAAATCAAAGAAAAAAGGTTGTTGAAGCGGCACAGCAGTTTGTCAATAAGAAAAAATACGATGCCGTCGGAGCAATCGGTTCTGGATGGACGTTTAGGATGGGTTTTGTTGTTCCTTATGTTTCTATACCTTCATATCCTTTTGTAACCCAATCCGCTATAAGTCGTAATGCTTCGGACGAACACGCCGACGATGCTTTTTTCTGCTCGGAACTGGTGTCGAGAGTTTTCAGTTTAGCCGGTGTTCCGATTGTCAACGGCAGAGCTACCGATCAAACTCCGCGTCAAATCAGATTTTCGCCGTATCTTCAATATCTCGGACATCTGATTGATAAAAAAGAACCTGTGGATAATGAAGCCTATCCGTCGTTTAGCAAAGCAAAAATCGGTTGATCTATAAGTCTAATTATAAACGGAGAAAATGTTATGAACGTAAATTTAAAATCTTTAGTCGGCAGATTAAACGAAACCTGTCGCGGCGCGCTCGAAGGCGCAGCCGGTTTGTGCCTTTCGCGGACGAATTACGATGTGGAAATCGAGCATATTTTGGCGAAACTGCTCGGTGAAGACGACACCGATTTACACAAAATCTGTCGTCATTATGAAGTTAATGTTGACCGTTTATCAAAAGATGTGTCGGTCGCGCTCGACCGCTTGAAAACGGGAAACTCACGCACGCCGGGACTTTCCGACCGTTTGCCGGACTGGTTTCAAAACGCGTGGCTGCTCGCTTCGGTTGATTACGGCGCGGCGCGAGTTCGTTCGGGACATCTTCTTTTGGCACTGCTTTCCAACGACGGCACGGCGCGCATCGCCCGCGATATTTCAAAGGAATTCAGTCATATTTCAGTCGAATCTTTGCGGAAAGATTTGCCCGACATCACGAAAGATTCAGCCGAAGCGCGTGATGCGGTCGCTTTGGGAGAAACTGCCGGAACAGCAAACGGCGATACCGTCGCCAGCGGCGTTCCGGGCAAAACAAAAGCTCTCGACCAATACACCGAAGATTTGACGGCGAAAGCGGCGGCGGGAAAAATTGATCCGATTTTGGGACGCGATTTTGAAATTCGCCAAATCGTTGACATTTTAACGCGAAGGCGGCAAAACAACCCGATTTTGACGGGCGAAGCCGGAGTTGGAAAAACTGCCGTCGTCGAAGGTTTCGCGCTCAGAATTTCGCAGGGCGACGTTCCCGAACCTTTGAGAAACGTCGCCGTTCGCACTTTGGATTTAGGACTTCTGCAAGCGGGCGCGGGCGTGAAAGGCGAATTTGAAAATCGCTTAAAGTCAGTGATTGACGAAGTTAAATCGTCGCCGCAGCCGATTATTTTATTTATTGACGAAGCGCACACGATGATCGGCGCGGGCGGACAAGCCGGCGGAAACGACGCGGCAAATCTTTTGAAACCGGCGCTCGCACGCGGCGAACTGCGAACAATCGCGGCGACGACGTGGGCGGAATACAAAAAATATTTTGAGAAAGACGCGGCGTTAGCCAGACGTTTTCAGGTCGTCAAAGTCGAAGAACCCGACGAAGAAAAAGCCATCGGAATGATGCGCGGACTGCTCGACAAAATGGAAGAACATCACAACGTCCGCATTTTGGACGAAGCGATTGTCGAATGCGTCAAGTTATCAAACCGCTACATCACGGGTCGGCAGCTTCCCGACAAATCCGTTTCCGTTCTCGACACGGCTTGCGCGAAAGTCGCCATCGGACAAGGCGCGACTCCGGGCGCGGTCGAAGATGTAACGCGCCGCATCCAAAATCTTTCGTCGGAAATCGAATCGCTCGAACGCGAACAAATCACCGGCGCGGAACACGACGACAGATTGGACGATTTGAAAGCGAAACGCGCCGTGTCGGAAGAAGAATTAAAAAAACTCAACGAACAGTGGGAAAAGGAAAAAGATTTGACCGATCAGATTCGCAACATCCGAATGAAGCTGGAAATGTCGCGTCTCGATACGAAACCGTCAACCAACGGTTCAAACGGCGACGGCGAAAATGTTTCGGCGGTTTCATCGGAAAGCGTTGACGCGCCGACTGAAACGGCGGCGGCGGCAACGGCTGAAAGCACTTCGACGAGCGGCGACGCGGCGGCGACGGCAACCGCGCCGGAAACGAGTCAGCCGATTGATACGGAATTTTTGAAATCGGAATTAAAACGCCTGAACGCCGAATTAAAAACGGTTCAAGGCGAAAATCCGCTGATGGCTCCGGTCGTCAACGGTCAAATCGTGGCGGAAGTCATTTCTGGCTGGACGGGAATTCCCATCGGCAAAATGGTCGCCGACGAAATCAACGCCGTGTTGGAACTGCACCGAACGATGGGCGAGAGAGTTTTGGGGCAAGATCACGCGCTCGAAGCGATTTCGCAGAGAATCAGAACTTCCCGCGCCGGTTTGACCGATCCGAAACGTCCGATTGGCGTATTCTTATTAGTCGGAACTTCGGGTGTCGGTAAAACCGAAACCGCGCTGGCGTTAGCCGATTCGCTTTACGGCGGCGAGCGCAATTTGATTTCGATAAATATGAGCGAATATCAGGAAGCGCACACGGTTTCCAGCTTAAAAGGTTCGCCTCCGGGCTACGTCGGCTACGGCGAAGGCGGCGTTTTAACCGAAGCCGTGCGCCGCAAACCTTATTCCGTCGTGCTGCTCGATGAAGTCGAAAAAGCGCACCCGGACGTGATGGAATTATTTTTTCAAGTTTTTGACAAAGGCGTTTTGGAAGACGGCGAAGGGCGCGAAATTGATTTCAAAAATTGTGTGATTTTGTTGACTTCCAACGTCGGCACGGACACGATTATGAAACTCTGCGCCGATCCTGATACAAAACCCGAACCGGACGGATTGGTCGAAGCCGTCAAACCGGAACTCGTCAAAGCCTTTAAACCCGCGCTTTTAGGTCGAATGGTGACGGTTCCTTACTATCCGATTTCCGATGATATTTTGCGATTGATTATCAGATTGCAGCTCGGCAAAATCAAAAATCGTATTTCCGATAATCACGGCGCGGCATTTTCTTATGACGATTCAGTCGTTGATACGGTGGCGAAACGATGTACCGATGTTGATAGCGGCGCGAGAAATGTGTATAACATTTTAACCGGAACGCTTTTGCCGGAAATGTCGGGCGAAGTTTTATCAAGAATGGCGAGCGGCGAAGGCATCAAAAATGTGCGCGTTTCAGTCGCCGACAGCGGAAATTTCGCTTACGACATCACTTAAAATCTGTTTGAAACCGGAAGAAAAACATCAAGAAATCAGACGCGGTTTTTCGCTGATTCGGCTGGTTAATACAGATTCTCTAAATAAATCAGCATTTTTCCGCTTCATTTCTGATATTTAAACGATTCAGTCAAAAATTAAGGCGGCGAAATGATTATCTTTACAATGTCATTTCGCCGCCTTAATTTTTTGGATCAAAAGTGGATTTGACGCTGCTTTTACCGGGAAATGTGCCGATGTTTGGCACATTAAAAGTTACCGGCGGAACCGGCAAAACGGGGAGCGAAAACTTCGGGGAATTTTATAACTTGATTACATCTTTCAATAAATCTAAAATCTAATTGATAAATTAGGCGGTAATTTCCCATAACTGGTATTTGGCTGAAATTTTGATGGGCGTTTTGCTTTCTTTATCGAAAAATTATCCTGCACAACAGACAAGGAAATTCAATTATGGCAAGAGCGACCCAAAAAAACAGGCTTCTTTCGATTACTACGCCTCTTGGTGAAGATTTTCTATTGATTAATAAATTTCACGCCAAAGAATCGGTTTCCGAACTTTTTGAAATAGATGTCGAGCTTTTGTACGACGAAGAAGAAGATGACGCTTACAATGTAACCGTGGTCGAAGACAACGAAATACTCGGCAAAACGGTCAGCATTTCGATTGAACAGGAAGACGGCGGCAAACGAACAATGACCGGAATGGTCAATGATTTTACGCTAATCGGTCGCAACCGCAGATTTACATTTTTTTACGCGACAATCGTTCCGCGCGTTTGGAAATTGACTCAAATTATTCAAAGCAGAATTTTTCAGCACATCACCGTTCCCGATATTCTCAAGAAAGTATTCGCCGGTTATGAAGTTAAATATCAGTTTGAGTGCGATTATAAACCGCGCAATTACTGCGTACAGTATCAGGAATCGGATTTTGCCTTTGCCTCGCGTCTGATGGAGGAAGAAGGGATTTTTTATTATTTTGAACACACTCCGCAATCTGAAAAACTGATTTTGCGCGACACTTACAAACAGCCCGAAAATTGTCCGAACAAATATCAGATTCCGCTTTTCGACGAAGACTTAAATCCCGGAATTTTGCTGGAAACGGCAATCAAACAATGGCGGGCGGATTACAAATTGCGGAGCGGCAAGCAGACTTTTTGGGATTATCATTTTCAGCTTCCGAACAAAAAACTCGAAGCCGAAAAGACGAGCGTCTTTAACGCCGGCAGCAATCAGGAACTGGAGATTTATAATTTCCCCGCCGGTTATGCGAGAAAATATGACGGCATTGACAAAAGCGGCGGCGAACGTCCGTCGGATTTGACGAATATCTTTCAAGATAACAAGAGAACGGTTAAAAACCGCATCACCGCGCTCGATTCGCAGGTCAGAACCAACTCCGGCATCTCAAACTGCTGCACAATAACTTCCGGTTACAGATTTCAGTTGAAGAATCATCCGAACAAAGATTTCAACAAACAATACGTCATCCTGTCGGCGACGCACGAAGCCGAACAAACGCCTTCCTACATCGTCGGCGGTGTTTTGCCGAAAGCGTATGAAAACGAGTTCGTCTGTCTGCCGCACGGTTCGGGACACCCGGAATTTCGACCCGCGCTGAAAACGCCGAAGCCACTCGTCTCCGGCAGCCAGTCGGCAATCGTCGTCGGACCGGCGGGTGAAGAGATATTCACCGACAAATACGGGCGCGTCAAAGTGCAGTTTCAGTGGGACAGACACGGCACCAACGATGCCGACAGTTCGTGCTGGATGCGGGTGATTCAGCCGTGGGCGGGCGGCTCGCACGGCGTAATCTGCATACCGCGGATCGGCAACGAAGTGATCGTCGAGTTTATGGAAGGCGACCCGGATCAGCCGATCATTTCGGGTTCGGTGTATAATCCGCTGAATATGCCGCCGTATACGCTGCCGGCAAACGCGCACACGATGGGCTTCAAGTCGAACACGACCAAAGGCGGCAGCGGCTACAACGAGATGGCGATTGTGGATGACAAAGCCAACGAGCTGGTCAGGATTCACGCGCAGAAGAATATGGATACGACGGTTCTCAACGATGATCGGCAGTATGTCGTGGCTAACCGCACAAATAAGATTGACGGCAAACAGCACGAAACGGTCAAAGGCGATAAAACGACGATTGTCAAAGAGGGCAACCGCCTTACCAAAGTCGAAACCGGGTGTCAACAGAATATTGTTAAAGGCGATATTCTAACCCAGTCGGAAAGCGGAGCGGTAACGGTAACATCACCGACGCAAATCAATCTAGTCGTCGGTGGTGAAGCTGGAGCAAACGCCCGAATTACCTTAAATGCCGACGGTTTGATTGAAATTGTCGGCAAGAATATCAGACTGATTGCATCCGAACAAATTATTTCAAACGCAACCGCCGAGAATGTTGTCAACGGCAGTAAAGTTTTAATCAATATGCCGGAGTAAAAAAAGAAAATGAGTATTTATCAAATAAACGAAGGAAAGTTCGAGTTGTCGGATGAATGGGTTGACCGGACTCTACACGTCTTTGCGCCGAGCAATTCGCCGGATGCGGAATGGAATATCGTCATCAGTCGTGAGGAGTTGACGGACGACGAAGGTTTGAATGAATATGCTGCGCGTCAATTAGGTGAGATGCCGAAGGCGTTGCGTCAATTCAAGAAAATGAGCGATGAAGAAACGACGCTTGACGGAGTTCCGGCGCGTGAAGTTGAAACGACGTGGCTCGGCGAAGCAGGGACGGTCAGACAACGGCAGATGGTAGCCGTTCACGATAAACGGGCGATAGTATTTACATTAACCGTTCTTGATCATCGGTATTCAAAACATAAACAGGTTTTAGACGATATGTTGGCGGAATTTGAATTTCGTCGGGATTAAACAAAAAAGAGAAGTTTGATTTATGCTTGAAGCGGCGCGGCTCAACGACACAATAACGCACACCGAACAAAGAAGCGGCTTGATCGGCGGAATGCTCGTCGGCGCGTTAGTCGGTGCGGCGTTGGTTGCCGGAACGATAGCGACGGTATTAACGGGCGGATTGGCATTAGCACCGATTTTGTTCATTGTCGGCGCAGTGGCGACGGGAGCGGCGGTTGGCGGCGGAATATTCAGACTTCTCGGCTCGAATTCGCCCGTTCCAAAAGGTTTAATCAACAAAGCGGCGACGACGGTTTTTATCAACAGCTATGCGACTCCGGCGGCGCGGGCGTGTATTGACACGGCACTTTGTGATGATCACGCTTTGATGAGAATCGCGGGCGGCTCGATGACGGTCGGCATTGAAGGATTTCCGGCGGCGCGGGTCGGCGACATCGGCGAATGTTCATTCAAGATCGGAACAGGATCGCCGAATGTCTTTATCGGCGGCGGAATGGGAGCGTGCGCGGGAATTGATATTAAGCCGGAAGTCGAACCGTGGCTGGAATATCTGCATATGGGCTTGGGTTTGGTCGGCTCGTTTTGTTTAGGTTACGGCGCACTCGGCTGGGCGGGTTCGGCATTGTCAACCGGACTCGGCTTCGGCGGTTCGTTGCTCGGTGCTGATTTAGGCGGCAAGTATTTCGGCAAATGGGGTGCAATCGGCGGCGGCATCCTTGGCGGAATCATCGGCGGCGGGTTTGGCGCAGGCATTTCCAGAGGTTTGGGACGCGCCGGAATCACCGGCTTCAAACCGCAGATGCGTCCGGCATCGTTCAATAATTTTGCTAATTCAGTTGATGAATTTAAGACTAATCCGGCATTAGCCAGAGAAGCGCACGAGTTATATACTCAACAAAGATGGGGTGAACTTGAAGAGTTGATGAATAAGAACGGCATCAACGGCGGTTATCCTCCTAATAACGGGGCGATTGCCAGTCGGAACACCACTTTACGACCTGGAGCTAGAATAGATAGATATGGTGGATATTATAAAGATGGAGAATTTGTTGATACAGGTAAATTCGCATCGCCTGAGGGCGCACCGTTTGGTTCAAGAGCATTGCCGGAAAGTTCATTAACTAAACCTTATAATGCCTATGAAGTCGTCAAGCCGATCCCAAATGTGCAAGAAGGTCAAGCAATCCCGTGGTTTGGTCAGGAGGGTGGAGGAACTCAATATCAGTTTCCTCAAAAGGGTGGAATTCAGGAATTGTTGGATGGCGGCTATATAAGAAAATTACCATAATAATTGTGAGGGAGACTATGAAAGTAATAAAACTTGATGAAAAAATATTTGACGGACCCGATGAAACGGAATTTCTTAAACTTGATTGTTTGGTAACAGTTGAAAATGATGAATTTCGTTTGAAATTTGATGATTTCGATGATAATTCTTTTGATCCTTTGGTAGGAAAACTTCCACCAACAGAACTGAAAATGTTAGTTGAAAAGTTTAACTTGAAACCCTACGAAACTGATAATCAATCAACTTACACTGATGAAAGAGGATTATCTTTGTATTATTGTTATAAAAATATAAAACAGAGTGATAGTTGCTTAGTAATAATATCTTTTGGAGAACGTCAGCCTGCGAGATACCAAATTTTTGTGCTAGGCGTGGCAATTATGGATCAAAATTCAAACATTCCTTAAAATTTGATTTTCAAGACAATCTTTTGAACTTAAAAAGTAGCTGAAAGGCTGCTTTTTCTATTTAGGAAGCGAGATCGGCGGAGCGTTGTTCGGAAAATGGGGAACAATCGGCGGCATTCTCGGTGATATCTTGGGCGGCGGTTTGGGTGCAGGCATCTCCAGAGGTTTGGGCAATGCTGGTGTTCGCGGGTTTGGTCCGCTTCGCAATCCTAAAGGAATAACTTATGAAGGGGATATTCACCGCTACGAAAATCCAGATAGGGTTGCTACTACTTGGCAGGCGCATAAATGGAATGTCGAAGCAAATCATAGATATTCTGGTCCCGGACGAGGAGGAGTCTATGGCGGGACATCACAGAAAACTGCATTAGCCGAAATAACCCATTATGGTGCTGAGGCAGGGCGAATCCCAGTAAGTAGAAATGTTAGGGTGGATAATGTTCTTGATTTAACAAATCCAAGTGTCAGACGACAACTCGGAGTTTCACTAGAGGATTTAACGTCAAATGATTATTCCACTACGCAACGAGTTGGAGATTGGGCAAGGCAAAACGGTTATAATGGAATACTCGCTCCGTCTGCAAGAAATGCCGGTGGAGGAAATTTAGTCGTGTTTGACGGATTCTAATAAAAATATGAAAAATGATAATCTTGAAAATTACTATTCGGGAGATGCAAATTGGCAAAAATTTGCCGCGCTTTTCGTTGGTGAATGGTCAACCTGTCAGTTTCAGAATGAATTAGTTTCAGCACTTGATAATGATCAAGAAATTGCAATGGTTATTTATGGCTCTGTTCAGCAGAATGCGTTGCAGTGGATTGATAAACCTATTCCAGCTTTGAACAATGCAACTCCCCGTGAATGTATGAAAACCAAAGACGGGCGAAAGAGATTGAAAACAATGTTGATGCGAATGCCGCGTTGATAAAGTTTGACAGATTGAACGAAATAATCAAGAAAAATTGGGAATATGTGCTGTATCAAACAGAGCAAAATGAGCTGGTGCTTTCAGTTGTTTGCGGTTCGGTTGCTCTATAGAACCTGTTTGCAGTTAAGCTAATCTCCGTAGAATTAGACGAATCGCACAAATTCGAATCTTCGCTTCACTCGTTTCGAGCAATCCTTCGCAGTTTTTCCATAACACGCGGCATTGATTGAGCCACGCATTGGTGCGCTCCACAATCCATCGCTTTTTTATTACTACAAATCCTTGTTTCGCCGGATTTTCCGTTTTTGCCGCAGAGCGTTGTGCGGGCGTGATTTTCTCGGCAATTTCAATCTCGATGCGCTTTGCCAACTCCGCGTCAATATTTTTAATTTCAGCTTCCAAATGCTCTTGGTGATAACCGTTGTCGAGTAAAATCGTCATCCGGTGTCCTTCGGGTAAATCAAGAAAATACTGTTTATTTTCCCGAATTATTGCAACCAATCCGTCGTCATCGCTCTCCGAAGCCTTCGTGCAATGCACAAAATACGGATTGCCTAACACATCCACCAACAAATGTCGTTTGATACCGTTAGTCGTTTTATACCAACAATATCCCTTTGTTTCGATGTTTGCCGTGTCCGTATTTTTCGCACACATCGAATCTCCGATCAATAAACCCGGAAATTTGTTTTTTTCACCTTCTCACGCTCTCGTCCCGCCAATGCCGCCAACACGTTTTCCCACGTTCCGTCCAATTTCCACCGCCGAAACTGCGAATAAACAGTTTGCCAATTGGGAAAATCCGCCGGCAAATCCCGCCACTGACATCCGTTTTTCAACTGATAGAAAATCGCGTTGACTATTAAATGTCGTGAAACTGATGAACGTCAACTAGAAATGGAGTTCAACGACAATTAGATTTCCCGATTCTTTTGGTTTTCAATTTCAACGGCAACTGCTGTCAATTCATCTTGACTGCCGTTTTTTGATTGCTGTAACTTTGCCGCTTCCATTCTGTAGCTCGGCAGATTCAATTCCAGTATCACGCTGTGATGCACCAGCCGGTCAATCGCCGCCGCTGTCGTCAGCGGGTCTTTGAAGATTCGTTCCCATTCCGAGAACACAAGATTGCTCGTCAACAGAACGCTGCTTCGTTCGTAGCGATGTGCCAGCAAAGTGAAAAGAACTTCCATCTCCTCCCGACTTTGCTGCACATAGCCGAGATCGTCAATGATCAATGCCGCGAATTTATCAAGTCGTTTGAGTTCGCGCTCGAGCCATAACTCGCTTTTTGCCAACAGTAGTCGCTGCACCAGTAATACGCACGGCGTAAACAAAACGCTTTTTCCCTGTCCGACAAGCTCGTGTCCGAGAGCGCACAAAAGATGTGTTTTTCCCGATCCCGGCGGTCCGAAGACCAGCACGTTTTCACTTCGCTCCAGAAAGTCGCCTTCAATCAGGGCGGCAAACTGCTGATCGGCACTGCGTTTGAGCCGACCGCGCTCAAACTGGAGAAGCGTTTTCTCACGCGGCAAGCGTGAAGCCGAAAGGAGTTTCTGTCGCCGGTGCTGCTCGCGCTGCACCAGTTCAAGCTGACTCAATTCCAACAAAAAACGGTCAAAACTCCAGCCTTCATTCGCCGCCATCGCGCCGAGAGCCGAATGTTCCGCGACGAACACGGGCAGCCGCAGAGAACGCAGCGCATCTTTAAGTTCGCCCTTGTATTGATTATTGTTCATCACGGGCGAACCTCCTCAATGGAAGTGTCGAGCAAACCATCATATACGGAAAGTTCGACGATAATCGGCGCGATCAGGCAAAGCGGTTCCGGAAATAATCGGTTCTGTCGCTGCAAATCAATTGACACGACTTCCGCCGAAATCGTCGCGCCGGTTTCAAACAACTGCCGTAAACACGCCGCCACCAGGTCTTCACCGATAAGTGCCGCCATTTCCAGAATCCGCAAATATTCCTGATCGGCTTTGGCAGCTTTGCCTTCACACAAACGGTCGTAAGCGACGCGAAAGATGAACTGCGGAAATAATTGCTGCCGGTGGCGAAATCTTGCAAACGCTCCGGGCTTTCTGACCAAAGAATGAATGATATGCCGGTAGTTAATCGCGCTCGCTCCGACACCGCGCACCCGTTCGATTTGCTCGATCAGCACGTCGCCATACCAAACTTCGAGGCGTTCGGCATAAAGCCGGGTGTTGACCCATTCGCCGATCAACTGACTCGGCACCGAATACAGTTTGTTCTTCACCCGGACGGTGCTGTTGCGCGAAACACGCACTTTTAGAGCCGTCGCATCAGCTAACCGCCTTGCCGGTAAATCACGCATCACCGCCATTTCCGCTGCCAGCTTATCCGTCCGCCGGGCATTGCGCTTGACCAATGCAGCCGATAAAAAAGCGGCGTATTCTTCACGCGAGCGGAAATCACGACTACCGCGCAGAATCAAAGTCTGCCGGACGGCTGACTTGAATCGCCGGTGCGATTGTTCGACATCGCCGTTCTCGTTCGGTGATGCCGGATTGGTGTGGCTTGCCCGCAAAGCGTAATGAGCCAGCAAAGCCGTGTATCCGGCAGTAAATTCATCACGCTTGCCGACTTTGATAACTGCCGCCGTCAAATTGTCGGTGCGATGCTCCGCCGGGACTTTGCCGAGCTGCCATAAAGCATTCTGCAAACCTTCGGCGAATGCCTCGAAACTCTCCGAAAAACAAATGCCGCCCGTTTCCCAGTTCGAATAGGTCAAGCAAAAATGATAGAAAAGATGCGGAAACGGCTGCCGGTTAATCGTGATATTCAACTCATTAAAACAGGTGAAATCACTTTGCGCCTGATGTCCGGGAAGATGCTGCTGCTCGAAATATACTTCCTTCGGCAAACCGCCAACGGCTCGCCACGCCTTGATGCGCCGCTGTAAAGTGCGAAGTTGGGAGTCGGCAAAACGCTTCGGATAACGCTCGGACAAATACTCCAGCAGCGTCGTCGCCTCGACCTCCGGCTCACTTTCCAGAAACGGCACCAGCTCCTGCCAAACGTCGGCAAAAACATCAGTCCGTGTTCGATAACCGCGAGATTGTTTGCCTTGCGACGGCGGCTTGCCCAAATGCCGATACTTGCGAGCCGTCTTCTCATCCATATCGGACAAGGCTGCCGCCTTGCCCAAAGTCTTTCCCGAGTTCAATAACTTCATAAGCCTCCGGTATTGTTTGTCAGTAACCATCTTGGTTCAGTAACCTCCGCTAAAAAGGATACTTATGATGGTCGCTCAAATTGTCAAAGAACGGGAAATCTAATTGTCGTCAGACTACAAATCTAATTGTCGCTTATCAGTGAAACCACGTTTTTATATGTCGGACTCTGCGGCAGCACTTGTTCAAGCACCTCGAATTGCGGTTTGGTTAAATCACTTGTATAACCCATTATCAAAGTAAAAACGATTTTCTATCAAACTGCAAACAGGTTCTATATGACGTTGATATTATTTTGAACAGCGAGGAAGAAGAACGATTCAAAAATGAAGGTGTTAAGTTTTTAGACGAATTAGCGGCAAAAATTAACTACAATCCGACAGCATTTGAAGACAGAAAAATCCAAATTCAACACGAATAATTATTGTCGTGAGATGGTAAAAATAATTTCGAAAATTACTATTCGGTTGATGTCAGTTGGCATCAATTCGCAGTAACAAATATTTCGGCAAGTGGGGAGCAATCGGCGGCGGCATTCTCGGCGGGATCATCGGCGGCGGTTTGGGCGCGGGCATCTCTAAAGGTTTGGGCAATGCCGGCGTTCGTGGGTTTAATCCGACGATTCGTCCTTTAAGTTTTGTTCCGTCAACCGGTGAACGAATTGTTGCCAATCCAAATAAAACAACGACAATTTTAGGCAGATGGAATCCTGATATGGAGAACATTAAACCTTTAATGGGAGCGGACGACTTTAACGTTGGAACTGAATTTGGAAGGGTAACTCAAAATAAGGGTGGCTATAATTTCTTGGACGTTCCAGACCCTATTTTTAAAGCAGCGGGTGATAATTTCTTTGAGGGTTATAATAAACCTTGGTTGGATCAGGCAATAACGCGCGGTGATGATATTGTGCTTACTACAAAACCTGCCAGCAGATTTGATATTATGACTCCTGACGGAACATTAAAGGGGAGCTATGCAAGAGAGTTGGAACATCTTGCAAATCAAAATTATAAGCCTACGAATGTTAGCCCGTCAGAATGGCAAACAATCAGGTCTTGGTTTGGCAAGTAAATAAGGGAAATGATTTATGTTGTATAGAGATATAAAAACTATTCTTACCGATAAATTTAATGAATTTATTCGGAAGTCAGATTTAAGCTACAAAATTGTTGATAGCATCCTCTATGTTTATAATTCTTGTTTGGTTATGGAAATTTATGCTTTGGAATCGGAAAGAGTTATCTATTTTGGACTTTACGACTTAAAGAATGATAAATGGTGTATGGATTTGGATAGAATCATTGGCAACTACCTTGAAACCGAAAAAATTTTGCAAATCTACAAAGCGAACGAACGAGAAGCCTCCGACGAAGCCATTGCGTCAATTAAGAAATATTTTTATGCAGACTTAGAGATACTACAAACCTATCTTCAAAACATTCTCAACTGTGATTTTGACAAGTATCAAAAAGAATTTGCTCCTGTTATGCCACACCAAATAGAAAAATTAAGAAATATCGGATTGTATCCCAAAAATTAGTTAGGCTAGTTCACCATCGGCAAAGGTTCGCCGAACGTCTTCGTCTCGGAAGCGACGGCGCATTGTCCGGGTTTTGAGAAAATCACGCCGGAAGTCGAGCCGGAACTGGAGTATCTGCACACGGCGTTAGGTTTGGTCGGCTCGTTTTGTCTGGGTTTCGGTGCGCTCGGCTGGGCGGGATCGGCATTATCAACCGGACTCGGCTTCGGCGGTTCAATTCTGGGAAGTGAACTAGGCGGCAAGTATTTCGGCAAATGGGGAGCAATCGGCAGCGGCATTCTCGGTGGCATCTTGGGCGGCGGTTTGGGTGCGGGAATTTCCAGAGGTTTGGGTAATGCTGGAATTCGTGGATTTCAGCCGACACCAAGAGTTGCTTCATTTAACAACTTCAGCAATTCGGTCAAAGAATTCGAGGGCAATCCGGCGTTAGCCAGAGAAGCGCACGATTTATACAGTCAGCAGAAGTGGGGCGAACTTGAAGAGTTGATGAACAAGAACGGCATCAACGGCGGCTATCCGCCGAACAACGGAGCAGTTGTTAGTCGTCCGACTTCAATTCGTCCCGGAACAAAATTAGATAGATACGGAGGTTATATTGATGAAAATGGTGTATATCAAGATAGCGGAAAATTTTTCTCTCCTGATGGTGCGTCATTTGGGTCAAGAGCATTGCCGGAAAAAGCAACGGAATTTTATAATCGCTATGAAGTCCTAAAGCCGATTCCGAATGTGCAGGAAGGTCAGGCGATTCCTTGGTTTGGTCAACCCGGTGGGGGAACTCAATATCAAACTCAGTTAGGTGTTCAAAAGTTGATAGACGGTGGTTATATAAGAAGACTTCCATAGAGGGTAAAGATGAAAATAACAGTGATAGATAAAGAATTATTCGACGGGCAAGAAGGTAATTTTGTCAAATTTGAAAGTATTTTAAGCATCAACTCAGACCAAATAAAAATATCTTTTAGTGATTTTTCAAAAAACGATTTTCGCAATTTAGAAAATTCACTAACCGAAGTGGAGTTAGAAAAATTAGTAAAAGAGTTAGATTTGCGACCTTTCACTTTTGACGGCAAAGTGTATTACAACGATAGAAGGGGAATTGAACTATATTATTGTAGTAAGGGAGAATACTTAATAATTATTTCTTTTGGAGAAACTCAACCAACAAGATATAAAATTTTTGCGGTGGGTGCGGCAGTTATGGATCAGAATTCAAACATCTCCTGAAATCTGATTATAGAGATAAACCTTTGAGTTGAAAAAGTAGTCGAAAGGCTGCTTTTTCTATTTAGACAGTGAGGTTGGCAATCATTATTTCGGTCCGTGGGGCGGCTTGATCGGCAACATCATCGGCGGAATTATCGGCGGCGGCATCGGGACGGGCATCTCCAGAGGTTTAGGACGTGCCGGATTTACCGGCTTCAAACCGCAGATGCGTCCGTCATCTTTTGGAGATTTCTCCAAATCTGTCAAAGAGTTTGAAAGCAGTCCGGCGTTAGCCAGAGAAGCGCACGATTTATATCGTTAGCAAAAGTGGGGCGAACTCGAAGAGTTGATGAACAAGCACGGCATCAACGGCGGCTATCCGCCGAATAATGGAGCAACTGTCAGCCGCACCACTACGCTGCGTCCCGGCACAAAGATTGACAGATACGGCGGTTTTATTGATGAAAATGGTAACTTTGTAGACAAAGGGCAGTTTCTCTCACCAAAGGGTGCATCATTTGAGTCAAGAGCATTGCCTGAAAATTCTTTGGGTAAACCATATAGTGTTTATGAAGTAATAAAGCCAATTCCGGGTGTGCAGGAAGGACAGGCAATTCCTTGGTTTGGGCAACCGGGCGGAGGAACTCAATATCAACTACCGGGCAGAACTACAGTTCAGGATTTAATTGATGGCGGTTTTATAAAAGGGACACCTTAAAATTATGAAAAAATTGAACATTTTAGATTTTGTTGATACAAAAATGCTCTATGACGGAGATGAGTCAGAATTTTACACGTTTAGCTTTACCGTAAAAATTGATAGTGAGGAAATAAAGATTAAGGCTAGTGACTTTTATAACAATTCGCTCGTGAAACTTAAAAACGATTTGAGCGAATTAGAGTTTCGAGAAATTTTGGATGAAGGCAATTTCGTAAGAAATGATGAGTTGGTTGAAAAGTATTTAGGAACAGACCTGCTTCCAGTTTATTACTGTTACAAACATCTTGGAAACTCCGAAGAAAAATTGCTATTTACCTTTTCGTTTGCGGAAATACAGCCTACAAGATTCAGGCTCTACTTGGAAGATATCTGGAAAGAGTAACCATTTAGAGTGAAGATGAAAAACGCCCGATTGTATGTTGGGCGTTTTTCTTTTCATAAATGGGATTATCATTGTCAACCGGACTCGGATTTGGCGGTTCAATTCTGGGAAGTGAACTAGGAGGCAAGTATTTCGGCAAATGGGGCGCAATCGGCGGCGGCATTCTCGGCGAGATTATCGGCGGCGGCATCGGGACAGGTATTTCCAGAGGTTTGGGACGTGCCGGAATCACCGGCTTCAAACCGCAGATGCGTCCGGCATCATTTAATGAATTCTCCGGTTCAGTTAAAGAATTTGAGGGCAATCCGGCGTTAGCCAGAGAAGCGCACGATTTATATCGTCAGCAAAAGTGGGGCGAACTCGAAGAGTTGATGAACAAGAACGGCATCAACGGCGGTTATCCGCCCAACAACGGAGCAACTGTCAGCCGCACCACTACGCTGCGTCCCGGCACAAAAGTAGACAGATACGGCGGTTTTTACAAAGACGGAGTTTTCAGCGATAGAGGAAATTTTTTGTCACCGAAGGGCGCATCATTCGAGTCAAGAGCATTACCAGCAAGTTCATCAACTAGAACTGTTTACGGTTACGAAGTCGTCAAGCCGATTCCAAATGTTCAAGAAGGACAAGCGATTCCTTGGTTCGGGCAGAAGGGAATGGGAACGCAATATATGACGAAAAAAACAATTGAAGATTTATTAAAAGAGGGTTCTATACGAAGAATCCCATAAGGAAAATTATTAAAATTATTAAAATAAATAAAGAGTTATTTGATGGATTAGAAGAAAACTGGATGGATTTTGAGGGAAAGCTAACTATTGAAGGAAAAGAAGTTAGACTGAATTTTGACGATTTTTTCAGGAACGATTTTTCTAACTTAGAAAATTTTTTAACAGTAAATGAAATTGATGATTTAATTAAGGAGCTAGATTTGCGAATATTGGATAAAATTTACTACAAAGATAAAAATGGATTGAGCGTCGTTTATTGTCAGAAAAAAATTATAGAAAATAAAAGCTGTTTAATCATTCTCTCATTCGGAGAGTCTCAACCAGCTAGATATAGAATATTTGCATTGGGCGCAGCAATATTGGATCAAAATTCAAACATTCCTTAAAATTTGATTTAAGACAATCTTTTGAACTCAAAAAGTAGCTGACAGGCTACTTTTTATGTTTGGGCGGCAAAATCAGCGGGCATTACTTCTGCAAATAAAGCGGCGGCGACGGTTTTTGTCAACGGCATTCTGGCGGCGCGCTCGTGTATTGACACGGCACTGTGTCAAGATCACACGCTGCAAGCGATTATGTCGGGCGCGGCGAGCGTGTATGTCGAAGGCTTTCCGTTTGCGCGGGTGTCGGACATCGGGATGTGTTCGTTTAAGATCAGCAAAGGCTCACCGAATGTCTTTGTTTCTGAGCCGACGGCGGCGTGTCCGGGTTATGAGAACATAAAGCCGGAAGTCGAGCCGTGGCTGACCAATCTGCACGCGGTATTGGGTTTGGTCGGCTCGTTTTGTTTAGGTTACGGCGCACTCGGCTGGGCGGGTTCGGCATTGTCAACCGGACTCGGCTTCGGCGGTTCGCTGCTCGGTGCTGATTTAGGCGGCAAGTATTTCGGCAAATGGGGTGCAATCGGCGGCGGCATTCTCGGTGGCATCTTGGGCGGCGGTTTTGGAGCGGGCATCTCTAGAGGTTTGGGCAACGCTGGTATTCGCGGTTTCAATCCACGGCTTGCACCGGCAGATGTTTCAAGGAATACTGCAAATGATTTTTATAAATCGGCAGGTTGGCAACAAGAAAGAATAGACCAGCACCTTAGTGGAATAGATTTTTCAAAGCCTGTTAATGTAGAAATAATTCCAAAAGGCACACAGGTTGTGCAGTATCAAGTTCCGGGTAAGCCTGTTGGAAACTATTTTGCTCCGCCTGGAACAAATGCGACCGAACTTGGAATTAATCCAGCCGGACGACAACCAATAACTTATGTTGCAGGCGAAAATGTACAGGTTCTTCGCTCAACTGCTTCGCCGGCAGTTGATACTTGGTCAACTCCGGGACAACCGTTTCAGACACAGGGCGGCGGCACACAATATTTTGTGCCTGATCCTTCAGACTTTACACCAAAAAAATGAATACAGAACGAATAAAATTATTTCAAAAAGCATTAACTGAAACTCAAACGCTCATTCAAAAATATCCAATGATTGAGCAATTTCAGTCTGTCAAAATTCAACTAGAATATTTGATAGATGTTGAGGAAGAAAAAAGAACTGATTACGAACGGCTAGAAGACATAAATATAGGTTTGATCACCGTTCGAGAAATAGAAGATAGAGATATGGATGTCGCAAACTTGATGTATAAAGTAACATCTGAAGTAAAAAAAATGAAAAAAGAATATCAACAACTTTAGATTTTTCAAACTGCTTTACAAATCTTATTCAAATTATTCCAAATTTAGACTAAAAGGTAGAAGTCTGTTCGTTTAAGATCAGCAAAGGCTCGCCGAATGTTTTTGTCAGTGAGCCGACGGCGGCGTGTCCGGGCTATGAGAATATAATGCCGGAAGTCGAGCCGTGGCTGACGAATCTACATCGTGCGTTCGGTTGGATTGGCGGATTATGTCTGCTCGGTCCGGTTTACGGTCTGCGCGTAGCGGTTGCTTCTTTGATCGGTGCGGAGTTCGGTTCGATGATCGGCGGCGCAATCGGACAAAGACTCGGTGGTAAATGGGACGGCATTGCCGGTTCAATTATCGGCGGCATCATCGGCGGCGGCATTCCGCTCAATCCAAAAGTTTCGTCGTTTATCAATCGGTTGGAGATTGATCCGAATCGGCTTGGCACGGCGGGCGGTAATTTGAGGTTGCGTCCTGAACCAAAAACATTACTGCCCGATGAAGGCAACGTGGGAACGTATAAGGACTTATCAAGAGCCGTTTCAAGAGGTGACAATATAACGCCGCATCATATTCCATCGGATGGATATATGAGAGGAAGAGGTGTGCAGGGTTATACCCGTAATGATGGTGTTTCAATTAATATGGAACAACCGCCAATAGGAGGTCGTCATAGACAAACATCAACCTACGGACGTTCGCCGGATTTAAATTTAACGCCAAGACAGGCTCTCGCTCGTGATATTCAGGATGCGCGTCGAATCTATCAGCGAGATGGACTTTATACGCCGGAGATAAGAAGATCATTGCAAGATGTAATTCAACGCAACAAAGATAGTAATTGGGGAACGATTTTTGACAGACCACCGCGAGGACGTTGACTATGAATATGAGAACGAAAGAGTTAATAAAAGTATTACAAAAAAATAAGTTAATGCTCACTTCGGAAGAAGCAGCAGCATTTGATAATGCTTTGGCTGAATTGCCCGAATACGACGAACCGATGGATGAATACTCAAATAATTTGTTTGGAGTTTTTGACGATGGATGCGAGCATCAAGAGGTAATGTGGGGCTTACTTCATTTCGTTGAATCATTTAATGATGATATTTTTTTCAATTCTTTAATAAAGGCTACGCCGAAAATGAGTAGAAATGCTCAAGAATGGTTAGAAATTTTTTATGCCCGTGTATTAAATAGTAATAAATCACGTCCAGTCTTTAAATCTTTTTTATCAAATGCTTATTTAGCAGATCAATCTGCCGTCAATGAGGTTTTACAAAAGATTGCTGCGAACGAAGCAACACCACTTGCCTCACACGCGGCTTCAGTTTTACAAACATAGCACTTTCAGAGTCTGTTTAAATTTTGAAGTTGGAAATTGAAAAACGGGCATTCGGTTCGCTAAACTTAATTTTTACACCAATAAAATTTAAGGAGTTAGCCAACAAAATGAGTTATGAAACTAATTTAACGGATGCCCGTTGGAAAATTATAGCAGAATTTGTTGAAGATCAAAGAAAAAGAAAACACAGTTTGAGAATGATTGTTGATGCTCTACTTTACGTTGTTAAAACGGGTTGCCAATGGCGATATTTGCCAACTGATTTTCCCAAATGGCAACTGGTTTACTATTATTTTCGGAAATTTGAAACGACCGGGTTGATCGAAATCATTCACGACTGTTTGCGTGAACAAGTGCGCCTTAAAAAAGGCAGGCAAAGCAGTCCGAGCTTGGCTTTAGTGGATTCGCAGAGTGTGAAAACAGCGTCCTTAACCGAAGAAAAGGGCGTTGACGGGAATAAGAAGATCAATGGCAGAAAAAGGTTTATTTTGACTGACACATTGGGCTTGATGATGGGAATTCTGATTGTGGCGGCAAATGTCGGTGAGCGTGCCGGAGCGCAAACCCTATTTAATCAAACACGGGGGAAATATCCGAGATTGGAGAAAGTATTAGCAGATCAAGGCTTTGACGGAGAAAAATATGTGAGCGGGATCGAAAAGATGTTCGGCTTTATCTTTGAAATAGTCAATAAAGTATTAGGAGTTGGCGGTTTCCAAGTGCAGCCGAAACGCTGGATTGTCGAAAGAACATTCGGCTGGTTAGTCTGGAATCGTCGGCTTGTCAAAGATTATGAAGAAAGCACGGAAGTTTCAAAGGCATTTATTCAATTGGCAATGATCCGAATTATGCTCAAACAACTGGCTTCTTGAAAATTTAAACAGACTCTAAGTGCGAACGAATTAAATACCCGTAAGGTTACTTTGCGCCGCCCGCAAGTTTTCCAATCAGTGTGAATAACGGGAGATACATAGAAATAACGATAGAACCGATGGTTATTCCTAAAAATCCGATCAATGCGGGTTCGATCATTGCCAGTAAATCGGCGATTGCCGAATCAACTTCGTCTTCGTAGAAATCGGCGATTTTGCCGAGCATCGCGTCGAGCGCGCCGGTTTGTTCGCCGACTCCGACCATTTGCCCGACCATATGCGGGAAAACTTCCGTCGCTTTTAAGGGTTCGACAAAACTTTCGCCGCGTTCGACACCGGCGCGAACTTGCAGAATCGCGTCTTCGACAATGACGTTTCCGGCGGTTTTCGCTGTGATTTCAAGCGACTGTAAAATCGGAACGCCCGAAGAAAGCAAGGTTGAGAGAATCCGCGAAAAACGCGCGACGGCGATTTTGCGAAGAATTCCGCCCAAAATCGGAGCTTTTAGCAAAAGCGCGTCAATAACGTGCCGTCCTTTCGGTGTTTTATAATAAAATTTGATGCCGACCGCGCTGCCGATCAGCGCGACGAGAAGAGACAGACCGCCCCAACCGGCGAGAAATCCGCTGATCGCCATCACGATTCTGGTGGGCAGCGGCAAGGCTTCGCCGGGTCCGAGCAAGCCGAGAAAAATTTGCTCAAATTGCGGGATGACGACGACCATAATAACTGCGACCGCTGCGATTGCGACGAAAACAACCGCCGCCGGATAAATCGAGGCGGAAATGATATTGCGCTTTAATTTGACGATTTTTTCAATCAAAGTGGCAAGTCTCTGCAAAATTAAATCAAGCACACCGCCCGCTTCGCCGGCTTCGACCATATGCGTGTAAAGCTGGTCGAAAACTTTCGGATGCTGTTGGAGTGACGCGGCGAGCGTCGAACCTTCTTCGACGTTCTGACGAACTTGATGCAAAACTTCTTTGAAAAAAGCGTTTTGCTGCTGTTCGGCTAAAATATCAATACACGACACGAGCGGCAAACCCGCGTCAATCATCACGGAAAACTGGCGCGTGAAAACGGCTAATTCTTTGGCTTTAACTTTTTTATTGCGACCGAGTTTCGGAATGGCGATTTCACGCCCCTTTTCCGAAGCCTGCGTCATAATTATCTGCTCACGGCGAAGCAATGCGCGAAGTTCATCCTGACTGGCGGCGGCTTTTTCGCCGGAAACCATTTCGTTCAAACGGTTACGACCTTTATATGCGTATGTTGGCATTTCTTTTTATGTTGCTCCTGTTGTAGATAAGTCTGGGAAGTCTAGGAAGTTTGGGAAGTTTAGGAAGTTTAGGAAGTCAAGAATTCTTCCTTTCCAGACTTCCCAGACTTCCCAGACTTTCAACGAATCGGCGGGCGTTGTCCGACGGGGCGACCCTGGGCATAAGGACTTCCTTTGCCGTTCGGCGGCGTTGCCGGTTTTCCTTGTCCGCTGTAAGATTGGTTGAGACCCGAACCGCGTTCGATTAAATCCTTTAGTTCATCGGCGTTTGACGAACGCTGCATCGCGGAATCGAGCGTGATTTGGCGTTTTTGATAAAGTGAGGCGAGAGCTTGATTGAACGTCTGCATTCCGAATTTGTCTTGTCCGGTTTGCATCATCGAATATATTTGGTGAATTTTGTCTTCGCGGATCAAATTACGAATGGCGGAATTCGGAATCAAAATTTCCAGTGCCATCACGCGCCCGTCGCCGGCGGCTTTCGGCAGCAGTGCCTGACACATAATGCCTTCTAAAACGAGTGAAAGCTGTGTTCTGATCTGCGATTGCTGACCTGCGGGGAAAACATCAATAACACGGTTAATCGTCGAAGCGGCGGAATTCGTGTGCAGCGTGGCGAACGTCAAATGTCCGGTTTCAGCGACGCGCAGAGCCATTTCGATTGTTTCGAGATCGCGCAATTCGCCGACGAGAACGACATCAGGGTCTTGACGCAGCGCGGTGCGGAGCGCGTCGGAAAAGCCGTGCGTGTCGGAGTTGACTTCGCGCTGATTGACGACGCAGTTTTTGTGGTTGTGCAGAAATTCTATCGGGTCTTCGATGGTCAAAATATGCTCGTGGCGGTCAATGTTGATTTTATCAATCATCGAAGCCAGCGTCGTTGATTTACCCGAACCCGTCGGACCTGTAACTAAAATCAAACCGCGCGGTTTTTTGCACATATCTAAGACGACCGGCGGAAGTCCGAGTGCTTCAAATGATTTTATTTCGTAAGGAATCGCGCGAAAAACCGCGCCGACCGCGCCTTTTTGATTGAAAAGATTGGCGCGAAAGCGCGACATTCCTTTCAAACCGAACGAAAAATCGAGTTCGAGATTTTCTTCAAAACGATGTTTTTGCGCGTCGGTCAAAACCGAATAAGCAAGCCGTTTTGTATCCGAAGGCGTAAAAGAAGGGAAACCGTCGAGCGGACTAAGATGCCCGTGAACGCGCACCTGCGGCGGCGAATTCGTCGTTAAATGCAAATCCGAACCGCCCAAATCAGTCATTTTGCGAAGCAGATCGGGAAGCGTCAATTGTGTTGCGGCGTTTTCTTGTTGATCGAAATTCATATTCTTTTTTCTCGTAAATAGTGAATCGTAAATCGTAAATCGTGTTTAATCGGAAGGTGTGAATCGTAATTGTCGGTGGTGAATCGTAAATCGTAATAAGTAATTAATTTCTATTTACGATTTACGATTTACGATTTACGAATGCCTAGCGAAGTTCGGCTTGCTGCGCTCCGCTGCGGCGTTGAAGGGAATTGACGACTCTTTCGGATTCCTGTTCGAGTTTCTTCGAGTTATCAACCGGCGCGTTGGTGGCGACGCTGTATATTTTTCCTTCGACTTCGGTGAAATAAAACAGGCGAGATTGAACACGATTGCCCGCGCCCGGCGATTGGGCGACGACGACGTAAACCTTTTTGCCGCCGACTTCTTTTTGATAATCATTGACAACCCAGCCTTCTTCTCTGACCATTTTGTCAATTACCGTGCGGCGCAGCGAACTGGTCGCAACTCCGCCGACGGTTTTGCCGCGCGAGTTGTCATTTTCCATACTTGCCGGACCGACAATCGCAATCGCCGCTGAACCGGCTTGCGAACCGTTGTCGTTGTTTACCTGATATTGAAGTTCGTTGTTGGCAACCTGACCGCGTTTCCAGCCTTTCGGCGCGGCTTCACCCGAAGGCAAAGCATTTTGCACATTTGATTTGCGATTGGATTTCACCGCGTATGTTTGATTACTGTCATCTTTTCGGGCGTTGGCAAGACGGATTTGACGAAGCCGCAGTGCGCGTCCGGCGGCTGCCCGCGCTTTTTTGCGTCTTTCCTGACGGCGATATAACTGCCACCAGCGTTTCGAATATTTTTTAACGCCTGTCCAGCTTCGTTTCTTTTTGCGTTTTTGTTTATGGCTCGCTTCCGTGTAGTTGGTCGCAAACGGGATAATCGTCCCGATTCCAACCAATAAAGCCAATGATAATGCTATCGCTCGCAACATAATTCTTCCTCCGATTTCTATAAAACAGTTTCTTTGACGACCTCTTCAATCGTCGTAATTCCTTCGCGCAGTTTATACAATCCCGAACCGCGCAGCGTGATCATTCCGAGATCAATCGCTTTCTTTCGCAGTTCGATGGCACTCGCGCCGATAATGATTAATTCGCGCAGTTCGTCCGTAACTTCCATCACTTCGTAAAGCCCGATTCTGCCTTTGTAACCCGTGCCGTTGCAGGTCTGACAGCCTTTTCCTTTGTATGCTTTGAGGCTCGGAGCTTCTTCGGGCGAAAATCCGATTTCGACAAACGCTTCGGCGGGAAGTTTTTGTTCTTCTTTGCAATTGCTGCAAATGCGGCGGATGAGTCTTTGCGCCTGAATGATGTTGACCGAGGTGGCGACGAGAAAAGGTTCAATTCCCATATTGACCATTCGGGAAATGGTCGAAGGCGCGTCGTTCGTGTGAAGTGTTGATAAAACGAGGTGTCCGGTCAGCGCGGCTTTGATGGCGATTTCCGCCGTTTCAAAGTCGCGGATTTCGCCGACCAGCACGATGTTCGGGTCCTGACGGAGGAATGAACGAAGCGCGGCGGCAAAATTTAAGCCGATCTGCTCCTTCATCTGCACCTGATTGATTCCGGGCAAATTGAATTCAACCGGGTCTTCCGCCGTCATAATATTGGTTTCGGAAGTGTTCAACGCTTGCAGCGCAGAATAAAGCGTGTTGGTTTTTCCCGAACCCGTCGGACCCGTAACTAAAACCATTCCGTAAGGTTTGGCGATATTGCGCTGAAAAATTTCCAAACTTTCCTGCTCAAATCCGAGTTTCGTCATATCGAGCATCAGTTTGTCTTTATCAAGCAGACGAAGCACGATTTTTTCGCCGAAAAGCGTCGGCAGTGACGAAACACGGAAATCAAGTTCGCGTGAACGATTGTCAATCTTCACTTTGATTTTGATGCGTCCGTCCTGCGGCAGTCGTTTCTCGGAAATGTCGAGTTTCGCCATAATTTTCAAACGCGAAAGCAGCGCGTCGCGCATTTTCATCGGCGGGTGCATCACGTCGTATAAAACGCCGTCAATGCGGAAACGAATGCGAAAATCTTTCTCGTAAGGTTCGATGTGAATGTCGGACGCGCCGCGCCGCAGCGAATCAACCAGCAAAACATTGACAAGACGGACAACCGGCGCGTCTTCGCTGGCTCTGGCAAGTTCCGCCAGATCAATTTCGTCATTGTCTTCGAGAACTTCAAGTTCGCCGCCGTCCTGTTCATTAAATTGAAAGCGGTCGAGCGAAACATTCAGATCGGATTCGACCAATCTTTGTTCGGCGACGACTTTGCTGCCGTTACCGTTGCCGTTTTTGCTTGGCGTAAATCCGGCTCTTTCAAAATTTTCAAAAGCGGCAGCGTCAAAAACATCAATTTGTTTTGAACTGCTGAAATATTTTCCGATGGCGATTTGCAGCGACGCTTCCGACGCGATGACCGGTTCGACGTTCAAACCGGTCATAAATTTGATGTCGTCCATCGCAAAAACATTGGTCGGATCAGCCATCGCCAATGTCAAAGTCGCGCCGACTTTTGAAATCGGCAAAACAGAATATTTGAGCGCGACTTCCTGTGAAATTAATTTAATGGTTTCTTCTTCAATCTGAAAAAGCTCCAAATTAATTGACGGAACGCCGTATTGACGCGACAAAACCGCAGTAATCACATCGTCGGAAATCAATCCGAGTTTGACCAGATTTGATCCTAAACGCCCGCCGCTGCCGCGCTGATATTCCAACGCTTCGCGCAGTTGCTGCGAAGATATTAAGTTTTCCCGAACAAGAATTTCCCCAAGTTTTGCTGACATCTTTTTACGGAAATCTCTCTAATAATTGAACTTAATCAAGAGAAGTTTTTTGAAGTGCTATTTGTAGAATTATCGCTTGAGAGCGCAGAATTCAACGATGTTTATCATCGTTGATAAACAATAATAGTAATTAAATTTTAATCTGTCAAGATTTCTTTTTTGTTTTGAGAATTAGCGCGGATATTTTGTTTGTTTAGGCGAAAGCGGTAAAAACTTCATTTGAATACAGAAAACCTTTTTTAGTTAATTTCAAAAATTTTCCGCCGAATTTTACAAGGTCGGCTTTTTCCAAATAATCTAATTGTTTTTTATATTCTAAAATCAAATCCTCGCCGAAACGCCTTTGATATTCGCCGAGATCAATGCCTTTGTTCAATCGCAAGCCGAGAAATAAATATTCAAATTTTACGTCCGTTTCATCATCTTCGATATATTTGAAACTTTCGTCTTCAACGGATTTAACATATTTCAAAGTGTCGCGTTCATTCGACCAGCGACGTTTTTCACCGTCAAAAGAATGCGCCGAACAGCCGAAACCGAAAACCGCGTCGAGCGTCCAGTATTTTGAATTATGTTTCGATTCAAAATCCGGCAGAGAAAAATTTGAGATTTCGTATTGCCTGTAACCCGCGCCGGAAACTTTTTCGAGCATCATTTTATACATTTCAGCCGATAAATCGTCGTCGGGCAGCGGCTGTCGTCCGCTTCTGACCTGTTCGGCGAGCGGCGTTCCTTCGTGAATTTCCAGCAGATAAAGCGACAAATGTTCGGGTTTTAATTTTAACGCTTCATCTAAATTTCGTTCCCAATCAGCCAATGTTTGGCGCGGCAGACCGGCGATCAAATCGAAACTGACATTATCGAAATCCGCATCGCGCAATAATTTGATCGTTTCTCTTACGTCCCGCGCCGAATGTCGTCTGCCGAGTCGTTTAAGTTCCGCATCATCAAAGGTTTGCGCTCCGAAACTGGCGCGGTTTACGCCGAGATTTTTATATTCGCGCAACGAATCCGCCGAAACCGTCGCCGGATTCATTTCCATCGTGATTTCCGATTTTTCGTCAACCGAAAACTTTTTGTGAATGACATTGAGAATCTTTTCAAGCTGTCGCGGAGTCAGCAGCGAAGGCGTTCCGCCGCCGAAATAAATTGTATCAATCTGGATTTTGGATTTTGACGGTTGAAAAACATCAATTTCTTTCGCCAGAGAATTTACATAGCGGTCAACAACTTCCGCCGATGTGAAAACGTCGGTCGCAAAATCGCAGTAAGAACAGCGCGAACGGCAAAACGGAATGTGAAGATAAACGCCGGTTTTACTCATAGAAGATTTAAGGCGGAAGTTTGGACGATGATTTTTGTTTTACTCATCAATTGGTTTATAAATTTTGTGGACGGCAATTGCGAAGAACCACAAATTTGCGACACAAAGACCATTATTAAACGTGTTCCCGCAAATCGTAATTCGTAATTCGTAAATTGCTGTTCAGCTTTGTTTCGAGTGAATTTTTCCAGATGTTTTCCAATTCTTTAATTTCAGCGGAAATTTCTTCTTTGTCATTAACTTTTACTTTCAATGCGCCGCCGCCGACTTTTCCGACAATCGCAAAAGGACAATCAGCGGCGATTTCCCGGACTTTTTCCGCATTGTCCGCCGCGAAACTGATGACGATGCGCGACGGAGATTCGCCGAAAAGCTGCGCTTCGGCGGATAAATTGTCGTTTTTTAGATCAATCTCCGCGCCGACGACTTGGCGATTTAGCGACGAAAAACAACTTTCGGCAATCGTGACCGCCAAACCGCCGTCAGAACAATCGTGCGCTGAATTGATTAAAGAATCTTTTGCCAAATTAAGACAAGTTTGCTGAATTTTTTTCTCCAACTCTAAATTAATCACCGGAACTTCACCACTTTCAATCAATTCATCAGTCGAAAATCCCAAAATCGTCTGCGCGTATTCGCCAACCGACAAATCGTTTTTCGTTTCGCCCAAAAGCGCGATGAGATCGCCTTCATTTTTAAAACCCTGCGTGATAATTTTGCGCGTATCTTCGATCAAACCGATCATTCCGATCACCGGAGTCGGCAGAATCCCGCGCCCGTCGGTTTCGTTATAAAAGGAAACATTTCCCGAAACGACCGGCGTTTCAAACGCTTCGCACGCTTCTTTCATTCCGTCAATCACGTCGGAAAAAGAACGCATCACTTCCGGTCTTTCAGGCGAAGCGAAGTTCAGACAATTCGTCACGGCAATCGGTTTCGCGCCGACACAGACGACGTTTCGCGCGCCTTCGGCAACCGCCAGTTTCGCGCCTTCCTTCGCATTTACCGCGACAAGACGCGCGTTGCCGTCCAGACACATCGCAATCGCCCGCCGCGTTTCCTTGACGCGCACGACCGCCGCGTCCGCTCCCGGCAAAATCGCCGTATTCGTCCGCACCATCGTATCGTATTGCTCGTAAACCCAATGTTTTGAACAAATATTCGGCGAAGCCAACAACTTTCGTAAAACGTCGCTGCCGTTCATTCCAGATTTCAAATTCCAGATTCCAGCCGTATTCTTTAATTTGGAATCTGGAACCTGCGATTTGGAATTTGCCATCGGACGATTATATTTCGGAGCCTCATCCGTCAATTTATCAACCGGCAAATCGGCGACCAGTTCGCCGTTATGAAAGATTTTCAGACGATTTCCTTCGACGACGCGCCCGACGACAACCGCGTCCAATTCCCATTTGTTGAAAATTTCGACAATCTGTTTCTCGCGTCCTTTGTGCGCGACGATAATCATTCGTTCCTGCGATTCCGACAGCAGCATTTCATACGCCGTCATTCCGGTTTCGCGCTGCGGAACGAGCGTCAAATCGAGTTCCAAACCCGTTCCGGCGCGCGCCGCCATTTCGACGGACGAAGAAGTCAAACCCGCCGCGCCCATATCCTGAATTCCGGCAATCGCACCGCTTCTCATCGCTTCGAGACACGCTTCGAGCAGCAATTTCTCTAAAAACGGATCGCCGACCTGCACAGTCGGACGTTTTTCTAATGCTTCTTCGTCAAATTCCGCGCTCGCCATTGTCGCGCCGTGAATGCCGTCGCGTCCGGTTTTCGCGCCGACATACAAAACCGGATTTCCGATGCCTTCCGCTTTGCCGAAAAATATCTGATCTTTGCGAACAATGCCGAGCGCAAACGCATTAACTAAAGGATTTAGATTGTATGCTTCATCAAAAACAACTTCGCCGCCGACGGTCGCCGTGCCGAAACAATTGCCGTAATGCGCGATGCCGTCAACGCATCCTTTTAAGATTGATTTATTGCGATTCGCGTGTTTTTTGTCGTCCAAATTTCCGAATCTGAGCGAATTCATCAGCGCAATCGGACGCGCGCCCATCGTAAAAACGTCGCGCAAAATTCCGCCGACTCCGGTCGCCGCGCCTTGAAAAGGTTCTATAAACGACGGATGATTGTGCGATTCGACTTTGAAAGCGACGCACCAATCGTCGCCGATGTCCACGACTCCGGCGTTTTCTCCGGGCGGCACGATCACGCGCTCGCCGGTTATCGGCAGACGCTTCAAATGAACGCGCGAAGACTTGTAACTGCAATGTTCCGACCACATTACCGAAAATATGCCGAGTTCCGTGTAATTTGGTTCGCGCTCCAAAATCTGTCTGATTTTTTCGTATTCTTCCGGCGAAAGTCCGTGTTGGGCGATAATTTCGGGCGTGATTGCAGTATTATTCATCGTTAATGCTCGCTGAAAAGAAAATCTCGTTTAAAACAAAAAAGAGAGTTTATGTTTTTCAGACTTGTTTTTCAAATCCGATTCAATAAACTCTCTCTGAAATTTCTTTGTAAAAATTATCAAAAACCTAATTTCGCCAAAACTTTGTCCCCGAACTTTCGTTTCATTTCTGCCATTGAGATTTCATTATATCCTTCGCCGTATTCATAATCGCCGTTTGAAGTCAGGCATCCGTAATATATTATCTCGATATTATATTTTTTCTTTAACTTCGCTCTTAATTCGGGCGGCGAACCGGGAACCAATCCATATCTTTTGATTAAATATTTGCCGTTTGCAGTATCTTTTCGCGCTTCGGTTTGACCTTTTTCAAAATAATATTTCTTTTGCTCTTCTTTAGACAGATCATAAAAATACATACTCGAGGGTGTAATTGACTTATTTACAATGATTTTGTCAATTTCCGCTCTGACAGTTTCAGTTTTGATTTTGCCTTGTCGAACATAAGCAATTTCGCCTTTTTCGTTGAGCAAAACCGTGAAGGGAAGTCCGCCTTGCCAGTTTTTTGAAACTGCTGCGATTGCCGCTTCTTCATCGTCGGTTTTCAAAAGATACGCCGGCATCGTCGCTTTCATATTGATTAAAAACTTCGGCACGTCGCGGTTGATTTCCGCCAAATCGTCGAGAGAAATCGTAATGAAATCAATCTTTCCTTTATAATCCGCATTGATTTTGACGAGTTCGGGAAATTCTTCGCGGCACGGATCGCACCACGTCGCCCAGAAATTTATCAGCAAAGGCTTGGCGTTTTCGCCTTCGCGCTTCAGTAGATTTTTAAGCTCAACTTTGTCAATTTGCGTAACTTTCGGCAGATTCGCGGCAACGGTTTTAGTTGGAACTTTTTTCGCCGGAGTTTTTGATTTTTGCGCGAAAGTTTCCGCGACAAAAACCTGAGCGAAAACGAAAATAAACCCGAAAATAAGGACAAGTTTTTCCATTTTCGCCCGATTTGTATAAAGTTTTTTCATATAAATTTACTAACAAAGTTTCTTAGTCGGAGCGCGGACGGCTCGTCCGCCTTCGAGCGCGAAAAGCGCGAGAAGCAAGCCTTCGCATCAAAGTTATATTATTGATGGCGAGCGTCTGCAACATCGCTGCGCTGGTTGGCGGACGAGCCGTCCGCGCTCCGGCTTTTTATACTATTCTTTTCTTTTGATTGAACAGCCAAAAGCGTTCGCGCTGGTTTTGGCGACGGGTTTTCCGCTTAAAGTCGAATCAAAGGCGACTGTCAAATAATTGTCCGTGATGTTTTTGCCCGAACGGTCATTGTCAATCGCGCCGTGATACATCAGGACATTTTTGTCGTTAAAATAAAAGACTTCAGGCGTAACATTCGCGCCGAATTTGTCGGCTAAAACATTGCCTTTGTCAATCAAAACGGGAAATTTGTAATGTTCTTCGGCGTGCGATTTCACCCAATCAAGGGATTCGGTCGAATTAGAATTGATGCCGATAAAGTTGATTCCTTTGGCTTGATAATCGGCGGCGATTTTGTTGATGCGGTCGTCATAACCTTTGACGACCGGACATTGCGCCGACAGAAAAATGACGACCGCGCCGTTTTTGCCTTTCAAATCGTTAAAAGATTTTTCCACGCCGTTCGTGTCGGGAAGTTTGAAATTGTCCAAAGTCTTTCCGACGGCGAAAACGTCGTTCGCGCTGCTTACGTTGGCGAATGAAATAAAGGCGATAAGCGCAAATAGCGCGATGAATAAAGTGCTTTTTCGTTTCATTGATTTTTACTCCTTAATTTTTTCGGATGATTGACGAACTCTAATTTTAACAATCGTCGGTTTCAGAATGCAAACTCATTCTATTTCCGTTTCCCAAACCAACAATGTTTCCGCCATCCCGATTTATTCCTGAATTTTTGATGCTCAAACAGTGGAATTCAGGTTGCCGCGAATAAAAATCAAATGTTTACTTCTACGACAAATTTGAAAAATAAGCTATATTTAACTGAAAGGAAATTTTTTGGAGGTCAAAATAGAATGATTGGACTAATCTTGTTTGCTTTTATCGGTTTGGCGTTGTTGATTGTGGCGGCGAAAACGATAAAAATTGTTCCGCAGTCGAGCGTTTTGCTGATCGAACGACTCGGACGTTTTCACAAAGTCGCGCAGAGCGGTTTGAATATCGTCGTGCCGTTTTTTGAAGCACCGCGAGCATTTTACTGGACGAATGTGCGACCGGGAACGACTTCGATTGATTTGCGCGAACAATATATTGATCTTCCGCCGCAGCCCGTAATCACGCGCGACAACGTAACGATCAATGTTGATTCGGTTGTTTACTGGATGATTACCGATCCGATCAAAGCGGTTTACGAAGTAAATGATTTAGTCGGCGGCATCGTACAGTTGACGATTACCGGAATGCGTTCCGTGATGGGCGAAATGGATTTGGATCATACGCTTTCATCGCGCGATCAGATTAACAATAAACTTCGTTTAATTTTGGACGAAGCGACCGATAAATGGGGCGTAAAAGTGACGCGCGTGGATGTCAAAAATATTAATCCGCCGGAAGATGTGCGAATCACGATGGAAAAACAGATGACGGCGGAACGCAATCGCCGCGCTCTGATTTTGCAGGCGGAAGGCGAAAAGCAAGCCGCGATTACACGCGCCGAAGGTGAAAAACAGGCGGCGATTACGCGCTCGGAAGGTGAAAAGGAATCGGCGATTTTGTCGGCGGACGGCGCGGCGCAAGCGCGTCTTAAATCGGCGGCGGCGGACGCTCAGGCAATCGCGCAAATCGCGCAGTCAATTGGAAATCCCGAACAGACGACGCAGTATTTAATCACGTCGCGCTATATCGAATCGCTGCGCGATATGACGCGCACGAATAATTCCAAAGTGATCTTTATGCCGATGGAAACTTCGTCAATGCTGTCGAGCATCGGCGCGATTAAAGAAGTTTTCAGCGAAACGGGCGAAAAAAGCGAAACCAACGAAAAACTTCCCAACAACCCGCGCCGACCGCGAGAACTCGGCGGTTAAAATTTAAGGCGCGAAAATTTTCAGATTGACGGGAAAAATTGAAAGTATAACGGAGAATTTATGAAAAAAAGTGTATTGATTCTAACAATGCTGGCGATTGTCGGCGGCGTTTTTTATTTCGGAACTGCGAATCCGTCAGCGGAAAATAAAGCCAAATCAGTGCTTGATTTTACGATGATCGATATTGACGGAAAAGACGTTAAGCTCAACAAATACAAGGGGAAAGTTCTGTTGATCGTCAACACGGCGAGCAAATGCGGTTACACGCCGCAATATGAAGGATTGGAAACAATTTACGAAAAATACAAAGATCGCGGATTTTACGTTCTCGGTTTTCCGGCGAATAATTTCGGCGGTCAGGAACCCGGCAGCGAAAAAGAAATTAAAGAGTTTTGCGAGTCAAAATACAAAGTTACGTTCCCGATGTTCGCCAAAATTTCCGTCAAAGGCGAAGACCAGTCTCCGCTCTACAATTTTTTGACGAGCAAAGAAACTAATCCGCAGTTTGCCGGTGATATTTCGTGGAATTTTAACAAGTTTCTGGTCAATCAAAAAGGCGAAGTCGTCGCGCGTTTCTCGTCGAAAGATACGCCGGAAAGTCCGGCAGTCACGGAAGCGATTGAGAAATATCTGAAATAAATTAAACAACAAACCGATTTTATGTCCAATGAATTTTCCGCGCTGATTTCCGAACTTAAAGAACAAGTTCTTTATTTGCAGGAACTTGGCGTGGAAAATTTTTCGATTGAATTGCCGGAAATCTCGTTTAGTTCAAACCCTAAAGTCCAAAATTCAAAGTCGGAAATTTCGCGTGAAAAACTCGAGCGTTTTATACCGACGGACGATTTGTTGAAAAAAGCCATCGAAGACGCGCCGAAAATTCGCAACGTTTCCGCCGATCAGACGCGGCGCAGTCTGCTCGAATCAACAAAACTTTCGCGTCTGCCGTCGCTGCCGAAGCGAAATTCATTCATAAATAATCAGACCAACGAACGAACAAGGGAAAAAGAAGAAATGCCAAAAAATAAGCCTGAAGAAATGCCGTCATTATTCGGTGAAGTTGAACAAAAACTGCCCGAATCAAACGAAACGATTGAAGAAATCCGCGCCGACATCGGCAACTGTACGCGTTGTCCGTTGTGGGAAGGACGCACGAAAATTGTTCACAGTACGGGAAACCGCGAAGCCGATTTAATGTTCGTCGGCGAAGCTCCGGGCGCGGATGAAGACGCGCAGGGCGAACCGTTCGTCGGGCGTTCGGGACAGCTTTTGACCAAGATTATCGAAAGCATCGGAATGAAGCGCGAAGATGTTTTCATCGGCAATATCAACCGCTGTCGTCCGCCCGGAAATCGCGCCCCGACGCTTCCCGAAGCGCACACCTGCCGCCCGTTTTTGACGCGCGAAATCGCCGTCGTGCGCCCGAAAGTAATCGTCGTGATGGGCAATACGGCGATGAAAAATCTGCTCGACACCAAAGAAGGAATCACCAAACTGCGCGGCGAATTTCAGGATTATTACGGCGTTAAAGTGATGCCGACGTTTCATCCGGCGTATCTGTTGCGCGATCCGCGAAAAAAACGCGAAGTTTGGGAAGATATGAAAAAAGTGCGCGATGAAATAAATAAATTGAAGTAAAGTGTCGGCAAGAGGTGTTTTATGTTAAATGTAAAAAGCGAAATGACTGCGAAAAATACGATAACAGTAACTTTTCCGGCGGAAACTCTGCAAAATCTCGGTATTTCCGGCGGTGATGAAATTGAAGTTACGGAAACCGAAAACGCTCTGATTTTGCGTGCGAAACAAAGCGAAAGAACGAAAAAGATTTTAGATACAACACGCGAAATTATCGAGAACCGAAAATCGGCTTTGCTGGAACTCGGAAAGGGACACGAATGAGCAAAGTTTTCTTTCCCGATTTCGACGAAATTTTGCTCGTTCACGCCGAAATCATCAAAGAAACCGGCGGAAGCGAAGGTTTGCGCGATGCGGGCGGTCTGGAATCGGCTTTAAATGCCGCGCAAAACCGCCTCAATTACGAAACCGAAGACCTTGCCAAACTCGCGGCAACTTTCGCTTATCATTTATCACAGGCACACGCTTTTGTTGACGGCAATAAACGCCTTGCGGCGGTTGTTTCGGAATTATTCTTAAAATTAAACGGCGCAAACTTAAACGCGACGAATGACGAAATAATCGAACTTTTTCTCGACATTGCCGCAAGTAGATTAGCGCGTGAACAAGTGGAAGAAAAATTTGCCGAATGGTTGATTTTGGCTGAGAAAGACGATCTATAATTTTTTACTTTTTGACGATTATGAGAGTAAAAATTACGCAGTTAGATAACTTTCAAACAACCTTTCGATTAAAATAAACGGATCACGTCGTTTGCCGAAGCCCGCTGCGTAACTCATAGAAAGTAAATTCAAACAAAACACTTGACGAAACACAAAAACGATTTCACGGACGCGCGGCGAATTAAATAAATTTCAATTTTTGAATCCAATCCTGTCTTTTCAACGAATACAATTTACAATACAAGAAAAACTAATATTATTAAGGTGAAAAAAGTTTTTCGCCTTATATGATTTTTTTCCTACAAATGTTGAAAAACGATTCAGCATTTTTTAGGTATATATCGAATCCAAAAAGTATTCGGATTAATATAGTCACAAATGGCGGCATAATTTCGAGGCAAATGCCGCATTAAGATTACTGTCTCATTGAATTTGAGGAGAATAGAAAATATGAAAAAGGTAAATTTTAGAAACTCGTTAAAATCTATCACAGCGATAGCATTTTTGTTCGGTTTTATTATGGTCAGCGCGTCAACCGCTTTGGCAAATCATCCGGTTTTTGTTGAAGGAAACTGTAATGTTCCGCCAGCCGGCAACTCGACAATTCCGGGAACAACCGGAGCCGCCTGCGGCGATTATGACGGCGACGGATTGATCGGAACGGCTGAAGATAATGACGGCGACCGCGTTTTCGGCACAATCAACGGCGCAAACAGCGCGGCGGGCGTAAATAATAACGGTACAATTACAATCGTAACTTCCGGCACATTTGCTGAAATCGTAACCTTGACGGGCAACGTAACTTTGCAAGCCGCGCCGGGTGTTAATGCCAATATTGACGCTGTTTTGCAGGGCGATTCCGGCAGCGGAGCGCGACAGGGACAACCCGGCATTATCGTTAATGCTCCGGCTAATCGAATCGTCGTTATTCGTAATATAACCAGCCGCAATTGGACGAGCGGAATTCAAGTCAACGGCAGTTCACGAGTTTCTATTGAAAACTGCATTATGGAACATAATGTCAATTACGGAATCGAAGTCAACGGTTCTGCGCGTGTGAAGATTGATAAAAGTCAGGTGCTTGCAACAGGTTATCGTCTAAATCCGGGAACGGGCGATTTTCCGTCAGATCAATTCAGACCAAGTCCCGGTGTCGGAATTAGGTTTGCCGGCAGCGCGTCCGGCGCGGTTTTCCGAACTGAAGTCAGCGGCAGTTTCGCCGCCGGTATTGCGGCTACTCCGTCAGGAAACCCGTTTGGAAATAGCGGAGCCGTAACATTGGGCGATGTCTATCTTTTTGACAATAGTCCTAATACTACCGGTAGATTTAAAAGCGCGGATTTAAGCCCGAACGGTAATAATGGTTTTGGAGGTTTTGGAGGCTTTGGAGACTTTAGATAATCAAATGACGAATGAAATTCGTTGGTTAAATTGAATTTCATACATATAAATCAAAAAGACTGCTTCGTTTTAAATGAAGCGGTCTTTTTTTACAAACTAAAATACAACATCTGTATTTGTTCTTTAAATTTGCCGTAAAGTTCGGAAATGTGAAAAATTTACCGTCTGGAGATCGAAAAACATTTTGCCTCTGATCTAAACCGTGAAGTTTCAGCCGTCAATACCAAAGAAATTGTTTCGCCTGAAAATACGCCGACCAAAGCGTTGTAAAATATAAAAACCGATTTCGCAAATTCGCAGCGAGTTTTACGATTATGACGATACAAAGTTAATGTAGGCATTTAATTCGGCTTATATTTTGCCTGTTTTGACCAAAAAAACGTGAAGTTCGGGAATAATATGAAAAAAGTGCGCGACGAACTGTAATGAAATGAAGTAAAATGTTGGTAAGAGGTGTTTTATGTTAAATGTAAAAAGTGAAGCGACTGCGGAAAATATGATTACGATTACGTTCCCCGCCGAAACTTTGCGAAATCTCGGCATTTCCGGCGGCGATGAAATAGAAGTTACGGAAACGGAAAACGCGCTGATTTTACGTTCAAAGGCGGAAGCGCGAAAAAGTAAGGAAATAGAAGAGGCAACGGAAAAAGTTTTCAGTCGTTGGGATAAAGTTTTTGTCGAACTTGCCAAAGGAACGGATGAAAAATGAAATTTGTTGATAAAATTTCCGTCCTCATTATTCAAAAGAAACTCATCGAAAGATACGGCGGAATTCACGGTTTACGCGACGAAGGCGCACTGGAATCAGCGATAAACGCGGCGGAGAATCGTTATAATTACGAAACCGAAGAACTTTCCGCGCTCGCGGCGACTTACGCTTTTCACTTGTCGCAGGCGCACGCTTTTCTCGATGGAAACAAACGGATCGCGGCGGCGGTTGCCGGCGTGTTTCTCGAAATAAACGGCGCGCGGCTTGATGCTTCGCAGGAGGAAATTATCGAACTTTTTCTCGAAATTGCCTCAAGCAAATTATCGCGCGAACAGGTTGAAGAAAAATTTGCCGAATGGTTGATTGCGGCTGAGAAAAACGATGAATAATCCGACGCTTTTTGACGCTTTTGAAAGTGAAATCGTTTCAAACGAAACGGTTGACGAAGTAAATCAGGAACTGCTCACCAAAGCCAAAGCTCTGCCGACTTTTGCCGGTGAATTTTTCATTTTCGGAACGGGCAATGTCAAAGCTGATGTCGTCGTCGTCGGCGAATCGCCGGGCGCGCCTGACGCGGATTCGGAAAAGCCTTTTATGGGTCCGGTCGGGCAGTTATTGGAAAAGATTTTGGCGGCAATCGGCATTCGGCGCGAAGAAATTTACCTGACCAACGTCGTCAAATACATTTCGCAGGGCGACGAATTAACGCCCGATATTTTGAAGTTTTTTACGCCGTTTCTGCACCGCGAAATTTTGGCGATCAATCCGAAAGTGATAATTTCGCTCGGAAATACGCCGACGAAAGCGTTATTAAATACGAAAAAAGCTATTTCGCAGATGCGCGGCGAATTTTACGATTACAACGGCATAAAATTGATGCCGACGTTTAATCCGGCATATCTGCTGCGCGATCCGTCGAAAAAGCGCGAAGTTTGGGAAGATATGAAAAAAGTGCGCGATTTTTTGAACAATTGAAAGTACCGAAAGTACCGCAGTCGTCCCGACTGCCGTCGTGGGTGCGTCCCGCGCTCACGTCTGAAATTTTTCACGTCTGAAATTTTTTTTGACTCGGAAGCGGGACGCATCCGATACGGCAGTCGGGACGACTGCGGTACTTTTTTAAAATTATGAAACCGGAAGTAATTTCAACCAAATCAATATACAAAGGCAAAATTTTCGATGTCAGCCTCGCCGAAATCCGCGAAGGCGAAACCGAATACAAGCGCGAAATCGTTTCGCACAAGGGAAGCGCGGTAATTGTTCCCGTTTTTCAGGACAAAACAATCGCTTTGGTCAAACAATATCGCCACGCCGCCGGCAAATATTTGCTGGAAATTCCCGCCGGTTCGCTCGACGGCGACGAAAATCCCGAAACCGGAGCGCGGCGTGAACTCGAAGAAGAAATCGGCGTAACGGCAAAATCCATCGAAAAACTGACGGAATTTTACGTTTCGCCCGGATTTTTGAGCGAGAAAATGTTCGTTTATTTGGCAACGGATTTGACCGAAACGCAGCAAAATCTTGAGGAAGATGAATTGATCGAAATAGAAAAAATCACCTTTGAACAAGCCTTTGAAAAAATAAAAAACGGCGAAATCGAAGACGCGAAAACGATGCTCGGTTTGATTTTGGCGGGCGCAAAATTCGGTTTTGTATATAAAAGCTAAACAATACTTGACGTAAAAATTTAATTTCGATATTCTAGCTGTTCGCATTTTGGCGGAAATTTTAGACAAAGCAGGCAATTATGAGTACTTATTTTCCCAGTGGAAAGGGTTTGGCGGAAAACCGCAATTGGTTTGTGGTTGACGCAAACGGCAAAACTGTCGGGCGTTTGGCGACGGAAGTCGCGCGAATGCTGTCGGGCAAAAACAATCCGGCGTGGACACCGTTTATGGATATGGGCGATCACGTCGTGGTTATCAACGCGCGTCACGCTATCTTTAAAGGTTCAAAAAACGATCAGAAAATGTATCGTCGGCACACGCTTTATCCGGGCGGACTTCGTGAAACTACCGTAAAGGAAATGTTCGAGAAAACTCCCGAAAAAGTTATCGAACTGGCAGTTAAAGGAATGCTTCCGAAAACCAAACTCGGCAAAGCGATGGCGAAAAAATTGAAGGTTTACGCCGACGGTGAACATCGTCACGCCGCTCAGAATCCGCAGGCAATTGAGATAGAAACTAAATAATGATAGTTGTCGGTTGTCAGTTGTCAGAGAAAGACAAACCGACAACCGACAACTGACAACTTTAAGAATATGGCAGACATTCAGTATTACGGCACAGGTCGCAGAAAAACTTCCACGGCGCGGGTTTACTTGCGTCCGGGAAATGGTACGCTCATCGTCAATCGGCGAAATTTTGAAGAGTATTTTCCGAATGAAGCGTTGCGTATGATTATTCATCAACCGCTTCGTTTGACCGACACTTCGGGAAAATTTGACATTTTAATCAACGTCAAAGGCGGCGGAACAGCCGGACAAGCGGGCGCGGTGCGTCACGGAATTACCCGCGCTTTGATGGAATACAACGCGGATTTGCGTCCGGCGTTGAAAAAAGCCGGATTGGTCACGCGCGATCCGCGCCAGAAAGAACGTAAGAAATACGGTCAAAAAGGCGCGCGCGCGCGATTCCAATTCTCGAAACGATAATTTAGTAAATCGTGAATCGTCAATCGTGAATAGTTTTTCTTTCTATTGACGATTCACGATTGACGATTCACGATTTACGATTCCATTGTCGCAACCCATTTGGTTGAACCGGCGAGTTGCGGCGAGTACAAAAACCAATAAGTTAAGGAGATTTTTAATTTTGGCTACAGTAACAATGAAGGAACTGCTCGAAGCGGGCGTTCACTTTGGTCATCAGGTTAGACGTTGGAATCCGAAAATGAAGGAATATATTTTCGGCGAGCGCAACGGCATTTATATTATTGATCTGCAAAAAACGCAGAAACTTTTCCGCGACGCGCTTAATTATGTGCAGGAAGCAGTTACGGATAAACCGAATCTGAAAATTTTGTTCGTCGGCACCAAACGTCAGGCGCAGGACGCGATTAAAGAAGAAGCCGAACGCTGCGGACAGTTTTATGTCAACAATCGCTGGCTCGGCGGTTTGATGACGAATTTGCAGACCGTCCAGAAATCGGTCAAGAAAATGAAGGACATCGAAGCGATGAAAGAAGACGGTCGCTTTGAAATGCTGACGAAAAAAGAACGTCTGCAGCTTGACCGCCAGCACGAAGGTTTGATGAAGAATCTCGCCGGTATCCGTGATATGAACGGGTTGCCGGATATGCTGTTTATCATTGACGTTCGTAAGGAAGATATTGCGGTCGCCGAAGCAAACCGGCTTGATATTCCGGTTGTCGCGGTCGTTGATACGAACTGTTCGCCGGAAGGAATTGATCAGGTTATTCCGGGAAATGACGATGCGCTCCGCGCGATTCGACTTTTTACTTCGCGCATTGCCGACGCGATTTTGGAAGGCAAAAATATTGCGACGGAAGGAGTCGGCGTTCAAACCGCGAACGAAACCGATGAAGGTGATGATGAGTTTTTAGCGCAGTCTCCTTCGACCGAAAAAGGACTTGACGATAAGCCCGAACTGAGCGATGAAGCGGCGGCGGAAATGAAAAATACGAAAAACAAGCCCATTGAAATGCCGAAGATTGAAGAAGATGACGATCTTGAACCGCATATTCACGTTGCCGATAACACCTGGGAAACCGCCGCTGATACTCATCCGATAAACAGAACCGCGACGACGGAAGGCAAAAGCGTTCCCGAAGTTGCCGGAGCGTTCGGTGAAGAAGGAAAGCCTTCCGATGTTAAATCGCAAATTGAAACATCAGCTTCGGAAGATGTCGCGGAAGTTATGACGAAAGACTCTCTGGTGACGGCGACGACGCAGAAAGAATTAACCGATGAACAGGTCGAAAAGATAAAACAGGAAGAAACAAACGAAGCGACAGCTAGTTAAACGATTATTTTCATCTTAAATGCGCGGCTGTTTTTCATCGAATATGAAAACAGGCTGCGCTTTTTTATAAAATCAGATATTAAAAAATTTTTTGGAGTAAATTATGGCAGAAATTACAGCAAGTTCAGTAAAAGACCTGCGCGAAAAAACGGGCGCGGGAATGGTAGACTGCAAAAACGCATTAGTTGAAGCGGACGGAAATGTCGAGCAAGCCGTTGAAATACTACGCAAAAAAGGAATGGCGACGGCTGACAAAAAAGCCGGACGCGTGACGGCGGAAGGCGCGGTCGGCTCGTATATTCATATGGGCGGAAAAGTCGGCGTGATGGTTGAAGTCAACTGCGAAAGCGATTTCGTCGCGCGCGGCGAGGAATTTCAGCAGCTTGTTAAAGACGTGGCGATGCACATCGCCGCGACCGATCCGAAATATTTGCGGCGCGAAGACGTGCCGGCGGAAGAACTTGAAAAAGAACGCGAAATTTTGCGCGACCAGCTCAAAAACGACTCGAAAAATGCTAATAAACCCGCCGAAGTTTTAGATAAAATTATCGAAGGTCGCGTAAACAAATATTATGAAGATAATGTTTTGATTGACCAGGCGTTTGTCAAAGACCCGTCGAAAACGGTCGGTGAACTGGTCGCCGAGAAAATCGCTTCGATCAAGGAAAATATCACCGTTCGCCGTTACACGCGCTACAAAATGGGCGAAGGTATCGAAAAGAAGGTTGATGATTTCGCCGCTGAAGTGGCTTCGATGGTCGGAAATTAATTTGAAAAGTGAAAGCCCAACATTAGTTTGGGCTTTTTTGTTTTCAGTCGGAGCGCGGACGGCTCGTCCGCCAACGAGCGAAGCGATGTTGGGAAACACAGTCGGAGCGCGGACGGCTCGTCCGCCAACAAGCGAAGCGATGTTGGGAAGCACTCACCGTCAATGGTGCGGCTAGAATGCGAAGGTTTGCTTCTCGCGCTGCTGCGCTCGAAAGCGGACGAGCCGTCCGCGCTCCGACTGATAAGTTAAATTTAAAAGTATGAAAACAAGCAAAGCGAAAGAGCCGACCGCTTACAAACGAATTCTGCTCAAAATTTCCGGCGAAGCGTTGATGGGCGATCAAAATTACGGCATTGACACGAAAGTCGCCGAATCAGTCGCGCAGGAAATCAAGGACGTTCACGAACTCGGCGTAGAAGTCGCGGTCGTCGTCGGCGGCGGCAATATTTTTCGCGGCGTTTCCAAAAGCGCGGGCAATATGGACAGGTCGAGCGCGGATTATATCGGAATGCTGGCGACCGTGATGAATGCGGTTGTTTTGCAGGACGCGCTTGAAAAGCTGAATGTTTACACGCGGGCGATGTCGGCGATTGATATTCCGCAACTCGCCGAACCGTTTATTCGCCGCCGCGCCATTCGCCATTTGGAGAAAAAACGCGTCGTCATTTTCGCCGCCGGAACGGGAAATCCGTTTTTTACAACCGATTCCGCCGCCGCGCTGCGCGCGCTTGAAATCAAAGCCGATATTATATTAAAGGGAACTAAAGTTGACGGAATTTATACGGCTGATCCGATGACGAACCCGGAAGCGACGCGATTTGAAAAAATTTCGTATCAGGAAGTTTTGGAAAAGCAGCTAAAAGTGATGGACGCTTCTTCAATCTCGCTTTGTATGGACAACAATTTGCCGATTATGGTTTTCAATATGCGCGAAAACGGCAATATTACCAAAGCGGTCAAAGGCGATTTATCAATTGGAACGCTCGTTTCGGTCGGCAGTAAAACGCAAAAAGCCGGATAGATTTTTTGTGATTTGCGATTTTTGACAAAAATTCATTAAAATCATCGTATGGATGTTCAATACAAAGCAAATGCGCTGACAATTCCGCCGCCGAAAACGCGTGGAAACGGTGCTTTTTATCCAGATTCCGATGGAGAACCGATGGGAGAAACCGACACGCACCGAAAACTTATGTTGTATCTGACGAGTTGTTTGGATATTTACTTTGCCGAACGTGAAGATGTCTATGTTTCGGGAAATATAATGTTTTACTACGTCGAAGGCGATCCGACGCAGGTTATTTCGCCGGATGTGATGGTTTGTTTCGGCATTCCGAAAGGCGACCGAACGAGTTATAAAACCTGGGAAGAGAATGATGTCGCGCCGTCGGTGGTGATCGAACTTTCCTCGCGCGGAACGTGGCGCAAAGACCGCGTTGAAAAAAAGGCTCTGTATGAAATGCTCGGCGTGAAAGAATATTATATTTTCAATCCGCTTGAGCCGAAAACCGCGCCCGCGTTCACCGCTTACGAACTGGAAAACGGCGGATTTACAACCGTGAAAATCGAAAACAATCGTGTGAAGAGTGAAGTTTTGGGTTTGGAATTAGTGGTTGAAGATAAAAATTTGCGGCTTTACAATCCGGCGACCGGGCAATTTTTGAAAACCGCCGAAGAACTTGCCGAAACAGTCGGCGAACTTTCGACTGAAAACGATTTTTTGAAAGCTGAAGTTGAAAGATTAAGGGAACTTTTGAAAAAAAATTAAAATTTATGAGTGTAGATATTGTCTTGAAAGAAACAAAACCGGATATGGAAGCGATCATTGACGACTTGCAGCGCAAACTCGCCAATGTCCGCACGGGACGCGCGAACGTCGGGATTCTCGACGCGGTAACGGTTGATTATTACGGAGTTTCAACGCCGCTCAATCAGATGGCTTCGATTGCCGTTCCCGAACCGCAGATGCTGACCGTTCAGCCGTGGGACGCGACGCAGATCGGCACGATTGAAAAAGCGATCAATATGGCTAATCTCGGACTAAATCCGTCAAATGACGGGAAAATTATTCGTCTTTCAGTTCCGGCGATGAACGAAGAACGCCGCCGGAATTTTGCCAAACAGGTCGGGGAAATAGCGGAAGAACACAAAATCGCCATTCGCGGCGTGCGCCACAGCTCAAACGATATGCTCAAATCAATGGCGAAAGATAAGGAAATTTCGGAAGACGACGAACGTCGCGGAATGGACGAAGTTCAAAAGTTGACCAACACTTACACTGAAAAAATTGACGAACTCGCCAAAAATAAAGAGCAGGAAATTATGAGCGTCTAATATTTGGAATCAGTTCAAAAATCGAAAGCACAAAAGATTTTCCGCAACTCTTTTGTGCTTTTTAAATTTGTTTCAGGCAAATAATTTTTATATTTATCGTTCTAAAATACGCGATGAAAATTTACAAAAAATTCAAAGCTGCGTTCAAAATAATTCTTTGTTCGATTTTTACATTCGGAATAATGCTTCAAAACAGTTCCGCATCCGCACAAATTTACAAAGCCAAAACCGTAAATTTTCGTGAAGTCGTCAGAAAGAAAATTGCGGTCATAAAAAAAAGTTCGGCATTTAACGGACAAACCTTAAAACCGGACTTTTCGCTCAAAGATATTTGTCCGATTGAAACGGATTCGGTTGCGAAACGCATATTTATTGAATACGGCGCGATTTTCGTCGCCGAAAGCCGCATTGATTTTCCAAACAGATGTATTTTTGAAAATCAAAATGATGTGGAAAATTATCAAAAAAACTCGGTTTCGGAAACGGTTATCATCGGCGGAACTTTAATAACTCTGCAAAAACCGGCGATGGACGCGCTTTTGGAAGCGCGAAAAGAGGCGGCGGAAGCGAATCTGCAAATCACGCCGCGCGGCGGTTCGATTGCCGGAAAGCGATCTTATTATGACACGGCGCGGCTTTGGAACTCGCGGTTTTATCCCGCGCTCAATTATTGGGCGGCGAAAGGAAAACTTTCCCGGCAGGAAGTTTTTGAGGCGAGTAATCTGCCGATTCGCCAACAAATTAAGCAAGTTTTAGAGTGGGAAAACGACGGTTTATATTTCAATACGAACTTTTCAAAATCAATTTTATACTCGGTCGCCGCGCCCGGCGCGTCGCAGCATATTTTTATGCTGGCGTTGGACGTGCAGCAATTTGAAGATTTGAGAGTGAGAAATATTCTCGCCAAACACGGCTGGTTTCAAACCGTGAAAAGCGATTCGCCGCATTTTACATATTTGGGAGTCGAAGAAAACAAACTCCCTTCCCTTGGTTTGCAGCCTGTTTTGGTTGACGGTCACAAGTTTTGGATTCCGCAAATAAATTGAATAGCGTGAGCGTGAAATAATTGACTTTGTTTTGTTGACGGATAAAAATGCCGGAGACAATTTTTACGAAATTATCTCCGGCATTTTTGGGATTATTTGCCGTTGCTGTTGGCTTGTTTAATATTTGAATTGGCATTTGAGGAGTTTGTATTGTCCGAATCGTCGGTTTTATCCGAACGTCCCGACAAGTCGGTGAACTTAACCGGCGTTCCGGCTTTGACGCGGCGACCGAGCGCAAGCACGTCCCAATTCGTCAGTCTGATACAGCCGTGTGATGTCGCGTAACCGATTGTTTCCGGCGCGCTTGTGCCGTGAATTCCGTAGTGCGGTTTTGATAAATCCATCCAAACCATACCGACGGCGTTATTCGGTCCCGGCGGAATCATCGCGTCTTTGCCGCCGCCGCCGTCAAGCAATTCCGGTTGATAATGCCAGCTCGGTTTTTCCGTTACCGAATTGATTTTATACTCGCCGGAAGGCGACGGATTATAGTCCGAACCGAGCGTTGACGGATAATGAGCGAGAATTTTTCCCTGCGCGTCGAGCGCGTGAACGTAGTGTCCGCCGTCGGAAACAACGATGCGGTCAACGTCTTTTTTCGGACTTTCGTCAGCGGAAGGAAGATTGGGAGCGACGATTTTATCGCCGGCTTTCAAATCGTCCAACTTTATCTTCGGATTTAGCTGCTGCAAAAGACCGGGCGTAATATGATACGTTTCGGAGAGCTTTTCCGTCAGCGATTCGTAACACATACAATCCATTTTCGCCTTTTCGTAAATGTCGGCGGGAATTTTTACAAACGGTCCCGAAACGTCTTTTTCGCTTAACTGCTGTTCGGTTAAAAGTTTATCCGGCGAGCCGAAAAGCTCGACGAGCCGCTGATAAGTTTTCTGGTCAACTTGTCCGTTTGCCGGAAGCCCTTCCTTTTTCTGAAACCAGTAAACGGCTTTTTCGGTGTTTTTGCCCCATTTTCCGTCAATTATTCCGGGTGAGAACTGATCCCGGTCGAGCAGTAATTGAGCGCGAAAAACCGAAGGACCGGAAACGTCGCCGACCAGCGGCGTGTATTGTTTTTTGGTGTTGACGCTTTCCATCGAAATATCCGAATACTTTTCGGTATCGGCAGATTGGGATTTTTCGGTTGCCGGATCGAGCTGCACAAAATTTTTCCAATCTTCGTCCAAACGTCCCTTTTCAACTTCTTCGGAAGTGGGATTTTGATCATCGCCCAGCGCGGATGCCTGATCGGATGCCGCCATATCGGTATTGGCGGACGTATTATTGTTCGACGAAGTATTTGTAACAGTTGTGCTGCCGCCGACATTTGAATTTTCCGGCGGAACGCAGCTAAAAGAAAATAACGTCAACGCGCTCAAAACGAGCAGTAAAGATGATTTTTTGACAAACTTGTTTTTGAATTTAAATTTCATATTTTTCATTTTTATGTTCAGATGCTGCATTTAATCAATGCGATTTGGAAGTTTCAGCACCTTTTCAAACCTGAAGCAAATTTTATGCCAAATTAAACTTCAGACGGTTGAGTTTATAAAATAATTTTAATGAGATTCAACTCCGTTTTTGAGCAAGGGATAAGGATTAACGTCCGTGCCTTTCCAGTAATTATCAGTATTGTCGGGAATCATAATTTCAAAATGCAGATGGTAATTTCCTTCACCGGCATTTCCCGTGTCGCCGACGTATCCGATAATTGTTCCTTGTTTGACGAAATCGTGTTCCTGCAAATTTTCGGCGCGTTTTTGCAAATGAGCGTAATAATAGACGAAATGCTTGTCCGAACTGAATTGATAAATCGTAATTCCGCCGCGTTCACTGTCAAAAAATCTGGCAACTTCGCCGTCGGAAACCGCCGTAACCGGAGTTCCGCCCGGCGCGATAATATCTATGGCATCGTGAACCCGACCTTCCGAACGCGCATCGTTATAAGTGTCCTGTAATTCTTCGCGTTTAACGCCGACGACGGGTATCATAAGAGTTTGATTGAGAGTTGAAACGTCGGCATTATTTTGGCTGACGTTCGCGTTAAATTCGGCAGGCGGCTGAACTTTGACAATCGAAGGAAACGGCTGAGGTGTCGGGAAATCCGCTTCTTTTTCAGCCGGTTCTTGAATAACTTCGAGTTTAACTTTATCGTATGTAAAATATGGAGTGATAAATTCGTGATAGATGAACATTGCCGCCAATATATGAATGAAAACCAGATAAGAAGCCAGAACGATTCTTCTCAAAATTTGCGTCAATCTTTTCATAAACGCATTGTAGATTTTTAACGCTCTGACGGCAAGATAAATTTCCGTCGTTTCAATCAAAATTAACGCTCAGAGAAAAAAACGTGATTTTTTTAACGAATTTGCCAAGTGATTTTTTGCCGCCTGCTGATTTTGTCGGTCAAAAGTTATTAATAGAATACGGAGCGATTTTCGTCGCCGTCGGCGGCGCAATCGCGCCGCCGACGGTTGTTTTCAAAGATGAAAAAGAAGTTTCCGACTGGCAAATTAAAATACCTCAATCATCAGAAAACATCGGCGGCATCGAGATTGAACTGCAAACTCCGGCGATGAAAGCGTTAAAAAATGCGGTTCAAGAAGCGGAACATCATAATTTGACAATCACGCCGCGCGGAATTGATGCCGCCAAAAGAAATTATTCGGGAACCGTTGAATTGTGGACGAGCCGCGTTGATCCGGGTTTGATTCATTGGGTTGAACGCGGAAAATTGACCGAAGCGGAAGCGTCGAAAATACGCGCTTTGTCGCCGTTTGAACAGGTTTCGGAAATTTTCAAACTCGAAGCGCAATCAATTTTTTTCGCCAAAGATTTATCAAAATCAATCATTTATTCGGTCGCGCCGCCCGGAACTTCGCAGCATCTTTCGATGCTCGCGCTCGATGTCAACGAATACGATAATCCGAAAGTCCGTGAAATTTTGGCAAATCACGGCTGGTTTCAAACGGTGGTTTCAGATTTACCTCATTTTACTTTTTTGGGAATTGCCGAAAATCATCTTTCCGACTTGGGTTTGAAAAAAGTAGAAGACGAAAAAAATCGGATTTTTTGGATTCCTGACATTTAACAAAGCAATTTTGATTTATTTGACACAAAACGCGGTTATCTTTCCATTTAATGAGCGGCAAAATCCCTCACAAAATTCATATTAGAGTCTGTCCGATTTATCAAAATTGGTTCAAACAAAATAGTATTTAAAAAATGCCGCTCAAATATTTCAAATACAAAAACGACGACTGGTAGTAATTATAATCCGAAGATAAGCTGTGAGTTCTATAAACAAATCCTCGTCTAAAATAGATATTAAAACATCGCTTGACGTAATAAATATGAATGAATACCGGTTTTCAAATCCAATTGTCGTTTATCAAAAACAAACGTTTGTCGGCGCGGATAAAATGTTTCGTTTCAGTTTGATGTCATTAGTTTTGACCTTTTTCACAGTGATTTCTTTTGCCCAAACTGTTGACACGGCATCAATTCGCGGAAGAATTTTGGATCAAAACCGGGCGGTTATTGTCGGCGCGAATATCGTTGTGACCAATGAATCAACCGGATTAGTTCGCAATACGGTGACCGATGACAACGGAAATTACACCGTCGCAAATTTACCTTTGACCGGAAAATATAAAATAACGGTCAACGGCAGCGGATTCTCCGCCGAAGAAAAATCAGACATTCAACTGCGCGCCAATGAAGCGGCTTCGATTGATGTCACTTTATTTCCGCAGGGCAGCCGCAACGAAGTAACCGTGACGGGAACGACCGACAGCGTACAGACTGATTCGGCAGAGTTGGCAGCGCGACTCGATTTGCAGAAAATTGATAACACGCCGATTGTCGGGCGCAAATTGACGAATCTCGCGCAGTTGAATTCGGCGACGCGACCGGCGCGCGGCACGGGCGATTTGTTTTTGAATAATTATTTGTTCGTCGTCAACGGCAACGGTCGCCGCCAGACGAATTTTACATTGGACGGCAGCACGGGCAACGACGATTGGGGAAGGCAATCCATTTTTACAAACTTGCCGCTGGCGACGATTCAGGAATTTACGATTATTACCAATCCGGTTTCGGCGGAGTTCGGGCGCACCGCCGGAAACGTCGTCAATATCGTGACCAAAACCGGCACGAACGATTTCCACAGCGATTTGCTTTTTCTCGTTCGTCCGAGCGGTCTGCAAGCCGGACAGCCGCTTGCCGCGCAGCGCACGCGCGACGAACTTTTTCAGTTGAGCGGCATTGTTTCCGGCGCGATCATCGAAGACAAAACACATTTTTTGATCGGCGCGGAAAGCAACCGGCAACGGCGTTCGACGGTGATTTCATCGCCGCTCGCCTTCGGATCGGTCTTCGACGGCAAATACAAACAATCATTATTTTTCGCGCGGCTCGATCATCAAATTAACGAAAACAACACTTTAACCGGACGGTTCAATCTCGAAAGATTCACCGACAGCAACGCCAACGATGCCGTCGGCGGGTTCAATCTGCCGAGCGCGGGACGCGAATTTGAGCGCGATACTTATTCGGCACAGCTTTCAGAATCCGCCGTCATCAACAAAAAAATCGTCAACGAAGCGCGATTTGTATTTCAACTCGGTTCGCCGATTACGCAGTTTACGCCGAATAATCCTTCGACGCAGTTTATTCGACCGATTTCCGTCGAAGGCGAATCGCGCGCGGCTTTTTTGCTCAATCATCAATATCAATTCGCCGACACGCTTTCGATAATTTTCCGCAATCATTCAATCAAAATCGGCGGCGACATCGAATTTTCATCGTCGGGCGGCAACGGGCAGGAATTCGGTACGGGCTTTGTTTTGGGTCAGTTTCGCTTTAAAACCAACGCCGCGACAACGAATCCGAATATTCCGACCTCCGCGCTGGCTCTCAGCGATGTCGCATCTTTCACGCAGAGTTTCGGCAACGCTAACTACAATGTCCGCGAATACTTATGGTCGCTGTTCGCGCAGGACGATTTTCGCGTCCGCAATGACTTAACCTTGAATTTGGGTTTGCGTTACGACCGCCAGACGTTCACCGACGATACGGACAATCTCGCGCCGCGCATCGGTTTCGCCTACAATGTTTTGGGCGATAATAAAACCGTCATTCGCGGCAGTTACGGCATTTATTATTCGCAGCTTAGAGCAAATCTCGGAGCGCAGTTCGGTCTCGGCGGTCCCGACGGAGTTTTCACTTTCAGCGTTCAGCCCGGACAATTTGGCTTTCCGACATCATTTAACGCGCTTCCGACGTTTCCAGCGGGAGCGCGGATGCCGGCGCGAAACATCGTCATTCGTCCCGGACGCGCCGATTTTTACAGCCAATTTTTCGACGTTTCAAAACTGCGAAATTACCCGGACAAACTGCTTAATCCGTACACGAATCAAGCGACCATCGGAATCGAACGCGATTTGGGCAGAAATTATTTTGTGAAAGTTGACTACGTTTATTCGCACACCGCCGATATTGACCGCTCGTTAGACTTAAACGCGCCCGCGACATTTACGCCGACCGGCAGCACAATCGCGCTGTCAACCCGGACAGCGGCGGCGGCGGATTTGACTCGTCCGATTGTTCCGGTTGACAACGGTTTTCGCCGAATTCAGGTTGTTACCAACGAAGGCGTGAGCGATTACAACGGTTTGCAGGTAAATTTTGAAAAGCGTTTCAGCAATAATTTGTCCTTTTTGGCGAGTTATACGTTATCGAAAACGACAAACACGGTCGAACCTGATGCGGGAAACGGCGATCCTTTGGACGTGAATCAACTCGGCGAATTCGAGCGCGGTTTGAGTCTGTTAGACCAACGCCACCGTTTCGTTTTGAGCGGTTATTATCAACTGCCGTATCATTTCACAATCGGCGGCGTAACGACGCTCGCCTCCGGCAGACCGTATGCGATCACGACCGGAAGCGATTCAAACGGCGACGGTTCGACGGCTGATCGTCCGTTCGATCCGGCGACCGGAACTTTTCTCGAACGCAATGCGGGACGCGGAACGCCGACTTATGAAACGAATCTTTTCGCGCAAAAATCGTTCACATTCAAAGAAAGAATGAGTCTCGAATTCCGCGCCGAAGTGTTTAATGTTTTCAATCATTTGAATCTTTACGGACGCAACGGCAATTACGGCAGTCCGCTTCTCGGTGTAAATCCGTCGCTGACGCTCGGCAATCCGGTCAGCGGCATCGCCAGCGTTGACCCGAACCGCGAAATTCAATTTCAAGTGAGATTTCGTTATTAATAAAAGACTGGAGCGCGAGTCCGTCCCGGTTGCCATTGAGTGTCGCTTCGACGCGAAAACCTGCTTGCTATATGTAACGCAAGTTGAAAGTTAGTGAAACGCTTCTTCGCGCTCGCGCGCTTGTTGCAACCGGGACGGACTCGCGCTCCAGTCGTATCTACTCGACTTTGCGTGACATTTTTACAAAAACAAAAATGAAAAATACTTTTGTCACTGCCATTTTGCTCGGCTTGATTTTATTATTGAGCGGCTGTCGGCAAACCGCAACAAACAATACTAATAAAGGCGCAACTGTTACCGATGCCGATGGAAAAACCGTCGCGGTCAACGACGCTTCGCGCATCGTCGTCATCGGCACGGCGAACACCGAAACCGTTTACGCGCTCGGCGCGGGCGGCAGAGTGGTCGGCGTGGACAATTCGAGCGCGGAATATGTTCCCGAATCGGCAAATCTGCCGAAAGTCGGCGCGCGCAACGCTCTGAACGCCGAAGGGATTTTGTCTTTGAAACCGACGCTCGTAATTTTGAACGCGGATTGTGCGCCGCCGCAGATTTTCGATCAACTGCGAAACGCCGGAATCGCCGTTTTGACTTTAACGCCGAATTACACGATTGAAACCGTCAAAGCGAAAGTTTCGACCATCGCCAAAGCCGTTGGCGCGGCAGCGAAAGCGACTGAAATAAATAATCAGATTGACGGCGAAATGGCGGAAGTCAATAAAATGCTGGCGAATATTAAGGAAAACCCGAAAGTAATGTTCGTCGGGCGCGGTCTGAATATGCCGAACGCGACGATGAGCGGCGCGGGAACGACGATTGACGAAATGATTGAGTTAGCGGGCGGCACAAATCCGTTTACCGATTTTACGGGTTTTCGTGAAATGACCGATGAAGCCGTCGTCGCCGCGCAGCCGGACGTTATTTTAATCACGCAAAAAAGTTTCGAGCGCAGCGGCGAAACCGACGGCGTAGTGAAGTTTCCCGGTATCGCCTTAACGCCCGCCGGAAAAAACAAGCGCGTCGTGCCGGTTTCGGATATGTATTTTCAAGGTTTCGGTCCCGGTGTCGGCAAAGCCGTGCGCGAACTCGCCGTTAAATTTCACCCCGAATTAGCCAAGTCGGGAACGCCGTCATCCTGACGGCAATGGACGCGAAAGCGTTCAAAAAATCGTTCAGTTTATTTCAACATTGAGCGAAACGTGTATTTTTAACGTGAGTTCGAGATAAGGATTAGGCTAAAACCAATTCCTTTCTCAACTGCAAATTCGGTTTCTTTGCTTGATATGTGTAAGCGATCAAACCTGCAGACCACATTCGTATAAAAGTTCCAGACCGAGCGATGCCGTGTGTGTTCAATTTGTGAAATGTTTTTCAACTGGTCATAAATTGTTTCGATGATCGCTCTTTTTCTGAGCATCAATTTTTCAAACACGCTCATAAATTTGTTCTTCATATTCTTCTTAACTTTTGTTATCAACTGCACATTGTCTTCTCCCAATAACTCGCTAAGTTTCTGTGAAATATAGCCTTTATCTCCAAACAACTGACCCCAAACTTGCTTCGTCATATTCGGCACAGGCTTTCTGTCATCCACATTTCCAAGCGTCATTTGCCACGCTAAAATCTCGCCCGTATCGCTCACGATCAGATGTATTTTGAAGCCGTAAAACCATCCCGTCGAAGTCTTTCCACGTTTCGCAACTCCTTCAAATACCTTGTTTTGCTTTATCCGTAAGTTGTTGCAAATAGGTATCTTCGATGCGTCAACAAACGAAACCCCGGAACAACTCCCTAAACGAGTCTGCATAAATCCTCCAAGCAAGATCAGCGCATCTCTCTGCAATTCGACAAACCTGTTGTAACTCAATAAGTTACGGAAATCTTTATGCCAATACTTGCAAACCACTTTCGTATAAAATGTTTTCAGATCACGAAAACCGGAACGATGAAAAAGAACCAATATAGTCATTACTTCTGCCCGTGACATCCTTCGAGATTTGATTCGTTTTCGAGTTCCATCTGCTATCAATCGGCGGTTAAATTTCGGCTCAAATTGTTGGCAAAAGTCGTCAATCTCACAAAAAATTGCTAATCTATCCATTGAAAAGACTCCTCAGGTTTATAGTTTTGTTGGTAAACCTAATTATATCTTATCTTTGGAGTCTTTTCTTATCTCGAACTCACGTTATTTTTAGATTGCTCCGGCAATTTTTTGCCGTCTGGATGACGGCGTTTCCGGCTCGATCTGTGTTAATCTGTGGACAAATAAAAATATCGAACGACGATTGGATGAACGAAATAAAACAGAATATCAACGCCCGACTTTTTCCCGGTTTACAGGAAAAATTCAAAAACGAACGCGGCCGTGTTGTGCTTTTTGTTCTGATTTTACTGCTGGTTTTTCTCGCTCTGCTCTCCGCCGACAAAGGCGCGGTCGAAATTTCGCAATCGGAAATTTTCGCCATTATTTTCAAAAAATTCGGCATCCGGCTGGCGACCGATTTCAACATTCAGCAGGAATCAACTTTGATTGACATTCGTCTGCCGCGTATTGTTTTAGGCGCGCTGGTCGGCGCGGCACTCGGAGTTTCCGGCGCGGCGATGCAGGGACTTTTTCGCAATCCTTTAGCTGATCCGAGCCTGATCGGAATTTCGAGCGGCGCGGCACTGGCGGCGACATTCGTCGTTATCGTCGGCGATGTGGTTTCGTTTTCGCTGCCGCCGTTCGTGCAGCTTTTCGCCTTTCCGCTCGCCGCTTTTGTCGGCGCGATTGTGACGACAATAATAATTTACCGGCTTTCGACCATCGCCGGACAAACCGCCGTCGCTACGCTTTTGCTCGCCGGAATCGCCATCAACGCGCTCGCGCAGGCGTTTTCCGGGTTTCTGACTTTTTACGCGACCGACACGCAGATTCGTTCGCTGACATTTTGGAAATTGGGCAGTTTAGGCGGCGGAAACTGGACGAATGTGCTGGCGATCACGCCGTTTATCATTATTCCAATTCTGCTTTTTTCGCGGCTCGCGCGTCCGCTCAACGCGCTTCTTTTAGGCGAATCCGAAGCCGGACATCTCGGTTTCGACATCGAAAAACTAAAAAAAATCGTCGTCGTTTTAGTCGCGCTGTCAGTCGGCGCGAGCGTCGCTTTTACCGGCTTGATTACCTTCGTCGGCTTGGTCGTGCCGCATCTTTTGCGTTTGATTATCGGCGCGGATCACCGATATTTGCTGCCCGGTTCGGCACTTTTGGGCGCGTGTCTGCTGCTCGCGGCGGATTTTGCGGCGCGGACTCTGGTTTCTCCGGCGGAAATGCCGATTGGCGTTTTAACCGCAATCGTCGGCGCGCCGTTTTTTTTGTGGCTGCTTTTGCGCGACCGGAAATGGAGAGTTATTCATTAGTGAATCGTGAATCGCAAAATCGTAAATCGTAAACTTCAAATTGTACAAAGTTTGCAGACAAATTTCTTTCCATTTACGATTTACGATTTACGATTCACGATTTACCAAATGATTTGATAAAAGCTAAAAACATCACTGTTGAAATAAACTCAAAAAAACTGCTCGACGACGTTTCGATGGAAATGCGCGGCGGCGAGATTTTGGCTGTTTTGGGACCGAACGGCGCGGGCAAATCTACTTTGCGAAAGGTTTTGTGCGGCGATTTAATAGCGAACGGCGGCGCAGTTTCGATGAATGAAAAATCGCTCGCCGAATGGAGTTTGCCCGAACGCGCCAAATCCCGCGCCGTTTTGCCGCAGGATTCTTCGCTGAATTTTCCGTTCACGGTTTTAGAGGTCGTTTTGATGGGACGCGCGCCGCACGTCAGCGGCGCGGAAACTGCAAAAGATTACGAAATCGCCCGCCACGCGCTCGCCGCCGTCGAAGAATCAAATCTCGCCGAAAGACTTTACCCGACACTTTCCGGCGGCGAACGCCAGCGCGTCCAGCTTGCCAGAGTTTTGGCGCAAATTTGGGAAAAGTCGGAAAATCCGCGCTATTTATTGCTGGACGAACCGACTTCAAATCTCGACATCGCGCATCAGCACAGCACATTAAAAATCGCCCGCCGCTTTGCGCTCGAAGGCGTTGCCGTTTTGATAATTCTTCACGATTTAAATTTAGCCGCGCAGTATGCCGATAAAATTCTGCTTTTGAAAAACGGAAAAGTTTCCGCTTTGGATGTTTCCGAAAAAGTTTTTACGCCGGAAATTATAGCCGAAACCTTTGATGTAAAAGTAAGCGTTATTCAACATCCAAATTTTCATTGTCCGCTGATTATTTGGAAAGATGACGATAAATCAACAGCCTAATGTTTTTAGAGCAAACCTGATTGAAACAAAAATTCTCAAACAAGCGTAATAAAATCTAAGTTGAAAATATCCCGGACAGAACATTTGAGAGTGAAATATATGAATTTAAAATCTTATAAGTCGAAACTTTCGGCTTTTGTTTTCCTGTGTTTATTGACGTTTGCTCAATTTGCAAACGCGCGTCCGCTGCCGCAATCACAGAATCGGCAACAGGACGATGACGAAAAAGTTAAAAAACTTCCGCCCATTAATTACATTCGCAGTCGGGACGTTGACATAAAAAATGTTTCGATTGATCTGCGTTTTGATTGGGACAAGGAACAAGCCTACGGCAATACGGTTGTTACGCTCGCGCCGTTTGAAGATTTACAGAAATTTTATCTCGACGCGGCGCAAATGACGGTCAGTTCCGTAACTTTGGCGAACGGAACGCCTTTGAAGTTTAATTACGACGGGAAAAAGGAAGGCGATAATCTCGAAATTATGCTTGACCGCCAGTATAAGCGCGGCGAAGACCTTGCCGTAAACGTCGTTTATCGAACGAGTTACGTTAATACAGCCGATGCTGAAACGGCAATCGGGAGTTTCGGGCGCGGACTTCGGTTTATCAAACCGACGGCGAACGAACCGAACAAACCGCGCCAAATCTGGTCGCAGGGCGAAACGGATTTTAACCGCTACTGGTTTCCGTCTTACGATTCGCCGAACGATTTTCGCACCTCCGAATTGCGGGCAACCGTCCAAAAACCGTTTATGGTCATCTCCAACGGCAAACTGCTCGATGTCAAAGACAATGGCGACAACACGCGCACATATCATTGGAAAATGGACACGCCGTATGCCAATTATTTAACTTCCATCGTCGTCGGCGAATTTACGGAAATCAAAAACGGCGAATATGAAGGCGTTCCGGTTTACGCTTACGGCTATCCGTCGGAAGCCAAAGAAGTTGCCGAAACGACGAAACGAGTTCCGGCGATGATAAAATTTTTCTCGGAAAAACTCGGCGTAAAATACGCTTATCCGAAATATTCGCAAACGATGGTTGAAGATTTCGGCGGCGGAATGGAAAATATTTCGGCGACGACGCAGATCGAAGAAATGATTCACGACGAGCGCGAACTGCTCGACGGCGATTCCGACTCTCTGCAATCGCACGAACTCGCGCATCAGTGGTTCGGCGACTTTGTAACGACTCGTTATTGGGGCGACATTTGGCTGAACGAGAGTTTTGCGACGTATTTTCAGGCACTTTGGGACGAAGAATCAAAAGGTAAAGATTTCTTTTTAATGAGCGACGTTCGCTCTAATCAAAATCAAGTTTTAGCAACGTGGAATCAGGGCAATCGTCGTCCGATTGTGACGAAAAATTACGCGAACAAAGACGCGATGTTTGACAGCTACGCATATCCGGGCGGCGGTTCGGTTCTGCATATGTTACGCAAACATCTCGGCGACGAGTTGTTTTTCAAATCGTTAAATCATTATTTGACGCAGAACGCGCATCAGCCGGTTTCGACGGAAGAATTGCGAATTGCGATTGAAGAAACCACCGGACAATCAATGGATTGGTTTTTCGACCAGTGGCTTTACAAAATGGGACATCCCGTTTTTGAAGTGACGAAAAATTACGACGCGGCGAACAAACAGTTGACTTTGAACGTCAAGCAGACGCAGAAAGTTGATCCGAACAACGAATTTCCGCAGACGGAATTTTTCCGCGCCTTTGTTGACGTAGAAATTGACGGAAATATTCAAAGAATTTGGATTAAACCGCAAGCCGAAAATGTCTATACTTTCGCTTCGGCGACAGAACCGAAACTGGTTAATTTCGATTACGAAGGCGCGATATTAAAGGAACTGAAATTTGATAAATCGGTTGACGAACTCGTTTATCAAATGCAGAACGACAAAGATATTATCGGCAGACGTTGGGCGATTGACGAACTCGGCAAAAAGGCGAAAGGCGCGGCTGACGCGGCAAAAATTATGTCGGCTTTGTCCGGCGCGGCGACGGGTGATGCGAATTATCTGATTCGCCGTGCGGCAATCGGGGAAATCAGTCGAGTTCTCGCGCCGCGCAATCCGAATCCGTTTGCACAAGCGGCGGCGGTCAAACTTGACGACGCGACAATTCAGGCATTATTAAAAGCGGCAAAAGACCAAAATTCGCTGGTTCGCGCCGATGCCGTCGAACTTTTGGGAATGACGCAGGACGCGAAATATGCGGACGTTTATTTGTCGGCTTTGAATGACAGAAGCTATACGGTAATTGACAATGCGGCGGTTGCTTTGGCGAATACGAAGGACGCGAAGGCTTACGACGCGCTGACAAAATTGGCGAATACGTCGTCTTGGAAAGGTCGCGTCGCCACCGCCGGTTTCAGAGGACTCGGCGCGTTGGCGGACAAACGGGCGTTGGATTTTTCGTTCAAAACCGTTGCCGACAAATCACAGCCGTCAGGTGTGAGAAATGCCGCTTTGAGCGTCATCGCGGCGGCGGGCAAAGGCGATCAACGCGCTTATCCGCTTATTTTTAATGCCTTTAAAGAAGCACTCGACGCAAATAATTTTCAAGGCATTTTCTCCAACGCGCAGTCGCTCATAAAAATCGCCGATCCGCGCGGTCAGGAAGCCTTCGATTTGTTAAAGACGAAATTCAAAACTCAGCCGCAATTTATGAACTTTGCGACTTTTCTCGAATCGCAGTTCAAACAAGCGGTTGCTAAATAACAGACGTTAAACAACGGACTGGAGCGCAATCCGTCCCGGTTGCAGTGAGCGCGAGAGCGCGAAAAAGCGTTTCGACAGCATTCAACTTGAATGAAAGATAAACCTTTTTTTCGTGTCGAAGCGACACTCAATGGCAACCGGGACGGATTGCGCTCCAGTCCGTCAGTAAATATAGAATCAGGTTACAAATAAAAAAGTCGTCGTTGAAATAAATTTATTTCAACGACGACTTTTTTATTAAAAATTGGAGGCTTCAGACTTAACCGCAACACAAGCTGAAATTGCTGCCGTTGCTCTGTTCCCAGTCTAGCGGAGTTCACAACTCAAACCTTGTGCGGAGCCTGAAGCCATATCTAAAGGATAAAGGCGAAAGGATAAAGGCGAAAGTTAAGATTTAACTTTATCCCTTCGCCTTTATCCTTCAGCCTTTAAGATGGCGGAAAGGGTGGGATTCGAACCCACGGAACCCTTTTGAGGTTCACTACATTTCCAATGTAGCCAATTCAACCGCTCTTGCACCTTTCCGAAATTGTTAAGGCAAAAGGCGAAGGTTTATCCTTTTCGCTCTTTGACCTTTTTGGCGGTTGTTACGAAAATCGCCGTTAATTCTTTTGTTTCCTGACATATCAGTTTTAATTTATCGGAATTAAATAAATTCAATTCTTCGATAAGTTCCAGCCAATAAGCGGTTTCTTCTAATTCCTGCAAAGAACCTTCGATTTTACTAATAAAATCGGCATCCGATTTAGCGTGCTGCGCTTCCCGATACTGCGCTCCGACGGATGTTCCGCAGCGCAAAACCTGTTTTCCCAAAACCTGCGCCTCGGTAGTTTTCGGCAAAGCCGCAAAAAGCCTAACAATCCGAATGGCAAAATCTTTAGTCCTAACCTTCAAATCAGAATTATCCACAATTTCACCTTTCCTGCTTTATTACTTTCTTAACTTTATCCTTTAGCCTTCATCCTTCAGCCTTTAAGAAGCTGGCGGAGAGGGTGGGATTCGAACCCACGGTACCCGCAAAGGTACAACAATTTTCGAGACTGCCCGATTCAACCACTCTCGCACCTCTCCGCAGATAAATTAAAATGTTTTCAGACGTTTAGCGCGAAAGAAATTTTGCATTAACATTCTGCATTCTTCCGCCAAAACGCCGGATGTAATTTCGATTTGATGATTCAAAGAACTTGTGTCGCAAAGCCGGAAAACACTTTCAACCGCGCCGAATCGTTCATCGTGCGCGCCAAAAACCAATCGTTTAACTCTGGCGTTGACTAATGCGCCGGCGCACATCGCGCAAGGTTCTATCGTCGTATAAACGGTCGTTTCAGTCAACCGATAATTGCCGATTTTTGTTGCCGCTTCCCGCAAAACCAGAATTTCCGCGTGCGCCGTCGGGTCGCAGTGCGTAATCGTGCGGTTTCCGGCAACGGCTAAAAGTTTATAATCTTTGTCAATTAAACACGCGCCGATGGGAATTTCATCGCAACTGCGAGCGTTTTCGGCGGCTTCAACTGCTTTCCGCATCCAAAATTCGTCTGAATGTATCATCAAATGAATTTTAACCTCACCAGAGAGCAAACAGAAAATATAGTTTTCTGAAACGCCGGTGTCAAGCGCGGAAAACGATTAAAACGCCAGATTCCAAATTCCAGATTCCAAATTCCAGATTCCAGATTCTAAATTTCAAAATCTGAAAACTGGAATTTAACATCCAACGTCTTTTGCGAAATCAGGTTTTGAGACTAATTCAAATTTGCCGCTTTTGAAACAATCGGCGGATTCTGTTATTTTTCATAACAAGAAATTTATAAAACAGGAGTTAAACACAAATGGCAATCGAATTGGACGAGCGCGGAAAAGCGTTGGAAAACGAATATTTTCACCGTAAGGAAAAAGAACTGATCGAAAAAATGAAGTCGAAAATGTCTTCACAAACGACTAAAGATTTGAATCTGAACTGCCCGAAATGCGACGGCAAACTGTTGGAAAGCGATTACGAAAATATCAAAATTGATGTTTGCGACACTTGTTCGGGCGTTTGGCTCGACGCGGGCGAACTGGCGCAGGTCGTTGACAAAAACGAAAACAGCGGCTGGTTAAGCAGATTTTTCGGCTAGTGTTAATTTATATGAAAAATAATAATCGAATTATAAATTCGTTCAAAGTTTGTCTTCTTGCGTTGACAGCGTTTTTGTCGTCTGCGGTTCAAGCGCAAACTGTAACTCCGAAAGCAAGACCAGATACTGTTGCAACTAATGAGTTTGTAAGAGAATACAAACTCGACAGCAAGCTAATGGCTCGGCAAATGCTATATAACCTAATTTTGCCTAGTAATTATGATTCGGATGTAAATAAGTCAAAACATTATGCAGTTTTATATCTTCTTCACGGTTTAACAGGACATTTCGACAATTGGGCGGATAAAACAAAATTAACGGATTATGCGGCAAAATATAACTACATATTCGTGATGCCCGAAGGCGATAATGGCTGGTATACCGACAGCGCAACCGTGCCGAACGATAAATATGAAAGCTATATTGTTCAGGAATTGATTCCCGAAATTGATAAAAAATATCGGACAATTTCCGACCGACAGCATCGCGCCGTCGCCGGGCTTTCAATGGGCGGTTACGGCGCGATAAAGTTCGGTTTGAAATATCCTGAAATGTTTGTGCTGGTCGGTTCGTTCAGCGGCGCACTGCAAGCGGCATCATTAACGGAAAAAACATTGGGAAACGGCTGGAAAACATTGACCGATTCGATTATGAGCGTTTATGGCGCGGACGATTCGCCGACGCGCAAAGATAACGATATTTTTAAATTAGTCCGCGAAATGCCTGCCGAAAAAGCGAAAAATCTGCCGTTTATTTATCTCGACTGCGGCACGGAAGACGGTTTGATCGCAGCTAACCGCGAATTTTCGGCATTGCTTTTGGAAAAGAAAATTCCGCACGAATTCCGCGAACTTCCCGGCATTCACGATTGGAAATTCTGGAACGCCGAAATCAAGGAATTTTTGGAAGTCAGCGACCGATTTATAAATTAATCCGCGCCGACGCATTTTGATTTTCGCTCTGAACTTTTCTTTTCATCATCCGATTTACGTTCGCTTTTTAAATTTCAACAATCTTAAAAATGCTAAATTTTGCCGTCGAAACCGCGCGTGAAGCCGGACAAATTCTGCTTGAAAAATTCGGGCGGAAAATAGATATTTTCAAAAAAGGCGACATTGATCTCGTGACCGAAGCGGATTTGGCATCGGAGAAATTAATCACCGAAAAAATCCGTTCATATTATCCGAAACATTCGATTTTGGCGGAAGAATCCGGCGAAGCGTTGGTTGACGGCGGCGAAGTCGTCTGGAAATGGATTGTTGACCCGCTCGACGGCACGACCAATTACGCGCACGGTTATCCGTGCTGGTGCGTCACAATCGCGCTCGAACACGACGGCGAAATCGTCGTCGGCGTAACTTTCGACCCGACGCGCGACGAACTTTTCGCCGCCGAAAAAGGACGCGGCGCGACCTTAAACGGCAGAAAAATTCGCGTTTCCCAAACGGAAAAACTCAGCGAATCGTTAATCGTGACGGGATTTCCGTACAACTTTAAGGAAAAACAGGATTTTGCCGGACATTTGAATAAATTTCTTTTATATTCACGCGGCGTACGGCGCGACGGTTCGGCGGCGATTGATATGGCTTATGTCGCCTGCGGACGTTTCGACGGTTTTTGGGAAGAAGGCTTAAACGCGTGGGATGTTGCCGCCGGAGTTTTGTTAATCGAAGAAGCGGGCGGGAAAGTTTCGCATTACGACGATTCAAAATTCAGCGTTTACGCGCCGCCGATCTGCGCCGACAACGGTTTGATTCACGCCGAAATGCTCGAAATACTGAAATAATTTCACATTCGTTTGATTTGGAATATTCGCCGTGTGCTTTAGACAATTTTCCGCCTTGTGATAACCTTAGCAGTTAAATAATTGTTAATTATCAATCAAAAATATTATGACTTGGTTTAGTCGAAACAAACCCAAAATTGAAGAACAAACGGCGGATGAAGAACGAAAAGTAAAGACGGAAGGCATTTTCGTCAAATGTCTCGAATGTGAAAATCCGCTTTACAAACGCGAGCTGAAAGAATCGCTGCAAGTTTGCACACATTGTGGTTATCATTTCCGGCTGGACGCGAGAAGTCGTTTAGACACATTGTTTGACGACGGCAAATACGAAAAATTGGACGAACAAATAACCAGCGGCGATCCGCTCGGATTTGTTGACACGAAACCCTATATCGAACGCATCGAAGCGGCGAAAAAGTCTTCCGGTTTGCCCGAAGCGATTGTTTCCGGCACGGGAAAAGTCGGCGGACACTTGGTTTACGCGGGCGCGATGGCGATGGATTTTATCGGCGGTTCGATGGGTTCGGCGGTCGGCGAAAAAATCACGCGCCTCGTCGAAAGAGCGATGGAAAATCGCGGCGCAGTGGTAATTTTCGCGGCTTCCGGCGGCGCGCGAATGCAGGAAGGAACATTAAGTTTGATGCAGATGGCGAAAATTTCCGCCGCGCTCGCCCAACTCCACGACGCGCGCCTGCCGTTTATTTCCGTCTTGACCGACCCGACGACCGGCGGCGTGACGGCGAGTTTTGCGATGCTCGGTGATGTTATCGTCGCCGAACCGAAAGCGTTGATCGGGTTTGCCGGACCGCGCGTCATCGAACAGACGATTCGCCAAAAACTGCCGAAAGGTTTTCAGCGTTCGGAATTTCTGCTCGAACACGGAATGGTTGATATGGTCGTTGACAGAAGGGAAATGCGCGAGACAATCATTCGCCTGCTTGATTTTATGATGAATGCGGAGATTAAATAAGGTTTCGATAAAATTATGGCTTATGAATTGAATAAAGAAGAAAACAATACTTTGATTAAAATAAAAGCCGTTCCTTATTTGGCTGAAACGCTGAAACAGATTGATGACTTTGCTGCAGGTAATAATCAAACACCAAAGGAAAATTGGAAATTAGTCTTTAATCAAATACATAATATACTTTTTCAAGCGTTGCCTTTTGTCAACGAATACTTGGCAGAAAGAAAACAAAAAGGTGAAATACAAGACGAAAAGCAGGCAATAAAATCAATTGCCGGAAATTCGTTTTCGCAGGCACTCGTTTATATCTTTTTGAACAACAAAATTCACGAAAATATTCGTTCCGATGTATTTATTACGAGCCAAAAGTCCAAAGTTAAAAATTTCAATAAATTATCTACAATTAATGTTGACGGCGAAACTCAAAAGCCTGACTGCGATCTAATAATTTACACTTACACGGAAAATAAAGAGTTGCCGAATTGCATTATTCTTTCGTTAAAAACTTCTTTGAGAGAACGAGCAGGACAAACTTACAAGTGGAAATTACTGATGGAAATTGCGACTTCCGATAATAGCATCAAGGACAAATATAATATTTCTTATGAATCCGAAGAAATGCCTTTAGTTTGTTTTGCGACTGTTAATTTTTATAATGAAATCAATAATCCGCAGCATCGCGGAATGTTTAAGTTTTTCGACAATGCTTTTATTGCCAAAGATGTCAACGCCAATTTTATTTCAAAGCTGTCCGAACTGCCCGATTATGTCAATGCAAACTTATGAAATATAAGATAATCAGAAATGAAAAATATGATTTCGCCGGACAGTCTTACGCAGCGATTTATCCGAATCTGCACAAATATCCGGCAACAATGCTGCCGCAGATCGGCATTGAAATATTTAATGAATTAAACATCAAAAAAGGTAAATTACTCGATCCTTATTGCGGTTCGGGTTCGTCGTTTGCCGCTGGATTGGAAAGTGGTATACAGGAAATGTATGGCTATGACATAAATCCTTTAGCCGTGCTGATTTCACGAGCCAAATTCACGAAAGTAGATTTGGAAAAGGTTAAATCGGCAAAAATCAATTTGAGAAATGAAGTTTTTGATTTTATTAAAAGCGAAGAAAATTTAGGCGGCGTAAAACCTCCCGAATTTTTCAACATAGATTTTTGGTTTTCAAAACAGGTTCTGCAAAGTCTGACGGTTCTAAAAAATTTTATAGAAAAAATATCCATTGATATTCAGGGACTTTTCCTCGTGGCTTTTTCGGAAACCGTTCGGGATTGTTCATACACACGAAACAATGAATTTAAGTTGTATCGAATGAAATCCGAAGACGTTTTAAATTTTAATCCCGACGTTTTCGGAGTTTATTTCAACAGGTTAAATAAAGTTTTAGACATTTATCAATACTGTTATTTTCCAAAAATAAACGGGGCAAACATTAAAATAAATTATAATGCTTTTCCCGCTAAAAAAGATTATTTCGATGTGATTTTAACAAGTCCGCCTTACGGCGACAGCAAAACGACGGTGGCTTACGGGCAATTTTCAATGTTCGGCAACGAGTGGCTCGGAATTGATTACGCACGTCAAATTGATAATTATTTAATGGGCGGAAAAAAGGTTAAAAAACTTTATAACAAGGGTTTGATAGCAGATTATATTTGCCAAATTGATAAGGCTTCGCCGAAAAGAGCATTGGAAGTTTCATCATTTTACGGAGATTTGGAATATTCAATCGCCGACGTTGCAAAGAGCGTTAAAAAAGGCGGAAAAGCGATTTATGTAGTCGGCAACAGACGGGTGAAAGATGTCCGGCTTCCAACCGATCAATTTATTGCCGAAAGATTTGAAGCCAGCGGATTTTCGCATTTATCCACTTACGAAAGACTTTTGGGCAACAAATCAATGCCTCTGAAAAATTCACCGTCCAATAAAGTCGGCGAAAGTAGAGGCACAATGACGCAGGAATACATAGTTTTATGTGAGAAAAATTAAACGGACTATTCGATATTCTGCACCTGTTCGCGGATTTTTTCAATTTCACTTTTGATTTCCAACGCCGCTTCTTTAACCGTTAAATTATTGGTTTTCGACGAGATTGTGTTCGCTTCACGGTTCAATTCCTGCGTCAAAAAATCGAGCCGTTTGCCGACTTCTTTGTCTTCCTTCATAATCGCGCGAAATTGTTCGATGTGCGCTTTGAGGCGCGTGATTTCTTCGGAAATATCGCTTTTGTCGGCTAAATAAGCGACTTCCTGCGCGAGTCGCGCCTGATCCAATTCGATTTCCGATTCACTTTTCGACAACAGTTTTTCGATTCGTTTTTCCAAACGCTGACGATATTCGTCGGCGACGTTTTCGCTTTCCGCTTCGATTTTCGGCAGATGATTTTCGATGGACGCGAGCCGAAAATCCAATTCCTCCGCCGTCGCCTGTCCTTCGACTTCGCGCATTTTTTCGAGTTCATCCAACGCCATCGAGCAAGCGTCTTCAATTCCGTTTGTAAAATCCGCGTGAACATCGTCCGCTTTCGTCTGCAGAGCGTTCGGCAGCCGCGCGATGTAATTCATATCGGGTTCGCCCGTCAAAGAAAATTCTTCCTGCATCTGTTTTAATGCTGTCAAATATCCGGCGATCAGCGGACGATTTAATTCGTAAACGATATCGCTGGTGCGTTCGTAATTGATAAAAACATCAATTCGACCGCGCGAAAGGCGGTTTTGAATGATGCGTTTGAGATTGACTTCGAGCGACTGCAATTCGTTGGCGAGCCGCAAGTTCAAATCCAAATAACGATTATTTACTGTTTTTATTTCGACGGAAACGGCAAAGTTTTCTCCTGAAACTGCGCCGCGTCCGAATCCGGTCATTGATTTCATAATTTTTTACGGGTAATTGTTCGGATTTTCAACCGTTAAGCCTTCGGCGTTGGCGGCTGTGTTTAATTCGTTGTCGGCTGAAACGAAGACAAGCGAACCAAGCTTTAACGAAGATATTTGTTTCGATATTTTTATTGCGGCGGAAAGTTGAACTGCGTCATAACCTCGTAAACAATGCGTTTCAGCCAAATTTACAGCATTATTTATTAAAATTGTTTCGACTTCAATGACACGGAAATCGTTGGCGAAATCGTATCTGAATTGTTGAGAGGCGGCTTTTGCATCATTGGCACTCAGAGTTTTACCTTTTTTTCTGCGGCTGAGAGCGGAAACAACTTCGACTTCGGAGATTGCAACAGCATAAATAACTTTTGTCGTAACCGAGTTGAAAATTGATTTTACCCAATTTGAACCGATTTCTTGAACATAGTTTTTGACGGCTGCACTACTGTCGAAATAGTAAAAATCCATCACCTGCGTTCCTCGATAATGGTTTCGGAAATTGGTTTACCCTTAATTTTTACCGCTTTGAAATCTCCCATCCTGCGGTGTCGAGGCGGTTTGATTTCGCGCACCAGTCCGGCATCGAATAAAGCTTGTTGAAGTTGTAAATCTTTTGCATCAGCTTGGCTCATATTTTCAAAAAGTGAATCTAAAATTTCTTTTTGTTCAAAAGACGGCAATCTATAAATCTCATTCAAAATTTCTTGTGGTGTCATAATTTTACAAACTCCTTTTGCGCCGATTTTAACATAGTTTAGCTGACCGAAACAATTTCTTCTTCGGCAAACTGCAATTCGTAAAGTCGCCGGTAAATTCCGTTGTGTTCAAGAAGTTCGGTGTGTGTGCCGGTTTCGGTGATTTTTCCGCGTTCCATTACGACGATTTTATCGGCTTTGCGAACGGTTGAAAGTCGGTGCGCGATGACGATGGAAGTTTTGTTTCGCATCAAATTTGCCAAGGCTTTTTGCACGAGCTGTTCGGATTCGGCATCGAGCGCGGAAGTCGCTTCGTCCAAAATCAAAACCGGCGCGTTAATTATAACGGCGCGGGCAATCGCAATGCGCTGGCGTTGTCCGCCGGAGAGAAAAATTCCGCGTTCGCCGACGAATGTGTCGTAACCGTTCGGCAATTCTCGGACAAATTCGTCGGCAAAGGCGATTTTTGCGGCTTCCGTGATTTCCGCATCGGTCGCGTCGGGTTTGCCGTAGGAAATATTGTAGCGAATCGTGTCGTTAAACAGCACGGTTTCCTGCGTGACGAGCGCGATTTGTTTTTTCAAACTGGTAACTTTCGCGTCGCGTAAATCGGTATTGTCCCACAAAATCGCGCCTTCATTCGGGTCGTAAAGTCTTTGCACGAGTTTTATCAAACTCGATTTTCCGCCGCCGCTTTCGCCGACGAGCGCGACCATTTCGCCTTTCGGAATTTCCAGATTAAAGTTTTTGATGACGTTTTTATCTTCGTCCGCGTAATTAAACGAAACATTTTTGAGTGAAATTTTGTTTTGCAAAGGCGCGAGTTCGACGGCGTTTTGTTTTTCCGGCAGCGCGTCGCTCGCGTCCATCACGTCCCAAACATCACGCGCGGCGGCGAAGGCTTTGGTAATTTCGTTGTGCTGGCGCGAGATTTTTCGCATCGGATCGTAACTGCGAAACAGAAAAAGCAAAAACGCGAAAAATTGTCCGGCTGCCATTCTGCCGGTGTTTATTTCGCGCAATCCGAAAAAAAGAAAAATGATGATGGCAACCGTGCCGATGGTCGTGATGATCGGCGGCGAAAGCGCGGCGATTCTGCCCGAACGCAGATTAGCGCGGGCGATAATTTCGGCGACTTTGGCGAAACGGGACTTTTCACGCGCTTCGGCGCGATATGCCTGCACAATCGGATAATTTGACAGAGATTCCTGCGCCGTGTCGTTCAAAAGTTTGTTGCCTTCAAAAGATTCTTCGGAAAGTTTTCGCAGGGATTTGCTGAATTTTGAAGTCAAACCGCCGATCAGCGGCGCGATAACCAGCGCGCCGAGCGTCAAACGCCAATTGTAATAAAAAGCCGCGCCGAGAAAGCAGACGAGCATTATGCTTTCGCGCAAAACGTCGCGCAAATTTGCCGAAACCGCCAGTTCAATCGCCGCCGCGCTCGTTACAAGTCTCGAAACTAAAAAGTTTGTGCGATGCTTTTGGAAAAAAATTGCCGATTGCCCCAAAAGATGTTCGTAAAGTTCGCGGCGCATTTGCAGAACGGAAGACTGCCCGATTTTCGCCATCAAATATGAAGAAAAATATTCGGCGATGCCGCCGCCGACCGTAAAAACTAAAAGCAGCGCGGAAATTATCGCCCAGGCGGAAAACCAGTCGTTTTGCGGGATGTATTTTTGGAGATTAAACAGCGTGGAGGAATTTTGCGTCGCGCCGTTGTTAAACGCCAGATCGGAAATCGGAACAATCAACGCGCCAATCGCGGTTTCGGCAAGCGCGGCGAAGACCATTGCAATTGTCGCCACCACAAATGTGGAAAGATGCGGGCGAAGATATTTTAAGAGTCTTTGAAAATCTTTCATTACAAACCGTCAATCGTAAATTGTAAATTGTAAATTGTAAATCCGACAATCTGGAATCTGGAATTTGCGATTTGCAACGCCAAAAAGGATTGTGGCATCTTTTTAAATGAAAAGTCCTTTTTCGGAGAAAAAAATGAAAAATCTAAATTTATCTAAAATAATACCGCTATTTTCCGTTCTATTTTTGTTATCCGCGACGATTTTTGCTCAGGTTGACGTTCCGCGTAAAACAACCGCCGTGACTTATCCGGTTGATGAAACCGTCTATTTGCAGTTTCGCGGCACGACTCGTTTTCCGCGAATGAAAGGCGAAGCGAAAATTGAGCGCACGAAGAAAAACGGTACGGAAATCGAGCTTTCCGTTTCAAAAATGCCGCGCCCGTTTGAACTCGGCGCGGGTTACGCGACGTATGTTTTGTGGGCGATCTCCCCGGACGGTCAGGTTGACAATCTCGGCGAAATCAAACGGCGCGGGTTTTTCGATTTCGATTCAAAAATTTCCGTGACCACGCCGCTGCAAAACTTCGCGCTGATTGTGACGGCTGAACCGCATTTTCTCGTGCGTCGTCCGAGCCGCGCGGTGATGCTCGAAAATCTGAATCCGTACGCGAAAAGCGGCAGAACTTTGGCGACGACGAGCGCGATTCAGTATTTCGGCAATTCAAGCGATTATTTCAGCGACGCGCGAACGCCGGAAATCGCCGAAATTGATTACTCGAAAACGCCTTCGCTGATTTTGCAGGCAAATCAGGCACTCGCGCTGGCAAAATACGCCGGAGCGCAGCGCGACGCGACTGAGGAACTCAAAGAAGCGGAGACGCTTTTTCAAAGTGCCGATGCCGCCTGGAAAGCCGGACGCGCCGAAGAAGACGTTGATATTACGGCGCGAAAAGCCATAAGTTCGGCGGTCAAAGCCGAAACGACGGCTGCCGTCCGCAAAGAAGCGCGCGAACAGCGCAACGTCAAATCGCGTCAGGACGCGGATTTGCGCGAACAGGAAGAAAAGTTTTCGGACGCGCAAAGTGAAATCGCCAATCTCAAATCGGAACTCGCCAGAGAAATCCGCAACCGCGAACTTGCCGAACGCGACGCGCTCAATTATTCGAATCAAGTTAAAGATTTGCGCGACCAATTAAACAAATCACAATCGGACTCGGAAAGCGTGAAAATCAAACTTGCTTCCATCGAAGCGCAAAATCAGGTGATGCAGGAACAGCGCGAAAAAGATCAAAAACTCAATCGTTTGCAGTCGAACGTGCCGATTTTGATGGAATCTCTAAAAAGATTCGGCACGGTTTCGCAGAATGAACGCGGAATTGTTTTGGTTCTGCCGGAAACCTACTGGACGGGAACGCGCGTCAGCACGTTTGCGCCGAACGGTGAAGCGAACATCGGTTCGTTGAGCGAAGTTTTAGCGAACAGCACCGATTACAAAGTTACAATCGAAGCGCACACCGACAACAACGGAACGCCCGACGAATTACAGAGTTTAACGCAAACGCGGGCGCAGACCATCGCCGATAAAATCACGGCACTCGGCGCATCCGCCGACCGCATCGAAGCCAAAGGTTACGGCGCGGCTCTGCCCGTTGCGCCGAATTCGACGAACGCCAATCGCGCTAAAAACCGCCGCGTGCAGATAGTTTTAACGCCGATGATTTAACCGACGGAGCGCGGACGGCTCGTCCGCCACAAGCGAAGCGATGTTGCAAAAGTTGCTTCGCTCTGTTGGCGGACGAGCCGTCCGCGCTCCAACTATCAGCGTTTTCTGATGTTTTGCACAAAACCGATGACGAGTCCGGCGACTAATTTTAATGTGGATTTTTCCGTCGGCGGAGTCTCTTTCACAGGGACATTTTCATCATTAGAATTTTCATCGTCAAAATTTACTTCGGCATCTTTTTGGCGAGCTATTTTCTCATCGGAACCTTTGTTGAGATTCTCCAATGTTTCAGCTTTTTTCTCTTCCGCCGAACCTTTGTCGGGATTTTTGACGACTTCTTTGGCAGCCGCTTTGTTGGCGGCTTCGGCGGTTTCCCCGTCTGTAAATTCTTGCAGGACAGCGTTTATCACGCCGCCGATGGTAATCACCAGTGCCGTCAGATAAAGCCATAACAGCAAAATTATGACCGCGCCGAGCGAACCGTAAGTTTTGTTGTACGAATCAAAATATCCTAAATAAAGTCGAAAGCCGTAAGACAGCAAAAGCCACAAAACAATGCCGGAAATCGCGCCCGGAGTAACCCAAACCCATTTGGAATCCTTATGGTCGGGCAAAAACTGGTAAATAAGAAAAAATACTAAAATAAGAACAATCAAAATTACAATGACCTGCAAAACGCCGAGAACGAACGGCGAAGAAATGGGCAGATTGATTGATCCCAAAATCAGCGAAATAAATTTTCCGCCGTAAAAAATAACGCCGAGCGCGACGGTTATAAGCAGTGCCAAACCGAGCGTAGTTGACAGAGAAACGAGTTTGGCTTTCCACCACGCCCGCTCTTCCGTCAGATTATAAATGCCGTTGAGCGCGTTTCGAATGCTGTCCACGCCAGCCGAAGCCGACCACAAAGCGACGATCAATCCGAATGTTAATTTTCCGCCGGAACTGCCTTCGGTAACTTCCTCGATAGTTTTCTGCACCAATTCGTAAGCCGAACCGGGCATCACCTGCTGCAAATAAAAAAACATTTCCTGTCTTAAATCTTGAGCCGAACCCAACACAATGCCGAAAATACTGATCAAAAACAGCAGCAGCGGGAAAAGCGCGAACGCAAAATAAAAAGCCACCTGCGCCGAAACGCCCAAAATTTCTTCTTCGTTGAACGCCTTTGTATAAAGTCGTTTGAAGAAATCTTTCCAATTTATATCTTGTAAATCTTTGAGTTTGAAACTTACTACGGACATATTTTTTAACACCTTTCCATTTGAGATTTAACGATTCTTGCCTTAGTCGTTAAATCTTAAACGGCTTTGGGAAATTTATTATGAATTTACCACAACTAATCGAATTTCCGACATTTCTTCCATCGCATATTTCACGCCTTCGCGCCCGAAGCCCGAATTTTTGACACCGCCGTAAGGCATATTGTCCACGCGAAACGTCGGCACGTCGTTGATTATCACGCCGCCGTATTCGAGATTTTCCGCCGCGTAATCCGCGTTAGCTAGATTTTGCGTAAAAACTCCCGCCTGCAAGCCGTATTTTGAATTGTTTGACAGATCAACGGCTTCGGCAAAGTCGGAAAATTTTTCGACGACGGCGACCGGCGCGAAAATTTCATCGGACACGACGCGCATTTCAGGATTTGTATTCGTCAAAACCGTCGCGTCGAGCATCGCGCCGTCGCGCTTACCGCCGCATAAAAGCTGCGCGTCGGCTTTGACCGCTTCATTAATCCAGCTTTCCGCCTTTTGCGCCGCGCTTTCTTCAATCATCGTCGAAAGCCGGGTTGATTCGTCGAGCGGATTTCCGATTTTCAAATTTTTCGCGCTTTCGACAAATTTTTCAGTCCATTCGTCGTAGATTTTTTCGTGAACATAAATTCTCTGAACGGAAATACAGACTTGTCCGGCGTAGGCGAACGCGCCCATCGTCGTTCGTTCGAGAGATTTTTCGATGTTCGCGCTTTCGTCCACAATGACGGGCGCGTTGCCGCCGAGTTCGAGGGAAATCGCTTTTTTGCCGCATTGATTTTTCAGTTTCCAGCCGACCGCCGCGCTGCCCGTAAATGAAATCATTTGAATTCGCTCGTCTTTGAGAATCAAATCAATATTTTTCACATCCATCGGCACGATTTGCAGCGCGCTTTTCGGCAAGCCGCTCTTTTCGTAAACTTCGCCGAGCAGCAGCGCGGTGAGCGGCGTTTTTTGACTCGGTTTGATGATGATCGCATTGCCCGAAGCGAGCGCGGGCGCGACTTTGTGACCGACCAGATTGAGCGGGAAATTAAACGGAGTGATGCCGTAAATCACGCCGCGCGGAATTCGCCGGGTCGCCGCCGTTTTGTCTTTTCCGCCCGCCTGCGTGTCAACGGGGACGATTTCGCCGACAAATCTTTCGGCTTCGCCCGCCGCCCAATTAAAGGTCGCAATGCCGCGTTCGACTTCGCCGCGCGCGAGATTGATCGGTTTGGCGGCTTCTTGGGCAATCGTTTCGGCGAATTCTTTTTTGCGCGTTTCGATAACGGCGGCGATTTTTCGTAAACCTTCGGCGATTTCAAAACGCGCCAGTTTTCGCATTTCCCGCGCGGCATTTTCGGCGACCGCTATCGCTTCTTCCATTTCGTCGCGGTCTGCCGCTGCAACTTCGGCGATGATTTTTTGCGTGAACGGCGATTTAACTTCAAAAGTGTCTTCCGTTTCGCGCCATTCGCCGCCGATGAATAATTTTTTGGTCTTCATAATTTACCCGATGTTTTTTGCTTTATCTTATTTCATAAGTTAAACTTTCGACTTTTACAAAGCAAATTTCTTTGAGGGAAAAAAGTATGAAAATCATAAAAATCGCCGTAATTTTATCGGCAGTCGCGCTGTTTATTTTTGCCTGCGCGGAAAATAAAACGACCACTGAAGCAAATGTCGTCACCAACATTCCGGCGAACGCGCCGGTCAATATTCAGACGACGGCGGCGGCGGACGAATTGGCTTCGGCAGAAAAAATTTACACGGATAGCTGCGCCAAATGCCACAAAGAAAACGGCGCGGGCGGCAAAGTCGTGATTGACGGCGAAACATTAAAAGCGGCAAATTTAATTTCCGAGCGTTCCAAAAAAGACGATGACGATGAAATTTTCGAGCATATCAAAGAGGGAATTCCCGACGAAGGAATGCCCGCCTTCAAGAACAGTTTGAGCGACGATCAAATTAAAAACGTCGTGCGATATATTAGAAAAAATTTACAGAATATGTAACTTTCCCGTGTTCCGTAATTTGTCATTCAACCTCCGCTATGATGTTTAGTTTATTGCAAAATTAAACTCTTCTTTACCCGTCCGACCACAAAAAATCAAACGAATTTTTCAACACTAAAAATAGCTGATAAGCTGTAAATTCACTATGGAACAATTTTTGGCTACGGAAACTATCATCATCGAATTACTGTTAATCGTGTCGCTCGTCGCGCTCGTCGTGCGTCGTCTGCGAATTCCTTACACGGTCGCGCTGGTCATCGTCGGCTTGCTGATTACGTTTCAAAAACCTCTGGAAATCGAGCTTACGCCGGAACTTATTTTGTCGCTGTTTATTCCGCCGCTGGTTTTTGAAGCCGCATTTCACCTGGAATTTAAGTATCTGCGCGAAAATTGGCTGACGATTGTCGGATTAGCGATTCCGGGCGTTCTGCTGACGACTTTTGTCGTCGGCGCGATTGTTTCGTGGGGCGTGGGAATTTCGCTGTCGAGCGGTTTGGTTTTCGGCGCGTTGATCGCGGCGACCGATCCGGTCGCGGTGGTCTCGCTGTTTAAAGCGTTGGGCGCGCCGAAGCGTTTGACGACGCTCGTCGAAAGCGAAAGTCTTTTCAATGACGGCACGGCGATTGTTCTTTTCAAACTGATACTCGCCGTCGCTTTGTCGGCAATTGTCGGCGGCGGCGGCGAAGGTCACGACTCCTTTGATATTTTATCGGCGGTGGTTGATTTCTTTCGCGTTTCGGCGGGCGGATTGCTGATCGGTGTCGGTTTGGGCTGGGTAATCGCGCAGATTATCGCCCGCGTTGACGATTATTTGATCGAAACGATGCTGACGACGGTTCTCGCGTTCGGCGCGTATCTCGTCGCCGAGCGGTTTCACGTTTCCGGCGTTTTGGCGGTAGTCGCCGCCGGTATTCTTATCGGCAATTTCGGCTTCAAAGGAATGTCGCCGACGACCAGAATCGTCCTGTTTAATTTCTGGGAATTTCTTTCTTTTGTCGCCAATTCGCTGGTCTTTTTATTGATCGGTTTAGATGTCAATCTGCGCGAAATCGGGGCGAATCTGGTGCCGATTGCGATTGCGCTGGCGGCGGTTTTACTGAGCCGCGCCATAGTGGTTTACGGCGTAACCGCTCTGGCGAGTTTGAGCAAAAACAAAATTTCGCCCGCCTACCGGCACGTTATTTTCTGGGGCGGACTGCGCGGCGCGATCAGTTTGGCATTGGCGTTGAGTCTGCCGCTCGCGCTTGCCGAACGCGAACTTCTGCGCGTGATGACGTTCGGCGTGGTTTTGTTCACGCTGCTGGCGCAGGGAACGACGATGCAGTTTTTGCTGCGGCGTTTGGGAATCGGCATCGCGCCGCCGATAGAACTCGAATATGAACGGCGGCACGGACGACTTATTGCCGCGCAAGCCGCTTTTCGCCGCATCAAAGAGATGTATTTGGGAAATTTATTTTCATTGACGATCTGGCAGCAAATCGAACCCGAACTGCAAAAACAAGTCGCCGACGCGCTTGCCGAACAAAACGAATTGCTCAAAAAATATCCTGAAATGCAATATGAAGAACGCGAAGACGCGCAGCGCGAAAGTTTGAACGCCCAACGCGCCGCTTTATCGAAAATGCTCAGCGGAGGTTTGATTTCCGATATAGTTTATGACGAACTCGTAACGGAAATTGACGAAAAGATCGGGCGTTTGCCGGGTGATATTTTAGATTCTAAAGAAGTATCGGAAGCGGTTTAAGCCCGGTAAATTTGACCGTCAATATAAAAATCACCGGATCGCATTTTACTTTCGGGCGGTTTATTATTTAAGTCGTTGAAATTGAAGGTAGATCACAAATGGATAAACCGACCACTTTGCGTTTATTAACCTTTTCACCTCTTGAAAAAGATTATACACTCAAATACTGAACAAAATTAAAATTTATTACGATCAAAAACTCTGCGTTCGCATTGCAGAGTTTTTTTATAAAAATTCCGTCCCATAATTTATGGAAAAAACTGACCACAACAAAAACAAAGAAACTGAAAATGAGAAGCCGGATTTGACGCGTCGGGAGAAAAAGCAAGTCGAAGAACGCGGCACGCCGCGGGCGGCGGTGGTTTATGAAACCGTCCGCGAAGAAGGCGAACACGAAATGTCGCGGACGGTTTCCGCGCTCGCCTGGTCGGGGTTTTCCGCCGGTCTCTCGATGGGATTTTCGCTCGTTGCCGAAGGTTTGATTCGCTCGCATCTGCCGGATTCGATGTGGAGTCCGCTGATTTACAAATTCGGTTACTGCGCGGGATTTCTCATCGTCATTCTCGGTCGCCAGCAGTTGTTCACGGAAAACACGCTGACCGTTATTTTGCCGCTGCTGGTGCGGAAAAACGCCGAAACCTTTTTTTGCGTTCTGCGTCTCTGGTCGGTTGTTTTCGCCGCCAATCTCGTCGGGGCGGTTGTTTTTGCTTACGTTATCGGTCATACCGATATTTTCAGTCCTGAAATCAAAAGGGTTTTCGGCGAAATCGGGCGCGAAGCGATGGAAGGAAACCGGCTGACAATTTTTCTGCGGGCGATTTTTGCCGGATGGCTGATCGCGCTGATGGTTTGGCTTTTGCCCGTCGCCGAAAGTGCGAAAGTTTGGGTAATTATAATAATGACGTATCTCGTCGCGCTCGGCGGTTTCGCGCACATTATCGCCGGTTCGGTCGAAGTCAGCTATGCGGTAATGTCAGGTGCTGCCGATTGGTCAGCTTTTTTCGGCAGTTGGATGCTTCCGACGCTGTTCGGCAACATTATCGGCGGCGTTTCGCTCGTCGCGGTTCTCGGACACGCACAGGTGGTCAATGATGAAAATAAAGGCGGCGACAAAAGGGAAAAAAGGTAGAATATAGCGGATTTGGTCGGAGCGCGGACATCTTGACCGCGCTCCGGCTATTATTTCCGATTCTTTTACTGAATCGTCGAAAGAACTTCAACGCCCTCAAATTTAGCCGGCATTTTCGGGTTAAATTTGATGTCTTTATTGAGAAAATCCGAAATTTCCTCGAAACGCATCGGTTTGGAAAAAAAATATCCCTGCGCGCCTTCGCAGTTGAGTTTTTTCAGCTCGTTGAGCTGGATTTCGTTTTCGATGCCTTCGGCGATTATTTTCATTCCCAAATTTCGCGCCATCATCACGATTATTTCAACAATCTCAATGTTTTCGCCGTTTTCTTTGATCGGAGCGATAAATGATTTATCAATTTTCAAGGTGGAAATCGGCAGCTGTTTCAAATAACTTAGATTCGAGTAGCCGGTGCCGAAATCGTCAACATTTATTTCAATGCCGAAATCACGCAGTCGGTGAAGCATCTCGACGGCTTTTCCTTTGTGTTCAAAAAAGACCGATTCGGTTATTTCCAGCTTCAGAAGGCGCGGCGGCAACGCGGTTTCTTCGAGAATTCGCCTTATTCTGTTGACCAAATCGGGTTGGGCAAACTGTCTGCACGAAAGATTGACGCTGACGAAATAAAAAGAATCATCCGGTAAATCTCTGTTGATAATCTCAATTTGCGAACACGCCCGACGCAGAATTTGATCGCCGAGCGTATCAATCAAACCGACTTCTTCCGCCAGAGAGATGAATTTATCGGGCGATAATAATCCGAGTTCTTTGTGATCCCAACGCGCGAGTGCCTCAAAACCTTCGATTTTATTCGTGATTAAAGAGTAAATCGGCTGATAATAAACGCACAATTCGTTTCTGTCCAACGCCCGCCGCAGATCGGTTTCAAGCTGTAAAGTCGCTTTGACGGTTTCGTGCATATCCTGATCGAAAACTTCGTGACGGGCTTTTCCGGCGCGTTTTGCCTGATACATTGCCGTGTCCGCGTCGCGCATCATATCTTCGGGCGAGAGATGTTTTTCCGAACGATGCAGAATGCCGATGCTTGCCGAACTGTAAATTTCGTATCCGCTTAAATCAAACGGCAGGGCGAATTTTTCCTGAAGGCGTTCGGCAATTTTAACGACTTCCGACGAATCGTATTCACCTTCGACGAGAATCGTAAATTCATCGCCGCCGAGCCGCGCCACAATGTCGGCGGGTCGCAGACATTCGCGCAGTCTGTCGGCGATGCCGATCAGAAGCTGATCGCCGATCAGATGTCCCAAACTGTCATTGACGACTTTGAAACGGTCGAGGTCAATAAATAAAACGCTGACCTGGTGGTTAGGATTTTCAACTGCATTATCTAACGCCTGTTTGAGCCGCGACATAAAAAACGCGCGATTCGGCAGTTTGGTCAGCGTGTCGTGTTTGGCTTCGTATTGCAGTTGGTCTTCGGCTGATTTTTTGGCTGTGATGTCCTGAATCTGAAAAATTAAATTCGGCAGTTCGCTTTTGGCGTGGACGGAGGCGGAAACGCTCCACGAAGCCCAAATTGTTTCCCGATTTTTATGCAGATAACGCTGTTCCATCTGGCAGGTCGGAATTTTGCCGGAAAGCAGTTCGTCAATTTTTGTCAGCGTATCGCCCAAATCTTCAGAGAAAAGTATTGACTGATAATCCGTTTTGAGCAGTTCTTCTTCCGTGTAGCCGAGAATTTCGCAAAGCGCGCGGTTTACTTTCACCCATTTTCCCGCCGGTGAAACCAAAGCGATGCCGATGGGCGCAAAATCAAACGCGCTCCGAAATCGTTCTTCGGATTCGCGCAGTGCCATTGACTGCTCCTGCAAAATACCGGCGTGTTTTTCGGCTTGCTCGGCTTGCAAGTTTGCCATTTCGACGTTTTTCATATACATCCGATACGTTAAATAAACGAAGGAGATTATCGGAAAGGAAATGACGACGATGCCGAAACCGACCAAATGAGTCAATTGAAGCAGTACGCCCGCGCTGACCGCGCCGACAAAATATGTGATAAATATCCACAGATATTTGGTTTTCCAAGTTTCCCACAGCGGTTTTTCACTTTTCATCGCGCCGTAAATCGAGGCGAGCGTCGTGTTGGCGATAAATTGTGTCAGAGCCATTACAGCCAGCGCGACGACAAAATTGTCTAAATACTCGCCCTCTCCGCGCAGTTGACTCTCCGTGTATAAACCGCACATCTTCAACACGATGACCACAATCGTCATCGAAAGAGCCAGTGTCGCCGTGTTAAAAAAGACGGTAAATTTTTTATTGCAGAAACGCCACGCTGAGAAAAACGCTTCAACCGCCGCCAGAACAATCGCCGTTTCGCCGCCGTACATCAGCAGCGCGAGAAAAATAAAAGTATCCGAAACGGCGATGTGTGATTTAAATCTTGGAATCTCGATGGTAATACGCGAACCGAGTCCGATGGTAAAGCCGAAGAGAATGAGAAATCTGAAATCGAGTTTTTCAAAAGGTAGATTGTAAAAGGCATTTGCCAAACACACAAATCCTATTATCAGGATAACCAACATATAATTTTTGGTTTTCGATTGTGTATTCATATCCGGTTATTTTTTAGAGTTGAGTGTGATTTAGAGATTTACGGCAACAAATTTTCAGCCGATGAAGATTGTCCATAAATTAAAGAAAAAAAAGAGAAAGGCTTTATTAAACCCTTCCCGATTATGCCTTAGAAAAAACTTTTTGTCTATGATTTTTTTTGTTTAAACAAAAATGGTCGTACACTTTCCGGCATTTTTGTAACCGGCTTTTTCAAAACTGCGATGCGCGAACTTACAATCAACATTTGTCAGCAGACAAATATGCTGTTTGCGGTTCAGTAATTCCAAACTCAATTTTGCCAGACAGCTTGCGCCGATGCCTTTGCCGCGCATTTCCGGCGCGACGTAAATTCCTTCCAAATAAAATACTTCCGAAGATTCGGCGGCGACATCGGCTTTGAAAAGGAGTCTGTCATTTTCAAAAACAACAAAAGTGCGGTGCTTTTCGATTCTTCTCAACGCGCGTTTGAGAAAACCTTCACGGTCTTTGACGAGCGGATCAACGCCGCTTTCGAGAAAAGCGATTTGGGCGTGCGCTTCGGCAATTTGTTCGAGTTCTTCCGCTTTGGCGAGCCGAACATTCCATCGGCATTTTTGCGCGAAAAAAGGAAAATTAAGCTCAAAAAGTATTTCCGTGCAAACCAGACGCGGCTGGCGACCGTCAGCCGCAAAATATTTCCAAAAAGTTTCGGTCGTATTTCCGCTCGACATCAGTAAATGAATCGGCGTTTTGGAAGTGCGGGCGACGATTGCAAATGCTTGCAGCGAATCCGTCGAACGCGCTTCGATAATCGTCGTGTGTCCGATTAACGCGACACCTTCGAGCGTTCCTTTCGCGCTTCGATAACCGTAAAACCTGCCCCGATTATCCGCGCTTTCCAAACCGTTGTCTTGAATAAAACTGACCAACACAACCGTATGAACCGGCTTTAGATTGAGAAATTCCAAAACTTCCGCTCTGTTCGTTTCGGTCAGTGTCTGCAGATTTTTCAAATCAGGAATCGTCCGCAAAAAAATCTGTTCCTGACTGTTTTTAGTCCGATTGGCGGTAAAGGTTTTCTGTGTCTGCAATCTCATAGTGGTTTCCTCCTTTTTGATTGATAAATTATTTCACCGCCAATTAATTATCACCGTAAACCACGTCGCCGTAAGCATTTGCCACAGTGCTGTCGCTGACTAAAACGCCGTCGCTGACCAAAACGCCGTCGCTGACTAAAACGCCGTCACCCATCAAAACGCCGTCGCTGACCAAAACGCCGTCCGAAACCAGAACGCCGTCCGAAACCAGAACGCCGTCCGAAACCAGAACACCGTCGCTGACCAAAACTCCAAACGCCTGAAAAACCGCGCCTTCGCCCAACGTCGCGCCGTTGCTGGTCGTAACTTTCGGCGTGAGATTAATCGCTCCCGACACATTAGAAAAATTGTTATTGGTAATAAACTGATGTGAACTGTTGTGAGCGATGCCGTTTTCAAACCACATATTGTTTTTATAAACATTGTGGAAAGTGTTTGCTAAGACCTGTCCTTTCAAATAGGCGTGATCGGTTAAAATGCCCTGCGACCAATTAAATGTTACGCCGTTAATAGTGGATTGCGGAGTCGGAAACGAATTTCCCGTTTCTAAAAGAGTCAAACCGGAAACTCCGAGAGTGTTGAAGTTAATGTTGGTTTTATAAGATTTTGCCAGTCGAACCGCGCCTTCGAGATTTAATTGTCCCGCGCCTTGTTCAAACATATTGTAGTTTGCCAAAGGCTGTGCCGTATATTCCAAAATCATTTTGACCGTATTCGGCGTTAAATTCGGATTTACCTGAAAAAGCAGAGCCGCCGCGCCCGCCACAACCGGCGTTGACATCGAAGTTCCGCTCATATAAAGCGAACTGTCGTCGCCGGTAGAATCGAGCGAACTGTCGGACAAATTCGGATAATGCGTAACCATATAACTGGTGGCTTTGGCTTTCGACGAAATGATTTTATTGCCCGGTGCGACCATATCCGGCTTAATCGCGTTGTCATAAATCTTTTCGCCTTTGTTGTTTGTATAAAAACTGCGCGTCGGACCGCGTGAACTGAAAGTCGCCATTATATCGTCACTGCGCGAATCGCTCTGAAGCGTATTGATCGCGCCGACGGTCAACGCCGACGGCGAATTGCCCGGCGAATGAATATGTCCGTAAAGTTTGTCGCCGTTGGACTTTTTGCCTTCGTTTCCGGCAGCGGCGACAACTAAAACGCCTTTCGCGGTCAATTCCTGAACTTTGCGGCAAACCGGATCATTCGTGTAAGAATCAATCGCCAAACCGCCCAAACTCATATTGACGACGCGGATGTTGTAAGTTTGATTGTTGTCAATCAGCCATTGCAGAGCGTTGAGCAGCCACGAACTTTTTCCCGTTCCCTGTCCGTCCAAAACTTTTAAGTTGATGATGTTGGCGTTCGGTGCGACTCCGCGATACGCGCCGCCGTTTTTGGTTGAATTACCGGCGGCGATTCCGCCGACGTGCGTTCCGTGTCCGTAATCGTCATCGGTTGTATTGGAAGTTGTTACGAAATTTTTGCTGAAAACAATCCGGCTGTTGCCGTCTTTTCCGCGAAAATCCTTATGACTTTCGAGCATTCCCGAATCGAGAATCGCAACTCCGATGCCCGTGCCGTCAAGCGTATAAGCATTACGCGTCGAAGTTGCCGCCTGCGTTCGCACGGCGGCTGTGCCGGTCGCGTTTTCGAGATGTCCGAGTCCGCTGACGCTTCGGTCGGGCGACATATAATTAATACTGCCGCTGTTTGTCAGTGTTTCAACCGCGCTCAGCGGAAGATTGACAACAATCGTGTCGCTGTCGCCGATGCGGTCTTTGAGGTAAACTCCGTTTTCCGCCATAATCGCCCGAAATGTTTGATTGTCGGCATCTTTGGCTTGAATAACGACATCAACGCGCTTTTTGTCCGTGCTGTTTGCCATCATTTCGCGTAAATCCGAAGAAACGTTATCGCCGCGAAATCCTTCGCCGCCGTCAAATTTTGTCGAGGCATTTTCCGTGTTGCCCGACTGCATTTCGCCGACGTTGAGCGGAGCGAAAAAGGCTGAAATTTCGGCAATTTGTTCGATTCTTTCACTGTAAGCGGCTTTTGAACTGCCGCCGATGATGCGCGCTTTTCCGTTGATGAGAAGATTTGCCAGCGCGTCATTAACCTGCGAATTGCCGACAAAATTTGTTAATTCATCAACAAACAAAATGACTTTGCCGTTCGAGTCGGCGAGTTCGCCAAAGATATTCCGCACGATTTGCGACGCTTCCGCGCTTGTTTTCGCGTTTGAGAAAAGCGAAGCGGTTTCGAGTTTGAGAATTCGCGCGTCGCGCAAATTGTCGGGAACGTCGCCTTTGGCGATTCTCGAAGCGAGTTGTTCGACGATGATTTCTTGATTTTTACCTTTTTCGTCCAAAATAACCGGCTGACGCAAACCGCCGCCCGCCAGCATTTTGATCAACCGATTTGTTTCGCTTTCAAAGTTCGTGCTTGCGCGAACTCTGCCGCTGCGTGAAAGCTCGGTCAAATCACTTGTGAATTTCGTCAATGCAGATGTTTTAACCGCATTTCGGTCAGTCGTTTTTGCGAATACGCCGACCGCAAAGACATTGGTAAAAATGAACGAATACAACAAAACAACGCTGAGCGTTTTTGTTAGAAAGGAATTTTTTTGTTCGTCTGATTTCATATTTGTTGTGCCGGAAAAGTTTTCTAAAATTTGAGCAATATGCTGATTGCCGCTTTTACTTTTGCAACGCTTATGCCAAATAGTTAAATGAAGACATAATTGCACTTATGGAGTTTGACGAATTATTCCGAAATGATTATTCGGTCAAAATGAAAGAATGATTCGGTCAATTTGACCGATGCTCAAAAAAAAGGAAAGCCTCTGAAGACTTTCCCTTAAATTTTCAATTGTTTGATAAATTAAACGCCCAAAATATCAACAAGTTCCTGCACCGCTCCAGCCGATTTTTGCAGAGCGGCTCGTTCTTCGTTGGTTAAAGAAATTTCGATAATCTGCTCAACGCCGTCTTTGCCGAGTTTGACGGGAACGCCGACGAACAAATTGTTGATTCCGTATTCGCCTTCGAGATAAACAGCGCACGGCAGGATTTTTTTCTTGTCTTTCAAAATCGCTTCCGCCATTTCGACCGCGCCCAAACTCGGAGCGTAATAAGCCGAGCCAGTTTTCAGCAGTCCGACGATTTCCGCGCCGCCGCCCGCCGTGCGTTTAATAATTTCGTCAATTTTTTCCTCCGGTAAGAGTTCCGTTATCGGAATTCCGGCGCACGTCGAATAACGCGGCAGCGGAACCATCGTGTCGCCGTGTCCGCCGAGAACAAAAGCTGTGACGTTTTCCACCGAAACGTTTAACGCTTCGGCTAAAAAGCAGCGCATCCGCGCCGAATCGAGAACTCCAGCCATTCCCATCACGCGATTTTTCGGAAAACCCGAACGCTTAAAGGCAACCTGCGCCATCGCGTCCAAAGGATTTGAAACGATAATTAAAAAAGCGTCGGGCGAATATTTCGCCACTTCTTCGGTAACTTTTCCGACAATATCCGAATTGGTTTTTAATAAATCGTCGCGGCTCATTCCGGGCTTTCGCGGCAAACCCGCCGTGATAATCACGACATCCGAATCTTTTGTTTCTTCGTAAGAATTCGTGCCGACGAGTTTGACATCAAAGCCGTCAATCGGCGCGGCTTGCGCCAAATCCAAAGATTTTCCCTGCGGCGTTCCTTCGACAATATCAACCAGAACCACGTCCGCCAATTCTTTGCCGGCGATCCAATGCGCGGCGGTCGCGCCGACATTGCCCGCGCCGACCACCGTAATTTTATTACGTCTAACCATTTTCTAAAGTCCTCTCTTTATATAAATTGTGTTTGATTAAAGAGTTTATTTTGTCATAGTTGACGGCAAACGGCAAAAGAGCCGAAATTCTTTTGAAGTAAAATTATCATCATTTTACCGAACCGCAAACGCGTTTTGCGCCGACATTTAGAACAGTGAAGTTTGATTTTCCAAAGTTTCCGGTTCAATCATATTCTGTCCGAGCAATTCCTTCAATTTGCCGACGCTCGCCGGCGCGTGTCCTTCGTAATAATTGCTGAAATAAACAAAAATATCGTGGGCTTTTATCTTTTCGAGTTCATCTTTCCACATCTGCAAATTCGCGTCTTGCGGACGATAAATTTTATCGAATTTGAGCAAATCTCTTTCGCCCATAAAGCGCGCGTATGAAAAATCAGTCGTCGGTTTTTTTATCGCTTCAAACATCATTTCGCGCGGAATCCAACTGCCTTCGACCAGACACAAAGCGACTTTATTTTTTTCCAATTCTTCAAATGTCCAGTCAATCAGCCATTGGCGCGCGCGAAATTCGACGGCGAAACGAATCTCTTTCGGCAGATTTTGCAAAAATTCGCGCAGATTTTGCGCGTTTTCTTTGTTCGCTTCAAACTGCGGCGGAAGCTGAATCAAAACCGCGGCGAGTTTTTCTTTGAGCAGCAAAATTCTCTCGCAAAATTCTTCCAAAATCACAAAAGACTGTTTTCGCAAAGAAAGATTATGAGTAATTTCCTGCGGCAGTTTTAATGAAAACGTAAAATTTTCAGGCGTTTTTACATACCAATTTTCAACGCTCGCGCCTTGCGGAATCGCGTAAAAAGTCGAATCAACTTCAATCGTGTCAAACATTTTCGCGTAAATTTCCAGCATTTCGCCGGACTTGGTGCCGCGCGGATAAAAAACGGCTGCGCCGTCCGCTTTGGTTATCCAATCGTCATAATTCCAACCCTGACAGCCGATTTGGGTTTTGGAATTTGGAATTTGAGATTTAGATTTCATTGGTCGTCAATCTAAAATTAGAATGCCTTTAAATAGTTAAACAAACGAAAGCGACAACTGAGTTTCGCGGATGTTTTCGACAATCGCGCCGTCAAACTTAATGCGTACGTAAGGAATTGTGTCATATTTTCGTGATAAATAATTCGTGTAAAAGTTTTTTATTCAAACAGATCGTCAACCGCCATTCGCCATTCGGGAACGGCTGGTTCGGCTTCGGCAAATTCACTGCGCCCGTAAATTTTCGGATTTTCGGGTTCGGCGGCGCGATACACTTTGACGACATCTTCGCTCAACAAATCAACGTCCCAAACGACCAGCGTTCCCGCCGCGAAATAATCGGCGCGTTTTTGCGCCATCGCTCGTTCGGCGCGATTGCCGTAATCGCCTTCGCTGCGAACTTCCACCGCAAAAACCGGCGCGCTGCTGAAAAATTTCATCCCGGCGCGTTCTCCCGTAAAAAAAGCCGCGTCGGGACTGAACGATTTTCGGTTCGGCAAATTCACTTTGAACGCTTTGTTATCGCCGATGGCGCGACCTTTTCCCGTACGTTTCGCATATTCTCGTAAAGATACAAAAATTTCATCTCCGGCGTAACCGGGTTCGTCTCCTGTCGGCGGCATAAAAACTATTTCTCCATTGACAATTTCAGCTTTCGAATCAATTTTTTCCAAATCTTCGATGGTCGCTTCGCGCACACTTATAATCATTTTTATTACCTCACAGAAATCATTTTATCATACTTTTTTGACCGGATTTCGCCGATACTTATGCGTCACCGGACGACGGCGACCGATGCCGATGGCGTTTCGGGAAATTATCAGCGTCGGCGGAAGCTGTCGGCGTTTGAATTCGTTTGCCGGAGATTCGACTTTGTTCAATAAACTGTAAACTAATTCAGGATTATGTCCTTTGGAAATAATCTCTTGCGGCGAAAATTTGTCTTCAAAATAAAGTTTCAAAATCGGATCTATCAATTCATACGGCGGCAGCGAATCCTGGTCAAATTGATTCGGCGCGAGTTCGGCGGACGGTGCTTTTTCGATGATTTCAACCGGAATTATTTCACGTTTCGCGCTTTCGTTGATGTGGCGCGACAGCGCGTAAACTTCGGTTTTCAGAACGTCGCCGATGACCGCCAAACCGCCGTTCGTGTCGCCGTAAAGCGTACAGTAACCGACGGCTAATTCCGATTTGTTGCCGGTTGCCAGCACCAATCTGCCTTCAGCGTTGGAAATCGTCATCAAAATCACGCCTCTGAGCCGCGACTGCATATTTTCCGCCGCCAAATTTTCTCCGCCGTGCGTCGGTTTGTGGAGATTTAATTGTTTGAGCAGAACTTCAAACGCGGCGGAAATCGGTTCGATGCGCGAATCGCAACCGAGATTTTTGATTAGTTTTTGCGAATGTTTGATACTTCCTTCCGACGAAAAAGGCGACGGCATCATCACTGATAAAACATTTTCCGCGCCGATGGCTTCGGACGCGAGAGCGGCGACGATTGCCGAATCAATGCCGCCGGAAAGACCGAGAACGGCTTTGGTGAAACGATTTTTGCGCGCGTAATCTTTGATTCCCAAAACCAACGCCTGCCGAATCGCTTCGAGTTCGCCGCCGGTAATTCCGCGCGAATCCGGCTTGCGAACGTCGAGTTCAACCGTTTCGACGAATTCTTCAAACGCCGCTGCCTGCAAAATTATGTCGCCTTCTTCGTCCGCGATTAAACTCGCGCCGTCGAAAATAATGCCGTCGTTGCCGCCGACTAAATTGACGAAAATGATCGGTTTTTTCTGCTGTCGGGCGCGATGCGCGACCATATCGCAGCGGAGTTTAATTTTGCCCTTGTTAAACGGCGAAGCGTTGATGGCGACGATCAAATCCGCGCCGCGCATAATCAGTTCGTCCGCCGGATCAACGTCGTAAAGTCTTTGTTTCCAGAAAGTTTTGTCGTTCCAAAAATCTTCGCAGACGACCACGCCAATCTTTTGCCCGTTTATCTCAAACATACTGCGCGTCGGCGACGGCTCAAAATATCGCGGATCGTCAAAAACGTCGTATTCGGGCAGCAGAGTTTTATCGGCAAAACCCAACGATTTGCCGTCGCTCATCACCGCCGCCGAATTAAAAAGCCGGCGCCCGTCGTTTTCTTCGTTGCGCCGAATCGTGCCGACGATGACGATAATTCCTTTCGACGCGTCAACTATTTTTTGCAGATGCTCGTCCGCAGTTTCGATAATATCTTTGTCCAAAAACCAATCCTGCGAAGTGTAGCCGTGCGTGGCGACTTCGGGAAAAACGATCAAATCCGAACCGTCGTTTTTGGCTTTTTCGATTGCCGACAAAATTTTGGCGACATTGCCTTCAAAGTCGCCGTTCGTCGTGTTGATTTGTCCGATGGTTACTTTCATTTAATTTTCTTCGGCGGAGAGTTTTCTGACTAAATTTATCAAAGATTCAGTTGTTTTTGGTGACGCTCCTCGAAATATACCGCGCACTTTTCCGTCTTTTATCACAAAAGATTGGGGAACACCATGGAATTTTGAAATGTTAATAAATCCACCTATGAACTTTCCATTTGCCCAACCTGATTGAAATTCAACTTTGAAATCATTGACGAATTTCTTAAAGTTTTGCAATTCACTTTTATCATCATCGGGATCAACGGCAATTATTCGCACGTTTTTCAGGTTTTCGGAATGAAGTTTACCTAACTTTGAAGTTATTGTTTTTGCAGATACTACCCACTCCGTAACAAAACACAAAACAATTGTATCGCTGTTATAATCAGCCAATTTTATTTTTTCATCGTCTGTCAGAACGATTTCAGAATTCAACAATTCTTCTGGAACGTCAGGATATTCCTTCAATAATATTTCGTCGGACGTTTTAACGGAAGAATTTTCCACCGTTTGCGCGTGAAGATTTTGAAAAGAGAAGATAACCAAAATGATAAGGGATAAATAAATTGTTTTCATATACTTTCTATTTTATCTGATTTTTTGACCATTGTCAGGCGATTTCCGCGTTCGTTGTATTTTACTTCGTCCATTATGTTGTGAATTATCAGTACGCCGCGACCGGAAGTTTTGAAGAGATTTTCGGGATTGGTCGGGTCGGGAATTTCGGCGACGTTGAAGCCTTCGCCTTCGTCTTCGATGGTGAAACGCGCTTCGGTCGGCGAAACTTCCGCCGCGATGCGGACGATTTTGCTCGCGTCAAATTTGTTGCCGTGTTTGACGGCGTTGACGAAGGCTTCGTCTAAAGCGATGAAAAGATTGGAGTTTTCCGCGTCAACGATGCCGTTTTTTTCGACGCGCTTCATTAAATAATCCAAAATGCTGTGCATCAGCGAAATCGCGCTCGGAAATTCAAATTCGATTTTTTCCCGAATATATTTGACGGAATTTGTTTTATCAACGAATTGCGCCTTGTAATTGAGAATGGTTTCAAAAAGATTTTTAAGCTCGGTTTCGTCGAAATTGTCGCGGCGAAAATTGATCGCGCAAATCTTAAAGGCTTTGACGAAACTGCGTTCAAAATCTCCGGCATCTTCGGTTGGCAAACAACTATCGGCGACGCTGTCGTTTTTTTCTTCGGGAAACGCTTTGTCGCCGTCGAGGTCGGTGATAATCAAATCAAACTCATCGGATTTGTCGAGTTCGACGGCTTCCCGGCGGCTTTCCGTAGATTTTACAAAATAACCGGTGCGGCTGAAAACCTTTGTTAAAACAGTTTTCAGGTCGTCGTGGTCATCAACAATTAAAATTTTTTTCTGCATCTTCGCGCTTCGGTTTTCAAAATCGCCGGTTTTGTTTTAACCTTTGTAAAATCTACGTCAGAATAGTGTATTTTGTTGCAAATAATCAATCGTCCGCAAGAATTTCAGCAAAGTTTATTTGTCGGATTAATAAAATTCCAGCATTGAAAATAAAAACTGACCTTTGATTAATTTCGTTGGTCAAATTCTAAACTGCTTGTCCGCTATCTTCAAATTATAAACGGTGAATCATTTTATATTTCTTTTTATCTTCGCGTCCAAAATTTACTTTTCGCGCAACACTAATTATACTTCACTAGACAATCCAAAGATTTGGAGTAAATGAATGAAATTGAGTTTTTATAATAAAATTATTACCGCCGTTTTGTTGATTTCGGCATTTCTGAGTTTCGCGTGTCAGAAACAACCGGCGGAAAAAAGCGCGACACCGCCGACGGAAACCGTCAAAACGAGTTCGCCGACCGAAGCCTACAAAATGCTTTATGCCGCCGTCAAAGCGAAAGATAAAGATAAAATCAGACAATTAGTGTCGAAGAGTTCGATGGGTTTGGCGCAAATGTCCGCCGCGCAGCAAAAGATAGATGTTGATAAATTTCTGGAAAACGGTTTTACCGCCACGAATTTTTCGCCGACTTTGCCGGAAATTCGTGATGAGCGAATAAAAGATAATTTCGGCGCGGTGGAAGTTTATAATTCAAAAGAAAATCGCTGGGAAGATTTGCCGTTCGTGTATGAAGACGGCAGTTGGAAACTTGCCGTCGGCGACTTATTTCAAGACACATATAAATCGCCGGGCAAAGGAGAAGCGGAAAAGGAGCGTGATGCTTCGGGAAATAACAATATGATGATGATGCCGCCGCCGAATTCTAATTCCGCTAACATCAACAAAATGAATCAAATACCGCCGGTCAACAAAGCGAAAAAATGATTGATTCAGAACAGATTCAAGAAATCTTGAAACAATATCAAAGACACGGCTGGAATTTAAGCCGTGTTTTGCTTTCTGTACCGACCAAAGATGTGTTGTCGGGTTCGCTTAAAAGTCTCTTCGGCGATGCGGAAATAATTACAGCGGAAATAGACGCGGCGTGGTTTTTTCGCGCTTCCGGCAAAGGCGGCGAGGCTTGGGAATTGCGGCGTTTGAGCGAAACGCCGTTCGCGCTTTTTGAAGTTTTTGATGAGGACGACGACGAAGAACTTAGGGAAGAAACTCGGCAAGAAATGCAAACGCGGATGAACAAATGAGCATCGAAGCAGACTAAATCGGAAATTTGCCGTTAATTTCGATTTACAGAGTTTCGCATTTGCCGCAAACTGATTTTTTATAAAAGGATGACGATTAAAGATTTAGGCGCGCGAGTCAACAGTGTTTGGGAAGACTTGCGCCCGATGACCAAAAAAATGCTGGTTGGCGTGTGGCAGGCAAGTCGCGGAACGCAGATGCCCGCGCCGACTCAAAAATTTTCTTACGACGCTCACGCCGATTGGGAACTCAGCCGCCTGCTGTCAGCGTTGGATGAGCAGACAAAGGACGCAGATGTAAAGAAAAGCGCGGAAAAATTGAGCGAAATAAAGCAATTATCGGAAACCTGTTCGGCGGTTTTGCAGGCTCAAACCGAATCAGCCGAAGTCTTTATCCAGCTCGCCGAACGAATGCTGTCGCTCAATGATTTCAACAAATTTGACGCTTTAGCCGATGTTTTGGTCAAGCGATTTCCAGCCGCTGAAATTGCGGAAATTATCAGACAAACCGATTTGGCGCAAATTCGCGCCGTCGCTTTTGAAACTTTGGCAATTACGCCCGTTTCAAAAATTCTGCCGCTGCTCGACGATCCGATTTATCACGAAATCGCGCACATTGTTCTCGAACAGCAAGCCTTTGAATTTGAAAATCAGGACGCGCAGATGATTTTGGATCAGTTGGATTTGGACGAGTTGGACGATTTCTAATCGTCGGAACCGTCTGCGGTAGCGGACGGTTTAACTTTGCGCCCTTGAGTGCTTGCCGTAATGTCAAATGTTAATCTTCAACCGTCCGCTACCGCAGACGGTTCCGACATTTCTTTATGAAAGAAGTTACAATCGTTTGCGACGGTTCGAGTCTCGGAAACGGCAAAGGCGTGATGCGGGCGGCGGCGGTTGCCGTGCTTGGTTATCGCGGTTATTGGCGCGCTTTCGGTGAATATCTCGGCAGCGCGACAAATCAGCAGGCGGAAATCGCGGCGGCGTGGATCGGGCTGAAAAGTTTGAGCGAACCGTGCAAAGTCAGACTTTTAAGCGATTCGCGTTACGTCGTGCAGACGATGACGGGAAATTTTCGCAAAAAAGCTAATCTCGACTGGTGGGAAAAGTTGGAAAAGTCCGCTCAAAGGCATCAAATAAAATGGGAATGGGTCAAAGGACACGCCGGACACGAAGTTCAGGAAGTCGCCGATAAAATGGCGCGGACAATGGCGGAACTCGGACGAGTTGACGCGGTGATTTTAGACGAAGCAGTCGCAGAAATCGGAGTTGTAGAAATCTGAAAACGGAAGACGGAAAACAAAAGACGGAAAATGGAAAACGGAAAAAATATTTTTCGTTTTTTCGTTTTCCCGTGTCTTTTTTTGTCGCGCTGGTAGTTTTTACGGCACTCTGGACTTCGGACTTCGGACTTCGGACTCAAAAAGTTTTCGCGCAGAAAAGAAATTCTCTCGGCTGGGTTTGGCAAAATCCGCTGCCGCAGGGCAATCCGTTGTATGCGGTTCATTTTGCAAAAGACAAAGAAACAGGTTTTGCCGTCGGCGCGGACAGCACGATTTTGGCTACGACGGACGGCGGTTTTAATTGGCAAAAACAGATTTCGCCGGTTGATTCCGTATTTTCGGGCGTTTTTGTCAAAGACAATCGAAACGCGATAGTTGTCGGCGCGCGCGGCACGATTATTTCAACTATCAACGGCGGCAAAGACTGGAAGCAGGTCGAAATTCCGACTAAAGATCATCTTTACAGCGTTACTTTTGCGGGCGATGAGCTAAATACGGGTTGGGCGGTCGGAACTTACGGTCAAATATTAAAAACAACGGACGGTGGTTCAACGTGGAAATCGCAAGCGAGCGGAACGAGTGAACAATTATTAAAAGTTTCCGCTTTCGACGCGGAACGAAGCGTCATCGTCGGAACCAACGGAACGGTTTTGACCACCGGAAACGGCAGAAAAACGTGGAAGGAAAATAAACCGTGCGGAAATGTTTTAATGGCGAGCGCGGCATATCTTTCTGCGGAAAAAATCCTCGTCGCCGGTTACGGCGGCTGTGTTGCCGAAAGCGCGGACGGCGGCGAAACTTTTCGCAAAATAAATATTTTCAGCCGCGCCGATTTTCTTTCGCTGAGTTTCTCCGACGAAAAAAACGGTTCGATGACCGATGCGGGCGGAATGATCTGGCTGACGGGCGACGGCGGAAATACCTGGCTGCCGTTTAATGTGCGGACAAATCCGCGCCTTGTTTCGATGTATTTTGCCGACCAATATACCGGTTGGGCGGTCGGCGAAAACGGTTTGATAATCCGCACCGACGACGGCGGCTACAGTTGGCAGCGTCTTTCCGACGGCGGGCGTGAAGATGTCAACGACCTCGCTTTTTTTGATGAAAGCATCGGCATCGCAGTCGCTTCGCGCGGCAAAACCTGGATTACCAACGACGGCGGCAGAGATTGGATTCCTGTCTATTCGGGCGTTGAAGAAAACTTGAACGCGCTGGATTTTACCGATTCGGAACACGGAATCGTCGTCGGCGACAAAGGGACGATTCTGCGGACAATCAACGGCGGCGCGAGTTGGGGAAAAGGTTTCTCCAACGTCAAAGAAGACCTTCTCGGAACATTTTTTCTCAACGAAAGAAACGGTTTTGCCGTCGGCGCGACCGGCATAATTCTGCGTACGGATTCGGGCGGCATTTATTGGGGACAAGTTGAATCAGGCACGAAAGCCTGGTTGGAAGATATAAAATTCGTCAATGAAAAAATCGGCGTGACAGTCGGCGATAAAGGGACGATTTTGCGGACGGAAGACGGCGGCGCGACTTGGAAAAGCATCACTACGAATCTGAAGGAAAATCTTTACAAATTAGATTTTTACGATGAAAAAACCGGTTACGCCGTCGGTGCGGGCGGCACGATTTTGCGGACGGAAGACGGCGGCGAAACGTGGCAGGATCAGGAATCGGCTTTAAAGATAAATCTTTATGCGATAACGGTTTACAAACGCGACGAAGCGATTGTCGTCGGCGAAAAAGGCGCGGTTTTGCTGACTGCGGATGGCGGCAAAACCTGGGAAACTCAGCCGAATATCACAAGTAATTCATTGCAGGCAGTCGTTTATCGCGGCGGCACAAATTTGTGGGTTGCCGGACGCGGCGGCGCGATTCTCAAGCGTTCCGAAACTTTTTCGACCATTAGAACTTCGTCCCCGCTGAAACTTCCGCCGATTTTACGACCCGGCGCGTCCAGAAATAAGTCGAAATCGCGCACTCCGTTATTGACGATAACCGATGACGGCGACATTTTACCCGCCGTGCCGCCGAAAAAAGATAATTAAGAAGCTGTGTTCAAACTCGTTTTTAGTGGATTTGTAACCACCAATCTACACTAAAAAACACCAAATAAAACAAAGAAGACAAATTTCGTGTTTAGTAGTGTGCTTTAGTGGTTAAATTTCTTCTCATTGTCGAGTTTTCAAACAGCTTCTAAGTGATAAGTGAAAGGTAATTTGATAAAATAGAATTATGGAAAACAAGAATTTGGAAACAGCAACTTTGGCAGGCGGATGTTTTTGGTGTACGGAAGCGGTTTTTGACAATGTGCGCGGCGTTGAAGATGTCGTGTCGGGCTATTCCGGCGGACACACATCAAATCCAACGTATCAGCAAGTTTGTTCGGAAACGACCGGACACGCCGAAGCCGTGCAGATAAAATTTGATCCGAACGAAATTTCTTACGAGGAAGTTTTGCAGATATTTTTCGGCACGCACGACCCGACGACGCTGAACCGACAGGGAAACGATGTCGGCTCGTCATACCGTTCGGCGGTTTTTTATCACTCGCCCGAACAAAAAGAAACCGCCGAAAAGGTCGTCAAAAATTTGACGGACGAAGACGTTTTCGGCAAACCGATTGTCACTGAAATCACGAAGTTCACAAACTTTTATCCGGCGGAAGATTATCATCAGAATTATTTTGAAAACAACCCGAACCAGCCGTATTGCGCGGCGGTCGTGTCGCCGAAAGTCGGTAAATTCAGACAGAAATTTGCGGACAGACTGAAAAATTAAAAAATAAAATGTCAATGGTTTTAGATGAAGTAAAAACGGTAAATATCGAAGATTATCTGGCGATGTCGGACGCGGAACTCGACGAACGCATCGAAGCGGCGCGGGAAAAATTGGGTTCGCGCGTCGTCATTCTCGGTCATCATTATCAGCGCGATGACGTGATTAAACACGCCGATTTAACGGGCGATTCTTACCAATTGTCGGTGATGGCTTCGCAGACCGACGCGGAATTTATCGTTTTCTGCGGCGTTCATTTTATGGCGGAATCGGCGAATATTCTGGGAAAACCGAATCAAAAGGTAATTTTGCCGGATTTGGGCGCGGGCTGTTCGATGGCTGATATGGCGAATATCGAACAGGTCGAAGACGCGTGGGAACAATTACAAGAAATCAGCGTGGTCAGCGAAACTTCAAAAGTCGCGCCGATGACTTATATGAATTCGACCGCCGCCATTAAAGCGTTTTGCGGGCGCAACGGCGGTGTCGTCTGCACTTCGTCGAACGCCGTTCCGCTGTTCGACAAATATTTGAAGGAATACGACAAAATGTTTTTCTTTCCCGACCAGCATCTCGGCAGAAATACGGGTTTGAAGTTCGGCATTCCGCTCGACAAAATGGCTCTGTGGAATCCGCACGAGGAACTCGGCGGCAGCACGGAAGAAGAATTGCGCGACGCGCGGCTGATTTTGTGGCGCGGACACTGTTCGGTTCACGGCAGATTCAAACCGTGGCACGTTGATCAAGTTCGCAAACAAACGCCGGAAATCAAAGTTCTCGTCCATCCCGAATGTATGTATGAAGTCGTCGAAAAATCAGATTTAAATGGTTCGACTTCGTTCATTATCAAAACCATCGAAAACGCGCCGAGCGGTTCAAAATGGGCGGTCGGCACGGAAGTAAATTTGGTAAACCGTTTGCAGGAACGCTTTCCCGAACAGGAAATTCGCCTGCTCGCGCCGGATTTATGTATGTGCGCGACGATGTATCGCATCGCGCCGCAAAATCTCGCGTGGGCTTTGGAGAATTTAGTCGCCGGACGCGTCGTCAACGAAATCGTCGTTGACGAAGAAACAAAAAATCAGGCGTTAGTCGCGCTTGAACGAATGATCGAATTTACGGAAAAAGGTCAATAAAACAGCCGCGAACAAGTACGAAAATTCACGAAATTTAAGCACTTTTTTCGTGAAACTTCGTGTTTGTTCGTGGCTAAAAAATTAATGGCGGAAATTCAAGATAAGTTGCCGGAAAATACGCGCGGAAGATTCTACGTTGATAGAATGTGTATTGACTGCGACGTATGCCGCGACACCGCGCCGGAAAATTTTACCCGCGAAGACGAAAACGGTTATTCGTATGTTTACAAACAGCCGGAAACGCCTGAAGAATATGAACTTTGTGAAGAATCTGTGATGGCGTGTCCGGTTGAAGCCATCGGCGATGACGGAAAATAAAAAGTAAAAAAGCGGTGACTTCGATTAGAAATCACCGCTTTTTTACAATTGAATCCAATCTGACGGATTATTTTTCTTTTGCGCCAAAATCAAAAAATTTGAAATCTGAAATTTGGGGTCTGGAATCTAATCTCGGTTGATTCAGCGGCGGCGGAACGAAGCTGTCGGGCAGAAAACCGAGCGCGGTCGGGAAGTTCGCGGCAGTCGGTTTTGTTTGTGTTCTGACCCAATTGTCAATCGCCGTTACGGATGCGACGAGTTGTTCGCCCGTAAAGTTGCAGTGTCCGTTGCCGTTCGTGTAAGTCTGATACAGAAAGTTGGTGCGTCCCGCTTTCGTTACGGTTTCGAGATATTCGCGTTCCTGCGTAACAGTGACGAGCGGATCGTAAAGCGTGTGCAGAGTCAAAACCGGGTCTTCAATCCGTCCGCTGTAATCGGCGTTTCGGCTCAGATAAAAGCGCGTATAAAATGGCGGAAAAATAGTCCGTTCGGCGTTGAGCGCAGCCAGCCAGCCTTCGATGGTCGCGGCGGGAACGCCCAATGTAACGAGATAGGCTTTTTCCGTGTCGGTCAGCTCGTAAATGTGATCAATATTTCGTACGATTGGACCGCGGGCGCGGCGTTCGAGTTCGGCGCGGGCTTCGGTCGAGAAAAACATATCGGTAAAAACCCAGCCCGGATAAAAGTTCGGCGGCGCGGGCGGCGTAATGCCGCGTCCGGGCGTGCCGGTGACGAGACGAATAAATTCAAATTTCGGAAAATTCGCCTGATTGCTGACTTCCGCGGTTAATTTCGGCTGAACTTCAGTTTCAAAATCCAAGTCGTCGCGCACATTTCCGGGCGTTCCCCAACTTGCCGGCATTCCGAAAAGTTTATCGTAAGCCAAAGCCAAATCGCCTGACGCGTCCCACGACCGGGTTGCGCCCGCGCCGACCGCGCAGCCCGCCAGCGCGCCGTCGTAGAGATTGGCATATTGTTCCATACTTTTGAAAGTAATCACGCTGCCCATTGAAAATCCCCACAAAATCGTGCGCTGCGGCGTGGCGACGTTTGATTTAAAAAACATCGCCAAATTTTTTATGTCATCTGTGCCTTCTTCGACCGCCCAACCGTTGTTGCGGTAAGCAGAACCGGCGAGCGCGTAGCCTTGGGCGAGCAAAACAGGTTCGAGAGCCGCGCTCGGCGCGATTTCAGCGGTGCGGTTGTCAACTTCGCCCGGATGATCGGCGCGATCACGATAGCCGTGTGTGTAAATGAACAAAGTGCCGTTCCAATTTGCCGGAACGCGAATGCGATACGGCGCGCCGAGCAAATCTCCCGACAAATCAACTTCCGCTGACGGCTGCGCGGCGTTGGCAAACTGCAACGAAAACACGAGTGAAAAAAACACGACGCAGACTACTTTCTTTAACATAGTTCAAACCTCCTAAAGTTCAAGTGATAATTTTGATTTTCATTCGGAACGCCGTCCAACACTGGAAATTTTTCCGTTTGAGATATTATTGAAATCAAAAAAGTGTTTTTCGGCAAAATTGGGAACTAAATTTTCTTGCGAATGAAAAGATATTTCATCTTCTCGCTTTGCGGCTTTAAAGTCAACGCGATTTATCGCCCGAATAAAATGAATTCGCCGCCGACAAAAATCGCCGGTTTCGGTTAAAATGCTTTTTGTTGGTAAACTGAACAATTAAAATAAGATTGACCGCTGAAAATTTATCTGTTTATGATCAAAGCATTTATTTTCGACGTTGACGGAACGTTGATTGATTCCAATGATTTTCACGCCGAAACGTGGCAGAAAGCACTCGAAAAATACGGATTTGAAGTGCCGCTCGATAAAATTCGTGTGCAAATCGGCAAAGGCGCGGATAATTTTTTGCCGGAATTTTTAACCGAAAAAGAAATCGAAGAATTCGGCGACAAAATAGCCGACGCGCGCGGCGACATTTTCAAAAAAGAATATATGCCGCGCGTCAAACCGTTTCCGAAAGTGCGCGAACTTTTCGAGAAAATAAAAGCCGACGGCAAAAAAATCGCGCTCGCCTCTTCGTCAAAAGAAGATGAAGTCGAAGAATATAAAAAGATCGCAAATATCGAAGATTTGGTCGAAAAATCAACTTCGACGGACGACGCGGACAATTCAAAACCCGATCCCGACATTTTTCAATCCGCGCTGAAACTTTTGGGAAATCCCGATTTAGAAAATGTTTTGGTCGTCGGCGACACGCCTTACGATGCGGAAGCGGCGACGAAAGCGAAACTCAAAATCGTCGGCGTTTTGTGCGGCGGTTTCCCCGAAAAAGAGCTGCGCGAAAAAGGCTGTCTCGCCATTTACCGGAATCCGGCGGATTTATTGGAAAATTATGAACAATTGGTAATGATAACCGAGAAATAAAGCGTTCAAATTAACTTTTAACGTGCCGCAGCTTCAGAGTTTGTTCGCTTCAATCAAAACGGCTTTTCCGTCTTTCCAAGCCGCCACCGGATTTCCGCCGCGCTTGTGCATTTCAACAGCTTCGCGCACGGCGATTTGTAAAATTTCGGTGATTTGGTCTTCGTCCGACAGTATTTTTTTTATTTTGTCCTTTTTGTTTCTCTTGATTTTCTTATCCATATTTTTCCTGCAAATTCTGCCAAAGTTTTTCGTTGAAAACTTTTTCTACTTTGCGCGATTTTCCTTTTGCGATCAAACTTAAATCGTAAATATCAGAGTTGTCGTAAAAATACCAACTGTCAGCAATCGGTTGATAAAGCCGAAAGAAATTCTGCAAACCTTTTTCGTAACGTCTCTCAATTACTTCAATAGGAATATTGTGTCCGCCGCGCCGCACCCTTTCAGCAACCCGCAAAACTGCTAGTTCCGAACTTACCAGCCACAAGAAAAATAATGAAAATTCATAACCGTTTTCACGCATTTCTTGCAGGCGCGGAACAAAACTTCTGGTTGAAAGCGTCGTTTCAAAAGCAAAATCTTTTTTGCTCTCAGCTAATTCGTTCAAACGCAAGAGCATAATTTTGCCCGCCGAAATAGCTGCGGTTTCGGGCGAAAAGGCGGATAAACCCTGCGCCAGAGTATCGGCGTTAACGAATTCGGACACGCCGAGTTTATCGCGCAAAAGAAACGGCGCGACAGTTGATTTTCCCGCGCCGTCGGCTCCGGCAATAATAATTATATGAGGCATATCAAACCAAAATTTTTATCAAATCATCTTCAACAATAACTTCATAAGATTCAACCGAGCAGCCGGCTTTCTTAAAACAATCGCCGTTTCGGACATCGAAACGCCAGCCGTGCAGGTCGCATTCGACTTCGTGACCGGAAAGTTTTGAATCAGCGAGCGGATAACCTTTGTGCGGGCAGAAATTCTCTATCGCGTAAAATTTGCCGCCGACGTTAAACAGTGCGATTTCGCCGCCGTTTTTTAATTTGACGGTCGCGCCGCGTCCTTCCGGCACGTCGCCGACTTTGCCGACGGTCGTTAATTTCCCTTTGCGTTTCGGTTTGTGTTTGTTTTCGTAAAGTTTTCCCATACTTAATTTGGATTTTAGATTTTAGATTTTGGATGTGCAAATCACGAGTCGAAATTTTCCCGCTTGCATTATTTGTCCCGGTCAAACAAAATTATAATAATTAGAAAAATAAAGAGGTCGTTAAAAATGAGTGAAAATAAAATTTCGGAAAACGCGCGCCGCCGCTGCCGCGAGATTATGACGGGCGATGTCAAAACGGCGAACCGCGAAATGAGTTTGCAGGAAATTGCCGTTTTAATGCGCGAAGGCGATATGGGCGCGATGCCGGTCGTCGAAGGGGAAAAACTCGTCGGCATCGTTACCGACCGCGATATTGTCGTTCGCGCGATTGCCGAAGGGAAAAATGCCGACACGAAAATCGGCGATGTGATGACGACGGAAATTTTCTCGGTCAAACCGGACGATTTCGTTTTTGAAGCCGTGCGTTTGATGGGCGACAAACAGGTGCGCCGCATTCCTGTTACAACTGAAACGGGCGAACTCGCCGGAATTATCGCAATGGCGGACATCGCGCTCGAAATGGAAGACGAACGCGAAATCGCCGAAACTCTGGAAGATATTTCAAGCGGAAAAGCATTTTGGAATAAATAATTGCGAGAAAGAAACAGATGACAGAAGATCAAGCAAATGACATGCTCGAATTGATGAATATGTTTACTGAGGAAATTGACAGACTAGCACTTAAACTTGATAAATTTAACCAAAAACATGAAAAGGACTGGACTGTCGAAAAATGATTTTTTTGAGCAAAAAAATGCGATGTAAATTGTAAACAAAATATGAAGATTCAAATCAGTAAAATTTTATTGTGCCTGTTTATAATTTTCTCGTGCTTTGTCATTAAAGCACAGGAAAAAACTGATTTGCCAATTCCTCCATTGGTAGATGATGAATGGGAATGTGGTTTAACTGCTACTCCGCTTGTAGAAATTTATGTTTCAGTTTTGAGCAGTAAAAAGGGTAATTTGAAAAACCTAACTTACAAAGATTTTGAAGTTTATGACGAAAAAGAGATTCGGGAAATTGAGTTCTTTAAGTATGACGAACTGAAAAATCAGTACAAGATTGGTTTTTTTCAAGATGAGAATATCTCGGAGAACAGTTGGCGCAACGTGAAAATTAAACTCAAATTATCAAAAGAGAAAACGAAGGATTTCGGTAAAATTTCAATTAAAGCGCAAAAAGGATATTTTCAAAAATCCAAAATCTAAAATCCAAAATCGAATTATGGCAAAATCAATCAATCGTTACTTTCATTTTCTGGCTTCGTCGAAAGCCACCAAGCCTTCGAGCCGACTTTGGTATCCGTCGGCGGATATTTATCAAACGCCGGACGGCTGGCTCGTTAAAGTCGAATTGGCGGGCGTTTCGGCGGAAGAAATCGAAATTGATATTCAGGGAAACGTGCTTTATATCGCCGGTTGTCGAAGAGACAAATCGTGCGCGGCGGGCGTTTCGTTTCATCAGATGGAAATTACTTACAGCCGTTTTGAGAAAACTTTACAGTTTCCCGCATCAATCGAAGGCGCGAGCATCGAACATAACTTTGACAATGGTTTGCTGATTATTCGTCTTTGGAAAGGAGAAAAATAATATGCCCGAAGTTTTAGAGCAAAATCAAACGCGAAATTTTCCGCCGCAAAATGCTGAAAATTACACTTCGACAATTTATGACGGCGTTTATTATCCCGAAGAACGCGAGGACGATATGGGCGAAACATCAACTCACGCAAAACTCATCAACAAACTTTTGGCGATGCTTTTGCATTATTTTGACGGGCGCGATGATGTTTTCGCAACCACAAATATGAATCTCTACTTTGAACCGGGAAATCCGCGCCGCTGGTATGCGCCGGATTTACTGGTCGCGTTCGGCGTTCCGAATGTTGAGCGTTCGAGTTATCTGCTGTGGCGCGAAAAGATTTTTCCGCAGGTAATAATCGAAATAGCGTCGGAAAAAACGTGGAGAAATGACATTGATGAAAAACTCCGAATGTATGAAGAATTCGGCGCGGAAGAATACTACGTTCTTGATTCCGAATTTGCATATTTGCCCGCGCCGATGATGGTTTTTCGGCGGCAAGGCGCAAATCTCGTGGAAATAAATGTAACTGACGACAAAATTTTCTCGCCGCGTTTGGGTTTGGAAATCTTGCGGACGGAAAATACTTTTCGCTTTTTTGATCCGCAGACGAATAAATTTCTTCTAACTCTGGAAGAATCTGAGGAACAGAAAAGCGAATATAAACTGAGAGCGGAATTTGCCGAAAATGAAATTGAAAGATTAGATGCGGAACTTGAAAGATTAAAATCACAAAAATAAATTATATGGCTGAAGAAAATACACAAAATCAAACGGAAAACAATTCACAGACAAGTTCGCCGGAACAATTTGAGATTGCGATTTTGCCGTTGCAAAATACGACGCTTTTTCCTGAAACGGTCGTGCCGCTGGCGGTCGGGCGCGCGCGTTCGGTGAAAGCGGTGGAGTTCGCGCTGGCGACCGAAGAAAAACTTCTCTGCTGCGTGACGACCAAAACCGAAGGCGTAACCGGCGACGACGCGAAAACGTCCGATCTTTACGAAATCGGCACCATCGTCAACATCAAAAGAATGATGAAAGCCGAAGACGTGATGCAGTTGATCGTGCAGGGCGTTGACCGCGTGAAAATTCTTAATTGGTCGCAGGAACAGCCGTTTTTGAAGGCGAAAGTCGAAGTTCTGCCTGATTTGACGATTGTTGATAATGAAGAAGTCGAAGCGTTAAAACGCAACATTCAAAGTTTGGTACAGCAGGCGTTGGCGATGCTGCCGAATGTGCCGCCGGAAATCAGAATGGCGGTTATTTCGCAGAATAATCCGGTGCAACTTTCTTATTTTCTCGCGTCGGTGCTTGATTTGGGCGTTGAAACCGAACAGAAAATGCTCGAAGCGAAAACGGTTGACGAACTGCTGAATTTGTCGCACGCCGCGCTCGCCCGCGAAGTTGACATTATGCAGATTCGCTCGAAAATTGCCACCGAAGCGCAGACCGAAATGGACAAAGCGCAGCGCGATTACGTTTTGCGCCAGCAGTTAAAAGCGATTCAAAAAGAACTCGGCGATGACGAAGGCGGCGAAAAAGCCGAAGCTACGCAGCTTCGTGAAAGACTCGAAACCGCCGATTTGCCGGACGACGTGCGAAAGGAAGCCGAACGCGAACTCAAGCGAATGGAACAGCTTCCCCAAGCCGCGCCCGATTATCACGTCATTCGCACGTATCTCGAATACGTTCTCGAACTTCCGTGGAAAAAGGCAAGCGAAGAAAAACTTGACTTGAACGAAGCGCAAAAAATCCTCGACGAAGATCATTACGGTCTGGAAGATGTCAAAAAACGCATTTTGGAATCGCTCGCGGTCGTCAAACTGCGTCCCGATTCAAAAAGTCCGATTATGCTTTTTGTCGGACCTCCGGGCGTTGGTAAAACTTCGCTCGGACGCTCGATTGCGCGGGCTTTGGGACGCGAATTCGAGCGAATGAGTTTGGGCGGAATGCGCGACGAAGCCGAACTGCGCGGACACCGGCGCACGTATATCGGCGCGATGCCGGGACGAATAATTCAATCGCTGCGCCGCGCCGGAGTCAATAATCCGGTGATGATGCTCGACGAAATTGACAAACTCGGCAACGATTATCGCGGCGATCCGTCGTCCGCGCTTTTGGAAATTTTAGACCCGCAGCAAAATGATACGTTCCGCGATCATTATTTAGATTTGCCGTTCGATTTGTCGAAAGTCTTTTTTATTGCGACGGCAAACCAACTCGGACCGATTCCCGCGCCGCTGCGCGACAGAATGGAAATTATCAATATCGCCGGTTACAGCGATCAGGAAAAACTGCACATCGCCAAGCAGTATCTCGTGCCGCGCCAGATTAAGGAAAACGGTTTGCAGCCCGATCAAGTTGAAATTACCGACGACGCGATAAATCTTTTGACGGCGCGTTACACACGCGAAGCCGGCGTTCGCCAATTGGAAAGAACCATCGGAAATCTGGCGCGAAAAGTCGCTCTGAACGTCGCGCAGGGCAAAACCGATAAAGTCAAAATTACTGAAAATGAAGTGAAAGATTATCTCGGCGCGCCGAGATTTTATCCTGAAAAGGCGCGTGACGAACTTCCGGCGGGCGTGGCGACGGGAATGGCTTGGACGGAAATGGGCGGCGAAGTTTTGTTTATCGAAGCGACGATGCTGCCGGGTGGTTCGGGTTTGACTTTGACCGGACAACTCGGCGAAGTGATGAAGGAATCGGCGATGGCAGCGCGGTCTTATCTGTGGTCGCACGCGATTGAATTAGGAATCAATCCCGAAGAAATCAAATCGAACGGCGTTCACGTACACGTTCCCGCCGGGGCGATTCCAAAAGACGGTCCGAGCGCGGGCGTGACGATGGCATCGGCTCTCGCGTCACTTTACACGGGCAGAAAAGTTCGTTCCGATACTTCAATGACGGGGGAAATTACGCTTTCGGGTTTAGTTTTTCCGGTCGGCGGAGTCAAGGAAAAAGTTCTGGCGGCGCACCGCGCGGGAATTCGGCGAATAATTATGCCGCACCAGAACGAATCGGTAATTGAGGAAATTCCCGAAGATGTGCGCGGCGAACTCGAATTTGTTCTGGCGCACAGAATTGATGATGTTTTGGAAGCCGCGCTTGAAAAAGAGCAAAGCGTCCCGAAAGGCGAAAATTACGTCATTCAGGATGTTGAAACGCATTCCGACGGCAGAAATGAGCGTTTGATTGCCAAAGAAAAATAGTTTTTGTTAAAGTCAGAACCGTCTGCGGTAGCGGGCGGTTGAAGATTGGCTTTTAAGATTGCTGATAAACGCTCGAAACGCCTGCGTTAAACCGTCCGCTACCGCAGACGGTTCTGACTGAAAAACTATGGATTATCAATTATTAGTTCGTGAAGCGCGAAAGGCGGACATTGCGGCAATCGCCATTTTGATTCGGGAATTCGCCGAATTTGAGCAGCTTTCCGATTGGTGCGAAGTAACCGACGACGATCTGCACGAAGCGATTTTCGGCAAAAATAGTTTCGTCAAGGCGTTGGTGGCGATGGCGGGCGAGCGTTACGCCGGTTACGCGCTTTATTATCCGGTATTCAAGAGTTTTCGCGGCGAGCGCGGTATTTTTCTCGAAGATTTATATATCACGCCCGATTTGCGCGGCAACGGTTTGGGTCTTGTGATGCTGCGCGAAGTTGCCAAATATGCGAAAGAGCAAGGTTTCACGCGAATGGACTGGCAGACGCTCAAATGGAACGAACCGGCGATAAATTTTTACAAAAATCTCGGCGCGGAAGCGGACGATGAAAATTACGATTTTCGTCTGCGCGGCGCGGCTTTCAACGCATTAATCGGCTGAATTTCAAAATCACAAAAATAGTTTCTTTAATCGGCAGCCTTCGATTTTTGATTTTCCGCCTCTCTTTCTATTCGAAGCGGACCTTCCTGCGTCATCAAAACCATATGCGGATACGGCATATCAATGCCTGCTTCGTCGAGCGAGTTTTTAATTCCTGTCGCCACGCGGTCGCTGGTTTTACGGATGTTTGACTGTACCGGTTCAGCCCAGAATAAAACTCTCAAATTAACTGAATTATCTGCCAGTTCAACGACGTTGACATCCGGCGCGGGGTCTTGCAAAACGCCTTCCGTTTTACTTAACATATTCAAAAGTGCCTGCCGCGCTTCTTCTATCGAGTTGCCGTAATTGATGCCGACAGTGAATTTAACGCGCCGATACTGAAAAGCGGTTCTGACTAAAACCGAGTTCATATACAGTTCGCTGTTTGGAATCACGACTCTTTCGCCGTCATACGTTTTCATATTCGTGGCGCGAACGGAAATATCTTCCACCGTGCCTTCAAAATCTTTGATTTTTATCTGGTCGCCGATGTGAAAAGGTCTGTATAAAAGGATCAAAAATCCGGCAAAAAGATTTTGCAGAACATCCTTAAAAGCGAAACCGAGAGCCACCGAACCGATGCCCAAACCGGCAATCAAACTGCCGGGTGTAACCGTCGGAAAAATAACGGCAATAGAAACAAAAATGCCGATAACGACAGTGATAAAATAGCTGATGCGCGCCAACAGCGACGACAGCATCGAATCCATTCCGGCTTTTCCGGCTGCCGTCGAAACAATTTTTCTGACACCGTAAGCAATGCCGAGAAAAATTATAAAGACAATAATTCCCACCGCAATCACAGGAAGTTTTGCAAAAAAGCCGTTTGCCATATCAACAATAGTATTTTTAGCCGCCTGTCCGGCACCGACAAATTCTTCGCCGGCTTTTTTTGCTGATTGATTCGTGTTGGATAATTCCTGATTAGCGTTTTGCAGAAATAGTAAAAATGAAAACAAAATTTGCTCCTTAACGTCCTTGTTATTTTTATTTGGGTTTATATTAGCACAGGATTTGGAAAATATTTAAAGTGATGATTTGAAGAGGCGAAGGCTGACATCTTGATCTAATCTTCGTCGTCAAATTTCTTTCGTCGTAATCAAAATTTTAATTTCATCACGCTCGAATGTAACCTTTCCGTTTGATTTACCCGCGTTTCTTTTCCGGTCTGACTTTAATCGGCGCGCTCTGTTTCGGTAAATTATGTTCCGCTTTGAAAGTTTGGTCGCCATCCGCCTCATTTATTGCTTTGGCGGTCGCTAATAATTTTGAATCACTAAGTATTTTTAACGCCGCTTTCGCATTTTTGCTCAATCTCTTTTTTTCTTTTGCCATTATTTTTTCTTTATTTTCCTTTTTACAAATTTGTTATTTTACAAAATCGTCACTGTCTTCAAAGTTTTACAATCCAGCCGCCGCCGACGCATTCTTCGCCGTCGTAAAAAACGGTCGCCTGTCCGGGCGTGATGGCGGATTGCGGTTCGTCGAAAACTATTCGGGCGCGATTGTCGGCGAGCGCGTGAATCGTCGCGGGCGCGGGATCGTGGCGATAACGCACTTTGACGGACGCGCGAACGGGTTCGTCGGACGCGTCGAACGCCACCCAGTTTACGCCTTTGGCGATGAATTCCATTGCGTCTAATTCTTCTTTTTCGCCGACGATAATTTGATTTTTGGCGCGTTCGATTTGCAGCACGTATAACGGTTTTTCGTGCGCGATGCCGAGTCCGCGCCGCTGTCCGATGGTGTAACGATGAATTCCCGAATGCTCGTTTAATTTTTCGCCTTTCGCGTTGACAATATCGCCCGTTTTCGGCAACTCGTCGGCGCGGTTTTCGTGGTTCAAATAACGATCAATAAATTCGGAATATTTGCCGTCGGGAACGAAACAGATTTCCTGCGATTCCTGTTTTTCGGCGACGTAGAGATTGTTTTCCCGCGCGATGTCGCGGACTTCCGATTTTAACATTTCGCCGAGCGGAAAATACGCGCGGGAAAGCTGATCCTGCGTTAATTCCCACAAAAAATAGCTCTGGTCTTTCCAGTGATTTTTCCCGCGAAAAAGACGATAACGATTTGCCGTTTCGTCATATTCGACGCGGGCGAAATGTCCGGTCGCCACTTTGTCGCAATCCAAACTGCGCGCCATTTTGTCGAGCGACGCGAATTTCAGACGCGAATTACAGGCGACGCACGGAATCGGCGTTTCGCCGTCCAGATAACTCTGCACGAAAGGTTCGACGACGGATTTTTCAAATTCCTGTTCGAGATTCAGAACGTAAAACGGAATGCCGATTGATTCGGCAACGCGCCGCGCGTCATAAACGTCGTCGAGCGAACAGCAGCGGCTGGGAAGCGGATCGCCGTTTTCGTCCACTGAAATGCCGCGCCGCTGATTCCAGAGCTGCATCGTAAATCCGACGAGTTCGTGTCCCTGTTCTTTCAAAAGTGCCGCCGCGCTCGAAGAATCTACGCCGCCGCTCATTGCTACCGCTATTTTCATTTTGTTCACCGATAATTTTCTTTGATGCTATTTTTTCAAAAGCAATTTATAATTATAACAGACCGTTACAAAATATCAGAGATCAACCGTTTATGAAAAGATGTCCGAAATGCGGCAGTGTTTATGAAGATGACGTTCGTTTTTGCGCGACTGACGGAACGCCGGACGAAATTGACGTTCTGCCGGTTGATGACCGCATCACTATCGAAAGACGCGAAAACGAAAAAAGCCCGTGGTATTATGTCACCTGCGAACACGGCGCGAGCGGCTGGATGCACGGCAACACGATTGAATTCACGCAATAAAAAAGTACCGCAGTCGTCCCGACTGCTGTCTTGAGTGCGTCTCGCGCTCAAGATTGCCGGGAAGCGAGACGCTTCTCGGACGGCAGTCGGGACGACTGCGGTACTCTTTTTTCTACGATATGATTATTCGTCTAATTGAATATCGTCCATATTATCTTCCGATTCCGAAACATCAATCAGCGACGCGCTCGTAACCATATCGCCGTCGTTCATCCGAATCAGCGTTACGCCCTGTGCGCTTCTGCCGGTTTTGCGGATTTCTCCGGCTTCGAGACGAATAAGTTTCGCCTGCTGAGTGATAATAATTACTTCCGAATCAGGATCAACCGGGAAAACGGCGACGACTTTGCCGGTTTTCTTCGTCGTTTTCATATTTATCACGCCGACTCCGGCGCGTGACTGCAAGCGATATGTGCCGACGGTGGTTTGTTTGCCGAAACCCTGTTCGGAAATCGAAAGCATATTTTCGGTTTCTTCTTTCGAGACGGCGCACGCCGACACGACGTAATCGCCTTTGCGAAGTTTGATGCCGCGTACGCCGCGCGCGACGCGACCGAGCGGGCGCGTGTCCGTTTCGTCAAAACGAATCGCCATTCCGTCGTGTGACGCGATGAAGATTTGTTTTGTCCCGTCGGTTTCAAAAACGTTCAGCAGTTCGTCGTCATCGTCAATATTTATCGCATTGATGCCGTTGGCGCGAATGTTTTGATATTCGGTCAAAGCCGATTTTTTGACGATGCCTTTTTTCGTCACCATCGTAACGTAAACGTCGTCGGTAAAATCTTTAACCGCCAAGACTTCGACGAGTTTGCGTTCGGTCGGAATGCTTATCAAATTGACCAACGCTTTGCCGCGAGCCGCTGTGTCGGCTTCGGGGATTTCGTGGACTTTGATTTTGAAAACTTGTCCGTCGTCGGTGAAAATCATCAGAAACGCGTGCGTCGAAGCGGTGAAAAGATGATCTATAAAATCTTCATTTTTCGCTTTTGCGCCGAAGCGACCTTTGCCGCCGCGAATCTGCGTCGAATAAGCGGAAACCGGCGTACGTTTGATGTAACCAGCTTTGGTGACAGTAATTGCGACTTCTTCGTCGGGGATCAAATCTTCAATTTTCAGTTCGATTCCGGCATCAACGATGACCGTTTTGCGTTCGTCGCCGAATAATTTTCTGACTTCCTTGAGTTCGTCAACGATTACTTGTCGAAGCAGCTGTTCGTTTGCCAGAATTGATTCCAGTTCGCCGATAAATTTCAAAATTGATTCGAGTTCGTCAATGATTTTCTGACGTTCGAGCGCGGACAAGCGGCGAAGCTGCAAATCTAAAATCGCCTGCGCCTGAATATCGGAAAACTGTAAGTCACTAATGACTTTCTCCAGTTCTGTAACAAAACCGGCGGTCGTCTTTTCGGCGGAAATGCCGCGCCAAGTGTTGATTTCATTGATGTTCGCAAAAGTTCCCGTCAACCAAGATTTCGCTTCATCAATCGAACGCGAATTGCGAATCAGCGGAATAATATAGTCGAGCGCGTCAATCGCTTTGTTCAAACCTTCCAAAATATGCGCCCGCGCCCGCGCCTTTCGCAGTTCAAATTCGGTGCGGCGGCGCACGACTTCGCGGCGAAATTCGACAAACGCTTCGAGCATTTGTTTGAGATTCAAAACCTGCGGCTGTCCGTCAACAATCGCAATGCTGATGATGCCGAACGACATCTGCAGTTGCGTCATTTTATAGAGTTTGTTGAGAACAATCTGCGGCACGGCATCGCGTTTGAGTTCGATGACGACGCGAATTCCTTCGCGGTTCGATTCGTCACGGATTTCCGAAATGCCGTCGAGTTTTTTCTCGTTGACGAGTTCGGCGATGCGTTCGATCAACCGCGATTTGTTCAACTGATACGGAATTTCGGTAACGACCACCGCGTCGCGTTCAGTGTTTCCGCGCCCGACGCGATCAATCGCGGCTTTCGCCCGCATCTGCAAAATCCCGCGTCCTTCACGATAAGCGCGGTGAATTTCTTCGCGCCCGTAAATAAATCCGCCGGTCGGAAAATCCGGTCCGGGAACGATTTCGATCAGTTGATCTATCGTAATCTTCGGATTTTTAATCAATTCAATCGTCGCCGTCACGATTTCCGTCAAATTATGCGGCGGAATCTTCGTCGCCATTCCGACGGCGATGCCTTCCGAACCGTTGACCAGCAGATTCGGAAACCGCGCCGGCAAAACTTTCGGCTCCGACAAAGATTCATCGTAATTCGGCTGAAAATCCACGGTTTCCTTTTCAATATCCGCTAAAAGCTCGGAAGTAAGTTTCTGCATTCTTATTTCCGTATATCGCATTGCCGCCGCGTTATCGCCGTCTATTGAGTTATGGACGAATACGCCGTCAGCTAAGAGAAAGTTGTGATGCTCGTCAACTGTGATGTCGTAAACATCCACTTTTTCTTCAAGCCGTCGAATTTCAGCTATTTTGTGATTATAGTTTTCAGAAACACTTATAAATTCATCAAAAGAATCAAAGTAAACCGCCACTTTTTCAAACTTTGGAATCCAGTTGGCATCGCGCTGAGATTGGTAAAGTTCGGGCGTAATTTTCTCGCGTCCGAATTCGCCAATCAAAATTGAGCCGTAACGCGAAATTCGCTTTCGCATAACTTGCTTTTTATAAGCTTCATTTTTCCATTTATTTCGCAGCGAAACTGCGGCGATCTTCGCCATTTCGCTCATCATATTCGGATTTTCGAGCAGCCTTTTTTCGTTGCTTGATTTTACGCCGCGAATTTGCGCTTCGACAAAAGCAGAATTTTTTCTCTGATTTTTAATTTTTTCACGATGAATTTTGACGGCTTGCGGTTTCGACCAAAAAGCATTCGCCATATTTGAAAAATGATTTCCGTCATATTTGGCGCGATATTCTTCCGTTTGCCACAGACGCTTTGAATTTTCGCTCATTTTTGAGCGGACTTCTTCGGAAGCCAGAGCGCGGGAAATCGCTTCGACAATTTCGCCGCGTTTCGCCTCGTCCTGCCACATCGCTTTGCTTTTCTCGGAAATAATTTTTGCGACGCGTATCTTTTCTTGCGCTGATAATTCTCGTTTTTCAATATCCGCTAAGGCTTCGCTCATTTTTCGGCGGTAATCTTCATCAGCCCACAACGACTTCATTCGTTCCGAAATATCTATCGCCAATTGTGGGTTTTCAGCGTGGCTTCGTTTTAATCCTTTGGAGACGCGCTTTCCGTTTTCCTGTCGAAACTTTTCATCTCTATTTTGTTCGACAAAGCGTTTTTTGCGTTCTTCTAAAACTTGCGGATTCTCAGCGTAATAATCCCGCACACCTTCTCTTTGTGCTTGACGAAATTCTTCCGACTTCCAAAGTTCGCCGATTTGTTCGGCGTGAAGATGCAGATGTTCGAGAAAATCCATTCGTTCGATGTTCGTTGGGCGATTATCAAAACGATTAAAGTTTTTATGATGACGAACAAGCGCGCCGTTGAAATTTTTTGCCAAACCTTTTTCTCGATTAAATTGGTCGGCTAAACAATGCACGAATTCGTAACTTTCGGAGTTCGGCTGCCAAACTTGTAGATAATCATTCAAGCCCGGTTTAACCGGCGCGTTTTGAAAATAACCCGCCATCAAACTGTCTTCGACGGTTAAATCTTCGGCTTGCTTATAAGTTCCACCGCGAAGCAAAAAACGATGGTCAGGCGTACAGCGAATTTTCGCCCCGTTATCTAAAACGACTTCAATAATTTCCGCTTTTCGTTTCGTAATTCGTGAATTTCGTCCTTCGCCAACGACAATTTTGCCGGTTTTATCAACCGAATAAACGTGAAAAATCTCGTTTTTCGGCAATTCGGCTAATTCGGCGAATGTCTTTTCCGTTCCGTCAAGCAATTTAATTTTCGTGTCGCCCGTAAAACAGCCGAAATTTCCTTGTCCGTCAACGAGCATATAACGCATCGAAAATTCCTGCGCCATTCGGACAATTGTTTCGTAAACGGCAGTGTCGCCGTGCGGGTGATATTTTCCGATACAATCGCCGACGACACGCGCTGATTTTTTGTACGGGCGATTGTAATAATTGCCGAGTTCCTGCATCGCCCATAAAACGCGGCGATGAACGGGTTTTAGACCGTCGCGCACGTCGGGCAGGGCGCGTCCGATGATGACGCTCATTGCGTAATCGAGATACGATTTACGCATCTCGTCTTCGATGTTTACCTGATTGCGTTCTAATGCTGAATCCATTTGTTTTTCCTTAAAATAATTTTGCTAAAGTAGTTGTGAAACTTTTGTAAAAGGCGTGGACATAAATAAAAGTCTGGACATTTAAATGATTTAAAATGTATTATTATTTTACAGGTAAAACGCCTGTTTAGCAACTGTCGAAATCTTTGCAAGACACTCAAAAAAAACCATTTCCCGATAGTTTTAGCTGCAATTTTTCAAACACTCTTAAATCAAAATAATTTCAGAGGTAGATTATGATTTCATCTCCTGCGACGGAAAGCGAAAACCGTCGGATTCAAAGAATGTCGCTGACCTTGCCGATTCGCGTCGAATCGCACGTCAATGAAAATACCGCTTGGAATGAAGTAACGCGGCTGAACGACGTTTCCGCTTTCGGCGCGGGTTTTAATCTGAGCCGTCCCGTCAAACGCGGACGACTTCTTCAAATGACGATTCCGATGCCGCGCAAATTACGCAGTTTTGATTTTACCGAGCCGCAGTACAAAGTTTGGGGTTTGGTGAGAAGCTGTATCACCAGAAAAAACGGTTCTTCACCCGACACTTACGCGGTCGGAACGGCTTTTATAGGAAAAAATCCGCCTAAAATTTATTATAACGATCCGGCGATGCTGTTTGACATTTCGCACCGCGGCGACGGAAGTATGTGGCAGGTCATAACCGCTCAAAGTAATCCTGACGAAAGCAATCTGCCGAAGGAACTGCGCCGCCATTCGAGATATTCGATTCCGGCTAATGTAATTGTCGAGGTTATGGATGAAGAGGGAAACGTATCGGCGAGCGAGCCGACCTTTACCGAAAATCTGAGTTTGAGCGGCGCGGCACTTTTTACCACGCTCGCCGCCGAAGTCGGCTCTTTCGTGCGCGTTAAAAGCGAACAGTATAATGTTTCGATTATTGCGGTAGTTCGCGGCAGACGCGACGGACGGGACGGAATTCCGCGTCTGCACGTCGAATTTGTTGATCGTTTTTTCCCGCTCGAAGGCATCGTATAAAGGCAAACTTGTCAATACTCGAAAAAAAGTGTTTAATGATAGTTTGCTCTGTCAAACCGACAATCAGGAGTAAAAGGGAGTGTGAGAGGAAAAAGTGGCTTTTATATCACTAAATAACAACGAATCAATTGAAAATGCGCTTCGTCGTTTTAAGCGCAAAGTAATTACCGAAGAGATTATCAAAGATTTGAAAAAGCACGCGCATTTCGTGCCGCCCGGACAAAAGGCGAAACTGAAATCGGCAAACGCCCGCAAGCGTAATCGCAAGCGTTATCGCCCGTCAACGCGCAGCTTTAACAATAACGCCGGTGGAAACACAGGCGGCAGATAAGTAAAAAGACAAAAGTAAAAACAGAGAAATATCGGATGTTTCACAATGAAACTTTTACTTGAGTGCTTAATCTAAATATTCAAATTTGTGATGCGTGATGCTGAAAAGTTTTTATTTCAAAACTTTGGCATCACGCATTTTTTATTTTATGAGTTCGGAAAAAATTCGCATTTTATTGACCAACGACGACGGTTATCATTCGGAAGGAATCATCGCGCTGGAAAACGCGCTGCTTGAAATCGGCGATGTGTACGTCGTCGCGCCCGCGTCGGAAATGTCGGGCGCGTCGCACAGTTTAACGCTTTCCAGACCGTTGCGGATTCGGCAGATTGACGCGCGCCACTGGACGGTTGACGGAACGCCGACCGATTGCGTAACGCTCGCCCTGAATCAGATTTTACCGATTGAGGAACGACCGCATATTTGCGCTTCGGGAATAAATCACGGCGCGAATTTGGGCGATGACGCGACTTATTCGGGAACGGTCGCCGGCGCGCTCGAAGCGACGATTTTGGGCGTTCCCGGATTAGCTTTTAGTTTAGTTGCGAACAGAAATCAGGATTTTACCGAATCGGCTAAAATTGCCCGACAAATGACGGAAAAAGCGATCAGAGAAGGTTTGCCCGAAGAAACTTTGTTAAATATTAACGTGCCGAAAGGCGTGCCGAAAGGCATTCGCGTTACAAAACAGGGTTTCAAAAACGCGCGTCCGGTCATCAGCGAGCATCTTGATCCGCGCGGGAAATTGTATTACTGGATCGGCGAAGAGCGAAGCGGTTTTCACGCCGAAGGCGGCACGGATTTTGAAGCGATTGACGAAGGTTTCGTGTCGGTTACGCCGATGCGAAGCGATTTGACGAATCATAAGGCGATTGAAATTTTACAGAACTGGAATGAAGTTTCCGCGTGATATTTTTTGTAATCTCCGGTTAAAATTGTATGTCAGACGAAATCGAAAATTACACACCGCAAATTGTTCTAAGAAATCAGAAAGGACAAGCGTTTACGGTTTGGGGAATTTTCGGGTTTTTGATCGCCGGATTGATTTTTTTGATTCTGCTCGCGCCGCTCGCCGAAGCCAATAATTTAACCGGCATTTCAAATCCGATTTATAAATTTTTCAGTTTTATCTGCCATCAAATGCCGTCGCGTTCGTTTCATCTGGAAAATCACAGTTTCGCCGTTTGTTCGAGATGCTTCGGAATTTATGCCGGTTTGTTCGCCGGTTTTTTGGCTTATCCTTTTTTTCGCTCAATCGAAGAAGTTGAACCGCTGCCGCGATTTTGGCTGTTTTTGGCGTTGATTCCGATGGGCGCAGATTGGTCGCTCGGGTTTTTCGGCATTTGGGAAAATACTCATTTTTCGCGTTTTCTGACCGGATTAATTTTGGGAATAACCTGCGCGATTTTTATAATTCCGGCGTTGGTCGAACTTGCCCGACTTATTTCATATAAAATAAAAAGGCTGTCATATTGACAGCCTTTAAGTATCTAAATTTATTTATTGATACTGATTTTTGATATTTTGTTGGCGACGTACTAAAACTCTTTATTGCGTCCCGTGATAGTTAAAAATCAGTATAACCAATTTTTGTAACACTTGGCAAGTTTCGCCGGTTTTTTGTTTCAAACGATGCAAAAATACGCAAGCGACTGAAAATAAATAAATTAGCTTTGTAAAACGCGAAAATCATCTGATGAAAGTCTCGACGCGTAATTATTCTTTCGTTGACTAATCGGGAAAATTAACGCAAAATTAGCAATACATCCGACAAATAAAAAATAATAAATTATGAGTTTGAACAAAGACAGCGCAGTTGAAAAAGCAAAAAAGGATTTGGCAGATCGTTTGGGCGTTGCGGAAAAGGAAATTGAAACGGTTTCCGTCAGTGAAAAAGATTTTCCCGATATGTCGCTCGGCGCGCCGACCGAAGATGAAATGTCGGCGCAGATGATTTCGAGCGGCTGGGAGATAAATTTGAGTGCCGACGGCAAAAAATACGATTATCGCGCCGACAAATATCAGCTTCGACTACACGGATACAAAGGAAAAAATTACGTTGTCGAATCGTAATTCGACGACCTAATAGAAAGTAAAACTTTTCAAGGAGTTTGAAAGAATGAATCGAAATAATTTTTGGATGCATTTAGGCATTGCGATGCTTTTAATCGGAATGGCGGCAATTATCGGACAAATAGTTCGCTGGGAATCTCAGATGTCCGCTTCAAAACATTCAGCCTGCAAATTGGTGCCGAAACCGCTTGCCCTTAAACGCTCGGATGCCGAACGTCAGCCGGAAGTTTTGGTTAAGTTCCGTCCTGATGTAAGTTTGGCTGAAATCAAAAAAATCGTCTGGAAAAACAACGACCGCATCGAAGACGTTTTTCAGCAGGAAAAAGGTTGGTTTTCGATTGACGATCTGGACAACAGAGATATGGAAACGGTCGCCGAACAATATCGCGCAATGAGCGGCATTGTGGCTTACGCCGAACCGAATAATGAAATAAAACTCGATGATCCGGCGGATTTTTCAGCACCTGATAAATTTTTCAGCGAAGATTCGACAAATCCGCTAACGCCGAACGATCCGATGTTTGATGAGCAGTGGGCGTTAAATAATGCCGGACAAGGCGGCGGAAAAGAGAAAGCCGACATCAGAGCGTTGTTGGCGTGGGCAAAAAATCAGGGAAGCAGCGATGTCGTCGTTGCCGTTTTAGACAGCGGCGTTGATTACACGCATCCTGATTTGGCGGCGAATATGTGGTTTCGTCCCGACAATGTTCCGCAATACAAAGACGACGAACTCGGCGCGTTCAATGATTTACACGGTTTCAACGCCGCTGATAATCAAAGCGATCCGATGGACGACAACGGACACGGAACACACTGCGCCGGAATTATCGGCGCGGAAGGCGACAACGACGAAGGCATCGCCGGCATCAACTGGCACGTTCAGATTATGCCGCTCAAATTTATGGGACGCGGCGGATTCGGCACGACGAAAGACGCGATTGAAGCGATTAATTACGCGATTGACCGTAAACAGAAAGGTGTCAACGTCCGTGTGATAAATGCGAGTTGGGGTTCAACGCAGTATTCAAAAGCATTGGAAGATTCGATTCGCGCCGCCGGTGAAGCCGGAATTTTATTTGTCGCCGCCGCCGGAAACAACGGCACGAGCAACGATAAAAGTCCGCATTATCCGTCAAATTACAATTTGCCGAATGTCATCAGCGTCGCCGCGCTTGACCGCGCCGATCAGCTCGCGTCGTTTTCAAACTTCGGTCCGAAAACCGTCCACATTGCCGCACCGGGCAAAGATATTCTTTCAACCTGGCTTGGCGACAATTACCGCGAAGCCTCTGGAACTTCGATGGCGACACCTTATGTTGCCGGAACAGCCGCTTTGATTTTGGCAGGCGAACCAAAACTTTCGGTCGAAAAATTGCGCGAGAGAATTTTGTCGTCGGTTGATAAACTCGATTCGCTAAACGGCAAAGTCGAAAGCGGCGGGCGTTTGAACGCGGCAAAAGCGGTAGGAAACTAATGTAAAGGCGAAAGGATGAAGGCGAAAGGCGAAAGGTAAAATAAGAGAAACTCTTTACCTTTCGCCTTTCGCCTTTCGCCTTTACCCTTTATTTGACTGCCGCCGTCGTTTCTTTCTCTCTCGGATCATACGGCGTAGCGAGATATTTTTGAACAGCCTGCTGCGCGTTGTCGTAATCATCGCCGAGATTTTGGGCGCGTTTATAAGCGGCGACGGAACGAACGCGATCACCTTTTGCGTCGTAGGCGTTGCCCATTTTGATATTTGCCCAAACCGCCAGCCACGCCGGACTCAAATCTCCGCCTAACACGGCTTTGAAATTATCAATCGCCAGATCGTAATTGCGCTGTTCCAAAAAGAGCAAACCCAAATGATAATAAACCCAAGAATTTGAACGGTCTAATTTGAGCGCGGCTTCAAACTGCTGTTGCGCTTCGACGTAATTTCCTTCTTTGAACTGTTCTATTCCGCGCCGCGCGATGGAAGAAATTCGCAAATCGTCGGAAATTCGTAAAATTTTATAGTTCGGATCAATAATGACGGCGAGCGGTTTGCCGGTTGATTCGATGTTAAAGTCCGCGCTGGAATCGTCAATCTGAACCGTTTCGGTTTTCAGACCGTTTTCGCCTTCGGCGCGAAGCTGCAATTCGAGCGGCAAATGCAGATTGTCGTAATTTTCTTTGACCGTGCCGCGCGTGATAAATTTGCCGGCGCGGGTGCGAATAATTTGATAATCCGCCTGAAATTCGGGAACGCCCGTGCTTTCGACCCAGCGCGCGAAAAAGTAGCGCATCGGTCGTCCGGCAATTTGCGTCGTCAGTTTTTCAAAATCGTCAATCGAAGCGTTTTTGCCGCGATATTGCTGTAAATATGTTCGAAGCAGTTGGTTAAATTTCTGTTCGCCGAGCGTGTCGCGCAAAAGTTTGAACACAAACGCGCCTTTGCCATACATTATGTATTGATACGCCACCGATTGGTCGTCCAAAACTGCCGGTGTGCGCGAAAGCGACGCGGTTTGTTCAAATGTCAGCGATTTTTCGAGCAGTTCGCGGCGCGCTCCATCAAGCTGCGCGCCGGAAAGCATACTTTCGCGCAGCGAAAACGCGCTGTATTCCGCCAAACCCTGCGATAGCCACGCATCGTCAAAAGATTTCAAACCGACGGTCAAACCCCACCATTGCAGAGCGGCTTCGCGCTGAAGTCGTTCTTCCGTAATTTCGCGCGGCTGACTGAACAACTTGTCAGCCATAAAAATCATTCCCTGTGTTGAATAAAAATCGAGACTTTGGTCATCAATCTGCGCGATAATCAGTTTTTTGCCGCCTTCGGTCGCGCCGTATCTTTTGGTGTAAAATTCGAGCGCGCGTCCCAAAGTTTCGGCGTAAGCGGCAGCCTGCGCGTCATTTCCGACTTTTGTAAAAAACTGCAAATCGTATTCGCCGAATTTGAGATTTTTATTGACATATTTTCCGTAAGCGAAATTTCCGACCAAACTCGACTGTGTGCGGACAAAATGATATTTTCCGCCGGTTTGCGAAACGGGCGTATCGCTGAAACCGACGATTTGAAAACCGCCCGGAATCGAGATTGAAATATCGGATGTCGCCTGATCCGCCGCATATTCGTGAAACGGAAACCAACGCGACGCGTACATCAAATAGCCGTCGTTCGGTCCGATATATGCGAGTCTTTTCGTCAAAAGCGGTCCGCCGGAAGGCGAAACCAGAACGCCGTTATATTTGAAACGAAGCGTAACCGGCGTGCCTTTCGTGACTATATCGCCCAAATCAATTTTCACGCTCGGACCTATGTCGGACACGCCGACCTGATCCTGAATAAAAGTTATCTGATTCGGCGCGGTTGATGCCGCAGTTTTGCCTTTTGTTTGCGGCGCGGATGCGACGGAGGAATTTTGGCGCGTGATGCTTTCAATTTTCAGCGAACCGTTTAATTCAAAAGTTACCGTTCGAGTGTCTTCGAGCGGCGTAAACATTACGTCAACCGTCGCGTTCAATTTATTTTCGTTCGGCATAAGCTGAACGTCCATCACATAATTTGACACATCAAACTGTGAGCGTTTGACCTGTTGTGCCGCCGCCGCCAATGAAAATAGACAAAAAACTAAACTCAGACCAAACAAGCGGAAGGTGTTTTTCTTAAATTTATTCATTATATTTCGCAAATCTCGCTTAAAAATTTTCTTAAAACTTGTGCTGTTTATGATGTATAAAAACTTTGAATCGTTGGCTTTTTCAAATTTTGGCTTTAATTTTAATTACGCTTAGGTTTTCATCAAATCATGTAATTCCGCAGTGTCTGGAAGGGAAGTTCGCGCTCCGATTTCGCGGCATTTGAGCGCGGCGACGGCGTTTGCCATTTTCGCCGAATTTTCCACCGATTCGCCCTTGAGCAAACCGTATAAAAGCCCGACGCGAAAAGCGTCGCCCGCGCCGGTTGTGTCTTGGCAGCCGTTCGGCACAGCGTAACCTTTCGTTTCGATAAACTCGTTTTCACACAAAATCAGCGAACCGTTCGCGCCCAAAGTCATTCCGACAACCGGACAGCCGAAACGCGACTTTATCTCGCGGAGTGAATCTTTTTTGTCTTTGATGCCGAGCAGTTTTTCGGGAAACTCGGCGGACGAAATAAAAATATCAATCAGCGGAATCATTTCTAAAAGTCCGTCAAAAATATTGTCAACGTCAATTGAAACAATCGCGCCGCTTTTCTTCGCTTCCCGCGCCATTTTCGCGCAGGCGCGCGTGTCGTGCGGCGTGGCGTGAAAAATTTTCGTTTTTCGCAAAATCTCAAGCGGCGCGTCTTCCGGCGCGAAAGCCAATTTTTTATCGCGCTTCCAGATAACCGTTCGTTCGCCGCTGATTTTATCAATAATAATAAAAGCGATTTGTGTTTGCGCGCCTTCGATTTGCCGCGCAAACGCCACATTTACGTCTTCGTCAATCAAAGTCTGCAAGCCGAAATCTCCCGCCTGATCGTTGCCGAAACTTCCGATATAGGCTGTTTTCAAACCTAAACGCCGCAGTCCGACCATCGTCGAAGCAATTTCCCCGCCGGCGAGCTGCGTGTAATTTTCGAGTTCGATTTTTGAATTAAATTCGGGATATTTCGGCACGACGATCAAGTAATCAACGGCGTTCGTGCCGAAACCGACGACATCAAATTCTTTGTTTTCAGCCAGTTTCAGGGGAAATTGCATTTTTTTTATTTTTGATTTGAAATTTGAAATTTTAGTCAATAATATCTAATAATTATTGATAGAGAACAAATTAAAACTGACCGGATTTTTTTGCAAATAACTCTTGTCAAACGGTTCTCAAAAAAGTTAAATTGAAAAAATGATAAATTTCGCTTGATATTTAAGCGATATGAAATAAAAATAACTGAAATTATCTGGAGAAAAGTAAAATGCCAACAACAGCTTGTCCCGAATGCAGCGAAGACGTTTATGTAGATGCCGAATCAGAACAAGGCGATATTATTACTTGTGATGAATGCGGTTCGGAATTGGAAATCGTCGGACTCGACCCGATTGAACTCGATATTTACGCCGATGATATTGACGATCTTGACGACGACGAAGAAGACGAAGATTTTGAGTAGTAATTTGCAATTGGTAATTCGTAATTCGTTTATAATTTAAAAACTGAAAAATTTCTAAGAAGCTGTTTGAAAACTCGACAGTGAGAAGAACTTTAACCACTAAAGCACACTACTAAACACGAAATTTGTCTTTTTGTTTTATTTAGTGTTTATTAGTGTAGATTGGTGGTTCCAAATCCGCTAAAAACGAGTTTTCAAACAGCTTCTAATATTTGCCGTAAATAATATTCTGTTTTTCAAATTACGAATTCCGAATTACAAATTACAAAAAAAGACTCATTGTTCAGCTTCATATCCCGACCGATTTTGTTTTATTTGCAAACCTTTTGAAACTTCAATCCGAACCTCGTGAAACTTACCGTCGCGGCGATCTTCGTCTTTTGGATAAAAAGCCAAAACATACGAAGAAGTTATCTCTTCCGCTAAAGATTTAAACAGCGGCTCAAAATTTTTCTGCGTGGCGTAAAAAGCGCGTCCGCCCGTTTTGTCGAGCAATCCGCTGGCTTCGAGCGGCGTTAAAAGCGGTTTTTTGTCCATTTGCAGACGCGAAAAAGAAGGCAGCAGAACCGAATAGACGGTTGTTTCCGCCTGATTAGCGCGTTCGATAACGGTTTTCGGCGAAACCGTGTCGCCGACCGGAAAACCGTCCGTAATTAAAATAATGGCGCGTTTCGGAATTTTTTGATTGACCGTCGGCGGCGATTTTTTTTTGATAAGTCTGATCGCGTCATCAACCGCGTCGTAAGAATGCGTGGATAATCCGTCCTGTTCGCGCAGAATTTTATCAATTGATTTTTCGAGTTTTTCCGGGCGATTTGTAAAAGACTGAATAGTTTTGACCTGCATTCCGAAAGTCATTATGGCGAAATAAGAATTGTAATCGGCAAGTTTTCTGACAAAATCCTGCAGCGCTTCGTGAATTCGCACCAGTTCGGCGGAAGTAACGCTTCCCGAAACATCGAGCGCGAAAACTACGCTCAACGGGCGGCTTTCATCACTTTTTCTGAGCGGTTCAAAAAACTCAATCGGACGTTCCGCGCCGTTTTCAAAAACCTTAAAATCCTTTGCTTCAAGACCGCGCACGGGATCGCCTTTTTTGTCGGTGACGGACACTTCAAAAGGAATTAAATTTGTTTCGACGCGAACTACTTCTTCATTGTTTTGAGCGTAAACGGACGAACAAAAACCGATCAAAATCAAACAGGATAACCACAAAGCGCAAAATTTGAGAAACTTTTGACTCTCGATACTAAAGTTAAAAACTCGCCGGACGAGTGCGGCGCGTCCGCCGCAAAAGTCAGGACAACCGGCATTGCTTCGCTTTTGTGTTGCTTCTTGGTTCATCTTTTCAAAGTTCGGAGCGGTTTAAAATTTTACTTGTATATGAAACTTTTATCCGATTTATGAGTTGCCTCTAAAATATGATTATAACTTAAATCTTCCTCAATTTGATAGATAACTATCATTTTGAATAGTCAAATTGACTGATTTGTTGCCGGCTGAGAATTGTGATTGTCGGAATTACCAGCATTCAGTTGACTTTTCGATTCATTATTTTTTGGCACAAAAATTGAATTAGGTCTAATAGACTTAATTTGTAAGTCGTTTTGAAAAACTAGATTCGCGCGGAAATAATTCCAGCTTACACAGTTGATTAAACCTCTATATTCAAAAGTTACTTTAACAAAATGAAACAGTTTGACTTCTCAATTTACAATCTGCAAACGAAAATTTACTGGTGCGCGATGTTTTGTTTGTCAATCATCGCGTGCGGTTTTGCAATTTACGAAATCGCCGAATTTTCATTCGTGAAACTCTTGTTTTTGGGCGGTTCACTGGTCGTTTCGCTGCTCATTAACAAATATCAATTTAAGATTAAGGGAACTCAAACGGTAATTTCCGCCAAAGAGTTGGTGATTTTTTGGGGAATAATCTGGCTGGGCGTTCCGGGCGCGATTTTACTTGCCGCCAGCGCGTCTCTAACAAAATTCGATTTGGCAAAAAAATCGCCGCGCCAATGGCTGTTCGATACTTATGTCAACATTGTTTCGACCTGCGCGGCGGCATCTGTTTTTTATTTAACTCTTTATTATTCAGTCGGATTTGCGGACAATCGGATTGCCGGACTTCAGATTGATAAAGGCTGGCTTTTATTTGCCGCCGGATTGACTGCTTTCACCCATTTCTTTTTGTTTGCGTTTATTCACTCGACTTTTCTCGCAATTGAAGGCAAATATCAGTTTTGGGAACTTTGGAAAAATAACTTCGGCTGGACGGTCGCCGCTTATTTCGTCGGCGTAACTACCGCGCTTTTGCTGCATTTCATTTTTCTGTCTTTCGGCATAGGTTTCGGATGGATTGTTCTTCCGATGGTCGTTACGGGTCATTTTGCATATCAAATTCATCTGCGAAGACTGGCGCAAAAAACCAGAGAAATTTGCGAAGCCAGCCGCATTCATTTGGCGACCGTTGAAGCACTCGCCACCGCGATTGATGCCCGCGATCAGGTCGGCATCGGTCACGTCCGCCGCACACAAATTTACGCTGTCGGCATCGGTAAAACCTTAGGTTTGTCTGATGATGAACTTCACGCGCTCAACGCCGGCGCGCTGCTTCACGACATCGGAAAACTCGCCGTTCCCGACAATATTTTGAACAAATCCGGCAGATTAACGCTCGCCGAGATGGAAAAAATAAAAATTCATTCGTCCGTCGGCGCGTCAATTCTCGAAAAAATTGATTTTCCGTATCCGGTAATTCCGACCATCAAATATCACCACGAAATGTATGACGGCAGCGGTTATCCCGAAGGCTTAAAAGCAGACAATATCCCGTTGACGGCGCGTATTCTGGCGGTTGCCGATGCTTTCGATTCGCTGCGCGGCGCACGTCCGTATCGTCCGGCGGTTTCGCGTGACGAAGCCAGAAAGTTTCTTTTAAATGGTGCGGGAAAACAGTTTGATCCAAAAGTTGTTGATGTATTCCTACGCAATTTGCAAACATTTGAAGCGGAAGTCAGCGAACAGGGATTTTCGTATAAGTTTGACGATTTGGATAAAAATGAAATAAATACGCTTGTTGATGATAATTCCGACCAAAACTACGTCGAGCAAATCAAACGCGCCAACCGCGAAGTTTCCTCGCTTTACGAGCTGGCGAGAGTTTTCAGTTCGTCGTTAAATTTACAGGAAACGCTTTCTCTTTTTGTTGATAAAGTCGGCGAATTTGTCCCTTTTGACACTTGTATTGTTTATCTTTCGGAAGAAGATAAAGAATTTGCCAAAGCCGCGTTTACATCCGGTAAAAACAGTTCGACGCTCAGAAATAAACGAGTCAAAGTCGGTGAAGGCGCGACCGGATTTGCGTTGAAAAATCAGCAGCCGGTTCATAAAGTCGAACCCGGACTCGATTTTACGTTTCACCAACTCGAATTAGCGGAAGAATATACGGCGATGGCTTCGCTGCCTTTGATGTCGGAAGAAAAACTAATCGGCGCGATTTCACTTTATTCCTGTGAAATGAAAAATTACGAAGAAGAGCAGATGCGTCTTTTGGAAACGGTTTCACGCATCGCGTCGGACGCGATTTGTATGGCGTTGCAACACGCCGAATCCGAAACGCGAGCGTTGACCGATCCGATGACCGCGCTGCCGAACGCCCGCAGTTTGCAGATGCAGTTTGAAAAAGAAGCGGGACGCGCCGGTCGGAATAACGGAACATTTCAACTTTTGATGCTTGACCTCGACGGCTTCAAAGCGATCAACGACACTTTCGGTCACAAAGTCGGCGACGCGCTGCTGCGCGAGGTCAGCAAAGTGATGCGCGGACAGCTTCGTGATTACGATTTTCTGGCGCGTTACGCCGGTGACGAATTTGTCGCCATCGTGCCGGAAACCGACGACGAAGGAATTCGTGAACTATGTCAGCGAATGGAAAAAGCCGTTTCCGACTTCGCTCTGCCGGTCGGCGACGGCGAATTCGCGCGGGTCGGTGTCAGTTTGGGTGCCGCCTGTTTTCCGCGCCACGGCGAATCGCTCGATCAAATCGTGATTACCGCCGACAAAGCGATGTATGTTTCAAAAGCATTGCGGAAACAGCGGCAAAAACAGCCGGTTTCCGCCGCTTCGGACAAGAATTTTTCTGAGAACAATTACGTTGTTGAACTCGACGAAAGCCACATCGTTTCGTCAGCGATCAATTAAACAAACAGCAATCGCCCGATGTGATTGCCATTGACGATTTCGATTCAATAAAATATCGTCAAATTTCTATTTTTTCGCCGTCCCGCGCTTCGATGACTTCGCCGGACGGCGAAAATTTTGCGACTTCCGCCGCGAAATCAACCGCGTCCCATTCCGGGTAAAGATGCGTCAGAATCGTTTTTTTCGGCTTGGCGTAACGAATTAAATACATCGCTTCGCTGAGAGTGAGATGCGTTTTGACCGGACTTTTCTCGAAAAACGAACATTCCATCACCAGCAAATCAACTTCCCGCGCCAGCGTTCCCAAATCTTTGGTGAATCCGGTGTCCGACGTGTAAACGAATGTTTTTTCGTTTACATCTCTGATGTGAATCGCCAAACTTTCTTCCGTGTGCGGCGTTTTGACGACGACGGCTTCGACTTCGGGCAGAATTTCAAACTTTTCGAGCGGTTCGACTTCGACAATTTCAAGCGGAAACGGCTGTTCAAAAAGTTCGTAATCGGCGGCATCGTCAAATGCTTTAAGCAGATTTTTTAAACCTTTCGCGCCGAAAATTTTCAAAGGCTTTTCTCTGTTCTGAGTTTCCGGCGCGTATTTCGTGCCAAACAAAAACGGCGCGATTCCGCCGACGTGATCGAGGTGAAAATGCGAAATCCAAATCGCGTCCAAATTCGCCCAATCGCAGTTTTCCCGCGCCATCTGATGAACCGCCGAAGCCGAACAATCAAGCAGCAGCGAACTATTTTCAGTTTCCAGCCAAAAGCCCGACGAACTTCTTTTCGGGTGCGGAACGGAAGTTCCCGAACCGAGTATTGTAAATTTCATATTCCAGATTCCAAATTCCAGATTTGCCAGAATCTTTTCTTGACAACTAAAATCGAACAAATATAATTATAAACTTTTTCAATTAAAAGTTTGGAATATGAAATTTGGAATTTGGAATCAAAAATGGAAATAGACATCTTGGCAATTTTCGCGCATCCCGACGATGTGGAACTGACGGTCGGCGGAACGCTTCTGAAAATGAAATCGCTCGGCTACAAAACCGGCGCGCTCGACGTGACGAAAGGCGAAATGGGAACGCGCGGAACGGTTGAAGGTCGCGCCGCCGAAGCCGGAGAAGCGGCGAAAATTCTGAAACTGGATGTGCGCGAAAATCTCGAACTGCCCGACGGTCACGTTTGGGTGACGGAAGAAACGCGCACGAAACTGGTCAGAGTGTTGCGGCGTTTGAAGCCGAAAGTTTTGCTGACGCACCAAGCCGGCGATCCGCACCCGGATCACAATCATATCGTTCAATTAGTGCGCGAAGCGGCGCGATTGTGTTCGATGCAGAAATACGATTTTGATTTCGGGCAGGAAAGAACGGATGTGCCGATTGTCGCGCACAATATTTTTTCGCAGCGCGTTACGCCGTCGTTTATCGTAGATATTTCGGATTTTCTCGACGAAAAAACCGCCGCGATTCGCGCTCATAAATCACAGTTTTACAACCCGAACGCGGGCAAAGACGAACTCGAAACGCGTCTGACGAGCGAAGGATTTATTGACGAACTCGAAAATCGTTCGCGTTATTTCGGCAGTTTAATCGGTGTCGCGGCGGGCGAACCGTTTTTCGTGCGTGAGGCGTTAAATGTCGAAGACCCGATTGCGCTTTTAACCGGACCGATGAATCTTTATTCGTAAAAAATTAGATTTGCCGTCCGAGTTCGGGAACGATGTAGAGCAGCCACCACAAAAGTATCTGAATCGCCAGAACGATAAAACTCAGAAAAAAGCTGACGAGAGCGAATTTGCGTCCGCCGAGTCGCGGATTACGCAAATAATTTAAATAGCCGAAACTGCTGACGATAAAAGTGAACGGCACGAATAAAATTCCCAGATACGGCACGAGCGAATAGACAAAACACGCCCAAGCCATTTGCGAAAACGTATTTTCGTTGCGTTCAAACAGATTTTTGACTTCTTCGCTTTTGGAATTTTCGATTAAAAAAGACTGTCCCTGCAGCCGATAAGAAGCCCGCAAACTGTCGAGCGGCTGATAATCTTCTTTGAGAAGTTTTCCGCAAATCAAACAAAATTTTGCATTACCGCGCCGTTTTTCCGCGCCGCAGGCGGAGCAATTTTTTTCAACAGACAATGAAATTCGAGAAACGGGAAATTGTTCGCGCTCAAAATCGCGCTCCGAATTTTCCGTTTTTCGTTTTCCGTTTTCCATTATCTTCGTCGTCCTTTGCTCGCCGCTTTTCGCGCGACGCTGAAGTTTAGTTTTTCACGTCCGGCGAAGTCTTGTAAAGCTCCGAGAAAAACTTCGCGGTCGCGCATCGTAATGACCGCCGTTTGATCGGCGGTTTCGAGCGCGTAAGGATAACCCAAACCGATGACGCATTCGGCGCGGACGACATCCAAAACTTCGTTTAAAAGTCCGGCTTCGTAAACCCACGTCGGAACGTCGAGCCGCGCCGGTGCGGAATCGGAAGTCGTTTGCAGATATGTAAACCCGACGATTGAACGATTCGTTTCCGCATCAATAAACGCGCTCAAACCGCGTCGTTTTGAATAACAAAAACAAGTTCGGTCGCCCCAATTTGTCAAAACCTGCTTAAAATTTGTCGTCGCCGCGTGAAGAATTGTCGCGTCATAAAGCGTTCTGACGTTTGATAACGCGCTGTCGCCGAAATTGTCGAGCAAAGTCAGCAAATCACGCGCGTAACTGCGGTCAACGTAACCGACGAGCGGGACTTTCGCGGCGATTGAAATCCGCGCGAGTTCGACTAATTTATTGGTAAAGCTGACTTGCAGACTCGTCTGCGGATGCGGCGTTGACAATAAAAGCGTGCCGTCGTAAAAAGCCAGCGGCATTCGTTCGCCGCGTTCCTGCCAGCCTTTTTTCTTTTGCAAAAAATCTTCAACGCGATCAATTTCCGCTTCAAAGCGAAACTGTCCGACCTTCGTTTCGGGAATCACGGGTTCGTCCTGCGAAAGCAGTTTTTCGGGCGAAAGCACCGAGAATTTCGCGTTTTTTTCGTAAGACTGTTCTAAATTATGCGGATTTTCAAACCAGCCGATTTGAATCGCCGCGACCGGCAGCGAAGTTTCCTTTTCGGCGTAAAGCTGGCTTCCGTCCGCCGCGAAAGTCGTGCGGTTTTGCAGAATCTCGTTCGCCCACGCCCGCGCTTCTTCGTGATTACGCCATTTTTCTGTGAAATTAAACGAAAAAGATTTCGTTTCGTTTAATTCATCGGACGGCAATGCGCCCGCGTCATCTCTATCCTGCAATTTCTCCCAAATTTCCGCGCTCGGCGTATCACAGAGAGATTGCAGTTTTCCCAGATAATCCGTCAAATCGCCGAATTGCGTTTCGGTAAAACGCTGAAAATCGGCGCGCTGGTTGTGAAGTTCGGATGTTAAAAGTTCTCGAAAAAGCATTTTTTTTATTTTACAAAGTTAGTTCGGCATACCAGAAACTCGCCATCTCGCCCGACGGAAAAACCGGCGCGTGATTGTAGATTTGAGCGATTTTGTAATTGACCGGATTTTCAAAAAGTTTGCCGTCAAAAACAAAAGTATGAAACTCGCCGTTTTCGCCGCAGGCATCTACGCCCTCCGGCAAATCTTTGACAAATTGCTCATCAAAAACGCGCCCGCAAAACTCTTTGGGAAGATATTTTTCATTGACGCAAATGACGACCGAACGAAAACCTTCGCGCCAGAATTCATTGACCAAACCCAGACGATTTTCGTTCCACAACGGCAATATCGCTTCAATTCCCGCCGCCGCGCAAACATTTTCTTCCCAATCGCGGTGCGCTTGCAAATCAATATCGCCGAAAATCGCCGCGTCGAAATTGTGCGCCTTCAACCGTTTCAATTCATCAACAAAAACCGTTTCGTAACTCTCCCACGACGCGTTCGGCGTAATTAATTCCAAATAGAGCGCGTCGGCTTGCGCCCGCATTACTTCCCGCGAAACCGAATGCGAACGGGAACGCAAACCCGTCTCGTCAAACATCGTCAAAAGATGCGTCACTTCACAGCCGTTTTCAATGGCGCGGTTCAAAGCGAGACAAGAATCTTTGCCGCCGCTCCACGAACAAAATGCTTTTTGTTTCATTCAAATTCCCCGTGATTGTTCGCGCTCTGTAAGAAACCAAGACAAACTGCGCCAAATTTTCCAGATCAATTAAATTCGGGCTGCTGTCTATAAATAATCGTTCGGATTTTCAACTGCCAAACCTTCGGCTTTTGCAGCATCGTTTGACTCATTGTCGGCGGAAACGAAAACTAACGCGCTTAAATTATCGGTCAATCTTTTGCGGTTTGTCTCCAAAGCTGTTGCAAGTTGGATCGCATCATAACCGCGAAGCGCATAAGTTTCGGTCAATTTAACAGCTTCGTTGATAATCGAATCAGTCACGTCAACTTTTCTAAAATTACTGCTGAAATTGCGGCGAAATCGTGAAACCGCTTTTTTCGCCTCCTGCCCGCTGATAACCAAACCTTTCTGTTTTCGGGAAAATGCGGCGCACACCTCCGCCTCAGTAATTTTTGAAGAATAAACGCGGCTTCCAGCCGAAGGGCGAAGCAATTTGATTATAAATTTCGTTCCCTTTTCGACGGAATACCTTTTGACCAGCGAACTGCTGTCGAAATACAGCGCGTTCATTTACTGCCGCTCCCGAATAATCATTTCCGAAAGCGGCTCACCTTCAAACTTAACCGGCTCAAAATTGTCAAATTCTTCGTCCGTTTCGACACGCGTCGGAATACTGCCGATAAATCCTTCGGCAAAAAGTCTGCGTTCAAATTCATCTTCACGCGCTTCAATTTCGTCTTCTGAAAGTTCTTGAACAACCTCAATCTGTTCGACTTTTCCAGCAATTTCGACGAGCGTTTTCAAGTCTTCATTTGATATTATTACCTGATTTTCGCCGTAATTTCTTGTTTGTATGTTCATATTTTTCCTACTTTACGCGGCTCGTCCGGCGTTTCATAAAATCCATCAAAACAAACTGCGTCAAGTTATTCGGATTGGCGAAATACGCTTTGCCGCGCGTCATCGCGGACATTTGTTTGACGAATTCGACGAGATAATAATCGCTCGCCAACATAAAAGTGTTTATCATAATGCCCGATTTGCGGCACGCCTGGACTTCCTTCATCGTTTCCGCCATTACGAACGGGTCGTTGCCCATCGAATTTTTGTAGAGCATTTTCTTTTCGCTTTTGACATCCCGCGAGTAGCGGCGGTGCGAGAGATAAGCGGCGTTGGACGGTTCGATGTAACACGCCGTCGGTTTGCCGTCCGTCACCATCACGATCTGCTTCATATCTTTGCGCTGCGCGTTTAAGATTCGGCGGGCTAATTTCAAACCTTCCGCCGTGTTCGTGTGATACGGTCCGACCTGCGTCGTCGCCAGTTTTGCCAGCGGCAATTCTTCCGCGCCGTCGTGAAACAGCACGATTTTTAATGAATCACCGGCGTATTGCGTCCGAATCAGATGCGCGAGCGCAAGCGCGACTTTTTTGGCGGGCGTGAAACGGTCTTCGCCGTACAGAATCATCGAATGCGAGCAGTCGAGCATCACGACGGTCGCGCACGACGATTGATAATTCTGCTGATAAACGTGCAAATCTTTGTATTCCAAATTCAGCGGAACGCCCAAACCTTCGCGCGTAATCGCCGATAAAAGCGTCGAATTGACATCCAGATTGATCGTGTCGCCGAATTCATACTGTTTCGACGCTTGCGCGGCTTCGATTCCGGTGTCGAGATAATGCGTGTCGTGTCTGCCGATGGTGGATTTGCCCATCGAACCGAGCAGTTTTTGCAGAGTTTTGTAGCCGAGAAAATCCAAACCTTTTTCGGTTACTTCAAAACGAATGTCGCGCGGCTGCGCTTCGCCGACTTCGCCCTGTCCCTGACCGTTTTGCCGCTGCTGCGACTGCGGTTTTTCGACTTCTTTTAAATTTAAATAACCTTCTTCGACCAATCTTTCAATCAATTGATTAATTAATTCTTCCAGCAGCGAACCTTTAAATTTTCCGTCATTATCGCCGAGCATTTTTTCGACATCCTGCTCGTCTAAAATTCCCTGCTCCATCAACGCTTCGAGCAGTGCCTGACGCAGCGCGTCCATCGAATCGTCCATTTGATTACGCTGGCGCGTCCAGTAATAATCTTCGTTATAGCCGGAATCGAGCATCATATCCGACAGCGAATTCATCAGATCGCCGAGATTGATGTCCGACACATTAAAACCTTTGAATTTTGAATAGCGAATAAATTTCATTCTTTTATCTTCCTTTGCAACCTGTTTTTTCGACTTGCCATCTGAGACGCTAAAGTTTATCTTTGAAGTTGCAGACTTTCCCCCAAATTTTTACTTTCCCAAAACTTAGTATATTTCACTCTCCCCATAAATTAAAAAACCAAGGAGTGAAAGATTATGAAAAAGTTTCTAGCAAGCGTTCTTATTTTGTTCGTTTTTATGATTACGGTTCCGCTGACGGCTTCGGCGCAGTGTTCACGCACAAGGCGTTCGGTCAGAAGAACGACCGTCAGCCGAAGTTACGCGCGAACGCGAACGGCGCGTCGTCCGGTTTATTATCAAGCGCGCGGTTACAGTTACCGGCGACCGTCGTTTTATCAGCGTCACAAACACGTTATTGATGTCGGCATCGGAACGGGCGCGGGCGCGTTGATCGGAGGACTTCTCAAAGGGAAACGCGGCGCAGGTTGGGGCGCGTTGATCGGCGGCGGCAGCGGCGGACTTTACACGACGGTTTTAAAACCTAAAAACCGAAGAATTTATCGTTAAAATTCAACGTAGCGCAGTCGTCCCGACTGCCGTCCGGCGGGCATCTTGCCTGCCGATGTTCAAATGCGAGACGCACTTGAGACGGCGGTCGGGACGACTGCATTACTCGTAAATTTTCTCGATAATGTCGTGATATTTTTCACTGACAACGCGCCGTTTGACTTTCAAAGTCGGCGTTAATTCGCCGCCTTCGACCGTCAGTTCATTTTCGAGAAGCGCGAATTTTTTGACTTTTTCGTAACGCGAAAGATTTTTCGACAGTTCGGCGATTTGTCTCTCAATCAAATCAATAATTTGCGGATTTCGGCAAAATTCCGCCGGAGTTTGAATCTCCAAATCTTTGTGTTTGGCGTAACTTTCAAGCTGTTCAAAATTCGGCACGATCAGCGCGGCGGGGAATTTTCGCCCGTCGCCGACAAGCACGACCTGACTGACGAAGCGCGAACCCAAAATCAACTGTTCAATCGGCGACGGCGCGATGTATTTGCCGCCGGAAGTTTTGAAAAGCTCCTTTTTGCGGTCAGTAATTTTCAAAAATCCGTTTTTATCAATCGCCCCGATGTCGCCGGTTTTAAACCAGCCGTCTTCGGCGAAAACTTCGCGCGTTGCTTCCGGTTTGTTGTAATAACCGAGCATCACGTTCGGACCTGAAACTTCGATTTCGCCGTCTTCGGCAAGGCGAATTTCGACGCTCCGAATCGGTTTTCCGACCGTTCCCAATTTCGTGTGCATCGGCGTATTCGATGTCACCACGGGCGCGGTTTCGGTCAAACCGTAACCCTGCAAAATCGCAATGCCCGCGCCGGTGAAAATCAAATAAATTTCGTCCGACAACGGCGCGCCGCCCGTGATGCAGAAACGCAAATTTCCGCCGAAGAATTCGCGCAGTTTCGAGAAAACGATTTTATCGGCGATGCTGTGCTGAACGGCTAATATTCGCGGAACAACTTGTTTCTTTTCAACCAGTTGCGCGTATTCTTTACCGACTTCAATCGCCCAGTCGAAAATTAATTCTTTGGCGCGGCTTTCCTGCGCGGCTTTGACTTTTGCTTTGGCGTAAACTTTCTCGAAAATTCGCGGCACGCCGACGAAAATTGTCGGCGAAACTTCGCGCAGATTATCCGCCGCTTTATCAATTGATTCGGCGTAATAAACCGCCATTCCGTTCAAAATATAGACATACATTCCCGAACGCTCGAAAACGTGCGACAGCGGCAGCACCGAAAGTGCTTTGTCTTTGCGCGTAAAACTGTAATCGGTCGCCGAATTGACCGCATTTGAAATTAAATTGGTGTGCGTCAGCATCACGCCTTTCGGTTCGCCGGTCGTTCCCGACGTGTAAATCAGCGTGGCGACATCATTCGGTTCAACCGATTTTAGTAACGTTTCGATTAGTTCGGGATTTTCGATTTTGAGTTTCGCGCCTTCTTTTTCCAGATCAGCTAGTGAAATTATGTTCGGTTCGGCAACATTTGAAGAATCAAAAAGAACAATTTTTTTCAGCGTCGGACAATTTTGCAAATTTTCCTCGACGCGCTCTAAATATTCGCTGTTTTGCACAAAGAAAATCTGCGCGCCCGAATCTTTGATGATGTATTCGACCGAATTCGGCGCGAGCGTCGTGTAAATCGGCACATCAATTATTCCGACAAATTGACAAGCCGCGTCGGTCAGAGTCCATTCCGGCGAATTCGGCGCGAGCAGCGCGATTTTATCGTCCTTCCGCAAACCGAGCGAATAAAGTCCGAGCGCGATGTTTTCGATGCGCGAAAGCATTTCATCGGACGAAATCGCCCGCCATTCGCCGTCTTTTTTGAAATTCAAAGCGTCTTTGCGATTGTGATTTGCCGCCGCCTGCCGAAATAATCCCGCCAGTGTTTCCGGCGCGTCCGCCGTCGAGTAACGCCTGACGGTTTGTTTAATTCGATTTTTTATTTCGCTTTGCATCGCTTTCAGATTTCAGATTCCAAACGTCTGACTTTGAAATTTTTCTTCCAATTTGGAATTTGGAATCATTTGTTAACGCCGCCGAAAAACACCTTCAAAACTTCATTCGCCATCGGTTTTAAGGCGTAAGATTTTTTCGATAAAATCCAATTCGTGACCATTTCATCCAGCGCGCCGTAAAGAATTTTCGCGCCGACGACCGGCTTCAAATCCTTGCGAAAAACTCCGCTTTTTTGTCCGTCTTCAATCGTCTGCTGAATGATTTTCAGATAATCGGCAAAACCGGCGGCGGAAAATTCTTCCATAAATTTGGTCGAACCGCGCAGTTCGATTTGAAAAACAATCGCCAGATCACGATCCGCGCCGAGTTTTTCCAGATGCAGTTCGGCAATTCGCCGCAATTTTTCCTGCGGTTCTTCGAGTTCGGTAATTTCGCGCTCGCCTTCGCTGATAAAATCATCCATCGCGCGGTCAAAAATCGAATGCAGAATCTCGTCTTTGCTTTTGAAATAAAGATAAACCGTGCCGTCGGCGATTCCCGCCGCGCCCGCAATATCGGCGACTTTTGAATTAAAATAACCCTTCTGCGCGAAAACTTTGATCGCCGCGCGAAGAATCGCTTCGCGTTTATCGGCGACGACGGCGCGACCTTGACCATTTGAACGAACTAAACGGGACATAGTAATTTTGGATTTTAGATTTTGGATTATGGATTTGAAGAAATCGTCAATAATTTACCTCAAAAACCTTGTCACCAAAAATCGAAAACGATTATGAATGAAGATTCATTCAGTTTTTCTATAAGGTTATAACAGAGCGGAAAGGAAAATCAACAGAAATTTTGCGAAAGCGGAATTTTGCGTTGAAAATGAAATGCGATTTCGGAAAAAAATCCGAAATCGCAAATCTAAAATCCAAAATAAAAATGTGGCGGAGAGAACAGGAGTCGAACCTGCATAGGCTTACGCCCGGTAGTTTTCAAGACTAAAAACGCCCTTTTTTAACCAATAAACATACCCGCTTCAAACCCTATTACAAATCCTGAAATACTTGTCAATGAATAACTTACGAGATATTTCAATTGTTTAGAACAATTGCCCGAAAAGTGTCAACTATTTAATTTTGGGGTAAAAAACGGGGTAACGTTTTTTTTCATATAATACAGGAAAAATAAGGCTTTTGCGTGTTTTTAATAACTAGAACGGGTTGAAAAAAACTCGAATAAATTAAAAATGGAGCAAACGCTATGAGCAAAAAAATTAGAAAATACAAAGAAAGAGGCATTCGAGCCGAATTTTCGGCGGTCAATAATTTAGGAGTCAGAGAATACGAAGCAAAGACTTTTAACGAACATAATACTCAAAAACGTAACGAGCGTTCGGCAAACGACTGGTTAAATAAAACAGCTAAAATTTTTCAGGCGAAAGGCACATTGCAAAATGAAGACCTAACTTTTGCCGCTTATGTCGAAATGAAGAAAAAAACTCATTTGAAGGAAGCCGTCATCAATAACGGGAAACGAGTTTCGGGCTTAAAAGGCTTTGACGCACACGGAATATACTATTTGAATCCGTTAGTCGAAAAATTCGGGAAAGCGAAAATTCGGCTTATTACGGCGCACGAAATTGACGTTTATCGAAATGAGAGATTAGACGATAAGAAAGATTCGGGAAAAACCTATAAAGGCACAACACGAACGATTGCGACTGTGAACCGTGAATTATCACTATTGAGAAAAATCTTTAATCTTGCGTTACAAGACAGAGTAATAAATTTTACGCCGAAATTCTCAATTTCGATGGCAGATGAAAATTCACGGGAACGAATTTTAGACTATGCCGAACAAGCAAGGTTAATAGAAGCATTCGACTATCGCAACAAACAAGGCAGACAAACCGTGTTGCATCTCAAACCAGTTATTATTTTCTTACTAGACACGGCTTGCAGATTCGGCGAAATGAAAAAATTGGAATGGAGGGATGTCAATTTTGACACCGGCATTATTACGCTTAGGGCATCGAATACCAAAACAGCCAAAGAACGCATTATACCGATGTCGGAGCGTGTAAAGAGTGAGTTAAATAAATTATACGAATCAAAAATAAATGAATCGGTCTTTAACATCACGGAAGCTAGACGCGGTTGGAAAACACTCTGCAAAGCCGCCGACATTACCGGATGCCGCATCCACGATTTACGTCATACGGCAATCACTAATTTTGTTCGTTCGGGAATGCGAACGGAGATAGCAATGGCAATTTCAGGTCATACCGAACTGCGAACTTTTCGCCGCTATTTGAACTTTATGAAAGATGATTTTATAAATGCTTTTGAAAGTTTCCAAACTCATTACATCGCACAGCAAACGCCCGAAATTGTCAGTGTGGCTAACAACTAATCGTTTCCAGAGGGAAAACGTAGGGAAAGCCGTCTAAAAGGCAAAATGGACGGCTTTTAATAAGAGTTTTAATAACAGTTTTTGAAAATCTTTCACGCACCTATTTAATGCAAAGTAGCATCTGAAAAAACTTTTTATCAAAACGACTATTACAAATAAAGTAACAACTTGTCAGAGGCAAAACCAATTATGTTTGATGATACTGGAATCGTAGAATACGAAATCGAAAGGGAAAAGTGGAACGACCAACCCGAAACGAACTTTGATGCAATTCAAACAAAGTCAGGTTACGGCGGATGCGGATGTTTGAGTTTGAAGGCTTTTTTATTATTTTTTGCCGGAATGATGCTTTTCCGTCTGTTCGGCGACGTGCTAAAATTTATTTTTTAGCAATATTGTTTGTATCTGACATTGGAATTTTTTATTGTAAATTTAAGTATTAAATATTAGCTTCAACCCAAGATAAAGTTATGGATAAACTCTCATTTTCTCTACCAAAATATGATTTTGCTTTTAACAATTTTTATAACGATTTATACGATGACCTACATTTACAAGATGAACTTTTGAGAAGATTTCCGCCTAAGTTAATGGCTCATTCTGGAACAACCAGATGGCTTAGTAAGCCCGATGTTTTAGAAGCCCCTTATAGACAACATAAGAATACTACAAGCGGTGAAATTGAAATTATTACTAAAACCGATGCCCTTAAATTTAAGGAGTTTTTACAGAATTTGATAATTCCTATAAGAGATAAGGTTAAAGAACACACAATAGAAAATATTAACCAAACCTGTGAGATGACGGGAAATAAAGTAGATGCCGTAAATCAAAATGTTTGGGATGCTTATATCGAAGCCATTGAAAAAATGAAAATGGTTTTCGATGAAGATGGCAATCCGAATTTTTTGATTCATCCGCCGGAGTTTTACGAAAAACTTTCAAAAACCGACCCAACAGTTGACCAGAGAAATAAAATTGGAAAAATCTTTGGGAGAAAGAGAGAAGAATATATTTTAAGAAAAGGTTCTCGAAAATTAACCAAATCAAATCGCAAATCCAGACAAGTAGTTTCTGAATTAAATGTTGATGTTAGTTCCCTTAAATTTAATTTATCTTTACCTCAATATGAATTGGCAATAACTCAACTACTTAGAGATGTAAATAATGGATATGAACAATTAGATCCTATTTTAAGTCAAGTCCAGAAAGTCCCCGTAGCTCACGATGGCTTTACTCGTCAGGTGAGCGAACCTACTATTCTTGAAACCCCAATGAAAGATTATTTAGTAGATACTTCAATAAAGTTAGATTGTTTCCGTAATACAGATACCGAATATTTTCGGGATTTTCTTTGGAAAATGCTAGAAGAAATTAATGGTGAAGTAAAAAAGCATATATTTGAGACGATTTCTCAGACTTGCGATGCTACTGGAAATAGTGTTGACGCAGAAGGAAAAAACTTTTGGGATTCCTACAATGAAATGTTAGAAACTGCTGATATGCGTTTTGATGAAAACGGAAACCATAATTATAAAATTTATATCCACCCCGACAGGCGCAAAGATATTGAGGCTAATCCACCATCAGAAAAACAATTAACAAAAAGTAAAGAAATTATCGAAAGGAAGAAGCAAACTTATTATGCTCAGAAACGCACTCGAAGATTATCTTAACTCAATAATTGAAAGAGATTTCGATTATCCACTTACTTCGCTTTTACAAGCTAAGGGATTTTACGACATTCATTTTACTCACGGTAGAAATGAAATTGGAAAGGACTTTATAGCAAAAAAACTCGAAAATGGAATTGAATATCAGTATGCAATTCAATCTAAAAGGGGAAATATAGGTCAGCCAGACCTTGACAAAATACAAGGTCAATTACTATTAGCCTCAATTTCTGGATTGTCCCATCCGCAATTTAATAAAAGTCTGGAACGCCGAGTTATATTAGTAACAACTGGAAGGCTTATTGGGAATGCTCCAATAATTCTTCAAGATTTTAATGATGTATTAGAAAATGAATATCAAAAAAATGGAATTGAATTTTGGGGACAGGAGCGACTTATTCAAGATGCAGACGAATTTGGTTTTTCGGGCATACATCAAAATACTGCCAGAGAATTAAAAGGAATCAGTCAGTTTTACCTAACATACAGCAAAGCTATTGAGGGTAATTTATCCGACAGAGAAATTGAAGAATTTTCACAGCTTTGGTTAGATGAAAAATTAGATTATAAGAAAAGAATTTTTAGAGCATCAATAGAAGCAGAAATCATTGCGTCTAAACTTATTGAAGGTGAACAACTCTATGAAGCAATGATAACGTATTTAAGTCTTGCTAGAGTTGTAATGCAAGTAACTTACGAAACCGATGATAATTTTGTTATTGAAATTTATAAAGAAATTCTAAATGAGAAAATCCTTACATTTTGTAGAAAATTCATCAATCAAATAAAAACAGAATGGGAACAGGTTGGGCGTTCATTATTACACCTCTGTTTAAGACATAGTTCTTTTCCTATGCTTCATTATATTATTTGGTGTGTGAGGGTATCTGAAATAGCTTCTCTAAACTATTTTCTAACTCAAGATGAATCCGAAAAAAATGAGGTTATAGAATTTATAAAGAGTTTTAGTGAAACGGAAGAAGGTTTCGGGCATCTTCCAAGTGATAGATATGCAGTTTCTTTGGTTTGGATAATACTTGCTTTACTGCAATCTGATAAGCGAGAAGAAGCAATTGAAATAGTAAGGGAAAGCGCAATATGGCTTTTTGACCGTGTTGAAAATGGGTTTGGATTAGCTCGTTATGAAGCAGACGAACAAACAGAAACTAACACTTTACTCGGTTATCCTTTTGACTTTGTAAATGTTCAAAAAAATACAAGTTCTTTCCTTGCTACAATTCTTGCTGACCTCGCCGCTTTTATTGGCGACAAAGAATTTTACAGCGATATTATAAATGATATTCAGGCTTGTGAAATTTCATACAACTATTGGCAATTTCCAGATACAAGAGCAATTTTCACAATTTTGACGGAAGAGTGTAGAAACTTTTCAAATATTCCACATCAAGATTCAATAAACAATTTCGATGATTTTGAATATGCCTCACATTTAAAAGATGAGCCAAAATCATTTCAAATTACTGATAAAGTAGGAAACGAAAGTCTGATTTTGTTATCTGTCTTACTCAAAGATAGATATTTTCCTACAATGTGGAAACAAATAATTTCAAGCAAAAGAATTTAATTTTGTTAAATTTATTGGATTACATTCTATATTGCTCTCTCATATCTCTATAACTCTGCTCATCCATTCCTGATTTGAGTTCTGGAAACTTGTTTGTTTCATAGAATTGGTTTTCACCCATTTTGCAAATACTTGAGTATTCATTACCTTTAATATCTTTATAAGAGGCTGCAATCATTTCCCCTTTTATCATAAACGGTAATTCGACTATTCCATTGGAGGCAATAGGATAAAAAGAAATTTGAGTTCCCTACTTATCATCTGAATCTTTGAGGGAAAATATAATTGACATTGCAACGCCTTGACCGACGTTTTTAATTTGCCACGTTTCTGTTCTTATCCGAGAGAAAACTAACACAGGCATAATACTGGCTTTCTGCGTTTTGTAAAAAGAATAATACGAAAAGCCGAATGCAAAAAGAGACACAATCAAAGACAAAAGTGCAATTGATAATTCCATAATCAAACTTAATATGGAGTTAATTATATTGGAAATCATCAACTTTGTCGAGATTCTGACAAAGCCGTTTCACCGGCATTTACTATTTCTATCAGAAGAGATTTTATATGTAAATGGTTTTTCAATTGAGAGTTTCAAGAATTTTTAGGTCTTCATTATTAAAGACAGTAACGATTTTAAGATTTTCATAATTTAATTTTGTTTTTACGAATTTAACGAACTTATTGTAAAGTATTTAATAACAATTCAGAAACGGTTTTTATAAACTTAGTAACTCAATCTGAGCGATTACGAATGAAGTATTCGTAAAACATAATAAAGTAAAAAAATGGACAAATTATTTTCAGACTTTGATTTTTCATCACTCGATTCACCCGATTTCAAAGAAGATTCGGTTCGAGAAGATTTGATAATGCCGATTCTTAAAGAACTCGGTTATTCATCACAGAGCGAAAATAAAATAATTCGTAGTAAATCTGTTCGGCATAAATTAGTTCAAACAGGTTCGGGCAAACACAAATTAAATAGTATTCCAGATTATTTATTAGAAGTCGGCGGAAAATACGTTTGGGTATTGGACGCAAAAGCACCGAACGAAGACATAAAGACCGGAAAGAATGTTGAACAAACTTATTTTTATGCGATACATTCGGAAATTCGAGTAGAGTTTTATGCTGTTTGCAATGGTAGGGAATTTATTCTTTTTCACATTAGCCAACCCGAAGCCGTTCTTTATTTTTCACTTCCTGAAATCGAAAAACACTGGCACGAATTAGAAAAACATCTTTCGCCGAGTGCTTTTGATAAGTCGCAAAATAAATTTGAAAGAACCAATGCAGAAATTGAATTTGACTACCTTTCTAAAAATGTTCTGAATGAAATTAAAAGTATTAAAAAACAATCTTCAAAAAGACATTTCGGAGTTCACGGTTATTTTACAAAACAGGCATTTCAAATTCTTCAAAAATATATTGAAAATTTCACGAAGCCAAACGATTTAGTTCTCGACCCATTCGGCGGAACGGGTGTAACACTAATTGAATCTTTGATACTTGGAAGAAGGGCAATTCATATTGACTTAAATCCTTTATCAGTATTTTGGGTAAGAACTTTGATTGAGCCTGTAAATTTTGAAAGCATCTTTAATGAATTTGACAGAATAAAAAATGAGTTCAACTCGAATAAACCGACAACTAAAATTGCTATTGAAAGATTTCTTGAAAAATATCCGTTTCCAAGCGGAATAAAACTTCCGAAAACATCAGATGTTGACACAATAGAGAAATTGTTTAGTAGAATTCAGTTATCACACTTGGCATATCTCAAGCACTTGATTTTACAAGTTAAGGATAAAAAAGTTAGAAACCAATTATTACTTGCGTTTTCCAGTTCTCTTAATAAATTTAATTTAACTTTTCATTATACAAAATCAGACGGTGGCGGCGATTCTGCTGTGTTTCGTTACTATCGTTATCGAATTGCGCCAAGTCCGGGCATTTTGGATTTAATGAATATCTTTGAAACAAAACTAAAGAGGCTGATTTCGGCAAAAAAAGAAATCTTACCTTTAATAAACACAAAAACAATTCAGAACTCACAAATTGAAAAAGGCACAGCAACGAACCTAGATAAAATAGAAAATGAATCCGTAGATTATATTTATACAGACCCACCCTATGGAAAGAAAATTCAATATCTCGACCTTTCGATTATGTGGAATTCTTGGCTTGATTTTGAAGTTTCCGAAGCAGATTACGAATTAGAAGCTATTGAAGGCGGCGAACACAAAAAGACAAAAAATGACTATTCAAATTTAATTGCCGAATCAATTAAAGAAATGTATAGAGTTTTGAAATTTGACCGTTGGATGTCGTTTGTTTTTCAACATCAAGACCCTGCATACTGGCATTTAATTGTAGATACGGCGGAAAAAGTCGGTTTTGAATATGCGGGAGCAGTCAAACAAAACAACGGGCAATCAAGTTTCAAGAAAAGACAGAATCCTTTCACAGTTCTTTCCGGTCAACTAATTATCAACTTCAAAAAAGTTCGTAACCCAAAATCAATTATGAAAGCAGATTTAGGGGCAGACATCACCGATTTAATTACTCAGTCAATCGAAGGTATAATTGCTAAAAACAACGGCGCAACGGTTGATGATATTAACAATGAATTGATTATTAGAGGCTTAGAACTTGGCTTCTTAGATGTTTTGAGTAAAAATTATGCAGATATTACACCATTTTTATTAGCTAACTTTGATTATCACGAAGACACACAAACCTATCACCTAAAGAAAAATACAAAATTTAAGGCACATATCCCGGTTGAAGTGAGAATAAAATATTATGTTGTTTCGATGATGCGGAGACTAGCAAGACAAAATGAATATCCGAGTTTTGATGATATAATTTTAGAAATTATGCCGCTTTTGCGTAATGGTATAACACCCGAACATCAAACAATTCTCACAGTTTTAGAAGACATTGCAATTCAAGTCGGCGGCGACCAATGGAAATTAAAAGAATCAGGTCAGGGAAATTTATTTGACTTAGTATAAAATCTTGAAAGTATAAATTTACTAGAGGTTTCGTGATATTGGAGCTTTTAACTTTGTCGGATTAGATGAAAATTTTTGGCTTTGTGTCTAAAGTCGATTTTGAAACGGACTTTTGAGATTGGTTAAGCAAGTTTTGAAAAAAACAAAAATAAATGGAGGGGCAACTGCCCTCCATTTAAATAAACGGAGGGCAGTTGCCCCTCCATTTATAGGTTAAGTTGCTAACTATATTAACCCGTTCGGTTTTCTGTGAAATCTCTTGACAAACAAAAAGCAAACAATTAACATCTAAGTATTGTCCGAAGATGTTATTTCTAACATCTTCGGGATTACCGTGAAGTTATTTATCTAAGGATTTTTATCAAAAAACTTGTTAAGGTTGTCTAGAGCCATAGCAAGTTTTTTTTCTTGATGCTTCTTTTTAGAAAAGTGAATTACTTCAAACACCAAGAAAGTGAATCCAAATCCGTAGTAAACGAAAGCGGCAATGATATGGATATATTCCATTATTTTACCTCCGCATTTAGTGCGATTTGTAGCTCACAGAACAACGGGACAATCCCATTGCCCCGAACATTCATTATATTAAATGAAATTTTTAAGATGTGCAAAATAAGAGGTAATTATAAATAAAAACAGTGCATTGAAATGTTTGCTAACCTTTCGGCAGATGCTTTTTCCTAAAACCTTTAGATTTCACTCAATAAAATTACTTCAAAACTAAATTATGAAAACTTCAATTCTTAAAATACTTTTCGTGTGTTTATTTGTGTCTAGTGCAAGTTACGGACAAAAATCTTTGTATTCAAATTATTCCATTACAGTTCAATAATCCGATAATCCTTTTACCATTCGGCTTGTCGGTAAATCCGACAATTTATCCGGCAAATTAGATAGTAAGTCATCTATTAAATTTGGAGATTCAAAATTATTAACAGCCTCGCAAAACAGGCAGGCGAAGCGGCAAAAATTAAATATAGCTACGTTATTTATTATTAAAATCTGCGAATCAAGACAAACTTTTCCCAAAAATTTATGGCATTTTTTGCACTTGAAATTGTAATCCCGAAATCGTAAAGGTTTGTCGTAATTGTCCATACAAAATTTTTGAGCCTGTAAATCTCACGCAGATAGAGAGTTAAGCTATATTTTTTAGTAGTTTATAAACTCTTAATACCAATATAAGCAGTAAGTGAAAATATAGCTTAAATTAGTGTGTGTAAAGGTTTTATCCGTTCATTTTTGATGTCGGTAGTTTGGTATATCAGAATTTGGTATATCCGTATTTCACCGGAAAAAATTTTTTTTGGTGGAGTTTTCAGCCACCCTTTTATCAGGAGCGTGATTTTTGTTGCGGACACAGACACAGGCATATACCAGAATAAATAAGCCCTACCCTTTGTAAAATGATGACGGCATCGAAAAAACAGTCTTTCCAAAATCAGTAATTTTTTTGGAGTTGTTTTTCAAACTCTAATTTGCGCTGTGCATTTCGTTTCGTTGTGGCATTTTTGACTTGTATTTGAGGCACAAGGGTTTTTTCAAGTTCAGCCCTTATCACCAATCGTTTTATTTCTGCCAAGCTACGCTCCACCGCAAAATTTTCATCTAAATCTGGAATGCCGGTAGAGTCTTCGATGTAACCAGAATCTGAAAAACTCGCAAATTTCGATTGAGATTCAAATTTTCGCTTCAATTCTGCTAATCTGCGTTTGCGCTCCGAATCGTCAATACTCGAATTTAAGTAATCGAAGTGAGATTTTTGCGAAAGATATTTTGCTAATTCAATTTTATTCATCATTTGTAACACCCGTTAATTTATTGAGTTTTGCCGTCAAGATTTTCAAATCTTTTCGGTCTTGAGAAACGCCTTGTTCAAAAAAAGAAAGTTCAAGATTTGCTTGATTAAGTTGTCTTTGCGCCGCTTCAATTTGAGGTTCGATAATCCGCACGGCATCTATTTTACCTTTTATCGTTTGCAATAATTGTTCACGCTTTTCACCCGAATTCGATTGACGGTTTTTTATTTCGGCAATTTCACGCTCTAAAGTTTGAACTTCGCTACTACTCTGATTTTTGAGTAAACTTTCACGCTCCAAAATCAGTTTTTCGTATTTATCACGATTTTCAGATGTTTTGAAAATCGAAGATATTTGTTTATCTAATTCTGTAATATCTGTATTCATAATTTTTTATTTTCAGATTATCCGAATCTGTTTTTACCTCGTATTCCGTCGAATTTTGAACCGATAAAAATATCACGCTGTTTTTCTATTTCGGCAATTTGAGAGCGAAGGTTACGAACATCATTTTCAGCTAAGTATTTTAATGCTGTCCAACCGGCGTGTAATTTTGTCATTTCTACAAATTCAATTGTCATTTCATCAATTTCAACAGCTAAAGAATCCATAGATTTTTTATGTGTTTGGGCAAGTTCGAGTTTGTTTTCAATCTCTAACTCTAATCCCATAATCATTCGCTGAAATGCCAATTTCTTTTCTCCAAAACTATTGGCTTCGACTTCTTGACGCTCCGATTCGTTTTCCATTTTTGATTTGCTCCATTTATTAAAATTTGGACGGAGCGAATAGTTGAAATAAACGCTCCGAGTCCGGCAAAGCCAACTGAATAAGAAGAATTATATTTGTTCAATTGGTTAATTAGAATGTAGCATTTTGGGCAGTAGAAGTCAAGATAAATTGTGCAAACAAAGGAGTTAGTATATCAGGATAAATAATACATCGTAGTTTTGAGTAAGTCGTTATTAATTCAAACCAATACAAGTTTGCTCCAAAATCAAATAGTCTGCCAAATCAAAGCCGTCGGTTAGTTCTTTACTGGTTGCGTTGTCTTTAATCAGTTTTGAGATAGTTACATCAAATCCATTCTTACGAGCCGTTTTAGTTACTTCATTCCATTCGTCAAAACCGTCTGCGTCCGGGTAAAGAATTATTTTCTTTTCACGTCCGAGCCTATTGAGTTTTTCCGGCTTCAAATTCTGTTTTGCGCCGATAGAGAGCCAAATGTATTCGGGAAAACAAATTGAGGCAATGACGGCTGTTTTTTCAGCTTCGACAATACAGATATTTTTATTTGAATTATTACGAATTAGATGTTCGCCAAAAAAGCATTGCTTCAAATTAAAATCGTTTCTAACTTTTTTGTATTTTTTGAGTTCGGTGTGTATCCAATTCGGTTCTATTGATTTGATACGTTTTCCGGTCTGCGAATCATAGGCAATTATTTTTCCCGTGCGGATTCGCATATTTTTATCAATTTGCCAGAAACAAGTTTTGCCGTCCGGTGTAGTGCCTATAAAATAATCTTTGACAGCGATTTGAATTTCATCAAGAAAATTCGGGAAAAGATTTATCAGAAATTGCACAAATGAGTTTTGTTCATAATTTTGCAGAGAATCGAATAAATATTTGTTTTCAATAAAGTCGCATCTTTTCCGCAAAATTTGAGCTTCATATTTTGTCTGTGAGCCGTTTTTGTTATTAAAGTAAGGGTTTAATATTCGTTTGTTTTTAGCTTCGACACGGGCTTGCGGATTATTGGCAAAATACATTTTCGGCTTAAAATGATAGCCGCATTTGCTTTCTCTGTCGCACCGTCCGACATCATCAGATACATAGTCGCCTGTATTGTTATCCACATACCGCACAAAAGTTTTTTGTGAACAATCCGGGCAAATATATTTTCTTGAGCCTTTTTCTAATGGAAATCTATACATTTTTCTTTCTCCGAGTGTTCACGGTGTTCACGCCTATCGTGAACGTGAACACTATGTTTTTTATTTAATCAATACATTAAATTTTGATATTTCATATATTTACAAAGATTGCGAATTTATGTTCACAGTGTTCACGTTCACGGCAAGTGTGAACACCGTGAACACCGTGAACGCTCAACTTTTTAGATATTTATTGACCGCTCCCACAGAAATACCTAATTCATCCGCTATTTTTCTTTGACTTTCTCCCATCGCCGAAAGTTTTTTTGCTTGCTCAATCAATTCGTTGCGGTCTTTTTCTGTAATCACTTTCAAATGTTCGCTTTCACGGGCGAAGCCTTCAAAAGAAAATCTGAGAAAATTATCCGGCTTTTCAATCTGGCAAAGATGCACATTTCCCGCATCAAACTTCATCTCGACATTTCTAACTTTGATTTGTTTGAGGTAGCGCAACCCGTTTTCCCGTGAACTTTTACCAATCGAAAAAGACGAATCGCAAAAATTCATCAGCATTTTCGAGCCTTGCAAATCATTGTTAGTGATTGGTTTTGACGAATCTAGTTTCGGTGTATGTGCGAGGGCTAAAATTGAAAGGTTATATTTGTTTTTTAGTGCTTTAAGATGTTTCATCAAAGGCAGAGCGTCCTTTGCCCTTTCGTTTTCATTCTTTAGGTAAGTAAGATTATCAATAATTAAAACTTTCGCACCCGTTTCGGCAATCGTTCGATTAAGCGAATGATTGAGGTAATCTTCAAAAGTTGCAAAACCCTTTTCAATATCGGCGTTTGGATTGATTTCCGCACGAATGAAATTTTCATCAAAATTAAAGTGGTTTGTGAAATAACTATTGCCGATTAGTTTTTCCGAATAACGTGCTTCAAACTGTTTATCGGATAATTCAAAGTCAAAATAAATAACTTTTTGTTTATCAGTTTCAATCTCTATATTTCCGATGTTCTCACCTTTTGAAATTGCGTCGGCTATTTGCACGGCTAAAATTGATTTGCCGATATTGGTATCAGCAAACAAAATACATATTTCACCTTCAAACCAAAATTCACCGAAAAGCATTTTCGGCACAGGTCTTTTTTTTGCATCTTTAAGCCAGTTGTTCGCCGTTTGAGTCTTGAAGAGATTTGGAAAATCTTCGTCTTCAAATACTCGTGTTTTGCCGCTTGAGTTAAAATTCTCTTCGGCTTCGGCACGGATGGCATCAGAGTCTATTAGTTGTTTTGTTTGACCGCTTGTGGAAATTACGGTATCATTATTTTGATTATTCATTAAGTTTTTACTCCATATAGAAAAATTTAGTGGTAACGGCAAAAACAAGTATCATTTTCGGTAATCTGTTTTTGCCAAACATTCAGGACAAAAAATGTATCCGTCGTCGCTCCAACTTCGTCGGATATTTTTTTGCTTTCTAGTATTATATTAAGATATTCGAGATATGTCGAATTAAATCTTTTGTTTTCTTATATTTACATCAGGAAAAATAATAACAGTCAAGGTAAAATTTGCACAAAAAAAACAGCCTAGATAATTAAGCCGAATATATTTAGCGTTTCGTTTTTCAGCAACTGTTTTTAATCAGATACTCTTTTCAAATCGTTAAGCATTTCTCATCTATTTATTCACAATGTAAAACATAGTTATACTAAACTAAATACTATTAGTTATCGCTCAAATGTGTTGTTTGCTTGCGACAAAAACAAAATTACTAAATTGAGTTGAAATTGTCAAGGAATTTTTGAAATCGCCTTTATTTATCGGCGTTTGAGAGTTTTTTTGGTCTGCCGACCTTGCCATAAACTTTTACTTTTTCCGCATCCGTTCGCTTAATCATATTCACACGCCCGAATTTTGTAGCCGGAATAATGCCGTCAATTATCATTGTTCTAACCCGTCCATCTGACAAGTTAAGAAGTTTTGCCGTTTCTTGTGTTGTTAAAAGTTTTTTATCCATATTCACAGAATATAACCAATAATCCGATACTTCCAAAATAAGACGGAAGAGTTTTATAAAACAATTGAATTATTTAAGACGAAAACGTCTTATTTTTGAAATAACACAGTCATTATAACTTTATATTTAATAAGAGGTTAGATAAATAACCCAAAAATTAAAACGGAGCTAAAAACAATGATTGAATTAAATAAAGAAAATATCGAAAAAGCCATCGAAAAAGCACGGGCAACAAAACCACTGGTCAAAATTATTGAATTTCGCCGATACAGCGTAACCAATCGAGAAACGGGCGCAAACTACACGGTCAATTTTTACAAAATCGGAGGTCGGAAGTTCGGCGAATGCGACTGCAAATGCGGTCAACAAGGTAAGTATGTTTGCAAACACATCGCCGCTAGTTTGCCGATACACTTGGTTTTGGCATCGCAAGCACAAGCGATATAAGCCGAATGAGAAAAGGCTCTCTAATCAAAAGACAGTCTTTGTTTTTTATTTCAGATTAAATTATAAATGTGAGTAGTTCTTTGAAAACGTGCAAAGGTTAAGTAGATTTTCCAATATCGAAAAAAGTAAAAATTTAAGACTTTGGGGTAAAAAACGGGGTAACGGGCAAAATAATCGGGTATTCCAAAAAGTAAAACCTTCGTGAAATACCCGTAAATACTGGCGGAGAGAACAGGAGTCGAACCTGCATAGGCTTACGCCCGGTAGTTTTCAAGACTACTGCAATACCATTATGCGATCTCTCCGCATTTTCCGGCGGAAATAAAAAATATAGCGCAAATTCAGGCGAGAAACAAATCAAATTTATTAATTCGACACTGATTTTCGCCAAAACAAAAGCATAGCTTATTTTGCGACGGTAATTTCTCGCGTTGTCGAATTGTAGCCGCCGTTTTCGACCAAATTTCCGTTTTTGTCAACGAGTTCGAGTTTGACGCTGTGTTTTCCGTTTGACCAGCCTGAAATCCAAACCGGCGACCAACTGTCAATGAAATGCGCTTCGCCGCCGTCAATCGAATATCTGACGCGATATTCGCCGCCGTCGCCGGCTAATTTGGCGTTTGAAAGCCAAAAATCGAGCATAATCGGGTCGGCATCCGCGCCTTTGTAATCGCCTTTTGGTCGGCTGTATGTCAGCGGCGGTTTTGCCGCGTCAACCGCGCCCGCCGTGCTGTTTGCCATTTCTTTGCCTTCGGACGGAGCGGCGGCGTTGGCGTTGGACATCATTTGGTTGGCATTGGTCGTCGCCGGTTTGGTCGTGTCCGCGCCGCCGTTTTTGACGGTGAATTTAACCATCTGAAACGCTCCGGCGTTTTTGAAACTTTCGTGCCACGGGCGCGACGGGAAAACGCGCAGAGTGTGTTCGCCGTCAGAAACATTTTTCAGTTCAAACGGCTGATCGAGATTGTAATACGCTTCATACGGCTGATTGTCCAAAATAACGTGAATGTGATTTCCCATTCCGGTCTGCGGGTCTTTCATCGGTTTGTAACCCATCAACTCGCCGCCTAGTTCGAGTTTGACTTTAACTGTCGAACTGCCGACCGTCGCGCCATTCGACGGTTCAATAAATCTCAAAGTCGGCGCGGCTTTGTCCTGATTGCCGCGCGCCGCCATCATATCTACAATCTTTTGCGGGCGCGGAACTTCGGTTAAATGTTCTTCCGCCGCCGCCAGTTCGCCTTCAACTGTTTCACCTGTTTTATGAATGGTCGTATTGCTAAGGTCTTTGTTTTCGCCGGTATAGCCGCCGGGATTTAATTGTGTCGGTTGTTGCTGGCAAGCCGCAAAAACGGCGATTGCCGCTAAAAATATAAAAAATTTCGTCAGTTTCATAATTTTCTTCCAAGTTCGATTTTCCGGCTGAACAGAGCAATTATTACGAAATAAATTCCAATTTTTTATTACAACTTCTATGATCGCCGGATTTCAACTTTATCTAAGATAGTAACCAAGTTTTGATATTTGGCAAAGTGCGGGAAAATTATTAATAATCGGAAATTTGAATTAGAGCAAAATATGAAAAAAAAGAACGGGACAAAAATAAAAGCCGGTTGTATTTGCTGTATTTTGCATCACATATCTTTATGTCTTATAATTTCGCCTGTAAAAGTTGTCAATAATATTGCCAAATAAAGTGTTCACTCATAATTGTGAAAGGTTTTACGGCTGGTTTTGAAAAGGTTGAAAACGGATAATGAATAAATTTAATCAGATTTTTGTCGGCTTGTTGTTAGGTTTTACAGTTTTAGTTAATTTTACATTCGCAGACGGAACGAGATCGCAAAGAAAATCGGAAAAGCCGGTAGAAATAATTGTAACACCTTGGGGACAAAGCCGTTCGGCGGTCGAAGCGGCAAAATTGCGGGCTGAATCCAGCCAAGCCGTGCAGAAACAATTGAACGGAACGCGTTATCGCCTTTTGGAATTTAACTATCTCGAAAATGAGAACAAATCAGAGCCGACGCAAATTCCGACGCAGTTCAGAGCGGTTTTCTACGATTATACGAATGACCGCACAATCGCGGCGGAAGGCGATTTTGCCGGAAATCAGGAAATTACCGCCCGCGAAATATCTTATCAGCCCATTCCGAACGACGAAGAATTTGCCGAAGCGGTTGGAGTTTTGCAGGGAAATAAAAACTTCGGCGAATTGCTAAAAGATGACACGTTAAACGCTTATCGTCCGATGCCGCCGGTAACTGTTTTGGACGGCACCAAAGAACGACTGATTAATGTCGGACTCGACGCGCGGGAAAACGCCGCCGGAAAAAATGAAATCGTCAGCGTCAGCCTCAAAAACGGACAAGTTTTTCGTTACGAAAAAGGCGCGCCGGAAACTTCATCAGCATCGCCGACATCCTGCGGTTTACCGAATGCAGGGCAGTTTACCACGGCGCGCGGAACCGAAGGAGAATATCAATTAACCGTTAAGCAGAACCGCGTAATATTATGGAAAATGCTGGTGATTCGCCCGTCGGCTTCGTCTGGAACGCTCGCTTCGGGCATCGAAGTGCGCGACGTAAAATATAAGGGCAAATCGGTTCTCAAACGCGGTCACGTTCCGGTTTTAGATGTGCAGTATCCAAACGGCGCGTGCGGACCTTACCGCGATTGGCAGTTCCAAGAAGATATGTTTCAAACCGATCCTGATTCGACCGATCCGGCTCCCGGCATTCGCATTCTTCCGCCCGGAAAAATTGCTCAAACCATTGTTGACAGCGGCGATGATGTCGGCGATTTCAAAGGCGTGGCGATTTACACGGAAAATGATGAAACCGTTTTAGTCAGCGAAATGCAAGCCGGCTGGTATCGTTATGTGATGAAGTGGCGATTTGCCAACGACGGCACGATTCGTCCGCGTTACGGTTTTGAAGCGGTCAGAGACGGCTGCGTGTGCAACCTTCACAATCATCACGCTTACTGGCGTTTTGATTTCGACATCGTAAATCCTAATAACAAAGTTTTTCAGACGGAACGCGGGCGCAAATTTTTGCAGCCGATTACGACCGAAACGACGATGTTAAAAAGAGTCCAGACAAATAGAAGTCTGCTGATTCAAAATTCAACCGGCGACGAAGCCTATTTGCTCGTTCCGAATCTGACGGACGGCGTGGCGGGAGATTTCGGGCGCAGCGATTTTTGGGTTTTGCAGTATAAAAACGTCATCGGCGGTACGCCTCTGCAAAATGAAATTGACGACGGCTATATTTATACCAACGGAGACTGCACGGAAACGGACGGAAGCTGCATAAATATTGATAAATTTGTCAACGGCGAATCGGTAAAAGATAAAGACATTGTTGTTTGGTACGGCGCGCATTTTATTCACGACGACGCGGGAAGCAGCGACAGCCGGACAAATAATCCTTCAGATCACGAAAAATCGCACATTGTCGGTCCCGATATTCGTCCGGTTCGCTGGTAGTTAAATTTTTTTAACTTTTACGAAAAAACTATATTTTGTTGTTCTTGACTTAAATAAAACAACAAAATATAGTTTTTATTCTTTTCAATTAGCGATAATATTTCCGATGTTCAAACTTCAACGCTTAGAAATCACCGGCTTTAAATCTTTTGCCGATTACACCGAAATCGTTTTTACGGGCAGCGGAATTACGGCTGTCGTCGGTCCAAACGGCTGCGGTAAAAGTAACGTAAGTGACTCAATCGCTTGGGTTTTGGGCGAACAGCGAGCCAAATCTCTGCGCGGCGAAGATATGAAGGATGTCGTTTTTCAAGGCACGAGCAAACGAAAGCCGAGCGGAATGGCGGAAGTCGTTCTGCATCTCGTCCGCGACGACGAAATGCTTTTTGAAACCGACGAAGAAGAACTCGGCGATATTGACGAAACTTTGACCGCGATTGATGAAAAAGCGATTGATATTGATGAAATCGAAGAACGAAATGCCGAAAACTCCGAAACTTTTGATGCGGAATCAGAAACCGCGCAGGCGGCGCAGGTCGGTTCGATTCAAACGATTCAAACGAAAATCAAAACAAGGCGACACTGGAAATCGCGCAGTTTCGCGCTCGAATTCGCGTCCGGCGAAGCTGTTTCCGTAACAAGACGACTTTATCTTTCGGGCGAAAGCGAATATCAGTTAAACGGACGAAATTGCCGGTTGCGCGACATCCAGGATTTGTTCGCCGGAACGGGACTTTCCGGCGGACATTACGCGCTGATCGAACAGGGAAAAATCGGGCAGATTTTGTCTTCAAAACCTTCCGACAGAAGAAATTTGATCGAAGAAGCCGCCGGAATTTCCAAATTTCGCACGCGCCAACGCGCCGCCGAAACGCGGCTCGAATCGGCAAAATCGAATCTGAACCGCATTTCCGACATCGTTTCCGAAGTTGATAAACAGGCGAACAGTCTGCGCCGCCAAGCCGCTAAAACGCGCCGTTACAAAATCTTACGCGAAGAATTTCGTGAACTTCTGCGCCAAACTTTTTCCGCCGAAGGCAAACATTTATCGGAATTGATAAACGAACTGAAAACAAAACTCGGTGAAGCGACCGGAAACGAGCGGCAAATTTTGAAACGTGTCGTTGAAAAAGACGAAGCGTTTCGGCTGGCGACGAAAACGGCGCGCGAAGCGGAAGAAAATTTGTCGGAACTGCGCGCGCGTCATTCGGAAAACGCTTTGCAGCGCGACCGAAATCAGCGCGAGCAGCAATATCAGCAAGAACAAATCACCAATTTAAATGCGCGTTCGGAAGTTTTAAAAGGCGAAACCGAAGATATTGAAAAACGACTGAAACTTTTCAAAACGGAAATCGAACGGCTTGAAAAAGAAGAAAAAACCGAACGAATCAAAGCCGAAAAAGCCGAAATTTCATTGCGCGAAGTCGAAATTAAATATCAGGCGAAAATCAAAGATTTGCGCGAAATCGAAGCGAAACTAGAAACCGAACGCCGCGAATCAACGACGCACACGGCGGCGGTCGAGCGTTTCGGCGAAATCGAACGCCAGCTTGAAAATAACTTTGAACGCCTGAAAGAAAGGCTCGAAGGTTTGAAACGCGAAGGCGAACGCGCCGCGGAAACACAAGCCGAACATTCGCGGGAAGCGGAAAATATCACAAAAAATCTGAGCGCGGAACGCGAAAAAATAGCGAATTTTCACGCTGAAAAAAAGGAATTACTGACCAAATCCGGCGAAGCGCGAACGATTTTGCAAAGTTCCGAAAAAGTTTTAAAAGATTTGCGCGAAAAATTTTCCCGCGCCAGACACCGGCTCGAAACTTTGCAGGAACTCGAAGAAAAACGGACGATTTACGCGCCGACCGTGCAGAAACTTTTCGCCGAACAAAAGAAAATCGGCGTGAATTTTCTCGGAACTTTGGCGGACAAATTGAACGTCGAAGAAAAAGCGGAAAAAGCGGTTGAAAATCTTTTTGGCAATTTTTTGCAGACGGTTTTAGTCGAAACCGAAAAAGATGCGCGAAAAACAATCGAATTTTTGAATAAAAATAATGTTGGACGAATTGCAATTTTAATTTTTAACGCAAAGACGCAAAGACGCAAAGACGCAAAGGACAAAGGGCAAAACATAAAAGATTTTTTAGGAATTTCAGAGGAGTTTGCCGAAATTCTCGAAGAAATTTTCCCGCGTGAAATGTCGGCTAAACTCGTTGAAGATTTTAATTACACAAAAAATGATGAAACTTTTGCGACTTACGAAGGTGATTTGAACTTTAAAGGAAAACTTTTTATCGGCGGAAAGCCGAACACAAACGAAAAAAACACTTCTCTTTTGGCGTTCAAACGCGAACTGCGCGAACTCAAATCAAACAGCGAGACATTGAGCGCGGAAATCGAATCGAACGAAACGGAAACTGAAAAAGCGCGGAAGATTTTAATCGAAAAAGAAAATGAAATCGTTGATTTGCAGTCGTTAATCGTCAAAGTCGAACGCGAACTGCTCGCGCTGGAAATTCAGGAAAAATCAATCAAACAGGAAATCGAACGCGCCGAACGTCATAAAAAAGTCGTCGGCGAAGAGACGAAACAGATCGAAACGGAACTCGAACAAATTCGGGAAAAACAAAAAGACGCGAAATTAAACGCCGAAAAAGCCGCCGAAGCGAAAAATATTTCGGCGGAAAATTCCGCGCACATCACGCAAAAATTAAATGAAGCGCGAACAAAAACCGAAAATGAAAACGCCGTTTTGAACGAGAAAAAAACTCTGGCGGCGACTTCGGGCGAACGGCGGCGTTCGGCGCAAAACGCGCTGCGCCGCGTGGAAAATGAGTCTAAGGAATTGAATTCGCGGTTTGCGCGGCAGAATTTGGAAATTCTGGAAATCGAAGCAAAACGCAAAGATTTGATCGAATTGATCGCCGAAACCGCGCGAAAAACGGCGACCGGCGAAGATGAAAAGGAATTTGAGCGAAACGAACTCGCGGCGGCGGCGGTGCATCTAAAATCTGCGCGCGAACAGGAAGATGCGATGAGTTCGGAACTTGCCGAACTCAATAAAAACGCCGCCGAAGCCCGAAACGAACGCGCCGGTTTTGAAATCAGACAAGCCGAAACGCTGACGAAATTGCGAAATGTTCACGAAAAATGTTCGCAGGATTTGAATTTGTCTTTGGCGGAACTTGTTGAAAATACGGAAGATACGGACGAATTCGATTTTGAAGCGGCGCAGATTAAGGTTGACGATTTGCGCGGCAAAATTGAAAATTTCGGCGCGATAAATATGCTCGCGCTCGAAGAATTGGCGGAAATCGAAGAAAGATTTCTGTTTTTGACTTCGCAGCGGCAGGACATAATTGACAGCATCAGCGCGGCGGAAGCGGCGTTGTGCGAGATAAAAGAACGCTCACGAACGAGATTTCGTGACGCTTTTGCGAAAATAAATCATAATTTTACCGAATTTTTCCATGAACTTTTCGGCGGCGGACGCGGCGAAATGACTTTGTTGGAAGCCGAAGATGTTTTGGAAGCCGGAATCGAAATCGTCGCACAGCCGCCGGGTAAACGTCTGCAAAATATACTTTTATTGTCCGGCGGCGAAAAAGCGATGACGGCAATCGCGCTGGTTTTGGCAATTTTTCGCTATCGTCCCGCGCCGTTTTGTCTGCTCGACGAAGTTGACGCGCCGCTCGACGACGCGAACGTCGGAAGATTTGTTGATAAAATCGCGGAAATGTCTGAGAAAACACAGTTTATCGTCATCACGCACAACAAACGGACGATGGAAGCGGCGAAAGCACTTTACGGCGTAACGATGCAGGAAGCCGGAGTTTCAAAAGTCGTTTCGGTGAGATTTGAATAGCGAATTTGATGGTAATATGTAATTGCTTCATTTAATTTGAAAGAGCATAAGTTATGAGCGCAGTCGTTTCGGAATTACAAAATGTTTCAATAGTTGATTTTCTAAAAAACGGAAACGGCAGAACCGTTTTGCTGACGGGAATTTCGTGGACGGAATATGAAGATTTTTTGCGGGCGTTTTGGGAAAAAACAAATTTGAGTCTGGCTTACGATAACGGGAAATTGGAGATTATGCCGAAAAGTCCGAAGCACGAAGAGTTCAGCAGACTTCTGTCGAAATTTGTTTTTATTTATAGCGAAGTGTTCGGTTTAACCGTTGAAGAAAGAGGTTCGGCAACTTTTAAGCGAACTCGTTTTCAAAAAGGTGTCGAACCTGACGAATGTTTTTACATTCAGAACGCCGATTCGATTATTGGTCTGGATAATTGGGAATTAGAAGGTTTTCCCTCGCCGGACGTGGCGGTAGAAGTAGATTTATCAACCGATTCGCTCGACAAATTTCCCATTTACGCAGCTTTGGAGGTAGGAGAAATTTGGATTTACGACGGTGAAATAATTTCTTTTTACGAACTCATCGAAAATAATTATCGTCTAATTTTTAACAGCCACGCGCTTGTGTCGCTTTCAGCGGAAAAATTGACGGAATTTATCGGATTGAGCAAAACCAAGGGTCAGACTTTTGCATTGAAAAATTTTAGAAACTGGCTTGAAGAGCAAAGCGCGAAATCAGAAAACGATAAAAATTAAAAGAATAATGAGAAATATTAAATTTGCACTTTTTTGTTTGTTTTTGTTATTTATTTTGACGTGTTCATTTTTCGCGCAAACCAAAAAGCGCAGTTCCGAAAAGCCAACGCCGACACCGACCGGACAGCCGAAATCGGAAGAAAACAAAACCGAAGAATTTTCAGAACCGAAATCAGCGGGCAAAAGGAACGCGCGTCCAGCGGAAGAAAACGTGAAAATTAGTTCGCCCGCGCCGAACGCAGTTCCGGCAGATTACACTTACGATTTTTCACAGCCGAACTTTTTATATTCGCACATTTTTATCGAACACGACGAAAACGGTAAGGGCAAAATCACGTTTTCAAAACAGAATTTCAGCGAAGAAATTACCGACCCGATTCAACTTTCGCAGGTGACGCTCGAAAAGCTCGAAAATATTCGGCAAGCCTTAGATTTTCTCGATTCAAAAGAAAATTATCAATACGAAAAAGATTATTCGCATCTCGGCAATATGATTTTTACGATGAAAAAAGGCGGACGCGACAGAACGGTAAAATTCAACTGGACGGAAAACGCGAACGCCAAAGCGTTGGCTGATGAATACCGCAAAATCGGCAATCAATACATTTGGCTGTTCGACATCGGCGTGGCGCGGGAAAATCAGCCGCTCGAATCGCCGCGCATTATGGACGCGCTCGACGGACTTATCAGACGAAATGAAATTTCCGATCCGAATCAAATTGTTCCGGTTTTGAAGGATTTGAGTAACGATGAACGCCTTCCGCTGATTTCCCGAAATCACGCGACGCGCCTTATAGCGCAGATCGAAAAGCAGACGGCGAAGATGAATAACGATAAAACCGAAAAAGCCGGCAATTAATTTATCGTTCGATTTGAGTTTTATTGAAATAATCCTGAGAAGCTGTTTGAAAACTCGAAAATGAGAAGAAATTTAACCACTAAAGCACACTAATAAACACGAAGTTTATCCTTTTTTGTTTTATTTAGTGTTTTTTAGCGTAGAGTCGTGGTTACAAATCCGCTAAAAACGAGTTTTCAAATAGCTTCTGAGTAAAACAGTAAAAGCCAACCCGCCGCGATTACGAACAAAAATAAAGTGATGTCGCTCGATTCTAATTGATTTTCTTGATTTCTCATTCTGCTCTCTCCTTCAAATAAAATTTCTCTCTGTCAATTTACGCGATTTTTGTTGTGAAAAAGTATCATTCGCGCGGCACGAAAATTGTTTCTACAATTCGGAGATATTTAAAAGACTTTGCAATTCAATTTTTTACAAACTTTTACTTGCAAACTGCGATTTTCATTTGCAATTTGATAAAATCATTTTAGTTATGAGCGATATTCAACCAATTTTAGATAAAATTTCCGGCGGGACACGATTGACGGCGGAAGATGCGACCGCGCTTTTGGAAAGTAACGATTTTGTCCGCGTCGGACTCGCGGCGCACGAAATGCGGATGCGGAAAAATCCGTCCGATGTTGTAACTTACATTATTGACCGCAATATCAATTACACTAATGTTTGCAACGTCGTCTGCACGTTTTGCGCGTTTTATCGGCGACCGGGAAAACCCGACACTTACGTTCATTCTATTGAGGAAATCGAAAAACGAATTGACGAAACGATTGCTTTGGGCGGCACGGGCGTTTTGATGCAGGGCGGACTTCATCCCGATTTTAATATCGAATGGTATGAAAATCTTTTAAGAACTTTGCACGCAAAATATCCTAAGTTTCAACTGCACTGCTTTTCGCCGCCGGAAATTCACAACATTTCATTGATTTCAAAATTAGACTACGAAACGATTATGCGGCGTTTAAAAGCAGCGGGTTTGAATTCGCTTCCCGGCGGCGGCGGCGAGATTTTGGACGACGAAGTTCGCAAGCGCGTTTCGACCAAATGCAATACGCAGGAATGGCTCGACGTGATGCGGGCGGTTCACAAAGTCGGCTTAAATTCGACGGCGACGATGATGTTCGGCATCGGCGACAATGTTTCGCATCGCGTCAAACATCTGCAAAGAATCCGCGACGTGCAGGACGAAACCGGCGGTTTTACGGCGTTTATTCCGTGGACTTTCCAGCGCGAAAACACCGCTTTGGGGCGCAAAATCACGGAAGAGCCGACGGGCATTGATTATCTGAAAATGGTCGCCGTGTCGCGTCTTTTTCTCGACAATATTCAGCACATTCAATCGTCGTGGCTGACGCAGGGCTTAAAACTCGGACAAACCGCGCTGCGGTTCGGCGCGGACGATATGGGTTCGATTATGATTGAAGAAAACGTCGTTTCAGCGGCGGGCGCAAACACCGAAGCCAACGAAAAAGAGTTGCGCTATCAAATCTCCGAAGCCGGTTTCACGCCACAGCAGCGCGATATTTTGTATAATTATATTGACCGCGAAAATATTGGGGATTTGGACGAGCGAAAGTCAATGCCGTTAAAGAAATTGAGTGTTGCTTTTGCGGATTAAAAATTATGCCGAAAAAACAGCCGGAAAAAGTTTATCAATTACAAATTTCGTTAAAACACAGTAAGCCGAAAATCTGGCGCAGATTTTTGGTTACGGAAGATACGACGCTTGAAAAACTTCATAAAATTATTCAAGAAGTGATGGGTTGGGAAGATTATCATTTGCACTCATTTGAAATCGGCGGCGTTGAATTCGGAATGCTTGATGAAGAATGGGAAAATGATTTTGAAGACGAGAAAAAGGCGAAACTTGCTGAACTGAAATTAGCCGAAAAACAAAAGTTTGAATACGTTTATGATTTTGGCGATAATTGGGAACACGAAATAAAAGTCGAAAAGATTTTGCCCTTCGATTCCGCCGTCAAATATCCGAAATGTCTTGACGGAAAACTCGCCTGTCCGCCCGAAGATTGCGGAAGTATTTGGGGTTATGACGAACTTGCCGAATTAAGTAAAATGCCGAAAGAAGATTTGGACGAAGAAGATTTGGACAGGCTCGAATGGCTCGGCGATTGCGATTTTGAATATTTCAGCGTTGATGATGTTAATGCGGTTTTGTGGAAAAGATTTGCGAGATAAAAAAAGTTATGCCGACAATAGTTGAAGAAATAGAAAAAACCGAAACAAGCGAAGAGAAAAAAGGATTGCTTTTAGATTCGCTCGAAATTAAAGGTTATCGTTGTTTTGAACATCTGACGATTGAAAAGCTCGGACGGGTGAATTTGATTGTCGGCAAAAATAATGTCGGCAAAACGACTTTACTAGAAGCGATTGAAATTTTCGGCAGCAATCTTCCAGACTCTGATCAGTTCATATCTCGCAGAAACGAAATTCAACAAGATTCGTTTTCAAATATAAATAATTTGAGAAAGGGCGGATTTAACAATTTGATTTTTCAAAAGGAAGACAAACCCAAAGGAAATGCCGATTATTTTCAAATTGGACAAAAAAATTCTCTTATTTCATTTTATCTTGATTTTCTTATTCAAGGTGAAGAAGAATTTAACTTGCTGGCAAATGATCGTTCGCCTTCTGAGCCGAATGAACTCGATTCAAAAACTCTTTTGTTTATACCTTCAACCGGAGTTTTGGATAAAATGTTAACCCGGCTTTGGGACAGTATTATTTTTTCTGAAAAAGAAACCGAAATCATTAGAGCTTTACAACTAATTTCTCCAACGATTGAGAGAATAGCTTTTATCAATTATCCCGGCAGTTTCGAGAAAAGAATCGCTGTTGTCAAAACAGAAAATTCTAATTTCCCTGTATCTATCGGCAGACTTGGAGAAGGAATGGTTCGGTTGTTGGGAATTGCTCTGGCATTAGTAAATTGTAAAGATGGCATTCTTTTGATTGACGAAATCGAAATTGGATTGCATTATTCGGTTTTGCCCGATGTATGGAAATTGATTTTTAAAACGGCGAAAGATTTGAATGTACAGGTTTTTGCCACGACGCACAGCAAAGATTGTATCGAAGCGTTTGCACAGGCGGCATACAACAGCCCGGAAGAAGGAATGTTGATTCGACTTGAACGGCACGATGAAAAAATCGTGGCGAAAACAATCGAAGAAGAAATGCTAGTTGACGCGGTGAATTACGAGGTCGAGGTGCGTTAGTGAAAAAAGAAACTCGAATCCTTTTTGTCGAAGGCGCGGACGATCTCCACAGCATTAAAGCAATTTGCGAACATTTCAAAGTCGAAGAAACTTTCAGCGTCGAAGTTCCCGACGGCGAAGGTAAAATCCCGAAAAGAAAAACTCACAAAAGCGAACTGGGCGGAATTGACAATGTGCTGAAAGCCGCCCGTTTGAATCTTATTGCGGGTTCGAGTGCGGTTGAGCATTTGGGAATCGTCGTTGATGCCGATCAAAATTTAGATTCACAATGGCAAAAAGTTTTAAGTATTCTGACAAAAGCCGGATTCAAAGACGAAAATCTTCCTGAATTGCCGGACGCGAACGGAACTGTTATAACTCAGGAATACTTACCGAAGTTCGGCGTTTGGATAATGCCCGACAATGTTACGAATCGCGGAATGTTGGAAGATTTTCTGGAATTTCTCGTGCCGGATAAAGAAACAAATCCGATTTGGGCAAAAGCCGTAAAATGTTCTCAGGAAATTTTAGAGGAAGTCCGGGAAGACATTCGTTTCAACGATATTCATTTGTCAAAAGCGAGAATTCACGCATATCTGGCTTGGCAAAAGAACAGCGGAAATCCTTTCGGACTTTCGATTACGGCAAAATATCTGCAAGCCGATAATCCCGAATGTAAAAAATTCGTCGAATGGCTAAATCTGCTTTTTGTAAAGTAAAATTTAATTTTAATCGGTTAAATAGAAGATATTTCGGACTTTGTAGGTCGCGCACAAAACTTTTGAAAATGAGATTTTCGGCGAATGAACTTTGAAATTTGTTACAAATAAAAAGCGGAAAGCCTCAGAAAGACTTTCCGCTTCAAACAAATCAGATAAATTTCTTATTTACCGGCGCGATAGATTGAAAATTGTTCGTTCATTCGGGTTTGCTGACCGCCGGAGAACTCGAACATACAGGAATCGTCCGTGTAATCCATAAAATTTGTCACCGGATCAATTCCCGGATAGCGGTTTCCGGTGCAGGTGTCTCTGTTGATCGGACAACCGTAGGCGGCTGAACGCTCGGCGGCGGTGTCATCTACATAATCGCCGCTGCCGCTGCATCCGCCCTGAAAGGTGTGGTATAAACCCATCCAGTGTCCGACTTCGTGCGTTCCCGTGTCGCCTTCGTTATAGGGAACGGCACTGCCGCCCGGCAAACTCGAATAAAGCAGAACAACGCCGTCCAATTTAGGTGAACCCGAATACGAGGACGGGAATGTGGCGTAGCCTAAAATCCCGCTGCTCGGATTACAACTGTAAATATTCAAATCGTCCGCCGTGCCTTTGCGAAGCGCGGTTTTCATTTGACTTTCGATTGAAGATGAACCGTAACAACCGTTGAACCACGTTGAATTATTGGTGTAATCAACGCCGCCCGTCGCCGCCAGTTTGAACGAATAACCGGCATTATTGTAATTATAAGCGTCATTCAAAACCTGAATTTGCGAATCAATCGCCGCTTGTCCGATATTACCGTCGGAGTATCCTGAACCCTGCGTGATGACGTGAAAATAAACTGTAATTTCAGCACTGCCGCCTGTTCCCGGTGCCGGTGTCGGGGTTGGTGTCGGAGTTCTTCCGGGCTTTCCGCCTCCGGTGGCTTTTTCGGTTTCACGCTGCACCAGTTTGCGTTCAAAATCATTTTCCATCGCCGCAATTTTTACGGGATTGTGGTCGGTTCCGCAAAGCCTTTTGCTTTGAGCAAATACAGGAACTTTATCAAATGATGACTTGTTTAAATCGCTGCGCTGCGCGCTGATTGTAAAATTCAACCCGATCAAAGCTACGGTAAACACGGCGAATCCGATTACTGCCGTTAAAATACGAAATTTGTTCATTTACTTATCTCCCTTAAAAATCTTTTTAGTTTTAGAAAAGCGAAATATTTTGGGGAATCGTATAGATTTTAAGGGTGAGAATAAGAATACTTTTTACAAATTTTATTGTCAAACGAAAATGAAAACATAATTTAGCAAACTTAAAAAATCTTGTTTGAATTTGTCTTTCACCAGTGTTTTGTTGATAAAGTAAAAATGAATAATAACTATTAATGCTTATTTGACAGTAATTTATGAGATAATTAAAGGGTTTTGGAAAGCGTAAAAACGCTGACTTTGACCGCGCCGAATTTTTTTAATATTTTGGCGCAGCCGGAAACGGTCGCGCCGGACGTAAAAACATCGTCAATCAGCAAAATCTTTTCGCCTTTGATAAAATTTGGTCTCTTGACTTCAAAAGCATTTTTAACGCTCAATTCACGCGCTTTATTATCCATCGCAATGCGGTGCATCGGCGTGTGAGTTTTGCGAACGAGGCTTTGTTTGTCGAGTTTTATGCCGGCGGCTTTGGCTAAAATTTCAGCCGGAATCGCGGCTTGATTAAATCCTCGTTCAAAAAAGCGTCTTTTTGACAAAGGAACGGGAATTATCAAGGAAACGTCCTGACAATCGGAATTTTGGAAGCGTGAAAGTAAAAGATTTTGCAGATTTTTGGCAATAAAAGGTTCGCGTTTGAGATTGAGAACGGAAACCGAAAGCGCGTGTTCGTAGATTCCGACGGCAAAGGCTGAATCGTAAAAATGATGATCGCAAAGATGGCAAAAGGTTGGCAGATTTGTCGGGTTTGAATGTAGAAATCTTCCACATTTGCCGCATAAAGTTTCCGTGCCGGAGAAAATCAGCGTTTTTTCCCAACACGACCGGCAGGCAACGCCGTCAGCTAAATTTTCAACGCTGTTGCCGCAGACTTGGCAGGCTTGAGGATAAGCGAGCGTTAGAAGTGAGTCGCAAATTTTATCAAACATTCATTGGTTGTGAGTTATGAGTGATAAGTTAAAATCCGATTATTCGCCGCTTATCGCTCATAACTCGCCGTTGATTAATCTTCGTCGAGCAAACCCTGTTCCTGTAACTCTTGGCATTTCAGGCAGTAACGCGCCCACGGAACGGCGTTTAAGCGTTTCGGATTTATTTCGTCTTCGCAATTTTGACACGCGCCGTATTCTTCATCGGCAATGCGTTCTAACGCTTCGTTGATTAAAAGAAGCTGTCGGCTTTCGTTTTCCGAAACCGCCAGCATTACATTTTTTGAATAGTTTCTAACCGCCAAATCCACCGGATCAGGCGTTTCCGAATCGTCCACCGAAAGGTCGTTGCCCGCCAGTTTTTGGATCAGAAGTTCGCGTTCGGCGATCAGTTTTTCTTTAATTTCTTCTAAAGTTTGTTTATTCATTTTTGATATGGAAACCCCTTAACTATTGTATAAGCTCGATAAAGTTGTTCTAACATTACGACCCGCGCCATTTCGTGCGTCAAAGTCAGAAACGACAAGGATAAACTAAAGTCCGCCATTTCGACAACCTCAGACGACACACCTTCCGCGCCGCCGATGACAAATGCGATCTCTTTAAAACCGCGATTCTGCCAATTTTCGATTTTCCCGGCTAAATCGTGCGAAGAAATCGAGCGTCCCTTCACGTCCAGCAAACAGACGAATGAGCTTTGATTCACCTTTTCCAAAATTCGTTTGCCCTCATCTTCTTTGGTATCGTCTTTTAGTTCAATTATTTCAAACTTTACAAAATGCGAAAGACGCTGCAAGTATTCTTCCTGCAACGCCCGCCAATTTTTGTCTTTAGTTTTGCCGACCCAAACGAATCGAAATTTCATAAATTTTTGCCACTAACAAACACGAAAAGACACGAAAATTCTTTATTTCGTGTTTTTTTCGTGTCTTTTCGTGGCTAAATATCTTTGGGAATTTCAACTTTCCGCGCGTCGCGCCAAAGTCTTGCCAAATCGTAAAAATCTCTGGCTTCCTTTTCAAAAATATGGACGATAAAATCGCCGTAATCGAGCAGAACCCATTCGGCGGCGTTGTAGCCTTCGATGCGAATCGCTTTCGACTTCAGTTGTTTTTTGAGCTGTTCGTTAATTTCATCGGAAATCGCCTGTACCTGACGCTGATTTGCGCCGGTGCAGATGATAAAAAATTCCGTAAAACTGGCGATCTCGCGCAAATCGAGCGCGACCATATCGTAGGCTTTTTTGTCGCTCGCGCAGGTCAATGCGAGTTTTACTTCGTCGTCGAGTTCGGCAAAAGGCGTAACGGCTTGTTCAATTTCAATCGTTTCCGTCGTGTCGTGCTGTAAAGTTTTTTCCTGTGTCGCTTCCATAATTTCAGTCATCAGTTAATTTTTGTTAAGAATCTGTTTGAAAACTCGAAAATTTGAGAAATTTAACCACGAATTAACACGAAATTTTGTATTTTCGGCTTTATTTAGTGTCTTTTTGTGTTGTTTCGTGGTTAAAAAAATCATAAAAAATTAGTTTTCAAACAGCTTCTAAATATAAAGGTCGTATTTTTCGATATATTTTGCAACCTCAACCGGCACGAGTTCGCGCCAATCATTTTTGTTTTTTCTAACTTTTTGCCGGATTCCAGTTGCCGAAATGTTCAACTGAACCACATCGGTTATGTAAATATTTTGTTCTCCAACTTCCAATTTTTCTTGCTTTGCGTCTTTGCGTCTTTGCGTCTTTGCGTTGAAATCTCCCCGCAAATCAACGATTTTTTCTCTAATTTCGTTTGTTACGTGCGAAAATGCGATGTCGTATTCGGGACGCGTAACGACAATAATATTAACAATCGTCAAAACCGTTTCCCATTCGCGCCACGTCGTAATTTCCGTCCACGAATCCGCGCCCATCACGAAAAAAATCTGCGCGTCTTTTAATTCATTTTTCAGTTTCGACAAAGTTTCGTAAGTATAAGGTCGTTCGGGCGCGTCGAGTTCGATGCGGGAAACTTTGATTTTCGGCTCGTCGTTCGTCGCCAGAGCGAGCATCGCGTAACGGTGAAGCGCGGAAGTCGGGTTTTTATCTTTTTTGTGCGGCGCGTGAAAAGCGGGAACGAAAACGAATTCGTCGAGGTCGAAAAGTTCGGTCAATTTTCGCGCAATCGTCAAATGTCCGTTGTGAAGCGGGTCGAAACTTCCGCCGTAAAATGCGATTTTTTTCATCTTTCCAAAAGCTGACGAAAGTGGTCAACGATTTCAAACAAAATCTCTTCGGGACAATCCGCGTCTTCGACAAAGAATAAATAATCGCCGAGATGATTGTTGACGGTGAATTGGTGTCCGCGATATTCAAATTCCAGCCACATTCCAACTACGCCGTCGGTCAAAAATTCGGTAATTTCCGCGCCGTCGAGTTCTTCGACGTGATCGGCAACTTCGTCAAAAAAGACGACTTCCGGCATATCAACGAAATGCCGCGAACCGTCTTTCATTTTACTTTTAAGTTGATCTTCAAACATTTTCCGGCACGATTTCCGATTCGACCAAATTAATCTCCGTTTTCTTGGTTTCAGCGTCCGTTTTTTTTATTTCGTCCAATTTCTGCGCCACCGCGAAAACCAATTCCTGCGTTCCCTGATTGGTGACGGCGGAAATCGCCATAAATTGTTTGCCGTCTTTTTCGGCGGCTTCGCGCAGATTTTCCAATCTTTCCGGCTCGTCGAGCGCGTCAATTTTCGTGGCGACGACGATCTGCGGGCGATTCGATAAATTTACGTCATAATTCGCCAGTTCGCGGTTGATAATTTCGTAATCTTCGACCGGATTTCTGCCCGAAATCGAAGAAACGTCAACCAGATGCAAAATCAATTTCGTGCGTTCGACGTGCCGCAAAAATCTGTCGCCTAAACCTGCGCCTTCCGACGCGCCTTCGATTAAACCGGGAATATCGGCGACGACGAAAGTTTTCGATTCGCCGACATCAACCACGCCGAGATTCGGCTCCAAAGTCGTAAACGGATAATCGGCGATTTTCGGTTTGGCGGCGGAAATGACCGAAATCAAAGTGGATTTTCCGGCGTTCGGAAAACCGACGAGTCCGACATCGGCGATTAATTTTAATTCGAGCTGCAATTCGAGTTCTTCGCCCGGTCTGCCGGTGTAATGAAAACGCGGCGCGCGTCGCGTCGGCGTGGCGAAATGCTGGTTTCCCCAACCGCCTTTGCCGCCTTTCGCCGCCAGAAATTTTTGTCCGGTCTCGGTGAAATCGAATAGCATTTCTTCCGTTGCGGCATCAAAAATCTGCGTTCCAATCGGAACTTTAACGAGTTCGTCTTCGCCGTCTTTGCCGTGCCGGTTTGAGCCTTCACCGTGTCTGCCGCGCTCGGCTTTGTGTTCCGGGTTGTAACGTAAGTGCAGCAGCGTGTTAAATCCTTCGTCCGCTTCGATCCAAATGTCGCCGCCTCTGCCGCCGTCGCCGCCCGAAGGTCCGCCGCGCGGAATAAACTTTTCGCGCCGGAACGCCGTTACGCCGTCGCCGCCGCCGCCGGCTTTAATTTTAATTTTTACTCGATCAATGAACATTTTTATTTTCCAATTCGGGTGTAGTTTAACAGTTAAAAATTAGTTTGCAAATACGAGATTTTCAACAAAATCCTTTACTATTATCAAAAGAAAGTCTAGAATAACCCATCTTATTTCTTACACAAAACAGGAGGAAACTTATGAAAAAACAAATTCTTTCAGTCCTTTCGATTATTTTGCTCGGCTTTTCAATCATTTCGGCGCAGACGGACGCGCCGATGCCGAAAACTATTTCCGGCGGTGTGTTGAACGGCAAAGCGCAAAATTTACCGATCCCGGAATTTCCGGCGGCGGCAAAAGCTGTTCGGGCAAGCGGCGCGGTCAACATCAAAGTGACGATTGACGAAGACGGCAGCGTCAGCGAGGCAAGCGCGGTTTCGGGACATCCTTTGCTTCGGCAAGCGGCTGTAAATGCCGCCCGTCAAGCCAAATTTGCACCGACCCAGCTTTCAGGTTATCCGGTCAAAGTTACCGGCATCATCGTTTACAATTTTACTCCTTCCGGCTCTGCTTCGGCAGAAAAATTGGCAACTTATGGCGGACTCGGCAAAGAAATAGTCGGAGAAAGAGTGCCGCCGCAGAAAACCGACAACACAATTTCCGGCGGTATAATAAATGGCAAAGCGAGAAATCTGGCGGTTCCGGCATATCCGGCAGCGGCAAAAGCGGTTAATGCCGAAGGCGCGGTTAACGTGCAGGTTGTAATTGATGAAGTCGGTAATGTTACCTCCGCAGATGCCGTTTCAGGTCATCCGCTGCTTCGATCAGCGGCGGTGCAGGCGGCGTGGGCATCGAAATTTTCACCGACTATGCTGGAAGGTCAGCCGGTTCGAGTTACGGGCATTATTGTTTACAATTTCACAGGCGCAAATTCGGCAATGAACAAATCCAGTTGGTTTAAAACCGGATTCGACCTGGCAGGTATTCAGTACAATCTCTCGCCTTCAAAACTGAATATAAATTCTTTTCCATCTGATTGGACGGTGGAAAATCAGCAGCTTCAAACATTGTCCGAGATGAAACAAGTCGAGTCCGAGATGAAACAAGCCGAAAGTGCCGGACAAGCGAAGAATTCGCCGTCTTTAATTTCTGCAACTCAAAGTTTGATCGCTTCGCTGCAAAGTCGTCTCGGCAATGACGAATTGAAATATTGGCAGTTCAATACGGGTTTGAAGTTAAGTGAAGCATTTGCAAAATCAAGAAACGCGGGTGAAAAACAAAGCGCGATAGATTCATTTCGTCAGCAAATTCAATCTGCGCCAAACGGTGTTTCGCCGGAAAACCTCGCTGATTTACAAACGATTGTGGAATTTTTAGAAAAGCAAAATCCGACGACGGAAGACAGAGTAAGGGTTTCTCAAATTTTGCAGAAACTATTTTAAGTACCGGTGAACGATCAAAGCCCAAGTATTAAAGAACGTATCTTGGCGGCTGGTGGAATTTTGGCGGCGGCGGCGGGAATATTTGTAATCACTTATTTTAACCCGACGACCGCCGGATTTTTCCCCGTCTGTCCGCTTCACGCGACGACCGGATTGAACTGTCCGGGCTGCGGTTTGACGCGCGGTTTTCACGCGTTTTTTCACGGCGATATTTTGGGCGCGCTGCATTTTAACGCGCTTCTGCCGATTTTTTTGTTTATCGGCATTTATCTTTTTGTTTCGCTCTGTTCGATTGCATTTAGAGGGCGCGGTTTATCGTTTAATCTTTTTAATCCTTACTTGCTGTGGGGATTTCTGATTATTCTAATCGCTTTCGGAATCGCGCGAAATCTGCCGTTTTATCCCTTTACAATTTTTTCAATATAAAAAACAGTTTCGTTAAAAACTTTTAAGGCTGATTTTTATCAGTCTTTTTCGTCCTGCGAGAACAGTTGTGTTTTTTGTGTTCCCGTGAAAATTAACCGATTGTTAATTATCTGTTTTCAAATTTTTGACATCCGGTTTTTTCGATAAAAACATATCCAAAATCAGCAAACCCGCGCCGATGCAGATTGCCATATCCGCGACGTTAAAAGTCGGATAATGCCAGTTGCCGAACTGCACGTCAATAAAATCAATAACAAAACCGAGCCGCATTCGGTCAACGACATTGCCGAGAATTCCCGCTAAAAGCAGCGCGAGCGAACCCAAAAGACGGTCGTGAGTTTTCGGCGTGCGCCAGAAATAATACAAAACTAAAATTCCGGCAATGCCTGCGACAACCGAAAGTCCCCAGCGTCCCGCGTCGCCCTGATCGTTCAAAAAACTGAATGCCACGCCGGTATTTTGCGCGTAAGCGAAATTCAAAAATCCCGGAATAATTTCCATATCGCCGAAACGCAGACGGCGAACCGCCCACGCCTTCGACGTTTGATCAATTAAAAAGACCGCGCCCGATGCGATTAAATATCCGATTTTCCAAAATACGTCTGTTTTTTTCACTTTATTATTTCACCAAAAAACTTTAGAAGCGATTTACGCCGCTGCGGTTTGCTCAATTTCCGATAACGCCGCGACACATCTTTCGCAGACGGTCGGATATTTTTCCGATTCGCCGACGCGCGTCGAATAATTCCAGCAGCGTTCGCATTTTTCGCCGTCCGCTTTTTGAATTTCGACGGCGAATTTATCGCTCTGATGAACTTCAACCTGCGACACGATGAAAATGTAGCGCAAATCTTCGTAATACGGCAGCAGAAAATAAGTCGTGTCTTTATCGGTCGTCAAAATTACTTTCGCTTCGAGCGATGAGCCGATGATTTTCGCGGCGCGCGCTTCTTCGAGAGCTTTTAGAACTTCGTCGCGGATGGCGAAAATTCGTTCCCAATCGGATAAAAGCTGAGAATTATCCGCGCCGGAAACTTTTGGAAATTCCGCTAAGTGAACGGATTCGAGCTTTTGATGCGGCAAATTTTCAAACGCTTCGTCCGCCGTAAAAGCGAGAATCGGCGCGAGCAGACGACATAATTTGTCCGTGATTTCGTAAAGCGCGGTCTGCGCCGAACGCCGTTCGACCGAATTCGGCGCGAGAATATAAAGACGATCTTTGATGATGTCGAAATATCTGGCGGAAAGCGTCACGGTGACGAAATTATACAAAGTTTGATACGCCGCCTGAAAATTATATGTTTCATAATCGCTCAGAACCCGTTCGACCACGTTGTCGAGCGATGCCAACGCCCAGCGGTCAATTTCCTGCATTTCGGCAATCGAAACTTTGTCGGATTCGGGATTAAAACCGTCCAAATTGCCGAGCGCGTAACGCAAAGTGTTTCTAAATTTGCGGTAAGCGTCCACGATGCGCGACAAAATCTCGTCGGAAACGCGCATATCTTCGGTGTAATCAACCGCCGCCGCCCACAAACGCAGAACTTCCGCGCCTGATTTATTGACGACTTCGTTCGGCGAAACGGCGTTGCCGGTTGATTTGTGCATCTGTTTGCCTTCGCCGTCCACGACCCAGCCGTGCGTGATCAAATTTCGATACGGCGATTCGTCGTGCGCGGCGAGTCCGCACATCAAAGACGAATTAAACCAGCCGCGAAATTGGTCGCCGCCTTCGAGATAAACGTCCGCCGGAAACCGAAGATTGTCGCGCGTTTCCAAAACGGCGACGCACGACGAACCGGAATCGAACCAAACGTCTAAAATATCGGTTTCCTTCGTGAAATTTTGACTCGCGCACTTCGCGCATTTGTAATTTTCGGGCAGTAAATCTTTCGCGTCGCGGTTATACCACGCGTCCGCCGTCTCTTGCTGGAAAATATCGGCGACGTGATTGACGACTTCCGGCTCGGCGACGGCTTCACCGCAATCATTACAATAGAAGACGGGAATCGGAACGCCCCAAACTCTTTGGCGCGAAACGCACCAGTCGGGGCGGTTTTTGAACATATTCTGCATTCGACCTTTGCCCCACTGCGGATGCCAGTTCACTTCTTCAATTTCGCGCAGCGCGCTCGCGCGAAGCGACGTGCCACAACCGTCCCGACTGCCGTCCGGGGAGCGTCCCGCGCTCACGACACGGGAAGCGGGACGCTCCCCGGACGGCAGTCGGGACGACTGCGGTACATCTTCGGATTGGGACGATTGCGCTGCGGTGTCCATCGAGATAAACCACTGCGGCGTGGCGCGAAAAATCACCGGATTTTTGCACCGCCAGCAATGCGGATAACGGTGATTGTAATTTTCGGTGTAGAGCAGCGCGCCGGAATCGCGCATAAATTCGACGATTTTCGGATTCGCTTTGAAAATAAATTCGCCCGCGAAGCGTTCGACTTCCGCCGTAAACTTTCCGCCGTTATCAACCGGACAGTAAACTTCCAGTCCGTACTCTCTGCCGATTACAAAGTCGTCGTGTCCGTGTCCGGGCGCGGTGTGAACGAGACCCGTGCCGGATTTTTTCGATGTTTCTCTGGCTTCTTTTACGTCAAGTTCGACTTCCGCGTCGGCTTCGCCCAAAGTCACGTGATCGCCGTTCATCAGCAGCGAAGTTCGGTCGAGCCACGGGTGCCGCGCTTCGAGTTTGTCTAACTTCGCGCCTTTGAAACGCGCTAATTCTTTCGCTTCGCCGAGTCCGCAAAGTTCGGCAAAAGATTTGGATAATTCGGACGCGACGATGTAAACTTCATCGCCGAAGTCCAGCGCGGAATAATCAAATTCGGGATTGACCGAAATTCCCAAATTGGCGGGCAAAGTCCAAGGTGTCGTCGTCCAGATGACGACGAAAATATTTTTCCCTTTCAAACTTTCATCAATCGAACTCAAATCCGAAACCATCGGAAATTTGACGTAAACCGACGGGGAAGTGTGTTCCCGATATTCGACTTCGGCTTCGGCGAGCGCGGTCTGGTCGTGAACGCACCAGTAAACCGGGCGCAAACCTTTGTAAACGTAACCGCGTTCAAGAAACGTGCCGAACAAGCGCGCGGTTGACGCTTCGTAGTCGTTCGACATCGTTAAATACGGATTGTCCCATTCGCCGAAAACGCCGAGCCTTTTAAAATCTCTGGTTTGCCCGTCCATCGCTTTGGCGGCGTGTTCGCGGCACAAACGTCGAAACGTCGAAATCGGCAAATCTTTCCGGTCTTTGCCTTTTTCCGTCAATTTTTTCTCGACGTAAGTTTCAATCGGCAAACCGTGACAGTCGTAACCGGGAACATACGGCGCGTCGTAACCCATCATCGTGCGCGTTTTGACGACGAAATCCTTCAGTATTTTATTGAGCGCGGTGCCGATGTGAATGTCGGCGTTGGCATACGGCGGACCGTCGTGCAGAATAAATTTCTCCGCGCCCTGTCTCGATGCGAGAATTTTTTCGTAAAGTTTCGCGTCTTTCCATTTTTCGAGCCGTGCCGGTTCTGCCTGTCCCAAATTCGCTTTCTGCGCGAAGTCGGTTTTTGGTAAATTAATCGTTTTTTTCAGTTCTAAAGGTTCAGTCATATTAGTCGTAAATTGAAAATCGTTTTATCAAGATAAGTTTCAAAAGTCAGATTCTAACATTTATCCGCAAAAAAATCTGAAATATAAAACCCAAAACCCAAAATGAAAAAGTCCCAAGCCGTTGTGTGACTTGGGACTCGCGTTAAGCAAAGAATTACCTTTGGCTCAACTCTTTCGAGCGAAGTCCCGGTCGGTAATAATGCTGATTATACGGCGGTTAAATTTCATACTTTTACCGTAACATAGTCGTCCCGACTGCCGTCTTGAGTGCGTCTCGCGCTCAAGTCTGAAATCTTTTCTGATTCGGAAGCGAGACGCATCCGAGACGGCAGTCGGGACGACTGCGGTACATAATATCATTACCAAATTTTACACGCGTCGGCTCTGACCATTTTATCGCCCGATTTGCAGGAAAACGCCTGAGCAAACTGCGGCAGATTCGACAACGGTCCGTCAACGCGATAACGGGCGTTTGAATGCGGATCGGTCAAAACCTGCTGGCGTTCAAACGCGTCGGTTGACTTGGTCGCCCAAACCTGCGCGTAACCGAGAAAGAATCTTTGTTCGGGCGTGAAACCGTCAATATTCGGCGGTGTCGGTTTGCCTTCCAAAGATTTTTGATAAGCGGCGTAAGCCATCGTCAAACCGCCGAGATCGGCTAAGTTTTCGCCCAAAGTCAATCTGCCGTTGATGTTCAAACCGTCCTGAATTCGATAACCGCTAAACTGATCGGCGACGCACGAAGCGCGTTCGTCAAACTTTTTGCGGTCTTCCGGTGTCCACCACATTTTCAAATTGCCTTCCGCGTCGTATTGACTTCCGCTGTCGTCAAAACCGTGCGTGATTTCGTGACCGATGACCGCGCCGATTGCGCCGTAATTGATCGCGTCGTCGGCATTGGCGTTAAAAAACGGCGGCTGCAAAATTCCGGCGGGAAACACAATTTCGTTATAACTGGCGTTATAATAAGCATTGACGGTCGGCGGAGTCATTCCCCAGCGCGTTTTGTCAACTTTTTGTCCGACATCTTTGATGTTGCGATTAATTTCAAACTGGGCGACATCGCGCGTGTTTTGAAAAAATGATTTGCGGTCGAGTTTGAGTCCGGCATAGCCGCGCGGATTTGTGTTGAAACCGATTTTACGCTGGTAGGCGTTCAATTTTAATAACGCTTTTTCCTTTGTTTCGGGAGCCATCCAATCAGCCATTTCGATACGATCACGATACGCCGCGAACAGATTATCAATCAATTCGCTGACGCGGGCTTGCGCGGCGGGCGTGAAATTCTTTTTGACGAATTCCGCGCCGAGCGATTCGCCGACCGCGCCGTCAGTGGCGGCGACACAGCGTTTCCAGCGCGGCTGCTGTTCTTTCGTGCCGTTTAAGTATTTGCTGTAAAAATCAAAGTTTTCGTCAACAAACGCCTTTGAAAGACGCGGCGCGGCGGAATTAATCGCCATCCAGCGAAGATAAATTTTCCAGTTTATAAGCGGAACATCCGCCAGCATTTTGTTGACTTCGGCGAAAAATTCCGGTTGACCGACGTTGATTTCCGTGACGGTCGGAACATTGCGAGCCGCCATATAATCCGCCCACGAAAAATTCGGAGTCATCTCACTAAGCTCCGCCAAAGTTCGTTTGTTGTAGCGTTTCTGCGGATCGCGCAATTGAACCGGCGATTTTGAAGCCATCGCCAGACGCGTTTGAATTTGAATAACCGCCTGCGCCTTTCCGCGCGCGACTTCCGGCGCGTCGCCGAGCAGTTTGAAGATATTGGTCGCGTAAACGCGGAATTTATCGCGGGTTTCCTGCGATTTCGCGTCGCTGTTCAGGTAGAAATCGCGGTTCGGCAAACTCAAACCGCCCTGACCGGCGTTGGCGATGTTCATCGAACTGTTTTTCGCGTCTGCGCCCGCGCCGAATCCGAACAAAACCGGAATTCCCATATTGTGCATCATCGCAATTTCGCGCTGTAAATCTTTGGTGTTTTTGATTCCGTTTATTTCCTTGAAATACGGATTAAGCGGCGTGATACCGGCTTTTTCAATCGCGGCTTCGTCCATACACGAAGCGTAAAAATCTCCGATAAGCTGCACGTCGCTGCCCGACGCGGCGTTCGCCTGCACGTCGGCATCCAAAATTTCTTTCAGGGCGTTATTATTGTTATCCGCCAGAATATTAAAACTTCCGTAACGCGAATAAGCGGCGGGAATTTGCGTGTTTTTTACCCAATTACCGTTGGCATACTGAAAAAAATCGGTACACGCGTCAGCCGAATTATCTATTCTGGTTATGTCAAAAGCGGGCGTTTGCGCCGTTGCCGACGAATAAACGCACAGAAAAACCGTCAAAGCGGTTAAATACCGCAAGCTGAATTTAAACATTTATCTACTCCTAATTAGCATTTTAGATTTTTGATGCAGTTGTTTACGGTCAAGATACAAAAATGTTTCACGCCGAAATTTTTCGTCAATCGTGAAAATGGATGTTTGAACAATTATTGCTCCTCGAAAAGATTCATAAACGTTTCATTGGAGACGGGTTCGATTCTGCCCAACTTCATATTTTCCTCGACGTGCGCGGCGCGGCTCATTCCGACCAGCGCGGTTGTAATTCCGGGCGCGGAACGAACGAACTGCAGACTCGTCTGCGCGTCGGTTTCCAATTTGCCGAGCTTTTCGCCGACATCGGCGGGCAAATTTGAAGCAAGCTGTCCCTGCGAAATCGAAGCACTGGCGATTACCGTAATGTCGAGCGTGTGCGCCACCGAAACAGTTGACTGCGCTTCGCCGTTTAGCATTTGATTTTTCAAAACCAGAGCTTCCGGCATCGTTAAATTAAACGGCACTTGAATAAACTTGAAACCGTGATCTTTGCCGCCGACTTTTTTGGCGATATTGACCATTTTTTCGAGCGAATGATACTCCTTTTTCTGCGGCGAAACGCGAAAACCGTTCCACGTCGCCACGCCGTAAAAATTTATTTTTCCGCCTCCGCGATTTTCTTCGAGCAGTTCAAACGCCGAAGTCAGCCGCTCTTCATACTCCGCCTGTTCGACTTCCGCCTGCTGCGCTTCCGGGTTGTGAATATAATAGACATCAATGCCTTCGATGTTCATATTTTTCAGCGATTGATTGATCTGACTTTGCAGATAAGCCGGTGTCATACAATGACTTCCGCCGACAATATCGTCAAAATCAGCAATTCCGGTTTCGACAAAATTATCAATAAAATACTGGCGCACATTGGTCGGCGGTTCGCTCTCGAAAGGCAGATAACCGCCTTTTGTGCAAACCAAAAATTCGTCGCGCCCGTATTTTTTCTTCTTCAATTTCTGAATCGCCTTGCCGATGGCGCGTTCGCTGCGCTGAAAACGATAATTGGCGGCGGTGTCAATGACGTTGCAGCCGAGTTCGACCGCTTTCGTAATCGCTTCCGTGTAACTTTTATCAATCGGATCGTTAGCTTCACCGAGATATGTGCCGATGCCGATTGACGACAGCCACAAATCCTGTGTCTGCCGGAAATGATTTTGCACAAATTTTTTCAAAAAACGCTGAACATACTGTGATGTTCCGTCCGAAGTCGCAAATTTTTTACTCATAAAATTTTCTACAATAATAAAATTAGACGGCTTTTTGTCGAGCCGTTTTAATATTTTGAAGAACCGTTTCTTCAATTATTTTCACAATCTTTTTTAATCCTTCAACATCAGCTTCGCCCAAATCGTCGAGTTTATCGCTGTCAATGTCCAGCACGCCGAAAACTTCGCCGGATTTATCAAAAATCGGCAATACGATTTCAGATTTTGAAGCCGACGCGCAGGCGATATGTCCGGGAAATTCGTCAACATCCGGCACGACGACAATTTCTTTCGTGGTGTAACAATGTCCGCAAACGCCTGTGTCGAAATCAATTCGCGTACAGGCAATCGTGCCTTGAAATGCGTTCAAAACGAGCTGATTTTCTTTGACCAGATAAAAACCGATCCAGAAAAAATCGAACGCTTCCTTCAAAACGGCTGTGATATTAGCGAGATTGGCGATCACATCCGATTCGCTTTCAACCAAAGCCTTGATCTGCGGTTCGAGTTCGTCGTAAATTATTTTCCGGTCAGTTGTTTGCGGAACAGACAGACTTTCAACCATAACTTCTGATTTTATCACGTTTACTGCCGATTTATCCAAGCGGTCAGAAAATCTTGGCGAATGCGAAGTTTGAAAAGCTGCCGGCAAAGTCGAATTGTTGATTATTTTTTGTTTTTGAATGGATTACGCTGTAATAATGACGGCTTTTGTTCCCGTCAATTCGGAGAAGTCTTTGGAAAAAATCGTATCAACGCGCCTGATGCGTCCGATTACTTCGATAATTTCCTGAGTTGAAACAAAACCGTTTTCGATATGTTCGATTGCCCATTTCGGAATGTGCGAAGCGGTCTGTAAAGTGTCTTCGACAAACTGTAAATACTGCGATTTTGTTTCGATCAGCGTTCCGAGTTTGCCGGCTTGCAGGTTTTCCAGATCGTCCCAAAAGTCTTCGCCGGAACGCACCCATTCTTCACGCCACGCCGCTTTTCCCAAAAAATTCCGCCGACTTTGATTATGCGCCGACGGAAGCCGCAGAAACATCAAATCCATATAATTTTCGGCGATAAAATCGTTGGCGGATTTGTTTTGACAAGTATTGTTTTGACCGTTGTTGACGGGTTCGGGCTGAACGCTTCGCAGACGTTTGTAAACGGCGGAAAGCGGCTGGCGCAGTTCCAAAGTTTCCGAATCGAAGGACATAACGTAGTCGCCGACGCTCATTCCGATACTAAAAGCGATTGCTTTTGAAACGGGCGATGAGAGTTTTTCGATATTCTGGCGCGCATTGTCAAACCACCACGCGTCCGTTTCGTTAAACCAATTTTTCAGCGATTCGTTTTGCAGGCGGTAGTGCGGAATATAGACATCTTCCAAAATTATGTCAACTTCTTCGTCGGACAATTTTTCGGCGTTATTTTCGATGGCGGCGACCGCTTTGACCCACGCCGACTGCATTAAATCGTTTGCCAAAACGCGCACGTCCCAGCGTTTGAGATACGCGCCGAGCGGCGGCTCGCCGGTGAACGGCAAAATAACGGAAGTGAACTTCAAACGCCGTAAAACATTGAGTTCAAAGGCTAACCAGCCGTGCGGCGTAATTGATTTTGTGAACATAATTTTCGTAAATCGTAAATCGTAGATCGTAAGCCGCAGATCGCCGGAAAAGCCGACGGCGGTTTACGATCCGTGATTTACAAAATAGGATTCGGATTCGGGCGATTTTTCCAGCGAAAGAAACATTTTAACAACTTTCGGGTCAAATTCGATGCCCGACCATTCGATCAAATATCGTCTTGCTTCTTGTTCAGAGATTGGCGATTTATACGGACGCTCATCGGTCAGCGCGGCGAAAGTGTCGGCGACGCGCAAAATTCTCGCCGCCAGCGGAATCTGTTCCCGCGCCAACGCGTCGGGATAGCCGGTGCCGTTCCACCATTCGTGATGCCAGCGCACGAGCAGCTGCACGGCGCGGTTGAATCCGTGTTTTGCCGCTTCCTGTTCGCCGATCACCGGATGTCGTTCCATATCAACGCGCGCGTCTTCGCGCAGCGTTTGACTGCTTTTAATATAATCGCGGTTCATTACGACTTCGCCGATGTCGTGAATCAATGCCGCCTGACGCAGAGATAAACGGTCGCGCGCGGCGAAATTGAATTTTTGCGCCAGCGCATCGGCAAACTCGGCGATGCGCTCGGCGTGCGGACGCGCGTAGCCTTCAAATTTATCGGCGGCGGCGGCGAATTTTAACAGTTTTTCTTCAGAATTGTCTTTTCCGACAGACAGATTTTCCATAAAATTTTCAGGCAAAAAGGCAAAAGTAAAAAACAGTTTAACAGAGAGTCATTTAATTATGCGAAACATTTGACTGTAATTTTTCTTCTTCATTTTTTTACCTGGAAATTTTTGCCAGTTTGTCGAGCAGAGTTTGCGCTTCCGTATTGTTCGGGAAAATCGCCAGAAGTCTGTTTAATTCACCTTCAGCACGTTTTTGAAATCCGACGTGCATAAAAAATTCAGCCAATATCAAGCGAAAATCGGCATTTTTCGCGTCGAGTTTGACGGCGGTTTGCATTTCGGCTTCAGCTTTATGATATTGAGTTTTGTCAAACATCAGAGCTTTGCCGTAAAAAGCGTGATAGCGGGCGTTGTTTTTGTCGAAATGAACGGCGCGCGCCAAAAACGGCAGTGCCGCTTCGATATTTTCGTCCGTCAAAAAACTGAAACCGTTGTTGAAATCTTCGGCGGCTTGCTGAATTTGTTTGTCCGAATCGGCAGCCGCCGAACCGTTTGCCGTGGTCGGACTTTTATTTAGTTCCGATTCTTTACGCAGTTTGTAATCATAGACTTCGCGCGAACCTTCGACTTTCAAAATTTCATACGCGCGCGCGATTTTTGTAAAAGAATCCTGAACCCGGCTGTGCGTTTCTGTATCGGCTTCTTTGTAATATAAATCAGGGTGAAAGCGTTTCGCTAGAGAAAAATACGCCAATTTAATTTCCGACGCGGGCGCGTCCGGCGCGACATCGAAAAATTCATAATGATTGGAAGCATTTTCGATCCGGTTCAGATAATCCGTCAGCGAGATTTTTTCTTCCGGCGGTGCCGATTTTATCATTTCGCCGGTTGGCGTTTCGGCTTCGGGTATGACAGCCCGCGCGATTACGGGCGCGGTTTCCCGAATTTCGTTCGCTGTATTGTCGCCATCCTTTTTCAAAGTGAAACTGGTTGATAAGATCGCGGAAGTTTTGCGCTCACTAAAGGCTTTGTTCCATTCCTGACGCGAAATAAAACCGCTCAACCACAATGAATAAAGCACTCTAAAAGTTTCCGTTTCGGGCAGCCCGCTCAGAGCCGAGATGTTTTCAACGCTCAACGCGGATTTTTCAAACCTCGAAAAAACAAACGCTTCGTGCGGAAGCATATCGGGGCGGACGGACGCGGCGGACTGAGCCGCAAAAAGTTCTTTCAAATTTTTAAACCGGCGCATAATCGCCGCGACCGGCAGTGTTCTCGCATAATCAATCAGCAATTGCGGCAAATTTATCTCAAAGTGAAGCTCTCCTTTGACTCTGACCAACGGGCTGAAAATCCATTCGCCTTCGTTCCAGCTCAAAACCGAACTCAAAATTTCTTCAATTTGCCGCGAAAAAAGCCGATCAATCTCAGTTTTGGAAAGCAGTTCGTTTTTTACAAGATTTTTGCTCAACACAAAATCGCTGGTGAAATCGGCAAAAGCCGAAAGCTGGTCTTTGGAAAGTGTTTTTTCGCGCAAAACTATTTCGTAAAAACGATGCCGGCGCGCATTTGAAACGGCAAATGCAGCTTCGCCCGCGTCGAAATAAATGACGCTTTTTTGTGTCTCGTGTTCAACGCGTAAAGAACCGTTAAGTCTCGCTTTTGAAATTTCGACAAGCAGTTCGGCAAGCGGATGTTCGCGCAGATTTCCCTCGATTTCGAGATTATTTTTTGAAGACATCTGGTAGGTAATTGAAGTTTTTGAAATGTTTCGGCATTAAAAAATTTTGCCGACGATCATTATAATATCAAATTTTCGCCGCAAATGTTAAGAAAAAAATCGTCAGTCGAAATTTACCATTCGCCATTTACCATTTACCATTAAATCTGATGCTTCACGATTTTAATTTAGCCGGAAAGCGCGTCCGTCTGTGGCAGCGAACCGGCGAATCTTACGAACATATTTTGATGAAAGCACTCGGTTACGCGATGTTCGTCGGCGAGTTTCCGACGCTGGAAATCGAAGTCAAAATTGGCTTGCGTTACAAACCCGATTTGATCGCCCGCAATGCCGGCGGCGATTTTCTTTTTTGGGGCGAAGCCGGCGCGAACTCGATTCGGAAAACGAGCTGGATTTTGAAACACACGCGCGCGAAAAAGCTGGTTCTCTTTAAAATCGGACAAAATGTAACGCCGCAGATCGAACAATTGCGCGAAGAAATTTTCGTCAAATATCGTCCCGCCGACAGATTTTTGCTGATCAATTTTGTCAAAAACATCGCAGATTTGACAGTCTCGAAACAAATTGAGAAAGTTTCTCAAGATTGGTTCACCAAATATGACATCTAGCCGAATGACAAAAGACGAAATAATCATCCGCGAATGCGAAACTATTGCTGATTTAAAGGATTGCGCGCACTTGCAGCGCGAAGTTTTCGCATTGCCCGACATTGAAATTTCGCCCGTTCGCCATTTAGTCGTAACCAAACACGCGGGCGGTTTTACGCTCGGCGCGTTTGTCGAAGATAAATTAGTCGGTTTTGTCCTGTCCGTTCCGGCGTTTGTCGGCAGCGAAAAGTTTTTTTATTCACATATGATGGCTGTTTCCGCCGATTTTCAAAGCCGCGGCATCGGCGCGCAATTGAAATGGGCGCAGCGCGAAAAGGCGTTGGGCGAAAATATCAAACTCATCAAATGGACGTTTCAGCCGGTGCAGGCGCGAAACGCTTTTTTCAATCTCGAAAAACTCGGCGCGATTGTCCGCCGTTATAAACCGAATTTTTACGGCACGGATTATTCGGCTTCAGACAAACCGGGCGAAAAAGTCGGACTCGACAGCGACCGGCTGTTTGCCGAATGGAATCTTGAAACTGAAAAGGTAAAAAAGTTGGCAAAAGACGAAAAGTTTATCGAAACCGGCAGGATTGCCCGGACAATCGAAATCCCGAACGATTGGAACAATTTATTAAAAACCGACGCGGAGTTTGCCAAAAGTGAACAAACGCGCGTCAAAAACGAATTTGAAAACGCATTTGCGGAAAACTTGATTTGCAGAAGTTTTGCGCGCGACGAGCGAAATCCCATATATTTGCTTTTTAGTGAATGATTGTTCTAAAGAAAAAGTAAATTCATCCGATTTAATATCTAGGACTTATGCAGTTGGAAAATATGTTTTGTCAATAAAAGGTTTGACCTTCGGAATAGATTGCAGATAAAAGATGACAAATAATAGACTAAGAAAGCAACAAAATCTATCAATTATTATCTTTCATCTACAATCTATTCCGAAATAAATTTTTAACTGCGTAACTTCTAATGTCAATTCAGGAAAATACAGAAAAATTTTATGAACGACGAAAAATCATTGCAGGAAACCTACGCGCCGGACGGAATTTGTTTCGGCTGCGGCGCGGCGAACGAAAAGGGTTTGCGGATAAAAAGTTTTGCCGAAGGCGCGGAAACGCTGGCGACGTGGCACGCCGACGAACATCATCAAGCGTTTCCCGGAATGCTTTCGGGCGGAATTGTCGGTACGCTGCTCGATTGTCATTCAAACTGGACGGCGGCGCATTTTTTGATGGAGAAAAACGGAAAAGATACGCCCGACTGCACGGTTACGGCGAATTATTCCGTCAAACTTTTGCGCCCGACACCTTCGGACGCGACGATTTATTTGAAAGCTCGCGTCGTAGATTCGACGGAAGACCGCGCGACGGTCGAATCCGAGCTTATTGCCGATGATAAAATCTGCGCGACGTGCAAAGGATTATTTGTCATCGTCAAAGAAGGTCATCCGGCGTATCATCGCTGGTAATTTTTGTATTATTTTAATACTGGAAAAATCTTCGGCATCGCCGTCAAAATCAGTTTTTAACCCTAAATTGTTCAGTTAGCTAAACTTAGTGTGTTTGGCACAAAAATTGAAGTTAAGCAAACCATAATGCTCAGAGGCATAAATTTCTAAACTGAGGAAGAATAAGGAGAAAAGATTATGTTGGAAACGATTATTGTTATTTTGGTGGTATTGTGGTTACTGGGTTTCATCGGCGGTTTTGGCGGAGGACTTATTCATATTCTTTTGGTCATCGCGCTGGTAGTTTTGGTAATCAGATTGGTTTCAGGTCGAAGGGTCGTGTAGCTTTGACGGAACCGTCTGACCGGCACAGCACCGGAAATTAAGCATCTAACTTTTACCGTTAAAAACCTCGACTTCCGATTTATCGGAGGTCGAGGTTTTTTCCCAGAATTTAAATTATAAAAAATTAAATTATAAAAATCGCGCTTGATTAGAACTTTTACGAAAATAATAAAAGGACGTATAATTTCGTAGATAACAATTAAATACTGAAATCGAAATGAAAATGCGGATGGAGAAAAAGATGGAATTTGCCCCTGACAGTGATACTTTGGATGTTTTTAACAACGTATTTGCTTTTTTCGGGACGCTTTCGACAAAAGGTTCCGTTCAAAGCCTGCGCGGTAGAGTTTTTGAAAAAATTGATATTGATCCCGAACTGCTGATCGGTCAAAAATTTTCCGAAACGGTTTACTGGCAGTCATCGGAATATATCTCCAAACAAGTTGAAAATTCAATTTCGCAGGCGGCGGAAGGCAGCCGGGAAAGAATTCTGGTGAATTTCAGAGTCGGTGCCGGCGAAATAATAAATGTTGAACTGTATCTGCATCCGATTTTTGAAAATGAAGAGGTCAAACAAATCTTTTTCTGCGCTCAGGAAGTTACCGCCCGCGAAAAGGAAATCGAATTTTACAAAGAACGCAGTGAATATTTATTGTACGCGGCTGAGAATGCGGAAGTCGGACTTTGGTACTGGGACTTGGCGAAGGATTTGAAATATTCAACTCCGAAATGCAACGAACTTTTTGATATTTCGGCAAACGACGTTATAACTCTGGACTCTTTTCTGAAAATTGTTCATCCCGAAGACCGCCCGGAAGTCGAAGCCGCGCTGACGGAATCACGAACTCACGGCAGAGAATACAACAAAGAATTTCGGGTCGTGTATGCGAATGATAACGTTGACTGGATCGGCGCGCGCGGTAAAACTTATCTTGACGACGAAGGAAATCCCAAAATTATGATGGGAGTTGTCAGAAAAGTTACGGATAAAAAACTTGCCAACGAAGAACTCTCAAAAATCTATGACCGCGAGAAAAAAGCCCGTGATGAAGCCGAAGAAGCCAACCGCGCCAAAGATTTTTTTCTCGCCGTCGTTTCACACGAACTGCGTTCGCCGCTCAATGCGATTTTGGGCTGGTCAAAAATTCTGCTGACCAAAGAAGTTGACGACGAAACCAGAAAAAGCGCGCTTGAAACAATCGAAAAAAGCGCGCGGACGCAGGCTAAACTGATAGACGATTTGATTGATTCGGCGCGGATTTCGTCCGGCAAGTTAAAACTCGAAATGCAGTCGCTGAATCTTTTTGAGGTTATCAAAACCGTCTATAATTCGCAGCAGCCCGCCGCCGAAGCGAAAAATATAAATCTCGAATTTTCCACAAACGCGGAAAACATTCAAGTTTATGGCGATTCTTTTCGATTGCAGCAAATTTTTTCAAATATTTTGTCAAACGCTATGAAATTTACCGGCGAAGGCGGAAACATCAAAATTGACGCTCAAACCGACAGTAATTCCGTCAAAATCTCCGTCGAAGATAACGGACAGGGAATCAGCGCGAACGCGCTGCCGGATATTTTTCGGCAATTTCGTCAGGACGACGAAAGAAAAACGCTCGATAGAAGCGGTTTGGGACTCGGTTTGTCAATTGTCAAGATTTTAGTCGAAAAACACACCGGAAAAATCAAAGCGGAAAGCGCGGGAGCCGGTCAGGGCGCGACATTTACAGTCGTTTTACCGCTGTGCGGAACTCAAACGGATTCACCGGCGGAAATTGAAAAATCCGATTTGAACGGAGACGCGCAATTAAAAGGAATAAAAGTTTTAATAATTGAAGACGATCCTGACTCGCGCGAAGTTTTGCATTTGCTTTTGGAACAAAGCGGTGCTGAAGTTACCGGCATTGATTCGGCGCGGGAAGCGATAAATTTTTTGCGAAATTCAAACGGCAATTTGCCGGATGTAATAATCTCGGATTTAGCGATGCCGAATGAAGACGGTTATTCTTTGATTGAGCGCGTCCGAAAACTGACTGCCGAAACCGGCGGAGAAATTCCCGCGCTCGCCCTGAGCGCGTTCGCTTCAAATGATAACAAAGACAAAGCCTACAACGCGGGTTTTCAAAAATATCACACCAAACCGTTTGAGCCGGATGTGATTGTTCAAGACATTTTGCAAATTGTGAAGAAATAATAAAAGCGCAAATTCTCTGTTGAATTTGCGCTTTTGATTTGAAATTCAGTTATTCAGACGCTTTGCTTTGCCGACGAGATTCAAAAAATCATTTCGATAATTTTTCAAATCGCTTCCCAACGAGTTTTCAGCTAAATTCGACACATTTTTGAAACTCGCGTTTCCTTTGTAACGAGAATCTCTGAGAATCATTCCGAATTCCGCGACTGCCGAAGCGAATCGCAAATTGTCCGAAGCGTTTTCGACCGCATTTTCCTGATCCAATAAACCTTGCGTCAAAAGTTTGCTTTCCGTTTCGTTCGGCTCTTTGTAGCGAAGTTTGACGGTCAAAAGTTCGTCGCCGAAATTTGATTCAGGCGGCTGAACTCGTCCGTATTTTAATTCGATTCCGTCATTTTCAACGCTTTGTCCGGCGGGAACAATTTCGTAAAGTGCCGTCACCGAATGTCCCGCGCCGATTTCGCCCGCGTCTTTCGTGTCGTCGTTAAAATCTCTATTGGCGAGCAGACGATTTTCGTAACCGATCAGCCGATAACCCGCAACTTTTGCCGGATTGAATTCGACTTGAATTTTGACATCTTTGGCAATCGTGAAAAGCGTTCCGGCGACTTGTGAACCGAGCGATTTCAACGCTTCGGCTTGCGAATCAATATATGCGTAATTGCCGTCGCCAAGGTCTGCGAGCTTTTCCATCATCGAATCGTTCGTATTTCCCGTTCCAAAACCCAAAACCGACAGCGAAATTCCGCTTTGACGTTTTTGTTCGATCATTCGGACGAGTTCGTCGTCGCCCGAAAGCCCGACGTTAAAGTCGCCGTCGGTCGCCAAAATCACGCGGTTGTTGCCGTTTTTGATAAAATTTTCCTGCGCGATATTATAAGCAAGCTGAATTCCTTCGCCGCCGTTGGTCGAACCGCCCGCGTTCAAATTGTTCAGCGCGTTCAAAATATCGCCGCGGTTGTTGGTCGAAGGCAAAACCAAACCGCTCGAACCGGCGTAAACGACAATCGCCACGCGATCTTTCGCCGTCAGTTGATTGACCAAAATCCGCAAAGCGTCTTTCAAAAGCGGCAATTTTCGCGCGTCTTCCATCGAACCGGAAACGTCGAGCAGAAAAACCAGATTTGACGGCGGAACATTGTCGAGCGCGACTTTTTTCCCCTGCAAACCGATGGAAACAATTTTATGTTTCGCGTTCCAAGGCGCATTCGCCGATTCCGTCGTCACCGAAAACGGCGCGTTTCCAATCGGCTGCGGATAATCGTATTCAAAATAATTGACGAGTTCTTCGATGCGAACGGCATCTTTCGGCGGCAGCATTCCGTCGTTCAAATAACGGCGAACATTAGCGTAAGAAGCCGTGTCAACGTCAATCGAAAACGTCGAAAGCGGCGCGCGCGAAGTTTCGAGAAACGGATTTTCTTCGATTTCCGCGTATTTTTCACCGGCGGTTGAATCTTCGTTATAATAACCGTCGCTTTTCATTTCCGGCGCGTCGGTTGCCATATTTGAATTCATCGAATAACTCTGATTTTGCTCGACAACATTAACATTTACATTGCTTGATGTATTTTTAGCACTTTCGCAAGCTGATAAAAGAACTACAACAACCACAAAAACTACTGACAACCGACCACTGACAACTGACCACTGTTTCATAATTCCTCCAAGTAATTTCAAACTTAAAATCTAAAATTAACTCCTGTTTGCCGAATAGAACGAACCGAAAAAATTAACTTGCAGGATGAATATAAAACTCTGATAAAAATTTATCGTAAAGTTCACTTTTGCGGTGTTTTGATGTTGAAAAAAAATGCTGGAAACGGAATTAAGCAGTCGGACGCGCGTTATTTACAAAATTTTTCAGGCGCAGATTTATACAGATAACCGCCGAATTAAAAAAGATAAAATCATCTGCGTTAATCCGTGTAAATCTGCACCTGAAATTATGTTTTCATTTACATTCTTTCGGGAACTTCAATTCCCATCGCATTCAACGCCGCCGTCAAACTGCGCCGCGCGATGTCCGCCGCGACGATTAGAATAGCTTTTTTGACTTCGTTTTCTTCGATCAAAATTCGGTGATTGTGATAAAAAAGATTGAAATTTTTCGCCAGATTAAAACTGTATTTCGCCAAAATCGCCGGTTCGGTGGTGAAAACTGCCTGCGAAATCGTTTCTTCCAAACGCGAAGCCAATGTAATCAAAGCCCAAATTTCATCTTCATTATTCAAAATCTCCGCGACTTCCGATTTGGAATTTGAGATCTGCAGTTTGGAGTTTTCCAGCGCATTTTCGTTCAATTTGCGAAAAATCGAATTGGCGCGAACGGCGGAATACTGGCAGAAACAGCCGGTTTCGCCTTCAAATGAGAGTGCTTCTTTGAAATCGAAAACGATGACCGTGGTGCGTGTGAATTTCAGCAGAAAATAACGCAGTGCGCCGATGGCGATGATGTGCGCGGTTGATTTTTTTTCAGCTTCTGACAAATCAGGATGGCGTTTTTCGACTTCGGCGAGCGCGTCGGCTTCCAAACGATTTATCAAATCGTCGGCTTTCACGCCCAAACCTTTGCGCCCGCTCATTTCGATGAACGATTTTTGCTTGTCTTCGTCGGAAATTACGAAACCCAATTCTTCCGCCGCCGCCGGACTAAGCGCAACCATTTCATAACTTAGATGAACACTGGCGCGTTCGCCTTTTTCGGGCGAGATCAATGAAACGCCTTTTTTGACGACTTCCTGCGGGTAAGACTGGCGCGAATCTATCACGTTGTAAACCGTTTCGCCGCCGCCGAAATTCGTGACGGGAGCGTTGTCGGTTTCCTCAAAAGTCGTCGTCCAAACTTCCTTGCCGTCGTAATAAGTCTGGAAGAGTTTGTAATTAAAATCGAGTCCGAGTTCGCCCAATTTCCACAATTGATACGCGATGTCTTTGCCCGTGTAAGTGACCGTGCCGTTTGAGCGTACGAGGATTTTGTCGGCATCGTATTCGTCGTTTCCGGTGTGCGAATCGGTCGGCATCACCCAGCAATCGGCGTTTTTTCCTTCCGTTTCGAGCCGAATTACGCCGAGTTTTTTCATTATTTCAAACGCTTTCGCCCAAAAATGCAGATGCAGAATTTCCGATTCGCGCGGCAGCAAATCGTAGCGAATATCGAGGCGTTCCATCGTGTTCAAAATACATTCCACATTGCGCGTCGCCACATAATCGGCGAGTTCCGCCGTTTCGTTGTCGCCCGCTTCGATGGAATGCAGAACTTCGGCGCGTTTCGACTTCAAATCCGCGTTTGTCTGATATTCCTGACCGACTTTCGCGTACAAATCCCAGCAGTAATAATCGAAAGTTTTGCCTTTTTCCTTCAATCGCAAATCGAGCAATTTTATATCGTCGAGCGACATTTTTTCGAGATAAATAAAGCCGACGACGACATCCGCGACCTGAACGCCGGTGTTGTCAATGTAATTCTGAACTTCGGTGCGGTCGCCGTTTGCCTGTAAAATCCGCACGAACGTATCGCCCAAAACCGAATTGCGAACGTGTCCGATGTGCGCCGCTTTGTTCGGATTGACCGAAGTGTGTTCGACCATTCTTTTCGGCGCGTTTTCGTCTTTTGCGGCGTTTAATTTCGGCAGAATTTCCGCCGCCTGTGCATCGCGCAGAAATTCGGCGCGGTTGTAAAAAACATTCAAATAACCCGCGCCCGCGACTTCGACGCGCTCGACGAAACTTTCTTTTTCCAAATTCGCCTTCAGAATTTCAGCGATTTCACGCGGATTTTTCTTCTCGCCCGTTTGCTGTTTATATTGTTTGGCGAGTTCAAACGCGACCGGAAACGCCAAATCGCCGAGTTCGGTTTTCGGCGGAACTTCGGCGGCGATTTGGTCAATTTCCACATTGAAAACTTCATTTGCGGTATTTTTTACCTTTGCTCGTAATTTTTCTTGTATCTGTAAAAGGTTCATAGCTTTTTAGAAACAAGAAGTTTATCTGACATTTACGGCAAAACGCAATCAAATAAAATTATTTGAACTTTAAGCCAATTGACAAAGACTCAATCAACTGACTATTTTATCGCTAATTAAAGTCTTCCGGGCGACGGACGACGAACCCAACCGCCAGAAAGTGTCTGTTGGAATCCATTTCTCGAACTCGCATTTTCTATTTGATTTCGATAATCTTGACGAACTATCTTGTCCGGCAAACTCTTGCTTTGGTTAAATTGTTTCCAAAGTAAATATAAACCGATTACGGCTATAATGGCTAAACCTATTCCTCCGGCAAAGCGCAGTAAATAAAGCATTCTTCCTCTAAATGCTGCTTTTGCCAACTCTTTTCCAGCCGCCACTGCCGCCGCTTCTGCCACCGCCACTTCTGCTTCATACTTTGCCTTTGCCATTATCACTGCGTTCATTGCTTGAGTGGCTGCTGCGTAAGAAAATCCGCCGGCAACCAATCCCTCTATCAACGCGGCAGTATTTTGGCACATACTGTCTACCAAAGGTTCGATGTATTCTTCAATTAACCCTTCTGCTGTTTTTAACGCTCCTTGCGTTGCAGGATTGTCTAAAGCTGCTTGTGCTTTAGGCGTTAACTCTTTTATTGTATTCAAATGCTTTTGTCCTTCACGTAAAACATCTTCAGTCACTCTGCTGTTTCTATTGTATGAATTATATGCCTTATCCAAACATCTAAAAACGCCTTGATATAATTGTGCAACTTGTCGTTCAATATTTTCAATATCTGCGCTGTCTGCCATAATTTCTCCTTTTTATATTTTCTATACTTTCCATTTTTCTTAATGAAATAAAAAGTTTTTTTAATTTGTAGAAGCGATAGCGATAAACAATCGAAATGATTGTTGGATTAGGCTGGAACCGGAATTTACAATCACATCTGTTTTGCCGCCTCTGCTTTTGTCAAAAAGACTAAAGTTCTCGCCTTTTCATTTATATATGCGAAATTTTTAGGAAAAGTCGGACAAAAAAGTTTAGAATAAAATTTCATAAGCCTGAAAAACGAAAATAAATATGAAAACTTTGTATTTCGACTGTTTCGCCGGCGCGAGCGGCAATATGATTTTGGGCGCGCTGATCGCGCTCGGCGTTGATGAAAATGAATTGGTTGAACAACTTAAACTGCTCGACATCGCCGATTTTGCGATTGAATTCACCACGAAAGATAAATCGGGAATTTCCGCGATTCACGCCGAAGTCCAAGTGCCGCCCGAACACGCGCACCGGCATCTTTCGACGATTGTGAAAATTATCAACGATTCGCGGCTTGAGGAAAAAGTTAAAAATCGCGCGATTGAAATTTTTACGAATTTGGCGAAAGCCGAAGCGAAAGTTCACGGAATTGATGTCGAAAAAGTTCATTTCCACGAAGTCGGCGCGATGGACGCGATTATTGATGTCGTCGGCGCGTGTATTGGGTTTGAAATGTTGGGAATCGAAAAATTCGTCTGTTCAAAAATCCACGTCGGTTCGGGATTCGCAAAAATGGCGCACGGCAAATTTCCCGTTCCGCCGCCCGCCGTCGCCGAACTTTTGCAAAATATTCCGATTTATTCGACCGAAATCGAAGGTGAATTAATCACGCCGACCGGCGCGGCGATTATCTCCACCGTTTGCGATTCATTCGGAAACATTCCCGAAATGCGCGTCGAAAAAACCGCTTACGGCGCGGGAACTCGTGATTACAAAGGGTTTCCGAATGCGCTGCGTTTGATGCTCGGATTTCAGATTCCAGATTCCAGATTCCAGACTGAAGAAAAATTTGGAATCTGGAATCTGAAATCTGGAATTTCAGCTCACCAAAAACTCATCCAGATTGAAACCAACATTGACGATTTATCACCGCAAATCCTAGGTTTTGTGATGGAACGCGCGTTTGAATTCGGCGCGTTAGATTGCTGGTTTACGCCGATTCAGATGAAAAAAAATCGTCCGGCAACGCTGGTTTCGATTTTGTGCGATTCATCAAAAAGGGAAATTTTGACCGAATTGCTTTACACTGAAACCTCGACGCTCGGCGTTCGCATCAAAGAAGTCGAACGCGCTTGTCTGCCGCGCGAAACCGTCAAAGTTGAAACGGAATTCGGCGCGATTGATGTTAAAATTGCGAAATATGAAGGGAAAATAGTCAACGCGAAACCGGAATATGAACAAATTCGTGAAATTGCGCTAAAATCGAATAAATCTCTGCGCGAAATTGAACGGGAAGTTTTGAGTAAATTAAAATGATTGCCCACGAAACACGCGAAAGACACTAAATAAAACAAAGAGTGAAAGTTTGGTTCAAATTTTCGCTTCTTTAGTGTTTTCGTGGGCAAAAAAGGAAAAATAAATTGGCGAAAACAAAGAAAAAAGTAGATTTGGAAAAAATCGCGGCGGGTGTGCGTTTGATGCTCGAAGGAATGGGCGAAAATCCAGATCGGGAAGGTTTACAAAAAACGCCCGAACGAGTGGCGGATTTCTACGCCGAACTGACGAGCGGAATGTGGGAAAACGCGGCGGAACACATCGTTCCTTTGCCCGGAGATTCGCACGATGAGATGGTCATCGTCAAAGATATTTCCATCGCGTCGGTCTGTGAACATCATCTCGCGCCGTTCGTCGGCGTGGTTCACATCGCGTATATTCCGAAAAACGGGCGCATCGTCGGTCTGTCGAAACTGGCGCGAATCGCCGAGATTTTTTCGCACCGATTGCAGGTTCAGGAACGTTTAACACAGCAAATCGCGCAGACTTTATACGAAGAACTCGAACCGCGCGGCGTGATGGTCGTGATGGAAGCCGAACACACTTGTATGACTTTGCGCGGCGTAAAAAAACCGGGCGCGAAAACCATCACGTCGAGCGTTCTCGGCGGTTTCCGCACCGACGCGCGAACTCGTGCGGAGGCGATGAGCTTGATCAAAGGCTGAATAATTATGAGCTTAGAATTAGAAACGGTGGCGACGACTTACGATTTGTTTGAGGCGGAATTCCTGCGAAATCAGCTTGAGGCAAAAGGTTTTGAAGTTTATTTGGAAGATGACAATATCATTGGAATTTTCAATCTGCTCGCGCCAGCCGTCGGCGGCATTAAAATCAGAGTTTTCGCCGAACACGCAGAGAAAGCGGCGGCGATGATTGATGATTTGAGAAATGCGGAAATCGTTTATGACGAGAATTTTCCCGTGTCTTGAAATAAGGAAAGTAAAATTATGAAAAAGTCTTTTTTGGCAAGTCTTTTGGTTTTAACATTTTGCGCGGTGAGTTTTGCTCAAACGAAAGGTAACTACACGAACCTTTTCAACGAAGCGAAAATTAAATCGGACATCAAAGAATTAGCCGACGATAAATATGAAGGTCGCGCTCCGGGCAGTAAAAGCGGCGAAGAGGCGGCGCAGTATATCGCTGATGAATTGAAAAAAATCGGTGTCAAACCGGCGAATAACGGTTCGTATTTTCAGCCGGTTTCGCTGTATGCGGTGAAAACGAATCCGAATACGGTTTTGCAGATCGGCGAGGAAAAATACAATTTTGGCGACGATTTTGTCGGCTCGACCGGAGCGCAAGTTGCGAGCGTTAAACTCAATGCCGACTTGGTTTACGTTGGTTACGGGATTGACGCGCCGGAGCAGAATTGGAACGATTACAAAGGCGGCGCGGCGGATTATCGCGGGAAAATTCTCGTGATGATGGTCAACGATCCGCCGGCGACTGAAAAAGAATCGAATCTGTTCGGCGGCAAAGCCTTAACTTATTACGGACGCTGGGCTTATAAATACGAGCAGGCGGCGCGAATGGGCGCGGCGGGCGTAATTTTGATTCACACGCCGGAATCCGCCGGTTACGGTTGGAACGTCGTGCGGACTTCCAACGGCAACTGGCGTTTCGATGTCGCGCGAACGCCTGACGATAAAACGCCTTTTCTCGAATTTCGTTCGTGGATGACCGAAGCGACGGCGCGTAAAATCTTCGCCCAAGCCGGAAAAAATCTCGACGAATTGCGCGAAAAAGCCAAATCGCGTGATTTTCAGCCGGTGAATCTGAATTTGAAAGCGAAACTCGATGTGAGCAGCGAAAGCAAGCGCGTCGAATCGAACAACGTCGTCGGCGTTTGGGACGGCGGCGATAAAAATCTGAAAAACGAATACGTCATTTATTCGGCGCACTGGGATCATTTGGGAATCGGCGAACCGGACAAAACGGGCGATAAAATTTACAACGGCGCGCTCGATAACGCTTCAGGCGTGGCTTCTATTCTGGCGATTGCGACGGCGATCACGAAATTGCCGAAAGCCGAACAGCCGAAACGCTCGCAGGTTTTCCTGTTTCCGACCGCCGAAGAACAAGGCTTGCTCGGCGCGGAATGGTATGCGAAACATCCGCTTTTTCCGCTCGCCAAAACCGCCGCCGACATCAATCACGACGGCGCGAATTTTTACGGTTTGACGACGGATTACGGCGCGTTGGGCGCGGAACGCTCGACGCTCGGCGCGATTATCAGCGAAGTTTTGAAGGAACGCGGAATGACTTTTTCGCGCGACGAACACCCGGAACAGGGCTTCTTTTTCCGCAGCGATCATTTCCCGTTCGCCAAAGTCGGTGTGCCGTCGCTGAACGTCGAAAGCGGCACCGATTACGTCGGGCAGGACAAAGAAGCGGCGCGAAAACGCTTTGAAGAATACAACACGCAGCATTATCATCAGCCGTCCGACAACTTCGATCCGACGTGGCGTTACGACGGTTTGGTGCAGAATCTGGAAATTTCAATGGCAATCGGAATGAAAGTTTCCAACGCGCCGAAATTGCCCGCTTTCAAATCGAGCGACGAATTCGCCGCCGCGCAGCCGAACCGGAAATAAGGCGCAAGTGAAAAGTTGAAAGGCAAAAGTGAAAAGCGCGTCATCCGACTTTTCATTTTTGCCTTTTCTATTGGTTGAGTTGTTTAGCTAATTCGTGTGATAATCTTTTCAGAGAGGTGAAATAAAATGACACAGGCGAATGTTCACGAAGCGAAAACGAATTTGAGCAAACTCATCGAAAAGGCGTTGAACGGCGAAGAAGTCGTCATCGCCAAAGCCGGAAAGCCTTTGGTGAGATTAGTTCCGGTGCGCGACGAAAAGGAAAGCTGTTTCGGAATGGATGCCGGAAAAGGCTGGATCGCCGACGATTTCGACGAATTGCCGGAAGATATTCTGGCGGCTTTTTACGGAGAAAACGATGAAAGTTTTGATTGATACGCATATTTTTTTGTGGTTTTATCTCGAACCGCATCGCATCAAACGAAACGCCCTGCAATTTCTGGAAAATACCGCCGATAACGAAATTTTCGTGTCGCACGTTACGGCTTGGGAAATTGCGATTAAATACGGCATCGGCAAATTGAGCGTTCCCGACGTTCCCGAAATTTGGTTTCCCGACCGCGTGCGTCGCGCCGGATTTACGCTTTTGCCGATTGAATTACAGCACGTTTTGCGCGTTCACAATCTGCCGCCGATTCACAAAGACCCGTTTGACCGTCTTCTGATTTCGCAGGCAAACGCCGAAAATCTGACAATTGTCACGGAAGACCCGAATTTTAGCAAATATCAGGCGAAAGTTCTGAACTTAAACAATCTCTGATAAATCAAGTGAAGGAGGATTTTTGAATTATGAATCAAACTATCGAACAGCAAGTTATGGAAATGATTCGCGTTTTGCCGGAAGAAAAACAGCGCGAAGTTTTGGCTTACGCCAAACAAATCAGCGAAAACGGCGCGGCGGAAAATACTTCAAATGCTGAAAGCCCGGAAAAACCACCGAGACGAAAAGCGATTGAAATAATTGAAGAGTTAAGAAAAAATTTGCCCAAAGATGTTTGGGAAGGCTATCCGACCGACGGTTCGCTCAACCACGATCATTATCTTTATGGCGCGCCGAAAAGAAAACAATGAGACAAACATTTGCCGACACGAGTTACTGGATCGCTTATTTGAAAGAAAACGATCAATGGACGAAAGCCGCTGAAGAAGCGTTGGAAAAAATCGGCAATTCTGAGATTGTGACGACTGAAAGTGTGTTCATCGAAGTTCTTAATTACTTTAGCGAGTTTCGCCCGGAAGTTAAAAATTTCGTCGCCGCTTCGATTGAAGCGTTTTTGACTGATGATAATATTTTGGTTTTACATCATCGTCACGAAGATTTTCTCAAAGCTCTCGAACTTTATAAATCGCGTCTCGACAAAGGTTACAGTTTGACCGACTGTATTTCGATGAACGCGATGCGCGATTTCAGAATCGCGGAAATTCTCACGAACGACGCGCATTTTAATCAGGAAGGATACACGAAATTATTTTGATGGAAGAAACGGAAAAAACTTTTTATATCACAACGCCGATTTATTACGCGAACAGTTTGCCGCATCTTGGTCATCTTTATACGACGACGGTCGCCGATATTTTGGCGAAACATAAGAAACAGCGCGGTTTCGACGTTTATTTTCTGACCGGAACGGACGAACACGGCGTGAATATTCAGCGCGTCGCCGAAGCGAAAAACCAAACTCCGCAGGAATATGTTGATTATATTTCGAGCGAAATGAAAAAAATGTTCGCCGAATTCGGTTTGACCGATTATGACGTTTTTATGCGGACGACCGAGCCGTTTCATTACGAAGCGGTGCAGAATTTATGGCGCGAGATTGCGAAAAATCAAACGCCGAAAGGCAATGAAAATATCTACAAAGGCTTTTACGAAGCGTGGTTTTGTCCAAACTGCGCCGAATTTAAAACCGAAACCGAATACGAAATCAGACCGGACGAAAAGTTTCCGCGCTGTCTGATTCACGAAAAACCGCTCGATTTAGTGAAAGAGGAAAGTTATTTTTTTCGCCTGTCGGATTACGACGAATTCTTGCTCGCGGAAATCGAATCGAACCCGAATTTGATTCGTCCCGAAGCGCGTAAAAACGAAGTTATCTCGTTTATCAAAAGCGGTTTACAGGATTTATCAATTTCGCGCGAGAAAAAATCCGTCAGTTGGGGAATTCCCGTTCCCGACGACGAAAATCACGTAATGTATGTCTGGCTCGACGCGCTTTCCAATTACATCACGGCGATTGGTTACGGCAATTCCGAGCGCAAAAACGTCGGTTTTGAAAAATATTGGGCAAACGTGACGCATTTGGTAGGCAAAGATATTCTGCGATTTCACACGGTTTACTGGTTTTCGTTCTTAAAAGCGGCGAATCTCGCGTTGCCGAAAACGGTTTACGCGCACGGAATGTGGCTCGACGCGGACGGGCGCAAAATGGGGAAAACGCTCGGCAACGCGATTGAATTGGACGTTTTGCGCGAGCATTTTCAGACCGACGCGATTCGCTATTTTCTGCTGCGCGAGATGGTTTTCGGGCAGGACGGAAAATTCGGCTACGAAAATCTGATTGATCGCGCCAACGCGGATTTGGCGAGCGGTTTGGGCAATTTGTCGTCGCGCACACTTTCGATGATTTCCAAATATCGCGCGGGCGAAATTCCAAACGGGAAAATTGCCGAAGCGAATTATCTTTTCGCCAAACGCGCCGGAATCAACCCGGACGAACAGGAATTAGTCTCGGTTTTGGAAAATGCGCGAAACGAATTTGTGCGTCGTTTTGATAATTACGAATTTTCGCAGGCTTTGGAAATTGTCTGGCAAGTTATCGCGCGGATTGACAAAATGATTTCCGACGCGAAACCGTGGGAACTCGTCAAAGATGAAAATCAAGCGGAAACTTTGAACGCCGTTTTGTATCGCGCCGCCGAAACTCTGCGTTGGCTGTGTGTTTTGCTTTATCCGGTGATGCCGGACGCGACGCGGAATATTTACGTGCAAATCGGTTTAAGTGAAGACATTTCAAAGATAAATCCTGAAAATTTAAAATACGGAGAATTACAAGCGGGAACGCGCATTGGCGAAACAAAACCTGTTTTCCCGCGCATTGATAAAAATAAAGTTATGAACAAAATAATTGATAATGGAAAATTGGAAATGGATAATGAAGAAAAAACGGCAAGTGCTGAATTAAATCAAACATCATCAGTCGCGCCCGAAGCTGTTGCAAATGACAATAAACTCACATTGTCGGAAGTCGCCAAAAACGAAGGACAAAGAACAACTGACGAAGGACAAACCGAGGAAGATTACATCACGATTGACGATTTTCTCAAAGTCGAATTAATTGTCGGCGAAATTAAAGTCGCCGAACGCATTCCGAAAGCCGACAAACTTCTGCGTTTTGAAATTGATTTGGGCGAAGACAAACCGCGCCAGATTCTCGCCGGACTCGCCGAATTCTACGAACCGGAAACGCTCGTCGGTCGCAAAGTCGTCGTGGTGGCGAATCTGAAGCCGCGAAAAATGCGCGGACTCGAATCGCAGGGAATGATCTGCGCCGCGTCTTTGGAAGACGGCACGGGCGAAAAACCGGCTTTGGCGGCGTTTATCGAAAATGTGGATATTGGCGCGAGATTGAAATAGAATTAAAACAAGCAAATATACTGCAACCTAAAAATGCGAAATCGAATTAAATAAAGCATCGTTTGACAGTTTTGAGATGAGTGTCTAAAATCGCGTTAGTTTTAAGCTAAATAATATACAATTTATTCCAATCAAGAGTTGAAAATAGTTAGCGAAATAAATGGCTTAACTCGTGTTATTTGTGATTTTGCGGGAAGAAGATTTATTTCCCGCGAAGGCGCGATGGACGCAAAGAGCGGAATTTAACAAAATTCTGAAATTTTCGACTTTTGATTCGCGTAGTTAATGTTTTTAAAGTGATAGGCGAAAGTACTTCGAACACGGAAAAACTTGTCGGCGTTGAGATTTCCAACTCTGCGCTGAAGGCTGTGTGCGTCAATAAAAGCGGAGATTTAATCAATAATTACAGAGTTGCGGCAATCGAAAAATACGGAACGCTCAAGCAGCTTGTTGACTTTATTAACGAGTTGAAAAATCAGTTCGGTAATTTTGAAAAAATCGGAATCGCCGTGCCGGGACTCGTCAACGCGCAGACGAAAAGAATCGCTTTTTCGACTTTTATTCCCGAACACGAACAAATTGATTTTTTGACAGAACTCGAAACCGTTATCGGCTTGAAACTTACGATTGAAAATGATGCCAATGCCGCCGCATTTGGCGAGTTTGCGGTCGGCGCGGGGCGCGATTCACAAAGTATGTTCTACGCGACGCTCGGCACGGGCGTTGGCGGCGCATTTATTTTTGACGGCAAAATATGGCGCGGCGCATCCGGTTTTGCCGGCGAATTCGGACATCTCGCCATTAATTCCGAAGGAATGAAGCTCGAAGATGTCGCTTCGTCAGCCAACATCGTGCGGCGTACGCGAAGCCGTTTTCATCAGGATCAAACTTCTTCGCTGAGCAAATTTGATGAACAGGAAATAAAATTATCCGACATCGTGCGGGCGGCGCAAAACAGAGATGATTTTGCCCGAATGATGCTTGACAGAACCGGAAATTATATCGGAACGGCACTTGCCGGCGTGATAAATCTTCTTAACATCGGAAAAATCGTCATCGGCGGCGAGATTATGCAAGCCGAACATCTCGTGTTGGACGCGATTATTCGTCGCGCGGGAAAACTGGCTTTTGCTCCGTCGTTCAACACGACGGAAATTGTCGAAGGCGCGCTCGGTGAAAACGCGTCCGCCATCGGTGCCGCGCTTCTTTCAGCCGAAGCGTGACGGGTCAAAATTATGTTTCAAAAATTGAAAAGTTTAATCAAGTTGATGAGTTAAACTTATTTAGTGAAAACTTGCACAAAGTCTGAAAAGGAATTATTTTTGATATAGAATTTGCGGAATTTATAAGATTCTGTAAAATCAAAAGTAGATTTTACAGATCGGGTCTTAACATTAATAATTTAATCTTTTTTATTATTACTTAGAGTCATAATTCTAGGACTCGGAAAACTATAAATTTCGGTAAAGTTATCAAGCCGAATTAGGATAAAAATGGCACAGATATTTAATCGCGGAGCGAATAATGTTGCGAAAATAACTATTGTCGTGGTGATACTTCTAGGAGGCGTTGCTTTTTTCCTCTACACGCAGATCGCGCGGTCGTCATATTTGACCGGCATCTATTTGGAAAAACAACAACCCATACAGTTCAGCCACAAGCACCACGCCGGCGACGACGGTATTGACTGCCGTTATTGTCACACGTCGGTCGAAACTTCTTATTCCGCCGGAATTCCGCCGACGCAGACCTGTATGAACTGTCACAGTCAGCTTTGGTCGGACGCTCCGTATCTCGAACCGATTCGGGAAAGTTACCGAACGGGCAAGCCGATTGAGTGGGAACGCGTTCACGATCTGCCGGAATTCGCTTATTTTAATCACAGCATTCACATTGCCAAAGGTGTCGGCTGTTCGACCTGTCACGGACAAATTGATAATATGCCCGCCGTTTTTCAGCAAAATACTTTGCAGATGGAATGGTGTCTGTCGTGTCACCGCGAACCGGAAAAATATATTCGTCCGAAATCGGAAATTTACAATATGGATTGGGACGGAAACGATTTATCGGCGGACGAAAGGCTGCAGTTGAAAGCCGATTATAAAATTCGTAGCAAAGAAATGCTGACGAGTTGTTCGACTTGTCATCGGTAAATTTCAAATTCCAGATTAGAAGAATCAAAATTTGGAATTTGGAATTTGGAATTTGGAATTTGAAATTGAGGAAATAAATGCCAAGCAAAGACAGCAAAACTAACTTTGCGTTATTGCGAGATAAAATTCTCCAAAAAAGCGGAAAAGAATACTGGCGGAGCGTCGAGGAATTTGTTGACGCGCCGGAATTTGAGGAATTCGTCAAACACGAATATCCGGCGCACGCCGAAGAATGGGACGACACTCTAAGCCGCCGCAATTTCGTCAAAGTGATGGGCGCGTCGCTGGCATTTGCCGGTTTGAGCGGCTGCGTCATTCAGCCGGCGGAAAAAATCGTGCCGTATGTGCGCCAGCCGGAAGAACTCGTTCCCGGAAAACCGCTTTTTTACGCGACGGCGATGACGCTCGGCGGCACCGCCACCGGACTTCTCGCGCTGTCGCACGAAGGTCGTCCGACGAAAATCGAAGGCAATCCCGATCATCCGCAGAGTTTAGGCGCGACGGACGTTTTCGCGCAAGCCTCGATTTTGTCAATGTATGACCCGGATCGTTCAAAAGAAATCGTCTATCGAAATACGCCGCGCACGTGGCAGAATTTTATGACTGAAATTCGCGGCGCGATTGACCAAAATCGCGCGGACGGCGGCGCGGGTATCAGATTTCTGACCGAAACCGTCACTTCACCGACGCTTATCAGTCAGTTCAAACAAGTACTTTCCGAACTGCCGAACGCGAGATGGTATCAATATGAGCCGGTCAATAACGACAACGCTCTGACGGGCGCGAATATGGCTTTCGGTGCGCCCGTCCAGCCAATTTATAAATTTGATCAGACGCAGCGGATTTTATCGCTCGATGCCGATATTTTTTCAGGTTTTAATGTTCGCTATATAAAAGATTTTAATAAAAGCCGCCAGTATTCCGAAGGAAATAAAAATATGAACCGGCTTTACGCCGTCGAAACGACGATGAGTTTGACGGGCGCGAAAGCCGATCACCGGCTTGCCGTCAAACCGAGTCAAATGCCGGAGATCGCCAAAGCGATTGCGGCGGCTCTGGGCGTTTCGGGGGCAAGTTCGACTTATACGGAAAACGGAAACTGGATTCAGTCAATGGCGAAGGATTTGCTCGCCAATCGCGGCAAATCAATTGTTATTGTCGGCGATAATCAGCCGCCGGTCGTCCACGCGCTGGCTCACGCGATGAATTCCGCGCTCGGAAATGTCGGCACGACCGTAACTTATACCGAACCTTTTCAGCCAAATGCGGATGTCGCGCAGATTGATCAGCTTCGCCGACTTGTTCAGGAAATTGACGGCGGCGCGGTTAAAATGCTGGTGATTATGGGCGGCAACCCGGCGTACAACACGCCTGCCGATTTACGATTGGATATAAACAGATTCAAGGTTAATGCCGACGATACCGAAGGCGGAAAAGTTCCGCTTCGCATTCATCTCGGACAACATTTTAACGAAACCGCCGAGATTTGCCAGTGGCACGTTTCGGAAAAACATTTTCTCGAAATGTGGAGCGATTCGCGTGCCTTTGACGGGACGGTTTCAATAACTCAGCCGTTGATCGAACCGATTTACGACAGCAAGAGCAGCCACGAATTGGCGCAGATTTTCCTCAAAGAAAATTATGACAAAAAAGACCTTGATATTGTCAAAGAATTTTGGCAAAAGCAGGGTTTAGCAAATGCGTCGAGGGCGGCGACGGCTGCCGGAAACGTCCAACAGTCGCGCGTCCAAAGCGCGACGGCGGCGACACCGATGAACGCTCCGCAAACAACGGCGGGTTCGCCGAACGCGGCGACCGTCAACGGAAATCAAGCGGCGGCATCGCCTTCGAATTCGGTCATATTGGCGACAGCGGACACTCCAGCCGCGCCGAAAAGTTTTGAAGACAATTGGCGCAAAGCCGTTCACGACGGATTTATCGCAAATTCGGCGGCGGCGACCAGAACGCTGTCGGCTAACACCGGATTTTTGAGCCAGCCGGAAAACAAACCGCTGATCGGCGCGGGTGCTTTGGAAATTTCGATTTTGCCCGATCCGACAATTTATGACGGGCGTTTTTCAAATAACGGCTGGCTTCAGGAACTTCCGAAACCGTTAAATAAAATTACCTGGGACAATGTTGCGCTGGTCAGTCCGGCAACGGCGGCACGCTTACAGATTAATCAGGGCGGAGAAATAAATGCCGAAGAAATGACCGGCGGAATGGAAGGCACAACCTTTGTCAATACCAAAGGCGGAAATTTGTTTTCGGATTTAGCCGCGCTCAACTACGAAGGCGCGAATACCAACAAACCGGTGCCGATGTGGATTACGCCCGGACAGCCGGATGACGTAATCACGCTTTTTATGGGTTACGGTCGTACGCGCGCCGGTCGGGTCGGGTCGGGTTTGGGTTACAATGTTTTCGATGTCCGCAAGTCAAACGCGATGTGGTTCGGCACGGGAAACATCAACAAAACCGGAGAGCAGGCGACGATTGCTTCGACACAAACTCATTTTAATATGGAAGGACGCGATATTTTGCGCGTCTATAATGTGAACGAGTTTGAAAGGGAAGTCGAACTCGGAGAGCAGGAAAACTATTACGATTTGTCAATGTATCCGGGCTTTGTCTATAACGGCAATAAATGGGGAATGACGATTGATTTGAATTCCTGCGTCGGCTGCAACGCCTGCGTGGTCGCCTGTCAATCGGAAAATAATATTCCGGTGGTCGGCAAGGAACAAGTCGAGCGCAGCCGTGAAATGCACTGGATGCGGATTGACGCGTATTACGGCGGCACGGATTTGAACAATCCCGAAAGTCTGCATTTCCAGCCGGTTTTGTGTCAGCAGTGCGAGCAGGCACCGTGCGAAGTCGTCTGTCCGGTTCACGCGACGGTTCACAGCGCGGAAGGTTTGAACGATATGGTTTACAACCGCTGTATCGGAACGCGCTATTGTTCAAACAACTGTCCGTATAAAGTTCGCCGGTTTAACTTTTTGCTTTATCAGGATTGGAACACGCCGCAGTATAAATTGATGCGAAACCCGGAAGTTACGGTTCGCAGTCGCGGTGTGATGGAAAAATGTACTTATTGTGTGCAGCGCATCGCGTCGGCGCGAATCGAAGCCGAAAAAGATCAGCGTCATATCCGCGACGGCGAAATTATCACGGCGTGTCAGGCGGTTTGTCCGGCGGACGCGATTGTTTTCGGCGATTTGAACAACAAAGACAGTCAGGTTGTCAAATTGAAAAATGATCCTCGAAATTATATCTTGCTCAACGAATTGAGTACGCAGCCGCGCACTACATATTTGGCGGCTTTGAAAAATCAAAATCGAGAGATGCCGGACTATGTGCCGGTGAAAGAGAGAACGGAAAATTTAGAAAAATCGAAAGATGCGATACCGGCGGCGGACACCGAATCGGAACATTAGTTTTGGATAAAAAGCTATGCAAAAGGTAGAAGAAATTCAAAGGCAAGACCTGGAAGAAATTAAAAGAAGAATTTATCCGCCGATGGTCGAAGGCGAACATACCTTTGCCACCGCGACTGATAGAATCAGCGATATAACGCTGAAAAAGAGAACTCCTCCGGGCTGGTTTATCGGCTTCGCCATCGGGTTTATTCTTCTGCAGGTGCTGATGATGACGATCACCTATCTGGTTACGACCGGTGTCGGTATCTTCGGAAACAACCAGCCGGTCGGTTGGGCGTTTCCGATTATCAACTTTGTTTGGTGGATCGGAATCGGACACGCCGGAACGCTGATTTCGGCGATTTTGTTGCTCTTAAATCAAAAATGGCGCACGTCAATCAACCGTTTTGCCGAAGCGATGACGCTGTTCGCCGTCGCCTGCGCGGGTTTATATCCGCTTTTGCATACGGGTCGTCCGTGGCTCGCTTTTTGGATGTTTCCTTATCCGAACACGATGGGGATGTGGCCTCAATTTCGCAGTCCTTTGATTTGGGACGTTTTCGCGGTTTCGACGTATGCGACGGTTTCGGCTTTATTTTGGTATATCGGACTGATTCCCGATATAGCGACGTTGCGCGACCGCGCCAAAAATAAGTATTTCAAAATTGTTTATGGGTTGCTTTCTTGGGGCTGGCGCGGTTCGGCGAGACATTGGCATCGTTACGAAATAGCGTATTTGCTGCTTGCCGGACTTTCTACTCCGCTGGTTCTTTCGGTTCACTCAACGGTTAGTTTCGACTTTTCGGTTTCACAGCTTCCGGGCTGGCACGCGACGTTTTTCCCGCCGTATTTTGTCGGCGGCGCGGTTTATGCGGGATTTGCGATGGTTTTGATTTTGTGTATTCCGCTGAGAGTTTGGTATAACCTGAAGGATTTCATCACCGACACGCACCTTGATTATATGGGCAAAGTTATGCTGGCGACGGGATTAATCGTCGGTTACAGCTATGTAATGGAAGCCTTTTTCGGTTGGTACAGTGCCAATGAATTCGAGTATTTTATGATAAAAAATCGAATTTGGACGGGTCCTTACTGGTGGTTTTACTGGCTTTTGATATTTTGTAATGTTATCGCAATTCAGTCTTTGTGGTCTAAACGTGTTCGCAGCAGCGCATTCTGGCTGTTTATTGTTTCCATAATCGTCAGCATCGGTATGTGGCTCGAACGATTTGTCATCATTGTTACGAGTATCCATCGTGATTTTTTGCCGTCTTCGTGGGCGATGTATTCGCCGTCAATTTGGGATGTTTCGATGTTTGTCGGAACTTTCGGCTTGTTCATAACCTTGATTTTCCTGTTTGTCAGGTTCTTGCCGGCGATTTCGATTTTCGAGGTGCGAACGCTTTTGCCCGAAGCAAATGTTCACGGACATCAGGAAGATTTTGAAGAAAATATTAATGAGGTGGAGCGAGGAGTTGAAGCATAAGTTTGGTAAATTAAAATTGCAGTCAGCCGATTTTTGCCCGCGTTCGGAATATCAGGGCAACTCACCCATGTCAAGCCGTCTGCCAGCAAAAGCGGCTGATTGCAAGCGATAAAAAGTTATGGACAAAAATATCTACGGATTATTAGCGGAATTTGATACGCCGACGCAAATGGTTGACGCGGCGCGAAAAGTCCGCGAGGCGGGTTACACGAAAACCGACGCTTTTTCCCCTTTTCCGATCCACGAAATTGACGAAGCACTCGGCGTGAAAAGAAGCATTCTGCCTTTTTTGGTTTTAGGCGGCGGAGTCGCGGGTTTATTGACCGGTCTCGCTTTGACAACTTTTGTCCACGTTTTCGAATATCCGATTATTGTCGGCGGTCGTCCGTTTTTTAGTTTGACATCGTTTATTCCTCCGATGTTTGAATTGACAATTTTGTTCGCGGCATTTACGGCGGTTTTCGGAATGCTTTTTCTAAACGGTTTGCCGCAGCCGTATCATCCGGTTTTTAACGTGCCGCGCTTTGCTCTGGCGACCAGAGAAAAGTTTTTTTTGCTGGTCGAGACAAAAGACCCGCAGTTCGACTATGAAAAAACGAGAAGTTTTATGGAAAGTTTAACTCCGCAGGAGGTGTTTGATGTCGAACCGTAAAATTCTGTGGATAATAATCAGTTTAGTAGTTTTGAGCGTCGGCTGTCGTTACGATATGCAGGATCAGCCGCGCTACAAAGCATTTAAGAAGAGCGACTTTTTCAGCGATGATAAAGCGATGCGGGATTTGCCGGAAGGAACGGTGGCGCGCGGTTATTTGCGGGAAGATAAAGCGTTTTACACCGGCAAAAAACAAAACATTGACAACAATGCCGTTGCTCAAACGACAACCGACGCATCCGGCAATACACTCATTGCGAGTTTTCCGAACGACATCGAAAAAAGTCCGGTACCGCTGACCAAAGAACTGCTTGATCGCGGCGAACAAAGATATAAAGTTTTTTGTATTGTCTGTCACGGTCCGGTTGGAAAAGGCGACGGAATGGTTGTGCGGCGCGGTTATCCGCAGCCGCCGACGTATCACGACGACCGTTTGCGAAATGCGCCGGACGGACATTTTTACGATGTGATGACAAACGGATGGGGAAAAATGAACAGTTACGCGTCACAAATTCCGCCGGCTGACCGCTGGGCGATTGTCGCGTATATTCGGGCGTTGCAAATTAGTCAAAACCCGAACGGAATTAGTTCAATGCCGATGGCAAAAACAAATGAAGCGAACACGACAAAGACGACGACGGCAACGCCGCTTCCAAACACAAACGGAGGCGGACAATAAATGACGGAATCGAGATTTAACGCGGCGGATTTTCAAGCACCGGCAGATTTAGTGAACCGCTGGCGGACGCTGGCACTCGGTGTCGGCGGAATTTTTACGATTATCTGGGCGGTCGGAACTTTTTTTAATGTCGAACAGGGACTTCGTTCGTGGCTGTTGGGCTTTATTTTTTGGGGCGGCATCGGCATCGGCAGTTTGGGCATTCTGCTTTTGCAGTATTTGACCGGCGGCGCGTGGGGCGTGGTTATTCGCCGATTTGTCGAAGCCGGTTCGCGCACGATTTTTCCTATTTTATTCGTGTTGTTTCTGCCGATATTGATCGGCGTTTCTTCGCTGTATGAATGGACGCACTTGAACGATGAGATCGCTCAATGGAGAGAGAAGTTTCTCAATGTGCCGTGGTGGATTTTCCGCGCCGTTTTGTATTTAGGTTTGTTATCTTTGATGGCATTTTTTCTCAACAAATGGTCGGCGCGGCAAGACTTGACCGATAATTACGAAGATTCCGCCAAGCTGCTGGAACGCTCTACGAATTTTTCCGGTCCGGGTCTGGTTTTGTTCATATTAGTCGTCAGTTTCGCCGCCATTGATTGGGTGATGACGCTTGATCCGCATTTCTTTTCGACCATTTGGGGACTGCTTTTTGTCGCGGGCTGGGCGTTGAGTTGTTTCTGTTTTATGGTGGCTGTTATGGCGGCGCTTTCCGATAAACTGCCGCTGAACCGTATTTTGGGAAAACGTCATTTTCACGACATCGGGAAATTGATGCTCGCGCTCGTGATGGTTTGGGCGTATTTCAACTTTTCGCAGTATCTGATTATCTGGTCGGGAAATATCCCGGAAGAAACAAAATGGTATATCGAGCGTTCAGAGGGAACTTGGGGCGTGATCGGCGTGATTTTGATAATTTTGCATTTTGCGTTTCCGTTTTTGGTTTTACTGAACCGCGATCTCAAACGAAATGCCAAATGGTTAATGCGAATAGCGATTTTTATCTTGGTTTTCAGACTGGTTGATATGTATTATCTGATCGGTCCGAGTCCGCGAATCGGAATGCTCGGACAGGAAGTTCCTTTTCTGCTTAGTTTCAGCTGGATGGATATTGTCGCGCCGATTGCGGTCGGCGGAATTTGGCTCTGGTGGTTTTTCGGCGAACTGATGAAACGACCGCTTATTCCAATCAATGATCCGTTTTTGGAAAATGCGATTCTACACGGAAAAGAACATTAGAAAATTTCAGGTTCAAATTTCTGAACAATATACTTTGAACTTGAAATTTTGAACTATAAGAATATGGCTAAATACGAAAAAAGTTATCAAGATTTTGACAGGGCTTATGAAACAAATCTCGTCGGTTTGCGCGGAGTTATTTTTTTCGCCGTCGGTTTGTTTTTGCTGGTCGTCATCACGTTCGGACTGATGTTTTTTCTGCAAAATATAATGGAAGATCAATCAGTCGAAGCCAAAGATCAAAAAAATCCGATGACGATGAATAACGAGCAGCGACTTCCGCCCGAACCGCGTCTGCAAGCCGCGCCGGGATTCGGTGTCGAATCTCCGCAGGGATTTGTCAATCTTGAGTTGAAAGCTCCGCAATCGGAATACCGCGAGCTTCGTCAGCAATGGGAAAAAAGTTGGGCGGAAGGACAAAAAGACCCGCAAACCGGAATGGTAATGTCTTTGCCGATTGAAGCGTCGAAAAATAAATTGCTGCAGGAAAACAGCGGCGCGGTAAACGGCGAAGCTGAACAAAAGACTTTGAAAGATTCGCGTTCAATGGTTTCGCTTTCGAGCGCGGGACGCGTCGCTTCTGATGTCAGAAGATAATTAAAAATGACAAGATTTGAAAAACGATAATTTCATTTACTTGTTCGAGGTAAATAATGAAAAAAAGTTCAGGTATTTCAGCAGTTTTGAAACTGACACTTTTGTTGAGTTTGAGTATTTTTTCAACGGCGGGAATAGTTTCGGCGCAAAAGACCGAACATTATAATTCGCCGCTTTATTCGCCGAAAACTTATGATCCGAGTCAGACGGGCGTGAGCAACGGTTTGCCGCCGATTTTGGGAAAAGTCGGCATCGAGCAAAAGCTCGACGGACAATTGCCGCTCGACGCGCAGTTTAAGGATGAAAACGGAAATATCGTCAAACTCGGAAGTTATTTTAATAACGGCAAGCCGGTGATTTTGGCACTCGTTTATTACGAATGTCCGATGCTTTGTAACGAAGTTTTGAACGGTTTGACGGGTTCGCTGAAAGGAATGTCGTTTGATGCCGGAAAAGATTTCGATGTTCTGGCAATCAGTTTTGATCCGCGTGAAAACGACAAACCGGATTTAGCCAAAAACAAAAAGGCGAGTTACATAGCCAGATACGGACACGAAGGAGCGGAAAACGGCTGGCATTTTCTGACCGGAACGCAGCCGGAAATTGACAAAGTTACAAAAGCCGTCGGATACAATTATCAGTTTGACGAGGCGACAAATCAATTTGCCCACGCCGGCGGAATTATGATTTTAACGCCGGAAGGCAAAATTTCGCGCTACTTTTACGGGATTGACTACGCGCCGAAAGATTTGAAATTCGGCATTATGGATTCGGCGCAAAGCAAAATCGGTAATCCGGCTGAACAGCTTTATCTCTATTGTTTTCACTATGATCCGGCGACAGGGAAATATGGTTTGGCAATTTTAAGAGTGATTCGTTTGTGCGCGGTGCTGACGATTCTGGGTCTCGGAGCGATGTTTTTCTGGTTTTGGCGTTACAACAAAAGAAAAGCGGCGGGTTTGAAATAGAGCGACAGATTATAAATTTCAGATTTCAAAATCCGAAATTTTCTAAAAGATTATGCAACAGATTTCATCGTGGGTTCCATTATTTCCCGAACAGGCTTCCACCTTCGCGTGGCAGGTAGATTATTTATATTTTTACCTGATCGCCATCAGTATATTTTTTATTGTCGGACTTGTTTTGGGAATCGGAATTTTCTTCGTTAAATTTCGTGAAAAAGAGAAATTCGTCAACGGCGCGGAGATTCACGGCTCGATTGCTCTGGAAACCACCTGGTCAATCATTCCGTTTATCATTTCGATGACCATTTTTTTGGGCGGCGCAGTCGTCTATTACAACCAGTATCGTCCGCCGGCGGATTCGATGGAGATTTACGTCGTCGGCAAACAGTGGATGTGGAAGTTTCAGCACGGAACGGGACAGCGGGAAATTAATGAACTGCACGTTCCGGTCGGGCGCAACGTTAAATTGACGATGACGACCGAAGACGTGCTGCACGATGTTTATATTCCGGCGTTTCGCACAAAAGCGGATGTCGTGCCGGGACGCTACTCGCACATCTGGTTTAACGCCACAAAGCCGGGAAAATATCATCTTTTCTGCGCCGAATACTGCGGCTTAAACCATTCTGGAATGGGCGGCTGGGTTTATGTGATGGAACAGCGCGACTATGACAATTGGCTGAGCGGAAATGTTTCCGGGCAAACGCCGGTCGAAGCGGGCAGAGATTTGTTTGAAAATAAATTGGGCTGCGCTTCGTGTCACGCCGGCGGACCGCAGCAGCGCGGCGCGGTTCTCGAAGGTTTGTTCGGTTCGCAGGTTAAATTGACAAACGGACAGACGATAACGGCGGATGAAGAATATATTCGCAATTCGATTTTGAATCCGTCCGGTCAAATCGTCGAAGGTTATCAGCCGATTATGCCGACTTTTAAAGGTCAGGTTACGGAAGAACAGCTTGTGCAGCTTGTCGCTTACGTCAAATCTTTAAGTACAAATAAAGGCGGAAGCGCGACCGGCGGCAGTGCGATGACGAATAGTTCAACGTCGAGCGGCTCAATGACCGAAAATTCAAATGCTTCGGGAACGGGCTTAAATCCGGCGCAGAGAAGAAACGCGAACCCGGAAAACGGCGCGAATATGGCGAGTAATCCGAACGCGCCGAAGGACGAACCGGAACCGACAAATAGGGAAAACAGGTAATTTTAGGAAAAGTATATAGCGTAAAAAAGGTAGTAAATAGTTATGGAAAACGTAAATGCTTTAGAAGTTGGTAATGTCAGACCCGAACCGAAGTTAAATTATTTAACGAACGGAACAACGGCGCGGTCTTGGCTTTTGACAAAAGATCACAAACGGATTGCGATTCTGTATTTGCTGACGGTTTCGTCATTCTTCGCGCTCGGCGGTGTCTATGCGTCGCTGATTCGCCTTGAATTGTTGACACCGGCGAGCGATTTGCTCGAATCGGGAACGTATAATCGTGTTTTTACGCAGCACGGAATCATTATGGTTTTCTTTTTCCTGATTCCGTCAATTCCGGCGATTTTGGGAAATTTTCTGATACCGATTATGATCGGCGCGAAAGATTTGGCGTTTCCGCGCATCAATTTGCTGAGCTGGTATCTCTATATGGCGGGCGGCGGTTTGACGCTTTTCGCGCTGCTGCAAGGCGGCGTTGATACCGGCTGGACTTTCTACACGCCGTATTCGACGACGTTTTCCAACGGCTATGTGATGCTCGTCGGACTCGGAATTTTTATCAACGGATTCTCTTCGATTCTGACCGGATTAAATTTTATCGTGACGATTCACACGATGCGCGCGCCGGGAATGACCTGGTTTAGAATGCCTTTGTTCGTTTGGGCGCATTACGCGACAAGTTTGGTGATGATTTTGGGAACGCCGGTCATCGCCATCACGATTCTGCTGATGGCTTTGGAACGTCTGGCGCACGTCGGAATTTTCGATCCGGCAATCGGCGGCGACCCGATTTTGTTTCAGCATCTGTTCTGGTTCTACTCGCATCCGGCGGTGTACATTATGATTCTGCCGGGAATGGGCGTTGTTTCGGAATTGATTTCCAATTTTTCGCGCAAAAAGATTTTCGGTTATGAATTCATCGCGTTTTCTTCGCTGGCAATTGCCGTTTTCGGCTTTCTCGTCTGGGGACATCATATGTTCGTCAGCGGGCAGTCAATTTACGCGGGTTTGGTTTTCTCATTTTTGACGATGGTCGTCGCCGTGCCGTCGGCGATTAAAGTTTTCAACTGGGCGGCGACGCTTTACAAAGGTTCGATTTCCTACGATACGCCGATGCTTTACGGTTTATTTTTTATCGGTTTGTTTTTAATCGGCGGATTAACCGGAGTTTTTCTCGGCGCAATCGGCTTGACCGTTCATTTGACCGATACATATTTTATCGTCGCGCATTTCCATTATGTAATGGTCGGCGGACAGGTTTTGGCGTATCTCGGCGGTTTGCATTACTGGTGGTCGAAAATTACCGGCAAAATGTATTCGGAATTCTGGAGCAAAATCTCGGCGATGCTCGTTTTCGTCGGTTTCAATCTGACGTTTTTCCCGCAGTTTATTCTCGGATATATGGGAATGCCGCGCCGTTACGCTTCGTATCCGCCGGAATTTCAGGTGTTGAATATTTTCTCGACGGCGGGCGCGTCAGTTCTGGCAATTGGTTTAATAATGCCTTTGATTTACTTCACCTATTCAATCTTTTTCGGAGCGAAAGCACCGGCAAATCCGTGGCTTCTGCCCGGACTCGAATGGCGCACATCGTCGCCGCCGCCGACCGAAAATTTTGAAGAAACTCCGGTTGTTTATTGGGAAGCATACGATTTCACGGAAGAAAGCGGCTTGGATCTAGAAGACGCGAGAAACAAATATAAAGTTACAGTTTAATTCAGTTGTCGGTTGTCGGTTGTCAGTTGTCAGTAAAATGACAGATTGGTAATTTTCAACCGGCAACCGACAACCGACAACTGACAATATGGCACACGACATACACGAACACGAACATTATCATCCGCCCGGACTTCAGCATCAGTTTGAAGATATGGGACAGCAAGCCGAATCCGATTCAATCGGAATGTGGATGTTTCTCGTCCAGGAAATTATGTTTTTCGGCGGGCTGTTCACGGTTTATCTGGTTTTTCGTTCCAAATATCCGATGGCGTTCGCCGCCGGAAGCAACCACTTAAACGAATGGCTCGGAATGGCGAACACGCTCGTTCTCATCGTCAGCAGTTTGACGATGGCTCTGGCGGTTCATTACGCGCAGCTTGGAAAACGAAACGCGCAGGTTATTCTTATTATCCTGACGATGTTGTTCGGCGTGACGTTCTTAGGCGTTAAGGCTTACGAATATGCTGAAAAATATAATGACGGAATTGTTCCGATTACAGGCTTAAACGCGAGAACGCCCCGAAGTGTTCTTCCGTTATATGAGCGTTATTCGGTTGACCCGGAATCATTACGCAAAAATTCTTTGCCTTTTCCGAGCGATGTTGAAAATAATCCGGCGATACCAAAAGAAAATGATACGGTTCACACGGGCGAACACGGAGAGGAAGAATATATCAATCCGCGCGGCGATTTTATCTGGAAAGATACTTCTTTAGCCGATAAAGCCTTTGCCGAAGGATATTTAACCGACAGTGAAAAAATCGGTTATATGAAAAACGGCGAAATCAACCAGGGAATGTTTCAGGACAAAGTTCGCATCTTTTTCTGGATTTACTTTGCGATGACCGCGCTGCACGCTCTCCATATGATTATCGGATTGGGGATTATGCTGTGGCTGTTGTGGCGGGCTTACAGAGGAGCTTTTGTTCCCGAATACTACGCGCCGGTGGAAATGGCTGGACTTTACTGGCATTTTGTTGATATTGTCTGGATTTTTCTTTTTCCGCTGCTTTATCTGCTCGGCAGACATTTTTTACACGGAGGAGGACATTAAATTATGGCAGAACACAGAAATACGGATGGTCACGAAGATCACGATCTCGCGCACGAACATCATATTGTCGCAATCCCGTTGTATTTGTTGGTTTTTGGAGTTTTGGTAGTCGGCACGATTTTGACATCGGTGGTCGCCCGTTTCGACCTTGATTTTATTTTCGCGGGCGCGAACACGCTGCTCGCTTTGCTCATCGCCTTTACAAAAATGTCGTTCGTCGCGCTGATTTTTATGCACGTTCGGTGGAGTTCGCGTTTGATTTGGCTGACCGCGCTCGCCGGATTTTTCTGGCTGGCGATTATGTTCGCTTTTACGATGCAGGATTATTTGACGCGAACGCCGGGCGTTTTTAACCGGTAATTTTGAAAAACTAAAATCTAAAGAAACGCGGAACAGAGAGCAAAATGCTGTCTGTTCCGCGTCTTTGCTTGTTAGGACAAAACCTTTGTGCGTGATATTATTCTCGTTTTGGTTTTATTTTAAGTATTTACAAAGATTTATGAGAGTATTTTCAGGACAACAGCCCTTTATCCGAAAACATCTCAACCGACTGATGTTAAAACAAAGCTATTCATTAAAATTATATTTTATTATCTTGATTTTGTTTGCGTTCGTTTTAGGCGGATGCAGCAGCAGTGCGCTCTACAAATCAAAAGATAAACGGGCGACTTTGCTAAAAGTCGAAGATGCTGCGCAGGAACAGCTAATAGAACAAATCAACCATTTTGCTTCGGTCAATTCTTTACGTGCCAAAATGGATTTGAAGTTTGAGGATAATTCGTACGCTGAAATGGGAATTGCAGAAAAATTTCTAACGGCTGACGGTGAAATCGTCGTTCAGCGTCCGGCGAATATTCTGTTGAAAGTGCAGGTTCCGGTTTTCAAGTCTGATGTCGCGCAGATGACTTCGGACGGTGAAAAATTTCGCGTGGCGATTCTGGAGGATAACGCCGGAGGAAAATTCAAAAAATTTGTCATTGGCACAAACAATGCCGATTATTCCGCTTTGCAGGAAGAAGTCAGCAAAATGGATTCGGATAAAGACGGCAAAACCATTAAACAAAACGTCAATGCTTTTTCAAGTCTGCGTCCGCAGCATTTTACCGACGCGATGCTGATGCGTCCCGTTGATACAAACGCTAATATCTATGTCAAAAGCACGATTTTACAGGAAGAAACGACTCCCGATGTGGGAAAAAAATCGCCTCTGGCAAGTGTCCTGCGCGGCTATTATTTGCTCGACGAACTGCATAAAAACGATGACGGAAGTTTGACGATCACGCGCCGTTTCTGGTTTGACAGAGTTGGTACGGTCAGACTTGCGCGGCAGCAGATTTTTGATGAGAAAGGTGAAATTGATTCAGACATCGTTTACGGCGACACCGGAAATTTGACCGATACGGGCGAATATAATAATTTGCCTCTGCGAATTGAAGTTACACGCCCGAAAGAAAAATACAAAATGCGTCTGACTTATCAATCGCCGGGAGCGGTAAATATCGGCAAAACTTATCCAAGCGAGGCTTTTGTTTTGGAAAATCGCTGGAATCTCGAAGAAGTTGATTTGGACAAAAAATTGCAGAACGCGAAAAGTCAAAATTCGGGAAGTGAAGTTCCGAAAGCCGCCGCCCGGAACAAGTAATTCGTAATTCGTAAATACGTAATTCGTTAAGATCAACTATTCACGTTATTTTCTAATTCATTTGAGTATTACGTACTTACGAATTACGAACTACGAATTACGGAAAGAAGATGAAGACAATTTTACAAACTGACAATTTATCTAAAGTCTATAAAATTGGAAAAGTGGAAACACACGCTTTGCGCGGAGTTTCGCTTGATATAAAACAGGGCGAATTTGTCGCCGTGATGGGACAATCCGGCTGCGGCAAATCAACGCTTCTGCATCTTTTGGGCGGACTTCTTTCGCCGACGGACGGGAAAATTATCATTGACGGCGAAGATTTATCAAAGGTTTCCGACGCGCAGCGCACCGATATTCGTCGCCGCAAAATCGGTTTTGTCTTTCAAAGATTCAATCTTTTTCCGACTTTGACGGCTGACGGAAACCTTCGTTTAGCGGAAAGAATTCATTCGGGAAACGGCGGAAACGCCGAAAGAAGACGCGAAGTTTTGGGTCTTTTGAAACTCGAAAACAAAATGAACAACAAACCGCTCGAACTCTCCGGCGGCGAACAGCAGCGAGTTGCTCTAGCGCGCGCCGTCATCAACAATCCGGCGATTATTCTGGCTGATGAACCGACCGGAAATCTCGACACGGAAAACTCAAACATCGTTCTCGATATGTTCAAAGAATTAAACCAACGTTACGGGCAAACGATTATAATGATTACACATAACCCGGACGCGGCGGAAAACTGCAACCGCATTATAAATATGCTCGACGGCAGAATTGTTGACAATTAACTGATGTTACGCATTTTGACTGGAGCGCAGTCCGTCCCGGCTGCAATGAGCGCGAGAGCGCGAAAAAGCGTTTCATAATCTTTGAACTCGAATAAAAACGAGTGATTTTTCGTGTCGAAGCGACACTCAACTGCAACCGGGACGGATTGCGCTCCAGTCTTTTTCTCCATTTTGCGTAACATCAGTAATTATGTGAAAATTCTAAATTCCAGATTTCAAATTAAAAAATTATTTTGTGTTAAAATCTGGAATCTGAAATCTTTAGTTGAAAAATGCTTGGAACATTCAAAAAATTTATTCTCTGGCAGTATGACCGCGAATCAACGCCCTACTTGATTTTTTGTTTGCTGATTGTCGCATTTATATTTCTCACGCCGAAAGCGTGGTTTGAAAAACGGGAAAAACTGGCAACCCAAACGGCGCGCTTAATCGTCAAAGCCAAAGATTTTTCGCCCGACGAAAACGTAATGGCGCGGCGCGTAAAAGATTTAAGCGGAAATCCGAACGCCGAAATTTTAAACTGGCGCGAGAAAAAAAATGCCGACGGCGAAACCATCTACGAAATTGAAATCCGCTAGAACTATTTGAAAGGAATTATAATTTTTATGAAAACATTTTCAAGATTGAGCTTTGCGGCGCTTGCGCTCGTTTTATTTTTTAACGCCTTTGCCGTTACCGAAGCAAAAGCGCAGCAGATAAATGAAATTCTCAAGCGGATGGAAACACATCGCCAAAATTTAACTTCGCTTCGGGCAAATGTGATGATGGTCAAATATGATCCGGTCTTAAAGGCTGCCGATACATACGAAGGAACTTCGATGTATTTGCCGCTCAAGGGGCGCGACGCGCTCGTCAGAATTGATTGGGCAAAGCCCGCGCAGGAAACTTTAGCAGTAGTAAAAGGTCAATATATAGTATATCGTCCGCGCTTAAATCAGTATTTCACCGGCAGCACCAAAGACGCGAAAGGAAGCGGCAAGGCGAACAATGCGTTAAGTTTTATGAATATGTCAAAAGCTGAACTCAAAGCCAACTACAATATTGTTTATATTGGAGAGGAAAAAGTCAGCGACGGCACTCGGACGGCACATTTACAGCTTAATCCCAAAACTGCACAGAACTACAAATCCGCCGAATTATGGGTTGACAAAGACGGAATGCCGATTCAGGCAAAGGTAATTGAAAAGAGCAATGACACGACCACAATTTTTCTTTCCAATATAAAGAAAAATGAAAATATAAATGCCAATCTCTTTAAAGTTCAGTTGCCGAAAGATGCAAGACAAATTAAAGGTTAGTGATCCTGCAAGTTTAACGATTGACAAAGGCTTCGGCGCGAAAAGCCGAAGCCTTTTGTTTGAAATTTGAAATGACGGCGGATAAAAACTATAATTTCAAGTTTAATATAGATATTGAGAGCTTTCAGGAGTTAATTAATAATGCCAAAGGCAAGCAGTTTCAGCCGTTTTACGCGCGGCGTGAAACATACGATCAAAGCATTCGCTTCGACCAAACATCCGGTTTTGGTTCACATCGTCCCGATGCGGCGGTGCAATCTCGCCTGCACTTACTGCAACGAATACGACAAAACGAGCGATCCGGTGGAAATCGGCGAAATGCTCAAACGCATTGATAAACTCGCCGAATTCGGCAGTTCGGTAATCACGATTTCCGGCGGCGAACCGATGATGCACCCGCAGATTTACGAAATAATTGACAGAATTCGTCATCACGGAATGATCGCCGGTTTGATTTCCAACGGTTATTATTTTCAGCCTGAAAAAATCAAAAAACTTAACGAAGTCGGACTCGATTATCTGCAAATTTCGATTGATAACGTCAACCCGGACGACGTTTCCAAAAAGAGTCTGAAAGTTTTGGACGGCAAATTAAAAAATCTCGCCGAACACGCGAAATTCAAAGTCAACATCAATTCGGTCGTCGGCGGCGGCGTGGCGAACCCGGAAGACGCGCTGATTATCGCCAATCGCGCTATCGAACTCGGTTTTTCTTCGACCGTCGGCGTAATTCACGACGGCGACGGTTTGAATAAAGGTTTAACGATACGCGAAAAAGAAGTCTATAAAGAAATAAAATCAAAAGGGACAAGCAGTTACGCGCGGTGGAACTGGTTTCAGGACAAATTGGTTGACGGCGGCGAATACGACTGGAAATGTCGCGCGGGCGCGCGTTATTTGTATGTTGACGAGCAGGGAATCGTCAGCTGGTGTTCGCAGCAGCGCGGCACGCCGGGAATTTCGCTGCACGAATACACGCATTCCGATATGCGCCGCGAATACATCACCGAAAAATGGTGCGCTCCGACCTGCACAATTCAGTGCGTTCATCAAGTCGGGCATCTCGACGCGTGGCGCGATCCGCAAATTTCTCTTTCGGATTACAATAAACGTAATGGCAAAGGTTTAAAAAAGGAAACCGTCGCGCAGGTTTTGAGCGCGGAATAATTTAGGTGAATTAATTTTCAAAATCCGTGAATGTTTGCGATAATGCAACTCATTCGCGGATTTTTTTATGCCGGAAAACAGTCATCAAAAAGAAATAAGTAAAAAGTTTTTAATCGGATTGGCGCGGGCATTCGGCGGCGCGATTCTTTTTTCGTTTTCCATTTTGATGACGATGGAAATGTGGCGGCTCGGTTTTTATATTGACAAATTTCGGCTCGCGCTTTTTATATTTATTTTTATGCCGATGCTTTTCGGTTTGTCTTATTTTGACGGTTTTGAGGACACGAACAGTTTGACCGAAGACGCGGTAGATACTTTTGTCGCTTATACGGTGGGTTTTGTGGCATCCGCTTTGGTTTTGTTCGCTTTCAACATCATTAATTTTCAGATGCCGTTTGACGAAATTCTCGGAAAAATTTCGATTCAGGCGATAACGGCGGCGGTCGGCGCGTTGGTCGCGCAGAGTCAGCTTGGAGGAAAAAGCGACGATTCCGAATCAAAAAATGAAGGCGAAGATGGAGATAAAAAATCGCCGCGCGGCTATTTCGGCGAAATTCTGTTGATGATAATCGGCGTAATTTTTTTGACAATGAGCATCGCGCCGACCGAAGAAATGATTTTAATCGCTTTTAGAATGACTTATTGGCACGCTTTGGCGTTAGCCGTCGGAACTTTGATAATGATGCACGCGATTGTTTACGTCGTTAAATTTCGCGGTCAGGAAAAGCCTTCGGATAATTCTTCTTTCATCGGAGTTTTTCTGCGCTACACGGTCGTCGGCTACGCGGTAGTTTTGCTGGTTTGTCTGTATTTGCTGTGGACATTCGGCAGATTAAACGGGATGAGCGCGGAAGAAATCGCCAAAGTTTCGATAGTTTTAGGTTTTCCCGGCGCGCTCGGCGCGGCAGGTTCGCGTTTGATTTTATAAAAAATGGCAGATCAAAGTTCAAATAATTCGGACAAACGGCAAACCGGACAAACTTCGGTTTTGGAATGGATTGTCGCTGTTATCGGTTTAATTTTAGTTGTCGGGACAATTGGTTTTATGATGTATAAAGCCTTTACTTCAGAAGACACGCCGCCGAATTTTACAACCGAAATTGAGCGCATTGACGCTGTAAATTCCGGCTATATTGTTTTATTTTCGTTAATAAATGCCGGAGAACAGACGGCTTCCGGCGTAAACGTCGAAGGCGAACTGAAAAACGGCGGCGAAAGCGTGGAAACAAGCAGTATGACGTTTGACTACGCGCCTTCAAAATCGGAAACAAAAGGCGGATTGTTTTTCAAAAATGATCCGAAAAAGTTTCAAATAGAAATTCGCGCCAAAGGTTACGCCGAACCGTAAATTGTTGAATTGCAGTGGGTTTGACGGCGAAAAAAGTCACTGCAATCTGTAAAAATTTGATATAATTGCAAAAGACGTGCAAATTTTGCACAATCACACTTCCTTAAAATTACTATACATACTTGCTTCACTCTTCAAATATCTCTTAAGGAGAAACTGCACTGAAATATCTCGAACATTTAGAAAAACGCAGTAAAACTTTTATTATTTTATTCGGATTAGCACAAATAGCGGTTTTGGGTTTCATTAATTACAGCTTGGGTTATGAAATTTCTTTTTCCGTTTTTTATTTGATTCCCGTCGCAATGGCGGCTTGGTTTGCCGAAAAAAATGCCGCGCTGGTGATTTCTTTCCTCAGCGCGATAACGTGGGTCGCCGCCAATTATTTTGCGGGCGAACATCTTTCACATCCGCTGATTCCGGTTTGGAACGCCGCGACGCGACTCGGATTTTTTCTCGTCGTGACCGTTTTGCTGACGAAGTTAAAGCAAACATTTCTGCACGAAAGCAGTTTAGCCAGAACCGATTATTTAACCGGCGCGGCAAATCCGCGAGCTTTTTATGAAATCGCGCAAATGGAAATAAATCGTTCGCATCGCTTCAATCGCAGTTTTTCGATTATTTATTTGGATGCCGATAATTTCAAACACGTGAACGACACACTAGGACACAACATCGGCAGCGATTTACTGGTTAGAGTCGTGAATACCATCAAACAAAATTTACGTTCAACCGATGTCGTCGCGCGGCTCGGCGGCGACGAATTCGCGGTTTTGCTGACCGAAACAAATCAGAAACAAGCGCGCATCGTAACCGATAAAATGCGTGAAAAATTGCTTGCGGAAATGCACAAAGAAAATTGGGCAGTGACGTTCAGCATCGGCGTTCTGACTTGTATAAAACCGCCGAAAACGGTTGACGAAGTTATCAAAACAGTTGACGGTTTGATGTATGAAGTGAAAAATAACGGAAAAAATTCCGTCAGATTTGAAGAGTATTTTGATAATTCATCAACAGTCAAACAAAGAAAAATTACAAAATTTGAGGAAGCGGGAAGTTTTCAATAATTTTCGATATATTTATCTTTTCTCATTTTGAAATTTCTCTCACGCTTTTGATTACCGCATCGAACGCGGGTTTTGATTTTCCCTCGCGGTCGAACAAAAGCGGATAATTCGTTCTGCCGCGAACGGGAAAGTTATTAAGCCACGATTCCTTGTCCGTTACGTTCCAAAAAGTTACGCGCGAAATGTCTCTGTGATGTTTGAGAAAAACGCCGAAAAGTTCCGCGTAACGCTTTGCCAATTTTTTCTGCATTTTGTCGGGCAGACCGTTTCTGTAAGGATTTAATTTTTCCTTCGCTTCAAAACTCAGCGTCACTTCCGCGCCGCTGAAACCTTCAGGATCGGGCAGAACGCTGACATCAAGTTCCGTAATGTTGACCTTGATGCCGAGCTTCGCAAAATCGGAAATCGTCTTGTCCTGTTCGTCGAGCGTCGGAAATGTCAGATTGTCGTGACCCTGCAAACCGACGGCGGTGATCGGAATCTTTTGCGCCTGCAAACGTTTGATTAATTTAATCGCGCCGCGCCGTTTCGCGGGAATTTCGAGCGAATAATCGTTGTAGTAAAGTTCAGCGTTCGGATCGGCTTCGTGCGCGAATTCAAAGGCTTTGGCGATGAAATCTTCGCCGATAATTTTCAGCCAGAACGACTGGCGCAAAGTTCCGTCGTCGTTGACGGCTTCGTTGACGACATCCCAACCCTTGACCTTGCCTTTGTAGCGTCCGACGACCGTGTGAATATGTTCGCGCATCCGTTCGAGCAAAACTTCGCGGCTCGCCGGATTTCCTTTCGCGTCTTCAAAAACCCATTTCGGCGTTTGATTGTGCCAGACAAGCGCGTGTCCGACGATGAACATATTATTTTTCGCGCCGAATTCGACGTATTTATCAGCCGTTTCAAAATTATATTTTCCCGGTTCAGGATGAACGGATTCCCATTTCAAATCGTTTTCCGGCGAAATGGTATCAAATTGCTCTTTAACGATCTTCACCCCGCGCGAATCTTGCCCGTAAATCTGCGCCCGATTAAGCGACGCGCCGATCATAAAATAATCCTTAAATGCTTCTTTCAAAGACGTTTGAGCGAAAATATTATTCGACAAAATTATCGCAAGAATGAATAGAAAACTTCCGAATTTTAATTTATTAAACATCGTTTATTTTCCGCCCGTTTACGCTTTAAATTCGACAGTTCCAGCTTTGTCCCGCGTTGTGCCTTTGGTTTTTAAGATAATTTCGAGCTTTTGCCAAACATTCGCTCTCGCCCAATTTTCAATTAATTTGCCGTCGTAAAATTTTCCGGTCTTTGGATGCGTCGTTTTAACGCTTGAGACGACACAGGGCAAACTCAGCTGCGCGCAGCGTGAAAAATTAACCGAGCAAATTTTTGAGAGAAGCTGTTTTGCCTTCACGTCTATTGATTTGTTGTGTCGCGCCGTTAATTTCAAAAGCCTCTGTTTGATAAAACTTGGATGGCTGAAACTGATAACCGAAACATTATTTTTCGTTGGAAGTTTTCGTTTTTTGAATCATCTCGTTTATCGTGTCGGTTTCGCCGATTTCATAAAGACTGACCAATCCGTCCTCAATGGTAAAGATTTGATGAACTGTAACATCTGCCAGCACATTGCCCTGCAAATCTTTGATAATTTGATGAACGGTAACAATATTTCGATTCTTTTCGTCCGTCTCGAATTTTAACGTCTCAAGTTCCGGTTGAATGTCCTTAAATTGATTCGTCCAATATTCGCGCACTGCATCGCGTCCGTAAACGAAACCGCCTTCCAGCCCGTTTGCCCATTTTACATCGGGACGCATCAGCGAAATGATTGTTTCAATCTCGCGTTTGTTAAAAGCATCGTATAGATTTTGCAGAAACTGTTGATGTTCACTCATAATTGTTCACCATACAACACGAATGTCGTTGAAGCAAAAAGCAGCACAACAAAATATTCGACTGCGCCAACCGCATAAGCCGAATAACGCGAACGCACCAATTTTTCCGCCGTCATTCGGCTATCGCCGCATCAATTTCATTCGCTAAGAAACTGTGTTCAAACTCGAAAATTTAAGAAATATAACCACGAACAAGCACGAAAGCTCACGAAACAGCTTAACAAATACGAAAATTTCGTGTTGTTTTGTGTTAATTCGTGGTTAAAAAATAAGAGTTTGAACACAGCTTTTCTAAATGTTCATCGCCGATACTGATATTCTCGCGGACATCCGCAAAAAGTTCGCGCAAAGTCGGACGTTTGATCTGTTTGGCAACCAAATCTTCGACATATTCCGCCACACCTTTGCCGCTGACTTTAGCTTTGTTTTCCAAAATCAAGCCGGATGTCTTTCGGTAGATTAATTGTTAAAGTCGTCGTTTCCATATCCGCGATTTTAACATAAACAAAATTTCATCTAGAGCATTTTTACCTGCTTCATAACTTGATAAACATCAATCTCGCTGACATTTTCGATGTTCGCGCAGATTTCCATCAGCAATTTATCCTGCGCGTTTCCTTTTTCCTGAGCGATTTTATACGGCAAATCTTCGCGGAACGTAACCATTGAATATTTGGAAAAATAATCGGGAAATTCGTGTTCAAGTTTGGTTTCGATTTCGCGTTTGCGCTGGAAAACCGGATCGGCGACGGCATCGCGCATTTCGTAGAAATTTTCTTCCGCCAAATCGCAAATCGCGTCGGCGTTCGGTTTTCTTTGATTGGAATATTCGTCGAAAACCGTTTCCCAATTTGCGCCGTGTTTTTCGATCAGCGAGTCAAGCACGCGACAGTCTTCAAACGAGCAGTTCATTCCCTGACCGTAAAACGGCACCATCGCGTGCGCCGAATCGCCCAAAAGCAGAGCTTTGCCGCCGACATTCCACGGGAAACATTTGATCGTGCCGAGATTGCCCGTCGGATTCGTGAAAAAATCTTCGATTAAATTCGGCATCAAACGGAGCGCGTCGGGAAAATTCGCCTGAAAAAACGCCAGCAGCGATTTTTCGTTATCCAATTTTTCAAAACTGTTTTCGCCTGTAAACGCGAGAAAAAGCGTGCAGGTGAAACTGCCGTCGAAATTCGGCAGCGCGATCATCAAAAATTCGTGCCGCGCCCAGATGTGCAGCGCGTTTTTCTCCATCTGAAACGCGCCGTTTTTACCCGGCGGAATGTGGAGTTCCTTATAACCGTGTTCGAGATATTTCTGCTCGAAATTAAACCGCGAAACGCCGCCGTTCATCATCGCCCGCCGAATTTTCGAGCCTGCGCCGTCGGTTGCAATCAAAGCGTCGCCTTTGACTTTTTCACCGTTTTCAAACATCGCCGCGCCCGTTTCGCAATCAAAACCGACGCATTTTTGATCGAAATAAAACTTCACGCCGTCGTATTTTTCCGCTTCATTGATGAGCGCGACGTTCAGACCGCCGCGCGAAACCGAGTTGATGTATTCGCCTTTTCTGCCCGAATACGGCAAAATTTTCGTCTGTCCGTCAACCGAATGAATCATCCGTCCGAGCATCGGCACGGCTTCTTTGAGCATATATTCGTCCATTCCGACCTGCTGCAGTGCCGCCAATCCGCGATCAGAAAGCGCGAGATTAATCGAACGACCGGCGGATAACTCGGCTCTTCGCAGATCATTTCGCGCTTCGTAAACATCAACCGCAAAGCCGCGTTTCGCCAAATAAATACTCAACAGCGAACCCGCCAAACCCGCGCCGATAACGATTATTTTTTGTTTGGACATATTCGTTTATTTTAGCAAATTTCGCTTTCTGTCGGTTCGATTTTTCGTCATAATCGCATTCTGATTTTAGAAACGGATTGTGAAAAAAATGAGCGATCAACCAAACGAAATGCAGTGGGCGATTGACTGGTTCAACGCAGTGGCGAGCCGCGTAAACACGATGAGCCGGCGCAAATTATCGGTCATTGAAAAACGCGGCAGTTTCGAATCCGTGAAAAAATTAGCCGAAGAACGCGGCGTTCATCTACTGTAAATCGAAGATGACAAAGGCGATGAATTGATCGCCGCCAGTTTGAATCCGTTCAAAGTTATTTGTTGAAAATTACTTCAAACAAACCTTCAAAATTTCCGCAAAATTATAAACATCCGCAAACGAATTATAAAGCGGAACGGGCGCGACGCGAATCACGTCCGGTTCGCGCCAGTCGGCGATCACGCCTTTGTCGGAAATCATTTCAAATAAACTTTTGTCCGCATTTTCCACGCGAATCGAAAGCTGACAGCCGCGCATCTTTTCGTTTGAAGGCGTGATGACGGAAATGCGTTCGTCGTGAATTTCATTCAATAAAAATTCTAAGTAACCCGTTAATTGACGCGATTTAGCGAGCAGATTTTCCATTCCGGCTTCGTCGAAAATATCCAGCGACGCGCGTAAAGATGCAAGCAGAAATATCGGCTGATTTGACAACTGCCAACCTTCCGCGCCGCGCATCGGGACGAATTCGTCGTCCATCAAAAAGCGCGTTTCCTTGTCGTGTCCCCACCAACCCGCAAATCTCGGCAAATCGAAATTTTCCGCGTGTCGTTCGTGAACAAACGCGCCGCCGATGCCGCCCGGACCGGAATTTAAGTATTTGTAAGTACACCACGCGGCAAAATCTACGTTCCAATCGTGCAGGTTGAGTTCGACATTGCCCGCCGCGTGCGCCAAATCCCAGCCGACGATTGCGCCGATTCGGTGTCCGGCGGCGGTAATCTCTTTCATATCAAAGACTTGCCCGGTGTAATAATTAATCCCGCCGAGCATCACGAGCGCAATCGAATCCGCATTTTCGTCGAGTATTTTAACAATATCTTCCGTCCGCAAAGTCGTCTCGCCGTCGCGCGGTTCGATTTCGATCAGCGAATTTTCTACATCGAAACCGTGAAACCTAATCTGCGATTTGACGGCGTATTGATCCGACGGAAACGCGCCTTTTTCGATAACGATTTTATATTTTTCGCGCGTCGGATGATAAAAAGAAACGAGCAAAAGATGCAGATTAACGGTCAGAAGATTCATCGCCACGACTTCCACAGGTTTCGCGCCGACAATTTTCGCCATCTGCGCCGAAATTTTTTCGTGATACGTCATCCACGGACTCGCGCCTTCAAAATGACCTTCGACGGCGAGCGTTTCCCAATCTTTTAAGACTTCTTCCAGACAGCTTCGCGCCGTTTTCGGCTGTAATCCGAGCGAATTTCCCGTGAAATAAAAAACGTCCGTGCCGCTAGTTTGTTTGGGAATATAAAATTTTTCGCGGAAGTGATTTAGCGAATCCTGTTCGTCCGTTTTTTGAGCGAAAGATTCTCCTGTTTCAAACTTTAACTGCTGCATTTGGTTCAACATAATTATTTTTCAGAACATCATAATATTCACATATCGGATTAAAAATGTCTTTGTTTTAGAATAGCATCTCCCGCGAACTTTACATCTTTTGACGAAATGGTTTTCATAAAGTATTACTCGCATCGCTTTGTTTCTCCAACTTTTTGCCTTTTTCAGCAATTCGTTTTAATCTGAAAAAGTAAAATCAATCATTTTTGAAAACCGACTTTTTCGGTAAATTGTGAATATTCAGATGTTCGGCGTGAAACAAATCACGGTTACAAAAGCGGCAAATTACGTTTGTTTTCCGCGTATTTCTGCAGTAAAAATCATTATTTTTATGTATTCAATAGATTTTCCGAATCCGCGCACTTACGAATACAACGATTGGGTTTTGTTCGGCGATTATTATTATAATGCCCGCGATATTGTTGGATTCGGCGGCGATTTGACGGTTGAAAATTTGCGAAACGCTTATCGAAACGGGATTTTTCCGTGGCACATTGACGGTTTGCCGCTGCCGTGGTTTTGTCCGAAAAAGCGGGCGATTCTGGAATTTTCCGAACTGCACATTCCGCGCACACTGCGAAAGGAACGGGAAAAAACGAAATTTACATTGACGATTGATAAAGATTTTCGCCGGGTTATCGAAAATTGCTCCAAAATTCGGCGCAGCGGCGAAAGCGGAACGTGGATTACGCGGGATTTTATCGAATCTTACTGCAAATTTCACGCGAGCGGCGACGCGCACAGCGTCGAAGTCTGGAACGCGGGCGGCGAACTCGTCGGCGGACTTTACGGCGTGGACGCGGGCGGGGTTTTTTGCGGCGAAAGTATGTTTCACATCGCTTCAAACGCTTCAAAACTCGCGCTTCTTTTTTTAGTCGAGCAATTGAAATCACGCGGCGCGGCGTGGCTCGACACGCAGGTGATGACTCCGCATTTTGAAGTTCTGGGCGCGAAGGAAATTGCGCGCGAAGATTTTTTGGACAAACTCGAAGAAACGCAAAGGAAAAATCTGCAACTTTTTTAACAAATTATGGACACACAACGAGAAATACGCGAACAACTGCTCGAATTATTGAAAGGGAAATCGGCGCACATTGAACTGGAAAAAGTTCTGAATGAATTTCCGCTCGGCGAAATCAACACGCGGCTTGAAAATGCGCCGCACACGGCTTGGGAACTGCTCGAACATTTGCGAATCGCGCAGCACGATATTGTCGAATTCAGTTATAACGCCGACCACGTTTCGCCGAAATTTCCCGACGGTTACTGGAATAAAAAAGAAGCGACCGCCGAAGACTGGAAAAAATCGCGCGAGCAAATTTTGAAAGATTTACAGAAAATGCGTGATTTAGTCGCCGACGAAAAGACCGATCTGCTCGCCGAAATCGCGCACGGCGACGGACAAACTATTTTCCGCGAAGCCCTGCTCGTATCCGATCACAACACGTATCATCTCGGACAAATCGCGTTTTTGATGCGAACTTTGGAGAAAAAATAAATGCCGCACCGTCAAAGAAAAAACATCCGCGCCGGACTGAAAGTTTCCATCGTTTTGAAACAAGACCAGCGCACCGGAAAACGTACCGAAGGCATCGTCAAAGATTTGCTGACGAATTCAAGCAATCATCCGCACGGCATCAAAGTTCGCTTAACCGACGGACAGGTCGGGCGCGTGCAGGAAATTTTGGTAGATGAAAAATGAAGAAATATATTAGACCTCTTGCGAAATTCAGGATTTCTTGACTTTGAGTTCGTAGTTGTGGATTCCTGAAATAAGTTGAATCTCAGTCACGGTCTTTTTCGCCGATTCCGGTATTTCTCTCCCAATATCCGAAATGTTTTTAATCGCCGGGTCACATTTTCCATCTTTGCTCTTTTGCCGCTAACTCCATACACACACGGAGTCGAGTAAAAAATCACAAGAATTGAAAAATTTTGGAAAAAGTTTAAAAATAATTTCGGTTACAATTTTGGAGGCGAAACATTTAATCGCCGATTTGAAATTCGTGTTACTGTTGAATTGATAAATGGCAAAGAATTATGAAACCGATTGACGTAGATAAATACAAAGCCAAAGCGATTTATCTGCGTCGCCGGTGGTTATCGGCGATTTCAAATTTACCTTGGGACAAATGGTTTGATAAACTGAATGAAACAGATTATTTATCAAATTTTATGAGTTGGTTTAATAAAAAAATGATGGAAAACGAACAAGATTACAACGACGAAGAAATAATTGAAGGCGAACCGGAAGAAAGTTTCGTCAATGACAAACGCCGTTTTAACGACGCGGGCGAACGCACGAACGCCGAACCGAAAGTCGAAAAAACGGTGTCGCCGGAAATTACAAAGCTGCAAAACGAATTAAAAGACGAACGCGCGCGGCGCGAAGCCGCCGAAGCGAAGCTCGTCGGCGTGCAGACGCGATTTGACGAAGTGAAAACGCAGATGGAACGCGAAACGCAGGAAATGCGTCAGCGTTTGATGAAAACGCTCGAAGACCGCGCCAAACAGGGACAATTTAATTTTCTGACGACGCTTTTGCCTGTTCTGGACAATTTAAATTTGGCGATCAATGCGGGCGAAAAAGATTCGTCATTTGAACATCTCTTAGGCGGTGTCAAAGGAACGGCGCGTTCTTTTGAACAGGCGTTGATGAGCGTCGGCGTTGAACCAATCGCGGCGGTCGGCGTGAATTTCAATCCCGAACTGCACGAAGCGGTTGATATGGTCGCGGTCGAACCGGAAAACGACGATGAAATCACCGCCGAATATGCGCGCGGTTACAAATTCGGCGACAAATTATTGCGTCCGGCGAAAGTTCAGGTCGGCAAAGCGATGGCGCAATCGGCTGGCGAATAGTTTTTTATGGGACTTGCAAAAGTCAAAACGGCGGCGGTTTCCACGCCCGAAGATTATCTGAAATTCGAGCGCGAAGCCGATTCGCGCCACGAATTTCTCGACGGCGAAATCTACGCGATGGCTGGCGAAAGTCTTTCGCACAGCCGCGTTTGTGTGAATTTGGGCGGCGAAGTTCGCGCCGGACTCAAGGGGAAAAATTGCGAAGCATTATCGCCGAATATGAAAGTTCGCACTTCGACCGCTAGTTTATTTTCTTATCCCGATTTGACGATTGTCTGCGGCGAACCTCTTTTTCACGACGCGAAAAAAGATGTTTTGGTCAATCCGAAAGTGATTTTTGAAGTTCTTTCGCCGTCAACCGCCGAATATGACCGCACGACGAAATTTCAGAAATACCGAATGGGCAACGAAACTTTGACCGATTATATTTTAGTTTCGCAGGACAAATCGTTCGTCGAACATTTTCAGAGACAATCTGATAACAATTGGAATTACAAAAGTTACAGTGAACTTGAAAATGTTCTGCAAATCGAAACGGTCGAATGTGAATTGAGTTTGCGCGAAATTTACGACCGTGTGGAACTTGAAAATCAGTCTGAATTGGAGGATGAGGAAAATTTATGAACGCGCATAGAGTTGAAACTATTGTCGGAAGTAATCAAACCGTCGTTTTGGAAAATCTACCGTTCCAGGAAGGTGAAGCGATTGAAATTATCGTCTTGGAAAAGAAAGTCGAAAATCGTCATTTGCGCTCGCTGCGCGGAACGGTCATTAAATACGACGCGCCTTTTGAGCCGGTGGCGGCAGAAGAATGGGAAGCCGCCGAATGAAAATTCTCGACACACATTTATGGATTTGGCTAGTTGACCAAAATCCGCAACTGACAAAAAATTATCTAAAAGTTATTCAACAAAATGAAGCAGACGGACTCGGTTTAAGCGTGATTTCTTGTTGGGAAACAGCGAAACATTGTCGAACTTGGCAAACTACAACTTTCAGTCGCAGTCGAAGACTGGATTGAGGCGGCATTGAAATATACAAATATTCGACTTTTGGATTTAACGCCGCAAATTGCCGTCGAATCAACTAAACTGCCCGGTAATTTTCACAAAGACCCTGCTGACCAAATAATTGTCGCAACTGCCAGAATTTATGATGTTCCGCTGGTGACAATGGATAATAAAATCAGAAATTATCCGCACGTTAAATTGTTGCCGTGAATTGAAACAACGAACAAACATCAAATAACAACTAATAAAAACGATGTATCCAGAACTTTTCAGAATCGGTAATTTTCCGATCAATACATACGGCGTTTTGCTTGCCGTCGGTTTGCTGCTTGCGTTGTTTGTCGCGGCGAAACTCGGCGAGCGCGACGGTTTGCCGAAAGAGCGCGTTTACGATCTCGGTTTGTGGACGATTATCGGCGGATTGCTCGGTTCAAAGATTTTGATGTTTTTCACCGAAGATAACGTCAATATCTTCTCTCTGGATTTTCTGCGTTCGGGCGGCGTTTACTACGGCGGATTTTTGGGCGGATTCGTCGCGCTGGCGTTTCTGATTCATTATTACAAGTTCAGTTTCTGGAAAGTTGCCGACGCATTCGCGCCGGGAGTTGCGCTCGGACAATTTTTCGGGCGGCAGGGTTGTTTTTCCGCCGGCTGCTGCTGGGGAAAACCGACGGATTTGTTCTGGGGCGTACATTTTACCGAACACGCGCACGAATTCACCGGCGTGCCGATTTACACCGAAGCGGGCAAGGACGTTTATTTGCATCCGACGCAGCTTTACGAATCTTTTGCGATGCTCGTCGTGTTCGGCATTCTGCTTTATCTGCACCGCAAAAAACTTTTTAACGGACAGGTTTTAATCGCTTATATGATTTTATATCCGATTGTTCGTTTCACCATCGAATTTTTCCGCGATGATCCGCGCGGCGATCTTTTCGGATTGACGACGCTGACCGGACTTTCCACTTCGCAGATTATCAGTTTGATTGTCGCTTTGGGCGCGATTATTTTTATGATTTGGCGACTAAAAACCGCGAAAAAAATCGTTCACGAGCAAGTCTAATTTCAGTTGGTTTAGTTGATTGCGGAAGCCCGCGCGAAGTTAAGGCGCATAGATTACGCCCTTATTTCGCGCGGGCTTCCGCATTGTTAAATTTTTATGAGTGAAGAAAATACAATTTTAAATTTCAGCGTCTCGCCCGAAGATGTCGGCAAGCGTCTCGACGCATTTCTTGCCGAAAACATCGCCGATTGGTCGCGCGCGCGGCTGCAAAAACTGATCGCTGACGGTGATGTCGCGGTTGATGAAAAAGACGCGAAATCCTCTTATAAACTGCGCGGCGGCGAAGAAATCGAAGTCGAATTGATCGCGCCGATTGTCGAATCGGTCGAAGCCGAAAATATTCCGCTCGAAATCGTTTACGAAGACGAAAACTTGATCGTCATCAACAAACAGGCGGGAATGGTCGTTCATCCGGGAATTGGAAATTCGAGCGGAACGCTGGCAAACGCGCTCGCTTACAAATTCAAAATTCCGGTTTCCGAACTCCAAATTGATAACGCCGCCGATGAGCAGTCCAAAATTCAAAGTCTAAAATCCAAAATCGGCATCGTTCACCGTTTAGACAAAAACACGTCCGGTTTAATCGTCGTTGCCAAAGACGAAGCGACGCACGAAAATCTCGCGCAGCAGTTTCACGACCGCAAAGTTTATAAATCTTACATCGCGCTGGTTCACGGTTCGATTCGGCGGGAAAGCGGCAAAATCGAAGAAAAAATCGGACGCGACAAATGGAACAGGATGAAAATGGCGGTCAGCAAAAACGGTCGCCACGCGTTGACTTTGTGGAATGTTCGCCGCCGATTCGAGAAATTCACCCTGCTCGACGTTGAAATTAAAACCGGCAGAACGCACCAAATCCGCGTGCATCTCGCGTTTTTAAATTATCCGGTCGTCGGCGACGAAACTTACAACGAAGGGCGCGACAACACGATTGCCGATGTGAAAATTCGACAGGCGATAAACAATTTAGACCGCTTTTTTCTCCACGCCGAAAAATTGTCTTTCACGCATCCGAAAACGCGGGAAAAATTGGAATTTTACGCGCCTTTGCCGGAAAAATTGGCGGATTTGCTTGAGATAATTTAGACGATTATTTATTCAGCTTCATCAACAATTTTGCCCGAAAGCCAGAATTGTCCGCCGACGATGCCGCCGATTTGCGGTTCGACGGGAACTAATTTTATATCGGCGACGACATCAACTTCGCCGCCGAGAGTTTCGACCAAAAACCAGTAAAATTGTTCGTTCGAGAGTTCGTTGGTTTTCAGTGCAAACTCAATTATTTCGCCCGTAAATATTCCAATCGGACGCGGCGGTTCGATTTCGGTTCTCTCGTCGTCCGGCAAAAACATTCCGCTCGGAATAAATGACTTTGCCGCCGTCTGATTCCAATTTCCGTCGGCGCGAAATTCATCTTCGCTCGCAAAAATTTTGAAATCGTTTGAAGCAAAAGCCGTTAATTGAATGTTTTTGAGCGCGGGAAAATCATTTATTTCCGTCAAACGAAAATCAGGCACATCGAAAACAAAAGGATATTCGCCCGATTCCGCGTCATCTGTCGGATTTGCCCAAGCGTAAAAACCGCCGTCGAGTTCCGACGAATCGCGCTCGATCTTCCTGCTCAAACCAACTTTCCGCCGGCTGATGCCGTCAAAATGCGGATTAAAACCGACGAGTTCCTGTTCGACATTGCCCTGTAAATAAATTTCCGCGCCGGACGAATCGGCAAATCTCAAATAAAATCCCTGCGGACATCTGATTGATTCCACGTATTTAATCGTGTCGGTAATCAAAACATTCACGTCCTGCTCACTTTGGACGGGAAAACCGATGTCCGATAAATTACTCATAATTGTTAAATTGCTAATCGGTTGAGGAGTCTTGATGTTTTTACTTTTTATTCAAAACGGTTTAGCAAATCATTTAAAGTATCATTTAAAACTTCGGTTACAAAAACCAAAACTCTACAACGGCTGCATTCCAAGTTAGATTTAAAGCCTTGCAATAAAAATTCCGCAGTGCTTCAATCTAGTATGATTTTTAGTTATTTCTACGATTTATTGTTTTCTTCAGCTGCTTTTCATTGATGAGAATGCCTTTATCGAACAAAAGCATTCTGTACAGGTCTGTCGGTATTTACGCCGAATTGAACGCCGGTAAAGCCGTTTGTGCTTTGCTGAATGTACCAGATACCGTCGCGGAAAACAGAGATGTCGGCTTTGCCGTCGCCATCATAGTCCGCCGGTGTCGGTGTGTCTGTCGCAATACCGAACTGCATTCCGACAAACTGCCCGTTCGAACTGTTTAAGCGATACCAAGTACCGTTCGATGGACGATACACGGCAACGTCTGTTTTTCCATCACCGTCGTAATCTGCCGAAACCGGTTTGTCGCTTGTGTCACCGAATTGAATGCCGACGAATCCTGATCGGCTTCTTTGCAAATACCAAGTGCCGTTTGATGGTCGGTAAACCGCATAATCGGCTTTGCCGTCACCATCATAATCAGCAGTAACGGGTTTATCCGTAGTTTCTCCAAACTGCGCGGCAATGTATGAGTTGGCTGCCAAATTATACACATACCAAACGCCGTTCGATGGTCGCCAAACTGCAAGTTCAGCTTTGCCGTCGCCGTCGAAATCTGCCGGCTGCGGAATATCGTCAGGTGCGCCGAAAGAGATGCCGGTAAAACCTTGTGTGCTTCTCATCAAATACCAGATTCCCGAACGATAAACAGCAATGTCGGTTTTGCCGTCGCCGTCGTAGTCGGCGGGAACAATTTTATCGTTGGAGTCGCCGAACTGTATGCCGGTAAAGCCGGATGTAGAATTAAGCAGATACCACACGCCGCCGTTTGGACGAAAGACGGAAATGTCGGATTTGCCGTCGCCGTCAAAATCAAAATAAGTTTTTTTAAGAGCTTCGGACGACGAAACTACCAATCGGGCGAGATAAGAACGGGAAATTGGCTGCTCACTATTTGGGGAGTCAAAATTTTGCGAACTGTTACTGTTAATTGTGATCGAAGTGAATTCTCCGCCGATCAGAACTCGCCCCTGAGCATCAACCGTAATACATAAAACTTCACGATTAACGCTGCCTATACTATTATCAAGCGTGCCGTCAGCACCGAGCAATGCCAGATTTTGTCGCGGTTGATTGTTATATGTCGAGAACGCGCCGCCGATTAAAATTTTATTGTCGGGTAAAACTGCCAGCGCGTTAATCGTGCCGGCTGCTCCGCTTCCCGTATTGAATGAATTATCGGGACTGCCGTCGGAATTTAGACGCAATAATTCACTTTGAAAATTTGAACGCGAAACGATAAGTATTTGACCGTTTTGGAGAACCTTGACGACAAATATGCTTTTGTCGTTGAGGTCAGCCGCGTTAAAACTTGAATCAATACTTCCATCGTTATTGAGGCGGGCGACAAAACCTCTTCTGTATTCAAAATTTCTGTCACCGCCCGAATATGTTCCGGCAATTATAATTTTGCCGTTCGATTGAATTTCCGCGTCGAAAATTATTACACTGGTTTCTGTTTTGAAGATGGTCGGATTGAAGGCGGCATTCTTCGATCCGTTAGCGTCAAGCATCAACGGAATAATGCTGCGGTCAGCCAGAGACGGACGAGTTGTTGCGACCAAAATTCTTCCATCGGCAGTTTGCAGAGGTTTGTTTTTTCCCTGGTTGCTAACTACAAACAAGTCGGGAATATAAACCGAAAGACTAAAAGTCGGGTCAATACTTCCGTCGGAATTGATCCGAACTAAATTTGATTTCTGAACGCCGTCAACAACATAGCTGAAATTTCCGCTAACGATTATTTTCCCATCGCTTTGAACGGCAAAATGATAGACATCGGCAATCGCGGTGAAACGATTGCCGTTTCCGCTTGTCGTAATTTCAAATGAAGTGTCCAGAGTGCTGTTGCCGTTTAACCGGGCGATCTTTAAGCGGCTAATATTATTAACTTTGTCGAAATCTCCTCCGATGAGAATTTTTTCGTCTGGTAAAACGCTTATCGCTCTGATTTTTCCCGTAATAATATTTTGAAAACCGCTTCCGCCTAAGTTAAATGAGGAATCAACCGCGCCGCTCGGCAGCAGTCGCATAAATCTATTGGAAAAACCTCTATCGCCGATAATAACGCTGCCGTCCGCCAAAACCGTATGACCTGCAAAACCATAATCCGGGTAAAGATATGGCGTAAAAGAAGGATCAGGCGTGCCGTTCGGAAGCAGCCGAATTACTTTTGTTCCATAAGGAGAATCACTCGAATAAGCAATCGTGATTCTCCCGTCATCCTGTAAAAATATGCGTCTCGGCTGTCCGGGAGAAAAGTTTGTTGTAATTTGAAAGTCAGGATCAACGCTTCCGTTTTCATTCAATCGAAAAATTCTATTATCCGACAAAATCAAAATTTTGTTGTCGGGCTGAGTTTTGATCTCCAAGATTTGAAAGTTGCCAACCAATGTCGAAGGAAACGAACTATCGCTCGTGCCGTCTTCATTTAGCCGAAAGAGCCGGGATTGTTGGGCGGCAAGATCGCCGTATGTATAAAGTATTTTGTTATTTTGTGTTGTGAATCTGTTGATTGCAGTCGGTTGAGCGTTAAATGACGAATCAATTGTTCCATCGTTATTTAATCGAATAAGAGCTTTGTTAACGACTCCGCCATTTTCATTCAAATGAATATAGCCTGAAACCAATATTCTGCCGCTTGAATCCACTCTAATCTCATAAATGTCGCCCGTATAAGGATAATTGAATGACGAATCAATTGTTCCGTCAGCATTTAGGCGAATAATAGTATTTGTATAGCTGATTCCGTCTGTTAATTTAAAATCGCCCTGCAAGATAATTTTGCCGTCCGGCTGGAGCGTAATTGATATTAATTTTGTGCCGGTGAATTCCAATAAATCGTTATTGAACGTCGTATCGAGACTTGCATCAGCGTTCAAACGGATTAAACTGCCGATACTTGTTCCGTTGTAGGTATTAAAGTAGCCGGAAGCCAGTATTTTTCCATCGGGTAGTGCGACCAAATGGTCAACGCTCTTTCCCAAAAATCTGGTTGTTTGAATCTGAGCATCAAATGTCGGGTCAACAATTTCAGCATTTTGATATGCTTTGACGGTTAAAGTTGTGAACAAAACTGATAAGAACAAACAAAGTGAGAGGGTTAAGATAAATAAAAAACCTTTTTTTTGCATACGTATTTCCTTCTTTGATACAAATTTTCTTGTTATTGGATGAGTATTTCTTTTATGGTATGTAAATTTATGGAAGAACTTAACTCAAGCCTCATAATTCTTCGACTTTTAATCGAAAAAAATAGAATAAATGATTTATTGACGAAAATCAATCAGTTTTAAAACGGACGAGATTACCGAAAAATATCAAGCAGACTTATTTAATCTCGTTGATTTATTATATTGGCGTGCGTAGTTGCAATTTTTGTCGTTAAAGTTCGGAATTCCGCTTTGAGGTATTTTTACATAAATCAGAAATTGAAATTGCCTGTGATTGTGGGAGTTGAAACTGTGTTAATAGAAATCATAACTGCCTGCGGGCTTGAACATCGTGCATTGAACGTTGGCAAATTCTTTCGAGTATCGCTCGCAGACAGTTATGATTTATCATTTATTGCAAATTCATCTTCGCATTTTCTTTCTGTTTGTCGGTCAGCTCGATGCCCATTTTTTCCAAAGTCAACTGATTAAGTGTTCCGGTTGATTTCAGACCGTTTTCGGATTGAAATTTTTTCAAACTTTCGCGGGTCGCGTCGTCGAGTTTTCCGGTTTCTTCGCCGTCATATATTTTCTTTTCTTTGAGCATTTTCTGCGCCGACATAATTTGTTCCTTGTTGGCGCGGAAAATAACTCTTTTGGGTTTCGCTTCATCGCCCGATTTGGAATCGTTGGTCGCGTAGGAACTTGCCGGAATCGGAATTTCCTTTTGCTTATCCGTCAATTCGATATTCATTTTTTCGAGCGTCGCCCGATTTAATGTGCCGGTCGTATTTAAGCCGTTTTCGGATTGAAACTTCTTCAAACCGGCGCGTGTGTCCGTGTCAAGTTTGCCGGTTTCCTCACCGTTGTACATCACTTTTTCTTTGAGCATTTTTTGCGCCTGCATCACCTGATCCTTGTTCGAGCGAAATATCTGCCGCTTGGGTTTGTCTTCTTTGGCGGTTTGCATCTCAGTGGTTTTAGTTGTGGTTGTATTTGTTTGAGCATTGAACGTCGCGGCAAACAAAGACAACAAGAGCAGTAAGAACATTGTCTTTTTCATTTATTTCTCCTTGGGAAATGAGTTATTTTTCCGGTGTAGTCACAAAAACGCCTTGAGTAAACGATACAGCAACTCCGTATTGAAGATTAATCACCGGTTTGAATTTTATTATTCCAGACGCATTATTCTTTAATTAGCCCGGTCTGTCAATGCTTTTTGTCTTGGAAAATAACTAAAGTGATTTGTTGTCGGGTAATTTTCGATATTATCTGATCTGAATCGGAAAAGGAACGAAGCATAAAATGAAAATTATGAGCGTCAGAACGGCGATTAATTTTCGCGTGAAATTCAGCGGCGCGTCGTCGTCAGGTTCGGGGTGTCCGACGCGCATCATTACGCCGAGCAGAATGACAAACAAAAAACCGCTCGGACTGCTGTAAATATACCAGCCGGAGATTGAAATCAACGCCATTACGACGAAGGCGATTCTGCCTGTCCAGCGATGAATATATTCGCCGAAAATCGCATAAACAGCGTGTCCGCCGTCAAGCTGCCCGGACGGAATCAAATTTAAGCTCGTAACCAGCAAACCGATCCACGCCGCCGCCAAAAAAGGATTAAAATATCCGAGAGAAGTATTAACACCGAGAAAATGTGCAAAAATTTGCGTCAACAAAGGATCAGAGAAATACAATCCGGCTTGAGCATTGAGAGATTGTGCCGCCGGAGCTTGCTCCATTGTCAAAAGTCCGATAATTAAAACGGGAATCAGCGCGAGAAAACCGGCAATCGGACCGGCAACGCCGATGTCGAAAGTGGCGCGGCGCGAAGGCAGCGGCGAAACGATTTTGATGAATGCGCCGAAAGTTCCCGCCGGACCGATTAACGGCGGCAGCGGAATAAAATACGGCAACGTCGCGTCAACGCCGTAAAGCCGACACGCGACGTAATGACCGGATTCGTGCGCCGTCAAAATCGCCAGCAATGATACGGAAAATTCCACGCCGTATTTCAAAGTTTCAAAATCAGTGAAAATTTGTCGGATTGTCGTGTAAATAAGATGAGCGTAATGTGTGGGAAAAGACAGGAAAAACTGAAAAATTTCCGCATTGGTCTGCGGATTAACGTCCGGGAAAATTTCAATAATTCCAAACGGCTGCAAAGCGCCGGCAATCGTTACGGTGCAAAAAGCGATCAGCAGCAAAGCGATGTGTTTCGCCCAAGTCCAGGCTGTCGGGCGCATCGCTTCGCGGCGGTCGAAAAACTGATTGGTTAATCTATTTAAATCAGACATTTGGCAGAGTGAAGATGTAAAATCGCAAATCGCCGTCAATAATAAATTACATTATTTGTGCGATTTACGACTTATAAATTTATTGAAATTCTATTTTTTACTTTTTACGGTTTTAGCCTGCAACTCTTTGCCCGGCTTAAAGCGAATTGTTTTTCCCGCCGGAATCGGAACTTCTTTGCCCGTGCGCGGATTGCGTCCGATGCCGCGTTTTCTCGGTTTGACGACGAAAACACCGAAACCGCGCAGTTCGATGCGTTTGCCTTTTGCCAGGGCATCTTTCATAGCGTTGAAAAGCGCGTCAACCACCTGTTCGGCTTTTTGCTTCGGAACGCCTGTTTTGTCAGCCACTTCGTTTACAATGTCAAGTTTAATCATAATTGCCGTCCTTTTTGAAAATGTTGGAAGAAAAAACTTTTTAGGGCTTAGACAGAATAATAAGGCTCTAACTCTGTATCTGTCAAGATTTTGCGGAATTTATTTTCGTCGGAAACGGGAAAATTTGATAATCGGGGAAATTTTCGTCCGGCTGATCTCAAAAATAGATTAAATGTATGTGTTTTAAAAGTTTAATCGGTGAAATTCAAGAAAAAATTCTAAAAATACTTCGGGAATTTCAAAGTGCGGGAAATGTCCGATTTCGGCGAGTTCGATGATGTCGGTTTGATGCGGCACGACTTCGCGGAATCTTTTGACGAGATGCGCGCCCGAAACTTTGTCAGTCGAACCGTTGATAAAGCGAAACGGCTGTTTCATCTTCCGTAACGCGCCGACCCAACGCTCACGATATTTTTCGCGCTCCGTCATATAACGAATCAGTTTATGCGCGATTTTTTGTCCGTCGTTGTATTTGAAAACTTCAATAAATTCGTTTAATTCTTCTTCGGTCGGCTGAGTTTTCGCGCCGAAAATTGAAGCCAGACTTTGTTTAAATTTCGCATCGGTAATCAATCTGCCGAACAGAAAACCAACCGGACTGATTAGAATTTTTTGCGCCAAAATCGGGCGATGCGTTTCGGGAAAAAGCGCGCCGTTCATAAAACAAATTGATTCAATCGTAAAATTTAAACGATTTTCTTCAGCGCGGGCGAGAAGTTCCTGCGTGATCGTGTTCCCGTAATCGTGCGCCAGAATGTGAACTTTTTTGATATTTAGATGTTCAAGCAGATTTTGCAAAATATCAACTTGATTAAATGTCGTGTAATCGAAGTTTACGGGTTTCGCGGAAAATCCGTAACCGATCATATCGAACGCTAAAACGGAAAATTTTTCAGTCAGCGCGTTCCAGATTTTGTGATAATCGTGTGAAGAAGTCGGAAAACCGTGCAGGCACAGCAAAATTTCGTCGGATTTTTCGCTCAGACGATAAAATATCGGCAAATCTTTCAAATCAAAATAATTTCCGCTTTGTCGCCAATCAGTTGGATTCATTACAATCTAAAATATCGTTTTACGTCGGACAAAACAAAGTGGTAAACTTTTCTGTAATTTTGCAGAAAGTTATTCAAAAAGGGAGAAAAATTTATGCAGTGGAGAAATCGAGGGCAAAGCTCGAACATTGAAGATCGGCGCGGAATGTCCGGCAGAGGAATCGCTCTTGGCGGCGGCGGATTGGGAACATTGTTGTTGGTAGTGGTTTTGTGGATGTGCGGCGCAGACCCAAGCACATTGCTCAGTATGCTGACCAGCGGCGGCGGTTCCGCTCCGGCAACTCAAACTCAAACCCAAACTAATCCGCAAAGTAATGACGAGGACAAAAAATTTGTTTCATTCGTTTTGAACTCTACCGAAAATGCGTGGAACGAAATACTTCCTCAACAAGCCGGAATTCAGTATCGAGAACCTGTGCTTGTACTATTTACCAATCAAACACAATCAGCGTGTGGTTTCGCAAGTTCGGCAACCGGACCGTTTTATTGTCCGGGCGATGAAAAACTTTATCTCGATTTCGGGTTTTTTAATGAATTGAGAAATGAATTCCGCGCTCCCGGCGAATTTGCCGAAGCGTATGTCATCGCGCACGAAGTCGGGCATCACGTTCAGGATTTGCTCGGCAAAATGGAGAGCGGCGGCTCAAATGAACAGTCGGTCAGAATTGAATTGCAAGCCGATTGCTACGCCGGAATCTGGGGAAATTACGTGCAGAAAAAAGGTATATTGGAAGTCGGCGATGTTCAGGAGGCGATTCGGGCGGCGGAAGCCGTCGGTGACGACGCGATTCAAAAGCGTTCACAAGGTTACGTCGTGCCTGATTCGTTTACGCACGGCTCTTCGGAACAGAGAATGCAATGGTTCACGCGCGGTTTTCAATCGGGCGATATGCGGCAGTGTGATACTTCCGGCGTGAGATGAAATTGACGACGAAATAAAACAAGGCGGGCTGAAATTTATATTTTCAGCCCGCCTTGTTTGTTAATGAATTGCTGTAATTAAACTTTGTGATTTACGCCGAATAATTAATTTGTTTCCGTGCCGACCATCGCTTGCGGCAGCGGCAGACCGACGGCATCGGATTTGACTTCCGGCTCGTTGTCAATCAATTTTTCATCATATTCGCTGACAATCATTTTGCCCGCCTGTTTTGAAAAAATAAGTTTTTTCTCCGCTTCGTCAAAATCAACCGTCACCATATCGCCGGTTTCGACTTGCTGCGTCGCCACCAAATTTGAAAGCGGATAGACGAGAAATCGTTCGATGGCGCGTTTCAAATGCCGCGCTCCGTATTTCAAATCAATGCCTTCACTAAGCAGATATTCTTTTGCCGCGTCGGAACATTCAAAAACAAATTTCGTTCCGGCAGATTCGGTGATGCGATCCTGCACGGATTTTAATTCGATTTCCAAGATTCGGCGCAGATGATGTTCTTTCAAACTTCTGAAGACGACGACTTTATCAATGCGGTTCATAAATTCGGGCGAGAATTTACGTTTCGCGGCTTCGAGCGCGGTGCGGTAAATTTTCGTGTCAATTTCGTTGTCGTCCTGATTTTTTCCGGTTTTCGTCGGCGCGAATCCGATGCCGCCGGAAATCATTTCGCTCATTTCGCGCGCGCCGAGATTGGAAGTCATAATAACGACCGATCTCGAAAAATCAACGCGCCGATTGTCGCCGAGCGTCAGCGTCGCTTTATCCAAAATACCGAGCAACAGCTGCCAGAGCGCGTCCGAAGCCTTTTCGATTTCGTCAAACAATACAAAAGTCAATTTCGTATCTTCCGTGTGCGCTTTGTCCAAATTTTCCTGCGTCAGCATCGGCGAAGTTTCGCGGTGTCCCAAATATCCGGGAGGCGAACCGATGAGTTTGGCGATTTCGTGTGAATGCTGAAATTCGGCGCAGTCAATTTTGACGACCGCGTGCGGTTCGCCGAACAAAACTTCCGCCGCCGCTTCGACGACGCGCGTTTTTCCCGATCCCGTCGGACCTAAAAACAACATCGTTCCCAAAGGACGCGCCGGATTGTTCATTCCCGCCAAATAGATTTGAAAAAGTCCGCTCATTCGCCGGACGGCGCGTTCCTGTCCGACGATAAAGCCTGAAAGTTTATCTTCAAAATCTTTGGCTCGCGGGCTTTTTCTGTCAGGGTCGAGCAAAAATAATTTTTCGTTAGTTTCTTTCTTTTTAGCCGTTTCGTTTTTCATTGTCGTTTTTCTCCTCGTCGTTAATAGAACGCTTTTTGCTGTCGCTTCTTGCAGAACTTAGACGAATTTTCAAAGCCGACTTTACCGAACAATTATCGGTAAGTCATTGTTATATTGATGATTTCAAAAGATTTTTCGTTGGCTGGACTTTAGAATATGGAAGGCTTGCGTCCATCGGAATGCGAGCCGAAATTTATCAACTTCGACTCTGCTTTATGTTTAACATAAATTGATAAGATAATGCAAGAGAAAACTTCAAGTAAAACTTCAGGTAAAATATTTAGGCGGAATAAATTTGTCAAAGATAGATATTAAACAAATGTGAAGCGGAGATTTGAGAGGATGAAACTTGTTTAAGCTAATCAAAAGGAAATCAGAAAAAGAGCGTCTGTGGCAGGATTTTGAAAGCGAAGCGATGCCGTTCAGCGCGGATTTGTTCCGCGTGGCGATGTTTCTCAAACGCGACCGCGACGCTGCCGAAGATTTGGTTCAGGAGACAATGATGCAGGCTCTCAAATCCTTTCATCGCTACGAAAAAGGAACAAACTGCAAAGCGTGGCTGACGACGATTATGTACCACACACATTATAAACAACTGCGGAAACAGATGAATTTGCATCTCGTCGCCGATACGGAAGAAAAAATCGCCGAAACCGTTCAGTTTGAAGCACCGATACCGCAGAATTTGACGGATGAAGATGTTTTGCAGGCACTAAAAAAAGTTCCCGAAACATTCAGAGAAATAGTTTTGCTGTGCGATGTCGAAGGATTTGCCTACAAAGAAATTTCTTCGCTTTTGGATGTGCCGATTGGAACTGTAATGTCGCGTCTCCATCGCGGACGAAAAATTTTGCGCGGGGAATTAGCCGTTTACGCCCGCAATTACGGCATCGAAACGGATAAGAACAAGGAAGTAAAAAAAGGAGGGAAATCTATATGAAGTGTCAGGATTTCCGGGAATTAGTTGATTCATATTTGTGCGGCGAACTGCTTACGGAAACAAATCACGAAGTTTTGCGTCATTTGGAAGTCTGTGCAGATTGTCGCGGCGTGATTGAAAACCGCCGAATTTTACGATCTAAAATAAAGTCTGCGGTTGTCAACGCGCCGCAGTTTCAAATGCGCGCCGAGTTTTACGACATTCTCTGCAATCAGGTGAAACAGACGGCACTCGCCGTTCAGCCCGAAAAAAATTACTTTTGGACGATGAATATATCGCGGCTGGCGTTTGCGGCGAGCATTATTTTTGCCGTCGGTTTGGGCTTTTTATATTTTCAAAATCAGCCCGAAAACCTTTTTCCAGCCGATGTCGCACAAACAAATCGGGAAATGCAAAAAATATCTCTGGCGAATTTTGCAGTCGGCGATCATCAAAATTGCGCCGTCAAGTTCAATTTAGCCGAAAATCCGGTTGAGATTGATCTGGCATCGGCGAAATACGCCGATTTGCGGCAGGGAATTCTCAATCCTTTACAAAATTCGGCTCGGAAATATGAACTTCTCGAATCGCACGTCTGTAAATATAACGGACACAGTTTTACGCACATCGTTTTTCGGCATCAAGGCAAAACGGTTTCCGTATTGTTGACGGATTTGCAAAACTATCCGGCGTTAAAAAGTGACGAAATTGCTCAAATGGCTGCAAACGGCTATCAAATTGCCCGCTTTGATCTGAAAGATAAAGCGGTTTTTGTCGTGTCGGATTTGTCCGAACGGGAAAACACGGAAACGGCAAGGATTTTGGAAAATCCGCTGAGCCGGCAATTTTTATCAAGTGAGCAAGCCGTAGTAAATCCGTTCGATAAAAATACTTATCCGATATTTCAATCGGTTTTAATCAGCCGTTAATGCCGTCAAAATACGTCGAAATCGGAAAGGGCGAATGATTCAAATCATTCGCCCTTTCATTATGAGCTAACAAGATTGTTGAATTTGCTGCTCAAAACATTAATCGTAGAATATTTGCCGAAGAGCCGACGGAATCGGCTGGTCGTTCGGATTGCCGAATTGTTCGGCGTAAAATCCGTTGTTTGAACTTTTCAGCAGATACCAGATGCCCGCACGATAAACGGCAATATCGGTTTTGCCGTCGCCGTCATAATCCGCCGGAACGGGCAAATCAGTCGGATTGCCGAATTGCAGTCCGCGAAATCCTCCGTTTGATTCCAGAATATACCAGAATCCGTCGCGGAATACGGCGATGTCAGTTTTGCCGTCGCCATCGTAATCGGCGGCAACCGGAAGATCGGTTCCAAAGCCGAATTGAACGGCTTTAAAACCGGCGGCGGAATTTTGCAGATACCAATTACCGTTTCGGAATACTGCAAAATCCGCCTTACCGTCGCCGTCATAATCCGCCGCAAATGGTTTATCACCATTTGCGCCGAATTGACCGGCGTAAAAACCGTCTCGACTTCCTAAAACATACCAAGTTCCGTTTGACGGGCGAAAAACGGCGATGTCGGCGCGTCCGTCGCCGTCGTAATCCGCCGGCTGCGGAATGTCGGTGCTTTCGCCGAATTGAACCGCCGAAAAGCCGCCTGCGGAATTCAAAATATACCAAAAACCGTTGCGATAAACGGCGATGTCGGTTTTGCCGTCGCCGTTGTAATCCGCCGGAACAAGTCGGTCGGTTCGCGCTCCGAAGGTCGAAGCCGTAAAGCCCTGCGAACTTTGGTTGATAAACCAACTTCCTTCGGATGCCCGATAAACGGCGATGTCGGCGCGTCCGTCGCCGTCGAAATCGAACCGCGTTTTTCTGATTGATCGGGTTGAATCAATCAATCTGGCAACATACGAACGGTTTGTATTTCCGCCGCCCGCGTTGATAATTGTGAAGCTGCCGCCGACTAAAATTCGTCCTTCGCCGTCCACGGCTAAACTCAAAACTTCGTCATTGAGCGTGTAATTCATCGGTTCGACACTGCCGTCGGCATTTAACTGCACGAGATTTTGCCGCGTTTGTTTGTTAAATTCGGTGAATCTGCCGCCGATGAAAATTTTTCCGGTCGGCAGTGCTAAAATTGTGTTTATTTTGTCATTTGCGCCCGTTCCGGCGTTAAACGTATTATCCAAACTGCCGTCGGAATTTAAGCGCAAAACGTCGGAGCGTTTGACCGGCGAGGGATAAGGACTCGATTTTGCAAAGAGGATTTTGCCGTTCGGAAGCAGCGCAAGTGCCGAAACTGTCCGCCCTTTTTCTTCGTTAATGCTGAATGTTTGATCCGCACTGCCGTCGGGATTCAGGCGGGCGATGAAAGCATTCGGCGCACCGCTGTTGTCATCGTGTCTGCCGCCGATGATAATTTTTCCGTCCGGCTGAACGGCTAAATCATAAATGTATAAAAGATTTTGCGCGGCATATATCGTCGGATTAAATGCCGTGTCGCGTGTGCCGTCGGCATTTAGTTTAATCGGAAAAGGAAGTTGTGAGGGTTGATTGCGCGAGGTGCCGACAATTATTTTGCCGTCGCCTAAAACAGCGATTTTATTTTGTCCGCCGCCACAACAAGTAAAAAATTCGCTGATATACAAATTAGTATTAAAAGTCCGATCAATGCCGCCGTCCGCATTCAGACGTATCAGATTTGACTGGAGACCGCCAAGATAAGTGAATGAGCCGGAAACCAATATTTTTCCGTCCGGCTGAACTTTTATGTTAAAAATGTCAATGATTTGCGTGAAAAGGTTTGCTCCGTAAGTGCTGAACTGAAAGGTTGTGTCGAGAGAAGAATCGGCATTCAGACGGGCAATTTTAAATTGAACGGAATCGTTGACCATATCGAACTTACCGCCGATCAATATCTTTCCGTCGGTTTGGACGGCAATCGTTCTGATGCTTCCCGGATTAGTTGATTGAAAACCGATGCCGCCGGCGTTAAAAGTAGTGTCGAGCGTTCCGTTCGGATAAAGTCGGGAAAAATAATTCGGGATATTGGTGGAAATTCCCGCATTGTTAGCGTCGCCGATAATTACGCTGCCGTCTGTCAGAACTCCGTGAGAGGAGTAACCTTCCCGCATAATGTATGGAACGAATGAACCGTCAATGCTGCCATTTGAAAGATAACGCTTGATTTCAAACGCCGACAAACCCGATGATACGATGATTTTGCCGTCATCGGACAAAGCCAAATTTCTCGCAGGGGCGGAATTCGGAAAATTTATCGTGGTAAAGCCGCCGTCGTCGCTGCCGTTTTCATTCAAACGATATAAATTTGCAGTGGTAAAGGCAAGAATTTTGCCGTCGGGTTGAACGGTTATTGATTTTATTAGTTGGGAATTATCAATAGCTTTAATATTAAACGCCGCATCAATCGTGCCGTTTTCGTTCAACCTTTTAATTGATTGTGAAGTGCCTTGAAAGCCGACAATCACTTTGTTGCCCTGCGCTGCGATTACTATGGCAGATATTGGATCAGCCGTACCGAATTGAAAGGAAGTGTCTTGAGAACCGTCCGAATTTAATCTGACGACGTTGCGCGTAACCGAACTATTGTCAGTGATAAATCCCGATAAAATCGCTCTTCCGCTTGCATCTATCGCAACATCATAAACTACACCGCTCAAGGTATAGTCGAAAGTCGTATCGAGCGTTCCGTTGCTGTTCAAACGAAGCACCTTTTTGCCTTGTCCCGTCTGACCGTTCAGAAGCATATCGAGTCCGTAAAGAACTAATTTTCCGTCCGGCTGAACGATAATTTTATTTGGATAAGTGTAGTTAGCAAAGGATACCGGAGTAAATGTCGCGTCGAGCGTGGCATCCGGGTTTAGACGAACGATTCCGCCGACCGGCTGACGATTATAGGAATTGAATCTGCCTGCAGCCAGAATTTTGCCGTTCGACAGCGGCATTATTACCGAAACTTGTTTATTGCTGAACGAATTTGTCTGAATTTGCGGATCAAACGACGGATCAACCGCATCGAGAATACTGTGTCCGCCGTAAATCGCGCCGCTCAAAACTATTATAACCAGCAGCGGCAAAATTATTCTCAAATTTCTTTTCATCACATCAAGCGTCGAAACGCCTTTCAATGCGTCGGTTTTGTTGTTGATAAATTTCTTCATAAGTTTTACCTTTCCTTTGTAAATCAAACCTCGAATCAAAAATCAGAGAATAAATGAGGGTGAGGTTCATTTCACGTACAATCAAATTAGCATCGAAGATACGGCAAAAACTGTCATAAAATTGCGAATGCTGACATATTATTGCGGCGACTTGTCGAATTTACAAATTAGATATAAAAAATGCTTTACTTTTGCGATTTCAAGAGGTAATTAAAATATAGACCGTTTTTCTTTCAAATGTAAATATTTTTTGATAAACGGCAAATAAACAATGGATTTAGAAAAGGCGGAAAAGAGTAATCATAATCCTTCAAAAACTGCCGAAGGCAGAACCGAAACGCGCTATAACTGGCGCGGCGACTGGATCGTCAACAGCCGCGACCGCTGGCAAAATCTGAAAGTCATCCGCAACCGTCATCACATCCGCGAATCTTACATCAAACCCGGCAAATTGACCTACAATTTAATCACGGTTTATATGGGCGCGCCGTCGCGTCAACAGGCGGTTTTGTCCGGGCGCAACTATAATATTCTGCAAACGGCGGGCAATGTCGCCGTGATTTCTCCGGGCTGCGCTTTGCAGTCGTGGTATGACGAAACCGAACAGGACGACGTTTATCTGCATCTCGAACCGGAATATATAAAGTCGGTTGCCGCCGGCGCGGAGCTGAATCCCGACAACGTGGAAATTATCACTTCGCTGGAAACGCGCAGTCCGATTATCGAATCAATGGCGCGGATGGCGTTTGACGAACTTCAGCGCGACCGCGAAGCGACGGGCAGCAATTTGTTCGCCGATTCAATCGCCAATCTACTCGCCGTTCAGCTTTTGCGCGAATATTCATCCGACCGAATGCCGCCCGAAAAGCGTTACGTCAACGGTTTGACCAACAAAAAACTGGCGTGTGTTCTGGATTTAATAGAAAGTGATTTATCCGAAGATTTGTCGTTAAAAGTTCTGGCAAACGCCGCCGGTTTGAGCGAATATCATTTTCTGCGGATGTTCAAACAATCAACCGGCTACACGCCGCACCAATACGTCATTAACCAACGCATCGAACGCGCCCGCGAACTGCTGAAAAAAAACGATATGACCATCACGGAAATCGCCTATCTGCTCGGCTTTTCCAATCCCGCGCATTTTACTCATCACTTTCGACGCAAAACAGGATTTACGCCGAGCGAAATGCGTTAATAATTTGAAAAAAGATTTGCATTCTTATTCTTTGCAGTCGGCGCATTTCTCAACAGTAACCGTTTGGGTTTTAGTCGCGCCGCAAACACCGCATCCATTATCAACTCCGGCAGTAATCGTGTAAGTTCCCGGCGCAACGCCCGACAAATCCCAAACAACTTTCGCGCCCTGACCGATAATTTTTCCGGCTGTAACCGTGTAACTGTAAGAAAGCACATCATTTTCAGGATCAACCGCTTCCGTTGAAATATCTATTATTTGCTTACTGTTCGCACAAAGATTTGAATTTGCCGGACAATTCGCCGTAGTTTCGGTCTGACTCAAAATAATGTTTGTCACGTTGGCAAAACCATTAACAGGGCGCGGTTGTCTTCTTCTACGACCGGGAGACATTTGAATAAGAAATGAACCGGGACCGGAAGATGCCACGAAGCCTTGTGGTGGAAGAGGTTCTACAATTGCCATTAAATAATCCGTTTTCGCCGCATCGCGTTCCAAATGCGGATAGCGTTCGCCGCCGCTGTAATTTATTTTATACGTCTGCGTCGAATTGCCGTTTTCGGCGGTCAATTCAAGCGGCGAATTATTTTTCGTCGCCGCAATCGCTTTGTGCAGATTTTCGATTGAAAAGTCTTCGCCGTTGATTTTCGTGATTTTCATTCCCGGCGCGATTCCCGCCTTTGCCGCCGGTAAATCAGGATTGATGTCTGAAATTGTTCCGTCTTTATTGACGAGAACGCCGATTGAAAACATCGCGCTGACAAAATTGTATGTATTTTCGCCGCCGTTGATATAAATATTCGGCGTGTCGTTATAGACGAGTTTCCAGCCGCCGTCCGTGATTCCGCCGAGCGGCGCGTTTGGCTGAATCGTGTAAATCCGGTCTTTCAAAAATTTGCTCCAATCGTAAGGCACAACTTCATTAAGTGTTTTGACAACATCATCAAAACTATACGGCACGATTTTCGGCGCGGTGTTACCTCCGCCGTGAAATCTGTGCAGAAAATCGTCGAGCGAGAGTTTTCCGCCGGATTTCTGACGAATTAAAACGTCTGCTTCGAGCCAAATCAACGCGCCTTCATCGTAGTAATCAACGCGGCGGCGCACGTTGCGCCACGCTCTGGGCGAACCGTAAGTAAATTGAACGGCACGCGCCGTGTCAACCAGTGGTCGCCAACGTCTGCCGGCTTCGTTGTTCAAATCGGCGGCATCGGCGGCGACGACTTCGCGGTAATCTTCCGGTGTCCAAAGACCGCTGCGCGTCGGGAAAACGTGACCGAGATACTGCGTCAAACCTTCATAAACCCACAAAAGTTCGGCTTTCATCGGCGTTTCGTAATCGCCCGTGGCAAGTCCCGCCGGACGGCGATATTTGCCGTTCCACGAATGCGTATATTCGTGTCCGAGCAGATCGCCCAAATCAAGCAAACGATACGGTTCGGTAAATGATTTTTCGCCCACGCCGTCTTCGCTCGATTGATGATGTTCCAAACCTTCGCTGCCGCCGACATCGCTCAACGTCAATAAAAATTTGTAATTGTTGTAATGATGCGATCCGAACGCCAGATTTGCCTGCCGGACGAGATTTTTCCAGCCTTCGAGCGTTTCCGCTTTGTATTCCAACGCTTCGGCGGAATCGGCAAAAGCGTCAATTTCGTGCATCGCGCCGCCTTCGTCAACGAGCGGAATTTTTTTATAAAATTTCCCGACGACGGCGGGCGAATCAACCAAAAAAGTTAGCGAAACCGGTTTGAATTGAACAAAATTCGCCGTTTCATTCGCCGTTTGCAGCGCAGTCGCATATTTCCAATCGGCGGGCAATTTCAGCGAAGCCGCAACCTGCACATTGTCGGCTTTCGCGCCTTCGGGATAAAGCAGCAACCGATTCCATTTAATCCGCGACAAATTCGCGCTGGCAATCGTGCCGGGCTGCGAAACGTCGTCAAACGAGATTTCGATTTGATTTACGCCGCTTGGAATCGTCAAATGAAACTCAAACATCTCGACATCATTGCGCCGCCAAACAATCGGTTTGCCGTTTGCCGTGATATAAAGATTGACCATATCATTGAGCGTTCCGGTCGGCGCGTGTTCGCCCGGAATCCATTTCGGATAAAAGAGCGCGAATTCGCCCGCTTTGACCGGCATCGTTTCCCGAACGTGCAAGATATTTTTTGCCGCATCGGTTGCGTCAACATTCAGCGTAATAGTTGCATTTTGCGCGAATGCGAATGAAACCTGAATCGCCAGCAATGCAAACAAAAATCCGATTTTCCGACAGTTAGTTTTTCTCATGAAGTTTTCGCTCGAAATATTCAAATTTAATCACAGATTAACACATTCAAACGACTGGAGCGCAAGCGTCCCCGCTTTCAATGAGCGCGAAAGCGCGAAAAAATGTTTCGTTACTATTACGCTCAATTAACCGAACGCTTTTTCGCGTCGAAGCGACGCTCATCGCAACCGGGACGGATTGCGCTCCAGTCAAATTAATAACGCGCTAATTTCCGGCACGATTCTACGATTTCCGAGATTTGCGGCAAAAAATAATCTTCCATCTGCGGCGCGAATGGTACGGGCGAATCTATCGAAGCGAGGCGAATAACGGGCGCGTCAAGCCATTCAAACGCTTCTTCGGCGATAATCGCGCTGATTTCGCCGCCGATGCCGCCGGTTAAGGACGATTCGTGTAAAACAAGAGCGCGGTTTGTTTTCTTCACCGTGTTCAAAATCGCTTCTTTATCAAGCGGCGCAAGCGTTCTTAAATCAACAACTTCAACTTGCAAACCGTCTGATTTTTCCAGTTCGTCCGCCGCATCCAAAGCGTTCAAAACCTGTGCGCCGAATGTAATAATTGATAAATCCGTGCCTTCACGCGCCACACGCGCTTTGCCGATTTCGACGATGTAATCTTCTTCGGGCAATTCTTTGCGCAGACGCGGCAGGCGATAAAGTTTTTTATGTTCAAAAAACAAAACCGGATCAGGATCACGAATCGCCGCTTTGATTAAACCTTTCGCGTCGTAAGCGGTTGAAGGTTCGACCATTTTCAAACCCGCCGTGTTTAAGAAAAACGATTCCGCATTTAAAGAATGAAACGGTCCGCCGCGCACACCCGAACCGCACGGTCCGCGAAAAACTGCTTGAATTGAACCGCAACCGCGATAACGCGATTTTGCCGCGTAATTTGTCAGCATATCAAAACCGCCGGAAATAAAATCAATAAACTGAAATTCGGCGACCGGTTTCATTCCCATCAACGCCGCGCCGCACGCCGCGCCGACAATCGCCGCCTCCGAAATCGGCGTGTCAATCATTCTTTCCGCGCCGAATTCGCGGGTAAAACCTTCGGTTAATTTAAACGCGCCACCGTATTCGCCGACATCTTCGCCGATCACGAATACGGTTTCGTCGCGCTTCATTTCTTCGTGAATCCCTTGCCGAATCGCTTCGATCAAAGTCGAACCTTTTGTTTCTTGTTTTGATGCTTTTGTCATTTATTTTTGATTTTAATATTTTCTTAAAGGACTATTTTGGTTTTTGGCATTGCGTCATCGTCGAACAACAAAACTATTGGTTCAGCACCGCTTCGTTTGACGGCTTCAACCACTTTTATAAAATCGCCGTATTCAATCGAATGTGCGGTTTTAATACCGACGGCTTTAACAATTTTCCAATTTCCCGGCTCATACACTCCATTTTTCTCTCTTTCCCGAAAAATCTCAGATAATCTTATTGTCAAAGAATCTGTTTTTGAAATATTTCCTGCATCTTGAGAATTTAATTTCACTTTGCCGTTTTCTTCCGCCGAAACATACAAAAGACCGTTATCGTTCGGTAAACCTTTCGGAATAGGATTTGGAATTTCTAACTGCGGAAAAAGAAAATGCTGAAAACGCCAATAATTTTCTTCGTGCGAAAGTTCGTTGTCATAAATCGGAGGAACTTTTACGATAATAATACCAAAACAATTTAAGAAGGTGTGTTAAGTAGCCAGTCATAACAAGTCAGTTTTTTGATCGCTTCTTTTGCTGTCATAAAAGGTTTGGCTATTTCTATAACCGCCTTCTCAACTTCTTCATAAGTTGTAAATACTTGATTCTTTAACCTTCTTCTAATCTCTCGAAAAAATCTCTCGACCGGATTCAGCTCAGGCGAATAAGCCGGCAATAGTTCCAGATTTATCTTCTCATCCGGTTTCAAACTCTGACTCCGATGTGCCGCTGCTCCGTCGGTGATCAAAATCGCTTCTTCTTCTAAACCTTGAGCAAATTCATCAAGAAACACTTGAAAACTCTCCAATGTCATATTCGGCAAGATCAGCATCTTGACATCTCCGGTCAGCGGATTGATCGCCACCGACAGGTAGCCGTAATCATAGCCGATATGTTGAGAACCACCCGGCTTGACTCCTGTGGCTGTCCAACGTCTGCCTAGATCCGCGCGTGTCCCGAAGCGCAACTCGTCGTGAAAATAAAACTGCTCGCCCGAATGCCTCACAGAAAAGTTTTTTTATATTCACTTTGCTGTTGTGTGTTCGCCTTGATATTAAACGGTCGCGGCACTTTGGCTTTGATCTTCAACCGCTGAAAAAGCAGCGAAATGCCTTGTTGCGTGTAACTGACTCCAAACTCATTTTCAATAAACTCGCCTGCCTCCGACTGTGAATCAAAACCCTCTCTGGCTTGTTCGATCAACTTTGCTTTCTGCTCATCATTGAGCTTTGTCCGGTTCGCTTTGTAGTTTAATTTCAGATACCCATCCAACCCTTCGGTTTTGTATTTCTTCCACAAGTCATAGCCGTATTTCTCGGTGATTCCTAAAATCCCGACTGCCTTTTTCAACTGCGAAAACTCTCCGCTTTTCAGAAGCCTGAGAAGTTGCACACGCAGCAGCAACTTGGCATTTGATTGCCTTTTTTCAAGTGTTCTCAACTCCGTTTCTGTCTGATCTATTTCTGTCTGATAATCAACAACTCGCATCTTTCAATAGTAACATAACTTTCTATATTGTATTGGTATAATATTCTGCTCTGTTTGTTCAATTTTTGAGCAATTTGTAAGAAAGCAAAAGGCAGTTGCAAATATAAAAACTTTAAAAAGTGAATATATTTTGGTTTTTGAATTCATATCTTTTTTCAATTCGCATCAGCTAATTCTTTTTCCAATTCTTCGGCAGTTATTTGAATCGGCGAAACCTGAAAGCGTGAAAGAGCTTCGATAAAAGCCGAGCGCGAAAGTCCGGCGACTTCGGCGGCTTTGCCCTGCGAAAGTTTGTCGAGTTCATACCATTTGACCGCCGCCGCAATCCGCATTTCGCTGACAAATTCATCGGGCGATTCGCCGAGCGCGGCAAACGTCGTCGTCGGGATTTCAAGTGAAACTGTTTGCATATTTATCATTTCCTCGCTTTGAATTATAAAGATATTCCGATTTATTCGTATCTGATTTGCGGTCAAAATTTCAAACTTTCGTTAATATCTAACGCTTTGATTTTGTCCGATAAATTTAATTCCGCCGCTTTTTCCTTCAACAATCGAAGCGGTTCGCTCGGCGGTTCGTCCGACAAATCGAATCTGCCAAAGTGCATCGGGACGAGAAATTTCGCGTTTGCGTCGGTGAACGCTTGCAGCGCGTCGGCGGGATCGTTGTGGTTCGGCTCCATAAACCAGCGCGGTTTATACGCGCCGATGCCGATCAGAAAATAGTCAATGTCGGGAAAAAGCTCTGCGGTTTCGCGGTAATGATTGCCGTAGCCGGAATCGCCGCTGAAATAAATCGTTTTGTTCGCGCCCTGAATAATAAAACTGCCCCAAAGCCTTTCGTTCGTGTCAAAAAGTCCGCGCCGCGACCAATGACGCGCGGGCAGAAAGTAGATTTTTAAGTTTTCGTCCGTCAATGTAAATTGTTGAAACCAACCGGCAGTTTGCAGTTTGTTTGTGCTTTTCGTCCAATCTTTTAACAATTCGTCCATTCGCAATCCGGCGAAAACTTTTGCGTCGGGAAATTTCGCGGTGATTTGTACAATTGATTCTTCGTCGCAATGATCGCGGTGATCGTGTGAAATCAAAACATAGTCAACATTTTTAATTTTTTCGAGCGGCGAAGGCACATCAATATAAGTGGAAACAAGCGGCGGTTTGCCGAAAACCGGATCGAGCAAGAGAGTTTTGCCATCCAAACGAATATAAAAAGATGCGTGTCCGAGCCACAAAATACCGTTTTCGTCGCCGTTTAAAAAATCAGACGGGTCTAGAACATCTAATCTTTTCGTGTCGTTTTGTTTTTCGAGCTTTTGCGGATTGGTTTCCCAAGTCCATTTCAGCACATCGGTAATTTTCGGCAGAAACGGAAATTCGGCATTTACAAATCTGTCCTTTTGATCAACCGGCGTGCCTTTCCAATCCGCTTTGATCGTCGGCAGATTTTCATTTCTAACGAATTTTTTGATATTTGCCGTGTCGTTTTGATTTATCACAATTAAAATTACTATTCCGAGCAATATTAAAACTATCACAAAGCCGATTCTGACGAGCCATTTTTTCATTTCGGTAATTTATCTAATTCGTTAGTTTCGTTTTCATCAAACAGACGGCTAACGGGCGAATGTTTCGGCGGCAGAGATGCGTGATGTTCGTTTATATTTTTTTGCAGTTTGGCAACGGCACTGGCGGCACGCTCAAAATCGCGGCGTTCGATTTTTAGAGTTATCTTGCCGTTTTTGTTGGGAAATTCGCTCATTTTTGCAAAACTTATCGTGCGAATTTCGATTTTTGCGCCGAGTTTAAAAAATCCTTTGCGGAGTTCTACGTCCAAAATTTCATCAATCGCCAGACGCGCTTCTTTGACACCGCTTTTGATGATGCCGAAGATTTTGCCTTCGTATTCGAGGACAACTCCGGCGGGCGAAAATTTCCCGATGCCGGCAATTTGCGTGAAATTGTCGTCAATCTTAAACGGCAAACTGATAAAATTTTCCTGCATAAAGCGTTTTGTCAAAATCTCCGGCGCATTTTCAACAATCAATATTTTACTTCCCGAAGCGGAATAATCAAAGATGAATCGGCAATCTATTTTTGTTGAACCGTCGAATCAAATTTGTTTTGGACGTTTTCATTAATATATTTGATGCAGGTTTGAAAATTATCGAAAATATGTTCTTCGGAAACCAAATCGGGAACAATATCAATTTTTCTCAACATCATCAAAGGCTGTTTTTGCGGCGCGATCATCAATGTGTGAATGTTTTTGCTTTCCAAATCAAGCAGAATATCTTCGAGCGCGTAAAGTCCGGTTTGATCAATATACGGAACTTTGTCCATCCGCAAAATCAGGTGCGAAGCGGTTTCCGGTATCTGTTTCGCCAGAGCCTGAAATTCGCTCGTGTAACCGAAAAATAAAGGTCCGTCTAAATGTTTGATAAAAACTTCCTGACTGAGCTGCGGCGGAAATGATATTTCGTCCGTCCAAAATTCTTCATTTTTGTCAGCTTCCTGCAAAGTCAAAACACGCGATTCGTCGGCTGTGAAATCGCCCATTTTTTTCATAAACAAAACCGACGAAAGCACGAGACCGATGCCGACCGCGCTGACCAAATCCCAGACGACCGACAGCACGAGAACGATTAGCATTACGAGGACTTCCGAACTGAATTTGAATATTTTCAAATCAATGTCTCTGGGCATATTCGGAATCGCCCGCAAACCTCTGTAATCCATTACGCCGATGCCGACGGTGATTAAAATTCCGGCTAGAACGGCGGCAGGAACTTTTGAAGCGGCGGGACTCAAAACGAGCAGAATAAGCAGCAGAAAAACACCGGCGATCATTCCCGAAATTCGCGTTTTTCCGCCCGAATTGATATTGATAACCGTGCGAATCGTCGCGCCCGCACCCGGCAGACCGCTGAAAACGGCGGCGATGCTGTTGCCGATTCCCTGACCGATCAACTCTTTGTTCGGGCTGTGTTTTGTTTTGGTCATATTGTCGGCGACCACCGAAGTCAACAGCGAATCAATCGCGCCGAGAAAAGCCAGCGACAAAGCCGCGAAAATATACGGCGTTAATCCCGAAAGACTGAAATTCGTCAAAATTCCGAAGTTAATTTGCGGAAAACCACCCGGAATTTGGTCAATCGGGCGATAATTTAAGCCGCCAAAATAGGCGATTCCGCTAACTGCCAGCAACGCGACCAGTTGGCTCGGAACAGCAGTCGTGATTCGCTTGAAACCATAGACAATCAAAATAGTCAGAAGCGTCAAAATCAGTTCGAGATAACTTATTTTTCCGAACGCCCGCGGCAGGGTTTTGATCGTGCCGACGACACCCGCCGCGCTGTTTTTCGCCAAACTTTCGGCTTCGGCGTTGATTTCCCGTTCGCTGATGCTGCTGAATTTTTGGGAAATAACGCCGGAATTTTCCACGACGAGCGTTCCTTTATCGCCTTCTTTTTGAACGATTTTATTGATTAAAACGACTTCCGCTTTCGGCTTCAAAGCGTTTTTCAAGTCCGCGTCTTCCTTCGGATAATAGCCGACGGCGGGCAAAATCTGCGTAATCAAAATCATCACGCCGATTGCCGTCATAAAACCCGAAACGACCGGATACGGAATATATTTGATATATTTCCCGATTCCAGCGAGTCCGATGACGATTTGAAATAATCCGGCGAGCAGAAAAACCGCCAGAATTATCGGCAGAGCCTGCTCGATGATGCCGTCGTTGGCGGCTAAAATTCCGGCGACGACCGTTAAACTAACCGCCGTCATCGGCGCAGTCGGACCGGAAATCTGCGTCGGTGTTCCGCCGAACAGCGCGGCGAAAAAACTCAAAAAAATCGCGCCGTAAAGTCCGGCACTCGGTCCTAAACCGGAAGTTACGCCGAACGCCAAAGCCAGCGGCAAAGCCACAATGCCCGCCGTGATTCCGCCGAACGCATCACCTTTAATGTTGCTGAATAAATTCTTCATTCTTATTTTTGTTTTGTTATATTTTTCCTGAAAACTAAGAAATTAAACGCGGATTTTCGCTGATTCAGCGGATTAACGCGGATTTTTTCAATCAAGCCTGCGAAAATCCGTCAAATCTGCGTTTATCCGCGCCTAATTTCTCGGTAATTTTTCTTCTGTTTTTACTTTTCAAACAGTTTCTAAATTTTTACAAAAATTCGTTTTTACTTTCTCAATGCTATTTAATCTTCAATAATTTTTCAAAACATCGAATCACGGAAAACTCTGTAAAATGCGAAATATTTAACTCAAACGAGTAAAAACAACTTGGCAATTCGCGCAGATTAAACAGTTTGGTTAAAATATAAACACACAAACAGAATAAACACTAACGAAAAACTTTATGGCAAAACATACGATTACACTAATTCCGGGCGACGGCATCGGACCGGAAATCATCTCGGCGACAGTTCAAGTCATCGAAGCGGCGGGCGTTGAAGTTGATTGGGAAACGCAGATCATCGGCGCGCAGGCGTTGGAAAAGTTCGGCACGACGATTCCCGAACCGACGATTGAATCAATCAAACGGAACAAAGTCGCGCTCAAAGGACCGTTGATGACACCAATCGGCAAAGGTTTTACGTCGGTTAATGTCGGACTTCGCAAAGCTCTCGATTTATATGCGAATGTGCGCCCCGTTAAGGCTCTGCCGAATGTTCCGTGCCGTTATCCTGAACTCGATTTGGTGATCGTGCGCGAAAATACCGAAGATTTATACGCCGGATTAGAACACGTCGTCGTTCCGGGCGTGGTTGAAAGCATAAAAATTATCACGGAAAAGGCTTCGACGCGAATCGCGCGTTACGCTTTTGAATTTGCCAAGCGCGAAAATCGAAAAAAAGTAACGGCGATGCACAAAGCCAACATTATGAAACTTTCCGACGGTTTGTTTTTGGAATGTTTTTACAATGTTTCCAAAGATTTCCCGGAAATCGAAGCCGACGACAAAATCATTGACAACGCCTGTATGCAGCTTGTAATGCGCCCGGAACAATTCGACGTGATGGTTTTGGAAAATCTTTACGGCGACATCGTTTCGGATTTGTGCGCCGGTTTGATCGGCGGTTTGGGACTTGCGCCGGGCGCGAACATCGGCGAAATCGGCGCGGTTTTTGAAGCCGTTCACGGTTCCGCGCCCGACATCGCCGGTCAAGGCATCGCCAATCCGACGGCGGTTTTGATGTCGGGTTTCTTAATGCTGCGGCACATCGGCGAAGCGGACGCGGCAAATCGCGCCGAAAAAGCGATGTTGGATGTTTTTAAAGAAGGCGAAGTTCGTACGCGCGATTTGAACGGCTCGGCAAGCACCGCCGAATTTGCCGCCGCAATTGTCAGTAAATTAAAAAATTAATTTATTATCGAACGGAAGATGCCAATCGCGCAGTAAAAATATAGATGATTACATTTTTTGCGCGTTTGGCGACCGGGTTTTTATGAAGGCTGAAAGTATTTGGGACAAGCCCGCATCACACGGCGAAATCCTCAAGAAAATATGGAAAAATCTCGATTTGGGAATGTTGGAGCGCGATCATCCGTTTCACACGCCGGTTCTCGGAACATCCGCCGAATGTAAAGCGAATCTGCGCGTCGTCGTACTGCGGCGATTTTGGCGCAGACCGCCGTGTTTGGCTTTTCACACGCATCTCGATTCGCCGAAAATAAAGGAAATAACCAACAATCCGTACGTTTCGTGGCTTTTTTATCATCCGCAGGAAAAACTCCAGCTTCGCATCAAAGGCACGGCGGCGATTCACGCGAATGACGAATTAGCCGAAGAACAATGGCTGGCGACCGGATTTTTTTCGCGCCGCTGTTACGTCGGCGAAGCACCGACGCAGATCGTCAAAAAAGCGACTTCGGGAATGCCGGAAGAAATTATTGACCGCCAGCCGACGAAAGAAGAATCAGAAGCCGGACGCGCCAATTTCGCCGTTATTTCGTCAACGATTGATTCGATTGACTGCCTCGAATTAGATGTCAAAGGCAACCGCCGTTCGCTTTTTAACTGGAACGAAAACGGCGAACTCGAAACTTCGTGGCTCACTCCTTAAAAGACTACTGAAATTTACAGGATTTACAGGATTAACAGGATATTAAAAATTTTTGAAATTATCCCTGTTAATCCTGTTATCCCTGTGAATTCTTTGCTGTAATCTGAAATCTTTCCGTTTGCGGCTTTACAATTTTCGCCCGAAAATTGAAAATCAAATTGCCGTATGCTCAATTTGCTCAAAATAAAAAATATCGCGCTGATTGACGAACTCCAACTGGAATTTGCCAAAGGTTTGAACCTTTTAACGGGCGAGACGGGTTCGGGGAAATCAATTATCGTGGACAGTTTGGGCGCGTTGACCGGCGACAGAATTTCGTCTGATTTGATAAAAGAAGGCGAACAAAGCGCGCAGATCGAAGGACTTTTTAATGTTTTCTTCAATGAAAATCTTCAAAATATTTTCGATGAAAGCGGCATCGAATTGGAAAATTCAAACGAGATTGATTTGATCGTGCGGCGCGAATTGGCGACGAACGGGCGCAATCGAATTTTCGTCAACAATCAACTCGTTACGCAGTCGTTTTTGAAAAAAATCGGCGCGTTTCTCGTTGACATCCACGGACAAGGCGAACAGGCGACGCTTTTCAATCCGGCGACACATCTCGAAATGCTCGACGAATACGCTAATTTATTGGCTTTGAGAAAAAACGTCGCGGAAAAGTACAGAGAAGTGTCGAGCGTTCAAAGAGAAATCGAAAATCTGTACGCCGATGAAGCGCAGAAATTGCAGTTGCTCGATATTTTGCAGTTTCAGGTTGATGAAATCAAAAAAGTAAATCCGAAAGTCGGCGAAGACGAATCGCTCGAAGAAGAAAAAAGGCGTTTGAATAACGTCGAAAAACTTTCGACGTTGAGCGACGAGGCGTATCTTTTGCTGTATGAAAACGAAGAAGCGGTGATTTCAAATTTGGGCAAAGCCGCGCAGCGAATTACGGAACTTGCCGAATACGAATCGAATTTTCGTGAATATTTGGAGGGTTTGCAGACGGCGCAGGCGGTTTTGGAAGATTTGGCTTTTTCGGTCAGAGATTTTCGCGGTTCGCTGGAATTTTCGCCGGAAAGACTCGAAGAAATTGAAACTCGTCTGGCGGAGATCGCGCGGTTGAAACGAAAATACGGCGGAAATATCGAAAGTGTTTTGGAACATTTTGCCGAAAGCGAAGAGCGTCTGAAAAATATCGAAACTGCCGAATTGCGCGAAAAAGAATTAAACAAGAAACTGCAAAAAGCGCGGGAAGAATATGTGATCGTCGCTTCGGAACTGCACGAAAAAAGAACGAAAGCGGCGCGAAAATTTGAAAAGGAAATCGAAGCGAATCTCAAACAGGTTTCGCTCGAAAAAGCGCGTTTTGAAGTGCGGATTGACGCGCCCGAAACGAAAGACGAAAACGCGATAAAGTCTTTTACAGCAAAAGGTTTTGATAAAATCGAATTTTATTTTTCAGCCAATCCGGGCGAATCTCTGAAACCGATTGCCAAAGTCGCGTCCGGCGGCGAAGCGTCACGTTTAATGTTGATTTTAAAGACGACGGCGAAACTTTCCGAATACGAAAAAGCGATGGTGTTTGACGAAATTGACACCGGAATCGGCGGACGCGTCGCCGAAGCCGTCGGGTTGAAGTTAAAAGAACTGGCAAAAACACAGCAGGTTTTGTGCGTTACGCATCAGCCGCAAGTCGCGTCTTTAGCCGATCAGCATTTTCTGGTTGAAAAGGAAACGATAAAAAATAGAACAAAAATCGGCGTGAGGGAATTAAACGAAACCGAACAAATCGAAGAAATCGCCCGAATGCTGACCGGCAAAGAAATCACGGCGACGGCGCGCCAGCACGCTAAGGAAATGCTGCAAAAGTGAAAAGTCGGAGCGCGGACGGCTCGTCCGCTGCGAGCGCAGAAGCGCGAGACAAACCTTCGCACTCTATTTTTTTCATTGATGGCGAGCGTTTCTCAACTTCGCTTCGCTCGTTGGCGGACGAGCCGTCCGCGCTCCGACTAATTGAAAATATGAATTCTGAAATTTTAGCCAAAGTCATTCGCGGCGAAACCGTCGAATCAATTCATCGCGGACATTTAATTGTCGTGAACGGCGAAGGTAAAATTATCGCCCAAATCGGCGATCCCGAAACGGTTACGTTTTTTCGTTCTTCGGCGAAACCTTTTCAGGCTATTCCGTTTTTGACGAGCGGCGCGGCTGACGAATTCGGTTTTTCCGAGAAAGAAATCGCGCTGGCTTGCGGTTCGCATTCGGGTGAAATTTTTCACGTCGAAACGGTCAGCGAAATGCTTGCGAAAATTGGTTTTAGCGAGACGGATTTGCAGTGCGGCGCGCATTTGCCGTTTAATGAAAAACGCGCGGAAGAAATGATAAAAGCGGGCGCGAAACCAACGCAATTGCACAATAATTGTTCAGGCAAACATTCCGCGATGCTCGGCGAAGCGAAATTCACCGGCGCGGACATCGAAAATTATTTTACGCTCGAAAATCCGGTTCAGCAAAAGATTTTGGAAACGGTTTCGCTGTTTTCCGATATTCCGAAAGACGACATAAAAATCGGCATTGACGGCTGCGCCGCGCCGAATTTCGCGCTGCCGATTTCCGCGATGGCAAAATCGTTCGCGCGGCTGGTTTTTCCGCCCGAAAGTTTTGACGAAAAAACTCGCAAAGCGTGTCAAACAATCGTTTCGGCGATGACGAATTACCCGGAAATGATCGGCGGAACGGAAAGATTAGACACACTTCTAATGCGGGAAACGCGCGGCAAAATTATCTCGAAAGTCGGCGCGGAAGGCGTTTATACGGCGGGCGTTGTGCCGTCGGCGAAGTGGAAAACCGGTTTGGGAATCGCCTTTAAAATCGAAGACGGCGAAGACAAACGCGCTCGTCCCGTCGTGGCGATTGAACTTCTTCGACAGCTTGGAATTTTAGACGCGGAAAGTTTAGAGGAATATTCACCGATGTTGATTAAAAATCGGCGCGGCGATACGGTTGGCAAAGTCGCTGCTGATTTTTCTGTTTCATACAACTTGAGTTAAAAACAAAGAAGAAATTGGACGCGGATGAACACGGATTAAGCGGATTTTCGCTGATTTTATAAAAATGCTTAATAATTTATTGAAGATTATAAAAAATATCACGCCAATCCGCTTAATCGGCGTTCGTCCGCGTCCAATTTCCGGCTGATTTGCAGCTTAAAACTCAAGTCAATCAGAAGTTGAAAAATTATCGGGAACTCTGCCGAAAAAATTGCGTATTAGGTGCGGAGTGGTCAAAATAGTATTATTGAAAAAATGAAAACGATTTTTCCAACGGCAAAATTTAGTGTATTTCTCTTTGTTCTGCTTTTCGGCTTAACAGTTCAAAATGCTTTTTCGCAATCTTCAAAACCATTTTCAATTGACGAATCGCCCTTGCCCGCGCCGACCGCGCCGGTTAATGACTATGCCGGAGTTCTCGACGAAAATACCAAAGCGCAATTAAATCAACGCATCATCGAATTTCGTGATAAATCGAATCCGAAAGTCGAACTCGCCGTGGCAATTGTCAAAACGACCGGCGACCGGGACATTTTCGACTATTCGCTGGCGGTTTCGCGCGGCTGGGGAATCGGTTCAAAGCAGACGGACAATCCGAGCGCGCTGCTTTTTGTGGCGATTGACGACCGCAAATACTTCACGCAGGTCAGCCGAGATTTGGAAGACGAACTGCCGGACGGACTGGTCGGGCAGATTCAGCGTGAAGAACTCGTTCCGGCGTTCAAACAAGGCGATTACGGCACAGGTGTTTCCGACACGATTGACGCTTACATCAAAACGATTCAGGCGAAACAAACGGGCGCGCCCGCGCCGACACCCGCGCAGCAGACACGGAAAAAAACCGGCGGTTCGTTTTTTGGCAGCGCAGGCTGTATGATACTGGTCTTTATTTTGATGATTATAATTTTCAGTCGCGGCGGCAGAGGCGGCGGCGGCGGACGTGGAGGACGCGGCGGCGGCGGCGGCTTGGGTTCGGCTTTGCCGTGGATTATCGGTTCGGCGATTGCAAATTCCGGCGGTTCTTCCGGCGGCAGTAGTTGGGGCGGCGGCGGTTCGTCAGGCGGAGGTTGGGGCGGTTTCGGCGGCGGCGGCGATTTCGGCGGCGGCGGCGCGGGCGGAAGTTGGTAGATCATAATTGATTTTGGAGATGATTTTATGAGCGTTGACGAAAGAGTTTCGAAAGTGGAAAGAAAAGTTTCGACGGTCGAAGAAGCAATTCAATTGTTGTCAAGAATAGTTGCCAGCCACGATGAAAGATTGGTTGATTCATTCAGAAAGGACGAAGATATGAGTGAAAAAATCACGATGCTGATTGATGCTCAAATTCGCAGTGAAGACGAAATTCAATCGTTGGTTGATAGAATTCAATCATTGGTTGATGCTCAAGCTCGAAATGAAGATGTGTGGCGGGAAAGTAAAGTTAGATGGGAAAAGAACAATGAAGAGTTTAACGCGAAGATGGCGGCTTTGGCTGAAAGACAGACAAAAAGCAATGAAGAATTAAATGCTAAAATCGCCATATTAGTTGATAATCAAAACCGGAAAAAGTAATAGATTTTCAATCGGTCAGTTTGGAAAAAATAGACTCGAAAGATGAAACAGCAATTTGACGCATTTATAGATGATTTGAAAGCGACGCACGGAAAAAATCTGGCTTCCGTAATCCTTTACGGTTCGGCGGCGGCAGGCGATTTCGTGCCGCGTCAGTCGGATTATAATTTGCTGGTCGCATTGCACCGCATCACGCCGAAGGATTTGCGGAACGCCAACGCTTGTATGCGCGAATGGAATAAAATGGGACATTCCGTGCCGGTTTATTTTACCGTCAGCGAACTGCAAAACGCGGCGGATGTTTTTCCGATTGAGTTTCACAATATGGAACGCGCCCGCAAAGTTCTTTACGGCGCGGATGTTTTGGCGAATTTGAATATTTCCGACGAATATTTAAGGCATCAGACCGAATTTGAATTGCGAAGCAAATTAATCAAACTGCGCCGCCAATATATTCCCGCGTCGGCATCAGTCGAAGGTTTGGTGAATTTAATGGCGGAAAGTCTTTCGAGTTTTGCCGCATTGTTTCGTGCTGTTTTAATGATAAACGACATCGAACCGCCGGTAACGAAACAAGAAATTGTCGCTTTGACCGCCGAATATTTGAAAATTGACGGCAGTCCGTTTGTCAAAATCTTTAATATTCGGGAGAATAATTTCGCCAAGCCGCTCGACGAAGTTTCCGCTAATCAGATTTTCGCCGATTATATGGAACAGATCGAAAACGTCATCGAAGCGGTTGATAAGATGGAGAAATCGTAAATGGTTAATGGTTAATTGTTTGATACGATTACCATTAACATAACAATTAACAATTAACTTTTTATGAAGGAGATAAAAATGAAGAGAGTATTTCTATTAACAATTGCGTTGTTCATCGCATTTGGTTTGTCGGGTTGCAGTTACAACAATTTGACGGAAAAGCAGCAGAACGTCAAAGGCTCGTGGGCAAATGTTGAAAGCGCATTGCAGCGGCGGGCTGATCTAATTCCGAATCTGGTCAAAACCGCGCAAATGGCGGGCGTTCAGGAACAGGAAGTTTTCGGGCAAATCGCTCAAGCGCGTTCACAACTTTTGAACGCGACAAAAGCCGCGCCGCAAGGTGCCGACGGCGACAAAACGCCCGAACAGAAACAGGCGGTTTTAGAGGCGAACAATAGTTTCGGCGGAACCATCGGCAGACTTTTGAGTTTGCAGGAAAATTATCCGCAATTACAGTCAATTGACGCTTTCAAAAACGTCCAGACCGAACTTGCCGGAACGGAAAACCGCATCAATGTCGCGCGAACCGATTATAACAATGCCGTGACCGATTACAATACGACGCGCAATAAATTTCCGGCTGTAATCACGGCAAGTTTAATGGGTTTCAAGGAAGAACCGTTTTTCAAAGCCGATGAAAGAGCGCAAACCGTGCCGGATGTCGGCGATCCGGATTCTCTGCGGCGAAACAGCAACCAGTAAAATCAAAATCCGCGCGAATTGCACATCGCGCAATGGTCGCAAGGCTTGCCCGCCGGTTCATACGGGCAAGCCTTTTTATGTTAGAATTATATTGGAGTTTCGTTATGAAAAAGAAAAAAGAAAACAAAAGCGAACATCAAAACGGCGACGGCTTGCGCGATTACTCGCATTTGCCGCGGGCGAAAGATTATCCGCAAATGTCTTTGGAAGAAATGTCGCCGGAAATGTGTAAAGCGGTTTTAGCCGGTAGAGAAGCAATAAAAGCAATAGCGAAGGCTTTCGATAAAGGTGAAATTTCCAATGTTTGACACTTCCGTTTTTTCGCCTTATCGAGAACGGATTGATAAATTTATACCTGTCTCCAAATTCTCTTTAGTTGTTTTTTATGAATTGGCAGCAACCAATATTGATGACAGCGCAGTTCAAAAACTGGAGATGTGGAAAAATACTTTGGGTAAAATCAACGGTTTGGTTACGCCGACGCAAACTGATTGGTTGATCGCAGCAAAATCAATCAGACGTTTGCGAAAATTAAAACTGATTGATAAAAATTTGTCGGCAACCGTTCTGCAAAACGACGCGCTGATTGCGCGAAGTGCTTTCACACACGATTGTTTCGTTGTAACTGAAAACACAAAGGATTTTATACTTTTACAAAAGGTGATGCCGAAACTCGAAGTCATTCCCGCCAAAGATTTTTTCGACTAAAATCCGCGCGAATTGCACATCGCGCAATGGTCGCAAGGCTTACCCGCCGGTTCAAACGGGCAAGCCTTTTCCGTTTCGATTCCCGCGATGATTTCATCGGCGAGTTCTTCGAGATTGTTAAATTTTTCCTGACTGAAATGGTTCAATTTTGGGTTTTGGATTTCGGATTTCGGATTTTGCGGAGAAATTTGTGCCTCGATTTTGTCTAACCTTTGATTGATTTTTTCGAGACTTGACTGAACAAAATTATCCGCACTCTTCACTTCCGTCTGCAAAAGACGCGCGATTTTCCCGGCTAAATTATCTATATTTTGATCTTCCATCTTGAAAATTTGGAATTTGGAATCTGAAATCTGCAATTATTTCTCATTCGGCAGTAAATCAATATAATCAACCACGCCGACAATCGCCGAATCAATCGCCGCGCCTTCTTTGCCGGTCGAAGCGGTTGACGCGCCCCAGCCTTCCTGCACGATCAAAACGATGTCGCCTTCGCCCGCCGAAACCGAATCCAAAGCCAGCAGAGTGTAATCCATATCTTCACCGGAAGGCGTAATCTGATGGCAAAGCATCACCCGCGCGCCTCCGTAACGCTGATTTTTCTGCGTCGCCACCACATTTCCGATAACCTTTGCTAAAAGCATTTTTGTAGATTGTAAATCGTCAATCGTCAATCGTAAATCGGTTTTCTCTATTAACAATTTACGATTGACGATTCACTTTTTGATAGATATGGGAAGCCGAATCAATTATCCCGACAATCGTGCAGTCGGTCGGTGTCGAATCGCGTTTGAACGGAAAACTTGCTTCTTTGCCGCGACACCAAAAGACCAGTTCGCCTTCGCCCGCGCCGACTGAATCGAGCGCGATCAGCGGTTTTCCGGTCGGTTCTAAATCCGCATTTAAAGTTTGCACGATCAACAACTTGCGCCCTTCGAGCGTTTCATTTTTGATCGTGGCGACGACCGTTCCGATGACGCGGGCAATTTGCATTCTTAGATTTTGTAGAAGTCAAAAATTGACTTGAAAACACCTAAAATTCTTTCCACCTCTGACAGATAAAATCTCTCGCGGTCAACGACGGCGATTTTTTCCTGTAACTTCAAAAACTGCCACGTTTCGCCCGTCGTAACACATCCGAAAACAGTTTGAAAATTGTTTTCGTTTTGCCGGTTAAAAATTGTCGCGGCGAACATTTGAGCGATGCACTGTCCGAGTCCGAGTTCGATGTCATTTTTCTTGGCTTCGACCAAAGCAACTATCGGCGATTTCAGAGCAGGTGTCGGTTTACTTTTTGACAGAATAAAATCACACTCGCCGGTTAAACCGATAGCAGGTTCAACGTTTAAGGTTTGTCCAGAAAAAATTTGCACTTCATAATTTGAAATTTCTTGCGCGGCTAACAAAATCGGTGTAACGATAAATTCCGAACGCGCTTTTTTGCTGACGAAAGCATTTTTCTCGCCCTTTTCCAAACTTTTCAACAACCATTCGGAAGGCGCGATTGGTTCAAACTGCCAATTAATTTTCTCGACGACAACCGTCAGGTGCAGTTCTTTCTCAACTCTCGGAATGTCAAAATCCGTGTAACTCATTTACCTTCACCGTTTACATCAACAGTATCAATTACGCCGACAATCGCCGAATCAACCGGACAATCCTTGTTGCCTTCCGCCAGACGCGCCGACGAACCAGCGACGACGAGAACTTTTTCGTGAAAGCCCGCGCCGACCGTATCAACGGCGACGACGTAACCGCTCTGATCGCTGCCGTCGAGATTGATCGGCTTCACAATCAGAAGTTTTTTGCCGTTCAGCCGCTCATCCTTTTGTGTGGAAACGACCGTGCCTATAATTCGCGCAATTATCATTTTCGTGAATCGTGAATCGTGAATCGTAAATTGTCAGAAACTCTCTTTCGATTTACGATTCACGATTTACGCCTTAATTCCAATCGGCATAATATCATCAACGCTGCCGTGCGGACGCGGAATAACGTGAACCGAAACGAGTTCGCCGACCCGCCGCGCCGCCGCCGCGCCCGCGTCCGTCGCCGCTTTAACCGCCGCGACATCGCCCCGCACGATTGCCGTCACAAAACCCGCGCCGATTTTTTCGTAACCGACAAGTTCGACATTCGCCGCTTTAACCATCGCGTCCGCCGCTTCGATCATCGCTACAAGTCCTTTACATTCGACCATTCCTAATGCTTCCTGCATTTATTTTTTCCCTCTCTTTATTTTATATGGTTTGTCAGAATTTAATTGATTAAACCTTCATCATTATTACCTTCGGGTTGATAGTCTGCATACTTAAATCTAAAATTGTAATCGCTTGTTGAAAATGCTTTATTTTGTTCTATTGCGACAGGAATTGTCATCCAAATTTCATTGCCGCGAAACTTTACATTGCCTTTATAGACACTATTCTTCTCGCCTATATCTACTCCGAAAGCAAGTGTTTGACCAGCATCAATTTCTGCAATTTTACTTTCGATAGCTTCACTTGGCTTGTTTCTAAACGCAGTCGAAATCGCTTCAACTATTAATTTCTCGCTGAAGCTATTTGCAACTGTCATCTTATTAAAATCAATTGTTATTTTATCCTGACCACGATTTTTTACAACGACTATGCAAAAAATATCTCCGTGAAGAACTTCCCAATTTCCCGAAACCTTCAAAGAAAGATTTTCGTTATCATACTGCAAAGCATTATTCGCTTTCGATTGAGTTGAAACTATTTTTGCTCCTTCCTGCATTATCGGCATAAGGTCTCCGCCGTCAGGTTGACAACTGGCAAAAAACAAGCAACTTAATAATATAAAGCTGGTGATGATAATTTTTAAGTAAGTTTTTATAATTATCACCTCACAACTTTCTCAAAGTATTGGCATCGAAATTTAATTATTTTAGTGATTTAGTTGATTAAACCTTCATCAGTATTACTTTCAGATTGATAGTCTGCATACTTAAATCTAAAATTATAATCGGTCGTTGAGAAGGGTTTGTCTTGTTCCAAAGTTACAGGAATTTTTATCCAAATTTCATTTCCCTGATACTTAACTTCATCTTTATATTTGCTATTTCCTTCGCCTACGCTAATACCTAAAACTTTTGTTTCACCGACCCTGATTTCCAAAGTTTTGCTTTCAATATTTTTATTTGAATTATCTGTTTGAAAATCTTCAACTGCCAATATCTTTAATTTTTCGTTAAGACTATTTCCTAGTGATACTTTATTTAGATCAATATTTATTTTACTTAAACTCCGATTCAGTATTATTACAGTAAAACCTACATTACCATATAGAGGCTCCCAGCCTCCCAAAACTTTTAGTGAAAAATTCTCTGTATCATACTGCAACGCACTGTCTTTTTGTTTGTGAAAGGAAGTTATCTTCGCTCCGTTTTGTAAAATAGGAGCAAGTGAGCCGCCTTTCGGCTGACAACCCAGATAAGTTATACAGAGCAACAGCAACGATATTTTAGTATATCTGAAAAAGATTTTCATACTTTTACTTGCCTCTTAATTTTGCTAAAGTTTTTGGTCCGGCAAAACCATCATCCTTTAAATGATGTTTTCTCTGAAAATTTTTAATAGCCTCAATTGTTTGTTTGCCATAAAATCCGTCAGGTTTAACTTTATATCCGTGTCTGAGAAGCAAATTCTGAACTTCAAGAATTGCCGGATCATAACCGCTCTTACTAATTCCGGCAGTTGCCTGTATTCCAGTCGAGGGAATGTCACTGGTTTTTGGACTTCCGGGACGTATTACTTTTTCAATATATGTATAACGCGGATCGTTGACAGATTGTTTGCCATCTCTGGAGCTATACCAATCTTCCACAATGTTTCCTTGTTGTTCTACATTATAATCGCTCCATTTTTGATAATTGTTATGGTCATATTCGTAAGCCTTATTTCTATCCCAATACCAAAAAATAGCTTTTCCCTGTGCAACTAAAGAATCCACCATATACTTAAAGGGCATTCCGTGTTGACCCTGCCAAACGTGCGTTAGTTCATGTATAAGAGTGTCTGAAAGGCTTCTCCCACTAACATCGAAACCTTTGTCGGCACCATTTCTATGCACATCCGGTCCCCAAAATATAGCAAACCAAAATCTAATGTGAACAGGAATAGCAGCAGGAATGCCGGAAATCGCCCGCCTGTCTTCAAACATCATCGTTACCGCCGTGCCGTGATTTCCGGGAAGAAAAGTGTCGGCTATAAATACATACGTAAAATCTATAGACTGTTTGAATACACTTACTGCAAGATTTTTTTCATTCGGGGACAGATTTCTGTAATTTGCCATTTTTGCCTCTCATCTGAAGTATTCTTAATGCAAATTGTTAATGTGCATCGAAAGTTTAATTGATTTTTCTTATAAAGACAATTTTTCCACCACTTAAGCAGGATTATTCAACAATTTTTGTCAAGGTCGGGGGCAAATTCTTTTATTCTGCAAATATCAGTATTCTTTGTTTTGAAGTGCTGAAAATCCGTCTTTGATATTTACCAAAAACTATTCCCTTTGAAAATCAATTCCCTGATAAGTTTCGTCAACGCTCAATTCGCAGTCGAGCGATTCGAGTTTTAAGGTTTCACCTGCAAAATACTCGCTCTGAAACCAAAATTTTTCGTTGTGTTTGGTGTAAAGCGTCACAAATTTTTTATCCTGCGCGATTAACAGATACTCACGAAAACTTTCGATTGATTTATATTCGGCAAATTTTTCGCCGCGATCAAACAAAGCGGTTGAAGGCGAGAGAACTTCGACAATCAAAGTCGGATTGATAAGCAATCTTTGATTCACCAAATCTTCATAAATCGGCTGACCGCACAAAGCCGAAACGTCGGCGTAACGATACGGCAGCATCGTCGGAACTTTGATTTGAACTTCGGAATTATAAACCGAACAATTTTTCTGAAGCAATTCTCTTTGCAGCAAAAAACCGATTCGATTTCCTAAAAGCGAATGTTCCGGGCTTCCGCCGCTCATTTCAACAACTTCGCCGTCGAAATATTCGTAGCGACCTTCGGCATTGTAATCAAACTCCAGATATTCTTCCAGATTCATTCGTTTACCGGTAATTGGAATCGCGCTCATTTTTTCACCTTTCGACCTCAAATTTGATGCCGTGATAAATTTCATCAACCTTCAAATCACAGTTTAATGATTCGAGTTTCAGCGTTTCGCCCGTTATGTATTCGCTTTGAAACCAAAATTTTTCGTTGTATTTGGTATAGAGAGTAACAAATTTTTTACTTTGTGAAACTAAAAGATATTCCCTCAAATTTTCGATTGACTTATAAGCTCTGAATTTTTCGCCTTTGTCGTAGCTTTCAGTTGATTTGTGCAAAACTTCAACAATCAGAACCGGATTGACCAGCAATCTTTGATTTCCCAGTTTTTCGTAAATCGGCTGACCGTATAACGCCGAAATATCGCCGTAACGATACGGCGGCATTCGCGGAACTTTGATTTTTACTTCCGAAGAAAAAACCGAACCGCCTCTGTGATCGAGTTGATTGCCGAGCAGCCGACCGATTCTGTTGCCCAATAACGCGTGTTCGGGACTTCCGCCGCAGATTTCAAAAACTTCTCCGTGAAAATATTCAAAGCGACCTTCGGCATTGAAGTCAAACTCCAAATATTCCTCTAACGTCATTTTTACTTTCGGAAAGGGCTGCATATTTTATTTTGAGTTGGCAACTTGTGCGAGCAGTTCAATCAATTCTTCGCGCGTGAAAGAAATTTTCGCGCCGTTTGAGTGTGGCTTATCTGCCGAATTTCCGTCAAGTTCGCATTTAACATCCGTGTATTCCAAATATCCGCACGCCTGACAACGCGCGCTTTCGGTCAAATAACCGGCTTTTTCGCGGATATTTATTAACTTTGAAATCGCATCTTTCGGCAAATCGTTCGCGCCGCCGAGAGCGCGTGCAAGAATGGCGATTTTCGCCGTGTGTTCAAGCGTTTCTAATCTATCAAACGCTTCCCACAAATCTTTTCCGTAAGCGACCGCGCCGTGATTTGCCATAAGGAGCGCGTTGTGATGTTCGATAAAAGGCTTCATCGAATCGGTTAATTCGTTGGTCGAAGGCGTTCCGTAATTTGTAATGGGAACACAGCCAAGCGTTAAAATAACTTCCGATAAAATCGGCGCGTCAATCGCCAGACCCGCCGCCGAAAAAGCCGTTCCGTGCGGCGGATGCGCGTGGCAGACGGCGTTAATGTCGGGACGCATTTTGTAAATCAAAAGGTGCATTGCCAATTCCGACGACGCTTTTTTATCGTTCAAAGCCACGCCGTCCAAGTCCGTCAACGCCAAACCGTCTTCCGTCATTCGACCTTTACAGGTCATCGTCGGCGTGGCGAGAATCGTATTTTCATCAAGACGACAACTGATGTTTCCGTCCGACGAAACGACGTAGCTTCGTTCATACAGTAACTTGCCGATTTCAATGATGAGTTTTCGCGCTTGTAATTCGTCCATTAAGGTTTAATAAATATTGAAGTTGTATTCAATAATTTTGACTACGTTGATCGGCTTTCCATTTTGAGTAGCAGGTTCAAATTTTATTTGTTTTGCAGATTCTACCGCTTGATTAGTTAAGCCAAACTCTAGCCCTTGAATAACCTTAATCTCACCAATTTTACCATTTGCTAAAAAAACAACTTTCAGTCTAACAGTTCCGGTTATATTGTTTTCTCTTGCCAAATTTGTATAACGCGATATAGGTTTCTCAAGAAACTTCAATGAATTTGTTCCTGAACGAACTGAAACTTCAGGTTCGGTTTCGATACCGTAATTATTTTCTGTTTTATTTTCCAAATAATTTTTTTCAGCAGGGAAATTTGCCAAATTTTTATTTGTATAGCCGATTTCTTGAAAAACATTAACTGCAAAAATGCTCACTAATAAAGTAAGACCAAACGGAATAACTTTTTTCCAAAAACTTTTACAACACATAATTTTATCCTCCAAAAAATTAACCACAGATTAGCACATTCAAACGCTGAGAAAAAATTCCAATCGCGTTTATTCGGCTAATCTGTGGCTTTTGTATTTAAGTATTATGCAGAAGTCCGCACGAAGTAATGGCGTTATGATTGCGTCATTACTTCGTGCGGACTTCTGCAATTTTGGAAATTATCTGCCCGAATAAGGTATAACCTTTAATGGTGCAGGAGGAAGCGGCGGCGGCGGCGGAACGTCAAAATCATTGTATTCGAACGTATATTTTGTCATTTCCTGCCGATCTCTTTCCGATAATTCTCTTTTCAGGCGCGAATTTTCTTCACTAAGCTGCTGAATTCTGGATTCCATCGCCCGATGATATTGACGATGTTTAAAATTGCGCCCGAACTGAAAATTCGGCGCGGCAATCGAAACAAAGAAACTGGCGATGAACAATCCGACCGCAAATGTCAGAAAAAACGGAACTATTCTTTTGAAAAAACCTTTACAGCACATAAAAATCACCTCTTTGAAAATTTTATACTAAAAATTGAAGTTGAAAGTTTCAAATGAAAACTTTCTCTACTTACCGTTTCGCCGTTCGTTAGAACCCGGTTTCAAATTTTTCCCGTTTGGACCGTTCGGCTGCGCCAAAAAATACGAAAGACTTTCGAGCGAAATCGTTAAATCAATCGTTTTCAATTTAACGTCTTCTTTTGCAAGCAAAGGAGTTGGCGCGAAATTCATCACGGCTTTTATTCCCGCTTCGATAACTTTTTCCAAAATATTTTGGGCAAATTGGGCAGGAACGGCGATAACCGCTACATCTATCTTATCTCTTTTGACGACTTCGGCAAAGTCTTTTATGTCGAAAATTTCGACATTGCTGACTTTTTGACCGATTTTTTCCTCATCCGCGTCAAAAAGCGCGGCAACCGTAAAATTTGACTGCGAAAAACCGTAATAATCCGTCAACGCTGTTCCAAGTCTTCCCGCGCCGATGATCGCTACGCAATGTTCCTTTTCGAGTCCGAGAATTTTCGTCAAATCGTTCCGCAAATCTTCGACATAATAACCGACACCGCGCACGCCAAATTCGCCGAAATACGCCAAATCCTTGCGAATCTGCGCCGAATTCAGATGAAACTGCTTTGCCAATTTATCAGACGAAACGGTTTTCACGCCGTTTGCCGCCAGTTCATTTAAACAGCGCAAATAAACGCTCAGGCGATTGGTTGTCAGTTCCGATATTTTCTCGACCTTCATAATTTTCGGCTAATTATACATTCAAACGTGAGAATGTTCCCAATCAACAAGATGTCGAAACAGTTTTCCGCCGTTGCCCTTAAATTTATTATCCATTACAATTTATGTTTCAAGTGTGAAACATTGAGGAGTGAAAAATGTCTGATACAAAGACGGAAAATTCGGGTTTGAGCGAACTGACCACGCTCGGAAAAAAGTTCTACGACGAAAAATTAAAAGCCATTCTCGAACCGCAGCACAACGGCGAGTTTGTAGCGATTGAACCGTATTTGGAACGATATTTTGTTGATACGGACAGCACCAAAGTTATGTTGAAAGCACTGGCGGAAATGCCCGACAGTAAATTTTTCTTTGCCCGAATCGGTCATAAATACGCTCACAAAATCGGAGGTTCATGGCTGAAGAAAAAGGCATAGTGAACGACTATTTAGAGGCTATTTTGCAAGTTCGGCTGACCAACGGAGCAACTATCGAATGTGTTCTTGATACAGGTTTCAACGGTTGGCTTTTGCTGCCGAGAAAATTTGTCGAGGCGAATTCGATGTTGTTTGTCGGGCGCGAAGAAGTCGTTATGGTCGAGAAAATTTCTACCGAGATTGATACGGCTTCGGCAGAAGTAAATTGGTTTGGCAGCAATTCGTCACTCCACGTTTTCGTCAGCGAAACGGACGAAGCATTAATCGGCGTGGAAATGTTAGTTGATTCGATTCTTGAAATTGACTACAAAAATTTAACCGTCAAAATTACAAAATGATTGCATATCTGTCAGGAAAACTTTTAGAAAAAGAAGCAAATTCGGTCATCGTAGATGTCGGCGGTGTCGGTTACGACGTGATGATTCCGCTTTCGACTTTTTACGATCTGGGCGAAATCGGCGAAGATGTGTCCTTGCGAATTTTTACGTATGTCCGCGAAGATACTTTGCAGCTTTTCGGTTTTAAAACGATTCGTGAACGCGAACTTTTTCTGCTGTTAATTTCCGTTTCCGGCATCGGACCGAAATCGGCGATCACGGCACTTTCGGGAATGAGCGCGGACGAAATCATCGGCGCGATTCGCCAAAATAATTTAGCAAGATTGAATTCGATTCCCGGTGTCGGCAAAAAAACGGCGGAAAGATTAGTCATCGAACTGCGCGACAAAATCGCCAAACTTTCCGCTATTTCGTCGGAAGAAATGAAGTCCGAAGGCATTCCAAACATATCCGGCGACAGTATTTACGACGACGCGATTTCCGCGCTCGTCAATCTCGGCTATCATTCCAACGCCGCCGAAAAAGCCTTAAAACAGGCGATGCAGGAAGGAACGGAAATGTCCGTGCAAAAATTACTGCGAAGAAGTTTGCAGCTTTTGGCGAAAGGTTAAAACTTTATGGCGCAGCTCGACAAAATTCACAACGCCGTAAAGAATGCGCTAATCAAAGACGGTTGGACAATAGCAGCTGAAAATTTTCAGATTCGATTTAAGGAACTGAAACTTTACGGCGATATGGAAGCACATAAAATTTTCGCTGAAAAGGGAACAAAAAAAATTGTTGTCGAAGTAAAAAGTTTCATCGGCGTTTCAATCATTTCCGAATTTCAAAAAGCACTTGGACAGTATCGCATTTACAAAAGTATTTTGTCCCAAATAAAACCTGAAGTTAAAGTTTATTTGGCTGTTTCCGAATCTGCCTTTAATAAATTTTTTGTCGGCGAAGGAATTCAATTTATAATCGAAAAAGAAGAGCTTTCCTTTTTCGTTGTAGATTTGAAAAGCGAGGTGATTGCAGAATGGATAAACTAGAGAACTACAAACAAATCATCAAAAAAATTCTAAATTACTACGTTGAGCTGGATCGCAAAACTCCCGAACCGAATATGGAGTATTTTTTGATTGCTGATGATGTTAACGGACAGTATCTTTGGAAAACTATCGGTTGGGAAGAAGACAAACATATTGATTTGACAACAGTTTATGTCCGTTTGAAAAACGATAAATTCTATATCGAAGAAGACTGGACAGAAGATGGAATAGCCACCGATTTACTTCGTGAAGGCGTTCCCAAAGAAGATATTGTATTAGCTTTTCACGAGCCTTCGATGCGGCAATATACAGAATTTGCAACAGTTTAACGATGACCGAAGATTACGAAAACAACGACAACCGCGACGGCAACGCTTTTGAAGATGAAAAGCAGTTGGAATTGTCCTTGCGTCCGACGCGCCTCGCCGAATATATCGGGCAGAAAAAGGTCAAAGACAATCTGCGAATCTTTATGCAAGCCGCGCTTAAACGGCGCGAGGCTCTCGATCATATTTTATTATTCGGTCCGCCGGGAGTCGGAAAAACGACGCTTTCAAATATTGTCGCCAACGAAATGGGCGCGGAATTGAAATCTACGGCGGGACCGATTATCGAAAAAGCCGGAGATTTGGCGGCGATTTTGACGAATTTGGCGGAAGGCGATGTTTTGTTTATTGACGAAATTCACCGCTTGAATCCGGCGATTGAAGAAGTTCTCTATCCGGCGATGGAAGATTACAACCTCGATTTGATGATCGGGCAAGGCACGGCGGCGCGTTCGATAAAATTGGAGCTTCCGAAATTTACTTTGGTCGGCGCGACGACTCGACCGGGTTTGATAACTGCGCCTCTGCGCGGACGTTTCGGGATTGTTTTTCATCTCGATTTTTACAACATCGAAGATTTGCAGACGATTATTATCCGTTCGGCGGAGATTTTGAACGTCGAAATCGAACCGAACGGCGCGACGGAAATCGCCAGACGTTCACGCGGAACGCCGCGCATCGCCAATAGATTACTGCGCCGCGTGCGCGATTACGCCGAAGTTGATTACGAGGGAAAAATCACCGAAGAAGTCGCCAAAGACGCGCTCAACCGAATGGAAGTTGACACTTTCGGGTTGGACGAAGTTGACCGCAAACTGCTGTTGACAATTATCGAAAAATTTGACGGCGGTCCGGTCGGTTTGGGAACGATTTCCGCTTCAATTCACGAGGAAAAAGATTCGATTGAAGAAATAATCGAGCCGTATTTGATTCAATGCGGTTTTCTGAATCGCACACCGCGCGGCAGATTGGCGACGCGGCTTGCTTATGAACATCTCGGTTTGAACGATTTAATGAAAAGAGCAGATTCGCCGGGTTTGTTTGATTAATTTTATGAACGACGAATTTGTAAAATGGATTAGTGTCATCGGAAGTATTGCATCGCTAATCGGTCTGCCTGTTGCCATTTGGCAAATTTATAAAACTCGCCGCGCTGCTGAAGCCGCAACCAAAGCTGTAATACGAACACAGAAGGCTATTTCCCGCAATCTTCTACTATCTGACATTTCAAATTGCACAAGAAATACGGAGGAGATTAAATCATTTGTGCGAAGCGGAAAATACGAATCGGCTTTGATTCGGGTAAATGATCTGATTTCTCAACTAAGCCAAATTCAAGAAATGTCGAAAAATTCAAACCAACCGATTCAAATTGAGTTTAGGGAAACGATTTCGCAACTTTCAATCATCCGAAAGGATTTTGAGAAGAAACTTATTAAGAGTTCTGTTAAAATGGATGTCGTGCAGATAAATTCCCAACTCTCGGAGATTACCGATGATTTGAACAAAGTAATTGGAGAAACGAAAATCGTTATTGAAAAGGGTGAATATTATGGATAACCAAAAATTCAGTTTGATTCTCGAAAAACTGTTGGAGAGAACCGAAGAAGGAAAATTAAAATGGAAAAATACTGCTAATAGAAATACTTATCTTGTCGTGCTAGAAGACAGTTCTATTTCAATAAGCCGTAATTTTATTGATGACGAATATTTAGGTCCTGATGAATTCTATACTTTTGATTTCCGCAACGGTAACGGAGATATAGTTGAGTCTGTTGATATTTTAAAGTTTATTGGAAGTGATAAACCAACGAAAGAATTTGAGAAAGCTGAAATTATTTATAAAATAGCTCGCAACCAATCATTAAAAGTTGATAAGATAGTTGATCGCATACTTGAGCAATTAGCTGCATAAATTTGTAAGCAATTATTGTTTATATTATAGTTTTGCTCCGCTGTTTGCTAAAATGTAATTAGTTTCGCGCAATTACAGCGAAAAAGGATTTATAAAAAATGAAAGTTTTACTGGCAGATGAATACGGTTTTTGTTTCGGTGTCGAACGCGCCGTCGAAATGGTCGAAGAAGCGTTGGGCGACGGCGATACGGTTCGCGCGCTTGGTCCGCTGATTCATAACGATCAGGAAATGTCGCGGCTGGCGGCGCAGGGCGTGGCGACGATCAGCGAGCCGGTGCAGATTCAGCGCGGCGAAACCGCTGTTATTCGCGCTCACGGCGTGACTCCGCAGGTTGAAGCGGAACTGCGCGAAAAGGCTTCAAAAGTGGTTGACGCGACGTGTCCGTTTGTGACAAAAGTGCAGAAGCTCGCTTCCCGCGCGGCAGCGCAGGATCGTCACGTCGTCGTCGTCGGAAATCCCGATCATCCTGAAATGGTCGGCGTGTTCGGTTACGCGCCGGAACATACTTTTGTCGTGCGCGACGTTGCCGAAGTCGCCGGATTGCCGACTCTCAAAAATCCTCTGGTCGTTTCGCAAACTACAATAAAACTGCAAAATTTTCACGATGTCGCCGAAGCCGTCAAGCAAAAAGCCGAAGGCGAAACGCAAGTTGTCAACACAATTTGCTCGGCGACGCGCGACAGACAAGACGCGGCACGAGCTTTAGCGGGTGAAGTTGACGCTTTTTACATTATCGGCGGTCGGCATTCTTCCAACAGCCGCAAACTGCTCGCCGTTTGTCTCGAACAGTGCGCGAAAAGTTTTTTGATTGAAACCGGAGACGAAATAAATGTCGAAGATTTGCGCGGATTAAAGACGGTCGGCGTAACGGCGGGCGCGTCAACGCCGAATTGGTTGATTGAACAAATCACCAAACGGCTGGAAGCAATCGGGATGGAAAATGATTTGGCTTTGAGTTAAACTTTAATCGGATTTTACAGGAAAAAAGGCGCAAAGAAATTTTTCTTTGCGCCTTTTGGTATTTTCAAAAAAAAACTAGGGAATTCTCAGTTGCTGACCGACTTCAACCTGACTTGGACTGCTCATCACATCGCGGTTGGCGTTGTAAATATCCATATAACGTCTGGTCGTGCCGTAAAATCTCGAACTGATTTTTCCCAAAGTATCGCCCGGTCGCACAATATAAGTTTGTCCGCCGGCAGTCGTTCCGGTGTTGTAATTTTGATTACTCGGAGCCGGTTCGTCAGCATAAGTATCGGTTGCGCCGAATTTCGGGAAAGAAGCCGACTGATTCAAATAAATGCCGAATTCCGTGCCTGATTTAACTTCGGCATCTTCGCCTTTAGTTAATCTTTCACCGGCTAGTCCGCCGACTGCGCCGAGAATTCCGCCGATCAGCGCGCCTTTGCCGCCGCCGATTGCGCCGCCCAAAACTGCGCCGCCCGCCGCGCCGCCGCCGATGAAAATCAATTTATCGTTTTTGCGGTCATCGCCCGAAGCTCCGCCTTCATTGTCGCTTTTCGCTTTTTTTGTGTCCAAACCGGTCAGCGAACCGTTGATCGCGCGGCGCGTTCCGTTAGGCAGTTTGACTTCGGTAAATCTCACGTCAATCTTGCCCGGATCGCCGCCTTTTTTCGCCTGTATTACCGAACTGACGCGTCCGACAACCGTGCTTCCGACCGGAATCACGACCGTGCCGTTGTTTGAATAGACAGGCTCGGTGACATCGGTTGTGAAAGTATCACCGACTCGCGCGGTTTTTGAACTGAGCGTTTCGTTCATCCGAACGCGAATTCTTTCGCCGCGCGGAACGGTATATAAATTTGCCGATGTTCTTGTTGTCGCCGTTCTTCGCTGAATTGCCGGTCTGCGTCTTTGCGCCGAAGCACCGAATGTGCCGAACACGAAAAACGCTGCCAGAATCGCCGTCAAAACTTTAAAATTTAGTAGTTTTTTCATTCCTTTCTCCTCTTTTGTATGCTAAAAAGCCAAATCTGAACAACATTGGCAATTGCCGGTTTTAAGACGTTCACGCGATTTTATTCGTTGCTAAAATTATTCATTGACGCTCAAAACCGCTTTTATATTGATATTTTCCGTCGCAAAAATAAAAATTTGTTTTTTGTCGAAAATTTTGAAATTTCGATTTATTGGGTGTATATTCAAAGCAGTTGATACATTTTAATTTTTTTAGTTTTCGGCTTAACCCTTAGCTCTTCCAAAGCTGAGGGTTAAGTTGTTTAAGGGAATAAGTTTAACAAGTTTTTGCAGGGGAAATTTTTGTTATGCAGCTTTTACCACAAGCACTGCTTTTATTCGCGCTCAATTTTATTGACGCAATTTTAACGCTTTACTGGGTTCGCAACGGCTTTGCCACCGAAGGCAACGGTTTGATGGCGAAATTGCTCGACATCGGAGATTTTCCTTTTCTGGCGGTAAAACTTACGGTCGGTGCGATTGCCGCCGTCGTATTTTGGAAATGGCGTAATCTGCGGCTGGCAAAATACGGTTTGGTTCTCACTTTGTTGATTTATACGGGATTGATGGGCGTTCATTTTTTCACCGGACTTTCGGCGTTCGGTTTTTTGTCGGATAATTTGGTCAACGATTTCGCTTCGTGGTCAAATACTTTTTTTGCATTTATCAATTAATCAAACTTTAGGTAAAAAATAACCGCGTGTTTCAAAGTTGGCTGAAACACGCGGTTATTTTTTTTCGTAAATAGACACGCAACGCATCTTTAAAAGCATTGCATCATAACATCAAAATTTATACGAAAAGGAAGGGAATTATGACAAAAAAAGCAATTTATCAATTATCGGCACGGCAGATTTTATTTTTAGCTTTTGCGTCGGCAATCATTGCCGTCGGCGTAACGGCTTTGTTGGGCAATTTCGGCAATGTCTGGCAGCCGCGAAATAACGTCAGCGTCGCGCTGGCGGAAAATGCTCCGGCGGGAATTTCCGAACCGTCATCGGTCAGCGACGAGCAGAACAATATCGAAGTTTACAAAACACTTTCGCCGGGCGTGGCTTTTATTACTTCGACTTCATACCAGCAGGATTATTGGGGCGACGTTCGGGAAGGACAAGGTTCTGGTTCGGGTTCGGTGATTGACAATCAAGGTCATATTTTAACGAATTACCACGTTATTGAAGGCGCACAGAAATTAACCGTCAGTCTTGGCGGCGACAAAGTTTATCCCGCAAAAGTCGTCGGCGGCGATCCCGACACGGATTTAGCCGTTATTCAAATCGAGCCGCCGAGAGAAGGTTTGACCGTTATTCCGTTGAGCGATTCGGACAAACTCGCCGTCGGTCAGAAGGTTCTGGCAATCGGCAATCCGTTCGGTTTGGACAGAACTTTGACAACCGGCGTTATTTCCGGTCTGCAGCGTCCGATTCGCGCCCGCAACAATCGCCCGATTGAAGGCGCGATTCAAACCGATGCGTCAATCAATCCGGGCAATTCCGGCGGACCGCTGCTCGATAAATACGGCAGAATGATCGGCATAAATTCACAGATTTTATCGCCTTCGGGAGCTTCGGCGGGTGTCGGTTTTGCGATTCCGGTTAATATTGCCAAGCGCGTCGTCCCGCAGCTTATTCAATTCGGTGAAGTTCGCCGCCCGAAATTAGGCGCGGTTACGCCGAGCGTTTCCGATTTGGCGGAACGCGGTTATCGTCTGCCGGTCGAACAAGGTTTGCTCGTTTATCAAACTTCGCCGAACGGTTCGGCGGATCGCGCCGGTTTGCGCGGCATTTCGCCCGAAGGTTACATCGGCGACATTATCGTTTCGATTGACAATCAAAAAATCGCCGACACCGACGATCTTTATAAATCATTGGACAAGAAACAAATCGGCGATACGATTCAGGTCGGAATTCTGCGCGACGGCAAATCAATGACCGTTCCGGTCAAACTGCTGCCTTCACAGTCAAATTCCGCCAATTCCGGGCGCAGGTTTTAGAAACTTGTTTCGGTGATAATTATTTCCCAAAAGGTAAAAGACAAATGCGTCTTTTACCTTTTGTTTTTTTGCTTGTGGAATTTGTGATAATCTGAATTTTCTCTATGAAAAAACACGATTTGGAAAATTTTTATAACGACGGATTCGGCTGGATTTGCAAAAACTGCGAGCGGGAATTAAACAGTTTTGATGATTCCGCCGAACAAAGTCATTCGCGTCTGATGCGTGAAGGCGAAGCCGAAAGCAAAAAGCCGCGATTTTCAAACAAAGCATTGGCAAAATGGACGGACGAGACGCGAGGCTCGTTAGTTTGTCCGCGCTGCGGCATCACGGAAAACCTGTAAAAATAGAAAATTATTATTCTGTTTATTCGCTTCATTTCGTTTTAATTCAAACAATTTTCGTTTTCCATTTTCCGCGCTTGAACAGAATCGCCGCCGCGACTGCGAGAACCGAAAAAGCGATGGTAATCGCCCAAAATACGCCGTATTCTTCCAGTCCGAAATGATAAGCTAAAACATAAGCCAGCGGAATTTCAAACAGCCAGAAAATAAAAATATTCAGATAAGTCGGCGTAACCGTGTCGCCTGCGCCGTTAAATGCGGTTTCCAAAACCATTCCGAAACCGTAAAACAAAAAGCCGAGCGACACGATCAGCAGACAATCCGAAGCGTATTTTGAAATAATCGGTTCGGTTGTAAAAATGCCGACAATCGGCGCGGCAAAAACAGCCAATAAAATTCCGACTAGAGTTAAAAATCCGGCGTTGTAAAATGCCGCCGTCCAAACCGCTTTTTCGGCGCGTTCGGGTTTTCCCGCGCCTAAACTTTGCCCGACGATGGTTGCCGTTGCGTTGCTGACTCCGACCGACGGCAGAAGCGCGAAAATTATGACGCGAATCCCGATTTGATAACCGGCGAGCGCGTCCGTGCCGAAAGCCGAAACAATGCGAATCAAACCGACCCAACTCGTCATTCCGATCAAAGTTTGCAAGGATGCCGACGCGGAAAGTTTCGTCAATTTCCAAATCGCCGAAGGCACAAATTTCAAATGTCTTTGTTCTATCGTGAAGCGTCCGCTGCGTTTTGTCAGCGCGTAAAGCGCGTATAAAACGCCGCATCCGCGCCCGATTGTCGTGCCGACCGCCGCGCCCGTTACGCCGAGTTCTGGGAAAAACCACACGCCGAAAATAAAACACGGCGCGAGAATCATATTCAAAATATTCGCCAGCCAAAGCACGCGCATCGCAATTGCCGCATCGCCCGCGCCGCGAAAAATTCCGTTGATTAAAAACAGAAATACGATGACGAAATTTCCGCCGAGCATTATGCGCGTAAAATTTGTGCCTTGCGCGACGACCGATTTCTCCGCGCCCATCAAAGCGAGTAATTGCGACGCGAAAATCAAACCGATTGCGCTCAAAACCGCCGAAACGATCAAACCCAAATACAAAACCTGCACGACGGTCTGCGCCGCGCCTTCCTTGTCGCCTTCGCCGATGCGCCGCGCAACGGTCGCCGACGCGCCGATTGAAACGCCCATCGCCAGCGCGTAAACAATGACGACCATCGCTTCGGTCAAACCGACAATCGCAATCGCTTCCGCGCCGAGTTTAGCGACAAAGAAAATGTCAACGACGGCAAATAAACTTTCGCCGAGCATTTCCAAAACCATCGGAACCGACAGCAAAAAAATCGCCGTGCCGAGCGAACCCGTCGTAAAATCGCGCTCCGAACCTTTGAACGCTTCTCGCACAATTGACAGAAAACCGTTATTTTCGACGGAAACATCCGCTGTTTGAACAGATTTGTTCTCGATAAAATCAGACATACAAAATTAAATTACTTAAAAAGGTAAAAGAAGAAACCGTCTGCAAAGCTCTGAACGAAAATTGCAGAAGCGAAATTTTGATGCGGCAGAGTGTTTAGCGGACAATGATTTTCATAGTATTTGCGAATATAACACAAACAATTTTTCTGTTAAAATAGGAAATTCATTTTACCAAATTAGAAACGACTTCAAATTTTTTCCTTGCTAAATTACGGCTGTTCAAGGTATAAATTAAAGAGCGGATTTTTCCCGCTCACGCCTGTTTAACCGACAAATCTTTTGAGAGGAAATCACACCTTGGACGTTGCCACAGCCACAAACACAACTTTTAATCCGACAAATTTCGCCGTGCAGGAAGAAGATGCGCCGGTTTTAATTGCGCTTGACGCGGCTGATTTGGAGTTTGAGATCGGCGTTTGGCTTTCCGGGTTGGAAAGTTTTTTGAATATCCGCAACCATTCGTTTGCCGAAGAAAGCGGCACAAAAGCGGCTTTACGCGATTGGACGATTGAATTTCGGCTGACGCATTCGACGCTTCTGTCTTGTTCAAAAATGGCATTTCAAATCGAAAGAAACATCAAAAATCGTGATTTTTCTTCGGACGAAATTGACGGAGTTCAATTAACAAATGAGTTTGAAATCAGCACGGATGAAATTTACAAACTATCTCAGGCGTTGAAAGATTCGGTTCTGCTCAACGAAGGCTTGCTTCGCGCCGCGCCGCTTAAATTCGGCGAATGGACGGCTTGGAGCAATTTTTTGTCTGACAAACTTAAAAATTTGGAAGCGGCTGAAAAACTCATTCAATCTGCCGAAAAAACGGGCGAAGAATTTTTGCCCGACGCTTTCCGGCAACTGCTCGAAACCCGTCCGATGTCATTTGCGATGGAAGCCGATTTGCGGCTCGCACTGCCGCGGTTTGCGAAGATTTTGAAATGGTTGAGCGTCATCGAAAAGATGCTCCAAAATGATGAACCGCTGAAAACTTCGCTGCTGCTTTTCTCGCGTATTTACGAACAGATTCAGGAAATGATGGCGTATATCAACAATCGTCTGCTGCGTTTTCCGAACGAAGAAGACGCGCTGTTCGGTTCGCTCGACGGCGCGGCTTATACGGCTTCGATTGAACTTCGCAAAGTTTATAATTACGAACTCGCCGGACTCGCGGAAATCCGCCCGACACCGGCGGTTTATGCGAAAATGGAAACCGCATTTTCACTTTTGAATGACAGCTTTCAGCAAACTTTGGTCAACTTCGCTCAACTGATCGAACCGAACATCGAACCTACGAAACTTTTCCCGAATTTTCAATCGAAACTTAAACAATCTTTGATTTTGCGGCAAAATCTGTGGGACATTTTGCAATCGGTCAAAAAAGTCGAGCAAAATCCCGAAAGTTTTCCGATGAATTCGCTGCACGAACAGCTAAAAGATTTTCTCGGCACGACGCTGCATTTTTTATTTTACAAAGATATGGAAACGGTCGAACGCTTTATCGAGGAAGTTTTGATTACGACCGATAAAAAGGATTTAGTCCCGATTCTGCACCGCTTCGGCGCGTATCTCGACACGCTTTTCGGGCAAATAAATATGCGCGTCGTTCTGGCGAAACATCCTTTTGAATATCCGCCGGAATAAAGCGAACTTCGGAAAATCAAAAAATAAATTTACAGGATTAACAGGATGGACACGGATAAATTTTTTAATTTAAAATATCCTGCTAATCCTGTTAATCCTGTAAAATTTTTCTCCCGCCTTAAAAATTCAACTTAAATCCAAACTGAAACTGACGCGGATCGAACGAAGCCGTCGGGCGGCTGAAATAGCGTCCGCCGCTGTCGCGTTCGCCGAAGGCGTTGACATCGGTAATAAAAGGTGTTGCCGACGCTTCGTTGAAGCGATTGAAAAGGTTGAAACCTTCGGCAATCAAATCGAGCCGAACCCGTTCGCCAAACCGGACAGCGCGGGTCAGGCGCAGATCAAATGAAGCGTAGGAATGCGTGATTCCGCGATTTCGTCCTAAATTTCCGACGGAAAATCGTCCGTTTGTAATCAGCGGTGTCGAACATCCGAGCGAACCCGGAACACAGAGTGTGCCGTCAGAATTGACGCTCGGACGGTCGGTTTGCGTTGATTGGTCGTTGTTCGCGTCAACATTGGTGATGATGTTAAACGGACGACCGGACGAGATTTCGATGATTGGCGCGAGCGTAAAATCGGCGAGAATCTTTTTCGTCAGATTTTCCGAATTTTGCCAGTTATTCGGCGAAGACAAAACGCCGCTAAAGACGAAGCGATGCCGTTGGTCGAATAACGAATCGGCTTTTTCGGCTCGGAAATTGTTGACATCCTGCGCGATCAGCAAAGTCTGCAAATCGGATGAATCGTCAATCGAATGCGACAAAGTATATGAAGCCAAAAACGTAAAGTTGTTGGCGAAACGACGTTTTAGTTCGAGATTGAATGCGTTATAACTCGAATTGCCGTCGGAAACCTGCGCGTTGACCGCGCCGAACGGCGAAACAAGTCCGGGCGTTCGCAGTGTTCCGGCAAGCTGCGAGTTGAGAACTCCCGGCGTAACCGCTCCGCCGGTCAAAGCCTGCGCGAGAAAATAATTCGGCGAGTTTGGACGGAAAAAGTTGGCAACCGCCGGGGAAACCGCGCGATTTCCCAAATTTGCTAAAGGCGCGGTAATAATTCCCGGAATGACGAGCGCGAAAGTTTGTCCCGCGTTCGGATACGGAACGGGTATTCCCGCCGGAGTCGCCAGCGTGTAGCAAAGCAGCGGAACGCCGCCCGGACACGGTGTTCCGGTGGTCGGAATCGAAAATGCGACGGCTTCCTGTGTGCTGATCGGCAAACGTCCGGTGAAGCGTTGGAAATTTTGGATTTGCAGCGCGGTATTCGGCGTATTCAAATCAGTCGGATGTGGCAAATGATGTGCGCCGACGTAAATATACGAAGCCGTAACCGCCATATTTCTGGTCAATTGCCGTTCAAACGTCAAATTCGCCTGCGTCGCCGAAGCGTATTGAAAATCTTTACCAATCGGCAGCGTAAATGGCAAAACCGCCCCGAATCCGGGAAATGTTTGATCGTTAAAACGCTGTCTGCCGAATTGATACTGCGTTCCCGGCGCAACTCCGGGCGTAACGACTCCCGGCGCACAAAGCGGATTCGAGGTCGAACCCGGAACGCAGACCGTTCCCTGAAAAACCTGCGCGGCGTTGATTAAATTGGTCGGCACAGGACTTCCCGCCGTCAAAGTCGCCTGTTGCTGCTGAACCGCGTCGGCAATATCCGAGTTAAACGCGGCGGCAAGCAGCGGATGATCGTAAAAAAGTCCGAGCGCGCCGCGCACAACCGTTTTGCCATCGCCGAAAATATCGTAAGCGAAACCGAAACGCGGCGCGAAATTATTTGTGTCGCGCGGAAATCCCTGCTGAACGCCGACGGCATCCTGCGCCGCGAGAATATCTGCATCCGAAAGATTGATGCGCGAAAGCGGGTCTGTAATACCAACCGGCGCAATCGTTTGCGTGAATTCGACATCGTAGCGAATGCCGTAATTAACGGTCAAACGGCGCGTCGCTTTCCACGTATCCTGCGCGAAAAAGGCAATCGGTTTGTTCTCGATTTGGCTGACCGGATTGCCGAAACCTTGCAGATAAAGCGAAGGCAAACCGAGTCCGTAAGATTGGACGGGCGTAAAAGCCGGAGCATTTATCGGAAAACCTAAATTCGCGGCGTTAAAATCGCCGAAATTGAAAAGTCCGGCGAAGTTCAGTTCAAAAACCGCGCTCGGAATTTTGATAAAGTTAAAATCACCGCCGAATTTCAAACTGTGTTTGCCCAAAATATAATTGAAATTATCGGCAAATTGATAGCGCGTTTCGGTGCGGTCAACCGGCGAAAAAAGTTCGCGTCCGATGAACGCCGTTCCTGATATGTTATATGCAACCGCGTCGCCGTTTTGCGAACGAAAATTAGTAGCGCGTCTGCCGTAGCTGAAACGAAATTCGTTTGCCGCGCGTCCGCCGAGCGTCGAATTCAGTCCGGCGGTAAAAGATGTGTCCTTGATTTCCGTAATTCCGGTGCGCGAAAAATCGTTTTGACCCAAAGATTGATTTTGCGATTCGACTTGAATTCCGGTCAACATTCCCGGATTGTAGCCGAAACGCAGAGTCAACTGATTGTTGTCGTTAAAATTGTGGTCGCCGCGAATCGAGAAAAAATTTGAACGCTCGGTAACCGGAAAAACTCTCCGCAAATCGTTGAGCGGGCGAAACGCGATAAATTGTCCCTGATCGTTTTGCGTATTAACCGGAATCGGTGCGCCCGTCAGGAAAAATCTCGAACCGATAACTTGTCCGGCGGGAATCGCGCCGCCGGCGCTAATTAAAGGATTTCTGCCGGTCAAAGCCGTGCTGCCGCCGCTTGACGCGAGATAAAGATATTGAACCGCCGAACCGATTGCCGCCGCATTTCCCGTCGCAATCAGACTTTGCGCGTATTGCGCCTGCGCCGGAGTTAAATTGTTGAAAGTTTGCGTGAACGGCAAAATCGGTGCGCCCAAAGTTATCGAAGCCGTTAAACCCTGCGCGACGTTGCTGGTGAAAAATCCGGTTTCGTTGCGCTGGCGGCGTTCAAACGAACCGAAGAAAAATGTTTTGTCTCTGACAATCGGACCGCCTAAAGTTCCGCCGAACTGCGTGCGCGTAAAAGCTGATTTGAACGGCGCGAACGGGTTACGCGCCTGCACGCTTTTGTCGCGGATGAATCCGAAAACATTTCCGCTGTATTGATTCGTGCCGCGTTTGGTAACGACGTTGAGAACGCCGCCGGTGGCGCGTCCGAATTCCGGCGCGTAGGAATTTGTCGCCACTTGATATTCCTGCACGGCTTCCTGCGAAACGGTCGTTCGCGCCGCATTTATTGAATTGTCGGTAAAATCCGAACCGTCAACTTGAACAAGCGTCGAACGTCCGCGCTGTCCGCCGATGTTCAAACCGGAAGTCGGCGCAGGTCCGATTGGTCGCCCGTTATCGCGTCCGACGGTGGAAATCGTCAAAGCGAATCCGGTCGCGCTGCGTTCGTTAATCGGCAGATTTTCGATTCGCCGCTGGTCAATCGTGTTGGCGACCGATGTTCTGGTCGTTTCAACGAGTGCCGCATTTTCGCCTGAAATATTAACTACAACATCCTGCGTTCCGACTTCGAGTTTGATCGGCAGTTCCGCGCTTTGCCCGACAGTTAAACGAACCGGCGAGATGACGGTTTTTTTGAAAGTCGCGGCAGATGCTGAAATTTCATATTCTCCCGGCGGCAGCGCGAACATTTGATAAGTTCCTTCATCGTTCGCCGTGACGGTTCGGGTAATTCCGGTCGCGGAACTTTTCGCCGTGACAATCGCGTCCGGCACAATCGCGCCGTTCGGGTCGGTAACTAAACCGCGCAAATCGGCGGTGCTGGCTTGCGCCTGAGCGAACACCGCGCCGACGCTCAACAGAACGATTACTGCACAAAATAAAGTTTCCCGAACAACGACGGAAACACGTAAAAGAAACCCTTTCATAGATTTTTTCCTCCTCAAAATTATAGAAGTTTTTCGGATTTACGCCCGCAATTTGAGAAAAACACAATTGAAAGTTTACAAATGTTTTTACCGTATATTCAGAAGCAAAACGCTTCGATTAAATTTTACGGGACGGATTGTTTTTAGATTTGTCAGCTTTGGAATTTTAATCGCAAATGCGGGATTTAGGCAAGCCGGGAATAAAGGATAGAGGCGAAAGGAGAAAAGGGAAGCTGAGAATAAAAAAGAGAAACGAATGAAGCCTTCGCCAATTCGTTTCTCTTCTTTTCTTTTATCCTTTTGTTTTTCCTACTCTTAGAAGTTGTATCTTGCGCCGAACTGCAGTTGTCGCGCCGGAGCTGCGGAGGTAAATCCGAGCGGAGCGGTTGACGAAATGCCTTCGATGCCGCGCGCGTTGATCGGAATTACGCTGGTCGCGCCCGCGCATCTCGGATTGGTCGGAAAATTAGCGACGCAGGAAAAACCGACGACGTTGTTGATGCCGTTGTAATTAACGTGATTGAACAAGTTAAAGGCTTCAAACGTCAATTCGAGATAACGTCTTTCTTTGGCGAAAAATCTTCGCGCCAGACGCATATCGAAACTGTAAAAAGGTTCGCCGCGTCCGGTGTTTCTGCCCGCCAAAGCCGGACGGTCATTATACAGACGGCTGTCGTTGTTGGTGTCCGTGCCGATCAAAAGATTAAACGGTCGTCCGCTGCCCGCCGTAAAGATGGGCGAAAATACAAAATCTTTGAGTATCACATTTGTCGAAGGACTGATGAAAACACCGCTCAAAACAACGCGATGTCGCTGGTCAAAAGCTGAAAGCGAACGGTCATCGCGCACGTCCAGCGGATTTTGTGCCAGATAATCGGTGTTAAAATCGGTCGCTTCATCAATCGTTTTGGAAAGCGTGTAGTTGGCATTGATGCTGTAATTGCGCGAAAAACGCTTTGTTACCTGCACCGTTCCGGCATCGTAGAAAGTATTCGCCACCGATTGATATTCGGCATCTAGCGCGTAACGCGGCAAAAAGTTGCCGTTTAACGCGCCGCCGGTAGTCGAACAGTTAAACCCGGAGGTCGTGCCTGGAACTACAAAACAGCCGAGATCGGTCGCGGCGAGAGTCGGTTGTCCGGTGAACGGACTCGTTCCGGTAACTCTGTAATTTCTGACATCAACCGGACGAACTTGATGAACGCCGCGCGAATGTAAATAGCTGACTTCGACGGCAACTCCCGCGCCTACAGCTTGTTGAATCGCGCCGCTGAATTGATATGTTTCCGGGTTTTGGAAATTTTGTCCGATCCGAATACGCGCTTCGAGCGGTCTTCCGGGAGCGGTGTTCAAACCGAACTGCGCCAAATCAGAGGCGACAATCTGCCGGCTTCCGATGACTCCGCGAGCAAGCAGCGTTTGATATATTGCCGCCGCGTTGTAAGTTCCCGGAAGTGTAATCGCCGAAACGACGATGTTGATGTTGTACGGATTCGTTCCCGAAGCCAAAGTGTTCGTAACGTTCGTCACTTGATTGTCAATTTGTCCGGTGAAAATTCCGGCACCGGCGCGAATAACTGTTTTTGCGTTGTTGAAAACGTCCCACGCAACGCCGACGCGCGGCTGGAAATTATTTTTGTCGGTCGGCACCGGATCGGCTTCGTTTTGAATGTAATAACGCAGTCCGTAATTAAACGTTACATTCGGGCGAACTTTCCAGGTGTCCTGCGCGAACAGCGAAAACTTTTCAGTGCCGCTCGAAAAATACGGAAGTCCGAAACCCTGCTGATAAACCTGCGGAAGATTGAGATTGTAAGCCTGTAAAGCGTTGATCGTGCTGGAAGTTTGGTTGCTCAAAGTCGTTCCCAAAAGTCCGGCTTGCGTCGGCGTAATCACTTGCGCCCGCACATCATCATTGATTTGCTGTGTGATCGCGGTGATCTGCCCCGATGAGAACAATGCGCCGAACGGCAGTGAACCAAATCGGAAAGTTCCCGGCAGATAAGTTTCGGAATTGGTTGAAATACGGGCGTATTGAAAAACTCCGCCGACTTTGACGGTGTGCGAACCGCGCACCAAAGAAAGCGTATCGGCTAAATCAAATTGTCTGGTAATGCTGTCGGAAGGCAGAAAAATATCGCGTCCGAAATTGCCGTAACCGAGAATATTTACTTCCGGTCCAAACGGATCGTTCGGCGTAACGGTCAGTCTGTAATAAGCGAGCTGGGCGCGGAGTTCGTTGATCGTCGTGCTGTTGAAAGTATGATTTTCCGAAAGCAGAATTCCGCCGCTCGGCGATTTGATGCTGCGCCCGCGCGAAAAAGCGTTCAGTCCGCCGGTACCTTCGTTGACATTATTCAGTCGAGCGTAATTTAAACGAATAAATCCGGTGTCCGTATCGCTGAATGTGTGGTCAACTCGTCCGGTAATCAGCGCGCTCGAATTGCTTGACGGAAACAGACCGTTGGTGCCGCCGTAAAGACCCGCCGTTCGTGCCGACGCGACGGTCAAGCCGCCGCGAATGCCGGCGGCTAAAGGCGCAAGCGTCGGTTTTCCAGCCAAATAATTTAAGAAGAAAGTTTGATCGCTGGCGGCGTTTGACGGGGAAATTCTCAATCCGTTAACTAATGAATCGTTCAGCGTTACAAAGGATGTTTCCTTCTGACGCAAGCCTTCCGCCGCGACGAAAAAGAATGTTTTGTTTTCGACGATTTTGCCGCCGAACGAACCGCCGAACTGCTGACGATTAAACGGCGAATGCCCGTTCGGATTGTTGTCGAAAGCGTTGCGGGCATCAAAAACCTTGTCGCGGAAATAGCCGAACGCGCTCCCGTGATAATCGTTGCCGCCGGTTTTTGAAACGATATTAATCAAACCGCCCGACGCGCCGCCGTATTCGGCATTGTAGCTGTTGCGGTCAACCTGAAATTCCTGCACCGCTTCCTGACTGACGACATCACGCGCGCCGCCCGAAGCCGTATCGGTGGTTGAACCGTCAACATTGATCGAGTTGCCGCGACCGTTATTGCCGCCGAAGCTCAAACCCGACTGCGGAGTCTGCGCGACGCGAAAATCCGTCGAATCATTGATATTGTCGGAACTCGTCACGCCCGGTGTCAGCAGCGCGAAATCCAAAAAATTACGGCGGTTAATCGGCAAACTGTCCAGCTGTCTTCCGGTAATTACCGACGACTGCTGCGTTCTTTCCGTGTCAACAATTTGCTGTTCTCCGGCTAAAACATCAACAACGACTCCGCCGACTTGTCCAATCGCTAAGTTAACGTCGAGAGCCGATTGCTGTCCGACTTCGAGCAAAACATTATTAATCGTCTTCGACGAAAAATTCGGAGCTTCAACTTTCACCGTATAAGTACTTGGCAAAAGTGCTAAAATGACATAACTGCCTCCTTCATCGGTAGTTACCGTGCGCGTCGTGCCTTTCGAATCATTAGTCGCCGTCACGGTCGCGCCTGAAATGACCGCGCCGTTCGGGTCGAGAACTCGTCCGCGCAGTTCCGCCGTCGCCGTCGCCTGAGCAAAAATTGAAGTTATATTTAATAAAACCAGACATAAACATAACGAAAAAAACATCAAAAACTTTTTCATAAAAACTTTCTCCTTAGCCGATTTTTCCACCTTTTTATAATTGTTACTGCCGAACTGTCGGGATTGTGACATCTTTGATGAACTCATCTGAAAAATAGTTCCCTTCTCCAACAAAACATTTCAATAAATTTTAGCTTTCAAGATTCCCCGAACAGTCATTTCGCAAATATCTTCGCAAACTTTCTCAACCGTCATCTTTCCGCTCGGACTAAACCAGCGTGAAAGCCAGATAATCATTCCCAAAATCGTAAACGTCGCCGTCGTCAAATCAATTTCTTCGAGTTTTCCTTCGTCTTTCAGTTCAGCCAAAGTGTCTCTTATAAAATCAAAATATTCGCGGCGGCGTTTCAAAGTTTCCTCGCGCTGATGAAAACTTAACTCGTTGTCCTCGTGAGAGATAATAATTACTGCGTGATTTCCGCCCGCCGATAACCGCGAATGATTTAAGATGATAAATCTCAAACGCTCTTCCGCGTCGGCGATGGTTCGCGCCGGATCCAAAACTTCATCTCTAACGCTGTCGAGTCCCAAATTTATTATGCGATAAAGCAAATCCTGTTTGCTTTCGACATAATAATAGAGACCGGCTTTTGTAATATTCAGCGAATCGGCAATATCATTTAAAGAAGTAGCGTTGTAACCTTTCGAGAAAAAAATCTGCGCCGCCGTCAGACAAATTTCCTGCGTCTTATCCTGATTTTTCGCCGTTCCGTTTTTCGCCATTCGATCAAGCAAATATCTATTTTGTAATTACGACCGACATTTTTTGTTATAGGAAAACTTTCATTTTCACCATTCAATTTTTATTAATCAAAATTCAGGCTTATTCGATTTTGGGTTAAGAGAATTTTTCAACTTACCGTTCGGTAAAATTTTATTAAATTTAGTCAAAAGTTAAGTAAATGTCAAGGTATTTTCTTTAATCACACATTTATTTGCGTGAATTCACAAAGATTGTGATGAAAGTTGTTATATTTTTGATCGCCGCAACCGGCAAATTTATCAGTCGTTTCTCTCTGACGAAAGCGGTCGGCGGGTCGAATGCGCCAAAAATATTCGTGCGGTTTTACTTAGATTTAAAGCCGAAATCGCCAGTTTTGCAAAATTCGGAACAAACGCCGCCCGCCTTAAAATCGAACAAACGCGCAGTCTTTTTTGAAATCTTTCTTCGTGCGAGTTTTTATAAATTTCCGCGATTTCGTCAAAAGAGAGCGTATTTTCGCTGATCGTTCGCGCCAAAATTTCCGCGCTTTCGAGTGCCATCAGCATTCCGCTTCCGGTGAACGGATCAATAAACGCCGCCGCGTCGCCGACAGTTAAAAGATTTTTCGCCGGATTCAGGTTTTTTCTGCCGAAACCGTCCACCGAAACCGCCAGCCAATCGAAAACCGGTTCTGCACTTTCCATTGTTTCCCGCGCGCGTTTGTTTTGAAAGATAACTTCTTCGACTATTTTGTTCGCGTCGCCGCCAAATTCTTTGACGATTTCGGCTTTGATCAAAAAACAATGATTCGCCAAACCGTTTTCCACCAAACTCAAACCGCCGTAACCGCCGCGAAAAAAATAAATCTCGCAAACATTCTCCGGCACATTTGCGTTTTTCAAATGCGACTTGAAACCGACCAGACGATTGTGGATTGTAGATTGCGGATTGCGGATCGCCGGAATCTGGAATCTGGAATCTGGAATCTGAACTTTAGATTTTAAAGCCAGCTTTGCCAAAACATTTCCCCGTCCGGTCGCGTCAATCGTCAAATCGGAAAATACTTCGCGCGTTTCGCCGTCTTTTGTTTTGACTTTCACGCCGCAAACCTGCTCGTTTTCAAATAGAATTCCGTTCACGGAAGTTTCTTCCAAAACATTAACGCCGCATTGTTTCGCTTTTTCGACAAGGCGAAAATCCATTTCTGCGCGGCTCAAACCCAGCGCGTATTGTTCGCCGCCGAACCATTCGCTCGAAATGGAAACGTATTTCCCGCTCGGCTCATAAAAAACGGTTTCCGCGATTCGTTCGCCGCCGCCGCCGAGCATATCGTTCAAAACGCCCAAATTTTTGAAATGCGCCAGACATTCGGGCGAGATAAATTCGCCGCACAGTTTATGACGCGGAAATCGTTCGCGTTCGATCAGACAAACGTCAAAATTATCCTTCGCCAGCCGAATCGCCAGACTCGCGCCCGCCGGACCCGCGCCGACGACGACGATTTTGGGTTTTGAATTTTGATTTTTTGGTTTCATTCGTTCGACGACTTTAATTTTACTCGATAAAGCGTATATTCTCCTAAATCTTCGCCTTCGCCGCGTTCGTACCATTTATCAAGATTAGTAAAATCAAGGTTCCAATCGTTCGGCGTAACGACGTAGGAAAGCGTCGGATTGGTCGCTTCTTTGATGCTGAAAGTTTTTCGATACGCGCCGTATTTGCGAACTTCTTCGGCGATTTCGCCGTCAGTCAGCGGATTTGATGCGCCGCTCAGACGACTGGTATGTCTGCCCCAGCCGAAAAGCGCGATTGTTGAAACGAAATTAGTTCGCAAGTCGTGTTCCAGCCAATCTTCATCGAGATTATTATAATACAAAAATTGATAATAACGCTCTTTGCTTTCTTCCCACGAAAGTCCGGCGAAAACGTGCTGATGCCGCGACCAGAGAACCGACTGCGGCGCATTCGTCGGTGAATCGTCGGCGTAAATCGAGCTGTATGAGAAAATTACGGATTGCTGCGGATTTTTTTCAGCTTTCGCCAATTCTTCTAACCGATTGGCAGCCGGCATTCCTTCGTCACGAATAATATTCGCTTCGTCCAAAACGCGCACCGTGTAATGACATTCGACGAATCCCCAAATTACTGCGGCGAGCGCGACGATGGAAAACGCAATTTTTGAAATTACGGGTTTCTCAAGCCGGAAATTTTTCAATAAAAGCCCGATTGTCAGCACGAGCGACAGCGCGGCGACATAGTTGCCGATGAAAACCTGATAATGAATCGGCTGCAAAGAATGTCCGGTAATTATTTGCTGATTAAAAACCGCAATCACCGTCAGCGCGAACGAAGCGGCAAAAAGTGTCGAACGGTCTTTGAAATCAACCAATTGTAAAACGCTGCCCAAAATCAGCATTCCCAAAACTGCAAAACTAATCAGCGATGGCGTGCGAAACAAATCCGGCGCGTGCGTCAAAACGAGAAGCTGCACGTTGTCCATTGTCGCCGAACGCTGTGAAAGCATCAGCGCGTAGGGAATTAATGACAAAAGACAGCCCAAACCGAGCGCGATAAAGGCTTTAAAGTCGTCAAACCAATTTGCGGGACGCGCGATGAGCCATAAAATCACGACGGAAACGAGCCACGCGGCGGCGGTCGTCCAAATGTAAAAATAAGAAAAATTGAGAAAAGCGAAACAGAAAGCAGCTAAAACAGTGTAAATGATACGTTTATTTCTGTCTCTAGTAGTTACTAAAAGCCAGACCAAAGCGCACATCGCAAAGAAAACCGGAAACGGAATTGCCGGAATATATCTTCGCAAAAACGGGAAATACGGATAAGAAAATCCCATTCCCGTAATCTCGCCAATCGCGCCTTCGCCCGCCGCGAGCGCGCCGCCGCACAATACGACCAAACTTCCCGCCATCGCCAAAATCGAATCGCCGGTGATTTTCCCGATCAGCCAAAACAGAGCCAATGCCGCGAAAAAACCGGCGAACGCGCCCGCCAACGTCATCGCCGTCGGCGCGGAAATTCCCAGAACGCGCGACGGAATCGCAACGACGTAAGGCGCGGCGAATTGAATGGAAAAAAGCGATTCGGGCTGCGGTGTTTCCGGCGTGTCGTCGCGTCCCGTGTACGGATCGTTTTTGCGCGGTCTGCCGTCAATCAGCGCGCGAAGATATGAAGCGTAAGCCGCTTCGTCAATATCGTTGTAAGCGTAATTGCCTTGCCAATCGCCGCCGCGCAGATAAAGCAGCTTGAATTGCGGATAAAGCGCGAAAATCGCTAAAAATATTCCGGCGATAACGCCGAATTGCCAGCGTAATTTCATAACTCAGTGTAACGCAGCCGCCCCGACCGCCGTAACGCAGTCGTCCCGACTGCCGTCTCGGATGCGTCCCGCTTCCCAGTGAAAAACCTGTGCGCGTCCGAAGTCGTGAGCGCGGGACGCACTCACGACAGCAGTCGGGACGACCGCGTTACTTTGCTGATTTCCGTCTGAAATTCGAGGTAATCAACCAGTTTCAGAAAATCCATTCGCGGGTAAGAATAACGTCCGACGCTGCGAAAAGCGAGCTGCGGTTTGGTGTTTTCAAAAATGTGAAAACCCCAGTAAAGAAGCTGTTTGCTAAAGCGAATCGCCGCGTCCGCCGGATCAATATAATGACATTTCGCGTCGCGTTCGGAGAATTGTTTGAACTGCGATTTCAAAATCTGGTTGAGCAGCGTATTACGATTTTCTTCGTCGGTTTGCAGATTATTGATTAAAACAAACAGATGCGCTTTCGTGTTTTCGCGGCGGATTTGATTAAAGGTGCGCTTGATAACATCGGCGTTTTTATTAACGCCGAGCGGATTTAAAGTCGTCGGAATCAGACAGTAATCGAATTTTTTGATAAATTCGACCGGATTCGTTTCAAATTCGGGATTGCAGTCACAGACGACGATTTTCGTTTCCTGATAATCGTTTTCGTCCCATTCGTCCTGATTCAAAACCGAAATCACCGAGCCGAGATTTCCCTTCGTCGCCGGCAGATAAACGCCTTCGCCGAGCAGTTTCCGCATATTTTGCTGTTTGTCCAGATCAATTAGCGCGACATCGTAACCATTTAAAGCAAATGCGCCCGCCAGATGTGCGCTGATCGTCGTTTTCCCGACACCGCCTTTGCAGGTAAAAACGCCGATATACGTCGTTTTGCGGCGTTCTTCCTGACTGTCAACTTCTTCCGCGTTCCAGAATAATTTGTCGTCGCGCAATATCACCGGACGCAGATGCGTGATGTTTTCTTCGCGCAGATAAGCGTAAACCGACGATGTAAAACCGCTCGTCGAAATAAAAAGTCCTTCGTTAAAATTTTTCGCGTTCGGCAGCGCGAGATAATCGAGAAACTTTTCGATTTGTCCGAGATGAACTTTGGCGCGCTGGTTGCGAACTTTGACGACCATTTTCTCGCCGGGTTTGACGAGTTCGAGATCGTAATTTTTGTGAGAACTTGAAGCGACCTGCGCCGACCAGCCTTCCCGCCGCAGCAGAAAAAGAGCCATTCGTTCGGTTTCGGTGGCACGTTCCAAAACAACTTCGCGGTTGCGGTCTGAATCGGTTAAAACGTCAAGCAATTCCGCCCAACGCATTCTGTCTTTCGGCATTTTCTTTTATAATACAACTGTTCGCCAAACGCTTCCAAAACTTCGGCGTGATCGGCAACTTTTACTTTATTGAAAATTTTGACGATTTTTCCCGTTTCGTCAATCAAAAACGTTTTTCGCAAAACGCCGTTAAAAGTTTTTCCCATAAACTTTTTCTCGCCGTAACTGCCGTAAGCGTCGGCGACCGCGTGATTGGTGTCGGCTAAAAGCGTGAACGGCAATTCGTATTTCGAGATAAATTTTTGATGAGATTTTTCATCGTCGGTTGAAACGCCGAGAATTTTTATTCCTTTTTCTTCAAACTCGAAAAATCGTCGCGCAAACTGCACGCTTCTTTCGTACATCCCGGCGTATTATCTCGCGGATAAAAGTACAAAACCACTTTTTTTTCAAGCAGATCGGAAAGTTTCACATCGTCGCCGTTTTGATCTTTGACGACAAAATTAGGCGCATCATCGCCTTCTTGAAGCATAATTTTCTCCAAAGTTTTAAATTTGGTAAAATTGTAACACGGCGCGCGAAAAAAAATGAAAACACTAACGCAAATAAAAGCATTAAAAGAACTTAAAAACTTGAAGGACGATTTTCGTGAAGTTATCAAAACCAAATACGAACGTAACGCGAAAAGCTGTCTGACGTGCGAAACCAAGGGCGCGTGTTGTCTCGACGCGCATTTCGTCAACGTTCACATCACCAAACTCGAAGCCGTCGCCATTAGCAAAACTCTGGAAAAATTGAGCGCAGAGAATCAGCGCGAAGTTTACAAACGCGCCGCCGAAACCGTCAAAAAGTATGATTTAAAAACTTCGGGCGATACATTTTCAAAAACTTTCGCGTGTCCGCTTTTTGAAAAAGAAACGGGATGTCTTGTTCATTTTGAAGGCAAACCCGCGCCGTGTATTGCTCACGCCTGCTATGAAAATCAGGAAGATTTGCCGCCGCACGAATTGCAGGAAAACGTCGAAAATAAAATTGAAAGGCTGAACAAAAGAACTTATCGAAATGATTTTTCGTGGCTTCCGCTGCCGGTTTGGTTGGATTTGATAAATCCATTTGAGAAAATTTCTTGACAGACATCCGACTTGAAATTTACAATCATTTTGCTAATCTCCAAATCCCGAAATTTCAAGGAGTAAAAACTATGCTGCAAAAAGTTTTATCCGCCGCGCTCATCAGCGTATTTTCATTTTTGACTTGTTTCGCCCAAACCGCGCCCGCGCCCGCCGCGCAGACACAGATAAAATTGACCCGCACGTATATAAGTGATTTCAAACCGGCGGAAGTCAATTTTGAAAAGGAATTTTATAAAACACAAACAAAAAAGAACAATCTTTCGAGCGGCGCGAAAACAGCTCTGTGGGTCGGTCTTTTCGCCGCCGGAGTCATAACCGTCGTTTATCTGGCAACCAGAAATCACAACAACAGTAATAACAATTCGCCTTGTAGCGTCGGTGTTCGCGCGCCGTGTCCGCCGGGCTGTGTCTGCATACAATAAAGAATTAGCGCGGATGAAATCTAGTTCGTCTGTGCTAAATTTTAATCATAATATTCCAAACCCAAATGTGTAATTAAATCCTCACCTTCTAAATATCGCAGAGTGTTTTTAAGTTTCATCAGCTGGATAAAAATATCGTGTTCCGGGTAAAGTCCGGGCGCGGTTTGCGGTGCTTTGAAATAAAACGACAGCCATTCCTGAACGCCTTTCATTTTCGCCCGCTGCGCCAAATCCATAAACAACGCTAAATCTAAAACGAGCGGCGCGGCGAGAATCGAATCGCGGCACAGAAAATCAATTTTGATCTGCATTTTGTAGCCGAGCCAGCCGAAAATATCAATTGCGTCCCAGCCTTCTTTGTTGTCGCCGCGCGGCGGATAATAATTGATGCGGACGACGTGCGAAAAATTTTTGTACAAATCCGGGTAAACATCCGGCTGGAAAATATGTTCCAAAACCGACAGTTTTGATTCTTCCTTAGTTTTAAAATTTTCCGGGTCGTCCAAAACTTCGCCGTCGCGGTTGCCGAGAATATTCGTCGAATACCAGCCGTCGAGACCGAGCATTCTCGATTTCAATCCGGGCGCGAGAATCGTTTTCATCAAAGTTTGTCCGGTTTTGAAGTCTTTTCCGCAAATCGGTACGCCGTTTTCTTCGGCTAATTTCGTCAGCGCGGGAATGTCAACCGTCAAATTCGGCGCGCCGTTGGCGAACGGAACTTTCGATTTTATCGCGGCATAAGCGTAAATCATCGAAGGCGCGATGCGCTCGTCGTTGTCGTACATCGCTTTTTCAAACGCCTCGACTGACTGGTGAATTTCCGAAGGTTCGAGATAGATTTCCGTCGAAGCCGCCCAAACAATCACCAATCTTTCACAGCCTTTTTCCTCTTTGAAATTGGCGATGTCGGTCATCAACTGTTCGGCAAGTTCCATTTTATTCTTGCCTTCTTTGACGTTCGTGCCGTTGAGCCGCTTGACGTAATTTTGGTTAAAAACCGCGTTCATCGGTTTTAACGAATCAAGCTGTTCGCGCAAATCTTCGACCAGCGATTTTTCCAAAACTCCGGCGTGCAGCGCGGCTTCATACGCCGAATCTGCGAAAATATCCCACGCGCCGAACACCACGTCATCCAAATTTGCCAGCGGCACAAAATCTTTAATCAGCGGTACGCGATTGTCCGTCCGTTTGCCGAGCCGAATCGTTCCCATCTGCGTCAGCGAACCGATTGGTTTTGCCGTTCCTTTGCGAATCGCTTCGACACCGGCGACAAACGTCGTGCTGACCGCGCCGAGTCCGACCAATAAAATTCCGAGTTTACCGCTCGCCGGCGCAATTTCCACACCTTTTTCTACCATTAATTAAAAAGTCCTCCCAATTGAAGCCAAAAGTATAAAAGATTAACGCGTCAGTAACAAGAAGCGTATGAAGATTAACGGAGTCGGAAAACGCGAATAGTTAGAAAACAAATTTAATTATTTCTTTTTGAGAACTGTTTTGATTTCCCAATTTTCGTCGGCATATTCGTCATTTGATTTGATAATAAGCCAATTTTTCCCCTGATTTTTCATTTTTACAAGCGTAAATGATCCTTTCAGTTTTGCACCGTAAAAAGCAAAAACGAGTTTTCCTTTTTCCAAATTTTCCGTCGCGTCTTCCGCCGCAAATTCGCCCGCGTCCCAAATTCTGACTTCGCCCGCGCCGTATTTTCCTTCGGCGATTGTGCCTTCAAAATTGATATAACCGAGCGAATGATCGGGAACTTCGACCGCCAGACGCTTATCGAGCGGATTCATCGAAACGCCTTTCGGCACCGCCCAGCTCTTTAAAACGCCCGCGATTTCGAGCCGCAAATCAAAATGCAGACGTGAAGCGTGATGTTCGTGAATGACAAAACCTTTTCGCATAACCTTATTTTGGTAAGTGGTCGAAGAGGATTAGATTAGAGTGATCTCATTGATAATTTTGACAAAATCATTTTCAAGATAAATTTTTATTTTATCGCGCACCTGCCGAAATGCCGCAAGCCGCGTTTCTTTGTCGCTTTCAACCGCCGCCGGATCGTTAAAAGAACGATGAATCAGCTTGGTTCTAGCCGGAAAATACGGACAATTTTCTTTGGCATTATCACAGACAGTTAAAACATAATCAATTTCCGCTTCGACAAATTCATCAACTGATTTTGAGCGATTACTTGAAATATCTATGCCGATTTCTCGTAAAACTTCTATTGCTTCGGGGCGCACAATTGAAGGTTTTGTGCCTGCGCTGTAAATCTCATATTTGTTTTGCGTAATATGTTTTAACAACCCTTCCGCCATTTGTGAACGCGCCGAATTTCCGGTGCATAAAATCAAGATTTTTTTCGTTTCAGACATTTTCTTTTTCCTCTTTCAAAAGCCAATTAAAAACAAAAGTTGCCGCAAACGCACCCAACATCTGCGCCAGCAAAAACATCGGAACATTTCTCGGATTTATTCCGGCAAAAGTGTCGGAAACCGAACGCGCCAAAGTTACCGCCGGATTTGCGAAAGATGTCGAAGAAGTGAACCAATAAGCCGCCGTTATATATGTTGCGACCATTAGAAAAACCAGTTTCGGACGAAATTTTACGCCGGTTTGAATGACCATAATCAGCCCGAAGGTGGCGATAAATTCGCTCAAAAATTGTGAACTGCCGACTCTGACTTTGCTCGAAACAAAATAAACCGGCAAATCGAACATCAAATTTGCGATCCCGACACCGAAAAACGCGCCCATAATTTGCGCGAAAATATACAAAACGCTTTCACGCCAAGTGATATTTCCGCGAAAATTTTCAGTTAAAGTGACGGCGGGATTAAAATGCGCGCCGGAAATTTGTTCAAAGCTCAAGATCAAAAAAGCCAATCCCGCGCCCGTCGCAATCGTGTTCGCCAGCAAAGCGATGGCGACGTTTCCGCCTGAAAGATTTTCGCCCATTATACCGGAACCGATGACCACCGCCAATAAAAATGCCGTTCCGATAAATTCCGCCGCCGCTTTTCGTATTAAATTCATAATTAGCTCAAGATCGCTCGTTATATTAATTTGTTAGTTGCCAACAGTTTATAATAATTCAAAGCAAAATGTGAATTTCAATGTCAGGCAATGCTGTGTTTAGCATCATATTTGTTCAGGCAAATATATTGAGCATTACTTTCTCTTACCAATGCGGGTTTTGAGACAAAATTTAGAAAATGTGTTAGTTTTAGACGATGAGCAATGAAAACACATTGGCAAAAATGGAAAATCTGTTTACGGCTATGGCAGATAAAACTCGCCTTCGCTTGTTGAATTTAATGCGCGAAGACGAGATTTGCGTTTGTTTTTTCGTTGAAGTTTTAGGCGAAAGTCAGCCGAAAATATCGCGTCATCTGGCATATTTGCGAAATGCCGGAATTGTCGAAACAAGACGCGACGGGAAATGGATGCACTATAAAATTTCCGAACCGGAAGACAAAAATGCGGCAAAAATTTTGCGCGACACGCTTGATTGGCTCGGATCACAAGAAAAAATGCAAAGCGAATACGAAGCGTTAGCCGCCGCCTGTTGTTCGCCGGACGCTCCGCTTACCATTGTCCGTGCGCCAAAACCCGAAACATTTGCTGAAACGAATATGATTTTTGAAGAGTTTGAAAAAAAGGATGAAATGGAGACGTTTTTATTGTGATTCCGCGTACTGTTCTTTTAGATAAGGACAATGCCGACAGCCATTTCCGCAGCAATAACCGCGCTTTTTCAAAAAAACTCCGGTCAAAACCATCAAACCGTTTTCAAAATAATAATCAACTCCTTCGACAAATTTCGGTTTGTCTGTTTTCTCAATTTCTCGCAAACTTTTCATACAAAGATAAAAATTCTTTATTTCCTTCTGCGCCTAAAATCGGTGATTCGATGATGTTTAAGATTTGTAAACCTATTTTTTTCGCCGCCAGATTTACTTCTTCGATAACTCTTTGATGTTTTTCTGAGTCGCGGACGATTCCGCCTTCTCCGACTTCGCCTTTTTTGACTTCAAACTGCGGTTTTATCAGCGTGATAATTTTACCTTTATTTTTCAAAAGTGAAACGAGCGCAGGCAAAATTTTTGTGACGGAAATAAACGAAACATCTATTACGATCAGGTCAAATTTCTCGCTGAAATCTTCGCTCTTTAAATATCTCGCGTTGACATTTTCGCGCACTTCGACCCGTGCGTCGCGTCTGAGTTTCCAGACGAGTTGATTCGTTCCGACATCAACTGCGTAAACTCTTTCCGCGCCGTTTTGCAGAAGACAATCGGTAAATCCGCCGGTTGACGAACCTATGTCCAGACAAATATATTCGTTCGGGCATATATGAAATTCCTGTAATGCTTTTTCAAGTTTCAAACCTCCACGCCCGACATATTTGGATTCGCAGGTTTGACCTTTTAATCTGATTTCCGCGTCAAAAGCGTACTCTTCCGACGGTTTTTCAACTCTTTTATTATTGACAATTACCACGCCGGACATCACTAAAGCCTGTGATTTGGCGGTTGTATCGGCAAATCCAAACTCGACGAGTAATGTGTCAATACGCTTTTTCATCCGCCGTTTATTTTACCGTTATTTCAAACGGCATCATCATCATCGTTTCACCGTTTTTCATTTTGTCGAACATTTCGGCGTAGCGCAGAGTGCGCCGAGCGTCTTCGGGTAAAGATTTTACAAGTGCTTCCTGTGCGGCTTGTTCTTTTGTTTCGATTAATGAACTGCCGCCGAAAATCCGCTCGAAAAATGATTGCGGCGCGGGAAAAGAAACTCGCTGAACTTCTTTATCGGCGGACAGATTTGCCAAATTTTTGGCGACTTCAATGGCTTTTTCGAGTCCGCCGAAGTCATCAATCAAACCGATCTGTTTGGCTTGCGTTCCCGTCCAAACGTGACCCTGACCGACGGCATTTACTTCCTCGACGGTTTTGCCGCGTCCTTCGGCGACTTTCGGCACGAAGTCGTTGTAATAAACTTTGTTGATTTGATCGGTCATTTTGGCGCGTTCGCCGTCCGTCCACTTTTCGGTTTCGCGGAAAATTCCCGCATTTTCGCCGCGCAGAATATATTCGTTGGTTACGCCGATCCAATCGAAAGTTCCTTTGAGAACCGGTTTGCCGGTGAAAACACCGATTGAGCCGGTAATCGTCGTCGGTTCGGCAATAATTTTATTGGCGTTACAGGCGATATAATAACCGCCGGAAGCCGCGACATCGCCCATTGAAACGACGAGCGGTTTTTTCGCTTTGGCGTTTTCGAGCGCGTGCCACATCACGTCGGACGCGAGCGAAGAACCGCCGGGAGAATCAACGCGCAAAACAATCGCTTTGATCGAACTGTCATTTGCCGCATTGTTGACGGCATCTACAATCGTGTCCGAACCGACGCTCGCGCCGCCGAATGTGCCGTTGCTCGATTTTCCGCCGGTGATCGTGCCGGACGCGTAAATGACGGCGATTTTTTCGCCCGTGTTTAAGCCGAGCGATTCCGCCGGAACGTCGCGGTAATCATTTCCGTCAACCGTGCGAAGCGTATCTTCCGGCTTATAACCGAGCCGCGCTTTCAAATCAGTATCAATCTGATCGCGGTAAGTCGCGCCGTCAATTAATTTAAGCTGCTGCGCTTCGGGCGCGTGATGCGGCGCGTTGTTGATAATCGCTTCGACATTTTCCGGCGAAAGTTGGCGGTCTTCGGCGATGGCGTTTTTGAAACGTCCGAAAAATTCGTCTAACAGAGCGTTGGTAACTTCGCGCTGTTCTTTGGTCATTTCCTTTTCGGTGAATTGATTGGGCGCGGTTTTGTACGCGCCGATTTTTATAAAATCCGGTTCGATGCCGAGTTTGTCGAGCGAACCGCGAAAAAACATCGCTTCCGCCGCTAAACCGTTGACATATAAATCGCCGGCGGGCGGCACAAAAATCTTTTCGGCTGCCGAAGCGATGTAATAATCTTTGTTCAAACCGAATTCCATAAACGAATAAATCGGTTTGCCCGAAGCGCGAAAGTCTTTAATCGCGCCGCGCAATTCGTCCGCTTTTCCCCAACCGATGCCCGGAAGTTCCACATCGAGCAGAACCGCGCCGACACGATTATCAACTTTGGCTTTGCGAAGCTGTGTCAGCAAACTGGAAAAAGACATCGGCTGATTGACACCGATCATTTTCGCCGTTCTGTCCTCCGGCGCGTAATCCGGCATTTCGCCGGAAACTTTTAACACCAAAACGCTGTTTTCAGGCACATTCGGTTTGCCTATTGATTCGACAATCAAAGCGATTCCGATAATCGCCACTAAAAAAACGGCGAGAATTATTCCGCCGACGACGAGAAGGACTTTACCTGTTTTTGACATTGCCATTTTTAAATTTTACTCCAAAAAACTTTTTATCAAATTTTGCGCGAACACAAAACATTTGTTTGTTTTACGCACAAACTCAAAAAAAGTTTGAATGACTTTTTTATCGCGCCGCTTTGCATTCTCTTATAATAGGTTGCTGAGTTTGCCCCAACTAACATTTTGTATTGATATAAATGATTGAAGCGAATCGAAATTTGTTGACTTGAAACGAATAAAACGAACGTTTTTTGCGGAAATACGCGCCTCGCGGATTTGCGGAGACAATTTTTGAATGTAAGTTTTTACATCGAACGCCGCGCGGCTTTTTCGGCAATCAAAATCAACTGCCGGATTTGGTTCTTCTCGACTTGATGACCAGTAAATTTGCCGACAAAACAACGGCGGCAAGCCCGATCAATAAAAAGTTTACTTCGCCGTCTTTCCTGTAACCGACGATCAGCGCGATGACGATGGCGAGAAATGCGACGAGCGTTAAACCGAGAGAAATTCCTTTCATAAAATTTGAGTTTCTTCTGATCATAATGTTTCCTTTGTCAAAAATTGCCGTCGAGTTTTTCCTTCATTTTGGCTTCGACGAGTTCCGGCACAAGTCCTTCGACGCGCCCGCCGAGCGTGAAAACCTGTTTCATCAAATTTGACGAAACATAAGAATATTCTTCCGCCGCCATCAGAAAAACCGTTTCGATTTCCGGTTCCAAACGCCGGTTCATCAACGCCATTCGCAGTTCATATTCGTAATCGGAAATGGCGCGAATGCCGCGCACAATCGCGCTCGCGTCTCTTTGTCGGGCAAAATCGGCTGTCAAACCGGAAAAACTGTCCACAATCAAACAGCAAACGCCGTTTTCAATATCTGGAATTATCTCTTTTATCATCCGGCATCTTTCTTCGACGGAAAACATCGGCTTTTTATCGGGATTATTTAAAACAGCGATAATTATCTCGTCAAAAAGCGGCAAACTGCGCTTGATGATGTCGAGATGTCCGTTGGTCGGCGGATCAAACGATCCGGGAAAAATAGCGCGGCGCATATATCTTAATTCCAGATTGCAAATTTCAAATTCCAAATTCTTTGTTAATTTTAACGGTTACAAAAATAAAGTCCAATGATGGAAAGAAGAACTGAATTTGCAATCTGGAATTTGGAACCTGGAATTTGGAACCTTCAAGGCTGTTTGATTTCGTCAACTTTTGAGTCTTTGACTTCCGAATTAAATTTTCGATAGTTGTATGATTTGACGATTTGGTTGATGTCAATTCCTTTGACGAGCAGAACTTTGACCGACAAATTTACATCGGCGGACGACGGCAGCCAGATTTCATCGTTGACGCGCTCCTGATCGAGCGTGAACGACGCGCCTTTTTTCAGGTTGGCGAGCAAACCGCCGCCGATCTTGAAACTGTCGAACAAAACGGCTTCAACCCGCGCGATTTGATTGTCTTTTTCATCAATCCAAACTACGCCGCCGACTTTGCCGAAAAACTTCAGCAGACTTCGCGCGTTTTTGAGGTCGAAATTCGGATTCGGCTCAAAATCGAAAACGATCACGTCGCGCCCTCGAAATCGTTCGCGGCGCGGATTGGTCAGTTTCGACGCGCGAAGAACTTCCGCTGTCGAGATTCGCCGGTTTTCACTGTCGGGCGTTTCATCGGCTGAGTTTGCGTCTTTGGCTTCGCGTTTGGCAATATCTTTTTCGATTTCGGCGACGCGCTTCTGGACGTTTTTATCTTCGTCTTTCTGGTCGTTTTCGCTTAACGGTTTGCCGTTTTTTTCAACTAAACGTCGAATTCTATTGCCTTTATAAAACGAAAGCTGGTAAGTTTCCGATTCGGTTTCGCGCAAAATACCGTCTTTGCCGAGAACGCGGCTGATGATTTTTTGCGTGTAAGAATAATTTTCCAGAATCGCGTCAATTTTGTCCGCGTTCGCCTGAACTTCGCGCAAAAGCTGCGGAATTTCGGGCAAAGGTTCGCCCGAAATTACCGGAAAATCGAAATTCGATGCGGCGATTTGCCGGTTGTGCGTGATTTCGTCGAATTTTATTTCGTAAGCGTCTTCGCCGATTTTTTCACTGATCGTAAAAGGCTCGCTGATTCCGTCAACTTTTCGATAATCGCTGTAATCAAAGACTTTGGTTGTATCTCCGGCGGGAATTTCTTCACGAACCGGCAAATTTGTCGCTGCATCGAAATACAGTTTGATTTGAACGCCTTTCGCCGTCGTCAGAAGCAGGGAATTGGCGGGTTTTCCGTTGATAATAGCTTGTCCGCCGGAAACAATTTTTGCTTTTTCTTTTTTATAATTGAGCCAGAGATTGTTGCGATAATTGGTTTCCGCCTGAAAATCACGGCTCGCGTCGCCGGTCAAAGTTCGCAAACCGTCGCGCGAATCGCGCCGCCAGCCGGATTTTCCGTTGTAACCCGTTTCGGTTTCAAATCCGTTCAAATCAAATTCCACATTGTAAAAATTCGGCAATTCGGCTTGCATTTTATAATTGCCCGCCGCGCCGTCTTTCAGTCGCGTAATTTTTCCGGTCTTTTGGTAAGATTTAATATTTTGTAAAACCTTTTCTCCGCCCAACGCTCTGTTTGCCTGTTTTAAAATTTTGTTTGGCGACTGCGCCGCGCCGTGTGAGAGGAAAGCGATAAAAATCCACAAAATTACTGCGAAAAACTGTTTGTGTTTCATTTGGTTTTGAGAAAACAAAAGCGATTACTGCAAAATGTCACTAATCGCCGCTTCGAAAATCTCGACTTTTCGTTTTGCCTGTTTTACGTCTGCGTGATCGTCGGTATATTGTTTCTGAACATTTGCGTAGTCCATTTCCAATTCGACTTTTCGCAGCATTAACTTTCCCAGAGCCAACGTTAATTTTGAAGCCTCCGACGGATTCACCGCCAGAATTCTGTTCATTTCTTTGTTCAGCAAAGCGAGTTCGGCGCGAAGCTGTTGAACCTTCGGATATTCTTCGGTGTATTCAACCAAAAAATCTTCGAGTTCGGCAGTTCGTTCGGTTTTTCGCAGAAGAACTTCGGCATAAGCGGACGAAGATTTTACTGCTAATGAAGACTGTACTGACAAATTTTTCGGCACAGTAACTTTGCCCGCTGACTGTGCTTTACCAAATACACTGAGTGCGAAAACCAAAATTAAAATAAAAACAAAACGCTGCATAATTTTACTTTACCTCAAACGAAACTGCGTCAATTTTTTGATTGAATCGAAATTCAAAAAAATTAAATTTCCATTCAATCTCGTCAGTTACCTTTCCGTTGAGAAGAAGATTTACCTGATAGGAATGCGGCAAAGTTAAACTGTTTTCCTGCTTGTAATCGGAAAAGTTTTCGGTTAGCAGATGCACAACTTCTACTTGTGAAACTGATTCCTCGGCAACACCGGTAAATGGCGCGGGAAATGTTCGGCGGTATTCTGTGCGAAGATGATGAAAATTTTCGGTGTCGAAATAAAGTTTGATAGATAAAGGCATATTACTTTTGCTTCTATAACTTAAAATGTAAGTTTCACGTCCATCAATTTTTTTCTTTCCGCTTATCTCCAATTTAGCTCCGTGAGCTACTAAATTAAGCAGAGTCCAATTTTCTGAAAGAGTTCCGCCGAATAAACCTTCCCTAACGATGTCTCGATTATTTAAGATGTAATAACCGAGCGCGGAATGCTGCCCAGGTTTGACATAAGCAGTGTTGACGCTATCGCCATCATAAATAATTTCGTCTGTTGGATAGTTAATCGAATTAAACTTTACACCATAATAAATTTTGTTGCCTTCAGAGAGGAATACAGCATTTCCCAATACCTTTCCATAGCTAAAAGTAGCGGAGCGAATGACGTTGGACGAAGCAGTTCCAAGAGCCATATAATTTTGAATTTTCTCTCGATCTTCTTTAGTCCCGATAGAGTCAAGATGCTTGGAAATAATATCTTCAACCTTCATCTTTTGAGAAAAAACCGAGAAGGAAAAAGTAAAGATTAAAAGAGTGAAATAAGCAAAGGACTGAAAGATTTTCATTAATTTTACCTCGAAAAAATTTATGTGCCGATTGCCACATTACACGAAGTCGGCTCGTTTGAGCAAGCCTCAGCTTTGTCGCTCGCCGCGTCGCACGAATTAAATTCTAAATCTTCGTCGGCTTCGATTGCGCCGTCGCCGAAGGTTTCGCTTTCGGTCAAAGTTTGAAAATAAATTCCGATGTTGTCGAGAATTTCCTGCGGCGAATGCGAATGATAGAGCGTTTGGCGAAACTGCGCGCCGCCGACCAAACCTTTGGTAAATTGTCCGGCGAGCTGTTTCATTTTTCCCAGAGCCGGAAGTTCGGGCATATCTTCGCGCAGCAGTTCAAAAAATTCCAGCAGCACGGCTTGTTTATCGGCAAACGACGGCTGAAACGGTTTGCGTCCTTCGATGACATCGTTTATCTGCCGAAAAATCCACGGATTCTGCATCGCGCCGCGCCCGATTAAAATTCCGTCGCAGTTCGTTTCGTCAAATTTTTCGAGCGCGAATTTGATCGTCGTCACGTCGCCGTTGCCCGAAACCGGAATCGAAACCGCATCTTTGACGGCTTTGATAATGCTCCAATTCGCTTCGCCTTTATAACCCTGTTCGCGCGTGCGACCGTGAATTTGCAGATGTTCCACGCCGCACTGCTCCGCCATTTTTGCCACTTCGACGGCGTTGATCGTCGCATCCGTGAAACCCGTCCGAATCTTCAAAGTCAGCGGAATTGAAATGGACTTTTTGATTTCCTTAAGAATCGTTTCCAGATTCGGCAAATCTTTCAAAAGTCCCGAACCGCCGCCTTTTTTGACGACTTTCGGCGCGGGACAGCCGCAATTGACATCCAAAATATCCGCGCCGATTTCCTCCGCCATTTCCGCGCCCAACGCCATTCTCGAAACTTCGCCGCCGAAAATCTGCACCGCAAACGGGCGTTCTTCCTCATCAAAACGCATCTGTCTTTTCGCTTTCGGATTATGCCGCGTCAAACCTTCGACCGAAATAAATTCAGAAACCGACAAGCCGACACCGCCGCGCCGCTTAATTAAACGGCGAAAAGTGTAATCCGTCACGCCCGCCATCGGCGACAGCACGAGCGGCGGATTGATTTCGATGTTTCTGATTTTGAAAGGTTTCACTTGCTTTTTAATTCTTCGAGTTGAAATTATTCCAATTGGTTTCAGATTTTTAGTTTTGTAATTTTGTCAGCAGCTTTTGATAACTTCCCCGAACAATTTTAGTCAACCTTTTGGGTCGTTGTTTTTTGACGCATTTCCAGCGATTTCTTTGCTTCGTCAACGGTTTCACCGATAAATTTTCCCAAATTGTCGTAAATTCCTAAACCGGGAACAAACCAGCAATCTTGGTTATTAATTACTTGCAGTGAACCGGAACCGAATTTCAAACTGCCGGTTTCCGTGCTAAACGAGTTTTTATTATTTTCTTCGTCCATAATTTTCCCTTTGATTCATTTATAAAATGAATAGTCGAACAAAAGTTTATCATAAATTTTGTTCGACTATTCACGATAAATAATTCATTGAAACTATTAGTTTTTTACGGCGGTCATCCGACTTCAAAAATTATAGCGAGTCTCTTTGATTCGACTGCCGCGAAATTATCAAATTTCACGAAAATGAATTTAATCGTTTTTGCATAATCGCCGGACAACCTGATGAATAACTTGCGGCATCTTGAACAAATAAGGATTTCCATCTAAAATTTAACAAGTAAAAATTTATCAGAAGAAAATCAGAAAGTAATTTTACCGGCGATAAACATAAGGAGTTTTTCACCATTATGTCTAAAAAAACAATACTTCGTAACGCAGTTCTGGCGGCTTCAATTTTGACGGCGAGCGTTTCAATCGGCTTTTCTCAGGGACAGCCGAGTCAGGATATATCTAAAAAACCGCGAAATCAAACGAAGGAAAATAATAAAATCTATCAGGATTGGATCAATAAAGATGTCGCTTACATCATTACCGATGATGAGCAAAAGGCTTACAAATCACTGAAAACCGACGAAGAGCGTGAAAATTTTATTGAAAATTTTTGGCGCAGACGCGATCCGAATCCAGACACGGAAGAAAATGAGTTTCGTGAAGAATATTTCGAGCGTATCGCCTACGCCAATGAACACTACGCTTCGGGAATTCCGGGTTGGAAAACCGACCGCGGACGCATATATATCGCTTGGGGCAAGCCCGACGGTGTGGAATCGCATCCGACCGGCGGCTCGTATGACCGTCCGAGCTACGAAGGCGGCGGTTCGACGACGACTTATCCGTTTGAAACGTGGTTTTACCGGCATTTGGATAACGTCGGCGACGGAATTGAAATTGAATTTGTTGATCCGACCGGAACGGGTGAATATCGAATCGCGCGGAATGCTTACGAAAAAGACGCTTTGGCGACCGTGCCGGGCGGCGGATTGACGACCGCCGAACAGCTCGGAATCAGCACCAAAGCTGACCGGCAATTGGGCGCGGGACAGACTTACTACGGACGCGAACAGGACAACCCGTTCCGCAAACTGGAGATAATCAGTAATTTAAGTCGTCCGCCGCAGGTCAAATTCAGCGACTTGCAGGCATCTTTAGGCGATTCCGGCGTGATTGATAATAATCCGCTTGATTTCGATATGCGCGTTGACTTTTTCCGTCAATCGGATGACCGAGTTGTGACGACTTTCACCATTCAAGCCGAAAACAAAGAACTCGTTTTTGAAAATGTCGGCGCGTTTCTGACGGCGAAAATGAATATTTTTGGTCGGATAACGGCAGTTTCCGGCAAGCGTTCGGGAATTTTTGAAGATTCGGCGACGACTTCCGCGACAACCGAAGAACTCGCCGAAGCCAAAGACAGAAAATCCGTTTATCAAAAAGCGATTGCCTTAGCACCCGGAACTTATAAAGTTGATGTCGTCGTCCGTGACGTGGTTTCGGGAAATCGCGGCATTCGCCAAATTGGTTTTACCGTGCCGCGTTATGATGATTCCAAACTTTCGACTTCGACTTTGATCTTAGCTTCGACGCTTCGCAGCACGACCGAGCGCGACATCGGCGGAAGTTTCGTCATCGGCACGGCAAAAGTTATTCCAAATCTCGCCGCGACATATAAAAAAGGTCAGGATGTCGGACTTTATATGCAAATTTACAATGCCGGAATTGACCAGACAACGCTTCGTCCGGCGGTTGACGTGGATTATATTTTGATGAAAGGCGGCAAGGAAGTTCTTCGTCAAACGGAAAATTGGGAAGGTTTGAGCGATGCCGGACAAAGATTAACGCTTGCCAGATTGCTTCCCACTGATAAAATGGCGACGGGCGATTATGAATTGAAAATTAAAATTCGTGATCGTGTTTCCAATCAGACGCTCGAACCGTCAGCTAAATTTACAGTCGTTCAATAGCGATTCTTTATTATAATTATGCCGACGTTTTTGCTCAGAAAACGTCGGCTTTTTTGTGAAATTACTTATTGTCGAGAATTAAATTTCGCCATTTAAAGTTTGGGAAAAAAAGCACTTGCAATTTTCGGAAAAAATATTTATAATCTTAAATTACAGGGGGTGATAATTTTATGATTATAGATATACAATCAAAATTTCACACTGGAAAAGGTGAAAGCACCTAACTTTTGGTGAAATTAATATAAAAAGAAAAGAGACACTTTAAAGTGTCTCTTTTCTTTTTCCGCAATATTTGATTATTATTTTACGCTCAACTGACTTCACTCAAAAAACTCTCGCCTTCTTTGAGTTCAAAACCGAAATTTTCCGCAATTGTTTGACCGATGTCTGAAAGACTTTCGCGCGTTCCGAGATTCACACCCTGTTTTGCCGATTTGCCGTAAACAATCAGCGGCGTGTACTCGCGCGTGTGGTCGGAACCGGAAAAAGTCGGATCGTTGCCGTGGTCGGCGGTGATTATGAATAGATCGTTTTCTTTCAGCGCGTCCAAAATTTCGGGCAGACGATTGTCAAAATGTTCCAGAGCTTTGGCGTAACCTTCCGCGTCGCGGCGATGTCCGTAAAGCATATCGAAATCTACGAGATTGCTAAAAATTAAACCTTTAGTTTCGGCATTCAAAGCATTGATTGTCTGATCAATTGACTGTTCGTTATTTTTCGCCGGCAAATCTTCCGTTACGCCGAGCGAATCGTAAATCGAAGCGATTTTGCCGACGCAGACGACATCAAAACCTTTGTCTTTCAACAACGGCAGTAAATTATCGCTCGGCGGCGGAACGGCGTAATCGTGGCGATTTTCAGTGCGTTTGAAACTTTCCGCAGAGTCGCCGACGAACGGACGCGCGATGACGCGACCGACTTTATCTTCGCCGTCGAGAATTTTTCGCGCGATTTCGCAGATTTCGTAGAGTCTTTCGACCGGAATAACTTCTTCGTGGGCGGCGATTTGAAAAACCGAATCGGCGGAAGTGTAAACAATCGGTTTGCCGGTTTTAATGTGTTCTTCGCCGAATTGTTTGATGATTTCCGTTCCCGAAGCCGGAACATTTGCCAGCACGCCGTCAACTTTCGCTTCAGCGACAAATTTATCAATGACGCGCGGCGGAAAACCTTCGGGAAATGTCGGAAACGCTTTTTCCAGAACAATTCCGGCGATTTCCCAATGTCCGGTCGTCGTGTCTTTGCCGTTCGATTTCAACGTGCATTTGCCGTAATTGCCAATCGGATTTTCAATCGCGGGCAAATTTTCCAAAGATTTAATATTTCCCAAACCCAATTTTTGCAGATTCGGCAGATTTACTTTGCGCGATTTCAGGACGTTGCCAAGCGTGTCCGCGCCGCTGTCGCCCCAACTTTCCGCGTCCGGCATCTCGCCGATGCCCGCGCTGTCCAAAATCATCAAAACGATTCGATTAAATTTTTTGTTAGCCATAATTATTTTCTTGATTGCAGAAATAAATTATTGTAAGGTCAAAGTCAACTCGTGTAAAACCGACCTTTAAAACACCAACGATTGTGCGGACACAACGGCGAAAATTAAAAGCCAATCGAAATATTTTTAATTCGCAAAAGATACAAAATTTAATATTTCATAAATCGTAACTTTTTCAAAGCCAAAGAAAATAGTTATCAGAGAAACGAAAATCATATTCTATTGGAGAAACACAATGCATTTGCACGCTACAACTGCTTTACTTTTATTATCATTGAGCGCAAGCTCTTTCGCTCAAAAACAAGTTGAAAATTCCGTTCCGGCTTGTAATCCGATTTTTGCGCGGCAGCTCGTCGAACAGCAGGTTGCCGACGGCAAATCTGTCGAAGACACGGAAAAACGCATCAAAATTCTTCTGCGTTCGGCTGATTTTCTCTGGAAGTTTGATGAAGAAACCGCTCGCACATATTACGCCGAAGCCTATTCTGTTGCCGGAAAAAGATTTGGCGATAAAGGTTTGGAAGAAAAGAAAGCCAGCGAAAGTAAGTCAGGCTTGACGATTTCGTTGCCTGATTATCGAACGGTTGTGATTCGCGCAATTGCCCGAAAAGATGGCGATTGGGCGAAACGATTGAGTGAAAAACTACTCAAAGATTACGAAGCGGAACTTGAAAAGCGGAAAGATAATTACGATAAAAACAGAGAATTAGAAGATTTGTTGGGAATCGCGCAAGCGACGGCAAAAGATAATCCGCAGTTGAGTCTTTATTTTTTTCGACAAGTGATGCGTTACCCGTTGGATAGTCATTGGCTGTGGACGCTTTACGGAACGGCTAAGGAAAATCAAACGCTTGCCGATCAGGTTTATCTCGAAGCGTTGACCAATTACGCCAATGAAACTCCGCGCCGACTGCTTTTTCTGGCGGCTTATCCGTTCGGCAGTGAAAGAATTTTCGGCGTTGACAAATATCAATATGGTGTAGGTATTCCAGACGGTTTCGTTTCAAATCCGAAGTTTCAAGTTCAGTTTCTCAATACGTTTTTTAGCCGGATTAATATATTTGTAAGCAATCCCGAAGATTTGAATAAACCGGCAGACGAATTCAAACTTCCTGAAATCACATATATTGTCAGTGCTTTGCAGGACATCGAGCCGATTATTCTGCAAAAATTTCCAAATTTGTTCGAGCGTTTTTCCGCCGTCAAAGCCAGAGCCAACGCGCAGATGAGCGCGGAAACGCAGAAAAATCTGGAAGGCAGACAGAAAAATTATGCCGATTCCGATTTAAGTTTTGATGAACGATTTAAAAAGATGGAAGAAGCCGATTCCAAAGGAAAACTCACTGACTATATGATTATCAATCTGGCTTTCAATGCCAAAACCGAAGAGTCTTACGTGAAAATCGAATCTTGGCTCGACAAAATCAAAGATGAAAAAGTGCGCGAAAGCACGGTTGATTATTTTTATTTCAAGCGTTCGCAACTTGCCGCCAAAGAAAAACGGTTTGACGAAGCGAAAGAATTTGCCGATAAAGTCAGCGACATCGAACACAAAGCAGTTTTGTATTTCGGAATTGCCGAAGCGCAATTAAAAACCGTCAGTCGTCAGTCAGATGCAAATAATATTTTATCGGAAGTTGCCAAACTTGCACAGAAAGCCGACGATTCAGTTGAAAAAGCTCAGGTTTTGCTCGGATTGGCTTTTATTTATGAAAAGTTCAGTCATTACAACGCTTTAACGGAACTCAGCGAGGCGGTCAGAACGATCAATAATCTCGAAAACCCGGACATTTTTACCACGTCCGTCTATAGTCAAATTAAAGGCAAAGATTTTGGTTTTTATTCCGTCTTTAATACGCCGGGATTCAATCTGGAAACGGCTTTTGAGGAAATCAGCAAAAAGGATTTTGAACTTTCGCTCTCGAACGCGCAGAATTTGCAGGACAAATATTTCCGTACGCTGGCGGTTTTGGCGGTCGCTAAAAACTGCGTGGAAAATCAGCCGAAAAGCAAAAAACCGGCAAGCAAACCGAAGTAAAAACTACTGATTTTCGTCCGGTTTTTCATCCGTCAGCGCGTCGCCAATATCCTTTTCGGTTCTGGAGCGAACTTTTTCGACCAAAGCGTCGGCTTTCTGCACATTTTCTTCCAAATTCGCGTGGTTGGTTTGTATCTGCGTCAGAAGTGCTTCCAATTTCGCTTTTTCGGTTTCGAGAGATTTTTTATTCTGATCGCGGATTTCTTCCGGTCGGAGCGAACCGGCGAAGTTGGCGGAACGCTCGATCATTTCGGGGCGCAAATTAAAATCAATCCGTTCGAGCTGTGATTTTACCGAATTTTCTTTTTCAACCAATTCGTAAAGTTGTTTCCGCAAAGATTCGGCGCGTTGTTCCGCCCGCGTCAAAATATCCAAATTTAACAAAAGCCGTTTTTGCTTTTCGTCATATTCGTTTTTTTGCGTTGATTCGAGAGATTTCAGACGCGAATTCATTTCTTTGAGCCGCGTGTTGAATTTATCAATTTTCTCGTCCAAAGTTTCGGCTGACGTTTCAACCGGCGGAGTTTCCGGCACGATTATCTGATTGGTATTCGGATAATCGCTCGCGCGGCTGACGATTTCGGGAACAGTTTGCGAACTCGTTGTCGGAGTCGGCGAAACCGTCGGTCTGCTGACGCGGCGGCGATTGGTTTGCGCGCCGGTTGCCGAAACGGAAATCAACAAACAAAAAAACAGAGCGACAACCGCGAAAATTGTTTGCGGTTTTATGTGATAAATTGCGCTTTTCATAATTTTAACTTTTAGAGCCGTTAATTTTTTTCGTATTATCGAAATTTTTATCGGGAAATAAATCGCCGGTGAAAAATTCGACGATGTTTTTCCCCGTGCCGACAAACGGAATCGCGTCGAGTCCGGTGTTTAATACGCCGTTGACAACGCCTTTTCTTTTAATATCGTAACCGATCATTCCGATTGCCATTGCCGAACCGACATACGGCACTGATTTTGCCACTCGTCTGGCGACGTTCCAACCGCCCGCTTGAATCAATTTGCGCGTTAAACCCGGATTTTTGTCTGACATTTGTTTTACCTTTCCTTTATTTTTCTGATAATTTTATACTTGCCTAAATCGGATGACAAACGCATACTTTAACTTTGCACGCTGAATTTAGCCTAAAGTTTCAAATTCTGGATAAATAAATGACACTTATCGTAAAAAATCTGTCGAAAAAATACGACAGCAACCCGGTAATTAAAGACGTTTCTTTGGAAGTTGAAAGAGGCGAGATTTTAGGTTTGTTCGGCGTGGTCGGCGAAGGAAAAACCACGACGATTCGTTCGATTGCCGGAATTATAGAATCGGACGGCGGAACGGTTCACTTTGCGGAGCGCGACGTGACGCTCGCGTCGTGCGAGAATCGCGGTTTTCATCTTCCCGATTTAACCAACGAATCATTCTGGAAATCTACCTTTAACACGGAAAAAAACTCGCAGTTAGCCGCCGGCGAAGGACAAGTTCTGGCTCTCGAAGACGCTTTAGAAAAAGCTCAGGACGTTCTTTTGCTGGACAATCAATTTTGTTATATGGACAGGCAAACCCGCGAAAATAGTTGTGAAAAATTGCGAAATACCGTCAGGGAAAAAAACTTGGCGGTGGTTTTCGCCACCAATAATTACGAGGAAGTTTTTTCAATCTGCGACCGCGTTTCCATTCTCCACAACGGCACAATAATTCAAACCGGAACGCCGCACGAAGTTTACGAGCATCCGCATTCGGCGGCGGCGGCGCGGGTTACGGGCAGAAATAATTTGATCGAAGCCAAACGGTTGAATTCGGACAAATCGAAAATGCCGGAATTTGAGACAATCGTCGGCGAACATCGGCTTTTCACTGATATAGTTGACGAAAATTCGCGCGACGCGGACGGCGAAAATGTGACGCTCGCCATTCGTCCGAAACATATTTCGATTTCGTTCGGCGCGTCTTTTCCCGAAGACAATTTGATCAAAGCCAAAATTACAAATGTCGTTTTCAAAGGCGACACGACGTTGATAATGCTTGACGCGAACGGCTTGAAGCTCGAAGCGATGGTTTTGCGCTTTGTCGGTCTGAACATCGGCGAAGAATGTATGGTTGGACTTCCGCCCGACAAAATTTTGGTTTTGAGCGATTAAAAAACCGGCGATTTCGGCGAGGAAATTATGGATTTGAAGAAAATTTATTTGGCGTTGATTCTGGCAATGTGGCTGACCGTTCCGGCTTGTTACGCGCAAACGGCAACACCGCAAATCGAGAAAAAATTAGCGGTTGCGGGTTTGAAAGAAAATGTCATCGTGCGCCGCGACGGACGCGGAATTCCGTATATCGAAGCGAAATCGGAAGACGATTTATTTTTCGCGCAGGGTTACGTGATGGCTTCCGACCGGCTTTGGCAGATGGATTTATACCGGCGCGTGGCTCGCGGCGAAACGGCGGAAATCTTCGGCAAAACGGTTTTGGAAGAAGATAAACGCTGGCGCAAATTCGGTTTCGCTGCCGTCGCCGAAGAAAATTTGAAATACACCGCGCCGGAAGTTGTTCGCGCTTTGGAAAATTACGCTCGCGGCGTAAACGCTTATATTGCATCACTTGACGATAAATCTATGCCGCCCGAATTCCAAATTTTGCAGTATCGTCCGCGCGAATGGAAAACGACGGATTCAATTGTCATCGGCGCGATTTTGGCGGACGGTTTGAGTTCGACGTGGCAGGCGGATTTGATGAAAGCGAGTTTGCAGAATCTGCCGAAAGACAAGTTAGATTTAATGTTCGCGCCCGATTCGCCGGACGACGTTCTGCTTTACGGCAAAGATGTTCCGAAATCCAAATTCCAAATTCCAAATTCCAAATTAGAAATCCGAAATCCAAACGCCACGCTCGATTTGATCGCGCGGGCGGAAAAAGTTCGGCGTGATTCGCTGGAAAGAATCGGCGTTTACGCGGAATTTTTGTCGGCGAGCAATAATTGGGTGATTTCCGGCAAACGGACTTTGGACGGCAAACCGATTTTGGCGAACGATCCGCATTTGCAGGCTTCGCAGCCGCCGATTTGGTATTTGGTCAATCTCGACGCGCCGAATTTTCGCGCTGCGGGCGTAACAATCGCCGGCGCGCCGGGAATTATTCTCGGACACAACGAAAATATCGCGTGGGGCGCGACCAATGTCGGACCGGACGTGCAGGATTTGTATCTGGAAACTTTTAACGACAAAAATCAATACAAAACGCCGAACGGATGGGAAGCGGCGAAAGTTCGAACCGAAGAAATAAAAGTTCGCGCAAATCCGTTAAAACCTGACACGACGATTGAGAAACTCGAAGTCGTCAACACGCGCGACGGCGTGATTTTTGTGGAAGACGGCGGCAAAAAATACGCTCTCAACTGGACGGCGTTCAATCCGCAAATGCTGACGTTTGACGCATTTTATTTTGTCAATCGCGCTCGAAATTGGGACGATTTTCAAAACGCGCTGAAAAGATACGGCGGCGCGGCGCAGAATTTCGTGTACGCCGACGAAAAGGGAAATATCGGCTGGTATGCGGCGGGAAAAATCCCGATTCGCAAAACGGGCGACGGCAGTTTGCCGTATAACGGCGCGACCGGCGAAGGCGATTGGACGGGATTTATTCCGTTTGAAGAACTTCCGCATTTGTATAATCCGCCCGAAGGTTTTATCGTCACGGCGAATCAGCGCACCGTCGGAACTTCTTACAAATATCACGACATTTTCGCGCGAATTTACGTGCCGTTTCGCGCGCAGAGAATTCACAATTTGATTGCGGCAAACCCGAAAATGACGATTGACGCTTCGAGCGATATTCAAATGGATACGTTCAGCATTTTGAATTCGCGTTTCGCGCGTGAAATCGTCAAACAAAAAGCCGCGTCGGACGAAACTTTGAAAATTCTGCAAGGTTGGGACGGAAGAATGTCGCCCGACTCAAACGCTGCACTTTTGACGGAATATATGCGCCGCGCGTTTCGCAATCGCCTTTTAACTGGCGCATTCGGCGCGGAAATCGCCCAAAAAATCAATTGGGCGAACGACGGAAATTGGGAAAATAAAATACTTACATCTCAGCCGAAGGAGTGGCTTCCGAAAGAATTTAAATCATACACAGATTTTTTCAAAGCGTGCGAAGTTGACGCGCGTGAAAGTTTGATTAAAACAGCGGGAATTGACCGCGCGAAATGGACTTGGGGCGAAGTCAATAAAATAAAATTTCCGCATCCGTTGGCAGCCGTGCCTTTGATCGGTTTGCAGTATGACGTGCGAACATTGCCATACAAAGGAAGCGGCGGCGCGGCGGCGAGTCCGAATGTCGGTCAAAATGTTTCGATGCGCTTTATCGCTTCGCCGAACGATTGGGATTTGACGCGCCACGTTATTCCAACGGGCGAAAGCGGCGATCCGAAATCTCCGCATTGGGCGGATCAACTCGACAATTGGTATAACGGCAGTACACCGATTTTTCCGTTTTCAAAATCTGCGGTTGAGAAAGCGGCGAATGAGATTTTAATGATGAGTCCGCGTTAATAATGCGGAAGCCCGCACGAAGTAAGGGCGCGACATACTGCGCCCTTACTTCGTGCGGGCTTCCGCATTTGGTATGTGATTTCGCAACTCGATAAAATCGCTCAAAATAATCGCGGCGGCTTCGCTGTCAACTTTTTTTCGCGCTTCTTTTTCGCTTAAACCGGATTCCCACAAACGGCGTTTGGCTTCGTAACTGGAAACTCTTTCGTCCTGTAAAAATACGGGAATTTCTAATGACAGCGAAAAATTTCGCGCCAGTCTTCGCGCTTCCTGTGACATTTCGCTTTCTGAACCGTCAAAGTTATACGGCAAACCTAAAACCAAACCGACGGCATCAAAGTCTTCCAGATAAGCGATGATTTGTTTGAGAACTTTTTTCCAGCTCGCGCGTTCAATAACGCACAAGCCGCGAACCGTAATTTGCAGTTCGTCGCTGACGGCGATGCCGATGCGTTTCGTGCCTAAATCGAGAGCCAGCAATCTGCCTTTCGGCGGCGCGCGAAAAACATCTGTAAAATCTTCTTGATTAGTCGTTTCTTGTTGTTGCACTTAAATAATTGATAATTGATAATGGACAATTGATAATTGAAAAACGAGAAATTGATAACCGGCAATTAAAATTGCCTTATATTATCCACTATCAATTATCAATTGTCCACTATAAAAAGAGGTATAAAGAATGTCATATCGCGGAAAGTTTTTTATCGGGTTATTTTCAGCGGCAGTCGCGTTATACGCAGTCGTCGGCGGATTGCTTTCGACACAGGCGCAGCAGCCGATTAACGATGCGGGAGCGCAAATCCGCATTTTTGAAAGCGTTTTGCAGCATATTCAAAACGATTATGTTGACGAACCGAATTTGGAAAAAGTTCGCGCCGGCGCGATGCGCGGTTTGGCTGCCGGACTCGATCCGTACTCGTCATATTTGACGGCTGAACAGGTTAAAGATTATCAGGGGAAAAAACAAAATACGTTAGCCGGAATCGGCGCGGAATTCTCGCAGGTTTCCGGTTATCTTTACGTTGTTTCCGTAATCAAAGATTCGCCGGCAGACAAAGCCGGACTTAAAGCGGGCGATGTGATCGAATATATCGAAAATAAAGCGACCCGCGATATTTCCTTGTATGACGCGCGGCAGCTTCTTCTCGGCGAGTCGGGTTCAAAAATCAATCTGCGCGTTTTACGAACGGCGACGAAACCGCAAACTATCGCGGTTTCACGCGGAAGCTACAAAATTCCTTCGTCGGAAGCGAAAATCGAAGACGGCAAAATCGGCGTTATCAAAGTTTACAGCCTCGAAAAAGGCGAAGCCGCCGACATTCGCGCCAAAGTGCAGGATTTGATGAAGCAAGGCGTACAGAAAATCATTTTGGACGTTCGCAGCGTCGCGGCGGGCGATATAAAAGAAGCGGTTGATGTGGCTAACATCTTTATCAAAGACGGCAACTTAGCGGAAATCATCGGGCGCGACAATAAAGTTACGCAGACATTTGCGGCTGATCCGAATAAATATTTGTTCGGCGGCGATGTCGCCACGCTGATTGATTTAGGAACTTCAGGCGCGGCGGAAGTCGTCGCTTCGGCGATGCTCGACCGCAAACGCGGCGAAGTCGTCGGCGAAAGAAGTTTCGGCGCGGGAACACAGCAGCAATTATTCACTTTGCGCGGCGGCGACGGATTGCTTTTGACGACCGAAAAATGGGCTTCGGCAAACGGAAATCCGTTTTTGTCGAACGACCGGCTGACCTCCGGCGTTAAACCTTCGGTCGAAGTCAAACGCCCCGAAACGCCTGAACCGATTGAAGTTTCAGATTTAGTTGACCAGCAGGAACAGGAAAACCAGGAAACACAGCCGAACACGCAAGCGACTCCGCAGCCGACACCGAAAGCTGAACAGCCGAAACCGTCGCCGGAAGATTTGCAGATGAAAAAAGCTTTAGAAATTTTACGAGGCAAAGCGCAGGCGGCGAAAGCTGGATAATTTTTTACCGGAAATTAAGAAAAATCATCAAAACTACAAAAAATCGGGCAAAAGTCCGCGCGTCAGCAACAACGCGCGGACTTTTTTATTTTTACTTGAGTTCGCAGCAAAAAAAATTGATTTTGAACAGCCGCAAATAATTTCGCTCAAAGTTATTCCGTCCAAAATTTCTTACGAAACTTTTCTTCCGTCCAGTAACCTTTAACAAGTTCGATTTTCGGACGCGAATTTTTGACCAGAACAATGCTGACGACATCATATCGAAACTTCATCTGATTGATGCGGAAAACTTTTCGATAAACCTTTGCCGTGCGAATAATCTGCCGCTGTTTTCGCAGATCAACCGCCGCCAGCGGCGAAGCGAATTTGTCCGAACTGCGCGTTTTGACTTCGACGAAACACAAAACATCATTGTCGAGCGCGATTAAGTCAATCTCGCCCGTTACCGAAACGCCGCGCCGATTTCGCCCGACCGGAACTTTAAAGTTTGCCAAAACCAGCCGATAACCTTTTAGTTCAAGAAATCGCGCGGCAAGTTCTTCCCCGATTTGCCCGACTTTGCTTGAACTAAACGCAGACGATTGGTTATCCTTATTATACAGCGACAAAATTTCCGACATTTTAACAAGAGGATAACACAAATGATTTCTAAATTTAAAAACTTTTTTTTCGTCATCGTCATTCTGCAATTTGCGGTTTTAACCAGCGTTTGCCAGACTTCAAAATCAAGCGGAACTAGCAAATCGAGTGATGCAAATACATCAAACAAGTCTGAAAATTCCGAAGCCGATAAAAATCTGCCGAAAATCGAGCATTTTGACAAAGCGGCGACCAATCAAATAAAACCCGAAGATTTGCCGAAACCGTTTGCAACCGACAGCGCGAGCCGAAGTTCAAAGGTCATCGAACGACCGGCAGATGCGGTTTTGAACGTGCCGCCGGGTTTTAAAATTAATGTCTTTGCCGAAGGCGGTTTCACATATCCGCGCTGGATGGTACTTGCGCCGAACGGCGATGTTTTCGTCGCGGATTCGCGCGCCAATTCGATTATTATTCTGCGCGATAAAAATAAAGACGGCGCGGCGGACGAGCGTTTTACATTTACTACCAACGTTTCGCAGCCGTTTGGAATGGCTTTTTATAAAGATTGGTTTTATGTCGCAAACACCGATTCGGTCGTGCGCTTCAAGTATAAAACCGGACAGACGAAAGCCGAAGGCGAGCCTGAAAAACTTATCGAATTGACCGAAGGCGGTTACAATCAGCATTGGACGCGCAATATTATTTTTTCGCCTGACGGATCGAAAATGTACGTTTCAATCGGTTCGAGCGGCAATGTCAGCATTGAAAAAGACGAACGCCGCGCCGCCATCAGCCAATATAATCCCGACGGAACGGGTTACAAATTGTTCGCTTCGGGTTTGCGAAATCCGATTGGTTTGGCATTTAATCCGGCAAATAATCAACTGTGGACGGCAGTTAATGAACGCGACGGACTTGGCGATAATCTCGTGCCGGATTATGTTACGTCGGTCAGCGACGGCGAATTTTTCGGTTTTCCGTATGTTTATATCGGACAAAATCCCGATCCGCGCCGCAAAGACGATCCGCGTCCGCCGATTGTCGAAAAAACAATTATTCCCGACGTTCTTTTAACGGCACATTCCGCCGCGCTCGGCATCGTTTTTTATGACGGAAAAATGTTTCCCAAAGAATATCAAGGTGATGCTTTTATTGCGCTGCACGGTTCGTGGAATCGGGAAAATTTAACCGGCTACAAAATCATTCGGATTCCTTTTCAGGACGGCAAACTCGTCGGAAACGATTATGAAGATTTTCTGACCGGCTGGCTGCCGAATCCGAATTCGCGTGAAGTTTGGGGCAGACCTGTCGGTTTATTGGTAAATTCAGACGGCTCGCTGCTGATTGCCGATGACGGCGGAAAGAAAATTTGGCGTGTCAGTTATCAAAAATAGTCGGAGCGCGGACCGCTCGTCCGCTTTCGAGCGCGGCGCGAGAAGCAAAAACCTTCGCATTAAAACTGCTTCATTGACGACGGGCGTTGTAACGCCTCGCTTCGCCGGCGTTGGCGGACGAGCCGTCCGCGCCCCGACTATTTATCCAGCATCGGTTTTAACGCTTTGTAAATATTATCGGTCATAATAATTTCGCCTTTCGCGTTCGGATGAATGCCGTCGCCTTGATTCAAATCTTTGTTGAGCGCGACGTTTTCGAGCAGAAACGGCAAGAAATCAATCTTAAACTCGCTCGCCAAATCGGGGAATGTGTTGACGTAATCGCGCTGATAAGTCGCGCCCATCGTCGGCGGCGCGAGCATTCCGCACAGCAGAACTTCGATGTTTTTCGCTTTGGCTTTTTTGATAATCGCGCTGAGATTTTCCTTCATTTTCGGGACGGGCAAACCGCGCAAAAGGTCGTTCGCGCCGAGTTCTAAAATTAAAATTTTCACATTATCCTGTTCCAAAACCCAGTCAATGCGCTCTAAACCGCCGAGCGAAGTTTCGCCCGAAACGCCCGCGTTGACGACTTCATAATTATAACCGTCGGCTTGCAGTTTATTTTGCAGCAAATAAGGATAAGATTCTTTTTCGGCGAGACCGAAACCCGCCGTCAAACTGTCGCCGAAAGCCATAATTTTGGGCGCGTCGGTAGAAATCGGCAATGACGGGCGCGGTTGTGCCGCCAGATTTACCGGCGGCGGCTGCTCCGCCGTCGAAACGCCGCACGCTGAAAATATAAATGCTGAAAATACGAAACTTAAAAGTGCCGCTGTGCGAATAAACTTAATCATAATTTTGAAGACTTAGAATAAAACCAATTTTTATGATGCAAAAATCATCAAACTTGTTCGCGCCTTTTTCGCAAGCTATGATGGAACGTCAATCGTCAATCGTAAATCGTCAATAGAAAGAATAAAAATCACATCTATATGATTTACCATTTGCGATTTACGATTCACAATTTACGATTGACGTTCCGCAAAATATGATAATTCTTCAAAATGTCACCAAAACCGTGCAGTCCGGCGCGGAAAATTTAACGATTTTAGACGATGTTTCGCTGGAAATCCCGGACGGGCAGTTTATTTCCGTGACGGGCGCGTCGGGCAGCGGAAAATCAACGCTTTTAGGATTAATCGCCGGTCTCGACGCGCCGAGTTCGGGCGATATTTTGATTGACGGCGCGAATGTGACGACGATGAGCGAAGACGAACTCGCCGAACTTCGCAGCAAAAAAATCGGCTTTGTTTTTCAGTCGTTTCATTTGATTCCGAGTTTGACGGCGTTTGAAAATATCTTGATTCCGATGGAAATAGCAGGTTTGAAGGACGCGAAAAACCGCGCCGAACAGCTTCTCGCGGATGTTGAACTTTCCAATCGCGGACATCATTACCCGACCGAATTGTCCGGCGGCGAACAACAGCGCATCGCCATCGCCCGCGCTTTCGCCAATCAGCCGAAAATCCTGCTGGCGGACGAGCCGACGGGAAATTTAGACTCAAAAAACGGCAATCACATTTTCGATTTAATGACGAATCTGCACGACCAAAACAACGTTACGCTCGTTCTCGTCACGCACGATCAAAGTTTGGCGGCGCGCGCGCAGCGGCAAGTCGTCTTGAAAGACGGGCGCGTTTTGAGCGACGAAAATAATTTACAGGGATAAACAGGATTCACAGGGATTTTTAGAAATATCCGTTTTTATCCTGTCATCCCTGCAAATTTTTTATGAATTTTATTATCAATTTAACTTTTCGGGAAATTCGTTCGTCGTGGCGCAGATTGTTGTTTTTCTTTCTGTGTATCGCCATCGGTGTCGGTTCGATTGTCGCGCTGCGGTCGCTGATTCAAAATTTGAGCCGCGCGGTCGGCGGCGACGCGCGAGCTTTGATGACGGCGGATTTTGAACTCAGTTCGACGAATGATTTTTCGCCGACCGACATTTCAAAAATCGAATCGGTCATCGGGAATTCAAAAATTGTCGAAGCGCGCAACGAAGTCGTGACGACTTCGGCGATGGCGCGTCCGGTCGAAGCCGGCAATCAAAATTTCAGTTTTGTCGAACTCAAAGGCATCGAACCGCCGTTTCCGCTCGTCGGAAATTTCACGCTCTCGAACGGCAAACCGTTTGATTTTAAATTGCTCGAAAATCACGGCGCGGTCGTCGCGCCGATTCTGCTTGACGATTTGGGCGTAAAAGTCGGCGACAAAATCCGCATCGGCGACACCGAATTTCAAATTCGCGCGACTTTTGACGAAGAACCCGGCGGCACGGGCGGTTTTCGTTTGGGCGCGCGCGTTTTTGTCGAAAAAAAGGCGTTTGAGGAAGCCGGAATTACGCAGAACAGAAGTCGTGTGCGCCGCCGCATTCTTTATCGCACGTCGGATAATCCGACGGAACTTGTCAAACAATTGCGGGAGGCGTTGAAAGGAACGACGATTACGGCGCAGTCTTACCGCGAAACGCAGGAAAATCTCGGCGCACAATTTGAACGTACGGAAAATTATCTGTCGCTGACCGGACTTTTGATTCTCGTTCTCGGCGGTGTCGGCGTGTGGAACGTCGCCCGCGTGTTTGTTGAACAAAAGCGCAAAAGCGTCGCTATTTTGAAATGTTTGGGCGCGTCCGGCAACCGAATTATCACGGTTTATCTTTTGCAGATTTTGACGCTCGGATTTCTCGGCAGTTTGTTCGGCGTATTGCTCGCGCAGTTGGGTTTGAAACTCGCCGAATATTATTATGCGGACGTTTTGCCGGCAAAAATGAGTTACGCCGTGCATTTTCCGGCGGCGTGGCAGGGCGTTCTGCTCGGCGTTTTGATTTCGCTGCTTTTTTCCGCGCTGCCGCTGCTTCAGGTTCGCAACATCAAACCGCGTTTGCTGCTGCACGACGCGGGCGGTGAGAAAACCCGGCGGCTGGATTTGACGAAAACAATTTTCGGCGCGATTTCGCTCGCCGGTTTGCTCGCGCTGGCGGTTTGGCAAGCCGGTTCGGTCAAAGTCGGCGCGTTTTTTCTCGTCGGTTTGGGTTTGACCTCGCTTTTTTTATATTTTGCCGCCGTGATTTTGACCCGGCTGCTCAAAAAAATCAGAAACTTCGGCTCGTTTTCCGTCCGGCAGGCGATAAATTCGCTCTATCGTCCGGGAAATCAAACGAGAATTATTCTGCTCGCCGTCGGATTGGGCGCGTTCGTCGTGCTTGCCGTGCAGTCTTTACAAATGAATTTGGTGCGCGAATTTGATTTTACGCGCAATCAAAAATTGCCGAGTTTATTTTTTATTGACATTCAAAAAAGTCAGATTGACGAACTCAAACAAATCGTGCAGAACGCGACCGGCGAAAAAATCCAGATCGTCCCGACGATTCGCGCGCGCATCGCGTATGTCAACGGCAAACCTTTTGATTACGAAAACCGCGAAACGCGCCAGCAGCAAGGTGTCATCGGGCGCGAATTTGCCGTCACATATCGCCCGAATCTCGATGAAAACGAAAAGATTAGCGCGGGAAAATGGTGGGACGGCGCGGCGCGAAGTGCGGACGAAGCGCAGGTTTCGGTCGAGGAAGGAATGAGCAAATCGCTCGGCGTAAACGTCGGCGACTGGCTGACTTTCGACATTTCGGGCAGGAAAATTCAGGCGCAAATCGCCAGCATTCGCCAGCTCGATCTGCGAAACACGCGCACCGCTTTCGTGTTCGTTTTTCGTCCCGGCGTTCTGGAAAACGCGCCGCAAACCTTCGTCGCCACCGTTCTCAAAAAACTTCCCGAAGTCGAACGGCAGAGGTTACAGCGAACGATTATTGATAAATTTCCGAACGTCCAGATTTTCGATGTCGCCGATATTGTCGCCGCCGTGCAGAAACTCGTCAATAATTTTGTTTTAGCGATTTCATTCGTCGGCAGTTTCGTCATTTTAAGCGGCATTTTAATTCTCATCGGCTCAATCGCGCTGACTAAATCGCAGCGCATTTACGAAAACGCGATTCTAAAAACGCTCGGCGCGCGCCGTCCGACTTTAGCCGCAATTTTGCTCGCCGAATACGGACTTTTGGGACTTTTAGCCGGAATCATCGGCACTGTTTTCGCTGTCGCGCTCTCGTTCGGCGTGTCCCGATATGTTTTCGATATTAATTGGGAATTCGATTTTACATTAACAATCGCGGGCATTTTAATCACGACATTGCTGGTGATGGCGGTCGGCGCAATCGCCAGTTTCGATGTGCTGTTCAGAAAACCGCTCGGTATTCTGCGTTCGCAATAAATGTTACGATAAAATGTTCGCAAAACTATAAACAAGGGAAGTTAAAACACAATGAAAAAGTTATTATTTTCGGCGACGGCGTTGTTAATCTTTTTATGTTCGGTGAATGGCGCACACGCGCAGACGGCAAATAAAACCGCGCCGCCAAACGCATTAAATGAAGAAATTACAGCCGCGCGCGGATTCTCGTCGAATCTCAACGCGCAATTTGTCAAGCACCGATTCAGCGGCAAAAACTCTGATAAAAGCGCAGCAAATATTCCGGCGCGTCAGCAGACATATATACGTCCGACGAAGCAAGAACGCCGCAAACGCTGGCTTTCCGACTCCTTCGGCGTTCCGGCGTTGATTAGTTCAACGTTCGGCGCAGGCATCGGTCAAATCGCCAACGATCCGCCCGAATGGAGAAGAACGGCGAGCGGTTTCGGCAAAAGATTCGCGTCGTCTTACGGCACAAACGCGATTCGCAACACGGTTTCTTACGGTTTGAGCGAAGCGTTCCAACTCGACAACCGTTTTGAAAAAAGCGATCAAAAAGGTTTCGGCAAACGTCTAAAGTATGTCTTTCTAGGAAGTTACACGACACGCACAAAAACAGGCAAACGTCTTCCCGATTTTCCGTATGTCGCCGGAACTTACACCGGAAGCATCATCGCCAACGAAGTTTGGTATCCGAAACGCTACGGTTTTCAGGACGGCTTGCGCGACGGCACCATCTCGCTCGGCGTGCGTTTCGGCGTGAATTTATTGCGCGAATTTGTTTTTCCCAGATAATTACGCAGAGTTTTCAGCCGCAGATTTTCGCAGATCAACGCGGAATAAAAAATAACAGGAAACACTATTCGTTTTATCAAAAAAATCTGCGTCAATCTGCGGTCAAGAACTATTCAAACGAAAATTCTTCCGCCAATTTCCACGGTCCGCCGAGATAATGCCAGAGCTGCAAACCAATTCCCGCGCCGTTTCGCGGCGACTGAGCGGCGGATATTTCGTCAAAAAGGGAACGCGCGATTTCCGGCGCGACTTTGTTTTGAACGGTGATGTGCGGTTTGAATTTTTGGCGGTCTTGATTGGTCAGCCATTCGTTCCAACGCTTTTTCAATTCTTCGCGCAAATCGTTTAATACCAATACAAATTAAATATGTGTGTTAAAAGATGCAGAAGCCCGCACGAAGTAAGGGCGACTTCATTCACGCCTTTACTTCGTGCGGGCTTCTGCATAACTAACCTACCTTTTTGGTTTTGGTATAATTCGCCCGATTTAATCTCGAATGCCGTGCCTCTGCCGAGAAAACGCGGTTTTGGAAATCGCAGTTCAAAAGATTTGTGTTGAGCGGACACTTCGCGCAAATCAGCTTCGATTTTGGCTTTTTGAACACCGGGCAAATGGTGAAACATCGTAACGTGCGCCTTTAAGAAGTTGCGTTCGGCGGGGAAGTGTTTTTGCCGCAAAGCGTCGAAAAATGCAAACGATTCGGCATCAAGTTTCAAAGTCAAAATCAGCGGCGCAAAGGTATTTTGTGAATTTTCCATAAAATTTGAACTCTATTTGTTAAACTGATTAAAGTTTGCAAAAAATTGTCGAAAAAGGGAAAAAAGAAAATGAATTTAGAAGGAAAAACAGCTTTAATCGTCGGCGCGTCGCGCGGCATCGGACGCGCTTCGGCGGAACTTTTCGCCAAAGCGGGCGCGAACGTCGTCATCAGCGCGCGGAACGAACCGGAATTGATGGAAGCCGAATTCGCCTTAAATAACATCGGCGGCGAAGTGTTGGCATTGGCGGCGGACGCGGCAATCGAAGCGGATGTTGCCGCGCTGGTTGACGAATCAATCAGTAAATTTGGTGCGATTGATTATCTGATTCACGCGGCGGGCGCGGGGATTTTGAAGCCGTTCGCTGAATTGACGGCGGAGGATTTAGATTTTTTATTAACTGCGAATGTGAAAACCGCGTTCAATGTTTTGCAGGCGGTTTTGCCGAAAATGGCGGAGAAAAAGTTCGGGCGCGTCATCGCCATTCCGGGAATTTTGGGCAAAGCACCGATGATGCAGGCTTCGGCGTATTGCGCGGCGAAATATGCTTTGACGGGAATGATTAAATGTCTGAAAGACGAATATAAACGCTACGGAATCCGCTTTTCGCTGATGCACTTCGGCGGCGTTGATTCGAGTTTTTGGGACGATATTTCGATGAAAGTTCAGCGCGACAAAATGCTGTCAGTTGAAGCGGCGGCAAGTGCGGTGTTTTTTGCGGCAACACAGGAAGGCGAAGGCGTTCTGGCGGAAATCGTGCTGATGCCGGAAAATCATCAGTTGGTGTGAGTTTCAAAAATCATTGTTTTCGTTATAATTTTACGGTATTCTTGCAAAATAAACGCAGAGGCAAAAGGTTATGCAAAATACTATTCAAAAAGTTTATCGGGAACAAGTTTTGCCGTTAAATGAAAAAGACCGGCTCAAACTCGCCGCGCTGATTATCAGCGACATTTCCAACAAATCCAAAAACAGCGGAGAAGCAAAAAGCGCGGGCGGAATCAGAGAAATGTTCGGTACTTGGAGCAGTGGAAATCCGGGTTCGTCCGACAACGAACAGATTGATGCCGATTTAGCCCGCGCGTATGCCGACACGCACGATGAATAAAATATACATTAAGAAGTAAAATTATGAATTGGGAAAATAAAATCGTCTCTGACAAAGCTGTTTTACTCGGCAAACCGACAATTAAAGGAACGCGGCTTTCAGTTGAGTTTATCATTGAACGTCTGGCAAGCGGTTGGACGCAGGAGCAGTTACTGGAAAATTATCCGCGCTTGACGAGAGAAGATTTGCAGGCGATTTTCGCCTATATTGCCGACTGTTTTAAAGACGGTTTGATGTATGAATTTCCGGCGGAAACCGTATGAGAAGGTTTCCTGCAAACGAGAACATCCCGTTGGCGACAATTTTTCAGTTGCGAAAAAAAGGCTTCGACATTGCTTCCGTCGGCTTGGACGCGCCTTCGATAACGGATAGAGAAGTAATGCAAATCGCATCGAATGAAAATAGAACAATTATCACTTTTGACCGTGATTACGGTGAGTTGATTTACAAATACGGCTTTCGTCCGCCAGCCGGAGTTGTCTATTTGCGAATGCGGGATTATCAACCCGAAGAACCGGCTGAACTGCTTTTGAAATTATTGAACGATCCGAATCTTGAATTCAACGGATTTTTCACGGTTGCCGACAAAAGAAGCGTTAGACAAAGAAAAATCTGAGAAATGTAAATTTTGGAGAAATAAAATTATGCGTCGAATACTCTTTCATTTATCGGTTGCGCTGTTAGCTTTCGGAGAGATTTGATATTATTATCAAACTTTAAAATTTCCCGATAAAAATTAATGTATAAAAAAATAATTACCGCAAATAAAATCTTAATTTGTGCCGTGCTTTGTTGCTCTTTGATAATGCTCGGTATTGTTTCAACTTCGGCTCAAACTGTGCCGAGCGATGTTGATAATTCTTCATCTTCGCAACTTGATGCCAAAGCTCAGGAAATAAAAAATCAGATTATAAAAATCGGACTAAAAAACGATATTATGATCATCGGCAAAAATAAGCGCGAATTTTACGGTTCAGTTCTCGAAATCAAAGACAATTCGGTTTCGGTCAAAGAAATTGATCAGAAAGTAAATATTGAAATCAATTATCAGCAGATAAAAAAAGTTCGCAAAGGTTACGGCTCTTCTAAAAATCGGTTCGGCAACCGAATACCGACTCGCACAACCGTCATTGCTACCGCCGTCATTGCCGGCTTACTGTTGTTTCCAATAATTCTTCTTGCAACCGCTAAAGATTAGTTGTTTCATCGGCACGATAAATTTACGCTGTTTAATATTTGGATGCCCGGATTGACAAATTTGGACAACAAAGCCGAAATTTGTTAGCCTTGACGTTGGATTACAGCATCAAAAACGAAAAATTTATTCAGCTTACTATACTAAAACATTATGTTCAGTGACAATTTCAGACGCGGTGAAGGAAAAGGCAAAGGAAAAACCGGCTCAAAAGCCGCTTCAAAACTTGCCGATATTAGTTGGAAGGCGTTTCAAGCCGTTAATAAAACTTTGCCCGAAGGCGAATCTATTACGCCGAATTGGGCGGCAGAACCGCTTTTAAAGTCTTATGAAAGAACCGCGCCGCCGCTCGGATTTCCGCGTGAAACGGATTCGCTTTGCCCGACGTGCGTTAAAAATGTGCGGAACGGCGTGATTGATAAAACGATTCCGCTGGAAATACTGATGAATTCGCATCCGGGCGAGATTAAGGCGCAGATTGTCGAGGAAAACGGGCAGGTTTTGATGAAGAAAACTTGTCCGACGCACGGCGAATTTGTGGACGTGATGGCGACTGATCCGGCGTTTTTGGAACGCATCGAATCGCTGTTTTACGGGCGCGATTTCAAGGCGGCGGAAGACAAACACGTTCATCATCACGGCACTTCCGACATCAAATTCGGGCGCGGCGCGGTCTTGACGGTTGATCTGACGAACCGCTGCAATATGATGTGCAATCCGTGTTTTATGGACGCAAACCAGGTCGGCTACGTTCACGAACCGACGTTTGAAGACACGAAAATTATTCTTGATAACGCGATTTCGTTCAAGCCGCGCCGCCAAATTATCATTCTATTTTCCGGCGGCGAACCGACGATTGCGCCGCACTTTTTGGAATCGGTCGCCTACGCGAAAAAGATCGGATTTTATCGCATTTTGGCGGCGACAAACGGCATTCGTTACGCCGAAGACATCGAATTCTGCAAGCAGGCGAAGGAAGCCGGACAACACGGCGTTTATTTGCAGTTTGACGGAACTTCGGAAGAAAAAAATAAACATCGCGGCGTGGGAAATCTGTTCGATGTCAAATTAAAAGCCATCGAAAATCTCGCGTCGGTCGGCATTAAAGTTACTTTGGTGACGACGATTGTCAACACCGTCAACAATGACGCAATCGGCAGCATCGTCAAATTCGCGGCGGAAAACATTGACAAAGTGCAGACCATCGCATTTCAGCCGGTTTCGTTCACCGGACGCGACGAAGATGTGTCCGACAAAGACCGTATCGCGCAAAGATATACGCTCGCCGGAATGACGCACGATTTGAAAGATCAGCTCGACGGAACTTTGCAGCCGCTGCGTGATTGGTTTCCGCTAAGTTCTTATTCCGCATTTACTTCCGTGATGGATATGCTGCAAGGCGCGGACGCGCCGTGGGGCTGGTCGTCGTGCAACTGTCATCCGAACTGCGGAATTTTCACCTTGATCGTCGTCAACAAAAAGACGAATCAAATGACTTCACTGTTCGACTTTTTCAACTACGAACGCTTTATGAAAGATGTCGCCGTGATTACCGACACGGCGCGCGGCAAAAAATTGACGATGGCGCAGCTCGGAATGGCGATTATGCGAAATTACGACGCATCAAAAGCTCCCGACGGCTTTCCCGTTTCGCAGATTCTAAACTTGTTCAAACCGTCGTCCGCCGATTCAAATTCGGATCGCAATGACCGGATGAAAACGCGCGAAGACGAAGATATGTGGCGCGTTCTGTGCGTCGAAGGAATGTGGTTTCAGGATTTGTTCAACTACGATTTCCGCCGCACGGAAATGTGCGTCATTCCCTACGGAACGCAGGAAGGCGAAATTTCTTTCTGCGCCTACAACACCGGAGTCGGCTGGCGGCAAATCGTCGAAGAAATGAACAAAACCGCGAGTTTGTCGGAATGGTATAAAGAAAACGGTCGCCACGCGGTTTACGCGGCGGGCAAACCGGTGCCGAATATTGCGAAAACACGGTCGCTAAGTTTGCCGGTGATCGCCAAAATCGTCGCCGAAGATGCCGACGCGCCGACGGTTTCGCCGTATTTGGTCGAGGAAGAAGAAACTGAACCGGTCGGAGTTTAGACGAAAGAAAAGTTAAAAAGAGAAAGGAAAATAAAATATGCCTGATAAAAGAAATGTCGCTCACGATAAAAAAGTGATGGACGAAGAAAAGATTTCGGATTTGGAATTGACGGGCGAACACCCGGAACACGCGCCGCAGCCGGGCAAAAAAACGCCGCAGGAACACGTTGATAAGGACGCGATTGATGAAAGCGGAAATTTGATTTACGAAGACGACAAAAACGAAGAATAAATCGTCTATGTTTGAACAAGACGGCAGAAATGCCATATACTCTTTATCAGCAGAGTTTTAACGAAATTAAATTAGTAAAAAGGAGAAAATTATGTCAGTAGCAAAAAATATCGAAATTTCATCAACCTCAACGCAGAGTTTTGAAGATGCCATCAAAAAAGGCGTTCAAAAAGCCTCGCAAACAATTAAAAACATCAAAGGCGCGTGGATAAAAGAACAGGAAGTCGGCGTTGACGGCGGAAATATAAATGAATACAAAGTCGTAATGGTTTTGACTTTCGTTTTGGGCGGCGATGAAAGTGTTGACAAATAAACAAGTTCCAGTAAAAATCGGCAAACAGTCCGGTTCAAAGAAAAACTAGATTTTTGTGAAATCTTAAAATAAAATGATGGATGCGGCTTTCGCGTTCATCATTTTTCTTTTGGCGCGTTTGGCAGATTTTGTCCGTCCAGATTTCAAATTAACCGGTTTTTCCTAATTAATTCCGGCGAATCGCTGCTCGGCGAATTGCGTCGGCGCGATGTTGTAACGCGGCGTGAGAAGTTCGCCGTCTGAAACTTTTACGTCAAATTCTTTTTCTATTTGTTCTGGTTTGGCATCGTTTGAAAATCTTCCGCACATAATCTTTTTTAACAGATAAATTTTTTCGAGATTTCAGCGTTTTTTGCCGAAAAAAATTAACACGCTTGTTCGTTACAATATCTCGTTATAAAAAGTCCCAATACAATTGCCGCGGCGACCCGTCGTTTATTTTTGATTAAATACGTTGAGTACGTTAAATATGTTACGCCCATCAAAATTAAAATCTTCATTATCGTTTTCGCATTAGTCATCATAAAATTTTCGGGTTATTGAAATAAGGTTTGCTAATTCATAGATAAGTTGCTCTAATTTTGATTTAGTAGAATTATTAATTAGAAGCGGAGGCGAAAATGGCGATAAGTGAATTTCAAGACGGATTCAATTTGCCAAAAATCTCGAACAAATCCAGTTATCCAACGAAGCCAAAGAACTCTGGATTGCGATTTATCAGCATTTGGAAACGTCGCGTTTCGGCTTCGTGGCGAAAGTTACGCAGCGGGCTTCGCCGTATGTTTTGCGCCTTTCGTGCATTTTCGCCGTGCTTGACGCGCAAGCCGTGATCGAACGCGAACATCTGGAAGCCGCGCTTGCCGTCTGGCAATTCTGCGAAGATTCGGCGAAATACATTTTCGGCGAACGAATCGGCGACAAAAACGCCGACGCGCTTCTGGAAGCCCTGCGCGAAGCCAAAAACGGTTTGACGCGAACCGAAATTTACACCGAAGTTTTCCAGAGAAATCTTTCCGCAAAGGAAATCAAAAAGGCTTTGCAGATTTTGCTTGAAACGGATTTGATCGAAAACCGCACGGAACAGACGGAAAATTCCAAAAAACCTTCTGAAAAGTGGTCGGCGAAAACTTACGCGCAACGCATTTAACGCACTTTATCAAAGATTTTCCGAATAAATACGTCAAATACGTTGCACGGAAAATTAAACCGATTTTTGTGCGAGCGGTTCGGCGGAAAATGTTGATGTCTGGAACGTGATTTTTGCAGTTTGGCACTCAACAGACGCTCAAACAAGAAAAGGGCAACCTATTTGGTTGCCCTAAACTGTTGAAAATAATGGTGATCCGAGAAGGACTCGAACCTTCGACCCAATGGTTAAAAGCCATTTGCTCTACCGACTGAGCTATCGGACCACGCGGCTGAAAAAATTGCAATTTGCAGCCGAATTAACTATTTTACATATCTCAAGCGTGGTTGGCAAGTTTCGTGTGAAATTTTTCTCAAATTTTTTAATTTTTAAACCAGCTTTCCATCACCGAATCCGGCAAAATAATCGTTTGATCGCGCTCCGGTCCGGTGGAAATTAACCCGATTTCCACGCCGATTGATTTTGACAGAAATTCGACGTATTCACGCGCTTTTGTTGGCAAATCTTCAAGCTTTGTCGTTCCTAAAGTTTCGCTTTTCCAGCCTTCGAGCGTTTCGTAAATCGGTTTAATCTGGCGCAAATCGAGCGAAACCGCCGGAAATGTGTCCACTTTTTCGCCGCCGATTTCGTAACCGACGCAGACTTTTATTTCGTCCAGCGCGTCGAGAACGTCCAATTTGGTCAGCGCAACCGAATCAAAACCGTTGAGTTCAGCCGCGTATTTTGTCGCCACCGCGTCGAACCAACCGCAGCGGCGCGGGCGTTTCGTGACCGAACCGTATTCGTTGCCGCGCTGCCGGATCAGATTTGCCACATCTTCTTCGTCATCGAGCATTTCGGTCGGAAACGGACCTTCGCCGACGCGCGTCGTATAAGTTCGGACGATGCCGAGAACGCCCGAAATATGGTGCGGCGGAATGCCCGCGCCGACTGCCGCGCCGCCCGCCGTCGGATTCGACGACGTGACGAACGGGTAAGTTCCGTGGTCAACGTCCAAAAGCGTCGCCTGCGCGCCTTCGAGCAGGATTTTTTTGTTTTGTTTTCCGGCTTCGGACAAGAAATGCGAAGTTTCCGAAACATACGGGCGCAGACGTTCGGCTAAGGCGGAAATTTCTTCGTAGATTTCATCCGAGCGCAGCGGTTCGCGTCCGTAAAGCACGATCACGCGGTTGGCTTCCGCCAGATTTCTTTCGATGCGCGATTTTAAAAGTTCGGGAACGAGCGCGTCGGACACGCGAATGCCGCGCCGTCCGGCTTTGTCTTCGTAAGCGGGACCGATGCCGCGCAAGGTCGTGCCGATTTTTTCGTTGCCCAATCTTTCTTCTGATGTGTGATCCAGAGCGCGATGATACGGCATTATCAAATGCGCCCGCGAACTGACTTTCAAGCGTTCCGGCGAAACCGAAATGCCCTGCGCCTCCATCTGGTCAACTTCCTCGAAAAACGCTTTCGGATCAATGACCATTCCGTTGCCGAGAACGCAGGTTTTCCCCTCGTGAATAATGCCCGACGGCAGCAGCCGCAAAACGAACGCTTTATCGCCGACGTAAACCGAGTGTCCGGCGTTGTGTCCGCCCTGATAACGGGCGACAATATCGAATCTGTCCGCCAGTAGATCAACGACTTTTCCTTTTCCTTCGTCGCCCCATTGTGCGCCGATAATTACGATAATCATAGATGGTTTTTAATGGTAAATGGTAAATGTAAGTTTTTGCCTACATTTACCATTTACCATTCACTAAAAATGTTTTAATTCTGGTTTCGTCTTCCGCTTCGATGTCGAGCAGAAGTTCTGTATTTTTTAAATTAAACGGCGGTTCGTCCAAAACGACTGCCGAATCAAATTGAACGCGCACGTTTGGTCCGTGCGGAATGTCGAGATTCGGCGTGAATTTTGTCTGCGGCTTCGGGTAATGTTCCGTTACAATCAGAAATTTGAATTTCCGCGCGTTTTCCAAAACCCGTTTGATTTCGGCGTTGGAAAGATGCTGTAAAACTTGCCGGATCAGACACAAATCGCCGTCGGGCAATTCGTCTTCGACAATATTTACGCACCGGAATTTGACGGTTTCGCTTTTGTAATTTTCGTTCAAATGCCGGACGAGCGAAGGAACTATGTCGCAGCCGGTATAATAAAAATCGTCGGCAGCAAATTTTGACGCGACCCGAAAATCGCCGCAGCCCAAATCTACGACGCGCTTTATTTTATTGTCCGAAATAAATTTGCGAACGGCTTCGGCATAAATATCAGCGTAACTTTCGCCCGAACCGTCGCCCGAATAAAATTCACCTTTTTCACCGCCCCAAGCGTTTGTCTCGTAAATTTCGCCGAAGGTTTGAGCAACTGATTTTTTGCCGAATTCTATTTGCTGCTTTTCCGCGATTCTATGAATGCGCCGCTGCAAAACCGATTTCGGAATGATCTTTTTGATTGTATTTTTCAAACTGCTCATCAACTTTTTTTGCTTCTTTCCCGCATTTTCACGAACGGCAGCGGCTTAATTCGTAAGAACGTAATACACATTTATCAGACGAATTACGTTCTTACGAATTACGATCTCGTCATCTGATACAGCGCGACATAATTTCTGGCGGCATTTTCCCACGAATTATCTTCCGTCATTCCGTTTAATTGGAGTTTGCGCCACATCTCCGGCTGATAATAAACAAATAACGCTTCGTAGATTTTTTCGAGAAACTTATCTGCGCTGAAATCGTTGAATTTAAAACCGTTTCCTGTGCCGTTCACAACATCGAAATTCTGCACCGTATCTTCCAAACCGCCGACGGCGCGGACAATCGGAATCGTGCCGTAACGCAGTGAATACATTTGATTTAGTCCGCACGGCTCAAACTTCGACGGCATCAGAAACATATCCGCGCCGGCTTCAATTAAATGCGCTAAATCTTCGTTGTAACCTTTGAAAACGCCGACTTGATGCGGCGCGTAATCTCTTAGCTTTTGCAAAAAGTTTTCGTAACTTTTATCGCCCGAACCGAGCGCGATAAAATACGCGCCCGTTGCGAGAAGTTCACCCGCGACTTGCTGAATCAGTTCAAAACCTTTCTGCGCCGTCAAGCGCGTAACGCTGGCGTAAATCGGGCGTTCCAAATCAACCGGCAGAGAAAATTGATTTAACAGCGCGTGTTTGCACATCCGTTTGCCGTCCAAATTCCGCACGTTAAAATGCGCGGGCAAGTCTTTGTCCGTCGCCGGATTCCAAACTTCGTAATCCACGCCGTTGACGATGCCGAAAAATCTGTTGCTTCTCTGTCTCAACAGCCAATCTAAACCGTAACCGTTTTCCGGCTGCTGAATTTCCTTGGCGTAAGTGCGCGAAACGGTCGAAAGCATATCAGCCGTCGCCAAACCGCCTTTTAGAGCCGAAGCCGCGCCGTCAGCCATAAATGCGTTACGCTCGAAATCGCTGCCGAAACCCATTTTCCAAAGTTCTTCCGCGCCGAAAACGCCTTGATAAGCGAGATTGTGAATCGAAAAAACCGTCCGTGTGTTGCGCCAATACGAATCCCAAAATCGAAGATGCGCGATTTTGACCGCCGCAAAACCGCAGTGCCAATCGTTGAGATGAACAATGTCAGGCGGCGCACCGATGCGCTTCATCAAAGCTAACGCCGCCAAATTAAAAAACGCAAAACGCTCGTAATCTTCACGAAAACCGTAGATCGAAGACCGATGAAAATACTCCGGCGCGTCAATCAAAAACGTCGGCGAACCGTTCGCTTCACTGTAAAAAGCCTTCGCGCGAAAGTTGCCGCCGCGCCATTCGACATTCAAATCGTCAATCGCCAAATGCCCGATGTCTTTACCATTCGTCTGCAAATACAACGGCGTAATCAAAAAAGCATCAACGCCGATGCTTCGCAAAGCCTTCGGCAATGCGCCCGAAACATCCGCCAAACCGCCGGTTTTTGAATATGGAACTGCTTCCGCAGAAAGAACTGCTACGCGCAAAATTTATTTCCTCTTTTCGTTTGAAATGTGCTAAATCCATTGAGATTCTAACAAGACTTCCCGCATTCGTCTAATTAGCGGTCAACGGTTTGATGGTAAAGATTAAATCTTTTTCTTGAACTGCAAACTGATTGCGCGTAAAAACAACTCGCAAAAGATTTTTTTGATTCAGATTTCACCGGCTTTTTCGAGAATTGCAAGTTTGGATTTCGGCGCAAGCCTAAAACCCATTTCATTAACGAGTTTGTCAAGATAAGGTTTGACAAACTCAATTTGTCCGGCTTCTTTCAGCAAACACAGGATTGCTCCCGTTCTAAAAACTTGAATATTTCTTTCAACTGCTTCTTTATGACCTTTGCCTTCGTCAATAATAACGCTTGAATCTGTTGCTTCGGCTTGAGCAATAACGGCGGCTTCGCCTTCGTCCAAAATTAATGCTAAAAGTTCTTTAATACCTTTTTCGGCTTCGCGGCAGTCAATAAAGAAATCGTTCATTTCGTTGAGCAGGTTTCGCAGACGACGTTTATTCGATGCTTTGTAGGCTTCACGTCTGATTTCGGGAGGAACGCGAATTTGTCTGAAAACAAGCGGCAGACTTTGGGCGAGTCCGAGCGCGGCGAGTCTGGAAAGCAATGTTGTATCAATTACGGCATCCGGCAGCAGCATTTATTTTTCTTTGATGAGTTCGCCGAAAGCCAGCAGCGTCAACACGCCCAAACCGAGCGCGGCGAGAGTTTGTCCCAATTCTTCCTGATTACGTTTTGAGGCAATGCTTCTGACGACATTGAACAGTTGATTTTCGCCCAAATCTTTATAGCCGCGATGAAAAACCACGATTTGTTCGGGCGGCAAACCTTCTATTAGACTCTCGCGTTCGACAAAAGCAATAATCGGTTTATTTTGCGCCTGTGCTTCTTGCAGTTCGAGATTAACGGCTTTGGTTTGCGATGAATCAGCCGTAATTAGAGCGATAACGGCTGCGCTGTCTTTAATTTTCTTTTTCGTCGCGGGCGTTACAAACTGCCGGTGAAGCGCGTCAGGCAGCAAAAGTTCGACTTCGTAACCAAGCGCGACGGCTCGCAGACGCGAAGCAAAGGCAATATCAAACGGCGACGAAGCGTGACTTAGAAATACTTTCATAGCAGATATTATAAACGCGATTTTGACTGCAAAGCAATTTTCTGATAACAAACTTAACAGATATGAACAAACTTTACTACGGCGACAATCTCGATGTTTTGCGGCGATTCGTCCGCGATGAAACGGTTGATCTTTGTTATAGTTCACCGCCGTTTAATTCCAAACGCAATTACAATCAGATTTACAACAACATCGGCAGCGAAGACCGCGCACAAGCGCAGGCGTTTGTTGACACTTGGACGTGGGACGACCACGCCAACGAATGTTTTGACGAGATTCTGACGAATAAAAACGGCGTGCAGACAGCGCAATCAATCGCGCTCATCGCAGGTTTGGAGAAAGTTCTCGGCAAGGGCGCGTTGTTCGCCTATCTCGTTTCGATGACCGTCCGTATCGCCGAGATTCACCGCGTCTTAAAAGATACAGGTTCGTTTTAGTTTATTTGAGGTTGAGGTAATATATAACAATGTCGAAATTAAAAACTTCTGATTTAGTAAATACAATCGCTCAATTGAGCAAGAATCAAACTTATAGTTATTATTCTGGAAATACAAATTTGCAAATCACTGAAGTAATAAAACCGGAAGGACCAATAAATTTTATTCGATGGGCAAGTAGCAAAACAATAAATGATGCGAGTAGAGGTATTGTTAATACTGCACAACTTGGAACTGTCGCGTCTGTATTTTCTGGAAAGCCAAATTATCCTATCCATTTAGACAGACTTTTTGCAGCAGGTGGAAATAGTCGTTCGGCACTGGAAACCTTACTTGTTTTAACACCAAACTTTTTTATCTGTTATCCACAAAGAACAAATCCTTATACTGGCGAATTAGAAAACAGACAAAAGCATGTTATGTGGTGTCCAGATAATTCTCATCCTTTGGGAGAGATAGGTGAAAGAGATTTTGACCAAGTTATTTCTGAATTTGAACTTGGTGTAAACTTTGGTGATATTAAAATAACATCAGGTATGTTAGGCGATGATTTTGACACAATCGAAGCTAGAAAAACTCACACTCAAATGCAAGTTGCTTTAGTTGAAATCGGCAACGCACTTAAATTTAAGACTTGGATAGCAAGAAACGACCAATCAATTCCTGTCGGTGATAAAACTCTTGGAAGTTTAGATGGAGTAGTTAAATCTTTAGATGATGTTCCAATTTTATACTCAACCGAAAGTAAAAGAGCTGCTTCTTTAATTGATTGCATTTGGTTTAGCGATGATTTCAAATATATTCCGGCAGTTCTCGAAGTTGAACACAGCACTGGCGTAACATCTGGTTTTACTCGAATGTTAAAATTTAAAGAAACTGTTCCGTCAATTGCTACAAAATTTACAATCGTTGCGCCTGATAAATTAAGGAATAAGGTTGTTTTGGAAGCGAATAATCGAGTGTTTAGCAACATGGGCGGAAGATTTATGTCTTATTCAACTATTAGAGAATTATATGGACTAATACAAAAATATTCTCTTGCGGATGTAGTCGAACGTAATTTTATTGAGCCGTTTATGGAAAAGGTTGTAGAGGATTAATATGAGTTCTATTTCACATTTAGTTAATAAAGTTTATCATTCGGATTCTTTCGCCTTTCTCAAGAATTTACCGGATGAATGCGTTAATTCAATAATTACTTCTCCGCCTTATTTCAGCCAACGCGATTATGGAGATGATGCACAAATCGGACTGGAAGACACAGCACAAGAGTATATTAATGCTTTAGTAAAGATGTTTCGGGAATCAAGGCGCGTTTTGAGAAATGATGGAACTTTCTGGCTAAACATCGGCGACAACTATGTTGGCGCAACCAGTCAACACAAAGAAGGCGGTTCTCAAGGAAAGACTTCGCGTTACAGCAAAAAACATATGAACGGCATCCCGACAACAGGACGCACAAAACGCAACAAAGCGTTTTATGCAATGGGATTGCCGATGAAAAGTTTAGTTGGAATGCCTTGGCGAGTAGCTTTTGCTTTACAAAGTGATGGCTGGATACTTCGTTCAGATATTATTTGGCATCGTCCTTCTGCAAGTGAAAGTGTGAAAGACCGACCGACACACGCGCACGAATATATTTTTATGTTCTCGAAAAGTCAGCATTATTATTATGATCGTTCAGAAATGTTGACAGAAACAGGCGCAAATAAACAGTCGGTTTGGCGTGTAACAGGTAGTCCATTTACTGGTTCACATTGTGCAACATTTCCGCCCGAACTTATCGAACCAATTATTTTAACTTCTTGTCCTAAACAAGGTGTAATATTTGATCCATTTGGCGGTTCTGGAACAGTTGGTTTAGTTTGCCGTCAATACGAACGTCATTTTATGTTGTGTGATGTTAGTAAAGAAAATGTTGAGTTAGCACGAGAACGCATTTCAGAAGGCATTACTAAAAAGGATAAATTGCGGTTGAAGGATAAACAGAGAATACAACCAACATTACCAATGACTGCTTCAATTTAAATTAAATTTGCTTTGCGTGTGCGGCATTTATGTTATATGACACAAACCGATGCTCGAATTTGCCAAACAGCAAGGGCAATTCAAACCCGAAAACTTCGCGGCTTTTGATAAGTTGCAAATCGTAACAGTGCAGGAAATTTTGGACGGCGCGAGAATGAATCTGCCGTTGATGGAAGAAGTAACGAAGCGGGCGCAGAAAGCGAAAGTTGATAAACAAAAAAATCTATTTTCAGAATAAACACCAATCGAATATCAGCGCAAAAATTTACATCGCGGCGAGTTTCGCAGTTATTTTCTGGCGGGCGATGTTGAGTTTACTCGACGAATATCTCGTTTCCTGCAACTTAAAACCGAGATTTACATCGAGCTTTTCGGCAAATCGGTTGACGGTCAAATCAGCCATTCGCAAAGGGTTCGGCATCAGTCCGCCTTCGATGCCGTATTCCGAGGCGAGAATTTTGTGGTTAACGATTCCTTTGTCAAAAATTTGTTTCAGCAAAGTTTTGTCGTCAATATAATTGAGAGTAAACAATAGAAATTCGATTTCACCGGACGAGGCTTTTTTGATCAAATCACTAAACGGCACGACATATTTTTGTTTATCTATTCGATACAAAGACAGATAAACCGGCACGGTGGAAAGAATTTCCGCGTCAAAAAATATTTCTCGATTGTTAGTCCAATAGCTAAGATTCTCTTTGTTACGGATTGAGAGCAGAGCGTTTTCCGTTTCCGCTCCGGGAAAATATCCAAGCAGAATGATGGAAGACATCGAGGTGTTTCCGTTCGCCGCGCTTTGTCGCAAGGCTTCGCCGACGGCGGCGTTTTGCGCGAGCGTTTGATGATCGAAATTATCGAATAAATAAAGTGCTGCCTTTCTGGAAAGATTTGGGTCGCCTAAGGCTTTTAAAAACAAAGGAATATACTCTGTTTCTTTACTTTCTTTTATCAAATTCAACACCCGCCGCCGAGCGTTTGCATCTGAACTATTCAGGTAGGGTTCAATATATGGAATGAGTTTTTTACCGTAAGGCTTTATTTCATCTGCCCATTGGTAATCGCCTTCGACCGTCGAATCAAACGCTCTTTTGACCTTTTTAGCAATTTCCGCATCTTCTTGTCCCTTATTTTGAGCAGCGATAGTAATACCTATCAAAATAATAATTAGAAGTAATGTGCAGTGTTTATAAAAAATCTCTTTCATTTTAATCAAGGATTTAAGGTGTGGAAAAGTTAATCTTCCAATACACTTCCTGCAAAGGTTTGGTTGTTTTTCATTCTACAAACTTCAAGGTTTACGGGTTTACAACATTAGCCGGAACTTTTTGAATCTCTTTTCCCGCAAATCTCGCAGAACTGAACATCATATATCTCTTCCGATTTTCTTTATAATAAAGATGCATATAGCCGGGAATGCCAAGCGCGTGTCCAATCTCGTGAGCCATAACAATTATTTCATTTTCATCATTCCTAAAAAATGCGTCGCCGACAAAACAAGAACTCGTTGACATTGAAGTTTTACCTTTCGGAAAATACGCTTCGCCTTCCCACCGATCAACTATTTTCCAAATAAAAAATAAGTTAATGTCAGCACTTTCATCTCCTTTTCTGATAATGGTGTCCGATTCCCAACTACTCCCTTTAGCATCCGTAAAATCAATTTCAGGACCGAGATTGTTTTCAATCTTGATTGTATTTGTGCTGCGACGAATAAAAGACACATTCGTTTGCGGCTCATAAATCTCGTTGAGACCGTCCAACCAATCTTGAACATCACAAAGCAACTTTTTTGTCTTGCGTCCTGTTTTATCAGACACGAAATTAAATGCCAGACTGACAATCTTCGGCTTTTTGACGGCAACTTCAAGTTTGGTCATTAACAAATTATTTTTGCGAACTTCCACAAATGTCGTTCCGTAGGAATTTCCTCTGATGCTGAACAATCTTTTCTTGTGCGGCAGTGCGTTTGAATTTTCCGCGATTTCCGAAATCTGAATGATTTTTGAATCTATTGCGCTTACCGTCATTCCTTCGGCGTTTGCCAGATAAACTTTTTTTTCGCCGCTTAACGGCACCATTTGCCAGTGAGGTTTAACGCTGTCGTCAAATCCGTATAATTCTTGATATTTTTCAAATGCGGGATTGAAATTCATATTGTTATTATTTGTCGGACTACGGCATTTTTATTTTGCAGCTTAACTCTGCATCGAAGCCAAAAACTCCGCATTGGATTTTGATTTCGACAATCTTTCAAGCACGACTTCCATTTGTTCGACCGGCGACAGCGGATTGAGAACGCGGCGCATTACCCAAACACGATTTAAGTCTTCGGGACTGAGCAGCAGTTCTTCTTTGCGCGTTCCCGAACGCTGTAAATCTATTGCGGGGAACAGGCGTTTGTCGCTCAAACGGCGGTCAAGATGAATCTCCGAGTTGCCCGTTCCTTTGAATTCTTCAAAGATTACGTCGTCCATTCTTGAACCCGTGTCAATCAAAGCGGTGGCGATAATCGTCAAACTTCCGCCTTCTTCGATATTTCGCGCCGCGCCGAAAAAGCGTTTCGGACGCTGCAAAGCGTTGGAATCAATACCGCCGGAGAGAATTTTGCCCGACGGCGGAACGACCGCGTTGTGCGCTCTTGCCAGACGAGTGATCGAATCGAGCAAAATTACGACATCGCGTTTGTGTTCGACCAATCTTTTCGCTTTTTCGATGACCATATCGGCAACTTGAACGTGGCGCGTCGGCGGTTCGTCAAATGTCGAAGAAATAACTTCACCTTTGACGCTGCGCTGCATATCGGTAACTTCTTCGGGGCGTTCGTCAATCAGCAGAACAATCAATGTTACTTCCGGGTGATTTTCCGTGATGGAATTTGCCATCGTCTGAAGGAGCATCGTTTTACCCGTGCGCGGCGGCGCGACGATCAACGCGCGTTGTCCTTTGCCGATGGGCGTTACGAGGTCAATAACCCGCGCCGAAACTTTGTCGGGCGTGGTTTCCATTCTGAGCTGTTCGTCAGGGTAAAGCGGCGTTAAATTATCGAAAAAGATTTTCTCGCGCGAATGTTCCGGTGCTTCAAAATTGATCGCTTCGACTTTGATTAACGCAAAATAGCGTTCGCCTTCTTTCGGCGGGCGAATTTGACCGGAAACCGTGTCGCCGGTTCGCAGATCGAATTTGCGAATCTGTGAAGGCGAGACATAAATATCATCGGGACCCGGCAGATAGTTGTATTCCGGCGCGCGCAAAAAGCCGAAACCGTCGGGCAGAGTTTCAAGAACGCCCTGCGAGAAAATCAAACCGCTTTTTTCGGTCTGCGCGGCGAGAACTTTGAAGATGAGTTCCTGTTTCCGCATTCCCGACGCGCCTTCAACGTCCAAATCTTTGGCGATGTGCGTCAACTCGGAAATTGACATATCTTTCAATTCCGCTAAATCTAATGTTTCGTCTTTTGCGGGAGCATTATTCTGTCCGTCGGTCGAAGCGTTATTTTTCCCGTCTTTTTCTTCTTTTTCGGGCTTTGAAACTTTCACTTTTGCGGGCTGCTTTTCTTTCGCCTCTTCCGCTTCTTTTTCAAAACCGTCTTCTTCCGGTTTGGTTACTTTCTTTGCTCTGCTTTGTGTTGTTTTGGTTGCCATCTTTTTATCCGTTTGTGTTATGGAAGTTTTTTGTAGTTTGCCAAGATGTTTAGAGTTTGCTGAGAGGCACGAATTAAGCCTAATTTACACGTTTTGAAATACTAAACTCTTGGGAAAAATTGTATGGAATTCCGTCGTGATGAAATTGAAAAAACAAGCTCAATAGCTTTTCAAAACCCCTGAGTTTTGGGAATATCTAATTATTACTTTTTTTTCTTGAATAAATCAACTTTATTTTTGTTTTTTTTCGAGAGCTTCGGCAATTTCCCGCCAGAGCGCGTCTTTACCTTTTCCGGTCAGCGAAGAATAAGTAATAATTTTGCTTCCGGGCAAGTTATCTTCAATCTCCTGTAAACTTTTTTTCAATTTATTATTGGAGAGTTTGTCGGCTTTGGTGGCGACGACGATATGATTTTGCTGATGATAAACGAGCCATTCGTGAAGCTGCCGGTCGAGTTCGGTCGGTTTGTGGCGCGAATCTACCAGATGAATTGACAGGATAAGTTCCTGCCGGTTGGCGAGATATTCTTCCGCCATTTTTCCCCAATCCGCCCGCATCGCCTTTGAAACTTTGGCGTAACCGTAACCCGGCAAGTCAACAAAATAGAACTTTTCGTTGACGAGAAAAAAGTTGATTGACTGCGTTCTGCCCGGTGTGTTCGACGTTCGCGCCAAACCTTTACGCTGCAAAAGCGAATTTAACAAACTCGATTTTCCGACGTTTGAACGTCCGAGAAAAGCGATTTCCGGCAAACCGTCCGTCGTCCAGTGAGTTTCGTTAAACGCGCTTTTGGTAAAATTGGCGGATGTGATTTTCATATCTTAATTCGTAATTCGTAGGAACGTAATATGTAAGAACGTAATTCGTAATTCGTAACTGATTTAGAATGTAATGTGAGCAAAACCTTTTTGACAAATTACGAACCACGTTCTTACATATTACGAACTTACGAATCACGAATCACGAATTACGAATTACACTTTCTGCGCCGCTTCTTTTCTCGCGTCGCGCATACGTTTTGACATCTCGCGTCGTTTTTCGAGCATTTCTTTCGCGTCGGGCATTTTCATAATTAACTTTTCAAGATGCGCCAGAAAGTTCGGATTGTTGACCGTCTGCCTGAATTGCTCCAAAAACGGTTCGATTTTGGAAAAAATAAAGAGATGTTCGCCGTTCGCGTCGTTAAACATTTCCTCGTCAATCGCGCCGTGATTGACGAACGAAGCCGCCATATCCCAGTAAGTTACGACCATTCTGAAATACGCGCCGGTTTGTTCGTTCATCATCACGCCCATTATATCTTCCATCGTTTCGGGCAGAAACGAACCCATCCAGCTTCGCGCCGCACGCATCGTCTCTTCGCGCCGCAAGTCATAAAGTTTTAATATCAAATCTGCTGATTCCGCTTTGTTCATATTTTTTCTCTATTTTTTATTTTGTAAAATTGTTTAAATGAAAACGTAGGTCGAAATCAGTTTAAAGTCAAATAACAGTTTATTTAATCCAAAATTTCCGACTGCGAAAAGAGTGTCGTTTGATCGAATGATCTCAGAAAACCGTGCGAAAAAGCGCGATTATCAAAATCACGCCGAGCAAAATCAGCGAACCGATCAATTGATTGCGCGAAAATCGAATCATCAAGTTATCGTCTCCTCTGTTGATTTTGAACAACTGAAATTAATCTTCAACAACCAGTCCGTCATAACCAAACTGCACATTGTCCGGCAGCAGTTTTTTATCGCGTTCATACAAAATATCGTGATTCAGATGCGTTAAAAAAGCGCGTTTGGGTTTGATGCGTTCGATATATTCGAGAGCTTCGTTTAAGCCGAGATGCGTCGCGTGCGGTTTTATACGCACACAATCCAAAACCAGCACGTCCAAATCCCGCAGTCCGTCAAGCGTTTCTTCGGGAATAAAATTCAAATCGGTAGCGTAGGCGAAATCGTTAAAACGATAAGCAATAACGGGAAGTTTGCCGTGAATGACTTCGAGCGGCGTAATTTCCAAATCTTTGCCGATGCAGAACGGCGCGTTTTTGACAATCGTGTGCGGAATAAGCTGCGGCAGACCGCCGCCGAAATGTGTCGGCTGGAAAATATATTGAAAAATGCGGCGCAAATCTTTCCACGCGAGCGCGTCGGCGTAAATTCCCGTCGCGCCGAACCGAAAATTCAGCGGGCGAATGTCGTCAAGCCCGAAAACGTGGTCAACGTGGCAGTGCGTGATCAAAATCGCATCGAGATATTTTATGCGCGCGCGCAGGGCTTGCTGGCGAAAATCAATCGAAGTGTCAACGAGAATCGTCCTGCCGTCGTGTTCGATCAGAATCGAAACGCGCAGACGTTTGTCTCGCGGATCATCTGAAAGACAGGTTTCACAATCGCAGCCGACTGACGGAACGCCGGTTGACGTGCCGGTTCCTAAAAAGGTTAGTTTCATTAAATATGGAGAGTCTGGAGAGTTTAGAGAAATTTAAGAGAAAAAGTCTCTCCTGCTCCAGACTCTCCAGACTATCTGGACTCTCGAACTCTCTGAACTATTTCTTGCCTAAAATGTCGCCGGCGGAAAACTTCTGCGCGGCTTGCGCCTTTAGTTTTTCTTCCGTCATCCGAACGAGTTGGACGTACTGCATCCGCAAATCGCTCACAAGACCTTCGAGCAATTTCGCTTCCTGTGAAAGCAAATTTCCCTGTGTTTTTTCGCTCAGCATTGACAGCACATCAATCCAGTATTTGCCGGTTTCCAGATCAATCGAGCGTTGTCCGGTCGCCGGATTCGGTGCCGCGCCGAGCGCGGCGGCGGCTTGCGAGGCGAGCGTCATCATAAAATTGACGAAACTCGCCGGATCGTCCGCGCCGGGAAAATTTTCCGGGTCGAAATCTTCTTCCGAAAGTTCGTTTTCAGCTTCGGCTCGCACCTGTTTTTCAACCGAGGCTTTGTCGTAGGCTTCAACCGTTTTTTCATCCGGCTCGTAAATCGGAGTTTCCGCCTGTTTCGGTTTTTCCGCTTCGAGTTCGACACCTTCGCGCACGCTTCCGTCGAGATTAAATTTACGCTTGTCCGTAACTTTTACCGCGCTCTGTTCTTCGTTGTTTGATTCTTCTTTTCCAATCATTGCTTTTCCTTAATAATTACTCAAAAATTGATATTTCGATATTAGCATTTTGGCGAAAGAAAGTTCAAAATCGTTTTTTATCGCAAATCGCAAACAGTTTCAAATTCTTGCGATTTACGGTTCACGATTTACGAATATTATGTCTAAAAATTTTGACGAACTTACAAATGTGATGGCGCGTCTGCGCGCTCCGGGCGGTTGTCCGTGGGACGCGGAGCAGACTTACACTTCCTTGGCGCAATATCTTTTAGAAGAAAGTTATGAAGCCTTTGACGCGATTTTTGAAGCCGCAGAAACCGGCGACACGGCAAATTTGCGCGAAGAATTGGGCGACGTTCTTTTGCAGGTCGTTTTTCATTCGACGATTGCGGCGGAAAAAGGCGATTTTACGATTGACGAAGTTGTCGAAGGCGTAACAAATAAATTGATTTTGCGTCATCCGCACGTTTTCGGCGACAAAAAACTCGAAACGGCAGATGATGTTTTAAACAATTGGGACGAACTCAAAAAATCGGAACGCGCCGCCTCCGGCAAAAAAGAAAAGGCAAAAGATTCTATTTTAGAAGAAGTTCCGCTCAGTTTTCCGGCTTTGCTCGAAGGTCAAAAATTGGCGAAAAAAGCCGCCAAAGTAGGTTTTGATTGGGAAAACACGGAACAGATTTTCGATAAATTAGACGAAGAAGTCGAAGAACTGAAAACTGCTCTGGCGGAAGAAAATACAGACGAAATCGGCGGGGAAATCGGCGATATGTTATTTGTCGTTTTAAATCTGGCGCGAAAGCTGGAAATTGATGCGGAAACCGCTTTGAAAAAGACAAATCGAAAGTTTCGCAGGCGGTTTGCTTTTATCGAAAAAGAATTGCGAAAAGACGGCAAATCTTTGGAAAAAACCGGTTTGCAAGAAATGGATGCGCTCTGGAACAAGGCTAAAACACATAATTTATAAAGGTTTTACGGAATTCGGCGGCAGCGAAACTTAAAACAAAAAAAGATGGAAAAAGTGTTGACTTTATTCTCTTAAAGTATTACCTTAGAACAAATTTATAGGAAATCATTCCAATTCAAATATCAAAGGAGTTTCAGAAAATGAAGAAAAACACAAATGCAGCTTGGCTTCGCCACGCTTTAACATTTTGCTTGATGCTTGCTGTTTTTAGCACTTATATAATGACTGCTTCGGCAATGCCGGATAATAAATCGTTAATGGGAGAATTGATAGTTTCCGGTCACAATGTGAACGGCAGCGGCGGTTCGGCAACGATTAACGGAGAAGCGGCGTTTAGCGGTCGCACATTTTTTTCGTCCGGCGTAATCGCCACTGCGGAAAATACATCCGCCACCATCAAATTAGGAAAATTAGGATTTATCAATCTGACACCTAACTCCAATTTGAGTTTAAACTTCAGCGAAAATAAAATTTCGGGAACTTTGTCCGCCGGACAAATCAAAGTTTTTAACAATGAAGGCGTTGAAGTAAATATTCAAACCCCGGACAGTTTAATCAGCAACGAAGCGCAGCAAAAAGGTATTTTCAGCGTTGATGTTCAATCCGGCGCGACCAAAGCATTTGCTGAAACCGGCGCGGTTTATATGAACAACGGAACGACGGTTGTTCCGGTTAACGCCGCTCAGGACGACAGTGATAATACAAAAGACGGAAACAGCGCGCTGGCTCCGCTTATTGTTTTCGGCGGAGCTGTTGCCGCCGCCATCATTTACATTGCGGTCAAGGACGGCAACAACGACAACGCGTTTATCAGCCCTGTGAGATAAATTTTTCTCAAATCAAGTTTCCTAAATAAAAAACATCCGTTGTAATAGCGGATGTTTTTTATTTTGCCAATCAAATTTGCTTACGCTGTTCGCCGAATTTATGATTGATATATGCCGACACATTCGCCGCTGCCGAAAATGAATCTCGCCGAACTTCGCCGCCGGTTTCCGAAAACGGTTGAAAATTTCGCGCATTTGCCGAACCGTGAAGCGTGGCTCGCGCGGATTTGGGAAATCGAGCGTCGCTGGCAGGAATTTCGTGAAAATCCAGATCAGACAAACGAAGTAGTTTTTTTTGACGACGCGCCGAAAAATCTTCAAATCGAAGACGAATTTGAAATTATTTACGCCGGCGGAACGCTCGGCTTGCTTCACGCGGCGGTGATGGCGGCGAAATATCATCGGAAAGTTTTGGTTTTCGACGCGCACACGGTCGGCAAAACGCACCGCGATTGGAATATTTCCGATGAAGAATTGCAGGAATTTGTGCGCGCCGGACTTTTCACCAAAGAAGAAATCGAAACCGCCGTCGCCAATCGCTACAAAACCGGTTTCGTCAAATTTTACGACGCGAATTCCAAAATAAAAACGCCGCCGCTGTTTATGGAAAATGTTTTGGATGTCGCGCTCGAAGCCGATAAACTGCTTCATTTGGCATTGGAAAAACTCAAAAAAACCGATGCCGAAATTATCAATAATTTGCGCTTCGTTCGCGCTTATGTAAACAAAGATAAAGTTTTGGTCGAATGTGAAAACACGACAAACGGCGAACGCCGACTTTTCGCCGCCAAACTTTTCGTTGATGCTTGCGGAACAAATTCGCCGGTTTCGCGCCAATTAAACGGCGGAAAATCAATCACGCACGTTTGCCCGACGGTCGGCACGGTGGCGAAAGGTTTTCAGCGCGGCGGCGATGCGCGGGAAGTTGATTTTTCCGTCGGCGAAATTCTCGTTACGACCGAAGACGCTGCCGCTCATCGCCAGTTAATCTGGGAAGGTTTCGCGGGAAATCCGGTCAAAGACGAATATACGACGTATCTGTTTTTCTACGATTCGGTCGAATCGAAAGCCGACAAATCGCTGTTCGGACTATTTGAAAATTATTTTGAAAAACTGCCCGAATACAAAATGAAAAACGGTTCGTGGCGCGTTATCAAACCGGTTTTCGGCTATATTCCGAGCGTTCATAATCAGGGCTGGAACAACGTCAAAAAGACGGCGACCGACCGCATTTTGCTGATCGGCGATGCCGCCGGTCTGTCGAGTCCGCTAACTTTTTGCGGCTTCGGTTCGCACGTCCGCAATTTGCGAAAACTGACCGATTTGACCGAAAACGCGGTGCGGGAAAATTTGTTTGACGAAAAATCACTCGCAAAAATAAACGCTTACGAACCGCGCGTCGCGCAGATGTCGAGTCTCGCCGAGTTTATGCGCCCGATGCCGAAAAGCAGTTCTTTCGTCGTCAACGAAACGATGAACGCGGTGATGGCGGCGTTGACCAAACTGCCCGCCGAAATCCGCCGCGAAATGTTTCAAGACCGCATTCCGTTCGCTTCGTTCAAAAAACTTCTGATAAAAACGGCAAAAATCCATCCGAAGGTTTTCAGATTAATGTTCGAGCATTTGGGCGCGAAAGGCGCGTTTTGGTGGATTTCCAACATCGCCGAAGCCGCCGTCGAAGAACGCCGGAAATAATAAATTTCGATTTTTGCCCGATGTTTCGCCAAAAAACTTGCTTCACATTTTATTAAAAGCTAAATTAGCCGAAAGTGAATAATTTAACGGCAAAATTCGCTGCTGAATTCATTCGCTTATTTCAAACATAATTCAGGAAATTCAGACGTATGAAGCAAAAAATTAAAATTATTATTCTTTTCGTTTTCGTCGGCGGAAGCGCGTTTATTTTCGCGCAGAGAGGTCAAATGCAGACCGACCAAACCGCGAAAACACAGGTCAAAACCGCCGCCGAAGTTTACAAAAACATCCAGGTTTTCAAAGATTTGCCCGCCGACCAATTGATTAAAACGATGGAAATTATGTCGTCATCGCTCGGCGTGAACTGCAATTTCTGCCACGTTCAGGGCGATTTTGCCAAAGACGACAAAGAAGAAAAGGAAACGGCGCGGGAAATGATTTCGATGACGATTGGCATCAACAAAAACAATTTCGGCGGACGCACGGAAGTTTCCTGCGCGACCTGTCACGGCGGAAAACCGCATCCCGCGTCAATGACACCGCTCGGCGAAAATTTGTTTCAACGCCCGAATTTCAACCAATCGAAAGAACCGCTGCCGACAATTGATCAGGTTTTGGATAAATACGCCGCCGCGCTCGGCGGAGCGGACGCGCTCGGCAAAGTCAAAACCAGAACGATCAAAGCGACGCGCTCGGTCAACAATGCCGCGCCCGTCGCGGAAGAAGTTTACGAAAAATCGCCGGACAAAATGCTCGTCGTCACCGCTTTTCCGCAAACGGCGGTCAGCACCGGCTACAACGGCGCGGATAATTGGACGCTCGGCGGACGCGGCGAAACTTCAGTTCACGAAGACGAACTGGAGCAGTTCAAACGCGACGCGCAATTTACATTTGAACCGCTGAAATTAAAGACAATTTACAAAGATATGGCGGTCGCCGGAATAGATAAAATCAATGACAAGGAAGTTTACGTAGTTCGCGCGACCACGCCTTCAGGAGCGCGGGAGAGGCTTTATTTTGACAAACAAACCGGCTTGCTCGCGCGTCGCTTCACCGCTTCGACGACTCCAATCGGCGCGTTTCCGTTTCAGATTGATTACGACGATTATCGTGCGGTTGACGGCGTAAAAATCCCGTACGCGATAAAATGGTCAATTCCGGGACGTTCGTGGACACGCAAAATTACGGAAGTCAAACAAAATACGGCGATTGACGACGCGAAATTTAATCAGCCGCTGAAACAAATTTATGAAATACGAAAAAGTTAAAAATTACTACGACGGCGAATTTACTGAAAGCGTTTCGACGGAGAATTTAGATGTTACGTCGCCGCTTGACGGGAATTTATTGTCGCAAGTTCCGATGTCGAGCGTTGATGAATTAAACGCGGCGGTCGCATCGGCGAAAAACGCTTTCGATTCGTGGAGCAAAACGCCGATTAAAGAGCGCGTTCAGGTGTTTTTCAAATATCGCCGACTTTTAGAAGAAAATTCAGAAGAATTGACGAATTTGGTTTCCGAAGAAAACGGCAAAACACACGATGAAGCGAAAGCGGAAGTCGAAAAAGCTGTCGAATTGACTGAATTCGCGTGTTCGATGCCGCAGCTTGTTTCGGGCGAGATTTTGGAAGTTTCCAGCGGTGTCGAATGCCGCACGGAACATTTTCCGCTCGGCGTGGTCGCGTCAATCGTGCCGTTTAATTTTCCGCTGATGGTGCCGAATTGGACGGTGCCGAACGCGCTTGTTTTGGGCAATACGATGGTGATGAAACCTTCGGAATTAGTTCCGCTTTCGTGTCTGCGAATGGCTAAATTATTGAAAGAAGCGGGTTTGCCCGACGGCGTTTTCAATATCATTAACGGCGGCAAAGAAATCGTCGAAGGTCTCTGTTCGCATCAAGATATAGAAGCCGTCAGTTTTGTCGGTTCGACGAAAGTTGCGAAACTGGTTTATCAGCAGGCGACGCACAATTTGAAACGCTGCATCGCGCTCGGCGGCGCGAAAAATCATTTGTTCGTGCTGCCCGACGCGAATCCGCAAATGACGGCGGCGAACGTTACCGCGTCAATGTCGGGCTGCGCCGGTCAACGCTGTATGGCGGCTTCGGCGATGCTCGCGGTTGGCGACGTTGATTTGATAATCAACAAAATTTGCGACGAAACCCGCAAAGTCATCGCCGGAAAAAATCTCGGCGCAGTGATTTCCAAAGCGGCGAAAGAGCGCATCGAAAATTATATTTCCGATGCCGAAAAATCCGGTGCGAAAATTTTGGTTGACGGCAGAAACGCGGTTGTCGAAGGCAGAGAAAACGGAACTTACGTCGGCGCGACCGTCATTGATTTCGTCACGCCTGAAATGTCCGTCGCCAAAGAGGAAATTTTCGGTCCCGTAATTTCGATTATGCGGACGGAAAATCTCGACGAAGCGTTAAAAATAGAAAACGAAAATCCTTACGGCAACGCGGCTTCAGTTTTCACGCAATCCGGCGGCGCGGCGCGTTACATAATGGAACACGCTTCGGCGGGAATGATCGGTGTCAACATCGGCGTTCCCGTTCCGCGCGAACCATTTTCATTCGGCGGCTGGAACGATTCCCGATTCGGCGCAAATGATATTACCGGCAAAAGTTCGATTGAATTTTGGACGAAATTGAAGAAAACGACGACCAAATGGAACGCGGAAGCAGGTATAAATTGGATGAGCTAGTTCAATTCTGAACTTCAACTATTTTGATAAAAGAGAAAAATTATGTCAAGAACAATAAAATGCGGTCTGATTCAGGCGCACAATGTCGCGCCGACCGACGCGCCGATTGAGGAAATTAAAAAACGAAACATCGAAAACCAGATGAAATTTGTCGAAGACGCGGCAAAACAAGGCGTGCAGATGCTGTGTTTTCAGGAGATTTTCACCACGCCGTATTTCTGCGCCGAACAACAGACGCGCTGGTATGAAGCGGTCGAGCGCGTTCCCGACGGCAAAACCGTGCAGATGATGCAAAGCGTGGCGAAAGAAAAAGGAATGGTTTTGATTGTGCCGGTTTACGAAGAGGAAATGTCGGGCGTTTATTATAACTGCGCCGCCGTCATTGATGCGGACGGGAAATATCTCGGCAAATATCGGAAAACGCATATTCCGCACGTTGATCCGGGATTTTGGGAGAAATTTTATTTCCGTCCGGGAAATCTCGGTTATCCGTGTTTCGACACGGCGTTCGCCAGAATCGGCGTTTACATCTGCTACGACCGACATTTTCCCGAAGGCGCGCGCTGTTTGGGTTTGAACGGCGCGGAAATTATCTTCAATCCGTCGGCGACCGTCGCCGGACTTTCGGAATATCTCTGGAAACTGGAACAACCGGCGCACGCCGTCGCCAACGGTTATTTCGTCGGCGCGATCAACCGCGTCGGCACGGAAGCACCTTGGAACATCGGCGAATTTTACGGTCAAAGCTATTTCTGCGATCCGCGCGGGCAAATGCTCGCCGTCGGCACGCGCGATCAGGACGAATTAATCGTCGCTGATTTGGATATGAATATGATTCGGGAAGTCCGCAACACCTGGCAGTTTTTCCGCGACCGACGACCCGATACTTACGGCGCGATTGTCGCCGATTAATAAAAAATGAACCCAAAAACACTTAACATTATACGCATATTTCTATTAATAATGGTTTTTGTGCTGCTTGCGCTGACCGGCGTTTTGTATTTTCAAAAAGGCACATTTAATTTTTCAACTTTCGTTGACGCAACCGGCTGTTTGCTCGTTTATGTGGTGACGGGAAAAAAGAAAACGTAAATTATGCGCGAAAGACAAAAATACTCTTCCGGCGCAAAATGGGAAGCAGTCGTCGGCTATTCGCGGGCGGTTCGCGTCGGCGACAGAATTTATGTGACCGGCACGACGGCGTTTGATGAAAACGGCGAAATTGTCGGCATCGGCGACGCTTACGCGCAGGCGGTTCAGGTGATAAAAAACGTCGAACGCGCTTTGAAAGCGTTGGGCGCGACGCTCGAAAACGTCGTGCGAACCAGAATGTTTGTCACCGATATTTCGCGCTGGGAAGAATTCGGCAGAGCGCACGGCGAATTTTTCGGCGACATTTTGCCCGCGACGACGATGGTTGAAGTTTCAAAATTGATTGATGCGGAAATGCTGATCGAAATCGAAGCCGATGCGGAAATTTGAAACGGTGAAACACATAGAAACATAAAACACATAATTTTCTGCGGCAGAAAATCTGAAAATGATCGGTCTTTCTATGTGGTTCTATGTTCCTACGTGTTTAACAAAAATCTATGGCTGAACTTTCAACCGAACAAATCGAAAAAAACTTCGCCGAAATCAATCCGCCGCTGAATCAGGCGGAAGCGATTTTCGAGGCGAATCGGTGTCTTTACTGCTTCGACGCGCCTTGTATTCACGCCTGTCCGACGCATATTGACGTGCCGTCGTTTATCAAAAAAATCGCGTCGGGAAATCTATTGGGTTCGGCGCGGGTGATTTTTGACGCGAATCCGATTGGCGCGTCGTGCGCGCGCGTTTGTCCGGTCGAAGTTTTGTGCGAAGGCGCGTGCGTCGAGAAAACTTTGATGGATAAACCGATTGAAATCGGACGTTTACAGCGTTACGCGACCGATTACGCGATGGAAAATAATCGGCAAATCTTTCAAAAAGGCGCGGCGAACGGTAAATCCGTCGGCGTGATCGGTTCCGGTCCGGCGGGACTTTCCTGCGCGGCTTATCTGGCGCGAATCGGTTACGACGTAACCGTTTACGAACGCAAACCGCTGGCGGGCGGACTCGACACTTACGGAATGGCGGAATATAAAATGTCGCAAAAAGCGTCGCTCGACGAAGTGAAACTGATCGAAAATCTCGGCGTGAAATTTCGATTGAACTGTGAGGTTTCGTCAGAACCGCCTGCTTCAGCGGGCGGCTTAAACGCGAACGACGCGGACGATGGAGATTACACGTCCGCTGACGCAAACGGTTCCGATACAATCGCATTTGCTGATTTGCAGCGTAATCACGACGCGATTTTTATCGGCATCGGACTCGGCGCGACGAATAAGCTGAACATCGAAGGCGAAGATTTGGACGGCGTTTTCGACGCGCTGGAATTTATCGAAATGATCAAAACGCGCGATTGGAAATCAATTCCGATTGGCAGCAACGTCGCCGTCATCGGCGCGGGCAACACGGCGATTGATGCCGTGACGCAGGCGAAAAGATTGGGCGCGGAACGCGTCACGATGATTTATCGGCGCACCGAAAAAGACATTTCGGCTTACGAATACGAATACGAATTAGCGAAAAAAGACGGTGTGGAATTTATGTGGCAAACCGTCCCGCTCGCCGTCGGCGGATTTTCGAGCGTGATGAGTTTGAAAATCAAAAAAGCTGACGGCGGAACCGAAAAAATCGCCTGCGATATGGTCATCAAAGCCATCGGACAACAGAAGCAAACGGAATTTCTGCGTTCAATCGGCATCGAATTCGACGAAAAAAATCGTGTCCGCGTCAACAAATTGATGCAAACTTCAAACCCGCAAATCTTTGCCGGCGGCGATTGCGTCAACGGCGGCGCGGAAGCGGTTGACGCGGCGCAGATGGGCAAATTCGCGGCGCAGGGAATTCATTTTTCGCTGTCGGGCGAAACGGTCGAATTCGCGGGCGCGAAAGTCGCTCCAATCGAAAAAACGCCCGCGCACTGAACAGATTTTTCGGTTGACGAATTGATTCAGGAATTTATCAAACGCCGCGCAACAAAAGCGTTTTCAGTCGGATTGATATAATAATTTTTTCTTTCAAACTGAATTTCAAAATTGTTTTTTCGATAAAAATTGATGGCATTCGCATTTGTTTTTCTGACTTCGAGCCAGATTTCGGAAGTGTTTTTTGATTCGAGTTCGCGCAGAGTTTCGTCGAAAATCATCTGTCCGATGCCTTTGTTCTGAAACGAAAGACGAACGGCAATGTTGAGAATTTCCGACGAGTTGAACTTAATCGCTGAATCTTTTTGATCGTTTGCGCCGACGAGCAGCCGCACCAGCGCGAAACCGATGACTTTTCCGTCCGTCAAAGCTATTTTGAAAATCGAATCTTCTCTTTCGAGTTCGCGGAGATAATCTCTTTTCGACCAAACACTCAAACCGCACTCGGTCTGAATGTCTAAAATATCGTCGGCGTATTTCGCCTCGAAAGCGAAGATATTTACGTTTTCCGAAATAGTTTCACGCTTTAAATCGTTTTTGGATTTCATTTAAAAGGTATTCTACTTCAAACTTTAAATTTTATTTCATTGGTTCAAACCTTTTCGGTATAATCGGAAATGAATTTATGGAATCTGCAAAAATTCTTTATAAAAATCATTATGAAATCTTTGCCGATTATCACCAATTTTATTTGATTGATGCGGAAGAATATCCAGATGCGCCGACAGATTATACGGATGAAGATATTCAGCGAAGAATAAAGGCTGAGAAAAATGTTGTTGTGATTCAACCGGAAAGAAATATGACTGTTCCGGTTGACTTGGAAATTTTGGATTCTGCGCCGCCGGAAAACTTTGAAAATTGGGATCACGTTGCTGAAGCAAGTTTAGATTTACCTTCGGGCAAACTTCAAATAGAAGAATGCACCGGCAATGTAAAAGATATTTTGGTTTTGTCTTCCGGCTCATACAAAATCAGAGTATTTTACCGAGGTTTGGACAAATTGAGTTTTGATGGTCTTGAGGGCGACGACTATTACAAAATTGTTATGTGGCAGGCACCGTTTGAAGATGTCAAAGTTCTAAAACAGTATGAAAGCAGTCGCGGTGCTGAATAGTTTTCACAAATTAAAATTATGGCAGATTTAAGCGTAAATTTCGCGGGCATCAAATCGCCAAAGTTATTTAAGAAAAAATAAAACAAAATGGGTTACAGTAAATTCAGAAAGATTCAAGATGTAGTTGAAAGATTTAATCTTGATATGCGCTTGCAGAAACTTTTTCGAGGAATAGAGCCGGTTAGTCCGAGCGATTGGTTATTGGAAACACTGTCGGTTTCGGCAATTTTGCCGTTGACAAACGAAAAGTCTAAGGCTGAAAGAGTTATTTCTCCGATCCTGACGGAAGTTGCAAAAGTTTATGTTGAAAAAGTCAGTTTTTTTTCGGGTGAACAGATAAACATTAAGCCGGAAGACGATTTATCGGGAGAGTGCGATTTCTTTTTTGCGCTGCAGCCGCCGAAACTTTATATTGATGCTCCGATTATCTCACTTGCTGAAGCTAAAGACGAAGATATGGATTGGGGAATCGCTCAATGCGCCGCGCAGATGCTTGGCGCGAAATATTTTAATGACGGAAAAAATAAATCTCTTCCGTTCATTTTCGGCTGCGTTACCACCGGAACAGATTGGCAATTTTTGAAACTCGAAAACGATATTTATTATGTTGATAACAAAATTTACACCGATTTGAAGGAAATTTTAGGGGTTTGGCATCACGTTATAAATCTATTTTTGTAAAAAAGCTATGGCAGATTTAAATGTAAATTTTGCGGGCATCAAATCACCGAATCCGTTCTGGCTCGCGTCCGCGCCGCCGACGAATATGGGTTCGATGGTTGAGCGGGCGTTTGATGCGGGTTGGGGCGGCGCGGTTTGGAAGACTTTGGGCGAGCCGATTGTCAATGTTTCGTCGCGTCTCGCCGCGCTTGATAACGGCGCACAGCGGATGATCGGGCTGAATAATATAGAACTGATTACGGATCGTCCGCTTGAGGTGAATTTGCGGGAAATTTACGAATGCAAAAAGAAATATCCGAATCACGCCGTCGTCGCGTCGCTGATGGTCGAATCGAAGCGCGAGGCGTGGCACGAAATCGTCAAAAAAACGCAGGACACGGGCTGCGACGGTTTCGAGCTGAATTTCGGCTGTCCGCACGGAATGTCGGAGCGCGGAATGGGCGCGGCGATGGGACAGGTTCCAGAATATACGCGAATGGTCACGGAATGGGTCAAGGAAGTTTCGCAAATTCCTGTGATCGTTAAACTTACGCCGAATGTAACGAGCATTGCGCCGCCCGCCAGAGCCGCGAAAAACGGCGGCGCGGACGCGATTTCGCTGATTAATACGATAAATTCCGTGATGGGCGTGGACATTGACACGATGATTCCTTTCCCGAATGTCAATGGAATGGCGGCGCACGGCGGTTATTGCGGCACGGCGGTCAAACCGATTGCGCTCAATATGGTTTCGGAACTCGCGCGTGACGCGGAAATAAATATCCCGATTTCGGGAATCGGCGGCATTTCAACGTGGCGCGACGCGGTGGAATTTCTGCTTTTGGGCGCGTCAAACGTCCAGGTTTGCACCGCCGTAATGCACTACGGTTATCGCATCGTCGAAGATTTGATTGACGGTCTGAACAATTATTTGGACGAAAAAGGTTTCGCATCGGTTAACGAAATCGTCGGAAAATCCGTCAGCCGCGTGACCGATTGGGGGAATTTAGACTTAAATTATAAAGTCGTCGCCCGCGTCAACAATGAGTATTGTATCAAATGCAATTTGTGTTACGTCGCCTGCGAAGACGGCGCGCACCAGTGTTTCGATTTCGACGAAGACAAATTTCCCGTCGTGGACGAAGCGGAATGCGTCGGCTGCAATTTGTGCGCGTTAATCTGCCCTTCGCCGGACGCGATTTCGATGGTTAGACTGGATGACGGAAGCAATCCGCAAACGTGGTGCGAGTTGACGAATCAATAAATGATTTTATCAGAAATTAAGAGCGAAATTTTGCAATGTGATTGAGGAGAATCGCGGCGTATTTTGATTTTTGCAAACGGATGAAGATGAATTAACAGACGGTAAAACCGGACAAGCGGTGAAAAATAAAATTACTGATCGTTAATCTGCCGCTTGCCGGTATTTGTAAACAAAATTTGCTTACTCGGTTATATGAATGTCTTCTGTTTTATTAACTTTGCCGGTCAAAAACATCGCTCCAAGAGCGATGGCGACAATTAAAAAAACAAGAGTCAAGATAATCCAGTATGTTTGTCCGCTATGCTGAAATCGCCAGAAAGAAAACCCGGTTGCAACAGCGGAAAGTAAAGCCAAAAGTCCAGACAGCATATTATTCACAAAATCACCTCCGTTTTTTTTAAAAAGGTTAGAACTTCCGAAAATCGTCGGCTACCAAAAACCTTAAATTTAAAAAAACTGATTATTTTTATGTGCCGACGAACATTAAACTGTTTAGTTTGGAAAACTACCTGATATTAACTCAATTTTAACTAAAAAAGCAAGAGTTTATCGAATTTTTGTAAATCTGCGGCAATTAACTTTGTTCTTCGGGCTGTATTTCAAACTTTAAGCAGCAGTTTCAAAAAGAGCCAAAATTTGTTTGCCTTCAATTGAGCGCGGGTCAATGGTTCTGATATGTTTTCGCCCCTGCATTTCCCAGATCGCTGTGACGTTTCCTTCTTTTTCAACTGCGTGATACGAAATATCTTCCGTATTTTCCGCCGCTGAATTTTCCTCATTTTCCTGTACTTCTGCGGGATTATTGATTGTATCAACGTTTTCTTCCGCCGTTACGGTTCCGTTTTCTGACATCTACTTTAAAAAATCTCCTTGCGTTAAACTGTTATTATTTTACAAATTGTTAGTAATTAATGAATTTTGACATACGCTTTGAACTAAAGCAAGCATAAAATTGAGGCATTGAAAAACTTTTATAGTATCAAAAATAAATTAGGACGGCAAAACCATCTTCAAACGCCGAAATATCACAAATAAAGTTTTACTGTTTCCGTTCGCCTTCAACCCACGTTTCGCCGTCGGCGTAAACTTCTTTTTTCCAGATCGGAACGGTGCGTTTTAGTTCTTTGATCAGCCATTCACACGCTTCAAATGCGGCGCGGCGGTGCGGGGAGGCGACGGCGATGACGACGCTCGTTTCGCCGATTTCGAGTTTTCCCAGACGATGGATGATGCCGATGTTTTCGATTGCAAATTGTTCGCGCGCCCGTGTAATTAATTTTTCCATCTCTTTTAAAGCCATCGGCTGATAACTTTCGTATTCGAGATAAAGCGTTTCGCGCCCTTTGGTAAATTGACGAACGTAACCGTCCAAAGTTACCGTCGCGCCGCACGATTCGGGAACGACGCGCCGCGCAATCGCGCCGACATCGAGCGGTTCGGCGGTTATTTCAAAAAAATCATTTCGATTTTCGATTTTCAATTCTTGATTTTCGATTTTTTCACCTGACATTTTGAAATTTATCCGCCGGAAACAGCGGTGAAAACCGCCAGTTCATCGCCGTTTTCAATTATTTCGCCGCCATCGGCGTATTCCTGATTGACGGCGAACAGCAGGGAATGTGATTTCAACTGCGGAAATTGCCCGACGATTTTATCGAACGCTTTTTCGGCTTTCGTGTTTTCGTCCACCGACATTTCGATTTCCCTTTCGCCGACCGCCTCCGCCGTCGCGCCGAAAAATAAAACTTGTACTTTCATAAAAATAATGTGAAAAAGTGAAAAAGTTTGAAGGTGAAAAAGTAAACCGCAATGACGCAGGCGACTTTTTTACTTTTGCGCTTTTGCGCTTTTCAAACTTTCTTCACGCAGCGCGCGTTTGAAAATTTTTCCCGTCGCGCCGACCGGCAATTCGTCACGAAATTCGACGTAGCGCGGATATTTATTGGCGGCAAACTGCGTTTTGCACCACGCGATAAAGTCTTCTTCGCTTATATTGAAATTGTTTTTCAGGACAACAAACGCTTTAACTTCTTCGCCCAGACGCTCGTCGGGAACGCCGATCACGGCGCACAGCGAAACTGCCGGATGCGTCATTATAATTTCTTCGAGTTCGCGCGGATAAATATTATAACCGCCGCGCAGAACCATATCTTTTTTGCGGTCAACGATTGAAAGATAACCTTCGTCATCAAATATACCGATGTCGCCCGTGTGAAACCAGCCGTTGCGAAAGGCTTCGGCGGTCGCTTCGGGGCGTTTGTAATAACCTTTCATCACGTTTGAGCCGCGAATGACAATTTCGCCGCGTGTTCCGCGCGGAACTTCCCGGTCGTTTTCGTCAAAACATTTCACTTCGACACCGAAAATCGGCTGTCCGACGGTTCCGGGTTTCGACGGTTTTGCAAAATGATTAAAACAGGCGAGCGGCGAAGTTTCCGATAAACCGTAACCTTCGGCGACGCGCACGTTAAATTTACACTCGAAATCTTTCATCACTTCGACCGGCATCGGCGCGCCGCCGGACGTGACGGCGGTGATATTTTCGGCGATGTTTGAAATATCGAAATTGTTTTCTTCGGCGTAGCGCAGCAACGCCCAATACATTGTTGGAACGCCCGTCCAAAAATTGACGCGCTCTTTTTTCATTGTTTCGAGCGTCGCTTTCGCGTCAAAACGCGGCAACAGCACGACGCGATTGCCGGCGTACAGATTCATATTCATCTGACAGGTCAAGCCCGTCGTATGAAAAAGCGGCAGCGTAATCAAACAGGTTTTCTGGTTGCCGTCGGTAAAATCCAAAATCACCGTGTACATCGTGAACATCGTCGTGATGTTCGTCATCAAATTTGAATGCGTCAATTCTGCGCCTTTCGGCTGTCCGGTCGTGCCGGAAGTGTAAAGAATCGCGCAGGTATCGTGCGGCGCGTTCGGAAAAGTTTCAAATTCTTCCGACTCGGAAGCGGTAATTTCAGTCAGCGTTTTCGCATTTTCAAACGGCGCGGAAGCCAGCGGATCGTTCATCATTACGACGAGGTGTGCGCACGACTCGACTTGATCGAAACTTTCTTTAGCGGTTTTGGCGAGCGGCAATTCGTCCGTGCCTTCAAAAACAAAAATCGCCTTCGCGTCGGAATCCGACAAATGATAAGCGATTTCACGCTCTTTAAATAAAATATTGAGCGGCACGACCGCCGCGCCCGCTTTCATAATTCCGTAATAAACAATCGGGAAAAACGGCAGATTCGGACAGCACAGCGCGACTTTATCGCCGCGCCCGACGTTCATTTTTACCAGAGCGTTCGCCACCCGATTTGCCAAACCGTTCAATTGTCCGAACGTAAAGCGCATTTCATTCCAGACAATCGCCTCTTTGTCGGGCGAAAGCTGCGCGTGATGCTCAATTACCGATGCCAAGTTAAGTGTTGTCGCGCCGCTTTCCATAAGATGATTCTCAGATATTTACAGTCAAATGCAAGTTGAAAAGTTAGATCGAAGAGAATACAAAACTCCCGCTTGCTGTGATTATTTTAATGAAGCCTGTGAGTAATTAATTTCCCTTGACTAAAATTTACTAGATCGTTTGGAAATTAAAATTTTTTACGCACAGTCTTCAGCTTAGTTGTCTCCGTCGCCTTTTTTGCCTTTGCGCTTTTTATCTTCTATCGGTTTTTCAGCCGGCGGCGGTTCCGGTTTTTTAATCGGCGGCGGCGGTGCTGTCGTTTTAGGTGTTTCCTCGCGCGGAACGGCTTTCGGTACCGGATTGGTTTCCGGTTTGATCGCGTCCGGCGAATCGGTCGTCGGAAGCGTCGAATCAGCCGGTTCATCTCCGCCTGTTATTGAATCGTCAGCGGTGTATTTCCGCGTTTTTGTTCCCGTGTTAAAGCTGACTCCGAGTTTTTTCGCTTCTTCGTCCGCTTTTTCAAGTTTTTCCATTTCTTCACGCTTGCGCTGTTCAACCAGCGATTTTACATCCGAAGGCATATCAGGAGTTTTATAGAATTCTTCCTTTTCCTTACCTTTCATAAATTCGCTCATAAAAGCGTTGAAGTACGGCAGCGCGCCGTGTCCGCCGGTCATATTTCCGCCGAGATTTACCTTTTTTTCCGGGTTTCCCATCCAAACTCCGGTTACATAAGTCGGCGTATAACCGATAAACCAAACGTCCGTATGATCGTTGACCGTGCCGGTTTTTCCCGCCAGCGGTTGTCCGGCGGCGTTCGCGCCGGGTGCGGTTCCGCCCGGTTTTGTTACGCCCTGCATCATATCAACCATTGTTCCGGCGACGTATTCGCTGGTTACTTTTGAAGTCGAATCGTTGGCTTCTTCCAAAAGACTTCCGTCGCGGCTGTAAACTTTCCGAATCAAATGCGGCGTAACGCGCACGCCTTTGTTTGGAAACGTCGAATAAGCGGAAACCATCTCAATCAGAGAAACTTCGCTCGCGCCGAGCGCGGACGGCAGACTCGGAGCCATCGGATTCGTGATGCCGAAGCGTCTGACCATTTGCGCGCCGGTTTGAACGCCGACCTGTTCAAGCAGGTGAACCGCCGGGATATTCATAGATTTTGCCAGCGCGGTTTTCATCGGCATATTTCCGTTACTGACCGAACCGTTGTAATTGTGCGGCATCCAAGTGCCGCGTTTGATCGGCGCGCCGCTCACCATCGAATCCGGTGTCATTCCCCATTCGACCGCCGCCGTATAAATAAACGGTTTGTAACAAGAACCGGTCTGACGCAAACCCTGGGTCGCGTTGTTAAATTTGCTGTCGTGAAAATCGTATCCGCCGACCATTGAAACAATCTCGCCCGTGTGCGCGTTGAGCGTAATCATCGAGGCTTGCACTTCGGGAACCTGCGAAAGTCCGACCTGCAAGGTTTGATCGTCTTCGTTGACTTCTTTTATTTCAAACTCCGGCAGATAACCGACCTTTAATTCGCTCGCCGGTTTTTTGCCGCTTCTGCCCATATCTTTGGCGGTAACGACGGCTTCATATCTGCCGAAACGCACCAGTGCTTCGTCTTTCGCCGGATTGACTTTCATCACCAAACCTTTGATATATTCCCCTTTGGCGTAATTGTCGCCATACCAATCGGCGTGTTTATAAGAATTCAAGGCTCGGTTGATTTCTTTTTGATCGGTTATCGGCTGATTGTTATTATCCGTCAGAATATTTTCATAATCTGAACGCCAACCGCGTCCTTTATCGTATTGACGCAGATTTTCGCGGACGACTTTCGTGGCAAGTTTCTGCGCGTCAACATTAATTGAGGTGTAAACTTTCAAACCGCCCTGGGCGACGCGCGTCGTGTATTTTTCTTCCAAATATTTGCGAACTTCTTCAACCGGATAATCCCACGCCGTTGATTTCGGCAGCGATTGATAATAAGCCGTGTCCGCCAGTTTTATCGGTTTGGCTTTGGCGGCATCGGCTTCCGCCTGCGTGATTTTGCCGAATTTCGCCATCTGGTCAAGTACGGTGTCGCGCCGGTCTTTCGCCTTTTCCATATTGCGCGTCGGCGAATATTCCGGTGATTTCGGAATCGCCGCGAGCAGTGCGGCTTCCTCTAAATTCAACTTGTTCAACGGTTTGCCGAAATAAGTCCGCGCACCGGCTTCAAAACCGTAAGAACCCGCGCCGAGAAAAACGTAATTCATATACATTTCGAGAATCTGCCGCTTGGTATATAAACGCTCGATTTCCAGTGCCATCATCCATTCGCTGAGTTTGCGCGTGTAAGTTTGTTCGCGCGAAAGAAAAAGATTCTTGGCGAGCTGCTGCGTGATGGTTGACGCGCCTTCCGTTTTTCCGCTCGTAAAGTTTCTGACGATTGCGCCCGCAATGCGATACGGATCAATGCCGATATGATCGTAAAAACGATTATCTTCAATCGAAATCAGCGCGTCTTCGACATTTTTCGGAATTTCGCTTTCTTTTATCGGAATGCGTTTTTCCAGCGCGAACTCCGATAAAATGGTTTCGCCGTCGTCAGCGTAAATGGTCGTTACCTGCGGCGGGCGATATGTTGCCAGCGCGGAAACCTCCGTCGAGTAACGCGAATTATTAAGATAAGTAGAAGCCAAAACGCCGGTCAATCCGCCAGCCGACAAAGCCAGCAGAAGTGCCGTCGGAATCCAAATATAACTCCAAAAACCGCGCTTTTTGGATGCGCTTGATTCGACTTCTTTTGTGTTAATCGTTCTTAATTCTCTTGCCATTCCTACCTCGTTAAAAATCCCGGACTGCTCTGATTTTAAATGTAAATGTGAAATTTTTTAATTAACAAACCGGCGCATTTTCACGCTGATTACAAAACCGATGGCGATAAAAGTCGCCAGAACCGCCGAAAGTCCCGCGCTCATCAAAGGCAGCGGAACGCCGATGACGGGCAAAAATCCTAAAACCATTCCGCCGTTCATAAAAATCTGAAATGCCAGTTCGCCGACAATCGCCATAATCACCATCATTCCGGCGCGGTCGGGTGCTTGCCGCGCGCCGGCGATGAGGCGCGATAAAAGCAGCGCGTAAGCTAAAAGCAGCGAAATACAGCCGATAAATCCGGTATTTTCCGCCGTCACCGCAAAGATAAAATCCGTCTGAGGTTCGGGCAGAAATTTTAACGCGCTCTGCGAAGTTTCCGTGTCGCCTCTGATGCCTGATAAACCGCCTTTGCCCACCGTAATCATTGATTGGATTGTATGATAAGCGAAACCTCGCGGATCCGCTCCTTCCGGGTCAATAATCACATCAATTCTTTCTTTTTTATAACCTTTTAATTTTCCGGTCTGAACGCCGACCCAATAACCGACCGGCATCATAATCGCAACGGCGACGATGGTTAAAATTACGTAACGAATCTTAACCGCTGACAAAAACAAAATAACCGCTAAAATCGGAAAATAAGTTATGGACTGTCCCACATCCGGTTCGAGCAGTATCAGACCGACCGGAACGGCTAAAATCAACCCGCCGATAACTAATTCCTTAAACCTCAAAGTCCCGTCTTTACGCGAGCCGAAGTATTTGGCGAGCATTAAAATTACCGGAATTTTGACGAATTCCGACGGTTGAAACTGTCCGACGACGGGAACTCTTATCCAACATTGCTGACCGTTAATTTTCATTCCGATGCCCGGAATTAAAACGATTACCAGCAAAAATAACCCGAATCCGTAAAAAAACGGCGCGGCATCAACAATTCGCCGGTAATCGCTGAAAGCGACGACCAGCAGAGCCACGAGCGCGATAAATAATCCGATAATCTGTTTCGACCAATAACTTTCAGTCGGCTGGGCATTGTAAATTTGCCACACGCCGAAACTGACGATAGCCACCGCGAGAATGGCAACCAACCAGTCAAAATCTCTCAGATCACGCCTTTCAATTATTGCAGCCATAAATCGGTTGTCGGTTGTCGGTTGTCGGTTGTCGGTTGTTGTCTTTCGCTGACAACCGACAACCGACAACCGACAACTATTTCTTAGCTATTTGTTGCCCGTCCAGTAAATCAGGATGTTTTTCCGCCAGATATTCGTCGTAAACGGCTTTGACGGCGGGCGCGGCGTTTGACGAACCGAAGCCGGAATTTTCAATTAATGCGATGACGGCGATTTCCGGTTTGTAAGCCGGCGCGAAACTGACAAACCACGCGTGATCTTTCGCGCCGCCCGAACCGATTGCCGAGTTTTGCGCCGTTCCGGTTTTGCCGGCAATCTCAAAATTCGGATTTTTGATGCGTCCCGCCGTGCCGCCGTTGTTGACTACGCCCCACATTCCTTTCAAAACGTAATCGTTCTGTTCAGGAGTCATTTCAATAATCTTCGGCGCGGGATTATCATAGCCGATGGCGGGACGCGCCGGAACGTAGCTTTTATCGCCTTCTTCGCCGATTGCGCCGATTGGCTTAAATTCTTTGAGCAGATGCGGCACATACATTCTGCCCCGCGCGCCGACGCTGGAAACCGCGCGAATCATCGAAATCGGCGTTACGTCAACGGTAACTTGTCCGATAGAAGCGAAAACCGTTTCAATATCATTCCATTTCCCGTTATCGCGTTTTCTGATAATCGGCTCGAAATATTTCGGCGTACGGCTGATTTTTTCGTTCGGCAAATCAATTCCGGTTTGTTTATCGTATTCAAATGTTTCAACCATATCAATCAAGCCCTGAAGTCCCATTTTCAAAGCCAGCCGGTAATAATAACCGTCGCACGAATGCGTGATCGCCGACGGCAAATCCGGCGTTCCGTGATTGCCGCTGGTGTCGCGCGTAAACCGACTCCCGACCTGAATGCCGCCGCCGCAGACGATGTTTGAGTGTCCGACCGTAATCACGCCCTGCCGTAAAGCGGCGACTGATTCGGGAATTTTCCACGTCGAACCGGGATGATAACGTCCCTGAATCGCGCGATTTAAAAGCGGTCGCTCTTCATCCGATTGATATTGCCTTCTTTCCCTGCGTCCTTCGGGAGTCGCGCTTCCCATTACAAAAGCGTTCGGATCAAACGACGGCGCGGAAGCCATCGCTAAAATTTCGCCGTTATTCGGGTCCATCGAAATAATCGTGCCGCGCTTGGTCGCCGAATTTGCCAGTTGTTCCTCCGCCACCTGCTGCAAATCGAGGTCAATGGTCGAAACCAAATCCTGTCCGGCTTGCGGCTGAACGACTTCGATTTCGCTTTGGACGCGCCCGCGACTGTCAACGATTACTTTTCGATAACCGGGTTTTCCGCGCAGATATTCGTCGTAATACTGCTCAAGCCCGCCTTTGCCGATAATATCGCCAGGGCGCAGTCCGCGCTCCTGATATTCGGATTTTTCGAGCTGTTTCGGGCTGATTTCGCCGACGTAACCGAGAACGTGCGCCAAGGTCGTGCCGAGCGGATAAAAACGCTGCGGCTGAATTTCGATGCGGAGTTCGGGATATTCGAGTTCGTGCGATTCGACCCACGTAATGTCCTGAATCGTGGCGTTTTCCTTTAACACCATCGTTTCAAATCCGGGTTGTTTTTTGATCAAATCAAATCTTTCTCCCAAAAATTGCGGATCAACGCTCAAACCTTGCGCGTAATCGCCGATCCGGTCGGCGACATCAATTTTTTTGATCGGTTCGTTTGACAGCGTAACATTGTAAGTCGGACGCGAATCAACCAGCAGTTTCCCGTTGCGGTCAAAAATAGCTCCGCGCGGCGCGGGAATCGGAATCAGCCGAATTCGCTGATTTTCGGCTTTATCGCTGTAATACTCGCCTTTGACAACCTGCAAATAATACAGTCGTACGCCGAGAATCGTCAGCAAAACAAAGGCGAAAACCTGAATTGTGCCGACTCTAACGCCTAAATTTTGAGCTTGGTCGTATAATTTCATTTTCCGTTTCAGACACTCGACTAATTTATTTTCTGTTTAGCCGAATCGGATTACGCCGCCGGGTTTGACGACGCGCCGCAAACACATCGCGCTTTCGTCGTCTCATAACATTCTCCGCAAAAAAGCTGTCTAAAATCAAGTAAATAATCGTTCCCGCAATAGTAGTCCCGATTATTGAGTAAGCCGTCGTCGTTACAAACTCTCCGGTCGGTATTTGTCCGAGCAGTCGGTGCATTCCGTAATAGACCAGATTGTTCAATAAAGACGCGCCTGCTATGACGGGAATTCGCAGCAAAAGGTTGTCCATATAGACGCGCCGCACAATCTCGGAAACTACGTATGCTATCAATGTTTTAGAGAATCCGTTCGCCCCTAAAAGTCCGCCGCTGAGAGCGTCAACTGCGAGACCCGCAATTGTTCCGTAAAAAAGCGCTTTGATGGCGTTTCGCTGAAGCGCGGCGTAAACCACAATTATCAATGGAAAATCAATATACACAAAAGGTTCAGCGACATTGCGAAGCGTCCACTGAAGCAATATAGCGATTACCAATGCGACTGTGATTTTTACCTGTTCCATTAAAATTCCAGATTCCAGATTCCAGATTCCAAATTTCAGTTTTCAGTTTTTAATGCAGAAATTTGGAATTTGGAATCTGGAATTATTTCTTCTTGACCGCATTAGGCAGAGATTTATCATATTCGGGACGCGGCGGCGGTTCGTAAAGAATAACGGCGACCTCTTCCAGAGCTGAAAAATTTGCGCTCGGTTTGATGAAAATCTGCTGCGGAACGGTTGCCGAACCGGTTCGTACTTCGACGATTTCACCTATTTTCAGACCCGGCGGATAGATGCCTTCCTGTCCTGTCGTGTAAACGCTGTCGCCGACCTTAACTTCTACGCTTCCCGGAACATAGCCCATTTCAAGCAGCTCTCTTTTCCCCGTGCCGCTGACCACGCCGAGCGCGTTCGACGCGCCGAGTTCGCCGATTACGCCGCCTTCGCTGACTTTTTCTCTGGTAATCAGATGAACCTGCGCCGTCAGGAAACTGACCGCCGAAACTCTGCCGACCAGACCGCCTTTCGTCACAACCGGCATATTTAATCTCACGCCGTCGGAACTGCCGCGATTGATAATCATTGTATCAAACCACGCCGACGGATCGCGCCCGATGATTTGCGCCGCCATAATATCAAAGTCGGTTTGTTCCTTGAGTTCGAGAAGCGATCTTAATCTTTGAGTCTCCACCGCCAAACTCTCGCGGCTCTGCACTTCGATTTCGAGTTCCTGAATTCGCTGTTTGAGAACGTCATTTTCGCTTTGCGCCGTTCGCAGAGAAGATATTCTTTGAAAATAATTGGTGATGCCGGAACTGACCGTCGTCACCGGAGACTGTACAAAATGCGCCGCCGTCTGCGTCCAGACGCGAATAACACTCTGCTGTGTGTCGGTCTTTGCAGAATACGCCATCAACACAAAATTAAACAAAAGCAGCGCAATCATTAGCCACGGCGTTAATTTCCAAACTTGTTTCTGACTTCGCTCGATCATCTTCTTAAAGGATGAAGGAGAAAGGATAAAGTTATGAATCTAAGATTTATTTTATCCTTTACCCTTTCGCCTTTATCCTTTCAATCAACTGCCGGTCATCAATGAATTGTCCCATTTGACACGCTTGAGAAGTTCAAAATCAGAGAGCATTTTGCCCGTTCCAAGCACCACCGAAGAAAGCGGATCATCCGCCAGAACGACCGGCAAACCCGTTTCGATCATCAGACGTTTGTCGAGATTTTTGAGCAATGCACCGCCGCCGGTCAGAACGATTCCGCGTTCGACAATATCGGCGGAAAGTTCCGGCGGAGTGCGTTCGAGCGCGACGCGCACGGCGTTGATAATCGTCGCCACCGCGTCGGAGAGAGCTTCGCGGATTTCTTCATCCGAAATCGAAATCGTTTTCGGAATGCCTTCGATCAAATTTCTTCCGCGCACGTCCATCGAAAGCGGTTCTTCAAGCGGAAAAGCCGAACCGAGCGCGATTTTTATCGCTTCCGCCGTTCGTTCGCCGATCAAAAGATTGTATTTGCGTTTGATAAACTGCGTAATCGCTTCGTCCATTTCGTTTCCGGCGATGCGAACGGCGCGCGAATAAACGATTCCCGACAGCGAAATAACGGCGATGTCGGTCGTGCCGCCGCCGATGTCCACGACCATATTTCCGTGCGGTTCGGTAATCGGCAAACCCGCGCCGATTGCCGCCGCCATCGCTTCTTCAACCAGATAAACTTCGCTCGCTTTGGCGCGATACGCCGAATCTTCGACCGCGCGGCGTTCGACCTGTGTAATTTCCGACGGAATTCCGATGACGACGCGCGGGCGCACCCAGCTTTTCCCGTTGTGCGCTTTGCGGATAAAATGCTGAAGCATTTTTTCGGTAACTTCAAAATTCGCAATCACGCCGTCTTTCATCGGACGAATCGCCACGATATTTCCCGGCGTTCTGCCGAGCATCTCTTTCGCGTCGCGCCCGACCGCTTCGACTTGATTGGTAACTTTATTGATTGCGACAATCGAAGGTTCAGATACGACAATTCCGCGACCTTTTGCGTAAACTAACGTGTTTGCCGTGCCGAGGTCTATTGCCAAATCACTCGAAAATAAACTAAATAAAGACTTAAATGCCATTTTTTATAAATTCCGTCTAATAATTAAATTTTAAATATGCTGATTTTTGAAAAAGAAGTAGCTCCTAAAAAACTGCCTGAGCCTTATCTGAGAAAGACTTCCACGCGACACATTTAACCTCCTAGCATACACTGAAATCAGTTTGTTTTTCCAGTAGTAAAACGGGAATTTAATAATTTTTTCATATATCGAACTCATCGGCGATGCCTGACGAACAAAATCAAATGACACATTGCTGAAAACATCATCATAAAACGCGGCTGATCATTCCGCTGATAAGTTTAATGAGCTATTTTCATTACAAAACCAAACACGGCGATTCAATTTTTGCTGAATAATTTTAGAAGTTTTCATTTTCTTTCAATTATTTGCATTTTCTCTCAATTATTTCCAGCCGGCATCATTCGCAAAATTCTGTCGTCATCTTTGGTCGGATCGCCGCGCCCGTCGCGGTTGGAAGTCGAAAAATAAATCGAACCGTCGGGAGCTTCGGCGACTTCGCGGATTCGCCCGTATTCTTTTTCCAGCAATTTATCCTGCGAAACAATTTTCCGTCCGTCCAAAACGAGCCGCACGATCATTTGCCCCTTGAGCGCGCCGAAAAAGAAATTCCCTTTGAATTCGGGAAACAAATTGCCGCGATAAAACATTCCGCTCGCGGGCGCGATTGCCGGAGAATATTCGATAATCGGCGTTTCCATTCCTTTTCGCGTCATATTGTGGCTGATTTTCGCCCAGCCGTAATTCTTTCCCTTTTCTACGATATTTACTTCGTCGCCGCCCGTTCGGTGGAACAAATCCACGCCGTCAATAATCGAAGGTCCGTGTTCGGTTTGAAACATCAAATTCGTTTCCGGCTGCCAGTCCATTCCCTGCGCGTTGCGATGTCCGTAAGTCCAGATTTCCGGTCGCGCGTCTTTTTGATTAATAAAGGGATTATCATTCGGAATCGTGCCGTCATCGTTCAGGCGCAGAGTTTTGCCGTTAATCGAATCGAGTTTCTGGGCGCGTGACTGCTTCGTCGCGTCGCCGGTCGTGATATAAAATTTGCCGTCGGGACCGAATTTGAGCCGCGTTCCCGAATGAAAGCGCGAAGCCGGAATGCCTTCGATAATCGTTTTCGGCTCGACTAAAGTTTCGCCGTTTTCGCGGTAACGCGCCACGCGTACGGTTTGATCTTTGTCGGCATTTTGATAAGCGTAAGCCAAATAAACAAAGTGGTTTTCCGCAAAATTCGGGTGCAGCGTCATTCCCATCAAACCGCTTTCGCCCGAAAGTTCAATGTCGGGAACGGTGAAAAAAGGTTTGTCGCGCAATTTGCCGTTTTCCATCACGCGCACTCTGCCCGGACGTTCGGTGAAAAACATTCGTCCGTCCGGCGCGAAAACGATTGACCAGACGACTTCCAAATTGTTCGCCACAGTTTCGACGCGCAATTTCGGCACGCTTTTCGACGCGGGAATTTTCGGAAAATCAACTTCGCCTTCCGCCGCCGAACACGCTGTAAATGTAAACGCGAACAAAAGTAAAACTGTAAAAAATGTTTGGCTGACTGCTTTTTTTGACTTCATTTTTGACCTCATTGTAAAATTTTCGCCTCTATAATTTTGTTAATTTGAGATGCTTTTTAATTTCCATTTGCGGCAATAAAAATTTGTCGCGTCAATTTCATTAAAATAACGCCGAAGACTTGAATGTTCGTCGGCGTTATTTTTTGATGAAATTGACGGTTTTCCCGTTACACTATTTTGAGCAAAAGTCTTCTCGTCAAATCAGTCGCCAATCCGTAAACTAAATGCGAGGAAAGCGCGTAAGCGTGGGTCGAAAGCGGAAATTCGGTCGGCGATTTTGAAAGTCCGAGCGCGGGAACGGCGACATCATCGGCGATCAGCCAAACCGCCGCGCCGAAGGGAATGCCCGCGCCGAAAGTAGAAATCGGGGCGAGTGACGACGCGACACCGTAAATCGCCCCGGAAGTCGCGCCCATCGCGTAGTGCATCGCGGGACCGGCAATTTCCTTCTCTTTTTTGGTTAATTTGTGATCAAAAGCACCTTCCGAAACCATTTCAGCGGCTTTGACGGTCGCCGATTCTTTTTCCTCTTTTTTCTTTTCGGATTTTTTCTTTTCTTCCTCTTCCGCCATTGCGTTCAATAAACCTTGATATTCGGTCATCACAAATGAGGCGGCTAAACCGGCGACTAAACCGACAAACGCGCCTTTGACGACACCGACTGTATGATTTTTAGACATAAATTTCTCCCTTGTTTAATTTTTCCGCATTTTGCGATTGAAATTGCTTCAAACAGCAAGTAATTTTGATTAAGAAATTAATAATTTGCAACTTGCGTTCCGCTGAAAGATGTCGGGAAATGTTAAAATTTAAGTTAGTCTTTTTTGCGAAACTGATGTCAAAATTTCCATCCCGATTTTCAAATCAGGTGCTGGATTGTTGTTAATTATATGTTGATTTCGGATTTTAATTTTGAACTGCCCGATGAATTAATCGCGCAAAACCCTTTGGAAAAGCGGGAAAGTTCCAGAATGCTCGTCGTCAGCCGCGCCGACGAATCCTTGCGGGACGAACATTTTTACGATTTCCCGAATTTTTTGAAAAAAGGCGATTTGCTGGTTCTCAATAACACCAAAGTTTTCCCCGCGCGGCTGTTCGGCGAAACGGAGACGGGCGCGAAGGTCGAACTTTTTCTCGCGCTCGAACTCGAAAATCAAATCTGGGAAACGCTCGCAAAACCGGCGAAAAGGCTGAAAATCGGCAAAAAAATCTCGTTTGGTGAAAATTTGTCGGCGGAAGTTTTGGACAAAACCGCCGCCGGTCGCGTCGTCGTCAAATTTTCCGCCGCCGAAAATTTAGACGCGATTTTAGACGAAATCGGTCAAACGCCGCTGCCGCCGTATATCAAACGCGAAAAGGGAAGTTTAGACGAAGACCGCGCGCGCTACCAAACCGTTTTCGCCAAACAGCGCGGCGCGATTGCCGCCCCGACCGCCGGTTTGCATTTCACGCCGCAAATTTTGGAAGATATAAAAAATCGCGGCGTTGAAATCGCCGAAATCACATTGCACGTCGGCTACGGAACTTTTGAGCCGGTGCGCGTCTCCGATTTGTCGGAACATCAAGTGATGCCCGAATTGTGCGATGTTTCCGAAGAAACGGCGCAAATTTTGAATAAAGCCAGAGTTGAAAACAGGCGAATCATCGCCGTCGGCACGACGACCACGCGGGCTTTGGAATCTTCGATTGACGAAAACGGAAAAGTTTCGGCGGGCAAAAAATTCGCCGATCTGACGATTACGCCGGGTTACAAATTCAAAGCAATCAACGGACTTTTGACAAATTTTCATCTGCCGCAAAGCTCGCTGCTCGTTTTGGTTTCGACCTTTGGCGGTTACGAACTTATAATAAAAGCGTATCAACACGCCGTCGAGTCGCGCTATCGTTTTTATAGTTACGGCGATTGTATGCTCATTCTTTGACAGTTATCAGTTATCAATTTGTTGACTGATAACTGATAACTGATAACTGATTTATGGCAGTTTTCCAAAAAATACGCGAGTTTTTCGTCCCGCCGCCGGAGTTTGAAACGGAGGAAATTACTCCTGCGCCGCCGACAATATACACGATTCATCCTTTGACCGACGCGCATCTCAGGGAGGTTTTGAAGCTGAATCTGCGCTGTTTCAAATATGGCGAAAATTATACGAAACACACATTCTCATATCTTTTAAATGAACCGAACACGCTCAGTTACCGCGTCGTTACGCCCGATCAAAATATCGTCGGTTTCGTTTTTGTAATGGTCAATACCGACGACGGAACCGGACATTTGACGACCATCGGAATCGCGCCCGAACACCGGCGGCGCGGGCTGGCGTTGAAACTTCTGCGGCACACCGAAGAGGCTTTGCGAAAACGCGATGTGACGATTTTAATGCTCGAAGTGCGCGTCAGCAATATCGCCGCGCAACATCTGTACCTTAATTTCGGCTACGCTAATATGCAGCGATTAAACAAATATTATAACAACGGCGAAGACGGTTTTTTGATGGTCAAATCTCTTTGAAGAAGGTGAATCGTTACCGGATACAAATCTGGATTGGGCGATCAATTCTCGAAAAACTCTTTGGCGGAAATCACTCTCAAATCAATCATTACTTTTTGAATGATCTGAAAGTCGTCAATATCGTGAGTCACAATAAAACCGCTGTTTTTGGCGGCAAGACGAGAAATCAGAGCGTCGTTTCGCAAAGTTTTCAGTTTTGACTGCGGCGCGATTTTTAGCAGATAAAGCCGGCGAATCGCTTTTCCCGTTTCCCACCAATCCGCTTTTGTCGGATTGATGAGAGAATTGTTTTTATTTTGTAGATTTCGCCAGCGTTCATATTTTTGCAAGGCAGAATCGTCAATTGAAGTGGCGATTAATTCGTAAAAAATTATCGTTGGGAAAAGACACTGAAGTAATAATTTTTCAATTTCTTGTGAGTAGTCGGAAAATGTTGAAGTATCAAAAATAGGTTTTTTTACCATATTTTTTCTCCTCTTCTTTTAATGCTTCCATCGCCTCACGAAACGCTTCTAAAAGTTCTTTTTGATCTTCAGTTAAATTCTTCGGCAACTTAAAGTCTTTCGCCCGCGGCAAATCGTTCGTGTCAAACGTGCCGTTTGAATTTATTTGTTTTTTACCGTTGCTTATCGCCATATTCAACACTCCGCAGATCGGCTTTTCTTCGGAAATTATAACACAGCCGTTCAAGTTTTTTGATTTGACGAGAACAACGGCTTTTGATAATTCTCCGAAAGAAATATTATCAAATTGCGCGACATCTGATTTTTACCGCAGTTGAAACAAGAAATGGCTATTATGGAAAGTTGATCGAGTTGAGTTTTACGGCAAATCCGTAAATAATTATAAAATAGACAATTCACCGCTGTAATAATTTTTATCAAAAACATTTGCCCTAAAATTTACCCGATCACCGACACACGCATCACAAATCTTTCGCACGCCGAACAGGTTCAGAGATTGATTGACGGCGGCGCGACTTTTATTCAACTGCGCGAGAAATACGCCGCGCCGAAGGATTTTTACGAACAGGCGAAAGCGGCGTTGGAACTCGCGCGCAAATACGGTGTCAAAATTATTATCAATGACCGCGTTGACATCGCGCTCGCGCTCGGCGCGGACGGCGTTCATCTCGGACAGGACGATTTGCCGCCGGTTCACGCGCGAAAAATTTTGGGCGCAAAGGCGATCATCGGTTTTTCGACGCATAATCTCGCACAAGCCGCCGCAGCGGTCAAATTTCCGATTAATTATCTGGCAATCGGTCCGGTTTTTCCGACTGAAACAAAGGAAAATTCAGATGAAATTGTCGGTCTCGAAGGCGTAAAAATCGTGCGCGATTCGATCAAAGATTTTCCGCTCGTCGCCATCGGCGGAATCACGGCGAACGGCTTGCGAGAAGTTTTAAATGCCGGTGCAAACTCCGCGGCGATCATCGGTGATTTGCTTTCAAACCCCGACGAAATCACCGAAAAGATGAAAAATTTGCTCAAAATTGCTGTTTAACATCAAAAATAATGTTTGGCAAAATTAAAAAATGACTTGCATTTTCTCGCACAACTGAGTAAAAATATAAATGCGGTTGTTGTTCAAACCGCTGAAGCTCAAATCTTTACCCGCCATTTTTCATATTTAATCACGAGGAGTAATCCAAAACAATGAGTTTGCTGGACGTAGCCCCAATTATTGAGCAGATGCTGCTCGTTTCCGAAAATGTCAGCGACCTGAATTTTTCGACCGGACAGAAACCGCAAATCGAGATTAGCGGCAGTTTATACAGCGCGTCGCCGCTCGGTTTGGGAAAACTGACGGCTTTTCAGACTGAAATGATTGCGATGTCAATTCTGCGCGACAACCCGGAAGCCGCCGCGCAGCTCGCCAAATTCGGCACGTCGGACTTGAGTTACAGCATTCCCGGTCGCTGTCGTTTTCGCGTCAATATCTTTCAGCAGCGCGGTTCGTTTTCAATCGTGATGCGCGTCATTCCGTTCGGCATTCCGAGTTTTGAAGCCTTAAATGTGCCGCCGCAACTTTCCGCCGTCTGCGATATTCGCAACGGTTTGGTATTGGTTACGGGTCCGACCGGATCGGGGAAAAGTTCGACGCTGGCGGCGATTATTGACCGCATTAACGAAACGAAAAGTTATCACATCGTGACGATTGAAGACCCGATTGAATTTCTGCACAATCACAAAAAATCTACGATCAATCAGCGCGAAGTCGGCTCCGACACGAAAAATTTCGCGTCCGCCTTGCGCGCCGCCCTGCGCCAAGCTCCGAAAGTGATCCTCGTCGGCGAAATGCGCGATTTGGAAACGACGGAAATCGCGCTCGAAGCCGCCGAAACCGGACATCTCGTGTTGTCAACTTTGCACACGATTGACGCGGCGAAAACGGTTGACCGCATTATCGGAATGTATCCGAAAAATGAGGAAAAAATTATCCGAATGCGGCTCGCGCAGACGTTTCGCTACATCGTTTCGCAGCGTCTGATTCCGAAAGCCGACGGCAAAGGTCGCGTCGCGGCGGTTGAAATTCTCAAGTCGAATCAGCGAACGCGCGAATACATCGAAAAAGGCGAAGGCGAAGGCAAAACGCTGCTCGACGCGATGCAGGACGGCGAACTCGACGGAATGCAGGATTTCGATTCGGTGATTCTCAAATTGATCCAAAAAGACATCATCACGCTCGAAGACGGACTTTCATTTTCGTCCAATCAAAACAATTTGATGCTGCAATTCAAAGGTCTTTCCGCGTCGGACGATTATTCCAACGCCCAGCCGCAGACGCTGCCGAAAGTCGCCGCGCCGATTCCCGTGCCGACCGCTCCCAGTTCATTTCTCGATATGATTGAATAATAGTAATGGTAAATGGTTAATGGTAAATGGTTAATTAAGACAGTTTCTATCATTTACCATTTATTCATTCACCATTCACCACTAAAAATATGATAATACGCTGCGATAATTGCTCAGTTTCGCTTCAGCTTGACGAAGCGAAAATTCCGACCGGAAACTTTACGGTTCGCTGTCCGCGCTGTCAAAATCTGATTCGCGTTACGCCGGGAGCGAAGGCTTCGACCGTCAATCAGTTGAAAGAAAACGTTCCCGCGCCCGCCGTGCCGGACGGCGTAGAAGAATTTAAGGCAAAGGAGAACGAATTTCAAATCAACAGCGCGATGCGTTCGCTGCTCGCGGCACTGCAAACCGAAAACAAGGTCATTGAGTCGGACGACGAGAAAACCGAAAAACCGCGCCGTGTTTTGCTGTGTTTGGGACAAAAGCGCGATTTAATTGCTAAATCTCTGGTGGACGCGGGTTTCAAAGTTTATTTGGCGCAAACACCGGCGCAGGCAAATGAAAGAATGCGCGAAGGCAAAACCGAAATTCTCATCTTTTCGCCCGATTTTGCCGCAGAATTCGGCGGCGCGGCGATATTGCAGCAAAAGATTAATTCGATGCAGTCGTCGCAAAGAAGACGTTTATTTCTCGTTTCGGTCGAAGACGGCGGAACAACAATGAGCGCGCACGAGGCGTTTTTGCGAAACTTAAATTTAATCGTCAACACTAACGACATAAATCAGCTTCCGCTCGTGTTAAATCGTTCCTTACGCGATTTCAACGAAATTTATCGTTTTTACAACGAAGCTCTCGGTTCTTTGGCAATCTGATTTTTGATCCGAAAATTAATAAAAGGTGAATGTCAAATTTTGTATTTGATGTTCACCTTTTTTAGTAAATTGTTCGATTCAAAAAACGCCCGCAAAAATGTTATTATCAGCCGAAACTTAAAAATCTTAAAAACAATTATGAAATTTGTATTGACGCTCAGTTTTATTTTGCTTCTTTCAGTATCATCTATTATCAGTATTTCGGCGCAAAACAACAAATCACGAAAGGTTGATGAATTCGGAGATTTGAGATGTGAAGATGTTCTTGCCAAACTAGACAATCTCGCCATTAAACGAAACTTTGATGAACTAGATTCCATTGCTTTTATAATTGTTTATGAAGGAAAATACTTTGATTATTCATCCTTTGATGCAAAAAAGAGAATGGTCAGTAAATATGAACTGCCAATATTCGGAGAAGCAATCGCACGAACACAATCAATGCAGTTGCGTCTGAAGCGTTGGAATTATCCGATGAGTAAATTTTATTTCATTGACGGTGGATTCAAAGAAAATTTTACGGTTGAATTTTGGCTTGTTCCAGAAGGCGCGAATCCGCCAAAGCCAAAGCCGACGCTTGAAGAAATGAAATATCGCAGAGGGAAAACAGAAGATTTTTGTTATAGTTTTTAAGCTTAAGTGATTTTATGAATCCAATCAAATTCTGCAAATTTCACGGCTTCGGCAATGATTACATCGTCATTGAAAACGAAGAACTGCAAACAACCGGGAATTTAAGCGAGTTTGCCAAACGTATTTGTCATCGCCACACCGGAGTTGGCGGCGACGGCGTTGTCGTTCTAAAAAAATCTGAAAACGGAGCGGCTGATTACGCTTGCCGGATCATCAATCCCGACGGCAGCGAAGCGGGATTTTCCGGCAACGGAACGCGCTGTGCAGTCGCTTATCTTTACTACAAAAATCTTTGGTCGGATGAAAATCTCAAACTTATAACCTGGAGCGGAATAAAGAATTATCAACTTCTCGAACGCGAAGAAAATACGTTTTGGTTTCGCGCCGAACTCGGCAAACCGAAATTCAGTTTGCCGGATTCTTCCGTGTTTAATGCACTTTTTTGGAAAAAAGATCAAACTCAAGAAATTTCTTCTTTACTTCTGTTGCCCGAAGCGGGAATCCTCATTGGATTTTTTTATGTTGATGTCGGCAATCCGGTAACTTGTATTTTCGCGGAAGATTTTGACTCGCTTGATTGGCGCAACATCGGACGGGAAATTGAACAGTTAAAAGAGGCGTTTCCCAAACGAACAAATGTCGTTTTTATCAAAGTCGTTGACCGCCAAAACATCGAAATTCGCATTTGGGAACGCGGCGCGGGCGAAACTTCGTCGTCGGGAACCTGTTCGATTGCCGCGGCGGTCGCTTCGGCTTTCACCGACAAAACAGACAGGGAAGTTTCCGTCCACGCGGAAGGCGGAACGACCGAAGCCGTCTGGCGCGAAGACGGCGAAATGTTGATTACGGGAAGCGCGGAATTAGCTTTTTGCGGCGAAATAGTGGCTTCGATTTGGAAAAAACGATGATCTCGTCAAATTTTCGCTTTGTTGAGCTGCGCTTTTTTCAATCATTTTTCATCGCGCATTTTTTTTATCCACCAGCGCAGACCGACGAACAAAAATCTCCAATCTTTGAAGAATTCCGGCGGCTTTCCTTCAAAATAATGCCCGATAAATTGCAGCGTCCAGCCGATCACAAAAAATGAAACGGGCAGAACCCAAAAATTTTTGACAAAAATCGCCACCACAAAAAACGGCAAAGACAACGCGATCATCGGAATTCCGATTTTATGCGTCAATTTATTGATCGGATGCTGATGACTTTCCGCGTAATCGTCAATCCATTCGTCCCAGGGTTTTCCGCCCATCATATATTATTTTCTCCTTTTGGTTTGCCGTTTATCATACATTTTTTTGACGGTTTTGATAAGCGAGCCAAAGCATATTCGGGTCTTCCGCATAAAATTGAATAAATCCGCAGTCGGCGCAAATGTGCGCTCTGACGGTTGAATATATTCGCTGTTTGAAAATCAAAGCATCGGGTTTTTCGTCAACCGAAACTCTCATATCATTGCTCGAATTGTGGTCGCCGCGATCAATTACTTTCGCATCTTTGATAACTTTCTGCGAATCACATTCAGGACAGCTTTTCATAAAATTTCACCTTCAAATCGTCCGCTAAATTCTCGGTTTTTTCCAACGAAAATTTCTCAAGAAACCCGCGCGGCATAAATGTATCGGCATCTTTGACTGTTTCGGGAACTTCCGTGACGATCCATTTATCAATCGCATCAGTGAAATTTTCGTAAGTTTTCGCGCCGCCGATAATGTATAAATTGCAGTTTAGATATTTTGACAAAGCGAAAACTTCGTCCGCGCTTCGCAAAAGCAATAGATTCGGTTGTAATTCGATATTTTTTGAACGCGAAAGAACGATATTCAACCGTTTCGGCAGAGGTTTACCGATATATTTCCAAGTGTTAAATCCCATTACGACCGCTTGATTTATAGTCGTCTGTTTAAAAAACTTCAAATCCGCCGAATAATGCCACGGCAATTTTCCGTCTTTTCCGATAGCGTAATTTTGGGCGATGGCGACGATGCCGATAATTGCCATATTTCGTAAATCGTTAATCGTCAATCGTCAATCGGCAATAAAGAATGGCGATTTACGATTGACGATTGACGATTTTTGCTCCTTTGTAAACGGCAACCGGCGAACCTTTTGCCATAAAAATCGAGTGCGGTTTAGTGTCGTTCAGAAAGTTAAATTTTTCGCCGTAAAGCCTGCCGAAATCACAATTTATTTCGCAATTTTTTATATCAAAAAGTTCCCATTTAGAATGTTCGACTTTGTATTCGTCGGTGCGCTTCGCGCCGCGTTTCGTGTAGCCCCAATAATGTTCGATGATAAATTCGCCGTGCGAATTCGCGCCGGGAACGCCGATGTTCTCGCCGATTTCGACTTTAATTTGATTGCTAAAACCGTCTTTTTGCCACTCGTAAATTAATTTATTTTCGGTTTTATCGTGATTCATTTTCCACGCTTCATAAGGTTCGCCGTAAAAAGTTTTGGCGACCAGCGCGATGGCAAAACGCGGAACGACTTCTTTTACAAAAACTACGCCGCGCCGAATCTCTTCGGGAGTTTCGCGTCTGACGTAAAAACGCAGATTCACTTCTTCAAAATTGATGTGAAACGGAACCGGAAAACCTAAAACCCGCGTGTCGAGAAACATAAACGCGACGAGACTGACGAAACATTTGCCGTCGTGAAAGTCCAAATTCGTCCCTTCCGGCGCAAATTCGGCTAAAAGCGACGGTTCGATTTCGTAATTCGCCATTATTAAATCCTGCCATTTTGCCGTCAGAAATTTTCGCATTTTCAATTAAACTACAACTTTGCGCCCGATTATTCAACAATCTATTTTCCGATGAGGCGCGGACGGCTCGTCCGCCAACGAGCGAAGCGACGTTGCAATCGTTATTTTGTCAGCATTTAACTTGCAGCGGGTGCATCAATCGCTTCGCTCTGATGGCGGACGAGCCGTCCGCGCTCCGTCAGAAAACATTTTTCTTTTTGAAATTTTAACAAATTTGGTTTACAAAGCAGTAATAATTTCGTTTAATTCAACTAAGAATTGGGTTTAAATCAAAATCTAAGCTGAATACTAATGAAAATTAACACAAAAATCTTCCAATTGTCGTTTTTGGCTTTTGCACTATTCGTTTCGACAGCCGACGCGCAGTGGCAAAAACAAAATGTTGATACGAAAGCGAGTTTGCGCGGTCTTTCGGTTGTCAACGAGAATGTCATTTGGGCGAGCGGCACGGGCGGAACTTTTTTGCGGACGATTAACGGCGGAAAAAGCTGGAATGTCGGCAAAATTCCCGATGCCGACAAGCTCGATTTCCGCGATGTCGAAGCGTTTGATGCAAATACGGCTTACGTTTTAAGCATCGGCGAAGGTGAAAATTCTCGCATTTACAAAACGACGGACGGCGGCAAAACTTGGAAACTTCAATTTAAAAACACCAATCCGAAAGCGTTTTTTGACGCGTTCGCTTTTTGGGACGAAAAACACGGAATCGCAATGAGCGATCCGGTCGGCGGCAAATATCTTTTGATAAAAACCGATGACGGCGGAGAAAATTGGAAAGTTTCGGATAATTCAAAAATGCCGAGCGCGAAAAACGGCGAAGCCGCGTTCGCGGCGAGCGGAACTTGTCTGATAACTCAGGGCGAAAATAACGCTTTTCTCGTTTCGGGCGGAAATGACGCGCGCGTTTTCTATTCCGGCAATCGCGGAAAATCCTGGCTCGTCGTCAACACGCCGATCACGAAAGGTACGGCTGGCAGCGGAATTTTTTCGATTGCGATGTATGACCGATCAAACGGCGTAATCGTCGGCGGAAATTACGAAAAACCAGACGAAATCAATGATAATTTGGCTTTTACAAACGACGGCGGCGCGAGTTGGAATTTGTCGAAAGGCTTAAACGGTTATCGTTCGGGCGTGGCTTTTGTCAACCAAAATACGCTTATTGTTGTCGGTTCGAGCGGTTCTGATATTTCCCGCGACGGCGGAAAAACGTGGAAAAATATTGACAAGGAAAACTACAATTCGGTTCAGGCGAAAGGGGAAAACGCGATTTGGGCGGTCGGCGCGAACGGTTTAGCAGCTAAATATGTATTTTCGGGTTCGATAAAATTACAACCGTCCGAGTAAAATTTCACGAAAATCGCCGGACATTATTTGTCCGGCGATTTTCGCAGAATTATCCGAAAATATTTCTCACTTTGTCCATAAAAGATTTATCGTGAAAATCAATATCTTCAATTTCGGCGAGCTGTTCGAGCAGTTTACGCTGTTCTTTATTCAAAGTTTTCGGCGTGATCAAAGTTACGGCGACGAATAAATCGCCTTTGCCGCGACCGCCGAGCGCGGGCATTCCTTTTGATTTAACCCGAAAAACCGTTCCGGTCTGTGTTCCCGCCGGAATTTTCAAATTTTCTTCGCCGTCCAAAGTTTTCACATCAATTTCCGCGCCGAGCGCGGCTTGCGCGAAAGAAACCGGCACGGCGGAATAAAGATTCGCGCCCTGACGTTCAAAAATTTCGTGTTCGGCGACGTGAATGACGACGAATAAATCGCCCGCCGGTCCGCCGTTCAAACCGGCTTCGCCTTCGCCATTGACGCGCAGACGCGATCCGGTTTCGACACCTGACGGAATTTTTACTTCTAAAGTTTTTTCCTTTTCGACGCGACCCGCGCCGTGACATTTTTTGCACGGATTTTTGATAATTTTTCCGCGACCCGCGCAAGTCGGGCAGGTTCTCATCACACTGAAAAAGCCTTGCTGATAACGCGTTTGTCCGCTGCCTTTACAGGTCGGACAGGTTTCCGGTTCGGTTCCGCTTTCCGTGCCTTTGCCGTCGCATTCGTCGCATTTTTCAAGGCGCGGAATGCGAAGTTTTTCCTCTTTGCCGAGCGCGGCTTCTTCCAGCGTGATTTCCAGATCGTAGCGCAAATCCGCGCCGCGCTGGGCGGAAGTTCGCGTCGAACCGCCGCCGCGCTGTCCGCCGAACATATCGCCGAAACCGAACAGATCGAAAATGTCTTCGATATTGGAAAATCCGGGATTGAAACCCGCGCCGCCCGCGCCCGCGCCGACTCCTTGATGTCCGAATCGGTCGTAAGCCGCGCGTTTTTGCGGATCGGACAAAATGGAATACGCTTCCGCCGCTTCCTTAAATTTGTCTTCCGCCGCGTGGTCGTCCGGGTTTTTGTCAGGATGATGTTTGATCGCCAATTTGCGATACGCCGCCTTAATTTCCACTTCGGTCGCGGTTTTTGTTATTTCTAAAATTTCGTAATAATCGCGTTTGCTCATAGTTTGTAATTCCAAATTTCAAATCCCAAATTCCAAATTTTACCCGTTCGTCTTAAACGCAAAAATCTGATAATTTAAAAACTGAAAATCCAAGTTTCGCATAATCGAACTTGGACAATCTCTTATTATAAATGGTAAATGGTAAATGGTAAATGAATAATTTGAGATAAATTCTGTATTTATCATTTGCCGTTTGCCGTTTGCCGTTAAAAATATGCTTTTAGTGATAGATAATTACGATTCTTTCACCTATAACCTCGTGCAGTATTTAGGTGAACTCGGCGCGGAAATGGTTGTGCGGCGTAATGATGAAGTGACGATAGAAGAAATCGAAAACGACATCGCGCCGGAAAAAATTCTCATCTCGCCCGGACCGGGAACGCCCGACGATGCCGGAGTTTCATTAAAAGTTTTGGAAAAATTCGCCGCCAAACTGCCGATTTTGGGCGTGTGTCTGGGACATCAATCAATCGGGCAGATTTTCGGCGGCAAAGTCGTTCGCGCGCCCGAACCGGTTCACGGAAAGCCGATCGAGATCATTCACGACGGGAAAACCATCTTTGCCGGATTAGATAATAATTTTCAAGCCGGACGTTATCATTCGCTGATTGTCGAACGCGAAACTTTGCCCGATTGTCTGGAAATTTCCGCCGCCTCGCCCGACAATTTGATTATGGGTTTGCGCCACAAAACCTACAAAATCGAAGGCGTGCAGTTTCATCCCGAATCAATTTTAACGCCCGAAGGCAAAAAACTTCTGCGAAATTTTTTGGCTGACTGAGTTTGATTATTTTGCGGCAGGAATAAACAGAGATTTTGCAAGCCGAAAAACGGCGTGATATATTCAAACTTCTTAATTAAATCAACAAAACAAAGGAAAATTATAAAATGTCAGGACACTCCAAATGGCACACTATTAAACACAAAAAAGGCGCGTTGGATGCCAAACGCGGAAAGGTTTTTACAAAGTTAATCAAAGAAATAACGGTGGCGGCGCGAACCGGCGGCGGCGATGAAGCGGCAAACGCGCGGCTTCGCAAAGCGGTTTCGGACGCGAAAGGGCAAAATATGCCGAACGACACGATTGACCGCGCCATCAAACGCGGCACGGGCGAACTCGAAGGCGTAAATTACGAAGAAATAACTTACGAAGGTTACGGCATCGGCGGCGTGGCGGTGCTGGTTGAAACGATGACCGACAATCGCAATCGGACGGTTGCCGAACTGCGGCATCTTTTTTCCAAAAACGGCGGCAATCTCGGCGAAGCCGGTTCGGTCGCGTGGATGTTCGATAAAAAAGGATTGATAATCGTTGATAAGGAAGCGAAAGACGAAGACGAACTTTTTGAAATCGCTCTCGAAGCCGGCGCGGAAGATTTGCAGGACGAAGGCGAAGTTTTTGAAATTCACACGTCGCCTGAAGCCTACGATTCGGTTGACGAAGCGATCAAAAAAGCCGGAATCGAACCGCAGGTTTCGGAACTTTCGATGATTCCGCAAAACTTTATCAAACTCGAAGGCGACGACGCGAAAAAAATGCTCAAACTCTACGAAGCCATCGAAGACAATGACGACGTGCAGAACCTTTACGCCAATTTTGATATTGACGAAAGCGAAATGGAATAGCTGCAGATTCCAAATTCCAAATTCCAAATTCCAAATTCCAAATTCCAAATTCCAAATTGTAATGTAGAGAACATTTATAGCTTACAAGCCAATCTGGAATCTGGAATCTGGAATCTGGAATTTTAGGGGAAGATGCCGAGTTCGCCGTAGCAGACCGCAATTTTGTTTATCGCATTCATAAAAGCGGCGGTTCGCAGCGTTCCGACTTCTTTTTTCTGCTTTAGAATCTCACGAATTTCCTGATACGCCGTAATCATCGTTTCTTCCAAACCCGAATAGACGAGTTCTGATTCGTCCGCGCCGTGCGCGACCATATTTCGTTCTTCTTTTGATAAAGTTCTGCCCGATTCCTTTTCGACGAGTTGCAAAATCCGGTCGAAAGCGTTTTGCTCAAAGCGTTTTTCGATTCTGCCGAAACGAACGTGCGACAGGTTTTTGAGCCATTCAAAATACGAAACCGTCACGCCGCCCGCGTTCAGATAAACGTCGGGAACAACCAAAATGCCTTTTTCCTGCAAAATATCTTCGGCGGCGGCGGTAATCGGACCGTTCGCGCCTTCGCCGATGATTTTCGCTTTCACGCGCGGCGCGTTTTCGCTGGTGATAACATTTTCGAGCGCGGCGGGAATCAAAATGTCGCAGTCGAGTTCGAGCGCGTCTTCGCGCCGCTGGAGATTTTTCGCGTTCGGAAAATCTAAAATCGAACCCGTCTGTTTGCGATGGCGCATTAAATCTTCCAAATTAATGCCGTCGGCGTTATAAATCGCGCCTTCGTATTCGGCAAATCCGACGATTCGCGCCCCGCCTTCCTGACAAAATTTCGCCGCGTGATAACCGACGTTGCCCAAACCCTGCACGACGACGGATTTATTTTTAAGTCCTAACTCCAAACCGAGTTCCTTCATATCTTCGGCGTTTTCGCAAGCCTCGCGCAGACCGTAATAAACTCCCAAACCGGTGGCTTCGTTGCGTCCGCGAATGCCGCCCTGCGAAACGGATTTGCCGGTTACACAGCCGAGCGCGTCAATCTGTTCGGGATGAAATGCCAGATATGTGTCGGCGATCCACGCCATTTCACGCGCTCCGGTTCCGTAATCGGGCGCGGGAACGTCAACCGCCGGACCGATAAAGTTTTTCTTTATCAACTCTGACGTGTAACGCCGCGTAACCTGTTCGAGTTCGTCGCGCGAATAATTTTTCGGGTTGATTTTGACCGCGCCTTTCGCGCCGCCGAACGGCACATCTACAATCGCGCATTTATAAGTCATCAAAGTAGCCAGCGCGACGACTTCCTCTTCGCTCGCGTTTTCCGAATAGCGAATTCCGCCTTTGACCGGCAGTTTATGATGGCTGTGTTCGGCACGCCACGCGGTCATCGTTTCATAACCGTCGCCTTTCCGTATCGGAAATTTGAACGAATAGACGCTGTTGCACATTTTTATCTGCTTCAGCAAACTTTCGTGATGTCCCGTCAGAGCGGCGGCTTTGTCAAAATAATGCCCCACGCTCGCTAAAAATTTTTTTCCCTGCTCTTCAGCATTCATAATTTAATTTTTCCTTTTTAAATAAAATAGTTGTCCATAAATGTTTTGTTGTAGCAACCAACAAACTAATTGATGTTCGCGCTCTGAAACCGATAACAAACCACGCCGCCACCGACGACCCTTCTGCAGGTATCGTATTTCGCTTCTCAATTATTTTGTTAAGTTATTTACTTATAATCATTTTGTCAGACGCTTTAAGATAAATAAAGCAAACTATCATAATCTAACATTTTATCCGCGCCGCGAAAAGTTCCAGCGGCTTTATCTGTTCGCGGCAAATTAAAATTTATATATATTTTTCGAGAAAAATGTTAATCTCTGAATGACTTTAGAATAATGGAGGATTTTTTTTAATAATGTCTTTAATAATTTGTCCCGAATGCGCTCACGAGGTTTCGTCAACCGCTGCGGCGTGTCCGAACTGCGGTCATCCGTTTGCGCCGCCGGCGGTTCATCCGCCGGTTCAAAGAAACGTCGTCATCAGCGAAGTTCCGCGAGAACGCGAAGGTTTTCCGCCGTGGGCGTTTATCCCGCTCGGCGTTTTGGGTTTGGGTTTAGTGCTTTTAATGTTTTATCTTTTCAAGAGCGATGACACGGGCAGAAATATCAACGTAAATCTCGCCGCCAGAACGTCGCCCGTCGAAACAACGCGGGAGACGACCGTTCGCAGCGACACACAGCCGAGTCAGGTCGTCGTGCCGCCGTCGTCCGAACCAAATCAGGTAATGCTTCCGCCCGCCGCTCCGCCTTCGTCGGACACGACGGTTACGTCTGTTCCGCCCGAAACGATTGCGCCGGATAAAGGAACGGTCAACATCGAGGCGAAAATTGCCACCAAATCTGGAGATATTCAGCCCGTTCAAAAAGAAAAGTTTTATCTGCTCGACAAAGATTTGCAGAGCATTTTGAGCGACGCGAACATTGACGACGAAACCGGACAAGGCTTAAATACGGCTTTTGGATTGTCGGTCGTTTATCCCGATAAATACCGCGAAACCAACAAAAAGGCGTTGGATGCGATCAACAAGCACGTCAAATACGACGTTTTAACCGACGCGACCGGCAAAGCGCAGATGAAAGATGTCAAACCCGACAGTTATTATTTGTTCGGCATCACCAAAACGCGCAACGGCTACGCCATCTGGAGTTCGCCCGTTGCGATTCAGCCGGGCGATAACAAACTCGTGCTTGATCCGGTGCGGATGACGGAAATTTCTCAGTGATTTTGTTTGCAAATCAAGTTGAAAGCGCAGATTAATTGTCTGCGCTTTTTTGTTTTTATTGGAACTAATTGGATAAATCAGGCTGAAATTTCAATATTGAAAAACATTATATTTCAATAATCAGCCGCAAATTCTTGCTTCGCGGAAAAGAAAAAGGCTAGACTGTAAAAAACGAAACTACTGAATTTTACAAATTTTGCGAACAAGGGATTTTTAAAATGAATATTAGATTAAAACCGATTTCCGTGCAGGTCGCCGTAATTTTCGGCGCGTCGAGCGGCATCGGAAGATTAACGGCACTTGAGATGGCGAAACGCGGCGCGAAGATTTGCGTGGCGGCGCGAAGCGTCGAAGGCTTAAAAAGTTTAGTCGAAGAAATCGAAAATGACGGCGGCAACGCTTTTTACGTCGAAGCCGATGCCGCCGATTTTGAGCAGGTCAAAGCGGTCGCCGACAAATGCGTCGAACGCTACGGGCGAATTGACACTTGGATTCACGCGGCGGCGGCGTTTCTGTTTGCGACGGTCGAACAAAGCGACGCGGAAGAATATAAACGTCTAATTGAAGTAAATCTTTTGGGACAAATTTACGGCGCGAAAGCCGCGCTGCCGCATTTAAAAGAACGCGGCGGCGCGTTGATTCACGTAACCAGCGTCGAAGCGATTCGCACCACGCCGTTTCAATCGGCTTACGGCGCGTCAAAACACGGCGTTCACGGATTTTTGCAGGTTTTGCGCGTCGAGTTGGCTCACGAAAACATTCCCGTTTCCGTCACGGAAATTCTCCCCGCGGCAATCAACACGCCGATTTACGAAAAAGGTCGCAACAAAATGCCGTTCAAAATGCGTCCCGTTCCGCCGATTTATCATCCGCAGGTCGTTACGGACGCAATTCTTTACGCGGCTGAAAATCCGGTGCGCGATTTGGTTGCGGGCGGCGCGGGTTTGGGCGTGGTTTACGCCGAAAGATTTTCGCCGAAAGCCGCCGATTTCTTTTCGGAAACAATCGGTTTTGCCGGACAAAAAGGAGGCGAAAAAGACACGCCCGAACAGTTCAAAGACAATTTATTTGCGCCCGTTTCCGGTTACGATACAGTCGAAGGAAATTTTTCCGACGAGCAGTTTATGAGCGATCCGTACACGACGCTGGTAACTTCGCCGCGTTTGAAAAACTCTTTGTTATTTGGCGCGGTCGGCATTATCGGCGGATTTTTAGCCTGGAAAGTTTTGAAAAAACAGGAATAATTTTAGTCGGCGAAATGCTTCGTTTAAAATTTGAATAAGCGAAATAAAACCGGATGAAAATTCTATCAGTTGAGCGGGCAAAAGTTTCTTTGGTGAATTGTCTGTGAAGAAAAAAGCGAAGGCGGAGAATTATCAGTATGACGCGATTATCGTCGGCTCAGGTCCAAACGGTCTGGCGGCGGCGATTTGCTTGGCGCAAAAAGGACTTTCGGTTTTAATTGTCGAAGCAAACGACACAATCGGCGGCGGAATGCGTTCGGCGGAACTGACTTTGCCGGGTTTTACGCACGATGTTTGTTCGGCGATTCATCCTTTGACCATCGCTTCGCCGTTTTTTAAAACTTTGCCGCTCGACAAATTCGGTCTGGAATTTGTTCAGCCAAACGCTTCACTGGCGCATCCGCTGGATGACGGTTCAGCCGTTTTACTCAAAAAATCCGTCGCCGAAACCGCCGAAAATCTCGGCGCGGACAATGCGGGTTATAAGAAACTCGTCGAAATTTTAGCGAAAAACTTTGAATCAATCGCGCCCGATATTCTCGCGCCTTTTCGGATTCCGTCAAATCCTTTTTTGATGCTCGGTTTCGGTTTGAAAGGTTTCAATTCGGCAAAAAACATCGCGGATAATTATTTCAGCGAAACACGCGCCCGCGCGATGTTCGCCGGCAGCGCGGCACATTCGATGCTGCCGCTTGAAGATGTGCCGAGCGCGGCTTTCGGTTTGGTTTTGCTGCTTGCCGCGCACGTCGTCGGTTGGGGATTTCCAAAAGGCGGCGCGAAACATATCGCTTTCGCGCTTCGTGATTATTTTCTTTCGCTCGGCGGAAAAATCGAAACGGGAAATCGCGTCGAAAATATTGATGATTTGCCGAATTCTCAAGCAGTTTTATTCGACATCACACCGCGCCAAATCATAAAAATCGCCGGACACCGCTTGCCCGACGCTTACCGCCAACGTCTGGAAACCTTCAAATACGGCGCGGGCGTTTTCAAAATGGATTTTGCACTAAGCGAACCGATTCCGTGGACGGCGAAAGAATGTTACCAAGCGGGAACTGTTCATCTCGGCGGAACTTACGAAGAAATCGCCCGCTCGGAACGCGAACACAATAACGGGAAAATCTCCGAAAAACCGTTTGTTTTATTAGCGCAGCACACGCTTTTCGACCAAACACGCGCGCCCGAAGGCAAACACACGGCTTGGGCATATTGCCACGTTCCAAACGGTTCGACCGCCGATATGACCGAACAAATCGAAAACCAAATCGAACGTTTCGCGCCCGGTTTCCGCGATGTAATTCTCGCCAAATCCGTTAAAACTCCCGCCGATTTAGAAAGCCACAACGCCAACAACATCGGCGGCGACATCAACGGCGGCGCAGGCATCGCCTCGCAAATCTTCACGCGCCCGGTCGCCAAATTAAATCCATACGCGATTCCGGCAAAAGGTTTATACATTTGCTCGTCATCAACTCCGCCCGGCGGCGGCGTTCACGGAATGTGCGGCTTTCACGCGGCGAAAACGGTTTTGGAAAAAGAATTCGGAAAGAGTATTTGACCGGAAAATTAGTTTTAACTTTTAACCAAATCAACCAAAAAGTCTTTTAGTTCTGAAAGTTGTTCAGGCTTATTTTCTAAAAGCCACTGTGTTAGTTTCTCTCCATATTCAACTTTATGAGGCGCATAACCAAACGGCTTACCTAAAAATCCTTTCAAAAGTTTATCTAATAGCTTTGCTCCGTCAACATTTTCTAACCATTCTTTTTCAGTTAAATTTTCTTTACTTTTTAATTTGTCCGGTAGAAAAGTTCGATTACTTCTGGTTTCTTCAATAAAATTTATTACGCTCTTGACATTCAATTTTTTATTGACAATTTCATCATTTGAATAATTTTCCTTGAAGTCATCAGTTTGTTTAGTGAATTTCAGAATATATGTAATAGCATCTGGATCAAGTAAATAATTCTCATACATTGCACGAGGTATAAAATTAAATTTATCTTTTCCAAACTCTCTAATTAAATCGGTATTTTCTTTTTCTTTTCCTATTTCTTTGTCGAGAAGTATTGTCATTTTAGGTGATATAACCGAATTTGTTCCTGAAATTTCTTCGTGTAGATTAAAAATATGTCGGACATTTTCAAAACGCTTTTTGTTCTGTCTAAATTCACTCGGAACAGTAGGTTTAATCAGGACATTATTAATTTTTGCATCTTCTAGTATTTTTGAAAATGCCTTGACTTCGGTTGGACCTTCCACCCAAAGTATATGATTGGTAAATGCAAAAGTTGATGGTTCTATTCCTAAATCAACAAATACTTTTTTAATACCTTTCGCGTTACTCAAATCTATTTGCTCAACTTTTGTTTCACCATCAATATAATTCAACATTGTTATAGTTGAAGGATTTGAAGCCGTAACAACTTCCGGTGAGTGTGTAGAAATAAAATATTGATGTTGCGGAAATTTATTCAAAATTTGAATTAACTTTTGCGTTGCGGAAGGGTGTAAAAAAGAATTTGGCTCATCAATAATTATTGTTCTGGGTTCTTCTGCTGAAGCAATAGCGACAAAGAGAATTGCTAAAACCTGTCCAGCTCCTGTTCCACTTGCTGAAAGTGGAAACGCCAAATCGGTTCTTCGCGTTTTTTTATCTACCGACCAAACTCTAACTTCATTCCAATTACCGCCTATTCCAGATTGAGGGGTTTCTATTTTGTTTGAAGACACCCATTTTACAGATGGAATAACCTCAGTTATATATCTATTAAATTCTTCGTAAATATCTGGATTATCGTTCTTAATATTTTGCAAAACTTCCGCAAGATTTGAAGCATCTGGTAAAAGTTCTTTGCTAAAACCAACGACACAACTGCCTAGATTTGGTCGCTCTGCACTGAAACGATATATTTTATCCTTGAATTTTTTCATTTCCTCCCATCCAAAGACCGTAACTTCCTTAGAGTTATTTCCCCTGAATTGTTGTAGGCGGTCATCGTCGGGACGGCATTCAAACTCTAAAGTGATTTTGTTTAAGTTCAAAATGATTGTTTCTGATTTTGTATCAAAATCTTCATTCAGTAATCCATAATTAAGACTTTCAAATAGTGGATTATGATCTGAGTATTTAAAGTTAAGCGTTAGAACATCTTTAAAAGCTATATTAATTTTTTCAATAAATTCTTTTAATTTTCTTTTACTATTATCTTTTTCAAGGTTATATTCCTCAATTCTTTTTTCTTTATCTGAACGAGATTCTAAGACTTCTTTATCTGACGAAATATGAGAACCTAATGATTGTATTGATTTTTTATATGATTTAGGGAATGGAACACGCAGAATAGTGTGGTCATAACCGCCAAGACTAACTTTTTCTAAATATGAATCTAACTCGCTCATATTTTCCTTATCCAGTGTTAAAGAAATATAAATAGCAGAGTTGTTTTTATCCTTATTTGAATAAACTTTATTTTTGGGCGTTTTAACGCTTCGATGTGGAATATCAACGATTTTTATTTCCAAAGCCTCAAGCAAACTTGTTTTACCTGCATTGTTTTGTCCGACAATGATATTTATTCCAGATTTAAATTCAATATCGCCCGAATCTCGAAATGATTTATAATCTTTCACACGGATTTTTGAGATATACATAATATTTTGAAGCAGAAAGTTTTTTTACACTAATTTTTCGAGCAAATGTTTGACCAATACTATTTTGTAAACTTAACTTCACGATAAATTTCATTGAGCGAAACACGGCAGTTGATTGATTCCAAAGTGAGTTCATCAGCATTTTCGGTGAGCAGATTAACTTTCCATTCCTTTTCGCTGATTTTTATAAAATGTTCAATTCGCATCGCGTCCTGTTCGATTAAAACGTAATCGGTCAAACTTTCGAGCGACATATAGGAATCGAGTTTTTCATTGCGGTCTTTGAGTTTCGTTGATTTTGAAAGCACTTCGACGATAACTTTTGGACTGAGGAGAATGTCTTTTTTATTGTCTTCAAATTTCCGTTCGCCGCAGACGACGACAATATCGGGATAATAATAATTGCCCTTTTTCGCTTTGACGCGCATATCGCTCGAAAAGGCGCGGCAATCGCCTTTTTTTGTTTGAATGCCAATTTCCAAAAAAATATTTGAAGAAATGACGTTGTGATTTTCGCCCGCGCCCGCCATTGCGACGATTCTGCCGTTGATAAATTCGCTTTTTTCAAACGCCTGTCTTTCAACGCGCAAGTATTCTTCATCCGTCAGAGATTCTTTTTTATATGCGAGATTACTTTTGCTCATAAATGATATTTTAGCCGAGTTTTAAGCGGCGAACAAAAAATTTTAATTCAAATATTCAACATCGTCTTCCGGCAAACTCAAAGGCGCGTCAAATTTCGGCGCGTCTTCTTCCAAACTCCAAATTTCAAACAGCGCGGGCGGACATTCCTGGATAAAACGCGAAGGTTTTTGCAAAACGGTTTGGCGGTTGTAATCAACAATCATCAGCGGATAAGTTAAATAAAGCTCGTCCTGCGCTCTGGTCAAAGCGACATACCAAAGGCGGCGTTCTTCTTCTTCGCTGTCAATTTCTTTAAGGCTTCGCGGAGAAGGAAATTTGCCTTCCGCCGCCCAAATTATAAAGACGGCTTTCCATTCCAAACCTTTTGCCTGATGAACGCTCGTTAAAGTTAAAAGTTCGTCTTCTTCGCCGCCCATTACGACATCTTCGCCGACGATTGGCGACGGTTCTTTGAAGCGTTCGGTGGAAAGCAAAGCGAGTTCGCTCAAAAAATCTTCGGTTGTGTCATAACGCGCGGCATACATCGCCAAACCTCGAAGGTCTTCCAGACGCGCTTCGGCGTTTTCGTAGTTTTCCGTTAAATACTGCTCGTAACCGTTTGTTAAAATCAGTTCGATTTGTTTGGCGGGTTTGTTGCGGTTTTCGTCCGTCGTTATTTTTTCGAGTAATTCGACAAAATTTTGCCAGTTTTGTTTACTGCGCGGCTGATATTTGAAATCTTCGCGTTTGACGAGCGCAAAAGGATTTTCGGCATACGCCAAACTTTCATAAATTTTGTTCGCCGTCGCATTGCCGACGCTCGGAATCATTTTTAAGATGCGTTTCCACGCCAGTTCGTCGCGCGGGTTGACGATTATTCGCAAATAAGAAATCACGTCTTTGATGTGCGCCTGTTCAAAAAACCGCACGCCGCTTTGCACGCGATACGGAATATTTCTTTTCGTTAATTCCAATTGCAGTTCAATCGAATGATAATGCGAGCGATACAAAACGCCGATTTCTTCGAGCGATGTGCCTTCGTCGCGCAATTCTAAAATTCTCGACGCGATAAACGCCGATTGTTGTTCGACATCGGAACACGGAATCAGCGCGGGCAAAAAGCCTTTCGATCTTTTCATCGCTTCCAAAGTTTTCGGAAACTGTTTGCGATTATTCGCAATCGAAACATTCGCCAAGCCGAGAATTTCGGGCGTTGAACGATAATTTTTTTCGAGTTTGTAAGTTTCCGCGTTCGGATAACGCTTTGGAAATTCGTAAATATTCGTAAATTCCGCGCCGCGCCACGCGAAAATTGATTGCGCGTCGTCGCCGACGACCATCACGTTTTTGTGTTTTACCGCCAAAAGATCAATCAATTCGGCTTGCAGTTTGTTCGTGTCCTGATATTCGTCAACCAAAATATGCTGAAATTGTTCGGCGTAAACAGCAGCAATGTCAGGTTTTTCGATCAAAAGACGTTTCCAATTTAGCAATAAATCGTCATAATCCATCACATTGCGTTCGCGCTTTCGTTCCATATAAACGAAATCCACGCGCTTGATTTGCTGCGCGAGCATTTCAAAATACGGATATTTTTTGATGATGACATCTTCAATCGGCGAATCGGTGTTGTTGGCGTAAGAGATAATGCTCTGCACGACTTCCGGTTTCGGAAAACGCTTCCCGCGCGTGTCAATCGCGGCTTCTTCGATGCAGACATTGATAAAATCTTTCGCGTCTTCGCTGTCTAAAATCGAATAATTTGAATCGAAACCGATGGAAACGGCGTGTCTTCGCAAAATTAAATTGGCGATACGGTGAAATGTTCCGCCCCAAATCCGGTGAACATTTTGGCTTCCGGTCAGAGTTTCGACGCGCTTTAACATTTCACGCGCCGCGCGATTTGTAAAAGTGGCGAGCAAAATTCTGTTTGGCGAAACGCCTTGTTCGATCAAATAGGCGACGCGATAAGTTATCGTCCGCGTTTTTCCCGTTCCCGCGCCCGCGACGACCAGCGCGGCGTTCGGCTTCGCCGTTACGACGCGAAATTGCTGTTCGTTTAATTCTTCACGATAGCGCGTCAGGCGTTCGGGCAGCGAGTTTTCGTCGCGTTTGATGATATATTTTTTTGCCATTGCTAAATTTTCCCGGCAAATTTACAGTGATAATTAGAATCTAACACGATTTAAGGATATGAAAAACCGGCGGCTCAAACAATTCTGGATAGTTTCTTTTGCGGTGTTTTCGCTGCTCGCATCCTCGATTGCGGCTTGCGCCTGTTCGCATCATCATCATAAACCGTCGGCGGAAACGCTTTTTTCAACGACAGATTGTCATCATTCGGCGGAAATGTCCGAAATGGAATCTTCAAGCGGTGATTCAGTTTCATTTTCGAAAGTTGATGAGGTTTGCGGATGTGTTTACGAAACTTCTCAGCCGTTCGTCGTCGGGAAATCTGACAATATTAAAGATCAAGACGTTCTCGCGGCTTTGCCCGAATTTCCGGCGGCAAAAGTCGAAATAAAGTTCGTCGAGATTTCTTTCGAAAAGATATATTTCACGGCGCGTTTTTACAATTCCAATTATCTCAAAAGACTTTCGCCTTCCCGCGCTCCACCTGTTTCTCAAAGCTAATTTACATTTTTTAATCGAAAATTTACGGCTTGTCATCTTCAGATGACGTGCCGCGACTTGTCGTTTGTAGTTTCAACGGCACGAAAATTTAACTTTGCAAACAGGATCATTATATAAAATATGAAAAATACGATTTTATTATTATTTAGCGTACTTTTATTCAGCACGAATATTTTCGCTCACGAGGCTTTTACTCTCGTCTCCGGCGAGAAAAAAACAGTCAAAGAAACCGAATTGGCTGAACTCGAAAAAAATCAAACTCAGGGTAAAAAGGAAAATTCAAATTTGAGTTTTACGGAAAAAGAAATCCGTTTGGTGGTTACGACCGAACCGGAAAACGATATGCTTTCCTACCGGATTCAAGGCGTTCGCAATCCGAATTTAATAATTCCGACGGGCGCGACTTTGAAAATTTTGTTCGTCAATGTTGATTACGATATGCGCCACGACGTTCGTTTCGGTCACGTTGCCAAAGACTTTGAAATCGCGCCGGAATTAGCGGAAACGGTCGGAACTCAAAAACTGACGGCGAAATCCGAAGACGGCGTTTATCAGGCGGAAGAAATTGTCATCAAAGCGGCGGAAGACGGCGCGTATAAATATTTCTGCTCAATTCGCGGACACGCCAAAGGCGGAATGTGGGGAAATATTTTCGTCGGTGTCAAACCCGGCGACGATGTGAAAGTAGCGGAAAAACAAACTCACGTTCATTCGGCGGACGAAGACCGCGATCACAGCGAGATGCAGATGAACGATTCCGACAAGAAATCTGACGATTCGATGTCCGGTATGAAAATGGACGGCGAGAAATCTGACGATTCGATGGCTGGAACCAATCACGACGAACATAAAATGAGTTCGGATTCAATGAACGGAATGAATCACGGCGCGATGGGACACGATATGACGGCGATGCGTTCGGTCGTCAATATCGGCGATCCGATGATGCGCGAAAGTTCGGGAACGGCGTGGGGCGCGGATTCGACACCGATGTACGCGTGGATGAAAACTTACGCCGACGGCGGAATGCTGATGCTGCACGGCACGATGTTCGCGCGTTACACGGCAGTCGGTTCACAGCGCGATGTGTCCGTTGCCGGCAAAGGCGACCGCAGCCGTTTTGACGCGCCTTCGATGTTTATGGCGATGTATTCGCGTCCTTTGACCAATAAAACACAGTTCGGATTTCGTTTGATGACGAGCCTCGACCCGATCATCGAACGCGGTTACGGTTATCCGCTTTTGTTTCAATCGGGCGAAACTTTCGGCGGCGAGCCGCTGCACGACCGCCAACATCCGCACGATCTTTTTGCGGAACTCGCCGTCACGCTTTCGCATAAATTCGATGACAAACAATCAGTCTATTTTTACGCCGGACTTCCCGGCGAACCCGCGCTCGGACCGCCGACATTTATGCACCGCTTGTCGGGAATGGACAACCCCGACGCGCCCATCGGACACCACTGGCAGGACGCGACGCACATCACGTTCGGCGTTTTGACGGCAGGTTACAAATACGACAAATTCAAGTTTGAAGCGTCGGCGTTCAAAGGTCGGGAACCGGACGAAAACCGCTGGAATTTCGATAAACCGAAACTCGATTCGTTCAGCGGCAGATTGTCTTTTAATCCGACGCGCGAATGGTCGTTTCAGATTTCGCACGGTTATTTGAAAAATCCCGAACCGTCCGAACCGGAAATCCGAATTCGCCGCCGCACGACCGCTTCGGCGATTTACAACAAAAATTTCCGAAACGACCGCAACTGGTCAAACGCTTTCGTTTGGGGACAAAATCACGACGACGAAGGCAGAACGAATTCGTTTTTATTTGAATCAAATTATCAAATTCAGAAAAACACGATATTCGGGCGATTTGAGGAAGTTCAGAAATCGGCGCACGAATTAGTTTTGGAAGACGAGATTTATCACGGTCGAAACTTTCTCGTCGGCGCGTATTCGGTCGGCTACATCCGCGACATCGTAAAAGATAAGGGAATTGATGTCGGCTTGGGCGCGATGGCGACTTTTAACCATAATCCGGCGGCAATCGCGCCCGTTTACGGCGGCACGAATCACGGCGGATTTCAAATCTTTATGCGCTTTCGTCCATCGCGGATGAGATAAAATTTTACCAGACCGCGCAGCACGAAAAAAATAGCCGGAAAAGGGAAATCGAGACCAATCAATTTTTTTATTTTTCGTTGTTTGTTTACATTTTCATTTCTGCTATTATTTTCATTTTATTCGGCTCATCAAATATAAATTTTATGTCTTTGGAAACGGTAAATTACAAATTTGAAGAAAACACGGCGACGATTACGATGAATCGTCCCGAAGCGTTAAACGCGCTGTCTTTACAGTTGAGCAAAGATTTGCTCGCGGCGATTGAAAAAGCGATTGCGGACAAAGCGCGGGCGGTTATTTTGACCGGCGAAGGTCGCGCTTTTTGTTCGGGCGGCGATTTGCGCGAGATGCAGTCAATGTGGCAAAAAGAAGGCAGAATCGAAGCGTTTTTGGATTCGCCGCTGAAGTCTCTGCACGACGTGATTCGATTGATTCGAGAAACGCCGATTCCGTTTCTCGCCGTCGTGCAGGGAGTTTGCGCGGGCGCGGGAACGAATTTTGCTTTGGCGTGTGATTTGATTTTCGCGGCGGAAAACGCGACGTTTAACGAAGCGTTTGTCAGAATCGGACTTTCGCCCGACTGCGGCGGAAGTTTCTTTTTGCCGCGCGCCGTCGGCGAAAAACTCGCGGCGGAAATGTTTATGACCGGCGGCACGATTGACGCAACTCGCGCCGCCCAAATCGGAATGATAAACCGCGTCGTTTCAGCCGAAAACTTGATGGCGGAATCAATGGAAATGGCGAAAAAACTCGCGCTTGCGCCGACCGGATCAATCGGACGCATTAAAAAAATGCTCAACGCGACTTTTTCCAATGATTTGCAGCAGCAGCTCGATTTGGAAGCCGAATGCCAGCTCGAATCGGGCAAATCGAACGATTTCAAAGAAGGCGTTCACGCATTTTTCGAGAAACGCCAGCCGAATTTTACGGGAACTTAAAAATTTATTTTTCTTTTGGCAAAAGCCGTCAGGTTTTCGAGCCTGTCGGCTTTTTTAATTGGAGCGCAAGCGGCTCGCTTGCCCGTTCGAGCGCAGCAAGAACGGGAAATGTCGCTTAACCAGAAATGAAACTTTAATGCAAATGCGGCGCACGTTCGTTCATCGCTGCGCTTGAACGAACGGCAAGCGAGCCGCTTGCGCTCCGGCGAATTTATGAACCTGACATATTCACAATTATTAAAAACCAATCGAAATTTCCGCAATCTGTTGTGGGGACAGTTCGTGTCCGAGATGGGAAATTGGTTTAACTTCATCGCCGGTTTGGGTTTGGTGCGCGTCGTGTCCGACGCTTCGCCGACGGCGGCGGGCATTTTGTTCGCCTGCCGGCTTTTGCCGTTCGCCGTTTTTTCGCCGATTGCCGGAACATTTGTTGACCGATTTTCGCGGCGCAATGTGATGATTTTTTCGGATTTGTCGCGCGTTTTCGTCGCGCTCGCGTTTTTACTCGTGAGCAGCGCGGAAAATTTGTGGATCGCGTATTTAGCGATGTCTCTGCTTTCAACGTTCGGCGCGTTTTTTGAAGGCGCGAAAAACGCTTCTACGCCGAATTTGACCGGCAAAGACGGATTATTGGCGGGAACGGCTCTGATGTTTTCGACCAGATTTTTGTTGATGGCGATTGGCTCCGCGCTCGGCGGATTTGCGGCGGTCTTATTCGGCTACAAAATCGCTTTTCTCATCAACGCCGCGTCGTTTGCGGTTTCGGCGTTTTCCGTCTGGCTGATTCCCGAAGAAGCGACGCGCGAAAAAAAGTATGCGAAAAATTACGACGAAACCGTTGTAACCGCGCCGATTACGGCGGCGGGCGGATTTTCTCAAACGGAAATTTCCAGCGAACCGAAACGCGAATCGTTTATTTTTGAGCTGAAAGAAGGTTTGCGCTACACGGTTGAAAACCATTTCGCGCTGACAATTTTATTGATGAACGTCATTTGGGCGACGGGCGGCGGCGCGATCAACGTGATTTTCGAGCGAATGGGCGGCGTTTATTTTGCGGCGAAAGACAATCTCAGTCCCGATCTGGCGGTCGCGCTGTTGTGGACGACGGGCGGTTTCGGTTTAACGCTCGGAATGCTGATTGCACATCGCACATCAAACTGGCTCGACCGCAATAATTCGCATTCGGCATTTATCGGCTGGTCGCTGATCATTCACGGAATTTTGTTCGCAATCGGCGGTTTTATGCCGGGTTTGTGGATGTTTATGATTTTTACTTTTGTGTCGCGGGCAATTATCGGTGTGGAATATGCGGTACAGGAAACGATGTTTCAGCGCAGTTTGCCGGATTACATTCGCGGTCGGATTTCGACGCTTGACCGCGGCGCGGAAATGACAATTTTCGGGCTTTCGAGCTATTTTTCGAGCGAATTAATGTTCTACATTTCGCCGCAATTGCTGACGGTAATTTCGGGAATTTTATCGGCAAGCGCGGGAATTGTTTGGTTTTTGAGAACGAAACCCAACGAAAATATAAATCTCAAAGACGCGGAAGTTTTAATAGTGAAATAAAAGTTTTTATTAATGAAATTTAAAGCATTGTTTGTTGTAAGAATTAAGTCTGACGGGACAGTAATGACGCAGTAATAAAAAATAGGACGCGGACAAACACGGATTTGGCGGATTTTTACGGATTTGAGAGAAAGTCTTTTAGATTTTTTCTGTTGTTGTCAAAAATTTTTCGGCGATATTCTGCGGTTGTACCGAAATTTACTAATAACCCTACTTCGATATTAGTTGCTTTCAAGTAGTTCAAAAGCTGTGCTTCGTGAATTTTTAATAAATGTTCTACGGCTTTTAATTCGATGATTACACAATTTTCAACAATCAAATCAGCAAAATATTCGCCGACTTCGCTGTTGTTATAAAAAACTTTGATTGGTGCTTGCTGCAAAACACTCAAATCCATTTCTTTTAATTCCAAAGCCAAAGCATTTTCATAAACTTTCTCCAAAAATCCGTAACCGAGCGTGTTGTAGACGCTGTAAAATGCCTTAATAATTTTTCCCGTTATTTCTGAGTGTTTCAAATTTTCCATAATATTTTTCAAAAAGCAGTACAAAAAATTTAAAAAATCCGCTTCAATCCGCCAAATTCGTGTTCGTCCGCGTCCTATTTTCAACTTCTCAAATGTTTTCGCAAGAACGAAATAATTTTATAACCGTCCAAATAAACCCAGGGCTTTTCACCGAGCGTGTAATGTCCGCAGGGAATTTTCACTTCGCTGTGTTTGATATTGTATTTATTTAATTCGTCAATCACTTGGCGCGACAGATCAACCGGAAAAGTCAGATCGTAAAGCGTGTAAATATAACGCTGTGGGCGCGTGGGCATTCGGGCGAGTTTGTCTATATAAGCCATCGGCGAAATCGGCATCCAAAACTCGCGCAGTTCGTCTAAAGTTACATCATTTTGCAGACCTTCTTTGACGTGATAAGTCGAAAGACCAGCCCAGACGACATCGGCGACGTAGCCGGAAACGTGATTGAAAACGCCCGCGTCAATCGTTTCGTCGTGCGCGAAGGCGAAAAAACCGACGCAACTTCCGATGCTCGTGCCGACGACTCCGACTTTTTCGTAGCCTTGTTGTTTTAACCAGCGCACGGCGGCGCGTGTGTCAACGACCGATTGCCGCAAAGATTGTAAAGTGCGTCCGACATTCGGCGCAACCAGATAATCGGCGCGCGTTAGTTCCGGCGGCATTCGTTCTTCGTGATACGGCAATGTCAAACGGAGCGTGGAGATGCCGACTTTGTTGAAGAATTTGCACAAATCGAAATATGTTCCGGCTTTGGCGTTCCAGTGCGGCAAAACGACGACGGCTGATTTTTTGTTTTCCGAATGCGGAAAAAATGTCGCGTAAGCCGTGTTGTTTTCGATTGAAGTCGTTTCAATCGCACTTGTCCAAGTTAGTTGATTATCGTTTAATCTAAAGTCGGGAATTTCAGGCGAAAAGAAAAATTCGTCGCTGTTTGCCACGGTTTTTTTCGCATATTCACGAAAAATCTCGCGCGGATCGCCGCCGTTCGCATTTTCTTTGATAAATTCCACACCCCAACCGAACGGATGCACGACGCGATTGTCGTTGAGAAATGCGAAATGGCGTTCGCGGTTGTGCATATAGCGTTTGAACATAAGATTTTATGGTAAGAAAATTATAGTTCGGACGCAAACCGGGAGCGCGGACGGCTCGTCCGCCTTTTCGAGCGCAGAAGCGCGAGAAAAGTTTTCGCATTTAAGTTATTTCATTGACGGCGAGCGTTTCAACGCCTCGCTTTGCTCGCGTTGGCGGACGAGCCGTCCGCGCTCCGGCGCAGCCGTTTTTTATTTAAAAATAGGAAGAGTGAAGAGAAAACATCTCTTCACTCTTCCTATTTTAAAGAACGATTATTTTTTCAAAAGCACGACCGGCGATTGTTCGGCGGCGAGAATTTTTGAATAAAATTCTTTGACCGAATTATATTTTTCGACCGGAACGGTTGTTTTATTCATCACTAATTGGCGCGTGAAAACGAGTTTGCCGTCTTTGGCGGCGTAATTGGTTTTGTAATTTCCAAACGGCGTTTCGAGCGAAACCGCGTCCGGCATTTCGTCAATGACAAAATTTGCCGGCAATGTAAAAGTCGCCGTTTCACTGAATGATTCGGCATCGAGCATTACCGGATAGGCGCGTTTTTGTTCAGTCAAATAAATCGAATTTGACCGATTGACGATTGCCGGTTTGAACACCAGCAGCCGATTTTGCATTAACTGGGCGTAGCGCGGCGCGGAAAATTCCACGTCCAAATTAAAACTCGCGTCGGCTTGATTGTCTTTCGGCGTAAGTTTTATCAAGTTGGCGGCAGTTGCGCCGCGTGTCAGCCAGCTTTCGATGCGCTTGTTGAAATCGCTGCTTGAGAGAATGCGAAACATCGCGCGGGCGTAAGTTGATTGCTGTCCCGTTGAATGTTCGCGGATGATGCCTGTGATGCTGCCGTCGCCGCTCAAATTGACTTCGACATCTCTGTTCCAAGCGTTTGATTCCGCCGGTGTGATCGGCATTTTTGACAATCCGCCGTTTTCTCCGGCGATGATTAACGCTTGGCTGCCTTGTTCATAATCGGGCAAATCGCCAACCGCCGTGTATGGATCGGTTGCGTCGAAAATCAAAAGCCGTCCGAGTTTGGCGTGATTGATAATCGTCGGCGATTTGGTTTCATCGCTGACTTTGACGGCGATAATGCAGTGATTAAACTGGCTTGGGCTTGCCCATTCCGTCCGCACAAAAGTCGGATCGCCCGAATAAATCGCAATCGGATAAGCCTCGATTTTCAAGGCTTTGAGCATCGCCCGCATCAAATTCGCTTTGTCTTTACAGTCGCCGTAACCGCGGGCTAAAACCAGATTTGACGGGCGCGGACGATAACCATTGCCGTAACCGACTCCGATGTCTATTGAAATATACTGCAAATTTTGAACGTATTTGCCGATTGCCTGAATTTTTTCGAGTTCGGTTTTGGCGTTTGCCGTCAATTCTCTGGCTTTGGCGGCGACATTATCGTCAACAATAACCTGCGGATCGTAAAGTCCGGTCGCCCAGCGTGAAACTTCCGTCCAATCGGCAAAAGCGCGGCTGACGGCTTGTGAATTATTTTCCGGCGAATAATTTATCGCCAAACGCGGCGCGAGATTTTTGATCGAAGGACTCATCGGCTCAGTCGGAATCGGCGCGAGATTGCGAAGTTCCCAAGTGTAACTCGTGCCGCTTAATTGCGGCGCGATTGTTTCGTGATTGAAAGTTACGCTCGACGCTTTCCAACCGGCGGGCAAATTCAATGTGTAACGCGAAGCGAGCGTCGGAAGTCTTCCTTGAAAACTCCAAATATCCTGATAAAAAAGCGGCTGGTCTTCGGAAATTATCGTGTAGCCGAAAACGTATCCGGCATCAACGTCGGCGGAAGCGTCAATAATTTTGACGCGCCCTTCGTTATAAACGTCGTCCGGGTCGGAAATAATGTCCAAAATAGATTTTTTATCGTAGCTTTTAGTTGAACCGTCGGGACGAATCAGCCACGCATCCATATCGCGCACTTTGCCCGAACTGACGAGATAAAAGGCAGTCGCCACAGCGGAACTTTTTCCTTCGCGCGTCAGGATTTTGACGGCGTAATTTTCAGTCGTAACGAGTTTGCCGTCGTTTCCCAAAGCAACTTGCTGTTCGTTTAGTAAAACAACCGCCTGCACGTCTTTTTCATAAGTCGGCGGATTGACCGAAGCGGCTTGCCGCATCCACGAAGGAATATTGTCGCCGACGGCGAAAGCGTTTGTGAAAAATAATGTCGTCAAGAGAATTAAAAAAAACGAGCGAGAGAATAATTTCATAAAATCTCCAAAAAATAATTGAGGCGCGTTTCGTTCGCGCCCGCGTTTAATTAGTAAAACTTGCCATAATTGATTAGGTCAAATTCATTAGAGCGCGAAGCGGACTGGAGCGCGATCCGTCCCGGTTGCAATGAGCGCAAAAGCGCGAAAAAGTGTTTCGCCGGCTTTCAACTTGAATATGAGTGAGCGCGTTTTTCGCGTCGAAGCAACGCTCAATGGCAACCGGGACGGATTGCGCTCCAGTCTTTAATTTTATTTAAGCGTAATCGTGTGCGTATCCGATTTGTTAAATGCGTCAAACAAATTTTTCAACGCCGGATAAGCCGTTTTCGGAAAAAGCGTGAAATTACTGCCGCCGAAATAAAATTTACGTTTATAAAGCATCGTATTTGTCGAATTATCAACTTTAATATCAATGTCGAGCGAACTGATTTTCTGCGGATCGGCGAGCGAAGCTGGAGAATCGGCGTTGTCGAGCGCAAATCCCTTCGGCAATTCGATTTGGATGTCGTCAACTTCAGACCACGGATAGTGGAAAAATACGTCGTATTTCCGGCTGGCGGTTGAAAACAGCGGAGTTTTGCCGTATTCAAAAAATCCGGGCTGCAAAAAAAGACGCTTGCCGGTTTTTTGCGCGTAATTCGGCACGCGGATTTTATATTGATAAACAAACGGTTTTTCCGGGTCGGTTACATTTTCGATGCTGATTCCAGAAACTTCCGCCGCGCTCATCTGTTTTTTGATTTCATCTTTCAAATCTTCCTCGCGCTTGGCGGCTGATTTGTCGTAATTATCAATTTTATGCAGGTAGGAAAGCTGTCCGGTATATTCGATTTTGACGACACCTTCGAGCGTTCCGTCTTCGGACAACTTAAACTTGCCGGTTCTTTTGGCGACGGATTTTTCAATGCCCGAAGACGGCGTGGAGGTCGTCAGATAATCTTTGTAACCCAGCAGCAAAACAGCCGTTTCTTCTTCATACCACGGCAGCATTCCGTAAGGCGTGAACAAACTGCCCGGATCGTAGTATTTCCAGCGATTATTGACTTTGACGGCGGTTGAAGAAAAATGAATAAAAGATTCGTGAGCTTGATTGATGTTGAAAAATTTCTGGCTGCGGTCGCCGCCGAAAGCCAGACGCGCTTCAAAACCTGCCGCCGTCGCCAAAGACGCGAATAATTCATTAATGTCGCCGCTTGTTCCCTGCATTTTTTTATAAGTGTCGGACGCGGATTTGCTCGGTTTAATATCATCTTTCTGATCGTCGGTCAGCGATGTGTCGTAAGTAATATTTTTTATTTTCGTTTTGCAGAATTCAAAAATTTTAGCGAGTTTTTCGTCATCAGTTGACGCGCCCACCGTAATTTCAGCCGCCGCGCTCTTTAAATCCTTGCCCGGTTTGAGCGTGTCTTTAATATCATAGCTGCGGGCGATGTAACCGCCGGCTCTCGACCAGAAATCATTGGAATTACCTTTAAGATCGTTGCTGTAATAAAGCAGCAGCCACGAACGAATTTCGTCTTCCGGCGGCATTTGCGCTTCTTCTTTGATTGCCGGAACATTTTCCATCGTCGCCCGATAAAATCCGTTTTTATCTTTGATGAACTTGTTGTCCTGCATATTAAATGTCAAATATCTGACATTATTATAAGGCTTAAAATAGTAAGTTATGTTTTCAATCGGAACGTCGTGCTGAAAAGTCATTCGCATATCTTCCGCCGAACTGCCGGGAAAAACTTCCTGATAACGATATTCGACAATTACGCCCGGTTCGATGTTCGGCACGGCAAAAGATTTGGCTTTGACTTTTATCTTGTCGGTTTTGACGACTTCGCGGTCAAAAACGTCGTTTTTGGCGAGTTCGACAATCGAACCGTCCGGTTTAACAACCCGCGCCGTGATGTTTTTGATTTTGACACCTTTAATATACGGAATATCAACTTTGCTGTATTTTTCGCGCCCGCGCTCAGTGAAAACTTTGACGCGAACATAGTGTTTCATTGACAAATTTTCGGAACTGTCGTCAACCCGAACTTCCCAGAAAATGGCTTCGGCATCGGCATCGGATTCAACTTTGCCGGTTTTCATCGCCAATTCCGCCGGCGTAACTTCGCGCCACTCTTTATCTTGGGAAAACGCCGACTCAGAACAGGCAAACAAAAAGCAGAGAGAGAAAAGCAAAGCAAAATGCTTTCCGGTAACTAAAAACATATTTTACACCTCAGTTTGTTAAATAGATTGCGTAGTTTTTACAACTTTTAAGGTAAACCTTACCGCGATTGTGAACGGACTAAAAATTATGGGAAAAGTTACATTTGGAATTGTAACTTGTGAACACTGAACTGACCGAAGCATTTTAACTCAGCGTCGGGCATTTATCAAGAAAATTCTTTGATTAAGTCAAATTAAAGGACGTTATGTTATAATTTTTTGCAAAACGCTTTGCTAAATAATTATTAAAAACACAGGAGAATTACATAATGGCTGTTGATTTCAGTAAAATTCAGGAACTTTTGGGCGACGAAGCCGAAACGCTCTTAAATCATACTTCTACAACTATTCCAAAAGAAAATATTCACATTCCCGGAGCGGATTTTGTTGACCGTATATGGCTGCAATCCGACCGCAACATCAATGTTTTGCGCTCGCTTCAGACGCTTTTTACCAACGGCAGATTGTCCGGCACGGGTTATCTTTCGATTTTGCCGGTTGACCAGGGAATCGAACATTCCGCCGGAGCGAGTTTCGCGCCGAATCCGAAACTTTTTGATCCAAACAATATTGTCGAACTGGCAATCGAAGGCGGCTGCAACGCCGTCGCTTCGACCTTCGGCGCGCTGGGCATCGTCGCCAGAAAATACGCGCACAAAATTCCGTTTGTCGTCAAAATAAACCATAACGAACTTTTAACCTATCCGAACAAATACGATCAGATTATGTTCGGAACGATTGATCAGGCGCGAGATATGGGCGCGATTGCCGTCGGCGCGACGATTTATTTCGGTTCGGAAGAATCTACGCGCCAGATTACCGAAGTCGCGCGAGCTTTCGCCTACGCGCACGAACTCGGAATGGCGACGATTTTGTGGTGTTATCTGCGAAATCCGGCGTTCAAAACCAAAGAAAAAGATTTTCACACTTCCGCCGATTTGACCGGACAGGCAAATCACTTGGGCGTAACGATTCAAGCCGACATCATCAAGCAAAAACTGCCGACCAACAACGGCGGTTACAATGCGCTCAACATCGAAAGCAGTTACGGTAAAACAGACCGGCGAATTTACACGGAATTGACGAGCGAAAGTCCGATTGACCTCGTGCGTTATCAAGTCGCCAATTGTTATATGGGACGCTGCGGTTTGATAAATTCGGGCGGCGAATCGAAAGGCGAAAGCGATTTGGCGGACGCGGTTCGGACGGCGGTCGTCAACAAACGCGGCGGCGGAATGGGCTTGATTTCAGGTCGCAAGGCTTTTCAGCGTCCGACCAATGAAGGCGTTGAATTATTAAATTCGATTCAGGACGTTTATTTATCGAAAGAAATAACCGTCGCATAGACAAAATTTCGGGTAAAAATACAAATAAAGATGAATCCGAACGGATTCATCTTTATTTGTATTCGATATATGTTGCCCTTTTTAACCTTTGCCTTTTGCCTTTAACTTCATTTCTCTCTCTTTAAAACTATCTTTGCAGAGTTTGATAAATTCTTTGACAATCAGCGAAAAATAACCGCCGCGCAGACGCGCCAGACCTAAATCCCAACTGATTTCCGCGCCTTCGATGAGCCACGAACTCAATCTTTTTTCTTTGATTTCGCGGGCGACGGCTTTCGCTCCGGCGATGCCGACACCCATTTTGCTTTCGACCATTTTGTTGATCGCTTCCTGCCGCGACAATTCCATTACGACGTTCGGTTTGACGTTCGCCGCCGCGAAAAAATCGTCAATCATCCGGCGCGTATTGCCGCCTTTTTCGCCTAAAATCAACTCTTCGCCGGCGAGCGTCGCCGCGCTGATGTACTTTTCTTTGGCGAGCGGATGCGACGGGTTGGAAATCGCCACAATTTCATCTCGAAACAGTAAATCCGTCTGAATATTTGAATTTTCAACCGGCAGCGAGACGAAAGCGATGTCAATTTCGCCGTGCATAATTTTTTCGACCAGCGTTTGACTCGTGCCGGAACTGACTTTTATTTCGGCGTTGGGAAATTTGGTTTTCAGCTTTTCCAAAATAGCAGGCAATTGCGTGGTGGCGAACATTGCCGAAGCCGAACCGATTCTGAGTCTTCCGTGTTCCGCGCCGGCGATTTCGGCGATTTCAGCGAGCGCGTCGTCGTGTTCGCGCAAAATTCTTCGCGCCCGCCGCAAAAGATGTTCACCCGCTTCGGTCAAAATCACGCGGCGCGGCGTTCTGGTGAAAAGCCGCATCCCGACCTCTTCTTCAAGCTGCCGAATCTGCATAGAAATTGCCGCCTGCGTGATATTTACCTGTCCCGCGCCTGCCGTAAATGTTTTCATTTCGGCAATCGCCAAAAATGCTTTTAATTGTCTGATTTCCATTCTTTTTAGTGGTGAACGATAAGTGATGACCCGTCAATTTCGGAACAAAATATCATTATTATTCACTATTTACTAAATTAACAAGTAATATTCTGAGGTTTTACGCAATTTATAAATTTATGCAGGCAAATTTTTCTTCCGCCTGTTACATTTATTCATAACTTTTACTTATCGCTCGAATAAAATCTTTTAGTTTTGATTATAAGTCCGGTATAGTTAGAATATAACAGAATTTAGGTTTTCGTCTATAAAAATTTTGATGGCTGCGGTTCAGACAAGAAAAAATAAGAGAAAAAACGGGCGTAAGTCTGATAATTTATATTTGGGAGTTGACGGCGGCGGCACGAAGACTCTCGTAGTTTTGCTTGACGGAGAAAATAGAGTGATCGCCGAAGGTCTGTCCGGCGCGTCAAATCCGATGCGTGTCGGAATCGAAACGGCGGCTGCCAATATTTCGGAAGCGATAAACAACGCCTGCGACAAATCAAACCGGAATGCCGCCGATATTGTCGCCGCCGCGCTCGGTTTAGCCGGAGTCAGACGAAACGATATTCGTCTGAGAGTTCGTGAACGTATTTCTCAAATGCTGCGAACGAACTATGTCGAAGTCGTAACTGATGCGGACATTGCGCTTTACGGCGCGGTCAAAAACAAAACAGGTCTGGTGGTGATCGCCGGAACAGGTTCGATTTGTCTGGGAAAAAACGAAAAGGGCGAAAAAGCGATTGCCGGCGGCTGGGGACCGCTGGCGGGCGACGAAGGCGGCGGAGCGGGAATCGCGCGGCGCGCTTTGCAGGCGATTGCCAAGGCTTCGGACGGACGCGGAAGTTCGACAAAATTAAGTCAAAAGGCGATGAAATATTTTCGCGCCGGAAAACCCGAAGACTTGCTCGTAGCAATTTACGCTCCGCAAATTGATAATTTAAGAATCGCGGGTTTTGCAAAATTCGTTTCCGAAGCCGCCGATGAAGGAGACGAAGTGGCAAAGGAAATTTTGACCGAAGCCGGATGTGAATTAGGCGTGGCGGCAACGGCGGTCATTCGCCAATTGAAGTTACAAAAAAGAAAATTTCCGATTGCCAAAGTCGGCAGTGTTTTTCAATCCGGTCAAATTATCACCGCGCCGTTGATCGAAAAAGTCAGAGAAATCGCGCCGAAGGCTTATTTAATCGAACCGCCTTTGCCGCCCGCGGTCGCCGCCGCGCAGATGGCTTTTGAAATTTACCAGAAAGAAAAAAAATCGCGGAATTTATAAAAATTATGATGTCGTTAATGTTAAAAGAGATACAGGAACAACCCGAAGTTTTGGAAAAAACCATCAGTGCGGAAGCCGATAAATTCAAGAAACTCGGCGCGTTTCTGCGCGGCAAAGATATTGATTTGATTATTCTCGTCGCGCGCGGAAGTTCCGACAATGCCGCGCTTTTAGGACGTTATTTGCTGGAAATTACGACCGGAATTCCCGTATCTTTGTCCGCGCCGTCGGTTTTTACGCTTTACAAAGCCAAGCTGAAATTGAGCCGCGCTTTGGTCATCGGCGTTTCGCAATCCGGCGAAGGCGCGGACATCAATCAGGTTTTGGAATCGGCGAAAAAATCAGGCGCGTTCACTTTGGGAATTACCAACGAAGCCGCGTCTTCGATGGCGAAAATCGTTGACGAAACGCTTCTGATTCACGCCGGACGCGAAAAATCGGTCGCCGCGACGAAAACTTACACCGGACAAATGCTGCACTTTTATCTGCTGGCATCGGTTTTGGCGGAAAACAAAATTAAATACGAAGAAATTCCGTCACTTTGCGCCGAAGTTTTAAAGCTCAAACCGGAAGTTGAAGATTTGGTTCAGAGATATGTTTTTATGGAAAACTGCGTCGTCGTCGGGCGCGGTTTGAATTACGGAAACTCTTACGAACTGGCGTTAAAACTGATGGAAACCTGTTACGTCGTGGCGGAAAGATTTTCGTCGGCAGATTTTTTTCACGGACCTTTGGCGATTGTCGAACGGCGTTTTCCGGTAATATTATTCGCGCCGAAAGGCGTTTCAAACAAAAGCAATATTGATCTTCTCGGACAATTAAAAGAACTTCACGCCGATTCTTTTTCGATTACGAACGATAAAAAAGTGATGTCGAAAAGTTCGCGCTTCCTGCAAATGCCGGAAATGGACGAATTTTTATCGCCGATTCCGTTTATTATTCCGGCGCAAATGTTCGCCGCTTTGCTCGCCGAAGCCAAAGGAATAGATGCCGACGCGCCGCGTTCGCTGTCGAAGGTTACGAAGACGATTTAGCCGTGTATCGCAGGCATCCTGCCTGCTGTCGTGAGTGCGTTCCGCGCTCACGTTTTAAATCTTCTTGACTCGGAAGCGGGACGCATCCGCGTGCGGCAGTCGGGACGACTGCGTTACTTTTTTACGGCAAAATCTCGAACGAATCGCAGTGATTGGGTTTGAACATTCCGAAATGCCGGCGGTCAACGGTGAGAATTTTCGTGATATTTAATCTTTCCGCAATCGAAACGATGATCGCGTCAACAAAATCAATATTCGCATCGTCGTATTTGCGGATAATTTCGGCGGCGCGTTTGTAATCTTCGGCGGTTGGAGTTTCTAAAATGAGATTCATTTCCGGTAAAGTTTCCAGAAAAATTGCTAGTTTTTCTGAACCAAGATTTCTCGAAATAAAATATGCCGTTTCGGTAACTGCCGGAACGGGCAATAATACATCTTCATAAATATTTTCCAAAGATTTTCTTGCCGCCGGACTATGCGAGTCTGTTTCGTCAACTAAAGCGTAAAGAAATCCCGAGTCCACTAAGCACGGTTTCATTTAATACTAAAACCCTCCGCTGGATCGAAATCTTCGGAATACAAAATTTCGTGCATTCTTTCCGATGTGTCGGTTTTTCCGCTCGAAAACATTCCGGCAAATTTCAACAGATTGTGTTTGCGCTTTTTTTCGCCTTCGATGTTTTCGGTTTTGCTCTCTTTTGTTAAATTTCCGTTGCCGTTCGCAAATCTTTCCTCAACAAATTCGCCGATAAACTCGCCGACATCTTTGCCTTTTGATTCGGCTTGTTCTCTGATTTTCCGTTCGGCGCGTTCCGAAATTGTGATCGTGATTTCCATAATTTTCACCTCAATCTAAATCTAACATATTGATTACGCCTTGGTGAGAAAAATATCTCAGCGCGGTTTGTGAATCTTTGGAAATTTGCGCTTTCAGTTCGTCAATTCCGGCGAATTTTCGCTCGTCGCGGATTCGGTGTAAAAAACGAACGCGCAGAACGTCGCCGTATAAATTGCCGTCGAAATCGAAAACGTAGGTTTCAATCGAAGGTTCTTTGCCGCCTTCAAAAGTCGGGCGAATTCCGACGTTGGTGATGCTTTTTTTCCAAACTCCGTCAATCAAAGTCGCCGTCGCGTAAACGCCGTATTTCGGAATGACGCGGTTTTTCGGTTTCAAATTCGCCGTCGGAAAGCCGATTGTATGCCCGCGCCGGTCGCCGCGAATTATCACGCCTTCCACGCCGTAAGGTCTGCCGAGCATCCGCCTTGCGAGATTTACTTTGCCGTCTTTTAATAATTCACGGATTTTCGACGACGAAATTCGCTGATTGCGAAGTTTAATTTCGGAAACCTCGTCGGCGTGAAAACCCAATTCATCGCTCATTTTTCGCAGAAGCTGAATATTTCCGCCGCGATTTTTGCCGAATGCGAAACCGTTGCCGAGATAAACTTCTTTCGCCTGCAAGCGGTCGTGAATTATGTCGCGCAAAAAATTTTCAGCGTCCTGAGCGGCGAATTTGTCGTCAAATCGAATGATTATCGCCTGTTTAATTCCCGAAACTTTAAAATTTGCCAGCCGCTGATCGAGCGTTTGCAGCAGCGGCGGCGAATTTTCCGGGTAAAGCACGGCTCGCGGATGCGGGTCAAAAGTGATCGCCGTCGGAATCGCGCCGACAATTTCGGCGCGATTGACAACCGTTTCCATAATCTTTTGATGACCGAGATGCAGACCGTCAAACACGCCGAGCGTCAAAACCGTCGGGCGCAGAATATTGGCGTTTTCCGTTCCGTGAAAAATTTTCATTATTCGACTAACGATTGATATTCGGGATTTTCTTCGATAATTTCGGCGACAAACGGACACGTCGGTTTAACCGGCTGCCGTTTTTCCTTAATCATATCGAGAACTCTCATCACAAGCTGCGTTCCGATTCCTTTGTCCTGAAGTTCTTCCGGCACTTCCGTATGCGTCAATTCGTAGGTTTCGCCGTGAATTACATAATCCACAAACGCCGTTTTTCCGTCGCGCGTCGTTTCAAAACGCTTTCTCGCTTCGTTGTCCGTAACATCTAATATCATTTGTTTTCTCCGTTTAATTTTATTTGTCCAATCGCTTTTAAGCATCGCATAAAGATATTCATCGCGCAAAATCTGCGTTGCGGAACCCGAAAATTTCGACGCGTTTTTTTACAGACGGCGGTTTTTTGTCCCGCCGTCCGGCAGTGAAATTCAGAATAGTTTCTCTAACTTGGTTTATCAATATATTTATGTGTTAGATTAATAATTTGCAAAAGTCGCAGAAGTTTTCACAAAAACTTCTGCGTGTTTTTAATTTATGGCACACGTTTCACACAAATTATCAAATTCTTTTGAAGGCGCGCTCGCGGGCGGCGGCGATCCGGCGACTTCGCCGCTGTATGTTTTCGGACCTTTTCTGCGTTTAATCGTCGTCGCGGGCGTGGCGGAAATCACTTTCGGCGCGACCGTCTGGCTCGCCGTTTTAACCGTCGTAATGGTTTCGGCGATGTATCGTCAGGTGATGAAGTGGATCACCGACGGCAGCGGCGGCAGCGGTCTGAGCGAGGAAGAATTCGGCAGTTGGGCGGTTAAAATCAACGCCGCGATCACTTTTACCGAATACACGCTGACTTTTTTGGTCAGTATGGCAGCTCTGGTAACTTTCATCGCCGACCGTTTTCCCGCGCTCAACAATACGGTTTTTCATCTGCAATATCGCGCTTTTCTCGCCGTCGTGCTGAGTATTTTGACGGGCTGGCTGGTCAATCGCGGTCCGAAAATGGCGGCTCGCGCCTTCGGTCCGGCGACTTTCGCCATTCTCGTTTTATTGTGGGTGATGATCGTCGCCAGTCTTTTGAAATTCGGTTTTGATATTCCGTCAATCAATTTTCAGGCGTTTAGTCCGCGATACATAAATTTCACGCTCGCCGGTTACGCGCGGATTCTGGCTTTGATGACGGGAATCGAAATTTTCGCCAATCTCGTCGCCGCTTATGACGGGACGCGCGAACAGAAAAGCCGCAAATCGTTCGGCAGTTTGATAATTATTATGGGAACGACTTCGCTGACGATGCTCGTCGTCGGTCCCGCCATTTTCGCGCTTGCCGACCCGACCAACGAACACGTTTCCGTTTTCACGCAAACTATGAATCAACTGCTTCCGGTGTGGGCTTCGTATCTCGGAACTTTAATCGGAGTCGCCGTTCTTTTATCGGCGTGCGCGGCGAGCGCGCAGGGTTTGCAGAATTTGTCTCTGGGTTTGCGCCATCGTCATTATATTCCCGCCTCTTACGGCGAAAGAAATCATTTTGACGTAGCCGACAGACCTGTCTGGCTCGAAGTCGGCATCGTCGTTATCTGCTTTCTGCTCTTCGGCACGCAGGAAGAAACGTATCTCGCGCTGTACGCTGCGGGAGTGTTTATTTTGCTGAGTATGACGGGTTGGGCGGCGAGCAAACGTCTGTTGCGCGAACTGCGGAAAAGTTTTTCTCCGCTCGGCGCGATTTCACTCGCCGGAACAATTATTGCCGCGCTTTTGACTTCCGGCGCGACGCTGATTATTTTCGGCGAACGCTTTTTTGAGGGCGCGTGGACTTATCTGATATTTATTCCGGCACTTTATTTAGTTTTCAGTTATTACCGCAAAAAACTCGGCGCGCCGGGTTCGGTCGAAGATCGTTTGGGTTTGCTCGTCGCCGGACAAAAATATCTCGATTTTGTGGATGATGAAAATGAATCGGACGTAAAACTCAAAAAAATTCTCGTCCCGCTCAACGGTTCGATGCTCGCCGAACAATCATTGCCGATTGCGCGGCGTTTAGCCGGTGTTTTCGGGGCGGATATAATTTTGGCGAACGTTGTGGAAGAAAAAAAATCCGACGAAAATTCCGCCGCGCCGTTCGACAATCAGGATTATTTGCGGCGTACCGCCGAAATGATGAAAGACGACTCGCTTTCCGCTGAATTCGTAACGTCAAAAGGCGGACCGGCGCGGGAAATAAACCGGCTCGCCGTCGAAAACGCCGCTGATTTGATCGTCATCAGCACAAAAGGCGGTTTTGAAGTCGGACGTTTATTGAAAACGAGCGTTTCACAGCGTTTAATCGAACGCGCGAATCTGCCGATTTTGCTTCTTCGTCCGACCAATAAATGGGCGAGCCGTTTCACCGAATTTAAAAGAATAATCGTCGCGCTCGACGGTTCGGCGGAAGCGGAATGCGTTTTGCCGCTCGTCAAATTATTGGCTGATGAATTTCACAATGAAGTTCTGCTCGTTTCAGTTCCCGAAGGCGCGGAATCGGAAAATTACGCTCAAACGATGCAGCAGTATCTGGACGGAATCGCCGCCCGACTCGATTCGGAAAAAACGCAGACTAAAGTTTTGCTCGGCGGTTCGGGTCCGGCGCGAACGATTCTCGCCTTTGCCGAAAGCGAGCAGTCCGATCTAATCGTAATGGCGACGCACGGGCGCGGCGGCGCGCACCGCGTCGAACAACTTCCGCTCGGCAGCGTTCCGACGCGCGTTATCGAAAAAACGAAATGTCCGGTTTTGCTCGTTCCGGTGCGCCAAATTTCCGAAATTTCTTCGGAGGCGAAATAGCTTACATTTTTTCGTAATTTCTTTTGCCGAAAATTGCCGTGCCGACTCTGAGAAGCGTCGCGCCTTCTTCGACGGCGATTTCAAAATCGTGGCTCATTCCCATCGAAAGTTCGCCGTTCGGCAAAAATTTATCGCGGATTTCGCGGAGTTTTCTAAAATACGGTCGAACATTTTCCGCATCTTCAAAAAACGGCGGAATAATCATAAATCCCTTAAATTGCAGACAATCGCAGATTTGTAAAAATTTAATCAAGTGCGGCAAATCTTTTTCGGCAACACCGTTTTTCGTCGCCTCGTTTGCCAGATCAACCTGCGCCAAAACCGGCAAATTATCGCGCTCTTCTTCCTGACAGATACGTTCCAGCCTTTCGGCAAGTTCAACAGAATCAAGCGTATGAATCAAGTCGAACAACTGGACGGCTTTTCGCGCCTTATTTTTCTGCAGATGTCCGATCAAGTGCCATTCGACTTTTTCGCGCCCGATTTCTCGAATTTTTTCTTCGGCTTCCTGCACTTTGTTTTCGCCGAAAATGCCCGCGCCCGCTTCGATTGCTTCATTTAAAACTTCAATCGGGTGCGTTTTGCTGACGGCGATGAGTTTTATTTCTTCAGAATTTCTGCCGACTTTTCGCGCCGATTCTTCAATCTTTTGCCGCACTTCCAAAAGATTTTCGCGCAGATAATTTGTTGTTTGTGCCTTTTGCATTGATTATAAATATAACAAATTTCGCGTCAAAAAATATAAACCGCAAGCGATTCTTGAACTTTCGCCCGTAAATTCGTATCATCACATTTACCCATTTCACGCGGACGTGGCGGAACTGGTAGACGCGCGGGTCTCAGAAGCCCGTGGGAGCAATCCCGTGATGGTTCGATTCCATTCGTCCGCACCACTTTTTTCCTCAAAATGTCGGCAAATTATGAAAGCGCGAGAATTTCTTAATTATTTTCAGAACGAACAAGACGGTACTTTAAATTCGATTCGGGAAATCGTCGAAATCGAATCGCCGTCGCGCGATGTTTCGGGAAGTCTTGCAGTCGTTGATTTTATCGCAAATGAAGCGATAAAAATTTCGCCGGATTTTAAAGTCGAACGGATGTTCGCCGAAAATTATGGCGAACATTTGATAATTCACGCTTTTGAATCGAGCGAAAAACCGATTTTAATTTTGGGACACACCGACACCGTTCACCCGCGAAAAACAAAAGAACAAAATCCGACGCGCGTCGAAGGCGGTAAATTTTACGGCTGCGGAATTTTCGATATGAAAGCCAATATTGTTTTGGTTTTGGAAGTTCTCAAAACATTTGCAAAATTTAATCTCAAACCGGCGAGACCGATCACGATTTTGCTCTCGTGCGATGAAGAAATAGGAAGTCCGACGGGCAGAGAATTTGTCGAACGCGAAGCCGAACGCGCCGAATTTTGTCTCGTGTATGAACCTTCGGCAAACGGAAAAGTTAAAACCGGGCGCAAAGGAACGGGAATGTTTCAGCTAAAAACTCACGGAATTCCCGCACACGCCGGACTAGAGCCGGAAAAAGGCGCGTCGGCGATCTTGGAAATCGCGCGTCAAATTCCGAAAATCCAAGAGTTAAACGATCCGGCAAACGGCACGACCGCCAATGTCTGCACGATTTCCGGCGGCACGACTTCAAACGTGATTCCCGAATATGCGAGCTGCGAAATTGATGTGCGTTTCACAAAAAAATCGGAAGCCGAAAAAATCGAAAACGCGCTGAAAAATTTCAAATCTTTTGACGAAAAAGTTTCGCTCGAAATCACCGGCGAGGTAAATCGCCCGCCGATGGAACGAACCGAAGCCGTTATCAATCTTTACGAAAAAGCCCGAAAAATCGCCGAAAGTTTCGCTTACGAACTCGGCGAAACGCAGGTCGGCGGCGCGTCGGACGGAAATTTTGTTGCCGCGTTGAATATTCCGGTTTTAGACGGGTTAGGCATTTCCGGCGGCGGCGCGCACACGCTCGAAGAGTTCATTTTTGTTGACGATATTCCAAAACGCGCGACGCTTCTCGCTGCACTTTTGCTTGCCGGTTGATTATGAATTCAAACGCGAAAAAAACACGCGCGCCTCGCAACCGGACGCTTGAACTAAGCGATGAAGAAGCGGAAATTTACCGCGAAAATTTAATTCATCTCCAGTCGCAAAATTCATTAGAGGAAACAAAAAATAAAACAATTTGCGGCGACGCTTTTCAGATTCTGAAACTGCTTCCCGAAAATAGCTTTGATTTGTTTTTCGCCGATCCGCCGTATAATTTGACGAAAAATTTCGGCACAAATTCATTCAAACAAACTTCGCTCGACGATTATGAAATCTGGCTCGATTCGTGGCTGAAAGACTGCGGAAAATTATTAAAAGAAACCGCATCAATTTACATCTGCGGCGATTGGCGTTCGGCTTCGGCGATTCAGCGCGTCGGAATGAGATATTTTAATTTGCGAAACCGCATCACCTGGGAACGCGAAAAAGGTCGCGGCGCAAAGGCAAATTGGAAAAACGCGGCGGAAGATATTTGGTTTTTTACGGTTTCCGACGAATTCACTTTTAATCTCGACGCGGTGAAAACAAAGCGCAAAGTTCTCGCGCCTTACACGGAAAACGGCGAACCGAAGGATTGGAAAAAGAGCGAAAACGGAAATTTTCGCCTGACGCATCCGTCAAATTTGTGGACTGATTTGACTGTTCCTTTCTGGTCAATGCCCGAAAACACGCCGCATCCGACGCAAAAACCGGAAAAACTGCTGGCAAAAATTATTTTGGCTTCGACGAACGAAAACGATTTGATTTTAGACCCGTTTGCCGGAAGCGGCACGACTGCCGTCGTCGCTAAAAAGTTGAATCGCAGTTTTGTCGGCATCGAAGCGGACGAAAATTATTGTCTTTTGGCGGAAAAACGGCTGGCTTTGGCTGAAAAAGACAAAAGTATTCAGGGTTTTTCGGACGGCGTTTTTTGGGAAAGAAACTCTCAAAAACCGTAACAAAGACTGGAGCGCAAGCGTCCCCGCTTGCAATGAGCGTCGCTCCGCCGCGAAAAATGCGCTCATCTGTATTTGAGTTGAAGGAAATTGAAACGCTTTTTCGCGTTTACGCACTCATTGCAAGCGGGGACGCTTGCGCTCCAGTCGAAAAAAAATTATGGTAAAAATATAACTGATGAAAATCGCCACCTGGAACGTAAATTCAATCGCCGTTCGTCTTGAACAAGTCTTGAACTGGCTGAAAACACACGACATAGACGTTTTGTGTTTGCAGGAAACAAAAACGGTTGACGAAAAGTTTCCGCTCGAAGAAATCGAAAATGCCGGATACAAAGCCGCGTTTATCGGTCAAAAATCTTACAACGGCGTGGCGATTTTGTCGAAACACGAACTGAAAGACGTGCAGAAAAATTTTCACGACGACGCTGCCGACGCGCCGAAACGTCTGATTGCGGCGACGATCAATAACATCAGAATTGTCAACACTTACATTCCGAACGGGACGGAACTTTGGTCGGACAAATTTAAATTCAAACTTGATTGGCTGCAAAGGCTGCGAAAAATGTTCGACGAAACCTGCGACATAAGCGGCGACGTTCTGTTGTGCGGCGATTTTAACGTCGCGCCGGACGAACTCGACGTTTGGAACGTCAAAGCGTGGGAAGGAAAACTGCATTTTTCCAAACCCGAACGCGCCGCGATGCACCACGTCAAACAGTGGGGATTTGTTGACGTTTTTCGTCAGCAAAACAATGATTTACAGGAATTTTCGTGGTGGAATTACCGCGAAGGCGCGTTTCCGAAAAATCAGGGTTTGCGGATTGACCATATTTGGACATCGAAATCTCTGGCGGAAAAATGCGTCGGATGTTGGATTGACAAAGAACCGCGCGGTTTGGAAAGACCTTCGGATCACACGCCGGTTGTTGCCGAATTTCGGGCAAATTTGCAGGGATGACAGGACAAACAGGGACAAGAAAATATTATCGCCGGTTATAGGTAAACTAATTTTTATAAAATTAAATCAAGCATTTGATAAAATTGCCGCACGACGATGAAGAATTAAAGTTATTTTCATCGGATGTTTGAGTAAATTTTAAAAACTTGCCGCTCAAAGTTTTTCTCAACTATAAAAGTATAAAAGCCTTCGCTATCGCAATTTTACGTTTTTCGTGTAAAATTCAATTTATGTCAATTCAAAAAACGCCCGCAAATAGTCTGCGAAAGATGTTCGATTCAAAAATTTTAGCAATTTTATTTATCGCGCTGATTTTTTCTATGTATCAAGAAACGTCCGCCCAAGGCGGGAAAAACAAAAATCAAAAAACAACAGCGGCGACGGTCGAAACGAAAACCGCCGCGCCGGAAATCAGTTACACGGTTTCGATGTCGAAACCTTATACGCATCTTTTGGAAGTTGAAATGCGCGTCAGAGCGGCGAATTTGCCCGCGCAGACTGAAATTAAAATGCCGGTTTGGACACCGGGTTCGTATTTAATTCGTGAATACGCGCGGCACGTTCAGGATTTCGATGTGAAAAATGCCAGCGGAAATGATTTGGCGTGGCGCAAAATAAGTAAAAATACGTGGCAGATTGACACCAAAGGCGCAAACGAACTTGTTGTAAAATATAATATTTACGCCAACGAATTGACGGTTCGCACGAACGAATTGAATTCCGATCACGCATTTTTTACCAACGCCGCCGTTTTGATGTTTCCGAAAGACAATCTGCAAGCGTCTTCGACGGTGAAAGTCGTGCCGTTCGGCGATTGGAAAGTGGCGACGGGTTTGCCGAAAGTTGACGGGCAAACGAACACTTTTCGCGCTGAAAACTTCGACATTTTATACGATTCGCCGTTTGAAGTCGGCAATTATACGGAAGTTCCGTTTACGGTTGACGGCGTTCCGCACCGATTTGTTATTGAAGGCGACGGAAATTACGACACGAAAAAAATCGCTGAAGATACGGCGAAAATCGTTCAGCAGGCGAAAGCGATTTTCGGCGAACTTCCTTATAAAGATTACACTTTTATTTTGAATCTGCGCGGCGGCGGCGGTCTCGAACATCTGAATTCGACCGCGCTGCAATGGCAGCGTTTGGGTTTCAAACCGGAATCGCGCTACAAAGCGTTTTTGAATTTGGTCGCGCACGAATATTTTCATTTGTGGAACGTCAAACGAATTCGTCCCGACGCGCTCGGACCGTTTGATTATGAAAATGAAAATTACACGCGCAATTTGTGGGTTGCCGAAGGCGGAACGGCTTATTACGAAGCGGTTTTACTGCGCCGCGCGAATTTAATTACCGATAAAGACCTTCTCGATACGAAAGTTTCGGTGATAAAAGCACTGCAAAATCGTCCGGGCAGATTTGAAACTTCGCTCGAAGACGCGAGTTTTGACGCGTGGATCAAATATTACAGACAAGACGAAAATTCGATCAACAACCAAATTTCGTATTACGACAAAGGCGAACTCGTCAACTTTCTGCTCGACATCGAAATTCGCAAAGATTCAAACGGCGCGAAATCTCTGGACGACGTGATGCGTTATTTGTACGACGAATTTTACAAAAAGAACAGGAATTACGCGCCCGCCGATTATCAGAAAATTTCGGAAATGATGGCTGGAAAATCGCTCGAAGATTTTTTCAGCAAATATGTGCGCGGAACTGACGAAATTAATTACGATTCGATTTTGAACGGCATCGGCTTAAAACTCGTCGTCGAAGGAAACAGCAAAAAACAGGCGTATCTCGGCGCGACTTTGGCGGAAGCCAACGGAAATTTGACGGTTCGCGCGCTTCCGTCCGACACGCCGGCTTATCAGCAGGGTTTAAACACCGACGATCAAATCGTGGCGATTGACGGAAATCGCGCAAGTCAGGCGTTTTTGCAAAGTTATTTGAGCCAGTTAAAACCCGGCGATAAAGTGAAATTGACGATTTTCCGTTTCGATGTTTTGCGCGAACTGGAAATCACGCTCGGCGAACAGGCGAATCAAAATTATTCAATCGTGCCGGTCGAAAATCCGTCGGACGAACAGAAACGACTTTACAAACAGTATCTTTTGGCGGATTTGGAGTAATTGGAGCGCGGACGGCTCGTCCGCCATCAGAACGAAGCGAATGATGCACCTGTGCCGGTAAAAGTTTTGTTAAGTAACGCTTGCAACATCGCTTCGCTTGTTGGCGGACGAGCCGTCCGCGCTCCAGAGAAAATTATGTTTCAACGAAAGTTTATTTTATTCGCGCTCGTTTTATTAAGTTTCGGCTGTCAGAAAACCGTCGTCGAAAATAAACAAACGGTTGCGCCGCAAACTTTGCGCGATGTTGCCGCGACGCGTTTGAATTTTCGGCTCGAACCGGACGTTCCCGCGCCGACTTTGACCGATGAAAACGTTCAGTCGCAGGAAAGAAACGCGGCGGTGCAGAATGATTTTGACCAGAATCGCCAGCAGGAACTTCTCGACAAATCAATCACATCGCCGGATAAACAGCGGGTTTTGGCGGTTTATCACAAAACCGAAGATTCGCAGGGCGATTTTCGGCTCGATATGTTTGCGGCGGACGGCAGACTTTTGAAAAAAATTACGCACGACGGAATGGCGGTTCATTACCCGGAAACGATTGTCTGGTCGCCGGATTCGAGCAGCGTCGCGTTTATGGCGAAAACGCGCGTCGGCGGCGCGGTTGATCCGCTTGCGCCAAATCAATCCGAACCGAACGCCAATGTCGCCCCCAATACCGAACCGAACGCCAATGTCGAAACCAATGCGGAAGGCGCGAATACGAACGCGCCGCCGGTTGAAACAACGCCGGAAGGCGAAGCTCCGAAAGCTGTTCTGACGTTTCGCACCGAGCAGATTTACATCACCGACGCGAACGGAAACGATGTTAAACCGCTGACGCAGAATGAAGGTTTGATATATTTTTATTTTGTCTGGTCGCCGGACAGCGCGATGTTGGCGGCGTTGGCGACAACTTATCAGGAATGGAATTTTTTGCAGTATCAAGCCGACGGCAAAGGCGAAGTTTTTATTCCGATGGGCAGACCGCGACTGATCGAAAAAAACGGACGCGAACGGCGGCTCGATGATAATTTGACGACGGTTCATCCGGTTTGGTCGCCCGATTCGGCAAAAGTCGCCGACGCTTTTAACACGCAGGTCAGAATTTACGACGCAATCGGCGACGCGCCGACGCAAGCCGCGATTCCGCTTCGCAATCAACTGCTGATTTCTTCAAAAGCGTACGACGAACAACTGCGAAAAGAGGAACAGAGCGGAAACACAAATGCGGAAGCAAACGCTCAGTCAAGCGCGATTCCGAATGCAAATATCAATGAAACGGCAAACGCCGCGCCAAATCAGCCAATCGGAACTTTGCCGGACGAAAGCACATTGGTTTCGTTTAATCCGATTATAAATCTCGAATGGACGCAGGACAGTATGCTTTATTTGCAAACCGGATACATCAAAAAAATGAAAAACGAAGCCGACAGCGCGAGCAGTTATCTGCGCTGGCATCGTTTAATTTTCAGCCCGCAAGCCGTTGCGCTGCAATAATTGCAGATTTCAGATTCCAAATTATCTGCATTTGAAATTTTGGAAAAACCGCCGATTAACTGACTTTGAAATTGGAGCTTAAAAAATTATGAATAAACAAACAATAGCCGATATTTACGCGACGAATGATAAAATTCGTGAACAATTAATGCAAACGATTGAGAATTTGCCCGCCGAGAAAGCGAATTTTTCGCCCGAAGGCGAGAAATGGACAATCGCTCATCTGATCGAACATATTTCCATCGTCGAAGAAGGAATGTCGAAAATTTCCGCAAAACTTTTGACGCAGGCGCAAGCCGCCGGAAAAAAAGCGGACGGGACGGCGAATTTAACGGCAAACTTTGCAGCGAAAGCCGCCGAAGCGAAAATGAAAAAATTGGAAGCACCCGCTCACGTTCGTCCGACGGGCGATCAAACAATTAACGAATCGCTGGCAAAAATGGAAGAAAATCGAAAACGTCTCGACCAACTGCGTCCGCTTTTTGAATCTGTCGAATGTTCCGATTTCACATTTCCGCATCCATTTATGGGCGAACTAAACGCCGGCGAATGGCTGACGCTGATCGGCGGACACGAAGCGCGTCATTTAAAACAACTCGAAAGCTGGCTGGAAAAAGCAGAATAAAAAAAGCCCCTGACTGCGGAGGATTACGACGATCAGGGGTTAAAATTCAACTGATAGCTTCGTTGATTAAAAATAATTCAAAAATCGAAGCGTTCATTAGATGATTGTTAACAAATCCAAAGTTGCTCAAAAAAAGACGGTGGTTTTCACAGCCTGCGCGGAGAAGAGAAGCGTTCGAAAAATGATAATCACAGGTTGAAAATCTATCGCTTATACGGCATAAAATCTAAAATTCTGTCAGATTTTAACTTTGAGACAAATCGGGAATCTTCAAAATTTTCGCTGACTACCTCACGCCAATCAAAAAATGCAAAACAGCTTTTCATTCTTTATTATCATCATAAAGGGTAGAAATCGTGATACGCAAAATTTTTAAATATTTAGGTTTTCTCTGTGCCGCTTTTATTTTGACTATGAGCGCGATTTACGTTTATTTAGCAGCTTCAACAGGAGAAAAGGCGACCGAACGGGTGATCTTTAATCAAAAAAATTCTCGCCCGCTGGTTTTTGCCCATCGCGGCGGCGGCGGGTTGTTTCCTGAAAACACTTTGCTCGCTTTTGAAGATTCGGCGAAATTGGGCGTTGATTTTCTCGAACTGGACGTTCATTCGACCGCTGACGGAACGCTCGTCGTGCTGCACGACGGAAGCGTTGACCGCACGACCGACGGAAGCGGAAAAATTAGCGAAATGACGCTTGCCGAAGTCAAAAAACTTGATGCCGGTTATCCGTTCACGACCGACGGCGGGAAAACTTTCCCGTTTCGCGGCAAAGGAATTAGCGTGCCGACTCTGGCGGAGATATTCGACGCTCTGCCGGAAATGAAATTTAATATCGAACCCAAACAGCAAACGCCCTCAATTATTAAACCTCTGTGCAATCTGATTCGTGAGCGAAAGATGATTGACAAAGTTATCGTCGGTTCATTCAGCCAATCCGTCATTGATGATTTTCGAGGCGAATGCCCGGAAGTCGCCACTTCCGCCAGCCCGTCGGAGGTGAGCAAATTTTTGGCGTTGGAAAAAACCGGAATCAGCGAATCATACAGCCCGCCGATGCAGGCTCTGCAAATACCCGAACGAATCGGCGGAATCCAGATAGTTACAAAAGATTTCGTCGAAGCGGCGCACAAACGCAACCTGAAAGTTCACGTCTGGACAATCAACCAGCCCGCCGATATGCGCCGTCTGCTCGAAACGGGCGTGGACGGAATTATGACCGACTATCCTGACAGATTAATAAATCTACTGCCGCCAAAATAATTAAAAAAACTTATTCAAAATTTTACAAAGGTTAAACAAATTTGTTAATGATTATCAAAATTTGTTCATCTTTTTGCATCTGTAAACTCAATTATTTCAGTATTTAGCTTGAGAAACTGGTGTTTGCGAATGATTACTTTATCCGTCAGAATAATCTTTTAATAAATTTTGGAATAATTTTTGGAACATTAACCGGATTAATAATTTACATAAGTCTCTGAAACGATAGACAAAGCAAATCTTTTGGTATAGATTTGTGAAAATTAAATTTCGAATAAGGTTTAGATTAGGAGTCAATATGAAACATCAACGATTACAAGCCAAATTTGCCAAATTGGTATTTTACTGCGCCGTGCTGGGCGTTTTTCTTTCAACTTTCCTTTCAACAGCGCAAGCGCAAACTGTGACGTTTGCTCAATTTGTCGAGCGTAACGGAACTCAGGATTACTCATTTACAAACAACGCGACGAGCGCAAACTTTAATACGTTAAGCGGCGGCTCGTCAATATTTTTTCTCTACAGCAATATTGTCGGATTAGACTCTTCGCTTCAGGGCTTTCAGAATGCCCATTTGTTCTATTCGACGACAACGACGACACCGGCGACATTGGATATGAATAATTTAGTTCAGCCGTTGAATCAAGTTGTTGTGATCAGCATAATACGCGACACGCCGGCGGAGTTTGGTGTGGGAAGCGGAACGCGGACAAATTTGCTGACCGCTACTATTTCGTCAAATACCGCTACGCCGTCGTTGATCGGCACTAATACCGGCAACTCTGCCACGTTCAGCGCGACGACACCTGATCACATCGTTACGTTCACTTCAGATTTTTTAAATTTCACTAACACGATGCAGCGCAATTTGGCTCTTGGCTTTTCGTCCGTTACGCCCGCGCTGACGCTGGGGACGAACAACTTTTTGCGAAGTTTTACCGCCGCCGCCGCCGGAACATTCGCTTCAAATCCGCCGCCTATTGTTGTAATGATAACCGCCGCGCCGGCTAACATTGGCGGGCGCGTTTTAACGCCGCTCGGTCGCGGTTTAAGCGGCGCGCGCGTCAGTATAACCGAAACTAACGGCACAACTCGAACGGTTTTGACAAATCCTTTCGGTTATTATCGTTTTTCAGATGTGTCGTCGGGACAATCCGCAATTTTGTCGGTGGTTTCAAAACGCTATTCTTACGCTTCTCAGTTAGTTTCGGTAACGAGTGATCTGGATGATTTGAATTTCACTCCGCAGAAATAACGCTGACTGCTCGAAAGCGGGAGTTAAAAAAAGGCGAAGCGTCGATAAATTCGACGCTTCGCCTTTTTATTTGGCAAAATTATTAAAAACTCAGGGTTAATTCGTTATCTTTCTCTTCAACCAAAACGCTTCCGCCGTCGGTCAATTCACCGAACAGAATTTCGTTGGCGAGCGGCTGTTTGATTTTATCGTGAATAAGCCGCGCCATCGGACGCGCTCCGTAACGCGCGTCGAAACCGTTTTTCGCCAGCCACGTCAGCGCGGAATCGTCTAATTTGACAAGCACGCGCTTTTCGGCGAGTTGTCCGTTTAATTCTTTGATAAATTTGTCAACGACCAGTTTTATAACTTCGATGTCTAAAGGCTTAAACGCGACTTGCGCGTCGAGCCGGTTGCGAAATTCCGGCGTAAATGTGCGTTCGATTGCGCCTTTGCCTTGTCCTTTTGTATTCGCATCATTGCGGAAACCGACACCGCCGGACGACAATTCACGCGCTCCGGCGTTGGTCGTCATAATCAAAATCACATTGCGAAAATCGGCTTTTTTGCCGTTATTGTCGGTCAAAGTCGCCGAATCCATCACTTGTAAAAGCAAATTAAAAAGATTCGGATGCGCTTTTTCGATTTCGTCCAAAACCAAAACGGCGTGCGGCGTTCGCATAATCGCTTCGGTCAAAAGTCCGCCCTGGTCAAAGCCGACATATCCCGGCGGCGCGCCGATCAAACGCGAAACCGTGTGCGGTTCGGCGTATTCGCTCATATCGTAACGCAGAAATTCGATGCCGAGCTGTTCCGCAAGCTGTTTTGATAATTCGGTTTTGCCGACTCCGGTTGGACCGCTAAATAAAAACGAGCCGACGGGTTTTGTTTCGTGTCCGAGTCCGGCGCGTGAAATCTGAATCGCGTTGACGACTTTATCAACCGCTTCGTCCTGCCCGAAAATTACACCTTTTAAATCTTCACGCAATGTTTTAAGCTGCTCTTTTTCATCGGCGACGACGGTTTTCGGCGGAATTTTCGCCATTCGCGCAATCGTATTTTCGACCATCTGCACGGAAATTTGTTTCGGACGATTTTCTTCCGATAAAAGTTTCGTCGCCGCGCCGACTTCATCAATGACATCAATCGCCTTGTCGGGCAAATGGCGGTCATTAATATATTTTCCGGCGAGTTCAGCGGCGATTTTCAGGGATTCGTCCGAGTAAATTACGCCGTGATGTTTTTCGTAAAACCGCTTCAAACCTTTTAGGATTTCATAAGTTTCGTCAACTGTCGGTTCGCCGATTTCAATTTTTTGAAAACGTCTTGCCAACGCTCTGTCGCGTTCAAACGCGGCTTTATATTCGGCGTAAGTCGTCGAACCGATACAGCGCAGTTCGCCATTGGCGAGCGCGGGCTTCAAAATATTCGAAGCGTCCATCGCGCCGCCCGAAACCGCGCCCGCGCCGACGATTGTGTGAATTTCGTCAATAAAAAGAATCGCGTTTTCTTCTTTTTTAAGATCGCTCAAAATCGCTTTAAAACGCTGTTCAAAATCGCCGCGATAACGGGTTCCCGCCAAAACCGCGCCCATATCGAGCGCGAAAACTTTGGCATCTTTTAACACTTCTGGAACTTCGCCTTCGGAAATTTTCAACGCCAAACCTTCCGCTAATGCAGTTTTGCCAACGCCGGGTTCGCCGACGTAAAGCGGATTATTTTTCTTGCGCCGACATAAAACCTGCACGGTGCGTTCGATTTCCGCCTGCCGCCCGATAATCGGGTCAATGCCGCCTTCTTTTGCCCGCGCGACGAGTTCGACGGTAAAAGATTCGAGCGGTTTTTTCTTATTTCCGCCGCCGCCCATCGCGCGTTCTTCGGCGAATTCTTCGTCGTCCAAATCTCCGCCGCCAATCGGCATCGGGAACGGATTATTGTCAATTTTTGAAATTCCGTGCGCGATATAATTCAGCATATCGAGCCGTGAAACGCCCTGCTGTTTCAACAGATAAACCGCATAACTTTGCTCGGCTTGATACAGCGCGGCAAGCATATTTCCGCCGTCAACCGCCCGTTGTCCGCTGCCTTCCGCCTGCAAAATCGCGTATTGCACCGTCGCCTGAAACGTCGAAGTCAACTCCGGCATTTGCTGGTTTTTCGCGGGCATTTTTTCTAAAACATCGCGGAAATAATCTTCCAACGCCTTGGCGATTTCCTCAATTCTCGCGCCGCAGTTATACAAAATATCCCGCGCCGCCGCATCTTCGAGCAATGCGTAAAGCAAATGCTCTAAGGTAACGTATTCGTGTTTGTGTTTGACGGCTTCATCAACCGCGTAACTTAATGTTTCTTCTAATTCTCTGGTTAGCATATTCCAAATTTATTTATCTTTGATGCGGACTAAGCCATTTTTTTCTGGATTAAAATTTTTAGGAAAGATTGTTTCATTATTATAACGAGTTTCGTCGAATTTCGTTCTATCTAAATTTGCATCAGTAAAATTTGCACCGCTTACATCAGCCGAACCGCCAAAATTAGACTTTCCAAAAATAGCTTGCTTCAAGTTCGCTTTTGTAAAATTAACTTTTTCTAAATTTGTCCCTAAAAACTTTGTGCCTTCACAATTTGCTTCACTCAAATCAGACACAAAAAGATTTGCCCAATAAAAATCCGCCTCTTTTAAGTTTGCTCCGCGAAGGATAATATTTTGCCAAATCACGCCTTGAAGAGTTGCTCTTTCCAAATTTACACCGGATAAGTCATAATTTCCCCAAATCCATCTTTCGTCATCTTCGTCATACGCAAAGATAACTTCTCCTTCAATATTTTCTATTTCTTTGATTTTCATTGATTTTACTTTCCATACTCGCTCAAAAACAATCTGCCTTCATAATCAATCAAGCCGAGTTTTACGCGGTCAAGCCAGCCAACTCTGCCGAGAACATTGCGCGTGAATGATTCTTCTTTGGCGAAATAGACGGTTGAAACGATTTCGATGTCTAAGACCGAAACGATTAATTCGTGTCCGTAAGCAGGAAATGCTCCGGTTGCCGTTCCGAAGTTCTCGTAATTACCGGTTTCGATTTCAATATTGAGTCTTTCGCCGTGTTTGCGTTCAAAAATACAGTGTGTTGAACCTGTGTCAACTTTGGCGTAAAAATTAATATCTCTTTCGCCCAGAGTTAAAATAACGGGAACTGTGATACCGGTCTTCAAAGTGTTAAATTCGTAGACGACTGAAAAATCTAAACTTTTCGCCATTACCAGCCTCCGGTAAAGAATTCCGGTTCTTCGACAATGTGTTCGAGAAACGGCGATTTAATACCCGCTTCTCTCGCTTGACGGTCAACTTCCAAAGCGTCTGTTCCGTGTGCGATAAGTTTATCGCCGTCCAAGCAAACCCATTGATTCATATATTTTTCGCGGTTTTTTTCAAGCCATCGGTCGGTTTTTTTATATCGCTCAATGTCGGCTTGAAGTTGGTTTTGTTTTTTGCGGGCGGTTACTTCTTCTTCATTCAACCAATTGCGAATTTCTTTCCTTTCTTCGCCCGGCAAAGTTTTGATTGCTTGCTTTACTTCGTTTAATGTCATTTCCATTATCGTTTCTCCTGTCATTTATTATACTCGCTCAAAAACAATCTGCCTTCATAATCAATCAAGCCGAGTTTTACGCGGTCAAGCCAGCCTTGTCTGCCGAAAACATTGCGCGTGAACGATTCTTCTTCGGCAAAATAGACGGTTGAAACGGTTTCAATGTCTAAAACCGAAAGTTTGAGTTCGTGTCCGTAAGCGACAAAAATTCCCATCGGCGTTGAGAAAATTTGCTCTCTACCCGATTCGATTTCAATGCCGATTCGTTCACCGTGTTTGCGTTCAAAAATACAATTTTCCGCGCCCGTATCAATCTTGGCGCGGACTTTTCTTGATTCGTCACCGAAATATATTTCAACAATAACCGTAATGCCTGATTCGAGAGTGTTATATTGATAAACTTTGTCGTAACTGACATTTTCCGACATCACCAGCCTCCGAACGGATATTTTTCTTCAACGATGTGTTCGAGAAAAGGTGATTTAATGCCTGCTTCTTTTGCCTGACGGTCAACTTCCAGCGCGTCCGTGCCGTGTGCAACAAGCACGTCGCCTTCCAAGCAAACCCATTGATTCATATAATTTTCACGATTTTCTTCCAGCCATTTTTCAGACTTTTTGAATTTGGCAATTCGTTCTTCAAGTTTAACTTGCTTTTCTTTACTAATTTGCTTGCGCCTTCTTTCTTCGTCAATCACTTCACGCAAACGGCTTAAATCTTCAAAAGGTAAAGTTTTCACGCCTTCGATAAGTTGTTCTAAATTTGTCTGCATAAAATTCTCCCGTATTTGAGATTTATTATATCAATTTTGCGACGGATTTATTAAGAATGTGTCGGCAATAAAATAAACGCCATTTTATTGACTGTTATGCCAGCCGTGTTCGCCGATCAACGGCACGAAGGCGCATTTGCCGAAATCTTCGGTTTGAAAATTGTTCGGCGTGCGCGTTACGCGAAGCAGGTTTTGTGATTTTTGGTCTTGTCCGATTGGAATAACGAGCCGTCCGCCGATTTTCAGTTGATTCAAAAGCGGTTCGGGCATTGCCGGACTGCCCGCCGCGACGAGAATTCCGTCGTAAGGCGCGTGGCTTTGCCAGCCGTTTGTGCCGTCGGCGCACTTTAAGTTTACATTTTGAATTCCGAGTTTTTGTAATCTGTCATTGGCTTGCGCGGCAAGCTGCGGAACTCTTTCAATCGCGTAAATCATTCGCGCCAGATGCGCCAAAATTGCCGTTTGATAACCCGAACCCGCGCCGATTTCCAAAATTTTACTTTGCGGTGTCGGTTCGAGCAATTCCGTCATTCGCGCCACGATAAACGGCTGCGAAATCGTCTGATTGGCGGCAATCGGCAGCGCGTTGTCTTTGTAGGCTTGAGATTTCAGCGCGTCGGGAACAAAAAAATGACGCGGAATTTCGCGCATCGTTTCCAAAACCCGTTCGTCGCGGATTTTGTAATGTCCGCGCAGGTTTTCAATCATTCTTCCCTGCGGAATTTCGTATTCGTTTCGATATTTCAAATTTTTTTGACCTTAATTATTTTCGGCTAAAATACATTTTGTTACGGCAAATTTGCCGCCAATTTCTCAATGTCTTTTTGATTGTTAAAAAAATGCGGCGCGATGCGAATCCGGTCGTTGCGCGGCGAAACGACGATGTTTTCTTTTTGCAGATGCTCGGCGATTTCCAACGGCTTTAATCCGCTGCGATGTTTGATGCAGACGATTTGTGATTTTTCGCTCTTTTCACGCGAACTGATTATTTCGTAATTTTCCGTCGGCAGAATTTCGCACAGATAATCGGTCAATTCTTCCAAATAATTCTGAATGTTTTCCGCGCCGGTTTCAAAAAGAAGTTTCGCGCTCTGTTCCAAACCGTAAAACAGCGACGAACAGCCCGTTCCGGTTTCCCACGCCAGCGCGTTCGGTTTATATTTTTGCTCGGTGTCTTCAAAATCCCACGCTTCTTCGACGCTGATCCAGCCGACCAGCGTCGGTTTAACTCGTTCTCTGGCGCGATCCGAAAGATATAAAATGCCGCAGCCTTCGGGCGAACACAGCCATTTGTGGCTCGCGCCCGCCGCGATGTCAACCATTTGCGCCGGTAAATCAAACGGCGTTGTGCCGAGAGCCTGAATAATGTCAACGGCAAAAAGCGCGTCAACTTTTCGCGCCGCTTCGCCGATTTTTTCCAGATCGGCGCGAAATCCCGAACCGTACTGCACCGCGCTGATCGCAACGAGTTTCGTATTCGTATCAATTAAGTTTATAAATTCATCGAGATCAATCCGCCCGTTTCGTTCGGGACAAAGGCGAAGTTCGACACCGAAATCATCTCTGACGCGCCGCCACGGATAGAAATTTGCGGGAAATTCCTTTTCAAAACTGACGATATTATCGCCTTTTTCCCATTTCAAACCGCCGGCGACGGTGGCGAATCCGTCTGACGTATTTCTCATAAAAGCGATTTGCTCAGGTTTGACTTTGAGCATTTCGGCAACAATCTGACGCGCCCGATTTTTCGTCGCCACCCAATCGGAAAAATTGACCGAAGCGTTTTCGCTGACATCACGAAGCTGCGAAGCGACGGCTTTAACTGCAATCGTCGGCAGCGGCGCGACCGCCGCGCTGTTTAAATATGTATATCTTTCCGCCGCCGGAAAAAGCCCGCGAATTTTTTCGTTCAAGTGATTTAACTCCCTTTATTTTTTGACAATAACCGCGATTACCGATAATTTTAAAGTTGACTTGGAAAAAACGCGCCAACTCAAAACCTCAGAATGCACATCGAAATTATCTAATTATGTTTGATTTTCAAAGAAAAAACCAATTCGATTACGGCTTCGTTTCGGCGGCGGACGACCGCGATATTGAAGTTGTCCGTTTGCGAAAGGAATCGCGGCAGGGTTTGTGGTCGGAAAGTTTGAAACTTTTCCGCGACATTATTTTAATCATCGCTGTTTTTCTTCTGTTGGGCGTTTTTATCGCGCAGCCCGTCGTCGTCGAAGGAACTTCAATGCTGCCGCAGCTACACGACGGCGAGCGTCTGCTCGTCAATAAAATGGTTTATTACAACTTTCGAAGCGTTGATTGGGGACATCTGACGCGCGGCGACGTGGTAGTTTTCTGGTATCCGAAAGACCCTGATAAAAGTTATGTCAAACGGATAATCGGTTTGCCGGGCGAAACGGTCGAACTTCGCAGCGGGAAAGTTTTTATCAACGGTACGGAATTAGACGAAGGTTATCTTGAAGAAGAACATAACCGCGGTTTGCCGAGTTTCGCGCCGAAAATAGTTGACGATCATTATTATTTCGTGATGGGTGACAACCGCGATAATTCGTCCGATTCGCGTTATTGGGGCTTGGTTCCCGAAAAATATATTTACGGCAAAGCATTTTTCCGCTACTGGAAACCTTCGGAAATCGGGTTTTTGCAGCACGGAAAATACAATATCGAAGATGTAAAACCGGATGGTATCAGCTTTGAAGATGATGAAAAGTAAGACCGGGAGCGCGGACGGCTCGTCCGCCAACGCCAGCGAAGCGAGGCGTTGCACACCGCTTCTGCGTCAATGACGTAACTGGAAAGTGAAGGTTTTTCTCGCTCTTCTACGCTCGACAAGCGGACGAGCCGTCCGCGCTCCGACAAAATGAATTTATCAAAAAAAGCAATCTTGGTTCTCGAAGACGGCAGAACATTTCGCGGCGAATCGTTCGGCGCGGAAGGCGAAACTCTCGGCGAAATGGTTTTTAATACTTCGATGTCCGGTTATCAAGAAATTTTGACCGATCCTTCTTACGCCGGACAAATCGTTTGTATGACGTATCCGCTGATCGGAAATTACGGCGTAAACGAAGAAGATGTCGAATCGCGCCGCCCGTGGGTCGAAGGTTTCGTCGTCCGCGAAGCCAGCAAAATCGCGTCCAACTGGCGTTCTTCGGAAACGCTCGATTCGTATTTGAAACGGCACAAAATTGTCGGCATCGAACGACTTGACACGCGCGCGCTCGTGCGTCATATCCGCGACAAAGGCGCGATGCGCGCCGGCATTTCTTCGATTGATTTGGACGAAAAAAGTCTTTTGGAAAAGGTCTTAAGTTCTCCCGAAATGACAAATCGTGAATTGGCGAGTTCCGTAACGGTTGATAAAAAATTTGATTTTCCCGCTGAAACCGAACAGAAATTTCACGTCGTCGCTTATGATTTCGGCGTGAAAACCAACTCATTACGCGAATTTTCAAAATACGGCTGCAAAGTTACGATTGTTCCGAGCGACACTTCCGCCGCCGAAGTTCTCGCGCTGAAACCCGACGGGATTTTTCTCTCAAACGGTCCGGGCGATCCGTCTTCGATGAGTAAAGTGGTTGAAGAAATCAAAAAATTGACGACGGAAAACGTGCCGATGTTCGGCATTTGTCTCGGACATCAGATTTTAGGACGGGTTTTCGGCGGCGAAACTTACAAATTAAAATTCGGACATCGCGGCGGCAACCAGCCGATTATGGATTTGACGACCGGCAAAGTCGAAATCGCCGCCCACAATCACGGTTTCGCCGTCGAAGCGGAAAGTTTGCCGGAAGTAATTGAAATCACGCACGTCAACCTCAACGACAAAACCGTCGCCGGATTGCAGCACAAAACTCTGCCGATTTTCAGCGTCCAATATCACCCGGAATCCGCGCCGGGACCGCACGATTCTGCCTATCTTTTCGAGCGGTTCATTGAATTAATGAAAAAATAATTCCCAACTGTCGGCGAAATCGCATCACAGCCGTACGGCAGTCGTCCCGACTGCCGTCGTGAGTGTGTTCCGCGCTCACGTCTTAAATCTTTCAGGCTCGGACAATTTTCTGACTCGGAAGCGGGACGCATCCGAGACGGCAGTCGGGACGACTGCGGTACAATTTTGACGACCAAAAATTCACGTGATCGCCGCTCAAAATTAAAAAAACGTGCAATTTTTTTTCTTGATGTGTAAACTGCATTTGAATCTTACCTACAAAATCGGCAATAATAACCGTTTTGGATTAAATTCATTATCTTTTAACAAACAGAGAGAAAAATTATTTGTCGGGTATTGGCTGATTATCAGCATTAGCATCGCTGCCGGTTTGTTTTGCGGCTATTTGGGTGCGTAAGATTTTATAAACAGTTAATATTCGATGACTTTAAAAATAGCATTTTTTATAAAAATAGGTGGTTTTTAATGGAATCTACAATTCTTTATTTAATCCCGGCATTAGGGATTTTAGGTTTAGTCGTGATGGCGATTCAGTCGGCTTGGGTAACTAAGCAGCCGACCGGCGAAGCCAATATGGTTGAATTGGCGGCTTATATCGCGGAAGGCGCGATGGCGTTTTTGAAGGCGGAATGGAAAATTTTAACGTATTTCGCCATCATCGCGGCGATTGTTCTGGGTTTTTCCGGCACTTTGGTTGAAACTTCTTCGCCGGTGATCGCCATTTCATTTATTATCGGCGCGATATTAAGCGCGACCGCCGGATATTTCGGGATGAATATTGCGACCAAAGCGAATGTCAGAACGACGCAGGCGGCGCGAACCGATCTGAAAGGCGCGCTAAAAGTCGCTTTTACCGGCGGAACGGTGATGGGACTCGGCGTTGCCGGACTCGCCGTTTTGGGTCTCAGCACTTTATTTATCATCTTTTATCACATCTACGTTTTGAACGTTCCCGGCGCGACGGTCAACGGACCCGCGATGGAAAAAGCGATTGAGGTGCTTGCCGGATTTTCGCTCGGCGCGGAATCAATCGCGCTGTTTGCCAGAGTCGGCGGCGGAATTTACACGAAAGCGGCGGATGTCGGCGCGGATTTAGTCGGTAAAGTCGAAGCGGGAATTCCCGAAGACGACGTGCGAAATCCGGCGACGATTGCCGATAACGTCGGCGATAACGTCGGCGACGTTGCCGGAATGGGCGCGGATTTGTTCGGTTCGTATGTGGCGACAATTCTCGCCACGATGGTTTTAGGACGTGAGATTACGGTAACTGATAATTTCAACGGTCTTTCGCCGATGCTGCTGCCGATGCTCATTGCCGGACTCGGAATTATCTTTTCGATCATCGGTTTTACGCTCGTCAGAATTTCCGACGACAAAGGCAACGTCCAAAAAGCACTGAATCTCGGCAACTGGACTTCGGTTATTATCACGGTCATCGCCTGCTATTTTATCGTGATGTGGATGATGCCCGCCAATCTCTCTCTGCGCGGTCATAACTTCACGAATACGGGGATTTTTCTGGCGATTTTAGTCGGATCATTTGTCGGCGCGCTGATGAGTATCGTCACCGAATTTTACACGGCGATGGGCAAACGTCCGGTTAATTCCATCGTCCAGCAATCCGATACCGGCGCGGCGACCAACATTATCGGCGGTCTTTCCGTCGGGATGGAATCAACTTTAGTGCCGACGCTTATTTTGGCAGCCGGTATTTATTTGTCGCATTACTTTGCCGGATTATACGGCGTGGCGATTGCGGCGGCGGGAATGATGGCGACGACGGCGATGCAGCTGGCGATTGACGCTTTCGGACCGATTGCCGACAACGCGGGCGGAATCGCCGAGATGAGCCGACTGCCGAAAGAAGTTCGCGGTAGAACCGATATTTTAGATGCCGTCGGAAATACGACCGCCGCGACGGGCAAAGGTTTCGCCATCGCGTCGGCGGCTCTGACCGCGCTCGCGCTGTTCGCCGCGTATGTCGGTCTCGCCGGAATCAGTTCGATTGACATTTATAAAGCGGACGTTCTCGCCGGATTATTCGTCGGCGGAATGATTCCGTTCATCTTTTCGTCGCTCGCCATCGCCGCCGTCGGACGCGCGGCGATGGCGATGGTCACGGAAGTCAGACGGCAGTTCAAAGAAATTCCGGGAATTATGGAATACAAAGCCAAACCGGAATACGATAAATGCGTCGCCATTTCGACCAAAGCATCGCTCAGAGAAATGATGCTTCCCGGCGCAATCGCTTTGATTACGCCGGTCGTCGTCGGCTTTCTTTTCGGACCGGAAGTTCTCGGCGGCTTGCTGGCAGGCGTAACCGTTTCCGGCGTTTTGATGGGAATGTTCCAAAACAACGCCGGCGGCGCGTGGGACAACGCCAAAAAATCATTTGAAGCGGGCGTAATGATCAACGGGAAAATGGAATACAAAGGCAGCGAAGCCCACAAAGCGAGCGTTACCGGCGATACCGTCGGCGATCCGTTCAAAGACACTTCGGGACCTTCGATGAATATTCTAATCAAACTGATGAGCATCGTCGCCTTGATTATCGCGCCGCACATCGCCATCAGTTCAAATGAAGGAATTCATCCCGGAGATGCGCCGAAAGTTAAAGTGGAACGCACAATCGAAATTCCTGCTGAAAAGAAACTGTAAAGGCGAGAATAAAGATAATAAAGATGAAATAAGCTCTGTGAATTGGAGCTTTTTTCATTTTCAGCAAGCGATTTGAAGCATTCATTTGCATTTTTACTTGACGCTTATGTATTGAACAATACAGATAAAATATTTTAGATGGTATTAACATTACCTACGAAGGCAAATAATATTTCCAGAGAGTGATTTTGCTGCACACAAATTGCTCTCTAATTTTGTAAAGAATAGTTGGATAGATAATTTTACTTAATTGTAAACAGGAGATTATAGATGATAAAAAATATTTCAAAAAAAGCGGTTTTAATTTTGGCTGGTTTCGGTCTTGCCGCCTGCACCGACAATACGACGGTCAATAGCAACAGAACGATGACAAATATGAATTCAAATACCGCCGTCGTATTAAATTCCAATACGAATATGATGAACGCGAATATGATGAACGCGAATATGAATTCAAATGTATCGAGCGCGGACAAGGAATTTATGAACAAAGCGGCGCAGGGCGGAATGGCGGAAGTTAAACTCGGCGAACTCGCCGCGTCAAAGGCGCAAAGCCCCGAAGTTAAAGCGTTTGGGCAAAGAATGGTCGTTGATCACGGCAAAGCCAACACCGATTTAAAGGCTTTGGCGGCGGAAAAAAGTGTGTCGCTTCCGGCGGATGTCAGCAGCGAACAAAAAGAAGTTTATGATAAATTATCGAAACTTTCAGGCGCGGAATTTGATAAAGAATACGTCAAAGAAATGGTCGAAGATCACGAAAAAGACGTTGCCGAATTCAAAAAGGAATCAACCGGCGCGGAAGGTTCCGGCGTGAAAGCGTTCGCGTCAAAAACTTTGCCGACGTTGGAATCTCATCTCGATCAGATCAAAACCATCAGCGGTAAAATGAAGTAAAATATACCTTAAGCGGCTTTTTTAGATAAAACCAAAGTCGTCATACAGCGCAGATTTTGCACGTTCGTCGTTTTAAGCGGTTCGAGCAAATCTGCGTTTAAATATTTTATTGTTTTGATTAACAACTTTTCATCAACCAAAAAACGCTCCGAACCGTCGGGCAGCAAATATCTGCCGTTTTCGGTTGGAACAATTAAGTTTTCGATGCCGATTGACGAAGCGAGGCGCACAAAAAGCGTTCCGCGCGGCTTTAAAACACGCTTCATTTCGGCGAACATTTTGTGGAATTGAGTTTCATTTTCGGCAAAATGCAGAACGGCATTGCTGATAACCCAATCAAAATAATCGTCGGGAAACGGCATTTTTTCGACGGATGAAACTTGAAAATTTTCCGGCGGCAAGTCAGGCGCGAGAATTTTTGACAGACGTTTGACCTGTTCAATCGCTTCCGAATTTTGGTCAACGGCGAAAACTTCAAAACCGCTTCGTAAAAAATAAATCAAATTGCGCCCGCCGCCGCAGCCCGCATCGAGAATCTTCATCCCGCGGCTGAACCTGCCTTTTTGTATCTGGTCGAACAAATAAATATCTATGTTGCCGAACAATTCGCTGACGTTTATCATCGTTTTAGAATAGCTTAATTTCGACGGCTTGCGCTATATTATAAAAATGATAACAGTTGCCAATCGAATTTACGTCGGCGCGGAATTCCGCGATGCGTTTGAAAAAGTGTTCCGCGAACGCGCCAAACTGGTTGACGAAATGCCCGGATTCATCTCGAATCAGGTTCTGCGTCCGGTCAACGACGGCGATCCGTACGTCGTTTTCACGCTCTGGAACAGCCGCGCGGATTTTATGAATTGGGTGCGTTCCGAAGAATTTATCAAAGGACACGCGCAATCCGGTACGCTGCCGAAGGAGGCGTATTTTAAGCCGAATGTGCTGGAAATGCACGAAGTCGTGCAGGATTCGGCGCGTCCCGACTTGGAAGCCGAAACACGCGGCGGCGAGTTTAAAATGCACTAAGGATAAACCTTTTCAGGAATAAAACTCGATCTAAATTGCATCTAATAACAAAGAGAACGCGAATTCTTTTATAGAAACAATTTACCAAGGAGATAAAAATGGACAGACGAGAATTTTTAAAAACAGGAACGATTTTCGGTACTTTATTTGCGGTGTCGGGTTTTTCGCTCGTTTCGGCGTGTGCTACCAAGAATCTTGCCGTCGGTACGGCAATTGATAATACTGCCGAAACGACGACTGACGATCTTCCGTTCAAAAAAGTAATTAAAACCGATGCCGAATGGAAGAAAATTTTAACGCCCGAACAATATCGAATCACCAGACAAGCCGGAACGGAAGCACCGTATTCGAGTCCGCTCAACGAGATTCACGACAAAGGCGTTTTCGCCTGTGTCAGTTGTGATTTGCCGCTTTTCAGTTCCGAAACCAAGTTTGATTCGCACACAGGCTGGCCCAGTTTTTACGCGCCGATCAAAAAGGTAAACGTCAAGGAAAAAGTTGATAAAAGTTTGATGGAAACGCGCACGGAAGTTTTGTGCAACAGGTGCGACGGGCATCTCGGTCACGTTTTTGACGACGGACCGAAACCGACCGGACTGCGTTATTGTATGAACGGCGCGGCGATGAAATTTATCAAAGCATAAAAGCGCAAAGCGAGTCCAAAGTCCAAAGTTGAAAGCAAACTGACTTTGGACTTTGGACTTTGGACTTATAAGTGCTGCGCCAAAAGCCACGGCATCAAATCCTTTTCGCCGAGCGCGTTCGTCCAGACGTTATGCCCGACGTTTTCGTATTCGTTATATTTGACATTGCCGCCGACGGCTTCGAGTGCCGCGACAATTTGGCGCGATTCGGTGACGGGAACGACTATATCGTCCGCGCCGTGAAAAAGCCACGCCGGAGTTGCGCCGACTTTTTTCGCCAGCGCGTCGAATCTGTCGCCTTTTGTGATTGAACTTCCGCCGCAGATTGAAACGTGCGCGGCAAATTTTTGTGGAAACTGCGAAGCAAAATGCCAAACGCCGTAACCGCCCATCGAAACGCCGGTTAGATAAATTCTCCGTTCGTCCGCTTTAAATTCTTCGACGGTTTGCGCGAGCGACTGGATCACCATTTTTTCCATCACCGGATCAGACCAATAACTTCCCAAGCGGCATTGCGGCAGCAAAATAATTGCGGGAATTTGTCCGAGATAATGTTTGGCAATCGCACCGCCCGCGCCGTTTGTCGGCACGAAACCTCCGCTGCCGCGCTGTCCGATGCCGTGCAGAAAAATAATTATCGGCAGATTCGGCGTGGTTTCAGCGTCCGGCGGAAGGTGGATTTGAAAAGTATAATCTTTTGAATCAATATTTACCGTGCGGTTTTCGAGTTTTCCCTGTCCGCCTTTTGACGCGGCGGACGAAAGCAAACCGCCTAACATAGACATCAAATCATTTTTCATATTCTCAGAACCGGAGTGCAGGCATCTTGCTTGCTCCGTTCACGCGAAGCAAGAACGGCACCGCCGCGAGTTAAATTCAACTTTCAAGTATGTGAGCGTGTGTTCATTCGTGCTTCGCGCCGAATGAACAGCAAGCAAGATGCTTGCGCTCCAGTCCTTACTTCCTAATCGTGAACCTTAGGATGAACAACTAACCGCGACACGCTGATTTTCCGGCGGCGGTAATGTGTTAAAGCGTTCAAATCCTTCGTGTTCGTCAAACGGATTTTGCAGAACTTTTAAAAGCGCGTCAATTTCCGCGTAATTTCCGCTTTGCGCTTCTTCGATGACGTTTTGCGCGATATGATTGCGAAGCACGAATTTTGGATTGGTTTGCAGCATTCGCCCGCGTCTTTCCGCGTCAACGCTGTTTTCTTCAATTAAACGCAGGCGATAGTTTCGCGCCCAATCATCAAAACTCGCCGGATCAATAAACATCGCCTGCAATAAATCATTTTTCTCGTTTTCGCCCGAATTAAAATCAGCCAAACGACGGAAAAACAAAGTATAATCAACGCGGTTTTCCTGCAAAATGCCGAATAATTCGTCAATCAATTCCGCATCTTCTTTTTTGGTTCGGAGTCCGAGTTTTTCGCGCATCAATCCGCCGAATTCTTCGGTGAAAATTTGCGGATATTCATTTAAAACCGTTTCCGCATCTTCCGGTTCGATCAGCGAAACCAGCGTTTGCGCGAGTTTGTAAAGATTCCACAAACCGACGTTCGGCTGTTGATTAAAAGCGTAACGCCCCGCGTAATCCGAATGATTGCAGACGAATCCGGCATCAAATTCGTCCAAAAACCCGAACGGACCGTAATCAATCGTCAAACCCAAAATTGACATATTATCCGTATTCATCACGCCGTGCGAAAATCCGACGGCTTGCCACTTGGCGATCAATTTGGCAGTTCGTGCGACGACTTCGCGCAGAAATTGCAGATATTTGTCTTCGGCTTCGACAAATTGCGGATAAAATTCCCGAATCACATAATCGGCGAGCGTTTTAACTTCGTCATATTGACCGCGATAATAAAAAAGTTCAAACGAACCGAACCGAACGTGCGACGGCGCGATGCGCGTCAAAACCGCCGAAGTTTCAACCGTTTCGCGGTAAACCGGCGCGTCGCTGCCCGTAATGCAGAGCGCGTGCGTCGTCGGAATGCCGAGCGCATTCATCGCCGCCGAACACAGATATTCCCGAATCGTCGAGCGCAAAACGGCGCGTCCATCGCCCATCCGCGAAAACGGTGTCAAACCCGCGCCTTTTAACTGCACGTCAAAGCGATCGCCGTTTTCGTTGACAATTTCGCCAAGCAAAATCGCGCGTCCGTCACCCAACTGCTGAACAAAAGTCCCGAATTGATGTCCGGCGTAAATCGCCGAAACGGGAATGCTTCCGGGCAAAATTTTATTGCCCGTAAAGTATTCGACAAATTCCGGTTTCGTCGCTTCATCTGCATCCAAACCGATTAAATTCGCTACTTTTTCATTGAAACTGACCAAACACGGCGCAGGCAAAGCAGTCGGCGACACGCGCCTAAAAAATATTTCCGGCAGACGCGAATAAGTATTATCGAAATGAAGATTATTTAAATTAGCCATTATTATCACTTAAACATTTACCGGATTTTCAATCAAGTAAAGACGCTTTTTTAGTTTAAGTTAATCTGCTAATCGGAAGGAGAAATGTAATAATTTGCTCGGTGAATGAGCGTTCTTAAAGCAAATTGGATCAAAGTGCATTTCAATTTCAATAGTAAGTAATTGTTCGCAATTCTCCTGCAAAAGGTTCGCCGGCATTAATTCTTTCGGAAGATATAGTGTCATCAGATGTATAACTAAGCCAATTGCCGTGAGAATCAAACTTATAGGTTAATGAATTCTTATTTGTTATATTTCCATTTGAATCGTAGATGGTTCTTGAAATCCTATAACCTAACTTATCAAAGCCATCAACATATCTATTTTTAATTGAATCATCATTGTTAAAGATAACTTTTTCAATTATATTTCCTTTTTCGTCATACTTTAATGAAACTTTATTTGCACGTACAAGATTTCCTTTAGAATCCGCTAAATATGCAATAATTTCTTTTTGATTTCCATTTTCGTAAGTAAAAATTCCTTTGTATGTAATTGAGCCTTCTTTGTCGTAATCAATGATTTGAATTATGTTCTTTTTATCATATTTATATTTAATGAACCTATATAAATATTTTTCATAGTATTTTTCGGTTTCTTTGCTGTCATCGGTAATTGGAACGGGATAATAACTTCTTTCTTCGACTTTATTTTCTTCGGAATCATAAATGAAAATCAAAATAGATTGAACTTTAGATTCAAGATAAGTAACCGTCTGTCTAATTCTCCTTCCTTTATTATCGTATGTGTAAATATCCTTGACAGGAATTGGTCTGGCAGAATTATACTCTTCCCAACCTGTTGCAATTCCTTGAGAATTAAAATTATAAACGATCCGACTAATCTCCGACTCAGTGCCGTAATCTTTAGTACCTTGAGTCAGGCGTTCTATCAAATTACCTTGTCTGTCAAAGGTAATAATATACTCTTGAGAAACTCCGCCCTTGACAATTTGACCGTCTTTTTTTACAAATGCGACAGACTCGGTTTTAACAGTATGAACATTTCCTTTTAAACAATTAAATTCCCGGTCAGTGGTAGCTGTTTTAGGAACAGTGCATCTGCTTTCAGGCATCGAAGGTGTGCTGTCTATATTAGAAATGCGAGCATCTATCAAAATATTAGACAATAGCGTGAAAATAAGAACTGTAATGGTTTTTTTCATATTCATAATACCTTTGATGCACTTAATTGATTATAGAAAACCATAATCAAAAATAACTTGTTTCAATATAAGGACTTCTGTTAAACCTTCAATCAGTTTACACAAATCCAAATTAGAAAACCACCAAAAATTACCGCAAAGTGTAACTTTCAAGACTTTGATATATGATGGAAAGTTCGCAAAAAACAAATATAACCGCGATTTTATAACGGACAGAGATTTTAAAAGTGAATTAACAGATATGAATATAGAAGAAACCGCCGTCGAAGCGGAAAATTTAGATACGTTTGCCGATTTTGAATTAAAGGACGAATTATTAAAAGCCGTCAACGAATTGGGCTACGAAACGCCGTCGCCGATTCAGCTTAAAACGATTCCGCTGCTGCTCGAAGGCAGTGATATTGTCGGGCAGGCGCAGACCGGAACGGGAAAAACGGCGGCGTTCGCGCTGCCGGCTTTGCAGAGGATTGACACGCAGACGAGCAAAATTCAGGTGTTGGTTTTAACGCCGACGCGCGAGTTGGCGATTCAGGTTGCCGAAGCGTTTCACAGTTACGCCAAACATTTGGGGCGCATTCGCGTTTTGCCGGTCTACGGCGGGCAGTCAATTTCGCAGCAAATGAAACATCTGCGGAGCGGCGTGCAGGTGATTGTCGGAACGCCGGGGCGCGTGATGGATCATATCCGGCGCGAAACGATTGATTTGACGACGCTGAAAATGGTCGTTTTAGACGAAGCCGACGAAATGCTGCGGATGGGTTTTCAGGAAGATGTCGAATGGATTTTGTCGCACACGCCGGAAACCCGCCAAACCGCGCTTTTTTCGGCGACGATGCCGAAACAGGTGCGCCGCATCGCTGAAAAATATCTGAAAAATGCCGTCAACATCGAAACCGAACGGAAAACGATGACCGTTCCGGCGACCAAACAGTTTTATCTGAATGTTTCCGAAGGGCAGAAAACCGACGCGCTGACGCGGATTTTAGAAGCCGATTCAAACGCGGGCGAAGCGGTTTTGATTTTTAACCGGACGAAAATCGGCGTGGACAAATTGACCGAAAAATTACAGGCGCGCGGTTACGCCGCCGAAGCGATGCACGGCGATATGAATCAAAATCAGCGCGAATCGGTCATCAAAAAACTGAAAAACGGACAGGTTGAAATCGTCGTCGCCACCGACGTTGCCGCCCGCGGTTTGGATGTCGAGCAAATCGCGTCGGTTATCAATTACGACATTCCGGGCGATACCGAATCTTACGTTCACCGCGTCGGACGAACGGGTCGCGCCGGTCGGACAGGCAAAGCGATTTTGTTCGTAACGCCGCGCCAGCAGCGAATGAAACGCGAAATCGAAAAATACACAAAGCAAACGATTGAACCGTTAAAAATGCCGACGAAAGCCGACGTTGCGGCGCGGCGCGTGGCGATTTTGAAAGAGCGCATCGTTGACACGCTGACCAATCAAAATTTGGAACTTTATTTGTCGTTAGTCGAAGAATTAGCCGAAGAAAGCGGTTCGGATATGGCGGAAATCGCGGCGGCGGCGGCATTTTTGACCGTCGGCGACAAGCCCTTGCAAGTTAAAACAGAACCGAAACCCGAACAACTGACAAAATGGGGCGACGGAATGACGCGCCTGTTTATTGATGTCGGGCGCGGCGGCGGAATCGGTCCGTCGGATGTCGTCGGCGCGATTGCCAACGAGGGAAATGTTCCGGGAAAAGCCATCGGCGCGATAGATATTTACGATGAATTTACGCTCGTTGATGTGCCGTCGGAATTCGTCGAACAGCTTTTAAGTCAGATGCGAAACACGCGCATTCGCGGCGGAAAAGCCAATGTCCGCGTCGCCGAATCAAACGAAGCCGCCGAAGCTAAACCGGCTCGCGCCAAATCATTTGATCGTCCGAAATCGTTTGACCGTCCAAAAACTTTCGACCGAAACCGACCGGAAAAGCGCGAAAACTTTGAAAAACGCAATAGATTTGAAAGAGGCGATAGACCTGAGAAAAGAGTTAAAAAAGAAGATTTCTTTAAGCGTGAAACGGAAGCGCAAGCGTTTACGATTGATAAGCCGAAACGGGTTAAACGTGAAGAAAATTTACTGCCGGAAGATCGTCCGAAATATCGGAAAAAAGAAAAACCGGAGTTTTTTGAAAATATAACGAAACGTCCGAAGGTTGCCGGTAAAGCGAAAATTACCGCCAAAGCCAAAGGTAAAAAGAAGCCGAAATGGACGAAGGAACAGCGCGAACGGCGCGATAACAGCAAGAAATAAGCATCCTGTAAATTTTGCAATATTTCAAAAACTGTAAAAATGATTGCAGCCGGAGCGCGGACGGCTCGTCCGCCAACGCCAGCGAAGCGAAGGCGTTGAATACGTGATCTGTATATAACTCAATGTCAACGGTTTTTCTCGCGCCCACGCTCGAAGCGGACGAGCCGTCCGCGCTCCGACGACTGAATTTTCTCTTTGAGGTGAAAAATTAAAAGCATCCGCTAAAATTCAAAACATTATTGCGAAAGTTTGCGTAAAAACACATTATGCGTATTCGCGCACGAAAATTTTTCCAAACTTTTATTTGATATACGCGGCAAATTTCGCCAAAATGAATTTGTCGCGTTCAAACGATTGTTTTCTAAAATATCCAAGCAGCAAAATATTCTACCGATGAAAAAACACCTATTTCTTAATCTGACGGTTTTATTTATTACCGCCGCAACCGTTTTCGCCCAGCCGCCGCGCGTTTTGACTGCCAATGATTACGCCCGCGCCGAAAAAATGCTGAGTTTTAATACGAATCAACTGATTGACCGCGCCGGAGTTCGCCCGACGTTTTTGCCCGACGGCAGACTTTATTACCGTGTTTCAACGCCGACCGGCAGCGAATATGTGTTGTTTGATCCGGTCAGCGGCAGGCGAATAACCGAAAACGACGAAAAACGGCTTTTGGCGAATGTGCCGATTGCTAAAACCACCGTTCCCGCAAATCAAGACCGCAACGCGATTGTTTCGCCCGACGGCGCGAAAGTCGCTTTTATCCGCGATTGGAATTTGTGGATGCGCGATTTAACAAGCGGCAAGGAAACGCAGCTTACAACCGACGGCGCGGAAAATTACGGTTACGCCACCGACAACGCCGGTTGGACGCACAGCGACCGCGCGATTTTGATGTGGTCGCCCGACTCGAAAAAAATCGCCACTTTCCAGCAGGATCAGCGCAAAACGAGCGATATGTATCTCGTTTCAACCAACGTCGGCGAACCGAAATTGGAAGCGTGGAAATATCCGCTGCCGGGCGACAAAAACGTAACGATGATCGAGCGCGTCATCATCGAAGTTGATAATCCGAAGGTCATCCGTTTGAAAATGCCGCCCGATCAGCATCGCACGACGCTTTGCGATGATATTTCCTGCGGCGGCGATTTTACCGATGTCGAATGGAGCGCGGACAATTCAAAACTCGCGTTTGTTTCGAGTTCGCGCGATCATAAACAGGCGAATCTGCGCGTCGCCGATGCCGCCACCGGCGAAGTCAAAGACATTTACGAAGAAAAAGTTTCGACGCAGTATGAATCCGGTCAAGGCGCGACGAACTGGCGTTATCTGCCCGCGACTAACGAATTTGTCTGGTATTCGGAACGCGATAATTGGGGACATCTTTACTTGTTCGACGCGGGCAGCGGAAAGCTGAAAAATCAAATTACAAAAGGCGATTTCGTCGTAACGCAGCTATTAAAGGTTGACGAAAAAAACCGCGTTTTGTATTTCAACGCCAACGGACGCGAAGCCGGACAAGACCCGTATTTCAGCCATTTTTACAGCGTCGGTTTTGACGGCAAAAACTTAAAACTGCTCACGCCCGAAGACGGCAATCATCAAATTTTAATCGCGGACGACGGGAAAAATTTTGTTGATTCGTATTCAAAACCCGACGTTCCGCCGACTTCCGTTTTGCGCGATATGACCGGAAAGTTAATCGCCACGCTCGAAAAAACGGACGTTTCGCGTTTAACGGCGGCAGGCTGGAAACCGCCGATGCCGATTACGGTTAAATCGCGCGACGGCAAATGGGATTTATACGGTTTGATGTTCACGCCGACGAATCTCGACAAAACGAAAAAATATCCGGTCGTCAATTATATTTATCCGGGACCGCAGGGCGGCGGAGTCGGAAGCCGTTCGTTTGCGGCTTCGCGCGGCGATAATCAGGCGTTAGCCGAACTCGGTTTCGTCGTCGTCGTGATAGACGGATCGTGCAACCCTGACCGTTCAAAAGCGTTTCACGATGCCTGCTACGGCGATATGGCGGACAACACTTTGCCCGACCAAATTGCGGGAATAAAGCAGTTAGCCGAAAAATATGTCTTTATTGACGTTGATCGAGTCGGCATTTGGGGACATTCCGGCGGCGGTTTCGCAACGGCGGCGGCGATGTTTCGGTATCCTGATTTCTACAAAGTCGGCATTTCCGAATCGGGCAATCACGACAACCGCAATTACGAAGACGATTGGGGCGAACGCTATATCGGTTTGCTCAACGGCGATAATTACGAAAAACAGGCAAATCAAATATACGCGAAAAATTTAAAGGGAAAATTGCTGCTCGCGCACGGCGGAATGGATGATAATGTGCCGCCGTCAAATACGATGCTGGTCGTTGACGCGCTGGTTAAAGCCAACAAGGATTTTGATTTGATAATTTTCCCGAACGCCCGCCACGGTTACGGTGCGGACAGTCTTTATATGATGCGCCGCCGCTGGGATTATTTTGTGAAAAATCTGTTGGGCGCGGAACCGCCGAAAGATTATCAAATAAAATTTACGCGCGATCCGCGAATGAACTGAATCTTGAAATGCAAAAAAAATGACTGGAGCGCAAGCGGCTCGCTTGCCCCGTTCGAGCGATAGCTGTGAACGGGAAATGCCGCTCAATGAAAAATTAACTTTCAATGTATGCGCGGCGCGTTCGTTCTTGTTTCACGATAACGAACTGGCAAGCGAGCCGCTTGCGCTCCGGTCTCTAACTCTTGATTGAGATATTATTTCGCAGGAAAAATAGTTCTTGATAACAAAGTTTTAATTTTCTGTTACCGGCAAATTAAAAATACAGCCGCGTTTGCTTCTTTTGATGTATTCTGTTAAAAATTTAATTGTTATGCAGACTTTATCGTTAAATTTCAGCGCAAATTATCGTTGGTGGCGTTATCGCAAATCGGCGGCGATGAGTCTTGTTTAATGGCGGAAAAAGTGAAAATTCCGCACGAATAAGTTTTAAGATTGACCGTTAAACCTTTGAAAAAAGTTTGACGGTCTTTTTATTTTTTAGATGCAAAATTTGAAACCCGAAACATTTTCCGAATTTCAGGCGCAGACTGAAAAAGGCAACGTCGTTCCCGTAACTTTGACGGTCGCGGCGGATTTGCTGACACCGTTTGGAACTTATTTGCTGCTGCGCGATAATGCGAAGTTTTCTTTCTTGCTCGAATCAATTGAAGGCGGCGCGAATCTGGCGCGATATTCGTTTTTGGGCGCGAATCCAAACAAAATTTTGCGCGGGAAAAACGGGAAAACGATTGTCGAAGAAAACGGCGAAAGAAGCGAATCGGAGAAAAATCTGGTGGAAAGTCTGCGCGAAAACTTTAAAAACAAGAATTTCGCCGAAGATTTTCAAATCGCGCCGTTTGCGGGCGGCGCGGTCGGATTTTTCAACTTTTCCGCCGTCGGACTTTTTGAAAAATCATTGAAAACGTCGGAAACCGATGACGGATTTTGGCTTTTTTTCAACACCACCGTCGCTTTTGATCACGCTTATCAGCAGATAAAAATTACGACGCTGGTTTTCACCGACGAAGGCGAAAATCTCGAAACGCTTTACAAACGCGCCGTCGCGGAAAACGAAAAAATCGCGCGTCTTTTGCAAAATACGCCGCAGATTCCGGCTTCGTCGAAAATGAAATCGGCTGAAAAAGTGATTTCAAATTGGGAAAAAGAAAAATTTCTCGCGGCGGTTTCGCGGATTAAAGAATATATTCTCGCCGGAGATTGTTATCAAGCCGTGATTTCGCAGCGGTTTAGCAAAAAAACTGCGGCTTCGGCGGTGGCGATTTATCGCGCTTTGCGTTCGCTCAATCCATCGCCGTATATGTTTTTGTTTGAATTCGGGCGGAAATCAATCATCGGCGCGTCGCCGGAAATGCTCGTCAGATGTCGCGGGCGAAATGCCGAATATCGTCCGATTGCCGGAACGCGGCGGCGCGGAAACAATGAGATTGAAGATGCGGAATTAGCCGAAGAAATGCGGAATGACGCGAAGGAAACGGCGGAACATTTGATGCTCGTTGATCTGGGAAGAAATGATTTAGGCAGAATTGCCGAATACGGTTCGGTGAAAGTTGACAGATTGATGGCGGTCGAAAAATATTCGCACGTTCAGCATTTGGTCAGCAATTTGTCGGCGAAATTAGCCGATGAAAAAGATAGTTTTGACGCGCTGGCGGCGTGTTTTCCGGCGGGAACGGTTTCCGGCGCGCCGAAAGTGCGCGCGATTGAAATAATCAGAGAATTAGAACCGAAGACGCGCGGAATTTACGCGGGCGCGGTCGGTTACGCCGATTACGCCGGAAATCTTGACACCTGCATCGCCATCCGCACGATTGTTTTGGAAAACGGCACGGCGAATGTGCAAGCCGGCGCGGGAATCGTCGCCGATTCGGTGCCGGAAAAGGAATTTGACGAAACCGTGCATAAAGCGCAGGCACTTTTGCGGGCGATTGAAATTGCGGAAGGTTGATTTTTGAAGAAACTTTTTGAACGAATTAAAGAATATTTTATTTGCCCGCTAATTACGCGAATTAACGCGAATTAGAATTAAAAAATTCTTTTATTAGCGCAGATTAGCGTAATTAGCGGGCAAAAACTATCGAAAATTTAGAAATTTATTACGGAAAATTATGTTAATTGTTATGAAAGCCGACGCGACGAAAGCGGATGTCGAACGCGTCGTTGAAATTATCGAAAAACTCGGATTTCGTCCGCACGCGATGCCGGGTGAAAGCCGCACGGCGATTGGGATTACGGGAAATAACGGCGCGGTTGATCCGGCGCATTTTGAAAATCTTTCCGGTGTCGCCGAAGCGATTCGCGTGACGAAACCCTACAAATTGATTTCCAAAGATTTGCGCCCCGAAAAATCGGTCATCAAAGTCGGCAGCGCGACCATCGGCGGCGACGAACTGGCGATCATCGCCGGACCGTGCGCGGTCGAAACTGCCGAACAGGTTTTCAGCGTCGCCGAAGCGGTTGCTGCAAGCGGCGCGAAATTCTTTCGCGGCGGCGCGTTCAAACCGCGCACTTCGCCGTATGCTTTTCAGGGCAAAGGCGAAGACGGCTTGAGGATTTTAGCCGAAGTCCGTGACCAATACGGTTTAAATATCGTCACCGAAGCGATGGACGAGCGCGGCATTGATCTGGTCGAAAAATACGGCGACTGCATTCAAATCGGCGCGCGCAATATGCAGAATTTTTCGCTGTTGAAATACGCCGGAAAAACGCGCAAACCGATTTTGCTGAAACGCGGTCTGGCGGCAACTTTGGAAGAATTTCTGCTCGCCGCCGAATATATTATGGCGGAAGGGAATTACGACGTGATTTTGTGCGAACGCGGAATTCGCACATTCGGCAATCACGCGCGAAATACGATGGATTTGTCAATCGTTCCCGCCGTTCATCGAATGACGCATCTGCCGATTATCGTTGATCCGTCGCACGGCACGGGCAGAAATTATATGGTCAATCCGATGGCGCGCGCCGGTGTCGCCGTCGGCGCGGACGGTCTGATTATCGAAGTTCATTCAAACCCGGAAGAAGCCTTGTGCGACGGCGCGCAGGCGTTGACTCCGGCGCAATATCTCGAATTAGCCGAACAGATGAGAGTGATTCACGATATTTTGATGCCGGTTGCTTCATAACTTTCAGACTCACCAAACGAAAAAATCACGCAAAAGTTAAAAACAACTGCGCGATTTTTTTGTAAATGTTTGCCGCAAATTATTTTAATTTGGCGTTTCCAGAAACCAAATTGAATTTCTGAGGCGCGGTCGAAGCCGCCGAAGAATTATCGGCGGTCGAGCCGACAATATAGCTGTCGCGGGCGCGAATGACGAGTTTCGGACGATTTACACGGACTCTAATTTGTTTGCGTTCGCCGGCTTCGCCGACTTCGACCGGATAATATCCGATGTTGTATTGACGGCGCAGTTCTTCGGCGATGCCTTCAAAAGCGGCGGTCAAACCGCCCGGAGTCGAATCGGGACGGAAAACTCTGCCGCCCGTCGCCGCTGCCAATTCATTTAAATACGCTCTGCCGCGCGCATATTCCGCGCTCGACGTGCCGGTCGGTTGTCCGCCGACGGAACGCGGCAAGCCCAATGTCGGCGGGACGCTCATCGCTCCGCCCTGACCGATTCCGCGATTTGCCAGAAAAGTATTGTAATAAATCGGGAAAATCAGCGAATCGGATTCTTCGGCATCCCGCACCGTGCTTTCAAAATTCGCTCTGCCGGAACTCGTATCAACGCCGTCGGTGAACAGGACAATCGCCTTGCGCCCTTCGATTTTATCGAGCCGTTTCCGCAGCGAAAAATCAACCGCGTCATACAGCGAAGTCGCGTCGCCGAAGCCGGTTTTTCTAATCGCTTTGTAAATTTTGTCGCGGTCGCCGGTCATTTCCGTCAAAACGTGTACGGACGAGTCAAATTCGACGACCATTACGTTGTCCTGAGACTTTAATTGTCCGACAAAAGCGGCGGCGGCTTCTTGAATTTCTTCAATTTTATATTCCGTCGAAGGACTCACATCAATTAATAAAACAACCGAAAAGGGTTTATCCGATGTGCCGAAATAAGCGATTTCTTGCTCGACTCCGTTTTCAAAAATCTTGAAATTCTCCTTGCTCAAATTCGGAATGTAAAGCCCGTTCCGGTCGTAAACCGACACCGGAATTGACACAAAATTTGTTTCCACTTTGACGACTTCCTCATCATCGGCAGAGCTTGGAGAAGATTTTGCCGCATCGGTCGTTTGAGACGCTGGCGGCGCGGGCGTTTCTTTCTTCGAGGCTTTTTTTGATTTTTTATCTCTGCCCGAATTCGGCGAAAGCGAGCGCGGGGCGTTCGGCGCAGATTCCGAATAACCGACGGTTTCTTCCTGCTTCGCGCTTGTAACGTCCTGAGTTTGCTGAACTTGCGGGACAGAACTGGGCGCGCTGGGCGGCGATTGAACTCTTCTGCCCGACTGCGCTGAAACATTTATAGAAATTCCTAAAATTATAATCAAAAAAACCGGCACTGCTTTCATTTTAAATTTTCCCTTTTTTATCAAGTGATTTTTGGATTGGATGCAGTGTTGATGGCTAAAGTGCGCTCACTATTTCAATCGGAACTTCCAAAAACCAAAATTTTCAAATTTTCCGCCAGTTTCCTGTCATAGATTCAACGGCAAATATGAAAATTTTTTCCAAATAGTTTATAATGTTGACTAAATAGTAAAGATTCATAAACTTTATAATTTTGATGTTTAATAAAGGATTTACAAGAAATGCCAAAAATTGCAGACATACAAGAAACGCCGAATCCGAACGCGGTGAAATTTATTTTAAAAGAAGCGGTTTCGCACGGAACTTCGCATTCGTTCGACTCGGTTGAAAAAGCCGCCGACGACAAACTCGCCAAGTCTTTATATGAAGTCGGCGATGTCGTGTCCGTATTTTATATGGACAAAATGATTACGGTGGAAAAAACGGACGAAGCCGAATGGGACGATATTTTGCCGATGCTCGCCGTTCCGATTCGCGCGGCGGAATCGGTTTCGATCTCGAACGGCAACGGCAACGGCAGCGCGGCGAAAGAAGTCGGCGGCGCGATTGCGGCGGCGGTCAGCGATAATCCGGTGGTCGCGCAGATCGAAGAATTATTAGACGAAAGAATTCGTCCGTATTTGGCGAGCGACGGCGGCTGGCTGGAGATTTTAGATTTGGAAGATCACACGTTAAAAATTCGCTATCAAGGCGCGTGCGGAAGCTGTCCGAGTTCTTTGACCGGAACGCTGATGGCGATTGAAAATATGATCAAAGAAGAGATTGACGACCAAATAGAAGTGGTCGCCGTCTAAAAAGTTATTTGAAAACTCACAAAAATTTACAGAGATTTTTACTTTTTCTCTTTTAGAAACCGTTCTTTATCGCGCTTGGTCCAGGCGGAGAGTTCAGTCTCCGCCTTTTGCAGTTCGTCGGTGTTGATTAACCCGCGCCGCAACGCCTCAAAAAAACCTCGCGTACGGACGTTGTAAGCCAATTTGTCGTAACTCTCATCGGTTGTGCCTTCGGAAGATTCCGAAAATAATTTTTCGTAAAGCGTCGAAAGACGACTTTCAACGCCGCGCAGAGACAGACTGCATTTACGCGCAATCGCCCAATTTGAAAGTCCGAGCGCGAGATAACGCAAGGCTTCGGCTTCAAATTCAGTCAGCAGCGGACGTTTGAACGAGTCTTTGAACGCCGGATCAATCATATCCGCGCCGTCTTCCAAAACGGTGGCGACAAAACGCAAAAAACGCGATTCGGGATTGTTTTTGTGAATGAAGCCGTAAGCCGGCGGCGGTTCGACCGTGCGGACGATTTTGCGGATTTCGTTGATATAAATTTCGTGCGGAAACTGCGTCCAGAAAATAATCCGCGCGGCGGGAAATTCGCGCCAGATCGCGCGGGCGGCTTTCACGCCGGAAAGTCCGGGCATCTGAATATCGAAAATGCACAGCGTCGGACGATATTCGAGCGTCAAACTCTGCGCCGCCGCGCCGTCCGCCGCTTCGATAACCGGCAGATGATCGGGAAATTCCCGCGTTAAAAGTTCGCAGACATAACGGCGTTGCGCTTCGTTGTCTTCGGCGATAAGAATTGACATAATCGGTTAAATTCCCAATTCCGCTTTCGCCTCCGCAAATTTTTCGACCGCAAGCTGCAAATCTTCCATCGAATGCGCCGCCGAAACCTGCGTTCTGATGCGCGCTTTGCCTTTCGGGACGACGGGAAACGAAAAGGGAATTACGTAAACGCCTTTTTTCAAAAGTGATTCCGCCATTTTCGATGCCAAAACCGCATCGCCGAACATTACGGGAACAATCGGATGTTCGCCGGGCAGAACTTCGAGTCCGGTTTTGGCGATTTCTTCGCGGAAAAATTTAGTATTCGCTTCTAATTTATCGCGCAGTGCGGTCGTTTCGGTCAACATCTCAAGCGCGGCGAGCGACGCGCCGACAATTGCCGGCGCGAGCGAATTTGAAAATAAATAAGGACGCGAACGCTGGCGCAGCAGTTCGATAATCTCTTTTTTGCCCGAAGTGTAACCGCCCATCGCGCCGCCGAGAGCTTTGCCGAGCGTTCCCGTGATGATGTCAACTCTGCCCATTACAGAACAATATTCGTGTGTTCCGCGACCTTTCGCGCCCATAAAACCGACCGCGTGGCAATCGTCAATCATCACGAGCGCGTCGTATTTTTCCGCCAAATCGCAGATTTCCGGCAGTTTGGCGATGTAACCGTCCATCGAGAAAACGCCGTCCGTGGCGATAATTTTCCGCCGCGCGTCGCTTGCTTCTTTCAACCTCGCTTCGAGGTCGTCCATATCGCTGTTTTTGTAGCGGTAACGCGCCGCTTTCGACAGGCGAATTCCGTCAATAATGCTCGCGTGATTGAGTTCGTCGGAAATAATCGCGTCTTCGGCTTCAAACAACGGCTCGAAAAGTCCGCCGTTCGCATCAAAACACGCCGCGTAAAGAATCGTATCTTCCGTCCCCAAAAACTCGCTGATTTTGCGTTCCAATTCTTTGTGAATCGTCTGCGTCCCGCAAATAAACCTAACGGACGACAACCCGAATCCCCATTCGTCCAAAGTCTTACGCGCCGCTTCGACAATCGCCGGATGATCGCTCAAACCGAGATAATTATTCGCGCACATATTCAGAACTTCGCCGCTCGAAACTTCGATCCGCGCATCTTGCGGGCTTTCAATCACGCGCTCGTTTTTATAAAGCCCCGCTTCTCTGATTCCGTTTAATTGATTTTCTAATTGATTTTGAATTTTTCCGTACATAGATTTATCAAATTTTATGTTGATATTTATTTTGTCTTTTATTTATATTTTTCTATCTAAGTATTCAATCTGTAAATAGCTAATATATTCACTCTTCATTAATTTAACGATTTTTTGGTAAGGAATTTTGGCAGTTTGACTTCCATAAGCATAAGCAGCTACCTGATAAGGTGGAAATAAAATTTCAACTTCATTTGTTTGAAAAGAAAAAGAATGAAAATTATCCCACTCCTTAGTTCCTTCATCAATCCATTCCTTTGGAAGTTTTGAGTCTTCATCATCTACTGTTGCATTATCATCTGTCTTAATATTGTAAAGGTGTTGTCTTACTTCGGATTGAATTATTCTTAATGCTTCATCTGAATCAACAAATATATTTTCTAAATTTTCAATTAACATAATAGGTTCTAAAAAGAAATTATATGTTTCAAAGTGATGATTTGGATGCGCTGCGCCTGCTCCGTACCAATGAATTGTATAAACAATTGAAATTACTTTTCCAACTATTACAGGCTCTTCACAATGAGCGTCATACGTATTAGTTCTGCGATATTTATTTTGACCGAAATTTAGACTTTCAGGTGATTGAGAAAACTTTTCTTCTCGATGTCGAAACAGAGGACGAAGAAGATTAGCTTTTATATAATCACCAATCTCTTTGACATTTGGGTAAACCTCAGAATTAAAATCAAGAAACTGTAATTCTACTTCATATCCAGGAAGTCCATCCCAATCTTCTTTTTTTGTTCGGGAAGTCCAATAAACTTGCTCTTTATCTTGAATTTCTGCTTGCTCAATTCCCAAACGCTCCAACTGATGTTGTAGCGCATCTGCAATTTGTGAAAGACATTGTGAATTACTGGCTGAAATATATTGAATCCCTTTAAGCTGATCTGGAACTTTTGCCTCCTCATCAAGTAAAACTGGAATTATATAAATGTCATCAATCAATTTCTCGTTCAATTTATCCAAAGCTAATTTCATTTCTCTTTGAAGATAGCCACGCCTGTCATAAGAAATGTTAGAGATAAACATCAGAACAAAAGTAGATTTATCTAGTCCACGCTTGATTTCAAAGTCCCAGTTTTGACCAGCCTTAATACTTCGACAATCCATCCAAACATTAAATCTATTTTTTTTAAGCCAGTCAAAGTATTCTAAAACTCTTTCGCGGTCAGGAGTTGCGTAGCTAACAAAAATTGATTGTGAATCTTCTATCATAGTAATAATTTTATTCGTTTCTTTAAATCTCGCTTCAATCCAAAATTACTTTTCCCGAATTTCTTTCACGCATTACTTAAAGCATTTTTTAAAATCAAGATAAATCTAACCAATCCGGCAATGACTGTTCGAGTTGTTCCACATCGGCATCGGATAATTTTCCGACACGCTTTTTCACCAAAGTTTGTTTTATTGTGAAGATTCCGCGTTTGAGTGCCGTTTACACATTTAAATCCGCCGCCTGAATTGGCTAGAACAAATTCCCCCGCAAGCAATCCGTTTGTTCTGCTCGTTAGTGCGACGACAAGCAAATCCTGTGAAGTGTGCGCCGCATTGACGACAACCGCCGGTCTGACTTTTGAACTCGTCAAATCTGAAAACGGATAACGAACAAGCACGATTTCAGGCTTCGAGAAGTTCGGCATAAACATCGTCCTCCGAATTATCCCAAATTTCATCCAATGATTCGGAACTCGCCGCTTGCCAAAAATCGTTTTCGTCTTCGACCAGCAAAGTTACTAAAGCCTGCGTTCCTTCCGGCGCGTCAACTTCGCCAACCGTTTCAATTCTTCCTTCGTGAACAACTGCCCAAACTGTATTCAACATAAAACTGTCACCTCACAACAAGATTATACGCCAAACATACCTGTTGAATTTCGCTCCGATCCAAAATCACTTTGCTCAAATTTTCTTCTTTCGCCACTTGAAAAACTTCCACAAAACCAACAGATAGTCATACCTTCGATTTTTGGAGTGTTTTCGGTAAACCGACTTTCTTCAATGTTTCATTGGCTTTTTCGACTTTTTCTTTGAACAAGACTTTATCTTTATATTCGTTGAGCGATTTATCAATTCTGACAATCGGCAACTTTGATTTGTTTAATTCTTCAATCTTTTTCATTGCTTTCTATTCCTTGTTGCCAAAAACGCTTCATATTCGATGCCTTTGGCAAATTCTTGCCACTCGTCTCTATTTAGTCCATACAATTCAAAATCTTTCAATATCTCTTCCAGATTATTCGTCAAACCAATTCGATAAAGTCTGGTGCGCGATTTTGTGCTTCCCGTCGCATAAATCCAGGATTCGGGATATTTATCGGTGAAGGCGTAAACGGTTGCGACAACCGTCGCCAAAACTTTTTGACTGTCGCCATTATCGGAAATAAATTTGTCGTCAACTTCGCCCGTCAGCAAATCTTTGTCGCCGAATCCGAGATTGTAAAAATCTTTCAAGTTGGTTTCCGAATACTGAACAATTTTCGGAATCGCGCCGTTCTTTCCAACGCTCGTAAACTCGAAAACAGTCAAACTCGCATCCGATTTGAGTTCATAACGCGGAAGTATCATAAGCAAATTATAAGCCAATTTTTTTGAAACGGTATCAAATCTCGCTCCAATCCAAAATCACTTTCCCGCTGTTTCCTTCACGCATCACTTCAAAGCCTTTTTGAAAATCTTTGTATGAAAATCGGTGCGTGATGACGGGCGAGATGTCCAAGCCGCCTTCGACGAGGACGTTCATTTGATACCACGTTTCATACATTTTGCGCCCGTAAATTCCGGTGACGGTCAGCATATTGAAGATGACGGTTTTCCAGTTGATCGCAAATTCTTCGGGCGGAATGCCCAAAAACGCGATGTTGCCGCCGTGCGTCATATTGGCGAGCATCTCGCGGAACGCCGACGCATTGCCGGACATTTCAAAGCCGACATCGAAACCTTCGGTCATTCCGAGTTCTTTCTGCACGTCGGCGATGGAAATTTCTTTGGTGTTGACCGCGCGCGTGACCGCGCCCATTTTTTCGGCGAGTGCGAGACGTTTCGGGTTGATGTCGGTGATGACGATATGCCTTGCGCCTGCGTGTTTGGCGACCGCCGAAGCCATAATTCCAATCGGTCCCGCGCCCGTAATCAAAACGTCTTCGCCGAAAACTTCAAAGGCGAGCGCGGTGTGAACGGCGTTGCCGAACGGATCGAAAATCGCCGCGACTTCGAGGTTGACATTCGGTTCGTGCTTCCAGATATTCGTCATCGGAACGGCGATATATTCGGCAAAACCGCCGTCCGTCTGCACGCCGATTCCCAAAGTGTTCGCGCATTTATAACGTCTTCCCGCGAGACAGTTCCGGCAGCGACCGCAAACCAGATGACCTTCGACGCTGACAATATCACCGGCGAAAAAATCGCTGACGTTTTCGCCCGTTTCGACGATCTCGCCGACGATTTCGTGTCCCAAAATCGTCGGAACTTTAATCGTCTGCTGCGCCCACGCGTCCCAATTGTAAATGTGAACGTCCGTGCCGCAGATGCCCGTTTTCAAAACTTTGATCAACACGTCGTTGATGCCGATTTCCGGCATCGGAACGTCTTCGAGCCAAAGTCCCGGCTCGGCTTTGCTTTTTACGATAGCTTTCATATATTTTATTCAAACAATTGTTCTTCTAAATTCAACCATTCCAAAGCCGCGCCGTGAAGCATTTTCGCTTTCGTTTGCTCGTCAAATTTTGAATTTTCGATCAGTTTTCCCGGTTCAAGTTCGCCGAGCGGAAACGGATAATCCGTTCCCAAAGCGATTTTGTCCGCGCCGACTAATTTCACCAGATATTCGAGCATCGCTTCGTCGTGAACTAAGGAGTCGAGCCAAAATTTGCCGAGATATTCGCGCGGATTTACTTTGTTGTCGGGATATAAATCCGGGCGAACTTCGTAGCCGCGCGCGATTCTGCCGATGGTCGCCGGAAACGAACCGCCGCCGTGCGCGAAGCAGATTCGCAGGTTTTTCAATTTTTCCAGCACGCCCGAAAAGATCAGCGAACAAATCGCCCGCGAAGTTTCCGCCGGCATTCCGACGAGCCACGGCAGCCAGTATTTCGACATTTCGGCTTGTCCCATCATTTCCCACGGATGAACAAAAACCGCCATTCCCAAACTTTTACACGCGGCAAAAAAATCAAAAAATTCCGGTTCGCTCAAGTTTTTCTGATTGATATTCGTGCCGATTTCCACGCCGACGAGTCCGATTTTTCGCGCGCGTTCTAATTCTTTGATCGCCAATTTTACCTCCTGCATCGGAACTGTCGCCAAACCGACGAATTGTTTCGGATATTTACCAATCGTTTCGGCGATGTCGTCGTTCAAAAACTTCGCCAACTCCGCGCCGTCGGCAGGTTTTGCCCAATACGAAAACATCACGGGAACGGTCGAAAGAACCTGCACATCCACGTTAAATTTGTCACATTCTGCGATTCTCCGTTCGGCAGACCAACAATTATCTTCGATTTCGCGGAAAAAATGCCCGTCGTCTTTCAGCATTTTCGCGCAGCACGGCTGATGATGTTCGAGCGTGATAAATCCGCCGTAGCCGAATTTTTCCTTCCAATTCGGAATGTTTTTCGGCAGAATGTGCGTGTGAATGTCAATTTTCAGCATCGAATTATTTTAACAGATGCAGGCATTTACTTAAATTTTGATAATCTTTTTCGCTTTCAAAGTTTTGCTGACGTGCTATTTTCTCGCATTCACAAGAAATTTCCCCGCGTTCGGAATTTTTTCGTTTACGCGCAATTTTATTATTCCTAAAATTCAAATAAAAATTTACGGGAGATAATTTTATGATTGACAAACAAAGCGAACTGGAAAAAAAGATATTTCGTCTGCAAGCGTTTTGCGCGATAATGGTTGTGGTTGGCGGCTGCATTTTTTTGTTGGGATTTAGTTCTGATAAAAAGCAAAAATTTGACGAGATTGATGTCAAAAGAATTAATGTCGTTGATGACAAAGGCAATTTGGATATGGTTATTGCCAATAGAGATCGGCAGCATCCGGGAATTGCGGGCGGAAAAATCATCGAGCGAAAAGAGAAAAGACCGGCAGGAATTATCTTTTTCAACGAAAACGGCGATGAATGCGGCGGCTTGGCTTTCGCGGGCAAAACGGTTGACGGCAAACCGGAGGCTTTCGGGACTTTGACTTTTGACCAATACGGACAAGACGAAACTCTCAAATTTCAATACGCCGAATGGAACGGCTATCGAAGAGCGGGAATAATCGTGCAGGACAGGTCAAATGTTTTGGCTCCCGAATGGGAAAAGCGATACGCCGAAGCGAATAAAATGCCCGACGGACCCGAAAAACAAGCCGCGTTGAAACCGTTGTTAGCTCCGCACAGAGCCTATTTTGGCAAAACTACAGAAAATACGTCCGCCGTTCTTCTCAACGACGGCGACGGAAGAAAGAGAATAGAAATGTCCGTCGCCGCCGACGGAACGGCAAAACTCGATTTCTTAGACGAAACCGGCAAAGTGATTTATAGTCTTCCTGATGATGCAAAAGCTAAGAAATAATCAAAATTGGTTTGACAAAATCCCGTCAACTCAAATTCTTAAACCGTTAGCATTTTTCGGTTTGGGAATTTTGAGTTGGCTCGGATTCTCGTATTTGTTTCTTCTCTTTATCAAACTTGGTCAAACCCGCTCAATTTATACTTTTCCTTGGCACTACGACGCTCCGATTTGGGCGTTTAAAGAGTGTCTGATTGGGGCATCGCTGCTTATTTTTGTAAAATGGAAATTTGAGTTACTTACTGAAAAATCAAGAAGTTTGTTGAGAGATTTTGCAATTTTGCTTTTACTTATTCCGATAAATTCAATTCTTATAAGTTCTCTTTTTATTTTCGGCTTAAATCTCGTCTATGCAGGAGGCGGGGCATCAAGAGAATATGAATTTACGATGAGTTTTCTTAGCGGATTTATTAAACAAACTTTCGTGGCGATGACTTGCATCGGCTATTTTTATCTGACGCTTGTTAATCAAACAAAAGAAAGATTGACGGAAGCGCAGCGGGCAAAATCCGAGATGGAATTAAAAACACTTCAGCAAAAAGTTGATCCGCATTTTTTGTTTAATAATCTGAATGTTTTGTCGTCGTTAATCGAAAAAAATCCAAACATTGCCAACGAATTTCTCGATAAATTGGCGCAGCTTTATCGTTATATTCTGCACACGAACAACGCGGAAATCGTTTCGATCAGAGACGAATTGGAATTCGCCGAAAATTATATGTATTTGCTGCAGAAGCGTTTCGGCGCGGCTTATAATTTCGATTGGCAGATTCCCGATTCTAAAATAAACGGGCAGATGATCGTGCCGACCGCGCTGCAAAGTTTGCTTGAAAACGTCGTCAAACACAATGCCGGAAGCGGGAAAAATCCTCTGCGAATTTGTGTTAAATTAGACGGGCAAACTTTGATCGTCGAAAATGAAATTCGCCCGAAATCGCCGAACGACGCGCCGAGCGGAACGGGTTTGCAAAATCTGCGGGCGCGCTACGTTTTGCTGACCGAAAATCCGCTCGAAATAAATAAAACCGACAATATTTTCACGGTCAAAATTCCTTTGCTCGAAATAAAAAAATGAAAGTCGTGGTCATCGAAGACGAGCCGCTTGCCGCCGAAAAATTGTGTGATTTTATCGCGCGTTATGACGATTCGATGATCGTCGCGGCGAAACTCGAAAGCGTCGCGGAAACCGAAAAATGGTTTCGCGCCAACAAATCGCCGGATTTGATTTTTTCCGACATCGAACTGCTCGACGGCAATGTTTTTGAATTTTTGGAAAAAGAAGAATTAAACAGCCCGATAATTTTCACGACCGCTTACGACCAATTTCTGCTGCGCGCCTTTGAACGCAACGGCATCGCTTATTTACTAAAGCCTTTTACGTTTGAAAATTTCGCGGCGGCGATGCGGAAACTGGAAAAACTCAAAATTAATTTCGTCGCCGCGCAGACGGATTTCTGGCGCGAAATTCAAAAAACATTCGCCGAACCGAAATATAAAGAAAGATTCGTCGTGAAAACGCGCGGCGGAATTCAATTTGTCGAAACAAATCAAATTTCATATTTTCAAATTCAGGACGGAATACTTTTCGCATTCGACGCGGCGGGAAATAAATTTTCGCTCAATGAAAATTTGAATAGTCTCGAACAAATTCTCAATCCAAACATATTTTTTCGCATCAATCGCAGCGAAATCGTCAATTTGAAATTTATCGAACGTCTCGAATCTTATTTCAACGACCGTCTGATGATTCGCCTGAAAAATTCAAAAGTGAAACTTATTTCAAGCACGAACAGAACGCCGAATTTGCGAAAATGGATTGACAGCGTTTAAGTTTGACTGGAGCGCAAGCGTCCCGCTTGCACCGTTCGAGCGAAGCAAGAACGGCGGCGTTTTAGTTATCCTAAAACTTTGTAGAAAGCGCGGCGTGTTGTCCGTTCGTGCTTCGCGCCGAACGGACAGGCAAGCGAGCCGCTCGCGCTCCGGTCATTTGTCATCAAAAAACGCGGTCAATTAAATTTTCGCCATTAACGAAACGCCGGAAATTGTCGAGAAAATGTTCGACCTGGCGAATTTCGTCGGTGCGGTGTCCGCCGGCGATGTGCGGCGTGATGTAGCAATTTTCGGTCGTCCAGAGCGGATTGTCCGGCGGCAGCGGTTCGGGATCGGCAACGTCCAAATAGGCTTGGGCGATGTGTCCGTTTTGCAAATTTGCGATCAGAGCTTTTTGGTCAACCGTCGTGCCGCGTCCGATGTTGTAAAATTTCGCGCCTTTTTTCATCTGTGCAAATCGTGCCGCGTCGAAGAATTTTTTGGTCGAATCGTTGGCGGGCAGAATGTTGATAACGTGGTCGGCGGCGGGCAGCAGCGCGTCGGCTTCCGCCGATTTCACAACGCGAATTGTTTCATCGCTATTCACGGTTCGTTTTACGCCGGTCAAATTCATTTTCAGCGGCGCGAGCAGTTCGGCGAGCCGTCTGCCGATGCTGCCGAAACCGTAAATCATCGCCGTTTGACCGTTTAACAAATATGTTTCGCCGCGCAATTCAACGCCTTTCCACGATTTCGCCCCGCGCTGATCGGCGAGCGCGGCGGGCAGGAAACGCGCCAAACTCAACATCATCGCCAAAACGTGCTGGGCGCACGGTTCGTCGTAAACGGCGGAACTGTTCGTCAAAATCGCCCCGCGTTTCTTTAATTTTTTTGTAAATTCAGCCGCGTCGTAAGCTGAATGTCCGGCGGAATTAAGCTGAATCCATTTGATATTTTCGGCGTTCATCAAAGCGTCCGCGTCCGGCGAACCGAAAGCGATGTCGGCTTCGCGCAGAATCTTCGCCGATTCGCCCGACGCGCCGTTTTCCTTCGGCGGAAACAAAGTCAGTTCGTTTTCGCCGAGACTTTCGCGCAGAAAATTCAATTCGTTTTGGTGATTTTCGTCAAACGAATTATTGCACCAGATTTTTAATTTTTGTTCCATTTTATTCGGCAAATTGTTTTAATTCAGACTATAAATTTATCGTTCGCAGCCTTTATCTTAAACAATTCGGAGAAAATAAACACGGCGCGTTTCAAAAATATGCCGTGTTTGTTTTCTCCATTGCTGAAATTGTACTGAATCAAAATATGATTGACGTATTAATGCAGAAGCCCGCACGAAGTAAGGGCGTTTTTCGCCGCGCCCTTACTTCGTGCGGGCTTCTGCATACGTCAGAACTGATTTTAATTAATATTAATCATTAAAAGTTGGAACTGTAAAAATAAGTTTCTGTTGCCGACTGAAATCACAAATTGATGTAACCGTAAAAAATCAACCAGAGCGACACGACGCTGACGATCAGCCATAAAATTATGCCCTGCGCGAGCGGTCGCACGCCGACTTGTTTTAATGTTCGCCGCGAAATATGACTGCCGATTAAATACAGCGTCACGGTCAAACCGACTCGCGCCAACTCGTAAAATATCGCGTAAACGGACGCGCCGAACGTCAGATAGGTGTTGACAATCGCGGCGATGACGAACAAACCGATGAACCACGGATATTTGATTTTCGCGCCGCTGCGTTTGACCGCCGCCGTCGCCAAAGTTACGGGAACGATCCACAGAGCGCGGGCGAGTTTGACGGTTGTGCCGACGGCGAGCGCAATCGCGCCGTATTTCGCGCCCGCGCCGACGACCGACGATGTATCGTGAATCGCCAACGCCGCCCACAAACCGAACTGCGTCTGGCTCAAGTTCAGCCACGTTCCGATCATCGGAAATAAAATCAGCGCGACCGAATTCAAAATAAAAATCGTGCCGAGCGAGACGCTCGTTTCGTCATCATTCGCGCCCGCCACCGGACCGACCGCCGCAATCGCGCTGCCGCCGCAAATCGCTGTACCGACTGAGATTAGGTAAGAATCCGTGCGCCCGACTTTTAATAATTTGCCGAGCAGCCAGCCGACGCTCAACGCGAACAGGATTGAAAGCGCGGTGTAAAAAAATCCGCTTTTGCCCGCCTTTAAAACTTCGTGCAGATTCATCCCGAAACCGAGTCCGACGACGCAGATTTTCAAAAGCGTTTTCGAGAGTTTTTGTGAATGATCTAAAAACGGGTGGACGAACGTCAAACCGAAAACCAACCCGACCGCGAGCGCGACGGGCGGCGAAGCGAACGGCGTTAGCGCGAAAATAAAACCGAGAATAAAAAGTATTTTTTGCAGTGTCATAACAACAATTTGACGCTTTTCCGCGGCTCGCGTCCAATGATTAAAACTGATGCCGAATGAGTTTTTCTTATCGCCGGCGGCAATCGTCGGGCGGGCGGCAAAAATGTCTCTTTGCCGCCCGCCGCAGATCAAGTTTCTAAAAATTAACGATTGTTTTCTGTTCGATTGACATCACCGGGAAATCCGTTATTTGAGTCGTTCGGTAATCAGCGGACCGTAATAATTGATATGATTGCCGCCCGCCGTCTTTAAAACTTCGTGCGCGGTGTCCTTTGTTTCGTGATTGGTATGCACCTGCACGACGTGATTGCCGCGCAGCAGACAGCGTTCGTAATGGTCGAGCTGCAACGAATCGGCGCGCATAAAATGTTCCAGACCGCGCCGCAGATGCTGAAATACTCCGTGATATTTGCCGTCCAAATCCAAATCGTGTTCGCCCGCCAGACCGCTGAAAAATTCGATTTCAGCTTCGTCGAAACCGGCTTTCGTCAGAGCGTCGCGCGCGGCTTCCGCCCCGATTTTGTCTTTGAAAGCGCAGACGACTTTGCTCGTGTGATATTTGTAGATTTGCTCATCCGTCGTTTCATATTTTTCGTTCATAATTTCCTCCTTGGGAAAAATCTCAATGTTTAATTCGCGCCCGTCCGACTTGAACGGCGTTGCTTTTTTTGCTCACAAAGACAGTCTGCGCTTTTTGCGAAAAAGCGTCCAATGATTAAAACTGATGGCTGATAAGTTGTTTTTATCGAGTAATTGAAAGGAGTTCGGACATAAATAGTTCAACTTGCAACAAGCGTCGGACGGCGGCGAAGCGCGAAACGGAGAAACGATTCCGCCGTGCGTTCGAGCTGCGGCGTGCGCGGATAGACGAAGTTAAATTGGCGCTTGATCTGCAATTTTTCGATGTTAATTATTTTCAGCGAACCGAGTTCGATTTCTCTCGACAACGCCCAGCGCGACACGAAACCGATGCCCAAATTAGCTTCGACCGCCGATTTTATCGCTTCCGTCGAATCGAGTTCCATTGCGATTTTAAAATCGCGCAGTTTCAATTTCGCTTTTTTGAGCGCGTCTTCGATGACGCGGCGCGTTCCCGAACCCTGTTCGCGCCAGATTTGCGGCAGTTCGGCGAGCTGCTTGAAATTTATTTTGGAGTTTTTCGCCAATTTGTGATCGGCGGCGATAATGGCGACGATTTCGTCTTCGATAAAACGAGCCGTTTTCAAATCGTTGCGCCCGACCGGACCTTCGACGAGTCCGAGCGTGATTCGTTTTTCGTCCAGCGCGTTGACGATGTTTTCCGTATTCGCGCCGATCATCGAAAGCTCGACGCGCGGATGATAAACGAGAAATTCGCCGAGCAGCGCGGGCAAAACATACTGCGCGATGGTCGTTGACGCGCCGATTGAAAGTTTCCCGCGCTCTTCGCCGATCAAAACGCCGACCGCAGTTTCCGCTTCGTTGTATAAATCGGTAATCCGCGCCGCGTAACCGAGCAAAACTTCGCCCGCTTCGGTCAATTTTACTTTGCCGCCCGCGCGGTCAAAAAGTTTCACGCCCAAATCTTCTTCGAGCGTTTTGATCTGCAAAGTAACGGCGGGCTGCGTCAAAAACAAAACTTCGGCGGCGTTCGTAAAATTCAATTTTTCCGCGACGGTGCGAAAAACTTTTAAGCGAAAATCCTGCATCTTTCTTTAGTGGTTACTTAACTTTTCGGCTCATTTATTGACTCATTTTCTCTTTATTTTCGTTATTTTGCCTTTCCACTTTCGCTTTTTCATCCGAATCTTTTTTCGCTTTCATCAAAGACAGCGAAAGCGTCCGAAGCTGGTCAACCTGCCGCAAACGCCTCGTAATCGCTTCGCTCGACATATCAATTTTCTTCATTTTCAATCCTGTCAATATCAATCAAATCCTTCGCGCGTCCGGCGAGTTTTTTCATTTTTATCAAACCTTCGCGCGACACGATCCACAAAGTTTTACTCAGCCAAATCAATTTTTCCCGCGTTTCCCAAACGTCTTCGATTTTCGGAGTAACAAGTACGAATTTGATCGGCAAAACTTCGCCGTATTCATCAATTTTGGAAACAATATAAATTTCAACCGAACTATTTTCAAACGATTTGTCGAGTTCCGATTTATTGTAACCGTATTGCTCCACAACTTCACAGGCTTTCTCTAAATAATCCGCACAAATTAAAAAATCAAATCCATAACTCGCCCGCACAAAACCGTAAACCGTCAAAGCCAAACCGCCGCACACCGCATATTCGATTCCGCCGTCTTCCAAAGCGGAAATTATTTGTGATAATTCATCTAAAAGTGTTGACATTTTATTTGTTCATCTGATTATACATTACCGAGGTTTCTTCCATAAAATTTACAAATTCTTCAATTAATTCTTTAGGGTTTTCCAAAAGTTGTTTGTTCAAATACCGAATTTGAGATTCCTGATTCGCTTCACGAATTTTTGAGAAATCAAAAAACCGGATTTGGCAGATGAAATCGAATTGTTTGTAAATTTTCAGTTTTGTTAATTCCAAAATAATTTTAGAAAACGCGGAGAAATTTGTTTTTATTTCGGAAAATTCAAAATAAAGTTCAAACGAATCAGCAGTTTCACCGCGTTGATCTCCTTGTTTCCAATCTACAAGGTGATATTTTTTCAGCGAAACGGCATAACGCTTGAGCAAAAGAGGCTTTTGCAGCTTTTGAGAAAAAAAGTTTTCCATAAGTGTTAAAAATTCGGCGTTGATTTGTTTATAATTGTTTGTTGTTAATGAAATGACAATTCCTGAATCCCAAAAGCCAATCGTGTAGTGCGGGTTTTTTGAAATTTCGTTTTCCGAAAGTTTCATTCCGTAAGGTTCCCAAAGTCCGGCTTTGGCTCGATGATGACGCTTGAAAGGTAATTCCTTTTCTGCAATTTTTTTGTCAAATTGATTTAGAAAAAGAGAAAATTGTTCGCGGTGCAGTTCGCTTTCAAACTCGCCTTTAACGAGATAATCAAGATTTAATTTTTGTCCCGTCATAGAAATGTACTCAAGAAATTGATTAATCAAAAAAAGTTCCGTTTGATTAGTTTCGGATTTCAGACCTTGGAAAATTTTACCGATTTCTTCCCAAGTAATATTAATAATCGAAAGGTTCACGGGATGGTTTTTTAATTTTTGCGGATTGAGATTTAGCCCGCTTTTTCCTGTAATATGGCGATAAATTTGGTATTTTGAAGCGGAGTTATAACCGATTTTTGTTTCAAGTAAAACAACTTCTTTTTCACCGATTATCCAAGCGTTAGGTCTGTTTCCGTAAAAAAATTGTAAAAGGCTGTTTAGTTCGGAAAACTTAAAAACAATATTATTAATCTGAAAATCTTCTTGAGATTCCGTTGCAATATGTTTGCGAACATCTCTCTCGATTTCCTTTTTTTCGACATCAGTCTTATTTTCTAAAAAAGATGTTTCCAGATTCTGAAAATCATTGAGATCAAAATTTGATTTATCCCGTTGCAAAACCACGAGAAATTTTGCCGTATCAGATTTTGATTTATATTCACTTGTGTTTTGTAAATCATAAACGAATGATTTGGAATTAACGATATTTTTTGACAAAAGCAATTTTAGAAATTTGATTTGTGAGAAAGTTTCCAAATTTCTCAATGTTACAATCAATGCTCTGGTAAGATTGTCTTCAAGCTGTTTGATTCTTTCCGAACTGCTCAAATTTCCTTGATTATAAGAGTAAAAAAGATTTAAGTGCTTTTCCATTTTTATAAAATCAACTCATAACTGACGGCGACGGCATCACCGTTCCGCAATTGTTGCAATTTTGCAAATCTTCGCCCTTATAAAATCATTCAATTTACATTCGTGCGATTTGCTAAAGAGTAAATCAATATCAACCAATTACAAAATAAAAAGGAGCCGTTTTTGAGACGACTCCTTTTTATCCAAATTTAGCAAATAACGAATTATTTGACTAAAATATCAGTCGGTAATCCGAAATTGACATATTTGACCGTTCCGTCGCCGGAGTTTCGGATTGCCCAGAGTCCGTCGCGGAAAATTGTCGTGTCGGCGCGACCGTCGCCGTCGTAGTCGCCGACGATTGATCTGTCCGTTTCCGCTCCGAATCGGCTGGCTTCAAAATCGGTGGTGCTGTTTTGAACATACCAAATTCCGCTTCTGAATTGAGCGATGTCGGCAAATCCGTCGCCGTCAAAATCGCCCGTCGTCGGAACGTCGGTCTCCGCGCCGAATTGTCTGGCGGAAGACGCTTGATTCGTGCTTTGCAGCGTGTACCAGATTCCGTCAGCCGGTCTGTAAACCGTCAAATCGGATTTTCCGTCGCCGTCGAAATCGCCGGTCATCGGTTTATCGGTGTCCGCGCCGTAACTTTTCGCTTCAAACGCGCCGTCCGAACTGCGGCGAATATACCAATTGCCTTTTCTGTAAACGGCGATGTCGTCTTTGCCGTCGCCGTCGTAATCAGCCGGAACTAATTTATCGTCAGCCGCACCGAACTGTTCGGCGCGTAAATCCTGCGTTTTTGACTGCCAGATGTACCAAACTCCGCTTTCGGGTCGGAAGACCGCGTAGTCGGATTTCCCGTCGCCGTCAAAATCGCCGGAAACGGGAACGTCCGTATCGGCACCGAATTGGAAGCTGCTGAATTGTCCGTCGCTCGATTTTAAGACATACCAGTTGCCGCCCGCCGGACGATAAACCGCGATGTCGCTTCGTCCGTCGCCGTCAAAATCATTTTTCGGATGATATTTTTTGGCTGTCGAATTGAAATTCAAACCGAGCGCGCTATCAACCAAATTGACGACGCTGGTTCCCGGATTGAACGAGTATTTATTGCTCAACGGCTGCACGATATAAGTTTTGCCGACTGATTTTTCGTCGAAATTATAGTTGCCGTCAGCATCAGTGCGGGCAAATGATTTCGAGTTTGAAGCAGTATCAATTATCGAGACCAGCGCATTTTGGATCGGATTTCCGTTAAAATACAATGTGCCGGAAATGACTCCGCTGGTCGAAGAAGGCGCGAGCTTAAACGGAATGCTGACCGTCGCCGCCGAAGCGTCCGGGCTGCTTGCGAATCCGGCGTTGTCAATTGTTACAAATTTGATGGCGACCGTTACCGCGCCGTCAATGGGATCAACCTTGATGGTTGGTGTCGGATTGCCGTTTGCCGCTGCCGCAATCGTCAAACCGCCGGTTGTCGGAAACGCGGCACAAGTCGTCGTCGGACAAGTTGCGGGAACTGCCGCTTGATTCGGATAATAAGTCGTCGTGCCGACGGTAAAACTCGTCGCGTTGGTCGGGAATGATACGACTCGAATATCGGTTATCGTTCCCGGCGCGCTGTCGCTGCCGGTAAATAACGCCGGCGAAACAGTTACACTGACATTACTGCCCGGATTGTTCTGAACCGTTTCGGTTTTATCACTCGCCAACGGAATTTGTTCGATGCCGAAATTGGCATCCGTAACGCTCGTCGTTCCGACGACAACCGCCAGCAATCCGTCCGCCGTGCCGTCGGTGCCGGTTCCCGCGCCGAAATTCTCGCCGGTATTTACCCAACCGGCAGGCAGTGCTTTGGTCGGAGCCGCATTTCCGACTGTTCCTTGATTTGTCGAAAGCTGCACCGTGTAATTTCCCGAATTTAATCCGGCAAAGCTATATACTCCGGTTGCCGGAATCAATACAGACTGCACGACATTATTAGCTGAATCAAGCAGATTCGCGTAAAGTTTCGTCGTTCCCGTATCTGTTCCTGCATTTGTTACCGACTGGTTGGCAACACCGTTTGCCGAGCCGTCAAAATCATTAAATACTTTTCCGCTGAGTGAAACGGTGGAAAAAGGAACGCTCGCCGTCGCCGTCGCCACGCTGTCCACATTTGCTGCGTCAACCGTTACGTAAGTGAAAACGACCGTTACCGCGCCGTCAATCGGATCAACCTTGATGGTTGGTGTCGGATTGCCGTTCGCCTCTGCCGCAATTGTTACGCCGCCGGTTGTCGGAAATGCCGCACAAGTCGCCGTCGGACAAGTTGCGGGAATTGCCGCCGTCGTCGGATAATAAGTCGTCGTGCCGACGGTAAAGCTCGTCGCGTTGGTCGGGAATGACGTGATGCGAATGTTGGTGACTGCCGTCGCATCCGTTCCCGAAAAAGTCGCTGCCGGAACCGTCGCGCTGTTTGTGCCGCCCGGATTTGTCTGAGTTGCGGCGACGTTTGAATCAACCGTCGGACGCTGTTCGATGCCGAAATTGGCGTTGGCGACATCAGCCGTGCCGACTGTCACCGAAAGCAAACCGTTGGCATTGCCGTCGCTTCCCGCGCCGGTGCCGATATTCTCGCCGGTGTTGATCCAGCCGCTCGGCAAAGCGGTTGCGGGCGCGGCACTTCCGACCGTTCCCTGATTGATTGAAATTTGAACCGTGTAAGTTCCTTGATCAACGCCCGCAAAGCTGTAAACTCCGCTCGGCGGAACTGCTACGGTCTGAACTACTCTGTTATTGCCGTCGAGCAAATTGGCAAAAAGTCCGCCCGCATTCGTTCCGCTGCCGTTGACTATGCCGTTCGGCATATCTCTCAAACCGTTTGTATCATTGAGAACATTTCCGCTGATCGAAAATGCCGCAAAAGGAACATTGACCTTCGCCGGTGTCGTGCTGGCAAGTCCGGCATTATCAATGGCGACATACGGAATTCCAACGGTAACGCCGCCGCTGATCGGGTCAACCTTGATGGTTTGTGTCGCATTTCCCGCAGCGTTGGATGTAACCGGAACACCAGCCGCCGGGAAAACCGAACAAGTCGTTCCTGTCGGACAATTTCCGGCAGTCGGAAGTGATGCCGTGTTCGGGTAATAAGTTACCGTTCCAACCGTCAAACTCGTCGCATTCGCCGGAAATCCGGTGATGCGAAGACTCGCCACTGAACCGCCCGTTGACGGATCAGTAGCAGCGAAAGTGTTTCCCGGAACTGTAACGCTGATCGTACCGCCCGGATTGTTTTGTGTCGCCAATGTGCTGCTGACCGGAACAGGCAGCTGTTCGATCCCAAAGTTGGCGTTGATAATTGCCGTTGTTCCGACAAGCACAGTTAATGAACCGTCAGCCGCGCCGTCCGTGCCGGTTCCGGTTCCGAGATTTTCACCCGTATTGACCCAGCCTGCCGGTAGTGTTGGAGCAGGAGCGCGATTTGATTCAATGTCTTGAACAGTGTTGAGCTGAACGGTGTAAGTTCCCGTAAAAGCCTTTGCAAAAGTGTATGTTCCGTCATTCGCTACTGCGACGCTCGACAAAACATAGCCGTTTGCATCAACCAAAGTGGCGAAAAGTTTGCCGCCGACATTTGTGCCTGTTTGGTCGGCAATGCCGCCGGTTACGCCGTTGACATCATTAAAAACTTTGCCGCTCAAAGATGTGCTGGCAAACGATCTGCCGAAATCCCTAACCTGACAGTTGAGATTGAGTGAGCCGTAGCGAACTTCGCCGCCACCGCCGTTGTTGTTGGTAGCGTTGCAAATATTGTTGCCGGTAGAAAAGGAATACGTCCAATTAAACTCTTCGACATTGAGATAAAGTGCGGCACTGGCAAAATCGGCTCCTGTGCCGATACCTGTTTGAACCTTATTCGCACCGGCGGTAATCGTGCCGCCCGATATGGTTTGCGCGGTCGTGGCGGTTGTCAAAACCTGATTCAGTGCGGTCGAATAAGTGACCGATTCTTTAAGTCCGCCGCATCTGGTTGAGCCGTCATTATCAATCGAAATGGCGGCAACTGTAATTCGCTTCGGTGTGCTGGTTCCGGTTACAACAAATCGAATTCGGTAGGTTATGCTGCCGTTCCAGTTCAATGTCGTATTAGGCAAAGTAGCTAGTCCGATGCTTGGCTGCAAGTTTTGGTCAAAACCTGCTGTTGCAGCCGGTAGATCGTCATTTGCAAAATCGTTCAAATTGGTATCTTGATTGTTGGCGTAATTTGTTATGGAAACGAGCGCGTCAAGCACCGTTCCGTCAGGCGCGACTCCGGCATTTTTATATCTGTAAACTGCCGTGATCGTATTGGCTGTGCCGCTTATCAGAGTGCGCGAAGCATTGCTGAAAGCGATTGAAGTAACGGACGCTCCGTTGCAATCGGCGGCTTGCGGCGCAAGCGGTGAATCATCGCCGCTGCAATTGGCAGCTAATTTGTTAAAAGGTAATGAATTGTTGTAAACCGGAGATTTTGATTCTCCGAAAATATTAAATGTTCCTCCGGCATTTTGCAGAAGGTTAAATGTCGGGTTTGCCGACGATTTGTTTTTATTTGTGTTTGTCGAGTTCTGTATCGGCAACTGAGCGAATGCAGAAATTGAATAAAATATAGAAATAGCCAAAACCAATAATGATTTTATCTTCATAAATCTCCCGAATTTAATTATTTTTTTTGTGGCAGGTTAGATAGAATTGGGCAAGCAAAAGCGTATTCTAGGGAATTGCCGGTTGTCTTTTTATTGAATGTTTGTCGTTTTGTTTAAAACACTAAACAACTAAGTTTAACAATATAAATAATTTTGTAAAGAAAATCAAGTATTATTCAAAAAAAATTACTGCAAAAATTCGTTTATTTTCATAGATTTGCCAATTTCGTTTGGTTAAGATTACTATTCTTTAGAAATAAAAATTTTACGTATATGAATATTTTGTCGCTGGAAAATGTCGGAAAGAATTACGGCATCAAACCGCTTTTTGAAAACGTAACCGTCGGGCTGGAAGAGCGCGACAAAATCGGGATTATCGGCGCAAACGGTTCTGGGAAAACGACTTTTCTGCGCGTGATTGCCGGAACGGAAACGCCGGACACGGGTAAAATCACCCGCGCACAAAGCAAAACTCTCGCTTATCTGGAGCAGAATCCGCAGTTTGACGATGAAAAAACTGTTTTGGAAACGATTTTCGCGGCTTCGAGCGGCATTATAAAGATGATTCGTGATTATGAAACGGCGTGTTACGAATTATCAAAGGACGCGGCGAATGAAAAGATACTCGAAAAAGTTTCAAATTTGCAGCACGAACTAGAGATAAACGGCGGTTGGGAAATTGAAACGAACGCCCGCAATATATTGACAAAACTCGGAATTACGGAAACTTCCGCGCAGATGAAAACGCTGTCCGGCGGACAGCGCAAACGCGTCGCGCTGGCGCACGAACTGATCGTCAAGCCCGACATTTTGATTTTGGACGAACCGACCAATCATCTCGACGCGGACACGATTGAATGGCTCGAAGATTATCTGAAAAGATATTCGGGCGCGTTACTTTTAGTTACGCACGACCGCTATTTTCTCGACCGCGTAACGAATCGAATTTTTGAAATTGATCGCGGCGCGGTGCAGGTTTTCGCGGGAAATTACGCTTATTATCTGGAGAAAAAAGAAGAACAGGAAACGCTTCGCGCCGTCGAAGGACACAAACGCGAACAGCTCATCAAAAAGGAACTCGCGTGGCTGCGAACGGGCGCGAAGGCGCGAACGCGCAAGTCGAAACACCGCATCAACGCGGCTTACGATTTGATGGCGCAGCCGAAAGACCGAGCCAAATCAGAAATTGATATTGCCGTCGGGTCAAAGCGTTTGGGTTCAAAAATTGTTGAAATAAACGACGTTTCAAAATCTTACGACGGGCGAAAATTGATTGATGATTTTTCATATCTGTTAAAGCGCGACGACCGCATCGGCATCATCGGCGCGAACGGTTCGGGCAAAACGACGCTTTTGGAAATTTTGACCGACAGAATTACAGCCGATTCCGGCGAAATCGAAATCGGACAGACGGTTCACATCGGTTATTACGATCAGGAAAGCCGCGCTCTAAACGAAGAACAGCGCGTTATTGATTACATAAAGGAAGTCGCCGAATATGTAACGACCGCCGGCGGAAATCAAATTACGGCTTCGCAGATGCTTGAGAAATTTCTGTTTCCGCCGTCAGCGCAGTATTCGTTTATCGAAAATCTTTCCGGCGGCGAACGGCGCAGACTTTATCTGCTGCGAATTTTAATGAGCGAACCGAATGTTTTGCTGCTCGACGAGCCGACGAATGATTTGGACATTCCGACGTTGATCGCGTTGGAAGAATATCTGGACGATTTTGCGGGCGCGCTGATCGTCGTCAGCCACGACCGATATTTTCTCGACCGCACGGTTGATTCGATTTTCAAATTTGAAGTCGGCGGCAAAATCCGCGCGTTTGCCGGTGATTATTCGGCTTATTTGGAAAAGAGGGAACTCGAAGAAATTACAAATAAGGAAATTGAAAATCAGACGGAAACACGTCATTCGGCGGACGCGAAAAAATCGGAAAATCAAACTGCCGCCGAAGAAACAAACGCGCCGAAAAAACTTTCCTTCAAAGAAAAGCGCGAGTTTGAAACGCTCGAAAACAAAGTCGCCGAAGCTGAGAAAAGGCTCGCCGAAATCGAAGTCGAATTGAAAAACTTTGCCACCGACGCTTTCAAATTAAACGAAATTTTCACCGAACAGCAGTCGTTAAATTTACAACTCGAAACGGATTCCGAACGCTGGCTGGAATTGTCGGAACGCGCCGATTTGTAATTTCCGAATCGAACGAAATCACCGGACGATTAAATTAAATGCGCGAAACGGCAGATGTGTTATGTGTGTCAAAACACTTTTTTATGCCGGAACACGGCATCAAATTTGCATTCATAACATTTATCTTATAAATCTGTTTGATTTTCTTACAAATGAAGTTATGAGAACGGGAAAAAACACAGGAAACTTTGCTTTTGCAAATAATTCAAAAAGGGGTGGAAAGATATGAACGATACAAATAAAAAAAACGATAATGAAAGAGGCGGTGCGGTTGATGACAAAAATTCGGCGCAAAACACCGAAACTAAAGATCAATCCGGCAAGCAGGAAAATAAATTTGCCGATAAAGTGAGCGATGCCGTTCAGGGCGACACAAAAGCCGCCAAAGATATTTATAATCAGGCGAAAGAAGCGACCGGCGATGTCGCCGATAAAGTTTACAACGCCGCCGCCAAAAAAACGACCTCAAAAATTGAGGAGCAGAAAACGAATTTCGCACTCGATTTGTCGGATGTCGCCGACAGTATCCGGCAGATTGTAGGCAATCTGAGCGGTGAAAAACAGCCACAGGGCGTAGCGAAAATGGCTTCCAATTACACCAACAGTTTAGCCGATAAGGTCGAACGGGTTTCGGGCTACATAGGCGATAAAGATTTGAGCGAAATGCTGAGTGATGCCGAAGATTTGGCACATCGAAATCCGATGCTGTTTCTCGGCGGAGCGTTCGCGCTCGGAGTCGTCGCGGCGAGGTTTTTGAAAAGCAGCAGTTCCGAACAGGCGTTGATGCGCCGTCCGCGTTATGAGAGAAAAGGCAAGTATTTGCCGGATGAACACGAGGGCGTTCATTTGCCGGAAGATTTGGAAAAACAAGTCAAAGATAATACCAGCGCGACAATTAAATCGGCAAATGCCGCTTCACCAAATAAAGGAGCGTAAGTTATGGCACAACAAATTGTCAAAGAAGAACGCTCTCTGGGCGACTTGTTTTCCGAACTTGCCTCTGAAACCAGCACTTTGGTCAGACAGGAAGTTGCGCTGGCACAGGTTGAATTAACTCAAAAAGCGACTAAAGTCGGAAAAAACATCGGATATTTGGTAGTCGGCGGCGCAGTCGCCTACGCCGCTTTGCTGGCACTTTTGACGGCTTTGATTATCGGTTTGGGAACTTTGATCGGATATGGATTTTCAGCTTTGATCGTTGGAATAGTTGTGGCAATCGCGGCGGTCATTCTGATTATGTCGGCGTTGAATACTTTGAAAAATACCGACATTACGCCGCGTCAAACGGTCGAAACGGTTAAGGAGGATGCGAAATGGCTGAAAGATCAGGTGAGTTAAATAGAGAGATAAAAATGGATATTGATAAAACAAACGATACGGCGGGAACTTTGGAAGACGCTCGTTTAGCAAATCGTCAGAAAGAAATTATTTTGCCCGAAGATGAAGAGCAAATTGTTCCCGAATCCGACGATCCTGATCAAATACGGGAAAACATCGAAGGAACTCGGGCTGAAATGAGTGAAACAATTGATGCCATTCAAGAAAAGCTGAGTTTTTCGAACATCAGCGATCAGGTTAAAGCGGAAGTTTCGGGTTACGTCGGTGAAACTATCCAAACGGCAAAAAATACCGTCTATGAAATGTTAGCTGAAAAAGGGGAATTTATTATGAAATATGCAGACAAAAGAGTTAAGGAAATTGCAGACACGGATTTGGTGAAAACAGCCGGACGAAATCCGCTGGCGTTGGGTTTAATCGGATTGGGAATCGGTTTGCTTTTTTTGGGCGGCAACAAAAAAAAGCGTTCAAAGTTTCGCTATGACGACAGTTACGACGACCAAAACGAAAACTACGGGCGCAGTTTTTCATCGAAAAACAAAAAATCAAAGTTTGAGGCAGCGCAGAACAAAGTCAGCGGCGCGGCGGGCGCGGTCGGCGACAGCGTAAGCAGCGCGGCGAGCGCGGTTTCCGATACGGTTAGCGGCGCAGCCGGAACAGTTTCCAGCACAGTCAGCGGCGCAGCCGGCGCGGTTTCCAGCACGGTCGGCAATGCGGCGGGCGCGGTTTCTGAAACTGTTTCCGATGTCGCCGGCAAAGCATACAAAAAAGCCGGTAAACTCGGTTCAAAGGCGGAAGATTTCGCTGAAACGGCGCAGGATCAGTTTATGTATTATATCGAAGAAAAACCGCTGGTGGTCGGCGCGGTCGCACTCGCGCTCGGCGCGGCAGTCGGAATGGCGTTTCCGTCAACGCAGATCGAAAATAAATATATGGGCGAAGCGCGCAATAATCTTTTGCAAAAAGCCGAAGATTCAGCCCGTGACGCGGTTGGAAAAGTTCAGCAGGTTGCCGGACAGGTAACCGAAACCGTCAAAGAAGAAGCTAAAAATCAGGGTTTGACGTAGTAGCAAAATTTTAGCGATTCAAAAATCGGGATTTGACGCGCCGCGTCAAATCCCGATTTTTCGTTTATGAATTTACAAAAAGTCTGAAACTATTTTTCCATTTTTTCCAGACCGTTCATATATTGCTGCAAAACTTCCGGTATCAAAATCGAACCGTCCGCCTGCTGATAATTTTCGACAATCGCAATCCAGGTGCGCCCGATGGCGAGACCGGAACCGTTGATCGTGTGAACGAATTCCGGTTTCGCGCCGCCCGTGCGTTTGAAACGCAGGTTCATTCTTCGCGCCTGATAATCGGTGAAGAGCGAACAGGAAGAAATTTCGCGGTAAGTTTTTTGCGACGGAATCCAAGCTTCGATGTCGTAAGTTTTCGCCGACGCGAAACCCAGATCGCCGGTTGATAAAACGACGGTGCGATGCGGAATTCCCAAAAGCTGCAAAATTCTTTCGGCGTTTTCGGTCAATTTTTCGTGTTCCGCTTCGGAATTTTCCGGCAGCGCATATTTGACGAGTTCGACTTTTTCAAATTGATGCTGGCGAATCAGTCCGCGCGTGTCGCGCCCGTAACTTCCGGCTTCGCTGCGAAAACACGGCGTGTATGCGACAAATTTCATCGGCAAATCCTTCGCGTCGAGCGTTTCACCCGCGTAATAATTCGTCACCGGAACTTCCGCCGTCGGAATCAGATAAAAATCGCGTTCGTCTTGTAATTTAAATAAATCTTCTTCAAATTTCGGAAGCTGCGCCGTGCCGAAAAGCGCGGTTTTATTGACGATAAACGGCGGCAGAGTTTCCGTGTAGCCGTGTTCGGTCGTGTGAACGTCGAGCATAAAATTGACCAGAGCGCGTTCCAGTCGCGCGCCCGCGCCGTTCAAAATCGAAAATCTCGCGCCCGCGATTTTCGTCGCGCGTTCAAAATCCAAAATTCCCAAACTTTCGCCCAAATCAACGTGATCTTTTATTTCAAAATCAAATTCGCGCGGCTCGCCCCATTTTCTGATTTCGACGTTCGCGCTTTCGTCCGCGCCGATTGGAACGTCAGGTTTCGGCACGTTCGGCAATCCGGCGAGCAGTTCGTCCATCGCCGCCTCAAGTGATTTACGTTCAATTTCCAGTTCGCTTTGCGCGTCTTTCAAACCGGCGACTTCCGCTTTTTTCGCTTCGGCTTCCTCGCGTTTTCCGGTCTGCATCAACGCGCCGATTTCCTTGCTCGCCGAATTTCGTCTTTGATTAGTTTGGTCTGATTCGCTGATCACGCGTCGCCGCGTTTCGTCCAATCGGACGAAATCGTCCAAACTCGCCGTCGGAAAATTGCGATTTTCCAACGCTTTTTTGACATCTTCCAAATTTTCTCTGACGTAATTAAGGTCTAACATAAATCCAACTTTTCGGGCGTTTGTTTATCTCCCGCTTTTCATTTAAAATCTAAGATTTGCGCGATGCAAAATAAAACTCGAATTTAACAGACTTATGAAAACAAACAAAATTCGCAAAGCAATTTTCCCCGCCGCCGGACTCGGAACGAGATTTCTGCCCGCGACGAAGGCTTCACCGAAAGAAATGCTGCCGCTCGTTGATAAGCCGCTGATTCAATACGCGATTGAAGAAGCGGTCGCCAGCGGCATCGAATCAATTTTAATTATTACGAGCCGCGATAAAAAATCTATCGAAGATCATTTCGACATTTCTTTTGAACTCGAACACCTTCTCAAATCGCGCGGCAAAGATGAAATGTTCGACCAGGTTCGCGCCATCGCCAACATCGCCCAGATAAATTATACGCGCCAACAGCAGGCTTTGGGTCTGGGACACGCGATTTATCAGGCGAAAGATTTTGCCGGCGATGAGCCGTTCGCCGTGCTGCTCGCCGACGACGTGATGGACTGCGAAACGCCCGCGCTTAAACAACTTATTGACGTTTACGAAAAATATAACGCGCCGGTGATGGCGACGATGCAGATCGCGGGCGAAGCGATTTCGCGGTTCGGCGTGATTGACGCGGAAGAAGTCGAGCCGAACGTTTACAAAATCAAAAGCGTCGTCGAAAAACCGAAATACGAAGACGCGCCGTCGGATATGGCGGTCATCGGGCGATATATTTTTACGCCGGAACTGTTTGATGCGCTGGAAAACACCAAACCCGGCGCGGGCGGCGAAATTCAAGTCGCCGACGCGATGCGTCAACTGCTCGACGAAGGCAAACCGTTTTACGCCGTCAAACTCGAAGGAACGCGCCACGACGCGGGCGACAAACTCGGATTTCTAATCGCCACCGTCGAATTCGCGCTCAAACGCGACGATCTCGGCGCGGATTTTCGCCAATATCTCAAATCTTTAAATTTAAGCTCTTAAAATTACAAATTTTAGAACTTATTATTCTTATTTTCGTAAATTTTAATGTTAATAAATTGAAATTCCCCGTATTCTTTTCACAACCATTGAATTTTGGAGTAATATTCAATTTAGTATCAGCAAATTATTGGAGAAATATAGATGTTAAAAAAAGTTCAGCAATTTGGAAATTATAAATTTTTGAGTATTTTACTCGTCATTTCACTGCTTACTTTAGCAGGATGCAAATCAACTTTGACGGGCGATCAGGAAACGGCGACCGCGCCGAATCAGCCGACCGCGCCAGCCGCGCCGGTCGTCGTGGACGGAATGCGGACTTCCTACGCCGATGTGGTTGAAAAAACCTCGCCGGCGGTCGTGATGATTCGCTCGGAAAGAAAGGCGAAATCGTCGCCGCAGCAATTTTCCTTCGGTGATGACCCGATGCTTCGTGATTTTTTTAAAAATTTGCCGCAGCAGCCGAATCAACAGCAGCAACAACGTCCGCAGATCGAACGCGGTCTCGGTTCCGGTGTCATAGTTCGGGCGGACGGCACGATTTTGACCAATCATCACGTCATTGACGGCGCGGAGAAAATCACCGTGCAGACAAATGACAACAAAACTTATGATGCTAAGGTCATCGGTTCCGATCCGCCGTCAGACTTGGCGGTTTTAAAAATCGAAGGCGAAAATCTGCCGTTTTTGAATTTGGGAAATTCCGACAATGTTCGCATCGGCGACATCGTGCTGGCAATCGGCAATCCGCTCGGCATCGGGCAGACCGTGACGGCGGGAATTATTTCCGCCAAAGGTCGCCGCACGGGTTTGTCGGACGGCAGTTTTGAAGATTTTCTGCAAACCGACGCGCCGATTAATCGCGGAAATTCCGGCGGCGCGCTGATTAATCTGACCGGCGAACTGATCGGCATTAATTCGCAAATCGTGTCCGAACAAGGCGGCGGCAACATCGGCATCGGCTTTTCGATTCCGTCAAATATGGCAAAAACCGTGATGGATCAGCTTCTAAAGGACGGCAAAGTTCACCGCGGAATGCTCGGCGTAAATATCCAGCCGATCACCGAAGATATGGCGAAAAGTCTGCAATTGAAAGACACGCGCGGCGTGATCGTCAGCAACGTGCAGGCGAACAGCGCGGCGGAAAAGGCGGGCATCAAACGCGGCGACATAATCACGGAGATTAACGGCGAAACCATCGAAGACACCAATGTTCTTCGCAACAAAGTCGCTGAAACTTTGCCCGGAACGGACATAAAAATAACGGTTCTGCGCGACGGACAGCCGCAGGAATTGACGGCGAAACTCGACGAATTCAAAGTTTCCGGCGTTAAACCTGACGATTCCGACGAAAATAACAACAACGATTCCGGCAATTCGGGCGACAGCGGAAAATTAGGACTCAGCTTACAACCGCTCACGCCGCAAACGGCGAAACAATTGAACTTACCGCCGGATACTGAAGGCGTAGTCGTCACCGATGTTGACCAAAACGGCGCGTCGGCGGAAACTGGAATCACGCGCGGCGATGTGATTCTGGAAATCAACCGTCAGACTGTAAACTCGCTCGACGATGTAAAATCCGCGCTCGATAAGTCGGGCGACCGACCTGTTACGCTGCTGATTTCGCGGAAAGGTCAGACGATTTATTTGACCGTTACGCCGAAATAAAAAGCGTTTCAAAACAAGAAAAAGACTTGAAAGTTTATAAAACTTTCAAGTCTTTTCTAATTATTGATTTAGATGTTAAAATTGTTTTCGTGAAAATAGTAGATTGCGTTAATTGCGGCGGGCAAACGACCAAATCAAACGGAAGATATAACCAATCAATCAAAAGCGGTTGGAATTTTTTTTGTTCTATTAAATGTCGTTATGCTTATCAAGAAAAAGGAAAGGAATTTTCCTGCGCTTGGTGTCAGAAATCAATCACAAAAACGCCCGCTCAAATAAGACAAACCAAATCTAATGTATTTTGCACGAAATCTTGTGCCGCTCATTACAACAACAGACATAAAAAGAGCGGAACGCGCCGTTCAAAGTTGGAAAGTTATCTTGAGCAGCAGTTAAAATTGAATTTTCCTCAACTTAAATTTGCGTGTAATACGAGAAAGCCAATTGGTTCAGAATTAGATTTTTATTTTTCTGAATTAAAGTTAGCCATTGAAATAAACGGCTTTTTACATTACAAACCGATTTACGGCACTGAGAAGCTGAAACGAATTCAGGAAATTGATAGGGAAAAAGCGTACAAATGTGATCAATTACGCATCGAGCTGTATGTCATTGATGTTTCTCTTGAACCTCATTTGACCCTGGATATAAAAGAAAAACACTGGAAAACCGTTAAGGAATTAGTCATTTCTAACGAGAAATGTGCAGATTACACCAACGAGCAGGTTTCCTTATTGTAATCCTCGGGACGGCGTGATTCGAACACGCGACCTCTCGCACCCCAAGCGAACGCGCTACCTGGCTGCGCTACGTCCCGTCAAACAAGATTTAAGATTAGATTTCCACACGCGGTTTGTCAAATTTGACAAGTAAATAAGATGTTATCAAGTTTTGCAAAACAAATAAATAATTTGATTAGTGGTTGTTTTACCACTGAAAATTTGAATTTTACACTTTGCATTTTCAATTTTTCATTGTTCAGTATCTTCTTTGCGCGGCTTCGGATTTGTTAATTTTCAGCATTTCGCGCAGTTCGAGAAGCTGCGCGGCGAGATCGTTCAACGCTTCAAGGCGTTCTTCGTCTATTTCGACCGGTTCGATTTCTTCAAAATCTTCAACTTCTTCGATTTCTTCAATCTCATCTTCAATCAATACTTCTTCAAGCGGCTGCGGCGGTTTGACTTCTTTGATAAAAGTTTCTTTCTCAGCCGGTTCGGAATGAACGATTTTTAAACGGCTGGTTTCGCGCATTTCGACTTGCAATTTTTTCTTTGCGCCGGCGATGGTGTAAAGGTCTTCGTAAAGAAGTTCTTTGATACGAAGCGCGATTTCTACATCACGGCGGCGATAACTTCTTTGCCCGGAACGGTTTTTCTGCGGCGACAGCATCGGAAATTCCGTTTCCCAATAACGCAGAACGTGCGCCTGCACGTCAACGATGTCGCAGACTTCGCCGATTTTAAAGAATATTTTTTCAGGTATCGCAACCGCCTGTTGTCCCATTTTTTGCCTCTTTTATGTTAAAGTTTTGAATAAATTTCGCCGTCGTTATTGTAAGTATTTAATATATTTGTGTCAATGGAAATCTTATGACAACCGAATTTGAATTCATCGAAAAAATTCGCCGCCGCTTTAATTTGTCGAAAATCGGCGACGACTGCGCCGTTTTGCCGAAGGATTCCAAAACGGATTTAGTGATGACGACCGATTTGCTCGTCGAAGATATTGATTTCAAACTCGAATGGTCAAAACCCGAATTTCTCGGACACAAAGCGTTGGCGGTTTCGCTTTCGGATGTCGCCGCGATGGGCGCGAAACCGGTTTGGGCGATGCTTTCGATTGGAATTCCCGAAGCGATTTGGAAGACGGATTTTGTCGAAAAGTTTTACGACGGCTGGTTTGAATTGGCGAAAAAATTTAACGTCGAATTGATCGGCGGCGACGTTTCCCGAACGCCGGATAAAATCGTCATTGATTCGATTGCGGCGGGCGAAGTTGAAAAAGGAAAAGCAATTTTACGCTCAAACGCGAAAGTCGGCGATTTAATTTATGTAACCGGCATTTTGGGCGGCGCGGCGGGCGGATTAAAACTGCTGGAAAACGGCGAAAGATACGATAATTCCGCCAACAAAAGTTTGCTTTTACGTCAGCTCGCGCCTGATCCGCAGACGGAAATCGGACAAATCATCGGCGCGAATAATTTGGCGACTTCGATGATTGATTTGAGCGACGGATTATCAAGCGATTTGTTTCACATTTGCCGCGCGAGCGATGTCGGCGCGAAAATTTTCGCCGACAAAATTCCAATCGCGGCGCGGATTCCAAATTCCAAATTCCAGATTCCAGATTCCAGATTCCAGATTCCAAATTTAGAAATCGCTTTGAACGGCGGCGAGGATTATGAACTGCTTTTTACCGTTCCGCCGAAAAAAAAAATTCGACTCGAAAAAGCGTTGGCAAACCGCGCATTTTCATACATCGGCGAGGTGACGGCAAACGCGGCAATAATTGAACTTATCGTCGGAGAAAAATCGAAGTTTTTACAGCCCAAAGGCTTTCGACATTTCTGAGAAAATTTCAAAAAATAAAAAATAATTTAAAAAAATACTTGACAAGTGATTTTTAGTCGTGCTAAAACTTTCAACTGTCCGGCAATGTTCGGACGAAAGATTTTACAGGAGATAATTTTCGTGATTCAAAACTGGCTACATACAACCGAAAAAACGACGGGCTTCGCCGCAAATATTGAGATGCGGTCATATAGAAGTCTGCCGGTCGGATTGTGTGCGAGTTTTGACAGTTCGGATTATCAGCCGAAACTCGGCGGTTTAAACCGCACGAATAGAAAGACTTAGAAAAGCGGGAGCGGCAGTTTCCGCTCCCGAAACGTAAAAATTTAACGGATTTTTTACTTAAAATCCAAAATTGTTTTAGGAGCGGTGACGCGAAAAGTTCTCGACAAGAGATACTTAAAAGTCACCGCTCCTTTTTGTTTTTGTGATATTTGACAATTGAATAACCGAAAAAAGTTCGGAAATTTCGCTTTTCGCGCGCGAAGATGCGGCGAAAGGCGAAATTATCCGAACAAAAACGAAAAAAGGCAGAGAGTTTGGAAAGATATTCTTCTTCGATAAAAACTTTGGCGAGTTCCAAAGAAGAAAATCTTGCGACTTTGTTCGGGGCATAACTGCGCCCGAAGTCTGTCTGAACGTCTCTGCCTTTTTTATTTTACACCAAAAATTTATTTTTCGCGCATCGGTCGTCTATCGGTAAAGGCAGGCAGTCTGTAAAACTGTCGCGGTTTCCGCTGTGAAAGTTCAAATCTTTCCCGATGCACCGTTTTTTTTGTGAGCGAAACTCAAATGGCTTCGTAGCTCAACGGAATTAGAGCGCAAGAATACGAATCTTGAGGCTGCGGGTTCAAATCCTGCCGAAGCCGCCAAATTATTTCGGGGTCGTCTAACTGACAGGACGTATGATTTTGGCTCATAAAATAGAGGTTTGAATCCTTTCCCCGAAGCCAATTTTTTAATTTCCGGGCGTTCCGCAGATGACTATACGGACTTGTTTTGGGAACAAGTTTTCGCAGGTTTGAATCCTGCCGCCCGGACCAATTTCGATTCCAAACTCCAGATTCCAGATTCCAGATTTATTTGGAATCTGGAGTTTGGAATCTGGAATCTCATACGCCGACGTAGCCCAACGGCAAGAGGCACTTGTCTTAGAAACAAGGTGATGTGAGTTCAAATCTCACCGTCGGCACCAATTTTATTTATGTCGAAGTGGCGGAATGGAAGGCAGACGCGCAAAGTAATGATGCTGAAAAACTTTGTGAGAATGTGACTCGTGCGGGTGAGAATCCCGCCTTCGACACCAATTTTATTTTGGATTTTGGATTCAAATACAAATCCAATCTCACGCTCGCGTAGCCCAATTTGGAAGAGGCGAAAGTTTCAAAAACTTTTTTTGTGCGAGTTCAAATCTTGCCGCGAGTATCTTTTATGAGCGCGTGTAGCCCAACGGCAGAGGCGATTGGCTTAAACCCAATTTATGTAAAAGTTCAAATCTTTTCACGCGCAAATATTTCGGGAACGAATGCAAAGCGTCGCGCAGTCAGGTTTTCAGTCTGATTCTAGCGAGTTCGAGTCTCGCCGTTCCTGCCAAAATCTATCTCAGATTCCAGATTCCAGATTCCAGATTCAATTTGGAATTTGAAATCTTGAATCTGGAATTTTTCGAGCGGGCATAGCCAAGCGGACAAAGGCGGCGGTCTGCAAAACCGTTAATCATCGGTTCAAATCCGATTGCCCGCTCCAATATTTTTTTGAATTTTTCGGCGCGAATGCTGAATGCGACTACATAGCAAAACGGTAAAGCAACAAACTAATAATTTGTGTCTGCCGGTTCGAATCCGGCTAACGTCGCTTCTATTTTGTCGCGCTGCAAAATTTCTCTTTCGGAAACGTGATGAAACGGTAGCCATAACTGTTTGCTAAACAGTCGAGTTTTAAAATACTCTTGCAGGTTCAAATCCTGCCGTTTCCGCCAAAACTTTCGGGCGAATGCCGAAATGATTACATCAACTTTTAATTGAAAACGTATCATTTCAATTGTTGTCGCCCTTTTCAATTATCGCCAACCGCCCGCTTACGCAGACGGTTATGACTTTTGGGCGAATGCTGAAGATGACTACATCGGAAAGAGCGTTTGAGGTCAAACTCAAAAGGTCGCCGGTTCAATTCCGGCAATTCGTGAAAGCGAATTTAGCTCAGTAAAAAACGTCGCTTCCCTTTTGTCGCCCAACTTTTTTTTATGTGGATTGTAGCTTAACCGGAAAAAGCGTCGCACTGTGAATGCGAAGAATGCGAGTTCAAATCTCGTCAATTCACCCAACTCAAATTCCAGATTCCAGATTTCAAATTCCAGATTAAATTTAGAATCTGGAATTTGAAATCTGGAATCTGGAATTTTTCGGGATTGAAGCACAAAGGCTGTGCGTTTGATTGTCTATCAAAAAGGTGCGAGTTCGAGTCTCGTCAGTCCCGCCAATTTTCTTGCTGAGTGATTATTTTTCGTCAACGCCGTCGGTGCTTTTCAAAGCCCACGCGACGAGCAGCGGCTGAAACAGTAATCGGACGAATCTTTTACCGTCGGTGTCCAAACCGAACGCGCTGCGCTGATTGACGTATTGCGAGATGTTGCCCGGAAAAACGGCGACAAAAAACGCGGCGGCGATTTTCCCGATCATTTCCTGATGCGCTTCGTCGGTCAACGTCAACGCGCCGCCGAGAGTAATTTCGGCGATGCCCGAATAAAGAACCGTGTCGTCAACATCCAGCGGAACCCAATCCGGCACTTGCGCCCGAAACGCTTTTCGGGCAAACGTCAGATGACTGACACCGGCAAAAATTAAAGTTCCGCCCAAACCGATTCGGGCAATTTTTTTAAGTGTTTTCTCGTTCATAGAAATTATTTTATGTCGGTCGTCACTCCAAATCAATGCCGACGGGAAACTTATCGGCGCGGGCGCGATCAAATCTCCAAACAAATAAAACACGCAAAAAATTAAGGACGTTTAGCTGAGACAGATCAGCGTCGGTCTGAAGAGCCGAAGAGTTTGGCGCGATACCAAAAACGTCCACCAACTTGAACGAAACGGGCGAGGGCAAGCCGTTGCCCTTACAAATGATAAAGCCGATTAGCTCAGCGGAACGAGAGCGGCAATCTTCTAAATTGCAGGACGTTGGTTCAAATCCAACATCGGCTGCCATTTTTCGGCGGAGTAGTTTAACCGGATTAAAATATCGGTCTCATAAACCGAAGATTAAAGGTTCAAATCCTTTCTCCGCAACCAATTTCACATTGCAGGAATGGAGCAATGAAGGCTCGACAGGTTCATATTCTGTAAATCGGCAGGTTTAAATCCTGCTCCTGCTTCCAATTTTTTCACGGAACATAGCTTAATTCGGCAAAGCATTCGATTGATAACCGAAAGAGTAAAGGTTCAAATCCTTTTGTTCCGATCAACAAATTTGCGGGGCATAGTTTAATGGTAAAACAGTCGTTTTATAAGCGATATTAGCGGCAGATTACCGCAAGATTACAGGTTCGATTCCTGTTGCCCCGATTTACAAAATCATCTAACCATCTTACCCAAAAACAAACGCGGACGAGAGATTTGCGAGGGCGAAAGAATGCTGAAAAATTCATTCCTTTTGTTCGCAACGAACACGATTGTCTTTCACCCGATGATGCGATTTTTCGCCCGCGTTTGCCAACCATATTTGGATTTTGGATTTTGGATTATTTGTAAAAAGTTTATTGACAGATAACTCAATCGGTAGAGTGTCGCTCTGTTAAAGCGAAGGCTGCGGGTTCAAATCCCGCTCTGTCAGCCAAATTCAATTACGAATTTCAAATTACGAATTACGGTTTTAATTCGTAATTTGAAATTTGTAATTTTTATCGGTCGGTAGCTAAGTCTGGTTTAAGGCAGCGGACTTTTAATCCGTTAATCGTGAGTTCAAATCTCACCCGACCGACCAAATTTAATGAACAATTGATAATGGATAATTGATAATTTTTTGATCTCAGTTATCAACTATTCATTATCAATTATGTTCGGCGAATGCTCGATGGAAATACATTACGAATGTCGTGGTCGTTGGTTCAAATCCAACCGATTTGTTTCGGCAAATCGTAGCTCAGTTTGGTAGAGCGCGGATGTTTCATCAACACCTTGTCGCCGTTTCATAATCGGAACGCGGAAACTCCTGTCCGCGAATGTTAACAAGAGCGGAGCGGACAGGAGTTTCCGCGTTCCACAAGAGGAAATTATGGCTAACAAAAATTTATTTCAAACAGTCAAAGGAATGTTCACGCCGCCAACCGATACGCTCAACGAAGCGGGCGGAACGGCTTACAAACTTTCGCCGCAAGCGGCTCTCGCGCAGTATGCGGCGACCGGATGTTTTAATCACACTTTTTACGCCGGCGCGGGCGAACAGCTTGAAAAAGTTCTCGAATTGGCGAGAGAATGCGACGCGGAATTTACGGCAAAAGTCGCAATTTACGCGCGGGAAAAAGGATTTATGAAAGATATGCCCGCGCTGCTCGTCGCGGTTTTATCATTGAAAGATAAAACTTTATTTGAAAAAACTTTCCCGCGCGTGATTGATAACGGGAAGATGCTGCGAAATTTCGTGCAGATTATGCGAAGCGGCGCGGTCGGGCGAAAATCGCTCGGTTCTTTGCCGAAACGCGTTGTGCGCGAATGGTTTGAAAATCGAAAAGCCGAACAGATTTTCAAACAGTCAATTGGACAATCGCCGTCATTTGCCGACGTTTTGAAAATGATTCACCCGAAGCCGAAAGATGTTGAAAAAGAAGCACTTTACGGATATTTTATCGGGCGAGAAATTGATGCCGATAAACTGCCGGAAATCGTCAAAGCGTTTGAAAAATTCAAAAACGGCGACGCTTCGGAAATTCCGAATGTTCCCTTTCAAATGTTGACGGCTCTGCCGATTTCGACCAAAGAATGGACGGAAATCGCCCGCAACGCCGCGTGGCAGATGACCCGAATGAATCTCAACACTTTCCAGCGTCACGGAGTTTTCCGCGATTCGGAAATGGTCGAATTGATTGCCAATCGTCTGCGCGACCGTGAAGCGATTAGACGCGCGAAAGTTTTTCCGTATCAATTGCTGATGGCTTATAAAATGGCTGAAGCAAACGCGGAAATTCCGTGCCAAATCACCGAAGTGTTGCAGGACGCGATGGAAATCGCCATCGAAAATGTGCCGGAAATCAACGGAAAAGTTTACGTTTTCCCCGATGTTTCCGGTTCGATGAGCGCGGCGGTCACGGGTTTTCGTCAAGGCGCGACTTCCAACGTGCGCTGTATTGATGTCGCGGCTCTGGTGGCGGCTGCAATTTTGCGTAAAAATCCGACGGCGGAAGTTTTGCCGTTTGAAAACAGCGTCGTCAAACTCGCGCTTAACCCGCGCGATTCGGTGATGACGAACGCCCAAAAACTCGCGGCAATCGGCGGCGGCGGAACAAACTGCTCCGCGCCGCTCTACGCGCTGAACGCGAAAAAAGCGTCGGGCGATGTTCTCATCTACGTTTCCGACAACGAATCGTGGATGGATTCAAATCGTGCGCGGAACAGCGGAACGGAAACGATGAAGCAGTGGAACGAGTTCAAATCTCGAAACAAAGATGCCAAACTCGTCTGCATTGACATTCAGCCAAACGCCCACACGCAAGCCAAAGAACGCGCCGACATTTTGAACATCGGCGGATTTTCTGATCAGGTTTTTAACTTGATTTCCGAATTCGCGGACGGCAATCTGACGGCGGAACATTGGGTTGGTGTGATTGAAAAGGTTGAGATTTAACATAAAAGTAGATGATGTTTTATTCGTCATCTACTTTCATTAAGTTTAGTTAAAAACTATAATTCTTGTAATCAGATAAAATTGTTATGTCTAGAAGAAATAAAACCCAAGATTCTTTTTCTGTTCGGGAAAGTTTGGAGTTGTTTTTGCAAAGAACAGAAGAACTACTTGATTGTCGCTTGATTTTGAATGGTTTCGGAACTTCTGTAAGCCTTCAATCTGATCGTATGAACGGATTAACATTTTCGAGCAAGCAACCGGACGAAGAGTTATTACGCTCATTTCTACTCACTTTTAGAAGATTCATTTCTAAAACAGAAACTGTATTTTTGTTTACAATTTTTAGTTTGTGTCAAAAGCATTTACTAAGCGATAAGCTAAAAGGATATTTAATTGATGCTAGACAGAAATGGTCTCAGCAAATTCGCGTCGGTAAAACTGGTAATATACAATTTAATCAAACAGGCAAATTCCTTACTCCAGAATATGTAACAGATTTATGGATAAATGGATATTATTTTCATGATTCTCCAGACAAACTTCGAGAATTGCAAGAACTTTTATCAAGAGATACTTTCTTAGCAAGACATATCTTTCTTGACCATCTTGTTCAAGCCTCAAGATTCATTTCTTACACTAGATTTATAGTTAAAGTTGGATTTCGAGAGGGACTTTTCAAATTTGATTGAATATTTTTAAACTATTAATTGGCGAATGCCGTCGGGAATACATCGGATATAGCGAGTTCAAATCTCGCCCGCTCCATTAAAATTTACGGGGCGGAATTCTCGGCAATTTTGTCGCCAATTTCATTTAGAAGGAAAATGATTACCGCTTAAAGCGTAAAAATTTGTGCTACAATTTTCTATATGGAACAAGGACTTTTACAGCGCATTTCTATCAATCCGAAAATCTGTCACGGCAAACCGACGATTCGGAATAAACGCTATCCGGTTGAAAATATTTTGGAATTGATGGCTTCGGGAATGACCAATGAAGAGATTTTGGCGGACTATGAAGACCTTGAAAAGGAAGATTTATTCGCCTGTCTTTTGTTCGCGGCAAAACTCGCTAATGTCGGTTCGATTACCGAACTCGTCGGCGTATGAAATTTATCGTTGACGCATAGCTTCCGAAAACTCTGGCGTTCACTCTGCGCGAAAAAGGTTTCGACGTGATTCACACGAGCGAGCTGCCCGACGGAAACGACACTACCGATGCTGAAATCAACCGACTTTCATTAGCGGAATCGAGAATTGTAATTTCCAAAGATGATGATTTTTACGACAGTTTTTCCGCCAAAAAAGAACCTTACAAACTGCTCCACATTAAAACAGGAAACATTAGAAACTCGCAGTTGATTGAATTATTCGAGAAAAATCTGGGTTTGATTATCAAGGAATTAAATGAAAGTTCAGTTGTTCAAATCAGTCAAAACTTCATCATCAAAATTCAATAATCTCGAAGGTTATGCGGTTTGGAGTTCGGGTTTGGATTTTCGAGAGAAATAATTTTCTTTTTCCTGGCGCGTCCAGATATGACCGTCGGTTTTGTCAACGCTGACGAAAAACGCGCCGGGAATTATGCCGTCGTCAATCATTGCCTCAGAACCGGAAATGAATGTCCAGAAAGATACGGTTTCGTTGTGAAATTCAACGGGAGAGAAATCGTTATAATCCGATTCGTTCTGCAATCTGCAAATTTCTTTTTCGGCAATTTCTAATGCTTTATTTCTGTTTAGCATAAATAACACCTGAGTTTAACCAAACTTTTATAAAAATTTCCAAAGCAACCGCGTAACTTTTTCCTTGTCCCACCGGCAAAGGATCGCGCAGTTGAATTGTGTTCTCAATTATAGCATCAGCAATTATCGAGTGTCCAAATTTTGTGTTTTTTCTTTTGACCGAAACCACCGCAAAACCGTTTTCTAACGTCGCCGACAAATCGGCAATTGTCAAATCTTTTTTCCATCGCAAAACATCTACACCGAATTCGTTTAAGACGAGTGGAATTTTTGAAGGATACGCGCCGCCGCTCGTTTCTAAAGCCGATGCCAGATATACTTTGCGGATGTTCGATTTTAAAATCAGTCAAAATCATCTACACACAAGCCGCCACACAATTCTCATCCGAAGATTGAGAAATCAATGAATGTGGTGTTTGATATTCGATTTGTTCATTTTCGGCAAAGAATGAAAACAGCAATTCAAAACCTTTATCGAAAACTTCCATTGTTTGGGATTATTTCGTCGTCAAATCATTCAAATTATTTCATTTTGTTGCGCTCTTTTAATTCCTTCCAGATCAAACACAACATCAGCGCGATGATCGGCGGGCTGATTAAAAAGAGAAAAAACAAAATCTGAAACAGAAAAGCGAGCGGATGAGATGTCGTTTGGCTGATTTCCGTAACGCCGAATGTCGGATGAATCAACGGCGCGGACGTTCCGCTCGTCAGTTCGGAAAACGAATTTTTTTGTGATTTATTGTGCGGCACGGCATCATTTATTGCTGTTGTGCTTAAACTGACGGCGGCGATGGCGAGCGTTATTGCAGCGAATAGTCTGATAAATCTTTGTTTGCATTTCATAATTTCTACCTCTTTTTGAAAATCATATCACAAAAAATTTGCAGCAGACTAATGAATCTGCAGCCAATAAACTAAATTATAAGGCGGGAACGGATGCGTTCCGAATTTTAACTTTAGTTGGCTTCAGCTTAAAGCGGAAACCAACTAAAGGCTAAAACTCAAACTATTTACGGGGTTTGAGTCGGAAACGGAGTTCCCGAGGGTTTTGGAAACGGTGTTACCGAACCCGTCGGTTTCGGGAATGGTGTCGGTTTTCCGCTCGGCGACGGCATCGCGGTTGGCGACGGCGTTACGGTCGGTGTTGGCGATTCGGTCGGCTCGTCCGTATCTTCCGGCGATTCGCTCGGTTCGGGCGATGATTCATCTTCCGGCGGCGTTGCCGTCGGCGAAACCGTTGGCGAAATCGTCGGTTTGACGTTTAATCTATTCGACGGTTGATTTGTATAAGTCGCCGCGAAAATTCCGGTTAGCAGAAATGCTCCTGCTCCAATTGCTAATAATAATTTCCTGAACATAAAAAACCTCCTTTTTGTTCACTTTTTTATATTTTTACAGACTTATCGCGCTCACAAATAAACGCGATTGACAATTTTTCGGGGCAGTAAATTATTCCCGATGAAAAAATTGTTTGACATTAAACACTGATGAAACCCAATAAAGTTTCAAAAATTTTTCGATGCTGCACGGAGTTATCAAATCACGATAACCGTTTTCAATTTATATAAGAAGACGGAAATTTTTAATCTATAATTACAAATGGAGAAAATAATATGCCATATAACAAATTAAACATCAGCGGCGCGAACGCCGACATTCTGGCGTGGGTCAACCACGCGCTTTCAACCGACGAACACAATATGCTCAGAAATGTATCGCGTCTGCCGTGTCTGTATAAGCACGTCGCGCTGATGCCGGACGCGCATTTGGGAATCGGCTCGATGGTCGGTTCGGTCATTGCGACGAAAGACGCGGTGATTCCGGCGACTGTCGGCGTGGACATCGGCTGCGGAATGGCGGCGATTAAAACGCCTTTTAAAAGTGGAATTCTTGACGGAAAATTGAAAGATTTGCGTCATCAAATCGAGCGCACGATTCCGGTCGGTTTTAACGAACATCGAGACGCAGTTGACGAATCGAACGAGTGGAACGCTTGGGACGAATTCGATGATTTGCACAAAGGCGTTCTGCACCGCAAAGCAAAGGCGATGAAACAACTCGGCACGCTCGGCGGCGGGAATCATTTTGTCGAAGTTTGCCTTGATACCGAAGACAATGTGTGGCTGATGCTGCATTCGGGTTCACGCAATATCGGCAACGAAATTGCGACGCGCCATATCGAAACGGCGAAGTCTTTGCATAAATTGTCGGAACTGCCCGACCCGAATCTTGCCTATTTTATTCAGGGAACTAAAGAATTTAAGAATTACTGGCACGATTTGGAATGGGCGCAAAGCTACGCGATGAAAAACCGCGAAGTGATGATGAAGCGTCTGGTTTATCAATTTAATCGGATGTTCGCGGGCGGCGAAGATTTCACGCCGGAAATCGCGGTTAATTGCCATCACAATTACGTTTCGCCGGAAGTTCATTTCGGCGAAGAAGTCTATGTAACGCGCAAAGGCGCGATTCGTGCGGACGTTGGAATGTTCGGAATTATTCCCGGTTCGATGGGCGCGAAATCGTTCATTATCAAAGGCTTGGGAAACGCCGAAAGTTTCAATTCCTGTTCGCACGGCGCGGGACGCAAAATGTCGCGCACGGCGGCGAAAAAACGCTTTTCGCGCGAAGATTTGGAACGCCAAACCGCCGGTGTCGAATGCCGCAAAGATGCAGGCGTGATTGACGAAATCCCCGGCGCATACAAGAACATTGACGAAGTTATGCGTAACCAGTCAGACCTTGTTGAAGTCGTCGCGGAATTGAAGCAAGTCGTCTGTGTGAAAGGATAAAAGTTTCGGAATGCGGATTGCCGTAAAGAAGCAAATCCGCTTTCCGAATTGATTTTGGAGAAAATTATGAAACAGGAAAATTTACAAAACCGCTATTTTTACTAGGTGCGGACGTAAAAATTAAAACTTTAACGTCCGTGCAAATTTTTGGATTTAAAAACATAAATGAGGAAAAAATTTTGTATGGACATACAATTACTTGAAAGACACTTCGGGCGCATTGGGGCGCGTGTTAAAATTTTCGGCGTTCAATCGAAATGGCAGCGAGCCGGAATTGATATTCGCAGCGACGAAAGCGGCGAACATTTTTCAATCAGACTCGGTGCCGATGAGCAGGTCGAATATGAAGTCGTTGATCTTAAACCCGAAATGCGTCATCTGCTTTTGATGGCAAGACGCGAAGACGGCAAGGAAAAATTTCTTTGCGGACACGATGAACGCCATTGGTTTGTTTGCGCGGTTCCGGGCAAAAGCGTAACCGGCGTGATTAATGCGTTGGAAGCCTTGCAGCCGGATTTTGTGCGCGGCAGTATTCAACAGAATCTGCGTCGGCACAAAAATCGGTTTCAGCGTCGAAACGAAATTTTCGTCCGACAGGGCGAATGGTTTTTTGTTTTCGCGCCGGAAGCCGCGATCAATCCGACTTTCGTTAATCCGATTCATAAAAACGAGCCGCTGATTCGCGGCGGCGGAAGCAAACCGCACGTCTGCCAAGAAATTTTTCGCGGCGGCGGCGAATTGGTTTGGGTTTGCTCGCGTTATCCGAGCGGTATTACGCCGCAAAGACACGCCGAACTTTTAAAATCCAAACCGGAAGCCGCCCGCTGGCATTGGCAGACTTTCGTGCGCGACGCGAAAGTTTATGCCCGCGGCACGGTTCGCCATTCCGATCACAAAACAATCGTTTTGCACGGTTGGCATCAGGTTTTTATGAACACGGAAAACGAAGCTCCGGGAATGCGCCACGTCGTATTTCTGGATTAAACGGGTAAAGCGGTAAATTAATTTTTGCCGCTTTTTCAAATCTAGTATCGTCGGTGTCGGCAGTTAGAATTTCCAATTGCCGCTTCGTGCTTTTTTCTCGAACTAAAAACGTGAATATGTTAAATTTAAGTTGAGGTAAAGTTATGTCAAAGAAAAATGGCAACAAAGCGGAAGTAAAAATTCCGACGGGCAAAGAATTGTTGGAAATGTATCCGCCGCCGAAGAAATTAACCGAACAGGAAAAAGCATTATTAGAAGCGACACGGGCAGCGATGAAGGCTTTGGATGAGAGAATAAAAAAATATGGTTATCCACCCGATTTTCGACACTAGCACTGTTATCAAATATCGGAATAAAATTGAAAATTATTTCAAAATCAACTATTTTGTTTCACTCGTCTTTTTTGAATTGATTGCTACTTCAATCAGCCAAGATGAATTAAAACTTTACACGGTTTGGCGCGAAAAGTTAAAGAAATCGGGCAGAATTTTATCGCCGACGGAAAACGATATTTGGGAAACAGGCAAAGCTATCCGTCGTTTATACGTCAACAAAATCGCCCCGCAAACAAAACTCATAACTTTGCGAACCGACGCGCTTATCGCTCGACTTTCCATCAAACAAAAAGATTCGTTTATCGTTACCGACGACATTGACGATTTTCTGATAATCAGGCGCGAAATGAAAAATTTGAAAGTTATTTCGGCTGACGAATTTTTCGCATAACCCTTAATTTACTCAAAAAGCGTTGCGGCAAACCGCAAATTTTTCAATTTACAAAAATTTCATATACAAATCGGATAAATATCGGTTAATATAGTGTCAGTTATTCACAACTTGCACAAGATATTGCTGCTGCATCTGATTTTGATTTGAATACATCAAAAAATATCAATAATTTACAGGAGGTGATTCCATTGATAACAGGCAGAGTTTTGCTCTTGAATTTTTCTTACGAACCGCTCGGCACGATTGGTGTCGCGCGGGCGATTTGTATGTGGTTTTCGGGCAAATTAACAGTTGAAGAAAACGACGGCGATAATGTTCTGCATTCGCCTTCGACGACGCTTCCCGTGCCGTCGGTCGTGCGTCTGCGAACCTACGTTCACATCAAACGCCGCCGACAGGAAACGACGATGAAACGGGCGCGGATTTACATTCGTGATCGTTACCGCTGTCAATACTGCGGCGAACATAAACACGCCAAAGATTTGACGCTCGACCATATTTTACCGAGAGCGCAGGGCGGCGAATCAACGCCGCAAAATCTCGTGTCGGCGTGTGTCAAATGCAACCAGCGCAAAGGTAACCGCACACCCGAACAAGCCAGAATGCCGCTTCTGACTTCGCAAAAACTTTTGCGGCTCGGTTTAGACCACGTTCTGCTTTGCCATTACGCCGAATCGCGTCCCGAATGGAAAAAATATCTGTTTATGGACGATGTGGCGGAAGATGTGCAAGTAAAACTAGCCGCGTAAATCGTGAATCGTAAATCGTCAATAGATTTTAATTATTTACGATTTACGATTTACGATTATGAATTTATACGAAAATGATTGGCTTTACGATTTAGTTCACGAAAAATCAGCCGATTCCGAGCAAGTCGCTTTTTACGAAAAGCAAATAAACAAATACGGTTCGCCGGTTCTCGAACTGGCTTGCGGAACGGGGAATTTTCTGGTTACGCTTTCACACGACGATGTCGAAATTTCGGGAATTGATATTTCAAATGAAATGCTTCACGGCGCACAGAAACGTGCTGAAAATCAAAATATCGAAACGAATTTAATCAACGCCGATATGCGCGAATTTGAGTTGAATCAAAAATTTGCGCTGGTTTTTGTTGCGGGCAATTCTTTTCAGCATTTGAACACGAAAGCCGATGTCGAAGCGTGTTTTAATTCGGTCAAAAAACATTTAAAATCCGGCGGAAAGTTTATCGTCGAAATTTTTAATCCGTCTTTGGAACTTTTAAATCGCAATCCGCACGAAAGATTTTTCGTCGGCGAATATCGCACGGAAAACGGCTGGATCGTTTTGACGGAAAACGTGCGCTACGACGCGGCGACGCAAATAAATCATCTCGATTGGCATTACAAAAACCAATTTATGCGCGAAGAACAGACCGTTTCGTTCACGATGCGCCAATTTTTCCCGCAGGAATTCGACGCGCTTTTTGAATATAACGGTTTTCGCATCGAAGAAAAATACGGCGATTTTGACGAATCCGAATTTTCGAGCGCGTCGCCGAAACAAATTATCGTCGCGTCGCAAAAATAAAAAGACGGGCGAAAACCCGTCTTAAAATCACATTAAATTTATTTTTTCTTCGCCGCTTTTTTCCCGTTGCCCGCTTTTTTTGCCTGAGATTTTTTTGCGTCAGACTTTTGCGCTTTCGGGGCGTTCGCTGTTTTAACGACATCGCCGGCATCCGATGATTCGGTTATCTCGTCGGGAAAAAAAAGTTTGTTTTCTTTTTCGATGTCGTCCGGTTCGACGGCGAACAGCAAATCCGCCATATCGTCGGCGTGTTCTTCTTCGTTTGCCAGAATGCCTTCCATCATCACGCGCGAAGTCGGGTCTTTGTCGCCGAAATAATTGACCATTTCGCGGTAAGTTTGAATCGCAATCCGTTCGGCAACCAAATTTTCCTTTATCATATCGGCTAAAGAATCGCCTTCGACGTATTCGGAATGCGCTCTTTGGGCGACGACCGCCGGATTCATTTCCGGTTTGCCGCCGAGTTGTTTGATGCGTTCGGCGATTTTGTCGGCGTGCTGTTGTTCTTCGGTCGCGTGTTCCAAAAATTCCGCCGCCGCGCCTTCTTTGTGGATTCCCGTCGCCATATAATAATGAAATTTGTAACGCAGAACGCAGACGATTTCCGTCGCCAACGCTTCGTTTAAAATCTTGCAAACGTGGTCTTTATCGAGTTTGTAATCGGGCGTAACCGCGCCTTCGTTAATTTCCTTGCGGGCGCGTTCCCGAATCGTTTTTATATCGGTCAAAAATTCGTTCATAACTTTATTCTCCCTTTATTCAAAAACATATTTTGATTAAATTGTATGTAATTAAAATTTAATCGGCAAATAAAAAACAGATGAAAAGATACGATTCTGAAAAAGAAAATTTGACGGTTTTGAACGGTTTTGAAAACGGCGCGATTTCGCGCGAACTTCTTTTTTCCGACAAAGCGCGAACGGAATTTGTTGATTCAAAATAGTTAGGATTACACTTGATAAAAAATTATGTCAATTTACGAAAATTTCCAACCGCTAAGTTTTGCCGAAATAAACACTTACGAACTCGCCTCGCGTCCGAGCAAAGTTACCGTCAAAGATTTTGCCGAACCGATTGAAAAAGAGGATTCGCTTAAAAACTTTCTCGAAAAACTGCCGGATATTTTAGCCGTCAAATCCTTGCGCGAACTCGCCAAGCAAATCAGACGCGCCAAAGATTTGGATAAGCCGATTGTGCTTGGCATCGGCGGTCATATCGTCAAAACCGGACTCGCGCCCGTCATTATTGATTTGATGAAGCGCGGATTTGTTTCGGCGATTGCGTCAAACGGTTCGGTTTTGGTTCACGACGCGGAAATCGCGCTCGTCGGCTTTACCAGCGAAGACGTTGACGCGAGTTTGGGCAAGGGCGATTTCGGCGCGGCGCGGGAAACGGGCGAAATTTTAAATGCGGCGGCGAAAAACGGAATGAACGACAAAATCGGTTTGGGCGAAGCGATGGGCAGGGAAGTTTTGCAAAATAATCCGCCAAACGCCGATGTTTCGCTGCTTTGCCAAACTTATAAACAGAAAATTCCGTTCACCGCGCATCTGACAATCGGCGCGGACATCGGGCATTTTCACCCGTCGTGCGACGGCGCGGCTCTCGGCGCGGCTTCGCACACGGACTTTAAACTTTTCTGTTCGATCATCAAAGAATTAAACGGCGGCGGCGTTTATTTGAATTTGGGTTCAGCCGTCGTTATGCCGGAAATTTTCTTAAAAGCCGTCACGGTCGTGCGAAATTTGGGTTTTCCGCTTGAAGATTTCACCACCGCGAATTTCGATTTTATTCAACATTATCGCCCGACCACAAATGTCGTCCGCCGTCCGACGGCAAACGGCGCGGGGCGCGGATTTTCAATCACCGGACATCACGAAATTATGATTCCATTGTTCGCCGCGCATATTTTATGCAGCGAGTGATAAATTGCGGAAAATTAAAAAGAAATTTACAGGATATACAGGATTAACAGGAGATTTAAAACTCAATTCACAATCCTGAATATCCTGTTAATCCTGTTAAATTCTTATTTTACTTCGCGGTCATCCAGTTTTTGCCCGCGCCGATTTCGACCGTCAGCGGAACATCTAATTCAACCGCATTTTCCATTTCGCGTCTGACGATTTCCATCGCTTTTTCGACTTCAGCGTCGGGCGATTCGAGCAGAAGTTCGTCGTGAACCTGCATAATCATTCGGGTTTTCAGGTTTTCACGTTTTAGAGCCGCGTCAACTTTGAGCATCGCCATTTTGACAATATCGCTGGCAGTATTTTTCGAAATAATCCCTTCAGAATCAAACGAGTGCATTTCGTCTTCAACTGACAGTGTAAAAGTAGTTTCAATCTCACCTAAGGCAAGTTTTCGCTTTAGATTGCTCCAAGCAAAAATTGGAAAAGCGAGTTTTTTGCCCGAAACTTTGACCATTTCCGCGAGTGTATAAACGGAAGTTGTGCCGCCGTGCCGCAAACGACTGTAAATAACCTTGTGCGAATGCGAAACTAAGTCTGACGGCTGAACTTTTTCAAGAAAGTCTTTGATTAAGAACGCCGGAACATTATTTTTTGGAGTTTTTACTTTTGGAATTGAACAAAAGCCAATCGCTTTGCTCAACATTCCGCCAATCAAATCTAAACGAAACGAAGTGTATCCGCGATATTCGTAAGCACCGCGAATTTTACATTCGACCCCAGCCGTGCGAAATAAGAGCCGCAAGTCTTCGAGTAATTCTTTTTGACACAAGTGAATACTCGGACTGGTCGCGCCATTGCTGCCCGCATTGCCGTCGGAATCTAAAACTCCTTTGAGAAAAGCCTTGCGAAAAGAAAGCGGACTCAAAAAAATAAATTGCGGAACTCGTTTTGTTTTAGCTCTGGCTTGAGTATCAATGCCGATTTTACACAAGAATTCGATGAATCCTTTTGAGTAAATAACCATCTCCGCTTTTCTTTTGCCGAGCCACCTGACGTTTGTTCGCAGACCGATTGAGGAGAAAAAGCTGTTGCTGTCTTCAATTTTGTTTTTAATGATTTCGCGGTTTTGTGTAGAGCCGAAAGCATAAGCTAAATTCCAGCGTCCTTCGTTCGGTCTATGGGTGATCCATCCGTCGCCGAAGTAAAATCCGAGCCAATAATAAAAATCTTCATCAATACTTCTGATTGAAAATGGAATTCCTTTGGTATTTTCCGGCACAAATGCAAAATCAACTTCAGGCAAATTTCCATACTCGATTTCTTTAGCCAGACTCAAACAAACTTTATCATCTACTGATAAATCTTTAAATTTTTTCCACTCGTATTTTTCATCGCTAACGACTAAAACTTCGTGTCTGGTATCACAGCGTAGATTTTGTCCGTTTTCCAAATGAATTTCCGCCAATTCGCATTCACCGCGATTCAAAACAGTAAAATCAGCAAAGTGAGTTCCCGTCCAAACTTGTAATTCGTCTGCTCCCTGCAAATAAAGCTCTCCAATCGGAAGATAACCCTGACTTGTTAAAACTCTTGTTTCAAAAGGCAGACATCCCTGAATCGGCATATTTATCGCTTCGCGTTCGGCGCGTCCGCGCACGTTATGATTGCGGTCGTTAATCGAGGGAACGTAACGCCGTCTGCCGTAAATCGAAGAAACGTAGCCTTGTTCTTTGGCGATTTCCGGCGTTTCTTCCATAAATTTTTTCACGCCCTTGTAAGTTTCGTAATAATCTTCAATAACCTTTTTCGCCTCGGCGCGGGAAATGCCGACGCGCTGCGAAAGTCCGTAGGCTTCGACAGCGTAAGCGATGGCGAAATTTGTGATTTTGGCGTTGCGGCGGGCGACTTTTAATTCGTCGGGAGTTTTCGCGCCGAAAACCAATTCGGCGGTTTGCGCGTGAATGTCTTCGCCGTTTTGAAACGCGTCGAGCATTCGTTCGTCGCGCGTAATCTGCGCCAAAAGACGTAATTCCAACTGCGAATAATCAGCGGAGATCAATTTACAGCCGTTTTCGGGAATGAACGCGCGGCGGATTTGCTGTCCGAGTTCGGTGCGGATCGGAATATTCTGCAAATTCGGATCACTTGACGACAATCTTCCGGTCGTTGTGACGGTTTGATTCAAATTGCCGTGAATGCGCCCGTCGTCGTCAATTAATTTCGGCAGCGCGTCGGCGTAGGTCGCTTTTAATTTGTCGAGTTCGCGGTAATCAATAATAAACTGCGCGATTTCGTAAGTTTCGGCGAGTTCCGTCAAAATATCTTTGCTCGTCGAAACTTGTCCGGTGGCGGTTTTTTTGCCGCCCGCGATGTTTAATTCCTGCAAAACTTCGCCGACTTGTTTGGGCGACGCGATATTAAATTCGCGTCCGGCGATGGCGAAAATCTTCTCGCTCAAACCTTCGAGTTCGGTCGAAATAAAATCGGAAAAACCGTTCAACGCTTCGACATCAACTTTTAAGCCCGCCATTTCCATCTCAAAAAGCAGCGGCACGAGCGGCATTTCGATCTTCGTGTAGATTTCTTCGAGATTATCTTCTTCTATTTTTTTACGCAGATGCGAAGCGAGTTGAAACGCGAAATCGGCGTTTTCCGCGACGCGATATTGATTTTCCGTCCAGCCTTCGGGAATTTCACCGGCGATTTCCTGACCCAAATTTAGCTGCGCGAGCGTCGCCAAATCATATTTTGAACGGCTCGAATCGAGCAGATACGCCGCAATCATCGTGTCGTCTTCGACGGCTTCGGGCGTAATTCCCAATTTATTTAAAACCGCCAGATTGCATTTGTAATCGTGCGTTACTTTTTCGAGAAAACCGTTGGAAAGAATATCTTTCAACTGATTAACGGCTTCATCTTTGCCTTCGGCGAAATTTTCGAGGTCAACATAGAAACTCGCGCCCGCGCCAATCGCAATCGCCACGCCGAGCGGCGGATTTTTGGCGTAAGAATCGGCTTTCGCGTCTGAATTCGTATCGTCGGCGATGAAACTCCAATGTTCGGTTTCCCACAAACGGCGAATTAATTTGTCGAGTTCGTCGCGCGTCTTGATTAAATGATAACGCCGTTCGGTTTCGACGACCGGCGCGCTGATGCCGTCAAAAAGCGGCGCGGAATCGGCGAATTCGCGCGTCAGCGAAGTGAATTCCAACTCACGAAAGAGAGCGTAAGCCAGCGGACGATTCGGCGCGTTGTGTTTGAGCGCGTCCAAATCCAGTTCAATCGGAACTTCCGTGTGAACGGTGGCGAGTTCGAGCGATTGGCGAATCAAATCCTGATTGTTCTGCAAACTTTCGCGGTAAGTTTTATGCGTTACTTTTTCCGCATTTTCCATCGCGCCTTCCGCCGAACCGTATTCCAGAATCAACTTTAACGCGCCCTTTTCGCCGATTCCGGGCGCGCCGGGAATGTTGTCAATTGCATCGCCCATCAAACCCAAAAGGTCAATAATCTTTGTCGGCGGCACGCCGAATTTGTTTTCAACCCACGCTTCATCGCACCATTCAATCGGCGGCACGGGCGTTTTGCGCTTGATATTCTGCGAATTCTGCCGCATACAAACGATCAAAGGGTCGCGCACCAATTGGCACAAATCTTTGTCGTTGGAGACGATGACGGCTTGCATTCCCTGCGCCTGAACTTTGTTCGCCAGTGTGCCGATCAAATCGTCGGCTTCAAAACCGTCGTATTTCAAAATCGGAATATCGAAAGCCTCGCAAACCTTGATAATATAAGGCATTTGCGATGATAAATCGTCCGGCATATCGGGACGATTGGCTTTATAATCAGCGTAGTTATCGTGACGAAAAGTCTTCTCAGCGGTATCGAAAACAGCCGCGATGTAATCCGGTTTTTCGTCGTCGAGAAGTTTCCGCAGCATATTCGTAAAAACGAAAACCGCCTGCGTCACCTGACCTTTGGAATTTCGCAGCGGTTCGCTGCCTTTTCTGCCCATCGGGGCGAAAAAAGCGCGAAAAATATGCGACATCGTATCAACTAAAAATACTCGTTTCGGGTTTTCTTGAGACATAATCTTTTTTGAAAATATGAAAAAAGATTTTATCACAGAGAAAAGAAAGTGTTGAATGAATAATCCTAACTTATTTTGAAAATTAATTTGTCAAATATTGTTTAAGTATTGATTCGAGTTTTTCAATGTTAATCGGCTTTTCCAGCAGAGCGTTGCACCCGGCATCAATTGCCTGTTGATAAATATGCCGACCGGAAGCGGTGAACGCGATGATCGGGATTTTCGCGGCTTCTTTGAATTCTCTGATGAGTTTGGTCGCCGAAATTCCGTTGACCAAAGGAAGTGCCATATCCATTAAAATAAGATCGGGAACTTGCTTTTTCACGCTTTCGACGGCTTTCCAGCCGTCTTTCGCTTCGACAACCTGATAACCGAGTTCTTCGAGTAAATACTTTATCAAAATTCGAGTGTCTTCGTAATCATCAACGACGAGTATTGTTTTCGATTTATTATTATGAATCATAAAATTCCCTTAGCTTGTTCAATGTATAGTTGATAGCAATTACGATGCCAAATCTTCAGGGCGCGAAGTTCACTCTCGTCCGCATCGGAATAAAATCGTGAGACGGCGCATTTTCGTGATGATGCCGATTAATAATGGTAACACACTGCTTCATCTATTGGCAGATGCGGCTTTTACGCTCCGGCGGAATAATTTTTTGAATCGCGTTTGACATCAAAAGTTCATCTGAGATACTCTACTTCTTTCGTTGTCGGTTGAGAGTGTGATATTTGATAGAGTGATTTTTGTATTTGGAATTTATTTACTTGGTTTACACTTCCGCTTTTTGTGGTCTGTTCGTCTAGGGGTCTAGGACACCGCCCTTTCACGGCGGCGACACGGGTTCAAATCCCGTACAGACTACCATCTTTTTTTTAACAATCCGCATCAGACTTGTTAAACACATTCGCTTCCCGTCGGCAAGCGAATTTTTTGCTTTTGGAGAGAACTATGTTTAAAAAATCCTTTTACGCCTTTATTTTATTATCAATTTCACTAATCTCCGTCCACGCGCAAACGGCTAACAAAGTTACTGATACGGTGATGATTCTGCCGTTTGAAAATGTTTCAAACAAAGCGGAATTCAATTGGGTCGGCGAAAGTTTTGCCAATTCATTAAGTGATTTGCTGAAAGTTCCGAGCCTTAATGTCGTTTCTAATCAGGAACGCAAACTAATTCAGCAAAAACTTCGTGTGCCGCTGACAATTTTGCCGAGTCTGGCGACTTCGCTGAAATTAGCGCGGGAAGCCAACGCGACGATTTTGGTCGCCGGAAAATACAATATTGTTCCCGCTCAGGGCGATGTTGCGGCAACCGTTGAAGTTACAGCGAAAATCATTCGCGTCAACGAAGGCAGATTTTTGAGCGAAGAATTTCCCGACGGCAAACGCGTCGTGCGTGATATAAAACTCAACGACGCGCTCGGAAATTTGCAAACCGTCGAAGGACAAGTCGCTTATCAGGTTCTTTATCAGCGCGACAAAGCTCTGCCGTTCTCGCAAAATCAGTTTATCGAATCGGCAAACAAAGTCCCGGCGCGGGCTTTTGAAGCGTATATCAAAGGTTTGCTGACACCGGACGCGGAAACGCAGACGCGCGAAAATTATTATAAAAACGCGCTGCGGATTTACGCCGAAGAAAAAGACGGCGCGACCTACGCCGATGCCGCGCTCGAACTCGGTTATTTTTATTTGAATCAAAAGAAATACAACGACGCGATTGAGTATTTTTCGCGCGTTCCGCAGGAAAGTCCGCAATATGCGGAATCGGCGTTTTACACGGGTTTAATTCAATGGCAGCAAAATAATTACGAACAGGCATTAGCCGTTTTGCGTCCGTTGGCGGAAGATTTGAAATTGACCAGTGTTTACAACACAATCGGCGCGATTGCCGTGCAAGCCGCGCTCGCCGAAAAGAAAAATAAAGGCAAATCCGACGCGCTTTTAGCCGAAGGACTGGAATTTTTGAAAAAAGCGGCGGATTCCGCGCCCGATGAATCGAACGCGCGTTTTAATTACGGTTTCGCGTTATTCTTAAATAATAATTACGCCGAAGCCGCCAAAGAATTGCGTCCGGTTTTGGCGAATAATTCGCGCGACGGCGAGGCATATTTTGTGCTTGCCAAAGCGTTGGAAAAAACCGGCGACGCGACTGCCGCCGATTTTGATAATCAGGCGCGGCGGTTTTTATCTGAAAATAATAAATACGCCAAACTCGAAAGCGACTGGAAAAATTCAAAAACCGACGGCATAAATCTGCGGATCGCGCAGCCGCCGCGCAAAGATTTTGTCAGCGTTATTTTGGTAAAAAGAAAAGCCGTGCCGGTTGAAGCAACGCAGAGCGAAACCGACAATTTACTGACGCAAGCCCGCGCGCTTTATAAAACCGGCAGCGATGACGAGGCGATCACCATTCTAAGTAAAATTTTGGTGAGCGAACCGATGAATGCGGAAACATATCTTTTAATTGGCAATATTGTTCTGCGGCGCGGAGATTTAGATCAAGCCGCCGCCAATTTTAAAACCGCGCTTTTTTGGAACAGCCGCTTGATTGACGCGCACATCGCGCTCGGAAAGATTTTTCTGTCGAAGCGCGATTGTTTGCAGGCGAAAAATTATTTGGCTTCGGCTTTAGCAGTTGACGCGGAAAATCAAGATGCGGAAGGCTTGCAGCGGCAAGTTGAAAGATGCGGCAAGTAATTTTTTAAAAACCGCTTTAGAAGCTGTGTTCAAACTCGAAAATTAGACGCGGATGAACGCGGATCAAGCAGATCAACGCGGATTAATTTGAAAATCTGCGTTGATCTGCCGAATCAGCGAAAAACCCGCGTCTAATTTCTCGATATTTGTTTTGTTATTTTACCTTTCAAACAACTTTCCAGACTTTGAACTTTGACGTGCGAAACTCCGCTGCGCTCACAAGGGCGAAAACACGCTGATTTCGCGCGCGTTTTCGCCTTTCTACCAAATAGTGTAACTTTTATCCGAAATTTAGGTTGAAAAGTTCTTGGATTTTTGAACACATAAAATAAGTTTTACGTTTCAATTTTATTTTTGATTCGATATTCATTGAATTCTGAGTCCGAAATCCGAAATCCAAAATCCAAAATCCAACTTTGGCACATAACGTGCAATAGACAAGAGTGGCTAGCTTATTGAAGTTAAATAAGACCCCGCCGCCAACTCTTCTCCGAGCGCAGTAAGCTACTGCACTTGACCACCTTCCGAGCGTTCCTTCAGTTATCTTTCCTATATGAGCCTAGTCGAAACCGACTAGGCTCTCCTACTTTTAAATCCTGTTGAAAAATAAAGTCCTGTTTATATATACATCGGTGAAATCTCGTATTTTAACTTATATTAAAATGCTAATCCTGAGTTTATTCCGGTAAACATTCAATTTGACAGTTGAAAAGATATTTCTCCCGTGAAATGACAAATTTCGTCATTTTCTATGTGACATTTTTTGATTCTCAATTCAATTTGACCATTCAGTTTGAATGAAAGCATTTCAATTTGACTTTGCGCGGTTAATTATAACTATTGATAACTGTTGACTGATAACTGTTGACTGTTAAAATGGTGTTATGAAATTTTCCGCCGCCAAAGTCAATCTGCCCTCGCTCGTGAATGTGCTTTTAGCTTTGCTTTCCGCCGCGCTTTTAACGCTTTCGTTTCCTGATTTTGATTTTTGGTTTTTGGCTTGGTTTGCGCTGATTCCTTTATTTATTACCGTCGAACGTGAAAAAGAATCAATAATAAAATCATTTGTTTTAGGCTGGATTTTCGGAATCAGTTTCTTTTTCGGAACGTGCTGGTGGCTGACGTTCGCGCCGATAACTTATGCGGGCGTACCTTCGATTATTGCTTACGCGCTTCTTTTCGGAGCAACTTTAATCGTCGGACTTTTCCCTGCGATTTTCGCCGCGATTTTTTCGATTTTTTTGAAACGCTTCGGAAATTACGGTTATTTTGCCGCGCCTTTTTTGTGGACGGCGACGGAATTTTTGCGATTTAATTTGACCGGAAACAGTTGGAACGCGGTCGGTTATTCGCAGGCTTTTCAACCGCATCTGATTGAACTGGCAAATGTCGGCGGAGTTTACTTGATTGGATTTATCATTGAACTTACCGGTGTTTATCTGATATTTTTGTTCACCAATATATTTTTCCCGTTTGAAACTTCATCAATTCAAAAGCAAAAAGACTGGATTATTTTGGCTTCGATTGTTGTTGCGCTCACATTGTTAATTTTGGTATTTGAACCGATTGGCGCAAGACATCCTGTAAATCCGATCAAAAGCGTCAAAATTATCGCCGTGCAGCCGAACGTGCCGATGAGCGGTTTAAAGTTCGGCGAATGGGAAAAACTGCGCGAACGCCACGTCGAACTCGCTGAAAATGCTTTGAACAAAGGACAAAACACAAAGAACGAAGCGCAAAACACAATTGTCATCTTTCCCGAATCGCCGATGAATTTTATGTATGAAGATGACCGCGAATTTCAAACATTTATCAGAGATTTCGCGGTTAGAAATAACGCTTCCGTGCTTTTTAATTCCGCCGAGCCGCATTTAGGCGGCGATAATTATTATAATTCAGCCGTGATGATTGACGCGCAGGGAAACAAAATCGGTCAGTATGATAAAATTCATCTCGTCCCGTTCGGCGAATATGTTCCGATGCCCGAACCAATCGCGCAGTTTGTGCCGACGATGGTCGGGAATTTTCAATACGGCGATAAGTATAATTTGATGCCGTTGGGCGACGCGAAAGCCGGAATTATGATTTGTTTTGAATCGCATTTTGCGAGTCTTTCGCGCGAATTTGTCAAAAACGGCGCGGATGTTTTGATCGAATTAACCAACGACGGATATTTGGGCGACACGCCGATTTTGCGGCAGCATCTGGCAAACGCTGTTTTTCGCGCCGTCGAAACAAATCGTCCGGTCGTGCGCGTTACAAACGTCGGAATTACGGCTTATATCAACGAACGAGGTGAAATTTCAGACGCGGCGCAACCTTATACGGAAGATGCGCGCGTCTGGACGATTTCAAAATCCGACGGTGTGCAGACTTTTTATGTAAAATACGGCGATTGGTTCGCGTGGCTTTGTTTGATTGTCAGTTTGGCTTTGATAATTTGGAGTTTATTTTTAATGCAAAGGCGCAAAGGCGCAGAGCCGCAAAGATAAAACTTTATTAAAAATCCTTTGCGTCCTTGCGTCCTTGCGTCTTTGCGTTAAAAATAAATGAATGGAATTAACAGAATTGCAAACAAAATACGAAGAAATAAAAGAAAAAGTTATCCAACTTGGGAGGTTTCTTTGACGCGCCGACGAAACGCGCCAGAGTTGAAGTTTTAGAAAAGCGGATTTCCGATCCTGATTTTTGGAACGATTCGGACAAAGCGCAGAAAATCGTGCAGGAGAGAAGCCGTCTTGATCGCGCTTTGGAAGGTCAGGAAAATTTTGAAACCGCCGTTTCCGATGCCGAAGTGCTGTTTGAATTTGCCGAAACTGACGCTGATTCGGCGAAAGAATTAAATAATTTGATCGTCAAACTCGAAACCGAAGTTGACGAAGCGCAAACCGAAGCGTTATTGTCGGGCGAAACGGACGCGAACAACGCGATTTGTTCGATTCAGTCGGGCGCGGGCGGCACGGACGCGCAGGATTGGGCGCAGATGCTTTTGAGAATGTATCTGCGCTGGGCGGAGCGCAAAGGTTTTAAAGTTGAAATTTTGGACGAGCAGGCGGGCAGTGAAGCCGGACTTAAAAGCTCGACTTTTCGCGTTGAAGGCGAATATGCTTACGGTTTAATGTCGGCGGAAGCGGGCGTTCACCGGCTTGTGCGAATTTCGCCGTTTAACTCCGGCGGCAGCCGCGAAACATCGTTTGCTTCAATGTTCGTGTCGCCGGAAATTGACGAAGATATCGAAGTTGAAATCAACGACAAAGATTTGCGCGTTGATACATATCGCTCAAGCGGCGCGGGCGGTCAGCACGTCAACGTAACCGATTCAGCGGTGAGAATTACGCATTTGCCGACGAATATCGTCGTAACGTGCCAAAATCAGCGTTCGCAAATCCAAAATCGCGCGGTGGCGATGCAGGTTTTGCGCTCGAAACTTTACGAGTTGGAACTTGAAAAACGGCGCGGAGATGCCGCCGAACTAGAAGCGACAAAGCAAGATATTTCATTCGGTTCGCAGATTCGCAATTACGTTCTGCATCCGTATCGGCTCGTCAAAGACACGCGCACGAAGTTTGAAAAATCCGATGTCGAAGCGGTTTTGGACGGCGATATTGACGAATTTATCAAAGAGTTCTTACTTTTTAAGAAACGTCAATCGTGAATTGTGAATCGTAAATAGACAAAAAACGATTGACGATTGACGTTTCACGAAATTATGGCAACGGAAATAGAAAGAAAGGTAACTGTTTCAAAGACGACTTCCAGAACCGACGAAATCATTGCCGTCGTTTTGCTGGCGTTGGCGGTTCTGACTTTTCTGAGCCTTGTAACTTACAGCCCGAACGATTGGTCTTTGAACACGGCTTCGACGCAGAAAACTTATAATTGGGTCGGCGTGATCGGCGCGGTTATCGCTGATTTGATGTTTCAAAGCATCGGTTTGACGGCTTATTTTCTGCCCGCTCTGCTGGCTTTGATCGCGTGGCGATTTTTTCGCTACAGAGATTCGCCGGTGTCGGTCAGCCGCGTTATCGGATATGTGTTTTTTGTTTTATCGCTTGCGGGTTTGGCGGAATTGCTCGGTTTATACGGCGGAATTATCGGCGCGTTTATCGAGCGAAATTTGAGTTGGCTGCTCGGTAATATCGGCACGGGAATTCTGCTGACGGCGATTTTTGCCGCTTCGGTTTTGTTAATTACAAATCTTTCGCTCGATTCCTTTTTAGGAAATTTCAGTCTGGCTTGGGAAAATTTTCGCGTTCATTTTGACGAATGGCTGAAAAAACGGCACGAACAAAGCGCGACTAATAAAACCATTAATTCAGCGAGAGCGGAAAAGCAAAATGAAGCTCGCAGCGAAAAAATAAAACAAAAATCTCCGAGCGTGTCTTTGGGCGAAACCGCATCCGTTGATGAGAAACGGGAAAGTTTTCTCGACAAAATTTCCGGTGTTTTCCACCGTTCCGCCAAACCAACCGAAACCGCCGAACCAATTGTCAATCCGACATCAAAAGTAGAAAAGACCAACGGCGACAATCTTCAAATTTCCGCTTTGTCCGACAATGAAGACGTTGAAAACTTTTTACCGACAATCGGCGAAAAACCGAAACCTCCTGAAATCAAAACACCTGAGTTGGTAACTGAAAATCAGCAAATTCCGATCACGCCGATCAAACAAACGGGCGAATTGGACGCGGATTTTCTTGAGGAAAATGACGACGAGCCGCAGGAAACGCTCACTAAAAAAACAGATTTCAACGATTACGTTCTGCCCGAAACGGAATTTTTGACGTTACAGCCGCCGCGCGTCGAACAAAAAGATGAAGAATTGCTGTCAATCGCGCAGGAATTGACCGATAAAACCAAAGAATTTAACGTAACCGGGCGCGTGATGCACATTTGCCAAGGTCCGGTTGTTACAACTTACGAATTCAAACCCGATCCGGGCGTAAAGTATTCGCGCGTAACGGGTTTGTCCGACGATTTATGTCTTGCGCTCAAATCCGAATCAATCCGTATCGAACGAATTCCGGGCAAAGCATTTGTCGGCATCGAAGTTCCGAACCGCGAACGCGAAACGATTTTTTTGCGCGAAGTCATCGAATCGAAGAAATTCCGCGATTCGAAATCGCCGCTGACGCTCGCGCTCGGCAAGACGATTGACGGTCTAAATTACGTTTCCGATCTCGCCAAAATGCCGCATTTATTGATCGCGGGCGCAACCGGCGCGGGAAAATCCGTCGGTGTCAACACGCTCGTCGTTTCGATTTTATACAAAGCGAAACCGGACGAAGTAAAATTTATAATGGTTGACCCGAAGCGGCTTGAATTAGGACTTTACGCCGATATTCCGCATCTCGCCACGCCGATTATCACCGACCCGAAACGCGCCGCGATTTCGCTGAAATGGGCGGTTTCCGAAATGGAAAAACGCTACAAAGACCTCGCCGGCTGGGGCGTTCGCAACATTGACGGCTTCAATTCGGAAGTCAAAAAACGCAAAGCCAACGGTGAATTGGACGACGACGGCGAACCTTATAAAACATTGCCGTATATCGTGATTATTATTGACGAACTCGCCGATTTGATGATGGTTTCGGGCAAAGAAGTCGAAGAATCAATCACGCGCCTCGCGCAAATGGCGCGTGCCGTCGGCATTCATCTCGTTTTGGCAACGCAGAGACCTTCGGTTGACGTGATTACGGGTTTAATCAAAGCGAATTTTCCGGCGCGAATTTCGTTTCGCGTGTCGTCAAAAATTGACTCGCGCACAATTATTGACGGCAACGGCGCGGAAGGTTTGTTGGGCAAGGGCGATATGCTTTTTCTGCCGCCCGCGACTTCGCAAATCATCCGCGTTCACGGCGCGTTTGTTGACGAAAAAGAGATTGCCAAAATCGTCGAACACATCAAAGCGCAGGGAAATCCCGAATATGATGTAACAATTACCAAGTCTGAAGAAGAATTGAGCGACACGGGCGAACTTCCGGGCAGAAAAGACGTGCTGTTTGTTGACGCGCTCCGCACGATTGTCAACAACAAAAGCGCGTCAACTTCGCTTTTGCAGCGACATCTGCGAATCGGTTACGGACGCGCCGCCGCGATTTTAGACGCGATGGCTGCTGAAGGTTACATCGGCGAAATGGACGGCAGCAAACGCGCCCGCCCAATCCTGCAAAAGGCTTTTGACGATTTGCAGGAATTTGAAGAAGGCAGAGAACTTTGATAGTGAAGAACTAAAAACTAATATTTGTATTCAATTTTTCACCATTCAAGTTTTCCACAGTTTTCCACAGGTATCGGTGGAAAAACCTGTGGAAAACTACTTTTTCAACTGCCTAAACGCTGATTTTGAAATGACTTTTAGCATTTTGCACACTTCTTATGCAATTTATATTACAAAAAAACAAACTCAGTTATTTCAACACTTATAAATGTATAATTAAACTTTTGCTTTTAACAATTTGTTGTTTTTTGCCCGGATGTAGCGGGCAAAAAGAAGCACAACAAGTTTTACCGATACAAAATCAAGTTCAAGTTGCTGAAAATGCAGTGAATATTAATACCGCGTCCGCCGAAGAACTTGAAAAACTCACATATATCGGTCCAAAAACGGCGCAAAACATTATCGAATTTCGTGAAAAATACGGTAAATTTCGCAAACCGGAACACCTTCTTCTCGTGCCGCGCATCAGCGATAAGCATTTTCGTGAAATCAGAAATTTAATCAGGACGGAATGATTTTATGACAATCTGACAGAAATTTAATTCAATTGACGGCGATTTGAAAAATGGCTGAAAGCAAACTCAAAAAATCGGTCTCCAACTTCACAATTCACCCGTTGCTTTGGCTGGCTGTTTGTTTTGCGCTGGGAGTTTTGGCGCAGCGTTTTTTTGCTCCGAACTTAGAATCGTCATTGGCTGTCTGCCTCATTTTTGCCGGTTTGACTGTCGGTTTTCTAAAACAAAAACTCGCTTTGATTTTTCTTTCAATCGCGTTTATCGCCGCCGGATGTTTAACTTTGAGCATCGAAAATAATTCAATCGCGCCCGACCGATTAAAAAAACTCTACGATGAAAATCAAATGTATTCAGGCGACCCGATTGAAATTCAGGGCGTTTTGCAAAGCAAACCCGAACTCGCCGTCGGCGGATTTTTTATCACATTAAAAACTGAAAGCGCGATTTACAAAGGCGCGGAAATCCAGATTTCGGGAAATGTGCGTTTGTCCGCCGCAATAAACGACGAGCAAATCAAACAAGAATTTGAGCAATTAAATTTGAATTACGGTTCACGGATTCGCGTCGCCTGCAATTTGCGGCGTGAAGATAACTTTTTAAATCCGGGCGTGGTGTCGCAGAAAGAACTTCTCGATCAAAAAGACATTGACGCGACGGGCATTATCAAAAGTCCGCTGCTTGTTGAAAAACTCGGTGACGAGAAAAATTTCGCGCCGCTCGTTTGGCTTTATGATCGCCGCGAAGATTTGATAATTGATTTTAAGAAACATTTCAATGTTCCGACGACGGGCATTTTAAACGCTTCACTTTTGGGAAATCGTTATTTTCTCGACAAACAAACGGCGGACATTTTCCGCGAAGGCGGTACGTTTCACGTGCTGGTGATTTCCGGTCTGCACATCACATTTATCGGCGGGCTAATTCTTCTTTTCGTTCGGTTTTTCACGCGAAAAAGGCTCTGGCAATTTGTGCTGGCGGCGGTTTTTTTGTGGTCGTATGCCGTTGCCGTCGGCGCGAATATGCCGGTTGTCCGCGCCGCGCTGATGTTCACGATTTTGCTGTTTTCGCAGGTGATTTACCGAAGCGGAACGCTGCTCAACGCGCTCGGTTTTTGCGCTCTTATTTTGCTCGTCTGGCGACCGAACGATCTTTTTTCACAATCATTTCAACTGACATTTATCAGCGTAACTTCAATCGTGGCGATGGCTTTTCCGCTGATTGAAAAATTACGGGCAATCGGCGGCTGGTCGCCGTCTGCGGACGCGCCTTTTCCGCCGGATGTGCCGCGTCTGCTAAAGAGATTTTGCGAAATAATTTACTGGCGCGAAGTTGTTTGGGAAAGGGAACTTTCGCGTCAAATTTGGTCGGCAAAACTTTTTAAATCTTCTCATATTAACCGGCTTGAACAGAATAACTTACAAAATTTTGCGCGCTATATTTTTGAGGCGATTTTAATTTCATTTGTCGCCCAACTCTGGCTTTTGCCGCTGATTGTCGTTTATTTTCATCGTGTTTCGTTTTTCGGCGTACTGCTGAATCTGTGGGTTGGAATCTTCATCGCGCTTGAGAGTTTTTCGGCAATTTTGACGGTTTTTCTAGCCAAAATCAGCGATGTCTTCGCTCTGCCTTTTATCAAATTAACCGAGCTTTTTAATTGGCTGCTGATTTCCGTTCCGAATTTTTTTGTTGAAAATGATTGGGCTTCTATGCGTTTGCCGCATTACGCGGGCGCGATGAAAATTATCTATTTTCTGTATTTCGCGCCGCTTTTGGCTTTGACGATTTTTATTTACCTGTGGAATCCGTTTGCCGTAAATTTCAAACTCCAAGTTCCAAATTCCAAATTTTTTGTTCGTATTTCGACAGCTTTGTTGACTGTTTTGCTGGGTTTGATAATTTTTCATCCGTTTAGCGCGCCAACGCCGGACGGCAGACTGCACATAGATTTTCTTGATGTCGGGCAGGGCGATTCCGCTTTGGTAACATTTCCGAGCGGCGAAACTTTGCTGGTTGACGGCGGCGGAAAAAGAAGTTTCAGCAATGTTTATGTTCAAAATGAATACGAAGATGAGCCTGAATTATTTGAACCGGACAGACAAAACATCGGCGAAACGGTCGTTTCGGCTTTTCTTTGGGAAAAAGGTTACGACCGAATTGATTATATTTTGGCGACGCACGCCGATGCCGACCACATTCAAGGTCTTTCGGACGTGGCGGAAAATTTTCAAATTCAAGGAGCGATGTTCGGCGTAATGCCGTCGAAAAATGCCGAATTTGCCGCGCTTTACAAAATTCTGCAAAAACGCGAAATTCCGACTGTAAAAATATCGCGCGGCGATGTGTTAAATTTTGGCGAAGTAAAAGTCGAGGTGCTTTATCCCGAACAAAATAGTGATATTTCAGATAACAACAGTTCGGTCGTGCTGCATTTGATTTACGACAAAAGAAAGTTTTTGCTGACGGGCGACATTGAAAAAGAAGCTGAAAATGAACTGTTGACCGCGCCGGAATTTTTGCAGAGCGATGTCGTCAAAGCCGCGCATCACGGCAGCCGAACTTCTTCGACGCAGGAATTTATCGAAGCCGTGCAAGCCGAACTGGTCGTTATTCCGGTCGGCAGAACATCGCCGTTCGGACATCCGCACAGGGAAATCGTTGAAAGATGGAAAAATTCGGGTGCGAAAATTATCACAACGGGCGAGCGCGGGACTGTTTCCGTTTCAACCGACGGAAAAGATTTGCAGTTAAAAACTTTTTCCCGTTAATCTCGGCTTAAAAGACAAAAGCCCGAAAGATTTTTGATAAAAACCTTCGAGCGTTCCTTTGTGAATCAATACTGTATTTAGTTTTACTTTAATCAACCGGAAATGTCAACATTTTTTTTCGCAAAAAAAGACAACTCAAACGCTTGAATCGTCTTTTTTTGCAAATTTTCCAGAAAAATTATTCGCGCGCGTGAACTAACCGGCGTGTTTGGTCGCCGAACAGTACATCAATTTTCTGAGCGTCAACGACTGCCGTAACTTCACCTTGTCCAAAAGTCGAGTGCATCATCGCCTGACCTTTTTTGTACTTTTGCGATTGACTATAAGGCGTTCCGGCTTTGGATTTGCCCGAATCAATTGACACTTTTTTACCGCGCCGAAACGCGCTGATCGTGCCGCACTCGTCACAAACCGCTTTGGTCAATTTTCCGAGTTTGGTAACAGATTCCGCCGTATGATTTTGTTCGGCATCACAAACCGAACAGGGCATTTCCATTGTCTGACCGAGTTCAAATTTTATATCTTTCATAAATTCTCCTTCAATTTTTGGGATTACCTGAAACGTCGCCGACCAAAAGAACGAAATGTTTTCTTTTTGCTTGAGGCTGGTGTTTTCTCAGGATTTTTCGCGGTTGACAAATTTCCGCCGAAGTCCGGCAGCAAAACACGCTCAACCGATTGTCCGGTCAATTTTTCTATCGCCCGCATTGTATGTTCTTCGGCGGCGGTTAAAAGCGTAATCGCGCGACCTTCATTTCCCGCGCGTCCCGTGCGTCCGATGCGGTGAACGTAATCCTCCGGCACGACCGGCACATCGTAGTTTATCACATGCGACACTAAATCTACATCTATGCCGCGAGCCGCAACGTCAGTCGCCACTAAAACGCGTGTTTTGCCGCTTTTGAAACTTCGCAATGCCGTTTCGCGCTGCGACTGCGAACGGTCGCCGTGAATGCGCGTCGCCGAATGCGAACGCTTTTCCAGAATGTGCGACAGACGATCCGCGCCGCGTTTGGTGCGCGTGAATACGAGAACACGTTCGAATTTTTCGCGTTCGAGCAAATCCAAAAGAAGTCCGGTTTTTGAAGCGACGGCAACCGGATATGCCGTTTGCTTGATCGTTTCGGCGGGTTTTCCCTGCTCTTTAATGCCGATGACCTGCGGGTCTTTCATAATCGAACGCGCGATTTTTTCGATCTCCGGCGACATCGTTGCCGAGAAAAACAGCGTCTGTCTTTCGCTCGGAATGACGCTGACGATTTTTTTGATCGAAGGCAGAAAACCCATATCGAGCATTCGGTCAGCTTCGTCTAAAACGAGCGTCGTCAGCTGCGAAAAATCAATCGCGCCCTGCTGCATAAAATCCATTAAACGTCCGGGCGTGGCGACGATGATATGCGCGCCGGTTCGCAGCGCGTCGGCTTGTTTTTTATAGCCCGCGCCGCCGATGATCGAAACGCAGCGAATTGTTTTCGGCGCGAGTTCGCGGCAGGCGGCTTCGGTTTGATTGGCGAGTTCGCGCGTCGGCGCGAGAATCAAAACTTTCGTTCCTTTGCCCTTGTTCTTCGCCAAACCTTGCAGAATCGGCAGTAAAAATGCCGCTGTTTTGCCCGTGCCGGTTTCGGCGCAAGCCATTACGTCCGCGCCTTCCAGAACGACCGGAATAGCTTTTTCTTGTATCGGTGTCGGTTTAACAAAACCGAGCGACTCGCATCTGCTTAACAAAGCGGACTGCAAGCCTAAATCTTTAAAACTCATATAAATTGTAATTAATATCTTTCAGCTCGACCGAAGTTTTTCGGGAGCATTTTGTAAAAAAAGTGATGGCGTGATTTGTAAAAAGACAAGAGTATATTCAGCCGCAACGCTTGCCGCTGATTTGATCGCGTCGGTTTATGAAAAAATTTTGCTCAAATCTTCGCCGAAATTGTGAAGCCGGAAATTGCTTTTAACTACAAACAAAATAATGCCTCGCTCCTAAACTAAGGAGTCAAAGAAGTTTCCTACGAAAGTGTGCTTCAGTGTAACGGTATGCAGTAGAAGGCTTGCGTTTGATGGTTCGGGAAAAGAACCGCTTCTGACAAATAAAAACCAACCAAATCTCATTCTATCCAAAACGCCGCAAACTTTATTTATTGCTGACGAACTCACCGTTGATGAAAAGATGTGGAATGTCTTTATAAGAATGCACTAAAAACGCATTAATAGCAAGCTAAAACATTACGCCGCTTTTTTAACGCGTTCTTCAATTTCTTTTTCCAGTTTTAAAAGGTATCTGCCCTCAAAATGAATTTCACCGCAATCCTGGCAAACCCGTGCCGGCGCGTCTATAACTTCCACCAGATGCCCGCCGATTGGAATTTTGTCGGTAACTTTCTTTTTTACTAAATTTTTGCAGTGACAATTACTCAAAGATTTCATAACCCGTTTTTATTTTTACTCTACCGTTTTGCAGAAACACAATTACTCTTAACATTCTACCTTTTTTCGTGTAACCTTCAAAGGCGTATCCGGTATGACTTTCATCGTCTGTGAATCGAAAATAGTTGAAAGGTTTAAGAATAATTCTCTCAACATCAGAAAGTGAAAAGTTTTCGTCCGCAAGTTCAAACAAAGCGTGTTTTAAAAAATCAAATTCATCTTGATTAACCTTTCTTTGAATAGAAGTGTAAATATTTGCCATCAATTTTATCAGTCAGAGGATATGGACAATTCATTTATTCTGTATTTGATATTAACTTCATCTAAGAGATTTTGCGATTAGTAATTTTCAAGTTAAAATTTGTCCTAGATGATAAAACTTCTCGCTTTAGACCTCGACGGAACGCTGCTGAATTCGCGCGGCGAAATTCCCGAAAAAAACATCGAAGCGATTCAGAAAGCTGAACAACGCGGCGTTCTGGTGACGATTGCGACCGGCAGGCGTTTTCGTGACGCGCTGCCCGTCGCTTTTCAGTTGAATTTGAACGCGCCCGTAATTTGTCATAACGGCGCGCTTTTGAAATATGCCGAATCGCTCGAAACCGTCGCCGTTTCGATTTTACTGAAAGAAACCGTCAATGAGATTTTGCGCGTCGGTAAAAGTTCCGGCGGCGACGCGCTTTTGAGTGCCGATCCGCGCGGCAAAGGCGTTTTGCTCTACGACACGGTTTCAAAGGATAATATTCCGCTGCAAAAATATATCGCGTGGTCGAAACGGCTGCACGGCGCGGAGGCGGAAAACGCCGTCCATCACGTCGAAAATTTGTCGGATATTGTCGCCGATCACGAAACGGTTCACATCTCATTTTCCGGCGCGTGCGCGGCGATGACTGATTTGGAAACGGTTTTGCAAGCCGAATTAAAGGATTCGGTGAACATTTTGACGACCGTTTACCCGCGTCTCGATTTCACGCTGATTGATATTCTGCCGCCCGACGCTTCAAAAGGAATCGGGGTTGAAAAACTCGCTTTGATAAATAACTTAACCGCCGAAAACGTGATAGTGATGGGCGATAATTTTAACGATTTGGAAATGCTCGAATACGCCGGAACGCCCGTTATAATGGGCAACGCCGCGCCCGCATTGTTGGAAAACCCGAAATATCATCAAACTTTATCAAATGACGAAAGCGGTGTAGCATTAGCGATAGAGAAATTTATTTTGGAGGCGTGAAAAATGGGCGAAGTCAGAGTAAAAGTAAAGTTGACCAACGCTTTAGACAGAGCTTTGGCGCGACGCGGACAAATAAAAGAAAAAGAAATTCGGAGTTACGAAGCCGATGCGCTGGTTGATTCGGGCGCGGTTTCTTCGGTTGTGCCGAATTTTGTGATGACGCAGCTTGGATTACAGTCGGACGGTCAGAGAGTCGCCGAATATGCCGACGGACGAAACGAAATAGTCGAATTAACCGAACCGATTACATTTGACATAATCGGCAGAAAAACAACGGAAGGCGCGATGGTTCTGGGCGATGAGGTAATTATCGGGCAAACAATTTTAGAGGTTTTGGATTTGTTTGTTGATTGCAATAATCAAAAACTTATCCCGAATCCCGCGCATCCCGATCAGCCGGTGGTCAAAATCAAATGAGTAACTTTGATGCTATGCTCTGTGACTGGAGCGCAAGCCGTCCCGGTTGCCATTGAGTGTCGCTTCGACGCGAAAAATCACTCGTTTTTATTCGAGTTCAAAGTTTATGAAACGCTTTTTCGCGCTCTGCGCTCACTGCAATCGGGACGGCTTGCGCTCCAGTCTTTTTGTAACCTTGCTGCGTAACATCAATGAACAAATAATTTTTCAGTTTTTCAATTCAGCAACGGTTTTGATTATTTTAAAAATCACCTGCTAAATCAAAAATCGAAGACTAAAGCTCTTCCCCAAAATAACGATTCATCTCAATTTATTGATTTTAAGACGATGTGATAATCTTTCATTTTATAAATTTACAAGGAGAATTTAATGGCAAACAAAACAGCAGTGATCGAAACGAATAAGGGAACGATCAAATTTGAGCTTTTGGAAGAAGACGCGCCGAAAACGACGGAGAATTTCCGGCTTTTGGCGGAAAAAGGTTATTACGACGGCGTGATTTTTCATCGCGTGATTAAAAATTTTATGGTGCAGGGCGGCGATCCGCTCGGCGAAGGTTACGGCGGCGAATCCGCGTGGGGCGGAAAATTTGCCGACGAAATCAACAAATCGTCCGCGCTTTATCAAGGTCCTTATAATAAAGGAACAGTGGCGATGGCGAATTCGGGACCGAACACCAACGGTTCTCAGTTTTTTATAATGCACAACGATTATCCGCTGCCGCCGAGCTATACAAAGTTCGGACAAATAACGGAAGGACAAGATATTGTTGACGAAATCGCCGAAGTGAAAACCAACTCGAACGACAAACCGCTTGAGCCGGTGGTGATGGAAAAAGTTACGATTGAAGATTAATTTATTACAGGATGGACAGGATTGGCAGGATAAAACTAACTTTAGTATTTTTTAAGGCATTCAAAGAAACTTAGCCGCGAAAAATCATTTATAATCCTGTCCTGTCCATCCTGTTAATTTTCGATTGAAATTATGAGAGCGGTCATTCAGAGAGTTTCCCGCGCCAAAGTTTTGGTTAATAAAGATATTGTCGGCGAAATCGGCAAAGGAATTTTAATTTTGCTCGGCATTTCGCGCGAAGATACGGAAAAAGAAGCGATTTACATTTTGGAAAAGACGCTTAATCTTCGCATTTTTGAAGACACGGACGACAAAATGAATCTGTCGCTGCTCGACATCAAAGGCGAACTGCTCGTTGTTTCACAGTTTACGCTCTACGGCGACGCGCGAAAAGGTCGCCGACCTTCTTTTATCGAAGCCGCGTCACCGGAAAAAGCTAACGAACTTTACGAGCTTTTCGTATCGGAGGCGCGTAAAAAAATTAAAAAAGTCGAAACCGGACGTTTTCAAGCGATGATGGATGTTGAACTCGTGGGCGACGGTCCGGTAACGATTCTGCTTGACAGCGCGAAACTTTTTTAAGGAATTTGTTAAATATTATGTTCAGAAAATTTTCAATTTTACTGGTTCTTCTTTCGCTTCTCGCATTTTTATCTTGCAGCAGCGCGAACGACAACACGAAAAATTCAAATGCAGCCGTCGCCGAGATTAAAAAAGGCGTTGTACCGGTCGCCGACAACGAAATCGCCGTTATCGAAATGGAAAAGCCGGTTTTCGGCACGATAAAAATTGAACTTTATTCAAATATCGCCCCGAAAATGGTCGCGCAATTCAAAGAACTCGCCAAAGAAGGCGTTTACAACGGCACGACTTTCCACCGCATTAATCAATCGGTCATTCAGGGCGGCGATCCGAATTCAAAAGACGACGATCCGACCAACGACGGAATGGGAAGTTCCGATAAACCGAATGTTCCGGCGGAATTTTCCGACATTCCGTTTGAAACCGGAATCATCGGCGCGGCTCGCGGAATGGATAACAATTCGGCGAACTCGCAATTTTTTATAATGCTCAAATCCGAACCGGGTTTTAATAATCGTTATACGGTTTTCGGCAAAGTCATCGAAGGAATGAACAACGTGCGGACAATTTCAGGCGTGCCGACCGGCGCAAGCGTTTCCGACCCGCGAATGCCGGAACGCCCGCTTGACGACGTGAAAATAAAGCAGATAACAATTCAGCCGCGATAGTTTTTTTGAGGCTGAATCTCAATGCTATTTACTTTTTACAAAATTTCGTTTTTAATAATGCTATTTACTTTTTACAAAATTTCGTTTTTAATATAGTTTATGCTCGCGTAGCTCAGTGGATAGAGTGCTTCCCTCCGAAGGAAGAAGTCGCAGGTTCAAATCCCGCCGCGAGTATTCTTTTTTTATCAACATTATACAAATAAATTTTTTGAGCTGGCTTTAAGTTATTTGTTTGTATTTTTCCCCACTATTTGTTTCCGATACCTTCCGGCGGCGTAACACGAAGACGACCTTTCGAGTCTTTGAGGATGACAAAACGCTTTTCTTCCATTTGACCGGCATTATTGAGCAGCGGAACGCTAAAGGTTTTATTGTCGCCCGTGCCGTCTACTCTGAGCGGCAGTTGTCCCCAAAGTTCGCCGCTGCGGTATGCCATAAAATGTTCTTCTTTGTATTTGTCGTAAGCGTAAACGGTAATTCCGTCGAAATCCGGTTCCACGCCGTCTTTGGCTTTGACGAGATTGCTTCTGGTCAAAACCACCCAACTTCCGGGTCTGGTAACTTTCATCGCCGCGTCTTTGTCGGATAATTTGGCTGAATCGGCATTGTCTATTCTTTGCCACGCGACAAATTTTTTGTCGTTTTGCTGGTAAAATAAAATATCATTCGGCAATTGCAGTTCGACTTGTCTGCCGAATAACCAACCGGCGGGCGCGGGCGAAACCGACGGGTCGAGCCGTACTTTATACCAAATATCGTACGTTTCATCTAATTTATCCGGCTCGTCATCTTCCTTTGCGGCTTCGATTTCTTCGTTCTTTGTTTTTCCCGCGCCCGTCTTTGGCGAACTGTTTGAAGAGTCGTCAACATCGGACGCATCCTGCGCTTTCGGCACGTATTTCCAGCCGGTTATTTCAAAATTCGCGCCGTTTTCGAGTTTGAATAGAATATTGTCGTCGGTTTGTTCCGGCGACAAACGCAAATTGGAAGCGGCGCGAAGCTGACCGACGGCTTGCGCCTGTAAGTCTTTATCTTCCTCGGCGAGTTTTTTCGATTTGTCGAGTATGTCGCTGACAATTAAATTCTGCGCTTCGATCCAACCTTCCGTGTCGTCTTCGTCGTGCGCGCGGACGCGATACCAATGAACTTTTTCAAAATCGGTTTCGTCCAAAATTTCCACGACATCGCCGCGATTTACTTCTAAAAGATCAGCCGCGACGACCGCATAAGAACTGCGGACTTGCGATTTCGTGATGACCGTTCCGGTTTCGTTTAATCCGACCAGCGACGAGACATTGTTAAAAACGCCGTCAATCAATCCGCAGCCGCTCAATGTAATTGCTGCAAACAAAACAGTTGATAAAATAAATACTTTCTTAAATCTCATTTTATTATTCCAAAATTTTTCGCCAGTTATTATAACCTAACTTATTTAATAAATCTTTTTGCCGGCTGTTCAATTTGGGTTTTATATTTAATTTTACATCGAATTCTGTTTTCGCACTCTCAATTCCGACGCTCTCCAAATCCGTCTGCCAGTTTATTTTTTCCGTTCCATTGATATATTTTTCGATGATTTTCTGCAATTCCGTGCGGCTTTTCAGTACGTTCAAAATCGCCGCGTTTCCGTCCTGCAATTCATTCGGAGCGCGATGTTTGCTGTAAATCTGCCGAAAAATATCGTCAATCGAGCGTTTTCCTTTACTTTGGCGCAAAAGCGCGACATCGCACAAAAAAGCGATCAACATTCCGCGCGAATAAACCTGACTGTTCGCGCCGTTCCAGCGATTTTTCGAGGCTTCGATCAGCGAAAGTGTCTGAGTTTGAAAGTCGTCAATTCTGTAAGCCTGCGAAAGCGTGTCGAGAAAATCTTCAAAGCGAATTTGATTCGTTTGAACGCCGGTTTTCAGTGCTTTATAAACGGTAAAACCTTCATAAAACCAATCGTAATTTCCCGTCAAAGCCAGATTATTCGGAATCCACAGATGAAAAATTTCGTGGCGAAGCTGTTCGTGTAAACGCTGTAATGACAGCGTTTTAAAAGGCATATCGCTGGAAAAAATCAGCGAAGTCGCGCCGCGCGTGTCGGCTTCCCAGCGTCCGAATTTTATTTCTTTCGGGAAATGCGCGAGCGCGATTTGGATTTTTGACTTTGGCATTTCTCCGAACAATTTTCGATATTCTTCAAAAATATCTTTCGCCATATTTGCGGCTTCCGCGTCGGAGAAATTCCATTCGCCGGAAATGGCGAAATCGAGCGCGTTATTTTCGTTTGACGTTTTAACTTCGCGCCAGTTTTTCCCGATCAAGAAAACCGCTTTTTCGATGTTTGCGACGCTAAAAGTGTTTTCTGAAATTCGCTTTTCGCCACTTAAAACTTTCCAATCCGGCGGAAAATCAAATTTGATTTTCGCGGAAATCACCTTATTATTCGCGTTAAATTGCGGCAGCAAATCGCCGAGCATTAAAATGCCAAGTTCATCTTTGAGCCACGAAACGTGCGCCAGAGCTTTTTCGTTCGGCGGAGAATCTACATTTATTTGATAACTCCAAAATTCCGCCGGATTTTCCGCCAAATATTCGCCGTCAATCAACTTTTTATACGAAACTTCCTGATTGTTCGCGTCTTTCAATTTTAATTCCGAAACCCGTGCGCCCAAATTTTCGATTCCCGCGAACGAACGCGGAAACGCCCAGCTTTTTTCCGGTTCGATTTTATTTTCTCGCGTAAACTTGCCTTCAACGCGCAAAACTGCCGGTGAATTTGAAATCAATTTAATATTTACTTCGATTTCCTGCGCCGAAATATTGGAGGCAAAAAGCAAAATGCTGAGACAAACCAACCAATTGACCGAAAACTTTTTGTGCGTTATTGACATCGAAGCAAATACGGAACTAAAATGTACGTTTTAATTTTAATTTTTAAGGCTCTTATTTTAGAATAGAGAATTTTATGAGTATTATCAAAATAGTCATTTACACATTAGCATTTTTGTTGAGCCTTTTGTTTCTCGGACGTTTCTTTTTTTGACGTAGCGCAGTCGTCCCGACTGCCGTATCGGATGCGTCCCGCTTCCGAGTCAGAAAAGATTTAAGTCTTAAAGAAGCGAGACGCTTCTTCGACGGCAGTCGGGACGACTGCGGTACTTTCAATTAGCGGTCAGCTTGACCGCTAATTTTATTTTATGAGCGAATTAAGAAAAATCAAACGCGCTTTAATCAGCGTTTCGGATAAATCGGAAATTATCGAACTTGCGAAATCACTGCAAAATTTCGGTGTGGAAATTATTTCAACTGGCGGCACGGCGCGGACTTTGCGCGAAAACGGAATAAATGTCAAAGATGTTGCCGAGGAAACGGGTTTTCCCGAAATGATGGACGGGCGCGTTAAAACTCTGCACCCGAAAATTCACGGCGCGTTTCTCGCTCTGCGCGATGACGAAGAACATCAAAACGCGATGAAAGCGCACGACATCAAACCGATTGATCTCGTCGTCGTCAACCTTTATCCGTTTGAAGAAACTATTAAGAATGAAGAAGTTACGCTCAATGAGGCGATTGAGCAGATTGACATCGGCGGTCCGGCGATGATTCGTTCCGCCGCGAAAAACTGGCGCGATGTCGCCGTCGTTACCGACACGCGGCTTTACGAGCGCGTGATTGACGAAATGGAGGAAAACGACGGTTCGCTGCCGTTGGAGTCGCGCAAGAGTTTCGCCGCGCTCGCTTTTACCAAAACTTCTTATTACGACACGATCATTTCCGAATATCTCGGCGAACAGCTTTCCGATGAAGAATTTGAATCAATCGAAAGTTTCGATCCGCTGACCGAAGACCCGCTTTATCAAATGATGCTCGAAGAAGATGAATTTTCCGGCGGAGAATTTGATGAAAATGACGAGTTTGAAGACGAAGATTTCAGCAATAACGGACACGGCAAAGTTATTGAAGAGGAAGAATTAAGCAGCTACAAAGAACTGGATTTGGTCAAAATCGCCGATTTGCGTTACGGCGAAAATCCGCATCAAAAAGCCGCTCTTTATGAAACCGAAGCCGCTGACGGAATTGCCCAAGCCGAAGTTCTGCACGGCAAGGAAATGTCTTACAACAATTACATTGACGCGGACGCGGCGTGGCGTTTGATCTGCGATTTCGACGAGCGAGCCTGCGCGATTATCAAACATACGAATCCGTCGGGCGTTGGTGTCGGCGCGAATAATCTGGAAGCGTATAAACGCGCTCTGGCGACCGATCCGGTTTCGGCGTTCGGCGGAATCGTGGCGTTTAACCGCACGGTTGACGCGGACGCGGCAAACGCCGTCAACGAAGTTTTCACCGAAGTCGTCATCGCGCCGGATTACGACGACGACGCGCTGGAAATTTTCAAAAAGAAAAAAAATCTGCGCGTTCTGCGCGTCGAAAAAGTCAGCGGCGAAAACTCTCTGGAATACCGCACGATTTCCGGCGGAATGCTCGTGCAAAACCTTGACATCAAACAAATTACGGCTGACGATTTGGATTTTGTAACGAAACGAAAACCGACCGACGAAGAAGTTCGCGCGCTGCTTTTCGCTTGGAAAGTCTGCAAACACGTCAAATCAAACGCGATTATTTTCACCAATGAATTTCAAACCGTCGGAGTCGGCGCGGGACAGATGAACCGCGTTGATTCGGTCAGAATCGCGGCGATGCGAGCCGAAAAAACCGATTTGGAATTAAAAAATACGGTTTTGGCTTCCGACGCGTTTTTCCCGTTCCGCGACAACATTGACGAAGCCGCGAAATTCGGCATTTCGGCGATCATTCAACCCGGCGGTTCGGTGCGCGACGAAGAAGTCATTCGTGCCGCCGATGAACATAATTTGGCGATGGTCTTTACCGGATACAGACATTTCAAACATTAATTTAACTACCGATTTTGATACTCAGTCAATTAATGTTTGGCATATTTTGAAGACAAGCAAACTATTTGTGTGGTAACTTAATATCAAATCGAACTTGAGAATATAACTTCCCAAAACTAACCCACAATTTATTTAATATTTGAAAGACGACGATAAAGTTTTAAGATTTATCGTCGTCTTGAAGTTTGTGAGGAAAAATTATGCAGCAAAATTTTGAATCAGATATGGAAAGTACCGTAATGCGGTGGCTTTACGATCCGACGGTCGGCAAAATTGTGGTGGCGATTATCGCGGTGATGATCGTAATTTTTATTTCGCGCATCGTCAAAGCCTCGATTACGCGCTACGTCGGCGCGGTTGACACGCGCTACCGGCTGAAAAAATTTATCACGTTCATCACTTACGTGGTCGGCGCGTTTTTGCTGACGGTGATTTTCAGCGACCGTTTGGGCGGTTTGACGGTGGCGTTCGGTGTCGCCGGCGCGGGAATCGCGTTCGCGCTTCAGGAAGTAATTGCGAGTTTTGCGGGCTGGTTTGCCATAACTTTCGCCGGTTTTTACAATCCCGGCGACCGCGTGCAGCTCGGCGGAATCAAAGGCGACGTGATTGATGTCAGTTTTCTGCGGACGACGCTGATGGAAGTCGGCGAATGGGTGAAAGGCGATCTTTACACGGGTCGCGTCGTGCGCGTGGCGAACAGTTTCGTTTTCAAAGAACCCGTTTTTAATTATTCGGGCGATTTTCCGTTTTTATGGGACGAAATAACTGTTCCCGTCAAATACGGCGGCGATCATCGTATGGCGCGAAGAATACTGAATAACGTAGCCAACGAAGTCGTCGGCGATTACGCCAAATCCGCAATGGCTGCGTGGGGCGAAATGGTCAAAATATATCTGCTCGAAGATGCCGGAATCGAACCGATTGTAACGCTCATCGCCAACGATAACTGGATGGAATTTACCGTTCGCTACGTCGTCAGTTTCAAAAAAAGGCGCGGCACGAAAGACGCGCTTTTCACGCGCATTTTAGACGAATTTGAAGCATCTGACGGCAAACTCGAATTCGCTTCGGCAACGTTTCATATCGTCGAAACTCCGACGATTGACGTTCGCCTGTCAAATGCTCCGAATTAAATGTTCGTTCAACGCGCTTTCACTTTTTGGAGATTGCTTATATTATGATTTTGCTTCCATAATCACAAAACCAGTCGCCGGAGTTTAAGAAAACCTGTATGAACATTGTTGACATAGGAGCAAGTGATTCGCAAACTGCTGTAATGCAAGCAGATACAGTTCCGCATTTCAAAAAATACGGAACTTTTCAGGGCGTTTTCGTTCCGACTCTGCTGACGATTCTCGGCGTAATTATGTATCTGCGAGCCGGCGCGGTCGTCGGCAACGCGGGGCTTTTCGGCGCGTGGATAATTATTTCAATCGCCTTTGTCATCACGACCAGCACCGCGCTTTCGATGTCTTCAATTACGACGAACATCCGCATCGGCGCGGGCGGCGCGTATTCGATAATTTCGCAGTCGCTCGGTTTGGAAGTCGGCGGCAGCATCGGAATTCCGTTTTATCTGTCGCAGGGTTTGGCGACGGCGATGTATGTTTTCGGTTTCCGCGAAGGCTGGCTGAATATTTTTCCGACTCATCCGGCAATCGTCGTTGATTTGCTGACTTTTGCGGTGATTTTCGGGATTGCGTTTATCAGCACAAATCTGGCTTTTCGCATTCAATACATCATAATGGCGATTATTGCCGTTTCTTTGGTCTGTATTTTGGGAACTTTTTACACCGGCGCGGCGCAGTATCATCCCGATCTGTGGGGAAGTTATCCGGGTTTCCCGGAAACCGGATTTAGCGGCACGAATTTCTGGTTTGTGTTCGCGCTGTTTTTTCCGGCGGCGACCGGAATTATGGCGGGCGCGAATATGTCGGGCGAATTGGCGACACCGCGCAACAGCATTCCGGTCGGAACACTGGCGGCGATTGCCGTCGCGTACGTTGTTTATATGGTTCTCGCTTACTGGTTCGCAACCGTCGCCACGCCGCAGGAATTAGTCCAAAATTACAACATCGCGCTTGAACGTTCGCTTTGGAGACCCGCCATTATCGCGGGCTTACTGGGCGCGACGTTCTCTTCCGGGTTGTCGTCGCTGGTCGGCGCGCCGCGCATTTTGCAGGCACTTTCCGAACATAAAATTATTTTCGGGAAAAAATATCTGGCGCGAAAAACGGCAAAAGGAGAACCGCGAAACGCTTTGATATTGACCGGCGTAATTGTTTTGCTCGCGCTGTTTCTGCGCGATTTGACGGCAATCGCCGTTCTCGTAACGATGTTTTTTCTGATTACTTACGCGATGATTAATGTCGTCGTGTTGATCGAGCAAAGTTTGGGTTTGATCAGTTTTCGTCCGAGTTTGCGGATTCCGCAATTTGTTTCGCTGATCGGCACAATCGGCTGTCTTTTCGTGATGTTTATCGTCAATCCGGCGTTCAGCTTGGTTTCGCTGGCGATTGTTTTCGGCATTTATATTTTTCTGACCAAACGAAATTTGAGCGCGCCGTTTGGCGATGTTCGCAGCGGTTTGTTTATCTCGCTGGCGGAATGGGCGGCGCGGCGGATGTCGCAGATTACGACTTCAAAAGCCCGCGCGTGGAAGCCGAATCTGCTGATTCCGGTTGAAGATGTACGCGATTTGCGCGGTACATTTCGTCTGATTTACGACATCGCATATCCAAAAGGTTCGATTCATCTGCTCGGCTTTGCCGAAGATCACGTCAATTCCAGTTTGAAAGTTGATTTACCGAAAGTTACCGAATCGCTGCGCGAAGAAGACGTTTTCGCGTATTCTACTTTAATTCAAAAAACCGATTTCGGGCGCAATATGCTGACGAGTATGAGTACGATGGGCGCGGCTTTTTTGAATCCGAATATTCTTTTTTTGACAATTCCCGACCTTGACGAGACGAGGCGCGAAGACGATTTGAAAATGATTATCGAACGGGCGCGTGAAAGCAAACTCGGAATCGTTTTGTTCGGCGACCATAAACAATCGGGAATGGGACGAAAGCGGCGAATAAATATTTGGGTGCGCGACCAAAGCGCGAATTGGGATATTGTTCAGGGAATGAGCAATATTGATTTGGCGTTACTGCTTGCCTATCAAATCGAACGCAACTGGGAAGGGAAAATAAATCTTTTGACGGCGGTCAACGACGGCGAAAATATCGCCGCCGCCGAAAAATTTTTGGAAAATATGGTTGAAACATCGCGCCTTCCTGATGCCAGCGTGAAGGCGTTCGACGGAAGTTTCGCGGAATGTATCAAGCAGGCACCGCAAGCCGATTTAAATATTTTCGGTTTGCCCGACGAAGTTGACTTTGATTTTGCCCGTCAGATGATCGGAGAAACCGAAGCAACCTGCATTTTCGTCCGCGATTCGGGTGAGGAAAACGCGCTGGCATAAGCGTCATAATTTATTTAATGCCGGATGTTTCAACTTTTAATTTCCCGCGTATCAATCTAACTAATTGTGGAACATAATTCTCCTTTCGTATCTCTGCTGTTGATTACGCTGCTCGCGCTGGTCGTGCCGTTTCTCGCCAACCGCATAAAAATTGTCAAGATTCCGATAGTCGTCGGCGAAATTTTAGCCGGAATCGTCATCGGACGCAGCGGTTTTAATCTTGTCGAAGCGACTCCGACGCTGAATTTTCTTTCGGAATTCGGTTTTGCGATGCTGATGTTTTTGTCCGGTTTGGAAGTTAATTTCGAGATGCTGCGCGCTTCGGGCGAAAGCGGCGAAAAACCTTCCGTTCTGCGGCGACCGACGACGCTGGCGGCGTTATATTTTTTGATAACCGTCGCGCTGGCGATGTTTTTCGCCTTCGCGCTGAACAAATTTAATCTGACATCAAACCCGATTCTGCTCGGTTTGATTTTAAGCACGACATCGCTCGGCATCGTCGTGCCGATGCTCAAAGAACGTCAATTGACCGACACGGCTTACGGTCAGTCAATTTTAATCGCCGCCTTGATCAGCGATTTCGTGACGCTTTTGCTGTTAAGCACGGCGATTGTCGCCATCAGTCAGGGTTTCAGCCCGGATTTGCTGCTTTTCGTCGTGCTGCTGGCGACATTTTTCATCGCTATCGCTATCAGCCGCTGGCTCAATCGTGTTCCGGGTTTAGACCGCGTAATTAGGGAACTTTCACACGCGACGGCGCAAATCCGCGTACGCGGCTCGCTGGCTTTGATGGTGATGTGCGTCGTTTTAGCCGACACGCTCGGCGTTGAAATTATTCTCGGCGCGTTTCTGGCGGGCGCGATTGTCAGTTTTGCGAGCAGTCGCGGACACGAATCGGCTTTACACGGCAAACTTGACGCAATCGGTTACGGATTTTTTATTCCGATATTTTTTATCAACGTCGGCGCGGATTTTGATTTGAGGTCGCTGCTCGGTTCGCCGACCGCGCTGCTGCTCGTTCCCGTGCTGGTCGTCGCGGCTTATCTGGTTAAATTAATTCCCGCCGTTTTGTATCGCCGCCTTTTTTCGTGGCGCGAGGTTTTCGCGCTCGGAACGCTGATGTCTTCGCGTCTGTCGCTGATCATCGCCGCTTCCGCCATATCTTTGAAACTGGGCTTGATTACTTCGGCGACAAATTCTTCGATAATTCTGGTCGCCATAATCACCTGCACCGCGTCGCCGCTTATTTTCTCGCGCATTTTGCCGCCCGCACTGGTGAATTGGCGTGAAAATATTGTTATTCTCGGCACTGACCAGTTTGCGATTTTAGTCGGTCAGCGACTGGCTGAAAGCGGAGAAAATATTGTATTTATCGGGCAGAGTCAGGAACAATTGAAAACCTTTGCCGACAACGGAACGGCGAGCGTTTTGGGAAATCCGACGGACGAAACGGTGTTGGAAAATGCCGGTTTGAAAACCGCGCGGGCTTTAATCGCCCTGTCCAACACGTCGGAAACGATCTTGGAAGTCTGCCGTCTGGCGGTTGAAAAATTTCAAGTGCCGATTGTCATCGCGCGTTCGGATAATCCGCAGACGATTCATCAATTACAGGAATTGAAAGTCAACATCGTCCAGCCGACCATCGCGGCGGCACTGGCAATCGAAGGCGCGCTGCAATTTCCCGCCGCTTTTGCGATGCTTACCGACAAAAAAGATAATGTTGATTTGGCGGACGTTTTGCTCAACAATCGGCATTATCACGAGCTTTCGTTGCGAAAAACGCGGCTTCCGGGCGACGCGCTCGTCATCGGCGTTCAGCGTCAGGGCGAAATGGTCGTGCCGCACGGCGACACAATTCTCAAAAGCGGCGATGTTCTCGTATTGATCGGCAGTCCCGAATCGCTGCGGGAGTCGCAGAAACTTTTAAGTCGAAACAGATAAAAGGGAGTTAAAAATTTATATTTGTCCGATTGTTTATCGGGCGTTGCTACTATCAGAAACACAATTTCAGGAGAAAAATTTGTAATGTCAGATACCCAGAACACCCATATTGAAACCGAGTTGAGCCGCGATTTAGGCTTGATCTCGGCGTTGGCAATCGGAGTCGGCACGATGATCGCCGCCGGAATTTTTTCGCTGTCGGGTTTGGCGATAAAAAACGTCGGCTCGGCGGCGATTGCTTCGTTTTTAATCGCCGCTTTCGTCGCGCTTTTCACGGCTTTGACGTATTGCGAGTTCGTTTCGATTTATCCGAACTCCGGCGAAGGTTATCTCTACGCCCGCAAAACTTTTTCCGCGCCGCTGGCATTTCTCGTCGGCTGGGCGTTGTTTTTAGGCTACGCTTCTTCCTGCGGTTTTTATCTCGCCACTTTTTCGAGCTATTTTATCGAGTTCGTCTATCATTTGTCGTATGAAACAATCGCCGGAATCGTCGCTTTGATTTTGCTGACTCTGCTCAACGTAAAGGGAACGAAGGAAAGCGGAGCTTTTCAGGTAATTGTTACGATTACGAAAGTTATTCTATTAATTTGGCTGATAATCGGCGGATTCAGCAGCATTAATCCGCAGGAAGTTATGGCTAAATTCAGCACCGATTTCGGCAAAATCGCCAGCACCGCGACGCTCGTTTTCGTCACGTTTTTCGGATTTTCGGCAATCGCGGCTTCGGCGGGCGAAATCGTCAATCCGATCAAGACGATTCCGCGCGCGATTTTTCTTTCGATGGGCATCGTCACGGTTCTTTATATTTTAGTTATTTTGGTCATTCTGGCGGCAAATTTAAAAGTTTACGACGAAGCGGCGATGGGACGCGCGGCGGAATTATTTCTGGGCGGAATCGGCGGACTGGTCATCGTCGCCGGCGGTCTGTTTTCGATGGTTTCGGCGACCAACGCTTCGATTATGGCTGGTTCGCGCGTCGCTTTTGCGATGAGCCAGCTCGGACATCTGCCGAGAGTTTTCAGCGGAATTAATAAAACCACCAAAACGCCGATTCTCTCTCTGGCTTTAATCAGCGGCGCGATTCTCGCTTTTCTGCTCGGATTATCTTTGACCGGAACGGCAAATTTCGCCAACGCGGTTCTGCTGATCGCGCTGATTTTGGTCAACGCCGCGCTGATTTTTCACCGCCGCAAATATCCGAACATCGAACGCCCGTTTCGCGTGCCGCTCGTGCCGCTGCTGCCGATTTTGGGAATTTTATCGAATCTTTATCTGTTGATTCAAAGCACGACGGAACTCTGGAGCAACGAAGGATTTCAGGGAATTCTGCCGGTCGTTTTAGCCGCCGGTTTGCTTCTCGTCGGTTTGATCGCTTTCGTCTTGTTCGGAAACCGCGAAGAAAGTGAAATGACTGAAGAGGAATTTGTCGAAACATCGGTTCTTCACTCATCACAAATGCCGCAAAAAACCGGATTTCGCGTGATGGTTACGCTGTCAAATCCGGCGAATCTGCCGGAATTGCTCAGTATGGCAAACGCCATCGCGTCGGATCGCGGCGGCGGCGAAGTCGTCGGCTTGCGCGTCGCCACCGTTCCCGAACAGCTTTCGCCGAACCGCGAAGATTTTAGGAACGAATTTTATGTAACGCGCGAACGTCCGATTTTGGAAATGGCGAACCGCTACGCTCTGGAAAATAATATTCCGTTCAAATCGCAAATTGAAGTCGGACATAATCCCGCGCACACCATCGTCAGATCGGCGCAGGAGCTTCAGTGCGATTTGATAATTATGGGCTGGAAAGGATTTACGACGACCAGCGAGAGAATTCTCGGCGAAGTTGCCGACAATGTTGTGTCAAACACGCCGACCGATTTGATGCTGGTCAAATTGGTTGCCGGAACTCGTCTGGAAAATTGGCTGCTTCCGACTGCCGGCGGTCAGCACGCGACTCGAGCCGAAGAATATGCCGCCTCAATAGCGCGGGCAAACGGCGGTTCGCTGACTTTTTGCAGCGTCCTTTCGCCAAATGCCGGTCAGCCGATTGTTGAAGGAACGGAAAAAATACTCGAACAAGCCGTCGAGCGCGTGTCGAAGGAAAACAGAATTGAAGTGAAATGCAAAATTGTCAAAAACGGTTCAATTAACAACGGAATTTTGGCGGAATCGAAAAATTACGACGCGATCATACTCGGCGCGACCGAAAATCGCTTCCGCAAAATTTTATTCGGCAGCATTCCGCAGATAATCGCCAAAGAATCGCTCAAAACCGTCGTGTTAGTCAAGAGAAAAGATTGATAAACACATTCAGCATTGATGAAGTTTGTTGACGCTTCGTTAAATTTTCGTTGTATTTACCCGATCAATTTGTTTCATTTACGCTTTATTTTTTGAAAAGCCGTAATTTATTTTGAAAAATATCTTAGAAGCTGTTTGAAAACTCGAAAATTTAAGAAATTTAACCACGCGCTCAACACAAATTAACACGAAAATTTGTGTGATTATTAAATTATTCGTGTATTTTCGTGTATTTTCGTGGTTCAGAAAATAAAAAATAAGAGTTTTCAAACAGCTTCTTAGGGCGATAATGATAAAAATATTACTCATCAAGTAATTCAGGAAAATTGGGTGTCCAAAAACGCTTTCAAATATGACTTGAGAATTCTCAAGGAATTGTCACTAAATAGAAAAAAATAGAAAAGCCGCGATAAATAGTCGCAGCTTTTCTATTTTTTGATAAAACCCGAAAAGTTTTCTGATTTTAAAGTTCAGATTTCAAATGAAACACTCACAAACCGTTTGAATTACGGATTTTCGAAATCGGCGATGAATATTTCTGGAAATGTAAAATATAAGCCAAAAAGCAAAAAACAATTTGTGAAAAAACAGTAATTTGTGCTATGTTGTGCCAGTAGTTTAATAAAAACAGCTTTGAGATTTTGAGGTGTTACAATCCGTTAGCGGAAATTATACCTACCCAAACCAATTTTACGAATTGTCGTTGACAAAATCGTAGATGCAGAAACAATCTAAGCCGATTGAAAGAAATTTAAGCAGGCGATTAGATATTTTGAAGGATGATCGAAATGCAGAAGTAAGTTGTGCTTACAAGCGGGATTTTTGACTGAAATAAACTATGATCCCTCGGCATTAAATCTGAAAATCATTTTCTCATCTGCTAGGTTAAAATAAAAAATAACTTTCATTTCTTACAGCTTTACCACCTTTGCCTTTGAGAAAAAAGGCGATTTTAAGTTAGGAGATTACTGATGAGAAACCATAAAAATTTTATTTCTTCAAAACAAACCAAACGCAGTTTGTTTCTTCAGCCAGCCGGTTTGGGCGCGGTGTTTGCCGTGTCAATACTGGCGTTTTCGCTGTTTGTTACTCTGTTCGGAACCTTTGCCGGGACTGTCACGCGAGCGAAGTCAACAGAGTCGGCGGGCGGCGCGATGAGTTTTGCGACGGCGGATTTAGGCGTGACGATCACGGACGCGCCGGATCCGGTCGGCTCCGGCGGCAATCTCAGATATTCGATAGCGGTGAGCAACGGCGGACCTGATTTCGCTTCAGCGGTTACGCTGACGGCGGCAGTTCCGGCAAACACGACGTTTGTTTCGCTGTCATCGGCGACGAAGTTCGGTTTCACCTGCACGACCCCGGCGGTTGGCGGAACGGGCAACATCGTCTGCACGAATCCTTCGTTTATCACCGGATCGGTGCTGTTGACGCTGACGGTGCGGGTCAATGCGAATGTGGCGAACGGGACGGTGATCACAGGCAGCGCGACGGTCAGTTCGACCTCGACCGATCCGGTGGCGGGCAACAATACTTCGACCACTACTACAACTGTTATGGGAGTGGCGACCCCGACCCCAACAGTAACACCAACAGTAACACCAACAGTAACGCCAACGCCGACGATTACGCCGACCCCGACTCCGAGCGTCACGCCGACACCGAGCGTTACGCCGACTCCGCTGCCGCCGACGCGGGCGGATTTAGCGGTAACGATCACGGACGCGCCCGATCCGGTCACTTCCGGCGGCAATCTCAATTATAACGTGGTGTTAACAAATAACGGACCTGATTTTGCGAACAATGTGGTTTTAACCATCGCGGTTCCGGCAAATACGACGTTTGTTTCATTATCGTCGGCAGCCAAGTTCGGCTTCAACTGCACGACTCCGGCGGCTGGCGGAACGGGCAACATCGTCTGCACGAATCCGACGTTCATCAGCGGCTCAGTGCTGCTGACGCTGACGGTGCGGGTTAATTCCAACGCGGCGAACGGGACGGTTGTTACGGGCAGCGCGACGGTTTCGTCAACGACCACTGATCCGGTGGCGGGCAACAACACGGCGACGACCACCACGAACGTCAGCGGCGGAATGGCTTGTCCGGCAAACACACTGGACTTTAACGGCGACAAGCGAGCTGATTACGTTGTCTGGCGTCCGAGTAATAACTTCTGGTATATTAATCCTTCGTCGTCGGCGAGCAATTTGTCCTTTACCGGACAGGCTTTCGGCAATGCCGCCACCGACGTTCCGACACCGGGCGATTATGACGGCGACGGCAAAACCGACCTCGCCGTTTGGCGACGCACGACCGGCACGTTCTATGTGCTGCGAAGCTCTGATAACAGCCTTGTCGCGCGCCAGTTCGGGCAAAACGGCGACGAGCCGGTGGCGCGTGATTACGACGGCGACTGCAAGACCGATTACGCGGTCGTGCGACGAACGGGCGGATTTTTGGTCTGGTATGTTTTATACAGCGGATCAAACAACAGCTTCCGCGCCGAACAGTTCGGAGTGGATTCGGATGTTGTGGCACCGGGCGATTACGACGGCGACGGCAGATATGATCTGGCGGTGTTCAGAGGAACGGGCGATCAGCCGGCGACGTTCTACGTCAAGCGGAGTTCGGACGGCGGCTTGATCGCCAGACAATTCGGACTCGGCAGCGATCTTGTGGTGCCGGGTGATTACGATGGCGACGGCAAGACGGACTTTGCGGTGGTGCGGACGGGAACATCGTTCCAGTGGTATGTTTTGAGAAGCTCAAACAACAGTCTGTATTCGGTGCAATTGGGATCAAATACTGATTTGCCGACGCAGAACGATTACGACGGCGACGGAAAGACGGACGTGTCGGTGTATCGGCAGCAGACGGGAGCGTTCTACGTGATTCGCAGCACGGACGGAGGAGTGACAGCCAGACAATTCGGGCAGAACGGAGATTATCCGATTGCCTATTATGATACTCATTAAATTGAGATCAAAAAACTGAACTCTAAAAAAAAGATTACCGTGCCGGCTGTAAAAACAGTTTGGCGCGGTAATCTTTTTTATACAATTTTTTCGGCGGCTTTGACTGCTGAATACTCAAATTAAAAAGAGCGGAATGTCGTGAGTCAAAAACGCCTGCAATAGCGAATGGTTGAAGATAAACATCATAAAATATCGAGAAACGCCCAGACCATTGCGCTCAAGCGTCCGCTCACGCAGACGATTTTGACTCGACAAAAACTGATCGGAATGGTTTTTGTATTATCATCAGCAACTTGAAGAAAAATTAGTGTACGCCGGGCGGCGGTTTGGTGCTTTTCACCCTCTTAAATAAAAGAGCCGCCGGAACGCCGATAAAGCAGATAAATGCGAGCAGTCGAAAATTATCAATATATGACAAAACCGCCGCTTGTTTGACCATCATTCCGTAAACCGCTTGATAGGCTTGCTGCGTCGCCGTTACCGGGTCGGCGTGTACCAGCAGTGAATTTCTAATTTGTCCAAAAGTTTGCTGAAACGCCGGATTATACTGATCTAAATTGGCGGAAAGCGGGACTTGATGTTGCTGTGAACCGCGGGCGAGAAACGTCGTGATTGCCGCAATGCCAAAACTTCCGCCCGTGTTTCGCATCAAATTATAAATGCCCGAAGCGTTGCCGATTTCGTCGTTGGAAAGCGTTCCCATCGTTAGCGTCGTCAAAGGTACAAAGACGAATCCGAGCGCGAAACCGCTGACGATTATGGGATAAACGATATTGCTTTGCGCGATTTCGAGATTGATTCCGGTGAAAACATACGTTGATAAACCAAGCACCGTGAAGCCGAACATTATCAAATAGCGACTGTCAACTTTGCCGATTAACCGCCCGACAATAATCATTGAAATTACCGAACCGATGCCGCGCGGACTGACCGCCAAACCGCTTTCCGTCGCGGAATAACCGAGCAGAGTTTGCAAAAACAGCGGAATCAAAACCGTCGAACCGTAAAGCACCACGCCGACCGACGCGATCAAAGCCGTGCCGACGGCGAAGTTTCGATTGAGAAAAACGCGCAGATTGACAATGGGTTCGGGCGTGTAAAGTTCCCACGCGACGAATGTCAAAAGCGAAACAACCGCCGAAATTGTCGTAAAAATAATCACCGGTGACGAAAACCAATCGCGTTGCTGTCCCAAATCGAGCGTCAATTCGAGCGCGGATAAACCCAGAGCCATCAGACCGAAACCGATATAATCAATGCGTCCGGGCTTTTGATTTTGAATATACGGCGGGTCTTCGACAAACGTATTCGCCATAAACGCGGCGAGCAGTCCGACGGGCAGATTGATGTAGAAAATCCAACGCCAGGAATAATTATCCGTCACCCAGCCGCCCAGCGTCGGACCGATAATCGGCGCGACAACCACGCCCATTCCGTAAACCGCCATCGCCGCGCCGCGTTTTGCCGGCGGAAAACTTTCCAGCAGAACGGCTTGCGCGATTGGCTGTAACGCGCCGCCGCCGATGCCCTGCAAAATTCGGGCGATAATCAAAATCGTCAGATTCGGAGCCGCGCCGCACAATGCGGATGCCGCCGTAAAAACAGCGATGGAAATGATGAGAAATCGTTTGCGACCGATAAATTTGGTAATCCAGCTCGTCGCGGGAAGAATTATCGCGTTTGAAATGAGATAACTCGTTAAAACCCACGTCGCTTCCTCGGTCGTCGCCGAAAGGTTTCCGGCGATATGCGGCAGAGCGACATTGGCGACGGAAGTATCTAAAACTTCCATCACGGTCGCCAGCATCACCGAAATCGCAATCAGCCAGGGATTAAAACTCGGCATCCAAGCCGGTGCTGCGGAAGTTGATTTTTGAACATCCGAATCCGGCGGCGCGGCAATACTCGATTCTTCAACTGAGGTTTTTTCGCTCATTTTAAAATACTTCCTTAGCGAACTTTAACCGAAGGTTCGACCGACATTCCCGGCGCGAGCAGATGAACTTTGTCATCGTCCGGCTGTTTGTCAAAAACGATTTTGACCGGAACGCGCTGCACGACTTTGACGTAATTTCCGGTGGCGTTTTCCGACGGCAAAAGACTGAAACGCGAACCCGTACCGAGCTGGAAACTTTCGATTTTGCCTTGAAAAGTTTGATCCGGGTAAGCGTCAACCACAACATCTACGGGCTGTCCGATTCTCATATCGGTCAACTGTGTTTCTTTGAAATTAGCGACAACCCAAATATCATCCGACTGCGAAAGTGCCATCATCGGCGTTCCGATCTGCACGAGCTGACCTTCTTCAATCGTTTTGCGCGTTACCGTTCCGTCTTCCGGCGCGAAGATTTTCGTGTAGGAAAGTTCGAGTTCGGCTTGGTGAACGGCGGCTTCGGCTTGCGCGATGCCCGCTTCGGCATTGCCGATTTGCGCTTCGTTGACAGCAATGCGTTCCGGCGCGGCGTTTGCGTCCTGCAATTGTCCGATTGATTCGCCGACCTGTGATTTTGTCAGTTGGACTTGCGCCAGCGATTGCTGATAATTATTCTGCGCGACGTTAACGTTCGATTGAGCTTCATTAACTCTCGACTGCGCGGCTTGAACCTGTTTATTTGCCGCGTCAAGCTGCGCCCGCGCCGTTTGCAGAGCGTTTATCGCTTCGTCAAGCAGCTTCTTTGAAATATCGCCGCTGTTATAGAGATTCAGACGACGATTATATTCTTTTTGCGCCAAATTAAGATCAGCTTCAATTTGCGGACCGAGCGCTTCGGTTTGCCTCAAATTTGCCTGCGCGGTTTTGACGGCGGACTGCGCCTGACGGATTTGCGACTGTTTGGCATCGGCGGCGGCACGCTGCTGTTCGACGTTATTTCGCGCCGCCTCAACGCCCGACTGCGCCTGTGTCTGATTCGCGCCCGTCGTGGCGCGTGTTAACGCGACCTGCGTCTGCGATTGATTTTTCTGCGCTTTCGCGGCTAATAACTGCGCCTGCGCCTGTTCCAGTCTCGCTTCGTAATCCTTCGTATTCAGTTCAACCAGCAAATCGCCTTTATGCACGAATTGGTTGGAATCAACGTAAATTTTGGTGACGTAAGCGGAAACTTTCGGGCTGATTTGAATTATATCGCCGTCAATAAAAGCATCGTCGGTTGATTCGTAATGCCGCGCATTCAACCAGTAAATCAACCCGCCGACCGCGCCGATCAAAATAACTGCGCCGATGATAATAAACGGCAATTTGCTGCGCGGTTTTTTCTGATCTTCGCTTTCGACGGAATTTTCATTTTCGCCAGTTTCCGGTTCAAAATCATTGTGTTCAACCGGCGGATTTTCCCGAATATGTTCCGTTTCGATTTCGGCAGGCACTAAATTTTTTTCATCGCTCGCCTTGTTCGTTACTGTTCCCTGGTTCGTTTCTCTTAATTCTTCGCTCATTTGTTATTGACAATCCTCGCTAAGTAAGTAAGCACTTACTTTCTTTTATGCCACTTTTTGAGACGTTTGTCAATTTGCATAAACTTTCACAAAGTCGTTTAATCTAAACTGCCATTTTCCGCACGGTTCACGCCGCAGAATTTTGAATTCTTCCGGCGTAAACGCGATCAGCGTAAAACTTTATTGAATGACAATCCTATTTCCCGAAATAGCGGGTTTTCAGTTGCGCGAAATCGTCGGAAACTTCACTGTACGCATTGCCGCCGTCATAAATATATTCGATACCGTCCTGACCTTTATACAATTTCATTTCGCCGTTCTGGTCAATTAATTTTACATCTCCGCTGGCAATTACCGCTTCAAAGTTATCAACCGTATTTTGAATATCAACTGAATCTGGAACTGGGTTTTTCATTTTATTTTCCTCTCAATTTTTTATTTTGCCGTATTGCGACCTATTTTTAATAATACAAGAGTGATGGCAATTTCCTAAATTTTGACTGCCGGAAATTAATTTTTTTCAGCACCGCAAGATCAGAACACTGCCGGAATTGCGGTCTAATTCGCAGAAGAAAATTTTTGTGCTACGATTAAACTTTTGAGTTTTATCAATGAAAGAAAACATAAAAACAACACGATTTTCAAATAATTTGACGATTTTAACCGACCAAATGCCCGACGTGCGTTCGGTGACGCTCGGATTTTTTTTCCGCACGGGCGCGCGCCACGAACCGAACGAATTAAACGGCATTTCGCATTTTATCGAACACGCCGTTTTTAAAGGCACAAATAAACGAAACGCCTTGCAGATTGCGATTGAAACCGACCGTCTGGGCGGCAATCTCGACGCTTTTACGATGCACGAAGAAACCGGATTTGCCATCAAAGTCGTTGACAATCAGCTCGAAAAAGCCTTTGATTTGCTCGCCGATATGCTGGTCAATCCGCTTTTCGACGAAAGAGAATTAAAGCGCGAACAGAAAGTTATCATCGAAGAAATCAAGATGATTGAAGATTCGCCCGAAGATTTTTTGGGCGAACTTTTCAGCGAACGGCTTTTTCCGAATCATCCGCTCGGACTTTCGATTGCCGGAACGCCGAAATCGGTCAGAACTTTCAACAGCGAAATAACGCGAAAGTTTCACGAAAACGTTTTTAATCCGTCAAACTTAATCATCGCGGCGGCGGGAAACGTCGAACACGCGCAAATTGTGGATTTAGCGGAAAAGTTTTTTGTTCAAAGTAAACAGTCCAAAGTTCAAAGTTCAGAAAACCAAAAACCAAAAGCCAAAGACCAAAAACCGATTCTCGCCGCGCCGATTTTGATAAAGAAAAACAAAAACTTAGAACAGGCGCATCTGGTCATCGCCGCGCCGTTTGTTGACGCAAAAAGCGAAAGTCGTTATGCCGCCGATGTTTTGGCAAACGCGCTCGGCGGCGGAACTTCGTCGCGTTTGTGGCAAAAAGTGCGCGAAGAAAAAGGCTTGGCTTACAGCGTCGGCGCGAGCGCGGCGATGTATCAGGACTGCGGCGTTTTCTCGATTTACGCCGGAACTTCGCCGAAACAAACGGGCGAAGTTTTGGACATCTGCATCGAAGAACTGCGCGAGATCGTCGAAAACGGCATCTCTGCGGAAGAATTGGAATTGATTAAAGAACAGTCAATCGCTTCGATTCTGCTCGGTTTGGAAGATTCGAGCGTTCGCGCCGGAACTCTGGCGCGTCTGGAAATGGTTCACGGCAGACAAATTTCCGTCGAAGAAACCATTCAAAAAATCGAAGCGGTAGAGATTGAAGAAGTGCAAAATCTGGCAAAAGAGTTTTTTCAAACCGAAAAACTTTCCTTCGGCGCGCTGGGAAATTTGAACGGTTTGAAAATCAAACGCGAACGGTTTGAAATATGATGCGAAGCGAAATCAAATAAGACCGGAGCGCAAGCAGGATGCTTGCGCTCCAGTCTTATTTCAAGCCGATCTTTGATTGTGTTACGATTGATTTTTTATTTACACGAGTGAAAATTTTATGAGCAACACCAATCCCGCACGCGGAATGCGCGATTTTCTGCCGGCGGACGTTCGCAAGCGCAATTACGTCATCAATATCATCAAGAAAGTTTACGAAAGCTACGGTTTTGAACCGCTGGAAACGCCTTCGGTCGAAAATCTTGACACGCTGACGAACAAATACGGCGAAGAAGGCAATCAACTGATGTTCAAAATCTTAAAACGCGGCGAAAAATTGCAGGAAGAATTGAACGAAGGCAAAATTGAAAACGAAAATGATTTGTCAGATTTAGCTTTGCGTTACGATTTGACCGTTCCGCTGGCGCGCGTCGTCGCCAATTACAAAAACGATCTGCCGAAGTTTTTCAAACGCTATCAAATTCAACCTGTTTGGCGGGCGGATCGTCCGGCGCGTGGACGCTTCCGCGAATTTTATCAGTGTGATGTTGACGCGATTGGTTCGAGTTCGATGGTTGTCGAAGCGGAATTGATTTCGGCGGTTTGCGAGATTTTGCAGAAACTTGGTTTTAAAGATTTTACGATTCGCATAAATCACAGAAATATTCTCGGCGGAATGATGGAAATGGCAAAAATCCCGAACGAGAAAAGACCGCAGACGCTCGTGATTATTGATAAACTCGACAAAATCGGTTTGAACGGAATTAAAAAAGAGTTGTTGGCAATTGACCTCGAAGAAGAAAGCGTCAGAGCGATTACGCATCAAATTGAAAATCAGGTGAATTTATTTAATTCGGAAATGAACAATTACGAATATAATCTGCGAATTCTGAGCGAAACATCCTCTCCGGCGGAAGAATTTGCAAGTGATAATGAGGCGTTGAAATCGTATTGGGACGCGAAAAAAGATTTGCGGCAAATCGTCGAATATACAAAAAATCCGAGGGCGCGAAATCACATCAAAATTGATGAAAGTTTGGCGCGTGGTCTTTCATATTACACGGGCGCGATTTTTGAAATTAACGATCCCGGTTTAGCGGGAAGTCTCGGCGGCGGCGGGCGTTATGACGGTTTGATCGGAATGTTCGGCAAAGAACAAATTCCCGCCGTCGGTTTTTCGCTCGGACTCGAACGCCTTCTTTTAATTATGGAAGAACGCGGAATGTTTCCCGACGATTTAACGGCAAATTCGGCGGACGTAATGGTGACAATCTGGAACGAAGACGCGGCGGGCGAATCTCTAAAATTGGCGAATGATTTACGAGCGCAAAACTTGCGCGTTCTCGTCTATCCCGAAGCCGATAAACTCGGCAAACAGTTCAAATACGCCGATTCGCTGAATATTCCTTATGTCTGCATTTTGGGCGAAAACGAACTCGCCGAAAACAAAGTGACTCTCAAAAATATGAAATCGGGCGAACAAGTGAAAATAGATCGAGATAAATTGTCTAAGAAACTGTTTGAAAAGAAGAAATAGGACGCGGATGAACACGGATTTGGCGGATTTAGACTGATTTTTTCAAAATTATCCGCGCCAATCCGCTTAATCAGCGTTCGTCCGTGTCCTATTCCTTCATATTTTTTTCGGTTCTCGACTTTTCAAACAACTTCTAAAGAACATTTTTTGTCATAAATGCCTTTTGTGCGGTGTGTTTATAATAAAAAGAGAAAAATTTATGTGTTATCAATTTTATTTGATTATGTTTGTATTTGCCGTTTTATCGGCAAATTGTTCGGCTCAAAGGAAATCAATTGATGTTCCAACTGCCGAAAAAACCTACGGAAAAATCAGCGAAACGGCAAACTTGAGCGAAGCGCGGGCATCGCACACGGCGACTCGTCTGCCTGACGGCAAAGTTATAATTATCGGTGGAATGGAGCGCGACGGCGTATTTTTTGACACGGCGGAACTTTTCGACCGAAAACGAATAAATTTACGCCGACCAACGATATGAATGTGGCGCGTTTCAAAGTCGAAGGCGGCGCGGTTTTGCTGAAAAACGGTAAAGTATTTATTGGCGGCGGCGGGGAAGTCGCGGAGATTTTTGACCCGAAAATGAATAAATTTACAAAAACGGCGGGCGAATTCGGCGAACCTCTTCATTACGCATCGGTTACGCTGCTCGACGACGAGCGCGCTTTAGTTGTTGGCGGTTATGGCAGCGGCGCAGGAAAAACCGGACCGATCAGCACCAATCAGGCTTGGATTTTTGAGATGTAACGATAAACAATCCATTCAGCACAAATCATCGTGCCGCGCGAAAATTTTGATAAAAATCATTTTGTCAATTCACACGTCAAAGATTGATTTCGCTGATTCTGATGAATTTTTTGTTCAAAAATTCATCAGATTGTTAAATCTCGTGCCGGTTCGCCATCGCTTTGTCCATCGTCACTTCGTCCACAAATTCCAGATCAGAACCGACCGGCATTCCCATCGCAATTCGCGTAACTTTCACGCCCAAAGGTTTTAGCAGACGCGCGATATAATTTGCCGTCGCTTCGCCTTCAGTCGTCGGATTGGTTGCGACGATAATTTCCTTGACTTCAACGTCGTCGTTATTTTTCGGATCGAGACGCGGCAGCAAATTGACGAGCATCAATTCGTCCGGTCCGACACCGCGAATCGGCGACAGCGCGCCGTGCAGAATGTGATATAAACCTTTATAACTGCGAGTTTTTTCGACGGCGACGAGATTGTACGGTTCTTCGACGACGCAGATCATCGAACGGTCGCGCGACGGCGACGCGCAATACATACACGGATTGACATCCGTCAGATTATTGCAAACCGAACAAAAAACGATCTTTTCTTTGACTTCGCGCAGTGATTCGATGAAGTTTTCAACTTCCGTTTCGGGGCGGCGCAAAATGTGAAAAGCCAGTCTTTGCGCGCTTTTGTGTCCGATTCCGGGCAGTCGTTTGAATTCGTCAATCAGTTTGGCGACGGGTTCTGAATATTCCAGCATAAATAAAGGTAAACGGTAAACGGTAAATGGTTAATGGCAGAAAATTAACCATTTACCGTTTACCGTTTACCATTAAAATTACATCAGTCCGGGCGGCAGCATTCCGCCGAGTTTGCCTTTGAGCGATTCTTCGACTTTGCGTTTGGCTTCGTTTAACGCCGCCATCGCCAAATCCTGAATCATTTCGGTGTCGCCGTCTTTGACCAAATCGGGCGAAATGACGAGTTCCATAACCTCAAAATCGCCGCGCATTTTGACCGTCACCGCGCCGCCGCCGGCTGACGCGTCAACGACCATTTCTTTCATTTCTTTGCCCATTTTTTCCTGCATTTGCTGGGCTTGCTTCATCATCGAATTGATGTCAAATCCACCTGGTAACTTCATTTGTTTTTTGCTCCTTAAGGTTGTTTTGTGTTAATTTTTATCGTAACCGTCTGAGGGATTAAATGCAACTGCAAGTGTACCGCAGTCGTCCCGACTGCCGTCGAGAATGCGTCCCGCATTCTCATCTTAAATCTTTTATGACGCGGAAGCGAAACGCATCCGCTGGCAGCCGGGACGGGCTGCGTTACTTCTAACGCGGAAGCGAGACGCATCCGCGACGGCAAGCGGGACGCTTGCGTTACTTTGATTACAAATATGCCGCTAAAAACTATTTTCGCTAAATTTTCGTTCGTTTTAACTTTCGTTTTATTCAGTTCCAGCGCGATTTTCGCCCAATCGCCGAACAATTATCTGACCGAACCGGCGATTTCGCCCGACCGCAAAGAAATCGCTTTTGTGGCGGGCGGCGATATTTGGACGGTTCCGGCGAACGGCGGAACGGCGCAGTTGCTGGTTTCGCATCCGGCGACCGAGGCGCGACCGATGTATTCGCCGGACGGGAAAAAGCTGGCGTTTACTTCGACGCGGACGGGAAACGGCGATGTTTACGTTTTGAATCTGGCGACGGGCGATTTGTCGCGCCTAACTTTTGACGACGCGGGCGAACAGCTCGACGCGTGGTCGCGCGACGGAAATTGGCTTTATTTTTCTTCGACGAGCAAAGATATTTCGGGAATGAACGACATTTTTCGCGTGTCGGCGACGGGCGGAACGCCGATGCCGATCAGTTCCGACCGCTACACCAACGAATTTGAATCCGCGCCCGCGCCGGACGGAAATTCGTTCGCGTTTTCGGCGCGCGGCATCGGCGGCAACCAGTGGTGGCGAAAGGGGCGCAGCCACATTGACGAAAGCGAAATTTGGCTGAAAAAAGGCGACAATTACGAACAAATTACGCCGGACGGCGCGAAGCAGTTGTGGACGATGTGGAGCGCGGACGGTTCGCGGATTTATTACGTTTCCGACCGCAGCGGAACGCAGAATATCTGGACGCAGCCGCTCAAAGGGCAGGCGAAACAGTTGACGAATTTCACCGACGGGCGCGTTTTGTGGGCGAATATTTCTTACGACGGCAGGGAAATTGTTTTCGAGCGCGATTTCAAAATCTGGAAAATGAACGTCGAGAGCGGCAAATCGGGCGAAATTCCGATTGTTCTGCGCGGCACGGCGGCGAGTCCGCTATCCGAACGGCTCAATCTTTCGTCGCAAATCCGCGAATTCGCGCTGTCGCCCGACGGGAAAAAAGTGGCGGCAATCGCGCACGGCGAAATTTACGCGGCATCGGCGAAAGACGGCGGCGAAGCGATTCGCATCACGAAAACCGCCGCGCCCGAATCGTTCGCGGTGTGGTCGAACGACAGCAAAAAAATCGCATACATTTCCGAACGCGACGGCAAACTGCTTGTTTATCAATACGATTTTGCGACGGAAACCGAAACGCAAATTACAAAAACGGGCGACGACACTTCGCCCGTTTATTCGCCGGACGGCAAATATTTAGCTTATTTTCGCAATTCACGCGCACTCATCGTTTATGATTTGAACACCAAGCAGGAACGCGAAATCGCCAAATTATACATTGACAAATCGCCGTTCGTCGGCAAAAGAAATTTCGTCTGGTCGCCGGACAGCCGCTGGCTGGCGTTTTTGACGCTCGCGCCCGACACGCGTTCTTACACGAACGTCAGCGTCGTGCCGGTCGCGGGCGGCGCGGCGCGTCCGCTCAGTTTTTTGGCGAATTCCAACAGCAATTCGATTTCGTGGAGTCCCGACGGCGCGTTTATTTTGTTCGACACGAGCCAGCGCACCGAAGAAGGTTCGCTCGCGCGGATTGATTTGCAGCTTCGCACGCCAAAATTCCGCGAAGACCAGTTCCGCGATCTTTTCAAAGAAGAAAGTCCGAAGCAAAAATCGCCGCCCGCGCCGGTCAAACCGCCGAATCCCGAAACCGCGCCGACCCCGAACGTCGCGCCGTCTCCGGCGGTTTCGCCGACTCCGACCGCGACACCGAATGACGCGCCGCGGTCGCCGTCGTCGCTGGTTGACGAGAAAAAACCGGACGAAAATAAAGCGGCGACGATCAATTTCGACGACATTCGCCGCCGTCTGAGCCTTTTGGAAACGGGCGTGGATGTCGGCAATCAGATTATCGCGCCCGACGGAAAAAGTGTTCTGGTGCTGGCTTCGAGCCAGGGACAATACAATTTATATCTGCTTCCGCTCGATGAACTGGCGAAAGATTCGTCGGCGAAACAATTGACTTCAACGCCGAATTTCAAATCCGACGCGCAGTTTTCGCCCGATTCAAAAGAAGTTTTTTATCTCGAAAACGGCAAAATCAACGTCGTCAGCGTGGACAAGCGCGAAATTCGCCCGCTCGCGCTGAATCTCGACATAAACATCAATTTCGCCGAAGAAAAAATGGAAGTTTTCAATCAGGGCTGGCGTTTTATGCGCGATAATTTTTTCGACGCGAATTTCAACGGCGCGGACTGGAACGCCGTTCACCGAACTTACGAACCGCTGATCGCCGCCGCGCGAACCGGCGACGAAGTGCGCCGTCTGATGTCGCTGATGGTCGGCGAACTCAACGCCTCGCATCTGGGCGTAAATTCGCCGCCGAATCCGGCGACGCAAGCCGTCCCAATCGGCAAACTCGGTCTGCGGTTTGACCGCGCCGAATACGAAGCGAACGGGCGTTTGAAGATCACTGAAATCATTGATTTATCGCCGTCGGCGGTTTCGCAGAATATCAAAATCGGCGATTATTTGATGAGCGTGGACGGCGAAAAAATTGACCGCGCGGCGAATTTGGACGAACTTTTGGAGAACAAAGTCGGGCGGCGGACTGTTTTGAAAATTTCCGCGTCGGCGGACGGCGCGAACGCGCGTGAAGTCATTCTCAAACCGATTTCAACCGGCGCGGAAAAAAATCTGCTGTATCGGCAATGGGTCGAAAATAATCGCGCCTACGTCGCCAAAATCAGCAATAATCGGCTCGGCTACGTTCATTTGCCAGATATGTCGTCGAATTCGCTGTCGCAGCTTTACATTGATTTGGACGCGCAGAACGAAGGCAAAGAAGGCGTAATCATTGACATTCGCAACAATAACGGCGGTTTTATCAATCCGTATGTCGTTGACGTTTTATCGCGGCGCGGTTATTTGAACTTTACGCAGCGCGATTTATGGACGACTCCGGCGCGTTCGGCACTCGGACAGCGCGCGCTCGAACGTCCGACGGTGCTGGTGACAAATCAGCATTCACTGTCCGACGCAGAAGATTTCACCGAAGGTTATCGCGCCCTGAAACTCGGCAAAGCCGTCGGCGAACCGACCGCCGGATGGATTATTTTCACGTCCAACGTCCAGCTTTTCGACGGCACGAATTTCCGCATTCCGTTCGTCCGCGTCACCGACAGCAACGGCAAAACTCTCGAATTAAATCCGCGCCCGGTGGACGTTCCGGTAACGCGTCCGATTGGCGAAACTTTGACCGATCAGGACAGCCAACTGCAAACCGCCGTGCGCAAGCTTTTGAGTCAAATTGGAAAGTAACGATAAGTCATTGGCGATAAATGCTTTCGCAGAACAAATTATAATTTTTCAAAGCTGTTTGGAAATTGTTTGAGAATTGGAAAATAGGACGCGGACGAACACGGATTTGGCAGATTTACACGAATTTTTTTTGAAATTATCCGCGCCAATCCGCTTAATCGGCGTTCATCCGCGTCCTATTTCTTCAAATTTTCTCTCGTTTCCATACTTTTCAAACTGCTTTTTAGAATTACAATAACGGTGCGGTTACAAGTAATCGCAGTTATATTTACTCGCTGACACATTCCAAAATAATGCAAAGTTAATCAAAGGAAAATTTTTCTGGATAATCAATTTCATAATTTGTAAAACGGTCAAAAAATGGTAGTTTTACATAATGCGAAGAGCGAAAATTTTAGCTACACTCGGACCTGCTACAAACACATCTGAAATAATCGAACAACTTGTCAACGCCGGATTAAACGCCGTGCGGATAAATATGTCGCACGGAACGCCGGACGAACACGCCGCAACAATAAAAATTGTGCGAAATGTTTCGAGAAAACTCAATAAACCTCTTTCTGTTTTGGTTGATTTGTCGGGACCGAAAATCCGCACCGGTTTGCTGCAAAATGCCGTGCCGGTCGTGCTTGAAAGCGATGCCGAATTTGTTATAACTTCCCGCGACATTACCGGAAATTCAAACGAAGTTTCGACAAATTTTAAGGAATTGCCGAAACTCGTCGAAAAAGGCGCGAGAATTTTGCTCGACGACGGCGCGATTGAACTCGAAGTCAAAAAGGTTACAAAAACCGATGTCGTCACAAAGGTCGTCAACGGAGGCATTTTATCGGAACGCAAAGGCATCAATCTGCCGAACACAAAACTGCCGATTCCGTCTTTGACGAAAAAAGACCGCGTGGATTTGGAATGGGCGATGACGCAGGACGTTGATTACATCGCGCTTTCTTTTGTCAGACGCGCCGAAGACTGCGCGGAAGTCAAAGAGATTATCAAAAAGCTGAACAAACGCAAAATGGGCAGACCGCTGCTCGTCGCCAAAATCGAAAAGGCGGAAGCGATAGAAAATCTGGACGAAATTATCAAAGCCACCGACGGTTTGATGGTCGCCCGCGGAGATTTGGGCGTGGAAACCAGCCCCGAACTCGTGCCGGTTTATCAAAAACAAATCATCGAAAAATCGGTTTTGAACGACAAATTCGTCATCACCGCAACGCAGATGCTGCAATCAATGGTTGACAATCCGCGCCCGACACGCGCCGAAGCGTCCGATGTCGCCAACGCCGTCTGGGACGGAACGGATGCCGTAATGCTTTCGGCGGAAACGGCGGCGGGCAAATATCCCGTTGAATCGGTGGCGACGATGAAACGCATTATTGATTCGGCGGAAACGGTTAAAACGATGAAGTTAAAGCGTCCGGTCAAATTCAGCGAAGAACCGACGGGCAGAACTTCGCAGGCACTCTGCAAAGCCGCCGCCATTTGCGCCCGCGAAATATTGACGGATAAAATCGCGGTTTTCACCGAATCCGGCGTAATGGCGCGTCGTCTGTCGAGCGTTCGTTCCGGTTTGCAGACTTTCGCGCTGACGACGACCGACGATGTTCGCAACCAATTAGCTCTGATCTGGGGCGTTGAACCGCTGTGCCACGAAAGCGCGGAAACTACCGAAAAAATGCTCAAAGACGGCGAAGAAACTTTGCTGAATGCGAAGGTCGTGGAAAAAGGAGAAACGATGGTGATGATGGCTGGTCGTTTGTCCGGTCTCGGACTTTCGAGTTCGATTGTCGTGTGGACAATCGGCGAAAATACGCCGCGGCGGTAAAAGCCTTAAAATCTGCAATTTACAAAAATGTTTGCCGACGGAGCGCGGACACTCTGTCCGCCAGCGAGCGACGGCGAAGTTGAAAGCGTTATTTGACGAGTTTTTAACTAATATAAGATCATCATTCGCTGTCGCTCGCTGGCGGACAGAGTGTCCGCGCTCCGTCCGTCGGCGGAAAATATTTAAATATCGTAAAATTTAATTGACAGATACTTACGAAAAACGTTCCGGCAAAACTTAAGTTTTAGTTGAAAATTAAGGAAAATTAATTTTCCTTGAATTTTCGGCGCGTTTACCGCCGTTAAAATGCGACGTTCCGCGCGGAATTTAAATTCGAGGTTAAAAATTTGAACATCAAACACATCCAAAGAAATCGGCTGCCGCAAAGGATATTTCTCATTTTTATCGCGCTTTTATGTCTGCCGGTTCTGGTCAAAGCCGAATGGAAAACCTTGGGCGGCGTAACGCGCGTTACCGAAACCGGAGCGAACGGCGTTGTTGTGGAAACTTCGAGCAACGCCAAAGTCGAAATTTCTTTTTTCAATCAAACAACGGCGCGTGTTCGCGTCGCGCCGAACGGCACATTCGAGCGCGATTTTTCCTACGCCTTTGATTATTCGGCTGACCGAAAAATTCCTGATGTCAGAGTTTCACAGCAAAATGACGAAATCGTTTTGACCAATTCTTTCGGCGCGAAAATCGCCGTCAAAAAATCGCCGCTTTTGATCAAAATTTACAATACTAACGGCGAAATGGTTTGCGAAGACGACCCAAAACATCCGGCGATGTTCGACGATCAAACCGGCGAAATAAAAGCGACGAAAATGCGCCGCAGCGAAGTCGAAACTTATTACGGTTTCGGCGAAAAAGCGTTTGCCGAAATGTCGCGCAACGGTAAATACATCGTAAATTGGAATACCGACACGTTCGGTTATCCGGTCGGCACAGACCCGATTTACGAATCAGTTCCTTTCTTTTACGCTCTTTACGACGGAAAATCTTACGGTTTATTTTTCAACAATACTTTTCGCACGTATTTTGATATGGGCAAAACCTCGCCCGAAAGTTATTCGTTCGGCGCGAGCGGCGGCGAACTCGATTATTTTGTATTTACGGGCGGCGCGGACGGTTCGCCGAAAAAAGTTCTCGAAGATTACGCGAATCTGACGGGAAAAACGCCGCTGCCGCCGCTGTGGGCGTTGGGAAATCAGCAGTCGCGCTGGTCGTATTATCCAGAATCGCGCGTTCGTGAAATCGCCGACGGATTCAGAAAAAACAAAATTCCGGCGGACGTGATTTATCTGGATGTGGATTATATGAACGGTTATCGCGTTTTTACTTGGGACAAAACGCGCTTTCCGAATCCGTCGAAAATGATCGCGGATTTGAAAGCCGAAGGATTTAAAACCGTTCTGATAATTGATCCGGGAATCAAACGCGACGAAAATTATTCGACTTATACGGACGGTTTGAAAAACGATATTTACGTAAAAAATCCCGACGGTTCGACTTTGATTCGCAACGCTTGGGCGGCTGAATCGGCGTTTCCCGATTTTACGAATCCGAAAGCGCGCGAATGGTTTGGAGATCAATATAAACAACATTTAGCGGAAGGCGTTGCCGGATTTTGGAACGATATGAACGAGCCGGGCGTTTTCGTCACGGACAATTACGAAAAACCCGAAACGACGCATCATCCGGCGAAAACTTTCGCGCTCGACACGCCGCATTTCGGCGACGGTCTGCGCGGCACGCACCGGCGTTATCACAATGTTTACGGCTTAGAAATGGCGCGTTCGACTTTTGAAGGTTTGCGAAAGCTCGCGCCGGAAAAACGTCCGTTTGTTTTAACCCGCGCCGGATTTTCAGGCGTACAGAGATATGCGGCGGTTTGGACGGGCGATAATGTGGCGAGTTGGGAACATCTCGCGCTTTCGATTCCGATGTTGGCGAATTTGAGCGTTTCGGGCGTTCCGTTCGTCGGCGCGGATGTCGGCGGTTTTACCGAAATGCCAAGCGGCGAACTTTACGCGCGCTGGCTGCAAGCCGCCGCGCTGACACCTTTTTTGCGCTCGCATTCGGTCGGCTGGGTCGGCAACAAAGAACCTTGGGAATACGGCGCGGAATTTACCAAAATAAATCGCGCGACAGTTGAACTGCGCTATCAATTTTTGCCGTATCTTTACACGCTTTTTTATCAGCACGAAAAAACGGGCGAACCGATTATGCGACCGCTTTGGTACGAATTTCCGAACGACAAAGGAACTTATTTGATAAACGACGAATATCTTGTCGGCAAAGATATTTTGGTCGCGCCGGTCGTCAAAGAAGGCGTTAAAACGCGCGGAATTTATCTTCCCGTCGGCGCGGATTGGATTGATTGGTGGACGGGCGAACGGCTCGAAAGCGGCAAAACTCACTATTTGCAAACGCCGATTGATCGTCTGCCGATTTTCGTTCGCGGCGGCGCGGTTGTTCCGACTCAGCCGACTATTCAGCACACGGGCGAGATGAAAAATGTTGATTTAACGCTCAATATAATTGCGGAAATCGCGCCCGATAGAACCGAACAAAGCGAAATTTTTCAAGATTCCGGCGAAGGTTACGATTATCGGAAAAACGATTTTCGCGTGATCAAAATCGAACGCAAAAAAGGCGTTTTGAAAATTAATCGCGTCGGAAATTTTAACGGTCAAAAAATAAAATGTATCGAAATCGTCGGGATTGCCGCCGAACCGAAGGAAATTTTGGTTGACGGCAAACCGGCGGGAAATGTTCAATTTGATGCGGCGCGAAAAAGATTGAGAATTGAAATTGGCGAAAACGCAAACGAGATTACCTTGCTTCCTTGAATAATAATTAATCAAAAATGTTCGCCGACGGAGCGCGGACAAAAATGTTTGCCGACGGAGCGCGGACACTCTGTCCGCCGGCGAACGACGGCGAAGTTGAAAGTGTTACTTGACGAGTTTTTAACCAACACGAGAGCATCAATCGCTGTCGCTCTGATGGCGGACAGAGTGTCCGCGCTCCGCAAGAGCATCAATCGCTGTCGCTCTGATGGCGGACAGAGTGTCCGCGCTCCGATAAAAATTATTAAATTATTAATAGAACCAAAATGTCTGAAGGCGCGTCTAAAAGCGTTGCGAAAAACTTTAAAATCAACCTGACAACGAATATATTCGGGAGAATTATCAATGCGAAAATTATTTTTTTTAGCCGCTTTGGGATCGTACGCTTTGCTTTTCAGCTTGACGCTTTCGGCGCAAACCTCCGCGCCTGCCGCTTTTCAGCTTCAGCCGTATTTGTCGGGTTTGAGTTCGCCCGTGCTTTTGACAAATGCCAAAGACGGCACAAATAGAAATTTTGTCGTTCAGCAAGGCGGCATTATCAAAGTTGTTCAGCCGGGTTCGACTACGCCGACCAAATTTTTGGATATTTCGGGGAAAATCAGGATCGGCGGCGAATATGGTTTGCTCGGTCTGGCGTTTCATCCGCAATTTGCGACAAACGGTTATTTTTTCGTCAATTACACGCGCGCGGGCGACGGCGCAACCGTCATCGCCCGTTATAAAACTACAAATAATTCAAACGCGCTCGGCGATCCGAATTCCGAAAGAGTACTTTTGACGATTCCGCAGCCGTTTTCAAATCACAACGGCGGCGGCATCGGGTTCGGACCCGACGGCAATTTATACATCGGAATGGGCGACGGCGGTTCGGGCAACGATCCGAACAATAACGCGCAAAACATCAACAGTTTGCTGGGCAAATTTTTACGCATCACGCCGGACGTTGCCGGCGATAATTCCAACCCGGCATACACGATTCCGGCGGATAATCCGTTTGTCGGCAAAGACGGCGCGGATGAAATTTATGCCGTCGGCGTACGAAATCCGTTTCGCTGGTCGTTTGACCGCGGCGGAACGCGCCAACTTTGGGCGGGCGATGTCGGACAGAATGCGATTGAGGAAGTTGACATCATCAACAAGGGCGCGAATTACGGCTGGCGCGTTTATGAAGGAACGCAATGCACAAGAATTGACGCGAATTTGTGTAATCCGAATAATTTCACGCCGCCGATTCTGCAATACGATCATTCGGGCGGACGCTGTTCGATTTCAGGCGGTTACATTTATCGCGGAACGCAGAGAAATTTCCCGGACGGAGCGTATATTTACGGCGATTACTGTTCGGGCGAAATTTATATGTGGTTTAATAATCAGCAGACTTTGCTGATTGACACAAACCGTTCCATACCTTCATTCGGCGAAGATGAAGCCGGAGAAATTTACGTGGTCGGCATCGGCAGCGGAACGGTTGAAAAACTCGTTTCCGACACGCCGTTTTCCGCGCCGGTGAAATACCGCGCTGATTTTGACGGTGACAAAAAAACCGATTACACGGTTTTCCGCCCGTCGGATGGTACTTGGTACATTTTAAACAGCGCGGATAGTTCATTCCGCGCCCGACAATTCGGGAAGGACGGCGACATTCCGACACCGGAAGATTTTGACGGCGACGGCAAAGCCGACATCGGCGTTTTCCGCAAATCAAACGGCTTTTGGTATTATCTTCGCAGCGGCGACAACACATTTTACGGCATTCAATTCGGTCAAAGCACCGATACGCCCATAGCTGCCGATTATGACGGCGACGGCAAAGCCGACATTGCGGTTTCGCGCGGCGGAACGGAAGCCTCTTCGCCGAGATTTGTCTATATTCTACAAAGTTCAAACGGAGCTTTGCGGTCGCAGCAGTGGGGAACGACCGGAACAGACGTTCCGGTTCGCGGAGATTTTGACGGCGACGGCAAAGCCGACATCGCCGTTTACAGCCAAGCCGGGGGCAATTGGTATGTTTTGCAAAGTTCCGGCAACAGTTTCTACGCTTTTCAATTCGGCAGCGGCAATTTCCAAGATATTCCCGTTCCGGGCGACTATGACGGCGACGGCAAAACCGACTTCGCCGTGTTCCGCAAAGCGAGCGGGACTTGGTATGTAAACAGAAGTCAACTCGGATTTACGGGCGTTCAATTCGGTCTTGGCACGGATATTCCCGAACCGGGCGATTACGACGGCGACGGCAAAACCGATACTGCCGTTTTCCGTCCGTCAAACGGAACTTGGTATGTCCTGCGTAGTTCAAACGGCGGATTTCAAGCCGCGCAATTTGGAAAAGACGGCGATTTGCCCGCGCCGTTTTACGCCGCGCCGTAAATGGAGCGCGGACGGCTCGTCCGCCTTTGAGCGCGAGAAGCAAGCCTTTGCGTTCCGGTTTCTCCATTGACGGCGAAGCGTTGCAACGCCTCGCTTCGCCGCCGTTGGCGGACGAGCCGTCCGCGCTCCGACTTACTTCCAACGAACGCCGACGCGCAGATTTATCGGCGAACTCACGCTTCGGACGGGCGTTTTGGCGATTGAATAGCGTGAGTTGAAAATATTTTCAATCGCCGCGAAAATTTGCAGATTTTCCTTGAATCTTCGCGCCGCGTAAGCGTCGAGTTGAAAATACGGTTCAAGCCGGAAAAGATTCAAATCGTCGTCAAACTGTTTTGACGACGCGCGACCTTGAAACGCCAGCGTCCAATTGTTTTTTGAATAATTCGTTTGAAAAGTAAACTGATGCCGCGCCGTTTGCGGAACTAATAAACCTTCTAAGTTTCGATTTGACGGAAACTTTACAACGCGCGAATCGGTCAATAAATAACCGGCGGAAATGTTGAAATTCCTAAAGCGCGTCTCCGCTTCGATTTCCGCGCCGACCGCGCGTGTTCTTCCGGCGTTTTGTCTTTGGCGCGTGATTAAATTCGGCGTAACCGACAAGGTTACGTTGGCAATCGGCTGAGAAATTTCCGTCAGAAAAAAGTTTCCGCGCAGATACAAATTCTTTCGGCTGAAACCTGCGCCGCTTTCAAAACTCGCCGCTTTTTCGGCGCGCAGATTTTCGTTGGCGTTCGTAATCACGCTGCCGACGCGAAATCCGCGATAAAGTTCGTTCAACGTCGGCGCGCGAAAACTTTTTGCGGCGAGCGCGAAAATCGAAAACTCATTCGTAATTTGATAAAGCGCGGAAATTTGCGGAGAAAAAGCGTTTTCGCGGCGGTCGGGAAAATCATTCACTAAAGTTTGATTGTTTGAAAAAGTTCGCGTCGAACTCAAAGCGCGAAAATTTCGCCAATCGTCAAAACGCAGACTTCCCGCCAGAACAAATTTTCCGCCGATTCGCGCAAAATCCTGCGCGAAAAAGCCGAAAGTTCGCTCACGTCCGCCCGCGCCGCTCGCCGAAGTCGCCCGATTGTTAAAATATCCGATTTCGTCGCTCGCGCCGCGAACTTCACGCGCTTCGATGCCGGCGACAATTGTTTGATTTTGCAAAAACACGCCCGAAACCTGCCCCGAAAACCCGATATTTTGCGCCGGAACTCGCTGCAGACGCGTCAAACTTTCGCTGTTTCTATCCGCGCTGACGGAAGAAAAACTCTGATCGTAAACCTGTGTTCCGCCAAATATTCTCCAGTTTAACTTAAAATCTGGAATTTGGAATTTGGAATTTGGAATTAAAGAATCGCCGCCGAAAACGAATTCGCGTAAGTGCGTTCGATTAATTTGCGCGGGCGTTCCGTTTGTTCTTGATTCACCGAAGTATGACGTTTTGAAAAAAATGTTTGTATTATCGTGAAATAAACTTTTCGCAATTCGTCCCGAAAAATTCGCATTTCTCGAACCCGCAAAACTGTCAACCGCGCCGCGCTGAATTTTATCGGTTAAAATATAGCCGCGCGTTTGAAAATGAGAAACCGTAAAATCCGCCGTCCAACTATTTTCTGAAAAACCGAAAAACGTCGAAGCGGAAAAAGTTCTCTGCGTTCCGCCGTAAGTTTCGCCGGAAAAAATAAATTTTTCGCGGGCGCGGCGCGGCAGAATATTTATCGTTCCGCTCAGTGAATCGCTGCCGTAAAGACTCGACGCGCCGCCGCGCAAAACTTCGATATTTTCGACCGCAATCGGCACCACGCGATTCCACAAAATCCAGCCGCCGAACACGTCGTTGAGCGGAACGCCGTCGTATAAAACCAGCGAACGACTCGCGCCGCTCGCGCCGACTCCGCGCAGTGAAACGCCCTGCGAAGTCGGATTCGCGTAGCGGCTTCCGACGCGGCGAAACAGCGAAAATCCGGCAACTTGACGCAATTTATCGTCAATTGTCGGCGCGGCGGTCGTTCTTAATTCTTCGCTAGACAACGTAACAATGCTCGCCGCCGTCTCGTTCAAACGGGTTTCCGCGCGGTTCGCCGTAACGACGACCTTTTCGCTGATTGGAGCGAGCGACAACTTGAAACTTTTATTTTCAGAAAAATCTTGCAAATTTTTGTAAGTTTGGCGTAGAATGGAAAAGTCTTTCGCTTCGACGGTCAGCGAAAAACCTTCATTGAAATTTATTTCACACGCAAACTTTCCTTCGTCGTCAGATAAACACGCGGACGTTAAACCCGAATTCGACCTGATTTTTATCCGCGCGTCTTCAACCGGCAAACCAATCGCATCAATAATTTCTCCGCGCAGAACGCGAAAATCCGCATTTTGCGCGAAAACTTGAAAAATACTGCAAAAAATAAGAACGATCAGCGACAACAATTTCATTGTGTAAAAAAAACTTTTTTAATTAAGACAAAAAATTAACAGAAAACTTTCTCTATTCATCAGCTTAAAGAAAATGTTGGACAATTTCCAAAAAAAATCACGAAAAATAAACGAGTATTTCAAATCTGTGGAAAAATCGCCCGCCAAAATACTTGTCCTTTTCGGCACACGCCCGGAAGCGATTAAGCTCGCGCCGGTGATTTTAGAATTGAAAAAATCACCGCATTTCCAAACAACCGTCGTTTCTTCGAGCCAGCATACGGAACTGCTCGCGCCGGTTTTGGAAATTTTCAACATAAAAACAGACTACGATTTGGGCGTGATGACGGCAAATCAAACGCCGACGCAAGTTTGCGCGAAGGTTTTGTCGTCATTAGATGCTGTTTTTGAAAAAGAATCGCCGGATTTAATTTTAGTTCAGGGCGACACGACGACGGCTTTTGCGGGCGCGTTTGCCGCTTTTCACCGGAAAATAAAAATCGGACACATCGAAGCCGGTTTGCGTTCGGGAAACGCGCTCAGTCCGTTTCCCGAAGAAGTCAACCGGCGTTTGATTTCGCAAATTGCGACGCTTCATTTTTGCGCGACGGAAAATAACTGCGAAAATTTGTCAGCCGAAAATGTCAGCGAAAAAAAGATTTTCCAGACGGGAAATACGGTCGTTGACGCGCTGAAATTTATTGTGAAAAATGATCGAACCGGCGTGAAAATTAAAAATCTAATTGAAGAAACAAAAAACTTCAAAAGAATTCTTTTGACCACGCACCGGCGAGAAAGTTTCGGCGAAAAAATGTCGGAAAACTTAGAAATCCTGCGCGAATTCGTTGAAAAAAATACGGATGTTTGTCTAATTTTCCCCGTTCATCCGAATCCGAATGTGCGAACGGTAACAAAAAGTATTTTAGCAAATCGGGAGAGAATTTTCCTGCTCGAACCGCTTGATTACGCGGATTTTGCCGCGTTGATGAAAGCGGCGTGGCTGATCGTGTCGGATTCGGGCGGCATTCAGGAAGAAGCACCGAGTTTGGGCAAACCGCTGTTTATTCTGCGCGAAAATACCGAGCGACCGGAAGCGATTGAAAACGGAATCGCCAAGCTCGTCGGCGATAATTTGGAAAAACTTTTAGCGGAAAACTACGCTGACGAAAATTGGATTGAGTCCGTAAAAAAAGTTAAAAATCCGTTCGGCGACGGCAATGCGGCGAAAAGAATTGTTAAAATTCTGGCGAAAAATTTCAATTTAATTCCGCAAAATCCCAAAACCGAACGGATTCTCAATGCAAAACATCTCAACTTTAACGTCGCCACCGTGTTGAAATAAAAATGTCAAATAACACACCCATAAAAAAACATCTCCTGACCGTTTTGGTTGAAGATTATTTTCACGTCGGCGCGTTTGAGAATTTGATTCAGCAGCGAAATTGGTCAAATTTTGAGCCGCGTTACGAACGAAATACGCTGAAAACTCTTGATTTGCTCGACGATTTCAAGACAAAAGCGACATTTTTCGTTCTCGGCTGGATCGCCGAACAGAATCCGAAATTAATCAGGGAAATAATTTCACGCGGTCACGAAGTCGCGTCGCGCGGATTTTATCATCGAAGTTTGAGACATTTAACGCCGGAAGAATTCCGCGAAGATTTGCGAAAAACCAATCGCGCTTTGGAAGATGCCGGCGGACAGAAAATCATCGGCTATCGTTCCGCCGAAAAATTAAATTACGAAAAAGACGCGTGGATTTTTGACGTTTTGGCGGAAGAAAATTTCGTTTACGACGCTTCGTTTCTGCCGTCGAAAAAAGATACGAGTCAAAAGCGAATGGCGCACCAAATTCACGTCGGCGGCAAAGCTATCTGGGAATTTCCGTATTCGACGCGGAATCTCGGTGTCGGACTTTTTCCGATTTCCGGCGGCAATTATTTCCGGCAGATTCCGCATACGCTGATGCGTCACGCCGTTCAGGATTGGCACGAGCATTTCGCCGAACCGTTCATTTTTTATTTCCACGTCTGGGAACTCGACCCGGAACAACCGCGCATTTCTGCGGCATCGCGCTACAATCAGGTGCGGCATTATCGCAAATTGGACAAAATGGAATGGGTTTTGAAGGAATATATCAAGCGTTATGATTTTGTCGGCGGCGCGGAATTTTTGGGAGTTGAAGCTCAAAGTTCCAAGCTGCAAGTTCCAAGTCCGCCGGCGGAAGTTCAAACTCCAAACTTCAAATCCCAAACTCCGATTACCATCGTTATTCCCTGCTACAACGAAGAAGCGGCACTGCCGTATCTTGCCAACACATTGCGAAGCGTCGAAAAAAATCTTTCGGAAAAAGATTATCAGGCGAATTTCGTGTTCGTGGACGACCAAAGCAAAGACGCGACTTTTGAAAAATTGCGCGAACTTTTCGGCGCACAGGAAAATACCCAAATCGTCAGTCACGAAATTAATCAAGGCGTGGCGGCGGCAATTATGACCGGTTTGCAGGCATCGGAAACGGAAATCGTCTGTTCGATGGATTGCGACTGCACTTACGACCCGCACGAACTCGCCGATATGATTCCGCTTTTGTCAAAAGGGGTTGATATGGTCACGGCTTCGCCGTATCACGCCAACGGCGGCGTGCGAAATGTTCCCGAATGGCGTTTGTTTTTGTCAAAGGCGCGTCGTTTTTATACCGACACGCTTTGAACGCCAAACTCGACACTTTCACCAGTTGTTTTCGCGTTTATCGCCGTTCGTCGGTGGTCAATTTGCCGCTCGAAGAAAAAGGTTTTCTCGGCGTGGCGGAAATGCTCGGAAGATTGAATCTGAACGGCGGAAAAATCGTCGAATATCCGGCGGTTTTGGAAGTTCGTCTGTTCGGATTTTCCAAAATGAAAACGGCGCGGACAATTTTCGGACATCTGAAACTTCTTTCCAAACTCTCAAAACTACGGCTTTTCGGAAATACCGAAATAATTAAAAATTCTTTACAAAAAGAAAAACTCGAAATTATTTCCAAAAAATAATTTCAAACAAAAACAACTTCAAAAACTGTTTGAAAACACAAAATTTCGCCCTCGAAAAATAAGCATCATCAAAAAAGAAAAAGTATGCTGATTTTATTCTCGTATTTCGTAAATTTAGCGTATTTCACAGGCGAAAAAGTTAGTTTCAAATAACTTCCAAAAACAGAAAATTCATTTTTGAGCGTTTTTTTCCGCAAATTACGATTTATCAATGTAGGTGAAAAAAATATGATTCCAGCAGCACAACAAGAAAATATCAAATTACCAAACGATCAGGACGCGAGCGGACGGACGTTCGGCGCGGAGGAAATCGCCGCCGTGACGGACGTTTTGACGAGCGGCGTGCTGATTACGACCAAAGGCAAATACGGCAAATTGCTCGAAAAAGAGTTTGCCGAAAAACTCGGCGTGAAATACGCTTACGCCTGTAATTCCGGCTCGGCGGCGGTTCACGTCGCCGTCGCCGCGATCAATCCGAATCCGGGCGATGAGATTGTTACCACTTCAATTACCGATATGGGTGCGCTGACTCCGATCATTTTTCAGGGCGCGATTCCGGTTTTTGCGGACGTTGACCCGAAAACTTTGAACATCACGGCGGAAACTATCGAAAAGGTTTTGTCCGATAAAACAAAAGCGATTATCGTCACGCATCTGTTCGGAAATCCGTGCGAAATGGGCGCGATTATGAAACTCGCTGATGCGCGTGGAATTCCCGTGATCGAAGATACGGCGCAGTCGTTTATGGCGAAATGCGACGGCAAATACGCCGGAACGATTGGAAAAATCGGCGCGTTTTCTTTTCAACAAGGCAAACAAATGACGACCGGCGAAGGCGGAATCGTCGTCACAAACGACGACGATTTGGCGCGTCGAATGTATCTTTTCATCAACAAAGCGTGGGGTTACGGCGACCAAAATCCCGATCATTATTTCGCTTCATTAAATTATCGAATGACCGAACTGCAAGCCGCCGTTTCGTATGAACAGTTGAAAAAGCTCGATTATTCGGTCGCGCAGCGTCAGAAAATGGCGCAGCTTTTGGACGAAAAAATTAAAGACATTGACGGCATCGAAAGTTACAAACCCGCCGAGAATTCGACGATGACTTACTGGAAATATTGTCTGCGCGTTGACGACACGAAAATCGAAGACGGTTCGGTCGGTTTGGCGAAAGCATTGAAAACTTACGATGTCGCGTCCGCGCCGCGCTACGTCGTCAAACCGGCGTATAAATGTCAGGTTTTCCGCGATCAAAATACGTTCGGCGATTCGCATTATCCGTTCAATTTAGCGCGTCCCGAAGCGGTTGATTACAACGACGATAATTTTCAGGGAACGATCAAAGGTTTGCACGACGTTCTCGTTTTGCCAATCAACGAAAAATACGGGGAAAAACACATCGAATTTTTAGCGGATTCGATCCGCGAAGCGGTAGAAACCGCAAAAATCAAATAAAAACACATAGGAACATAGAAACATAAAAAATTAAATTAAAAACTATGTTTTCTATGTTCCTATGTGTTTGAAAATCTTATGAAAAAATTAAAATTTGCACTTATCGGAACGGGCGGCATCGCCCAGACTTACGCGCAAGCGTTTCAGCAAAGCGATTGCTGTCAGTTAGTTGCAGTCGCCGACGTAAATGAAGATTCGGCGAAGGCATTTGCCGAACCGTTCGGCGCGAAAAGTTTTAACGATTACAAAACGCTGGCGGAATTGAGCGAAATTGATGCCGTGATCGTTTCCACGCCGCCGAATACGCACCCGGAAATTGCGATGTTTTTTATGAATCGCGGCGTGAATGTTTTGTGCGAAAAACCGCTGTGTTTGTCGGTTGCCGAAGCCAAAGAAATGATCGAAACGGCGGAAAAATCGAACGTCGTGTTCACGATGGCGACGAAATTTCGCTATTGTTCCGATGTCGTCAAAGCCAAAGCGATTTTGGCTTCGGGAATGCTCGGCGACATCGTGCAGTTTGAAAACGCGTTCACGGCGAAAGTTGATATGTCGAAGCGTTGGAATTCAAATTCAGAGATTTCCGGCGGCGGCGTTTTGATGGACAACGGCACGCATTCGGTTGATATTATCCGCTATTTTCTCGGCGCGATTACGGACGTTCTCGCACTTGAAACTTCGGGAACGCAAAATTTGAGCGTTGACGAAAACGTCAAATTACTGACGAAAACCGCAGACGGAATCGCCGCAAGTGTTGATCTGACTTGGGGAATCAACAAAGAACTGCCGAATTTCATCAGCATTTACGGCACGAACGGCACTTTGCACATCGGCTGGCGCGAGTCGCGCTACAAACTGAATTCGTCGCCCGACTGGGAAATTTTCGGCACAGGTTACGATAAAGTTCAGGCGTTCAAATCGAAACTCGAAAATTTCCGCAACGCGATTGTGAAAGGCGAAGAACTTTTAACGAAACCCGAAGACGCGCTCGCCTCCGTCGAAGTCATCGAAGCGGCGTATAAATCGCTCAATCAAAATCTCTGGCAAAAAGTCGTTGAAAAAAGCGAAAGCGCGAAGAATTAATTTAGCCACGAACAAACACGAAAAAGACACGAAAGGAAGATAATATGAAAAAGAAAAACATTGGACAGCGAATTAATAATTCATTCAACGCTTTCTTTGATGAAACTCAAGACTTTGGCGAAATCCAACTCTCTTATGCTAACAATGCTCAATTAGCAAAGAATGAAAGCGAAATTGCATTTACCGAAAAGGCAGACAATTTCGTTAAAATTCTCAAAGCGGTTTTTATATTTCTTCCGGGAGCATTTTTCTTTTACTTTACCTCAATTTTCTTTCTTTATACTTTTTTTGTTGACAAAACGAGTTTGCTCAACTTCGGATTTGGAGGAATGTTTTGGATTTTAAGCGCATTAATGATTGTATTTGGTATCGGAGATGTTAAAAAACTTAAATCTTTATTAATCCCAGCTTCGATTTCTGCAATTTCTTTTTCTTTGTTTTTAATCTCCCTACTATTTCCTGAGTCAGGACAGGTAAAATTTTTATTTGAATATTCGGTTTATTTGTTTCCGCTTGTTTTAATCGTTCCTTATCTGACAAACAATTTAATTAATCGAGCCAACGATAAAAACTTCAGCGAACAGGAATAGATTTCTTTTCTTATTTTCGTGAAATTTTCGTGCTTGTTCGTGGCAAAGATATTATGGAAATTAAAATCCACCCGACAGCAATCATCGAAGAAAACGTCAAAATCGGCGCAGGCACGAGCGTTTGGGACAACGTGCATATTCGGCGCGGCGCGGAGATCGGCGAAAACTGCATCGTCGGCGAAAAAACTTATATCGCTTACGACGTGAAAATCGGCAATCTGGTGAAGATCAACGCGATGGTTTACATCTGCGCCGAAGTGACCATCGAAGACGGCGTGATGATTTCGGCTTCGACGACTTTTACAAATGACCGTTTTCCGCGCGCCACTTTTCCCGATCTGAAAACTCTGCGTCCGAGCGAGCCTGACGAACATACGCTGAAAACATTGGTGCGCGAAGGCGCGACCATCGGCGCGGGCTGCATCATCGGCAACGATCTCGAAATCGGACGTTGGGCGATGGTCGGAATGGGTTCGGTCGTCACCAAAAGCGTTCCCGATTTTCATCTCGTCTTAGGAAGTCCGGCGCGAAGCATCGGTGCGGTCTGCAAATGCGGACGGCTTTTTTATAAGTTTGACGACGCGGGCGAGGACAAGCCGTCGCCCTTACAATGCGTTTGTGGTTTGCGCTACGAAATTGATGGTAAAATCGTGAAAGAATCGTAGGGGCGATCCCTTGTCCTCGCCCGTCTTCTCTTTTCTATGCGTCGAATGAACGCGAATGTCGGGCGACCACAAGGGATCGCCCCTACAATTATGACAAATATTGCCATTATCGGAAGCGGTTTTCTCGGTTTGACACTCGCTTTGCGGCTTGCCGAAGCGGGAAATCAAGTTACGGTTTACGAATCCGCCACGGAGATCGGCGGGCTGGCGAGCGCGTGGCAGATCGGCGATGTGGTTTGGGACAAACATTATCACGTTACGCTTTTATCGGATTCGTTCACGCGCAAAATCGTCGAAGAAATCGGTTTGGCGGACGAATTTGAATGGGTTGAAACGAAAACCGGATTTTACACCGACGGGAAACTCGTTTCGATGTCGAACACGCTCGAATTTTTGCAGTTTCCGCCGCTCGATTTACTTTCAAAATTCCGTCTCGGCGGCACGATTTTTTACGCTTCAAAAGTTAAGGACTGGAAAGCGTTGGAGAAAATCTCGGTCGAAGATTGGCTGACCAAACTTTCGGGCAAACGGACGTTTGAAAAAATGTGGAAACCGCTTTTGATGGCGAAACTTGGGCTTGCCTATAAAGAAACGTCTGCCGCATTTATCTGGGCGACGATTCAGAGAATGTATGCGGCGCGAAATTCGGGTTTGAAACGGGAAATGTTCGGTTATGCGCGCGGCGGTTACGCGCGAATTTTGGAAAGATTCGGCGAACATTTGCGCGAAAAAGGCGTGGAAATTTGTTTGAACTCGCGCGTTGAAAACATCGAAAAATGTGAAAGCAAAGTAAAAATTTTCGCCGCTACGAACAGAGAAAGTTATAAGGTCGAAGTCAATTCAAATGTTGGCGGAACATTTGCCGAACTCGCCGTCCGTTCCGTAACATCTACGGCTGACTACTCCGAATTCGATTCAGTAATTTTAACTTGCCCGTCGAACGTCGCCGCGAAAATCTTGCCGCAATTGTCCGAAGCGGAAAAAGCGAAACTTAGGAAAATCAAATATCAAGGCATCATCTGCGCGTCGGTATTGATGAAAAAATCGCTCTCGAATTTCTACGTCACAAACATCACCGACGAAACGCCGTTTACGGGAATTATCGAAATGTCCGCGCTCGTTGATAAATCGGAGTTCGGCGGAAACGCGCTCGTTTATCTGCCGAAATACGTCGCGCCGGATGATGAATTATTTGGAAAATCGGACGCGGAAATTGAAGAAATCTTTATTTCGGCTTTGGAAAAAATGTATCCGCATTTTTCGCGCAAAGATGTCGAAGCGTTCAAAATCTCGCATGTGCGACAGGTTTTTCCGCTGCCGACTTTGGAATATTCGGCGAATGTGCCGAGCGTCGAAACTTCGCTCGAAAATGTTTTTATTTTAAATTCGGCGCAAATCACGAACGGAACTTTGAACGTCAACGAAACGATTCAATTGGCTGAGAGATTTATTAGCCACGAACAAACACGAAAAAGCACGAAAGTTTTATAACTCTTTTTTCGTGTCCTTTCGTGTTTGTTCGCGGCAAAAAAATTATGAAACCGATAGCAAGTTTAAGTTTAGACCTCGACAATAAATGGTCGTATATGAAGACGCACGGCGACGCGGGTTGGGAAAGTTTTCCGTCGTATCTCGATTGCGTCGTGCCGCGTTCGCTCGAATTTTTGCGCGAACGAAATCTGAAAATTACATATTTTATCGTCGGGCAAGACGCGGCGCGGGAGGAAAATCTCAATGCGCTAAAACAGATTTCCGACGCGAAACACGAAATCGGCAATCATTCGTTTAACCACGAACCGTGGCTGCATCTCTATTCAAAACAACAATTAGTTGAAGAATTTGAAAAGACGGAAACGGCGATGGCGAATTTTACCGACCAAAAACTCGTCGGCTTTCGCGGTCCCGGTTATTCGCTTTCGCCGACGGTTTTGGAAGTTTTGTCCGAGCGCGGTTACGAATACGACTGCTCGACTTTGCCGACGTATATCGCGCCGCTCGCCCGCGCTTATTATTTTTTCAAATCGCCGGAAATGTCGAACGAAGAGCGCGAAAAACGCAAGAAATTGTTTGGCAAATTCGCGGATGGATTTCAAAGTCTAAAACCTTATAAATGGCGCATCGGCGAAAGAGAAATAACCGAAATTCCGGTGACGACTCTGCCGGTTTTTAAGACTCCGATTCACGCGAGTTATGTGATTTATCTTTCGACTTTTTCAAAATTTACCGCTCGAAATTATTGGAAAACTGCACTGAAAATGTGCAAAATGTCCGGCGTTCAGCCTTCGCTCTTGCTTCATCCGCTCGATTTTCTTTCGGGCGCGGATGCGGAAGAATTGAAATTTTTTCCGGCGATGAATTTACCGATTGAGGAGAAATTGGAATTTGTCGGCGAGATTTTAGATATTTATGCGAATGAATTTGAGATTGTAAATATGCGGAAACACGCGGATTCCGTCAAGAATTTGCAAACTTCGATTCGGAAACCGGCTGAAATTCACGCGCAAATGTCTTAGAAGCTGTTTGAAAACTCGACAATGAGAAGAAATTTAACCACTAAAGTACACTAACAAACACGAAATTTGTCTTTTTTGTTTTATTTAGTGTGGTTTAGTGTGAATTGGTGGTTACAAATCCACCAAAAACGAGTTTTCAAACAGCTTCTTAGCCAAAACTGGAATTATGAATCACGAAAAACCAATCGCAATAATCGGCGCGGGAATCGCGGGTTTGACGGCGGCGGATTATCTGAATCGTGAAAATATGCCGTTTGTGCTGTTTGAAGCGGGGAAAAAAATCGCCGGTTTAGCGGCAAGTTTTAAGGACGAGGAAGGTTTCAGCCACGATTTCGGGGCGCATTTTATAACTAACCGGCTCGCCGACGCGATTGGTGTCGGTTCGGAATGTCATACCGTAAAGTATTACGGCGAAACGGTTTGGCTTGACGGGAAAATTTACAGCTATCCGTTCGGGTTGGTTAAAATTCCGCGTATGACTCTGAGCGGAATTAAAAGTAAACTGTCAGGAAACAGACGCGTGCCGAAATCCGCCGCCGAGTGGTTTCGCAAAAGTTACGGCGAAAATTTGGCAAACGAAGTCGCTTTGCCGTTAATTGAGGCTTGGTCGGGCGCGAAAGCCGAAGATTTATCGTCCGCCGTCGGTGAAAGTTTGCCCGGAAGCATCGGGAAAACTTTGTATCTGAAAGCCGCGAGCAAAGTTACAGGGCGCGCCGTAGCGTGCGGCTATAATCGTGAAATGCCCGAAAAAGCGAGCGTTTATCACGTTTATCCCGAAAAGGGAATTTCCACGCTGTGCGAAAAATTGGCGGAAGGTTTGGAAGATAAAATAAAACTCGAAACTCCGGTTGAAGCGGTTGTGGTTGAAAACGGAAAGGTCAAAGCAGTCCGCGCAAAGGGTGAAACGACGGAAGTTTCCGCAGTTATCAGCACCGCGCCGGCGCACGTTTTGAGTAAAATTGTCGAGGGAACAAATTCTTTGCAGGAATTTTTGCGTTTCAAATATCGCCCGATGACGTTTGTAAATATGCGTTTTGAAGGGCGCAATTTGCTGCCCGACACGGTTTTGTGGTTTCCCGAAAAAGAATTTCCGTTTTTCCGTCTGACCGAAGCACCGATTTCGATGCCGTGGCTCGCGCCGGAAGGCAAAACAATCATTACCGTTGACATCGGCTGCGAAAAAGACGACGAATTTTGGACGATGGACGAGGAAACGATCAGCGAATTGTGTCTGAAACATCTGACAAAAATAATTCCCGACGCGCGCGCGCGATATTTGGGTTGCAGCGTCATCAGAACGCCAATCGCTTATCCGGTTTTTCTCAATGAATATGAAGCGGAACGCCAAAAATTTGAGAAGTCAACAACCATCGAAAATCTTCTGAGCGTTGGACGAAACGGTGAATTTTCGCACATTTTTATGGAAGACGTTTATTGGCGCACGCGGAAAAAGATTCGAGAATATTTAGATCGGCGGTAACTTAAAACATCAAAAGCGAACATCAAAAATTCGTCGGCGAATACCGATATTACGGCTTATCAATTGTCGTATTGATAATTGTCGGCACTCTCGGCGCGTTGAGTTTGCGCGACGGTTTTTCCGGCGATCAGGCGTTATTTCTGATTTATTCCAAAGCGATTGGTAACGGAGCGATTTTATACAGAGACGTTTGGGACATCAAACAACCGGCGATTTTCGTGTTTTATTTGATCGCGGGAAAATTGTTCGGCTTTAGCGAGATCGGCGTACACTTCCTGGAAATCATTTACTGGCTTGGACTTAGCCTGATAATGATGTTGGGTTTGAGACGTTATTTTGTAAATCCCTTGTTCGCGCTTTTAACGCCGCTTTTTACGATTGGCATTTATTATTCGGTTTCGGGAAGTCTGCATTTGACGCAGGCGGAAGCGTTGGTCGGTTTTCCGCTTTTTATGTGTTTGTGGTTTTGCCAAAAGTTTTCGGAAAATCCTGAGAGAAAGATTTTTCTGTTTTTATCGGGTTTGTTCGGCGGAATCGTCTTGTCGTTTAAGTTATTATTTATCTTCATTCTCGCCGGTTTTTGGCTGTTTCTATTTTTATATTTCAAAAATGACGCGAAAAAGATTTTGGCTGCGAGCGGATTAATTTTTTCCGGTTTAATGATTCCGCTCGCGTTGATTATATTTTACTTTGCTTTGAACGACGCGCTCGGCGAATTATGGTATGTAACATTCGTTTATCCGTTTGATGCCGTTCTTTCGGTGACAAAGATGAGCAATCGAAGTCAGCAGTTGAAAGACGGACTCGTTTGGTTTTTTAAGTCTTATTTTCCGGTTATTTCGCTTTCATTATTTCTATCAATTCTGAATTTACGGTTTCTTTTTAAAAAATTACGGCGTAAAAAAAATGAATTGGAGCGCGAAAATTTCTTGTTTTCAGGTTTGTTTATCTGGGCGATTTTCGGATTCGCCGTAATTTTGATGCAGAGATTGTCCTGGTGGGAATATCATTATTCACTGCTGATGATTCCGCTGGGAATTCTCGCGGTCAAATGCGCCGAAAGTTTGATTGAGAAAATAAAAAACAATCCGAAATTGACGCGCAAAACTCCTTTGTATGTGATTTTTACAGTGTTAATTTTACTTTTATTTATTCCGACTGCGCGAAGGTTGGCTGACAGAATAAGGCAATTTAACAAAATCGAATCGGTAAAAATCGGCAGCAAAGAATTAAGAATTACGGGAGCTTCGGCTGAAGATTACAAATCAATTTCCGCCGACACGGAATTTTTGACGGCGAAAAATCATAAACCTTCGATGTTTGTAATTTCCAATCCGCTTTATTATTATCTTTCCGATTCGCCGCCGTTTTTTTCCGGCAACGGCGCGATGTCCGATATGTTCACCGATGTTGAATGGAGAAAACTCGACCGTGAAATGTCGGAAAAACTTCCCGAATATATTTTTGTTGAAACGAGAATACTGCCGATGATCGCGGAAGAAGATTCGACTTTTGTAAATACTCTCGACAAAAATTATTCCGTTTACGTTAGCGGCGACAGTGGCTCTTTTTATAAGTTGAACGAGCAAAAATAGATCATAACGGCTTCGGAAAAATTGTTAAAAAGATGGGCAATTCGATGACAAAACTTCGGTTCACAACTCTTAAAGAGAATTTTTATCTTCAATTAATTGCGCTTTTGGGGATCGTTTTTTTACTCGCCGGCAAACCCGTTCCGTACAGCAACGAATACAGTTATTTGCTGCGCCTGAAAAATTTGTATGATCCGAATTATTTGGCTCACGACATTACATTTTCCGCGAGGACGAACGAATACTGGCTTTTCGAGCATATTTTCGGGTTGCTGACCTTGATTTTTTCGCTCGAAACAGTCGGCTGGATCGGCAGAATTTTCTGCTGGTCAATTCTGCTTTTCGCGCTGATGAAACTGGGAAAGCGTTGGAAAATTCCAATTTGGACGATTTCAGTTTCTATTTTTCTATGGCTCTGCGTCGGGCAGTCTTTTGTTGCCGACGAATGGATGTTCGGCGATTTTGAAGCGAAATGCGTCGCGTATATTTGTTTGATATTCGCGTTGGATTTTATGTGCGGGAAACGGGATATTTCGGCGGCGATTCTGCTCGGACTGGCGTTTTCTTTTCATCCGATAATCGGTTTATGGGGAATTGCGGCGGCGATTCCCGCTTTTTTGATTTGGCATCGGGATATTTTCCGAACGGCGAAAATTACCGCGATTGCGGGCGTTTTTTCGCTGTTCGGCGTGATTTCTCTGCTGCAAATGCGGGCGAACAGCGTTTTGCCGACGACGGAAAATCTGAAATATTTTGAACTCGTAAAATTTCCATATCATTTCGATCCGTTCGCGTGGTCAAAAAGCTCAATTCTTCTGGTATTTATTTTAACGGCTTTTTGTCTGACGGTTCATTTTCAAATCAAAGAGATGAAGCCGCCGCAATTTCTCATCAATTTCCTGACGATGCTGGCTATCTTTTTCGCGTTCGGAATTTTGATCAGAGCTGTAAATCAATATGAAATAATGGAATTTACACCGACGCGGCTTCCCGCCGTTTTCGTTCCGTTATTTTTTCTTTTTTATTTGAGCAGAGCGTATCAGCAAAATCTGCTGCAAAAACCTTTGCAGATCGCGCTTTTGTTTCCGATCATTTTTCTGACGCTTTGGAACAGACTTCCGATGACCGGTTTCGAGCAGGCAAAATCCACATATCAAATCCGAACTCAGCCGCCGGACGATTTGGCAGCCGCGTTCGTTTGGCTGAAAACAAATACGCCGGAAGATGTTATTGTAATTGCTCCGCCGTGGCGTTATGATTTTTGGTATTTGTCCGAACGGGCGGAAGTTGTCAATTACCGCAAGCCGATTATTGTTGATGTCGGCGAATGGCAGTCGCGTTTAGATCAACTCATCGGAAAAGCTGATCCCGAAGACGGCGCGCGCGATGAAGAAGAACTCGCAAAATTTTATGACGGCTTAAATCAGGAACAAATTGACGCGCTGGCAGCCGAATATACCGCCGCGTATTTGATAAGCGAGACTGATTATCAATATCCGGTTGTTTTTTCAAGCGGTAATGTTAAGATATTTCGTCTTTCACCGACTCATTAATTTATCCGCGTGTTTGATAATATAAATTATAAATCGGCTCGAAAAATGCAGCAGAAAATTATTTAACTAAAAAATATGAACGAAGAACAAATTTTACACGGCGAAACTCCGAAAGAAACCGCCAGATGTTCGGAATGCGACCGCGAAATGGATCATTACAACGTATTTATCAGCCCGACAAACGAGAAAAAAGTAGTTTGCTGGGAATGTCAGATGCGCGACGAAAAAAACTTTTTTGCCAAACGCGATTTTCAGCGAAGTTCGCGGCGCGGCGTAATTCCACGTTAAGAATTTAGCCGCGAACAAACACGAAATTTCACGAAATAAAATCAATAAACCTTTCGCGTTTGTTCGTGTTTGTTCGCGGCGAAAAAATTATGTCAATTAGAAAAATTACCGAATATCCCGAAGAAGTTTTGGCGCAGGTCGGCAAACCGGTCGAAAAATTTGACGAAGAATTAGCCGAATTGTGCGCCGATATGTTCGACACGATGTATGACGCGGAAGGTGTCGGACTCGCCGCGCCGCAGATCGGTTTGAATCTGCGGCTGTTCGTGATGGATTGCGAAGGCGTAAAATTAATCGCGGCAAATCCTGAAATCATCGAAACGAGCGGCGAACAATCAGGTCAGGAAGGCTGTCTGTCAGTCGGCAAAGTTCCGGCAATCGTCGTGCGCCCGAATAAAGTTAAATTAAAAGCCCAAAACGAAAAAGGCGAATGGTTCGAGCAGGCAGCCGAAGAATTACCCGCACGTTGTTTTCTGCACGAAACCGATCACTGCGACGGCAAACTTTTTATTGATCACCTGCCGAAAATGCGGCGCGATATGGTTGTTAAAAGGTTTAAAAAAGAGAAAAATTGGAAATGAAATTTTTAATTTATGAACGTCTTGAACCGGATTAGATTAAAAATTTCTCGCGGCGACTATGCTTTTTCGCAACATAGTGTTTTGGATAAATTAGAATTGTATGATTTTACCACTGATGACATTTTAAACGCGGTTGAGACCTGTCAATCAATCATCAAACAAACTGATGATATGCGCGGCACGAGGTATGTTATAATCGGGTATGCCATTGACGGAACACCGATTGAAACAGTTTGCCGTTTTGTCAAAGAGAAGGTATTTTTTATAACTATCTACGATTATGAATAATGATTGTCCAATATGTAATGCCGAATTGATTGAAGAACTCATTTCTTACACTTTCAAACGATTCGGTCGAGAATTTATTTATCATAATATCAAAGCCGACGTTTGCCAAAAATGCGGCGAGCGGTTTTTAGACGGTTCAACTGTTACGAAAATAGAGCGGGAAATCAGAGAAAATATTTTTGAGAAAGCCGCTTGAAAAATCAATGGAGATTAGCTGTTTTAGTTTTGCATATTAGCTTTTGGCTTGATTGTCAAAAGCATCATTGCCGCGCAAATTGAGATCACCGCGCTGATTAAAAATGCCGCTTCCGCGCCGAATTTTGTCCAGATTGCGCCGAAAATGATCGAAGCCGGAAAAACCGTAATCGAAAAAGCGAGATTGTAAAAACCGAACGCCGTGCCGCGTTTTTCCGGCGGAACCAAATCGGCGACGAGAGCTTTTTCCACGCCTTCCGTCAAACCGAAATATATTCCGTAAATCAAAAATAAAACCCACGCCTGCCACGCCTGCGTCGTAAACGCGAAACCGGCGTAAACCAGCGCGTACACGATCCAACCCGCAAAAATCAGCGTTTTTCTGCCGAGTTTGTCCGACAAATCGCCGCCGATCAGCGAGAAAACGACTTTGCTCAAACTCAGAAACATCCACAACAGCGGCAAAACGGCGACGGCGATGCCGGATTGTTCGGCGCGGAGCAGCAGAAACGCGTCGGTCGAATTTGACAGCGTGAACAGCGCGATGACGACCAGAAATCGTTTGAAATTGCCGTCAAATTCTTTGAGCGAAAGTTTGATTTTCGGCGCGAGCGAATCGGTCGCGGCTTTTGGCTTTTCCTTGACGAAAAAGACGATTACAAACAAACCCAAAACTACCGGAATCGAAGCGTAGAGAAAAACCTGCCGATAATCACGCGCCGTCGGAGTTTGCGGGTCGGAAGCAAAATATGACAGCAGAACGAAAGCGATAATCGGACCGAAAACCGCGCCGAGATTGTCGGCGGCGCGATTGAAACCGAACGCCAATCCGCGCTTTTCTTCCGGCACACTGCCCGCGATAATCGCATCGCGCGGCGCGCCGCGAATGCCTTTGCCGACGCGATCCGTCACGCGCACGGCTAAAACCTGCTGCCAACTTCCCGCAAATGCCAGAATCGGGCGCGTCAAACTCGCCAGCGCGTAACCGAGAAAAACGGGAAATTTGCGTTTCTCGAATTTATCGCTGAAATAACCGGAGAAAAGTTTAAGAAAAGCGGCGACCGATTCGGCGAAACCTTCGATTAAACCGATGGCGAACGGCGACGCGCCCAAAGTCAAAGCCAGAAAAGCGGGCAGCAGCGGATAAATTATCTCGCTCGAAGTATCATTTAGAAGGCTGACCAAACTGAGCGCGAGGACGTTTCCCGAAAGATTTTTGTAGCGTGAAAAAAAGCGTTTGAGATTGAGGGACATTAATTTTTATCGAGATTTTTTGATGACGACGGGCTGTTTATCCGCAGTCTGATTCGTGCCGAACCACCACAGCGAAACGCTGCCGACGACCGCAATCAGCAAAATCAGCGCGACAATCGCCGCCCGAACCGCCATTTTGATCGCGCGTTTCAAAACGAAAAACGTAATCGCCGCCACCGCCAGCATCAAAATTACAAAAATTATCGCGGCACTCGTCATACGCTTTTCGCTTTTTCGTTCAAGGCTTTTTCCAGCGCGTCCAAATCTTCCTCGGTCAGCGCGGCATCCTGCGTCGGCAGGCGAAAATTTTCGTCCGCCCAATCGCCGAAGTCAATCAATTTGCAGCGTTCGGAACAAAACGGACGAAATTCGTTGCCGTTGTACTCGGTTTCTTTTTTACAGGTTGGACATTTTACAATTGGCATAAGGTTTACAACAGAAGTCAAATTTTAACATACGGAAAAGAAAAATTGAACGGCAAATTTGTTATTTGGGATTGATTTTAGCAATTTTTTTTTGACCGTCTCGGAAACGCGCGGAGCAATCGTTTCTCCGCGCGGGCTTTCGCCTTTTTCAGGATTCAATTTTCGATTGGCATACTTTTTCACCGCCGCATCATAACATTGACAAAAAAAACGATTGCGCTCTTAAAAAATAAAATGTAATATTCGGTCAACAAGTGAGGTAATCACTCAGACGGTTTGCGGGCGGCTAAATGCTTTGGGAAACTGAATTACCCGTTGGATGCGCGATGCGCCGGCAAAACTAACGTTTACCGAAATACATAAATTTCACAGCTATTATTTATGCCGCGAACGCGGATATTCAACAATTTATTTTGACTTCGGAAGTGAAATTCTCTTTCCGATTTGCAGAAAAGGAAAAGAAAAATGATTAGATTTATTCTCATAGCGGCTTGTTTGGCGATTTTCTCGATTTCAATCTTTGGACAGGATTTGAATGCTGATTTGAAAAAGTCTTTCAATAAATTCAGCATCGTCAAAATAAATAACCGCGAGGCTTTAAGAAAAGCTGAATCCGGCGCGCCTGTTACCATTCGATTCGACGACAAAACTTTTCAATTTATTTTGAAGTTTAATGATGTCCGTTCGGCTGATTATTCGGCTGAATATACTGACAATAACGGACGGCACAGTTTGCCGCGAGGCGAAATTCACACTTATCAAGGAACAATTGTCGGTCATCCGCATTCTTTAGTCGCGCTGACGATTAACGGGATAAAAATCGAAGGTTATTTTGCTACCGAAAGCGAAGAATTTTTTATCGAATCGGCTAAAAATTATTCTTCCCGCGCTGATGACAACGACAAAGTTATCTACCGTGTCAAAGACATAACCAACTATGTAAAAACTTACGGAACAAGCTGTCTGGATTTAGATTCAACCGTCAGCGCGCCCTTATTCGATTTTGACGGCGACGGCAAAGCAGATATTTCCGTGTTCCGTCCGTCGAACGGTTTTTGGTATGTGCTGAAAAGTTCGGGCGGCTTTTCGTCCACTCAATGGGGTTTGGGAACTGACGAATTGGTTCCGGGCGATTACGATGGCGACGGGAAGACCGATCTGGCGGTTTATCGCAACGGAAACGTGCCGCCTCCCGGCGAGAACAGTGTTTGGTATATTCTCAGAAGTTCGGACAATGCTTTTCAAGCCAAAGTTTTCGGTTTTAGCGGAGGTGTCGGTACTCCTGATTTACCGTTTCCTGCCGACTACGACGGCGACGGGAAAACCGATCTGGCAGTTTATAATACGACGGATTCAATCCCGGACCCTGGGTTTTTCAAAATTCTGCAAAGTTCCGATAATTCGAGAGTGATAAAGCAATGGGGAACGAATGCCGACAAAAAAGTTCCGGCGGATTACGACGGCGACGGAAAGGCGGATTCAGCTGTTTATCGTTACAGTTTTGTTTACGGCACGGAAGTCGGCATCTGGTATATTCTGCAAAGTTCAAACAATGTCATCAGAGTCGAGCGTTTCGGACTTCCCGACGATGAAATCGTGCCGGGAGATTATGACGGCGACGGCAAAGCCGATCTCGCCGTGTGGCGACCTGAAAACGGTTTTTGGTATTACATCAAAAGCAGCGGCGGCGCGTTTAACGGTTCTTTCAGCGCGGTGCAGTTCGGAGCATCCGGCGACAAGCCCGTTCCGGCGGATTACGACGGCGACGGAAAAACCGATATTGCGGTATTCCGACCTTCGAACGGCGTGTGGTATCTGCTGAAATCAACCGAAGGGTTTTCGGCGCAGCAATTCGGTTTAAGCGATGATATTCCGATACCGAATGTATTTGTCCGCTAGACATTTTTATTTTGGGAGATGCGGGTTGTCAATACGCTGTCGCTCTGATGGCGGACAGGCTGTCCGCGCTCCGTCAGCGAAAGTTTTTGTTTTCAAAATATCAAAAAAAACTAACTGACAGATTATTAACGCTCTTGACGCGCGTTTGTAAAAATATCGTCGGAAAGCAAAACATCGAATTTCGCCGTTTTAACATTGACGATTTGCTTGCCCGAATTCGGGCTTTCGACCGTCCATTTAAACGGCAGCATCACGCCGCCGATTTCACGATAATCGCCGTATTCGGTAACGCCGCGCGTCGTTTCGCGTTTCAGAAGTAAATAACTTTTGGCTGAAACGTAATCGGTAATCGCTGAATTGTCATCCAGCGTTTTGACGACGATGTATGCGTCTTCGCCGCTGATTTTGGTCGTGCCGGTAATTTCGATTTTTTTATACAACTTCTGCCAATCGAGCGGCGCGTAAAAATCCGACGCGGCTCGCTCCTGCGTTAATTCCGCTGGGTTTTTTGTTTCCGGCGGCAAAAAACTCGAAGTTGTGCCGCCCGTCGTGCCATTAAAATATTCGCGGATTGTGCCGAGCCGCTTGCCGAGCGCGTTGAGCGTAAAAAAATTCGCTTTCAAATCCGGCATTTTTTGGCTGAGTGTTCCCGTGCCGCTGACACCTTGATTGACGAGATTAATCTCATAAGTCGTTTCCAGCGTTTTATGTTTTCGCAAATTCGCTTCGCCGCCGAGCGCGTTGATCATTTTTGTCATCAATTCTTCGACTGCAATCGGCGATTTGAAATCTGTCGCGCTACCAACGCGCTGCAGTTCGATGTTTCCGTTCGGCTGTATTGCGGTTAAACCCGTCACTTCGCCCGCTTGATTTCTTTTGACGTTTAATCCGTAAGTGTCGGGCGCACCGGCGATTGAAAACGTATCTTTGCCTTTCTCGATGAACGTCAGCGAACGCTGTCCCGGACGTATTGCGGTCAATTTGCCGTTTTGCGCGACCAGTTGAATAATCATATTTTGATCTTTTTCCCGCGCTTCATAACTTCCCGTTATGTCTTTGTATTGTTCGCCGTTGGCGGTTGTGGTTTCGGCATCGGGATTGATTTTTGTAAAAACAAGATTTTGTTTCGGCGGCGGCTGTTCGAGAAACATTTCGGTTTTTTCGCTGTTGCCTTCCGCCGGACGAAACGTGACGAAATGTCCGGCAGTCGCGGGCGAATCACCGGCGAATTTGTAGCGTCTGCCGCCGACATTTTCAAGCGGATAAGCGGGCTGATTAGGAACATTCAGCACGAGAACGCCATCTTTCATCGTAATCTCGACGGTTACATTGGCAACTTGATACTTTCCGATTTCATTTTGCGGATTCTCAGCGGATTTTGAATTGTTCGCGTCGTTTGGTTTTTGTTCGTCCACCAAATTTGACCAGATTATTTCTTCCGCCGCGCCGCTTCCGCCCGAATCGGCAGCGACTAACGGCGTTTTGTATGAATTTGTCAGAATCACAAAACCGAGATTCTCGTCCGGCATCATCGAAACTTCGGCGCGAAAACCGTCAATACTGCCGCCGTGCTGAACGATTTTATGCCCTTTGCGATTGATCAAAAACCAGCCCAAACCGTAGCTCACATCAGTTCCGCCAATATTTTTCATCTGCGGCGAAACAACTTCGTTAAAATTCTTTTCCGAAACCAGCCGCTTGCCGTCAAACGCGCCGCCCGCCAGCATAAAACGCAGCCACTGCGCCATATCTTCGGCGTTTGAATAAACCGCGCCCGCCGGAGCGATGCTCGACATTGCGCTTTCCGAACGAAACGGCATTCGCTTCGCCGTTTTCGCCGCTTCGTCGTATTCGTAACCGAGCGCGTAATCTTTTGAACGCAGTAATTCAGGCAAAGTCAGCACGGTTTTACTCATTCCGAGCGGCTGCAAAATTTTTTTGTTCATCAACCGTTCCCAAGTCGAATTTTCCGCGCTCGCCACCGCTTCGCCCGCCGCCGAAACCATCACGTTTTGATACTGAAACTTTTCGCCGAACGCGGCAGTCGTCGCAGCTGCGCCGACTGCACGGATGACTTCGCGGCGGCTTAACACGCCCGGATACCAAACAAGTTCGGTGCGCGTCAAACCGGAATCGTGCATCATCAAATCACGCACGGTAATTTTTTTATCGGCTTCCGCGTCCGCCAATTTGAAATACGAAAGATATTTTTTCGGCGAATCGGCAAAGGCAAGTTTCCCGTCGTCAACGCTCATCGCCAACAGCATTCCCGTAAACGCTTTGGTTGACGAACCAATCGGAAAAAGCGTTTCCGGCGTAACGGGAAGATTTTTTTCCGCGTTGCGCGCGCCGAAACCTTTGATAAAAACGATTTTATCGTCTTTGACAATGGCGACGGATATTCCCGGAACGCCGAGTTCTTTGCGCTTGGCATCGAGCATTTTTTCCATTCGGGCGAGTCGTGCCTGAAAATCATCGGCAGATGAATTTTGCCGCGCGAAGTTTTCCCGATGCGGACTGCAATCACTCGTTTTTGCCAAAGGCGCGATTATATTTGAAAAGACAACGATTAAAACGAGCAACAGACGAATTAATGCGAGCGATGACATATAAACTTTTCTCCCGATGAAATTTGCTGACTGTTTTACGAACGGCGATGAGATAGGTTTCACAAAACATAATAACCTTTTTTGTCTTTTTGTTTGTAATTGGTGAATTCTCAATTTTAAGTTTTTGTAATGACAATCTTTGTGGTAAAAATTAATTCCTTATGAATTACGAAAAAGCGAAAGAAACCGCCGATTTTATTAAATTGAAATACGCCAAAGATATAAAAGTCGCGCTCGTTTTGGGCAGCGGACTCGGCGCGTTTGCCGAAGATGTGGAAAATAAAGTCGTCATTCCCTACGATGAAATTCCGCATTTTTGCAAATCAACCGTCGAAGGACACGCCGGACGGCTCGTTCTGGGCGAAGTCGCGGGCATCTCCGTCGCCGTTCAGCAGGGTCGGTTTCACTTTTACGAAGGCTACGAAATGGCGCAGGTGATTTTTCCCGTGCGCGTTTTCGGGCTGTTGGGCGTGAAAAGTTTGATTTTGACGAATGCGGCGGGCAGTGTTGACACGGATTTCAAACAGGGAACTTTGATGCTCATCCGCGATCACATAAATCTGATGGGCGTTAATCCGCTGCGCGGGGCGAACGATGAACGATTCGGCGCGCGTTTTCCCGATATGACGGAAGTTTATTCCCTGGAATATCAGGATGCTGCGATGGCGGCGGCGAAGGAAATGGCAATCGAAAAAGCTGAAATTGAATCGGCAAAAACCGGAAAAAAACAAGAAATAGACAGAATTCTGCGGCGCGGTGTTTACTGCGCTCTGTCAGGTCCAACGTATGAAACGCCCGCGGAAATCAGAATGATTCGACTTTTGGGCGGCGACGCGGTTGGAATGTCAACCGTTCCCGAAGCGATTGCGGCGCGGCATCAGGGAATCAAAGTTCTGGGAATTTCCTGCATCACAAATCTCGCGGCGGGAATTTCCGACGAAGCGATCAATCACGAAGAAGTGATGGAAACGGGAGAAAAAGTTGCTGATATATTCAAAGGATTGCTCAAAAGAATCATTCCTAATTTAGATTAATGAGATGAAAACGATATACAAAACAAAGCGGATATTTTGACGCTGGTTAAATAGGTGAGTTTTTATTAATTGTTAAATTACTTTCAGTATTATCTCAATTATTCTGGTTGTCTCTGTAAACATTATGATTATTGGTATTTGCGGTGGAACAGGTTCGGGAAAAACGACGCTCGCGCGGCGGATTATTGAAATAATCGGGCGCGAAAATGTGATTTTGGTCGAGCAGGATTCTTATTATCGAAATCTCGCCGATATGCCGCTTGACGAACGGCGGCAGGCGAATTTCGATCATCCCGATTCGATTGACAGCGATATGCTGATGAATCATCTCAAGCGTTTAAAGCTCGGTCAGCCGATTGAAATGCCGGTTTACGATTTTAAAACGCACACGCGCAACCACGAAACCGAACATATTGACCCGAAGCCGGTCGTCATTGTCGAAGGCATTCTGATTTTTTCCGAACAGCGCATTTACAATTTGCTGGATGTCCGAATTTATGTTGACACGCCCGACGACATTCGTTTTATTCGCCGTTTGCAGCGCGATATTATTGACCGCGGGCGAACGGTTGATTCGGTGATCGCGCAGTATTACGCGACCGTGCGCCCGATGCACTTTGAATTCGTCGAGCCGAGCAAACGCCGCGCCGACATCATCATTCCCGAATCCGCCAACCACGAAATCGGCATCGAATTTATTTGCAGCAAAATCCGCGAAGAAATCAGCGACAATCCGAATCAGCCGGAAATTTTCGTCTAAACAGCCAATGAAAACCGCCCAAAAAAAACTAATCGAACAAGCCGAAGCAGCGCGTGAAAAAGCCGTCGCGCCGTTTTCAAATTTCAAAGTCGGCGCGGCACTCGAAACAAAAGACGGCGCAGTTTACACCGGCTGCAACATCGAAAACGCCAGTTACGGTTTAACGATGTGCGCCGAACGCGTGGCGATTTTCAAGGCGATTTCCGAAGGCGAGAGAGAATTTAAAACCATCGCAGTCGTCGCCGACACCGACGAACTAACGCCGCCGTGCGGACCGTGCCGCCAAATAATTCACGAATTTTGCGGCGATATTCCGGTAATTCTGGCGAATTTGAAAGGTGAAGCCGAAACCGTGCAGATGAATGAACTTCTGCCGCGCGCTTTTGATGTGAAATCTTTGGAAAAAGAATGACTTACGAAAAGTTGAAATACGAAGAAAATTTGCAGGGATAACAGGATTAACAGGGATAAAATTAATTATTTAAAATCCCTCTTTATCCTGACATCCCTGCAAATTTCTTCGATTCAGCAAACCTGTTTGTCAGTCGTTTGAAAATTCGGCGAAAGACGGCGCAGATTGTCCACCGCTTTCGGCAAAACTTTCAGAACGTATTCGACATCTTCCGCCGTGTTTTCCGCGCCGAAACTAAACCGAATCGCGCCGCGGGCGAGTTCGTCGCTTCTGCCGAGCGCGCGAATGACGGGCGACGGTTCGAGGCTTCCCGACGAACACGCCGAACCCGTCGAAACGGCGATTCCCTGCATATCCAAATTGATTAGCAAGCCTTCGCCTTCGATGTGGCGGAATGAAATATTTGAGATATTCGGCAGGCGGTTTTCAGCGTTTCCGTTCAAAATAATATCGTTAATTTTTTCGCCGACTTCGCTTTCAAATTTATCGCGCAGAGATTTTATAAAACTTGCCCGTTCGCCCAAATTATTTTTCGCCAGTTCACACGCTTTGCCGAAGGCGGCGATCAGCGGAACGGATTCCGTGCCGCCGCGTTTTTCGCGTTCCTGATGTCCGCCGACGTTTTGTTTGTGAAGGCGCACGCCGCGCCGCACATACAATGCGCCGACACCTTTCGGCGCGTAGATTTTATGCGCCGAAATTGATAATAAATCGCAGCCGATTTCTTCGACATCAACCGGAATTTTGCCGACTGCCTGCACCGCGTCCGTGTGAAACCAGATTTTTTTGCCGCCGCTTTTCAGTTCACGAACGAATTTCCCGATTTCCGCGACCGGCTGAATCGTGCCGATTTCGTTGTTGGCGGTCATCACCGAAATCAAAATCGTATCTTCACGAACGGCGTTTTTCACGTCTTCGATTTTGATAATTCCGTCTTCGTAAACCGGCAAATAGGTAACTTCAAAACCGCGCTTTTTCAAATCTTCGCAGACTTCTTTGACCGCCGAATGCTCAATTTGCGACGTGATAATGTGTTTGCCGTATTTTTCATTTGCCTCAATCAAACCGCGAATCGCCAGATTATTCGCTTCCGTGCCGCCGGAAGTAAAAACGATTTCATTCGGACGCGCGTTGATGATTTCAGCGACTTGATGCCGCGCCCGATCAACCGCGCCGCGGGCTTCCTGACCGAAAAAATGGATGCTCGAAGCGTTGCCGAATTTTTCGGTCAAAAACGGAAGCATCGCTTCGACGACCGTTTTATCAATCGGCGTTGTGGCGGAATTATCTAAATAAACTCTGCGAAACATATTTTGATTTTAGCTCAAAAAGGTTGGCGGCGAAATGTGCGGGAAATTATTACATTGAAATTACATCAAAACTGTTCTGTAAAATAAATGTATCTTGCTGAAAATAGGTTTGTAAGATAAATTAAAACGTAGCGGAAACTTCACGCATCAAAACGCCGTAAGTTTTTAAAGGAATAATAAAATGGATTTTACAACAAAAGAAATTTTCAAAAGATACGCGAGCATTCTGGTCGGCAAACCGATTTCGCCGGTGTTTCTCAATATTTTAGTGACGAGCGTCTGCGATATGCGCTGTACGCATTGTTTTTTTACCGAAGAACTCGATGACCGTCCGCGCAAGAAATTGCAGATGAAAGCTGACGAAATCAATAAAATTTCGGAAACTTTGGGCGGCAATTTGGGCGTGTTGGTTCTCGCCGGCGGCGAACCTTTTACGCGCAAAGATTTGCCGGAAATCGTTCGTTCTTTTTACGAAAATAATAAATTAGATTCGGTTTATTTAATGTCGAACGGGCAGATTCACCAGCGAATTTTCCCTGATGTGACGCGCATTATGGAAGAATGTCCGAATTTGAACGTGACGGTCGCGCTCGGCATTGACGGCGTAAAGTCACCGCACGAAAAAATTCGCCAGAAAGAAGGAAGCTGGGACAAGGCGATTCACACGGCGCGAACTTTGCAGCAGATGAAGCGCGAACAGTTTCCGAAGCTCGACATTCAAACCTGTACCTGCGTGATGAATTCCAATCAGGACACGATTTTTGAATGGTACGATTTCCTGAAACACGATCTGAAACCGGATAAAATCAATATCAATTATATTCGCCCGCCGTCAAAAGACCCGAACGAGTTGAATTTCGATCACACGATGTATCAGAAATTGTCGCACCAGATTTTGGAAGATACGAAAAACGCCGCGCTGAAAAATAATTACGGCGGAAAGTCGGGCTTTTTCAAAGCCGCCGTGGATATTTATATGCACGACGTGATTGCCAAAACCAAAGAAGAAGGCAAAGCGCAGTTGAAATGCTACGCCGGAAGCGCGGGCGCGGTGATTTACGATAACGGCGTGCTGTCATCGTGCGAAAATAAAGCCGACGTGTTGAATCTGCGCGATTACGATTGGGATTTCCAGAAAGCGTGGAGAACGGCGGAAATGAACCAACGCCGCAAAGAAGTTGCCGACGGCTGTTACTGCACACACGAATCGAATTGTTTTTATCCGAGTCTGCCGCTGAATCCGGGACATTTGATAAAAATCAAACGGCTCGAAGGACAGATGAAAAAAGCCGCGAAAAATATGAATACAAATCAGCCGCAAAACGAAGCGGTTGCCATCAAAGCGTAATATTTAATCAGAAATTGAAACTTATTATATTTTTGTCTGTGTAAGTTTTTGACAGATTAATCTAAGGAGCAAAAAATGAAAAAATTAGTTTCAATTTCTGCATTCGCAGCAGCTTTTCTAATCGGCGGATTTCTGCCGATCAACACACCGACAATTTACGAAAGAATGTATCCGACTTTCAGCAATGATGAAATAAATTTGATGATTGGAAAAAGATTTACATATAGATCGGGTGCGTGGCGGCAGCGCGATATGAAATATTCGCTCGATGCGCCGCAGGGTATGACCGTCGAAGTTACGCAACGTGGTGAAACGGGAAGAATCGTTGATTTACGGGAAGTTATGGCGGGAAAAGATGTCAACTTCCAAAAAGTGGTGATGAAAGGCTGCAATTTGCTCGTCAAGTGGGACGAAAAAAGCAAAGACGGAAAAGATATGTTTTCCTGTTACGGCAGATTTTCGAGCCGTGTTTATTTGGAAATTGAAGGTAATTAAAACAAAGTTGATGTTGACTTACAAAGCGATGTACAAGTTTTTTGACGAAGGCGTTCACGGCGAAGTGTTGGACTTTGCGGGGGTAATAACTTGCGGAAGAAATCTTGACGAAGTGCGTCATTTATTAGCCGATGCTTTAGTTGATATGGCTGAAACGAATTTGCTTTCAGGTGAATCTTTACCAATTCCAAATTCGAGCTTGACTAATTCGGATTCGGATTTGGAAGAGCCGATTCATTTAATATTGAATGCTTCTTCAAAAGTGAAAATTATTCCCGAACTTATTTATAAAGCGGCGTGATTTGATTAAGCATTTGGAATCAAAAGGCTGCCGGTTGTTTAGGGAAGGCGCGAGTCATTTAATTTGGGAAAACACGAAAAACGGCAAACGAACAACCGTTCCGCGACATCGGGAAATTATTGAATTTACCGCAAAAAGTATTTGTAACCAATTGGAAATTCCATTGCCCTAAAAATATGCAAATTTCTTTGGAACAAGCTCTTGCAATGCCCGACGCGGTGCTTTTCGCGCAGAAGTTGGACTCCGCGCTGAAAGCCGAGCAGAAAAAGCGTCGGCATTTTTACGAGATTGTCGAAGAAAATAAAAAGATGGAATTTATCAACGGCGAGATAATTTTTCACTCGCCGGTGAAATTGCGGCACAATCGTTCGACAACTTTACTTGCGAAACTGCTTGACACTTTTGTCGTCAAACACGGATTTGGAGTCGTCGGTGTCGAAAAACTTTTAATTTCGCTTACTCGAAACGATTACGAGCCTGATATTTGTTTTTTCAGCAGTGAAAAAGCCAAAAACTTCAAACCGAAACAAATGCAGTTTCCCGCGCCGGATTTTATCGTCGAAGTTTTATCCGATTCGACCGAAAAATACGACCGCGAAACAAAATTTCAGGATTACGCGGCGCACGGCGTTCAGGAATATTGGATTGTTGATGCTGACAAAGAAACCGTCGAGCAGTATTTTTTGCAGGACGAAACTTACGAGCTTTTGCTGAAATCGAACAGCGGCGACATCAGCAGTGTCGTTTTGGCTGATTTCAAAATCCCGATTCGAGCAATTTTTGACGAGCAAATAAACTTGCGGACTTTGGCAAATCTAATCTAAAAAATGTCCCAAAACACACCGAAAATTCTTATTATTTCATCCGACACCGGCGGCGGGCATCGTTCGGCGGCGCAGTCTCTGTCTGACGGACTGCATAAATTTTGGGAAGGCGAGTCGGCGGTCGTGCGAATCGTCAAAGCCGTCGAAGAATCACACAAATTTACTCAAAAAGGTGTGGTTTTATACAATTGGATTCTGAAAAACAAGCAGCACTGGATGAAATATTATTACTGGACGATCAATAAAGTTCGTCCCGAAACGAGAAAATTTTTTCTCGACCGCTGCATCGTTTACGTCAGGGAACAGTTTGAAAAATGGTGTCCGCACGTCGTCGTCAGCGTTCATCCGATGACGCAGCATATTATCGCCAGAATACTGAAAGAATTGAACTTAGCTGACCAAATTCCGCTCGTGACGGTCGTTACCGATCCGTGTTACGGATTTTGGAAAGGCTGGGCGTGTGATGAAGTTTCGCTTTATTTGGTGGCGAACGACGACGCGCGGCGGCAGCTTATTGATTACGGCATCGCGCCGGAAAAAATTAAAATTTCGGGAATGCCGATCAATCCGAAATTTCACGAAATTGACGAAAAAGCCGCTCAGAAAGCGCGGCAGGCGTTCGGGTTGGATGCCGAAAAGTTTACGGTTTTCGTCAACGCCGGCTGGGTCGGCGGCGGGAATATTCCGCAGATTTTCCGCGAACTCGCGCGCGGCGATTTAAATGTTCAGGCGGTTTTTCTCGCCGGAAAGAATGAGGAACTTCGCAGGGAAGCCGAAGAAATCGCCAAAACCGCGAAATTTCCCGTCAAAGTCATCGGTTATTCCGATGAAATTGAAAAATTAATGCAGACGGCGAACGTGATGATTAGCAAACTCGGCGGTTTAACGACGTTTGAAGCATTGGCGTGTCATCTTCCGATTATCGCCGACGCGACCACGCCGCCGATGCCGCAGGAAGCCGGAACGGTGAATTTGATCGCCAAACACGGCGCGGGAATTCTGCTTGAAAAAGCGACCGATATTGTGCCGACAATTCAGAGTTTGCTCAACGATTCGGCAAAATACGCGCAGATGAAAGCCGCGACCATCGGGATGACGATTCCCAATTCGACGCAGAAAATTATCGAAGAAATTTCCGCGCTGCTGCCCAAAAATCAAACTCCGCTTTTGCCCGCGCCGCCAAAAGCCGAAGCGCGGCTCGCGCGGGTTTGAATTTAAATTCACTTTTCTCACTTGTTACTTTTTCACATTTTCATTACCCTTTTGGTAGTTTTGCTTAAAATCGCATTTATTAAATTGGAGAATTAATTTGAGTCTTTTACTTGAAGGAAAACGCGCATTTGTGTCGGGCGGAACGCGCGGAATCGGCGCGGCAATCTGTGAAATTTTCGCCCGCGAAGGCGCGGATGTCGCTTTCAATTACCATTCGCGCGAAGATTTGGCGGAAGAAGTCAAAGCGAAAATCGAAGCGCACGGCAGGCGCGCGCTGTCTTACAAAGTTTCCGTGACCGACCGCGTGGGAATGAAGCGCATCGCGCGGGAAATTTTCGACGTGTGGGGCGCGATCAATGTTCTGGTCAATAACGCCGCCGTCAACAAACCGGATAATTTCGCCACGACCACCGATAAAAGTTGGGATTGGGTCGTTGAAACGAACGTCGGCAGTCTTTTCGCCGTCACCAAACCGTTTTACAAACAAATGATTCGCGCCCGCGCCGGTTCGATTCTCAATATCACGAGCGTCGGCGCGATTCGCAGTTTGCCGACTTCCGTGCATTACGCGACTTCCAAAGCGGCGATGATCGGTTTCACGAAATGTTTATCACGCGAAGCCGCCAATTTCGGAATTTCCGTCAACGCCATTGCCGCCGGAATTTTCGACACCGATTTGGGACACACTTTGCCCGAACGACTTTTGCAGATGCACGATTTTTGGGTTTCCAAAGGTCGCCTCGGCAAACCTGCCGAACTCGCCGAAATCGCCGCCTTTATGACGAGCGACCGCAACAGCTTTATGCAGGGCGAAATCGTTATCGTTGACGGCGGCGCGATTACTTAAATTCATAAAGTTTATGCCAATTAATATTTATGAACGGAAAGAATCTTCTGAAGAATTAGTTTGGTTATGTGATGACGACTGGGAATTGCCTTCGCAGATAGATGCCCTGGAAAAATGGCTAATTGAAAATCAATCAAAACTTGATAAAAGCAACTATGTAGCAGACATTGGATTTGATATTCGCAAGGACGCATTTGGAGGCGGTGGAATAATTTCTCTTGAAATGATGAGAATATTATTAGATTTAGGAATGGAAATTTATCTGTCAGAATATCCGTCGAAAGAGGGAAAACTTATCCAATAAGTAATTACTCTGTAAACAGGAAAATATTGTTGCGCCGGAGCGCGGACGGCTCGTCCGCCAACGCGCGAAGCGACGTTGCATGCGTTACGCGACAAAGCTTTTTTTTAGCAGCACCTGAAAGCATCAATCGCTGCGCTCTGGTGCGGCGGACGAGCCGTCCGCGCTCCGGCGGCGAAATAGTTTTATTTTACAGAGTGCTAAGATTTGGGAACAAAGTAAAAACAGCGGCTGTATGGTCGCTGTTTTTACTTTGTTTTTACTTTCCATTTTTCCAATCCGCGATGCGCTTTTCCAAATCGCTCGTGTCGGCTTTCGGATTGGCGGCTTTGGAAACGATGACGGCGCGTTCGGCGGCGGCAATCGCTTCCTGTTTTTTGCCGGTTTCCGCCAGCAAATTGGCTTTTAAGCCGAGCGCGTTGGCGGTTTCTTTATTCTTCAAAGTCGCGTCGAGCCAGTTAATCGCTTCCGGGTAACTCGCCGTCATTTTCTGCGAATAAACGTAATTCGCCGCCGTTACGGGCGTACGTAAATCGTCCGCTTTAATAGTTTTCATCTGCTCGCGGATGTTTCCGAGAACACGCGCGTTGACATCGCCGACATCAATCGTGAACGGAACGCGCAGATTTGCCCAGCGAATGACGACATCGGCGGTCGTCGGTTTGACGTTTTCCAAGCCGAGCGACATCGTTTCGGCAAATTCGGCGGTTTGTGGTTTTGCCATTACGCGCAGTTGGTCGTCCGCCTGTTTATACGAAAAACTGCCCCACGCGTCGTTTGTTTTGCTGAAAATAATCGTCCACTCGTCTTTGCCCGGAATCGTGTGCAGACCATATTTTCCGGCGGGCAGCGTTTGACCGTTGATTTTCAAATCGTGATTCGTTTCAAAAGTCGTGTTTTCGTCCGCGCCCGTGCGCCAAACCTGACCGTACGGCACGAGACACGGATAAGTTACGCCGCCTTTCGGCAGAACATCGGTCGTCTGACAACCCCAAATTTCCCGCGTTTTGGCGTTCGGGCGATCATAAACGAGCGCGACGCGCGTGTCGCCGATCATCTGCGCGACTTCACCCCGCTGCGAACCGCGCGGCAGCGTCATTTGCGCGAAACTGCTGGAAACAAACAGCAGTGTTAAAATTCCGACTAAAAATAGTGTTTTTTTCATAATATTTCTCTGTGATTTAGTTTTTTGTCTTTAGTTTTGGTTTCAAAAATAGTCCACTTATTGGAATGCAGATAAAAAATTGCAATCCGTCTCAAAGTCTAAAAACCAAAAACTAAAAACTCCTCAGACTTCCAATTTTTCCTGCGCGCGGCTGAAAAAGATTTTCAGCATTTCGGCAATTTTCTTGCTCATTTCGCTGCTGATGATTGATTCGCCGGCGAGTCCGGCGAGCAAATGCAGTTCGCGGGCGTTATCGCGGCGCATTTCGACGGCTTGCGTGAACCGGACGAGCGTTGAATTCGTACCTTTTTCGACGAAATCCGCCGCGTAACGCAGCAGATTTTTCGATTCGCCGGCGACCGGAATCCATTCGATGCGCTCTTCGCTGTCTTCCTCAAGCTGCACGTTAAATTTCTGCATCATCCCGCCGACAATCGGAATCTCGGCGCGAATCGTCCAGTGTGCGATGCCTTTCGCATCCGTGTGAATGCTTTCGACGCTCGGCATCAATTCGACAAAATTTTTGATGTCGCTGAAAAATTCCCGAACCTTTTCCAAATTCGTTTTAATTTCGACCTGATCGCTGTATTTTGCGTGGATTGTGAACATATTGAAAGTGTCGGATTTTTGTATTTGAACATCTTATTATCCGCTTTTAGGGAATAAAAGTCCAAACCAAAAGCCGTCGAGCGGTGATGATTCGCAAAAGTCGTCCGGCGATTAAGGATGATTATTCGCTTGTTTGCGGATCAAAAAGTCTTTGTAATAATCGTTTATGTAATCTTTCATCCAAAATTGCCACCAGCCGAAATCGAATTTTTTTGCCTCATCGGTCGCTTCTTTCACCGTGTAATTATCGTGCGAAATGCGATAAACGGCGACGACCGTTCCGGTGCGATCCGCGCCGCGTTTGCAATGCACGAAAACCGGCTGATTTTCCGCCGCGTCAATTTGTTCGATGACATTTTCGATGTCAGCAGTTTTCGGTTTAAACCAGTTGCTCAAATTAACGGGAATAAATTTAATGCCCGCGTTTTTCGCCCAAACCGCCTCTTTTGCCGACAATTTATCTTCGCCGCGCAGATCAATAATCGTTTTCACGCCCATTTTGGCGAGTTCTTGAACGCCCGTTTCCGTCGGCTGCGCGCCGCGATAAAATTTGGCGTTGACTTGCGAGAAATTGGGCAAATCTTTATCGGAAATTTTCGCCTGCGCGTGTCCGAATTGATTGAAAACAAATAAGATGACGATCAGAAAATACAAATTATATGTGATTCGTTTCATAATTTTGTTATCTCTGATGCTCAAAATTTGCCAGATGTTGAACAAAATTAAATTAAAGTCTATCAGAAAACAAGAGGGAAAACCTGCTTTCACGAGATTTTCCCTCTGCCCTTTTGCCTTTTGCCCGATGCAAAATTTTACGCCGCTTTCGCGCGTTTATCGTTTTTTACTTCTTTAACTTCCGGCGAGATTTTTTCGATTCGCGCCGTTATTCGGCGGTCTAAATCTAAAATCTGTTCGTCGGTTAAATGATAAATATTAGACTGATTGTGATAAACTTTCGCGCCGGTAACGATGTCCGCCTGTTTGAAGCCGTTTTCTTCGGCTTTTTTGATTAAATCTTCGATTGACATCGTGTGCGGCGCGATTGAAATCGGCGTTTTGTCTTCGATGTATTCGGGAACTTCGGATTTTGCCGGTTCTTCAAACGCGAGTTCCAACGCCTGTTCGCCTTTCATATATTCGAGAAAATCTTTGAAACCGATGTTTCCCGTCATCTCAAAACCGACTTCAAACGCCGGTGAATTTGATTTGACGACCTGAAAAACGCGCGTAATTTCGCCGCCGCGTTCCTGGAGCGAAACTTCCAGCATCACATCTACGAAATATTCCAAGCCCGAAGCCGTCATCGGCAGCACGCGCCCGATTTCGTTGTCTTCTTTCGATTCTTTGCCTTTCGCCGCGATTTGGTCGGCGATAACGACGCATTTGCCCGATTCGATGCAGAGTTTTCGCAAAACCGACTGCAAAACCATCTGGTCGGCGGCGAGTTCTTCCGCGCTCGGCTGCGCCAGCGGATCGCCCGTTCTTTCCCTCACGGCTTCGATCATTTCCGAATGTTTCGCGCCGAAATACGCCGCCCAACTATCTAAAGCGAAACAGCCGTAATTCTGTTCCTGACCTTCGCCGTTGATCGCCCAATCAATAAATTCGGGCAGTTCGTCCGTCTGTTCGATTTCGAGCGCATCAAATTTTTGCCCGACTCCGCGCAGCAGACGCGCTTTTCGTTCGGTGTCAAAGATGCAGAGTTTCCCCAGACCCGCATCCGCCATCGAACTGATAAAGTGACTTTTACCGACACCCGCGCCGCCGCGAATCGCCATAATCAGCCGCTGCTGGCGCGGCATCCGGCTTAATGGATTGATTTTCGGTTTATTAATATTTTTCATTGTGCTTTCTCCTCGCTTAAATTCTAATGCTTTTCCTTACTTTTTATCTTCTAAACATCTACCGTCAAAGACATTTAGTTTCACTGATGCAACAAATCTAGCACAAGTTGTATTGTGTTTCAAGTGTGAAACAAGATTTTATGTGAAAATTTTACGAATTTATTTACTGCTCGATGCTTTCCGCCCAAAAATCACGCAGCTCAAAATCTTCCGCCGTGTAATTTATTTGAATCGGACGACAACATACCTCGCAGTCTTCAATGTAGCTTTGTTCTTCGACTGACAAATCCAAAACCATCGAAATTTCCTGCCAGCAATACGGGCAAGTGAAAAAATGTTCAGTTTCCATTAAGTTATTCTAATTAAAAACGCTTTTTATATTTGAAAATACAAGTGTTATTCTTATGTTTGAAACCTAAGAATCGAATTTAACAAAATGGTGACTGAATTGAAACTGTCGAAATTTGCGAAGTACGCCTGGTTTGTGCTGGCTTATAATATTCTGGTGATAATTTGGGGCGTATTTTTGCGGGCTTCAAAATCGGGCGACGGCTGCGGACAGCACTGGCTGACGTGCAAAGGCGAAGTCATTCCGAGCGCGCCGGAACTAAAAACGATTATCGAATTTTCGCATCGTCTGACCAGCGGTTTGGCGTTTCTTTTTGTTTTGATTTTGCTGATCTGGGCGTTTCGCAAGTTTGAAAAAAGCAACATAATACGCAAAACGGCGTTGATTTCTTTTATCTTTATCATCACCGAAGCGTTGGTCGGCGCGGGTTTGGTTTTGACGGGCAATACGGCGGAAACATTGACGGCGGCGCGTCCGTTTTGGATGGCGGGACATTTAACGAACACGTTTATTTTGCTCGCTTCGCTGAGTTTGACAGCGTGGTTTGCAAACGGCGGCAAATCATTTAATTTCAACGTCCAGCCAAAAATACTGGTTTTGCTCGGCACGGGAATTTTGGGAATTTTTCTCATTGGAATGAGCGGTTCGGTCGCCGCTTTGAGCAGTATGCTTTTTCCGGCAAATTCGCTCGCCGAAGGTTTTCAGCAGGATTTTTCGGCGACCTCGAATATTTTGCTTCGTCTGCGCGTCAGTCATCCGATTTTATCAATTTCGGTCGGTGTTTATCTTATTTTTCTGGCGGGCTGGCTGAGGTCAAAAGCAAAAGAAAATCAGCCGGTCAACAGATGGGCAAATGTTTTATCAGTTGTCATTTTAATTCAATTTGCGTCCGGCGCGGTCACGCTTTTGACGCTCGCGCCGATTGTGATGCAAATCATTCATTTGTTTTTAGCTGACGCTGTTTGGATTTCTTTCACGCTGCTTTCAGCGAGCTTTTTGGCTGAACAAAACGAACTGTCGAAAATTTAGATTTCATCAAAATGCCGGAAATACTTATTGCCACCAAAAACTCGAACAAGACGAAAGAACTAAAAGAGTTGCTGTCGAACTCAAATGTTTTATTAAAGGATTTAAATGAAATCCCAAATATCAGCGAAGTGTTGGAAACCGGCAAAACTTTCACGGAAAATGCCGTTTTAAAGGCACAATCTTACGCTTTGCAGACGAAAATGTGGTCTTTGGCGGATGATTCAGGTCTGGAAGTTGAAGCACTAAACGGCGCACCCGGCGTTTTTTCCGCGCGTTATGCAGGCGAGTCTGCGACGGATGAAGAAAGAATTGACAAACTTTTACGAGAAATAGACGAAACATTTGACGATCAGCGACGGGCGAGATTTGTCTGCGCGATAGCTGTTTCGGACGCGCAGGGCGAAATTAAATTTATCGCGGAAGGCATCTGCAATGGTATAATTTCCGTAAAATCAATCGGAACAAACGGTTTCGGCTACGATCCGATTTTTATTCCCGACGGTTTTACGCAGACTTTCGGCGAACTTTCCGGTGAAATAAAGCAGAAAATAAGCCACCGGGCGCGGGCAATTGCAAAAATTATTCGATATTTAGGCGGTTTTACTGCCTGACAACTTGACCACAGCAGTTTTCGCCTGTAAAATTCGGCATTTGGTAGTGTTTCTTATATGAAACGCAGAAATCGCGGGGCGTAGCACAGCCTGGTAGTGCGCTCGGTTTGGGACCGAGAGGTCGGATGTTCGAATCATCTCGCCCCGACCAATCTTTTTTGACTGGTAAGATTTCACACTTTGAATGTTTGTGCATTTGCAGACATTTATGTTTAATTAAATAGATTTACAATCACAGAAACTTGGAGGAAAGTTATATTATGGCAGTGGCAAAAACAACAACGAAACGTATGACACAAACGGAAATTATCAACCATTTGGCTGATAAAACAGGTGTTAAAAAAGCGGACGCGAAAGAATTTTTCAACGCTTTGTCTGACCTGGCGGCAAGCGAGGTAAAAAAGAACGGAGAATTTACGCTTCCGGGTTTCGGAAAATTGGTTAAAGCGCAGCGTAAAGCTCGTGAAGGTCGTAATCCGGCAACCGGAGCGACAATCAAAATTCCGGCTAAAACAACCGTTAAATTCCGTCTCGGAAAATCAATGAAAGATGCCGTCGGCGGCTAAAATTCCGGCTAAATTTTTAGTAAATAGACCGATTGACTTTCGCAGGTTGATCGGTCTTTTTTGTTTGTTCGGCTGTTATTTGAGAAAAAAATCACAAAATTAAAAAAAAATGATGACAAAACCTGAATTCTTTGTTAAACTTTTCTTACATTAGGTTGAAGAGTTACCGAAGGACAGATCGTGTTAACCAGTTTGAAATTGTTAATTTCAACTAAAATACTTGGCAAAGCCCGAATTTTAAAAGGGGTTTTTTCGAATATTTTAACCGCCTTTGCATAGAATTTTAGAAGAGCAGGGGAAGTTTCAATTCATACGAAGAAAGGAGAATATAAAGTGGCAGCAACAAAACAAATAACATTGCAGGAAAGAATTCTGCAAATTGATCATATTCAGGCGCGGCGTTTCGCAAAGTTGAGCGGTGCGGCTGCGGAAATTGCAACGGAAGGAATTATCAGACATCTCAAGGCGTGCGCCCGAATGGATGTAAATCCTGATGCTTCAGCCGTCCGCGAAATAATTGACGATGCTTTGAACGGCAGAAGAGTTTTTGCCGAAACGTCAAACGATCTCCTCGCCGCCTAAATGTTTTTATAATTAGTAATATCATAATTCGACCGCCGAAATTTGGCGGTCTTTTTATTTTTCAAACGCTTTTTTAATATGAAAATCATTCCGCTTACGATTCCGACACCTTTTTTCGTCGGGGATGTTAATGTTTATTTGATTAAAGAAGAACCGCTGACGCTGATTGATGTCGGACCGAAAACAACTGAAGCTGCCGAAGTTCTGCGCGAAAAACTGAAAAATAACGGCGTGTCATTAAAAGATATTCGCCGCATCGTTTTGACTCACGCTCACGAAGATCACTGCGGAATGGCAAAGCAGGCGCGCGACGAAGCGAAAAACGCCGAGATTTTCGTTCATAATTGGGAAACCGGACATCTTTTCGGCAGATTTGCCCGCGAAGAACATCAAAAACTGATGTCCCGCGCCGGAGTTCCGCTAAAGGTCTTTCAGGAAATACAAGACATTTACAAAAAAGTTTCACTTTTGACCGACACGCTTGCCGAAAATGAATTTTCGGAACTGCGCGATGAAATGGAACTCGATTTTGCGAGCGGAACTCTAAAAGTTCTGCACACGCCCGGACATACTCCCGGTTCCTGTTCATTTCTCCGCGAAGCCAATCGGACGCTGATTGCCGGAGACTGCGTTCTCAAACGCATCACGCCGAATCCGGTTATTTCGCCCGATCCGATCAACAAAGAAAAGCGTTTCAAATCATTGGCGGAATATCTGGTCAGTCTGGCGAAAATCCGCAGTTATTCGCCGACGATTGTTCACGGCGGACACGGCGAACCGATTTACGATTTTGAAGAAATTTTTCACCGCTACGTTCGCGCGATTGATGAAAGGCAAAAAATTGTCATCGAGATTGTCGGGAAAAACAGTTTAACGGCTTTTGAGGTCGCGCAGAGACTTTTTCCAAACGCGATTGAAAAAGACGTTCATCGTTTTTTAGCGATTTCCGAAGCGGTCGCGCATCTCGATTATGCCGAATCGGAAGGCAAAATTTCCGTCGAATTAAAAGAAGGAGTAGAATTTTACAAAAAATAAACCAAATTCGATTTTCGGATGACGATAAAAAATAATTTTGAGAAGAATTTTTTAACAACATTGTGTAATAATTAAATCGCAGTCTTTTGCAAAAACGAGGAGGCAATCAAATAAAATATGAATGATACAACAGTAACGAAAGTAGATTCCGACAACTCGCCGACGGGCGAAATGGGACAAAAATATATGGCATCGGGCAAGTCAATATCTATGCGTCTGTGGGAAAACGAACCGCCGAACGACGATAAGGAAATGCACACGCGCGATTATGAAACGGTCGGTTATGTAATTTCAGGCAAAGCCGAACTGCATCTCGAAGGTCAGATGGTTTTGCTCAATCCCGGCGATTCTTACGTAGTGCCGAAAGGCGCGTCGCACAGTTATAAAATTCTCGAATCGTTCACGTCAGTCGAAGCGACTCATCCGCCCGCGCACGTTCACGCGCGTGATGAAGAATAATTTGAAAATCGGACAATTAATTAAGAAAACCCTGAACGAGAAATCGGCAGGGTTTTTTTTATAAAACGGCGTATCTTTACCTGCTCAAAGCTATTATCTAAAAAGATTTAACCCGCAGTCATACAACCGAATCGTTATTTCGCCGCGTCAAAGCGAAAAATAACCAAAAACGGAGAAAACAACTTGAAAATTATTTTAGCTTTAACGATTTGTCTGCTTTTTTGCTTTGACCTCTCCGCCCAGACTTTGGAAAATGATTCCGAAATCAAAGTTGAAGAAATTTCTCTGGCGCAGGATGACGGAAACGGCAAAGCGGGCAAAGTAACGGATAAATTTTACACGACGGACATTCCGATTTATTGTATTGTCAGGTTGGATTCAGCCAAGTCTGCGAACATCAAAATGAATATCGTCGCCGTCAAAGCGGACGGATATAAGCCTGAAACAAATGTCATTACCGTCAATTATACGACAAAAGAAAATCAAAACGGAGTAACTTTTAACGCTTCACCCGAAAAAATTTGGGCGGCGGGAACTTACCGCGTTGATATTTCGATAAACGGAAAAATCGCCGGCAGTTTGAGTTTTGAAATTGAAACGCGAGCGGCGGAAACGAAGAACAAAACCAAATTTGCGCCAAACGGTAAAACAAAAACGAAAAAAATGAACAACTAAAATCCCGCCGTTGAAACTTCCAAAGTCAAATTTTGATATAATCGCCAAATAAGTTTAGCTGTTGCTTGACCTTTCCCCGAAACTTCGGTCAAATACTTTTTAACCGCTTCGTTTAATTTAAAATTTTATTTTTCATAAATCAGACAAATAACTAAAACATCGAATAATAAAAAATCGTTACATTGTTAGAGTTTTTATTATGAAAAATCGCGCATCAACCCATATTCTTATACTGCTTTTAGTCGTTCTGTTGACGGCAATCGCGCATTATTCCGTGCATTACGGCGCGCTGATTCGCGGTTACGAAACTTCATATTTAACGGCGGGCAGAAATATTTTTCTGCTTTTTATTCTCGCCGTTTTACCTGTTTTTCTCGCCCGTTTTGCAAAATTTCAGGGCAATTGGACGATTTACACTTCCGCCGTTTTGCTTTTTTCCATCGGTTTAACGGTTCAGTATCGTCTTTTCAGCGATCCTGAATATACGTCGCGCAAAGACAAAGCCGAAGCGCGGCAGGCGAAGATTAAAACGCTGCAAATGCACTACATACAGGAAAATTATTCGGCGGAAAAGAAGCAAATGATGGGACTTCCCGCCACGCCGCCGTCGCCGGTGGATTTGTCAAAAGAGATGCCGCGTCCGGCGAATGAGGATTTGAGCGATGTTTTTTTGTCGGGCAAAACTTTGATTCCGCTGTTGGCGATTGCCTGTTTCATCGGCACTTTAATTTTATTTCGGCGCGACGACGTGCTGGACATTTTGCAGAGAAACGGATTTTTAATCGTTTTGCTGACGCTTTTGCCTTTGCTGTTGGCGGCAATTACATCAAAAGCGGGAAAATCTATCGGAAATATGACACCGTGGGAGCCTTCAAAAATTCCGTTTTTGATCGGTTTCGCGGCGATTCTGTCGGTTTTATATAAAAATCTGGCGCGAACTTACTGGGGCATACCGCGCGCGAAAGACGTTGTTCCGCTTGTATTTATGGCGATTTTGCCGTTTGTGCCGTTTTTTGTTTTGAAGGATTTCGGACAAATGATGGTTTTCAGTTCGGTTTACGCGACGCTTTATCTGATTGCCGTGCGCCGTCTGCCGCAGAGAATTGTTCTCGTCGGGAGCGTCGCTTTGCTCATCAGCATTTTGGTTGTCGGCGCGCTGCCGGAGAAAACGCAGGAAAAAATTCCGCTTCTGCCGACGCTCGCCGCGCCGGTCAAAAAAGTTTTACCCGATAGAATTCAGCAGCGTTTTCATCTGTGGCTTGACGGTTTTAATCCGCCGTCGCCGGAAACCGCCTGGTGGAAGGAAGATTATGACGATTATTATGCTGATTTGGTCAGGCGCGACCCGAATCTGCCGCAGCTTTTGGAAGAAGAACCGAATTTGCAGAAATCAATCAATGTTGACGCGTGGTTTGACGTTCTGGCGTTTCAGCCGGCGCAGGCGACGTTCGGCGTGGCTTCGGGCGGCACGACCGGACGCGGGCTTGGGTTGGGTTATGTCGAGCTGATTCCCGTTTCCGATTCCGATTATATTTACGCCGCCATCGCCGAAGAACTTGGACTTTTCGGCGGTTTATTGTTAATCTTTGCGCTGATAACTTTTGTCAGCGCGGGCGTTCGCACGGCTTTGGACGCGCGCGATATGTTCAGCAAATTGTGCGCCGTCGGGCTGACGGCGTTTATCGGTTTTCAAGCCCTGGTCAATATGGGCGGCATCACGCGCGCGCTGCCGATGACGGGAATTACGCTGCCGTTTGTCAGCCACGGTGGGTTTAGTTTGATAACGAGTTTTGTAATGCTCGGAATGCTGATGGCGTTTTCGCATCGCAACGCGGTTGACGTTCAGCAGGTTCAAAGTTCAGCGTCCAATGTTTGAATTCGGCGGACGATCTCAATTTAGCTTTGAACTTTTTCGGAGAAAACAGTGATGGAAAATAACTTTCAGATTGATTCGGCTTCCGTTTCGGACAGAGGTCTAAGCAAAAAACGTCCGCAGAATGAAGATTCTTTTTTAGAGATGAACTCGCGCGGGCTTTTTGCGGTCGCCGACGGCGTTGGCGGAGCGCAAGCCGGCGATGTCGCTTCGCAGATGGCGATGGAAATTCTCGGCGAAGCGTTTGTTAATTTGCGGGAAAACGGCGATGCGGAAGATTTAATGAAAGTTGCGATTGACCGCGCCAACGAAGCGATTTATCAAATGTCGCACGATTTGACGCAGCTTTCGACGATGGCGACGACGTTGGTCGCGCTTCACATCGCGGGTAATATCGCCACCATCGGTCACGTCGGCGATTCGCGTCTTTACCGGCTCGACCCGGACGGAATTCTTTACCGCGAAACGCAGGATCATTCGATGGTTGAAGAAGAAGTGCGCGCCGGACGAATGACCGCCGCGCAAGCCGCCACGCATCCGAGCCGCAACGTCATCAGCCGCGCGCTCGGCGCGGACTACGCAGTCGAAATTGATATGAAAACGATTATGTTCGACCCGCACACGACATTTTTGCTCTGCTCGGACGGCATCACGCGCCATATTGACGATTTTGAACTGCGCGATCTCTTGCTTTCCAGCGACAAACCCGCCAATATCGCGCAAAAAATGAAGGATATTTGTTATCAGCGCGGAGCTGAAGATAATTTGACCGCCGTTATCGCCAAAGTTATAAATGCCGCCGCCGCGGGAAAATCTAACGGCGCGAAAAACGAAATTCCCGCAGAATTGGAAGAAGCGACGATTGCGGCACCGCGTCTGCCGGTCGCCGTTGACGATGCGGTTTTTGCCGAAGAATCTTTGACCGGCGCGGAAGTTCCGACTCAAAATCTTCAGCCGCCGATTTCCGAAGAGCTGCAAACGCGGGAAGTTGTTCACACCGGCAAAGTTGAAAATCCCGAAACCGAAATCAATCGGAATACGTTTTCTTTTCCGGCTGAAAATAAGGTTGAGCCGCAAATTCAAAGAAACGAAATTGTCAGAGAAGACAAAGATTATTTTGCCGAAGAGAAAAACGAGAGCAGTTTTGCCGGCAAAATTTTAACGCCGCTTCTAATTTTGCTTTTGGGAACTTTAATCGGCGCGGGCGTTTATCATTTGTGGGCGCAAAACAACGTCGAACCGCAAGTTCCGCAACTGGTTCAGCAATCGCCTGACATTCCGTATAAATCTTTTGAAGACAACCGGCGCAATGTTAACAGTAATCCGCGGCAGTATATCGCAACCAATTTGACTTCAACGCCGGAAGATGCCGAAGATTTTTATCTGATGGGACGCGCTAATCTGCTGATCGGCAAATTTCCCGAAGCGAAAGTGATGCTTTTGGAAGCGAAAAATCGTCTTGCACAGACCGGCGATGTTAATAAAAATGTTTTGGCAAACGACATTATCTTGGATTTGGCTGTAATAAATGACGAATTTGCCAAAAGGGAAGTAATAAAAGAATTGAATTTATCAAATACAAATACGCAAACCAATTCTAACGAAAACGCAAACTCATTTCGCAGTAATCAAAATTTTAACGACAGATAGCCGGGGAGCGCGGACGGCTCGTCCGCCAACGCCGGCGAAGCGAGCGTTGAAAACTTTGCATTACTGGAAAGATACTTTATGCGACGGCTCGTCTCGCGCTCTCGCGCTCGAAGCGGACGAGCCGTCCGCGCTCCGGCTCGATTGTCTTTTAGCTTCAAACAAAATCACGCCGCACGAAACGGCTAAATTCAAACTTTCGACGTTATTTTCCATCGGAATAATTAAACTTTCATCAATCTGTCGGCGTTCTTCCGAATTCAAACCGTGCGCTTCCGAACCGAAAATTAAAAGGCGCGGCTTTTTCCAATCAATATCGAGATAACTTTTTTCCGCGTTGACATCGGCGCAGACCGAAATCAGATTTTTCTCTTTTGACCAGCTTAAAGCCTCAAAAAAGTCGGCGTTTGTCCAGACAGGCAATCTGAAAGCCGCGCCCATCGCGCCGCGCAGAGCCTTCGGTGAAAAAACATCCGCCGAATTTTCAGTCGTGATTACGCCGGAAACACCGGCGGCTTCGGCGGTTCGCAAAATCGCGCCCAAATTCGACGGATTATTTATTTGATGAAGCAAGATAAAAAGCGGCAATGGTCGTTCGTTTTTTCGCAAATTCGCTTCGATTATACTTTTCCCCGCCGCGGGTTTGGCGGCGATGATAATTATTCCCTGTGAATGTTTGGTGTCGGAAACAGAATTGAAAATCCTTTCGGAAATTTCGGCGAAATGTTCCGTTTTATCATCGAGGTTTCGCAGAATTTTTTGTCCGCGTTCGGTTTTACGAAAGTTTTCGGTGATTAAAACATCGAAAATCTCGATTTCGGCACGAATAACTTCTTCGGCAAGTCGCGCTCCTTCAATAAAAATCGCATCTTTGACGCGCCCGTCGGCAACTTTTCGGGCAAATTTTAACCTTTGATTATCGCGGCTGGTAATTTTCAGCATATTATTCCCGAAAATGTTGAACACGCGCCAGTAAGTGTTTAGAAGCTCTTTGAAAAATAAAAAATAGGACGCGGATGAACACCGATTTAGCGGATTGATGCGGATAAGTCTGAAAAAATCAGCATCAATCTGCTAAATCCGTGTTCATCCGCGTCCTATTTCTTCAGGCTTTTTCGGTTCCCAAATTTTCAAACCGCTTCTTAGCAGCACTTCGCGCGCGTTCTTTTACATATTTGTAAAGTCATTAACCGATTCCAGACCTTTCCGGCGTTTGCAATAGCTCGAAACCTTCACTTCTTGCGACATAAGTTGCCGCCGTGATGTCGCCGACGACGTTTAAGGTCGTGCGGCACATATCGAGAATTCGGTCAACACCTAAGATTATCGCAATCAGTGCCGGATCAACGCCGATCATCGCCAGAATTCCGATGATAAACGGAATCGAACCGCTCGGCACGCCGGCAGTTCCGATGCCGCCCAAAATTGCCAGATAGACGACCGAAAGCTGCGTGATAAACGACAAATCCGCACCGGCGAGCTGCGCCAGAAACAAAACCGTAATGCCTTCGTAAAGTGCCGTACCGTTTTGATTGGCGGTTGCGCCGACGGTCAAAACGAAACTGTTGATTTCCTTCGGAACGCCGAGATTTTCTTCGGAAACGCGCAGCGCGGTCGGCAAAGTGGCGTTTGAAGAAGATGTCGAAAACGCCGTAAGAATCACAGTACGAACCCGTTTGAAAAATTCGAGCGGATTAATATTCGACAGAAAATAAACCGACAGCGAATAAACGCCGAAAAAGTGAATCGAAAGACCGAGCAGCACCGTAAAAACGAACCACGCCAAAGATTGCAGCAAATCAATACCGAATTGAGAGATATTATTAAACAGCAGACACGCCACCGCATACGGCGCGAACTTCATTATAATGTCAATGATTTTTGTAGTAATCGCAAAAACCGCGTCCATAAAACCGACGAACGGCGCGGAAACCGGCGCGGGCAGAAGCGTGATCGCTATGCCGACAAGCAACGCAAAAAACATTACGTGCAGCATATTCGGATTCACGCCGGAAATGGAGTAAAAAACATTGCTCGGCACGATGGTTTTGACAACCGACATCAGCGGCGTGTCGCTTTCGGCGGCTTTTGCCTTTTCCGCATTTTCCACATTTGATTTTGCTCCGCTGCTGAATTTCGCCTGCAATTGCGCGCCGACGACCGGATCAATGCGTTCGCCGGGACGAATTGTATTTGCCAAAGTCAACCCGATGACGACGGAAATTCCCGAAATAACCAGCGTGTAACCGAACGATTTCAAACCGATGCGACCGAGTTTGCGAATGTCGCCGATGCCCGCCACGCCGACAACCAATGATGAAAAAACAAGCGGCACGACGATCATTAAAAGTAAATTTAAAAACAATTGTCCGATTGGGCGCGTGAAATTCTCAACCATTGAAACAACTTTCGGATTGTCGCCGCCGAGCGTCCAATTGACGATCAAACCGCCGATCACGCCGACCATCAAACCGATCAAAATCTTGGTGTGAAGCGGCATTCCCGAAGGTTTATCGGGCGTGTCGTCGTCTAAATCGGTTGTCAACTCGCGTTCAAATGCGTCGTCGGGAATATTTTCTTTGTTTTCTACATTCATAATTTTCGTTAATTTTCTGTTCGGGATGGATTAAAAAGCGAACGCCTTTCCATTAAAAATTTGATGAACTCTATTAAACTCCAATTTTGACGATTCGCAAAATGGCTTTTCAATTTTTCCGGTTCGCTGAAAATAAATTCTAAAAAGCTGTCAAACTCTTTGCGTCTTTTCGGTCTAAAGCGATATTCTTTTTTGATGAACAGACTAAAAAACTTTTTCGCCGACTGCGCGAAAAGCGTTGACCGGCAACTGGAAGAACTCGTGCCGTCGCTGCAAGCAGAACCGAAAAGACTGCACGAAGCGATGTGCCACAGTTTGTTTGCGGGCGGCAAACGGTTTCGTCCCGCGCTTGTTTTGGCAGTCGGCAAAGCGTTCGGCGTATCGCAGGAATATTTATTGAGAACGGCGGCGGCAATCGAAATGATTCATACATATTCGCTGATTCACGACGATTTGCCCGCGATGGACGACGATGATTTGCGGCGCGGACGTGAAACCTGTCACAAAAAATTTGACGAAGCGACGGCGATTCTGGCGGGCGACGCTCTGCAAAATCTGGCGTTTATGACAATCGCCGAGGACGAAAACTTGAGCGCGGAAATCAGAATAAAATTAATTACGGAAATTTCACAATCCGCCGCGCAGATGGTTGACGGACAGCAGCTCGATTTGGAAGCCGAAGGCAGACGGATTTCCGTCGAAGAACTGGAAAATATTCATCGCAATAAAACCGGCGCGATGATTTGCGCCGCGGCGCGTTCCGGCGCGATTATCGCCGGAGCGGACGAAAGGGAACTGGAGTCTGTCACAAAATACGCTTCAAATCTCGGTTTGCTGTTTCAAATTACCGACGATTTGCTTGATGTAACGCAGACATCGGAAATTTTGGGCAAAACCGCCGGTAAAGATGAAAAGGCGAAAAAGGCGACGTATATTTCGCTCTACGGTTTGGAAAAAGCGTCGAAAATGGCGGAAATCGTTCACGCCAAATCTTGTCGGGAATTGGAACATATTAGTAAAGACACGGACTTGTTATGTGAAATTGCCGGTTTCATACTGCACCGAAAAACTTAACGCGGGACTTTTCACAGTTGTTCAAAACAATCTCTGATGAAGAATATTATTTTAAGTTCGCTTTCGTCTCAAAAACATTTTCCGTCAATTAAAAAGCCTTCGCCGTTAAAAAGCGAAGGCTGAAAAGTACAGCAGCATTTATCATTTGAGAGCATTGGTTACTTGGGTTTTTTTATGCTCTTAAAATCCGCCAATCCGCCATAACTTCTTTCACCGACAAAATCCGCGCCGTCCAAATCTCCGTTGACATTTACTACGATGGTTGATCGTTCAAATGTAAACATTCTGGAAAAAGCGTTTAATATGTAGGTATTGCCAGCCGGAATGTCTTCAAAACGATAATAACCGAAAGCGTTTGTCGTCGCATAAATCGGTTCTTCAATTCCGCCGCCCGTCACCGAAACAACGACGCGCCGCAAACCGCGTCCGCGCGCGTCGGTGATGCGTCCGTTTATCGTCGCTCCGGCGGCGGTCGTTCCCATTGCCTGCACTTGAAAATTGTCAATTCTGACCGTTCCGGTTCCTGTCGCGCCGCTGACGGATAATCGAAAAATAATGCTTGATTGATTATTTAACGCCGTTATACCGCTCAAGTCAAAAACTTCAGGTGTGGAATTGGCGAAAGATGTCGCAACTGTCTGCGTCGCCGGAAAATTGGTAAAATTAGCCCCGCCGTCAACGCTGTAAGACAAAGTGATAGTCTGCGCGCCCGTGTTGCTTCGCTGTGATTGGAAATATATTTGATAGCTGCTGTAAGTATTAAGCATAGAACCGCTCAGAGTGAATTGGAAATATTTGGTATTTGTCCCGCTTGAATTACTAAAACCGGTCGTCGTTCCCGCCGTTGTGTTTGACGTAAACGCGTTCGCATCCGTCGCTGTGCCGGTAGATGCGGCGCAGGTCGCTTCGCTGGCGGAATAAGCGGATGTAACTCCCGTCGCCGTGCTTATCGGAGTTGATGTACAAGCTGTTGTAGCATCATTAAAGTCATAGTTTACAATGGTCGTTTGGGCGTACGCACTGCCGCTGAACAATACAAAGCAGAATGCGCTCAGTAAAATGCCGCCCAGTTTATTTTTAAAGTTTTTCATTTTTCCCCTTTTTTTATTTTGTTAAATTGCCTTGCTGATTATTGAATCAGTTGCAAGACGGAACTTTTCTAAGTTGGTGAAGTTTAGGCTACAAAATTCGTCAGGTCAATAAATATGAAACCGACTTAACAATTATTTAAGGTTAACAGTGAAAAATCGAAAACGCTGAATTTAGTTCGCCCGTGACGGGCGAACTAAATTCAGCGTTCCGTTTGAAACCGTTTGTAAAATAATTTAGATTCGTTACCGAACAACTCTTGTTTTTTCAGATAGTTTGCGGCTTTACCAAACTCAAAAAGAGAAATTATTTGTGTTGCTTCACATCATTCGCGGACAAATTCTCATTATCGGTAATTATTACGTTCTTTCATTTCGTTTGCCTCGTCTTTCGCCGTGTGTTCTTCGTAAGCGCGGACGATCATCTGCACGAGTTTGTGGCGCACGACATCTTTATCGTTAAAATGAATAAATTTAATGCCTTCGAGATCGCTCAAAATCCTCTCGGCTTCGCGCAAACCGCTGCGTTGTCCGCGCGGCAGATCAATCTGCGTCACATCGCCGGTAACGACCGCTTTTGAACCGAACCCGATGCGCGTCAGAAACATTTTCATCTGTTCGCCCGTCGTATTTTGCGCTTCGTCGAGAATGATAAAAGCATCCGCGAGCGTGTTATGCGTCAAAATAAAATCATCGGTAACATACAGCGAATCGAGCGCGGCAACGCTGATACATTGTGTTTCCGCTTCACCGATTAACTCTATATTTTTGATAAATCGCATTGGGCGACCGCCGCCGAAAGTCTCATAAATCGCCGCTTTTCTCGCCAATCGAAACGGTTTGATGTTTTCGGGCAGACGAATATCTAGAATATAAGCGTCGGTTCGACAAGGAACAGGTCTGCCGTTGGCAAATCCGGGTTTACGATTTTCGGCGAGACGTTTTCTGCAAAATGCAACGCCGCCCAGTGAACGAACGAGAAAAATTACATCGTCTTTTAATCTTTTCGAGGTTGTCGAATATTGAATGCGGCAAGTCCGACCTTTCTGCGTTACATGTCCGCCATCGGTGTCTAGCAAACCTTGTAAAATGGCGTGGCGAACTTCCGCTGAATTGTAGAGATAAATTTCTGGAATAAATTTCGTCGCAGATTTTGTTCCGGCAATCTTTAAATCTCTCAAAATCTGGCTTAACTGATTACGACTAATTCCACCTCGCTGTTTGGATTTTGGAAGAGCAATTAAATAATTATAGCGATCTCTGTATATAATTCCAACATTCATATCAGCAATTGAAAGCGATAAGGAATCAATTAACTCCGCATCTGATGTTGTAAAACTAGGTGAAGATTTATCTGAAATACAACCATCACCAAGCAGTAAGCCAAGCGCGTAAGGGTCAAGCGGTGTTTCTCGAAAACTAAAATCTACGGGCGCGGAAAGTAGCGGCAATTCGTAACGATATTGACTATGGCGGCGAAAATTGCCAAGCATTTCCTGCGTTTCCAGAACTCGCGCCGGTTTATTTCGGCGTTTGTCTTCCATTGTTTTGACTTGCCAAAGATGCTCGGCACAGGCAACCGCACTCGAACCGTCGGTCATTGCCAGCCGATAAACTTTCTTTTTGCCTTGCGGAAAAACGCCGATCACTTCCGTCGGTTTGCCATCCGAACCGATAATTTTGTCGCCGACCTTAATTTCACCCATTGTTTGCCAACCGTTTGGAGTCAGCAGCAAACTATCTAAAGGCATCGCCCGACCGCGCATAAAAGCGAGCGGCGCGATTTCGATGATGCGCTTTTCCAGCATCTTCGTAACGCGTTCATTATCAACGAGATCGAACAGCGCGTCGTAGAGCGGACGCAGATAAGGATCAACTTTGTCCTGCAAATCTCCCGGCAGAAAGCCGAGTTTTTCGCCCGCTTCGACCGCCGGACGAGTCAGAATAATGCGCGAAACCTGTTTTGAAAAAAGAGCTTGCACGGCTAATGCGACGGCGAGAAATGATTTCCCCGTTCCCGCCGGACCGATGCCGAATGTCAAATCGTTTTTCTGAATCGCTTCGATATATTTGCGCTGGTTGACGGATTTCGGCGCGACCTGCTTTTTGCCCGACGGATTAAATCGCGCGTTGGCGAAATAATCTTTCAGCGAATAAGCGCGGTCTTCGGCGATTTGTTTGAAAGCGTCGCGCAGTTCTTTGTCGGAAAAAGTGCTGCCTTCGTCAAAGATTTCGGCGAAATCATTTAAAATTTGTTCGACCGTTTCAATGTCTTTCGGATCGCCGTCAATCAATAATTCGTTGCCGCGCGCGCCGATGCTCAGATCAAGCAGTGTTTCGAGATATTTGATGTTTTGGTCTTGAACGCCGAACAGCGTTTTTAAACCTTTCGGGGGCAGTTCGATTTTTTTTTGGTTACTCAAATTTTGTAAAGATTCCTCTCATTTTTATTTATATTTTGAGGCTACTAAAACCGTTCTTTCGTGTCAATGAAAATTTCTCAAAGAATTAACACTCGCGGTTAGAAAATCCCTTTAATTTTTTCATACTTTATGTAATTATAATTCAATCGGAAAATTTGCGGTTGTAGTATCAACAAAAATTTTACTATCGCCATTCTACAAGGTTTTTCAAAAAGGGAGAAGTTGCTATGATGACGGGCGAAGCCAAGACTTTGGAAGCGAAAGCGACAATTGTTCAGCCGGACAACAAACAGCCGATGTCGGCGGAATTTGTGATCGAAGACGGAAAAATTGAAGTTTCAAACGGCGAAAAAATCATCGCCAATTTACAAGTTGGCGAAAGGTTTTCCCGTTTGAAAAAGTCATTAAGAAAAAAATCAGTGAGCATTTTGTAAATTGAACGAGGGAGGTTTAAAATAATGCCGAGAGGAGACAAAGACAAATATACGGATAAACAAAAACGTCAGGCGGAACACATCGAAGAAAGTTACGAAAAAAACGGCGTTTCCGAAGATGAAGCCGAAAAACGCGCCTGGGCGACCGTCAATAAACAGGACGGCGGCGGCAGCAAAAGCGGTTCGGGTCGCCGCAAAAAAAGCGAATCGAACAATTAAATCAATTTAATTTTGTCGGACGGTCTGAGAAGGGAAAGTATAAAAACACTTTCTCCGGCTGTCTTTTTTTATTTTTGAGAAGGAAGAAAAATTTTATGAATGTTAACAATCTAATGGAAAAACTGATCAATTTCGAGCCGAACGGCTCGCCTTTCATCAGCATTTATCTGAATGCCGAACCCAATAATCAGGGACGCGACAAATTTGGGGCGTGGCTGAAAAAAGTTTTGTCTATGCGAACGAAAGGATTTGACGAAAACTCGGCGGAAATGGAAAGTTACGAAAAAGATGTCAAACGAATAATGGATTTCGCGGAAAAAGAAGTTGACGACGCGGCAAACGGCATTGCGATTTTCGCCTGTCACGGCGCGAACGAATTTTTTGAAACGGTGCAGTTCGACACGCCTCTTCCAAATAATCTTTTAGAGGTTGCCGACCGTCCGCATATTTTCCCGCTGGCGCGTATTACCGATCAAAATCCGCCGTATCTGGCGGTTTGGGCGGATACGAATAAGGCGAGCCTGTATATTTTCGGCGGCGAAAAAATAGATTTGGAGAAAAAACCGGCGATTGAAGAAATTCAAAATTACGTAACCAACCGCACCGAAGCCGGCGGCTGGTCACAGGCGCGTTTTCAACGCCACATTGAAAATTATCATCTGCATCACGCCAAGGAAGTCGTTGATCAAATCGCGGAGATAATGCGCGAGCAGAAAATCGAGCATATCATTTTGTGCGGCGACGAACAGGTAATTATGCCGGTGCTGCGCCCGCAGTTGCCGGATGCGGTCGAAAAATTAGTCGCCGGAACGATAAATTTGAGCCAATATGCGACGGAAGAAGAAATTTATAAAGCGACGCGGGAAGTGATGGGAATCAAAAACGCGACCGATGATATGAAAAATGTCGAACGCGTCAAAGATGCGACGCGAGCGGCTGCCGGATTGGGAACTCTGGGAGTGGCGGAAACTTTGAAGGCGTTGTCAAACGGACAGGTTCAGGAACTTGCCATCAGCGCGGATTTCGATTCCATCGAATACGACAAAAAAGCGGTCAAGGAAGTTTTGGAAAATTACGCGCCCGGTAAAGATTATTCCGGCACGGACGATTTGCCCGATTATCACGAACAGCGGCAGATCGCCGACGAACTTCTGATTCGCGCGATGAACTCAGTCGAGAAAATTCACTTCATCGAAGACGCGTCGCTGCTGGAAGATTCCGGCGGTGTCGGCGCGATACTGCGTTTCAATATGAATTCCGAAGCGCAAATTCCGGTCAGAGGCTGAATTTAACTTGATAGAATAGAATTGGCAGAAAGCAAAGGAATTTTTGCAGGGATGACAGGATAAATAGGGATAATTTTTATATTAATAATCATCCCTGTTCATCCTGTTATCCCTGCAAATTACTTCTTTTTTTATTCGCAAATCAAAAATCGCTTCAATATTGTAAATCGTAATTTGAAATTTTATCTTCCTGATTCGTAAACGGCTCGATTAACATTTTGCCGATGGTTACGTCGCTTTCTTCATCAAAACCTTTCACGCCGATGATAATTTTATTTTGCGGAATATCGCTGCGAAAAGTTCCGTGCAGAAAATCCCAAATTGATAAACCGCTCGACCAGTTTGAATCCATTTCGTCTTTTTCGATTGAATGATGAATGCCGTGAAGTCGCGGCGTAACGATTAATTTTTCGAGTTTTTCTTCAAATTCTTTCGGCAGACGGACGTTTGAATGATGAAATAAAATGCTCAGAAACAGCAAACCTTGCCAAATTTGCAGCGCGTTCGGCGAAACTCCGATCAGCAAAACTTGTCCGGCGCGAAAGAGAACCGAAATCGTCATTTCGCCGAAATGAAAACGAATCGCGGTTGAAGCCGTCAAATCCAAATCCGCGTGATGAATTTTGTGAAATCGCCACAGAAACGGCAATTTATGAGTTAAATAATGCCAGATATAAAGCGTGTAATCCAACAAAATGACGGAAATCGCGGTTTCCAAAAACTTCGGCAGCCGCCAAATTTTCACCAAACCGAATCTCTTTTCTTCGACAAACTTAGTCAATCGGTCGGTCACGGGTTTTTCAAACAAGGTAATCGCCGCGCCCGCCGCCGCCGCAATCGCCAAATCGCGCGTCGTCTGAATCTCCTTTTGTTCGATTTGTTCGCGCAAAGGCTGACGCTTTTCAAATAAATATAAAACCGCAAACGTCCCGATTGTCAAAACCCCTTGTAACCATTTCATAAATTTATTATACAAATTTTGAAAATGATTTTGGAAAGCCGGAAACACATTTTTTATATCAGGGAAATTCCAAAATTGGGAGAGAAAAAAGAAATTTACAGGGATAATGCGGATTTCAAACAAAAATGCCGTATCCGTCTGGAGAGCAAGCGGCTCGCTGGCACCGTTCGAGGCTTTGCGAGAACTGGAACAGCCCGCGCATTTACTTGAAAGTTTTGAGTAATCGAGAGGCGCGTCCGTTCGGCGCAAGGCGCGAACGGACGGCAAGCGAGCCGCTTGCGCTCCAGTCGTTTATGAATCTAGATTTTTGAAGTTTTATAAAAAGCATAATGCGCCGCGCCGATTAAGGCGGCTTTATCGTTTAAGATCACGCGCACCGGAATTTTTTCGAGCAGTTCGCGCATTCTTCCTTTGGCGGTGAAGGCTTTGAGAAAAATTTCTTCTTTTAACATCGGCAGAATCTTCGGCGCGATTCCGCCGCCGAGATAAACTCCGCCGGTCGCCAAAAATTGTAATGCCAAATTACCGGTTTCCGCGCCGTAAAGCGACACGAACATTTCCAAAGTCTGTTCGCAGATGGCGGATTTTCCGCTCAAACCGCAGTTGGAAACGACCGCACCGAGGTCGCCGTTTTCCCTGATTTCTTCCGCCAGCCAACGCGGTTCTTCCGCGCCTTTGACATCGCGCAGAAACTCATAGATATTCTGCAAACCCATTCCCGATACGACGCGCTCGACGCTGACGCGCTCAAATTTTGTCAGTAAATAGCGCAGTAATTCCATTTCGAGTTCGTTGCGCGGCGCAAAGTCAGCGTGTCCGCCTTCGGTCGCAAATGGTCGCAATTCGCCGTTTTCGTGATAGATTCCGGCTTGTCCCAAACCTGTTCCGGCGGAAATTACCGCCTGATTTCCCGTCGGATGCGCTTCGCCTTCGTTGAGAACGGCAAATTCATTTTCGTCGAGTTCATTTAGCCCGTAAGCGTTGGCTTCGAGGTCATTTATCAGCCAAACGTAATGATGCTCAAAAATCTGTTTCAGATTGTTCGTGTCAACAATCCACGGCAAATTTTGCAGTTTGGCGACGTTTTCGCGCACCGGACCCGGAACGCCGAAACAGGCGCGGTCAACCGGATGAGAGTTTTCCTGCAAAAAAACCCGCACAATTTCCGCCAAATGTTGGTGAGCGGAACTTGAAAACTGCTTTTCCGCGACTGATTTAAAGCCTTTTTCGATTTTCTCAAACAAAGCCAGCCGCGTATTTGTTCCGCCGATGTCGCCTGCCAATATCATTTTTTGTGTTAATTAAAGTGAAAAAGCGTCGTAGATTTTGAATCAATCAAACGACACTTTATCAATAATCCGTTGAAGTTTATCCGACTTTGACAATTTCATCAACCATTTCATTCAAATTTGTCAAAGCACTTTCGAGAAGCGCGTTCTTTTCCGCAAACCATGTTTCATCGGCGGATTCATAATCGCGCTCGACCGTCAAAGCGCGGCGCGTTTCTTCGGGCGCGGTTCCGCCGTAGATCGTCCTAATCGCCACGAAATTTTCGGGCGAAAGCGTTTTTTCCAAATCTTCCTCTGAGAGCGAAAGTTCTCTGCCCAAAACTTCTCTCGCCGTCGTTTGCAGAATTTCGTGCGTAATTTCGCTTCTGTTTTCAATCGCCGCTTTGACGGAAGTTCCGACGATTTTATGAGCGACGCGAAACGGTAAATTTTCGCGCCGGACAATCGTATCGGCGAGTTCGGTGACGGTGATAAAATTTTCACCCGCGCGTTTTTTTAATGTGTCGAGATTGAAAGTCGCCGATTCCAAAGTTCCGGCAAACAGCGCAACCGAACGATTTGCGTCGCGCAGGGCGTTGTAAATCAGCGGCTGCAAATCGTCTTCGACATCGTTAATATCGCCGAACGGCGTGTTGTGAATGCTCGTAAAAACGCCTAAACTTTGGGCGAGACCTTTGCTGGCGAGCGCGCGAATATGTTCGAGCGCGACCGGATTGCGCTTTTGCGGCATTATCGAAGAACCCTGCACGTAGCTGTCGGGCAGCCGAATGACATTGTATTCCATCGAAGCCATCTGCAAAAATTCAAAGACGAATTTGCCGACATTGACCAGAAGTGCCGAAGTCGCGCCGAGAGTTTCGGTAAAATAATCAACCGAAGCGATTGAAGCGTAAGAGTTGACGGTCGGCGCGTAAAAGCCCAAAAGTTCGGCGACGTGGTGCCGGTTAATCGGAAATCCGGTCGTCGTAATCGCGCCCGCGCCGAGCGGACAAAAGTTCATATTGTCAAAAGCACGCTGTAAACGTTTGATGTCGCGCCCCAGATTCTCCGCCATCGCCAGCAGAAAATGCGCCAGCGTCGAAGGCTGCGCCGGTTGGGTGTGCGTGTAAGCCGGAATTAAAGTTTCGTGATGTTCGGCGGCTAAATCGAGAAAAACACGCCGCAAATCCATCGTCGAACGCAGCAGTTTGAGCGTCGCCCGCCGCAGATAAAGACGATAAATAGTCACGTCAATATCGTTGCGGCTGCGCGCCGTGTGCAGTTTTCCCGCCGTATCAGCGTCGCAGTTTTTTGCAATTTCGCGCTGTAAGTAAAAAAATAAATCCTCAAAACTGCCGTCATATTCGGCGCGTCTGATCGAATCCAAATCTAAACCGCGCAAGGTTGTCAGAAGTTCTTTTAATTCATCTTGAGTAATGATTTCCTGTTCGGCGAGCATTATCGCATGAGCGAAATCAACTTCCAGATACGCTTGCAGAAAATATTTTTTCGCGTCTTCAAAACAGTCTGCCAAAACATTTTCTTTGTAAATTTGTGCGGGAAATTTTTCGTTTATTTCAGGTAACATTTTTTTCATTGGAGCGCGGACGGCTCGTCCGCCAACGCCGGCGAAGCGAGGCGTTGCAAACGCTCGCCATCAAAGATGCAATTAGAATGCGAAGGCTTGCTTCTCGCGCTGCGCTCGAAGGCGGACGAGCCGTCCGCGCTCCGCTCGAAGGTGGACGAGCCGTCCGCGCTCCGCCTATTTTGCTTTCGGCAAACTCAGCATATTTGCCAACAAACGGTACGCGCCCGGAACGCCGTTGGGAAGTTGGCGGAAAAACGAGTAGGAATTATAAATGAAATTTCCTTTGCCGATTTTGGCGTAAACCAAACCGCCGCTGCTTTCCGGGTCGCCTTCGTCGTGCGATTCGAGCAGCGGCGTGTATTTTGGATCGAGCGTCGTGAAATTGTACAAATTGCGTTCCTGCACCCAATTATCCCAATCGCTCGCCGCGATTTTGTTCGGGAAATTAAAAATCGGATTCGTCGGGTCTAAAATTTTGACCGGCGCGTTTTCGTCCGTTACGCGGACGTTTGAAATGCGCTGATTGCCGTTGATTTGAATATCCGTTTTCGCGGGAAACGGCGGCAGATTACGGCTGACGTAATCCTGCTGTTGATATTGGACGATCAGCGTTCCGCCGTTTTTGACAAAATCCAGCAGTCTGCCGTTGTTGGCAACGAAATCGGGTCTGACCTGAGAAGCGCGAATGCCGACGACAATCGTGTCATATTTTGATAAATCGCCGGTCGAAAGGTCTTTTTCTCCGAGCATCGTTACGTCCAAACCAATTCGCCTGATCGCTTCTGGAACGCGGTCGCCGCTTCCCATTATGTAACCGACGTTGACGGGCGCGACTTTCAAGTCCAGCACTTTCGCCGAAATTTCCGCCGGAGAGTAAAGACGGTGCGTTTGAATGTGCGGGTAGGCGATTTCCTGCATCGTTTGGTTGTAAATTTGTCCGCCGACATTTGCTTCCGCCATAATTTTATACGAATTAACTTTGGCATCGGCGGGAATCGTCACGTCAAATGTCGCGGCGGTTTTATCGCCTTTCGCCTTCAAATCAAAATTTGCTGAATTCGGAACGGCAGTCCAGCCGGACGGCAAATCGAGTTTGACCGTTCCTTTCATTTCACGCGGCGCGTCGTTGCTTACCGACAGCGCGACTTTCTGCTTCTGCGCCTTTGGCAAAGCCGGAATTATCAATAAATTTGAATCGAGCGCGACATTGATCGCCGGAACGACGTTCAAATCCCGCCGAAGTTCGCCGCGAATGTCATCGGCGTAACGATATTGAACGGGTTTGATAACGCTAATGTCTTCGCCGCCGACATTCATTTTCACTTCCGCCGTTGCCAGCGGCGACTGAAACGGCATATTTTTTTCCACATCGGGCGCAGACCAGTTAAAAGCGAAATTTTCGCGCGGACTTTCCAACCAATAAGGCTGCGTCGGCGGCGCGTTTGCCGGAACTGACAGATCGAAAAAATAAGCCTTTAACGCGTTTTCGCTGCGTGAAAAAAATCCGACTGTCGGACTATCCGGCGGCGGCGCGTTATTGATCAGCCATCCTTTCGGAGCGGCTATCGTCACGCCGTTAATTTTGACGCTGGAATTTTCAGGCGCGAAAACTCGAACCGCAACGCCGGTTTCATCGCCCGCGACAACCGTTTCCGAATCAGCCAGCGCGTCAACTACAACTCCCGCCGCCGATTGCAGCGCGTCGGAAAATTCGCGTTCTTTTTGCGCCAGTAAACTATCGGCATCGGCGAGCGGCGTGTTCATTTGTCCTTTTGAGTCGGCGGCAATTTCGCTTCGCGCTTTGCGGACGGCGCGTAAACCTTCGGCAAGCGGTTCGATAATTTTTCCCGGATTCAGCGCGTTATAATTTTCCAACGCTTTGGCGGCGGCACTTTGCGCGTCTTTCAAATCGCCGTCGAAATTGCTGTCGGTCAATCCGACGAGTTTCGTAATTCCCGCAATTGAAGTGTCAATTCCGTCAAACACATCTTTTTCATCGGCGGATTTCCCGACATTCGATTCGACGAGCCGCATTCCCGAAGTCTGTTTCCCGCGCAGTTCGAGCGTTCCCATTTCCTGCGTTTTGTGCTGGCTTCTGCCTTCCATCGCAATTTCAAAATCGGAACGTCCGATGAGCGGATCATATTCGCCCGTGTTAATTGTCAAAGTCGGCGGATTATCAGGATTGCGAAAAAAACTTTCGCTGACGTAGAGTTTTTTCGCCTGCCACGGACGCAGACCTTCTTTGATTTGTTCGGGAAATTGCGTCGGATCGGCGGCGGCTTTGTAAGCGAGCGGCGTTAAATATCCGGCGAGCTGATGATGTCCGTGTCCGTCGGCGGGCGTTCCCGAAAAACGCGAAATAATGACCAGCGGGCGAAAGGTTCTGATCGCGCGAACCATATCGCCCAAAACCAGATTTTCGCCCCAGATTTTAGACGCTTCGGCGCGTGTTTTTGAAAAACCGTAATCCATTACGCGCGTAAAAAACTGCTGTCCGCCGTCGAGTCTTCGCGCCTGCAAAAGTTCTTCGGTGCGAATCACGCCGAGCGGTTCAAAAAGTTCCTGTCCGATGACGTTCTGCCCGCCTTCGCCGCGATTTAACGCCAGATAAGCGGTTCGCGCGTGATCGTTTCGCGCCAGATACGCCAGCAAACCGGAATCTTCGTCGTCCGGGTGCGCGCCGGTGTGCATCGCGCTCGCCGTCGTTTGCAGGCGTTCGAGCTTTTGCGTCAGCCCGATTGCGCCCATATCGTATTTCGGACGAACCTGCGCCGTAACTGCAAAGGATAAAGGATAAAGGATGAAGGATAAAGTCAGGAAAAAAGCTATAAAATGTGTAACGCAGTCGTCCCGACTGCTGTCGTGAGCGCGTCCCGCGCTCGCGTCTTCCAACGCCGCGCTCAAGACTTTTTCCACACGGAAGCGGGACGCATCCGATACGGCAAGCGGGACGCTTGCGTTACATTTTAGAACTTTGTGTTTTGTATTTTTCATTTTGAATCTTCCGCAACCGTTAAACTGATTAAATAACCCGCAATCACCGTCGCCAAGCAGCCGACGACGTTAAACCATAAAAACTCGATGTCCGTATAACGACTGGCAATCCAAACCGACCCGATACCGAACAATAAGCCAAAAAATGCGCCACGCGCACGCGCTCGTTTGACGATAAATGCCAATACGAAAACGCCTAAAAGCGAACCGTAAAAAAACGAACCGAATTTGTTGACGACTTCAATTAATGAACCCAAATTTGTCGCGTAAATCGCCACGATGCAGGCGAACAAACCCCAAAACGCCGTCGCAATCCGCCCGAATTTTACATATTCTTCGTCCGTTCCTTCCTTTTTAAAATGACGACGGTAAAAATCAATCGTCGAAGCCGTCGCCAGCGCGTTTAATTCCGCCGCCACGCTCGACATTGAGGCGGCGAAAATTGCCGCGATGATCAAACCGACCACGCCCATCGGCATATTTTCGATGACAAAAGTCGGAAAAACGTAGTTCACGTCGTTAAAATTTTTGTCGTCGTTAGTTACTTTTATAAATTCGGAGGCTTTTTTGCGCGAAGCGGCAAATTCTTCGTTGGCTGCGAGATATTTTCGTCTTGTTGTCGTTTTTAAAACTTCATCCGCCTGTTTTTCGGCGGTGACAAATTCGAGCGCGGCTTTTTGCCGCTGTTCGTTGACAAAATTATACTCTGACTGCAAAGCGTTGTATTCAGCCGGTTTAGCGATCTGCGCTCGATTTGCCTGAACGGAATTAAAAATCATCGGCGGCTGATTAAACTGGTAAAAAACAAAAACCATCACGCCGATCAGCAAAATCAAAAACTGCATCGGAATTTTCAAAAAAGCCGACATCAACAGCGAAGTTCTGCCCTGACTGACGGATTTCGCCGTTAAAAATCTTTGAACCTGAGATTGATCGCAGCCGAAATACGACAGAAACAAAAATAAACCGCCAATCATTCCAGACCAAATCGTATATTTTTCCTTCAGATCGAAATGCGTGTCAATCGTCGTCAATTTGCCGGTCGCGCCCGCCAAATGCAGTCCGTCGGTAATCGAAACTCCGGCTGGAAGATTTGAAAAAATGATGAACAAAACGACGCTCATTCCAACGAAAATGATGACCATTTGTTTGACATCCGTCCACGTTACCGCCTGAACGCCGCCGATCATCGTGTACAAAGTCGTCGTCAGACCGATGACAAAAATCGTCGTGATTTCGCTCCAGCCTAAAACGATTGACAAGATAACCGAAGGCGCGGCGATAATCACGCCGACACCCAAACCGCGCGACATCAAAAAGAAAAAGCTCGTCAACGTGCGCGTTTTCGCGTCAAATCTTTTTTCGAGATATTCGTAAGCCGTGTAAACTTTCGCGCGATAGAAAAACGGCACCGCCGTCACGCACAAAATAATCATCGCCAGCGGCAAACCGTAATAAAACTGGATAAAGCGCATTCCGTCCGAATACGCCTGTCCGGTCGTGCCGACGAGCGTGATCGCCGAAAGCTGCGTCGCCATCACGGAAAGCCCGACCGCCCACCACGGCAAACTTCGATTGGCGAGAAAATAGCCTTCGACATTGCCGCTGTTTTTGGTCATACGGATTCCGTCCCAAATCACGTAAACCAAATAACCAACGACGATTGCCCAATCCAGAAATTTCATATTAAAAAGTCGGAGCGCGGACGGCTCGTCCGCCAACAAGCGAAGCGATGTTGGAAACGCCCGCCGTCAAAAATGTTAATAGATGGCGAAAACTTTTCTCGCGCCCCCGCGCTCGAAAAGGCGGACGAGCCGTCCGCGCTCCGGTTTAGCTCGAAAAATAATAAGTAAAAGTTCCTAAAGCGGCAATTACCAAAATATTAGAAATAATCACGCCCAAATAAACGCGATACCACCAAGCGTCCGGCAATTCCACAATTTCAGGATGTTTATTTAAGTTTTCTTCTTTCATAAGTCACTGAAATTAAAAGTTGAACTTGATTCCGAGTTGAATTTGTCGGCTGTCGAGCGAAGTTACGCTTAGACTTCTAAAATTCGGCAGCGAACCGCGAATTTCTCCCGTCAACGGATTAACCAAAGTATCGAAACTGTTCGCAACTCCCGGCAAGGCGTTGCGATTCGATGCCAAAACCGTGCTGTTGTATTGGTAAATACTGTTGATGTTGAAAATATTTACCGCTTCGGCGAAAAACTCCAGCCTGAATCTTTCCGTGATCGGAATAAAACGCGAATAACGAAGGTCAACATTAAACTGGCGCGGCGTTCTGCCGGAATTTCGCTCGATTCCGACCGGACGATCATTGCCGAGAACGCCGTCGCGGTTCAAATCAAGGTTGCTCGTAATGTTAAATGTTTCGCCGTTGTTCGCCGTGGCGATAATCCCGAATTGATTGTTGTTCAAAACGTATTTTAGCCCTTTATTCTCGAAATTAAATTGCGGACGACCGACAAAACTCATTATAAAAGTGTGCGTTTGATCGGCGAGCGATAAACCTCTGTCAAATTCCCGATTTGAAGGATCGGAAAGTGCGAGCGATGAAGCCGCGACCAGATTTTGTTCCGGCGCGTCGTCCGTCGAACGCGACAGCGTGTAGTTGACGTTGAATTGATAACCGCGCGAAAAGCGTTTTGCCAATTGAAAAGTCGCCGCGTTGTAGTTGGAATTTCCAACCGATTCGACCTGCAAAATATTTTGAAACTGCGGAAAAATTCGATTTGTGCAGCCGCTGATCGAAACGACACCGGCGTTCGGATTCGTGGTTGCGGGCGGAACGGGCGGGTTTGTATTAACAGTAAAAGTGCCGTAAATCGGTCTGCCGTCCGGCAATGTTCCCTGCGACGCAACCGGCAGACAATTGATATTGCGATAAACCGGAATATGTCGTCCGCTCGAATGGATGAAACCGGCTGTAAACGATAAATCGTTTGTAATCGCCTGTTCCACCTGAAAATTGGTATGAATGGCATACAGGTTTTCAAAGTCGGGCGAAACCGCATCAATACTTTGACGCGGCAAGGCTGTTCCGGGCGGCAGCGACCCCAAATTGTTCGGAAAAGCCGGCGCGCCGGCAGTGTCAGAGGCGAAAGTGAAATTGAAATATGTCGGACTTCCGTTGTTTTGAATCGCCCGCAGATACATATCCGAATAAGGAATGTCATAATACATTCCGGCACTCGCGCGAACAACCGTCGGGCGGCTTCCTTCGCGCAAAGCGTAAACGATACCTAAACGCGGCGCGAAATTATTTTTGTCAACCTTGAATTTTTGCGAAGCCGGAAACGGCGAATTCGGGTCGGCTTTCGGAATATCGTAAAGATCGTAGCGCAAACCGTAATTCAACTTTAACTTCCGCGTTATCTTCCAATCGTCCTGAGCAAAAAAGTTGTAAAATGTTGAATTAAACTTGACTTCAGGATCGCCGAAAGATTCGACATACTGCGAATAACTGCGTGTGTTCGTTCCGTCAACGGCTTGCTGGTAAGCATCAATTGATGGAAATGTATATTGGTAAAAGATTCCCGAACGTCGTTCATCGTTATATCTGGTGAAACCGCCGCCGACTTTAACCGAATGTTCGCCGAATGTATAAGTCAAATTATCCTGAATTTGATTGGTCGTCTCCAGCGGTGAAATCGTATTGGCATTGGTCGGCGCGCCGAAATTAGCGATGCCTGAAATTACAATCGTCGCTCCTGTGCCGGAATTGGCGTTTGCCAGATTTTGTGAATTTCGCGTCGCGTATTGATAGCGAAATTCATTCAAAGTTTTCGACGAAATGATCGAAGCAAGCTGCAAACCGAACGAATATGAAACGTCGTTGAAATCAATACTGCGCTGCAAATTCGTCAAACCGCCGCCGATGTTGTCGGGCGAGATATTTTTGAAATAATTGTAACGTCCGGTCAAACGATTGGCATCGTTTAATTGAGCATCGGAACGCAAGATAAAGAAATTGACTTTCTGCGCGGCGGGAATCGCCGTCGGAAATGCCGCTGCCGGAACTCCGGCGGCAATTAAGCGCGTTTGATCTGCCGCTTTAATCGTAATAATGCGTCCCGGTTCGCCGCCCAAATCGCGGCTGACGTATTCGTAACCCGTATAAAATTGCCAGCGGTCTTTGATAATCGGTCCGCCGACTGCGCCGGCAACGTCGTCAACTTTCGTTTTCGGCTTTAAATCGGAAGGTTTTATGTTAAAAGGGCGCGATGAAAACGGTGTGCGGCGAAAACGATAACTCACCGTTCCGTGAAAACCGTTCGTGCCGGAAGGCGTAATCGCGTTCATAATCAATCCGGGCGTGTTGCCGAATTCGGCTGAAAATCCGTTGGTAACAAGCTGAACTTCGCTGACGAAAATTTCCGAAATCGGCATCAGACGAATTCCGGCGCGGTCGCCCTGCGTGTTATTATTGCCGTCAAGCTGATAATTCGTCCGGCGCGCGTAACCGTTGGCGTTAATGCGCGGCACGCCGAACTCGGAATTTGGTCTGCCGGTCACATTTGCCTGCAAAAGTGAATAATTATATGGATTTCTCGACACGAGCGGCAAATTCTGCACTTCGCGCGTATTCATCACGCGCCCGACATCTATTTTTCCCGGATCGGCAATCGGCGCGTCCGATGTAACAGTTACGGTTGCCGACACGTCGCCCGTTTCCAAAGTCAGATTGACCGTCGCCGTCTGTCCGGTATTTACCGTAATTCCGTCGCGCACCAACCGTTTAAAGTTTGCTAATTCAACCGTTATTCGATAAGTTCCGAGCGGCAGCAGCGGAGCGCGATAAACGCCCGATTCGTCGCTCGTAAGCTGACGTTCCGCGCCGGTTTCGATATTTCTGACGGTGATTGCCGCATTTGGCAAAGCCGCCCCGTTGACATCCGTTACGATGCCTTCAATCTGACCGTTTAGAGCCTGCGATTGAGCGTAGATTTGATTAAAACCAAACGCGTACACGGCAACAAACAGCAATCCGTATATGGATAATTGTTTTAAACTTAATGTCTTTAACATTAACCTTATCTCCTTAGTTTTCTGTCGTTGATAAATTTGGGAAGTTAATTTGTTTAAAACAATATCATTAAAAATTTCCAATCGCAAAACGCATTTGCATCGAAAATTCTTATGATTTTTTTACTTTGATTGCCATTAAAATCGTCATTTACCGCAAATATATTGGAACGCTGCTACACGAGAATTCTTTTGGCTCAAAGATAAATTATTCGATGTTCTTTGTCGTCAAGATCAATCGCCTGATAAATCCAGTCAAACAAATAAAGTCCGTGGCGGTTTACAAAGGAATTCGCGTTGAGCGTACGTTCCTGTAAACTTTTGTTCGGCAAAAGCGAATTAAAAGCGGTTTCGATTTGCCGGTGGATGACTTCGTCTTTTCGCATCTGGGCGTTGTGAAACTTCGTGCGGAGATTTGAAAGGTGATAAATAATTTTTCGTCGGCGATTGGATAAACTTTCTGCTAAAGTCGGTTCGATTTCGCTCAAACTTCGGTCTAAACGATTTAGTTCAAGGTTGATGTTTTCTTCGACTTCCGTGAACATTTCTCCCGTTTCGCGGTTAAGATATTTTTCGATGATCTGCGGCATTATATTTTCGATTCCGGCAAATAAATCTTTCAGCTGCAAATCATATTTTCTGAGCGTTTTGGCGTGTTTGGATTCGACAATCGTAAAACTCTGACGATGAAAAATCGGCGTAACCGGACGATCCAAAATTCGGTAAACTTCCGCCGACTGCGCGAAATAGGCGATTTCCGCCGCGCCGCCGAAATAGCAGATTGTCGGCAATAAATAATCCTGCACGACCGAACGCAGCACGACGCTCGGCGAAAATCTTTCCGGTTCGACGGAGGCGAGTTCGGCTAATTCTTCGAGCGTAAATTCTCTTTCGATGTCTTTTGTTTTAAATGTGCCGCTTTCGCTTTTTTTCAAAGCGTGGCGCGTGCGGTCTCTTGACTGCCAAAAAAGCGGAAAATAATCTTCCGTCACCAAAACCTGCGCGTGATAACCGTCATTTTCGAGTTCTTCGCTCCGCTCGCGCAGTGCCGAAACTATTTCGTCTGATTTTCTGATCGCTTCGACATACACGGGTGTCGCCAGTTTTTTTAGTCTCGCGTCGAGCGGACAAAGCATTATCAAACCGTATTCGCCCAAAAAATCCGTCAAAAGCCGCGCGAACGCGTCGCCGTAGTCAACGTCCGGCTGCCACGTTTTTGCAACTAAATTTCGCAGTTCGTCGGTAAATTCCGTGTGCGGCAATTCGTCAAAAAGTTCATCAATCGTAGTTTTAATCGAATCATCGAGATTTACGTAACCGACCGGCAGATTTTCGTAACATCTGTTCGGCTCGTTTTTTATTTCGACCGGTTCGCCGTTTGAATTAATGACGCTTGCCTTTGAAACTTCCTTGAAATCGTGGTCTTCGGTGGCAATCCAAAAAACCGGCACGGCTTTGAAACCGCGCTCCGTTAAACATTCGGTCATTTTTACTGCCGAAAGTGCTTTGTAAATCGTGTAAAGCGGTCCGGTGAAAAGTCCCGCCTGCTGCCCGGAAACAACCGCGACGCAATCTTTATCACGAAGGAGTTTGATGTTTTCCAGAGTTTTTTCGCTTGCTTGACAAGATTTGTTCATTTCCTCCAAAACATCGCAGAGCGCGTTGCGGTCGGCTTTATAATTTGCCAAAACTTCGGGAATTCTTCGTGAAATCTGCGTGTGCGATTCGACGGCGAGCGGATAATATTTTTTTAATCGAAGCGGATTATTCTGGTAATCAATAAAAAGTTTCGATTGATGCGGAATCTCCGAAAAGGGCAGATTTTCCGTGTGCAGCACAATATTTCCGGTCGGACAGGAACAGATTATTTCTTGTTTCACTTATTTTACTCCTAACCTTCAGATTATAGAGTTCCGGCGCGGAAGTGCAAAACTAAAAACAAAAAAAGGACGACCTTTGTAAAGGGAAAAGGCGAAAGGCGAAACGATAAAGTAATGATTTTACTTTATCGTTTCGCCTTTTCCCTTTTCCCTTTAGCTAGTTTCCCGTTGCGGAAATTCTCGGACGAGTGATTCTGTCGGTTGCCGCCGCCGCAGAATTGGCGGGAGCCTGACGTTCTATTTTATAAACTCCCGACGAATGAGTTCCGGCGAAAATCGTATTTGAATCATTCGGGTCGAAAATCATTGACCAAACGCGGTGGCTCGGCAGTTTCAAATCTTTTGAATCAATTCTTTTCCAATTTAAACCGGCATTGTCCGAATAAAATATTCCGCCGTCGGCTTCCAGCGCGCTCGAAGTGTAAACTTCATCGCTGTTGTTCGGATTGATAAGAATGCTCGTATAATTGCCGAGCGGCAGATTTCCGCCGCGCCGCATCCAGGTTTCTCCGCCGTCCCGACTCAGATAAAACGTCTGCGATGTGCCGACGTAAATATTGTCTGAATTTTTCGGGTCAACCATTATTGAACTGACCGGCACTCCGTCGGGAACTCCGGCTGGCGTTCCGCCGACCTTATTCCACGTTTCACCGTTGTCGCGCGAAACCAACACGCCGGAAACCGCTGTTCCAACCCAAATCGTTTGCGGCTGCTGAAGGGAAGTGTAGATCACGAAAATATTCGGGTCAACATTTTCACCGAGTGTGATTTTTTTCCAGCCTTTTGAAATGTCGTAACTGCGATATAATCCGTTGTCCGTTCCGGCTAAAATGCCGTTTTGACCGTCCTGCGTGTAAGACAAAACTTTTACCTTGTCTTCTAAAACCGGAATCAAATCCGGGTCTGACGGCGGAGTTTCTTCTTTTACCGCCACCGGAGCCGCTTTTGCTCTGGTTGATCGGCGGCGCGCAGCTCTGCTCGCGGCTCTTTTTGCCGGAGGCGGTTTGGGCGCGACGATTTGCGCCCACACATTGCCGCGATCCGTTGATTTGAACATTCCGACATTGGTTGCCAAATAAAGTATGTTCGTGTCGGCGCGGTCTTGGATAACCGCAAAAGGCGAAATCCGGCTGATGTCGAGCGATTTTGCCTGTTGCCAGGTATTTCCGCTGTCACTGCTGAAGTAAAAAAATCCGCCGCCGGTCGTCGTGTTTTGCGTTGTCGCGTAAAGTCTGTTCGGAAGTTCGATGTCCGATGTTACCGAATAAGTGAACCGGCTGGTGAAATTGTCGTTGGTCGGAGCAAAATTTTTTCCGCCGTCGTTGGAAACCATTACGCCGTAATTATTTGTGCCGATAAATATTTTGTTCGGCGCGTCCGGGTGAACGGCGATGGAATTTATTTCCAAATCCCGCTGTGAAGTCAACGCCCAGCTTTTTCCGCCGTTGATCGTCATCCAAAAACCTTCGGTGGTCGCCGCGTAAATCGTTCCCGGAATCGCCGGATTCTGCACGATGTCGCGCGTACGGCGCGATTGTGAAGGAATACCGTTGACTTTCGCCCATAATTCGCCGTTGTTTTTTGATTCGTAAATTCCGCTGCACGCCGAAGCGATCAAGTGATCTGGGTCTTTTGAATCAATTGTAATGGCAAAAACGTCTGAATCGTCAATCATTCCGTTTTTAATCAACTTCCAGTTTTTTCCGCTGTCGGTTGATTTAAATGCCCGCCACCAGGTTCCGGCAAAAATCGTGTCGGAATTGCGCGGATCAATTGCCAGCGAATCAACAGTCGGAAGCACACTCGAACTAACTCCCGGAATCGGATTGTAGGGAATCTTTTTCCAGTCATCGCCGGAGTTTTTCGACACCCAAACTCCGTCAGTAGTTCCAACCATAATTATGTTCGGGTCTTTGTCTGACTGCACCATCGAATGAATTGATTCCTTTCGCAAATCTTTTGATTCCTTCCAGGTCGCGCCGCCGTCAGTGGTTTTAAAAAAACCGCCCGGCTCTTTGTGGCGATGACCGGAGGCGTAAATGATATTCGAATCACGCGAATCAACAAACAATTGGTCGAGAATAAGCTGCGGGCGATTGAAATTTACAAGAAGCCGCCACGTTTTTCCGCCGTCGGCAGATGTGTGAATTTGTCCGTCAAGCGTGCTGATATAAAGTCTGTCTTTATCACGCGGATCAATCGCCACAACGCGCACGTCGCCGCCGCTCGGTCCGACAATCTGCCAATCATTAAATTTGACGGGTTCACCGTTTGTGTCAACTGCCGCCGATAACGTGCCGACATTTGACGTAAACAGCAGCGCGACTGCCAGCAAAACAATAAATTTCGTTCCGATTTGCCGTCTGGATTTTTCTATCATAATTTTCTCTCTCTGCCTTTGGCTTGTTGGTTGTAAATTTGGAAAGTCGAATTTCTTGCGAGATAAGCCAAAAATCACATACTCAGATGACGTTGGCAGGTGAAATTGTTGCACTGAAAACTCGAAATGTTTTCTTTGTTATTAAAGCAGAAAGTTAAAGTTTTACCTTAACTTTCAAACAAGCCATATATTACACGAAAATAAGCGTTTTGCAAACTATTTTAAATAATTATTTTAAAAGCATAAGCGGGCGAAACATCAGTTAAGATATTTCACCCGCTTAGGAAAGTTTACATCTTCAAAAAAGATGTAAGGCTAATTTATTGATCAGGAGTCGGAGGTTGCGCGCCTGACGGAACGGTATAAAGTTGTGTTTCAATTCCGTTGCCGCGGTCGCCGCCTCTGACAAATGTTATACGAGTCGGGTCTCTTCTCAAGAATCTGATCGCATCGCGGATTTCTTTTTCACGTCTTGCAATGTCTCTTGCCGAACCGTAATTGATGATATAGCCCTGTGCGCTCGGATCATTGCCTAATTGAATGTAGTAGTTATCAATACGGGCTTTGATGTCATCGCGCTGTAAAGCTCCAAATGTATCAACCGGAGTCAATGTTGTGTCTGGAGCAATACCGGCAACTTCCGATGCTGTATTGTTTGTGCAGGTATCACATATTCCCGGACTGCTGCTGATGTCAACCGTCGCAGTTACGTTCTGACCAGCCATACCAGGACTTGTTTGAACGGTAATTACCGGAGTTCCCTGACCGCTGATAATTTCGCCCTGCGAAACTGACCAGTTGTATGCAACTTCAGTTTGGCTGCCGCCGCTCACATTAGCCGTAAAGGTCATCGTGTCGCCGCCTCTCGTAACTGAAGACGGTCCCGTTACGCTTAACGAAGCACAAGAAGTGCAAGCTACCACTACCGGCACACAATCACATCTTTCAACGGTAACTGTCTGGGTTTTGGTTTCACCGCAAACTCCGCAACCGTCGTCAACGCCGGCTGTAATCGTGTAAGTTCCCGGATTAACACCGGTTAAATCCCACGAAACATTCGCGCCCGAACCGACGATGCGTCCGCCTGAAACTGTATAGTTGTAGGTTAAAACGTCGTTTTCCGGGTCAACTGCCGTGGTGGAAACATTTGTTGTCATATCCGTGCTGCAAGTCGTTCCTTCTCTGGGTTGGAAACCCGCTTCGCACGGAATCGTTACTCTGGTTTCACTAAGAGTAACATTGGTAACATTTGCAAATTGATTGACAGGTCTCGGTACGCCTCTCGAATTACGTCGTCCGACTGCCACTCCAAATATAAAACCATACGGATCGCTCGAAGTTGCGAAACCGCTCGGAACGCCGCTAAATCTGGTTGAAATAGTATTAGTCTGACCCACAACATTGACATTACCGCTAAAGTTAGTGTCGTCGTTGAAACTGCCTCTGTCCTGTTGATTAAAGTGATACCGGAATGCGCCGGTCAAACTGAAATAACGGGTAGGAAATACACGCGCGCCGGCGAGTCCTTCAATCGGACTGTTTTCAAATGCGTTCGGCGTACGTCCGCCGACATACTGTGTCGAACGACCTTCCAAAATCGGTTGAAAGAATTTATTAACCGGAAAATCTAAAGCGATACCGGCAAGCACTTCGTCAGGACGATCCAAATATGTTATGTCGTTGCCTTTGATGCTGCTGTTATAGATGTAGCCGATATTTCCTGAAATGTTCAAGTATTTGCGAAGACGCGCGTCGGCAAAAGCGATAACACCGATGTCGCCGCGACCGTTGCCGCCGCCGCTGAATAAAGAACCGCCGCCCGGACTTGCTCCGCGCTGAAGCTGGTTAAATCCGCTGAACGTATCAGCACTGTCGGCGTAAAACCGATAGAAGGGAATAATACCGACACCGACCGGATTTGTCGGTCCGGTGAAACGAATTTTCGCGCCGACATTAAATGTATTAAACGCTGATTCGGCATACTGACGATTAAGCAGCGGAGCATCCGGCAGATAGCTCGGTGCTGCGGAAAACACTGTCGGTACTCGTGCCGCGTTGCCGCAGGTTGTCGTGCCGTTCAAACACGCGGTCTGTAAAACGATTCCGGGTAAAATGCTGCCGTAAACCGAACCGATGCCGGGAAACAAGTCGGCTCCGTTGCCGCTGCCCGCTCTTGCCGGTCCTAAAGTTGCAAAGCCGCCGGTAAATCCGAAAACAGTGCCTGCGTTAAACGGTGGTGAAAATCCGAATGTTCCCGCATTAGCTCCGTTAAACGGAAATTGCGTAAAGCCTTGATTACCCGTCGGACGGAAAACCGCTCCGGGAAATTGGCTCGTGCCGCTCCCGCGCGGGGCTAAGACGATAGCCGGCGCGCTTTGTCTGACTCCGTTGATAACAAGCTGCGAATTGGGCAGGTAAAAACCTGAAAGATTACGCGGCGAATTGACCTTGATGGCGCGATAAGCGTCCGTGGTGAAGAACAACTCTAAATGGTCGCTCAATCCAACCTGAAAGCTGATCGGCACTTCCGTAAGATCAACATTGCCGGGATCACGGTCAAAATTACTGTATGCCGCGCTAAAAGTGAATTCACCTCTTCTGAGGGTTTGTCCGTCGTAAACTGTAAAAAGACCGGTCGGACCTCCCGGAGGACCTCCTGTTCCCACAGTTGGTGCCGTATTTCTTGGGTCTTCTTGAGACCTTGGTGTTTGGGCTGACATTGAAATTATCAATGCCAACATTGTAAGCGCAATTATAGACGCTCTGTTAGCGAGTTTCATCACATTCCTCCGCCGAAAATAATATTAAAAAATTTGAATTTCAATTGCAGTTTTCCAAAAGATAAAACGATATTGCAATCTTCTGTAAAACTACTCAATTATTGCATATACCTGAAAACTTTCAAATATAAAAATACAGAAAACTTCAGGTATAACTTAAACAATTTATAGTTGATAGGTCGTAATTTCACTAAGATATTTACTAAAAAGTCAATGAAAAATTCATTGACTCAATTACAACCTCGTAAAACCTTACTTCATCTTTGACAGAAAAGCAAGCATTTCTAATAAATTAACTAAAATTTCTTACGCGTAAATGCCGCGCATCTTTGTGTCGTAAGCCACGCGGTCAATCGCCAGCATATAGGCAGCCGTGCGCGAATCAACATTGTGCAGTTCGGCTAAGTTGCTTAATTCGATAAAACTGGCGACCATTTTTTCTTCCAAACGCTGATTAACTTCGTCTTCGCGCCAGAAATAGCCCATTCTGTCCTGCACCCATTCAAAATAGGAAACGGTCACGCCGCCGGCATTGCACAAAATGTCGGGAATGACAAAAACTCCATTGTCGTGAAGTATTTGATCGGCTTTCGGTGTCGTCGGACCGTTTGCACCTTCGGCTAAAATTTTACATCTTACGCGGTCGGCATTTTCCGAAGTAATCTGATTTTCCGTCGCGCACGGCGCAAGCACGTCGCATTCCAATTCCAAAAGTTCGGAATTTGTAATATAGTCCGCTTCCTGATAGCCTTCGAGCGATTTCGTGGCTTGCAGATAAGCCAAAACCTCAGGAACGTCGAGTCCCTTTGAATTATGCAAGCCGCCGTACATATCGGAAATAGCGATCACTTTGTAACCGGTTTCGTGCATCAGCAGCGCGCCGATTCCGCCGACGTTGCCTGAACCCTGAACGGCGACCGAAGTTTGTTCGGGCGTTAAGTTGAATTTTTTAATCGCCTCGTTGACCGTAAATAAAACGCCGCGTCCGGTCGCTTCGCGTCTGCCGAGCGAACCGCCGAGCGGAACCGGTTTTCCGGTAACGACCGCCGTCACCGTGTGCCGCGCGTGCATCGAATACGTGTCCATAATCCACGCCATCGTCTGTTCGTTGGTGTTCATATCGGGCGCGGGAACATCTTTTTCGGGACCGATAAAATCAATCAATTCCGCCGTGTAACGCCGCGTCAGACGTTCCAGTTCGCCCTGCGACATTTGTATCGGGTCGCAAATAATTCCGCCTTTCGCGCCGCCGAACGGCACATTGACCACCGCGCATTTCCAAGTCATCCACGCCGAAAGTGCTTTAACTTCGTCGAGCGAAACGTCCGGCGCGTAGCGAATTCCGCCTTTTGCCGGACCGCGGGCAAAATTATGCTGAACGCGGAAACCTTCAAAAACCTGAATGTGTCCCGAATCGAGCCGAACCGGAATGTAAACTTTCAATTCTCTGCTCGGCACGCGCAGAACCGCGTATAAATCAGGGTCTAAGCCGAGAAGCTGCGCGGCATTGTCAAAGCGTTCGCTCATTGCCTCAAACGGATTTTTTTCGTCGGTCGCTTTGAACCGCCGCATTTCATCTGCCATCGGGTTTGCCATTTTTAATTTTCTCCAACAAATATTTAATAAATTATTTTACGCAAGACTGGAGCGCAATCCGTCCCGGTTGCCATTGAGCGTCGCTTCGACGCTAAAAACGCGCTCGTTTATATTCAAGTCGAAAGCTTTTGAGACGCTTTTTCGCGCTTCCGCACTCATTGCAACCGGGACGGATTGCGCTCCAGTCCGGTGTGTAACGTCAGTTAATAAATTATTTTTCTAAAACTTCATTCATCGCGCCGCTGCGATAACCCTGCAAATCGAGCGTTACATACTTAAAGCCGAGTTTGCGAAATTTTTCCGCCATTTTTTCGGTCATTTCCACATTTAACGCCCGCTGCATTTCGTCCGGCGCGATTTCCAATCGAACGATTTCCTCGTGAACGCGTACGCGAAACTCTCTGAAACCCAGCGAGCGCAAAAACGCTTCGCCGCGTTCGATTTTTGAAAGTCGTTCGATTGTTACCGGAACGCCGTAAGCGATGCGCGACGACAGACACGGACTCGCCGGTTTGTCCCACGTCGAAAGTTCGTGTTTCCTGCTCAAATAGCGTATTTCGTCTTTGCTCAGACCGACTTCAATCAAAGGACTTCGCACACTTTTTTCCGCCGCCGCCGTTCTGCCCGGACGATAATCGCCGACATCATCGGTGTTCGCGCCGTCCAAAACAAAACTGACGTTAATCTGTTCGGCAACGGCGGAAAGTTTGCCGTAAAGTTCGGTTTTGCAGTGATAACAACGATTGGTCGGATTGGAGAGATAATTCGGATTTTCTAATTCTTCGGTGTCAATTGTTCGATAATTGAACTTAAATTCCGCCGCGATCTTGTCGGCTTCTTCGCGCTGCTCGTTTGAAACGCTCGGCGAGATTCCGATAACGCACCGGGCGTTTTCGCCCAATTCCTGAGTGGCGATCAATGCCAGATAAGAACTGTCAACGCCGCCCGAAAAGGCAACCAACACTGACTGCATTTCACGCATCATACGGCGTAAGTCCGATTCTTTTTTTTCGGCAGTGAGATTTGCCGCGCGTTCGTCAATTTTTTGTGGCTTTGCCATTTTTTCGTTAAATTTTTATAAGAAGTTGTTTAAAAACTCTAAATAATCGCTGAAAGCGATAAATTTGACAGCGGCAGGTTGATGAAACCTGCCGTCTGAGCCAAACGGATTTCCGACGCTGAAAGTGTCGCATTATAGTAATGTATGCGACACTTTCAGCGTCGGAAAAATCTGTCAAACCAAGCGGCAGGTTTCACAACCTGCCGCTGTCAACAGCGTCGCTTTCAGCGACAAAAGCGAGTTTTCAAACAATTTTTAAACAAATGCTTTTTGAAAGTAAATGTTAAAAGTAAAAATCTTAACTTAGTCAAACAGCTTAACGCAACTGCTTCGAGTCAAAAAAAATTGGTTGTCAATACAAAAAAATAGACGATTTGCGCGGCTGATGTTAAAATTTTATAAATTTCTTTTTCAAACTATTTAATAATGAATTTTGTTTTAGTGCCAAATAATTTTGGTTTTCAGCGAAAGTTTATATTTTTTATTTTAATCGTTTTGTCGTCATTTTCGCTCGCTTCGGTTTGTTTTGCCCAAAAAGTTGATGAAGCGAAAGACCCGGTGAAAATATTTTATCAGGGTCAGGAAGCGCACGAAAAAGGCGATTTGCAGTCCGCGCTCAAATTTTATGACGAAGCGTTGAAAATCGTTCCTGAATTTCCCGAAGCCGAATATCAGCGCGGAACGGCTTTACTGTCTTTGGGCAAAAGAGACGAAGCCGAAAAAGCCTTTCGCCGCGCGCTCGAACTTCGCGCGGAATGGACTTTGCCGATGACGAGTCTGGGCGCGGTGCTTTTACAAAAAAATAATTTCTCCGAAGCCGAAAAACTTTTGACCAGAGCCGCCGAAAGCGACGATAAAAATTTTCTCGCCTTTTCCGCTCTGACGGAATTGAGAATTAAAACAAAGGCGAATATTGATGTTTTGAAGGAACTTTTGGGCAGAATTCAAATTTTGACCGGCAAGGTAAATCCGACGGCTTCGATTTGGGCGGCTCGCGCCGCTTTGGAAAACGCTCTGGGCGACCAAACGGCGGCGAAGACGAGTTTGAACCGCGCTTTTGAAATCGAACCGAAAAACAAATCGGCGTTGATGCAGCGCGCCGAAATCGCGCTCGTCGAAGGCGACAAAACGACGGCGGCGAAAATCGTCGAAACGCTGTTCCAAATCGCTCCGAACGCCGCCGACACAAAAGTTTTACAGGCGAGAATTTACGCCGCCGCCGCGAACGCCGACGAAGCTCTGAAAATTTTAGATTCGATAGAAAATCCCGCGCCCGACGTTCTGGCTTTACGCGATAAAATTGCCGTCAACGGTTTGATAAATATCGAAGATTTGGAAAAACATCTCAAACAAGACGAAAAAAACGCCGTCGTTCTCGGTCGTTTATGTGCTTTGCTGAGAAAAGAAAATCCGGCAAAAGCGTTGGATTATTGCCGCCGCGCTTCCGAAGCCGAACCGAATAATCTAAATCACGCCGTCGGTTACGGCGCGGCTCTGGTGCAGGCGCAAAAATACGAAGATGCGGTTGGACTTTTTCGCCGTTTGCTGCAAATCGCGCCTGATAATTATGTAACTCACGCGAATCTGGCAACCGCGCTTTTTCAATTGAAAAGATACGAAGAAGCGATTTCCGAATTTTTCTGGCTGGCGGAAAAACAGCCCAATTTGCCGATTACCTATTATTTTCTTGCAATTTCACACGATAGTCTGGGAAAATATATGGACGCGATGGCAAATTACCAGCAATTTCTGAAAATTGCCGACGCGAATGAAAATAAACTCGAAATCGAAAAAGTAAATTTGCGTCTTCCGAGTCTGCAAAAGCTGCTCAAACAAAATAAAGGTAAAGATAAATGAATAATTCAATAAGTAAAATAACGGCGGGAAATGACGGTTTCGGATTAAAAAATAATTTTTTTCACCGTTTGTTTTTCTGTCTTTTACTTCTTACCTTTTACGTTCTGCTTTCCGTGTCTTTGTTCGCGCAGGAAGATCAATCTGAAATCACCGCGCCGCCGCCGCTGAAAACTATTTCAAAAGAAGAAAAAACTCAACTTGCGGCGCAAAACGGAGTGAAAAAATACACAAAACTGTCTTTGGAATTAATGGACGCTCGATTGGCAAAGGCGGAAAATTTCAATAATCAACAACAATATACGCAGATGTTTGACCAACTTGGCGGATTTCACGCGTTGGTTGACGACACGTTGGATTATTTAAATAAACACGACACGGACAGCGGAAAAATTTTGAATAATTTTAAGCGATTAGAAATAAGTTTGCGGCAATTTGCGCCGCGCCTCGAACTTATTCGCCGCGATTTGCCGTTCAAGTATGAATTATATGTGCGAAAATTGATTATTTTCGTTCGGGAAGCGAGAACAAAAGCCGTCGAACCTCTTTTTGATAATTCGGTCGTTTCCGATATTGATACCAAAAAACCTTGATGAAAACCAATAAATTAAAAAATTCGATTTACGCGCTGACCGCATTTTTTTGTTTGACGTTGTTTTTTCCCGCGCCGGCGAACGCCCAGCGGCGCGATTATTTGACTGACGAAGAAGTCGAACTCGTGCGCGACGCGCAGGAAATTGATCTGCGCGTCGGAGTTTTGACAAAAGCGATTGACCGGCGTTTTTTAGTGATAAATAACGACGCTTCGCAAGCCAAACGAGTTGAAAAAGATGCGGAAAAATGGGGCGAACTGCCAAAAGGTTCGCGCGGTTTGCTGGTTTGGGACATCGAAAGAATCCTGCAAAAAGCGATTGACGACATTGACGACGTTGCCGCGCGCACCAAAACGGACGAAAAACTTTTCCCGAAAGCGATGTTCGCTCTGACCGATTCCTGTCAAAGTTATATTCCAAAACTCAAAACTTTATACGATTCGGCAGCCGACGAAAAAGAAAAAGGCTCGATTCTCGGCGCGATTGACGATTGCAATCAAATTATCGAAGCGTCCGCAAAAGTTCCGAAAGTTGATCCGAAAGAAAAGAAAAAGAAGTCCAAAAGCGATTCTTAAGCGGAGCGCGAACGGCTATTTCTTCTTTTTTCCCGCCGCCGGAATCTGCGTTTTCGGTTTGTATTGTTCGCCCAAAAGTCCCAAATCTCGCGCTTTTAAGATAATGTTGGCGGCAATCGGCGCGGAAACCGCCGCTCCGTAGCCGCCGCCTTCGACGACGACGGCAATCGCCAATTGCGGTTTTTCAAGCGGCGCGATTGAAATATACCAACTGTCGGTGCGCTCGTACATTTGCGGAACTTTGTATTCTTCCGTTTCACCGTCGTCATTTTTGCGCTTTTTCGTGATTGTTTTCAGCTTTCCGGTTTTTTCGTCATAGACGGGCGCGAGTTTTTCCGCCGTGCCGGTTTTTCCGCCGGAACGAATTCCCGCCGCCAGAACATTGGCGAAAACTCTGGTCGCCGTGCCGCCGCTGCCCTCGGTTACGAGTCCCATAATTTCGCGGATTTGGGCGGCTTGCGGCGGCGAAACGACTTGGGAAAAAACTTGCGGCGGCTGGTCGGCTTCGATTTTCGGTTTCATTAAGTTTCCCTGTAAATTGGCGGGCGCGGACGCGATCAAAGCCATCTGAAACGGTGTCATTTGTCCGGCGTAACCTTGTCCCATTCCTTCCAAACCCAAATCGTATGCCGAAATTTGTTTGCCTGTTACAATTGTGGACTGTTCCGGCGCGAGCGCGTTGGCGAGGCGATTATCGCTCGTGTTCCAAATATCGGAAAAAAAGTTTGTCTGCAAAGCCTCCTGCGGCGTGTCAACCGCTAAAATGCCGACTGCTCCGGCTGTTTCGCGGATTCTTTCTTTTCCCAATTCGACCGCCATTTGCGCGAAATACTGGTTGCTCGAAGCCTCGTAAGCCTGCGCGATATTCAAAGTCGCGCAGCCGAAAGGCGATTCGCAGCCGCCGTTGGCATCGGTAATCGCGCGCGAACCGCGAAACGGCACGAAACCGCCGGACAAACTGGTAAAAGTTTCGTTCTGTTTGCCGGCGCGAAACGCTGAAAGCATCGTAAATGTTTTGAAAGTCGAACCGGGAACGTAATATTCGCGGGTCGCCCGATTTAGCAGCGGTTTGTCGCGCGAATCGCCTTCGAGTTTGAGATAATCGTCGAGCGTCTGCGCCTCCGATAAACTATAAGAAGGATTTGAATACATCGCCAAAACATCGCCGGTTTGCGGATTTAAAACGACAATCGCGCCCTTTTTATTTTTTAGTTGATCGGCGGCAAATGCCTGCAAATCGCGGTCAATCGTGATGCGAACGTCGCGCTGTTCTTCTTCCGGGCGTTTTATTTTCGTTAAAATTTCCCACGCTTCGGGCGTTGGATCGTCGCCTTTTTTGTAAAGTGTGCGTTCGAGTCCGGGCGTTCCGCGTTCCGTTCCGAGCAAGTGCGCCATCTCTTTTTCCAAAGCGTAACTGCGCGAAATATCGCCGTTTTTATTGATTTTGTAATAAGCCAGCGCGCTTCCCAGATTTCCCGAACGGTCGAGCATCCATCCGCGCAGACGCGCCGCCGTCGCCCGCCGATTTCTCAAATCTTTATAACTTAGAGCCTGAAACTGTTCGTTATAATCGTCGGCGTAATATGTCCAGTAAACGTGAAAACCGTAAACGAAAAATGCCAGCGCGATAAAAACGAACTGCCAGACGCGCAAACTGCGATTGGCAACGGTTTGGGTTAATTTACGTTTGACTTCAATCGGCAAATCTTTTTCAAAATTAAATTTCGGGCGGCGAAAATTTCCAAAAAACGAAATGAGCAGAAAAACTATCAAAACAGCGATGCCGATAAGATAAATAATACTCAAACCCGCCGGTGTGCGTTCTAAAACCTGACTGCCGAAAAGATTTTCGGGGCGCAGTTTGTCCCAATCGAATTGTAGGAAAAAAAGAAGAATTATCATTTCGTTTTTTATGACTGGAGCGCAATCCGTCCCGGTTGCAATGAGCGCGTGAGCGCGAAAAAGCGTTTCGACAGCTTTCAACTTGCATACAAACAAGCGTTTCTGCCGTTTTCAACGGCATTGCAACCGGGACGGATTGCGCTCCAGTCCTCGTAATATCAGTTAAATATTTTCCGACATTTCAATAATCTGTAATCTGTTCGCGCATTATGTGTTCGAGCGCGACTTCAACCGTGCCGAATTTCAATTTGTCGCCGTTTTTAATCACGAAAGCTCTTCCGTAAGCGATACGTTCGCCGTTGATAAATGTTCCGTTGGTCGAACCCGTGTCGGCGAGTATCAATTGCTGATCGGAATTCAAAACAAGCGCGGCGTGAACTTTGGAAACGCTTGGGTCGTCAATCGCCAGATCGTTTTCTTTTGTTCTGCCGACGCTTTTTCGTTCTTTTTCGTCAAATGAAAGTTTAACTTTTTTCGGCGCGCCGTTGAGAATAAATTCGGCAAGGAATATTTCTTTTTGCGGTGCGGCGATTTCCGCCCTGACCGGATTGATAACGACGTTTTTCAAATCCGGCACGGTTACGCTGACCGCATAACCGCGCTCGTTTTCTTCGGCAAAATTTCCGAAACTCGCCTGAAGTTTGACACCTTCGGTGAAATAATCGTTTTTTATTTCCAGTTTCATCGGCGCGAAAGTGTGATAACGCCGGTCGTTGATATGGTCAATCGCGGCGATCAGTAATTCGTCTTCGAGTTTTTTCAGCGCGCTTTCCGCATCGGTCGAAAATTTGTCCCACTGCATCAAAAGTTCAATATTGTGCGGCACGAATTTTCCTTTCGCGCCTTCATCTTTCGCTTCCGCGTCGAGCAGGGTTTTCAATTTTTCAATCAATTCGCTGGTCGCCAAACTGCTCGAAGGTTTCCAGTTTCTGCCCGTAAACCGGTCGAACATTTCGCCGAGTCTGGTCAAAATGCCGCGCACAAACCAGTCGGGCGATAGTTTCTTATTGTTTTGAAGTTTCTTGTCTTCCACTAATCTTACATTTGAAAAAAGCTGTAAAAACTCTCATCATTTTATATAAATATACGGCAAAACAAAAGATACGTGTGAACTTTTAATCAGATTTCCATTAGTTTTAACAACCTTCTTAAACAAAATTTATAATGTAAAAATATGTTGACAATCGTTTGTTGCTTTTTTTATAATGAATGGCTGGAGATTCATTTTCACAACAAATTTAGATAAAGAAAAAACCCGCCTCGCACCGATTTGACAAAGGAAACACAATGAAAAATGAAGTATAAACTGTCGAATATTTTTACGTCGGATGCTCAGGGAGTAACTCTGGTTGAACTGCTTATTGTAATGACATTTATCGCAATAATGGCGAGCATTTCACTATTTTATTTGTCAGGACATCAAAAACTTTACAAACCGGATGAACAATCTTTGAAAATTGTGGATGTTTTACAGGAAGCCCGCCAGCGTTCACTGACGCAGCGCCGAACGATGCGGGTTGAAATTGATTCGACGGCGCGGTTTATGCGGCTCATCAATGAAAACAATTCCACTACGTCCACTGACGATGCGGAAATTCGGCGAATAACGCTTTTGCCGGATAGTGAATTGCGAATTAACGCCGCGCCCTCCAACACAACAACCAATCCTCCCGAAACGCTTCCCGTACCGACGGCAGTCTATAAAAAGAGCAGTTATCCCGGAAGCGTCAACGACCAAGTTTGCACCATTCGTTTTCAGTCTAACGGAAATGTTGTTGACGGCGGAAATAACACTATCGGAACGGGAGCCGCGCCGACCGGCGTAACACTTTATATCTGGTCGCCCCAAACCGCCGGTTCAAACCAATCGAGTATCGCGCGGGCGATTACAATCGTCGGCGCGTCCGGTTCGATTCGTTTCTGGGAATACGATGCGAATTCGCTCAACGCCAATAAATGGAAGGATTCGCGCCGAACAGGTGCTTACGCAAATTAATTATAAATAAAAAAACCAAGTTTATTTTCCTCATTCAATCTTTAAAATTTTGAAGTTTTCAGCAGCCAAATTCACTTCGTTCAGTTTAGAAAATTTATGAAAAATAACAGTCGGAAAGGTCGGCGGCGCGAGGACGGATTTTCATATATTGACGTGATGATTGCCATCGTAATTCTGCTCGTGGGAGTTATGGCAATGGCATCTACTTTGACTTCCAATCTGCTGCGTTCTCTCGACACGGAAAAGCGAATGATCGCCAAGCAGGTCGCCGTTTCAACTATCGAATCTATTATTTCGGCGCGGGACATTGCGCGTCCGAACGGACTCAAAGGATGGGATTCAGTCGGCAACGTCAACAAAAATGTGGTCGGCGGCGTTGCCCAAGGTATTTTTTTAAATGGCTGGGGTCCGATTCGGGAAGATTTGGGCGTGGACGGAGTTGCCGGAACGGGCGATGACGCTTGTCCGGCAGACAGTATTTGTAATGGTTCGGCGGTCAATAACAGCCCGATTTTACAGGGTTATGAAAGAAAAATAGTTATATCTGACATCTCCGACCCCGAAAGACCTACGCCTCCGTTCGAGGTGGCGAGAAGAAGAGTTGACGTGAGCGTCAGATTTTACTCGAACCGGTTACTCCGCGAAGAGGTTGTTTCAACATTGATCACGAATTATTAAGGAAATTACCGATGAAAAAGAACGATTCCTGCGAAAATCGGAACGCCGAGCCTAACTTTGAAGCAAACTCGGAGCTAGGCTTCAGTATTGTCGAAGCGATTGTAGCGATGGTGATTTTTTTGATTGTTACAGCTTCGGTTTTCGGCTTGCTGCAAATTGGCAGACTTGACCGAAACCGCGCCAGCAATCGTGCCGATATTATGAAAAATGCGCGAGCGGCGATAAATATTATCAGCCGGGACGCGCTTAATGCCGGTTTAGGTTATCACCGCACCGGAGCGATTGTTCCGAATAATTTTCTCAACGCGCGGCTGGGAGTTCCGCCCGATCCCAGCACTGACCGCGACATTTTGACGGCGGTCGTCGCGGGCGATAATATTTTTCCAAATAATATTCAGGAAGACCCGACCGTTTTGACCGATACGGTGGCGTTTGCCTGCCGCGATCTCGATTTTAATCCCGATCCTGCCGATCCGGTGAGAACAGGTCAGGCAATTTCCTTAAACAGCGTTGCGAAGAGTCCCAACGACGACGCTGCGGCGAGAGTTCAAACCGTTACCGGACAAACTACCGCAGCGGTCAATGATTACGATTTGTATTTGGTTCAATCTGACACCACGCAGGTCGCGGTTTTGGCAAATTTGAAAGTCAACAGCCGCAAAATAGATTTCGCGCCGGGCGATCCGCTCGGACTGAACCAGTCATACAACGGCTCCGGTAACGACAGAAGTCTGCTGATAAAATGCACGACGACAATCACGGATAATTGTACGACTTATTCGGGCGCGACGGAAAACGCGACGCTGAAGCGGTTTTTCTGGGTCAGCTATAAAGTCAAACCGGACGGAACGCTGGTCAGAACTATTTTCGGCAATAATACCGATAAAGCCGCGAACGAACAAATTCAAGAACTGCCGATTGCTTACAACGTCAAAAACTTACAGTTTCGCTATCTGCTGAAAGACGGAACGGTAACCGATAATCCGTCAGCCGGACCGGACAAAAAAGCCGGAACAATGGACGACGTTGCCAATAATTTCAATTTAATCAGACAGATGACCGTCACCTTGCAGGTTGCTTCAACCGAAATTGATGAACAAACAAAAAAGCCGATAGTTATTACGCTGAATGCGACGTTCAGTTTGAGAAATCTTCAATATGATGCCGGATAAAATATTAGGTGGTATTTAATTAAATGAAAAATTCGCTTACAAAATTTCGTAAAAATATTTTTCTTCCATTTACTGGCAAAACAAACAACCCGAAGCGCGAAGAAGGCTCCGCGTTGATAATTGCATTGTTGGTGATGGTTTTGCTGTTGGGTTTTGTCGCCTTTGCCGTCAGCCGAACGACCAATGAAACGATTGCCCAAAGCAACGATGTCGCCGAATCCCGCGCTTATGAAGCGGCGCAAGCCAGTCTCGAAGTGATGACGCGCAACTTTGACAAGATTTTTGATGTTAAAATCAATCCAGACGACGATGATTTGACCAGAATCCAGACGCAGAAACCGCCTGATTTCGATACGAACTATAATTTCGACCAAACTATCGTCAGGACTCAAAAGCCAAAACAGGTTACGGAAACCAGCGGAAACTTTCAGGGGTTAAACGCTTCGCGCGATGAGTGGCAGATAAATTCAACCGCCACGGACAAAACAAGCGGCGCGGAAGTTGCGCTCAGACGCAGATTTTTCAATGACCGCATTCCGATTTTTCAATTCGGTATATTTTACAACGACGATTTGGAATTTCATCCCGGTCCGCGTTTTGACTTCGGCGGGCGCGTTCATTCCAACGGCAATCTGTTTATGATGGCGCAGGACGGATTGTATTTCAATTCAAAAGTTTCCTACACCGGCGAAGTTTTTACCGATGTCGCCCGTAACGGCGATCCGTGGACTAAGTGGAACGAAAAGGTTTTCATCAAAAATGCTTCCGGCACAGACGTTCAGCTGAAACACGATATGGGAAGCGTTTTAGCGTCTCCTGCCAACGGCGCGCCCGTTCCGAAAACTTCCGATCAGCCGACGGCATATAAAAATGCTAATTGGGCGGCGAACGAAAATTTATTTCAGGGCAATCTGCTGAAACTAAGCGAGCCGCTTGAGCTGCCGCTGAGAATTGCGAGTAAAATTAACAAAAACGAACTGGATTACGTTGAACTCATCAAACGCGGCAAAAATGTCGGCGATTTATTCAACAACGGAACAGGCACGGTTGCCTCTCCAAAAATCGTTCCGGTAGCGACGGATGACGCAGACGGAGATATAACCAGTACGGAACGGTATTTCAACAAAACCGGCATTCGGGTTTCGCTCGCCGACAGCAAAGCCAAACTGCCCGGCTGCGCGTCCGGCACCGGACAAACTGCGATAACTACGGCTTGCGGCGTTCGGCTCGACGGCGCGGCTGCTCCGGGCGACGGCGGAAGCGATCCTTCGGGTTCAAACCCGCGCGGTTATCAACCCCTGACGATGACGGACGGTTATCAGGCAACCGAACTCAACGGAGAACGCTTTTATCAAAACAGTCCGTCGGGCAGACAGGTTTGGATAAAAATCGAACTCGTCGGTGTAAATCCGGCGACCAACACTATCGAAGCTCCGAGAGACGTTACTCAGGAAATTCTGAGTTTGGGCGTAACCGAGCCGCCGATTTATATCAACGGAAAATTTGCCGTCAGCGGATACGGAACTTCTTGTGTTAATGATTTGACTTCCAAGGAAACCGCCAAAGACTGCCGTTCGATTATTAAAATGCAAAGATTTATTTTCGGCGGCTCAAAAGTTACTCTAGCCGAAACAGCTTACATATCTGCGGAAACATTCAACGGCACGGATTATAATTTTGTCGAAGCGGCGCGGCGGGTAAAGTCCACCGATCCGATTATAACTGTTGACAATGGAACTTACGGAAGTTTCAACGGCGACAACGCGAGCCACCGAAAGGCGACGACTATTGCGAGAACCAACGGCAGCGCGGTCGAAAGGTGGGTCGTGCCGTTTCCTATTAATATGTTTGACGTGCGTGAAGGTCTCTACAATGCCGATCTTGATTTGAGTAAGAATTATTTGAATAACGTAGTGCCGCAAAACGGCGTGATGAGTATTATTGACATTGATGTCCGTAATTTCAAAAAATTTTTAGACGGAAAGTATAACAACGATTTTCCGACCGGAACTCCTTTTTACGCCAAAACCGGACACAAACTGCGTTCGACCGGTACAGCCGCGACCAACGATGTTCCCAATGCCAATGGCTGGGTTGTGTATATTTCCGACCGCCGCGGCGATTATGACTTTGACGGCGAATACGATATGGAAGACGTTTTCGGCGGAAACGACGGCACGCTTCAGCCCGGCGAAGATGTCAACGATAACGGTAAATTGGACTACGATTACAACAATGAAGCCGTACGTTATTCCGACACATTTTCGCCTGATGTCGCCGCCGTTCTGGATCACAAACCCTATCGGCGCGGCGTTCGTCTGATCAATGCCCAGACGCTTCCCGGCAATTATGACTCCGCAAATCCTGATAATACCAAAGGATTTACCGTCGCTTCGGAAAATGGTGTATATGTTTTTGGAAACTACAACGCTTACAGTATTGATTCGGTCGGAACACCGACTCCTTCGACCGCCTACAATCCGCAGGATACAGCCGACCATATTCCGGCTTCGGTTGCCGCCGATGCCGTTACGATACTTTCAAACAGTTGGAGCGACGCTAGAAGTTTTACCAATCCTTTTTCCACCAGCAAGGCGAGCGAAACATTCGGCAGATTTGCGATGTTGACCGGCGATGCCAGGTCAAGCAAAAATGCTTCGCCGAATCAAGGCGGCGGCGACTTGCGAATGGGCGGCGGAGTTCACAACTTCAAGCGTTTTCTCGAAGATTGGGGCGGCGTTCGTATGAACTACGTCGGTTCGCTGATCAATCTTTTTAACTCGCACAATAATAACGGGACTTATAAAAACAGTTCAAGAGTTTACAGTCCGCCGGTTCGCAACTGGGTATTTGACGCGACATTTCTCGACCCCAATCGGTTGCCGCCGGGAACGCCTTTTTTTCAGCAGATTCAATTAACCGGCTTTCAGAGATTAAATTAATTTAATTTAAAACTCGCTCGAATCGTTTGTATAAGTTGTTACGGCTTGTACAAACGATTTTTTTGCGCGTTATGTATTTAACGAACTTTGAATTTATAATGAACGTAAGGTTTAATGAAACGGCAGATGTTTTCAATTTTCCCAAGCTATGATGAAAGAACTTTCATTAAATAACACGCGGCTCGACGGACGCTATGACATCCAGACGCTTTTGGGGCGCGGAAGTTATGCGGAAATTTACGTCGCGCGCGATTCGCCGTCGTCGCCGCAGTCGCCGCATAATCTGGTCGTTATTAAAGCTCTCAACGTCTTTATGCAGAACGATTTAGACGTTGATTTGGAGCGTACCTTGGTTGAAAATTTTCAAAACGAAGCGATTGCGCTCGACCGCGTGCGGCATCCGAACGTCATCAGCCGTCTGGGACACGGCACGGCGCGTGATTTGCGAAATACGATTTTTCATTATCTCGTGCTGGAATATCTTCCCGGCGGCGATTTGGCGCGGGCGTGCCGCGAGAAAAGTTTGAATTTGTCAAAGGCTCTGTTTTATCTCGAACAGGTTTGCGCCGGACTCGGACACGCGCACAAAATGGGCGTGATTCACCGCGACATCAAACCGCAGAATCTGCTGCTGACCGAAGACAAACAAACGGTGAAAATCGCCGATTTCGGCGTGGCGCGAATGTCGCAGTCGGATTCGCCGATCACGCGCGTCGGGACGAATATGTTCGCGCCGCCCGAACACAGTCCGATGTTTGCCGGCAACACCGGAACTTTGACCGTCGCCGCTTTAACGCCCGCCGCCGATATTTATTCGCTGGCAAAATCGGCGTATGTTTTAATCACCTGCGAATCGCCGCGTTTTTTTACCAATCAGCCGATTACCGAACTGCCTTTCGATATGCGGCAAAAGCCTTGGGCGAATGAATTAGTCAAGGTTTTGAACAAGGCGACGCAAAACGATCCGAAAGAGCGGCATCAAAACGTCACGGAATTTTGGCAGGATTTGTCGCGTATTAAACTTCTCGCCGAAGCCGAAGACGGCGAAAATGCGACCGAAGTCGCGGCGCGTCCGCACAATGTTCCGCAGCCGCACATCTCCAAAGGCTACACGCCGCTCGCGCCGCAGCGTCCGCGTTTCAACACTTCCAAAGATTTTAAAGTAAATCCGAATCTATCCGCCGCCAATCATTTGCCGCTGGTCGTCAAATTGGAAAACGATTATCAAACTCCTATCAAACAGCCGCCGATTGTCGAACGCGAACCTGTTCAGGAACAGGAAATAGTCGTTCAGCCGCCGCCGAAAAAAACTCGCAATTTTCTGCGCCGCTTCGCCGTTTTCGTCGTTCTGATCGGATTATTTGCCGGAATTCTTTACGGAACGCACAGTTATTTGCGCGGGCGCGGCGTTTTGCCTGATTTTTCAAATCCTTTTTCAAAACCGGAAGCGGTCGCGCTGACGGACATAAATCTGCGTTCCGATTCAAGCACGAATAATCAGCCGCTCGGAATCGTCACGAAAGACTCAAAACTGCGGATTGTCAATACCGACGGCAATTGGTACGAAGTTGATATAATCGAGCAGGGACATTCTCTCGCGGACAACAACACGCCGACGCGCGGCTGGGTCAGCGGCAAAACCAGAGCGGGCGACGACACAATAAAACTTTCGAGGTGACAAATTAGTGAGCGTATTGGATAAAGTCAGAAACTGGATAGACGGCGAAAGTTCGGAGCGCGTCTTGGAAGAAGCCGCCCGCGACGCGCAGGTCAAACCGCGCAGTCAGGCGGAGGAATTTATCGTCAAAATCGCCAAAGCGGTCGAAGAAGTGATGCAGCGCGAACTCGTTCCGCTGCCGCAGGGAACGACGATTATTCCGACCGAATACACTATTTTTCTGAACGAACAGGACGATAAAGACTGGCAGGGCGCGAAACGGCGGGGTTTGGAGCAGGGACTTTACCACATTTTAGCCGAACGCGCGAAAGAAATCGCCGGGAAAAGAAAACTGGAAACGCAGTCGTTCGCTGTCGAACTGCGCGTTGACGGCACTTTGGAGCCGGGCGATGTGCGCGTTCAGCACAGTTGGGACGACGATTCGAGCAATAAAACCAGCATTCTGGCGCGTCCGAAAAATATACCGAAACCGTCGCAGCCGCTGCCGAAAGAAGTAAATCCGGTTTTGCCGCCGCCGAATTTCGTTCAAAATCAAACAATCCGCGCCAATCAACCGCCGCCGACCGTTCAGCAGATGAGCGCGCCGCAAATTTCTCAATATCAGACCGGCGATATGGAAGAACTGACACACGTTCAGAAGCGTCCGGCGAAGGAACTTTACAAACTGGAAATCTGGCGCGACGGCGTGCGGCAGACGGTTTTGCCGATTTATCAAAACGAAATCAGCATCGGGCGCGGTTCAAAATCCAAGCCGGTTGATGTCGCGCTGACCGGCGACCCGGAAATCAGCCGCCGTCATTTAAGTTTGATATTTGACGGTCAGGGAAATTTTTCGCTGCTTAACGAAGGGCGCAATCCGGCGATGATTAATAACTACGAACTCCCCGTCGGGCAGAAAATTTCGGTGTCGTCCGGCGTTCCGATTGCCGTTTGCAGTTATTTATTGAGAATTCAGCCGATGTAACTTCTCGTCCAAAGTCTAAAGCCCAAAGTTCAAAGTTAAGTCAAACCAACTTTGGACTTTGGGCTTTAGACTTTGGACATTTAAGCCTTAAACCTTGTATTTTAGTTTAGTATGAATATTGATTACCCGATGTGGGTTTGGATTTTCTTTTTTGCCGTCGTTTTGATCGCGCTTTTTGTTGACGTTGGAATCGTCAACCGTCACGCGCACACGCCGACGCGCCGCGAAACAATCGGCTGGAGCATCGTTTGGATTTCGCTTGCGCTTGCTTTTAACGGTTTTATTTACTGGCACGTCGGCACACATAATCAAGATTGGGTTTTGGCTTCGCACAAAGCCAAAGAATTTTTCACCGGATATTTGATCGAACTTTCGCTTTCGATTGATAATTTATTCGTCTTTCTGCTGATTTTTAATTATTTCAAAGTTCCCAAAAAATATCAGCACCGCGCGTTGTTTTGGGGAATTTTTATGGCACTCGTGCTGCGAATGATAATGATTTTCGCGGGCGCGGAGATGGTCGAAAGATTCCACTGGATTCTTTATTTCTTCGGCGCGTTTCTGGTTTACACCGGAATAAAAATGTTCAGCGACGACGAAGATTTTAATCCCGAAGAAAGCCTGATTGTGAAACTGACGACGCGGTTTATTCCGATCACAAAAACTTTCGAGGGCGAAAAGTTTTTGGTCGTCAAGGACGGAAAACGACTGGGAACGATGCTTCTTCTCGTTTTAGTCGTGATAAACGTCGCCGATTTGGTCTTCGCCGTTGATTCGATACCGGCAATTTTCGGCATTACGACCGACAGATTTATCGTTTACACTTCAAATATTTTCGCCATTCTCGGTTTGCGGACGTTCTTTTTTCTATTGGTCGAAATGGCTGACAAATTTCATTTTCTCAAGTACGGCTTGGCATTTGTTCTAAGTTTTATCGGCTTTAAAATGCTTTTGCCGCTGCTGGCGGAAGTTTTGCTGATGGCGACGGGCGAAAGCAATTCGGCTTTCAGCGTATTTTTGCAGAGATATTTGCATCACGACTTTGAGCAAATCGTCATTAATATCTCGCTCGGAATCGTCGTCGGCACAATCGCTCTTTCGATTATTCTTTCGTTAATCTTTCCGCCCGCGAAAGAAGTCGAAGAAGTAGTATAATAAAAAAAGCTGATAATTTTTCCGCGTCAAACCACCGCTGATGGAAAGCAAATTTCGCAAATTCTACGTTGATTGGTGGAACATCAAAAAAAGCACCGTTTACGGCATTATTGCCGGAGTCGTCTTTTTGTGTTTTGCAATCGGCGGCGGTTGGTGGCTGTGGCGCAGTAACGCGATTTTGGCAACGCCGGAAAATGCGGACATTCCGAAGGACGCGGCGCGAATTGTTTCTTATGAAGGCGATGTTCGCGTCATTCGCGCTTCGACGCGCGAAACTATTTTGGTGACGAAAGAAACTTACGTCGCGGCTGGCGATACAGTGCAGACGCAAGCCGACGGACGCGCCCAGATTCAAATGATTGACGGCTCACTGCTCTCGGTGCGCCCGAACAGCACGATTGTCATCCGCGACAGTGCTTCGATTTTCGGCGGAACAAACGTCCGCGTGACGCTCGACGAAGGGCAAATGAACGTCAAAACGCAGGATCAGACGGAAAATACGGAAAACGTCGTCGAAGTCAAAGAGTCGGAAAATCGTCTTTTTCCGCAAACCGACGCGAGTTTTAAAATCAATGAACAGACCAACGGCGGCGAAATCCGGGTCAGTCGCGGCGGAGTCGAATCAAATACGGGCATAGACAAAACTGTTGTCAAAGAAAATGAATTTGCCAGCATTGATAACGGAAAAATTTCACAAAAAGAGCGATTGCTCGACGCGCCCAAACCCGTCGCGCCGCAAAATGCGGAACAAGTCTTAAATTCGTCAGATGTGACTTTTCGCTGGCAAAAGCCGGATTCGACTTCGCCGCTGAATTTTCATCTTCAGGTTTCCGCTTCGCCTTTTTTCGTTGCCGATTCGATGCTTATCGAGCGCGAAAATATCACGAATCAAATTTTTACGGTCGCCAATCTCACGCCCGGAGTATATTACTGGCGTTTGAAAGCGACTTCCGCGTCGAGACAGGGAAGCGATTGGGGCGAGCCTTGGAAATTTGCTATCATCAAACAAAGCAGAAGCGAAACGCTCGAAGCAAACGAATGGCAAGTCGAAAAGGTCGGCGGCAGCATTTATATTATCAGCGGCAGGACAAAGCCCGGAACAACCGTAAGATCATCGGGACGCGAGGTTTTCGCCTCCGGCGACGGTTCTTTCAAACTTCAGGTTTCCAGTTCGAGCGGTGCGTCAACTGTCGAAATCAGTGACGAAAAAGGGAATCGAACACGTTACAATTTATCTCTGAACAACTCGCGGGCGACGCGGTTGAATTAGTCGGAGCGCGGACGGCTCGTCCGCCAACAAGCGGAGCGACGCTGCAAGCGTTACTCGACAAGCCTTTGACTAGCACGGGTTGCATCATTCGCTTCGCTTTGATGGCGGACGAGCCGTCCGCGCTCCGACTACAATTAAAAATTTGAGTCATCAACACACACATACCCACGAAAGACGTTCGGCGCAAAGTTTGAATAAACTGAAATTCGCGCTCGGCTTGACCTTTATTTATATGCTGGCGGAAGCGGTCGGCGGCTGGCTGTCGAATTCGCTCGCGCTGCTTGCCGATGCCGGACATATGTTGACGGATGTTGCCGCGTTGTCTCTGACTTTGGCGGCGATTTGGATTGCGGCGCGTCCGGCGACCGATAAAAAGACGTTTGGTTATTATCGCTACGAAATTCTCGCCGCGTTTGTCAACGGCATCGCGCTGGTTTTGATCTCTTTGTGGGTGATTTACGAAGCGTTCGAGCGTTGGCAAACGCTGCAAAACGTCAAAGGTTTAGAGATGACGGCGGTCGCCGTCGGCGGTTTGGTCGTCAATATTATCGCCGCGTTTCTGCTGCACGGCGGACACGAACACGATTTGAATATGCGCGGCGCGTGGCTGCACGTAATGGGCGATTTGCTCGGTTCGGTGGCGGCGATTATCGCCGGCGTACTGATTATCGCGTTCGGCTGGGCTTGGGCTGATGCCGCGTCCAGCGTTTTGATCAGTTTGATTATTATTTTCGGCGCGTGGAATCTGATTAAAGAATCAGTCAATGTTTTGCTCGAAGGAACGCCCGCGCACATCAATTTGACGGCGGTCGAACAGGCGATTTTGCAGACGAAAAATGTCGAAAACGTCCACGATCTGCACGTTTGGACGATCACGTCGGGAATGGAAGCGTTGAGCGTTCACGTCGTTCATCGGGAAAATGTTCCGCAGTCAGACCTTTTAGGGCAAATCAAAGCGAAACTGCACGACGAATTCGGCATAGACCATTTGACGATTCAAATGGAAACTTTCGCCGGCGAAACGGCTGACACGCACCAGTGTTTTTCCGGCGCGAACTGCTTCGCGCCTGCGGAAGATTCCAGATTCCAGATTTCAAATTCCAAATTTTGAGAATCAAAATCTAAAAACCGAGTTTAACTAAGATTTGATACTTCGCCAAAAAAGATAAAAGACTGGAGCGCAATCCGTCCCGGTTGCAATGAGCGCAGAGCGCGAAAACGACGTTCGATAACTTTCAATTTGAATATTGACGAGTGATTTTTCGCGTCGAAGCGACACTCAATGGCAACCGGGACGGATTGCGCTCCAGTCCTCTGTTCGCAAAACTAAATGTCTGAAATCAAATTACCTTACGGGAAAACTTTTATAAACTTCAATTTTGATTCCGCTCAATTTGAGGTTTTAGGCGGCGCACAATCGGATGCCGCGTTGACCGACGCGGAAATCGGCGCGAAACTCGATGAGCCGATTGATTCGCCGAAAATCGAAGAAATTGTCGGCGCGGGTGAAAGTGTTTTGATCGTCGTGCCGGACGCGACGCGCCAAACGGCGAGCGGGCAGATCGTTAATCTGCTCGTCCGGCGTTTGATTGCGGGCGGCACGATGCCTTTCGATATTCGCGTAATTTTCGCCACCGGCATTCACAGAAAAGTTACCGAAGCCGAAAAAGAAGTTATTCTCACGCCGTTTATCAACCAGCGCGTCAAAACGCTCGATCACAATCCGCGCGATTTGGCGCAGTTAGTTAATTTCGGCGAAACTTCCGGCGGCATTCCGATTCAATTAAATCGCGCGTTGACCGAACACGATCACATTATTATCGTCGGCGGAATCTCGTTTCATTATTTCGCCGGATTCACGGGCGGCAGGAAATTAATTTGTCCCGGACTCGCTTCATCGCGGACGATTTCCGCGACGCATAAACTGGCTTTCGACTGCGAAACAACTTCAAGACGCGAAGGCGTTGAAGCGGGAGTTTTAGACGGGAACGCGGTTCACGAAGCGTTTGTGGAAGTCGTCAAACGAGTTCCGCCGTCATTTTCAATCAACACAATCGTTAATGAAAACGGAGAAGCGGTAGATTTGTTTTGTGGCGACTGGATTTCGGCGCACCGCGCCGCGTGCGAATTTTACGCCGCTCGTCACACGATTGAAATTGCCGAAAAACGTGATTTGGTAATCGTCAGTTGCGGCGGATTTCCGCACGATATTAATTTGATTCAGGCGCACAAAGCTCTCGATATGGCGGCGCGCGCCTGCAGTGACGGCGGAAAAATCATCTGGCTCGCCGAATGCGCCGACGGTTTGGGCAGAAACGATTTTTTGTCGTGGTTCGAAGCGAAAGATTCAAAAATTTTAGCCGAAAAACTTTGCGAAAAATATCAGGTCAACGGTCAAACGGCGTGGAATTTACTGCGAAAAGCCGAAAAATTCGACGTGCGAATTCTCACATCTTTGCCTGAAATCGAAACGCGCCCGATGCGTCTCCACAAAGCGCGTTCTTTTGACGAAATCTTGGCGGAAATTGACGAAAATTCAAAAGGATATATGTTACCTTTCGGCGCGAAATTTCTGATTAAAAATTAAAAATCGGATTAAAAATTAGAAGTCTGATTCGCCGTCATTTGGCTAATATCGCAGTTTGTTATTTCGCCAAAAACCGGCGTTCCGCAGATCAAATGCGCGGAGCGCGAAAAAGAGCAATTTAGAAAACCGAGAAAGCGGGCAAAATTGTTTTTTCGCCTCAAATTGTCATTCCGCCGTCAATGACAATCGTTTGTCCGGTGATGTAACTCGAAGCGTCGGAAGCGAGAAAAACAATCGCGCCTTTTAATTCGCCTTCTTCGCCGATGCGCGGAATCGCGTTGTTTTCCTGAATCGAATGTTCGTAAATATCAATTACGGCATCGGCAAGACGCGAATGGAAAAATCCCGGCGCAACCGCGTTGACCCGGATTCCGCGTCGTCCCCAACTCGCCGCCAATTCCCGCGTTAAACCGATTAAACCGGCTTTGCTGGCGGAATATCCGGCGTAAAAAGGTCCGTTTGCCGAAGATGTTATTCCCGCAATCGAAGCGATGTTGATAATCGAACCGCTTTTTTGTTTGAGCATTTCGCGTCCGGCGATCTGCGCGAACAGAAAACAGCCGGTTAAATTGACATCAATTACTTTTTTCCATTTTTCGAGCGGCATTTCTTCCGGCATCGCGCCCCACGAAATTCCCGCGTTGTTGATTAAAATATCAACTTTGCCAAATTGTTTGACAGTTTCATCCACAACCGCCTGCACGTCGTCTTCTTTCGCCACGTCGCAGGTTTTGCCGTGAACGTGAAACTCTTTCGAGCGAAATTCTTCGACGGTTTCAACCAGCCATTCTTCGCGCCGCGCGCACAACATCAAACTCGCGCCCGCTTCCGCCAAACCTTCCGCCATTTCTACGCCGATGCCGCGCGAACCGCCCGTTATTATTGCCGTTTTTCCCGTCAAATCGAATAATTCTTTAATATTCTTTGCCACAAATTTCTCCGGTGAACTTCTAAATTTTTTTTATGTAAATCGTGAATCGTAAATCGTATTTGCAGCGAATGATATACTATTCGACTGGAAATCGGAAAGACACCAAACTATCTCTCGATTTAAGGTTCACGCTTTACGAATTTCAATGTTAAATAATTATATGAACAAAACACAAAAAGAACTCGCCTTTTTGCGCGATTTGTACGTTGCGGATGACTGGACTAAGCGATTCACCGATGTTTTTGACGCGAATTTCAAATTTTCCGGCGAAAAAAATATTCTCTACGTCAACGCCGGAACCGGCAGTCACGCGCTTGCCATCAGCGAAAAGCTCGAAAAAGATTCAAATCTAACCGCTTTTAACGAAGATGAAGAATTAAATGTGATCGCGCAAGCCAAATCAAACGCGTTAAAATCAGATGTATTTTTCACCTCAGCTTTTCCCGATGAAGATTTCGATGTGATATTGGCGGATGGAAGTTTCGTCAAACCTGAAAACGTGCAGTCGTTTATCGCCGAAATTATTGACTTATCCGCCGGTCAAGTCGCATTTTTTCTGCCGACGGCGGGCAGTTTCGGCGAAATTTTTTCGTTCTTGTGGGAAACTTTTGTCGAGTTGGATTTTCCCGACAGTGAAATCGAAATTGAACGCCTGATAGACGAAATTCCGACCGTTTCCGAAGTTGAGAAAATCGCCAAAAAACTCGGACTGAAAAAAATCGAAGCTGTTACAAAAACGGAAATTTTCGAGTTTGAAAACGGAACGGAGTTTGTAAATTCGCCGCTCGTCGCCGATTTTCTTTTACCTGTCTGGCTTGGTTTTCTCGATTCTGAACAGCAAAAAAAGGTTTCGGAATTACTTGAGCAAGTTGTGGACGACGACGACGGGACGCTTTCTTTTCGTTTTTCGGTCAAGGTAACTCTCGTGGTCGGTGAAAAAAGTTGACAGTCGGTAATTTCAATTTTTCGATGTCGAATGGCATAATTCTATACTTACAAAGTTTTTATTTTTGTATGTAGGCTAAATGAATCAAGAAACTGAAATTAGTTCTGAAATAACCGACGAAAAATTTTTTACCAAACCGCTTATCACGATTTTTGTTACGATATTTATTGATCTTGTCGGTTTCGGCGTGGCAATTCCGGTTTTGCCGGATTATGCAAAAAACGAGTTCGGCGCGTCGCCGTTCGTCATCGGCTGGCTGATCGCTTCGTATTCGATAATGCAGTTTTTCGCCACGCCGTTTCTCGGTCAGCTTTCGGATCGCTACGGTCGCCGCCCGGTTTTGTTTATCAGTTTGCTCGGTACAAGCACCGCCGCTTTGATCACCGGACTTGCCGGAACGCTTCCGCTGCTTTTTTTCGGCAGAATTTTCGACGGCATCACCGGCGGCAATATTTCAACGGCGCAGGCATATATCGCCGACGTAACTTCCGTCAAAAATCGCGCCAAAGGAATGGGTTTGGTCGGCGCGGCGTTCGGTTTGGGATTTATTTTCGGTCCGGCAATCGGCGGAATTTTAAGCAAATTCGGCACACACGCGCCGTTTTTCTTTGTTTCGGCGTTGGCTTTCCTGAATGCGATTACACTTTATTTCGTTCTGCCGGAATCGCACAAACCGGATAAAAATGCGGAAAAACGTCAAAGCCGCACCACCGAACTCATCAATTCGCTAAAAGATTCGCGTTTCGGCATCGTTACGCTTTTGTATTTTCTCGTCATCGTCGCTTTTTCGATTATGACGACGACTTTCGTGCAATATACGATGTATCGTTTCGGTTATAATGCCGAACAAAACGGTTATCTTTTCGCGTATGTCGGCGTTTTGGCGATTTTGATTCAAGGCGGAATTTTCGCGCGATTAGTGGATAAGTTCGGCGAAATTTGGCTGACCGTCGTCGGCTGCATTCTGCTGGCGGGAAGTTTTTTCGCCGTTCCGTATGTCGGACCTCTGTCCGGCGGATTGACGGCACTGCTCATCGGCATCGCCTTTTTCTCCGTCGGCAACTCGCTGGCTTCCCCCGCATTGACCAGTTTGGCATCGAAAGAAGCGCACGCCGAAGCGCAGGGGAAAACTCTCGGAATTCTGCAATCGGCGGCGAGTTTGGCACGCGCGATTGGTCCCGCGCTTTCCGCCTTTTTGCTTTACAGCGCGACCGCGCCCGAAAATATTGACGATTATACGCTTTTCCGCACGTTTTGGACGGCGGCGGCAATTATGCTTTTGGCTGTTTCTATTGCGTTTTACTTTGTGAGAACAGAACGAAAGGAAGTTTTAGAATAATCTTTCTCTAAGAATCTGTTTGAAAACTCGAAAATGAGAAGAAATTTAACCACGAATCATACTAATTAACACGAAGTTTGTCTTTTTTGTTTTATTTAGTGTTTATTAGTGTGCTTTAGCAGTTACAAATCCACTAAAAACGAGTTTTCAAACAACTTCTAAGAGGTCAAAAAGAGTTCAGTAAAAAGATGTTAGAATCTCGTTACTGTACTCTTTTTGACCGTTTGATCTTTTGCTGGAATAAAAATTTTGAAATAAAAGAGGATTGAGTTGTGAAGCGAGGTAGTTTTAGCTTTTCGGAGAAAGCAGGACGGTCATTCACAACTCAAACTTGGGAAAAGTTTAGGAAGTTTCGGAAGTCCGGGAAGTCTAGAAAGGAAATCAGTTTTCCGACTTTCCAGACTTCCGAAACTTCCCGGACTTCCGAGACTTTGAAAACTATCCAGCGCGGCGCATCGGCGTTTGCACTTCCGCCTGCTGATTTTTCTGCATATCCTGCAAATGCTGGATAAAACTAGAACCTGCTTTTTTAGAAAGTTCGTCGGTTTTGCATTCCATTACGTTTTGACATTCTTCATCCGCGTCAATTCCGATTTCGCGGGACAGAGCGCGAATCATTCCAAGCTGCTTTGCCGTCACCAAATCAGACAAACTTCTGGCAATCGGATTCGCCGGGAAACCGCCGCCGTCATTGTTTGTCGGCGGAACTGCGCCTTCGCGTTCAATCGTGTCCGATTCTTTTTTGTAAAGTTCGCGGGCGATGCCGAATTTGACGGCGGCGCGTTTGAGCGCGTCGTGTTCGGCTTTTTTGATGCCCATTTCGCTGCCCGCCAAACCCGTTCCGATACCTTCGCGCGTGATGTTATCAATCGTAATGGCGACGGTGACGGTGAAAATATCTCCAATTTGGCGCATATCTTTGACTTCGTGCGACCAATTCGGCGCGGTTTCGTCTAAAATGTCGGCGACCGTGTGCCATTCGACGTAATCAACCATTTGCACATTGCCGTTTCTGTCGCGCCAGCCTTCGCGCTGACGGACGAGTTCCGGGTCAACATTTTTGCGTAATTCTTTTAATGTCGAAGTAAAATTCAACACATTACTCGCTGTTTCTTCGTTCGCCGTTTGGAACGGCACTTCTTGTAAATTTTCTTTGTTCATTGCTTTTTTTCCATTCGTGTTCGCAAGTGGATTCGGTTCGGCAGACTTTTCATCAGCCTGTCCGTCGGCTGAAGTCTGTTCCTGAACCTCATCAAACTTCTGTTCGCCACGCGCGGACACGCGCGACTCAGTAGCGTTTTTATCTTCTGAACTGTTAACCTGCGCCGGTTTTATCTCGACTTGAGTTTCAACTTTGACCGACTGTTTTGTCGCCGATTCGGTATTTTTTGCGACAAGGGCGTATTTCACCGCCAAAATATGTTCGCATCGAAAACCCGGATCGCTGACAGCCGCTTCTTCAAATTCCAAACAATTACAACGGATTTTCCCTTCATTATCGCGCCAAACTTCGTAAGACGTTTGTTTGCCGCGCAAAGAAGGTGTCGAAACCAAAAATTTATCGCCTTCGCGGTTGACTAATCCCATCGCCGCGATTGATTTTGCTCTTTTTTCTTTTTTATCCGTTAAATTTTTTTCTGCTGCCAGTGCTGTCATTTCTTTACTCCTTAAATTATGCAAACCGTTTTAACTTCAGTTGTTTGCAAGATAGATAAAACATATTCGTTTCATCTGTGAAACATTGTATCAGACAATTTTATTTGTTGCAAGCGTGAAACGCGGTGTTGCAACTAAAATTTTTTTATGCTACATTTCAAATTGCGAAGAAACAGAAATTCGTTCGTGAAACAAAAATGGCGTTACCGATAAAAAAAATTGAAGCAATCGAAACGGCGGAAATGATTTTGCCGTTCGGAGCTAAATTACGGCTCATCAAAAACACGCCCGTTTCGCCGGAAGAATATTTAGAGTTTGAGCGCGAAGCCGAAGAACGCCACGAATTTATTAACGGGAAAATAGTTAAAATGGCGGGCGAGAGTTTATCGCACAGTCGAATTTCGGTAAATTTGACAACCGAAATCGGTGTGCAGCTTCGGCAAAAAAACTGCGAGGCTTTATCGTCAAATATGAAAGTTCGGACGACGACGAAAAGTTTATTTGCATATCCTGATTTGACGGTGGTTTGCGGTGAACCGAAATTTCACGATGTTAAAAAAGATGTTTTGATAAATCCGGCGGTTATTTTTGAAGTGCTTTCGCCTTCGACCGAGCGTTATGACCGCAACGAAAAATTTCAGTATTACAAAAATGAAACGCCGAGCCTTGCGGATTACATTCTCGTTTCGCAGGACAAATTTTTAGTCGAGCAGTTCACGAAGCAGGAAGATGAAAGCTGGCGTTATCGCAGTTTTGACCGCGCCGAAGACGTTTTGCAGATTGATTCAATCGAAGCGGAAGTTGCGCTTCAAGATATTTATTTAAGAGTCGAATTTCCGCCGACGGAAGATTTGACGGAAGAATTATTATAGTTAGTGGAGAAAAAAATTATGGCTTACAAAAATGAAAGTCTGATCAATACACAGGAACTCGGAAGTGCCATCAAACGCCGCCGGGAAGAATTGGAAATGAGTTTGCGCGACGTGGCGGACGCGACGGAAGTTTCGGCTTCGACGCTTTCGCGCATCGAAAACGGCACGGGCAAACCGGATGCCGACAACATCGCGCGTCTGACAAATTGGCTGGATATGCCGATTGACCGCGTGATGAACAAACATCAAGATAGTAGCGAAGCGGTTGACGCAGTGGTTTATTATCCGCACGAAGCAACGCCGGAAATTGTCGAAGCGCATCTTCGCGCCGACAAAAATTTAACGCCCGAAACTGCCAAAGCGTTATCGGAACTTTTTCGCGTGGCTTACACGCAGTTCAGCAAGCCGAAATAATCAGGAAGGTTTTTTGCCGGACAAACGAAAAGAGTAAATTTATCAGCCGTTCGATCAAAATTGGGCGGTGTAGTTCGATTTATCTATGAAAACAGTATCGCGTATCGAGCAAAAGCGGATTGCAAGTGTGAGAAATGCAGGTTTTACGGGTGAAACGACGTTTGTGCTTTTTTTTCTGGCAATCGAATTCGGGCGAAGTTTCAGCGGTTTTACATTAGACAGCGTGTTTATGGCTTTGACGCTTTTGATGGTCGCCGCGCTTCCGTATTTTCTGCCTTCAAACGATAAACCGGGTTTCGGAATGTGGCTTTTGGGCAGAAGCGCGATTACTTTTTTTGCAGTTTTGCTCGGCGTGATATTTAAACAAAGTGTCGGCGTTTTTCTGCCTGAAACATTTAGATTTGTGCCGATGACGCTGCTGATCGTTACGGCAATGCTCAGCTGTTACATTCAATTTTATGGTTTTCTGAAACTCCGTTTTGTAAAATAGGCAAAAGGCAAAAACGGAGTAAAATAAAAAAGTTCGCGTTTGTTCGGGAAACAGGCGCGAACTTTTTTTGTTATATTTAATAAACCAGTCGGGAAAACTGTGTTATCGAAATTATGATGTTTGTTGATTCACATTGCCATATTGACGGCGAACAGTTTGATGAAGACCGCGACGAAGTTGTCGAAAGAGCAAAGGCGGCGGGCGTAAAAATGTTGCTGACCGTCGGAACGGGAAATCTGCACGACGGCGAAATCGCACGCGCCGTCAAAGTCGCCGAACGATACGAAAATGTTTTCGCGTCGGTCGGCGTTCATCCGCACGATGCGAAGTTGTATGATGACGAAGCCGAAAATCATTTGATTGGTTTGGCAAAAAACGAAAGAGTCATCGCGTGGGGCGAAATCGGGCTTGATTTTTATTACGATCATTCGCCGCGCGAGGTGCAGATTGAAGTTTTTCGGCGACAAATCAAAACCGCAAAAAAGTTAGATTTGCCGATCATCATTCATTCGCGCGATGCAGACGACGAAACGGTTGAGATTTTAACCGAGATGTGTTCCGATAAAAATTTTCGCGGCGGAATAATGCATTGTTTCGGCGGCACGGCGGAAATGGCGCGGGATTTAATGAAAATCGGATTTTTAATTTCGTTTGCCGGAAATGTAACATTCAAAAAAGCCGACAATTTGCGCGATGCGGCGCGAATTGTGCCGCTTGACAAACTTTTAATCGAAACCGATTGCCCGTTTTTAACGCCCGTACCGTTTCGCGGAAAGCGCAACGAACCGGCATTTGTCGTGCAAACGGCACAGTTTTTAGCGGATTTTTACAACGTCGAACTTGCAAAACTGGCAAATCAAACGACGCAGAATTTTCTCGACTTTTTTAAATTAAAATCGTCGGCTGTCTAATAAGTGATTCATCAAAAAATTCGCATCAAGTTTGGCGAATTTACCATTTACCATTTACCATTTACAATAAAAAACATTATGGCAAAAGAAAATTCATTCGACATTACATCGAAAGTTGATTACGCCGAACTCGGCAACGCGATTAATCAAACGCGTAAGGAAATCAGCCAGCGTTTTGATTTCAAAGGCAGCAAGGCGTTGGTTGACCGGCACGAAAACGAGTTGATTTTATCCGCCGAAGACGAAACCAAACTTCGCAATATGAACGACATCCTGCAAGGCAAATTGGTCAAACGCGGCATTCCGCTCAAGGCTTTGAGCTACGAGAAAATCGAACCTTCGGCGGGTGGAACGGTTCGGCAGGTTGCTAAAATTCAACAGGGAATTCCGACGGAAAAAGCCAAAGAAATCGTCAAATTTATCAAAGACGAAAAGCTGAAAGTTCAATCTTCGATTCAAGGCGATTCGGTCAGAATTTCCGGTAAAGACCGCGACATTTTGCAGGAAGTTATCGCCGCGCTCAAAACGAAGGATTTCGGGATTGATATGCAGTTTGATAACTATCGAAGCAATTAGGCGAATATGACAAAAGAATTCAATATAATAATCGAGCAGGACGAAGACGGTTTTTTTGTCGCTTCCGTTCCCGAACTGCGCGGTTGTCATACGCAGGCGAAATCTTTGGATGTTTTAATGAAACGAACAAAGGAAGCGATTGAATTATGCTTGGAAGTCGAAGAATCGCAAATTCAAACGCCGCGCTTTGTCGGAATTCAGAGAATGACGGTTGAAATATGAGCAATTTGCCGAGTTTTGACGGGCGAAAACTTATTAAAATGCTCAAAAAATTTGAGTTTGAAGTTCTCAGAACAAAAGGAAGTCATCATTTTTTGAAACATCCTGACGGACGTTCGACGGTCGTTCCGGTTCACGGCAAAGAAACTATCGGTATCGGATTATTTCATAAAATTTTGAAAGATTGTGAAATCACGGTAGAAGAATTTTTAAACAAATCCAAATAAATGCAGACATTCGCTCCAATCAGAGAAAAATTAAACCCGCATATCGCGGCGCAAAAGATTTTCAGCCGGCGGCTTCGGTTAATTTGCAAATAATTCCGGTAAGTTTGGTGTCTTCATAAGGTTTTGTTAAATATTCGGAAACGCCCAAACTAAAAGCCTTTTGGCGATGTTTGTCGCCCGTTCGGGAAGTTATCATTACGACGGGAATTTTCAATAGATTTTCCTGTCGTTTGATCGAAGCGAGCAGTTCGTAACCGTCCATTCGCGGCATTTCCACGTCGGTTAAAATCACGTACGGCAATTCCGTTTCGTCCTGTAAAATCTCCAGTGCTTCGAGTCCGTCTTTGGCGACAATCGCCGTCCATCCGGCATTTTTTACGATGTTTGATGTCAAATGACGCACGCTCGGACTGTCATCCACGATCATAATTTTTGGGATTTGGGATTTAGAATTTTGGATTTGGGATTGATTTTCAGATAAAAAGTTCTGATTTTTCGACTGACTTTGGACTTCAGACTTCAGACTTTGAGCTTTGGAATCAAGCAGATAAATCAAGTCTAAAACAGGCACGACGCTTCCGTTTCCTAAAATGGTCGCGCCGAGCAGTTCCGCTAAATTTTGCAGCGGATTGTTCAGCGGTTTGATGACGATTTCTTCCGTTTTAATAATCGAATCAACAATCAGCGCGCGCGGATTTTCTAGAATATCAATTAACAATAACGGCACGTTTTCGTCAGTCGAATGATTGGCGGAAGTCGTTTGTAAAAGTTGGTTGAGATGCGAAATTCTGTAATTAACATCGCCCAAACGGATGGAATCTTTAGCTTGTTTGAGATTTTCAGCGGAAATTTCGCCGATATGTTTGACGAGATTAAGCGGAAAAGCAAAAGTTTGTTCGCCGGATTTGACGAGCAGCGCGCGGGTTACGGCTAAAGACATCGGCAGACGAAGCGTAAAAGTCGTGCTTTTGTGCGCTTCGGACGCGAGCGAAATTGTGCCGCCGTTCCGTTCAACGCCGGTTTTGATGATATTCATTCCGATCCCGCGTCCCGAAATCTGACTTAATTTTTCGGCAGTCGTCAAACCGGGCAAAAAAATCAGTGAAAACGCTTCTTCTTCGCTCATCAAATCGGCTTTTTCTTTGGTAATCAAATTGTTTTGGACGGCTTTTTCCTTTAACGCCGAAGCGGAAATTCCGCGCCCGTCGTCAGTGATTACAACGATGATGTGCGTCCCTTCGCTGTAAACGCGCAGAGAAATTTTGCCTGCTTCGGGTTTTCCGATCAAACGGCGCGTTTCAGGCGGTTCGATGCCGTGCGCGACGGCGTTGCGAAGTAAATGCAGCAGCGGTTCGACCAAAGAGTCGAGAATCTGCGTGTCAACTTCCAGATTTTCGCCCTCAATCAGCAACTCGGCGGATTTTCCTTCTTCGTCGCAGGTTACGCGCACCGTGCGCTGCAAACGGACGGAAAGCGAGCCGAAATACACCATTCGCAGCCGCAGAAGTTTGTCCTGCATATCTTCAATCAAACGCCGCTGATTGTCGAAAAGCATTTCGAGATTGCTTTTCAAGTTGTCCAATTCGGAATTGATAGCCAAAGTATCGCCGGTCGTTTCAATTAGTTCGCGGGTTGTCTGATGAAATTCGGTGTAACGGTCAAATTCCAGCGCGTCAAAGTCGAGCGAAGAATTTTGAGCGATAAATGACAAATTGGACTTTGAAGTTTGGACTCTGGACTTCGGATTTATAACTTGCAGCAGATCGGCTTCAAAATCTATTTCCAGTTTATTGGTCGAACTTTGCAGACGGCGCGTACTGTTGTGAAGTTCGTTAATCTGCTGTTCAAGTTCCGATAAACGCTGTTCAAAAACGGAACGGCTGATGACCAAATCACTGACAATTTTAACCAGATCGTCGAGCTTTTCAAGTGAAACGCGAACCACCGACCGCGCTTGATTGCCGGCGTTTTGCGCTTGATTTTCTACAGTTTCATTGATTAAAATCGGCGGCAAAACTTCACCGGGCAAATTCATCTCGGAAACTTCGGAGGTTTGTTCGGTTTTTTTTTTGAGAAGAGCCGTAGTTTCATCGAAATCGGCATAAATTCGGGTAATTTTTCCGTTTAATTGCTCGGAAGTTTCGCCGCTCGCCAACGCCGCGAAGCAATCGGTTGAGGTTAGAAGCAGTTCAAAAATTTTGTCGTCGCCGTCAATGTCGTTATCCGCCAGAAAATCAAGCAAATCTTCGACTTTGTGCGCCACTTCCGACAGTTTTTTCAAGCCGATAATTCCCGCCGAACCTTTCAGCGTGTGCGCGTTGCGGCGAATTTCCATCAACGCTTCGCGGTCGTTCGGTTTTTCAACCAAAATCTCTAAATTAACGCTGATGCTTCGCACTAAATCTTCGGCTTCGATGGCGAAAATTTCCAGCATTTCTTCATCAATTTCAAACTCTTCTTCGTCTTCCGCAAAAACTTCCTCATCAGTTTCAATTTCCGGCGTTTCCGCAAAATCCTGTTTTTCCGGCAAATTAAATTCAAATTGCCCGAACGATTCCTCAACAAAATCGGCGATATTATCGGAAAAATCATCCGCGCTGAAATTGATTTTCGTCAGCAGGACTTCAAATTCGATGATTTTGTCGAGCAGCTGGTGCGATTGCCGGTCGGTCATCGGTTGTTTCAGACCGGCGAAAACGATCAGCTTTTCTTCAATGTCGGTGAGAATTTCAGCGATTTCGTCTAAACCGACAATCTGCGCCGCTTCTTTGAGCGAAACGATTTGCCGGAGCGCGTTGTCCAACTCGCCGAAAGTATTGCCGTGCTGCGCGGAAATCAAAATCCCGCCGCGAATTGTCGGCAGATAATCTTCAGATTGCTTGATAAATCCTTGTAAAATTTCTGTTTCCATAATTTTGAGTTTGAAGTTTCGGATTTGACTGGAGCGCAATCCGTCACGGTTGCAATGCCGTTGAAAAACGGCAAAAACGCTTGTTATTATTCGAGTTACAAGCCATCGAAACGCTTTTTCGCGCTCTCGCGCTCATTGCAACCGTGACGGATTGCGCTCCAGTCTTTTTTGCTCCAGTTGGTTTTCGATTTTTCATAACATCAGTTTTTACTAAATTTGGAATTTGGAATCTGGAATTTGGAATACTTCAACTCTTCTCGAAAGTCTGTCTTCCGGGATTTTGAACGGCGCGACCGAACCGCGCAATTCGTCGGACAGTTCGACGAGCATTTTTACCGAATCGGCGGCGCGTTTCGCGCCCGTTTCGACGAGTTCGGTAACTTTTGAAATGTTGGTCATCGCGTTTGAAATATCTTCGGAACTATTCGCCTGCTGTTTGGCGGATTCGGAGATTGACTGCAAAAGTTCGGCGAGCCGCGTCGAAACTTGTTCGATTTCAACAAGTGCTTGTCCGGCTTTGTCGGCGAGCGTCGAACCGACGACGACTTCGTGAATCGTCTCTTCCATCGAAGCGACGACATCTTTTGTTTCGGTTTGAATCGTCTGCGTCAGCGCGGCAATTTGCTGCGTCAGGCGGTTCGAGCGTTCCGCCAGACGTTCGACTTCTTCGGCGACGACGGCAAAACCGATGCCCGCTTCGCCGGCGGCGGACGCTTGCAGCGACGCGTTTAACGCCAGCAGACTCGTGCGGTCTGAAAGATCGTCAATAAGCTGCACGATTTGGCTGATTTCCTGCGAGCGTTCGCCGAGTTTTTTGATGCGTTTGGCGGTTTCCTGAACCTGTTTGCGAATCGAATTCATCGCGTTAATATTGTCTTGGACGGCTTGCGAACCGTAACGCGCATTATTGAGCGAATCGTCCGCGACCTGCGCCGAAAGCGAAGCGTTGTTTGAAACTTCCTGAATCTGCAACGCCATATTTGAAATCGCCGACGTGGTGCGCGAAATTTGCGAAGCCTGCGCTTCACTGCCGCGGGCGAGCTGTTCGGTCGTATCATTTATCGCGTTGGCGGAACTGCTGACTTGAAACGTAACGTCTTTAACCTGTTTAATTAACGAGCGCAATTCCTTCGTCATCGAATTAAACGCTTCGGCGATTTCGCCGGTCATTTCCGGCGAAACTTCCGCCTGAACGGTCAAATCTCCGGCGGCGACTTCGGAAACTTCGCGCAGAAGTTTGAGAATAGATTTTTGCAAAACGTCGCGCTCATCCTGCGTCTGAACCAGCGAACGCAGTTTATCAACCATATTTTGAAACGAAATGCCGATCACATCTTCTTCCGAATGCAGCGGAACATTGACGGAAAAATCGCCGTCGGCGAATTGGTTGAAAATTACGGCTTTTTCCAAACGATAATCGGAAATTTTTTTCAGCGAAACCGTCAATTCGCTTTCGTATTCGCTTGCTTCATCATAAGATTTGCCGAGCGCGAGTTGAGCTGCGATTTCGGCGGCTTCGTCAAATTCGCGTCTGAGTCTGATGTTGGAAAAATTTAATGCGGAGAGCGCGAAAATACAAAAAACGACCGCAAAAAATATCGTCAAAACGCCCGCCAATCTGTTTCCCGTCCAACCCAAATATGAAGCAAACACCAAACCCGCGCCAAGCGACAGCAAAACGGCGGCGAAAAACGAGGATATTTTTATCAGCAGATTCCAGAAAGAATTTGTTTGCATTTTTTATAATTCCTTAGATGTTTTTGACTGGAGCGCAATCCGTCCCGGTTGCAATGCCGTTGAAAACGGCAAAAACGCTTGTTATTATTCGAGTTACAAGCCATCGAAACGCTTTTTCGCGCTCTGCGCTCATTGCAACCGGGACGGATTGCGCTCCAGTCTTTGCTCCAGTCTTAGACTTCATTTATATTTTCTCCTCAAATATTTCGATTAACGGCTGCGACAATTTATTAATCGGCGGATTTTCAGTAGTTGAAGTTGACGATAACTTGAAATCGGCAACCAGAAGTTGAAGCGTTGCCATTGAAGATGAAAGCTGGGCGAGTTTTGTTTCCGATTCCTTCAGATGCGTAACCGTATCGGCGGTTTCAGAAATGGATTTGAGAAATGTTTGAAACGCTTTTTCGGTTTCGGCGGATTGTTCGCCGGAATAGGAAATGAGTTTTGTCTGAAGACTTAAAAACTGCCGGACATATTTTTCGAGTTCGCCGATTGAATTTCCGGTTTCGACGGCAAATTTTGAAAGACCGGCGACTTCGCCGACCGTCGCTTGCAGAAAATGTTCGACTTCGCCGATTTCCGCCGAAATCGTTTTATTAAACGACGAAATTTGTTTGTTCGTATTTTCCGCCCGCGAAGCGAGCCGTTCGACTTCTTCGGCGATGACGGCGAAACCGTGTCCTTTGCTGCCCAATTCGGCGGCTTGAATGGAGGCGTTGAGCGCGATCATATTCGTCCGGTGCGCCAAATCGCCGATAGTTTTGGCGACTTTGCCGATTTCCCGCGAGCGTTCGCCGAGCCGCCCGACGCGCTTGACCGAATCCTGCGCCTGTTTGCGAAGTCCGCTGACGGCGTTCAAATTCTCTTGCGCCGTCTGCGTTCCGTTTCGCGCTTTTTCGATGGATTTGTTGGCGGAACTTGCCGAAACGGTGAGTTCTTCGGAAATTTTCTGGACGTTGTTCGGAATTTGTTTGAAAACGAGCGCGGCGCGGTTTAATTCCTGAATCTTGATTTCATCCGACTGAATAACGCCTTGCAAAGATTTTCTGGCTTCGTTCGCCGAATTCTGCGCGTATTTCGCGTCGCTTCTGATCTGCAAAACCAATTCCCTCAAATGATAAATCAGATATTTGAGAGTTTCGGTTATTTCTTTCGTTTCAGCGAAATCGGCTTTTATTTCGACATCAAAATTTCCGTTTCTGACGTGTGAAATTTCTTCGGTAATTTGTCCGACCTGCGCCTGTAATTTCTCTAAATCCTGTTTCGCCTGAATCGAATCGGAAACTTTGGCGAGCAATTTTTGAAAAGAATTGCTCAACCGATCCGAATTTTCAAGCGGAGTCAGCGCGACATCCAAATTTCCGCTCGCCACTTTGTCCATCAATCCGACGAGATTTTGCACTTGCTGATTATTGCGGTGCAGAGATTTCAAAAGCTCGTCGGTTTCGGTCGAACCGGAATTGCGCGGCAGGGAAGCGACCGAACCGCGCTCCAAACTCTTCGCCAGCAGCGAAACTTTTTCAATCGGCGAAACAACTTCGTTCGACAGCCACCAGCCGAAAACCATCACGCAAAAACCCAGAAATAAAAACGGAATAAACACCGCGTAAAAAACCTCGCTCGTCAAAAACGACACGAGCAGATAAGAAACCAGCCCGAAAGTGCAGACAAAAAAAGCCAAACCGCTGGTTGCCAGCCAGATTTTGCCTTTCAGCGAATTGAGCAGTGAATTTGCGGATTGTCGAGCCATAATTTTTTCGGGAGGAATTTTGGTTTTTAATGAATTGCTATCAGCTTATGTTGTATGAAAAATAAATATCGCACTAAAAAGTAAATTTGATTAAGGCGCGGAGCAGACTGGAGCGCAAGCCGTCCCGGTTGCCATTGAGCGTCGCTTCGACGCGAAAAAGTCGCCGGTTAATTGAACGTAACTAACATTTTTTCGCGCTTTCGCGCTCATTGCAACCGGGACGGATTGCGCTCCAGTCCGCTCCGCGTTTTTGAGGACGGAATTCCATTCAAAGCAGAAAACAGTTTTTCCAAATCTATAATTTGCAAAGTCTTTGATTGGTAAGCCGCTTTGCCAAAAATATGCGGCGATTTTTCATCTTTAACAACTTGAATTTCATCACTCGTCAAAGTAACGAATTCGCTCAATTTATCAACCGAAAAAGCCGTCATAGCGTCGGAATTCGGCGAGCGCACAATGACGAATTTTGCTTTCGGCGAGAGATTTGAATTTTTGCCTAAAATCTTCCGCAAATCCGCCACGGAAATAATTTCACCGCGCAGATTGGCGATGCCGAGCAGCCATTCAGGAGCATTGGGAAGTTGCGTAACTGCAAGCGGCTGAGTAACTTCCGCCACTCGACTTGAAGAAATTGCGAAAAGTTCATTGTCCAAAACAAAGACGATGAACTTTTCGCCTGTCTGCCGAGCGGATTGTTTATCATCCGCCAAAGCATCGGGGAGAGAAGGTAAATTTAACGCCGCTAAATCGAAAATCGGCTTTTTTTTTAGGTTTGCATCATTCATTTTATCTTGTTCTGCAAATTACAAATGTAAATTACCAACCTTTTTTATGAAAAATTATCACTGATATTGAATAGTAACAGTAGCTTCGACGGCTTTTGGGGTAAGAAACGAATAACCATTATTAAAAACTACATAATAAACGCCTGCACCTAAATTAGTATTTATAGTGCCAACAGTTCTTCTTCCAGAATTGAAAAAAGTAGATGTAGAATGACCACTCGTAAAATTATCATAGCCATCTTGGTCAAGTATTAGAACTTCAATATCATAACGCGCTTCTGAAACACGAAATCGCCTTGAAACATTTGCTCTGTTAGGAACTACGAAACGAAAAGACTTACTATATCCTGCACTTATTGTAAATGCTCCTGAAACAAGAGATTGAACTGAAGGAAGAGGTGCAGGATTTTCACTTCGGATAGTTGTCCTGTTGCTAGGATTGTAAGGAGCATACTTGAATGATAAATTTTCAACGTAATTCAAAAGCCAACCACCAGCTATACGTTCATAATGCAAGCGAAGATTTCCTCGTAACCTTCCCATTACTCCGTCCCTAGAAATATAACCTTGTGTAAACATTTTTATGGTAATGTAAGCAGCGTCATCTACAAATTGATTATCTAAAATTTCTACTTCTCTTGGTTCGTTTTCTTCAAATATCCATCCAATCGTGTTGCTTCCAGTTATTTCTGATGGAATATCATCAACACCTTTGCCAACAATATCTTCGTAAATCTTTTGAACGGGTATTATTCTTGATGTTGAAGATTGAAACACTCTCTGAGCAATCACAATGTTTGAAAAAGCCAGAAGCAAAATTAAAACAACTCCAAACGGTAAAGTTTTGTAAAATTTATTGGTATACATAAACATCTCCTAATTTCAAATTTAAAATCTAAAGCGTTGGTGTTCTCGCCTTAAATTGATTTTTTCAATTACACCTTTATCTTTCTTTTCTTACACCTTTATACGGTGTACCGTCTTTTTTACCAGACTCAAATTTGCCGCCATCTCCGCGCTTCATCCAAGTTTCGGTTTTTGAATTATATGATTGGCTTTTGTCTTTAACTGCGCCTTGACGATAATTGTCTCCAGTATTCTTTGCCATAATTTTAAATTTCTCCTGTATTTTTTGACCCGTTTTTGTCAAGAAACGGTTTGATTTAATGATTTTTGACCTATTTTGTAACTGATGATTACTTATCAATTTTATAAGTTGTAAATTTCAATAGTTCTCATTATCGTTTCAGTCAGAGTCGGAGCGCGGACGGCTCGTCCGCCAACGCCAGCGAAGCGAGCGTTGCACACCTCACATTACTAAAACGATACTTCAATGCGAAGGCTTACAACACGCGCTTCGCTTGTTGGCGGACGAGCCGTCCGCGCTCCGGCGTTAGACTATGTAAGTTTCGACGGTTTTCATCAGCGTTTCCGGTCCGAAAGGTTTGGTGATGTAGCCGGTTGTTCCCGCCATTCGTCCGCGCACTTTGTCGAAAAAGCCGTCTTTGCCGGAGATCATGACGACCGGAACGTCCTTTGTCGCTTCGTTGTTGCGGATCAGTTTGCAGACTTGATAACCGTCCATTCGCGGCATATTTATATCGAGCAGAATCAAATCCGGCATAATTTCGTTGATTTTTTCCAACGCTTCGATGCCGTCCGTCGCGCACAAAACTTCGTGTCCGCTTTTTGACAATTTGGCGGAAATTAGTTTGCGAACCGTCGCGCTGTCGTCAACGACCAAAATTTTTCTGTTTTTCGGCATCGAACTGTGAATATTTTCCTGTTCTTCGATTTCCGCCAGCCGAATCGCCAGCGCGTTGACCTGCGAACTTAACACGACATCATTCGGATTGAGTTTCAGAGCGTCCTGCAAATAAGCCAGACCGAGCCGCAGATGTTTGAGATTGATGTGTCCGACGGCGAGCATTTTGAGTTCTTCCGCGTCGAGTTCGTATTGTTCGCCCGCCGCTTCCATTTCTTCGAGCGCGTATTGCAGCGTGTGTTTGTCCGCGCCCTGATGCGCCAGAAGCATTTCCAAATCGGAAAGCGTCAACATCGTATGACATTCATTACAGACAAATTCCTGCGCTTCGTTTTTTGTTTTGCAATACGGACAGGTAACCAATTCGGCGGAAGATTCCAAATCATTTTCCTGTTCATTTTGTCGCGTTTCCCGAACAAATTCTTCCTGCGGTTTTTCAATCGGCGCAAAATCTTCCGTACCGCAGACATCTTGCCCGCCGTCGTGAGTGCGTCCCGCGCTCAGGTCTTCCGTCGTGTTTGCATTTTCTACTCGGAAGCGGGACGCATCCGATACGGCAGTCGGGACGACTGCGTTACGTGCAAAAACGTCTTCGTCGGCTTCAAAATGTGAAACCGAATCGTTTTCCGGCTCCGAAACGCTCGTTTTCTCATAACTTGAATTGAAAGAATAGTTTGGAAGTTCGTTGGAAACTTCAAATATTTCTTGGTTTTCAAATTCGTCAGCTTCCGATTCTAATTCCGCCGGAGTTTCTTCAGTTTGATATTCGAGCAAATCCATATCGCCGTCGTCTTCCGCCGGATTGCAATACATTTGAATTTGCGGTTCGTCGTTTGATTCACTTTGATTTACAAAATAATCTGCGCCGGAATTTTCTTCAAATTTAACTTCTTCAAGTCCGAATTCTTTATCTTCAAGAAAATTTTCTTCGTCGGGTAATTCCGTCGGGAAATGCAGCTTCTGCGTCGGAAGTTCAGATGGAGCAATTTCTTCCGCGACGCAATTATCTTCTATGTTTTGTTCGCTTTCCGGCATTTCTTCCGAAAAACTCAAATCATAAACTTCTTCATTTTTATTTTCATCGGCGGCAGATTGTTCGTTCGTCGTCTCGACCGTTTCGGCTCTCGCCATCAATTCCAGCAAAGTCGTCCAATTGACATTTGCCATCGGGCTTTCTGAATTTAATTCCAAAATCTGCTCGTAACAGGCAATTTTTTCGTCGAAAGATTCTGCCAGAAAGGACTTTAAAACCCAAGCGTCTTCGAGTCCGGGCGCGTCTTCCAAAACCATTTTAAGCGTTTCTTTCGCCGCGCCGCGGTTGTTTGACGCGGCTTGCGTGACGGCTTTGACGAACAGCGATTCGACGTTTTGATTTTTGACGGATTTGAGCATCAAAAGCGCGTTTTCATTTTCAGGATTGAGATTTAAAACTTTCCGCAAATAGACATTTTTCTCGTCAACCGAATCGGAAACCGAAGCCAGCCACAACCACGCCGTTTCGTTTTCTTCGTCGTGAGCGACGGCTTGCAGAAAGTTTTGGCGGGCGAATTCTTTTTGACTTTTTTTGGAAGCCTCGATTCCGCGCTGCAAAAAGTTGTTGGCAAGCAGCAGATGTGTGGACTTTGCCCAATCGGAAGCGCGTTCGTGGCGCGGATTACAACTCAGCACGCTGTTCAAATGTCCGAGCAGTTCTTCAGGATATTCGCTGATCGAAGCGAGCCACATCAAAGCGTCTTCGTTGGCTGGTTCGGTTTTGGTAACGCTCAAAAGCAATTGTTTCGCTTTCGCCCGATCTCCGTCTTTGGCGGCTTTGATACCCTGTTCAAGCAGCGATTTTGATTCGGAAGAATCATTGTCAGAAGTTTCACTGCCGACAAATTCATTGTCAATAAAAGGAAAATCGGATGGATTTGTTTCAAGTTCTAATTTCATAAGTTTGCAAATTTATAAAAAGTTTTGAATTTATAAAGAATTTCGAGAAAGGGAGGCGCGGACGTAAAACGCCCAAGCTAAAACGACTGCTAAAGCAAGCTAAATGCCAGGTTTTCAAAATATCCTACACTCTTGCAAAGTCTTATTTTAGAATGACATTTGATAAAAATTCTTCGGCGGCGAAACATTTTGTGTAGTTGAAAAAAGCAAAAAGTGACAAAAAACGGAAGATTTTATTGACAAAAAATGGTATTTTTTAAGAACGTAAAAAGTCGAGACGCGGACATTCTGCTCGACATATTGGCGTAAATCGTCCGAAAAGTTTCGTATTCTTGAAAGTGAAATTTGGCAGAAAGTCGCGCCCGTTTTTCGCCTGCGCTCCAGCTGATTTTTATGACATTTTCAAATTCAACCGGTGATTTTGACATAATCGTCGTCGGCGGCGGCGCGGCGGGCATTTCGTCCGCGCTGTGGTGTGACGAATTGGGTTTTAAAACTCTGCTGCTCGAAGAAAACGAAGAACTCGGCGGACAGCTTTTACGCACCTTTAATCCGATTAAAAATCATCTCGGCGCGCAGGCGAAAAACGGGCGCGAAATGCGTGATGATTTTATCAAACAAATCGAAAATTTCAACTTTGAAATAAAATTATCGAGTTCAGTCGCGGAAATTGATTTGGAAAACAAGACAATTTCGCTCAACGGCGGCGAAAAATTTTCAGCCAAAGCTCTGATAATCGCCACAGGTGTCAGTCGCAGAAAATTAGATGTCGAAGGCGAGAAAGAGTTTCAAAATAAAGGAATTATCGAATCCGGCAAGCGCGATCAAAATTTAGTTAAAGGCAAAAACGCGGCGATCATCGGCGGCGGCGACGCGGCTTTTGAAAACGCTTTGATTTTGGCGGAAACGGCGGCAAAAGTTGCGCTCGTTCATCGCGGCGCGGATTTTCGCGCCCGTTCCGAGTTTGTTGAACGAGCGGAAAATAATCCAAAAATCGAAATTCTGACGAATTCAATTGTCAAAAGATTTACCGGCAATGAACAAATCGAAGCGATGGAAATCCAAAATTCCCGCACGAATAGAACGCGCGTTTTGTCCGTCGAAACGGTTTTAATCCGCATCGGAGTTGAACCGAACACGAAGATTTTTCGCGGACAAATTGAGTTGGACGAAAATGGTTATATCGAAATTAATCAAAACTGCGAAACGAACTTACAAAATATTTTCGCCGTCGGCGATGTCGCCAATCCGCTTTCGCCGACCGTCAGCAGCGCGGTCGGAATGGGCGCGACCGCCGCAAAAGTCGCCGCCGCTTTGTTAAGTATTTGATTTGAGCCAAGTTCATCTGTAATTTTTCCGAAAATTTGGATTTTTCACAAAAATTTTTCAGATTTTCAAATTCAACCCCAAAATCTATTTTGTAAATCTCCTTTATTTTTCTGTATTTAAGTGGTTTTTTGTAATTGGAGCGAAAAATGCGTGTAAAATTTTATCATTCTTTAACCGCAATTTTTTTCAAATCAAAGGTTTATCGGTTTTTTCGATTTTTCTCGATAGTAATTGTCAAGATATTACGTCAAAAAATCGGACTAAAACCCGGCGTGAATTTCCAATAATTTGAATCATCAAATCCCGATTCAAATGTTGAGTAATTCTTTTAACTGCAAAGATAAAAGGAGGAACTATGAATTTTTATAATTTAAAGCTGAAACTTTATGTAACTTTGTTTGCCGCATTGATTGCCGTTTTTTTCGTCGGAAGCAGCCGCGCGCAATCAGGCACAACCGGAATTAAAGGCGCGGTTAAAGATCAGCAGGGAGCGGCGATTCCGGGCGCGACCGTCAAACTGACTAATCCGAATAAAGGTTTTAGCCGCACCGTAACCACAACCGACGATGGAATTTATACTTTTCCGGGAATTGCACCGGGAACTTATCAAGTTGAAGTTACGGCAGGTGGTTTTAAGAAAACCGTCGTCAGAGATATTCAGGCGTTGGTTGACAATCCGATTGAGGTAAATGTCCCGCTTCAACTCGGCGATGTTTCGGCAACGGTTGACGTATCTTCCGGCGACATCGAATCAATCGTCAACACGCAGGACGCGAGTCTCGGAAATAATTTTGTGCCGCAGCAAATCACGCAGCTTCCGACGAATTTGAGAAATGTCGCCGATCTGCTGACTTTGCAGCCCGGAGTCACCCGCGAAGGCTACGTCGCCGGTTCGAGAAGCGACCAATCGAACATCACGCTCGACGGGGTTGACATTAACGACCAGCAGACGGGCGGACGAAGCAGTGTATTCGACCCAAACCCAAGTCAAGGTACGGTTTTGAGATTGACGACCGAAGCGGTTGAAGAATTTCGCATCACGACGACGAACGCCAACGCCAATCAGGGACGTTCGTCGGGAGCGCAGATTTCGCTCGTTTCCAAAAGCGGAACGAACAGTTTTCACGGCGCGGGATTTTATTTCTATCGCCCGACGGCTTTTTCCGCCAACGATTTCTTTAATAACTTAGCCGGTGTCGAACGTCCGAGTTTAGCCCGCGATGTGTTTGGCGGCGCAGTCGGCGGTCCGATCAAGAAAGATAAATTGTTTTTCTTTTATTCGTATGAAGGACAGCGCGAAACCAAAGACGAAGTGGTTGTTCGCCTCGTGCCGTTGGCGAATTTGGGGCAAGGACAATTAAATTTTGTCGGAGGTTTGCCGGGAGAGATAATATGCACGTCGCCGGGAGTTCCCGCCGGATGTATTCCAGCGCACGCAATTACGCTTTCGACTGCTCAGTTAAACACAATCTTTCCTAGCGTCGGAATAAATCCGGCGGCGGTTGCCGTCTTTGCCGATGCCGCACGGCGTTATCCGGCGAATGACACGAGTATCGGCGACGGAGTGAACACCGGCGGTTTTCGTTTTAACGCGCCCACCACGGTCGCTCAGAATACGCACATCGTTCGCTTTGATTACAATATCAACGGCAGTCAGTCGCTTTTTTTACGCGGCAATTACCAGACCGACTTGAGCAATTTGACCTCTTATCTTCCCGACACGCCGTCAAGAGCGTTGTGGGAACATCCCTACGGATTCGTCGTCGGTCACAACTGGACGATCAGCAACAACAAGGTCAACAATTTTCGTTACGGGCTGACCCGACAGGCGTTCAGTCAACAGGGCGATTCGTCGGCTAATAGCATCAGTTTTCGCAATGTTTTTCAGCCGTCATTTTTCGCCAGAACTCTGAGCCGCGTTACGCCGGTTCAGAATTTTACGGACGATTTCACCGTAATCAAAGGAAATCACACAATTCAATTTGGCGGCAACGTGCGAATCATTCGCAACAAACGTCAGGATTTGGGCAGTGCGTATGATTCGGCAATCACCAATCCGTCGTTTTACAATTCGTCCGGGGCGGTTGTAACCGATGCGTTTTCTGCTGCCGGATACACGCTCGCCGGCGGACAAAGTGCGATTGTCAGAAATGCGGCAACGGCTCTGATCGGACGTTTTTCGCAGTATAGCGGAAACTTTACATTCGATCTCGACGGCAGCGTTTTGCCGACCGGGACTCCGACCATTCGCAACTTTGCGACTGAAGAGTATGATTTTTACGGGCAGGACGTTTGGAAACCGTATCGTAATCTGACTTTAACTTTGGGTCTGCGTTATGGTGTCAGCCGTCCGGTTTACGAAAAAAACGGTTTTGAGGTAGTTCCCGACACGCCGCTTGGCGACGTTTTTGATCGCCGGGTCGCAAGTGCCGCGGCGGGCATCCCGGACAATGAAATTATCAATTTCAAATTGGGCGGACCGGCAAATAACGCGCCGGGTTTTTACAAAACGGACTGGAATAATTTATAGCCGAGCGTCGCGGCGGCGTGGTCGCCGAGTTTCAAGAAAGGTTTTTTGAAAACTTTGTTCGGCGGCGAAGGACAATCAACCATTCGCGGCGGTTTTAGAATAGTCAACGACCATTTCGGCGAACAGTTAGCCGTTTCTTTTGACGGCTTATCATCCATCGGTTTTACGTCCGCTTCAACCATTTCGGCAAACACCTATAACGTCACGAGTAATCCGGCACCTCGTTTCACGGGTTTCGGTCAAGATATTCGCGCTTTGCCGGGAGTTCCGGCTCCGACGCAGCGTTTTACGACACCGGCGGATGAAAGTCAGCGCATTGAAAGTTCACTCGATTCGACGATTACCACGCCGACTCATTACACCTGGAATGTCTCTTACGGGCGTGAACTTCCGAAAGGAATATATATCGAAGCGTCTTATATCGGTCGCGCCGCCCGCAATCTTTTGGCGACGCGCGACGTATTGGCACTCAACAATTTGGTTGATCCGCGATCTAATACCGATTGGTACACGGCAGCGGGACAACTGAACGATTTACGTTCGGCAAATACGCCCATCGGTCAACTTCCGCAAATTCCATATTTTACAAATCTGTTTCCAAACGCGGGAGCCAGTTTAGCCGCTTTTTGGGGCGATCCCGACTATGCTTCTCTGAATCCGACCCAGGCGGTTTATTATATGGTTTCGAGAGCCGGATATAATGTTCTCGATTGGACTTATGTGCAGACGGCACTCGACGACGATTACAGCGGAGCCGGAGCCTGGAGCAATTTGTTCTTCCATCCGCAATACGCCGCTTTTTCGGCATTCAGTTCGGTGGCAAAATCAAATTATCACGGCGCAGTCATCTCATTCCGGCAGCGGCTCGGACAAACATTATCTTACGACGTTAATTACACATTTTCAGTGTCTAAAGATAACGCTTCCGGTTTACAGACCGGCGGTTCTTACGGTTCGCAGTTTATCTTGAACGCATTGCGCCCGAATGATAATTATTCATATTCGGATTTCGACTCGCGGCACATCCTGAATGCGAATTTTATTATTCAAGCTCCGTTCGGCAGAGGACGCACTTATTTCAGCGATTTGAACAAAGTCGCCGATGTGTTTTTAGGCGGCTGGCAATTGTCGGGCGTTTACCGCTACAACAGCGGTCAGCCGCTTTCATCGCCGTTCGATCAGCAGCAGTGGGCGACCAACTGGAATGTGCAGTCAAACGGAACACTGACCGCGCCGATTGCGACGGGCTTGGTGCGTTCGACGCAAAACTTATTCGCAGACCCGGCGGCGGCGTTCAACGCTTTCCGCAACGCGCGTCCGGGCGAAACCGGACAACGCAACAATTTCCGTCTGCCCGGATATTCGACTCTGGATTTAGGTCTTTCTAAGTCGTTCAAAATGCCGTACGGTGAAAATCACAAGTTGCAGTTTCGCTGGGAAGTATTCAACGTAATGAATTTTCAGTATTTTACGAACGGAGGCGAAACAACCACAACTTACGGTTTACCGATTGACCCGGATCTAAGAACCGCGCCGGCAACATTTGGTAAAATCTTTGATCGTATTCAAGGTTCACCGCGTTCGATGCAGTTCGGATTGCGATATTCATTCTAAATAAAAGGGAAAAGGCGAAAGGATAAAAGGCGAAAGGCGAAAGATAAAAGCGACTTCTTGGCTCTTACCTTTTCCCTTTCGCCTTTTCCCTTTTCCCTTTATTTACCGCGCGCCGAAAGAATCGTTGCCGGTAATATTAAGCAAATGGCGCGTGTCATTAAGAGCCATAACGCGAATATTGCTGCGGCTGCGGATTTCAAAACGATTGATGCCGCAGTTCGATGTGATCAGCCACGGCGTTGTTTTCGTTTTGCGGTTGATCGCGCCGAGCAGATATAAAGTTAGATAACAAATCGCGCCGGTGTGCGAAAAAATGACGATTTTTTCGCCCTGATGTCGGCGAATGACTTCGTGCAGAGCTTTGGTCGCGCGTTTGAGCAGTTGACGATAGCTTTCGCCTTCGGTGATGACGTGATGAATATTGCGGTTGATCAGCGCGTAATAATCTTTCGGAAATTCCAGCTTCGATTCGTCAAAGGTTTTTCCTTCCAAAACACCGACTTTTCTCTCACGAAACGCCGGATTTGTGTTGATCGGCAAATCTAAAAGTTCCGCGAGCGGCGCGGCGGTTTGCACGGCGCGATGCAGATCACTTGAATAAATGACGTTTATTTTTTCTTTGGCAAGTCTTTCGGCGGTAACTTTCGCCTGTTCAATTCCCAATTCAGACAGCGGCGTGGGCGAATGTCCGCCAAAACGCCCTTCGGCATTTCCGGCGGATTGTCCGTGTCTGACGAGATAAAGTCGGGTAACAGGCATCCTAAAATTTCAGATTCCAAATTTCAGAATTAAATTCCAATCAGTCGCGCGTCTCGAAACTTAATTAATCTGGAATTTGGAATCTGAAATTTGGAATTTCAAGCCGCAACCATTTCGGCTTTTAGTTTTTCGGTTTGATAATGAGTCGTCAGCGCGTCAATAAATTCATCCAATGCGCCTTCCATAACGAGTTCCAGTTGATAACTCGTTAAACCGATGCGATGATCGGAAACGCGATTTTCCTTAAAATTATATGTGCGAATTTTTTCCGAACGGTCGCCGCTGCCGACTTGTGATTTGCGTTCACTCGCCTGCGCGTCGTGAACTTTTTGTTCTTCGATTTCCTGCAATCTGGCGCGCAGAACGCGCATCGCTTTTTCGCGGTTTTTGATCTGCGATTTTTCGTCCTGCATCGAAACCACCACGCCGGTCGGCAAATGCGTCAGACGAACGGCGGAATACGTCGTATTAACCGACTGACCGCCCGGACCGCTCGAACAAAACGTGTCAATTCTCAAATCGTTCTGGTCAATCTGCACGTCAACTTCTTCCGCTTCGGGCAAAACGGCGACGGTGACGGCGGAAGTATGAATCCGCCCCGATGTTTCAGTCGCCGGAACGCGCTGAACGCGGTGAACGCCGGATTCGTAACGCATTTTTGAATAGACGTTATCGCCTTCGATCATCGCAAACGCTTCTTTCAAACCGCCGACTCCGGTATCAGCCGCGTCAAGAATTTCCATTTTCCAGCCCTGCCGTTCGGCGTAACGCGCATACATTCGCAGAACTTCCGCCGCGAAAAGCGTCGCTTCGTCGCCGCCGGTTCCCGCGCGGATTTCGAGAATGACGTTCTTTTCGTCATTCGGGTCTTTAGGAATCAGCAAGAATTTTAATTTGTCGTTAGCTTTTTCGAGATTTTCTTCCAGTTCGGCGACTTCGAGTTCGGCGAGTTCACGCATTTCCTCGTCGCTCGAATTGTCTAAAATCTCTTTCGCGCCTTCGAGTTCTTCCGTCATTCTTTTTGCTTCACGATATTCAGCGACAATTTCGCCCAACGCGCTGTGCTGTTTCATCAGCTTCGTGTAAGCAGAAATGTCCGAAGTTACATCCGGCTGCGAAATCTGCTCGGTGATCTCTTCGTAATTTTGTTCGATTTGGGCAAGTTTTTCTAACATAAAAATTATTCTTCTATTTGCGACAATTTGCCAAAAACTTTTTCAAGCGGAAGACGAAAATCCGGTATCACATCTTCGCCATCAAGCACGTCATTTTCGTAAAGAAAACCGACCGTATTATTTGAGCGATAGATGACCACCATTTTTCGTTTCGGATAAACGATCCACACCAATTTGCTGCCGGAACTTAAATAATCTGCCGTTTTTGTCGAAATTTCTTCACTTGTATTACTTGGCGAAATTACTTCGACGGCTAAATCCGGCGCAACCGGAAAGAAAGAATTAGGAACACCGTATCTTGCCAGGTTTTCCCGATTGATAAAACCGACATCAGCACCAACGGTTGATTGATTTACCAATTTGAAACCGGTTTCGGCGGCTGTAACTTCACCCAAATTATTTTCGATGACAAACATCGTCAAATAAGCAGACAAGCGATTTGTAACAATTCCGTGCAAAGTTCCGGCGGGCATAATCGGATACAGTTCTCCTCGAATAAGTTCGTGAGTTTCAGCGAACGGCGACGAATCAAATTCCTCAGCCGTCATTTTTTTTACGATTGTTCTTTCCAAAACCGCACTCATAACTTTCTCCAACAAATTTAAACAACCACTTCCAATTCTCGATCAATCGCGGGAACTTCTTCCGTGTCCATCGGTTCAAATTTTAACGATTCTTTCAGCGCGCGAATGGCGACTTCCAACTGCGAATCGTCCGGTTCCTGCGTCGTGATATTTTGCAGCCAAATTCCCGGCATCGTCATAAATTTGAAAACCGCGCTCGATTCTTTTTTCGCGGCGTAACGGATAATTTCATAGGAAAGTCCGGCGACGAGCGGCATTAAAATGATTCGCACCAATAAATTGAGCCACATCGCGTCAAATTTAACGACGGAGAACAAAACAATCGCCACGAGCATCACGACCATCAAAAACGATGTGCCGCAGCGCGGATGCTGACGTTTTTGCAGCGCGGCGTTTGACGGCGTTAAATCGAGTCCTTTTTCCCACGCGAAAACCGTTTTATGTTCCGCGCCGTGAAATTCAAAAACGCGGCGAATGTCGCGCAGATACGACATCGTAAAAATCATCACGACGAAAAACGCCATTCTGATTAAACCGTCAATCAAGTTAAAAGCGATCCACGAATCGGGTTTAATTTCCCAGATATACGCTTTAAATGTTTGCCACATCGTCAGATTCGCCACGACTTCCGGCGCGGTCGCCCAACCGAGCGCGATGAACAAAACATTGGTCAAAACGAGCGGCGCGACGACGAATAAAAGAACATTAAAAAACAGCGCGAAGACAATCGAACCGACCGCGCCCGCCGCCTGTGTCGGATTTTTCGCTTTCGGCGTTTCGGGCATTATCACTTTGACCGGAGCTTTGGTGAAATTTTGATCGGTCGTGCCGTCGGCTAAAACCGCTTCGGTTTCGAGACCGAACGCTTTTTCCTTCGCTTCTTCGGCTTCCATATCTTCGTGCGCGACGCTCGCCGAAAAATTCAACGCTTTGATTCCCAAAGCCATTGACTGAATCAAAGTCGCGCCGCCGCGCAGAACCGGAATATCGAGCCATTTGTGCTTTTCGCTCCACTTCGGCAGACTTTCCGCCGTGTGGACGATTGACCCGTCTTTTTTGCGAACCGCAATCGCATACGCGCTCGGCGTTCGCATCATCACGCCTTCCATCACGGCTTGACCGCCGACAATCAAGTCTTTTTGAAGACTCATCACCAGATTCAAAAATGTAATTTTTCGATGACTGTTTTTCTTTTTCATAGTTTTTTTGATAGAACCTCTATTATAAAAGATGCCTAATGTGTAGAAAATCGAAAATAAAAATAACGCCGAGTTTTTCCTTAAAAAATTCGTTCCGGTTTTATTTTACACCGGGAGCGAACCGCGCTGGAAAAGCATCGGCGTTATTTTTGATCTGCTAATATTTATCTGAAAACGAGTTCACAAATAATTTATTATTTCGTTTCGGCAGTCGCCGCCGCGCTGCTGCGCGCATATCGTTTATTAAAGCGGTCAACGCGTCCGGCGGTGTCAACGAGTTTCTGTTTGCCGGTAAAAAACGGATGGCATTCCGAACAGATTTCGATATTTAAATCGTCGCCCGTCGAGCGTGTTTGAAAAGTATTGCCGCAGGCGCACGTTACATTGATGTCGTTATATTCTGGATGTATTTCAGGTTTCATTGTTCTAATGGTCTCCTTTTATTTGTAAATGCGCTTCCTCAAGCGCAAACTGTAATAATATGCGTTTGTCAGATGAAAGGTCAAGCTGAAAGGTTTGCCAAATGAATTAAAAGCCTAATTGTTCTATTTGTCGTAAATATTGACTCAGAATTGCGGTGGTTTCGGTGGGTCTGAATAAGCTATTGTTTTTGATTGATCTAATAGATTAAAGTGCCAAAGAAGTAAATATATTATTCCGGTATAAAGCAGGAAGTTAAAGCCGACCGTCCAGATTATTCTGAACCAAACTGTATCAAATACATATCTCAAACCAAAATAATTGCAAAAACGAATACAGTCGTAAATCCAAAATGGAATTGCTATCGGAGCAAAAATCAAACCGGGCGAAGCCTGACCTTTTACCTGCATATCCATTAAGTTGTATTGAGGATAAAAATAATTCACAAAAGCGGCTGCAAATCCTGCTAAAAAAGTTAAAAGAATCGGAAGTATAATTCCGCTGATGATTGATGCTGAAATTCTTTTCATTCCTTTATTTTTTGAGCAGATTTTCTAACCTTTGTTCTCTAATTCCGTAAAATTCTTTGATCGAATTTATTTGCTCGTTTAATTTCTCCGAGTCAACATTTTTTTCGTGTTTCGTGCCGACGATCATATTATTTTTCGGCGTGTGTTCGGTCGCAATAAACTCGAAAAGTTTGGTCGCGTAACCGCTTTTTTCCAGCAATAAAGCGCGCAGTCCGTCGGTCAAAGTCTCGGCTTCGCGTTCGAGCATTACTCCGTGTTTGAGAACATTTTTGAACATTTCCGGCGATTTAATTTGCGGGCGAATTTCCTGATGACAGCACGGCGCGGCGACGATCAAAGCGGCATCTGCTTTGATGCCGGCAAAAATCGCGTCGTCGGTCGCCGTGTTGCAGGCGTGAAGCGCGATCAGAACGTCAACATTTTCCAAATTATAATCGCCGATGTAACCGTGAACGAACTTCAAACCGCTGAATTCGCTGGCTTTAGCGATGTCGTTATCAATCTGAACGAGCTGTTCTTTCGTATCAACGCCGACGACTTCGACATCAATTTCGCGCGTGTTTTTGAAATAATCGTAAGCCGCAAACGTCAGATAACCTTTGCCCGAACCCATATCAACAATTTTTAATTTCTTTTTATCCGCAAGTTCCGATTTATCAAATAAACTTCCCAATATTTCGACGAATTTATTAATTTGTTTCCATTTATCCTGCTGCTTGGCGCGGATTTCGCCGCCGTCGGTCGTAATGCCCAACGCCTTCAAATAAAAACTGTTCGGGTCAACCTGAATCTGCTTTTCGCGGTCGTGTTCGAGCGCGGGAACGGCTTTGAAAGTCGGTTTTCCGGCGTTCAGACGCGATTTTCCTTTTTTGCCGATGTCGAGTTGAAAATCATTTTCCGTCGTAAAAAGATGTCCGCTGAAAAAATCCGCGCCCAAAACTTCGCGGATAATTTTCACGCCTTCCGTAAAATCGTAATTCTTCGCCGTGTCGCGCGTGTCGTAGCGATAAAGAAAAAAAAGCCGCCTGCCGCGCTTGGTTTCAACCAATCGAATCAACAGTTTCTGCAAATGCGCGTCGCCGCCGCGATAATTCCCCAAAGTCATTTTGACAAAATTTTCTTCGTGCAGACTTTTAACAAATTCCGATATAAATTTTTCGATATTTTCCGTCATAATCAATAAATAAAAACCGTTTTGACCGGGAGCGCAAGCGGCTCGCTTGCCCCGTTCAAGCGAAGTAAAGAACGGGTAACGCCGCTCAACCGTAAATGTAACTTTTATGTGTGTCCGGCGCACGTCCGTTCTTTGCTTCGCTCGAACGGACGGCAGGCGAGCCGCTTGCGCTCCCGGTTATTCGGCAGCGCGTTTCAGCCTATCCATTAGTGCCAAACCGATACCGTTTTCCGTCACCGATTCACAATAAATCGTTTCAATTTTCCGCGCGTCGCATTCCCGAAAAAACGCGAAAACCGAATGCGCGTATTCTTCGATTGACGAACAAATTTTCACCAAATCAAATTTTTCGTCGGGTCTGTTCAATCCAATAAACGCGCCCGAATCTGGAATCTGGAATCTGGAATCTGGAATTAAAATCACGCGGGCGTTTGGCGAATAATGCCGGTGTTTCAACCCCGGACTTTTCGGCGGTTCGTCTTTTTGCAATTTATAAAGCCGCGTTTCCGGCACAATTTCGCGCAACTCTTCCGGCGTAATCGCGCCCGTTCGCAAAATTAGCGGAACATTTGAAGTGCAGTCAACGACGGTTGATTCCAAACCGATTTCAGTCGCTTCACCTTGCAGAATACAGTCAATTCTGCCGTCCAAATCTTCAAACACGGCTCGCCAATCGGTCGGCGAAGGTTTGCCCGAAAGATTCGCCGACGGCGCGACGACCGGAGTTTCGCAGTTTCGCAAAAATTCCAACGCCAACGAATTTCTCGGCATTCGCACGCCGATTGTTTCGAGATTTGCCGTCGCCGTCAGCGGAACTTTTTCACCTTTCGGCAACACCAAAGTCAGCGGCGCGGGAAAAAAAGCATCAATAAATTTTCGCGCGTACGGCGTGATTTCTTTAACTAATAATTTAATTTGTGCGAGATTGCCAACGTGCGCGATCAGCGGATTATCGTTCGGACGCTGTTTCGCCGCGAAGATTTTCGCAATCGCCGCCGCGTCGAAAACATTCGCGCCCAAACCGTAAACCGTTTCAGTCGGAAACGCGACAATTCCGCCGCGCTTGATATATTCGGCGGCTTCTTTCGCTGATTTTGTCAAAACGGTTTTCATCTTAGCAATTGATAATTGATAATTGATAACTGATAATTAAAATTGAAACAATCAACATTATCAATTATCAATTATCAGTTATCAATTATCGCTATGACTTTAGACGAAAAACTGAAAACTTTGCCAAATTCGCCCGGCGTTTACATTCACAAAAACGACGCTGGTAAAATTATTTACATCGGCAAGGCGAAAAATCTCAAAAATCGCGTGCGTTCGTATTTTCAACACTCGAAAAATCACGACCGCAAAACGCGCGAACTCGTCCGGCGCATCACCGATTTTGAATATATCGTCGTTGACAATGAAGTCGAGGCGTTGGTTTTGGAATCGAATCTCATCAAAAAGCACAAGCCGCGCTTTAATGTTTTGTTGAAGGACGACAAACAGTATCCGCATCTGAAAATGACGCGCGAAGAATTTCCGAAAGTCGTCATCACCAGAAAAATTCTGCGCGACGGCGCGAGTTATTACGGACCTTTTCTGCCCGCCAGTTTAGCCAGAAAAACTTTGGATTTAATCAATCGCGCCTTTCAAATGCGGACGTGCGACATCGAAATTGACGGCAAACTGCCGCGTCCGTGTCTCGAATATCATTTGAAACGCTGTCTCGCGCCGTGTGTCAAAGGTCTCTGCACAAAAGAAGAATATCAGGAAGCGGCGCGCGACGTAAAACTGCTGCTCGAAGGCAAAAACAAGGAACTCGCCGGACAATTGGAAGCGCGAATGTGGACGTTTGCCGAAAATCAAAATTACGAATTGGCGGCGAAATACCGCGATTTGCACAAAACCGTTCTCGCGCTCGGCGAACAGCAAAAAATGGCGATGACCGCCGATTTGGATGTGGATATTTTCGGCTTTTACCGCGAAAAACAACTGCTCGCGCTGCAGCTTTTTACGATGCGCGAAGGCAGAATCGTCGGGCGGCGCGAATTTTTTTGGGAAGACTTGGACGCGGAAAATTTCGACGTTTCCGAATTTCTCGGCGAAGTTCTCGCGCAGTATTATTCGACCGATTACGTGCCGCTCGAAATTCACGTTCCGGCGGATTTCGCCGACCGCGAAGTTTTGGAAAAAGTTCTCACGGAAAGACGCGGGCGGCGCGTGAAGATTCTCGACCCGAAACGCGGTCAAAAAGCCGAGATGATTTCACTCGTCGAAAACAACGCGAAAATCGCCTTTGAACAAAGATTCCGCATCTTAAAACCCGACACCGAAAAAGTTCTCGGCGATTTGCAGGAAATCCTCGAACTGCCGCATCTGCCCGTCCGCATCGAAAGTTTCGACATCTCGAACATCGCGGGCGCGGATAACGTCGCCGGCATCGTCGTTTTCGAGAACGGCAAACCGAATCGCGCCGAATATCGCCGCTTCATCATCAAAACCGTCGAAGGCGCGGACGATTTCGCTTCGATGAACGAAGCCGTTTTCCGCCGCTACAAACGCTCTCTCGCCGAAGAAAAACCGCTCCCCGATTTGATTTTTATCGACGGCGGCAAAGGTCAAATCAATGCGGCGGCGGCGGCGATGCAGATGCTCGATTTGGAGATGATTCCCATCGTCGGCTTAGTCAAACCGCCGCGCAAACACAGCGAAATTTCCCATCTTCTGCGCTACGGACACGAAGAAAAACCCGTCTATTTTGAAATGGGTGTGCCGGTTTTCCGCTTAGTCCAGCAAATCCGCGACGAAACCCACAAAACCGCCATCGAATTTCACCGCAAACGCCGCGAAACCCGCGACTTTACCTCGGAATTAACGGCAATCGAAGGTGTCGGCGATAAGCGCAAAATGAAACTCCTCCGCAATTTCGGCTCAATCGAACGCATCGCCAAAGCCTCAATCGAAGAACTTTCGCCCTTCGTCGGCTTAAAGACGGCGAAACTTGTTTTTGATCATTTTGAGCGGCAGAGAAATTTGGCGAAAATTGAATAATTTCTGATATTTACGTTTTTCAAATTATCAAACTTCGCGCAAAAAATGTTCTTGACAGGGATTTTTGTTTAGTGATAATCTCGTTTCATTTACCTGACGTTAATGAGCGATCAAAGCAATGATCGTTCTCAAAAAATCTTTCATTTTTAACTAATGTTGACTATCTGCATCAAGGCAACATTCTTTGAAATCTGTAAAATGAATACTTTAAGTTAATCATTGAACATGTTTACTCAATCATTGAACATTCAGAATCAAAATATTCACGACGCGGATGCCGCAAATTTAGCTGCGCTTGCCGACTCAGAGACCGCGATAGACAACTATTCCGCCGAAACAAGAAACCGCGCACCGCCGTCAGCAACCGCAAAACCGCCACCGCCAACCTCGCCGCGCTGTTCAAAGAAACCGACGACATCCTAAAAAACCAAATGGACAAACTAATCGAACTCTACCGCGCCGACCACCCCGATTTCGTCAACACCTATTTTGAGACGCGAATCATCGTTGACCCGCCGACGAGAGCGAGAAAAACGGAGGATTTAGCGAATAATAGAGATAGCAACAAGATTGTTTAGAATTTTCTAAACTAGTGGCTTTCAATATTTCAATATTGGAGGAAAAAATCTGTTCATTAAATACTAAGGAGAACTAAAATATGAGAGAAACTATAAAAGAAGCAATTGAAAATATGCAGTTGATCGAATTTGATTACGACGGTGGAACTAGAATTGTTGAACCGCATTGTTATGGATTAACAACCAAAGGAAATGAAGCAATCAGAGCATACCAAGTTGACGGTTATTCTTCATCAGGAAAAATGGGGTGGAAATTATACGATCTTTCAAAAGCCTCGTCAATAAATGTATTAGACCAGACATTTGATAGTCCGCGAGACGGTTATTCTCAAGGAGATAGGGGAATGTCTGAAATTTTTACCGAGTTATGATGAAGATATTATTTTCTGTAAATGGAGATGACTTTCATCTCCATTTACAGAAAATAATAATCAACGAGGAATAACTTGAGCTATCAATGTAGCACAATGTTCTGGGTCTGATTCATTCAAAGCCTCAATTACAATATTTACTATTTCCCGACTTTCTGTTGGATCGGAAAATTCCATGAATTTGTCTTTGCCTAAACTATGCGAGTAATAATGGGCGAATTTGCGAACTCTTTCTCTTTTAACTTTGTCTTTTATAAATAGTCCAAGTTTCTCTTCAAATTTCGTAGCAAGATATTTAAATGCACAAAAAGTTTCAATAAATCTTCTAATGAAATTTGGAAGACTATATAAAAGCTTGAAATCAGTTGTGAAATTAATATGAAATTCATAAATAACAGAGAATAAATATAAATATTCTGATTTATATTTCATTAATTCTTCCGGTAGAGATTTAATGATGGATTCTTTTTCACCTGTAGTATTTACTTTTTCAATCAAGTAAAATTCCTTGTCGGCTTTTGGTAGTTCACCTATCCAATCTTTAAGTAGATTGAAAAACTCAAAGTTGTGAGTTGAAATAAAAAGTTGAGCTGCTTTATATATATGCTTTTTATTTGTTCGAGCGGCTTTAGGAATTGTTTCGTGAAAAACATTTTTTATAAATGAGTAAGTATTGAACAAGTGATTAGAGTCAAGACTTGATATGGGATCATCGATAAAGACTATCGTCTCAGACAGTCTAGTGTCTTTATTTTCAAGACTTGCGATAAAATAAGCAAAGGCAATTGCAGTTTTTTCTCCTTCGCTTAGATTTTTTGCAATTTCTTCGGTTCTCGTTAATTGAAATTTTTCATCATCATTGACTATGACTTTAATATCTTTTTTTCCAAAATACTGAAACAAATACTCATTGATTTTTTCAGCTCCCTTTACGGTATCTGAAAGTTTCTTTTCATAACCTGTGATTTTTGATTGTATATTTTTGACTTCTTTGTTCAAATCTGAAATGTTTTCATCAATTTTCAATAGCTCTTCTTGGTATCCAACAAATTTATTATCTTCAACAAATCTTTGAGTGTAGTAATCAATCAAGGCTTCACGAGCATCTCGTTTTTCTTTTTCAAATCCTTTATTTTTTTGATTATGCTCGTTAATAATTCTATTAACTTTCGTAGTTGCTTGGTCTATAGCCTTAAAATCCGAATTAATATTTTCAAGTTCAGTTCTCTCAAATGGCTTCTGCTTTTTTTGTCTGAGTTGTTTAGAAAGACCTTTTAGATAGTTATTTAACTCTTCTGCTCTACTTTTAGCTTCCTCTGTGCTTTCCAAATATTTGCCCTGTAATTGCTGATAAAGATGAGATGAATCAGGAAAGGAAACACTTATTTCTCTTTCGTTCATTTTCCTAATTTCAGTGTCTAATTTTTGCAACAAATCATCATATTCTGTCGAAAAGTGTTCGTTGAGCCTTTTAATTAAATCATCAGGTAACTCATTGCCACAAAACTCGCAATTATCTTTGTTTTTATGTATAGATTTCCCTGTTCTTACCCAATCATTTAAGGTGTGATTATTCTTCAATTTTTCAATCACATTTGATTTAACTGTTATCTTCAGTAATTCGGCAATTTCCCTATTGAGAAACTTAATGTCTGGAAAATCAATTGTAATTTTATTAATTTCACTTTTCTTTTCCGAATTTTGATAAGTTTCTTTTAGGGTTTTGATAGCCGTTTCATTTAGCTCTACTGCTCGGAAAGCTATTACAACCTCTTTAACTTTACGTTCAAACTGTGTTTTTGTGAAAGCTGCTGATATGGATAAATCCTCTTTGATTTCACGCGCCTTATTAGTCAAGGCAAGATTCATCTCAGCAACTTTTGAATCTTTGTCTTTTACTGAATTCTCTCTTTCTAGTTTAGTTTTTTTAAGATTATCTTTTTCCTTTTCAAGCTCCTTTATTAGCTCAATACTTTCTTGACCTAATAATAAAATTGGTTCAATTCCGTCTTGAGTTCCATACCACTTCAAATTGTCGACAACATAATCACTATTAAAAACACGAACAGATAAAGTCCCATCTAATAATGCTTCGCTGTGTATTCCTGTACAGTCATCCTCAATCTCAAATTTCGCGCTTGCGTAATCAAGATGCTTTGTTTTGGTTTCAAAGCATTTTAGTATTCGAGAAAGCGTAGTTTTGCCAGAATAATTCCATCCGTAAAAGACATTGAAGTCAGAAAAATCTTTAACGTCAGCCTTCCAAGAAAAATTTTTAAAAACGCCAAAATTTTTAATCTTATTTATTTTTGAAATCTTCATATGAGTATTTTCAAACAAAGTAGTTTAGGTCTATTTTGAGTTTTTATATGTTAAGAAATAATAGTTATTAAAGCAATAACCAAACCGCATAATGGAAAAAAGGAACGAAATGCAAATAATCAGAATACTTTATTACAAAAGTGTTAAACTTCTCTATCAAATCAAGAAAATAAAATTGATGGCTAAAACCAACATAGAATTGACGGATGCGACTTGGAATTCTTCAATCGGCTGAGATGCGATGATTGTCCGTCAATCAGAAATTTCATTGAGCGGCACTAACTTGGTTAATCGAATTAACTTTCATTGGTTATTCTCGCTGCCAACAAGTCCAGAATCATTTCGACTGGATAACGCATACTCCAATTGTCAGTTTGCCGAAAAAAATCGGATTGAGCGTGATTTTTTTTAAGGTAATTTTGGGAAATGAGTTCTCGAATAAAAATTTTTGCTCAAATCAAAAAGTCCGGCTTACGAAGCCGGACTTTTTGATTCAAAGACGAAAATCTGCGAAATTTGGATTGCAAATTAACCTTTATCGTGGGCTGCAAACGCCTTTTCTTCTTCCATCGTCGGAGTCGAATCGTCGTCAGCGGCGGCGTAGTAATTATAGGTTTGTCCGTAGCCGTAGTAACCGTATTCCACCGAATCGGATTTGATGCCGTTTAAAACCACGCCGTAAATTCGCGCTCCGATTGTTCCCAAGCGTTGTTTGAAACGGCGCATCAGGTGAATCGAACTCTTGCCCGCCAGCGCGACGAGAATAACGCCGTCAACGACGGTTGAGAGAATTGCCGCGTCGGTGAATGAAATCGCCGGCGGCGAATCAATGACGATGTGTTTGTAATTGCCTTTTAAGAACTGCAAAAGGTTTTTCATCTCGTTTGAACTGAGCAGTTCAGCCGGATTCGGCGGCAGCGGTCCGCTGGTGATAACTTTCAGATTCGGCAAATCGGGGAAAGTTTTCAGCAGATTTGCCGGATTTCTTTCGCCCGACAGATAATTCGTCAAACCGCTGACGTTATCCATTCCGAAATGACTGTGCAGACGCGGACGACGCAGATCGCAGTCAATGATGACGACTTCCGCGCCGGATTGGGCGAGCGTAATCGCCGAATTGATGGCGGTCGTCGTTTTGCCTTCAGCAGGCTGCGACGAAGTTACGAGAATCGTCTGCGGCGGTTTTCCGGCGGATGAAAACAACAGCGAAGTTCGCAGATGCCGATAGGCTTCCGCCATTGCCGAACGGTTGTCTTCGATTCCGACCAAAGCCAGCGAACCAGCCGCTGCGCCGTTTTTGGCGGACAAGCGACCGAATTTTCGTTTATCAAACGCATTCTGATGCGGAATTGATGCCAAGGTCGGCAAGCCGAGATGTCTGCCGATGTCGTCCGAAGATTTAACCGAATCGTCAAGATAATCGAGCAGAAACGCCAGACCGATGCCCGCCGCTAAAGACATCAGGAATGCGACGAAAATATTGCGGGTTCTTTTCGGTCCGATGGGCAGTGTCGGAGTTTGCGCCTCTGAAGAAACTTTTATGTTGTCCGGGCGCGAACCGGCGATTGCTAATTCCTGCGCTTTTTGACTCTGCGTGTAAGTGTCGAGCAGTTGACGCTGCGTTTCGATGCTCCGCGCCAGCGTCGTCAGACGGGTTTCGGCGACACCTTTCCGGTTTGAAGAAGCCATTTCAGCGTCAAAAGCGTTTTGAAGCTGCGATTCACGCTTTTGCGCGGCTGCCAGCTTCGCCCTCATTCCGGTCAAAACTTCTTTGGCAACGTCGCTTTTTACTCTCGTCTCTTCCTGTTCGATATTTATCCGGCTGTCTCTTTTCATCGCCGCAAGATCGGCTTCACGTTTGTTGATTTCTTCGGTAACGGCTACCACATCTTTGTATTCTTCAGTGTAACGAGCCAGAAGCTGACTTTTTTTAGCCTTTAGATTTTGAATTAATATACCGAGTTCCTGAGCGCGGTCATTCGCTTTTTCTTTGCGGGCGGCGAGTGTTCCGCGCATATTGACAATCGCGGGATCATCGCCGAGAACGGACATAATCTGATCTTTTGAATTTGCTTCGACGGCAGCGCCATAAGCCGCTTCCAACTTTCTGCGTTCGTCTTTTGCCGCCAACAATTGTCCGCTCAGATTTTGCAGCGTACCGGCACTTAATTCCTGTCCTTGAGTCCCCGTCAAAGCCAGCCCGCTATCTCTCTGTTCGTTGATCATTGCCAGCGTTTGCACGTCAATGTTTGATTTCAATTCATCAATTGATTTGCTCAAATCTTCGTAGGCACTTTTCGCGCCTTTTGTTTCGCGCTCAATATCCTGTTCGATAAAAACTTCCCCTAATTTGTCAACGGCTTTTGCCGCCAATGCCGGTTTGGTGCTTTTGAGGGAAACGTGAACGATATTTGTGCGCTCTTCCGGTTCGACGGCTAAACCGCCCGCTAAAATACCGGCGTATTGGTCGGCGCGTTCTTTTTCTTCCGGCGTTAAAGATGTTTGTCCGGCATTGCCGTCTCCGCTGGCGACATCGGTCAAAATCGGCAGGGAACTTTTGCTCGAATCCTCTTTTCCGCCCGAAAACATCGAGCGAAAAGTTGAAATTACGCCCTTTTCCTGATCGCCGAAAAGATTCGGGTCGCGGTATAGACCTAACTCAATCACCACGTCGCGCATCAAATCGAAATCTTTAAGCAGCAGCAATTGCGTGTTCGTGTATTTTAAATCATCGCCGTAATTGTTGATGATAACCGCATCTTTCGATTGAAGTTTAGCCTTGGGCGGTTCGATAATCATCTCCATCTGAGCCTGATACATCGAAGGCTGCTTGTACATATAAAATGCAACGACGGCGGTGGTCAAAATCGTCAACGCCAGAATTATCGGCAACCGCTTATAAACAATGTTGAAATATTCCCGAATCGAGCGTTTGTCACCAAAATCATCTTCATAAATAGGCGCGTAAGCCGGCGGATAATCCTGGTGTGCCGTTTGTAAATCGTGTTTGTTTGGTAGGGGCAGCAGCCTCTCTTCTTTTTCCATACTTCTAAGAATAAAACCTTATATAATTATATAATTGAAATTTGCCAAAAATTAGGGCAAGGTCAAAATTGATTTATAACACATTTGATGTGAAATTTCCTGCGTGATTGTGTAATCATAGCGGAAATTTACACAATTGAAATAAATATACAGTTTTTTCGCGTTCGAATCAAAAAATAACGCACGGTAATTATAGCGTTTCTGTTTGAATCGCGTTGAAAATGATATAATTTTCTTTTACAAAATCTTTATTTATAATTTTATATTGACTAATTATGATTGGAATCTCCGAAAAAGAACAGAATTTGACAACGGCGGCGGCGAGCCGCGATTTTGATTTGGGCATTGTCGGTTTCAAATATTCAGACCTTTATGACGCGGGAAAACTTCAAAAGCTGGCTGAAAAATTTTACGGCGAAGTCGAAGAAAAAGAGCCGGTTTTGGGAAATGCGCTGAAGAAATACATCGCTTCCGGCGGGTTCGGTTACGAAAAAAAAGTCGAATCGAAAATTTTGACCGATGCCGCGCCTTTTTTGTCGGAATTTGTCGCGCGAATGTTCGGCATCAGCCGCGAACGCGAAGAATTAGAGCGGGAAATAATCGAGCAGAATCCGATTTGGAAATATAAATTTTTCGTTCAGCGGCGCGCCATCAAAAAATACAAAGCCGAAGATTTGGCGGATTTTAACGAAACCGAATTATTTTCGGCGATCAGGGAATTGCGATACAACGCTTTTGACGAGACTTTGATTCACGACGAAGAACTCGCCGTCGCCGACATCACGGTCAAATTGCTCGAAGCCGAAGAGATTTTGACGAAAAATCTCGAAATGACGCTTTCGGCGCAAAATACGATCAACAAAATAAAAGCGGCGTTTGACAAATTAAAAGACAAAACTTTCGGCAAAGTGTTTTCGCGGTTCGTTCTCGAAAGCGAAGCGGACGGCGATTTGCTGCAAGTCGAAGCCGCGCTGAAAATTTTGGAAGCGTGGTCGGCGGTTGCGTTTTTCAAAAAGACGAGAAAATGGTACAGCTTTAAAACTCCGCACGCGCTCGATTATCAAAATCTCGTTCATCTGATTCATCCGAACGCCAAACTGCCGAATCTGCTGCGCGGCGCGGAGAGCGAAATGCGGCGGCGCGACGGTTTTACGCTGACCGACGAGCGCGGAACTCTGCGCGATTCGCTGTACGAAGTTGATTATTGTTTGATTTGCCACGAGCGCGAAAAAGATTCCTGTTCGACCGGACTTCACGAACCGAAAAGCGTCAACGCGAAAGTAAATCCGCTGGGAATCGCGCTCGAAGGCTGTCCTTTGGACGAAAAAATCTCGGAAATGCACCTGCTCAAAAAACAGGGCGATTCGATTGCTTCGCTCGCGCTCGTGACAATTGACAATCCGATGTGCGCCGGAACGGGACACCGCATCTGCAACGATTGTATGAAAGGCTGCATTTTTCAAAAACAAGAGCCGGTCAATATTCCGCTCGCCGAAACTGCAACTTTGACCGACGTTCTGGATTTGCCGTACGGTTTTGAAATTTACAGTCTGCTGACGCGCTGGAATCCTCTGAACGCCAAACGCCCGTATTCATTGTCGTATAACGGAAAAAATATAATGGTCGTCGGTTTGGGTCCGGCGGGCTACACGCTGGCGCATTATCTTTTGAACGAAGGTTTCGGCGTGGTCGGAATGGACGGTTTGAAAATCGAACCTTTGCCGGAAGAATGGACGGGTGCAAACGGCACGGAAATTCCGCAGGCGATAAAAGATGTCAACGAAATCAGAGATCAGCTTGACGAACGCGTTTTGTCGGGTTTCGGCGGCGTTTCCGAATACGGAATTACGGTGCGCTGGGATAAAAATTTCCTGACGATGCTGCAATTAATGCTGGCGCGGCGCAAGCGTTTTCGCGCTTACGGCGGCATTCGGTTCGGCGGCACGCTGACGATTGAAGACGCTTGGGAATACGGTTTCGACCATATTGCGATTGCCACCGGCGCGGGACGACCGACGATTGTCAAGATGAAAAACAATCTGATTCGCGGCATTCGGCAAGCGTCCGATTTTTTGATGGCACTGCAATTAACCGGCGCGTTCAAAAAAGATACGATGTCGAATCTGCAAGTCAGGCTTCCGGCGGTCGTCATCGGCGGCGGTTTGACCGGCGTTGATACGACGACCGAACTTTTCGCTTATTATCCGGTGCAGGTCGAAAAAATGCTCGAAAAATACGAGCAAATCGTCGAAGAATTCGGCGAGGAAAATGTTTGGGAAAAATTTGACATAGAAGAAAAAAGCGTCTTGGACGAATTTCTGACGCACGGCAGAGCGATTCGCGCCGAACGGGAACGCGCCGCGCAAAATGGCGAAGAGCCGAATTTTGTGCCGCTCGTGCAGAGTTGGGGCGGCGTGTCCTTGATTTACCGCAAGCGTCTGCAAGATTCGCCCGCCTATCGTCTGAATCACGAAGAAGTGCAGAAAGCTCTCGAAGAAGGCATCAATTTCGTCGAATGTATGAACCCGACCGAAGCCGTGCCGGACGAATTCGGCGCGATTAAAGCACTGATTTTCGAGCGTTTAAGTCACAACGCCGAAACCGGAAAGTTTGAAAATACGGGCGAAATGGTCGAATTTCCGGCGCGAACGGTGTGCGTCGCGGCGGGAACTTCGCCGAACGTCATTTACGAAAAGGAAAAACCGGGAACTTTCAAATTAGATGAGTGGAAACAGTTTTTCCAGCCGTTTAAACTTGAGAAAAACGGCGACGGAAACTTTCACGCCGTCGAAGCAAACAAAGGTGAAACCGGATTTTTTACGTCTTACGAACACGACGGGAAATTTATTTCATATTACGGCGACAATCACCCGATTTACGCCGGAAACGTCGTCAAAGCAATGGCTTCGGCGAAAAACGGTTACCCGAAAGTCGTCGAACTTTTCGCCGATGACATCAAAAACGTACCGCAGTCGTCCCGACTGCCGTCGCAGATGCGTCCCGCTTCTGCGGCTTCGTTCGATAACTCGGAAATTTCTGTTGATGAAGATTTGAATGCGGGACGCATTCAAGACGGCAGTCGGGACGACTGCGGTACTTCGTCTTTTGATAATCTCATCGAAACTCTGGACGAACAGCTTCGCGCTTACGTCGTCAAAGTCGAACGCCTAACGCCGACGATTGTTGATGTCGTCGTCAAAGCTCCGCTGCAAGCCAGAAAATTTGAACCCGGACAATTTTATCGTCTGCAAAATTTTGAAACATCCGCGCCCGTCATCGAAGGAACGCGAATGATGATGGAAGGTCTCGCGCTGACCGGCGCGTGGGTTGATGAAGAAAAAGGGTTGCTTTCGATGATCGTTCTCGAAATGGGAACTTCGTCGCGGCTGGTTTCCTTATTAAAAGAAGGCGAAGAAGTCGTCGTGATGGGACCGACCGGAACGCCGACGGAAATTCCCGAAAACGAAACGGTTCTGCTCGCCGGCGGCGGTTTGGGCAACGCGGTTTTGTTTTCGATTGCCAAAGCGATGGGCGAAAAAGATAACGAAGTCATCTATTTTGCGGGTTATAAGGACGGCGCAGACCTTTTCAAACGCAGGGAAATTGAAGATGCCGTCGAAAAAGTCGTTTGGGCGACCGATTTCGGCGCGGAAATTCAGCCGGAAAGACCGCAGGACGCGCATTTTCGCGGCAATATCGTTCAAGCGATGATCGCTTATGCCGAAGGCAAACTGGGCGAACAAAATGTTGATTTGAAAGACGTTGACCGCATCATCGCCATCGGTTCGGATCGAATGATGAACGGCGTTAAAGAATCACGTTTCGGCGCGTTAAAACCGTATCTGAAAGAACAGCACACGGCAATCGGTTCAATCAATTCGCCGATGCAGTGTATGATGAAAGAAGTCTGCGCCCAATGTTTACAGCGGCACGTCAACCCGCACACGGGCGAAGAATTTTTTGTTTTCTCGTGTTTTAATCAAGATCAAAATCTCGATTTTGTTGATTTTAAGAACTTAAACGATAGATTGCGGGCGAATTCGATTCAGGAAAAATTGTCTAACTTATGGCTTGATAAAATATTCGACAGCCGGAGCGCGGACGGCTCGTCCGCCAACGAGCGAAGCGATGTTGCGTAACGTCTGCCGTCAATGATGCAGCTTTAATGCGAAAGTTTTCCTCGCGCTTTCGCGCTCGGTGCGGACGAGCCGTCCGCGCTCCGGTTGAGCGAATTTTTAGCTGTAATAAACTAAAAATCGTTCTGAAATTTATTGACCGTCATCAAACGCTTATGTTAATTTCATAGTTGGGAAATAAAACCAGTTTTCCGTCCTTTTCTCGCCGATTTTATTTTGCAAAAATTGTGATTACCGGATTCAATACAGACATTGATTATCAAGGCGTAACGTATCACGTTCAGACCGAAGACAAAGGCGTTGAAACGCCGCTGATTTTGTCTTTGGTTTATAATCGCGGCACGATTTTAGCGAGTAAGCGTTCGCCTTATGACGACTTATTGGCGAGCGCGTTTGATGAAAAATTACTAATTGAACGTCTGCAAAAACAACACAAATTAATGTGCGCGGCGGTTCGCGCCGGCAGAATTGAAGATTTGAAGCGAATGACGATGAAAGAATCGGCTTCGCGTCAAAAAGGACTTGTTGCTCAAAAAGAAGTCAAAAATGTTAGTGAAACCAGGGAATCGAAATTTCAACTGCCGGTTGAAAGTAAGGTCGCAAAAACGGAAATTCCACCGCCGGGCAAGGAAAATTTACCGCAGTCCGCCAAAAAAACAGAAGTAATCACTTTTGATCTACCGAAAGCGCAAACCGATACGGAAATACCGAAAGAAGAACTGGTTTGGGATATTCCGATCAGCGTCGTCGAAGATACGATCATCGAAGCGGTTCAAATTGTCGAAGAAGAATTGATTTTACCGGCGGAAGCCGTCGAAATTATGACGGATTCGGGCAAAACCGAAGAGTTTGTTGATTTCACATTAAAATTAGAACTGCTCAACGAAGTAGTTTTCAAAAGCGGCGAGCGGAAAACTATGAGCGTCCTCGTGTTTCGGGGAAGTCAGAACACCGGTTTGGGCGGCGTTCAGGTTTCCGTCAAAGTCATCGGCACCTCATTCAGACCTTTAATTTTCCACGCCAGAACCGACAGCAACGGCATCGCCACCGTTCATCTGCAATTGCCGAATTTCAAATCGGGACGCGCCGTAGTTTTGATTAAAGCGATGAGCGAAGGCGAAGAAACCGAGTTGAGAAGGATTGTAAAACAAGGTTGATTCAACTTTTGAAGGCGAATGATACACAGTTCATAAATTTAATCCTTCATTTTAAGAATTCAAACGCGACACTCTTTTGATTCCGGCTAATTTTCCGAGCCGAAAAATTTAATAGTTTACGCTGCCTCCGAATATCAGCATATTCAAAACGGGAAGGACATAAAACGCATTGGCTTTTCAACCAAAGATTGCATTACAATACAAGAATATCTATTTAAAAATTAGCAAAAAAGAGGAGAAATTTATGCGTATTTCCGCTATTCGGATGTTTTTGGTTTGTTTGTTGTCTTATTCGATTTTCGCCCAAACGATGCCGAACGAAAAAACTTTGATGGGTTTTTCGGCGGCGGATTCGGCGAAGCAGAGAGCTTTGGAAGCGAAATTCGATTCGTATTTGAAAGCGGAAAATTTGCGCGAATGGATGAAACGACTTGCGGCGCGTCCGCATCACGTCGGTTCGCCGTATGATAAGGAAAACGCCGAATTTATCGCCGCGCAATTTAAATCCTGGGGTTTTGATACGAATATCGAACAGTTTGAGGTTTTGTTTCCGACACCGAAAACGCGGCTTTTGGAAATGACCGCGCCGGAGAAATTTACGGCGAAATTGGAAGAACCGGAACTCAAGGAAGACGCGACTTCAAATCAGAAAAGCGAGCAATTACCGACGTATAACGCATATTCGGCGGACGGCGACGTAACCGGCGATTTGGTTTTTGTCAATTACGGCGTTCCCGCCGATTATGAAGAACTGGCGAAACGCGGAATTGATGTCGAAGGAAAAATCGTCATCGCCAAATACGGCGGTTCGTGGCGCGGAATCAAACCGAAAGTCGCGGCGGAACACGGCGCAATCGGCTGTCTGATCTATTCCGATCCGCGCAACGACGGATATTTTCAAGGCGATGTTTACCCGAAAGGCGCGTGGCGCGGCGAAAACGGAGCGCAGCGCGGTTCGGTCGCCGATATGCCTGTTTTTCCCGGCGATCCGCTCACGCCGGGAATCGGCGCGACGAAAGACGCGAAAAGATTGGACAGAAAAGACGCGCCGACGATTATGAAAATTCCGGTTCTGCCGATTTCCTACGCCGACGCTCTGCCGATGCTGAAAAATTTGGGCGGCGCAGTCGCGCCCGAAGATTGGCGCGGCGCATTGCCGTTGACTTATCATCTCGGCGGCGATAATTCGGTCAAAGTTCATCTGAAACTCGAATTTAATTGGGACATCAAACCTATTTATAACGTCATCGCTAAAATGCGCGGAAGTGAACGCCCGGACGAATGGATTATGCGCGGCAATCACCACGACGCTTGGGTGAACGGCGCGGACGATCCGATTTCCGGTTTGGTGGCGGAAATGGCGGAAGCCAAAGCACTCGGCGAACTTGCCAAAACCGGCTGGAAACCGAAGCGGACGATAATTTACGCCGCGTGGGACGGCGAAGAACCGGGACTTCTCGGCTCGACGGAATGGGTTGAAACGCACGCCGACGAACTGAAAAATAAACTTGCCGTTTACATCAACACCGATTCCAACGGGCGCGGTTTTCTCGGTGTCGGCGGTTCGCACACGCTCGAAAAATTTATCAACGGAGTCGCCAAGGACGTTCCCGATCCGCAGGTGAAAATGAGCGTTTGGGAAAGATTGCGGGCGGAGAAAATCGTCAACGGTTCGGCAAATTCGAGAAAAGAAGCGATGAATCGCGCCGATTTGCGAATTTCCGCGCTCGGTTCGGGTTCTGATTACACGCCGTTTTTGCAGCATCTCGGCGTGGCGAGTTTGAATATGGGTTTCGGCGGCGAAGACGGCGGCGGTTCGTATCATTCGATTTACGATTCGTTCGATCATTACACAAAATTCGGCGATTTCGATTTCGCCTACGGCGTTGCACTCGCCAAAGTTTGCGGACGCGCGATAATGCGGCTTGCCGATGCCGACACGCTGCCGTTTGAATTTACGAATTTTGCCGATACGGTCAATCAATACGCCGACGAAGTGATGAAATTAACCGATTCGATGCGCGATGAGACCGAGCAAATGAATCGGATGATCGAAAACGGAATGCTCAAAAATGTGCAAAATCCAAAGGAAATTTTTGTGATGCCGAAACCGAAAACGGAAGTGCCTTATTTAAATTTCGCGCCGCTTCAAAACGCCGTTGCAAAATTACAGGAAAGCGCGAAGAATTTTCAGACCGCTTCAAAAGACAAAAATCTTTCGCCCGAAAACCAAAAAAATCTTGACCAAATCTTGATGAAAACCGAGCAGTCTCTAATCAGCAATCGAGGTTTGCCGCGCCGCGATTGGTTCAAACATCAAATCTACGCGCCCGGATTTTACACGGGTTACGGCGTGAAAACGCTTCCCGGAATCCGTGAAGCAGTCGAACAGAGAAACTGGAAAGAAGCGGACGAACAGATAACTATCGCGGCGCAGACGATTGAAAATTTCACGGCGGAAATTAATCGCGCGACAAATTTGGTGAAATAACGAAATTGACTGGAGCGCAAGCGTCCCGCTTGCACCGTTCGAGGCTTTGCGAGAACAGAACGCCTGCACACTAACCTAAAAGTTTCGAGCAATCGAGAGGCGCGTCCGTTCGGCGCAGAGCGCGAACGGACGGCAAGCGAGCCGCTTGCGCTCCAGTCATTTCCAAGTTTTCCTGATCGGATGCGCTTCGGTATTAAAAATAATTTTCTTGAAATCCAGTGTTTTCGGCGGCGCGAACAGTAAATAATAATATTTGAATGTTTCGGCGAACAAAAAGCTGTGCATATAATCGTTTTTCTCTTTCGTGATGACGCTTTTCAAGCCTGTATAAGCGACATCGGTGCGGCAGTATTTGACCGTATCGTCGAAGAAAGTTACACCCATTCGCAGATATTTTTCGTCGCCGGTGTAGTGGTAAAGATAATACGCCGATTCGACGATTTCCGGGCGCAGCGCGTAGCCCGGATCGCCCGTTTTACGCGTGACGTAATTGTATTCTTCGGGTTCGATGCCGTTCGCCGTCCACATTTGATAGCCCGAATCCTGCAATTTTTTCGCGCGTTCGAGGTCGCCGCCCAAAGCTAAAACCGCCGGAAAAAATGCGTCCAACGCGCCGTAAGTCGTCGCTTTTCTTTGCCCCGTGAACATATCGTTATGTCCATACCAAAGCTCGCCGCGCACTTCGTCGGCGTGATATTTATTGATCGCGGCGATGGAATCTTCATACATTTTGCGGCAATCTTTATCATCAAATAAAATCGCGCATTTCAAAAGATATTCGTAATAAGAATCAATTCCTGAACCGATATAGCTGTCGGTGTCCGTCCATTCGCCCGTGTCGGCGTTGATGCTCGTCCCGACGAGTCCGATGGGCGAACGGCGTTTGTAAACTTCGACCAGCGCGCGTTTCGCTTTTTCGTAATAAATCGGTTTATTCGTTAGTTTCGACAGAGTTCCAAATTCGATTAAAAGCGTTCCCGCTTCCGCCGGACCCGTGATCGGATCGCGCGTTTTGCCGGTTTTCAGATTGACGAAACGATACGGCAAACCCGTCGGCGAGTTAAAAACGGGCAGCAGCCGCGTTCCCAAATCATCGGCGAGCGCGAGCAGTTTTTTGTCATTCGTGATTTGATACGCTGACAGCAAACCGCCCAAAAGCCGAATCGTGACCTCGAAATTCTGCACCGTAATATCTTTGTCAAACGACAGATTCGCCGTGATATATTTCCGCGTCGCGTCAGCTTCCTTTTTGAATCCGAGCAAATACAGCGAATCGAGCGAATCAACCGGAGTCATCAAAACCGTCTGCCCGTACCAATCGCGGTAAGTTTTAGAAACCGGCTTCAAATCGTCGTGTCCCCACGCGTATTTTTTGTAACCGTTCCAGGCGTGCAGAAATTCGGTTTTGACCTGTGCCGCCATTTGTTTTTTATCAACTTTCGGCTGGCTGAAAATCGTCGAAACAAAAATCAACGGCAAAAAGATCGCCGCGTAAAATTTAACTTTATTCATCAATTCGCGTTTTCCCTGAATGTCTTTTCTTTTTTTTCAATTAAAAGATTTCAATTGGAAACTTTATCAGATGATGAGTGATTTTTGAATTCTAAAATCTCACAAAAAATTTCGGCGAAAAACCTGAGTTTGTCCAGATTTCTCGCCGAAATAATTTAATCGCGGATTTGGTGTTTATTTATCGAGTTCAAAAGCGTGAACTTTCGTCGCCAGTCCGAGTTTTTCCAATAGTTTTATCTGAATCCAGTTGATGTCAACTTCCTTCCACGTCAGACCGTGACGCGCCGAACGCGGGTTGGCGTGGTGATTATTATGCCAGCCTTCGCCGAAAGTGAGCGCGGCGATCAAGCCGTTATTGCGCGAATCGTCGTGCGTTTCAAAACGGCGCGTTCCCCACAAGTGCGTCGCCGAATTGACGAGAAACGTCATATGCCAGCCGAACACCTGACGCAGAAAAATTCCCCACAAGACCATTGACCAGCCGCCGATAAAATACAGCAATACGCCGACGATCAGCGTCGTCATAAAAAAGTATTTCGAGATGAAAACGTGAACTTTATCTTTGAGCAGATCGGGCGCGTAACGCCGCATCGTCGCCTCGTCGTGCGACAGCGCGGTGCCGCGCATCAGCCAGCCGATGTGCGCCCAAAAAGTCCCGTCGCGCGGCGAATGCGGATCGTTTTCGGTTTCGGTAAAAGCGTGATGAATGCGGTGCGTCGTCACCCATTGCAGCGGTCCCGACTGCAAGGCGAGCGTGCCGCAGACGGTCAAAAAATACTCGACAGCCTTCGGCGTTTTAAACCCGCCGTGCGTCAGCAGCCGATGATAACCCAGCCCGATTCCCAAACTTCCCGTCATCCACCAGATAATCACGGCGGCAAATAAATTTTGCCAGCTAAACGTAAACAACGCCCAAATCGCCAATATGTGAAAGCTGACGATAGCGATTGACGTGACCCACTGAATGCCTTTCGTTTTTGAATTTTCCAACTCGATGATATTTTGCAAAATTGAATTCCTTTTTTCGTTATTCTTTCGTTAAAAATAAAAAAAGCCGCAAACCCTTTCGATTTACGGTTTATTTAGATGTAATTATAGCTCGCTTGCGGGCGGTTTAATTGTAAGAGTTTCGTAATAACTCAAAAAGCGGTGCGTTCGGGAATGAATTTACAGTAGAGATTTTTTGTTGTCTGGCAAAGAACACAAACTTCTGATTGCATTCACATTTAAAACACACAAACTTTGTCAGGTAATTTTATTCAAAATCAAAGGAGTTTTGAAAATCAATTCCAACTATTTCTTCTTGGTCAATTTTTAACTCTGCAAGTGCTTTATTCCAACCGTCTCGCGCTTTTGTTTCGCCGTATTTTTCAAGTTTTGTGATGTCCAATTTTTGTAAAATATCAACCGTAATCGGTCGCTTTGCGTCCCAGAAAATGAACGATTCAAAAAATTCACGTCCGGCTTTAGAGTTTAGCAACTTGCAAACTTTCTCCGCTTCGATTTCGGTTTCAAAAGGAATGAAATAACAAGTGTCGTCCAAGACAATCGGTTTGTTTTCATAACTCCCGATAACATTAAATTCCAACTTTTTGTAAAAACCTGAAATCGCTACTTTCCAGGGCGCGAATGAATAATCACCGATGCCGAACATCGCAAATCTGGCGCGTTTTTTATAAATAGAACTTCCGCGCCGGTCTAAAAATTCTCCGTGAGAAATTAAATACTTCCAGGTTTTCGGCGCGATTTCGGCGATGTTCGAGGTATCTGATTTCACTTCTTTTTGCGTCACCAACATCCAGCGGCGCGGCGTTAAATTTCCGTTGGCGAGGTCGGAACTTTTGAGCATCGGAAAGACGTAATCATCTTCCAACTCGAAAACTTCGCCGAGATTATTTTTGTATTTTCCGTTTTCTTTAATCAATTCCATAACTTTCGAGCAGTCGTGTTTGATGCCCGAACGCCACTTTATTTTTGAGCCGCCGTTTAAATATTTCCACTTTTCGTATAAATCAATCGAAGCGATTAATTCGTTATTTTTGAAACCGAATTTCCGCGCGGGAATTTCGTCAGTCAAATTGTCGAAAATGTTCGCCGTCGTAATTTGCTGCGAAGTTGAAAACTCGCAAAACAACAGACACGAATCAACCGAAGCGTTGAAAAACTTGTCGGTTTTAATCCTGTAAATCGCCGCATTTTTTAGATGAATTTTATTTTTCCAGGCGTATTTCAACACTTTCCGCGCGACGGAAGTTTTGCAGATCATCGCTAAAGACGCGTCCTGCCGATCTAAAATTTTCAGCAGATGAAGCAGCATCCATTCGGAAATATCGAAATTACTTTTTCCCGTCATCGCGTCAAAACCGCTGAAATTTTGAAAATTTTTCTTTCGCGGTAAATTGTCGCTTTCCAAAACGCCCAACTGCGAATTCGTCACCCAAGGCGGATTTCCTAAAATCAAAATCGGTTTCGGCAAATTTTCAATAAAACTCGTCCAATCTTTTTGAAAAAAATCGGCTTGCGAAATAAAAATATTTGCATCGCCGCTGAATTTATCTTCGGCGGATTCGGCATATTTCGATGAAATTTCAAAGCCGTAAATCTGCGACGAAAAGAAAATTTTTCGCGCCGCCTGAACCAAATTTCCCAAACCGCAGGTCGGTTCGACAACCGTTCGCGGCTGCATATTTAATCTCGAAAGAAGAAGGCAAATTTCAAACGCGAGTTCGCGCGGCGTTTGAAAATCGCCGAACTCTTTTACCTTTTTATCTTTGATTAAACTTATCATCGAACCCGCCAAATTCCGTTTACGTTTCCCGCTTCCGATATGACGCGCGAATACTGCAATCGCCATTGTAAGGCGTTTGAAATCGTCAGATAACCTTCAACAATTTGTCTGCCGTTCAGCAATTCTTCGGCGATTTTATAGGCTTCAATATCGTCAAGCGGCAAATTTCGGTTTTGCATAAATGAAACCAAATCATCAGCATTTCCGTTGTTTTGCAAAATTTGCCGCAAACCCGTCGTCATTTGATAATCAGCCGTTCTCTCTTTTTCGACGAAAATCGTGTGCAGAAAATTCAAATTTGCCGTTTTATTTAACGCATCGTCGGTTTTACCGTAAACAAAAATCAAAAGTCCGTAGCCCAACCCGAAAATCTTCTGCCGCGCGGATTTGAATGGACAGGAAGACTGCGGCTGTGTAACACTCGTAACTTTTATATCAACATTTAATTCGGGCAAATCAATTCCAGAAGCGGAACTGCTGAATTTGACTTCGTAATTTGAACTCAAATGAAGTTTAAATTTATGTTCGAGATAAGTTCCGACGGTTTTGCCGTCATTGACACCAAACAAAGACGGTTCATTATGAAGCGATTCAAATTCGGCAAAACCCTTTGCTTCATCAAGCATTTGAGAAATTGTAAGAACTGTTTTCATCTTTTATTCATCAATAATCGGCTCTTTCTTCCGCGCTTTGCGGCGTTCGGCGCGCCATTTTTTCCTGACGGCGGCGACATCGAATTTGCCGCGCGTGCCGTCGCGCATATTTTCGATCTCGAATTGAACTCTGGCGGCGATTAATCTATACGCTTCGGTGTTCGGCACGTCTTTGGTCATTTCTAAAAGTTCTTCGTATTCGAGAAATCTGCCGACTTTCGCGCCGACTTTTGCGCCTAAACTGTCGGTTTTCGGGATGATCGTGCCTTTCGGAAAGGCTTCGTAAGTTCCCCAGAGATAGATCGGGAGAATGCCGATTTTTTGGTTGACGGCGAGATAGCCGATGATCGGTTTGAATTCGGCGATTACGCCGTTTGTTTGCCTGCCGCCTTCGGGGAAAATCAGCGCGTTGTAGCCTTCGTTTAAGATTTCCGTGACGTGGCGCAGCGATTGGCGCAGGCTTCCCGTTCTTTCAATCGGGACGAGCGTCGTGAAATTGTTCATATACGCGCGTTTGTATTTCGTGTCGAACCAGTAATCGGCGGCGGCGACGGCGACGGTTTGTTCGGCGGCTTCGCCCAACGCTTTTTTGACCAAACCCGTGTCAATGTGCGATGTGTGATTCGGCGCGACGATGAAATTTGTGTGAACCGGAACATTTTCTTCGCCTTCGATGCGCGTGTTTAAAACCGTATCGTAAAGCTGTTCCTGCGCGAAATCTACGATGGAATTTCCGACTCTTCGGACGATTGACGGGATGAAAATTTCGTCTTCTTTTTTCTCTTCGGCGGCGGGCGCGTCAACTATTTTTTTCGATTTATCAACGCGCTGCGCGGCGGTCAAAAGTTCGCGCACCGTCTGGACTTCGTTCAGCGTGTCGGGCGAAATCACGCGCCCGCCCGCGTCTTCGACGGCGGCTTGCAGCTCGACGAACATCAATGAATCAAAGCCCAAATCGGCTAATTTGTCTTCGACGGCGATGTCGGACAGCGGACGATTGGAAACCGCCGCAACGATTTTGCGAATCCACAAAGCCGTGTCGTCGCCCTTGGAATCGGAGGCGATTTTCGTTTTATTTTTCGATTTCGCTTCGAGATTCTGCAAAAATTCGACGACTTCAGGACGTTTGACTTTGCGCGTCGCCGTGCGCGGCAGTTCAAACGGTGTCAGATGCAGAATTTTGACGCGCTTGAAAAACGGCAGACCGGCGGAAATTTCGCGGAAATGCGTTTCGACTTTTTTGTTCGTGTCGCTGCGCGAAAGCGCGATGTCGTGTTCGTAATCCGGCAAGACGAGCGCGGCTATTTTCTCGCCGCCGTCTTCGTCCGGCAGACCGACGACGCTTAATTCCTTGATAAATTCGGACTTACCGTATAAATCTTCGATTTCGTCGGGGTAAATGTTTTTGCCGTTCGAGTCAATAATGACATCTTTCGAGCGTCCGACGATATACAAATTTCCGTCTTCGTCGAGCTTGCCCAAATCGCCCGTTTTCAGCCAGCGATCCTGCAAAACGGCTTCGGTCGCCGCGTCGTTGTTGAAATAGCCGAGCATTATATTCTGCCCGCGCGCCAAAACTTCGCCGACACCGTTTTCGTCAGGCGATTCGATTTTCACTTCGACTCCGGGCAGAGGTTTGCCGACGCTGCCGCGCAAAAGTTTATTGCCCGGACGCGCGACGGTCAAAACCGGCGCGGATTCGGTCAAACCGTAACCTTCAAGAACCGTGAAACCCAATCCGTGCAGGTCTTTCTGGACTTTTTCGCTCAACGCCGAACCGCCGGAAATCAGGTAGCGCATTCGCCCGCCCATTCCTTCGTGAATCGGGAAAAAGATGATCGGACCGAAATTAAACGGCGTGTTATCGCGTATCCAGGCGTTAAATTCGATGACGTTATCGGCGAGATCGGCGAACCAGTCGCCGCGTTCTCTCAACCTTGTTTTGATGCGCCGATGCAGCATTTCCCACAGCGCGGGAACGCCGACCATTCCGGTTACGAGGTTGTTTTCGATGGCGCGGACGAGTTCTTCGCTCGATAATTCGTCTAAATAGGTGATCTGCGTGCCGTTGGAAAACGGTGTCAGAAAACCCGCCGAAAATTCAAAAGTGTGGTGCATCGGCAAAACCGACAAAACGCCGTCGGTGATGTCCATTTCGAGAACGGACGACAGCATCGAAATCATATTGACGAAATTTTTGTGCGACAGCATCACCGCTTTCGGCGTTCCCGTCGTTCCCGATGTGAAAATCAGCGACGCGACTGAATTCGACAGGATTTTCGGCGGCAAAAGCGCGATTCTTTGCGCTTCGACGGTTTCGCTGTGCATCTCGAAAACTTCGTCGAACGTGAAGACATTCAGTTCCAGATTCGCCGCTTTCAGACGCTCGGCTAAATCCGCATTTTCGCTCGCCAACTTCGGCGAAATCATCAATGCCGACGCTTCGCCCGCTCCGGCGAACGCGATTATTTCGTCAATCGAACTCGCCGGATCAATCGGAATCGCGGTCGCGCCCGTTTTCAAAATGGCGAAATAGGAAATTCCCCATTCGGGCATATTGCCGGAAAACAAAATCACGCGGTCGTTTTGTTTGATGCCTTTTTCGGCGAGCAATCCGGCGGCGCGCAAGGTTAATTCCCTGACATCCTCAAACGTGTATTGCTCTTTTTTGCCGTTGCGTTCGATTTTCAAAGCGACGCGCGTCGGAAACCTTTTGACCGAAGTGTCGAACAAATCCAGCAAATCTTTGTAGGTGTAGGCGCGGCGTTCCTGAATCTTCAAATCTTCTTCGAGCTGCGGCAAAACCCATTTCCGCATTCCCGGAAAATGCACTTTCAGCCAGTAATCATACCAGTCCAGTTTTTCGGGATACCACGGCAACAGATTTTTCTCTTTTTCCTTGACCAGCGACATCAAAGCCCGCAGATTATCGGCGCGATAGAGATATTCGTTGTCCACGGTGAACGGTTTGAACATCGCAAAAGCGTTCATCGTTTCCTGCGTCGTGTTCTCGAATTTCTCGACCGATTTCTGCAAATCCGCAACGATATTTCCCAAACGTCCGCCCGCCCAGTTCGGCTTGGCTTTTTCGAGCAGTGAATTCGCCGTTTTCGCCAGTTTATTGAACATCGGCGCGGACGTTAATTCGTAAGTGCGCTGTTTGACCGGCGCGGCTTCGATGACCGCCGCGACATTGTTGATTAACTTGCTGCCCGTCTCTTTTTCCTTGAAATACTCGCGTTTGTAAAGCCCGACGAGTCCGACCATCCGCTTCATATCGTTCGGGTTGACATCGCCCGAACACGCCTGAAAAACGAGCGGCGGATTGTCATCTGCGAGCGCGTTCATCGCCGCGCCCAAAATCGCGCCCGCGACCATATCAACCGGAACAATATCCAAAACGAGGTTTTCATTGACGGGAAAAATCGGCTGCCCGCGCAACGCGATCAAAATCAGCGGCGCAGTCGTCGTAAAACCTTCGTTCCAGCCGGCAAACGGATATTTATTCGCCGATTCGACGACCGACGGACGCAAAATGACCTTCACCACATCGTCCTGCTGCGCGATAATCTGTTCGGCTAAACTCTTGGAATAAGTGTAGATATTCGTCCAGCCCCAATATTCCGCCCGTTCCGCGCCGAGTTCCGTCGTCCGCTCCCGAATCCACATTTTCCGCTCCCGAAAAATCGCCGATTTCAACTCCGATTCATCGTCCGGGTCACGTCCTTCCTCGATAAATCTTTCTCTGGCTTGCTCCCGAAACTTCGCCACCTGCACCGCGTCGTCCGCTTCCTGTCTGGCTTGTTCCGACAATCGCGCGCAGTCTTCGATCTCTTTATTGACATCAAAAGTCGTCCCGATCAATTCATTTTTACGCGGAAAATACCCGACGACCGGCTCATTCTCCCAAATCGCGCCCGACCGTTTGCCCGCCACAAAACAAGTCGAAACGTGAACCAAAGTCGGACGCTTCATCATCCTTGCAAGCTGCAAAATATTATGCGACCCGACGACATTCGTCCGCAAAGCCGACTCCAGCGGCGGATTAAACGTGACATTTCCCGCGCCGTTGATAATCACATCCGTATCCGCCATTATCGCCCGCGCCTCATCTTCCGCCATCCCCAAAAATTCATTCCCGACATCGCCGTTGACGGGAACGACCTTCGCGCGAATAAACTCCTCAAACCCGTCGCCGTATTTCTCGCGCAGCGGATCAAACGTCGGCGAAGTCACGATACTCGCCCAAAAACGATTGTTCGACTCCTCCAAATTCCGCGCTCTGACCGTTGTATAAACTCGTCCCACATCAGGAAAATTATGCAGCAGCATCGAAAGCGTTACTTTGCCGACAAAACCCGTGCCGCCGATAAAAAAGATATTTTTATTATTAAATATTTCGGTTGGTGATAATTTCATTGTAAAAACTTTTATACATCAATTCCCAAAATCAAAACAGGAATATCAATGTCCGCCGTGCCTCGACTTTCCAAATCCCAGACGAATTGCTCGAAATATGAAACGCCCGTTGACATTTCCAGAGCGAGAGCTTTGACCGGAACGATTTCAACACCGCAATCAATAATGTCAAGATTGCGGAAAATCGTCATCTTCGTGCAGACGTTATAAACCATAAACGAATACTTACCGAATTGAACTTCGCAGCCTAAACGGTCTTTGACAAAATCCATATCTCGAAATGCGCCTTTCAAACTCGAACGGATTTCGTAATCTTCAAGATAATAAGTTGTTGGATATTCACAATCAACTTTTAGATTTTTCCATCCTTTTGGGAAGAGTTCATTTTTGAATGCTTCATTCAACTGAACAGGACTGTAGAGAGTCCTTCCGAGCATTGTTTTTTCCGCACTAATTTTCGTTCGCGCTTCTGAAGCATCAATGTTTGCAATGCCGCTTTTTATTTCGTCAAGCAGGTGCGGGAAGCGTTTTGTGATTTCGTCAAATCCGTTTTTGAATGAATACTGTGCCGCGATTCTCAATTTTTTGTCTCCAAATTTTGCCATTCGAGCGGCATCTGCGCGACTTTTTCGCGTCCCGTCGGTTTGTGAATCGGCTTTCCGAGCGGACGATAACCGAGTTTGCCCGAATATAAATCGGCGATTCGCTGCTTGGCAATTTCAATATATTCAGCTTCTTTTTCACAGCCGAAAGCGCGGCGTTCGTTTTTCAAAGCCGCGAGCAGTGCCGAACCGACACCTGAAAACGGGTCTAAAACCCAATCGTTTTCATCGGTCAAAGCGAGAACGCATCTTTCGACGAGTTCAATCGGAAACTGACACGGATGCAAAGTTTTCTCTGGATGATTCGCTTTGACATTCGGAATTTCCCACAGACAAGTTTCCCAATCCTGCACAACGATTTTCCAAACGTCCGACGGATTTTTACCCAAAGGATTTCCCGACGGCTGTCCTTTTTTGTCACCTTTGAAATGAGTTTTGCCCGGATATTTTGACGGCACACGCACATCGTCGAGATTAAATGTATAATCGTCGCTTTTCGTCAGCCAAAGCAAAGTTTCATAACGCCCCGAAAATCTTTTGGAAGCGTGAAGCCCGTGCGCGAAATGCCAGATGATTCGATTTCGCAATTTCAAACCGTACTCTTTGAAAAGCTGATAAAAATAAATGTCGAGCGGAAAAACTTCGCCGTCTTTGACGTAATTTCCAATCTGCCAGCAAAGCGAACCGTCGGTTGCCAAAACGCGAACGATTTGCTCAATCGAAGGGCGCAGAACTTCTAAATAATTTTCGAGCGAGTTGCTTTTTTCATACTCTTTCCCAAGATTATACGGCGGCGAAGTGATAATAAGTTTGACGGTTTCATCAGGAACTTCGGACAGGATTTCGACGCAATCGCCGTCAGCGATAACAATTTCTACGTTCGGATCGAATGAATTTTTTATTTCAGGAACCGAGAAAAAACCGTTTTGAGTTTCGAGTTTTTTATTTGCCAAATCAGCCGCCATTTCTTCAAAACTCAATAACGAATTTTGAGAGATTTCATCTTTGAAATTCTCATTCGGATAAAATTCATATTTGCTCAACTTTGATTCCGTCATAAATCTCTCTTAATCCGATACATTACACAATCCAATAATTGGCTGATGAAGCATCGTAATCTCGGCATTTTTGCCCTGATACGAACGCGCCATTGCAATCGCTTCGGTCAGATTGTCGGCGCGTTCCCAGCCGAGCATTGCCGGGACGTGGGCGTTTTCTGCGCCGGCGACGATTACTTTGCCGATGTGCTGACGACCGTTTTCGCCCCAATACCACATAAAAAATGCGTGCGCGCCGTGATAGGCGTTGCCGCGCCGATACATTTCGATATAGGCGGGATTGGTCGCAAATTCGCGTTCGTATTTTTCGCGCAGATAAAATGCGTCGCGTGATTCGGGCAAAAGTCGGTGGAAAAATTCGATGTAACTCGGATGAAATTTCGGGTCGAATTCGTCAAAACACGGGTGCGTAATAATCATCACGCCGCCTTTTCGCAGCAGCGGTTTATTGCGATACATATTGAAATGATAGCCGAGAGCCATCACCTGTACAAGAATCGGATTCAGGGCGGAATAGACGTTATACGGCGAAATGTCGGGAATGCCGGAAATCAAAATGTCGCACTGACCTTTGACGGGAATTTCGTATTGACGATAGTTTAATTCCAAAATTTTTTCGTGAACTTTCTCGGTTTCGCCCGCAAAACAGCCGATTAATTCGTATTGCGCGGGAATCGCGTGGAGCATTTTCCGACGCGCGACACGCGGCAGATTACCGAACGTGCGTTTCATCGCTTCCCATTTGAAACGGTCGGCAAACGAAAATTCGTCTTCGTTGCGCGTCAAAATGTCGTAGCCTTCGGGAAACATTTTGTTGTTGATCGCCGTTTCGATGTGAAAGACGTTGCAGTGTTCGTCAACCAATTTCCCCAATTTTATAACTTTATGATTGAGCGCGGATTTCGGCGGATCCATATACGAATCCGAATCGCGGATCGTCTGCGGTTCGTGATGTTGACGCAGACTTTCGTAATCGCACAGCCCGACCGCCACCGATTTATGCCCGCCGTCCATCGGCACGAGATTTAGATTGAGATAAATCAAAATATCGCTTTCGATGGCGCGTTTATTGACGCGCAAAGGCTCGTCGTGGCGCGTCTGTCCGATGGTGATGAGATTTTCGTCGTCTTCCGCATCGTGATTATAATAACGATCCGGGTAAAATTCGTTGAAAATCGTCGAGCCGACCATTCGCTCCATTTCCCACGCCGTCATTTTGCGGTGCAAGGAGTTAGCAATAATCAAATGCACGTCCGTAACGCCGTTCGCCGCGCACAAATCCAGCACGACTTCGAGCATCGTCTGGCGCAAATCCGGCGTTTGCATCGGCGGCAGCGGCAAGGATATATCGTCCATCGCAATCGTCACGCGCATTCCCGGTTCAAGCTGCGCGTAAAGCGGTTTCGCGTCAATCGGATGATTGACCGCATACCGAATCGCCGCTTCCCGATTCGGCAAACCCTTAATCGGCGGATTCGGATAAATCACGCGCGTCCCGACCGGCAGATCGTTAATAATAAAATCCTCGCCAAACGGCATAATGCGCGGCGCGCTGTCTTTATCAATGTAAATAATTGATTCGTGTGTTTTTCTGCGTAATTGCAATGCCATAAAAAAGTTTTGTTTATTTTTTGGAGATTATTAATCTGAAAATCAATCTTTCCAAGGATTCAAAATCGTAACCGACGAGTTTTGAAAATTTTTGACGTTTCGTGTAACAAAAATCAAATCGTGTTCCAACGCCGTCGCTTCTAAAAGCGAATCGAACGCCGGACGCACAATGCCGTTTCGTTCAAATTCGCCATACATCCTGCCCCAAACTAAAAATGTCTTTTCGGACAAAGACAAGATTCGGCGCGAAAAGCGGGTTCGCAATTTTTCCAGCCATTTTTCGAGTTCGGCTTTTTTTCTGCCCGATTCGAGCCGCGTAATTCCTTTGCGGACTTCGCCAATCGTCAAAACGCTCAGGAAAAGTTTCGATTGGTCTTGTGCATCGAGCCATTCGAGAACTCGTCCGTTCGGCTGTTTTTGTTTCGGTTCGCTGATTGTGCAGGTGTCGAGCAGAAAACTCATTCAAACGACACCTCACGCGGCAAATCTTCCGGTCTTTCCAAAAAAGGCAAAATTTCGTCCAACGGACTGTTTTGCAGAAATTCCACCAAACTTTCCTTTTCGCCGTTCAATTTTCGCCAATCGGAAATCGAAACGACGACGGCAACTTCTCTATTATTTCGGCGAATCATCTGCGGTTCGCCGCTTTCCGCCAGACGAATCAATTTGCTCAAATTATTTTCTGCTTCTTTTAAGGTATGCGTCATTTTTATCTCCTTTTATTCATTATAACCGCTCAATAAAAGTCTGCCTTCATAATCAATCAACCCAAGTTTCACGCGGTCGAGCCAGCCTTGTCTGCCGAGAACATTGCGCGTGAAATTTTCATCCGATGCAAAATAAACGGTTGAAACGGTTTCGATGCCCAAAACCGATAACGCAATTTCAAATCCAAAAGCGTCAAACCCGTTTGTCGCCGTGTTGATTCGCGCATATTCGCCGCTTTCAACTTCGATTCCGAGATTTTCCGCGTGTTTCCTTTGAAAAATGCAGTAACTCGAACCGGTATCAATTTTCGTCTTGATTTCAACAATCTTGCCGCCGTAGTTCAGAAAAGCCGGAACGGTAATGCCGACCAGCCGCGTATCGTATTGGTAAATTTCTTCAAATTCAATCGTTTCCATCTACCAACCGCCCCAATCTTCTTCTTCGACAACTTGCTCAAGATACGGAATTTCGATTCCCGCTTCCTTTGCCATTCGATGAACCTCCAAAGCGTCTATGCCGTGCGCGATAAGTTTGTCGCCGTCCAAACAAACCCATTGATTCAGATATTTTTCACGATTTTTCATAACCCATTCCTGCGCTTTTCGGAAACGTGCAAGCTGTTCGTTCGCGTTTTCCCGCATCCGTATTTTTTGCGCCGACTCACGTTTTTCTTCGTCGAGCCATTCATAGACTTTCGCTTTTTCCTGAATCGGCAAAGTTCTGATCGTTTCAATTACCTCATTCGCCGTATGCTGCATAAAAACCTCCAATTACCTCAATTTTATTCTCCATAAGCACTCAAAAGCAGGTTGCCTGCCCAAGTTTCACGCGGTCGAGCGCATCTATTTTAAATCCAAAATCGCCCAATCGTGCTGAATCGCCGTTTGTTTCAGGCGAAAATCGGGGTTGACGGCAACCGGATGACCGACGATTGACAGCATCGGCAAGTCGGAAATCGAATCGGAATACGCGTAAGATTCGCTCAGACTGATGTCGTTGCGCTCGGCGTATTCGCGCATCCATTTGGCTTTTGTCGCCGAAGCCATTACGGGCGGCAAAATTCGCCCGGTCGCGTAGCCGTTGACGAATTCGAGACGGTTCGCTTTGTATTCGTCAATGCCGAGATACGTCATCAGGCGTTCAATCGTAAAATCCAGCGCGCCGGTGATGACGACTTGTTTTTGCCCGATTTTTTTCGACGCGGCGATCAGTTCGGGCGTGCCGTCGAAAACGGCGGGTTTTAAAACTTTTTCAAACAAGTCTTCGGAGAAAAATCGCAGCCGGTCTTCGGATTCGCCTTTGTAGCTTTGAAAAAAAAGTTCGTTGAAAACATTGCGCGAATAAAAATCCGTAATGCCGAACAGCGGCAGTTTCGCCAGCGTCGCCGCGCTTTTTTTGATGGTGGCAAACAAACCCGGCTGACGCTGCGCGTAAAAGCCGAGCGTATGCACGAGATTGGTGCTGACCAGTGTTCCTTCCAAATCGTAAAACGATGCCGCTTGTGCGTTTTTTTTCATCTTCCGCTTTTTTGTGCTATATTTAGTAGATTTCCTGCGCTCATAAAAACATCAAATATAGCAAAATTTTAACACTTTGAATAATTTGACGAAATGAAAATACATAACTTTTACAGTTTGCCGACCATCGGGCTGCTCTCTATTTTTATCGTCTCGTGCGCCTCTCAAACTGAAATGACTGAACCGGCAACGCCGGTGAATGCCAATCTGATCGCGGAAAATATCGCGCAAACCGATAAACAATGCCGACAGCACGAAGATTTAGCCAATCTGCGCCAATGCGTTGAGCTGCTCGCTCAAGCGCGAAATCCCGATGATCGAAATTTTGAAGTCGAATGGAAATACGCCAAATATAATTATTTTCTCGGCGAACAAATCGGAAATGACAAGGAGAGCGCAAAGTATTTGGAAGACGGCGAAAACGCGGGGCAAATCGCTTCCCGAATCGAACCGGATAAACCGGAAGGTTATTTTTGGTACGCGGCAAATCTCGGCGAACAGGCGCGGCGTTCGCCTTTGACCAAAGGTTTGACCTCGGTTGACGACATTCGCGCAGCAATGAACAAAGTTATCGAAATCGAGCCGGATTATCAGGGCGCGAGTGCTTACGACGCGCTGGCGCAAATTGAACTCAGCACGGGTTTGGTCGGCGGAAAACCGGAAAAAGCCGTTGAATATCTGGAAAAGGCAATCGCGCTCAAAGATGACAATTCATATCTTCGTCTGCATTTGGGGCAGGCTTATTTGGCGGTGAATCGGAAGGAAGATGCGAAAAAGCAGCTTGATTATGTTTTGAATATGAAGCCGAATCCTGATTTTATGCGGGAATATAATGAATCCGTCAAGGAAGCGAAAAAACTTTTGAAAACGAGATTTTAATAATAATATTGACCGGAGCGCAAGCGGCTCGCCTGCCATCCGTTCGCGCCTTGCGCCGAACGGACGCGCCTCTCGATTTCTTGAAACTCTCAAATTAAGTGCGGCGGGCGTTTCATTCTCGCAAAGCCTCGAATGTTGCAAGCGAGCCGCTTGCGCTCCAATCATATTTTATCGCTGATTATCGAAAGTAATTTCAATCTTTTCCGCACCTCGCAAGACGGTTATTTGCTTGCCTTCCAATTTTTTGCCGCGCTCGGCATCACCGGAAACTTTTTCGCCGTCAATCGCTTCGACCAAATCGCCGACTTGCACGTTTGAACGCTCGGCAATACTATCTTTTTTAACCGATTTTACACGCCGATTTCCGTTTTCCGAAACAATTTCGATGCCGCGCGGCAAAAGTATTTGCTTAGTAAGAATGTCGTTTTTATTTTCGTTATTCGGTGAACTTTCCGTCAATTCACTTGGAATAACACCATTCGGATATATTTGTATCGGCTTAACATCCAAAGAAGTTGTTTTTGAGCCGCCATCATCATTATCATCAATTTTTATTTCTTTCAGCAGTTCGGATGGCGGTTTTTTCGGCGATTTTACCGCGACGAATTTTGTTTCTTCGACGGGAATTATGTCTTTTTTCTTTGCTTGAACATTTGTCCGATTGGAATCTGCAATATCTTTTTCAGGCGCAGATTTAACCGGAATTTTCGCAACTTCCGGCGGTGAAATCGGTAAATTGTTTGTCGGCACAATTTTATTTTCAACCGGAATCGGCGGAGTATTTTCGGCTGTTTGCTGCTTGTTTCCGGCAAAATAAATGCCGTTGATAATGATAAAAGTAAAAATCAAAACGACGACGCTCAACGGCAGAACGTAGCGAAGCACGGGAAAAAATCTCGGCTGAAAATCAGTTGATTTAGCGTTGGCGATTCGCGCTTTGAGCCGAAAATCGAAATCTTTCGGCGCGTCAACTCGATGCAGATTTTTTATCATCTGCTGAATTTTTATATCGCCGACGCTTAAAATTTCGTCTTCGGCATTATCTTGTAAGTGTTTATTACTCATTATTTTCTTAAATTAAATTTTGCAGTTTTTCTTTCAGCAAACCGCGCGCGCGGCTGATGCGCGATTTGGTCGTGCCTAAACCTAAATCTAAAATCTCGGCAATTTCGTCGTAAGATTTGCCTTCAATCTCGCGCAAAACTATCGGCGCGCGATATTTTTCCGGCAGCGTCGCAATCGCCCGCGCGATGATTTTGCTCTGCTCGTTTTCAACCAGATTGACATCCGGCAAAGGCTTTTCGTCGGTCGGCTGAAAATCTTCCTCTTCGTCGTCGCCGTATTGAAAAAAACCGGTCAATGACACGAGTTTGCGCCGTTTTCGTTTGCGAAGTTCGCTGATCGCCAGATTCGTCGCAATCCGGTAAATATACGTCGAAAACGCATATTCCGTATGATAACGCTCCAGCGCGAAATAGACGCGCACAAAAGTTTCCTGCGCTAAATCAACGGCTTCTTCGTAATCGTTCAAAAAGCGGTAAAGATAATTCGTAATCGGATTGCGGTAACGGCGCGTGATTTCGGCAAACGCCGGTTCGTCGCCGCCTTTAGCGCGTTCGATCAGCTCGTGGTCGGACAAGGTTTCAATTGGCACGATGGTCTGCAATTCCTCCGCGCTTCGTTTCTCGAATTTGTCCAATGCCATACACACATAAGTTTTTACATTAAATTTCCCGCCAATACAAAAGCCGCCGGTTGTTTGAAACACGCGCGACGGCTGGAAAGGTTGCAAAAAAGTGAAAAATTAAAAGTGAAAAATTAAAAATTAAATCTTCATACAATTCATTTTTTCACTGTTCGGTTGGTTTGACCGTCATAATAAGAAAAATCAATTCATCGGGTTTTGAAGTTGATAAACTGCCGATAATCGTCGGCACATTTTCGGACAAACTTAAACTTTTCAACGTCAATCCGATTTGCTCGTAATTAACGACATTGCTTGTTTTTCCGCTTGCATCCGTTGAAATTCCGGTTATAACCGGAACTCTCTGCCCGAATCTGAAACCGTCAAATTGGACGGAATTTTCCCCCTGTCCGTTCGGCGAGGTTTGCAGTCTGCCAAGTGTCCATTCGGTAAATACAGACGCAAAATTTTCTTGATTTTGATCCAAGTTTTTAGAAATACCCTTAAATTCGAGAACTCCTGTGTTGGCAACTCTTTCAAAATAAGTCGAATTTAAACTGTAATCTGAATACGAATAAACAGTTTTCAGCTTTTTAACGACATTTGACAGAGATTGAGGAACGGAAGATTTTCCCGCCGGATTATTCGACGCGGTTAAAATGTGCAGAACGACTTCATAACTTGTATCGGCTGGCGGCATTTGATTTTGTGTCTGAGCGAAAATGTTTGTCAAACCGAGCAGACAAACAAAAGTGACGGCAAAAAGGATTTTCGTTTTGTTCATAGATTTTCTCCTGTAATTTTTAAATTCGGGAAAGTGTTCTATTGAACTGTCAGGCGGCGTTAAAGTTGCAAAAGTTATTTAAAATAAAAATTCCAGATTTCAAATCAAAAATCTGGAATCTGGAATTTGAAATGTAAATTTTTAACTTCCCTGAAAAAGATTATCTTCTACTTTTTGACCGAAACTGATGGTTTGAATTTCAGTTTCTTCAACTTGTTTGCCGTCCGCCCAAAGAACGGTGCGATAAGGAACAAGTGTGCCTTGCGCGTAATTGTAATCGTAGAATTTCCGTTTGAACTTTACGTCGTCTTCGGTGTATTCGAGCATCATCACGCGGAAAGTTTTTGCGCTGATAAAATAACGGGTTTTACGATTTTCTTTGTCCGTTACGTCAATTATAAAATAATCTACGCCCATTATTTTATCGCGTTTGACGAGTTCGAGTTTGGATTCGTTTTCTTTGTATCGGAGCAACGCTTCGAGTCCGTGCCAGATTTGATTTGAAAATCCTTTTGAAGCGTCTTCGCGCGGCGTGAAAACCGAATCGTTAAAAAGACCGAAAATCTTGTCGTCGTTGAAGATTAAAGCGTATTTCGCGTTCGGATATTCCTGATCAAAGCGAATTTTTTCTTTATCTAAACTGTCGGCGCGCAAAATATAACGTTCGTAGTTCGCCTGCTCGGTTTTGCCTTCGGCATTGACGATGCTGAGTTTTCCGCGCTCCAATGTCGTCTTGCGGATTTGATTGATATTTTGTCTGCCGCCCAAACCACCGTAAATAACGATAACGGATTCGGCAACTTGTTCGGCAGTCGCGCCTTCCTTGCCCAAATCAACCGGCGCGGGTTTGACCGCCGAAGGTTTATTGTTTTGGTCGTTCTTTTCCTGTGCCGAAACAGCCGAAATGCTTGTCAGCACCAGAAATGCAAACAATATAAAAGTTTTGAAACGAAAAAACACTTGAAATCTCCTCAAAATTTATTTTGATAATGTAATAATTGCGGATTGTAGCACAGATTACATATTCGGCACATTTTACCGCTCAAGAATATATTTATTGATGTCAATTAAATAATTTTAGATGCTTCAAAATCCGGCGAACGTCAATTTATTAAAAACCGACGCTTGTAAACTGTCGGCTTAATCGAATTATCAGCGCGATTTTTCAAATTCCGCCCGCACGTCGGCAAAATTTTTGCCGACTAAATTTTCGCCCGTAAAAAAACAGTTTTCGGAAACTTCTTCGATGACAAACGGCGGAATTTCAAAGTTTTTCATTTCCCGAACATCGTCAAATACAACCTTTGCCAAATTTAATCCCCAAAGATCGCCCAAAAAAACGTCGAATTCGATTAATTTTCCGTCGAATTCGTGGAAATAGCGATTTTTGCGGATTTCGTCGCTCTCGATTTTTTCGTTTTGTCGAATGTGTCTGCCTTCAAACCGTTCAAAAACAGCGTGTTCGGCTTCATTTAGATAAATTTCCGACACTTTCCACTGCGTTAAATCTTCGAGCGGAAAACGCTGCTGCAAAATCCAAGTCCATTCTCCGGTTTTCGGGACGCGAATCGTGCGAAGCCGAAGCCGCGTGTTTTTAATATAATTGTCGAAAATCTGCCAATGACTGCTGGCGCGCGTCAGCGGTTCGGGCAAATCCCGCGCCAAAAAGACGCGGCGCAGTTCGGTTTGATGTATTTTCTTTGTCATTGCTTGTTTTTTTCTTCAATTGTTTTATACTTTTTTATTCTCAAGTTCAATTATTACAGATCACAGGAGATAATATGCGTTTTCAAACTTTGATTTTTACGGCAATTTTATTAATTTTTCTAAACGGCTGCCGCAGCGCGGAAACTCCGGTCAACACGACCGACACCGCGAACACAAATGCGAATGCCGCAACCGCCGATACGAACAATCCGCTGGCGACCAACGCCGCGCCCGAAGAAGCGACAACAAACAACGCGCCGACGCTTTCGCCGGTTGTCGAAGCCTATTACGAAGCCTTGAAAAACAAGGACGACGCGGCGTTGCGAAAAGTTTTTTCACAGGACACTTTGAAATCGCTGGAAGCCGATATGAAAGAGGAAAACCAAAAGTCGCTGGTCAAATTTATCACCGAACTCGAACCCGTTCCCGACAAACCTTTTGAAGCGCGCAACGAAAAAATCGAAGGCGACACGGCGGTTGCCGAAATGCGCGGCGGAAGCTATCCGAACGGCATTGACCTGAAATTCATCAAAGAAAACGGCGAATGGAAAATGACCAATGAAAGTCCTGAATTTCAATCCGTCAAACAATCGGCGGCGAATTCAAATACGGGAAAATAGTATAAATTGAGAGGTTTATGATGAGAATTTTTTTAGGTTTTATAATTTTTTCGGCTTTTTTAAGCGGCTGTAGTTCCGCGCCGGTTGCAAAGGTTGACACGACAAATTCAAATGTCCTCAGCAATTCCGCTGCCGAAATGTCGAATGCGAACAGTCAGGCACTGACGATGGAAGAATTTATGAACGCCAACAACGCCGCGCCTGCCGGCAATTCAAACAATTCCGAATTGTCGGGCGGTCTGACGGGGAGAAATTTGAGAGGAAAAACCGCCGATTCCGCGCCGCTTGATCCGCACGCCGACACGATTTTGACGGTTGCGCCGGATAATTCGGTGATTTCAACTTCAATGAACAAACAGGGCGCGCCGGTCGAAACCCGCACCTTTAAAAATCATCCGACACTGCTGAAAGTCGAGCGTGTCTATAACGATTTGAAAAATCCGACGATCAAAGTTTTTCTCAAAAACGGAAAAACTTACGATTTGCCGAAGGAAAAAATAAACGATATTTTTAATGTTTCGGCGGATGAAATTCTAAAAGCTGTGGGCGCGCCGTCGAAATAGGAATTTTCGACGGAAAACAGAAGCAAATTTTATTCACAAATTTATTCCGGTTAGGCTATAATTCAAACTGCTATGGAAAAGTTCAATATAATTTGTCCGTGCTGTGAAGCGAATTTGACGATTGACGCGAACACCGGCGCGATTTTGGCGCACGAAGAAAAGAAAAAAGCGCACGGTTCTTTCGATGAACTGAAAAATGAACTCGGAAAGCAAAAAGAACTGCGCGATCAGCTTTTCAAACAGGAAATGTCATCGGTTAAAGATCGTGAAAGACTTCTGGAAGAAAAATTTCAGGAAGCGAAAAAACGCGCTCAGGGTGAGCCGAACACGCCTTTTAAAAATCCGCTGGATTTGGATTGATCTGTTTGGAAATCGTAATTTGGAATTGAGTTTTGGAAAAAATTTCACATTATTGTCAGAAATGCCGCGCCGCCAACGAAGTCGGCGAATCGAATTGCCGACGTTGCGGAACGCGTTTGATGCTGGTTATCTTTCCGCCCGCGATTCGTCACGACGACGGAATTGTTCCGTCATTTTACGAAGATCATTTGCTCGAAAGAGTTTCGCTGCTCGAACTGCGGCTCGCGCAAGTAACCGAACAATTGGCGATGGCGTATGAATTTATCAGCCGCGAGGCGAAATCGTTTCAGAAAGATCACACGCTGCTGCAATCTTTTTTTGAAACGATTCAAAAAATAAACCCTGATTTATCGGATTTGATCAGCAAAAACACGCTCGAAATTTTCGACGAAAAAAAGGGCAAATTTCAATCGGAAAATAAGCACGAACAAATTTTGCGGGAAATTCTCGCCTCAGCCGACGGTAAACAGACGGAACTTTTATCGCATTTGTTCAGAGAAAGCGTCAAATTACTGGAAAAAGACGAAGAAAAACAAGCCTTTTCAACGCTTGAACGCGCCGCGCTGATTACGCCGAAAAATGTTCCGCTGTTAATTTACGTCGCCGGTAAACTTTTTCGCGCCGACAAACTTGACGACGCGCGAAAAAATCTCGAAAAAGCGTTTGAATTCGCGCCGCAAAATGAAAAAATACTGCTCTTGCTCGGCGCGATTTACGCCGACGCAGCCGAAACGGAAAAGGCGCGAAGATTGTTGAGCGTGTTAGTCAATATTCCCGAAAAAAGTTTGTGCATCAACTATATTTGGGGAATGATGGCGGCGTTTGAAGGGAACTGGGCGGAATCGCTCGCCGCTTTTAAACAGTCTTTGGGAAACGAAGAAATTCCCGAACTTCATTATTTGATCGGCTGCGTCTATTTTCAACTGCAAAATCATAAATCCGCCTTACATCACCTGCAAAAAGCCGCATCTCTCGACGCAAAATACGCCGACGCGTGGTTTATGCAAAGTTTGATTTACGATATTTCCGGCAACCGGGAAAGCGCGAAAACTTCGATGCAGGCGGCGTTTGAAGCAAAGGAAGCGGGCGCGCAGTGTCTGGAATTTTTGAAGGGAAAACAGCCGCCGGATTTTGAAACGGCACTCCCTTTTCTGGGTTTTACCGGCGCGAATCATCTGCTGACCAAACGCTCTGTAAGGCTGAATAGGTTTTTCCGCGAACGAATTTTTAAATTTATTGATTAACGGACTGGAGCGCAATTTGACTGGAGCGCAACCCGTCCCGGTTGCAGTGAGCGCGAGAGCGCGAAAAAACATTCGCCAACTTTCAAATTTCCAATAAACGAGTATTTTTTCGCATCGAAGCGATGCTCAATGGCAGCCGGGACGGACCCGCGCTCCAGCCTTTTTTAGTATTACAGCTATTTATCAATGACTAATACCAACTCAAATTGAGAAAGACGTAATAACCGGAGCGCAAGCGGCTCGCTTGCCGTCCGTTCGCGCGAAGCAAGAACGGACGCGCCTCTCGATTGTTTGAAACTTTCAAGTAAATGCGCGGGCGTTCCGTTCTCGCAAAGCCTCGAACGGTGCAAGCGAGCCGCTTGCGCTCCAGACGGATACGTCATTTTTGTTTGAAATCGGTACAAGATGTTTTTAGTAATCTGCCGCTTATGATAAAAAATGCGGCAAATATTCAGAAAAAAAGTATTAATTTAATAAATGAACAAAGCAGAAAAAATTATCGTCGCGCTCGACGTGGAAACCGCCGCCGAAGCGCGTAAAATTATCGCCGAACTGCGCGGGGAAGTCGGCGCGTTTAAGATCGGGCTGCAACTATTTACCGCCGTCGGCGCATCTTTTGTTCGTGAAGTGGTCGAACAAAATGTGAAAATTTTTCTCGACGTTAAATTTCACGATATTCCGAATACGGTTTCAAAAGCGGCGGTCGAAGTCGCGCGGCTCGGCGTTTGGATGTTTAATGTTCACGCGCTCGGCGGCGGCGAAATGATGGATAAAACAGTTGAAAGCGTACGCGAAGTTTGTGAAAAAGAAAATTTGACGCAGCCGAAAATCATCGGCGTAACCGTTTTAACGAGTTCCGATCAGGAAACTCTGCGCGAAGTCGGCATCGAAACGGAAATTGACACGCAGGTTGTAAATTTGGCGCGACTTGCGGCAAAATGTGGTTTGGACGGAGTTGTCGCTTCGCCGCGCGAAATTAAAGCGATTCGGGAAAACGTCAAAAATGAAGATTTTCTGATTGTAACGCCGGGAATCAGAAGCTCAGAAACCAAAAACCAATTTGCAACTAAAGACGATCAAAAGCGTGTAATGACTCCGGGCGAAGCGATTTCGGCGGGTTCGGATTATTTGGTCGTCGGTCGTCCGATTACGCAGAGCGAAAATAAAATTTCGGCGGTTCGTGAAATTTTGAAAGAAATCCAAACTGCCTGAACATCTATATTAATTGATGAGAAAATTAAAATTTCAAACTCAAAGCCTCACGGATAAATCTGCGTTTTTTCGTTCAATTTTGCCGCTGATCGGCATTTTATTTTTATCGCTGTCGGCTTTTGTTATTTTGCAAAACGCTTCCGCTCAAAATCAAATTAAAGTTCAGACGCTTCCGCCAACGCCGTTTCGCGTCGGCGAACGTCTGACTTACAACGTGTCGTTTGAAAAATATAATAACGCCGCCTATGCCGAAATTTACGCTGTTTCGCGCGGAAAACTGGGCGACAAAGATGCGGTTGAACTGCGTTCCAAAATCAAAACCAGCGATTTTGTCAGCGCGGCTTTTTATCTTTTGGACGAATCGCGGACGACTTACGCTTCCGCCGAAAACGGTCTGCCGCTGTACGTCAAAAAAGTTTCCAATGCGGGCGTTATGCCGCAGGAAACGATTTATAATTACCTGGTCGCTCCGACTTTTAACTACGACTTATTGACATTGATTTATCAATCGCGCAACACGGGCGGCATCGGAAATTTCGTGCTTCAGGAAGACGACAGAAATTTCAGCGTCGGTTTGGTAAACGTGGGAACTGAAAAGGTTAAGACGGATGCGGGAAATTTTGTCACAAATATTTCATCCGTTCAAAGTCAGTATTTTACCGATAAAGGCATCACCGATGTGCGAATAAATTACAGCGTTGACGAAGCTCATCTGCCGGTTTTGATCCGATTTAAAACCGTCAAAGGAGATTTTCGCGCTGAAATTGCCAGCATTCAGGTCGTCGAAAGCGAACCCGTCGCCGAACCGACTTTGACACCGGCAGCCGCGCCGCGACCGGCGGCTGCGCCAAAACCGGCTGCCACGCCGATACCTTACATCGAAAATGCGCCGCTTCTTCCCGAATTACCTTTTATTTTGGGCGAAACGCTGGATTATCAAATTTCAACGAACGGCAAATTTCTCGGCATAGTTACGCTGCAAGCCAAAGAGCGCAAACAATTTTTGGGTCAGGACAGCTTGCTTTTGACGGCAATCGTTACCGAAACGCAGCCCGATCAGCAAATTTTGAAACTAAACGACAGCATCACCGCGCAAGTCAATCCCGATTCGCTCGCGCCGCAGCAAATCGCGCTGAAATTCAGCAATATGTTCAACAAATATAATCAAGCTGTTCAATTCGATCAAAAAGCCGGAACTGCGACGTTTAACGGACAGCTTCACCCGGAAGTTCCGGTCGGCACACACAGTTTGCTGTCTTTGGCTTATGCGATTCGCGCTTTTAACTTGAAGCCGAGCAAGGATTTAACAAATCCGGTCAACGACACGCGCGTCGCCGTTTTTTTGAATTCGGAAGCCAAAATTTTTATTCTCAGACCTTCGACCGCCGATTTGATTAACTTAAAAGGCGAAAAAATTCCGGCGCAGCTTATTTCGATCACGACCGGCGATCCGCAAATTGACGCGCTCAATTTGCGTTTGTGGCTCAGTCTCGACGAAAAGCGCGTCCCGCTGCGTTTTACTCTCGGTAATTATCAAGCCGATCTTGCCGCCGAAAAGCAAATTCCACCCAAATAAACTTTTTTACTTTCAGTTTTCGGGAGTATTCTCAAAAATCTTTGTTGAAATTGAAATTAGATTTCAATTGGCGTACAATCTTTATAATCTGATAAAGTCAACGGTGTAAAGAAATGAATTTAACAAACTTGCCAATCGGCGCGACCGCAAAAGTTATCGCCATCAATGGAAATAACGCGATCACCCGGCGTTTGATGGAAATGGGCGTGGTTCCGGGCGTTTCCGTCAGAGTGATTAAGTGCGCGCCGTTCGGCGATCCGCTCGAAATTCGGGTGCGCGGCTATCATCTGGCGATGCGGAAAAACGAAGCTGATACGATAGAAGTTAATGAAATCTAAAATTCCAGATTCAAAATTCCAGATTCCGAATTCTGAAACGGCGGTTGTCAATTCAATCAGCGGACGGCGAACGGCGAACGGCGGACAACTGATAATCGCGCTGGCGGGAAATCCGAACGCCGGTAAAACTACTCTTTTCAACGCTTTGACCGGAATGCGGCAAAAAGTCGCCAACTATTCGGGCGTAACGGTTGAGCGAAAAGAAGGATTTTGGCGGTTAAACGGCGGCAAAAATACGGCGCGGCTGATTGATTTGCCCGGACTTTACAGTCTCGACGCGACTTCGCTCGACGAACAAATCGCCCGCGACGTGCTGCTCGGAAAAGTCGCCGATCTGCCGAAACCGGACGCGATTATCGCCGTCGTTGACGCGACCAATCTCGAACGAAATCTCTATCTCGTCACGCAGCTTTTAGAATTTAAAATTCCCGTCGTCATCGCCCTGACGATGGTTGACACTGCCGAAAAACAGAGTCTTGAAATTGACACCGAAAAACTTTCGCGCCTGCTGCAAATTCCGGTCATCGGAGTCAAAGCGACGCAAAAACAGGGAATTAAAGAATTAGCCGAAAAAGTTTTGGAAGCGGCGAAAACCGAAGCGACACCGAATTTCGTCTGGCTTTCCAATAACGATTTTACCGATCAAATTGACGAAGAAAACCTTGATTTGAGTTTGTCGGACGACAAAGCGGCGAATAAAAAAATCTTCGCGCGCTATAATTTTATTTCCGACGTTTATCAGGAAGCGGTCAAACCGAAAGACACGCTGGAAAGAAGCGTTTCGGAGAAGATTGACCGCGTTTTGACGCATAAATTTTTCGGTTTGATAATTTTGATCGGCATTTTGCTGCTCGTTTTTCAGACAATTTTTTCGTGGGCGAATCTGCCGATGGATTTGCTCGATAAAGGTTTCGGCGCGCTGGGCGATTTCGTTCGCGCCGAAATGCCCGCCGGAATTTTAACCGATTTGCTGGTTGACGGCGTGATCGCCGGAGTCGGCGGCGTGGTCGTTTTTCTGCCGCAGATTCTGCTGCTTTTTCTGTTTCTTTCGATTTTGGAAGACACCGGATATATGGCGCGGGCGGCATTTTTACTTGATAAATTGATGTCGCGTGTCGGACTTCACGGCAAAGCATTTTTGCCGCTTTTATCGAGTTTCGCTTGCGCGATTCCGGGAATTATGGCGGCGCGAACGATTGAAAATCCGAAAGACCGGCTTGCAACTATAATGATCGCCCCGTTTATGAGTTGCTCGGCGCGGCTTCCGGTTTACACTTTGATGATCGCGGCGTTTTTTGCCGGACAAAAAATCTTCGGATTTCTCTCGCTCGGCGCGGTTTTGATTTTGGCGATGTACGCGCTCGGAATGGTCGTCGCGGTGATCGTCGCGTTCATCTTAAAACGGACAATTTTGAAATCGCCGACACCGCCGTTTGTGATGGAACTGCCGCCGTATCGTCTGCCGAATTTTCGTACGGTTTTCCAAAATATGTTCACCCGCGCCGGACTTTTTCTCAAACGAGCCGGAACGGTGATTTTGGCTATTTCCATTATTTTATGGGCGTTGACGTACTTTCCCCGAAGCGCGGAAAGAGTCCAAAATCCAAATTCCAACGTCCAAAGTCAAGAACAGGTTAAGACGAACGAAGGAGAAATAACCGGCGACGAAGGACAGCAGTTGCGAAACAGTTACGCCGGAAAACTCGGACACGTCATTGAGCCGGTCATTCAGCCGCTCGGTTTTGACTGGAAAATCGGCGTGGCGTTGATCGCTTCATTTGCCGCGCGGGAAGTTTTGGTTTCGACTTTGAGCATTATTTACAACGTCGGCAAAGATTCAGACGCGGAAAGTCCGTCGCTGATTTCCGCCGTCCGCGACGCGAAGAACGACGACGGCACAAAAGCCTGGACACCTTTGACGGCGTTGACGCTGATGGTTTTTTTCGTGTTGGCGATGCAGTGTATGTCAACCGTCGCGGTCGTCCGGCGCGAAACAAATTCCTGGTCGTGGGCTTTATTTATGGTCGGTTATATGACCGGTTTGGCATATCTCGCGGCGTTTTTAACTTATCAGGGCGGCAGACTTTTGGGCTTCGGGTAAATTATGAATTTTCAAACGATAGTTGTCGGAATAATAATTTTCGCCGCGCTTTTTTACGTCGGCGCGAATGTTTGGCGCAAAGTTAAATCTTTCTCCGGCAAATCTTCGTGCGGCACGGGCGATTGCGGCTGCGGAACAAAATCAAAAAGCAAAAATTCTTTTGTGCAGATCGGGAAATCATAAATTTTTTAGACGAAATTTTTCAAAATAAAATTTAAAACAGTTGGCAAATTTTGTGTGGCAACTTGCAGAAACGGATAAAAAAGCGTTAGATTTGAGAAAATTCAAAAAGGGGAAAGTTATGATCAAAAAATTAAAAATTAAAAATTTAGCTTGGCTGAGTTTATCGGCGGCGGCGTTCTTCAATCTGGCGTGTCAACCGCCGGCGATGAACGGAAACGCGAATTTGACGGTAAATACCAATTTGAACACAAATATCAACGCGAATTTGTCTAATATGGATATGTCAAACGCGAATATGTCGGGTGAAACCGGCGCGATGGTTGACACCAAAGAGCCTGACAAATATCAGGCGACGGTCAAATTGAAATTTGAAACTTCCGGCGATCAGAAGTTAGCGACACCGCCGATTCAGGCGGAAGTTGCCCGCGACGGCGCGAATCGGCGAATGGAAATAACCGCTCCGAACGGCGAAAAAGTAATTTATCTGGAAACCGACGGGAAAAAACTGTTGATTTCGCCGCAGCGCAAACAGTTCGGTGAATTGAATCAAGAAGCATTGGGTTTTGAAATTCAAAGTTTGATGATGCCGGATCAAATTATCAATCGGGTTGAAAATTTGAAAGGACTTCAGAAAGTCGGCGAAGAAAATTACAACGGGCGCGAAGCGGTCAAGTATCGTTACGACACGACGACAAACACGCAGACGAAAGCCGGAAACGTCCAAACCGAATCGTATATATTGGTTGACAAAGAAACGGGACTGCCGCTGCTTTCCGAAACCAACACGCAGGCGCAGGGCAGCGTTCAGGGTGTCAGCGGCGTGAGAATGGTAACGGAACTGACAAATATCCGTCCGACTGTTGACGAAAATCTTTTCGCCGCGCCGACGGATTACAAACAAGTTGAACCGGCACAGATCAGACAGCAGGTTAATCAACTTTTTACAGTCGCAATGGCGGTCATCGGGCAATTGATGAAAAGCGCGCAGCCGGCGGCAACGCCGATGATGACAACTCCGACTCCGTAGATTTAGAAAGGGAAGAAATTTGCAGGGATAACAGGATAAAAGAGATAAAATTTTTTTTATAAATATCCCTGTGAATCCTGTCATCCCTGCAAATTTTTGTCTTAATTCGGTTATTTTGCCAGACGAATGCCGGTGAATTGCCAGCGCAGCGGCGTTTGAAAAAAATTGCGGTAAGTTTTGCGGCTGTGATTCGGCGGAGTCGCCACGCTCGCGCCGCGCAAAACCATCTGATTTATCATAAATTTGCCGTTGTATTCGCCGAGCGCGCCTTCGGCTTTTGAAAAATTCGGATACGGCAGATACGCCGAATTCGTCCATTCCCAGCGCAAACCCCAATCGAATTTATCCGAAGCCGCCTCCCATTCAAATTCGGTCGGCAGACGCATTTTTTTCCATTCGGCGAATGCGCTCGCTTCGTAAAAAGAAACGTGACAGACGGCATTTTCCGGTCTGACTTTCCGCAGTCCGGCGAGCGTGAAATTCATCCATTCGCCGCCGATTTTGTGCCAGTAAAGCGGCGAATTTATTTGATTTTGCACGACCCAATCCAAACCTTCGGCGTGCCACAGCAGATGATTTTCGTAACCGCCGTCTTCGATAAATTCGATAAATTCGCCGTTGGTAACGAGATTTTTGGCGATTTGAAAATCTTCGAGATAAACTTTATGCCGTCCGAGTTCGTTGTCGAAATGAAAACCTTCTCCCTGAAAACCGATTTCGTGGATTCCGCCCGCGACTTCGGCGTAACCTTTTTCGCCGATTTCGCCTTTTTCGACCAACGCGAAATTTTCTTTGTAAACCGGAAAAGTCGGGTTGACGCTGAACGTATATTTCAAATCGGTGATTAAAAGTTCCTGGTGCTGCTGTTCGTGATTGAGTCCTAAAATCAACAGTTCGCGCAGTTCGTCGGATAAATCTCCCTTGAGAAATTCGCGCATTTTCGCGTCAACGTATTTGCGATATTCGTAAACCTGTTTGACCGTCGGACGCGCCAAATCGCCGCGATGATCGCGCAGAGTTCGTTCGCCGATTGAGTTATAATAACTGTTGAACAGAAAGCCGAATTTCGCGTCAAACTCCTTATAATCGGGCGCGAATTGTTTGAGAATCATTTCCTCAAAAAACCAAGTCGTATGCGCGATGTTCCATTTCGGCGGCGAAACGTCAACGACCGGCTGCGGAATATAATCTTCCACTTCCAGCGGTTCGCAAATTTCTTCGGTGTAATTGCGAACGTAAGAATAAAGCGTTTCGAGTTCCTGCGACGTAATTATTTGTGTTTGTGTTCCCTGCATAATTCTATTTAACCAAAAAACGGAGCGAAAATAAAATCAAAAAGCGTACCGCAGTCGTCCCGGCTGCCGTCCGGCAGGCATCTTGCCTGCCAGTACTCTTGATCTAAGTTTTTGTTTTTAGGAAATAACTATGGCTTAGAAAGCGCAGAAGCGAGACGCTTCTGCGACGGCAGTCGGGACGACTGCGTTACTTTTTTTACTGTTTTTGCCGCAAATACTGGACGAACTGAATTTTTCGCAAAGATTCTTTGGCGATTTCCGCCAGATAATAATCTTCGTCGTTCAAGTACGTCTGCAAAATCGGAATCGCCGATTCTTCGCCGATTGCGCCGAGCGCGAAGGCGGCTTCGCGTCTGGTGTTCGGCGACTCGCGCGGGTTCTGCAAAGTTTGAATTAAAACTGTGTTCGCGCTGACAAAAATCGGCAGATTGCGCGACAGAAAAAGAAAATTCGGCGGCGTTAAATTCACATATTTGTCGGGCAGAAAATCTTTCGGTGTCCAAACTTCGATTTTGCCGGTTTGAGTAATCTGCGCGATTTCTCCGATGGCGCGCGCCGCGCTGCGCCGCGTAAAATCGTTTTCCGTGTCTTCCTTTTTCGGCTTTTTCCGCAAAATTTGCGTCAAAAAATCAACCGCCGCCGCGTCGCCGATTTCGCCGAGCGCGACAATCGCCGCGTTTTTAACTTCGTCCGATTTGTCTTTTTGATAAATTTGAATTAAATAATTTATCGCCTGCGGATTGCGAACTTTGCCGAGCGCGTAAGCCGCCTCGCGTCTGACGAGTTCTTTTTTATCGTTCAAAAGCGGCAGCAGAATCTGTAACGCTTCGTCTTTCGGCAAATAAATCACCGAAAACGCGGCGGTCGCGCGCACAATTTCCGACGAATCGCGCAAAGCGGGCGCGGCGATTTGCGAAGATTTTTCGGTTTTGAAATCTCTCAACCGCAAAAGCGCGTCGCGTTTTTCTTCGACGCTTCCATTTTCTATTTTCCCAATAAAATAAAGTTCGAGATCAGTTTGCGCGTAGGAATTTTCCGCAAAGACGCAAACAGCGCAGAGGAATATAAAGCACCAAATTAATGAATATAAATTTGGAATCTGGAATCTGGAATCTGGAATTAATTTTCTCACGCGGCACGCTGGACATTTTGCCGACGAACTTTTTCCCACTCAAAAACTTGGCGGGCGCGTTTATTTTCGGGCGCGTCGGACAGCGAAACGATCAAATCGTCGCCGGTAAAATTTTCTTTTTGTTTGGAAATTCGTGTGGAAAGAAGTTGGGAAATGTAGTTTACAACCGCTAAAGTTTCTGTTTCGTTAAGTTTATCAATTTCGCCGGCGATATTATATTTTGTTTGCTTGACCATCTTCTTTGCCTCCAATTTTTTCGGGCAGACGGTCAAACAATAAACCAAAGTTTCAAGTTTCGACTGTCTGCAAAATTGTTTTTCTCATCATTTATTCTTTTATTTTGTAAATCAACCGCAACATCGGATTTCGTTGAAAGTTGAGGGGAAATAATATCACGATTGTCGTTTCAAATCAATCATCTGGAATGCGAAAGTAAGCGCGGAGTGAGCGCGAAAAAACATCTTATTTCGCGCTCACTTTCGCATTTATTTTCCTTTAATTCTCAAAAATTTTCGTTTTCCAACCTGAATTACAAAACTATTTTCAGCGTCAATTTTAACTTCCATCGAAGAATCTGCAATCTTTTCGCCGTCAATTTTCACTCCGCCTTGATCTATCAACCGGCGGGCTTCGCTTTTCGACGCGGTGAGATTTGTTTGCAGCAACAAATCAATCAATTTGTAACTGTTTGCATCAACCGAAATTTCATCAATTTCGTCGGGCATTTGTCCTTTGCTGAACTGGTTGATGAAACTTTGTTCGGCATTTTCGGCATCTTCGAGCGAATGAAAATCTTCGATAACTTTTTTGGCGAGCGCGACTTTCGCATCGCGCGGATTTGTCGCGCCGGATTCGCATTTAAAGCGTAAAGCGTTGATTTCGTCCACGCTCACATCGGTTAAAAGCTCGTAATATTTCCACATCAATTCGTCGGAAATTGACATAATTTTGCCGAACATTTCGTTCGGCTCTTCGTCAATGCCGATGTAATTTCCCAAACTTTTCGACATTTTATCAACGCCGTCCGTGCCTTCGAGCAGCGGCGTGGTAATGATGATTTGCGGCGTTTGGTCGTATTCGCGCTGCAAATTGCGTCCGACGAGCAGGTTAAATTTCTGATCTGTTCCGCCGAGTTCGACATCAGAACGAAGCGCGACCGAATCGTAACCCTGAACTAACGGATACAATAATTCGTGGAGCGCAATGGGTTTTTCCTCCGCCATTCGCTTTTCAAAATCGTCGCGTTCGAGAATCTGCGCGACGGTCGTGTGGGAGGCGAGTTTGATAAAATCCGCCGCGCCGAATTTGTCGAACCATTCGGAATTAAAACGAATTTCGGTTTTTTCCGGGTCTAATAATTTGAAAATCTGCTTTTTGTAAGTTTCGGCGTTCGCGTTAATTTCTTCGCGCGAGAGCGGCGGACGCGTGGCGTTTTTGCCCGACGGATCGCCGATTAAACCCGTAAAATCGCCGATCAAAAAAATCGCCGTATGTCCCAAATCCTGAAACGCCTTCAACTTGCGAATGACAACCGTATGTCCGAGATGAATATCCGGTGCGGTCGGATCGGCACCGAGTTTAACGCGCAGCGGTTTTCCGGTTTTCGCCGAATATTCCAACTTTTTTCGCAAATCTTCTTCGCGGATCACATCAACCGCGCCTTTTTTTAAGTGTGCAATTTGTTCGTCAATCGTCATAGAGAATAATGGTAAATGGTAAATGGTAAATGGTAAATGGCAGAGAGGCGGAAGAATTTATGCAGACGTAAAATAATGCCGGAAAGTAAAAAAAAATATAGACTTTTTTTGAAAAATTTGGTAACTATTTTCAAGTAAATGACTTTTTTAGTTAAACGGTTTGATTTATTGGTGATTTATCCAACCCAAAACATATTAAAGAGTTGCAGATTCGATTTCAAATCAAACTCCTAAATCCGACAATATAATTTTATGGAAAACTCAAAAACGAAGAAGTTAAAATTACATCACAGTAAAATAGATGACGACAGATTTGCACAAAATCTTTCCCGCTCTACCGGCAAATTTTTCAGCGCGTTTATTTTTTTATTGGCATTATTGACGGTCAGCGCATCGGCGGCGACCTTTCAAGTTACCGATACTTCCGACAGCGGCGCGGGAAGTCTGCGGCAGGCGGTTTCCGACGCAAACGGCACAGCCGCCGCCGATACGATAAATTTCAGCATTCCGGCGACCGATTCGAATTGTAATGCGGGCGGCGTTTGCACCATTACTCTGACCGGCGGAGTAATTACGATTCAGGCGGCGGGCGGAAGTTTGACCATTGCCAACCAAACGGGCGCGGGCAAACTGTTGATTTCGGGCAACGACGCGAGCCGTATTTTTGAAGGCGGAGAAGGCGCGAATTTAACGCTTGACGGTTTAACCGTAACGCGCGGAGTCAGCACCAATCTGCTCGGTGTCGTCGGGAATGTGCGCGGAACTTTGACGATAATGAACTCGGTTTTTAATCAAAATTCCGGCGATTTTGTCATTTACAGCGGTGCCTTCGGGACGAGCGGCGTTTTGAACGTCATCAACACGACGGTTGATAATAACAAGGCAACCGGCATTTATATGACCAATTCAGCAACTTTCGGCGGGACGGCGCGGGTTGTCAATTCGACAATCAGCAATAATGCGGCGGCGGGCGCGAACGGCGGCGGAATACGATTTAACGCTGACCAAATGACGATTACAAATTCGACCGTCAGCGGCAACAGCGCGTCAGGAGGAGCAGGTATTTCTGTCGCGCGCGCGGGCGGCGGCACGAACCCGGCACTTATTTTGACTAACTGTACCGTAACCGCCAATACAGCTACCTCCGGCGGCGGCGGCATTCAAGTTGAGCAGACGAATATCGCGCTTCGCAACACAATTGTCGCCGGCAACACCAGTTCGGCAGGCACACCGGATTTCAATTTTCAATACGGCGGCGCGACATCGCTCGGAAATAATTTGATCGGCAACGCGACAAACACCGGAAGCCAGACCGCGCAATGGCTCGCGTCGGATATTTTAAATCAGAACGCGCGGCTCGCGCCGCTTGCCGATAATGGCGGAGCGACGAAGACGCACGCGCTTTTGCCGAATTCTCCGGCGGTCAACGCCGGCAATAATTGTGTTTTGACGGCGAACGGCTGCGGCGACGGAAATCCGGCTGTTCCGACCGACCAGCGCGGCGCGGCACGTTTTGGAACCGTTGACATCGGCGCGTATGAACTCGCCCCGCGCACGAAATTCGATTTCGACGGCGACGGGAAAGCCGATATTTCCGTCTTTCGTCCCGACACCGGAACGTGGTATATAAATCAATCGTCTAATGGGTTTACGGGACTTCAATTCGGCATTGCAACCGACAAAATCGTTCCCGCTGATTATGACGGCGACGGTGTAACCGACATCGCCGTTTATCGCGGCGGAACGTGGTATCTCCAGCGCAGTTCGGCGGGTTTTACGGGGTTTGCCTTCGGCGAGGCGAATGATATTCCGCAACCGGCGGATTACGACGGCGACGGCAAAGCTGATTTAGCCGTTTGGCGACCTTCGGACGGAACCTGGTATGTTTACAATTTAGCGAACAACCAGTTTACCGCCGCACAGTTTGGTGCTTCGACGGATAAACCCGTTGTCGGAGATTATAACGGCGACGGCAAAGCCGATTATGTGGTGTTTCGTCCGTCAAACGGAACGTGGTACATCGCGCGACCAACCGGAATTCCGGCACAGAATTTTGATTCTATAAAGTTTGGCGAAGCCGCCGACAAACCCGTTCCGGCGGATTACGACGGCGACGGGAAAACCGATGTCGCGGTGTTTCGTCCGTCAAACGGAACCTGGTATTTACAAAGAAGTACGTCGGGTTTTACCGGAGTTCAATTTGGCATCTCGACTGATTTGCCGACACCGGCGGATTACGACGGCGACGGTAAAGCGGACATTGCAGCTTTCCGTGCCGGAGTTTGGTATCGCTTAAATAGTTCAAACAGCGCATTTTACGGCGAACAGTTCGGAACATCAACCGATCAGCCTATTCAAAATGTCCTTGTTCCGTAAAGTAAATTTAAATTCTTCACAATTGAAATTGCAGTGTGTTCGATTTATTGAAACGCTTTTATTTTACGAATCATAACCGTTTGTCTGAAAGAAATATCCGGCGCGGTCGGGTCTGCGCCCAATTTTACGCGCAAAGGTTTTCCGATTTTCGCTGAATGTTCGAGCTTTTTTCGCAAATCTTCTTCGCGGATCACATCAACCGCGCCTTTTTTAAGTGTGCAATCTGTTCGTCTATTGTCATAGAGAATAATGGTAAATGGTAAATGCTGAAAGGCAGAAGAATTTCACAGGTGAAAAAATAACGGCTGAAACTTATCCGAAAAAGTTGTTTTGAACACAACTTTGCGGGCAGAAAATATTTTTCTTCTGACGCGTTAGATATTTTCCAATGCTCTGAGCATCGCTGCCGTACGTGTTTCTACGCCGAGTTTAGTGTAGATATTTTCGACGTGCTTGTGAACCGTGCGCGGACTGATACCGCACAGACGCGCAATTACTTCGTCAGATTTACCCTGCGTGATCCAGAAAAGCATTTCGGCTTCACGCTTCGTCATGTTCAGTTGCTCGAACAACTTCGGCGTGGCAAATCTCTTCTCTTCCAAAAGTAAAATAATTTCCCTTGATGGTTCGTTATACGTCAGCCGAACGATCAGTTCGCCTTTTTGATTGGTAATTTTAAGCGGTTCAACCGGCAAGGTGAATTTATTGGCTTTAGCAATCAGATTCGTTTGTTTTATCCAACTCGCAACTGTTTCCGGCAATGAATTCGCTTTGCGCTTTTCGCCCGGGAGGTATTTGTCAAAAAGCCGCCGCGCAAACTCGCTGACGAACACCGGTTTCCCTTTTGAATCAACGGCGACGATGCCGCGCGCTTCAATTTCGAGTGCGGCATCAAGTCTTTGATAAGCAAAAGCACTGCGAATCGCGTTGACCAGATGCGGCGCGAACAATGTCAAAAGCAACCTGTCGCGTTCGGGAAAATTGCTTCTGCCGGTGTTGACCGAACACGACATAAATAATTCGTCCGAAATCGGCAGCGGAGCAACCAGTTGACTTTCGACTCCAACCTGTTTGTAAAACTCATTATAAACCGTCGTTTTTTCGTATTCTTCACGCCGGATCAAATCGGTCGCCGTTAGAACTTCCGGTCTTCGTTCTATAACATATGCGCCGACTAGCGGGTTTTCATACATATGCGCGGCAAAGATTTCCATTTCTTCAGGCGAAATCTTTCCCGTATCCCAGAGCAATCCAGCATACTCCCCTTGACTGTCGAATCCGGTAAAAGTCACGCTGTCAGCGGCAATTATCTTTGAAGCGGCGGACAAAGCGCGTTCGGCTAATGTCTTCGGGTCAAAATCGGCGTTTAACTCTGCGACGGCGGCGAGAAGTATTTGTAAATCATTATTATTCAGATGTTTCACGACGAGGCTCCTGATTCAATCGAAATAAAGATACTGGTGCAAAAATACGTAATTTTACGTATTTTCAACTTTGTAGAACTACAATACACTAATTTTCAAAATGAAAGTTTTTTAAGAAGCTGTTTTGTAAACGTATTCAAACACAATATTTATGCGAATTATAAATTAGCTGATTAAAAAATCCCAGAACTTTTTTGTAAGGTTTTGTAACTTTTTACCATTACTTACAGACAAAGTTAAAAATTAACTTTGTCATTTAAGTTGTCGGACAAAATCATATTCGATTAAAGCAAACGGCGGATAGGCAAACTTTAATTTGTGCCGGTCACAGACAAATTAAAATTATGTTTTGTTAAGCAATTTTTCTTTATTACGAAGTTGATTTTGTCCGGCTGAATAACTTTATTAAACGTAGATACTTATGAAAAACTATAAAAACTCAAATAGAAAATACGCCGGAACTCCTGCGCTCGAACCGCGATATTTTCCGCATCGGGGTTTGACGTTTTCAAACTGTTCAATAAGGACGACGTGCCGGAATAAGGATTGAAAATGATTTGATTGAAGTCGCACTAAAGTGACTTTGCGAAAAGTTAAATACATTTATCTGTATTTACAACTGAATTCTCAACGAATTATTAAAGATAAGGTTTCGATTTACCGAAGAAAATCAATAGTTTAGAAAAAGAAAATAAATTACTGTTTAGTTACTAAATCAAGAGGATTTTACACATGAATATTATGACTACCCGCAAAAGAAACTATTTTTCATTTATTATTTTTGCTCTTTCGCTTTTTACCCTTTCATTTACTTTGGAAGCAAGAGGTTCGTTTGCAGAAAACAAATATATATATAGTCAACAAAATGAATTATCTTTGTTAAATTTGAAGAATTCTTCAAATCGTGATGTGAATACTAAAGAGCCATTTAGCTTTCTTAAGGAAGGTTTGGAACCTTTTTTTGGCAGACAATCAGACAATCTTTCGGGTAAATCAATTAATTTATCCTCATCTGAATATGGAACGTCGCATTTAGGGAATAGTTATAACGCCTCATCTGCATCCTTAACGCTTCCTGTATATTTCAAATCTACTCCTTTTCAAGTGACACATACCTCAGCAGGTGCTAGCGAAAATATTAATGGTTTGCTTACTGCTGATAGCTCTGTGTTGCGAGAGGGCGGTTGTGCAGTAAGCGGACAATATTGTGGTGGATATACTAATTGGAAGTATTCTGGAAGAAAAGACACAGAGACTTCCTATTCGATTTATACAGAAGATGCGGAATCTTCCCCCAAGATTACGTTGAATGTGGATCTCAATATGAATGCCTGTTCTTTGATTCTTGTGACTCCAATTAACTACGTGACATATCGACGTGATACTGGTGCAATAATTGGTGAAGGTACTAGTTCAATACCCTCTGCTACTAACGGTACTATATCAGTCATTGATGGGGAATATACTTGTAGTACTAGTGGCGCGAGTGCATTCCGTGGTGATCGGGGGGCTACAATTACCGGACAAATTACGAAAAAAGGAGTGCCTCTAAGTGGCGTTCCCATCAGCAGATTTGGCGGTAACAGTTTTGGTGATGAAACAAAGGTGACTGATTCTGAGGGGAAATACTTTTTTACAAATATTAAAAGTAATCAGTATGTTGGAGTTACCCCTGCACGATATGGTTCATTTAACGGTTGTTCTTTTGACCCACCCAGTAAAAGTTTTTATAATTTACCTTATCCGCAATCCAGTCCAGAAATAGTAAACTTTAATGCAACTTGCCCACGTCTGTTAGTTACAAAAGTTGAACCAGTACAGGTTATATACGAGGATCAAGCACCTGCTGAAGATTCTGTAGTTAATTTAATTGCCAATAAACCTACTGCCATCAGAGTAACCGTTGAAATTGATGATATAGATCAATTGCCTTCAGGCGTAACAGAAATACCCATTGAGGTTTCATTAGGCGGTCAGAAAATTGACAATCAACCAATCCCAATATCAGGACACACTAAAGTTGGCACCACCGGTGTCCTCACTAAAATTTTCACCAAACCATTTATACCTAACTCACCAGATCCGGACAATCCGGGCATTCTGACTGCTTATGTTCCGCCCAGTACTTTATTTCCCGAAATAAATGGCAACAACAAGTTCACGCTCAAAGTAGTGACCCAAGCTAGAAAGCTGAATTTACAATACATACCCGTTGAATGTGTAATTTCATCTTGTGGTCCGATTGGCTCGATAGAAAGTACTGTTGCAACAAGCAATGAATTTATCAACGCTACCTTTCCAATTGTCCCAATAAAGCCGGAAGAATCTGTTTCTTCTATCTCCATTACGGGAAGTATAGATACTACCGTTCCTATAATCGTAACTTATGAAAAAGGCTGGACAGAAGGAATGGTTGAAGATTTAACTACTCTGGCATCAATCGCTGAAGCATTAAATGCAGATAAAATATTTGGAGTAGTATCAAAAGAATATTTTGCCGCTCATAATCGACCTGGGATACTTGGTGGAACATATACAAACCACAGAAGTGCTCTAATCGTGAAAAATGAGGACGATATCTCAAATGATGGATCAACAGCAGCCCATGAACTTGGGCATATGTATGGTATTGAAGAAGAAGAGTATAATACAGATCCTCCTAACAAGTCTGCCGCTCCAGGATATTGGGTAGATAGGTCAATACCAATTATTGGCGGAACAGAAAACGGCAGTGATCGATTCTGTCTAATGGGAAGTTCTCCGAAGGATAAAAGTTGGATTGACAGGGAGCATTACAATCATTTTCTTAATGAAATTCCTATAATATTAACCCCTCCTACTTCAAATACATTTTCAAAATTTGATGGAGAAAACTCGGCTGTTGATACAAAAAACTCTACAAGTTCTGCTCAGCAAGCACAAAATTCTAGCGGAAATTTTTTAGTCGTATCAGCAGTAGTTGGAATAAATGGTAGTTTGAAACCCTTAACCTGGAAAACAACTTCATTGGGTATTCCGACAGAAAGTAAACAAACAGGCAACTATAACCTTAAGATTTTTAACACTGCAGGGCAAACATTATCAGAGACAAAAGTCCCCGTCGAATTTGTTATTCATTCCGAACCAGGAGGAGCATTTCCTACTAATATAGCTCCCTTCGTTGTTAAAGTTCCTTATCCTATCAATGCCGCCTCAGTTCAAATTCTAAAGGACAACCAGCCGATAGGAACCTTTTCTGTCACCGGAAAACTACTGCGCGATACAATCAATGCCATTCCCGATTCCGGTTTTAACGGAAATGCCGCTCAACAGCGCACTGATCTACTGGGTATTGTTACTCTAATTGAAAATAATATTGCTTCAGGTAATTACCAAGCCGCAAAACAGCTGTTAGTTACCGAACTTAAGGCGAAAGTGCAGCAATGGCTAAGAGACGGCTACCCCACAGAAACTGCTCTTCAGTTAACCAAATCTGAAGTACTAAGCATTATCGACGGCGAGATTGCTCGCCTTGAATTTATAATCTCTCCGCCAAGTTGTAGTTATTCGCTTTCTGCAAGCAGCATAAATGTGCCTTCATCAATCAACACAGGTACGGTTTCTGTTACTACCACTGCAGAATGCCCTTGGATTGCCGCGCCAGATGATAATTGGATTACTATAACCGGCAGAACTTCAGGTGCAGGCAATGGAACAGTTTCATATTCAGTTGCGGCAAATACGGGAGCACAACGAACCGGAACAATTACAATAGCTGGAAAAACCTTTACCATCACTCAATTTGCTGAAGGGGTAGATTGCCTGTCAACAACAATTACACCCGGTCAAACCGTTAATGGAAATCTGCAAACTGGGGATTGTAAAGACTCGTACAATACGTTCTATGATGCTTATACGTTTAGCGGTACGGCTGGTCAAAAGATATATGTCACAATGAATTCCTCACAGTTTGATACTTATTTATACTTAATACAAGGAAGCATAATCCTGACAGAGGATGATGATGGAGGCGGGGGTAGAAATTCACGTATTCCAGCGACTTCTGGATTTTTGACATTACCTACAACGGGAACTTACACGATACTAGCTAATGCGTATTCTGAGGGCGAAACTGGAAGTTACACGCTTTCCTTAGGCAGCACCTGTACGTATTCCATCAGTCCGACTTCTGATAATGCTGAGTTCAACGGCAAAACTGGAACTGTGACTGTCACGGCACCCTCAGACTGTGCGTGGACAGCAGTATCAAATGTCGGCTGGCTAACCGTTTCGTCAGGAGCAACCGGAGCAGGAAGCGGAACGGTTAATTATTCCGTCGCCGCCAACAACAGTTCGCAGCGGATAGGGATTATCATGATTGCCGGACAAAGCTTTACTGTTACTCAAGATGCCTTTGCCGATTACACAATCAGCGGAGAAGTGATGTATGGAAATACGCCGGCTGGTCAGGCATCGAAATTCATTTCGGGAGTTAATCTGACCGCAGGTTCGTCAACCGCATCGGCAGTTACCGACGCAAACGGTTCTTATCAATTGTCCGATTTGACAGGTGGCGGAAATTATACGGTAACGCCGACAAAGAGCGGCGATGTCAACGGCATCAATTCGACTGATGCTCTCCGCATCCAGCAATACATTGTCGGCAGCGTCGCTTTTACTCCCGCTCAACTTGCTGCCGCCGATACTTCCAATAACGGAGCAGTCAATTCTACTGACGCGCTGCGGATTCAGCAGTATATTGTCCAAGCACCCGCCAGTCATATTGTCGGACAGTGGAAGTTTTTGCCTTCATCAAAAAACTATTCTTCTCTCAACGCAAATCTGTCGGGCGAGAATTACACGGCGGTTCTGATGGGCGAAGTTTCCGGCAATTGGACTCCGCCCGCGTCTATGACAAGCGCGGCATTGTCCGAAGATGAAGAACCGGAGTTAATCAAGCCGGACAAAAATAATCAACCCGCACAGTTTGCAGTTAAACAAAAGTACCAATTTGCAGATTCAATTTTGTCGGCACAAGCCGGAGTAACGATTACTCTGCCGACCAATGCGACATCGAGTAACGGTACGAACATCAACATTCCGATTGATGTTTCACAACTGCCTGCACTGACAGACGGCAATTGGGTGGAAACTTACAATTTCAATTTACAGTTTAACTCGAACATTTTATCGAATCCGGCAGCCAATACAACCGGAACAATCAGCGCGGCGGCGGGCGGAAGTCTGGTAACAGGGACACCGCAAGCGGGAGTGTTCAGCGTTTCTTACACGAATCCGAACGGCATCACCGGAGCGGGAACGCTGTTGAACATACATTTCACGGTAGTTGGCACATCAAATCAGCAAACGGCATTAACATTTGTCGGGACAACCACATCACCGGCACCGTTTGAATTCAACGAAGGCGATCCACAGGCAATGACCAACACCGGACAATTTAAGGTAATGGGAACAACCGCCGCAAATGTTTCGATTGGCGGGCGCGTGATGACGGAAAGCGGACGCGGCATTCGCAATGTCTGGGTTACCTTGACCGATGCGGGCGGCAATGTGCGAACGGCGACAACTACGGCGTTCGGTTACTACCGCTTTGCCGATGTCGCGGCGGGCGAAACTTATATTATTACCGCGTTCGGCAAACGCTATACATTTAACCAGCCTTCACAGGTGGTGAACATCAGCGGTGATTTAACCGATATTAACTTTATCGGAAATTCAACTTTCTTTTCCAAGCAGGAAAAATAAATCAAAAAAATAAATTACAGGAGAAAAAAATGAAAAAAAATCTAACACCACATTTCTCGATGATTGCAGTCTCAGCCGTTCGGTGTTTTTTGGTAACAACGACTCATCGCCTAAAAATCTAAATTTTAGTTCAAAAGTCAGGAGAATTTAAAAACAGGAGAATTTAAAAATGAAAAATACGCATCTATTCTGCATCAAAATAATTTTTGATAACTATCGACACGACGCTTTATACGCAATTAGCAACTTTTTTAGTTTTGCTGTTTTCAGTTTGCTATTATTAGGGGTGTTAAATATAAACGCACGCGGTCAAGTAGCTGACATTTTTAATGCCAATGTCATTGATAGAGTCCAAACGACTGGAACTACTCAGTCAGTGATTACATGTTTTGCCGTGCAGCCGGATGGCAAAATTTTAATTGGTGGTGCTTTTTACGGCATCGGTGGGGTTTACAGACCAAACCTCGCACGACTCAATGCGGATGGAACGCTCGATACATCGTTCAAGCCATTACTTGGCACGGTGCAGGATATGGCTTTGCAGCCTGACGGTAAAATTATAGTCGTCGGTGATATCTACAGCGTTGGCTTTGAAGGTGACCCGCCGCCGCCTGTGGAACTACAACAACTTAGCGGTATTGCCCGCTTGAACAGCGACGGCAGAATAGACGCAACATTCACAGCTAATATAAAGTACAATGGCAACACCCAAACTGGAATCGCCCCTAATGTAAGCGGTGCTGGGATCGCTGTTTTATTACAGCCGGACGGTAAAATTATCGTTTTTGGCACTTGTTATGTTAATGGGATACGTTTATACGGCGGTTTTTTTCGGATAAATGCTGATGGTTCTATTGATAAGCCATTTAGTCTTAACGCTGGTGGAAATACTGCGTTAGTGGTCGACGGAAGTTTACTTAAGGCTGCATTACAGCCAAACGGTCAGATTCTAATCGGAGGTAATTTTAAGAAAATCGGCGGGTTAGAGCGCGAAGGTATTGCGCGGTTTAATGGAGACGGCACGATTGATGCCAGTTTTGTTTCACCCTTTACCCCAATTAGTAGTTATCGTAACGAAGTCAGCGGCATTGGGCTGCAAAGGGACGGTAAGATTTTAGTCGGCGGGCTGGTTGCGCTTAACGGCGAACAAACTCAGGGAACAACCCGCTTAACCCGCTTAAATCCTAACGGCTCGGTTGACACAACATTCAACCCGAATATCAACAACTTTCCTTTGGCTTATCGAGTTTTGAAGATTGTGCAGCAAACAAACGGAAAGATTATAATTGGCGGTAGTTTCGCTTATCAGGACGGGCAACAACTTCGCAAAGGGCTTCAAAGATTAAATGCGGACGGAACTACTGACACTTCGTTTAATCCAAATGCACAAAATACTGTTGCTACATTTAAAAATGTTGTAGTAAATGCTCTCCTCATTCAATCAGATGGGAAAATTTTGGTCGGCGGCGCATTTACAGATATTGGCGGGCAAAAGCGTAATGCGTTGGCACGGCTGTCAGGCGATTCAATCTTTTCACTAAAAACACTGTTTGATTTCGATGGTGACGGCAAAGCCGATGTTTCCGTGTTTCGCCCGCCAAACGGCGCGTGGTATTTGAACCAATCAGCGAACGGCTTCACCGGTTTGCAGTTTGGATTATCAACCGACAAACTCGTTCCTGCTGATTATGATGGCGACGGTAAAACCGACATCGCCGTTTATCGTTCAGGCGTTTGGTATCTCAATCGCAGCCAATTAGGTTTTACCGGATTTGCTTTCGGCGATTCAAATGATATTCCGCAACCTGCTGACTTTGACGGCGACGGCAAAGCCGAGCTTGCCGTTTATCGCCCGTCAAACGGTGTCTGGTATATCTTTAATCTGGCGAATAATCAATTCACCTTTGCCCAGTTCGGCGCACCGACCGATTTGCCGGTGGTCGGCGATTATGATGGCGACGGGAAAGCTAACTTTGCGGTGTTTCGTCCGTCAAACGGGTTTTGGTATATCGCCAAACCAACCGGCACACCGGCACAGAACTTCGACTCGATTCAATTCGGCGACGCGAACGACAAATCCGTTGCGGCGGATTACGACGGCGACGGGAAAACTGATGTCGCGGTTTTTCGTCCATCAAACGGAACCTGGTATTTGCTAAGAAGTCGGGACGGATTCACGGGAATGCAATTCGGAATTTCGACGGATTTGCCGACACCGGCAGATTATGACGGCGACGGCAAAACAGATATTGCTGTCTTTAGAAGCGGAGTATGGTATTTGCAAAGAAGCACGAGCGGCTTTTTAGGCGTTCAGTTCGGTGCGTCAACCGACAAACCTGTTCCAAATGCTTTTGTTCAGTAAAATGCTGGATTTGAATTTACGTTAAATTTAAATTCTTCACAATTGAAATTGCGGTGTGTTCGATTCGTTGAAACGCTTTCATTTTACGAATCACAACCGTTTGTCCGAAAGGAATGTCCGGCGCAGGTTGAATCTGCGCCGGTTTTTTATTTCGCCCGCGTTATAAATTTAATCGTAAAAAGGATGCTCCAAATACGGTTTGGATATTTTAATAATCGTATCTTCAGGATTATCTGCGGGAAATTTTTGATTTTTATCAACCGGCTCAAATTTAACGTCAATTTTTATAAACTCACATTTTTCATAAACAAAGCGCGGTTCTGATACGCCGTAAATTCCGCCGTCTTGATGAAACAAATTTTTCAAATCCTTTCTTTTCATTCCGACTTTTATCGTGCGGATGTCTTCCATACTTTTTTCGACGAACTTGCAATCGTTCTCACCAACTTGTTTATTATCAAAGTTTACAAAGCCAAAGGAAATTAAATATCCCGTTAAAAGTAAAAGTGTTATTGAAACAGTTCTCATAAATTTGTCTTTTCCTTTCTGTTTAGAGTAAATTTCCAAACCATTCTGTTTTGCTGTTCGTCGAAAATATATTTTCCTTCGATTATTTGCCAGAAACCGAGAAATTCCCAGCGTCCGACGGCTAATTTATTGAATAGCGGAACAAGATGTTCGCTTTCAATTGCATTAAAAAGTGCGCGGTTGTGAACGTCGAGTTTTTGGTCGCCGCGTCTGCCTGCGCCGGTATAGAAGATTGTGTTTTTGTTTTCGCCGGAATAATCGGGATAGCACGGATTTATCTTGCCGAAGTCGGTTAGAAGCGAGATAAGTTGTTCATTTCGCTGATAGATGCCGTTGCGGACTTTGTGGATTTCCGACACTTCGTTCCACGAAAAAATGTCGCCGATTTGGACGGTTTTTAAAAATTTTGTATCTGATAAACAATTTTTAAAGTTTTGGCTTGACATTAAAAAATTCGGTGCTAAACTCATTTCTACTTTCCTAAATTCCGTAAAAATTTTAGCAGTTTTTTCGGTTTATTCATAACAATCAGACGATTTTTTTCTGTAAAAACTTAGAGAGTTTTTCGCGCTGAGTTCGTAATTTTTATACATAACGGCTTGATAAATTTATCGGCAAATTTCCTAAATTCAAAAGTTTCCCAAGGAGATAGAAAACGTGAAAAGATTTTTTGTTGTTTGTGTAGTCCTGCTGGCTGCTGTTGTTGCTTTTACATTTTTGCCCAAAACGTCTGAAGCTCAAAAAACCATTATCGGAAAAGGTTCGGAAGTTGATGTTGAGAGAATTAAACAAATAAGTCTCAATTATTTGAGAAACGACCGGCTCAATCGCGCGGTTTCGAGCGCGGACGAACTCAAAGTTCAATCGGTTTCGGTTGATGATTTGAAAATGGCACACACGAAAGTGCGTCAAACGGTCAATGACGTTCCCGTTTGGGAAGGCGAAGCGATTGTTCATCTGAAAGCGGACGGCGAACTTTCGGCGATCACCGACGAGTTGAAAGAATCCGTCTTTGTCAATACACAGCCGGGTTTTTCAGCCGAAGACGCGGTTGGAATTGCCAAAAAATTCTACAAAGGTTCAAAGTTTATAACGGACGCGCCGACTGCCGATATGTGGATTTATCGCGCCGAAGACCGCGATCATCTCGTTTATCGTGTGCAGATGCGCCGCGAAGACGGCACGAACAAAACGTCAATGCCGGTGATTTTCGTTGACGCGCAAACGGGCGAAAAAGTTTTTCAATACGACAATCTGCAAACCGCCAGTGGCACATCGCTGTATAGCGGAACAGTCAATATCAACACTTATCTAAACGGTTCGACCTATTATATGGAAGACATTTCGCGCAAAGTCGGAACTTTCGACTATCGCAACACGACATCTTCCGTCTATCGTTTTACCGATACCGACAATAATTGGAACACGGCGACGCAGAGAGCGGCGGTTGACGCGCATTACGGCGCGGAAAAAGTGATGGATTATTACAGCGCGGTTCACGGTCGCAGCGGCATTGACGGCAGCGGCGGTCCGGCTTATTATACTTCCGCCGACGGCGCGACCGGCTTGATTTCGTCAGTCGTGCATTACAGCACGAATTATAACAACGCCTATTGGAACGGTCAATTTATGACTTACGGCGACGGCGACGGCACGACTTTTACGCCCTTGACGACGCTCGACATCTGCGGACACGAAATGACGCACGGCGTAACCGAACGTACGGCAAATCTGACTTACTCAAACGAATCCGGCGCGCTCAACGAAGCGGTTTCCGATATTTTCGGCGCGATGGTCGAAAGATATACCGAAGGCGAAAGCGCAAACACCTGGCTGATCGGCGAAGACGCGTACACGCCCGGAACTTCCGGCGACGCGCTGCGCTATATGAACAATCCGACGCGCGGCAATCAGCCGGACAACTACGCAACCCGTTACACCGGAACTTCGGATAACGGCGGCGTTCACACCAATTCGGGAATCGCCAACTACGCTTTTTATCTGATGGCGAAAGGCGGCACGGCGGGCGGCGTTACCGTCACCGGAATGAACGCGGACAACGCGGCGAAAGTTTGGTATCGCGCATTGACCGTTTATATGACTTCGGGAACGACTTTTGCAGGCGCAAGAACGGCGACTTTGAACGCGGCGACCGATCTTTTCGGCGGTTCCAGTTCGCAGTATGCCGCCGCGTCAAACTCGTGGTGCGCCGTCGGAGTCGGCACTTGCGGCGCGCCGCCGCCGCCGCCGCCGCCGTCAGGTGGAGGAGAACTTTTATCAAACGGCGGTTTTGAATCGAGCGATGCGCCGTGGATTGATTCGGGAACGGGTTATTTCTACACGGCAAGCGGCAGCTATCCGCACGGCGGAACAGGTTATGCCTATTTCGGCGTGAACAACAGCGTTTCCGGTCAAGTATATCAACAGGTTACGATTCCGAGTTCGGCAACCGGCGCGATGTCGTTCTGGCTGAACGTAACATCGAGCGAAACGGGAACAACGGCGTATGACAAATTATTTGTCGAAGTCCGCAATACGAGCGGAACTCTGCTGACGACGCTGGCGACTTACAGCAACGCGAACAAAGGAACAGCCGGTTCTTATTCGCAGAAATCGTTCAGTTTGGCGGCTTACAAAGGTCAAACGATTCGCCTGCAATTCCGCACAACGACCGACAGTTCGGTAACGACGACTTTCCGCGTGGACGATGTTTCCGTCAAATAAACTTTCTTTTACAGGAAAACGTAAAAAGAGGATGCCTTTATCGGCATTCTCTTTTTTTGCATAAAATTACAATGAATATTTTAATCATCGGCGGAACAAAATTTCTCGGTCGTCATTTAATTGATGCGGCTTTGAAAGGAAATCATAAAGTAACGCTTTTTAATCGCGGCAAAAGTTATGGAGAAAATGAAATCGAAAACGTCGAACAGATTCACGGCGACAGAAATTTCGATTTGGAAAAACTCGGCAATCGCAGTTGGGATGCCGTGATTGACACTTGCGGTTATCTGCCGCAAACGGTCAAAGCATCGGCGAGATTTTTAAAGGACAAGGTTAATCAATACGTTTTTATTTCGAGCGGTTCGGTTTATTCGGATTTGAGCAAGCCGGATTACGACGAAACGACCACGACGAAAACTCTTGATGCAGAACAGCAAAAAGAAGTTGAAAAGATTAATCCGAAAGGCGAATTAAACGGTCTGACGTTGGGCGAAAATTACGGCGCGTTGAAAGTTTTGTGCGAAGAAGCCGCCGAAAACGCGATGCCGAAAAGAGTTTTAAAGATTCGCGCCGGAATGATTGTCGGCACTTTTGATTGGACTGATCGTTTTGCTTACTGGGTGATGCGCGTCGCCGGAGGCGGCGAGATTCTTGCGCCCGGAACGTCGAAAAGTTTTGTGCAGTTGGTTGACGCGCGTGATTTGTCCGAATGGATAATTGAAATGATCGAGGAAAATGTCAGCGGAACTTTTAATGCGACGAGCGAATCGCTTGATTTAACTTTCGGAAAAATGCTCGAAGGAATAAAAACTGCAACCGGAAGCGATGCGGAATTTGTCTGGGCTAATGAAAATTTTTTGAACGAAAACGATGTTGCACCGTGGAGCGAAATGCCGTTTTATCTGCCGGAATCCGACGAAGAATCACGAAATTTTTTGACGATGAATGTTGATAAAGCATTAACAAAAGGTTTGAAATTGCGCCCTTTAAACGACACGATTACGGAAATTTTGAATTGGCGTAAAACTCAGGATTTTGAAATGAAAGCCGGAATTTCCGACGAACGAGAAAAGCAATTGCTTGAGAATTACCGTCAAGATGCCGACCTTTCAAAAAAATCTTCGGGCAAGGGTTCGCCGTAAGTCCGTTCGTAAAGTTCTTTTTTAAATTCTTTCTCGCTCAAGTTTTTCCGAAGCGAAGAAATAATGATTTTTCGGGCAGTCGCAAACATTCCAAACACGGCTTTGGCACGCTCTTGCGGATTTTTTTGCAGCCACAATGTATTTTGCATTTCGGCAATTTCTTTGGTCGTATCTTTCAACATTAATTTATATTAACATTTCTAAACATTCTTCCAATGATTCCTCAACTCTTAATTTTTTTGCCCAAGTTTGGACATAAGTTTCATCATATTCCGTTCGCAACATATTTGTAACATCGCGCATCTGCATCTCGGATTTCGTATCTTTTGCCCAATGTAATTTTGATAAAATCAAATCTTCCTTACCGATGGTCCAAACATCAAAATCTCCGAATTTTATCTTTTTTCTGTTCTCAAACGCCGCTTTTTGAAATTCGGTTTCTTTTCGGACGACGCAATCTATTTTTACAACCGTTTCCTGATGAAGCAGATTAAACATAAATTTTCTGTCAATCGCATCCCGAACCCGGACGTGCGGAACATAATAATCAGGCTCGAATTCTTCAATAATCACCTGTGCATCGGTATTTGAAACCTCGATCACAATATCAATATCTCTCGTCATTCGTCCGACGGCATAATGAAGCATCGCCATCGAACCTGTCAGCATATATTTAATCCCAAGCCGCTCAAATCTCTCCGTGCAATCCTTCAAAATTCTTTCCTGATCATCAAGCAAACTCATTATAATCAACTCCTGACAATATGATATACCAAAAAGCAAAGAGAAAAAGATTTTGGACAAACTTCAAAAACAATAACAAAACTTTTTCGTAATAAAAAATTATGAAACGAATTTTGGTCATCGGCTCATCCGGCGCGGGAAAATCTACTTTTTCGCGTCGTCTTGGTGAAATAACCGGCATCGAAATCGTTCATCTGAATAAACTTTTCTGGAAACCGAATTGGATCGAACCGTCAAAAGAGGAGTGGAAGGAAACGCTCGAAAAAGCAATGAGCAGGAAAGCGTGGATTATGGACGGCAATTACAGCGGCACACTCGAAATGCGGCTGGCAGCTTGCGAGGCGGTGATTTTTCTCGATATGCCGCGCACCGTCTGCGTCTGTCGCGTCATCAAAAGAGTCGCGCTCTCTTACGGCAAAACCCGTCCCGATATGGCGGAAAATTGTGCTGAACAATTCGATTGGGAATTTATTAAATGGGTTTGGGATTTTAAAAACCGCTCGAAACCGAAAATGGAACGGCTTCTCAAGGAATTTGAAGGAGAAAAAACGATAATTCGTCTGAAATCGAAAAAGGAAGTTGAAAATTTCTTGGCGAATTATTCTCGAACTTCTGTGTTAAAATACTATTGAAAAGGGGAATTTTTATGGGACAAATAACAATCGAAATACCGCAAAACGTCAATTGCGCTTATCGTGTGGACGATTCGGAATTCGGCGAACAGCTTTTGCAGAATCTGGAAGATTTTGAGAAAAAAACGAAAGCCGAAAAAGTGCCGGTAATCATACCGCCGCGCCGAAACAGTTTGAAAAAAGACGGCGATGCCGTTATGGGAATTTGGGCTGACCGCGAAGAATCGGCTGATGAAATTGCCCGCGCAATTCGAGATAAAAACAATGGTAAAATATGATTGAACATTTGGTAGATGCAAACATCTTTTTCCAAATTTTTAAGGAAGCTGACAGAAAACTCAGAAATTATGTTGGAAATATCGGTTTTTTTATTGATTCGACTGTTTATATCGAGTGTATTCAAGGATCAAAGTCGAATTTGGAAAAGCGGAAAATTAAAAATTATCTGAACAATTTTCCGCTTTTGCCGATTACTCCGAAAATTTCGCAGCGAGCCATTGAATTGATTGACACTTATTCAAATTCGCACGGATTACTGCTCGGCGATGCGTTAATTGCGGCAACCGCACTCGAAAATGATTTGACGGTTGTAACTTAAAATGTGGACGATTTTAAGTTTATCGGCGGCTTGAACTATTTGAAACCGACGATTTAAGCAAAGCATTATTTCCTCGCCGACAAAAACTTTTTTACTAATGAAAACCGAATGGCAAAAAGACGAATTTACGATCAGCACAGACAGAAATCGTCTGCAAATTGACGCGATTCACAAATTTTTGTCCGAAAAATCTTATTGGGCGACAGAACGCACGAAAGAGCAAACCGTAACGGCGATCAAAAATTCGCTGCCGTTCGGCGTATATTTTGGCGAAAAGCAGATCGGATTTGCGCGTGTCGTGACCGATTACGCGACGTTTGCTTATCTCGGCGATGTTTTTATTTTGGAAACTTTTCGCGGAAAAGGTTTGAGTAAATGGCTGATGCGGGTCATAATAAATCATCCTGATTTGCAGGGATTTCGGCGTTGGATTTTGGCGACGAAAGACGCGCACACGCTTTACGAAAAGTTTGATTTTACGGCATTAAAATTCCCGACGCGATGGATGGAGAAAACCGCCCCGAATGCGTATTGAAAATTTTCACCCTTCTAAAATTAATATCGGAAAACTTATGAATAATAAACGCCGACCGCTCGCGCTGATTATCATTGACGGCTGGGGATATTCGCCGCGTCGGGAAGGCAACGCCATCGCTCTGGCGCACACGCCTTTTTATGACGAAATCTGCGTCAAATATCCGAAAACGCTGCTCGCCGCCGCCGGTTTGCGCGTCGGTTTAACGCCGGACTCGCCGGGAAATTCCGAAGTCGGACATTTGAATATCGGCGCGGGTCGCATCGTGCAGACCGACATCGCCAGAATCTCGACCGCCGTAAAAACAAATAAATTTTTAGAAAATAAAGTTTTGAAAGAAGCGTTTACAAAAGCGCGAGCCTATAATTCGGCGGTTCATTTAGTCGGTTTGATGTCCGACGGCAATGTGCATTCTTCGCCGGAAAATCTTTTTTCGCTGCTGCGAATGGCGAAAAATGAAGGCGTGAAAGACGTTTTTGTGCATCCGATTTTGGACGGGCGCGATGTCGCGCCGCGCACGGCGGACGTTTATATCGAAGCCCTCGAAATAAAAATGGCGGACATTGGAATCGGGCGCGTCGCCACGCTTTGCGGGCGTTATTACGCGATGGATAAAGATAAAAATTGGGAGCGTACGGCGCGCGCTTACACGATGCTCGTTCATTCGGAAGGCGAACGCGCGGCGGACGCGGTGACGGCGATTCGCGGTTCGTTTTTGCGCGGCATCGCCGACGAATTTATTCAGCCGGTTATTTTGGAAGAAAAGCCCGGCGAACAAATCGCTTCGGTCAAAAACAACGATGTCGTCATCTTTTTTAATCATCGCGCCGACCGAATGCGTCAGCTCGTCAAGGCTCTCGCCGTTTCGGATACGACCGAATTTACGACTTTCGGCAAACCGAAAATCCACGCGGTTTGTTTGACCGAATATGACCGCGCTTACGATTTGCCCGTCGCTTTTCGACAGGAAAACGAAAATAATGTGCTGGCAAATGTGTTTGCCGAAAACGGCGTTTTGAACTGCCGCGTGACGGAAACCGAAAAATACGCGCATTTGACATATTTTTTTAACGGCGGCATCGAACTCGAACATCCGTGCGAACAGCGCGTTTTTGTGCCTTCGCCGAAAACGACGGCAGCGGAAACCGCGCCCGAAATGGCTTGTTTCAAAGTTACAGACAAACTTTTGCGCGGACTCGAAGCGGGCGAAAACGATGTTTTTATCGTCAATCTCGCCGCGCCGGATGTCGTCGCGCACACGGGAAATCTCGAAAAAACTATCGAAGCCGTCCAGTTTGTTGACACTTGTCTGGGCGGCATCATCGAAAAAATCAACGCCGTCGGCGGCATCGCTCTGATCACTTCCGATCACGGAAACTGCGAAGAAATGGCGGATTTATTGACCGGCGAACCCAACAACGCGCACACTGCCAATCCCGTTCCGTTTCATTTTATTGACGAACGCGCGGGCAGTCTGAAACTGCGCGAAGGCGGCGCGCTCGAAGATGTCGCGCCGACGCTGCTCGGCATTCTCGGCATCCAAAAACCGGAAGAAATGACCGGCAGAGATTTGCGCGTCATCTGAAAATATTTTTAATTTTCCTGTCAAAAAAATCATCTCAAATTATTCATTTTCAATATTCATTTAGTCAATTGATGTATTTTATTAAAAAACTTAAGCTGAACAATTTATATGTCATCGTAATTTTGTTTTCTCTGTTTGCTTTTCCGTCGTGTCGAACTGCCGAACAAGCCGTTCAAAGTGAAGACGACACGACGATCAGCGAAGAGAGTCATTCGATTCCGGTTCCGGCGATTGATTTAGCCAAACCGCTGGAAATTTCCAATAGACCGGAAGATGTCGCGCTGGCGAAAAAGATTGACGACATTATCGAAAACAGTGAATACGCCAACGCGCGCTGGGGCGTTTTTGTCGTCAGTTTGAATGACGGGCGCGTGATTGTCGCCAGAGACGCGCGGAAACTTTTTAATCCGGCTTCGATTCAGAAAACGCTGACGGCAATCGTCGCGCTCGACAAACTCGGCGCGGATTATAAATGGAAAACTTCAATAATTTCGGCGGCGGCAATCGAAAACGGAGTTCTAAACGGCGATTTGACGCTTTACGGGCGCGGCGCGCCGGATTTTGGCGGCGATGAACTCAATGATCTGATTAAACAATTAAAATCAAAAGGTTTGACGCAAATTACGGGCAATATTGTCGGCGACGAAAGTTATTTCAAAGGCGAAGACATCGGCGACGGCTGGACGTGGAACGATTTGCAGTGGCATTACGGCACGGAAGCGGGCGCGTTGACTTTCAGGGAAAATCAGGCGGGCGTTTATATGAAGGACGGCGTTCCGGTCGCTTCGACTGATTATCTGCAAATCCAAAATGATTTGCAGCCGAAACAGGCGGGCGAAACCAAAGCGTTCGGCATCCGGCGCGGGTTGACGGATAATCAAATTTACATTTGGGGCAACGATGACAAGGCTTACGGAAGAATCGCGGTTCACAACACGGCGTTGTGGGCGGCGAAAACGCTCAAAGAATCGCTCGAACAACAGGGAATTACGGTCGGCGGCGAAGCGAAATCGGCTGATTGGAAAACGCCGGATCGGTTGAACGTCGAAAATTCCGTCGAACTCGCGTTTGTCGAAAGTCAGCCGTTGTCGGAAATTGTCAAAAAAATGGACAAGCGTTCGATCAATCTTTACGCCGAACTGCTTTTGCGAACAATCGGAAAAAATTTCGGCGACACCGCGCCCGGTGACAACCGCCAGTTGGCGGAAGTGCGCGGCGACGATTTGGCGGGCGCGGAAGTGATTAAAAAATTTCTCGCTGAAAATAAAGTCGCCACCGAAGAATTACAAATTCACGACGGTTCGGGTTTATCGAGACTTGATTTCGTATCGCCCGAAGCCTTTGTGCGCGCTTTTATTTTCGCGGCGCAATCCAATTTTTCCGATGTTTTTACAAATTCACTGCCGATTGCGGCGACCGACGGAACGCTCGGCGGGCGTTTGGGCAACGCGAAAGGGAAAATTTACGCGAAAACCGGGACGATAACTTTTGTCAATTCGCTCGCCGGTTACGCGCAGACCAAAGATGACGGAATTTACGCTTTCGCCATTATTAGCAATAACATTACGCGAAAAGCCGACGCGACGCGGATAATTGACGCGATTGCGACGAGTTTAGTCAAACACGACAAAAGCGAGAGCGACGAAAAATCAACGGAATCGGGCAATCAGAAGTAAATTTCAAAGATTTTTCGAGCGTGAAATTTTAGTTGAAGAAAAAACCGAGAAACATAAACAGCCAGAAAAAAATCATCACGAAAAGCGGCGCGATCATCAGCACAAGACAGCCGACATTTGCCCAGGATTCCTGATTCCAGGTGTAAGGTTCCGGGCAATGCGGGCAAAATTCCCGGTTTGCCATAAACGGACGTTTGCAAGTTTTGCAAATTTTGATGCTCACAAATCCAGAATACCAAAAACCGTCAAAATAAACTTCTCTCCGGCGGCATAATTCTAATCTCGAACTTCGCGCGGTGAACTTTAGACTTGAAACTTCGGTTTATGATAATCTAAATGTTTTCAAATCACACGGAAAGGACAATAAACAAATAAAATGGTTGAAGAATTCGCATTCGACAATACGGAAGAACGCCGTAGAAGCAGACAAAACGGCACAGGCTGGATTGAAGTAATCGTCGGTTCAATGTTTTCCGGCAAATCGGAAGAACTGATCAGAAGACTGAAACGGGCGCAGATCGCGCGGCAGAAAGTGCAGGTTTTCAAACCGAAAATTGACGACCGCTACTCGATTGAGCAAATCGCTTCGCATTCGGGAATGACGCACATCTCAAAACCCGTGATGACGGCAAAGGAAATTCTCGCGCAAATCGAAGACGACACGGAAGTCGTCGGCATTGACGAAGGACAGTTTTTCGATATGGGAATTATCCAAGCCGTCAACGACCTCGCCGACAGCGGAAAGCGCGTCATCATCGCCGGATTAGATCAGGATTACACCGGAAAACCGTTTGAACCGATGCCGCAGCTTCTTTCAATTGCAGAATTTATCACAAAAACCCACGCCATCTGCGTTAAATGCGGACAAACCGCTAATTATTCGCAAAGAACTTTTGAATCAAGTGAAAGAGTCGAAGTCGGCGCGAGCGGCAAATATGAAGCCCGCTGCCGCAACTGCTTCGTGCCGCATTCGGACGCGCCGACGGTTTTGTAGTAAGTTAAAGAATTTCCTCAATCGTTTCAGGATACCTAAATCAAAGCTCTAAATTTTCAGAACGCCGAATTAACAGAAGCTAATCCATTGTTTTTATTTGTTCAACAAAAACAAAAAATGTTGACACACATAAATATCTGTGTCATTTTTATATTTGGACTTTTCTCCAGAGAGACAAATCCGACTAGAAAAGCAAATAGAAACAAATGGCAAATAAAACTAAAATTTTTAACTCACAAAGCGGAATATCGCTGCTTGAAGTTTTGGTCGTGGTAGTCGTTTCCGCAGTTTTGGTCACGCTGGCGGTTGCCAAGATAGGAAGCTCAAGAAATAATCTGCAAAGGCAAAATATCGCGCGTCAGTTAAAAGTTTATCTCGAACGCGCGCGGTTTGATTCGGTTAAAAGAAGGGCGACGAAAGCCGACGATATGGCGCGTGTAACAATCGAGAGCGCAACCGCTTTCAGTTTGGCGACAGACCTCAACCAAAACGGAAAAACTACCGACGCGACTGATGTTCAGCGCGTTGATTTCAGCGGAAGCGACATAAAATTTGTCGGTATCGCCAATTATCCGATAACCGTCAGTTTTGACCGGCGCGGACAAATCACGGTAACAAACGGTTCGCCGAATTTTACAATTTGCAACGCCTGCACAGTAACGACGGCAACTTCGGCAAACGCCAACATCCTTTGGGTTTCGCCGACCGGCACGATTTCGATGACGGCGGGCGGCGAATCTCAACCGACTTTTCAAAATCCGGCGGTGCAGCCGATTGACAGTAATTCGGATATAAGAGAATTTGTTTTGGTAAAAAACGGCATCGGCACGACGACAAATCCGACACCCACTCCGACACCGATTCCGACACCGACACCGACGGCAACGCCGACACCAACGCCGAATCCTTCGCCGACGGCAACTCCGACACCTGTTCCGACACCAACGCCGACTCCGAGACCGGCTACCTGTCTGAGAAATCAAAGACCTGCTCAGGATAACTGCACTTGTAATGGACCCGGAATGTCTGTCAGAGGCAACGGTAAGTGTCAGTAATTCTTTGATTATAGAACCAAAAATATATGAAAAAGGCTTTGAACAAAGAGGGAATTTATCTTACATTCAAGAATTCGAAGGCAAATAAAAATTCTCAAATCGGATTTTCGCTCGTCGAAGTTACTATCGCAATGGTCGTTTGTTTGGTCGTAATGCTTGGTTTGGTGACGGTTTTCACTTTCGCCGTCAGTTACAATGCGGGAAACAACTCGCGTTCACAGGCTCTGGCAATTATGCAACAACAAGTAGAACTCGCCCGCAGCGCGAAATTTACGCGCAATAAAACAGATCCTCCCGGAAGTAAATTCGATATGTCCGGCGGCGTAAAAACGCCTCAAATTGTCAACGGCGCGGACGGAGGCAGATTTCGAGTTGAAATATCGGTTGATGATGATCCGACGACTCCCGCCATAGATATAAATTCAGCTACGACGCTAAAAGAAATCATTATTTCAGTTACATTGGATAGTCCGTCTCCGGGTTGGCAGACGGCAATTCCGGCGAAGGTGGTTTTGCGTCGAACGAAAGCGAATTAACAACAAATGAAACTCAGAAAAAACAATAAAACAGCAGGTTTTTCGCTGATCGAACTTCTGATTGCAATGACGGTTACAATCGTTTTGCTCGGTATAGTTTCGACTTTGTTTTCCGGCGTAATGTCAACAAGAAAACGTGAAAGCAGCCGCACCGACGCGCTGACGGCGGCGCAAGCCGCGCTGAACGTGATGTCGCGCGAAGTGGCAAATTCAGGCTACGGCTTAAACAACAACGGTTTGATTACCGGAGATTCAAACACGCAAAAAATTCATTTTCGGTCAAATGTTGTAAATACCGACGCGACTACGACCAGTCCCGGAGAAGACGTAACTTATTTTTACGACACAGTTACACAGTCAATCGTCCGTTACGACGCAAATGGCGCGGGTATAAATAATCCTTCGATTTCGGTGATTGTCAATCGTGTCAGTAAAGTGGATTTCAAGTATTTTGATTATAAAAGCGACGACTCGACATCTTCCGCAGCAAAAAATATACCGACAAGTGATACGGCGCGGGTAACTATAACAGTTACCGTTGATCTCGAAGCGGTGCGCGGACAACCAAGCGGTCAGTCGGTCAAACTCACTTCGGATGTTACTTTGAGAAATTCGGATTATATGCTTTTTCAATATTAATAATTGACAAATAAGAGAGATAAATTTATGAAATCGGAAACTGTTAAACCAACTCATATTAAAAGAAAAGACGGCGAAAAAGGCGCGGCGATGGTAATGGTACTGCTGATTTCGTCTTTAATGCTGACGGCAAGTATCGGTCTGCTTTTGGAAACGTCGTTAAATTCGGCAAATGTGACGGACGCGACCGCCGAACAACAGGCATACAACGCGGCTGAAAGCGGCATTCAATCCGCGCTTAATGTTTTGCGCGGAAACTCCAAATACCAAAAAGACACGGGCGATGCCATAAATTTCCGAAAAGCCGTCAAATTATCTAATTCAAACGCCGACGGCGATACCAGCACGGACGCGCGTCTTTCGCGCTGGATAAATTACGACACTGCGTATAATGACCGCGTGCCGTTCGGTTTGAGCGGCTCGACTTCTTACGCGCCGAGAACGGGATATGCCTACGGCTTGACGATTGTTGACCCGGAAAATCTGGGAAATGTGATTACTTTTAATACGAGCGGAAAAGTCAACGGCAGCACTGATGTCTATAGGTATCCGGCAGCCGGTGCCAATTACATTACGATTGAATTTGTTCCGGTTAGTCCGCCTCCTGTTGATGCTTCAAACAATCCGGCAAACGTCGGCTTTGGGAGTTTTAAGGTAAAAAGGTACGGTTTGGGAGATTACTTGAGGGAAGATATTCGTTTTGAAATTATTATCAATATGACCACGCCGGAAGCAGCGCGGTCAATGTATGGTTTTATAAAATCGGGTTCGTCGGCAACAACCCCGGTCGGTTCGTATTCTTTTAGTTCTTTGGCTTATTCAGTCAGGGGCAGCACAATTACTTTGAATAACAAAACGGTTACTCCGAGCATTCTTGACAACACAGGCGTAAGTCTTACCGGTATTAACGGAACGATGACCGCAACCGAACCGAATCGGGTGATGATAACTTCAACCGGCTACGGTCCGCGCGGCGCGGTCAAGAAACTCGAAGCCTTTGTTCAAAAAAACTTTCTTGACGGCTTATCCGCACCCGCCACTTTAACTTTAGTCGGTCAAAGCGGTTCGGGATTTGTTTTTCAACCGGGAAGTTCGGCAAATGTAGCGTATTCGGGTCAGGATGTGGTTGCGCCGAATATAATTATTCCGCCGGTCGGGACTTCTAACGAAGCAAATTACCAAATTGTAAAAACTGCTCTGGACGGACTGGACAAAAAGGAAGGACAAGTTATCGGGCAGCCTGCAGATGTTACGCCGGAGATGCCCGCGTGGTTACAAAATACGCTGAATCTTGACACTGTTATTCAAAATTTACGGGATGTGGCGATTGCTTCTAACGGTTATTATAAGAGCGGGCAAACGCCGAACAATTTTGGTAACGTCAGCAACGCTACGGGAATTACTTTTATGGACGGCGATTTGGAGGTAAATCACGACGGCGGCGGCATTCTTGTCTGCACCGGCACTCTGACTTACAAGGGCGGCATTAATTTTAACGGCTTAATAATTGTTACCGGAGCGGGCGGTTTTTATAGAAACGGCGGCGGCAATGGAACAATTCAGGGCAATGCCGTTGTCGCGCCGTATGATCCGACCAACTTGAATGCCGGATTTCTAACTCCTAAATACGGCATTAGCGGCGGCGGAACTTCTGAGATAAAATACAATTCGAGTAGCGTCGGCAATGGTCTTGTTGCAGTTAGCAATTTTGCGCTGGGCGTTGCGGAAAAGTAATAATTTCCCCGAAAAATGGAACGAAGCGATATGAAGCATAAACCGCTTTCATTGCCTCGTTCCTTTTCTGTTCTTATCAACGTTTTCCCTTATAACTGACAATGAACAACAAAGTTTATTACTTAGCAATGGTTTTGCCATTTTTGCTGATTTTCTTTTCGGGCTGCTCCAAAATTGAAAGTTCGTCATCAAAAAACGAAATAATTTTTGATGACGGATATAAAGCTCCGGCAAAAGATGAAGTTGTCATTGATGACGATTTTTATCAGGATCAGCAAAATCCGACTGAAAATTTCAGCGGTAAATCGCGTGAGAAAACTCAAATTGCAAAAGACGGTTCGTTGCTTGGTGTAACTTACGACGGATTCGGAAATAAAACGGAAACACGGACATTTAATGATAATCCGCTGCTGAAACTTATTATGTTGAGAACCGGAGTTGACGGGAGCAAAAAAGTGTTCGTTTATGCGAAAAACGGCGAAGTGAAAAGTTTACCCGCTGAGATGTTGGACAAGATTTTGACTGCTCCACCCAATGAACTGGCAAATGCGGCGGGAATTTACGAAGGGATTAAAGAAGAACCTGAATTTACTCAAAGCAATGAGCCGATGAATTATACCGCGCTCAAGCCTCTGCCGAGTTCGCAGTTCCCGATACGAAATCAACAGGTTGAACGAACGCCGCCGCAGGAAACGGAAGAGTCGTCTGACAGCAGCGACGAAAAGCCGCAGGCAGTCGAAAATAAAAATAATGACGAGCCGCCGGTGAACGCCGAAAAGCCGATTAGTTTTAATAAAAAGCCGGACGAAAAATAATAGACAATTAAGAATTTACATTGGAAGGGCGACGAAATTGATTTTTCGTCGCTCTTTCTTCGTTCCCCCTTTCAATGTGTTATCAAAACTTATCGAATAATAACACCACACAAACTTCAATTATTTGTTATGTTTCAAAGCTAATTTAAGAAAATTCTCGAACAAAATGCGCCCGTCGCGCGATTCGTTCGGGTGTTCCCAGCGCGTCGGGTTTTTTGACCAGTCTTCAAACGATTTTTCGAGGTGAAACTGGACGGAATAAATCATTTGATCGGCGGAATGTTTGACCATCATTTGATTTTTGCACAGATAAGATGTCGCCAGCAGATGAAAACCGTCGGGTATGCCTTCGACCTGCAAACCGTGATTTTGCCAGACGCGCAAAATGTCGTCTTCCAAAGTATAATCCTGCCAGATTCCGCTTTCGACATCCGCCACGCCTTCAAAAATCGGGTCTGACGAATCAACTATTTTGATAAACCGGTATTGATATTCATTCATTCGCTCCGTGCGTTTTTCCGCCGGATCGAGATTGTCCAGAGTTTTTAATTCCGCGCCGAAACTCATTCCGACCAGTTGATGCGCTCCGCAGATGGCGAGAACCGGCAGTTTCGTTTTGTGAATGAACTTCTTAAAACCTTCGAGATGCGCCGGATTGTAATAATCGAAATCCGACAAAGTTCCGCTCATCACAATCGCGTCCGGGTTAAATGATTCGGCGGCTTCGGCGATTTCCGAAAGGTGAACCGTCAAAGTTTTCGGCTGACGCACGAGCCGCAAAACATTCTGCGCGATGTTGTTGACAGCCATCGCGGAAATTTTGTTTTCAAACCGCACTTTGCTTTCCGCCGTGCCGTTCCATTCGCGCCTTGCAAGTTCGGACAAATCGCTTTCGTAACGCAAAAGGTCGTTGACGATCAAGACTTTCGCGTGTTCGATCCGCTTTTCAATCGGTTCGTAACGGCAAAACGGACGGTTATTGTATGGAAACGGAAGTTCCTGTAATTTCGGGTTGGCTTTTATTGATGCCGGCATTTCGTCTAACATATTTCTTGGTCGTAAATCGTAAATTGTAAATCGTAAATCGTATTTTAACATTATATAAACAGTTTAAGTTTAAACCATTATATCCAAACACTATTTACGATTTACGATTGACGAATTTATTTTCTTTTTCAAGTGATTGGAAAGTCCTGTAATCATTCTTCCAATATCATCCAGATCGGTCAACATTTCATTGTAATTAATTTTCTCGATATATTCCAAGCGGCAGGCAATTAAAAGTTCGGTTTCGAGTTCGCTGGCTGAACCTTGGGCGATTGATAAAAAGTTCAAAAACTCTTTTTCGGATTTGCGTCCCGCGCCTTCGGCAATGTTTGCCGGAATCGAAACGGCGGCGCGCCTTATTTGAGAAGTCAGTCCAAATTTTTCTTCCTGCGGTAAAATTTTCGTCTCTCGATAAACTTTCACCACAAGATCAACCGCTTTTTGCCAAACATCTAAATTGTGATGAGGTCGCATATCGTTTTAAATCGTCAATCGTGAATCGTCAATCGTTTTAAGAGTATAACAAAAATCTTATCTTATAAAATAGTTTAGTTACATTTCACGCTAAAAATCTCCCAAACCAAAAGCGATTTACGATTTACGATTTACGATTTACGACCAAAAGCGATTTACGATTTACGCTGTTTGGTAGATTGCTTAAATTCCGGCATCAGCGAACCCGCGCCGATTTCTTCGATTTCTTCGCGCATTTCTTTTATTAAAGCCGAACGCATTCGACCTTTGACGGCGGGAGTTTTATCTTTGGCAGGTTCTTCGAGCAGCAATAAACTTTTGTGCCACGCAGATTCGATTTGGTCGGCGAGCGTCGAGATTTTTGAAATATCATACGGCACGGCGATTTCCTGACAGCCGAGCCGCGCGAATATCTGCAAATATCGCGCCGTTGATAAATCGGGACAGGAAAAGCGTTTATTGCCGACTTTCAGTTCCACGCCGAGCAGCGTATGTTGAATAATCGCCCGATTTTCACGCCGCGCGATTTCTAATTTATGAGCGCGTGTCCGCTGCGTCCGAACTTTATCTTTATAAATCGCCGGAAGCCATTCCGCGCCCAATTTTTCTTTTATTTCGACAATAATTTCCATAACCAAAGTCGTTAAATAGAATAGCATAACCGGAGCGCGGACGGCTCGTTCGCCTTCGAGCGCGAAGCGCGATGAAGCAGGTTTTCGCATTCATAATCGGAGCGCGGACGGCTCGTCCGCCTTCGAGCGCGAAGCGCGATGAAGCAGGTTTTCGCATTCAAATTACACTTTTGACGGCGAGCGTTGCAACGCCTCGCTTCGCCGGCGTTGGCGGACGAGCCGTCCGCGCTCCATTTTGTTGCAACGCCTCGCTTCGCCGGCGTTGGCGGACGAGCCGTCCGCGCTCCATTTTGAAGTGATCTAATAAAAAGTTAAAATCTTTTGTAAATTAATGACAAACATTCAAGATAATCAAGACCGACCGAAAGGCTGGCACAGTCGCGGGTATTTGCCGTATTATGACGGCGGAGAGATTTATCAATTTATCACTTTTCATCTCGCGGACGCTTTGCCGCAAGAGGTTATTGAAAAGTGGAAACTCGAACTCGCGCACGAGAGAGATGAAACGAAACAGATTGAACTTTACAAACGCACCGAAAAATATCTCGATCAAGGTTACGGCAAATGTTATCTGAAAACCGAAGAAGCCGCCGCGCAGATTCAGGAATCTCTGCTTCACTTTCACACGATACGCTATAAACTGATCGCGTGGGTGATAATGCCGAATCACATTCATTTTTTGTTGAAACCGGTGAACAATCATTCATTGTCGGAAATTATGCAAAAATTCAAATCCTTCACCGCGCACGAAGCGAATAAAATCCTGCACCGGCGCGGACAATTTTGGCAGGAAGATTATTTTGATCGCTACATCCGCGACTACGAACATTACACAAAGACAATAGATTACATCGAAAACAATCCGGTCAAAGCCGGACTTTGCAAAAAACGAAGCGACTGGAAATTCAGCAGTGCTTATTAGCCGGAGCGCGGACGGCTCGTCCGCCAACGAGCGAAGTGATGTTGCCAGCGTTCGCATTGAAGTATCGTTTTAGTAATGCGAGGCGCGCAGCGATTCGCTTCGCTCTCGCTGCGGCGGACGAGCCGTCCGCGCTCCATTTTGCAAGCCTTCGCATTCTAGCTGCGTCCTTGACGGCGAAAGTTTGCAGTCGGGGAGCGCGGACGGCTCGTCCGCCAACCAGCGAAGCGATGTTGCCAGCGTTCGCATTGAAGTATCGTTTTAGTAATGCGAGGCGCGCAACTATTCGCTTCGCTCTCGTTGCAGCGGACGAGCCGTCCGCGCTCCGGCTAATGACATTTTTCGGCACTTTTCGATTACCAAAATCTGTTGATTAGCGGGCTTTGAAACACAACAAAATTGCCGCCGTCAGTATGAAAAACTTCACGAAGCCTTGTGTTTATTGGCTTTTTACGTTTTTGTAATTCCGAAAACCTTTTGACACAATAACTTGTAAATGGTTGGCACGATGTTTGTAGGTAGTTTGATAAGCCTGAGATTGTCAAAGGCTAAAACCAACCATAATTTTAAGATTATAAATTAAAATGAAAAATCAAAAAGGTTTCTCGCTCATCGAACTTTTAATCGTTGTTGTTATCATCGGTATTATCGCCGCTATTGCTATTCCTAATTTATTGGCTTCACGTCGCGCGGCTAATGAAGGTTCGGCTGTCTCTCTGATGAGAAATTTACATAGTGCAAATCTTTCTTACCAAAACAGTGTCGGCAATGGTAAATTTGCGCCTAACTTGGCAGCATTAGGAACTAACGGTATGGTTGACAACGTTGTTGCCAATGCGACCACTCCTGATAATGCCAGGAGTGGATATTACTATACGTATGACGGCACTGATGCTACTATTGGTGATCCTTCAAATTACAACGTGATTGCGGCACCTTCAAGTTCTGACAGTTCATTGACCGCTACCGGAACTCGTGAATTTTTTGTTGACGGGTCAGGTGTTATTCGTGCCGCTTCATCAGGTGTTTCAGTATCTTCACCGCCTCTAAATAGATAATCAGTTTTTTAACTTAAACTGAGATTCCGCCGCAAGCAAAATGAGAGAAATCTTGTTTTGCTTGTTTCTTTTTAAGTCTTCATTCGTTTGGAGCGCGGACGGCTCGCATTTGGAGCGCGGACGGCTCGTCCGCCTTCGAGCGCGACAGCGCGAGAAGCAAGCCTTCATTCGTTTGGAGCGCGGACGGCTCGTCCGCCTTCGAGCGCGAGAGCGCGAGAAGCAAGCCTTCGCATTCTAGCTGCGTCACTGAAGGCAAGCGTTGCAACGCCTCGCTTCGCTGGCGTTGGCGGACGAGCCGTCCGCGCTCCGACATTGCCATTTTTTAGAGATTTATGATTTTGAGATAAAAGATGGCGAAAGGCTGATTACTTCGTTTTATAATTTCTTGATAAAAAAATAACAAATTTCGTCACAAACGCATTACCAAAAACTGTTATTTCTTGAATGAAGGTTTGCTGAAAAGAAATGTTTGTAAAAAATAAATTTTATAAAACTCCCGTTTTAATTGGTCTTTAATAAGTTTTGTAGGTTCTAAGGTGTTTGGCACAATGTTTGTAAATAGAATGGCGAGCCTAAAAAGGCATAAAGACTAAAATTAAAAATATCTGGAGATTGTAAAAATTAAAATGAAAATCAAAAATCAAAAAGGTTTCTCGCTTATCGAACTTTTAATCGTTGTTGTTATCATCGGCATTATCGCCGCTATCGCTATCCCGAATTTACTTGCCGCGCGTCGCGCCGCTAACGAAGGTTCGGCAATTTCAGCCCTTCGCACATTACACGGTGCGGAAGTAACTTATTCCTCTTCTACAGGCAACGGTGCTTACACGGACTTCGCCGGATTAAACGGTGCCGGGTTAATTGACTCTACGTTAGCCGCTGCCGGTGCTGCTACTCCTACGCCTAAAAGTGGTTATAAGTTTTCAACTACAACACAGGCTCCTGCCGGCGGTTCACCTGCCTTTTTTGCGGTAGAAGCACAACCGAGCAGCACTAATGCCGTTACCGGAACCGGAACACGCTATTTTGCGATTACGACGGATGGTGTTATACAAACCGGGACTGCCGCTTTTACTACTGCTGCGGGTGTTGTTAGTGCCGGAGGAACAACCAAAGTTTTGAACAACTAATTCCACTCGACTTAGTTTCAAATTTGAAAAGGAGATGAAATTTATTTCATCTCCTTTTTTATAGTTTTCCCGATACTTTCTGCTTTCCTGCTACGAAATTAGTAAATTGCTTTTGTATCAATCTGACAGTAATCAAAAGAATATGCTTACAAATTCAAATTCTGTATTTAGCAACAAAAACTTAAAATGGTTCGCAACCGTTTGGGCAATTATCATCATTGCCCCGCTGGTTTATTTTCCGGGTTCATCTGTATTAACCGGACATCCGTGGAAAGTTGAACTTATAATATCATTCGTTCTTTTTACAACTTTAGTTTTCTGTTTCTTTACACAACAAAAAAATAAATTTATTGCTTTGATTTCTCCCAAATTTACTTTTTACATTATCATTCCTTTTTGCGCTCTAATTATCTGGAGTGCAATATCAGCTTTTTGGGCTGACTCGATTTTGTCAGTTGCTCATCATTCTTTAGTTTGGGTTTACTATTTAATTTTCTTCCTTCTTTCAATCAATATTGTTTCCGATAAAAGACTTTTTAAACTCAGTACTATTGCGCTCGGTTCGGTAATGACTATTATTTGTTTGTGTTGCGTCATTGGATTCATTCAATTTATTTCTCAAGAAAGCATCGGTGAGACCTTCGGGACACGCTTCGGTCGCTATGCCGAGATTTTTGCCACGTTGCTGCCATTGTTTTTTTCCTTCATATTGCGATTAAATCGAAAACATCTTTTGTGGGCTGTTTGTGTTACATCTTTTTTGTGGTTAGGGTTATTGTTTGCGGGAAGTCGCGGCTCTCTATTTTCGTCAATCATTGGTTTATCTTTTTTTGTTCTATTAAGAATTTTTTCTAAAAAAACATCTATTGAAAAAAGGCGTTTGGTTCTTGCTTTGATGGGTTTGGTATTTACCGTTTTATTCGTACAAGTTTCACTTCTTTCGATTCAAAACGAAAAAAAGGGAAGCACTATATCTCGTTTTGTAATTAAAGATGAAAAAGAGTCGGGGAATAGTTTTTCCCAAAACATACGATTTCTCTACGCCGGTGTTGGAAAAGAAATGTTTTTTGAAAATTATTTGATTGGTGTCGGTGCTGACAATTTTGGTTTAGAGTTCAATAAATACCGCGCTGTATTTTCAGAAAATGTTACAAATAAATACACTGCACAGCAAAATGAGGACTTTCAAGCGGAAAGAGCGCACAACGAATATCTGCAAATTTTGGCAGAACTAGGGATTATCGGCGGAATAATTTTCTTGTGTTTATTATTTGGAATCGCAAAATTAGGATTTGCCGAGATTGTTAAGAGCCGTTTTGAGCGTTCAAATATTTTAACTCACGCGGCAATCGGCGGAATCGTCGCTTTTCTGCTCAGTTCGTGCTTTAGCTCATTTTCATTTCGACTAATGCAAAACGGACTCGTTTTCTTTTTTCTGCTGGCTATACTTTTGAGAAACTTCGTAGTTGAAAAAAATCAGGAAAAGCAAAATTTGACTTTTAATCCGCAATTAAAATTAATTTTCGTTTCAATCGCGCTAGTTGCAAGTTTATCTTTGACAGTCTTTTCGGCACTGAAAGCAACCAGTCAATATCTTACTTATTTGGCGGAAAGGCAGCAAAATTTTGAAACAGCAAAGACTTATTATGAAAACGCAATTATGCTTGATCCGGCTAATGCTGCGGCTGAATCTTCATTTGGAGCAAGACTTCTAGGCGAAAATAACTATCAGGAATCAGCGGCACATTTTCAAAAGTCGGTGGAAAAAGGGCTTAACGATTCCATTTCTTATTCTTATCTTATTACGGCACAAACATTGGCAAATGAACCACAGCAAGCCCTTGATACTACATCGGAAGCCGTCAAAATTTTCCCATATTCGGTATTTATGCGAGTTCGCTACGCGGCTTTGCTTGATAATTTCAATGAAAAAGCCGAATCTGCAAAGCAGCTAAAAATCGCCCGACAACTTGACAAAAAACAGTCTGAAACGTGGTGGTTGTTAATGAAATACGGTTCACTAAAAGCAAGTCAGGAATCCCGCACCAATAAAGACATTTCAAGTTTGGAGAAACTTACTCCGAATTCAGGAGTTTATGCAGTGTTGGCTGAACGACAAATAATTCACCCGGACGAAAAACCAACTTTTAAGTTTTGAAATGATTATTTTGTTTTGTTCACAGAAGGTAATACATCATTTTTTCAATTACTTGTATCGCCTTGCGCGAAGATGTCCGCAACGAAAGAAAAACGAAATAATGAAAATCTAAAAGTGAAAAGCCGCGAAAAATTTAACGAGCATTCCGATTTTTATTGGCGGAGGCTCGTTTTTTATTTTTCGGAGATTATAAATCAAAATTGAATCGCAGTTTGTTATTTTTAGCTCGAAAATGATACTGAAACGCGCTATCATTATTGAGGTGAACCGCAAACAGCAAAAAATCTTAGATTTAATTTTTACAACGCCGACATCGGCATCAATTAAATTTTCGGATATTGAAAAACTATTGATTTCGCTTGGCGCAGAGAAGATTGAAGGGCGCGGTTCGCGTGTCGCTTGTGTAATGCCGAACGGCGCAAAGTGGGAACATCACCGCCCTCATCCGGGCAAGGAAGCGAGAAAATATCAGGTTGAATCGGCGCGTGAATTTTTAGAAAGGCTGGATATTGGAAATGAATAATTTACTGAGTTACAAGGGGTTTACCGCAAAAGTAGAATTTTCCGCCGACGATAATCTTTTTGTCGGACGCTTAATCGGGATTGACGACATCGTAATGTTTGACGCTGAATCAGTTGACGGATTAAAGAGCGCGTTTGAGGAGTCCGTAGATTTTCACATTGAAGTTTGTGAGAAAACCGGCAAAAAACCGAAGAAAAGCTATTCCGGCAAATTGATGTTTCGTCTGCCGTCGGAACTTCACGCCCGCATCGCCGAAGCTGCCGCCAAACACGGTAAAAGCATTAACGAATTCGGCAAAGAAGTTTTTGAAGCCGCTATAAATAATTGAAACTAAGAGCCGCGAAATCTTTAACGGGCATCCGATTTTTATTGGCGGAGGCTCGTTTTTTATTTTTAGTTTTTAGTAAAACTGTTTTTCTTGCTATAATCGGCTCGGAGGTTAAAATGAAAAATAAAATTCAAATTTCTCACCAAGTCGTTTTAACGAAAAAGCCGCCGAAAGCCGAAATTTCCGAGGCGGAGTTTCGCCGTCGCCTGAGAAACATTGATGAATGGAGGAAAAAGTGCCTTGCCGAACTTCGCACCGAGAATCCGCGTTGAGGTTTATGTGCCGATTCGCTACGAAGCTGCTTATCAAGAAACATTGTCGTGGGTTATCCGCGAATTTACAGAGTTGCGCGGCGGCTGCACGGTTATTGAAAACACCGGCGGTTACTATCTTTCGCAAGATGAAGAAACCATCGAAGACCGCGTGAACATAGTCTATTCGGATTTTCCGATGAACTGGAACGACGAGGCAGACCACGCCGAAGTTTTGGAATATTGCGGACATCTGCAAAATTTTTTGCTCCTTAACTTGTGGGAAGAAGCGGTTTTAATCACCACACGAGCAATTTATCATTATGAACAAACTTAAAAGCAGAAGGCAAGTCGAATAAGTATCAAACACTGAAAAACTAAAAACTAAAAGCGCAAGCCGCGCAACTTTTAACGGGCATTCCGATTTTTATTGGCGGGCGGCTCGTTTTTCATTTTTTACTTTTGATTATTTTGCTCCGGTCGAAAAATTCGTATTGATATATCTATACAAAAACGTATAATATCATTGTGAATTATGAGTGGGACACGGATAAAGAGAGAGAAAACACCAAAAAGCACGAGGGCGTTGACTTTGATTTGGCTTCAAAAGTTTTTAACGATGTTTGGGCAATTGACGAATTTGACGAATCTCACTCAACCGAAACCGAACGCCGATTTACAATTATCGGGTTGGCTGAAAACAGACTTCTTCGCGTTACTTTTACAGTCGTAACGGAAGAAAACGGCGAAGAAATAATTCGTATTATTTCGGCGCGAAAAGCGATTGGAAAAGATAAAAAAAGTTATGAAAAAGCAAGAAAACAATTTGACCTCTGAAACGATGGACGTTGAATATACCGAACAGGACGTTCAGGAAATGCGTGAACAAGGCATCACCGAAGATGAATTACCGCACGTCGGTCTTCATAAATTCCGGCGTTCAAGATTTACCGCTAAAAGACGCGACCAGAAAATCAAAATTTCAATTTATTTGGATGCCGATGTGCTGGACTTCTTCAAAGAACAAGCGGCGCAGCCGAATTCCGCGCCGTATCAGACACAGATTAACAACGAACTTCGCAATGTAATGGAACACAGACGGCAAATGCAAAATGAAGTCGTTACAACAACAATGTTGGAAAATCCTGAATTTCTTGCTGATTTGGCTGAAAAACTCAAAAATGTCGCGTAAAATTCAAACTTTTTTCAATAAGGAAATTCAATAGTTAAAAACAACAATTAAAAGCCGCGCAACTTTTAACGAACATCCCGATTTTTATTTTCCGCCAATAGCTTGATTGACAGCCGACAAAGGCATATTATCGCCTTATGAATTATCACGATATTATTACTATCGAACCCGGCAAGCGCGGCGGCAAGCCTTGTATTCGCGGAATGCGAATGACGGTTTATGATGTGCTTGAATATCTCGCTTCGGGAATGACGACACAGGAAATTTTAGACGACTTTCCGTATTTGACGCACGACGATATTTTGGCTTGTTTAGCGTTTGCCGCCGACCGCGAAAAAAAATTGCTGGTGGTGCAGGCGTGAGCGTCAAACTGCTCTTTGACCAAAACTTATCACCGAAACTCGTCAAGCGACTTAAAAGTATTTATCCGAATTCCGATCATCTCGATTTATTAGGACTTGGCACAGCCGAGGATGTGATGGTTTGGGAACACGCGAGGCAAAATGATTTTGTTGTCGTTACAAAAGATGCAGATTTTGCAGATTTGAGTGTACTGCGCGGTTTTCCGCCGAAAGTTGTTTGGATTCGCACGGGCAATTGTTCGACAAATGATATTGAAGAAATTTTGCGCGATCACAAAGCAGATATTGAAGATTTGGCGACGGACTCGATTTCAGGAATTTTGACGCTGTTTTGAGGAAGCCCGCTTTAACCGAAACAACATTTGAAAATGCGCGAAAATAAAGATAGTGAAAAACGCGCATAGTGAAAACCTAAAAGTAAAAGTCGCAAAACTTTTAACGGGCATCCCGATTTTTATCGGCGGATGCCGGTTTTTTCTAATTTTTAATTTTTATTTGTTTTGTGTCAGCGCGGAATAATCTAAACGGTGGAATTAGTAAACTTTCCGGCGCGATTTTGACGGTGAAGCCGATTAATTTTGTCTGTCAAACTTTCGGAACCTGGAAAATCTCACTTAAATTCAACCTGAAACCGGACAAAACTTCTTCGTCGGTCAGCTCATCGGTTTCGGTTAAAATTTTGACACTCGTGCGTGAAAAATAAACGGTTAAGGTTTTACTTTCGGGCGAGATAATCCAAACTTGTTTTACGCCGAAAGTGAAATATTCGGTAATTTTTTCCTGCACATCTTCATAATCATCGGTCGGCGAAATCACTTCAACCGTCAAATCCGGCGCGATGTGCCAGCGGTTCGTGTCGTCCTCGCCTGATTCGGGAAAGCGTCCGAATGAAACAAAGGCGACATCAGGAACACGGCTTAGTTTTTCGGCGAACTCAAAATGCGTTTCCGTGTAAACCACGCCCAAATTGTTTTCTTCGACGTGCGAAAGCAATTTCGCGGTAATTTTTGCTTGTATTCTTCCGTGAACCGGACTCGGCATAGAACGTTCCTTGATTTCTCCATAGACGATTTCATATCTGCCCGAACTATAAATTTCCTCTTCAAATTCGGGTGTCAGCGCAATTTTTTTTCGCGCCGGACTGACGCTCGGAATAAGCCAGAATTCCTCCGGTTTGGCTTCTAAATTTTCTGTAACTGATGACATATCTTTTTACCTCAGACACATTTTAACACGAAAATATTTTGGATTGTGCTGTAAATAAGGAACACCGCACCGAAAAATCGCTGAACTCTGACAGAGCAAAATAAATTTTTATTTGCCTGCAATCCGTGTTTTGTCAAATATATTTTGAAGACGGCGAAAATAGAATAGTGAAAAAATAAAACAATGAGTGAAAGCCGACACTTTTGACGGGCATCTGATTTTTACCGGCGGATGCTCGGTTTTTTGTTTTTCCCCTTTTACCTTAATTTACCGGCGCGGTGTAGCCTTCGCGGGCGCGAACCTGCGCTCCGGCGGGAATGCCTTTTAATTCGACTTTTATCGTGCGGTGAGTTCCGTCGCGTTTTTCGTTTGACGAGTAATAACCGACGCTGTATTTAGTGCCGATTTCCTGCGCGACTTTGGCAAATGCCGTTCGCGCCTCGCTTAAATCCGCTGCCGGAAAAACTTTTCCGCCGGAGGTTGTTGCCATATTCTGCATTTCCGCGTCGGCTAATTCATATAATCTTTTGCTGATGTCGAGACGCTCGAAGTCGCCGAGATTACAAAAGCTGAACACTTTTTCGATTTTTGATTTCGGGTAAAAGGTTCGATAATAACGGCGAATCTGAGCCTGCGAAAAACGCATCGCGCCTTCGCAATCGCCCAACAGATTCTCTTCAAAAAAATCCCGCGTATCAACCTGTATAAAATACGAAATTATTCCGGCTTGACTGAACTCTTCACGGACTTCGCCGAAATCGGAAACGCTGGTCGAATCAACGCCGTCGGTCAGCGCGACGAGCGCGCGTCTGCCGCGAAAATCGTCATTCGGTTTAGTGCCGAAAACTTTTTCGACAACCTGCAAAAGTCCGTCATAATACGGCGTTCCGAAACTCGTTTTGACATTTGCCAGAGCGTTTTTTAATTTTGTCCGGTCATCCGTCAGCGGCGTTAAAATTTCGCTGGAAGTTGTTGATTTGCCGTCGGTTCGGTCGCTTCTAAAATCAATAATCGAAACTTTGTCGCCGGGACGCAGAGAGGCGATAAAACTTTCGGCGGCGCGTTGAATGAGCTGCAAATCCGAGCGCGTCGAACCTGACGTATCGAGCAGAAGCGCGACTTCAAAAGGCGCGCTCGTCGCCGAAAAATCCGAAACTTCCTGCTTTTTGCCGTCTTCGTAAATTACAAAGTTGCTTTGTTTCAAATTGACCAGAGGTTTTCCGTCTTTGTCCATCACGACGACCGGCACGTCAATCAACTGCGTGTCAATTCGCACGACTTCATCGTCGTTACTTTTGACTTGCGCGTAAAAATTAACGGAACTGCTCAAACAAAAAATCAAAATCGGAAAAATAAACTTCAATCGCATTTTAAAACCTCGCTGTTCATTGAATAATTTCAATTATAGCAAAGTAATTTGTGATTTCTGTAAATTTTATGACGTAATATATTTTTAACACGCGCTTCGTATCAATTTAAATTCGTTTTATGTTATGATTTTTTGAAATTGGGTTTCAGTTAGATACTTTGAACCGCATATTCCTTATTTCCAGAAAATAAACGAATTTAATCGGAACATTTTGCACTCCCGAAGTATGCAAAAAATAAAAAAATTACAGGAGAAAATGATGAATAAAAGTTTAGATAAGTGGAGAAAACCAACCATTTTGGGTTTAGTAATGCTTTTGACAATCGGTGTCGCGCATTTTACCGGTGCGGGAAATGTTTCGGTTAAAGCCGATTCAAATGCTCAAACTTTGCCTTTTAGCCAGAATTGGTCGAATGCCGGTTTGATTACCACGGATGATGATTGGAGCGGAGTTCCGGGAATCATCGGCTATCGCGGAGATGATTTGGTAACAGGCGTTGACACCGATCTGCGAACTATTTTGGCGGATGGTTCGGCAACGCCGGTTGACGTAAATGCCAATCGAAGCGATCCCGATACATATTCAACCGGCGGAGTAGCCGAATTTGACGGAATACCGAATCCGACCGTCGCGCTGCAAGGTTCGGGAACGGCTGATGTCCCGCATCTCGTTATTTTTCTGAATACCACCGGAAAAAGTAATATTCGGATTACTTACAACGCCCGCGACATTGACGGGCAAATGGCGGATGCCGTTCAGCAAATAAATACTCAATACAGAGTCGGCGCGACGGGTGATTACGCCAATTTAACCGGCGGTTATATCGCCGATGCCAGCAGTGGAGAGAGTTCGGCGACTTTGGTAACTCCGGTCAGCGTAACTCTTCCGGCGGCTGCCAACAATCAACCGATGGTTCAAGTTCGAGTGATGACGACCAACGCGCTCGGCGTTGACGACTGGATTGGTATTGATGATATTAATGTTGCTGCCGACGGCGGCGGCGGCACGACTCCGGGGGCTGCGAAATCTACATTATTTGATTTCACCGGCAACGGCAGAACCGATTGGACAACTTTGACCGTTCCGACATCCGGTGCTATTACTTGGAGAATAGCCGGAAATCCGGCTGCGTCGGGTCCAAACCAGGCTTTCATTCGCATATTCAACTATGGTCTTAGCAACATCATAACCAATGCAGACGGAGACCTCATTCAAACCGGCGATCAAGTTGTTCCGCAGGATTACAGCGGCGATCAAAAAACCGAAGTGAGCGTTTGGCGACCGGGCGCGCAGTCATATTTTTACACGTCCCAATTTCCGACCGGAACAACCGGAATTACGCTTGAACGGGCGGTTCAATTCGGCTCTGCGAACGATGATCCGAGTGTTACCGGCGACTATGACGGTGACGGTAAGATAGATTATGCGGTCGCCCGATCTGTTAACGGAGCGATCACTTGGTTCATAATAAAAAGCAGCACAAATACATTTAGTGCGGTTATGTTCGGACCCGCTCCTGAAACCGATCAGTTGGCAGTCGTCAACGGTGCCGATTTTAACGGAGACGGCAAAGATGAAGTTGTTTTTCTCTCATTGGATGTAAACAATAAAGCTACTTGGTATGCCGGTGATGCCGCAACCGGCGCGTTTGTTTTTGCGCGTCAATTTGGTGATTTTGATACCGACTATTTAATTACGCCCGCCGATTATACCGGCGATAAAAAAGCCGATCTGGTCGCGGTTCGTCAAACTTCAGGTCCGCAGGTTTGGTATATTAATAATTCTGCAACCAATGCGACTTCTGCAACTCAATTTGGTGTTTCTAATACCGATGTTAGAACCGACATTCAACTGCGCGGTGATTACGACGGTGACGGCAGACAAGACATTGCCGTTTGGCGCAGAAGTAATCAAACTTTTTATTACATCAGCAGCGCGAACGGAACTTTAGGCGGACAGAAATGGGGCGAAGCGGGCGACACGCCGCTCGCTGCCATCGGAATTTTCTAAACGCTCATTTATCTGACCGCAAATAGTTGATTTCACATAAATTAAATGAAAGCGGCAATTACATATCTCCGGCGGCAAATAACTGTTTGCCGCCGGAGATTTTTATTTTCCTTTGGTGAATTGATAAGCGACAAAAACATTTAGAACTCCGTTTCCCAATTCCGTTCGCACGCCGACGGATTTCATTTGCAGAGAGCCGTTGGCGTTTTGAACGGGGACGAGAAATGAAAGTTTGTCGGCACGCAAAATTTCAATCGGATTCACTTTTTTGTCAATCGAACTCTGCACCAGTCTGGTGATAAAACTGCTGCCGATGCCGCCTGTGCCGCTTAACTGAACATTTAAAACGCGAATTTTGCCGACGAGTTTTTGGCTTTGACGATCAAATTCGAGGTCAATATTCGTTTCCGCCCAACCTTGAAAATCAACGCATCCGACCAGCGGCGGATTATAAGAACCGGAAAAAGCAATCGGCGCGTAAATTTTCCCGTCGCGGAATCGAACCGCCGTGCGAACTCCGTCAATTTCGCGCTGAAGGCGAATTGATTCGCTGCAATTCTGAATTTCGGATTCTGGATTCTGGATTTCCGAATTATTGGCTCGAAAGCCCAAACTTAAATCTGAACGACGATTTTCCGAATTCGGGCTTTGGATTTTGGATTTTGGATTGTTTTTAGCCAGCGGAAATTCCGGCGGATTAAAATTTTTGAATAACGCGTCAAGCAGCACATCAAAAAATCTCTCGTTCAGCGAAACCGTAACTTCCGCCGTTTGAGCGTTTACAAACACCGACAGCATTAAAATCGTGAAAATTAAACTCAATAATTTTTTTGTCATTTTTTCTCTCCCGGAGCGCGGAACCAACCCTCGTCCTTTGCCAACGAGCGAAGCGCGGTGTTGCAGACGTTTTCAGTCAAAGACGCAGCTAGAATGCGAAGGCTTTTCTCGCGCTGTCGCGCTTCGCTTGCGGACGAGCCGTCCGCGCTCCGACTTGACTGCATTTAATAGATAAAAAGGGCAACCCGAAAGTTGCCCGATATTTTTGTCCGCCGTCAGACGTTTTGCTGAATTTTACCGATAAAAATCAGAAAAGTTCCAGCTTGTCCGATGTCGCCGAACCGACTATTTTGTTGGTTTCGTTTTGAAGCTGAACCTTCTTAAAGCCTTTGTCGTCGCCGATTGACAAAATCTTTTTTAGAATTTCTTCCTTTTTCTCTTTATTCAAATTATCCCACGACGCTTCAACTGTTCCCGTAAATATTTCATCGCTGATGTTCGCTTCCCTGACGAAATTCTTTAGTGATGAATTTTCCAGATTCACTTTTTTGACGTTTGAAGACACGGCGGCAGACGAAGAATTGTTGGATTTCATATAAAATCCGATGGAAGCGACGATAATCAGAACCGTGATTGCCAAAATTACTCGGTTGCTGAAATACGAGCCGATTTTTTCCTGACTTTTCGGTATCGAAAAAATTTCCTTTCTTTTTTCCTCTGTTTTTCCGGTATTTGTTTTGAGATTATTTCCCCTTTTTTCGACTTTCTGCGATTCTTTGACCGGCTCGGCTCTCCTGACTTTTTTTACTTTCAAAATTTCGACCAGTTCTTTTTTCTCTTTTAGCAGTTCGACAAGCTGTAAAGTTTTGCTGGTTGCGTCGGAAATTACCTGATCGTGCAGAAATCCGTATTTATTTTCGAGCTTTTCGGCTTCGCCTTTTTCGCGTTCGACGTTTAGCAGTTCGATATAACGGTTGCCGATTCTGATATTGCTTTCGACCGCCGTCGCCGCAATCAGCGGCGCGAAAAACTGTTCGCCGGTACTTTCTTTGAAAAGCCGCAGGCGATTAAAAAAATCGTTTCTGATCAATTCGTCAAAACTTTCGGCGTTGTCGGCTTCCGTCATAAAATCTTCAAATTTGAACGCCGCCAGCAATACTTCCGAATCTTCTTCATCGGTCGAATACAGCGAAATGCTCGACCATTCATCATAAAGTCCGGTCAAACTTCTGATAATTTCGTCACGGTTCAGAACAACCGTTCTTTTGTCGCTGCCGATTTCTTTTGAAAAAAGCCGCGTAATAACCAGATCAAATTTGTTTCTGACCGATTCCGAATAAGGCGAGTTTCTATAAAATCGCGCCAGCGAAGACAGTGCCTGCGTGCTGAGCGCGGGGCGCGTATTTTCACAATAACGGCGCAGATGCGCGACCGAAATATGTTTGTCCCGATGAGAAAGCGACGAATACCAGCTTTCCGTTTCCTGCATCAATTGAAATTCTGCCTGCGCGTGTTCCGCCGAATTTGAGTTTTGAGAGATTTGAATAAAAGAATGCAGAGCTTTTTTTACTTCGAGATCGTTGTAGGATTTCGGCAAAATCTTCATCTGTTCGCGCTCAACGCCTGACAGAATATGCTCGACTATTTGCAGACCGGAAACTTCCAGCGAGGCGCGTTCCTGATAAAATTCCGGTTTTTTGACATTTTCGGCGGGCTGCGAAAAACTGTTAAAATCATTGGCAGCGGCGAAACCTGCATCTGAAACGCGCGGTTCGCCGGACGGCTGTGAAGAATTTTCGCCGCCCGGAGATTGAACGTCATCGAGAATGAACTGCTCCGGCGCGTCGTCCCCAAAATCGTCGTCTGTATTTTCCAGAGCGGTCTGAACTTCAATTATATCTTCGGCGGCGTAGATGTTTTCCGCCGTTTCAGATTTTTCCGCTTCAATTTCAGCCGTTTCAATGACCGTTGTTTCAAGCAAATTTTCTTCTTTTAATTCATCTATAAGTTCTTCAAATATATTCATAGATTTTCAATCGAAAATTGGAAGTGATGCGGGAAAAATGATTTAATGACGCGAAATTTGTTTTGACCGGGGGTTTTCAATTAACAAATTTCACGGTAAATGTCGGCAGAGTTTCAAATTTTACGCCGAATATTTTGGAAGTTTTTCATTTCAAAATAACTGAACAGGTGAAGTTTGTTGAGTGATAAATTTGATCTTTCTTCACAATTGTCGAGTCTTGCATTTCACAAATCACTTATTTCGAGCGTTTTCGTCGGCATAAATTATCAAACACCGCCGAAATCTTTAAATCGCGTCGGAGTGACAAATTTCGGCACAAAAAGTTGACAAGTTTCGACACTTATTTTGTTGATTTCACCAAATCAAGTGGAAGTTTTCCTTATTTTTAGTGAGTTTATCGAAATTATCGCCCGATCTCAGCCCGATTATTTTGCAATAGATATGCCAAATTTAAGTTGAAAACTTTATTTCGGAATATTGTTCGGTTCATCGGTTCTGTTCTCCTCTCAAAAAAAAGTTGTTGTTTTGGATTTTGTTTTTTGTTAAATTTCCTATAAGTTATAAATTTTTATTCGGCGTATAAGTTATAATGAATAATTATTTTATTTATTGGAGAAACAGAATTTGAGCGCAGTAATAGAGCAGACGATTGAAACATACGGAATTGAAAATTGGGGCGCGAATTATTTCGGCGTAAACCGAAAAGGACATTTGATCGTTCGCGCCGGTGAAAATGACAATCTCACGGCGGATGTCAAAGAAATTATTGACGATTTACAAAAGCGCGGAATAAACACGCCGGTTTTGTTGCGTTTTCCGCAGCTTTTGCTCGGACAAATCCGCAAACTTCAGAAATCTTTTAAGAATTCCATCAAGGAATTTGATTATAAAGGCGGACATATGTGCGTCTATCCGATGAAGGTCAACCAGAACCGCTCGGTCGTCGAAGAATATCTGCGTGAGGGAAAACGCTACGATTTCGGTCTGGAAGCCGGTTCAAAAGCCGAACTGTACGCCGCGCTCGCGCTCGAACAGTCGGAGGAAAGCCTGCTTGTCTTAAACGGTTTCAAAGACAAAGATTTTATAAAGTTAGCGTTCACCGGCGCGAAAGCCGGAAAAAACGTCGTTATCGTCATCGAAAAACTGAACGAACTTGACCACGCGCTGCGGTTTGTCGAAGAATCAGTTGCGGAAAATCCCGAAACAAAGCTGCCGATGATCGGCGTACGCGTCAAACTCTACTCGAAAGGTTCGGGAAAATGGGAAAAATCCGGCGGCGAAGCGGCGAAATTCGGCTTGACGACGACGGAAATTCTGGAAGTTATTCGCCGTTTGAGCGAAGCCGGACGCACTGAAATGCTTCAGCTTCTGCATTTTCACATCGGTTCGCAGCTAACCGACATCAAACGCATCAAAAACGCGATGCGCGAAGCGGCGCGGACTTACGCGAAAATTCGGCAGATGAATATTCCAATAAAATATCTTGATGTCGGCGGCGGAATGGCGGTTGATTACGACGGTTCGCGCACTTCCTACGAATCGTCGGCGAACTACAACGCGCAGGAGTTCGCTAACGACGTAATTTACACCATTAAAACGGTTTGCGACGATGAAGATGTTACGCATCCGACGATAATTCAAGAATCGGGACGCTATTTGACGGCGTATCACGCGATTTTAGTGACGAATGTGCAGGACGAAATCGAAACCGTCGTCGAAGATTTAACGCCGATGACGTTGGACGAAGACGATCCGCAGGTCGTCAAAGAACTGCACGATCTGCGAAAAAGCATCACGGCGAAAAATTACCGCGAATACTATCACGACGCGCTCGAAAACCGCGAAGAACTTTTTACGATGTTTAATCTCGGCTTGATTTCTTTGGAAGATCGTGGTAAAGGAGAAGTGCTTTTCTGGGACGTTTGCGAAAAAGCTGATGAATTCGCGCAGCAGAAAAAGTATGTGGCGGAAGAATTTGACGAACTTCGCCGCCTGTTGTGCGCGAAATATCTGGCAAACTTTTCGGTCTTTCGTTCGATGCCGGACAACTGGGCTTTAGAGCAGCTTTTTCCGATAATTCCCATTCACCGGCTCAACAAAAAACCGACGGAATATGCTACTCTGTGTGATATAACCTGCGATTCCGACGGCATCGTCGAAAAATTCGTAGATTTGCACGATGTCAAAACCGTTCTGGAACTACATAAGCTGGAAAAAGGCAAGCCGTACTATTTGGCGATGATGCTGGTCGGCGCGTATCAGGAAGTGATGGGCAACAACCACAATTTGTTCGGCGTGCCGCACGAAGCTCACATTCACATCGGAGAAGACGGCTACATCATAAAAAAAGTTATCCAGGGAGCGACGCTCGGCGATGCGTTATCTACCGTCCGTTTCGATACCGAACATCTGCACGATCAGTTTCGGCGAATCGTGTTGCAGAGAATAAAAAACGGCGAATTATCAAACAAAGAAGGAGACGGATTAATCGAATTCTACGAAAGTCAGGACGGCAGTTACACTTATTTGTCGCCCAATGGCGGCGAATAAATTCAGCATTGTTGAACTTTAAAGATATTTAATAAAATTATTACACGGAGATTATATGGCAACTCAGAAAAAATCAAAGGCTTCAAAATTTTTAACCGTTCCGACGCGACCGATTCCGGTTGACCGCGACCGTTCGGTGGCGGGGCTTTTGGAGAAAATGGAAGGCGCGGGATTCGGCGCGAAACAACTGGCGGAAGCGCATCGCATCTGGCTCGATATGCTGGATGACAATTCGACGATTTATATGTGCGGTTCGGGCAATTTGATTCCCGCCGGAATGCGGAGACTGCTCGCTTACGTCATCAAAAATCGGTTTGTTGACGTTTTGGTGATGTCCGGCGCGGTGCTGTTTCACGATATTCACGAAATTCTCGGACGTAATCACTATCAGGCGCATCCGAGTATGAATGATGAGGAACTGGAATCCTCCGACGTATCGCGCATCGGCGATTTGCTCGCCAACCAGGACGAATATCGGGAAGCCGACGAATGGGTCGGCAGCGTTATCAATCAACTGGACAACACGCGGTCTTATTCGGTGCGCGAATTTCTGCATTTGTTGGGTCGTGAACTTTCGGAAATCGCCCACGAAGACGGCATTTTAACCGCCGCTTTCAAATCGCGCGTGCCGGTTTACTGTCCAGACATTTTGGCGAGTCCGCTGTCGGTCGGCATCGCGCGCTGCCGGTTTGAAAAGAAAATCCAGTTTAATTTCGACATTACGCAGGACACGATGGAAATGATGATGATCTCCAACAAAACGCGCAATTCGGGAATTATCACTCTGGGCAGCGTGTGCAGTCAAAATATGGTCAATATGGCGGAAATTTCGTCGTACATCACGCGAACCACGCCGCGCGGTCACAAATACGCCGTTTCGATCACGACCGATTCCGTGCCGCTCGACACGCGCACACCGTCGTTCGGCGGAAATCACACGCAGGTTTTCGGAAAACTCCTGAAAAATGCTACTACCGCTTACGTTCCGAGCGATCCTTCAATCGCGCTGCCGATGATCGTCACTGCGCTTTCGCAAACCGCCGCCAAGTTTATGAAAGGTCGCAAACGTCCGACTTTTTCGTTCAGCGGAAAAGATTTGGCAATCGAAGTTCCTTAAGCGGTCGGCGGTTGTCGGTTGTCAGTTTTCAGAAAATTCTGCTTCAACCGACAACCGACAACCGACGACTGACAACCGACAACTGAAAATGAGTGAATCAACAAACTTACCGATGAATTTCGGCGGTATTGACGAGGAAGAATTTTCTTCTTTCGATGCGGCGCGAGTTCTCATTCTGCCGGTTGCGTATGAAGGAACGGTTTCTTTCGGCGCGGGAACGGGCGCGGGCGCGGGCGCGATTATAGACGCTTCGCGCAATATGGAGCTTTACGAAGAAGAAACCGACGCGGAAGTTTATAAAATCGGAATTCATACGCTTGATGAATTTAAGCCGCGTGAAACGCCCGCAGCGATGATGAATGAACTTTACGAATATTCCGGCGAATTGCTCGGAAACGGCAAGTTTTTGTGTACGCTCGGCGGCGAACATTCAATCAGCGCGCCGGTGATTCGCGCTCACGCCGAAAAGTTTCATAATCTGTCGGTTTTGCAGATAGATGCCCACGCCGATTTGCGCGACAGTTACGACGGAACGCCGCATTCGCACGCTTCGATTATGGCGCGCGTCGTCAAAGATTTGCGAATTCCGTCGGTGCAGGTCGGTATTCGCTCGATTTCGGCTGACGAAGTGCGTCTTTTGAGCAACGGTTTGCCGACCAAAGTTTACTGGGCGAAAGATATTGTCGGCAGAACCGACTGGATTGATGGCGCGATTGATAATTTGACGGAAAATGTTTATTTGACGATAGATATTGACGGACTCGATCCAAGCCTCGTTCCGACCACCGGAACGCCGGAACCGGGCGGTTTGGGTTGGTATGAAGTTTTATATTTAATCAGAAAATTGGCGGAAAAACGCCGCGTTGTCGGAATGGATTTGGTCGAATTTTCAAAAACCGACGATTCAAACGCGCCGGCTTTTCTCTGCGCTAAATTGATTTATAAATCTCTGGCTTATATTTTTCGCGGCGATACGCCGAAAGTTGTCGGACGCAGTTGAATTAACTATTCGATGCAATCTCACTTTTGAGGCATAACGCTTGACGCTGCTTTCAACACTTGTTCCTGCATTACAACGTGACTGCCGCCGACAACCGCAAAAACGCGCTCGCCTTGTTTTACTTTGTCAATTAGCAGTTTTACCATATGTAAATCTCGAAACTCGCTCGACAAGCGCGCTATTTGATTCGTGTAGGCTTTCGTCGCTACCGGATCAGACCAACTGCGGTCGGCTGTGCGCCAATCTTGTAGTTGCGGCGATAACCATAAACTGCTTTTGTCGAGTTCGATGATGGTCTTTGGCGGTGCATTTTCCAAACCGGCAATATACGATATATTGCCGAGAAAAGTCGTCATAAATTCTTCAAGCGTCTGGTCGTTTTTGCGTTCTCTAAACTGCGGAACTTGGCGCAATACAAAAAAGACTCTGACTTGTTCGGGCGTGTAAGTCTTAAGCATCATCGCCACTTCATCATTACGATTCGGTTCAAGACTAAACACCGGAACTTTGTCTCGCACGGCGAGAAAACGCACAAGTCCCGGCTCGCCGCTTGTGCTAACGGCTTCTTCGATGGTTTTTGATAAAGATGTGCCGGTGCTTTCGTGATAGGCGACGGTCGGACGAAATTCTTTCCAAAGTTTTTCGATTTGTACGGTTTGAGCATTTTTCGGGTCGTAAATATGTTGTGCGCCGAAGTAGAGAAGCGAACCTTTCCCAATTTGTAGTTTGATGATATATGGAAAACTGGGATTCGCCTTCACATATTCGTCATACGTCATTATCTTCGCGTCTTTTTCCTGAGCCGAAACGACTTGAAAGGCAAACAGTAAAATTATTAACGACGCAATACTGGTTTTTTGAAGAAAAATTACGAGCATAAAACATTTTATTTCGGTAATGATTTCGATATAAATACCTAAATTTTTCTAAAAGGACATCAATTCCAATACGAAAAAATCCGTATCGTTGATGCGCGTGATCTTGCCGTTTTTATAAGGTTCGCGCAAAAACTCGGCGGCGGCGTAAGAAATACCTTTCAAATTTCCATCGCCCGACTCCTGACTTTTGGCGATAAGTTCCGGCGGAAACCAGCTTTCAGCGTCAACGTCCGAAGCAAACGGCGGCTTTATTTTATCAACTTTTTCGACAATTTTTTGAGCATCTTCCGCAGAAAATTTCAACACAACGGTAAGTTTTTGCCCGTTTGACGAAGGAATACTGCCGTTGCCGCCGCTGTCGCGCTTTTCCGAATTATCTTCGCGCCACACCGCTTCTTCGGGCTGAATCGGCAAATTTATGATTTTGTCGAGTTCTTCGACATCATCTTTTGAAATATTCGCGTTGTCATTTTTAACTGTCGCGGAATAGTCATTTTCCGCCGATATGTTGGAATCATTGCCGCTTCCGTTTTCTCCGCATCCGCTGATAAAAAAAATCACAAAAAATAAAAGCGGAAGTAATTTGGTCGAAGAAACTTTCATTGATTTATTGTATTAGAGATTCCAAAATAAACAAAATTAGCGTAATTTTATCATTTACGATTTTCAAACTATGTTTCATATTTGCCTGGTCGAACCCGAAATTCCGCCCAATACGGGCAATATCGCGCGACTCTGCGCGGCGACATTTACTGATTTGCACATTGTCGGCGTTGCCGGATTTCGGCTCGATGAAAAGGCGGTTAAACGCGCCGGTTTGGATTATTGGGATGAGGTGAAAATTCACCGCCATTTCGATTTGGAAAATTTATACAAAGCACTTCCGCATTCAAGATTTCTTTATTTTACGACCAAAAGTAAAAGGATTTACTCAGATTTTCAATTTCACGACGAAGATTGTCTGATCTTCGGTCGTGAAACGCGCGGACTGCCGGAAGATTTATTAAAAGCCAACTGGGAACGCTGTTTGACGATTCCGATGCCGAATGAAAACGTCCGCAGCCTCAATCTTGCCACAAGTGCCGGAATTGTGCTTTACGAAGCTCTGCGGCAAGTCGGTTTTCCCGCAAAATAGTTTGAATTTCGCGCCGCTTTTTTGATTTGTAAAACTCATCAAAGTTTGTGTTAAAGTGTTGATTCTATTTACAAATCTTTACATTAGGAAATTGAAAATTTGACAACTTTTCGACTCTTGAAAACGTCTAAATTACATAACAAAACGAACGAAATTTATTTTGTTAAATTTAATTTAGGAGAGACAAAGAGATGAAAATCTTAAAGAGTTTTTTAATTTTATCGGTCATCGCAATTTTAGGTTTTTCTTCGCTCAATGTTCAGGCTCGAAGTTTTTCCGACACCGGAAATAATCCGCAGTCAACAATTGAACGAAAAGTTTTCAAGGAAATTTTGACAATGCCGTATTACGGTTTGTTTGACAATATTTCATTTAAGGTTGACGGAAGCACCGTAATTTTATACGGCAAAGTCAGAAATGCGATCAACAAATCGGATGCCGAAAACTATGTAAAAGACATAAAAGGCGTAACAAATGTCGTAAATAACATCGAGATTCTGCCGCTTTCGAGTTTTGACGATTCGATACGTTTTCGATTGGTTCGTGAACTTTCGCGCACCGGCGGCGCATTTTACCGGTATTTGCAAGGTCCCAATCCGTCGGTCAGAATTATTGTTGACAGCGGTCGCGTTTCGCTCGAAGGCTACGTCGCCAATCGCGGCGACGCGAACATAGCAAATATTTTGGCGAACGGCGTTCCGGGAGTCTTCAATGTTGAAAACAATTTGGTTGTCGAAAAAGGTAAAGTTCGCTGATTGTTTCAATAAGAATTAGAAAAATCGGATGACAATTGTCATCCGATTTTTCTTTATTTAAAAGAAACGTCCGTAAATTTTGACAACTCGAAAAATTGTTTTATTATAAGCTAAATACAATCAAGGAGGGTTAATATGATAAAAAAAATAGTTTTGCTTTTTACTTTTGTTTTTTGTCTGCTGTTTGTGTCCGGGAATTCTGTTTTCGCACAAACCGCGATGAACCAGGCAACTGTTTCCAAATCAAAAACGGAAAGAAATATTCGTAAGGAAATTCTTTCACTGCCTTACTACGGCGTTTTTGATGCAATCGGCTACCAAATTAACGGTGACACCGTAACTTTAAATGGTTATGTGGTCAGACCTTTGACAAAATCTGACGCGGAAGATTCGGTCAAAGATGTTGACGGCGTGAGAAATGTCGTCAATAACATCAAAGTTCTGCCGCTTTCGCCGTCGGATGATCGAATTCGTGTGAGAGTTTACCGGGCGATTGCAGATCAGGGAAGTCTCTATCGTTATTTGCTCGGCACAAATCCCGCAATTCGGATTATCGTCAACAACGGTCGGGTTTCGCTCGAAGGAATTGTTTCAAACGAAACCGACAAAAATCTGGCGGGAATCGCCGCCAAAGAAATTTTCGGCGTTTTCGGCGTGGAAAACAATTTGCAGATAGAAGGAAGCGAAAGAATCAATTAAAAATCAATAAATTATCTTTGAGAAAGACCGGATACGAATGTTCGGTCTTTCTCTTTGACTGCGGCTTTATTTGATTAAATTATCCGCGTCGCCGCTTGATTTTGCGGTTAATTCTTGCCGGAAACATCTATCCGCTTTTTGGCAATAAAACCCAAACCGAGCATCAGCAACCCGAAGACAACCAGATAAATGTTAATTTTTTTGTAAAAAAGATAAATGAAAAGCGACACGGAAAACACGAGCATCGCCGTGATACTGCTTAAAATGTAAATTAAATCCGTGTATCCTTCTTCTTTCATCTTTTTTATTTCCCTGAAAATATTTCAATTCGTTTCGGAATCAAGCATTTCCTGCAAATTCGCTTCATCGAGCGTGTAAAGTTCGTTGCAAAAACCGCACGTCATTTTCGCGCCTTTGTCTTCTGCCAGCATTGACGCGACTTCTTCGCGTCCGAGCGATGAAATTAATGTTACGGCGCGTTCAAACGAACAATTGCATTCAAATTTGATTTCTTTTTCTTCTAAAATTTCAAAATCAATGTCGCCCAGCACCAATTTTACGAGGTCTTCGGCGTTCGCGCCGTCGCTGATGACGCTCGTAATATGCGGCGCGTGTTTGATTGTGTCTTCGATCATTGTGATGATGTGTTCATTCGCGCCCGGAAGTATTTGCAGCATCACGCCGCCCGCCGCTTTGACGAAAGGTTCGGAATTTTCCGCCGAATTGCTCATCAAAACGCCGAGCAGCACGGCGGACGGAATTTGTTCGGATTTTGCCAGATAATACGCGAAATCTTCGGCAATTTCGCCCGACACAATCGGCACTGAACCGACGTACGGTTCGCGGTGCAGTCCGATGTCAAAACCCGATTCGCGGATGACGTAAAACATTCCTTTGCCGACAATTCCCGCGACATCAAATTTCCCGTTGTCATTTGGCGGCACTTCGGCTTGCGGATTTTTCACATAACCGCGCACATTTCCTTTCGCATCGGCTTCGGCGGTAATTCCGCCGACGATGCCGTCGCCTTCGATTTTTACAGTCAAACGGTCAAATTCTTTATGACTCGCGCCCAATAACAACGCGCCGGTCATCACGCGACCGAGCGCGGCGGTAACCGTCAGCGAAGTTTGATGACGGCGCATCGCTTCGGTCGCAATATCTGTTGTAATCGCCGCCATAAATCTTACTTTTTCGTCGGCGGCTGTTCCCGTAATTAGTTTGTCCATATTTATTAGTTTCGGCAAATAGACGCTTTAAAGTCAAACTTCTCCGACCGCAAAATCAATTTTAAATTTACAAAAAAATTAAACGGGCGAAAGTTAAGGTTTTACTTTAACTTACGCGACATTTTGGTTAAATTTTTATGACAGCCACAACATATTGTGTATTTTTTTGTTGACAACACAATTTGAATTCGGTTATATTGCTTTTCACTTGAGAGAAAAAACAAAGCCGAACGCTTGAAATTAAAGTTCGGAAACAGTTCTTCCAAACGCGTTTCTGTGATGCGGAAAACAAACGAAAAAGCTAAAATTTAAAAATAACAAACTAAAAATGTCTTTTGCGAAAGACGGAAAGGGAGAGATGAGCCAAATGAGTACAGTCTTTGAGCCGGCGGTAACGGATGCGGTCGCCGAAAGCGGAAAGTCGAACGGAAACGGGACGGGAACTTCCCGCAAACGAGAAATCGTGCCGATTGGATTAAACGGTCAAAAAGTCGTCGGCAAACGCTATTCGTTAAAAGACGCGAAGGGCGAACCGCTGGAAACGTGGGACGACATCGTGCGCCGCGTCGTCGGTCACGTCGCCACCGCCGAAAAAGACGCGCCGACGCGCGACTATTTCTACAATTCGATGACGGAAATAATGTTCAACCGCGAATTTGTGCCGAACACGCCGTGTCTCGTCAACGCCGGCAAACCGAAAGGACAGCTCGCCGCCTGTTTCGTCTTGAATGTTCCCGATTCGATCAACGGCATTATGGAACACGCCAAAGCCGCCGCGACCATTCATCAAACCGGCGGCGGCTGTATCGCCGGAGATGCCCGCGTCTGGTCAACTTTTTGCGGACTCGAACCGATTGAAGTGTTGTTTAACCGGACGACGATTGACGGGCGCGAAGGCGTAAAATCCGGCAACGGCTGCGCTTATGATGTCAGCGATCTCGATATTAAAACTGTTTCGATGAATCCGGCGACCGGCGAAACGGGTTTGCGGAAGGTCACACACGTTTGGAAATTCGACGTTCCGGCACAGCAGCAATTCACGGTCAAAACCAGACAAGGCGTAGAGGTTCAGACTTCGGCGTGGCATCCGTTTATGGTAATGCGCGGCACGGAATTGACGGAAGTTCGCGCCGACGAATTAAAAAACGGCGACGTGATGCTCGCGCCCGAATCGCCCGAAAAGTTTTGGGAATGGACAAATTACCGCGAAGTGCAGGGTTACACGGTTGACGAAGAAATCGGCTGGCTGATCGGATTTATTTTGGGCGACGGCTGTTTCGATTTTGTCCGTTCACAGCGTCTGCATCGTCTTCGTCTTTTCTCCGGCAAAACCGACGTTCTGGAAAAAGCGCAGAAAATTTTAGCCAAAATGGGAACTGATTTGACCGTCAGCCAGGACAAACGCGGTCTTTACAGTTTGTATACTTTCAAGCAAAAAGTCATTCACGCGCTTTTTGAACTTTCGGGTCTGGCGAATTACGGCGCGAAAGGTGATTTCATCCGCGTTCCAGAAATTATCGCCAAATCTCCGTTATCCGTCATTTACGCATTTCTCGCTGGTTTGATGGACAGTGACGGATATGTCGCCGAAGACGGCAGTCCGTCTTACACGACGACGAGCCGCGAAATGTCGCAAGACCTCGCGGCGTTGTGTTCGCTGCTCGGTTTTGAGCCGCGCGTACAGACGAAACAGCCGACGGGCAGAAGCAAAAGCGTCGCTTACACGATTCAGCTTTGCATTCTGCCGCAAGTCAACGAATTGGCGGATAAAATCAGCAGGTTTATGGCGAGCGAAATGCGCCGCGAGCGTTTGCACGGCACGAGCCGCAAACAACATCGGATTAAATTGAATATCGAGCCGTGGCGTGAAATTTTGCAGGAAAAAGGTTTGGCAAACGAGCGCGGAACAACCCAAAAAGCCGGTCAACTGGCGCGTGAATTAAATTACTGGTCGTGCGATACAAACGGACGCATCAAGCGCGACGATCTCTACAAAATCGGCGAAGTTTTAACCGAATCGGACGAGTTGCGCGGCAGTTTGCTCAAACGAATTGCGATGAGCGGCGTTGAAATCGAATCGGTTAATCAAGCCGATGTGCCGAAGCCGTATTACGATTTGACCGTCGCCGACTGGAACACTTACGCGGCGGGCAAAAACGGGATGGCGATGATTCACAATACCGGAATGACTTATGAATTTATCCGTCCGATGGGCGCGATGGTCAATTCGACGCGCGGCGTGGCTTCGGGTCCGGTTTCGTTTATGAACATCGTCAACACGATGACCGAAGTCGTCAAACAGGGCGGTGTGCGGCGCGGCGCAAATATGGGAATGATTAGAGTTACGCACCCGGACGTGCTTCGTTTCATCCACGCGAAAAATGACCAGCATTCATTGACGAATTTCAATATCTCCGTCAACGTCACCGACAAATTTATGGAAGCCGTTGATAAAAAAGAATGGTTTCAAACCGAATTTGACGGCGAGAAATGGGCGCAGGCGGTTTTCGATCCGCTGACCGGAGAAGATTACGCTGTTTATCGGGACAAAAACGGCGAGACCGTCACGTTTGCCGACAAACTCGCGTTTGAAACAGCCGATTTGTCGGATTGCGCGATTGAACAGCCGCCGAGCGCGGGAATGATTTACGCGCCCGACATCTGGAACCGCATTATCGCGTCGGCGCACAAATACGCCGAACCCGGAATCGCCTTTATTGACCAGGTGAATCGTCATAATCATATGATGAATTCGATGGGACAAATTTACGCCAGCAATCCGTGCGTAACGGGCGAAACTGTGGTGGCGACAGCCGACGGGCGCGGCAATGTGCCGATTAAAGAACTCGCTGAAGCGGGGAAAGATGTGCCGGTTTACGCCTTAAATGAGCGCGGCAAACTCGTCGTCCGCACGATGCGAAATCCGCGCATTACCGGATACGACAAAGCGGTTTATAAAGTTACTTTAGATGACGGCTCGACGATCAGAGCGACGGCTAATCATAAACTTTTGATTAGAAACGGCGGCTATAAACGGGTGGATGAACTGCAAAAAGGCGATAGTCTGCACATTATGACGCGCTTTCATTCTTCGCTCCACGAGATGTTTCCCGATAATAAGCCGACACAGGATTATGTTTGGGTCAATAACGGCGGGCAAGCTACGGATAGAGCGGAACATCGGCATATTGCCGAGTTCCATCAAAATTTGAACGGTATTCCAAAAGGTTATGTCGTCCACCATAAAGATTTTAACGGGCTTAATAATAACCCGGAAAATCTTCAAGTGATGTCAGTTGAAGATCACAATCGTCTGCACGGCGACTTGATGAAAGGCGAAAATAATCCGATGGTGCGCGCTCAAACCGAATGGAGCGCGGAAAAATGGGCAGCTTATCGTCAAAATATGTCTGATGCGGTGAGCGGAGAGAAAAACAGCAGATTCAGCGGTTTCAGCAACGAAGAGTTGAGAACGTGCGCTCTGGAATTGACCGAACAATTGGGCAGAAGATTTTCTCCCAAAGAATGGGCAAAATATGCCGGCGAGAGAGGTTTGCCGCAGCAGTTTTCCAAATGGCGCGACGATCATTTGGGCGGCATCGTCGGTTTGGGAAAATGGGCGGCGGCGGAATTGGGTTTGGAACACGGCGACAAAGACCCGCGTTCCGCGCAGCTTTATTTAGATTTGACGGCGCAGGGTTACGATTGCATTTTTATTGACGGCTGCGTTCACATCAACAAAAACTGCGAAGTTTGCGGAAATTCTTTTGTCACCATCCCGTTTCGCCGGGAAAGCGGCGTTTGTTCATCGCGCTGCGCTCTGAATTCCTATCGAAACACCGTCCCGAATTGGGAAGCCGATAGAATCGCCAACGTCAAAGCGGGACACGAAAGAAGAAAGGAAAAACTTCGCGCCGAACAGGTAGATGTATTCTTGGAATGTAAATCTCTCGGCAAAATATACAAAAAAGATTGGGTGCAAGCGTGTCAGGCTAAAGGAATCAGCTTTGAAATTTCCCGAAAAACGAGTCCGTTTCGCACCTACGCCGCTCTGAAAGAAACCGCCGCGATGACCAATCACAAAGTCGTTTCGGTTGAATTCGACGGCGAAGAAACCGTCTATAACGGCACGGTTGACGAATTTCACAACTTCTTTATCGGCGGCTTTGAATCGGTCACGGAAACCGGAAAGTCAATGTTTTCATACATTAACAACAAAAATTGCGGTGAGCAGTTCCTACATTTTTCAAACTCGTGCAACCTCGGCAGCATTGATTTATCAAAGTTTTACAAGCAAGTCGGCGACGGCAAAAATCCTGATGAATCGGTCGAATGGGAACGGCTGGCGCGGGCGACGCAGCTGAGTACGCAGTTTTTGGATAATGTGATTGATGCCGGATATTTTCCGCTCGATGATATTGACGATGTGGTCAAAAGAACGCGTCCGGTCGGACTCGGAATTATGGGTTTTGCCGATTTGTGTCTGAAACTGCAAATCACTTACGGTTCGCCCGAATCAATTGATTTGATGGATAAAGTGATGGGTTTTGTGCGCCGCGAATCGTGGAAAGCGTCGCTCAGGTTGGGCGCGGAAAAAGGCGCGTTTCCCGAATTTGAAGGCAACCGCGAATCTTACGCGAAATTTTTGTATGACGAAATCGGCATTTCGCGCGACACGCCGCTGACTCCGCGCAATTACGAAACGACGACCATCGCGCCGACCGGCACGATTTCATTGGTCGCTGAAACTTCGAGCGGCTGTGAACCGAATTTTTCGTGGGCTTACGTTCGCCAGGACACGATTGGAACGCGAACTTACGTTCACACTTTGGCGGCGGCAGCGTTGGGAATTGAAGTTGACCAAACCGACGAAGAATCAATCAAGAACGCCGCGCAATATGTCGTTGATCACGAAAACGAATTGCCGCCGTATTTTATTTCGGCGTTAAATATCACGTCGAAACAGCACGTTCAGGTTCTCGCGGCGGCGCAGCGCAATGTTGATAATTCCGTATCGAAAACTTGTAACGGCGCGAAAGACGACACTGTTGAATCGGTTGACGAACTTTACCGGCTCGCCAAAGATTTGGGCTGTAAATGCGTTTCGTATTACCGCGACGGTTCGCGCGAAGGTCAGGTTTTGACTTCGATGAAAGCCGAAGAAAAGAAACCGGAAAACATCGAACAAATCGAAGTCGGCGAATGCGGCGAACTGGAAACGATTGAAATCGCAAGCCCGGTCAAAGCCGAAACAAGAGCGAAACAAAAAACCGAAACCGCGCACGTCGAACGTCCGCGCGAACTGCAAGGCTCAACGTGGCGCATTCCGTTTGACGGCGCGAATCTTTACGTGACGGTCAATCACAACGGCGAATGCGTGATGGAAGTTTTCGCCACCGGACCGATTTCCGAAGGTGTCGGCTTGCTCGCTTCAAAAATGCTGCGCGGCGGTTTCGATGTCAAAGAAGTGGCGCGAAGTCTGAACAAAGTAACCGCGACGCACGCCGTTTGGTTTAACGAAAGACTTTTGACTTCGCCCGAACAGGCGATTGCCGAATGTTTGTTATTGATTGATCGCCGTTTGAAAAATCTGCCGGGTTCGGAAAGACAAATCAGCAAAGCGGCGGTTTCGGAAAATGAAAACTCAGCCGAAAATCAGTCAAAAATGGGCAGTTTGATCGGAACTTGTCCCGAATGCAAAGGACAACTCGAACACGCTTCGGGCTGTGATTTCTGCCGCGACTGCGGTTATTCAAAATGCAAATAAGCGGGATTCGTAATTTCAAATTTCAGATTCCAAATTTCAGATTTCAAATTAAAGAATTTTTGGGGTTTCAATGATTCGCGGAATTGTGATGAGTGTTTGGTAAAGCAAAGTTTACAATGATGTTGAACCTCTAATTTTTGCGAAAGAATTAGAGGTTCAATTTCTTATATTTACTGACCGAAAAAACGTTGAAAATTTTTCTAAATTTCACATCGTTAATTCTAAATATTCTCGCATTACTGGCGGTCGTCTGGATTATTGTCCCTGCGCCGGCTTACGATATTTGGCTTTTTTCGGTCGCCGTCAGCGAATGGAGTTTGTGGTTTGGCTTATTGGCTTTGATCGGGATTTTCGGCGCGATATTATCTCGCGTTTTTTACAAAAGCGGCAATTTATGGATCGTTTCCGTAATTATCGGCGGCATCGCGTTGATAATCGCGCTTTATCCGCTTTTGAGCGTTATTCCGTCGGCGCGAAATCAAAACTCCGCGCTTTCGCTGAAAACTTATTTCGGCGGACTTTGGAAGGGAAATAAGGCTGCGGAAGAAGATTTAAAAGGAAATTTCGCAACTCATACTTTTGAGCGGATCGGCGATAAAGAATTGAAACTCGACGTTTATTCGCCGCCGGACGAGACGAAAAATAACGGCGCGAGCGTGATAGTCGTTCACGGCGGTTCGTGGAACGGCGGCAAAAGAAATGATTTTCCGCAGTGGAATCGGTGGCTGGCGGGCGAAGGTTTTACGGTTTTTGATGTTGATTACAGAATCGCGCCGCAACCGAATTGGCAGACGGCGACCGGCGATGTCAAATGCGCCGTCGTTTGGGTCAAAGAACACGCGGCGGAATTTAATATCGCGCCGGAAAAAATCGCACTGCTCGGACGTTCCGCCGGAGCGCATCTCGCTTTGCTCGCGGCATATTCCGCCGGTGACGCGCGGCTTCCCTCAAATTGCGGAGAAAATGGAACGGACGAGAGCGTTCGCGCCGTCGTGTCATTTTACGCGCCGACCGATTTGCTTTGGGATTACGATCATCCGGCGAATCAATTCGTCATCAACGGACCGCAAACGCTCGCCGATTTTCTCGGCGGAAATCCGCACGAATCCGACGAAATCCGCGACCATTTTATTATCGCGTCGCCGACCGCGCACGTTTCTTCAAAAACTCCGCCGACCTTGTTAATTCACGGCGGACAGGATCAACTGGTCAAAAGTGAAAATATGAATTTGCTTGCCGATCAATTGTCGCAAGATCACGTTTCATACGAAACTCTTTTGATTCCTTACGCGCAGCACGGTTTCGACTATAATTTCAACGGTTGGGGCGCGCAAATCTCGAAACCCGTGATTTTGAAATTCCTGCGTGAAAATACGAAATAGTGCAAAATGCGAAATGTCAGACTGGAAGTTAAAATCTTTCGATTGACGATTGACGATTTCACGATTCGCGCCTGCCGTAATTGCAAATTTATCAATAAAAAGCTACCTTTAACAGAATTATGAACATCGAAAAATTTCTCGTGCCGGAAGGCAAAAAGTTGAAACTGAAAAATTATGAAACCGATTTTACCGGCGATTATGAAGATAAAAAAGTGGCGGTCAAAGATTTGGTGACGAATATCGAGCGAATGACGGAACTTCAAAACGTGCTTTACGCGGAGAATCAACACGCGCTTTTGATAATTTTTCAGGCGATGGACGCGGCGGGCAAAGACAGCGCGATCAAGCACGTTATGAGCGGCGTGAATCCGCAGGGCTGTGAAGTTACGTCGTTTAAACAGCCTTCGAGCGAAGAACTCGACCACGATTATCTGTGGCGTTCGATGCGAAAACTGCCGGAACGCGGGAAAATCGGAATTTTCAACCGTTCGTATTACGAAGAAGTTCTGGTCGTCCGTGTGCATCCCGAAATCCTGCAATTGCAGCAGTTACCGAAAAAAATAAAGGACGACAAAGATATTTGGAAAGAGCGTTTCGAGCAGATCAGAAATTTTGAAACTTATCTGTCGGAAAACGGGGTTCACGTTCTGAAATTTTTCCTCAATGTTTCCAAAGAAGAACAAAAAGAGCGATTTTTGGAACGCATCAACCGACCCGAAAAAAACTGGAAATTTTCCGCCACAGATGCCAAAGAGCGCGGTTTTTGGGACGATTATATGAAGGCGTACGAAGACGCGATGGAAAAAACCAGCACCGAAGACGCGCCGTGGTTTATCGTTCCCGCCGATCACAAATGGTTCACGCGCATCGTCGTTTCAAATATTATTATCGAAAAAATGGAGTCGCTGAAGATGGAATATCCAAAAGTCAGCGAAGCGCATCGGGAAAGTCTTTTGGAAGCGAAAAAATTGCTTGAAAACGAAAGTTAACAAGAAATTTTAGCCACGAACAGACACGAAATTTCACGAAATATTTATTTCAAATAATTTCGTGGCTGTTCGTGGCTGTTCGTGGCTAAACATTTGTGATTACTGATCTTCCGGTTCGATTTTCTTAAAATTATAGCGCAGCAAAACGCGCATCGGCAATAGTTTTCCGTCGCGGTCGGCGGGTTTCCAGTTCATTCGGCGAATGGTTTTTTCGACCGATTCGTCTAAACCGAAACCAGCCCAGCGGACGATTTCCGTTCGCGCGATTTTTCCCGTTTCATCAACGTCAACTTCAATATCAACGGTCGCTTCGACGCTGTAAAGATACGCCGTTCGCGTGTACGGCGGTTTGATGCGCTGATACGGCAGCGGCGGGCGAAAATGTTCGGCGGCAGGCGAATTTTCGGCGGGCAGTTCTTCGATTTTAGGCGGCGATTTTTCGTTCAGTTCGTCTTTGGCGGCGATTTTTAATCGCTCTGAAATACGCGCCGCCAAATCTTTTATGGAATCGAACAATTGCTTTTCGGCTTCGTCCGGTTTTTTCGCTTCGCCGTCAATCAGTTGCCAAAAAACGAGTCGTCCGGTGCGCGAACTGACGACGTAAACGGCGGCGTAAGATTCCTGATATTCTTTTTTCTCGAACGAATACCGCGTCAGAGTTTCGGCTTTGATCAGCAAAAAATAATCACAGCCGATTGCCGCGCCGATGTTTTTTGATTCTTCCGTTGATAAATTAAACGGTTTTTCGCGTTTCGTCGAAGCAAAGGCGATTTCGCTCAGAGAATCGTCCGTAATTTTGAAATCCGGCGCGAGCGCGTTTTCGAGTTTTTCAATAAATACCTGATTAAGCGCGTTTTTTTCGGGCGCGATCACGGCAATTTTTTGCTGTGCGGAAATCAAAAAAGAAAAGAACAGAATCAAACCGCAGATAAACGCGGATGAACGCAGATATTTTTGGGCTTTTATCTTGTTCATCCTGTAAATCCCTGCAAGTTTCTTCTGTTCATCGGTGATAAATCTTCGCAATTTCCTCTTTTAATTCGGGCGGAAAACAGACGCGGTGGATTTGGTAGCTTTTTTGCAAACCGCGCACCGCCGCGCTGACTTCGGAAATTTCTTTGATTTGCGGATGCGAAAAACCTTCTTCGACGTAAATCAAATTTTTCGGTTCGGTCGCGTTTTTCGTGTAAAAATAATACGGAACATCGCCGGCGCGGTCTTCGATAAAGTAATAATTCGCGTCAAATCCGGCGTTTTCGACGAGTTTCCGCGCTTCGTCCAGAAAATTTTGCCGTTCATTTTCCGGCATATCGAGATCGAAAATCTTGAAAAGTTTGCGATTCAAAAAACGATTAGACAAGTCGGATAAAATCGCGTCGTCCGATTTTTGCCACTGTTTGATGTGAAACATTACGTCCGCGTCGTCCAATTCGAGATGTTCTTTCAAAGATAATCTTTCGCTTTTCAGGATTTTTTCAAACGGCGTTCCGGCGGCGAACCAGACAAATTTTCCATTCTGAAAAAGTTCCAGAGCGCGGCGCAGAAGCGAGCGCAAAACCGTTTCCGCCGAACGCAGCGTGCGATGAAAATAAACCTGCCGAAACATATAATATCTGGCTTGCAGATAATCTTCGACGGCGAAAATGCCGCGTCCCGAAACATACAGACGATCATTTTTTTCGTCAATTTCGAGCGATTTGATAATCCATTCGACATCGTAAATGCCGTATTTTGCGCCCGTCATCAAAGAGTCGCGCAATAAATAATCCATCCGGTCAACGTCCAATTGCGACGAAACGAGCTGCGCCAGAGCCATCGGGCGAAAATCGCCGCGAATAATCGCCGCCACATCTTCGGCGATATTCGGCGAAAAATCGCGCAAAACTCGTCCGACTTCGGTTTCATCGCTTAAAACGGCTTCAATCGTAAAATTTTCGTGATGAAAGTCTAAAATCGTTTCGATAACGTGCGAAAACGCGCCGTGTCCGATGTCGTGCAGCAGCGCGGCGACGCGCACGGCGGTCGTCTCGGCGGTTGAAATCTCGTATTTGGTCTTGAGTTTATCGAGCGTTCGCGTCGCCAAATGCAGCGCGCCGAGCGAATGCGTAAAGCGCGAATGTTCCGCCGCCTGATACGCGAACAGCGCGAGACCGAGTTGTTTGATGCGCCGCAAACGCTGAAATTCCGCCGTATCAATCAGCCGTACGAGCAGTTTGCCTTCGTCGCTGTCGGTTTTCAGGCGAATGATGTTGTGAACCGAATCACGATAAATTTTTTCCGGCAAGTTTTTTCTCCAAATCGTTCTCCGTCGCTTTATGCGATTTTCTTACAGTTCGCCGGTTTCTTCAAATCGTTTATTTCGGTTATTCCAAAAGTCGTTTCGTTCAAATAAAACCTGAAACATTATTATAGCTCTAATCGAAACTCAGCCTTTTTACAGCGTGTAGAAAAACATATAAATGACTTTTATCGAAAAACGACGCGAATTTCTATTAATAAGTACGAGGGAAAAATTCGCGTAACGACTGGTTCCGTTTTTGTAAAAATATAATAAATTTTTCGCTTGACACAATTGTATTATATGCGTGATTATTTAGCTTCAAACTAATTTCAAAGGAAATTTTTGTCGGATAGTTTCAATATAAACTCGGTTTGCATCACCGCAAAAATGCTGCAACCCTTTTTTTTGACGATACATCTGAATTGTGCAAAAGGCGGAACGGATTTGACGGTTTCGAGGTTTGCGAGAAATTTTAAGTTTTACAATACTTGGAGGATATAATTTAATGAAAACCATTTACAGAACTTTAGCGTTCGGACTTTTAACAATGGCTTTGACCGCCGTCACCGCAACATCGCTTTTTGCTCAGGATGCTGCCTGCGCGGATGTCGAAGCGAAGCAAGCCGTTTATAAAAAATTCACTGACAATTACGCCAGCAAGGAAAATTCTCAGAGACAAACGGCAATTGATGCCGCTAACGAATACGTTCAAAAGTACGGCAGCTGCGCCGAAGATAAAGATATTATCACATATCTCAACAAATCAGTTCCCACATTGCAGGCGGCAATTAAGGCGAAAGCAGCCCAAGATGTCAAGGACCAAGAAAATGCTCTTTTTAACCGCTTTGACGCGGCGATTAAATCTGAAAAGACCGCCGAAATTTATTCTGTCGGAAAAGAGATTCTTGCCAAAAAGCCTGATTTCGTTGACGTAACGATTGTATTGGCAACTGCCGGTTTCAATGAAGCGTCGGCAAAACCGCCGGTTGATACTTACAACGGCGAAGCCGTAAACTATGCGAAAAACGCGATTCAGCAAATAGAATCGGGCGCGAAATCAGCCACCGGCGATTACGGCGTTTTAGGTTATTCATATAAGCTCAAAGATAATAAAGCATTTTCGACAACCGAAGGCGCGAGAACCAATGCGCTCGGCTGGATGAATTACATTATCGGTTACATTGATTTTTACCGCTTGAATAAAAAAGACGAAGGGCTTGCTTATTTATACAAATCATCTATGGCTGATTCGACGACGAAAACCAGTCCGGTCGTCTATCAGACAATCGCCGCTCATTACCGCGACGACGTAGTTCGCTTGGGAGATGAAATCGTTACCAATCTTAAAGCTAACAATAATCAGGCAAATGACGAAACAAAAGCCTTAATCGCAATGCAGAAAGGTTACGCGGATCGTGCGGCGGACGCTTATGCGAGAGCTTATAACGTCGCCGACAAAGGCGCGGCGGGCAAATCCTATAGAGACGGTTTGTATAATTCGCTGAAAGAAATTTACACGCTTCGTTATGAGGGCAAAAAAACTGATGTTGACGCTTTTGCAAACAGCGTGGCAAGTCGCCCGATGCCTGATCCGGCTACCAAAGTAGACCCGATTGCCGAAGATGATGAAACGACGGCGACTACTTCCGGGACGACGACATCGCCGATGACGACGACGAATACAAATACAAATACAAATACGGCTAAACCGGCGGCGACCAAACCGGCAGCTACGCCGGTCAAACCGGCGACGATGGACACGAAAAAACCGCCGACAACGCCGATGAGTTCGACAAAAACCGACTCGACAAAAGTTACCGTTACGAAAACCGGCAGCCAGACTTCGACTCCGGCAAAAAAAACTTCTCCAAACAAAAAAGGAACGCGCTAATTTTTTGAAGGAAACTGAAAAATCATTTAGTCGGACGCAAAATATCCTGCGTCCGGCTTTATTTTTTGAGCCAAAATTTCTAAAATGAGCATTCTATGGCGGACAATTTAGCAATACTTGAACAATTGCTTGGATACAAATTTCAAAATCTCGCACTGCTCGAACGCGCCGTTACACATCGTTCCTGGGCTTATGAAAAAGTTTCGGACAGCGATGAAGAAAAAATTCGCAGTCTGCAAAACGAAGCTCTCGAATTCGTCGGCGATTCCGTACTCGGTTTGGCAATTGCCGAACAGTTGTATATTCGTCATCCGAAAGCCAGCGAAGGCGATTTGACGCTGATGAAACATCGTCTGGTGAGTATGGGAACGCTGGCAAAAATTTCCGAAAATCTCAGCGTCGGGAGATTTATGCGCGTCGGACGCGGCGAAGAAAAAACCGGCGGCAGGCGCAAACAAGCACTTTTATCCGACACTCTGGAAGCGATTATCGCCGCGATTTTTTACGATAGCGGCTACATTTCGGCGCGGGCTTTTGTCAGCCGGATTTTTGCCGACGAACTCCGCGAAGCGACTCCGAAAACCTCGATTGATTATAAAACACTGCTTCAGGAAACGCTTCAGGCGAAAAAATTAACCGCTCCGACTTATACGGTCATAAAAACTGAAGGTCCGGCGCACGAAAGAAGTTTCGTCGTCGAAGCCGTCTGGGAAAACGGAAAAGTGATCGGCAAGGGAAGTTCGATAAAGCAAGCCGAGATGCAGGCGGCGAGTTTAGCGTTAAAAAAACTAAACAAAGATGAAACAAAGAGCGTAAAAAAGGCAGAAGCCCGCACAAAGTAAAGACGCGAGACCGCTTATCGGCGTGTGTATTTTGAAAATATGAGCAACAACGAAAAAGTAACAGATCAAACCGGCGAAAAAAAACCGCTCGGACCGCCGAAAAGCATTTTCCGCGAATATTTTGAATCATTTGTCGTCACATTAATAATGGCGATTTTCGGAATGACGTTTATTCTGCAAGCCGTAACCGTTCCGACCGGCTCGATGCAGAACACGATTCTGATCGGCGATTATTTGCTGGTCAATAAATTCATCTTCGCGCCCGGCGGAAATCCGCTGCCGTTTCTGCCGCAGCGCGATATTCAGCGCGGCGACATTATTGTTTTTAAATATCCGGGATTTAGAGACGGCAATTCAAACAGAGATAAAGCGCGCGGAATTGTTCCTTATCAAGTCAACTACGTCAAACGGGTCATCGGACTGCCCGGCGAAACCGTCGAATTTCGTGATAATCAGGTTTTTATAAACGGACAGCTTCTTCCCGAACACCGCTTGGTTTCAGCGAATCCATACGTCGAAACGGCGGCGGCAACAACAGACAGCGAGCCGCGACAGCCCGGCGAAACGTATGATGTGATGTATTCCGAACAATCAATGAACGATGCCAACCGTCACATCTCAGATACGGAAGATATGAATTACGCCGTTGCCGGAAAAAAAATGCAGGTTCCCGAAGATTCTTATTTTGTGATGGGTGATAATCGAAATAACAGCGAAGACAGTCGTTACTGGGGATTTGTGCCGCGCGATGTAGTCATCGGACGCGCAATGTTCGTCTATTGGTCGTGCGACCGAAGCGCGTCCGGCGGCAGTATGTTCGGCTGTATCACCAATCCGCGCCTCAACCGCATCGGCAAAATGATTAAGTGATCTGTCAATTGTAAATCGCAAACAAATTTTGTAAATGAAATTTAATGAAGAAGTCGCCGACGCTTTACAGTCAAAAAAGCCGATTGTCGCGCTCGAATCAACAGTTATCGCTCACGGTTTGCCATTCCCTAATAATCTTGAAACTGCCCGAAAATTAGAAAGCATCGTCCGTGAAAACGGCGCGATTCCGGCGACAATTGCTGTTTTCGACGGTGAATTTTGCGTCGGTTTGAGTGAAAAACAAATAGAAAAACTTGCCCGCGATAAAGATATTCGTAAGATTTCACGACGCGATTTGCCGATTGCCGCGGGGAAAAAATTAAACTGCGCGACAACCGTGGCGACGACGAGTTTTATCGCACACAAAGCCGGAATAAAAGTTTTTGCGACCGGCGGCATCGGCGGAATTCATCGCGGATTTTCGCACGACATTTCGGCGGATTTGCCGGAACTTGCCCGAACTCCGATTGTCGTCGTTTGTTCGGGCGCGAAAATTGTTTTGGATTTGCCCGCCACGCGAGAATGGCTCGAAACTAACGGCGTTTGTGTTTTAGGTTTTGAATGCGACGAATTGCCGGCGTTTTATTCGCAAAAAAGCGGTTTATCGGTTGACGAAAGAGTTCAAACGACAGCGGAAGTCGTGCAAATTGCTTGCGCGCGGGACGAATTAAATTTGCCGGGCGCAATTCTTCTGACCGTTCCGATTCCAAAAAAGTTTGAAATTGACGCGAAGGAACTGGAGAAGATTTTGAACGAATCGCTCGCGCTTGCCGATGAAAAAGAAGTTCGGGGAATTGAAATCACACCGTTTCTTCTCGCGCAAATGTCGGAGAAAAGCGACGGAAAAACGCTCGTCGCCAATATCGCACTGCTCGAAAATAACGCCAAAATTGCTGCTCAGATTGCCTGTTCATATTGAAAAGTCAATTTGTCTTCTACTTTATACTTTAGACCCAATTTGCCTCATCGCTTCGCCCAAACATTCGCGCACATCACTCGCCAACATCGCGCGTTTGCCGAATTTTTCCGCGGCAATGTCGCCCGCCAAACTCGAAATATAAACAGCGGCAACGACTGTTTCAAAAATATTAATCTTCATCTGAACGGCTTGCGCGATGAAACCAGTGATAATTCCCGTCAAAGTGTCGCCGTTTCCGGCTTTGCCCAAGCCCGAATTTCCCGTCGGATTTATTACGACGCGACCGTCTGGCGCGCCGATCAAGACTCTTTCGCCTTTCAAAACTAAAATCACGTTATATTTTTCGGCAAAATCGCGCACAACTTTGACTCGATCTTTTATCGCGTCTTTATCTTTTGTTCCGAGCAAGCGCAAAAATTCACCTTCGTGCGGCGTTAAAACCAGCGGCAAATCATCAGAACCTTCTAAATCAAAAGGCGAAAGCGCATTGAGCGCGTCGGCATCAATGATGACGGGCGTTTTTCTTTTTTCAATAACTTCGCGGACAAAATCCTTTGTCGTTTTTTCGTTTGAAGTCAAACCGCAGCCGATGCCGACGACATCAATTTTTTCAAGTAACTTTTCAATTGTTTCGTATGCTTTTTTCGTAATCGCGCCGTTTTTAGTTTCGGGCAGACTGCGCGTAATAATTTCTTCTGAAACTTTCGCCGCGATTGCATTTTGCGCTGACTCCGAAGTGGCAATCGTCGTCAAACCAACGCCCGAAAGCATCGCCGCATTTCCCGCCAAAACCGCCGCGCCCGCGTATTCCTTTGAACCGACAACCAAAAGCGCGTGTCCGCGTTTGTTTTTGTAAGAATCACTTGTAAATTTTGTTTGCTCAAGCCAACTTTGTGCGTCTTCTTTTTCGGCTAAAAATAATTTTGACGGCGAATCGTCAATCAATTCCTGCGGCGAGCCGATATTTGCAACGACGAGTTCGCCATTGAAATTTGATGCGGGCGGAAGAACATTGGCAGGTTTTGGCGCGGTGAAAGTTACGGTTAAGTCGGCGAAAAAATGCGCGTCATAAACTTTGTTATCATTGGAATATAAACCTGAAGGAATATCCAGAGAAACATACGACGGTTTCTGTCGCAAATCATTGAATTTTATGTCTGAGAAAAACTCTAATACGGCGCAGTATTTTTCGTCCAAAGGTTTTGACAAACCCGTACCGAAAAGCGCGTCAACAATGCAATCCACATTCGCTATTTGAAGAAAGATGAGAATATTTTGAACTGCGTCTAAAAAATCTTCTGTTTCGGGAAGTTCAAAAGGCATTTCATCCCACTTATTTAGAATTCTTCCGTAAATTTGAAAATTAGTTTTCGCTTCGTCTTTGGTTTCTTCAATTTTTCCAAACAAAATTGCTTGAACGTCTGCGCCGAGCGTCCACAAAATCCGCGCCAGAGCCGCGCCGTCGCCGCCGTTGTTGCCTTTGCCGCAGAGAATTAAAAACGATTTTCCCGCCACCGAACCGCCGAGTTTTTCGGTGATAATTCGCGCGGCGGCGTGAGCGGCGTTTTCCATTAAAAGAATTGACGGAATGCCGTATTTTTCCGTCGTCAGTCGGTCAACTTCGCGCATTTCTTCGGCGGTCAGAACTTTTTGCATAAGTTTTAAATTGCCACAAAAATATGAAAAACCAAAAATCAAAAGTGAAAAAATAAAAAAAAGCCGCACTTGCTATGACAAATGCGGCAAAAATTCATATTTTCGGAGATTCTGAATAGACCTAACGGATGAGTTCAGGAAAAGCCATTATGCCTGCCACTGCTCTTGACCACCTTTTTTCTTCCGTTGTTTATAGAAAGGTTTATTGATGTTTCCTTTCCAGAAATATAAATTTTTTTTCAAAAATAATTTTTTTCGTTTGAAATCATTGCAAAATTGGATTCTTCCGCAAATAATTTCAAATTTACGAAAAACGTAAATGTTTGCGAAAAATCAAGTTACAAGATTTAGATAATAATTTTGCAGTATTTATTTAATTTTTCGGAACTTTTCTCATCCAATCGCGTGTATTCAAATAAGTAATCTTAACTTTCCTTATTTATATAAATGAGCTTTAACGAGCCTGTCTTGTGGCAAGACGGGCTTTCTTTTTCTTTTTGATTTTTTAAATAAAAAAGTTTCTGTCGAACCGAGGATTTTCGCAGAAATGAAGGCGATAAAATCTACAAAATATTTCGGGTTGAAATTTTATTGATAAATTTTTGTCAGATTAAATTTTGACTTTTTCGGTCAGACAATTTTCACACAAACATCTTTTATATTCTTCACGCAATTCTGTCAAAGTTTTTTTATCAACTTCGACCTCAAAACACCAGCATTTTTCGATATTTGCGCCGCAGGAAAATTCTTTGCCGCACGATTCGCAGATTAGTTTTTCAGGTTTTAAAGCGTTCATTGATTTTTTGTGTGATTTATTAGATTTTCAACCGACGAAAGCAATTGGTCAAAGTCAATAGGTTTGGAAAGATGCTGTTCAAAACCGGCGTTTAAGGCGCGTTCGCGGTCTTGAACCGAAGCGTAAGCGGTCAGCGCGATTGCCGGTATCGAACTGTTTTCATTATCATTCATTTCGCGCAGGTTTTTCAGCAGTTCGTAACCGTCCATATCGGGCATTCCGATGTCGCTGATTAGTATGTGAAATCGTTCTTCGGCTAGTTTTTTCAACGCTCCGCGAGCCGAATCAACACATTCAACGACAGCTTGTTTGATTTCCAAAAGCATTTTCAGAGGCAGCAGACCGTCACAATTATCATCTGCGAGTAGGATTCTGACATCTTTTAAGACATAATTGTCTTCTTTGATTAAACCGGCGGTTTTTAATTTTGCGGTCGGCTCGGAATTCAAATTTTTCGGCAGTTCGACCGAAAAAGTCGAACCTTGTCCCGCGCCCGGACTGAAGGCGTTTATTTTTCCGCCGTGAAGTTCCGTCAAGTGGCGAACAATCGTCAAACCTAATCCCAGACCGCTCTGCGTGCGTCTGGTGGTGCTGTCGGCTTGCCGGAAACGATCAAAAATATGCGGCAAAAACTGCGGCGCGATGCCAATTCCGCTGTCGCTGACATTAAGTTTTACCGTTCCGTTTGTCTGAGAAATACCGACGCTGATTTTGCCGCTTTCGGGCGTAAATTTGACGGCGTTGCTCAGTAAATTATTGACAATCTGATTCAAACGGGTTTCGTCGCCGACAATTTTTTGTCCGCCGCCGGTTTTCAGTTCGATTGAAATATTTTTCCCGTCGGCAATCGGGCGGATGTTTTCAATCGCCGTTTCCACGACCGAAGCGAAATCAACTTCTTCCGTTTCGATATTCATTTTGCCGGAAATTATACGCGAAACGTCCAAAAGGTCTTCAATCAGATCATTTTGCTGTCTGATATTACGTTCGAGAACCGTAAAAGCGTGCAGTTTCTGCTCTTCGTTCAGCATTCCGGCGTTCAGCATTTTTACCCAGCCGAGCATTGAATTGAGCGGCGTTCGCAGTTCGTGCGACAAAACCGAGAGAAACTCGTCTTTGGCGCGATTGGCTTCTTCGGCTTCGTGGCGGGCGGCTTTTTCGCGCTTAAAGATTTCTTCGCGCTCGATTTCGATTTGTTTTGAATCGTCAATATCGGTATTTGTCCCGAACCAGCGCACAATATTTCCCTGCGAATCGCGCAGCGGATTGACGCGCGTCAAAAACCAGCGAAAATTTCCGTCCGCGCCCAAAAGAGGAAATTCCATTTCAAAAGATTTGCCGTTTTCAATCGAATGCTTCCAGCGAGCGACGACTTTCGGCATCATTTTCGGATCGTGAACCGATTGCCAGTTCAATCCTTCAATATCTTCAGGTGCTTTGCCCGTGTAATCATACCAGCCTTGATTAAACCAAAAAATACGACCGTCCGGTTCAGCCATCCACGCAAGCTGCGGAATCGAATCCGCTAATATGCGTAGATTTTGTTCGCTTTCACGCAGTTGGTCTTCGATGCGTTTGCGTTCGGTAATGTTTTGAGTTACGCCGACGATTTTGACCGGAAATTCAGAACCGGAACAAACGACATTTCCGTAAAATTCGAGCCAAACCGTTTCGCCTTTGGAATTTATCACCCGCATTTCGGTTTGAAAAGGACAATCCTCATTTACGGCATCTTTTATATCCTGTTTGACCTGTTCGGCATCGGCGGAACAAATAAACTTTTTCAACGCTTCTTCAAAGTCGAGCGACGCTGATTTCAATGTGAAGCCGGAAACTTTCTCGGAGTTTTCCGGTTGTGGAAACCGACCGAAAGAAAATTCAATCGGAAAACTATGACCGTCCCGATGCCGCGCGGAAAGTTCCGTATTTTCCCAATTGATGTAATTTTTTTCTGTTTCCAGACGGCGTTCAACATTCGCTTCGCGCGCTTTGATCGAATGTTCCGGCATAATCATCATCAGAGATCGCCCGATCATTTCTTCAGTCTTATATCCGAAAACTCTTTCGGCGGCTTGGTTTATAAATAAAATTTGACCGTTTTCATCAACGCGGATAATGACATCAGAAGCCGTTTCCGCAAATATTTCGTACGCCTTTTCGTTTTCAAACGCCGCGTCCGCCGGTTTTCGCCGCGTTATATCTTCGAGCGTAATAATTATTCGCAGATTCTCGTCTTCACCGAAGCGCGTCGCCCGCATCAAAAGCCGGTAATTTTCCGACCGATCTTTAATAGGATATTCGAGTTCAAAAAACGAACTTTCGCCTTCAATTATCGCCTGAATGCCGGAAGCCGCCGCTAAAGCGGAAGAATCTGTTTTCGATTGAAAAATTACTTCGATGTAATTAGAACCGATGTCGGAAGTCGAGAGATCGAAAGGAAGTTGTCCGGCGCGTTCGCCTCTGACGTTATTCACTTCAAGAATATTCAGATGGCGGTCAAGAATAATAGCAGAGAGGAAATTATTTGTATCTTTGTGTAAATCCATTTATTTTTTCGCCGTTTTTTACTATATTAAAACATTCGGAATATTTGGCAAATTGATCCGGTTTAATCGAAGACTTGTGCGTAATTTCCAAATTAAAGATAGCAGAAGTCTGCGTTTGAGCAAGCACGGAAAACCTTATAGATTTGCATTATTTTTTTAATCTCTTATTATTTCAATGATAGACAGTTTTGCGTGTTCCAAGCAATTTCAGGTTGGAACACCGCCTTGACGCTCAAGATGAAAAATTTCTTTCGGAATAAAAAAACAGAAGAACATTTCTGGTATCTGCGCCGTCCGGTTCAGATTTTGTCGGATGTTTTTATCTTGTGCGGAGCATTTTTTTTGGCGTATCTTTTCAGATTTGATTTCAAACTCGGAGACTATTATCTTGATAACGCGCTGAATCAGCTTCCGTTTGTCGTTTTGGTTCAGTTCACATCGCTTTTTGTCGCCGGCGCGTATTCGATAATCTGGCGTTACGTCAGCCTCGAAGACATAAAATCTTTTCTCAAAGCCGCCTTTATTTCCGGTACCCTTTTAATTTTGGTCAGAACGATTCTGAATCCCGAAAGATTTATTCGCTGGCAGGTTCCGCTTTCGATTATTTTGACCGACACGATTTTTGCTTTCGCCGGACTTCTCGCCCTTCGCGTTCTGCGCCGTTCGATTTACGAAGTCAGCGAAAAAGGTACGTATCAAATCGGCAGGCGGCGCAAAGTTCCCAAACAAACGCTGATTGTCGGCGCGGGAAGATTGGGCGCGGCGACCATTAAAGAAGTCGTCGGACGCGCCGACACCGAACTCGATGTCAAAGGTTTTGTTGACGATGATCGGCGCAAAAAAGGCGGCAGCGTCGGCGGCATCAAAGTTTTGGGAACGACCGACGATCTGGCGCGGCTCGCGGACGAATTACATATTGATCAAATCGTTCTGGCGATTGATCAGACCAACAGCAAAGAAATTCGGCGCATCCTGGATATTTGCCGCGCGATTCCGGTCAAAGCGCAAATCGTGCCGACTTTAAATGAAATCGCGCACGGTCGCGTCGCCGTCAATCGGATAAGAGATGTCCAGATCGAAGACCTTTTAGGACGCGCGCCCGTTGAACTCGACGATAAAAATCTGCACGATTTTCTAACCGGTAAAACGGTGATGATAACGGGCGCGGGCGGTTCAATCGGTTCGGAACTGGTCAGGCAAATCGTTAATTTTAACCCGAAACTGATTTTATTGGTCGAAAGAACGGAGTTTATGCTTTTTCAAATCGAGCGCGAACTCATAAAAGACTTTCCCGAAACAACATTTGTTCCGCTTCTCGCCGACATCGGCGACGAACCGCGAATGCGCGAGATTTTCGGCACCTATAAACCCGAAGTGATCTTTCACGCCGCCGCGCACAAACACGTTTCTTTGATGGAGTTAAATCCGTCGGAAGCGATAAAAAACAATGTTTTCGCCACTAAAATAATCGGCGATTTGGCGGGCGAATTCGGCGCGAAAGACTTTGTTTTGATTTCGACCGATAAAGCCGTCAATCCGACTTCGATTATGGGCGCGTCAAAACGGATCGCGGAAATTGTTTTGCAGAATTTGAATAGCGTTCACCAGACTAATTATATGGCGGTGCGTTTCGGAAATGTTCTCGGTTCGACAGGTTCGGTCATCCCGATTTTCCGCGAACAAATCAAAGAGGGAAAAGCCGTCACCGTCACCGATCCGAATATGACGCGCTATTTTATGACGATTCCCGAAGCCTCGCAGCTCGTCCTGCAAGCCGGCGCGCTCGGCGCGGGCGGCGAAATATTCATTCTCGATATGGGCGAACCCGTCAAAATTCTTGATTTGGCGGAAGATATGATCAGACTTTCCGGTTTGCAGCCGTACGAAGACATTGATATTGTTTTTACGGGCATCAAACAGGGTGAAAAACTTTTTGAAGAATTGGAAATTACCGGCGAAAATCTTTTGAACACGACGCATCCGAAAATATTTATCGGCAAAATCGCCGTTTATGCGGGCGAAGATGTTTCCAATATTCTAAGTAATTTTCACCAATCACTGGAAAAGAACGACACGGCGAAGATACGCGCTCTGCTTAATCATTTCCTGCCGGAAGCGAAAATTTATGAAGAAATCCCGAAAACCAAATCCACAGCGAGTTTCGCCAAAAGCGTCAATCAAAATAACGTCCTCAGTTCTCAAAGTTTAACGGACACGACAGGTTAAGTTATTATTTATTAATATGATACTTTTCGTTGCCCGGAACATTTTTATAACGACAAAAATTAAGGAATCATTGCCGTATTTATGACAACGATTCCTGTTTTGTGCCTTGTAATTCCTTCCCTTGTTCGTAAAAACCTCAAATCCTTTTTGAGCGGTTTGAGCGAAATTATGATATTAATTATAGATTGAGTTGTCAAACTTTGGACTTTTGAATTTTAATAAAAATCGCGTTCTCCTAAGGAAGATTTCTCATAAAAGTGTAATTGCAATCGTAATTTGTTACATACTATCAGGATTAAATTATTAGTTGTGTAAGATAAACTACATATAATTAAAAAATAAGTTTGTGCGATTCGTGCGATTTGTGTAAAATAAAATCGCTCTCCCAAACGAGCGTTACTCAAAGACAAATCAGCATTCGATTTATAAATAAATGACCAAGTTAAAATCTTTAACTACCAGAGAAGTTGCCAGATTGTGCCGTGTCAGCGACGCGACCGTCAAGCGTTGGGATGACGCGGGTTTATTGCGCTCTGAACGCACAAACGGCGGACACCGGCGTTTTCGTGCCGAAGAAGTCGTTCGCTTTCAACGGGAACAGGAACTCGGATTAAAACAATCTCACGGTGACGATTCCGTTACAAAAGCCGCTAACCGGCAGCGCGACGACAAAAAAATTACGGATTCATCGTGTTTTCACTCGCTGCTTGCAGGCTGTGAAGAATCTTTTTCAAATATTCTCATCAACGCTCATCTCGAAGGAATGCCGCTGGCGACCATCTTTGACGAATTGATTTGTCCGGCGATGAGTTTGGTCGGTGAACTGTGGTACGAAGGAAAAGTCAGCATTACACAGGAACATCTCGCTACCCGTATTGCCCAAAACTCGATTTACAAACTTCGCAATATGTTGTCTGTGCCGGAAATGAACGGTGAACTGGCGATGTGCTGCGCGTTTGAAGGCGATTTTCACGAGCTGCCGACTCATCTGGCGCAGATTACGCTTGAAAATGAAGGTTGGGAAGTAATGAATTTCGGCGCGAACACGCCGCTTTATTGTTTGGCGGAAGAAGTTCTGCGGCATCTGCCGAAAATCCTTTGCATTTCAGCCACGATTGTCGGCGATTTGGAGCGTCTTTCGCGCGATTATAAAGATTTTACCGAGCAAATTTTTAAGACCAAAATCACGGTTATCGGCGGCGGTCAGGCATTTAAGGACGAACAGATTCGCCGTCGTTTTCCGGCGGAATTTTACGCCGGAAGTTTTAACGAAATCATCGGTTTTTCAAAAGAATATTTCCTTCGACATAAATCTTCCCCGAATCCTTAAAGATTTTTCAATCGGCATACTTCAAATCATCAATTAACTAGCCCAAATGTTCTTCAGCTTCTTTAGCCAAAGCATTTTCGTGTTTAATGCCGACGCGCAAACGGCGATAAATACTCATAAATTGATTTGCCAGCCACGGAATTGCAAAAAAAGCCAAAATATAACCGCGCCAGTCGTCAATTAAAAGCTGAAAACCCGTCAAAATCAAAATTAAAAGCGTAACCCAATGGCTAAAACAATACTCGCAGGTAAAAACGTAAAAAAACTTACGCTTCGGCAAGGTTTCGCAGTCTTGACATCTGCCGTGGCAGTATTCGCGCCATTCGCTGAAAATTTCCTCCTGCGTAACCGTCCACGCGATTGACGCAACGATCATCGAAAGAATTATTAACCAAAAAATTTGTGTCGAAATAAACATTTTGTCAGATTATTCAAATAATTCGTCCACCGGCATTTTCCAGCCGGACAAAGCAGGTTCGGCATCGGCAATTTCTCCGCGCCGGAAAATTTTCGGTTTCTCAGGATTCTCGCGGTGAAAAGATTTGATCACGTCGTCATTCAGCAAATCAACGTCCCAGACAATTGCAGTTCCGGCGGCGAAATAATCAGCGCGTTTTTCGCCAATCGCTTTTTCCGCTTTTTTGCCGTAATCGTTTTCGCTGCGAACTTCGACGGCGAAAATCGGTGCGCCTTCGAGAAATTTCATTCCGGTTCGTTTTCCGAAATGAAAGGAAACTGACGGACTAAATGATTTACGATGCGGCAAATCAACAATGTGAACAACTAAAGTGGTAACAACAAAGCCTGTCTTTCTCCCTTTTTGATATTCGTGCAAACAAAATGTGATGTTTGATTTAGCTTGACCCGATAAAAAACCGTCCAAATCCAATTTAATAATTTTACCACCAACTATTTCTGCTCTGCCTTCGGTTCGATAAAGTTTTTCGATTAGTTTTTCGGTTGTCGGAATCGGTTTTTCTAAAACTAAAGTGTCCATAACTTTTCTCCCAAAAACAATTTTGCGGCTTGCGACTGCAAAAAGCAATCACAAGCCGCAAATTTCAAATGTCAATTTTTAAATTATTGTTTTCCTTCCAAAAACGCTTTCAAACGGCGCGAACGCGACGGATGGCGCAATTTTCGCAACGCTTTGGCTTCGATTTGGCGAATACGTTCGCGGGTCACGGCAAAATGCTGCCCGACTTCTTCGAGCGTGTGTTCAGAACCCGTGTTTCCGAGTCCGAAACGCATTTTGATAACTTTTTCTTCGCGCGGTGTCAGCGTCGCCAAAACTTCGTCGGTAATTTCCCGAAGGTTTGAAAATGTTACGGATTCCGCCGGATTCATAATTGATTTGTCTTCGATAAAATCGCCGAGATGCGAATCTTCTTCTTCGCCAATCGGCGTTTCCAAAGAAATCGGCTCTTGCGCGATTTTCAAAACCTTTCGCACTTTTGAAACCGGAATGTCCATTTTTTTGGCGATTTCTTCGCTCGTCGGCTCGCGTCCCAATTCCTGCACGAGTGCGCGCGACGTGCGAATCAATTTGTTGATCGTTTCGATCATATGCACCGGAATGCGAATAGTTCGCGCTTGATCGGCGATTGCCCGCGTGATCGCCTGACGAATCCACCACGTCGCGTACGTCGAAAACTTGTAACCGCGCCGCCATTCAAATTTGTCCACGGCTTTCATCAAACCGATGTTGCCTTCCTGAATCAAATCAAGAAACTGCAAACCGCGATTGGTGTATTTTTTCGCAATCGAAACGACGAGGCGCAAGTTTGCTTCGACCAGTTCGCGTTTCGCCTGTCCGGTCGCCTGTTCACCGATTAAAATCGTCTGCAGAGAGCGTTTGATTTCGACCGGCGACAGATAATATTTCTCTTCAATCTCCGCCAGTTTTTTGCGCGAATCGCCGATTTTCTGATTCAGTTCTTTCTTAACATCGGGCGAAACTTTGCCTTCCAATCTTTCTTCGGCTTTGTTGATGTCCCGTTCGGCTTTGCGGATTTCGTCGGCGACTTTGCGAATCGCGCCGATCAATCTCTGCATTGCCAGTTCGGTTAAACTCAGGTTTCTGATTTCCTGCGAAACTTCCAGACGCTGACGCGCCACATTTCGTCGGGCGGCAACGAGTTTTTTGGAAGGTTTATCTTTCGATTTCTTTTGTTCTTCACGAAACGCGCCCAAAGCCTTGACCGCTTTCTTATAATTCGTGTTGATATTTTCGATTCCTTCCATCGTCCAGCGCAGATATTCTTCGGCTTTGTCTTCTTCGCCGGTCAATTCCGCCTGTTCCGAAAAAGTCACGGTTTCGCGGATGCTCGCTTTGCCGACGGCGAGGTCTTCGCCCATTTTCAAAAGTCTTTCAATCGCAATCGGCGAACGCGAAATCGCTTTGCGCGTCTTTATTTGTCCGCGTTCGATTCTTTGAGCAATCGTAACTTCGCCCTGCCGCGTAAGCAGCGGAACGATTCCCATTTCGCGTAAATACAGACGCACCGGATCGTTGGATTTATCGAGCGTTCCGGCTGATAAATCCAAATCCAAATCTTCGTCGTCATCGTCTTCAGCGTCGTCGAGCAATAAACTCGCCGCCTGTTCCAATAATTGCGCGTCTGAATCGGCAACCGAAATATTCGCGCCTTCAAGTCTGTTTAAAACGTCTTCGATGTCGTCGGGCGACATCATTTTATTCGGGATTTCTTTGTTAAGTTCGTCGAAACTCAAAAACTTTTTACGTCTGCCGAGCGCGACGAGCCTGTCCATCAAATCCTCTTTTTCATCGTAATCTGCCATATATTTATAAATAAAGTTTGATTAAATCTTGTATAATATAGTTGTTTTTAAAATAATTATAAACGCAGGAAAGAGATAAAAAGTTTCAATCGGAATCAACAAATGCAGAAACACGCACGAAGTAAGTGTGTTTTATGCGCCCTTACTTCGTGCGGGTTTTCGCGTTTTTCCTGATTTATACGTTTTTCCTGAAACTTATTTTCTACTTATAACGTCCGTTTTATGAACAATTTAGATATAACTTTTTTAATTTCCCGCAATTTTATTTTCCAAATCGCGTTTAAGCCGCGCCAAATCAATCTGTTCCATCACGAGTTGATTTCGCAAAACAATATCGCCGCTTTGTTCGGCGTAAACCATTTCCTGACTAATATCCAAAATACGCCGCGAAATCGCCATTCCGCGCAGCGTCGCCACACAATTTTCGGCTTCTATCAAAACTTCGTCAATCGCTTCGTCGGCTTCCCGCGCCGGTTCGCTTAACAAAAGAATCGAAACAAAATCGGTTGACGCTTCATCGTCTTCGACCATTTTTAGCAAATTTTCGCCCGTAATTTCGCTGTTCAATTCTCTTAATGCGATCAACGCTCTGAAAACTTCGGCGGTTGCCAGATTTTCGTAATCGGTTTCTTCGAGCGCGGGCAAAATCATCTCGCGCAATTCTCCATCGTAAATAATAAGTTCGAGTAAATTCTGCTCGGCGACGGTAATTTTCGCCCGATTTCTCTTGACGAGAAAGTTTTTTACGTCAGTTTTGTTCTTGGCAAATGCGCTTTCGTCCTTTCGCTTGTTAAAATTAGTGAAATCTTTTTCGTTGTTCTGAATTTGTTTCCAGAGATAACCTTCGGTAACTTTGTCGTCAAGCTGAAAAAAACGAAGAATCTGTTTCAGCGTTTCGCGTCTTTCGATGACGTTGTTAATCACGCCCAACAGCGGCAAAACTTCCTCGACGGCTTCGGCTTTCGCCTTTGGCAGACTCAGATTTTTTTCGTTCGCCAGATTTTGCAGAACAAACTGTAGATATGTGACGGCGTTGGTTTTATGCTGTTTTTTATACGCCGCAAATCCGTTGGCGCGAACAAAATCGTCCGGGTCTTGACCGTCGGGCAGAACCAAAATCTTTATTTCAAAATCTTCCGCCAGCAAAGTTTCAATCGCTCGTCGCGCCGCTTTGATTCCCGCCTTATCTCCATCATAATTGACAACTACTTTCTTCGCAAACCTGCCTAATAACTTGGCTTGCTGTTCGGTAAAAGCCGTTCCCAAACTCGCCGCGCAATTGGTTATGCCGAATTGATAAAGCGCGATTAAATCCAGATAACCTTCGACTAAAATCGCGTATTTTTTCTTGCGAATATTCTCCTTCGACTGAAAAAGTCCGTAGAGATGTTCGCCTTTGACATACGCCGGAGTTTCAGGCGAATTGAGATATTTCGGTTCGCCGCTCGCCAAAATTCGCGCCCCGAATGCCACCGGATTTCCTTCGACATTCAAAACCGGAAACATAATGCGCCCGCGAAATCTATCGTAAACTCTTTTCTTTTCTTCATTTACCGAAACCAGACCGCTCGTTTCAATCAATTTTTCATCCGCGCCTTTTTCCTTCAAAAGCGACATCACCGCGTCCCAACTGTCGGGCGCGAAACCGATGTGAAATTTTTTGATGATTTCATCCGAAATTTCGCGTTTTTCCAGATATTCACGCGCCGCTTTTGAATGCGCGTTGTTGTCCTGCAAATGGTTTTCCCAAAATTCGAGCGCATATCTGTTGAGTTCGATAATTTCGTCGGCAATCGCTTTTTTTTCCTGCCGACGCTTTTTATTCTGCTCGTATTTCTGATCGTCAATCGGTTCGGGCAGCGGAATTCCGCTTACTTCGGCGACTCTTTTTATCGCTTCAAAAAACGAAAGACCTTCAATTTCCATTACAAAATTAAAAGCCGTTCCCGATTTCTGACAGCCGAAGCAATGATAAAAACCTTTCGACGGATTAACCGAAAATGAAGGCGTTTTTTCCTGATGAAACGGACAGCAGCCCATCCAATTCGCGCCCTTTTTTTTGAGCGGCGCGTAAGGTTCGATAATCCGCACGAGATCGGCACGGTTTTTCAGTTCGTCAATAAAATGTTGCTCGTAAAGCATTAAATAGTTTGTAAAAATTGCAGAAATTCTGTCGGCGAATAAACTTTAATGGTTGAATTTTTATAATCTTTTATATTGCGCGTAACAATCGCGTCGAGATTTTCCGCCATTGCCGAAGCGCATTGCACCGCATCTTCAAAGTCTGAAAAGCCAAGCGTAAAAGCGTTTTGCAAAACCGATTTGTCCGTTCGGCAAACTTCGACAAGTTTCAACAAACCTTCGACTGCTTTGAAGGCAATGTCTTTGCCTTTTTCTTTGCGCGTCGTGTAAAAAGCGTTGATTGGAGTAATTGCGGAAATATAAATCGTAATTTTTCCGCCTCCCGCATAATCGAAAATCTTCTTAGCTTCGACATTGAACGGCGGGCGTTTCAGAATAAAATCCAAAACGACATCATTATCAAGTAGAACACGCATTATTTATATTTCTCCATTAAATAATTTGTGTAATCTTCTCTGATTTCTTCATCTGTTGGCGGAGTTTTGCCTTCGACGGCGGCTATGCCGTATAAACTTTCGACAATTGCTTTTCTTTCTTCAATCGAAAGTTCATCGCCGTTTCGCGTGTCTTTTTCCAAATCCGCTTCAAATATCCGCAAAAGCTGTCTGATAACGACGGATTTTTGCGCTTTCGGATAACTTTTGAATTCTTGAACTATTTGTTGTTGTGTCATTTCGGTTCACCTCAAATTTAGTCGGAGCGCGGACGGCTCGTCCGCCAACGCCAGCGAAGCAAGGCGTTGCAACGCTTCGCCGTCAAAGGCGCAACTAGAAAGCGAAGGCTTTTTCTCGCGCTCTCGCGCTCGAAGCGGACGAGCCGTCCGCGCTCCGGCTAATTATATCACCGTCAAAAGAAAAAACATTTCCCGCCGACAAAATTCTAACCGATCAATTTCTCCGCCGATTCGTCAATTTCACGCATTTCGGCGGACAGATATTTTTTAATATCGAGGCGCAATCTGCCCAGACGCATCGGCGATAAATCGTTTTGCGGCGGATTTTCGGCGAGATATTCGCTTGCTCGTTCGTGCGCGGTTTTGCTTAGTTCGGCGAGTTTCAGATGCGTTTCGTCGGCGGAATCGAAACGCGGATAATAAATGTCGAGAATTTTTTTGTGAATATCTCGTGCGCCGAAAAGTCCGCGTGTTTGAAAATCTTTCATCATTTCGTTTGGCGCGGCGGAATTTAATATCGCGGTCAAATAATACGCTTCGTCGAGATTTTCGGTAGCGAAATAAAATGCTTTATTTTCAACAATAAAATCCAAATGAACATCTTCACGCTTTACGATGGTAGCATTAGCGTCTTTTCCTGACTTTGTATAAATAACAAGATAAGGAATATTCAAATCTTGGTCAGTCAACTTGTTTTGCCAATTTAAGTAATCTTCAAACGAATATTTTTTATTTTTTTCAGTTCTTCTTCCTTCCCAAATTTTCTCAACATTATTGAACCAACGAGAAGCATTTAAATAACCATTTTCAAGTAAGTCTTGAACAGAATAAAGTCTAATTTTTTTATTGTTTAGTTCATTATTTTCAATAGTAATCGGCAAAACGACGAGATTTGGTTTATACAGAGAAAACGGCAAAATACTTTTGGCTAAAGCTGTGCGGAACAAAAAATTTGCCTCAATTCTGTCCTGAATTTTGATGTTTGTCCAAGGTTTCTTTGAATCTAAATTGGTCGAAACTTTTATATTTACAATTCTTCCTTCGTTAAAATCTTGTGGTTCTTCCTGATCTAATTCAATAAAATAAAATGCTTGAGGAAAAATAGTTGCTCCATTTCTAAATTGCTTTTTATATGGATTGGGTTTGTCATTGCTTGATCTTTTTAACGTCGAAAAAGCTGAAGAACCACCTTGTTTTTGATAAAAATATGTTTTATCCGTTTCGGTTAAAAGTTCCGCCGCGTAATCCCAATTACAATTATGAACGGACAACGCGCCCGAAAATTCCACTCCTTCGATTCCGTCAACATAGTCAGAACCGCCTGCGGTAGCGGGCGGTTGAAGTTTATCATTGGAAACATTTGAGTTTTTCGAGTTTTCAGATGAGCGAATTAAACCATCCGCTACCGCAGATGGTTCTGACTTTGCGAACAAAACGCAGCTTGGAACGCGGAATAAAGGCGCGACTTTATCTAAATCCCAAAGTTTTTCGAGAACAAAACCTTTCGCCGCGCCGCTTCTGGTGTTATCGTGATGATCCGCGCTGAAAAACGAACGCGGCAGAACGAACGCGATTTTGCCGCCGTCTTTGAGAAAATAACTGCTGCAATAAGCCAGAAAAATCGCGGCAATTTCGAGATGCGGGTAATTCGCCGCTTTTGCCGGTTTCACGTCGTAAGTTTTGGCTAAAGCGTCGAGCGTGTTTTGATAAGATTCGTTGCGAATTGAACTGTATGTGAACCACGGCGGATTGCCGACGACGTAATCGAATTTGTTCGCCAAAAAATACGGTCGGTAAAGATTCTGCACGATAAATTTCCAAATGCTGTCGCGCCCGTCTTCTTTGACTTTTTTCAAACCGGCGTAAATCTGATGAAAATCTTCGGCGACTTCCTTGACAATTTCTCCGCCCGCGTATTGATTTTTCAAAATATTGGCGAACGCTTCAAATTTAATGGCGGCGTGTCCGGCGGTTTGCGCGGCGAGTTCTTCGCAAATGTCTATCGCTTGGTCAAATAAATTATCGTCATCAAAAATCCGCGTGTCCAAAAAGTATGTGTCTTTGTCAATCTCCATTTTGAACTGATTCGTAAAAAGCGTCTCCACGCCTTTCGGAGTCAAAAGCGTATTCGCCAGCATTATATTCAAATTTATCGGCTGTTTGGCGTTGCGGACTTCTTTGCCGAGAGCGAGCAAAACCGTCGTTTTGGCGATTTGTTCGGAAAGCGGATGAATGTCAATTCCGTAAATCTGAGCATTGATTTCTTCAACGCCCGCGTCGGGAAAATCGCGTTTCAATTTATCAATCACGGCGCGAAGAAACGAACCGCTGCCGCAAGCCGGATCGAGAATTTTGTCCGTCAATTTAAAATCGAATTCGGCAACGACTCGTTCGCAAAGCCAATCCGGTGTGTAATATTCGCCGAGTTTGTGGCGCGTGTCGAGATCAATTAATTCCTGATAAACGCCTTTTAGAATGTCTTCGTCAACTTCGGTAAAATCAAAATTTGTCAATTCTTCGGCGATTGCGCGAAAAACATTTTTTAACGCGCGGCGCGATTTTTCCGTCGTAATCCACGAAAAGAAATTGTTTTCGACAAAATTATTGACTTGCAGTTTGTAAAAAATCGAACCGTCGAGAATGCCTCTGATTTCGTCGTCTTCAATAAAATCGTCGGTTTGCAGCACGGAATAGGCGAGCATTTTTGAAAAAACGCTCAAATAAGTGTGAATCAGAAAATTATCCGCCGAATCATCGAACGAATCGTAAGCGATGCTCAGAGATTTTTTCCACTGCTCGTAAGAAACCTGCAATTCGCCCGTATCTTTGACGCTTTCGTAATAATTTTGCATTTCCAGATACGCGCTGCGGAAAACCTTGCTCTGATGTCCGAACGCTTCTTCGATGCGCCGCAATGTTGCTTTGAGCTTTTCTTCACGAAACAAAAAACGGTCAATCCAATAATAAAATTCTTCTTCGTTGCCGTCTTTTAATTCAAACGAAGAAGTTTCGATTTCGTTGAGAACGACTTCGTTTTCCTTTAACACGCCCAATTTTTCCAGCGAAGAAATGTCAACCGAAAAAACTTTCCAAACAATCAAATCCGAAGCAATCAAAGTATAATTGTAACCTTCGCCCGATTTATATTGACCGAGCAGATAACCGGCAAGCTGTTCTTTGGCGTGAACGAGCGATTTTTTAAGATCGTTTTCAAATTCGATAATCACTTTGTTGTAAAGCGTATCGGCACTGCCGCGATGCGAACGGTCTTGGCGCGGAATATTCAAAATCGTCTTTTCCGCGCCGCCTGTAATCGTATCAATTACGTTTCTCGTTTCTGCGTTATGTGCGAAAAGCCGGTTGAGCAAATCCTTAAACGCTTCTTTTTTCGTCGCTTCTTTGTTTGCCTGCGATACTTTTTGCCGGTAGTTTTTGATTTCTTCGATTCGGTTAATCATTTTTTTAAATGTACCGCAGGCATCTTGCCTGCCGTCTTGAGCGCGTCCCGCGCTCAAGCGTCGGGGAAACGGGACGCTTCCCCGACAGCAGTCGGGACGACTGCGTTACTATTGTTTTAATTCCGCAATCGTCGCGCCTTGTCCGCCTTGATTTGACGGCGCGAAGCCAAATTTTTCGACGTGCGGATGTCCTTTTAAAAAGTGATGGACAAAGTTTTTGAGTGCGCCAGTGCCGAAGCCGTGAATTATTCGTACGCGCGGCAGTGCAGCAATGTAAGATTCGTCTAAAAATCTGTCGAGTTCGTATTCGGCTTCGGCAGTCGTTTTGCCGATTAGATTTAATTCGGCGTTTGCGTCTTCGGTGTCCAAGCGCAAATTTGTTTGTTTCGCCTGATTTTGCAGTTTTTCGCCAAGTGACTGTTTCGATTGTGTTTCCTGATTGGCAACCGCTTTCAAATTTTCCAGTTTTTCGCGCAGACGCATCGAACCGACTAAAACTTCCGCATTTTCCTTGTCAATTTTCTCGACCGTCCCGACGTTGCCGAATTTCGTCAAAACTTTTGTGCCGACTTCAATCGGTTTGTCCGTTGTTTCCTGTTCATTATCCTGCAAATCTGGAATCTGAAATCTGGAATCTGAAATCTGAGCTTTTGATTTCGGATTTTGGACTTTGGCGACGACGGCGCGATTTAGTTCGGCTTTGCGGGCGACGCGTTCTTTTTCGAGTTTGTTTTTCAACGCTTTGTCTTCGATGGTTTTGACGAACGCTTTTGACTGGCGTTCAAAGCCTTCGATGGTTTCCGACAATTCGCGTGCAAATTGTTTTTGCCGTTCGCGTTCTTTTTTGCCCGCTTCGATGTCCAAAAGCGCGTATTTATTGGCGACGGCTTCGCGTTCTTCTTCTAAAGCGATTCGCAAATCTTCGGCTTGTCTGGTTTCAGATTGTAATTTGTGCAGATAATTTTCGGCTTCCTGCGCGGAAATATCCAAGTTTTGCCGCGCCGTTTCGATAACTTCATCACGAATGCCGAACCGCCGCGCGATTTCGATTCCGCTTGACGCGCCGGCTAAACCGACCAATAAACGATACGTCGGCTGTAAAGTTTTTTCGTTAAATTCAACGCTTGCGTTGATGACGTTTTCGTCGTTCGCCGCGTAAATTTTCAATCCGCGATAATGTGTCGAAGCAACTACTTGCGCGCGGCATTTTCGCCGAAAATAATCTACAATCGCCACGCCCAACGCCGAACCTTCGTCCGGGTCGGTTCCCGTGCCGACTTCATCGAGCAAAACGAGCGACGGCGCGACGCAGTTTTTCATCATTCCGGCGATATTTGAAATATGCGACGAAAACGTCGAAAGATTCGCCGCCAAACTTTGATGATCGCCGATGTCCGCCAAAACCGATTTGTAAAAGGGAACTCGCGCCGCTTTCGCCGGAACGGGCAAACCGGAAATCGCCATCAACGACAATAATCCCGCCGTTTTCATCACGACCGTTTTCCCGCCCGCGTTCGCGCCGGAAATTATCATTACCGATTTTTCTTTCGTTAATTGAAACGAAACCGGCACGATTTCATTTTTCGATTGTCGGGCGTTGTCAGAACCGTCTGCGGTAGCGGATGGTTTTACTGTATTTGCGGCTGTATTTCTATTGAAATTTAAACCGCCCGCTACCGCAGACGGTTCTGACTTTTGTAAATTTTCTTCTAAAATCGGATGCCGCGCCTCGACTAAATCAAGCGTTTCGTCGTCGGAAATCTGCGGTACAATGGCGTTGAATTTTCGCGCGAATAAGACTTTGGCTTTGACGAAATCGAGTTCGGCGACGGTTTCGACCGCCGCTTCGATTGCCGGAAGCTGTTCGCGCAAATCTTCGGTGAGCGCAAATAAAATCCGCGCGATTTCGCGTTCTTCCTTGCCTTTCAGATTTTGCAGTTCGTTGTTTGCCTCAATTGCTTCGAGCGGTTCGATGAAAACCGTCGCGCCGCTCGACGAAAATCCGTGCGCCACGCCGCCGACTTTGCCGCGAAAATCAGACTTGACCGGAATCACGAATCGCCCATTTCTCTGCGTGACAATTTCGTCCTGAATCGCCGCGCCGGAATTTCGCATCACCGATTCCAGAGATTTTTGCAGTCGTCCGCGCTGCGCGTTTATTTCGCGTCTCAATCTGGCGAGTTCGGGCGAAGCCGAATCGTCAATCTCGCCGCCCGGAAGCAGTTTTTTGTTGATTTTGCCGATCACTTCAAACAGCGTCGGCGGCAGATTTTCGACGATTTGCCACAACGTCGGCGCAGAATCTTTTTCGGGCGCAATCGCCGAACGCGCGAAAAGTGCCTGATTGCACAGCCGCGTAATTTCCAAAAGCGCAAGCGGGTCAAGCGCGGCGTTTTGAATCTTCAAAACCGCAATCGCTTCCGACGGCTCAAAAATCTCGCTGAAACTCCAATTGACATCTTTTTGAATCAGCGCAAATGTTTCCGCCACCGCCCGCAAATCCCGTTCAAGTTCGCGCCGATCAGTTAGCGGCTGCAAATCTTCCAGCGCATCTCTGCCCATCGGCGTTTGTGCATAACGAGCCACGAGCGCGAGCATTTTTCCGTATTCTAATGTTGTTAAGGATTGCATTTTGAATCTTTATTTAATTGAACAATTCGGACATTCTTTGACTGTAACCGTTTTGGTTATTGTCTTTCCACAAACGCCGCAGCCATCGTCAACGCCTGCTTTAACTGTATAAGTTCCGGGTTTAACGTCTGACAAATCCCAAACGACATTTGCACCTTGTCCGATTATTTTGCCGCCGGAAATCCAATAATTGTAAGTTAAAACATCGTTTCCCGGAGCAAATGCCTTGGTAAAAATTGCAATTTGTTTTATGTTGTCCGAACAATCTTTAATCTGTGAAACATCAGAATTAAAACAATCAGCTATAATCTCCGTTCTGTTTAAAGTGAGATTGACAACATCGCTAACATAATTTCTAGTATCAATAATTACAATTCTGTCTTTCAACTTGTCCGCAAAAATGCTTTCGCCCAAATATCTTTTTCTTACGGCATCTTTATTGCACAACAAAGAATAATTCTCTTTTGGCGGAAAATAAGTAACTTCATAAACCTCATTTTCTTTGACATCAACGGCAATTCCTAAATTTTTGTTGTGATAAATATACTCATTGGGAAGATTTTTAAACTTTTTCTCTCTCTGAAACTTTGAATAATCGAATCCCAAATCTTTAAATTCTAGTGAGTTAATGGGCGAAACTACTATTTCAATAACCGTTAGTTTCGGAACATTCCATTCTTCATGTTCTACTGAACAATCTCCGCGCGAATACCAAATTTTAATATGGACGTTTTCCGTAGAAAACTTGTCATTGCGGTGTGAATTGTTCGCAGCCTCCAGAGTATAATCGGCTAAAATTCTTCTCACATCATCCCGCGTAGATTCGAGAAGTTTAATTTCTTTAATTTTTTCCAATTCAGCGAGCGGCGATTGAGCGAATGTAAAACCGCACATTGCTAAACCGAAAACGATGAGAGAAATGATTCTTTTCATTTTAATAAGTCCGTTCTTCGCGTTTGGCAAAGCGCAAAACGCTGACGAGTAAAATATTATCTCGAACATCATAAATAACGCGATAATTACCAATTTTTATTCGATACAATCCGCCTTCGTCCACTAATTTTTTATATCCGAACGGGCGCGGATTCTCGCCCAGAGCTTCGGCGGCGGCGACAATTTTTAATTGCCATTTTCTGTCAATACGCCGCAGTTGTTTGGCAACATTCGCCGCAAAGACAACTTCGTATTTCATATTCCGAGTTCCGTTTTTAACTCTTCCAAGCTGATAAATTCGCCTTTATCGCGGGCGCGTTTGGCGGCGTGGATGTCGGCTAAATCTTCGGCGGTTAATTTTTCGGAATCGTCTTCGACACGCCGCGCCGTGTTTTGCAAAGTCGCCAGCAATTCGTTGGCTGATTCCACGTCGTCAATTTTGTAATGCCGCTTGACGCGCACCGGCAGATCAATAATTATTTGTCCCATTTTTTACCTCAAAAAAATTATATCACCGGCGTTTTCCGTTTGCTAAACTGGTTCTCACGCCGCGACTTCAAGAAATTTCCAGAATGCGGCGTGATTTATTTGTTGATGTTACGCAAATCAAGAAAAGACTGGAGCGCAAGCCGTCCCGGTTGCTATTGAGCATCGCTTCGGTGCGAAAAAATGTCCGTTATAATTCAAGTTGAAAATAATCTGACGTTTTTTCGCGCTTTTGCGCTCACTGCAACCGGGACGGCTTGCGCTCCAGTCCAATTGCCTAACATTAGTTATTTAGTTTGAGAATTATTTGTCGAGATAAGCGGCAAATGATTTCTGAAGTTCGTCTTCCGCGCCTTTATTTCCTCCCGATTCATAAGCGCGCTTGAGTTGAGATTTCATACCGTTTGATCCGATTCTAAAACCTCTTTTCCGTTTTTCGTTTTGCTCGGCAGGCAGGGTTAATTCTTTCATTTCATTGAGTATTTTGATGACGGATTTGATGCCGCCTTGTTGATTTGATTTTTTTATACTTTCGAGAACTGTTTTGATTCCCGCTTTAATTCCGGCAAATTGCTGCGCGGAATTTGAAAGGTCTTTGCCCCAAGTGCTGCCGTCGGTAAATTCGATGAAGTCAACGGCTAATTTGAATGTTTGTTTTTCTCCGGCTGAACCTATGTCTCCCAGTTGTTCGTCGGTAAATTGATATGCTTCGAGGCTTCGATCAGCCGGCAACATATAAGAAGAGATAGTCGCGCCCAAATCAGTGTCGAATTCCCGACTGAATTCTCGAATCGTATAAGCGCGAATCGCTTTGTCGCTGATGTTTTGAAGATTATATTCAATTGTCAGCAGGCTGATTTCACGTTCTTGATAATCATTAGATGTTCTCCATTTCTGTCTAATATTTGAAATCTGCAAAGGAGAATCAGATTGAGGATAAACCAAAATTTCAGTTTGAGCCGAAGCGTTGGAAACGGAAATCGAAAACAATGCAAAGACAATCGTCAGGAAAGATATTAGTTTCATAGAATGTGTAAGCCTCCAAAAAATTTAGCTTTATTCTACGCCACAAAAAACTTTAATGGAAGATTTTTTCTGCATCTGCAAATCGGGCTATAAAAACTTCTTCATTCAGTAACTTCAACGCCTTTCCAAAACGCGATGTGATCTTCAATGTTTTTCGCGTCGGCTTTTGCGTCGGGATAAAACCACGCCGCGTCTTTGTTGGTTTTGCCGCCGGCGACGACATCGTAATAACTCGCCGTGCCTTTCCACGGGCAAACCGAATGTGTTTCAGACGGTTTGAAAAATTCTTTGTTGATCGAATCTGCGGGAAAATAATGATTTCCTTCGACAACAATCGTGTCGTTTGATTCGGCTAATATTTCGTTGTTCCAAATTGCTTTCATAATTTTTTTAGTGGCGAACTTTGAATTTTAAATAGTAAGTTGAAGAATCTTTCGTTCACAACTCACCGTTTGTTGAAATTGTATCACGCTGTAAATGTTAAGCCAGAACGTCTTCTTCGCCGGAATCTCTGACGAAGATGCAGGTTGATTTAGTCGTTTCAACCATTTCGCGGAAAAAATCGAAATTTACATTTTCAGACAGACCGAAAATATTCAAATCAGCGCGCGGCGCGTTTTCCAGACAGCTTTTGAAATCGCCCGCGCAAACTTCGATTTCGGCGCGCGGCAGACGCGCGTAGGCGACTAAATCTTCGAGATATTCTTCCGCCGTTTCTTCGTATTTCTCTTCGCTGATGGCGGTTAAAATGTTGATTGCGCCTTCCCAATTTTGCGCGATTTGATAAGCCAGAAGAAGCTGTAAATCGAGATTGCTTTCTTTTTGCGCGACATCCCAATGCGGACTTTGATCGGTTATCCAAACGTTGATTTTCTGCCGGTGTCCGAGCCGCGCCTGCTGATGTTCGGCGAACAAAATCACGCCGAGATGACTTTCTTCGACGCGCTTGATTATTTTTTCCAAATCCTGTTCGCGCCGTTCGTCGCTGGCGGCGAAAAGAGGCAGGAAAAGCAGATTCGGACGCAGAAAAGAACCGCTCACCGCCTGCATCGTCGTCAGCATATCGTCGCCAAAACTTTTCGATTCGATGATTGTCGAATACGCGAAAATATCTTCGTCTTCGAGCGATTTTTTCAAATCCGGCATTTCGTCTTTGAGCGGCGTTTCGTAAAAATCTTCCGTCATTCCGAGCAGATAAACCGAACCTTTCGGGTAAGCGATGTCGTAAATTAAGTGAAATCTGCCGCGAAAATTCTGCGCGTCTTCAACCGGAATTAAGAGATTCGGTTTCCACGCGCGTCCCTTTTGTTCGGCAAGCTGCGCGATGCGCCGCGCCCACCATTCGGCGGTAGAAATCAAAAGACCGCTTCGCACATCGCCGAACGGCGAATCCAAATTTTTGCGGCGCATTAGATAATATAAAGCGAAAACGATGAGCAGGGCGACGACGCTGAACAACGGATTGATGATAAACATCGAAACCAAACAACCGAGCATACCGACAATCGGAATAAATTTCGGGACGCGAAAGGTCGGGCGAAAACTGATTAAACCGAGACTTTGTTTGATGAACAAAACGCCGTTTAAAACTGCGTAAGTCAACAGCAAAAACATCGTAATCAACGCCGCCACCGTCGTTAATTCGCGCATCATTAAAGCGGCGGCGACGATTATTCCCGTGAAAAAAAGTGCGTTGCGCGGCTCGCCGCCCGAAGATTTTTTCGCCAGCCAGTCTTTTCCGAAAAAAGTTACGCCGTGATCGGCGAGTGCCTGCAAAATGCGCGGCGCGCCGACCAGCGACGATAAACCGGAGGAAAATGTCGCGCCCAAAAGTCCGGCGATTGCCGCCGGCTGCCAGAACGAGCGTTCAATCAAAATCGTGTAGCTTTCGACCAATTCTTTCGGCGTGGCGACCATTGAAAGCCAAATCGCCACCGCAACGTAAATTAAATAACTGATGCCGATTGCCGCCAAAGTTCCGAGCGGTACGCTGCGGCTCGCGTTTTTCAAATCGCCGGACATATTCGCGCCCGCCATAATGCCGGTTGCCGCCGGAAAAAAAACGGCGAACACAAACCAGAAATTTGTGTCGGCGAAATTATTTTCGGGAAAACCGGGAAATGAGCCCCAAAGCTGCGGCGTGTATTGCAGCGCGCCGGAATAAATCGAGGCGACAAGCGAAACGAGCGAAACGGCGATCACCAGCATAATCAGATATTGAATCCGAAATGCCAGTTTCGCGCTGATAAAAGCGATGGCGAAAAGCACGCCGAATGTGATGAAATCAACGTAAATCGCCGGATGATTCGGGAAAATCAAACGCCAGCCTTCGCGGAAACCGATGACATACATCGCCGTCGCCAAACCTTGCGAAAGATAAAACGGAATGCCGACACCACCGCCGACTTCCAAGCCGAACGACTGTGAAATAATCGAATACGCGCCGCCCGCGCCAAGCCTGATGTTGGTAATAATCGAAGACATCGAAAGTGCGGTGCAAGCCGAAATCGCAAACGCAATCGTGATAATCAGCAGCGCGCCGACGAGTCCGGCGTTGCCGACGACCGCGCCTTCGCGCAAAAACAAAATCACGCCGAGAATCGTCAAAACCGTCGGCGTGAAAACTCCGCTGAAAGTTCCGTATTTTCCGGCTTGTTCGTCTTTTTTCGATTTACTGCCGCCGACATCGGTCGTTTGCGGTTCGATTGTCAGAGTTTCAGCTTTCATCTTTCGTTATTTTTTCGCGCCGGTTGACTCAAAAAAAGTTAATTATCTTCGACTTTCATAAAATATCGCTTCAATTCCTCAATCGCGCCCGGCACAATCGAAGCCTGAACGTCCGGTTCGTCTTTCATTTTTTCGCCCGCGCATTCGATACAGCACGGTTTGAGATTTTTGTTGCCTTTCATCGCCTTTTGTCCCGAAGCCGAAACCCACACGGGCGACTTGCATTCCAGACAATCGGCGCGGACGCTGCCGTAAACCGGGCGCGGCATTCCTTCGGTTTTGGCGCAGACTAAAATGTCTACTTCTTCGTTATTTTCTTCCATAAAAACTCCATTTTAATTGATAAATCGCGCGCGCATTGCCGGTGTCGGCATCAGACACGCGTCGGTTTTGCCGAAAAAACGGTAGCGATTTTTCGCAAAAAGTTTGTAAAAATAATCTCTGATGAATACCGGCACGGCGACCAAAGCGTAAAGCAAAGACCACGCGCCGTCCAATTTTCGCGCGATTCGCAGCGCGGCGGTCGAACGCGTGTAAGCCGTATCGCTTTCAATCAAAATCACCGAATCGGTTTCGACACGGTTTATTTGATATTTGTTCAGCAGTTTTTGCGCGATTTCCGATTGCAGCGGCGCGAATTTAAAATAATTTCCCGCATCACGTTCGATAATAAAATTCACCGAACTGTTACAGAAATTACAAACTCCGTCGAATAAAATAATCGCGCTCACAAAATTTATTATAACAAAAACGGAGCGCGGACGGCTCGTCCGCCAGCGTGTTGCTTGTTTTAAGTGCCGGAAACTTCCTGATCCGAGCTGTATGTGTCAATTGCGCTTCGCGCTCTGACGGCGGACGAGCCGTCCGCGCTCCGGCTTTTAAAATTGGTTATAATAATCTAAACTTTAATTCATTATGAATAATTTATTTCATTTGGCTTTTCCCGTGAAAAATTTGGAAGAATCGCGGCGTTTTTACGGTGAAGTTTTAGGCTGTGAAGAAGGCAGAAGTTCGAGCGAATGGATTGATTTCAATCTTTTCGGGCATCAAATCGTCGCCCATCTCGCGCCGGAAGCGGCGGGAATCAGACACCAAAACGAAGTTGATGCCGATCACGTTCCCGTGCCGCATTTCGGCATCGTTTTGCCGATGGACGAATTTAAAAACTTCGCCGAAAAGCTGAAAAACGAAGGCGTAGAATTTATTATCGCACCGAAAATTCGTTTTCAGGGCGAAGTCGGCGAACAGGCGACGATGTTTTTTCTCGATCCGAGCGGCAACGCGCTCGAATTCAAAGCGTTCGCCGATTTTTCGCAGGTTTTCGCCAAGTAGAGAAAATATTTTACCGAATGAAAAACGCTGAAATTATCATTATCGGCGCGGGCGTGATTGGCGCGAGCGTCGCTTATCACTTGACGCGGCGCGGCGTGAAAGACGTTCTGATTTTGGAGCGGGAAGCAAAACAGGGGTTCGGTTCAACCGGCAAAGCGACGGGCGGCGTTCGCGCTCAGTTTGAAACTGCAATTAACATCAATTTATCGCTCTATTCGATTGAGTTTTTCAAAAATTGCGGCTTTGACTGCGGCTACGAACCGCGCGGTTATTTGTTTTTTGCGACGGACGAAAAACAGTTTGATTATTTAGAGCGCAATGTCGAGTTTCAGAAATCGCTCGGCGTTAAAGGCGTTGAAGTTATTGATACGCAGACGATTGCGGAAATTTGCCCGATCTTGAATGTTTCCGATATTGTGGGCGGAAGTTTCGGAAAAAACGACGGTTTTATTAATCCGCTGGCGGTGATGAACGGTTTCACAAAAAGGGCTTTGGAAAGCGGTGCGACAATTGAGTTTGACACGCAGGTTTTGGCAATCGAAACCGAACGCGAAAAAGTAAAATCAATTCAAACAAATAAAGGCGAAATCGAATGTGAAAACGTCGTTTTGTGTTCCGGCGCGTGGGCGCGGGAATTGGCGCAGACGGCGAAAATAGATTTGCCGGTCGCACCGCAGCGACGGCAGATAGTTTGGGCGCAATCGCAAAAAGAATTGCCGAAAAATCTGCCGATGGTCATTGACATCGGCAGCGGTTTTCATTTTCGTCCGGCGCGGGATTTTAATGATGCGAAAGCAAATTTAAATAACACTCAAGTTCTTTTCGCCTATCCTGACTCGAACGAACAATCTTCGCTCAAGACAAATTTTGACGCTTCTTTTATCCAGAAAGTTTACGCGAGAGCTGAACATCGTTCGCCATTTTTGTATGAGACGAAACCGATTTTAGAGAAATGCCGCGCCGGTTTATACGAAAATACACCCGATCATCACGCGATTTTGGGCGGCTGTTCCGTGAGCGGTTTATATTTTGCCAACGGTTTTTCCGGTCACGGCGTAATGCACTCGCCCGCCGCCGGACGCGCTTTGAGCGAGATTATGCTCGACGGGAAAGCCAATTTTTTAGATGTTTCGTGTTTGAGTTTGGCGCGATTTGACAAAGGTGATCTGCTTCACGAGACGGCTTTTATATGAAGATTGTACCGCAGTCGTCCCGACTGCCGTCCGGCGGGCATCTTGCCTGCTGGACTTCCTAACATTTGTACGTGCGTTCAAGTGTGGGTGCGCTCAAGATGTGGAGAAGCGAGACGCTTCTCCGACGGCAGTCGGGACGACTGCGGTACTTTTTTTCTTTTAATCGAAACATTGTTCCGGCACGTTTTCCATCGTGTTTTTGACCAGCATATCAACGACCGGAATGAAATCGTGATTGTTTTCTTCCCAAACTTTCAATTGCTCGTCGGCGGAAGTTCCGCGTTCCAAAATCGTGTGAATGTGTTCGATTTCTTTGCGCGAACCGAGATCGTCCACCACTTCATCAACAAAATCAAGCAGTTCACGAATCAAATCCTTGACCGGAACTTCTTTCTGTTTGCCCAAATCGAGCAGATTGCCTTCCAGACCGTAACGAATCGCCCGCCATTTATTTTCCTGAATCAAGCGGCGGTGATAAAGTCTGAAACCGAGATTTTTATCAATCAAAATCGTGATTTTGGCGACAATCGCCTGAAAAAGCGCGGCAATCGCAATCGTGTCGTCAACGCGCGTCGGAATGTCGCAGATGCGAAATTCGAGCGTCGGAAATTTCGGATGCGGGCGAATGTCCCACCAAATCTTGGTCGCGTCCTGAATGCAGTTCATCTTGACGAGCAAATCAACGTAACTTTGATACTGCTGATAAGATTCAAAATGGTCGGGAATGTCGGTGCGCGGAAATTTTTTGAAAACTTCGGAGCGATAGCTTTTCAGTCCGGTATTAAAACCCAACCAGAACGGCGAAGAAGTGGTCATCGCCAAAACGTGCGGCAGAAAATAGCGCGCGGCGTTCATAATGTGAATGCGGCGTTCCAAATCTTCGATGCCGACGTGAACGTGAACGCCGAAAATCAGCAGCGAACGAGCGACCATTTGCAGTTCCTGAACTAACAGTTTGTAGCGGTCGTGTTCGTAAATCGTTTGTTCCGACCATTTGGAAAACGGATGTGTCGAAGCGGCGACGATTTCCATTCCTTTTTTACGCGCCAGCCACGAAATAATACAGCGCAGTTTCGTGATGTCTTCGCGCGCTTCCTGAATGTTGGCGCACACGCCGGTGCCGACTTCGATCATTGACTGAATCATTTCGGGCTTGATTTTTTCGCCCAAAAGCAGCTTGCCTTCGTCTAAAATTTCCGAAACGTGCGATTTCAACTCGCGCGTTTTCGGATCAATAATCTGAAATTCCTCTTCGATTCCGAGCGTAAACTGATCAAACATAGTTTTCTTTTTTAATGGCGAACAGTGATTAACGCAGAATGAGATTTGATTTCAACCCGCCGTTAATCACTCGTTGCTATTCCAAGTGTAATTCTTTTTTCAATATCGCTTCATTTTTTTCCGAAACAGCCTGAAAACGAATGCCGACTCCGTGTCCCGGATCAACGTAAGTTACCACGCCGTCCAGCGCGATTTCTTCGCCGCCGATGGACATATTCATAAAAAGCGGCGTTCCGACTTCAAAAAGAGAGTTGGTAATCATATACAATCCGCCGATGCCGATGTCGCGCGTGTTGGCGATAGCCGTCGCGTCGCCGTCGCTGTACTTTATGTTGACAATCAATTTTTTGCGGTTTGAACCGCGTCTTTCTGCCGGCGAAAGTGCTTCGTCTGCGTCTTTTGGTAACATTTTTACCTCTCCGATTTTATATTTGGAAAAACTTCACTATCATTTTAACTATTTTTCACAGATTTGAAAGAACAATTTTCGTAATTTGGCACTTCTCCCTTTCAGCAAGCGTTTTGAAGGTGTTTTCAGCCGTCGGCGAGATGACTGAAAATAATCGTTACTTCGGGCGGCGACGCGTGGACTAACAATTTCCGAATTGGTTATTGTAATATAAAGAACATAAATTACAGAAAGTATATTTGTCAAAAATCTGTATAAATAAAAAAATATGGAAATATTCGGAATCCGATTAGTCGGCTTCGACACTGAAAACGGACATAAACTAATACTGACGCTGGGATTGATTGCGGTCGTTATGTTTATCGGCTATATTCTGCGCTCTTTGGTCAATTTGATTTTAAGCGGCAAGTCGCTCGAACGCGCGCGATTTTGGACTAAACAGGGTATTAGTGTTTTGATCGCTCTTTTACTGATTGTAGTAATCATTTCAATTTGGTTTGAAGACCCGACGCGCCTCGCCACCGCCGTCGGATTAGTTACCGCCGGACTCGCCTTCGCGCTGCAAAAAGTCGTTTCCTCAATTGCCGGATACATCGTCATTTTGCGCGGCGGAAATTTTACCATCGGCGACCGGATTTCGATGGGCGGCGTGCGCGGCGATGTCATCGGTTTGGGTTTCATCCAAACGACGATAATGGAAATGGGACAGCCGCCCGCCGTTCAGGAATCCGATCCGGCGGTTTGGGTCAGAAGCCGTCAATTTACCGGGCGCATCGTAACGGTCGCCAACAACAAAATTTTTGACGAACCGGTTTTCAATTACACGCGCGATTTTCCGTTTATCTGGGAAGAAATCACAATTCCGATCACTTATGAATCTGACCGCCGAAAAGCCGAAGAAATTATGACGGCGGCAACCAACAAATTTGTGCTGAAAATCAGCGAATTAAGCGTGGAAGCGGTCAAAAAACTGGAAAAAGAATACTTCGTCAATGTCGAAGATTTCAAACCGCGCGTTTTTTACCGGATTACCGACAACTGGCTCGAACTGACGATTCGTTTTATCGTCGGCGAACATCACGTCCGCGAAGTTAAAGATTCGATCAGCCGCGAAATACTCGACGGTTTGGATAAAGCCGGAATCGGAATCGCATCGGCGACGTATGACATCGTTGGTTTTCCGCCGCTCCGCATCGAAAATTCGCCGGTTAAAAATCCGTAAGTGTTAATTTATCAGAAAATGATTTGAAAGCGCGGATTGTTTGGAATTTGCAATCCAAAAATTAATAAATTGCGCCTTTATTTCAGCTTTTTGATTTATTTGTGAATAACGTCCGGCAAAAATTTACACATAGTTTTTCGCAAATTAAAAAAATTGTATTTCGAGCGGAAATCTGGTAAAATTATTATCAAAATCCATTTCTAAAAAAGGAGCCAAAATGAACAAGAATTTATTAACCATTTTCACCATCACTTTAGTCATCTTTTCGTTATCCGTGCTGACTTTCGCGCAGGATAAAAGTTCGCCTTCGAGTGTCGGAAATTTATACGTTATTTCGGCGAATGCCGGCGGCGTAAATTATGTCGAGGGCAAAGTTTCCGTCAAACAAAATGACGGAAGAAACGGTTATCTGCTCAGAGGCGACAAACTGGAAGTCGGCGAAAAGGTTACGACCGGAGCGGACGGAAAAGCGGAGATTTTATTAAATCCGGGTTCTTATCTGAGATTGGGGGAAAATTCCGGTTTTGAATTTGCAACCACATCGCTTGATGATTTGCAGTTAAAATTATATCGCGGCAGCGCGATGTTTGAAGTCATTACGGATAATGATTTTAAGTTCGCCGTCAACACTCCGAAAGGAAGATTTTACGTTCTTGAATCCGGCGTTTACCGCATTGACGTGTTGGGCGACGGAAGCGGAAAAATCGAAGTTTGGAGCGGCAAAGCGCAAGTCGGCGATAACGGCGGACAAATAGTCAAAAAAGGTCGTACGGCAACCGTCAACGGCAGTCAGCTCGCTGTCGAGAAATTTGACCGCGACGACAAAGACGCGCTGGAAACCTGGAGCAAAACCCGCGCTAAAGAATTAGCCAAGGTCAATTCGCGGCTCGACAGAACCAATATGCGAAATACGCTGGTTTCTTCGTATCGCAATAACGGGTGGAATTTATTTGATTCTTACGGACTTTGGGTTTTTGACCGATTCAGCGGTAATTACTGCTTTCTGCCGTTTGGCTACGGCTGGAACTCGCCGTACGGTTATGGTTACGGGCGCGACCTCTGGTATCTGAGACTGCCGCGATATATTTACAATCAACCGCCGGTCAACAACCAATCGCCGCCGTCGTCAACGGTAGAAGCAATTCATTCAAATAACGGCGTAACCGGCAGAGTGAGACCGGTCGGTGCCAACAGAGACGGCGGAAGAACGGTTCCGCCTTTTATGAAAGTTCAAAAAGATGTCGGTTTTAGTCCGGTAGAGCGAGATACATCGCCGTCAGTCTTTAACGGTTCTCCGCGATTTCCGGCTTCGTCCGTGCCGATGCAAAGATCGGAACCGACTACAATCGTTCCGGCAGCGTCTTCCACGAGAGTTAAGGGAAATAATTAAATTCAGCTAGAATTTTGAATAGAAAAAGCGAGAGAAATTTTTCTCTCGCTTTTTCTATTTGAAGAAATGAACAAAAGAAGCGGCTTTTTCCTGCGCGTTATTTTCAAAATACGGCTGTAGAATTATCAAAAGCGATTGAACGCCGTTGAAAATGGTGTGGAGAATTACACAGGGAAGCAAATTTTTGGTGCGAACGCGAACCAGAGTTAAAACCAAACTGAGCAGAACGATCAAAAATATCGTCGAATAACTCGGATAATACTGCGGAACGTGAACGACGGCGAAAAAAAGTGTAGTCAGCACGACTCCGGCGGTAACTCCCAAACTTTTTTGAAGTGCCGAATATAAAACTCCGCGATAGACGACTTCTTCAACCAGCGGCGCGGTAAAAGTTGCGAGAAAAGCGATAACAAAAACCGCCGCCCGCGAACTTCGCAAAATTTTCAATAAATCGTTGTCCTGTTCGGGAACAAAATAACTCGTAACTGCGGCGACGATAAAAATACCGGCTAAAATCAGCAGACAATTCCAAACGGTAAATCCGCCCCATTTCCAGCCCAAAGTTTCAAAAAACGAATATTTATTCAACTTTGTAACGACTGCCCAAGCTAAAATAATCGTCAAAATATGCGCCGGAATAACGGCAACAATACTTAGTAAGACCGCAGTCGGATCATTTTGTATAAAAGCCGCCGCTTTTATTCTGTCGGAAAGCAGGTCGGGTTGTTTAGCCAAATAAGGAATGACAAAAAGAATTGGAATCAAGACGATCAAAGCGATGCTCGCAAACCACACCAAAATAGCCGCCAAATTTCCCCAAGGCGGATTATCGGGCGTTGGATTTTCGTTTGTTGAAAAGACGGTTTGCGAACTGGCTTCCGAATAATTTTCGACAGGTTCTTGGTTTATATTTTCCACGAAAAGATTTTAGCTAAATTAATCGTAAGTTCCAAGTTCAGTGTTAAATATCTTTTAATCTGAAACTTTGAACCTTGAACTTTAATTAAAATAGATATAACCTAAAATTCCGTGGAGCAACACGGAAAAAAACAACAAAATATTATCGCAATTATTCCGGCGCGTCTTTTTTCAACTCGTCTGCCGAATAAATTACTTTTGCCCGTTGGCGGAAAACCCTTAATTCTATTGACTTTAGAGCAGGCAAAAAAGGCAAAAAACATCTCGCGCGTAATTGTTGCGACTGACAGCGCGGAAATTTTGCGCGTCGTCAAAGAAAGCGGCAACGAAGCCGTTTTGACTTCCGAAAATCATCAATCGGGAAGTGATCGAATCGCCGAAGTCGCCGAAAATCTCCCGACAAATTCCATAATCGTCAACGTGCAGGGCGATGAACCGCTAATTCCTCCGGCGACGATTGAAAAAGCGGTTGACGCGATGTCGCGTGATGACTCTATTCAAATGGCGACGACGTGCGAACCGATTGACGACATAAATGATGTTTTGAGCAGCGATGTCGTCAAAGTCGTCCGCGACGAAAAAGATTTCGCGCTCTATTTTTCGCGCTCGCCGATTCCGTTTCCGCGCGATGCCGTAAACAAATTCGGCAATTTGGAAAATGCCCTGCGAAACGAACCGGATTTAATAAAAATTTTTCGCAAACACACCGGACTTTACGTTTATCGGCGGGAGTTTTTGCTGAAATACACAAAGTTAAAACAAACAAATCTCGAAAAAACCGAAATGCTCGAACAACTTCGCGCATTGGAAAACGGCGCAAAAATAAAAGTTGTCGAAGTTGCGGAAAGTTCAATTGGCGTTGATACGCGGGAAGATTTCGAGCGGGTGAAAAAAGTTTTGGAGAACAAATAGGTAAATACAAATAGTAAGGATAAAAGAAAAAGATTTGAACAGGTAAAAAATGAATTATATAGAGAAACCGGCTCTTTTTGGAATTAATCATTCAAACAGAGATTTTGCGAACAGTGATTCTTGGGGAAAGAATCAGTTCAATTCTTCTTTTCCGGCGGCTCTGTCTGCTTATTTATATCACAGAAATTTGGACAATATTTACATAAAACTTAACGCGAATTTAGAAACTTATCACGACACAATAAGCACCGAAACTCTGTACGGATTGCCGCCGACTTCGGAAAATCTTTTCTTTTCTTTTGAGTCTCAATTTCTTAAATTTCAAAAGTTTCTCATCGGCAATATTCCGCGTGTTGATTTGGTAACTCAAAACTTAGTTGATGGAACGGCGTTAAAGGATTTAGAGATAAAACTTACAGCATTGCCGGACAATGCGACCTGTAATTTAGCGGAAGAAAATTTCGGTTGTGAAATTGTTGTGCGCCCGGATACGATTGTTTATCTGGCTTGCAGTTTGTTTTCATTTTTTGAGAATCGAAGAGAAGAATTAAAATCTGTAATAACGGAAGATTTTGAAGATATAACCGATTGGACAGAGCCGGTTTCCGTCATTCCTTATCTCGGAAATATGATTCGAGTTATTGATGAAATTTCGTTAAAAATGCTTGAATTTCAAACGCCGCTCGTAATGCAGCCGATTTGGAAAACGCAGGGAAAAACACCAAAATTAGCCGAAAATTGTTTGGATGTTTTTGTCTGGAGCAATTTAGCATTTATTAGGTTATTTGCAAAAGTTGCCGCCCGCGAAATCAGAGAAAATAGAATTACCCGTCAGTTGCGAACATTGATTTGGCTTTTAAAGATGCTTTATGATTTCAGCAGAAAAGGACAAGTTAATCACGCTCAAGTTATTGACTCGCTATCATACAATACCAGAAACGATAAGGCTTTTGCTTTGAGCGGCAGGGTTACTCATCAATTTATGAAAGGGGAAATTTTGCAGAATCCGCGAATTAAAAAAGACGAAATAAAAAATATTATTTTGGGCGGCGGACAAAATCTTTTAAGTCCCGAAAGGCGTTTTGACGCGATTATTTTCAATTCGCCGGATTTATTTTAGATATGAACACAATAGATTTATTTGCAGGCGGCGGCGGTTTGTCGCTCGGTTTTCAAAACGCAGGTTTTGATGTCAAAGCCGCATTTGACAATTGGAAACCCGCAATCGAAGTCTATCAGGCAAATTTTTCTCATAAAATTTTCGATTTAGATTTATCTCAGGATTTTGATTTAAACATTTTAAGAAAGTTTTCGCCGCAAATGATAATTGGCGGCGCGCCGTGTCAAGATTTTTCGAGCGCGGGAAAACGCGACGAAACGCTTGGTCGGGCAAATTTAACTTTAAGATTTGCGAAAATCATTGCTAAAATCAAGCCGGAATGGTTTGTTATGGAAAATGTTCCGCGCATTGAAAAAAGTCCGATTTTAAGTGAAGCAAAAGATGTTTTTAGGAATGTCGGTTATGGTTTGACCGAACAGATTTTGGATGCGAGTCTGTGCGGCGTTCCGCAGAACAGAAAAAGATTTTTTTTAATCGGAAATTTGAACTCGGCAGATAATTTTTTGGATTCTTATTTGGAGAAAAACCAAAATTCGCGTCCGATGACAGTTTTTGAATGTTTGGGCGAAAGTTTGGAAACAGAATTTTATTATCGGCATCCGCGAAGCTATAAAAGACGCGGCATTTTCAGCGTTCACGAACCTAGTCCGACAGTTCGCGGCGTAAATCGTCCGATTCCGAAAACATACGTCAAACATTCGGGCGACGCTTGCGCTCCCGACGGGAAAGTCAGACCTTTGACAACGATTGAGCGAAGTTATTTGCAGACTTTCCCGAAAGACTTCAAATTTTTCGGTAATAAATCGGACTTGGAACAAATGATTGGCAACGCCGTTCCAGTTAAATTAGCGGAATTTGTGGCAAATTGCATTATGGAGTATCAGAGAGATGTTAAGGAAAACAAAATTATGCAGGCAAAACAGTTAGCTTTTCAATATTAAATTAAGGTCAGAAAACGTGCGCTTAAAGCAAAGGCGCAAAAGGTTGCAAAAACAAATGACAAATGACGAAGGACAAATGACAAAATATATTTTCGTAACGGGCGGCGTGGTTTCGAGTTTGGGCAAAGGTTTGGCGGCGGCTTCGATTGGCTGTCTGCTCGAAACTCGCGGGGCAAAAGTGCAGATGATGAAGCTCGATCCGTATATCAATGTTGATCCGGGAACGATGTCGCCGTTTCAGCACGGCGAATGTTATGTAACCGACGACGGCGCGGAAACCGATTTAGATTTGGGGCATTACGAAAGATTTACGCACGCAAAAATGTCGCAGGCGAATAATTGGACGAGCGGCAGAGTTTATTTGAGCGTCATCGAAAAGGAACGGCGCGGCGATTATCTCGGCAAGACGATTCAGGTTATTCCGCACATTACGGACGAGATAAAAATGGCGATTCGCGCCGTTGCCGAACCGGAACAGCCGGACGTTTTGATTGTCGAAATCGGCGGCACGGTCGGCGACATCGAAAGTTTGCCTTTTTTGGAAGCGATTCGGCAGATGGGCAACGAAGAAGGCAGAAATAACGCGATTTTTGTTCACGTTACATTAGTTCCGTTTATCGCGGCGGCGGGCGAATTGAAGACGAAACCGACGCAGCATTCGGTCAGAGAACTGCGCGAAATCGGGATTGCACCCGACATTTTGTTGTGTCGTTCGGACAGAACTTTGTCGCTCGATTTGCGTAGGAAAATCGCACTTTTCTGTAATGTGCAGGAAAACGCGGTCATCTCCGCGCTTGATGTGCCGACGATTTATGAAGTTCCGCTGGCGTTTCACGAACAGGGTTTGGATCGTTTGATCGTCGAAACTCTGCATTTGGAAGAGCGGTTTCCAAACGCCGATCTGCGCGATTGGCGCGAACTTGTTTCAACCGTCAAAGAACCCGGCGAAGGCGCGGTCAAAATTGCGATTGTCGGCAAATATGTCGAACTCGAAGATTCTTACAAATCTCTGCGCGAGGCTTTAACACACGCCGGAGTTGCGAATAATCTGCGCGTCAACGTCAACTGGATCGAATCGGAAAGTTTAATTGACGACGAAAATTACCAGTCAAATTTACAGGATTACGACGCGATTCTCGTTCCCGGCGGTTTTGGAAAACGCGGAATTTCGGGAATGATTCGCGCCATCAAATACGCCAGAAAATCGGGAACGCCGTATTTCGGGATTTGTTTGGGAATGCAGACGGCGTGTATTGAATTCGCCAGAAACGTCGCCGGTTTGCGCGATGCCGATTCGACGGAATTTAACGCCGACACTCCGTTTCCGATTATTTTCAAATTGCGCGACCTCGTTGATGTCGAAAAATACGGCGGCACAATGCGTCTGGGCGCGTGGCAATGTGAATTAAAAGAGGGAAGTTTAGTCAGAGAAATATATCACGGCGCGGAAGAAATCAGCGAAAGACATCGCCATCGTTACGAATTTAATCCCGAATTTCGCGCCGTTTTGGAAAAAGAAGGTTTGGTTTTCAGCGGCGTTTCGCCCGACGGGAAATTTGTCGAAATGATTGAACTGCCGAAAGAAACGCATCCGTTTTTTGTCAGCTGTCAATTTCACCCGGAATATAAATCGAAACCGCTCGCCGCGCATCCGCTGTTCGTTTCATTTGTCAAAGCCGCGTGGCAAAATCGTCTGCGAAGCGAAAATTTGAAGGACGACGTAACCAGCGATCAGAAAATCGAAATGCCGGAACGCGCGGCGGTTGCAGGCGATGAATGAATATCGAAATACAAAAAGTCGGTTTGAAGGATTGGCGAGAATTAAGAGAAATCGGAATCGAATCATATTTCCCGCATTACTCGCAAATGTGGAAACCGGACGGTTTAGATTGGTATCAGAATCGTTGTTTCGGCGAAGAATTTCTTAAAAACGAACTTGAAAACGAAAACGTCGAATATTATATTATCTCTTCCGAAGCGCGAAATATCGGCGTATTAAAACTCGTTTTGCAAAAAACTTTGCCCGATTCCGAAGTTGACAACGCGCTTTATCTCGAAAAAATTTATTTCATCAAAGAATGGACGGGAAAAGGTGTCGGGCGCGAAGTGATGGATTTTGTTTTTGAACGCGCCCGAAAATTAAAGCGCGACTGCGTTTGGCTGGTGGCGATGGACACTGCCGAAAAGCCGATTGCGGCGTATAAAAGATCAGGTTTTACGATTCATTCGCATCAGTTTTTGGATTTCGAGTTGATGAAAGACGAGTTCAAAGGAACTTTTGTAATGCGAAATTGTTCGTTTTAACGGTCAAACAGAAAAAATCACCGCGACCAATTTTTTTTGATCGCGGTGATTTTTTTTTCAATAAAAACGGCTAATCGGCAACGACTACCGGAACTTCGACGAGGTGTTCGGAAATAAACCAAACTTGTCGTTCGTTGGTGCGAATGACGTTGCTGACAAACAGATCGTTTGTGCCGTCATCTTCATTTTCGTCGGATTCTTTGGCGTATTTGCGGGCTTCCTTCAAAATAATTTCGTGCGCTTCGAGCAGACGCGAAATCTGCGCCGGAACTTCTTCACGTCCGCGCGGCGGGCGTTCGATTTTGGTTTCTTCGGCGACATCATTCGCCATCGCCAAGGCGATTCCGCCTAATCGCTGAACGCGCTCGGCGAGCAAATCAACCAATTCGACTTGCTCGTTGTAGTGTTTATCAAATAACAGATGAAGTTGATAAAACGTCGGTCCGGCAAGCTGCCAGTGATGTTTTTTATACATATCGCGGATGGTCATCGTATCCGCCAAAGTTTGGTTGAGCATATTAACGCTCTTCAAACAAACGTCTTCGTCCAAACCAATCGGCATATTGATAACCGTGCCGTATTTCTGCAAAATCTGCCCGCGCTGGTGCATAATCGGCTGGGCGGATTCGTTATTTTTCGTTGTTTTTGCTTCTTTTTGTGCTTCTTTGCTCATAAATAACCCCTTATCGTTTTAATTTCTCACGCTATTTTTGCCGAATTAAATAATCGGTTTTTGAAAATAAAATAGTCGTGTAAAATAGAATACACTTCTTGTATTGAGAATCAAACAACAAGGAAAAATAAAATAATTTTTTCGGGTAGAAATACAAAACGCGGCTGAGGATATTCAGCGTTGATCAAAAGAAGATTATGCAAACGACAATAAATTTATCGGAAAGTGCTTATCAATATGTATCGAGCATTGCCCGGATGACGGAGCAAACGATTGATGAAGTTGTCGAAAAAACTTTTGAAAATCGTTTTGAAAAAGAAGTGGAAATGCTGAAAAAAAGCATTGAACTCTCTTCTGATATTGAAGTTTTAGAATTGGCAAATTTTCAAATGCCTGAAAAGCAAAGCGAACGGTTGAGTTTTTTGCTGGCGAAAAACGGTGAAGGAAATTTGACTGAAAACGAGAAAGACGAACTCGGCAGTTTAATGCAGATCAACCGCCTCAACGATTTGCGAAAGGCAATCGGAATTGTCGAAGCGATCAAACGCGGATTGATAAATTCTGCGGAAGAATTGGCGTGAGCGAAGCTAAACAACAGATTGATGCGAGAATTCGTATTCAAGCAAAAAACCGCTGCGGCTATTGTCTTGTGCCGCAGAAACTAATTTCATACAAACTTGAAATTGAACATTTACTTCCAAAATTCGAGGGCGGAAGCGACGAGGAAGAAAATTTATGGCTGGCGTGTCGGCAATGCAATTTGAGCAAAGGCATCAAAATTCACGGATTTGATGCAATTACCTTCAAGCGGGAAAAGATATTCAACCCGCGAAAACAAAACTGGTCGGAACATTTCGTCTGGAGCAAAGATGAAACTGAAATTTTCGGCAAAACACCCTGCGGACGTGCCACCGTTTCGGCTTTACAACTGAACAGCGATTTACAAAGAACGGCACGAGAATTTTGGAGATTGACGGGAATTTTTCCCCCTGAAAATTAAAATGACGGAAATAAAATCTTTCAAAGTAGAAAATGTAACTTTCGGCGACGGAAAATTAGCGTTTATTTTAGGTCCGTGCGTCGTCGAAAACGATCAGCACGCGCTGTTTATGGCGCAGGAAATCAACGATATTTGCAGGCACGTCGGCGTTGATTTTGTTTACAAATCTTCTTTTGATAAAGCGAATCGCAGTTCAATCGAGAGTTTTCGCGGCGGCGGAATGGAATTCGGTTTGGAAATTTTAGCAAAAGTTAAAGAAGAAATCGGCGTTCCCGTAATTACGGACGTTCACGAAACGCGGCAAGTCGAAAAAGTCGCCGAAGTCGCCGATATGATTCAGATTCCGGCGTTTCTTTGTCGTCAAACAGATTTATTGGTCGAATCGGCGCGGACGAAAAAAGCCGTCAACGTCAAAAAAGGTCAATTTTTATCTCCTTGGGACGCAAAGAATATCGTCGAAAAACTGCGCGAAGCCGGAAGCGAAAAAATCCTTTTGACCGAACGCGGCGCGAGTTTCGGTTACAATAACTTGGTCGTTGATCTGCGGTCGTTTCCCGTGATGAGAAGTTTTGGCGTGCCGGTCGTTTTCGACGTAACGCATTCGCTCCAACTTCCCGGCGGACTCGGCAAGGCAACGGGCGGGCAAGCCGAATACATCGAACATTTTGCCCGCGCCGGAGTCGCCTGCGGCGTGGACGCGGTTTTTATGGAAGTTCACGATAATCCGAAAAACGCGCCAAGCGACGGTCCGAATCAGTTGCCGTTAAATAAATTGGAGAAGCTGCTGACGAAATTAAAAGCGATTCACGAATTGGTAAATGAATAATGGCAAGACCCGACAAAATTCACGATGCGGTTAAAAATGCACTTATCAAAGACGGTTAGACGATTACCGACGAGCCATTATCGTTTTTATTTGAAAAGCAAAGAGTTTTGATAGACATTGGCGCAGAAAAACTTTTCACGGCTGAAAAAGAGAATCGTAAAATTGCCGTCGAAGTCAAAAGTTTTTTGTCTGTTTCAAAAATGAACGATTTTTATGGAGCAATCGGACAATATGACGTTTATCGTTTGTTTCTGGAACAATTAGAGCCTGAGAGAAAAATTTTTCTAGCGGTTGATCTGAAAGTTTACAGTGATTTTTTCTCACGAACAGCCGTGAAATTTATTATCGAAAAGAAAAATATCTCTATTGTCGTCATTGATATAAATACGGAGGTTATTATTCAATGGATAAATTAGATTATGGCAAATTATTGGCGGATATTTTTAAACAATATCGAGAGTTGATGAAACGCGCGTCAAATCCCGTTGTCGGACAAAAAGTTGATCCTGTATTTGTAATTGACGAACCGAATGGAATTTTCGCGTGGTTTGATTTCGGTTGGACAAAACAAGGACGAACAAATTCAATAAATGTATTTGTGAGATTGAAAGACGGCAAAATCCACATCGAAGAAGATTGGACGGAAGAAGGAATCGGGACGATTTTATTAGCAAAAGGCGTTCCGTCAAAAGATATTGTCGTCGAATTTCATCCGCCGGAAATGCGTCAATACACCGAATTTGCTTTGGATTAAAATTTCCAAATTGCTTTTATGAAAAATTTATTACTTTTTACTTTTGCTTTTTTACTTTTTACTTTTTACGTTTTCGCGCAGGACGACAGCCGCGCTTCGATCACTTGGCAAGTGCAGAAATACGATATTACGGCGACTTTGCCGCAAGTGGAAACGGATAGAAATTTGGCGGTTAAAGCCGTTTTGAATCTGAAAAACGTCGGCGGCAGCGCGGGTTCGCGCCTGACTTTGCGAATCAGTCCGAACGCGGAAGTTTCAGCCGTGAAAGTCAATGACGCGGCGGCGGATTTTAGCAAAGGCGAAGAAAAACTCGGAACGGAAACTTTGCAGAGAATTATCGTGCGCCTGCCTTCGATTCAGCCGAATCAGACTTTTTCGGTGGCGGTTGACTACAAGTTAAATGTTAAGGAAAATTCCGGTTTGAACGCGCTTTCGCCGACGGGAGCGCAATTTTTGCCCTTAGCGTTTTGGTATCCGACACCGAACAGTTGGTATTTTGCGCGCGGCGCGGATTACGCGTCGTTTTCGCTGAAATTTACTCCGGCAAATAATTTGACGGTTTTGTCTTCGGGCGCGGCATCTCCGAACGGTTTTGAGCAAAAATTAAACGGACAGCCGTTTTTTATCGCGGGAAATTGGGACAAAACCGAAGCGAACGGCGTTGAAGTTTATATATCGAAAGGCGCGGACGCGGAAGCGCAGAAACGCGCTCAGGAATTGGCAGCTTTGGCTTCGGAGGCGAAAAGTTTTACGGCGAATCTGTTGGGAACCGCGCCGGACGCGCCTCTGCGAATTGTGGCGGCAAAACGCGGCGCGGGTTTTTCGGGCGGCGGAACGGTTCTTGTTGACGACAGCGTTTTCCGGCGGCAGAAAATTGACGCGCAAACGGCGATGACGATTGCCGAATCCGCAGCGAAAATGTGGCTCGGAAACGCCGTCAACGTCAACGGCGACGCTTACGGCGTGATTCGTGAAGGTTTGTCAAAATTTATCGCCACGCAGTTTTTAGAGTCGAAATACGGCAAAGAAATCGCCGACATCGAAAGATTAAGACAGCGCACGGCTTACGCGGCAATCGCCAAACGCGACGCGCCTTTGAATATCGCCTCGCCGCTTGACGATTATTATTACACCGAAGTCGCCAACAAAGGCGCGATGATTTGGCGGCTTTTGGCGAAAAGAATCGGACAGGACGAATTTTTTAATATTTTGCGGTCGAATATGAAAAACGGCGAATTGCGGTTGGGCGAACTGCGCTCCGCTTTTTCGGCGCAGAAAGATTTTCTCGATTATGCTTTTGACCAGGTAACCGACACAAATTTGCTCGTCGGTTTGCCGCAGACAAACGGCGCGGAAACAAAGGTCGCGCTGCGAAACACGGGTTCGATTGACGCGTCGGTCAATGTTCTGGCAACGACCGCCGCCGGCGAAAAATTGATGGCGCAGGCGACGATTCCCGCGAAAAGTTTTGGCGAAGTGAGCTTTAAAACTCCGAATAAAATCGTGCGGACGGAAATTGACGGCGATAAATTTTACCCGCAAACCGATTATTCAGACGACGTTGCGCCGCGTGAATTTGAAGACGGCGACGCGCTTTTAGGCGTTAAACGGGCTTTCGACAAGCAGGATTTTGCCAACGCCGCAATCAACGCGCGAAAGGTTTTGCAAACAACTCCGCACTTTGATGATGTCAGAATTTTACTGGCTCGCGCTCTTTTGGCGCAAAATAACAATGCTGATGCCGAAAAAGAATTTCGCGCCGTTTTAGATGAAAAATTACCGACTTCGAGAAGTTTGGCGTGGGCAAACGAAGGACTCGGTGAAATCGCTCTGAAAAAAAATCAAAACGCGGAGGCGGCGAAGTTTTTTGACGAAGCGATCAACGCCGATGCCGAATACGGCGCGACGCTGGCGGCGCGAAACGGCAGAAATAAAGCCAACGGTTCGACGGCGATTGACGAAAGCGTCAAAACATTTTTCGCGCAGTTTGACAAAGCGGTGATTTCAGGACGCAAAGCCGACATTGACGCGCTGATTGTGCCGGGTGAAATACCAAAATTTTCAGGCGGAATCGCCGGAGCGCAGCAGTGGCAGACCAAAATTTTGCAGGTTGACAAAATTGATGCGAACAATGTTCTGGTCGAAACAAATCTCGCCATCAAACTGCTCAACAAAGATGTCGAAACCGGAACGGCTGTTTTCCGACTGGCAAAGGTCGGCAGCAGTTGGAAATTGAGCGGCGTGGACATTTTTGAAGTGAGATGAGAAGTCGCGCCTCAAATCATCTTAATTTTTTTCCCAAAACGGGGAACGCCGATTTTGACACTTTATCAAAATCGCGTTTAAATTTTATTTTGCACTAATCTGAAGGAAATACAAGAATCTTGCGCTTGGATTTCGCACACATTCAGACACACGTTATAATCTTTTCTTTATCAAACTTGGGAGAGATTTTATTTTGCAACACGAACTTGTACTAATTCTCGATTTCGGTTCGCAATACACACAACTTATCGCGCGGCGCGTGCGTGAGCAGGGCGTTTATTGCGAAATCGTGCCGTTTCATTTTGATTTGGGAAAAATTATTGAAAAAAATCCGAAAGGCGTGATTCTTTCGGGCGGACCGAATTCGGTTTATGAAGCGGACGCGCCGCAGGTTTCAGCGGATTTTTACAAACAGATTGACGCGCCGATTTTAGGTATTTGTTACGGAATGCAGCTTCTTGCCAAAGATTTACGCGGCGAAGTTTCGCCTTCGGACAAGCGCGAATATGGACACGCGAAGTTGAAAGTTTTAAGCGGTGAAACCGAGCTTTTCAAAAATTTGCCTTTTGAACTCGACGTTTGGATGAGTCACGGCGATCACGTTACGGCTTTGCCCGCCGGATTTCATCAAACGGCGACGACGGGCGAAGTCGTTACCGCAATCGAAAACAACAGCGAACGAATTTACGCCGTCCAATTTCACCCGGAAGTTTCGCACACGCCTTTGGGCAAAGAGGTTTTGCGGAATTTTTTGTTTGAAATCTGTTCGTGCAAAGGCGATTGGACTTCAAAACAATTTATCGCTGAAGAGGTCGAGAAAATCCATTCGATTGTCGGCGAAAATGAAAATGTCGTCTGCGGTTTGAGCGGCGGCGTTGATTCGACGGTCGCGGCGGTTTTGATGCAGCAAGCCGTCGGCGAGCGGCAAACTTGCATTTTCGTCAACAACGGTCTGCTTCGCGCGGGCGAATTTGAAGAAACTCTGCAAATTTACAAAGATAATCTGCATTTAAATGTCATCGGCGTTGACGCTTCCGAAGAATTTTACGCCGTGTTAAAAGATGTCGTTGATCCCGAATTAAAACGCAAGGCAATCGGCGCGAAATTTATAGACGTTTTCGATGCGGAAGCCAATAAAATCGGCGACGTGAAATGGCTCGTGCAGGGAACTTTGTATCCCGATGTCATTGAATCGGTCAGTTTGCGCGGCGCGTCCGTTACGATAAAATCGCATCACAACGTCGGCGGTTTGCCGGAGAAAATGAATCTTAAATTGATCGAACCTCTGCGCGAACTTTTCAAAGACGAAGTGCGTTTAATCGGCAAAGATTTGAATATTCCCGACGAAATTCTCCAAAGACATCCGTTTCCCGGTCCCGGACTCGCCGTGCGAATTTTAGGCGACATCACGCCCGCGAAAGTCGAACTTTTGCAAAAGTGCGACAAAATATTCATCGAAGAACTGAAATCAAACGATCTTTACAGCGAAACGTGGCAAGCCTTCGCCGTCCTTCTGCCGATTCAATCCGTCGGCATAATGGGCGATTTTCGCACCTACGAAAAAACCATCGCGCTTCGTGCCATCACCTCAACCGACGGAATGACCGCAGACTGGGCGCGTCTGCCGCACGAGTTTCTCGCCAAAGTTTCATCCAGAATCACGTCGGAAATTCGCGGCATTAACCGCGTCGTTTATGATATTTCATCGAAGCCGCCAAGCACGATTGAGTGGGAATAAAGTGAAAATAAAGGGCGTGATTTAGAAAAATCCTATTTTGGATTTTGATTAAAAAAGTTGTTTCTCGAATTGTTTTATTTGTATGATGAAAAAAATTGTCAGCAAAAATATGAAAACAGTAATTAAAACAAGATTTTTAAGTTTGAAAATGCTTGCGTCGGGACACTTATATTTTGTATTCTAAAAACACCTTAAATAATCATAAAAATTTTGAGATAAATTTTAAAGGTTAAGTTGTCGCCAAATGAAACATTTTACATTGATTTTAGTTTTGCTTTTCTCAATCGCAATTCTTTCGTCAGCAGTTTTTGCTCAAGGCGCAACAAAATCGGCTGTAGATATTTTTCTCAAAAATAAAAAGAAACCGGTCGAAAGCGAGAAAAAAGTTTCTGCCGAACCGGAGAAAAAAGATTCTTCGACCAAAATCGAGTCAACTTCAGCCAAAGCCAATTCGGGTTCAGCCTGCGCTATGACAATTGCCCAATCGCCCGCCTTGCGCGGACTGAAATTGGGAATGTCCATTGATGAGGTGCAGAAATTGTTTCCTAAAAAGATTTTGAAATCCGAAAATTACGGAATGCCGCCGCCTTATCTGGGTTTTCGGAGAATATCTCTCGGTTTGGCAACCGATCCGCTTGTGGCAAATGACAAAATTACAACGGTTGATTTGTCGGGAATAAAAAGCGGCGAAATGCAGTTTCTCGATGATGTTCTGACTTCCGTTAAATTTTTTTACGATGATACTTCCAGCTTTTATCAGAGAGAAAACGAATTTCACGGTAAAGTCGCGGAATCTTTGAATTTGCCGAATGTTTGGGAAGGAAATTATTTAAATTGCGGCGAATTTAGAGTAAAAGCCAAAGTAGATGCTTATACTTACACGGTAGTCGAGCTGGAAAATCTTTCGACCGACGAGATTGTAAAGCAAAGAGCGAAAGAAGAAAAAGACCGGCGGCGGGATAGTTTTAAGCCGTAAAAATCCGGCTTTTATCCGTCCAAATCACTAGCACAACAGAACTTCAGATACTTTTTACAAAAAGGGAGATAATAAATGTCAGATTTAAAAATCAAAAAGATTTGCAAATTTAGTTTACTGCTCATACTAACAATGATCTTTATACCTGTTATTAACGCACAAACTACCAATTCACAACGCATCGGAATCGTTTCGCCGAAAGCAAATTTAGCGGACGTTTCGGGAACGGAGGCTGCCGACGCGGTTCAAAATACATTTTACGAATTGATGAAATCCGGCACGGTAGATGTCGTTGCTATCGAAGCGCGTCTGCCGATTCAGGTTGCGCCGGAAGCAAAACAAAAAGGCATTCAGTATATTTTATATTCAACGCTCACACAGAAAAGGAGCAAAAGCGGCGGCGGATTTTTCGGCAAAATGACGAATCGTGTTGCCAACACCGTATCGAGAAATATTCCTTACGGCAGCGGAACCGGCGAACAGATTGCCCGCGATGTCGCAGCGGAAGCATTAATTACCGCTTCCTCTCTGGCAAACACGGTTAAGGCTAAGGATGAAATGACGCTGGAATATAAATTGGTCAGTGCCGTTGATTCAAAAACTTTAGTTTCCAATTCGATTAAAGAAACAGCTAAAGAAAACGGCGAAGATATTGTTACCAAAATGATCGAAACGGCGGCTAACGAAGTTTTGACGAAGGTAATTTCTTCTCCCAACACGGGTGTCGCCGCAAATTCCGCGCCCAAAGCCAGTGTGCCGAAAACAGCTCAAAATTCAGCGACCGCTTCGTTCGTTCCGTTTATAAAAGTTATGAACGAGGCGTTTGCCAAAGATTACGTCGGCAAGCCGATCAAAACCGAGGTTCGGTTTGTCGCTGCCGGTCAGACGCAAAATTGGGTATTTGGTGCTATTCCCGCTAACGAAATGAAGGGCAAAATGGCGTTCAGAGTATTTGATGAGGCGACGAACAGTTCGGAAGCGACTCCCGGTTCAGTTATTCCGCATATTTTCACAGATAAAAAAAATGCCGACTTTCTGTTCGGATTGAAAAAAGGTGAATCTCTGATTCTGACAGGTTCGCCCGTGGTCGGCTCGCAATCTTTGGGAAACGGCGGAAGTTATACGCAGATTATTTTTGTCGCGGATTCGATAGAAAAGAAAAAGTAGTCTCGAAAATAGTCAGACAAAAGCGTGAAACACGGCATAATTTCCAATCTGCCGCGTTTCACGCTTTGAAATTTTAAATAATCCAATGGAACTATCTGCGCCGTTTCTTCAGCACATTCAGAACATTTTCGAGCGGAATATCCTTTGCGACGAGCAGAGCAATAAAATGATAGAGCAGATCGGACGCTTCTTCTTTTAATAATTTATTTTGCTTTTTTCAAACTAAAAGTCCGCGCAATCGAATCGGTTTGGTTGCGAATTGAGCGGAGTTTGCTGCGTTCTCCGTCGAAGCGCAGGACGTAAACGTCGTCGCCGTTTTGCAGAAAGTAGAATCTGCCGCTCATATTGCGTCCCGAACGGACGAACTCGTAATTGTAAACTTTTCCGTTCAGCGCGCCTCTGAAGTTTTCTTCTTTTCCGGCGACAAAACCCAGATTAAACTGGAGTTTGGTTTCTTCGTCGCGCATCAGTTCCTCAAGCGTCTGGTTTGGATTGAGCGTTAATTTACGAACTTCGAGATGTCCGTCTCTTCTGTCGCCGAAAACGTATTCGACATTCGGACTCGTTCTCGAAGGCGTAACGGTCATTTTCCATTCCGCTTCGGGCAGTTCAAATGTGTATTCGACGTTTCCATCATTAAATGTGCGGCTTTGGGCAAACGCCGAAACGCACAGCAAAAGACCGATAATCAAAGAAAATAAAAAGGGCATTTTTGTTAATTTCATAAATTTGTTCTACCTGATTCAGATAATTATATGGTTATTTTAACTTAGTTATAGAAAATTTACTAAATTTCAGATGCGTCGTTCCGTCGTGTCGGTTGCCTTTTGCCCTTTATTTCTCGTGCTTTGACAAACATTTGACCGGGAAAAATTAACAGACCGAAGATATTTTTTCGTCTTTTTCTGATTTTTTCGCGTCTAACCTGACAGATGATTTTTTGAAAAAATTCCAAAGCAATCAATATTTTCGAGGTAAAACTAATGACAGACAAATTTTCTTCAATTCACAAATTCACGGCTTTATTTATGCTTATTGCAATGTTCGCGCCGCTTTCGACGATCAGCGTGAACGCGCAAATGATGCAGAAGACGAACGCGAAATCTTTGACCGAAGACCAAAAAATTCTGCACGTTCTCAATCGTTTAGGTTTCGGAGCGCGTCCCGGCGATGTCGAACGGGTGAAAGCGATGGGTTTGAACAAATATATCGAACAACAGCTCAATCCGTTTTCGATCAGCGACACGCTCGCCGACGCGAAGATCAAAAATCTGGACGTTCTGAATTTGTCGAACGAAGAAATTTTTGCGAAATATCCGACACCGTCGGCGGTTTTGCAGGCGGTTGCCAAAGAAAACGGATTAGATAAGGGCGACGTGGCGCAGTTGAAAGCCAAAAATAAAAAAAATGCGGCGGCGGATGACGGCAAGGCGATGATGACGGAGCAGCAAAGCAATACTGACAACACGCAGTTAAATGAAGACGAAAAACAAAAAATTCAACAGGAAGTAGCCGAACTTTACAAACAAAATAATTACGGTCGTCCGCAGCAAATCACGCAGCAATTAAACGCTTCGCGCATTATGCGGGCGGTTTATTCGGAGCGACAGCTTCAGGAACAAATGGTTGATTTTTGGTCAAATCATTTTAACGTCTATGCCAATAAAGCGGCGGTTCGCTGGTTTCTGCCCGAATATGACCGCGATGTAATTCGTCCGAACGCGCTCGGAAATTTCAAAGATTTGCTGCTGGCAACGGCGAAAAGTCCGGCGATGCTCTATTATTTGGACAATTTCCAGTCGGTTTCACCGAATATGCAGGCGAATAACGCCAACCGCAACCGGCAAATGCAGAACGCTTTATCAAATCCGCAGAGACGTGAGCGAATCAAAGATCGTTTGGGCTTGAGTGATGCCGAACTCGACGCGCGTGTAAACCAAGGTCAGCAGCGTCAAAATCAGGCGAAAAAACAAAAACGCGGCATTAACGAAAATTACGCCCGCGAGATTATGGAACTGCACACTTTGGGCGTTGACGGCGGTTACACGCAGAAAGACATCGGCGAAGTCGCCCGCGCTTTTACCGGCTGGACGATTATTGATCCGCGCGGCTACAGAAGAATGGCGGCGAGTATGATTAACGGCACGGAAGACAAGCGCGCCGCGCGGCAGGCGAAAGCGATGGGTTTGCCGGAAGACGCGAAAAGCGGCACTTTTTATTTCAACGAACGCGCCCACGACCGCGGCGAAAAAGTCGTTCTCGGTCAAAAAATTAACGAAGGCGGAATGAAAGACGGTTTGAAAGTGCTTGATATTCTCGTCAACAATCCGGCGACGGCGAAATTTATCGCCAGAAAACTCGCCGTCAAATTCGTCAGCGACAATCCGAGCGACGCGCTCGTCGGTCGCGTTGCCGATGCGTTTCACAACTCAAAAGGCGATATAAAAACGACGCTTCGCGCTCTGTTTACGGACAAAGAATTTTACGCGCCGGAAAATTACCGCGCGAAAATTAAAACTCCGTTTGAATTGGTCGTCAGCGCGATTCGCACCGTCGGCGCGGACACCAACGGCGGACAGGTTCAGGCGATGCTGGTGAAAATGGGCGAGCCGCTTTACGGTTACATCGCGCCGACCGGCTACCCGGATATGGCGGAAGATTGGGTAAATACGGGCGCGCTGCTCGAAAGAATGAATTTCGCCGTCGCGCTGGCGAGCAACCGGATTCGCGGCACAAAAGTTAATTTATCGGAATATCAAGCCGCCGACAAACAGCAAATTCTCGAAAAATCAATCGCCGGATTGCTTGATAATGAAATTTCGCCGAACACAAAAGCGATGCTTTTGAAACAACTTGACCAGCCGCTGATCGAACCGAAACTTGACGACACGGATGAAGCGATGATGGAAAATACTTCGATGCAAACCGGACAGGGCGGCGGCAAACGCGGACTCGGCAGACAAGCGCAGCTTCTTCCGCCGAGCGGCAACGCCGAAGTTTTCAAAGTCGTCGGTTTGATTTTAGGTTCACCGGATTTTCAAAGACAGTAATTAAATAGTTTGAAAACCAAATTTTGAGATGTTTTAGCCGGAGCGCGGACGGCTCGTCCGCTTCGAGCGTGGACGCGAGACAAGACTTCGCGTTTGAAGCGATATTTATTGGCGGCGAGCGTTACAACGTCGCTGCGCTTGTTGGCGGACGAGCCGTCCGCGCTCCGTGTATGTTAAATATAAAGAGGTAAAGCAATTATGGACAGAAGATATTTTTTAAAAGCGAGCGGAATCGGTTTGGCAAGTTTCGGTTTGATGAGTGTCGCGCCGACTTTTCTGCATCAATTCGCAAACGCGGCGGCGTTGCCGACGACGGACGGTTACGGCAGAAGGAAAATTTTAATCACAATTTTCCAGCGCGGCGCGGTTGACGGTTTGAATATGGTCGTGCCGCACGGCGAAAGCGAATATTATAATTTGCGAAGTTCGATTGCGATTCAGAAACCGAATCAAACGGACGGCGCGGTTGATCTGGACGGATATTTCGGACTTCACCCGTCGCTCAAACCGTTTGAAAGTTTCTGGAAAAACAAGCAGATGGCGGTCGTTCATTCGGTCGGTTCGCCCGACAACACGCGGTCGCATTTCGACGCGCAGGATTATATGGAATCGGCGACACCCGGCGTAAAATCCACGAAAGACGGCTGGCTCAACCGCGTTTTGCAGACGAACATTGAAAAAGACGCTTCGCCGTTTCGCGCCGTCGCGCTCAATCCGCAGATTCCGCGCAGTTTGATGGGACGCGCGCCGACGATTGCGATGAATAATCTCGCCGATTTCGCCATTAATGCCGGTGCTTTTACAAATTCCGTGCAGGGCGGCTTTGAAGGAATCTGGCAGCAAAAGGCAAATGACAGTTTGGGCGACACGGGCAAAGAAACTTTTGAAGCGGTAAATTTTTTGAAAAAAGCCAATCCCGCGCAGTATAAAGCGGCAAACGGCGCACAGTATCCAAACAGCCAATTCGGGCGTTCGCTTTTGCAAATCGCGCAGTTAATCAAGGCAAATGTCGGTTTGGAAGTCGCGTTCGCCGAAATCGGCGGCTGGGACACACATTCCAATCAGGGAAATTCGCGCGGACAACTCGCCAATAATCTGCGCGATTTCGGTCAGTCAATCGCCGCGCTCGCCGCCGATTTGGGCAAACAAATGGATGATGTCGTCATTCTAACGATGTCGGAGTTCGGCAGAACCGCCCGCGAAAACGGCACGCGCGGCACGGATCACGGACACGGAAACGCGATGTTTATTCTCGGAAATTCCGTCAAAGGCGGGAAAGTTTACGGCGATTGGAAAGGCTTGAAAAATGACCGGCTCAACGAAGGACGCGATTTAGCCGTCACGACCGATTTTCGAGACGTTTTCGGTGAAATTTCATACAAACATCTCGGCAATCGGAATCTCGACAAGGTGTTTCCGGGTTTCACGCCGAATACAAGCAAATTTAAAGGTTTTATCAGTTAAACTCGAATGGAAAAAGCGGATTTTGAAATTTGACGGCAACAGAAGCAATTTTTGTCAAAATTAGAATTTTCAACATCCGCACGCGCCTTTTGTTTTGACGACGGTTAATCTTTGTCTTTGCGCGAATGTTTGAGCGTTTCCGAAAGCGATGAATGCAAAAATTAAAACGGCGTAAAATAAAAAATAATTTATTTTCATCATCATTTAATCTTCTTCAAACTGCCTTCACTGCTGATCTTGCGTGAATTAATTTTGGCGACTTCTTCAGCTTTGGAAAAGGCGCGAAGAAAATTTTCGCCCAAAACTTTGCGAATATCTGTTTCCGAATAACCTCTTTTGAGCATTTCGTAAGTTACCAAAACCAAATCTTCCATTCCTTTCATCGGTTCGGGCAGCATCGGAACGCCGTCAAAATCGGAACCGATTCCGATGTAATCAATTCCGGCGACATTTTTGATGTGATCAATGTGGTCAACAATGCGCGTGTAAGACGCGATGTAAATAGGGTTTTCGGCGAAAAGTTTGCGCTCGGCTTCGTTAAAGGCTTGCGGATTGTCTTTATACTGCTCTTTGAGAGCGTCGAGCTGCGGTTTCAAACGCTTGGCGCGTTCATTTTCTTCTTTATTGGTTCGCGCGTCGAGAAAAGACGGATAAAAATTTATCATTATCACGCCGCCGTTTTTGGCGACGCGCTTTAGAATATCGTCGGGAATATTGCGCGTGTGGTCGTTCACGCCGCGCGCGCCGGAATGCGAAGCGATAATCGGCGCGGTGGAAACATCCAGAACATCCGACATCGTTTTGACCGAAACGTGCGAAATATCAATCAGCATTCCCAAACGATTCATTTCGCGCACGACATCTTTGCCGAACGGCGACAAACCGTTATTTCGCGGTTCGTCGTTGTGCGCGTCCGCCCAATCGTTCGTGTTATTGTGCGTCAGCGTCATATAACGCACACCGAGACGATAAAATTCTCTGAGCGCGGCGAGCGAATCTTCAATCGCGTGTCCGCCTTCGATTCCCATCAAAGCGCAGATTTTGTCATCTTTTTTGGCTTGTCGAATCTGCGCCGCAGTCGTGCAAAGCATCAATTGGTTTGGATATTTTTCAACCGCGCCGTAAGTCGTGTCAATCAAATCTAAAGCCCGCGCCGCCGCGCCGCTGCCGCCTTTTTCGGCAAACGTGCGCGAAACATAAATCGAGAAAAATTCGCCGGTAATGCCCGATTTTTTGAATCTCTCTAAATCCGTATGATACGGATCGCCGTCGTTATGAAATTTACCGGCGGAACTCGTGCCTAAGTCAAAATCATCGTCATACATCGGTGTCGGAATATCGTTGTGTCCGTCAACGATAATCGCTTTTTTGTGTATTTCCAATGCTTTTTGCCAAAGTTTCGGGTCGGCATCTTTAGGCATTGTTTGCGCGAATGTTTGACCCGCAAAAATCAAAAAAAGAAAAGCGGCAAGTTTTATTTTCATATTTTTTATCAGAAATTCGTAATTTCCACAGATTTTATCTTATTTTAATAATTATGGCGAATAATGCGAAACGCTGATTGCGCGACCAACTTTGAAGTTTGGGAAAACATCAAAAATTCGTCAAACATTATCGTAAAAGGGAAGTGTCGTTTTGCATTTTAATTTCAAAAAAATTTACATTCAGCGCAGTATTTTCGAGGATTTTATTTGGCGAAACAATGCCGAAAATATTATTAATCGTTTTCCGAACGCCGAGATAATTGAAGTCAAATCTCACTGGCAAATTCCCGAATTATTTGAAGCCGACGCGACCGATTGGATGCGGACGAAACGCGAAAGTTTGGTTTTGGGAATCAAATCCGGCTTGACGCATACGAAAAACGGGCGTTCGGCGGATTTCATCGCCGCGTCAAATTCCAACGGCTGTTTGAGTTCGTGTCAATATTGCTACGTCGCGCGGCGCAAAGGCGCGTCAAATCCGCTGACGATTTTTGTCAACGTCGAAGAAATCGCCGCTTCGATTCGCCGGCATCAAAAAAAACTCGGCGCGAAAACCGAACCGAATCAATGCGACGATAAATTTTGGACTTACGACATCGGCTGTAACGCCGATTTGTCCGCCGATTCTTTTGTTTGCGACAATCCGGGGTTTTTAATCAGGGAATTTGCGGCGATGGAATTTGCCAAAGCGACCTTTGCGACGAAAACCGTGCGCGATGATTATTGGCTTGAAATTGATCCGAAAGGCAAAACGCGCATTCGATACAGTTTGATGCCGCAAAATATCGCGCGTTACGTTGACATCGGCACGAGTCCGATTTCCGAGAGAATTTTGTCGGCGAATAAATTAGTTGATGCCGGTTACGAAGTCCATTTTTCTTTTGCGCCGATTATCGTCTATGAAGGCGAAAAGTGGAAAGCCGACTGGCTCGAACTGTTCAGGGAAATTGATGAAACTCTTTCGGTAAAAGTAAAAAAACAGTTGAAATGCGAAGCGTTTTTCCTGACGCATTCGGCGGATTTGCACGAAATAAATATGCAGTGGAACGCCAAAGGCGAAGAATTTTTGTGGAATCCGCAATTGCAGGTGGCGAAAAAAACCGCGCCCGACAATTTGGTTTACGATTACGATTTTCGCCGCCGCGAACTCGCCGCATTCAGCGAGTCGCTGGCGAAAAGTTTGCCTTATTGTCCGATTCGATATTCGTTCTAGAGAATTTTTTAGCCACGAACAAACACGAAAAAGACACGAAAAACTATTAAAAATTTTCGTGTCTTTTCGTGTTTGTTCGTGGCTAATTTGTTTTGTTACTTTGCCGCCGTTTGATTTTGCCCACGCGGTTTCGCGTTTTTGACGTATTTATCAAACCAGTTTATTTGTTCGTATAAAACTTGTTCGATTGACTCGCGCGCCGCGTAGCCGTGCGCTTCGAGCGGCAGCATTACGAGCCGCGCGGTTTCGCCGTTGCCCTGCATCGCGGCGAAAAGACGTTCTGACTGAATCGGGAAAGTTCCCTGATTATTGTCCGCTTCGCCGTGAATCATCAGCAGCGGTTCGTTAATTTTGTCGGCGAAAAAGAACGGCGAAACTTTTTGATACAGTTCTTTCGCTTCCCAAAAATTGCGGCGTTCCGACTGGAAACCGAACGGCGTTAAGGTGCGATTATACGCGCCCGAACGCGCGATTCCGGCGCGAAAAATATCCGAATGCGCCAGTAAATTCGCCGTCATAAACGCGCCGTAAGAATGTCCGCCGACACCGACGCGATCTCTGTCGGTTACGCCCATTTCGACGGCTTTATCAACCGCCGCCTGCGCCGAATCAACAAGCTGTTTGATAAACGTATCGTTGACGGTCAGCGGATCGCCGACAATCGGAATCGTCGCGTCGTCTAAAACCGCGTAGCCTTCCAAAAGAAAAAACAAATGCGAATAACTGCCGATGTTTGTAAACCGATTGGTCGAACCCGTGACCTGTCCGGCGACATCGTTATTCGTGTATTCGAGCGGATAAGCCCACACAACGGTCGGCAGTTTCGTCCCTTGTTTGTAATTCGGCGGCAGATATAGCGTGAACGACAAATCAACGCCGTCGGCGCGTTTATATGTGACGAGCTGTTTTGTAATGCCGCGCAGTTGCGGGGTCGGATCGGTGAAATTGGTCAATTGTCGCGTCTTTAAATCAAATCCGCCTAACATTCCTGTAGCTGTCGTAGAACCGGTTTTAATAAATAAATTCGGCGGTTCGGTTATTGATTCACGGCGAGTAATAAATCTTGTTATTCCCATTGTGTTGAGCTTTTGATCTTCAACTAAGGCAACAAAACTTTCATAATTATTATTGTCGGAACGCCAAATTTCATCTGTTTTCAATGTGTTTAAATTTATCTGCCGCAAAAACGGTCGGTCGCCTTCGGCAGATGAACCGTTTCCGCTTAAATAAATATAATCGCCGTTTTGCTGAATTACGCGTTCGCCGTTCGGCAAAGTTTTCGTAACGGGCTGACCAAGATCATTATAACGGTCGCGGACGTTCAAATCGGAAATCATTTTGGGCGCGGAATTTGAACGATAATCCGTCATAAAAATCCGCCGGTGCTGCGTGTCGCGGTTATAATCATAAAACAGCAACATTCCCGTATTTTCGCCGAATTGTCTGCCCTGATAACGCTGTTCGATTTGCACAACTTCTTTCGGTTCAGCATTAAACGGTGCGGCAAGCATCATCAGTTTGTCGCGCGGTGTCACTTTATTTTTCGGGTCGCCGCCGTCCAACGCTTTCGCCCACATAATCGCCGCGTTTTCCGTCGGAATCCAATCAACGCCGCGCGGTTCGACGGTTACGCCCTGAATCGGCAGTTGATTGAGCAGCGGAACGCTGGCGACTTTGTAAACCGGTTTGCCGCTCATATCCCAAACTTCAACTTCGGTCGGAAAGCGCGACGCGGGGAAAAGATACGAAAACGGGCGATGAATTCTTTCGATTAAAACGTATTTTCCGTCGGGCGAAACCGTATTTGAATCGAAAATCGCCGGCTGCCCGATCTCTTTAACTTTGCCGTTCAAATCAACTGCCGCCAATTGCGAAGTTGCGTAATATTCGAAAAGTTTTTCGTCGTTCGGCGATTTCAGCAAATCTTCAAACGTCTGTACGGAACTGGCTTTGCCGGTCGTTTCCTGCACATTCGGTTCGTTTGGAATCAAATTTTGATAGGTTGGCGCGACACCGCGTTTTGAAGAAACGAGATTGACGAGCAGCGATTTCTGATCGGGCATCCAGTCGAAACCGCCAAAAACCGTGTTCACCGACACGTTTTTCAATTTCGCCGCTTTCGCCGTCGCCGTTTCCAAAACCCACAATTCGATGCCGGTCGGCGTTTGATTGCCAAAAGCGACGTATTTTCCGTCCGCGCTCCAGTTCGGCGAGATAATCTGCGCGTTCGGCGGCAGATTAACCGGCATTTCCTTGCCGTCGGCGATGTTTTTCAAAGTAAGTTTGACGAAATAAGGCTGACGATGCTGACCGTTGGTGTTCGGATTAATGCGCTCGCCGGCGAGCCGCAGCATCGGCTGGGCGAGTTCGGAAATCGGCGGATAACGCAGCGGTTCGGCGAGCAGAATCTTATCTTTTGCCGGACTGATCGAAGTCGTCGGTGTCACCGGCGCGTTCAAAATATCTTCAACTTCCTTCGGCGGTTTCTGATACTGGGCGAACACGCTGCCTGTCAACAACAACATAAAAATCAACAAACTTAACTTTTTCATAATTTTCTCCGGTAAATTTTTAACTCGATAATCCCTTTTCCTGCTCTAAAATTTCTACTCTGACGCGAATATTCAATATGTCGCTTTGCAGAATACCCAACGATCTATTAGTAAAAGTCATTTGTTTTTCTATTCTCGCCTGACCTTGTTTAAGTTCGGAAATATCGCTTTTCATTTCAACAATATCGCTTTTCATTTCAACAATATCGCCTTTCATTTCAACAATATCGCTTTTCATTTCAACAATATCGCCTTTCATTTCAACAATATCGCCTTTCATTTCAACGATGTCGCTTTTTATTTCGACAATATCGCTTCTGATTTCAGTTTGTCCCTGTTTAAGTTCGGAAACATCTTTTTCAAGTCTCTGAACGCCGTTTACGCTTTTTGTGACCAATTCAAAAAGTTGATTAAATTGATTATCCGTCATTATTTTTCTCCTGTTGTGAAGCGTTATTCTAACACAATTAGAAAACTATTTTATTTTTCCCAGATTATCCAGAATTTTGCCCGCGATCATCGGAATAATGCCGCGTTCATTCGCCGCGTTTTCGGTAAAAACAACCAGCACAAACTTTAAACCGTCGGGCGTTTCGATATACGCGGCATCGTGGCGGGTTTTGCTCGTCCAACCGGCTTTTGACCAGAGTTTGGCGTTCGTCATTTTTCTTTCGTTCAGGGCGATTGCCGAAAAACCGTGTGCCTGATCGTCATTGTCGGCAGATGCTCCGCTGAAATCGCGTTTCAGCAGGTTCATCATAATTGTTGTCCGCGCCGGAGTTGCGGCTTTGCCCGAAACTATTTCGGCTAACAGCCGCGCCGTCGCGCCGGTCGTCAGCATATTGCGATTTTCGCCTTTGTAGCCGCGAAACTGCTGTTCGATACCGTAAGCGTCTTCGCAGAAAGTTTTTTGGTTGACGTTGATATTTTGATAACCGAGCGCGGCAAAATAACGATTGACCGCGTTGCGTTTCCCAGCCCATTTCGCAAATTCCTTTGGCGGAAGTTCCGCGCCGCTCGAAGTTCCGGTCAGTACATCCAAAACATACTGCGTCGCCTCGTTTGAAGAGACGACGATCATATCGCGCAGTCCGCGTTCGAGTTCGGGCGTATCTTTGACTCTGCCGGCTTCGAGAAAATTTTCCAGCGCGTCCATATAAAATAATTTTACGACGCTCGCCGGATAAATTTTTTCTTCACCGCGCACGCTCGCCATTTTCCAATCGGACGCGTCGCGCAGATCAATCAGCGTCGCGGAAATTTGTTCGGGTTTGAGATTTATCGAAGAATACGCGCTGATCGTTTCGTTGACCGAATTACTCAAAAGCATCTGCAATTCGGGCGACTGTTCGGCAGCAAATTTTTTGTCTGTTTTGCCGCTTGCAGCCTGATTTTGCTGTGCGTCGGCATTCGAGAAAAATAATCCGAAAAATGCCGCAAGCAGCAAAGCCGACGTTAAATTTTTCATTTAAAACTCCTGCGAAAGACTTTACGGAAAGATAATTACAGAGTATAAACGAAAAGCAGTCGGCAAAAAAAGCGCGAAATAAAAATAATTTATGACGGATGAAAAACTCGTTCGCGGCATCAGTCGCCGGGATTTGACGGCGATCACGATTAACACGATTATCGGCGCGGGAATTTTCGGTTTGCCGTCGAAAGTAACGGCGTTAATCGGAAATTACAGTTTATTGGCTTTTGTCGCCTGCGCCGTCATCGTCGGTTTTATCGTGCTGTGTTTCGCCGAAGTCGCCAGCCGTTTTCAAACGACGGGCGGAATGTATCTCTACGCGCGCGAAGCCTTCGGCGCGGTCGTCGGTTTTGAAGTCGGCTGGCTTTACTGGACGGTTCGCATTACGACATTTGCCGCCAACTGCAATCTGCTTTTGGCGTATCTCGGTTTTTTTTATCCGTCGGCAAATCAGGGCGGAACACGAGTTTTTCTGATCGCGGCAATCGTTCTCGTGCTGACGGCGGTAAATTTTATCGGTGTGCGGGAATCGGCGTTGATGACGAATGTTTTTACGGTCGGGAAAATTATTCCGCTGATTGTTTTCGTCGCCGTCGGAATGTTTTTTGTTCAGCCCGCCAATTTCAGTTTTGCCGCCGCGCCCGATTACAATTCATTTTCACAGGCGATTCTGCTTTTAATTTACGCTTACGTCGGCTTTGAAGCGGCGGTTATTCCGGCGGGCGAAACGAAAAATCCGCAGCGCAATATTCCGTTCGCGCTGATTTCGGCTCTCGGAATCTGCGCCGTTTTGTTTATTTCGATTCAGATTGTCAGCATCGGAAATTTGCCCGAATTGGCGAAATCCGAACGCCCGCTCGCCGATGCCGCCAACAATTTTCTCGGCACGTTCGGCGCGGCTTTTATCACAGTCGGCGCGGTTATTTCGATTTTCGGCAATCTCAACGGCGGATTTTTGACGGCTTCGCGGATTCCGTTTGCGATGGCTGAACAAAACGAACTGCCGCCGGTGTTGGCGAAAACTCATCCGAAATTCAAAACGCCGTTCATTTCGCTTTTTTTAACCGCGTTTTTGATGTTATTTCTGACGATTCAAAGTTCATTTCTCAGCGCGCTGACGATCAGCACCATCACGCGCCTGATCGTTTACGCCGTTACCTGCGCGTCGCTGCCGGTTTTTCGCCGCCGCGAAAATGCGCCGGAAGCGAAATTTATCGCGCCGTTCGGCGTTTTCGCCGCGCTTTTGTCGCTGATTTTAATCATTTGGCTGCTGACGAATGTTGATTTTCAAAAGGAAGGATTGTCGGTTTTTATCATCGCTCTGGTCGGTTTGATAATTTACTTTATTTTAAAACCTTTCAGCAAAAATACTGAAAAAACGCCATTTTGAAAGCCGTCTGACAAAAAATTTCAAGTGAGAAATTAGTCGCCGGAGTTTTACTCAACATAAATTTTTTCGTGCTTTTCAAAAACCAAACGCAATCCGTCAAGCATCAAATCGCTCTCGACGATTTCAATCAATTGCGAATCTTCGGCAATTAGCGGAGCAAGTCCGCCGGTGGCGATAATTTTCGGGGTTTCGCCGAGTTCGGCAATCATTTTTTGCAGAATTCCGTCAACCAAACCGATGTAACCGTGATAAATTCCCGATTGAATCGAGGAAATTGTGGAGTTGCCGAAAATGTTTTCCGGTTTTTTTATTTCAACTTTTGGAAGTTTTGAAGTTCTTTGAAACAGCGCGTCAGCTAAAATATTCATTCCGGGCGCGATAATTCCGCCGCAAAATTCGCTTTTGGAATTTACCGCGTCAATCGTCGTCGCCGTCCCGAAATCGCAGATGATAATCGGTTTGCCGTATTTTTCGACCGCCGCGAAAGCGGCGATTAAGCGGTCAACGCCGAGCGCGTTCGGCGGATTGTATTTAATTTGCAAACCTGAATCGAATTCGTTACTGATAAATAAAACTTCGGCATTTAAAATTTTTTCGGCAAGTTTGCGGTAAGAATTTTCGAGTTCGGTGACGACGGAAGAAATGACGACGAAAGAAATTTCATCGTCTATTTCATCTCGAATCAAATTGTAGATTTCGGCGGCGGAATGAGCGAACACGGTCGGAACAGTAAATTTTTTGACAAGATTTTCACCGTCAAATATGCCGAATTTCGCGGCTGAATTGCCGATGTCAATTGCTAACAGCATCGTTAATCGTCAATCGTCAATCGTCAATCGGTTTCTCTATTGACGATTGACGATTGACGCGCTTTTACCCTTGCAGCGGCAAACCGTCGTAAACAATCTGCCAGCCGTTTTGTTTGCTGGTTCGCAAACTTTTGTTAAACCATTCGAGAGCTTTCGCCGGATCGTCGTAAATCTGAACGGACGGATTGTTTTCGCGCGGGTCAACGCGGCAAATCGCGCCGCCTTCGTTGGCGGTTTTCACGCACAGCAGCGCGACCATATTATTTTTTGACAAAATGGCGGTTCGCATATTGACTTCGCTCAGTTCCTGTTCGTCAAACTCGTCAAAATCATCCAAATCGCCCGTAAAATCTTCAAATTCTACATCTTCGGGTTCAAAATCAAATTCATTGTCCATATAATTTTTATAAAAATTTTCAATTTATCTTTACAGTTTACAAACTACACTTTTCCAATTGAAAATTCAACAGATGTTCATTTGTTCGGAATTTTTCTAATCATTTCAACGTCGCCCGCTTGAATTATTTTTACAAAACCGTTCGCCTGCCGGATTCGCAGCGCGCCGTTTTCTTCAATTCCGCAGGTTTTTCCGACAATTGTTTCATTTGTTAAGACCGCGCGAACTTCTTTGTCGAAAGCGTAAGAAGAACGCTTTGTCCATTCTTCACGAATTTTCAGCGCGCCGTTTTCTTCGTTGACCATTTTGTAAAATATCGAAAATTTTCCGGTTAATTCTTCGAGTAATTTTTCCAGATTCGGTTTTTTATCCGTTTCAGACGCGATTGAGGTGGAAATTTCGGACAATTCGAGCGGAAAATTCCTCGAATCCAAATTTATTCCGATTCCGACGATAACGGCTAAACCGAGATTCGTTTCAACCGCTTCCGCCAAAATTCCGCAAATCTTTTTGCCGTTGACGTGAACGTCGTTCGCCCATTTTATGTCGGGTTTCAGTTCGTAAAATTCACACAAAACATCGTAAACGACGACCGCGCTCATCAGCGTCAAAAGCGGCAGATAACGAACGGCGATTTTCGGGCGCAAAACGATGCTGAAATAAAGTCCGGCGTTTTCCGGCGAAATCCAGCTTCTGCCGTGTCGTCCGCGTCCGGCGGTTTGTCGTTTGGCGACGACGCATAAACCTTCGTCCGCGCCGCGTTTTGCCTGACTGACGGCTTCCGTGTTGGTGGACGCGAGCGAATCGAAACGAAGAATTGTGAAATTCATAAATGAGCGGAATTCAGTCAAGAAAACGGCGTTCCGGTTGGTTTCCAGAGCGAATTTGTGTAAAAACGGCTTTCGTCAAAAAAGTTTTTCACCACTTTAAAATCGCTTTCTTCGGCAAGTTTTTCGATCATTGCGAGATTATATTTTTGGGAAACTTCCATAAAAATCGGTTCCCATTGTTCAAACTCAAACTCCTTGTCGAGCGATTCGATGCGGACTTTTTGATCTTTTTGGCTGATTAAAAACGAACGCGCGGCGCGTTCCGTCGGATGATAACTGGCGTAATGTTTGAATTCTTCGACGTTAAAATTTCCGCCGAGTTCGCGGTTGATGCGTTTCAGCAAATTCAGATTAAACTTTGCCGTCACGCCGAGCGAATCGGCATAAGCGCGGAGCAGAGTTTTCGGGTTTTTATGTAGATCGAAACCGATAAAAAGAAAGTCTTTTTCGCTCATCATCCCGCGCAGACTTTTGAAAAATTCCAAAGCCTGTTCCTCGCTGAAATTGCCGATGTTTGAACCCAAAAACAGAATAATTTTTTTCTTGTCGGACTTTTTCCTGAATGTTTCCAGAGTTTTGAAATAATCGCCCTGTTCGGGCTGGATATTTAAATCCGGGAATTGCTTTTTGAATTTATCGCTCAGAAAATTCAACGCCTCAGACGAAATATCAATCGGAACATAGCGAAAAGCGACATCGTGTTTGAGAAAATAATCAACCAGCAGGGAAGTTTTTGAGCCGTCGCCCGCGCCGAGTTCGATCAAATCGAACTCGGCTGAATCGGCTTCAAAAGCCTCGAAAATATCAGCGGTTTGACGGCTGAAAATTTCATATTCGCTTCTGGTCAGATAATATTCCGGCACTTTCATTATTTCCTGAAAAAGCCTCGAACCTTCGTCGTCGTAAAAATATTTCGACGACAGATATTTCGGATTTGAAGATAATCCGTTCGACACATCTTCGGCGAATGTGTCCTTTTTCGTTTCGCTCGCACTTAACATTTATGAAACCCCTTGTTCAATTTTTTTATTTTATATAGTCTAAAAAGCGTAAATTTTTGAAAATTATTCCCGCAAACCAAAATAAAACAATCGGCTCAATAGCCGACCGCTTCGCCGTCGCTTCTCGAATCAATCGCGCCGAATTTTACTCCGTCTTCGCCGACTGAAATGCCGGTGGCGGAAGCGATATTGGTCGGTTTATCGTCAAATGTGTGTCCCATTTTTTCCAAAACGGCGCGTGTGTCGGGCGACATTCCGTAAGGTTCAAAAAGAATTTCGTCGGGAAACCATTGATGATGAATGCGCGGCGCGTCAATCGCTTCCTGAATATTCATATCGTGGTCAATCATATTGATGACGATTTGCAGAACGGTCGTGATAATTCGCGGTCCGCCGCGCGCGCCGGTCGCAAACCACAGCGAGCCGTCTTTTCGCAGAACAATCGCCGGTGTCATCGAAGAAAGCGGACGTTTTTTCGGCTGGACGGAATTTTTCTCGCCCTGAATCAAGCCGAACATATTCGCCTTTCCGGGCTGCGCGGCGAAATCGTCCATTTCGTCATTTAATAAAACTCCGGTGCCTTTCGCGGTGACGGCTGAACCGTATAAATTGTTGATTGTAAATGTATTTGTGACGACATTTCCGTCCGCGTCAGCGACCGTAAAATGAGTCGTGTCCATTGATTCTCCGCCGACAATTTCGCCGTGTCCGATGTCGGAACTTTTCGAGGCTTTCGTCAAATCAATCGTTTCGCCGCGTTTTTGCAGATAATTTTTGTCCAACAATTTTGCAGTCGGAACATTTGCGAAATCAGGATCGCCCATAAATTCGGCGCGGTCGGCGAATGAACGGCGCAGAACTTCGGTCAAAAGATGATATTTTTCCGCCGAATTGTAACCCATCGCGCGAAGATCGTATTTTTCGAGCATATTCAGACATTGCAGCAGAACGATTCCGCCCGAAGACGGCGGCGGCATCGAAATAATTTCGTAACCGCGATAAGTTCCGCGCAAAGGCGCGCGTTCCTTCGCCTGATAATTTTTCAAATCTTCGAGCGTTATCAAACCGTTGTGCGCCTTCATATCGGCGGCGATCAGCTGCGCGGTTTTGCCTTCGTAAAAACCTTGTGCGCCGTTCGTCTGAAGGCGCGAAAGCGTCTGCGCGAGATCGGGCTGTTTGAAAAGTTCGCCTTCGTCGTAAAACTTGCCGCCGTTTAAGAAGATTCTTTTGCTGTCTTCATATTTTTCGAGGTCTTTGCTGTATGATTTTAGAAGATTTGCCAGACGGTAACTCAAAACATAGCCGTCTTCGGCGAGTTTTCGCGCCGGTTCGACCAGTTCAGACCATTTAATTTTGCCGGAGCCGTATTTTTTGAACGCCATTTCCAATCCGGCGGGCGTTCCCGGAACTCCGGCGGCGCGATAACCGATGGTTGACGAGCCTTCGCCCCTGATAAGTTTTCCGTTCGCGTCCAGATAAATATCGCGGTTTGCCGCCTGCGGAGCCATTTCTCGGTAATCAATCGCGGCGGTTTTGCCGTCTTTGAATCTCATTAACATAAATCCGCCACCGCCCAAATTTCCGGCTTCCGGGTAAACGACGGCGAGAGCCAAAGCCGTCGCAACCGCCGCGTCAACCGCGTTTCCGCCTTTTTTCATAATTTCAACGCCGACGCGCGAAGCCAGTTCGTGCTGCGAAGCGACAATCGCGTGTTTCGCCCGAACGGGTTCACGCCACGAAGCAAAAGTTTTTGATTCGTCGGGAATAAATGAGAAAAATAAAGCTATTATGAATAGAAATACTGAAAGTTTTTTCGGTGTTTTCATAGTTTAATTCCGCAATTAAAAAAAATATCTAAGTATTAGTAATATAATCAGTATTGGAAAGTTTCACAAATTTCGGGGCTGTTTACCGAAAATTCTTGGTAAAAAGGCAAACATATAGTAGAATAACAGACTATTCTTACAAAATTTTATTTGAATAGTTTGATGTTAAAATTTCTTTTCCAGAAAAATCTCTAAATCGTAAACTCGAGGTAATATGAAAAAAAGCATAGCATTCTTGGTTGTTTTAAGTTTCGGTCTGCTGTTGAAGATGCCGGTTTCGGCACAACGGCTGAACAATTTGCGAATAAATAAAAACAAATCGGCAAAAAGCTCGGTCAAATATGAACATATAGACGCTTATTCCGACGGAAACGGAGTTTGGCTGGAATGGGAAACATCTTTTGAATCCGGCAATCTCGGTTTTTATATTTATCGAAGCAACGGAGTTGACAAAGAATTAGTCAGTCCGAGTCTGGTTCCGGGCGTTTATATGAAAATGCGCGACGCGCAAAACACCGGTGAAAAATATACTTTTTTTGACGCGGACGGCGATTCCGATTCTTCTTATTACATCGAAACCTTCAGCATTAACGGACAAAAACAGCTTTCCAATTTAATTTCTCCGAAATACGTCAATGATTTGGCGGTTTATGCGGGAAATTCATCCGCCGTCTTAAAAGAAGCGGCGCAATCTACCAACGCTTATATTTCAAATGATGAAACGAATGTGCCGAGCGTTTTAAAGGCGCAGATCATTAAAAGTTTAAGTTTTCCAGATGCCGCGACCCAGCGTTTTGTGGCGGCGCAGTCGGGCGCGAAAATCGGCGTGAAAAAAGAAGGTTTTTACAGAGTTTCGCGCGCCGAACTGCAAACCGCCGGTTTTGACGTAAATTCTTCTTCGAGCAAATGGCAATTGTATAGAAACGGCGTTGAACAAGCCATTAACGTCGGCGGAAACGGCGACTATATCGAGTTTTACGGCAAAGGACTCGACACCAGAGATACTGACACGCAAATTTATTTTTTGATCACCGGCGCGCAAAACGGCAAGCGCATCGAATCTTTTCTTACCCGCGCTTTTGCCGGAAGAGGTGTGGCAAACGGTTTTTCTCAGTCAACTTCTTTTAAAGAGAGAACTACTTATTTTTCAGACCTTCACAACGGCGATGATGTTGACAATTTTTTCGGCAGAGTCATCAGTACTTCTCCAACTGTCATCAATATAAATTTGTCGGCTGTTGATTTTTCGGCTTCCGTCGCGTCAATTGACGTGAAAATTCAAGGCGCGACCCAAGTTTCGCACCAAACCAAAGTTGTTCTTAACGGCGTGGAAATCGGTTCTATTATCGGAAATAGTTTTGCTTCGATGTCAAAACAGTTTGACATTCCCACGTCAGCGTTGCGCGAAGGAACAAATACTTTGCAGTTGACGGCACTGGCGAGTTCTTCGGACATTTCGTTTTTCGATACGGTTAAAATAACTTATAAAAAGCTATATAAAGCCCAGCAAAATCAACTTTCGTTTTATGTGCCGGGTCAGCAGGAAAGTTACGTTGACGGATTTACTTCGCCCAACGTCCGCATTTTTGACATTACCGATCCCGATGAGCCGAATATTGTCGCAAATGCGAAAGTTGAATCGAACAACTCCGGCGGTTATCGCGCTTATCTGCTGCCCAATCGCGCCCGAATTTTGTTCGGCGTGGAAGACAGCGCATTGTTGTCGGCGGCTTCGGTTACGGCTAATGCGCCGTCAAGTTTATCAAATACCGCAAATGCCGCGAATATGATTATCATTTCCTACAAAGATTGGATGTCGCAAGCCAACGATTGGGCAAACTATCGGCGCGGTCAGGGAATGAGCGTCGAAGTCGTTAATATTGATGACGTTTATGACGAATTCAGTTACGGTGTGTTCAGTTCGGACGCGATTGAGAGATTTCTTCAATATGCCTACGAAAACCGGCAAACTAAACCGGGCTATGTTCTGCTGATCGGTGATGCCACATACAATCCGCGAAATTATACGAGCGCGGCTTCTCCGCCGGTAAATTATAATTTTATACCGACAAAAATGGTCGAAACAATTTATCTCGAAACCGGCAGCGATGAAGCTCTGGCAGATTTTGATAATAACGGTTTGGCGGCGATTCCGATTGGTCGAATTCCGGTTCACGAAGCTCAAACCGTAACCACTGTTTTAAATAAAGTTTTTACTTATGAACAAACCGTCGCCACCCAAAATTTGAGCAGAGGAGTTCTTTTCGCCAGTGATGTGCCGAACGGTTATGATTTTGCCGGCGTGAATAATCGTCTTCGCAGTCATCTTCCGGCAAATACGCCCAGCCCTATAATAAACAAAGCGGACACCGATGCCCGGACGCGTCTGTTAGCCGAGATGAACAGCGGAAAGTTTTTGGTAAATTATTCTGGACACGGAAACACCAGCGCGTGGTCGGCATCGCCCGCTTTTTTCAATAATGCCGATGCTCTGGCTCTGACCAACGGCGATAATTTGACAATTTTTACGATGCTGACTTGTTTGAACGGTTATTTTATTCAAACTCAGGATTCGTTAGCCGAAGTTCTTTTGAGCAAACAAACCGGCGGCGCGGTGGCGGTTTGGGCATCTTCGGGTGAAACCACGCCGGACATTCAGGAAATTATGGCGACGCGCTTTTACAGTCAAATCGGCAGAGATAATTCGATGCGGCTCGGTGATTTGATAAAAGACGCGAAAACCACCATTCCCGGCGGACGCGACGTGCGGCTGTCGTGGGCTTTGATCGGCGATCCGGCTTTGAAAGTCAAATAGTTTTTTCCAATTTGGAATTTTATTAAAACGTGAATCGCTTATTATTAAATAGGCAATTCACGTTTTTTGATTTATGAGCGTGAAACAAAATTTCTCCGCTTTTCGTAGATAACCGAATAAAATTCTTCAAAAATTAAAAAATAATATGTCAAAAAATGTTTCGCTTAACTTCGTGAAATTCTTATCTTTATACTTTATTTTCGTTTTCGGACTGCTCAATATCGCGTCGGCGCGTCCGATGTCGCTTCAACAAGATGATAAGGACACTAAAAAACTTCCGCCCGCGCATTACATTCGCAGCCGCGATTACGATATGCGGCACATCGCGCTCGATCTGAAATTCGACTGGGATAAAGAGCAGGCATTCGGAACGGCGACCATTACGCTCGCGCCGCTCGTGCCGAATTTTCAAAAAGTCAACCTCGATGCCGGTTTGATGGTTTTCAATTCGATTAAATTAAACGGAAAAGATTTAAAGTATGAGTATGATGAAAAAGCGACTTCGTTAATTGTTAATCTTGACCGCATTTATAAAATCGGCGAACCGCTGACTTTGATTGTAAATTATCGAACAAAAGGCGAAGTCGTGCCGAATACATTGGGTTTCGGCGGCGGCGGCGGTTTGAAATTTATAAAGCCCGACGCAAATGATCCGAACGGTCGCCGACAAATCTGGTCGCAGGGCGAAAGCGATTACAATCGCTTTTGGTTTCCGTCTTATGATTCACCGAACGATTTTGCGACGACGGAATTGACCGCGACGGTCGAAAAGCCGATGTTTGTCGTCTCCAACGGAAAATTGATCGAAAGAAAAGACAATAACGACGGCACGGAAACATTTCACTGGAAAATGGATGTGCCGCACGCCAATTATTTAACGTCAATCGTCGTCGGCGAATACGCGGAAATAAAAGGCGAATATGCCGGAATTCCGGTTTCCTCTTACGTTTTTCCGAACGAATTGAAAGAAGGACGGATTTCGACCAAAAATCTGCCCGCGATGGTCAAATTTTTCTCGGAGAAACTCGGCGTAAAATTTCCGTATGTCAAATACGCGCAAACAATTGCGACCGGATTCAGCGGCGGAATGGAAAATATTTCGGCGACGACGATGACACCGATAATCATTCTCGACGAACGCGAACTGCTCGACGGCGACAGCGATTCGATTCAATCGCACGAACTCGCGCACCAGTGGTTCGGCGATTACGTAACGACGCGCGAATGGGCGCACATTTGGCTCAACGAAAGTTTTGCGACGTATTTTGAAGCTCTTTGGATGGAAAATTCCAAAGGACGCGATTATTTTCTCTACAACGACGTGCGCGGCAATCAGCAGCAATATTTAAACGCGTGGAATCAGGGAAATCGCCGTCCGATTGTCACAAAATATTACACAAACGCCGACGCTTTGTTTGACGTTTACGCATATCCGACGGGCGGCGCGGTTTTGCATATGCTGCGAAAACATCTCGGCGACGAACTGTTTTTCAAAGCCCTAAATCATTATTTGACAACAAATGCAAACAAACCGGTTCAGACTCAGCAACTTAGAATTGCCATCGAAGAAGCGACCGGACAATCAATGGACTGGTTTTTCGACCAGTGGATTTTCAAAATGGGACATCCGATTTTTGAAGTTACGCAGAATTACGATGACGCTTCAAAAAAATTAACGCTGAACGTCAAACAGACGCAAAAAATTGATCCGAAAAACGAATATCCGCAGGTCGAGTTTTTTCAAACCTACGTTGACATCGAAATTGACAATCAAATCAAACGCGTTTGGATCGAGCCGAAAGCCGAAAACATTTTCACTTTCGATGTCGCCCAAAAGCCGAAGCTCGTTAATTTCGATTACGAAAGTACGCTTATTAAAGAATTAAAATTTGAAAAATCAACCGACGAATTACTTTATCAACTGCAAAACGACAAAGACGTTCTCGGTCGTTTGTGGGCGATGAATGAACTCGCGGCGCGTGAAAAATCAACCGATGCCGACAAAACAAAAATCACGGCGGCGATAAATCAAACGATTACGAGCGACGCTTTTTGGGGAATTCGACGCGACGCGATTCGTTCTTTGTTGATGACAACGACGACAGGACGCAGAAATCGAAATCGTCAAATCGCCGAAACTCCAAATCTCGATCAAATGACTTTGACCGCGCTGACAACCGCCGCCAAAGATGAAAATCCGGTTGTTCGCGCGGCGGCGATTGAAGTTTTAGGCTCGACAAAAGATACAAAATTCGCCGACATTTATTTGGCGGCGTTAAACGACCGAAGTTACGGCGTGATTGATGCCGCTTCGGTCGCGCTGGCAAACACGAAAGACGCGCGAGGTTATGACGCTTTGATCAAATTGGTCAACGCGGATTCCTGGAAAGACCGTCTTCGTCTGGCGGGTTTGCAGGGTTTGGCGGTTCTGGGCGACAAACGCGCGGTTGATGTGGGTTTCAAATACGCCGATAAATCTTATCCCGCCAATGTTCAAAACGGCGCGTTAGGCGTTTTGGCGGCGAGCGGCAAAGGCGACGCGCGAATTTTTCCGCTGCTTATGACTAATTTCAAAACCGCGCTGGAAAACAATAATTTTCAGGCAATTTTCGGCGGACTGCAAAGTTTCGTCAGACTCGCCGACTCGCGCGGTCAGGAAGCCTTTGATTTGGCAAAAGCGAAATTCAAAGATCAGGCAAATTTTGCGGGATTTATCACGCGGATCGAAGCACAATTTAAAGATGCCGTCAATCAAAAATAAAGTTGGTCGGGTTTTGAAATAAAATTGACAACAATAAGTTCATAATTTTGAACGGAATGAGTTACAGCGACCGGCGACTGCGGAAAATAAACCGCTAAACAGCCGTGAGTTTAATTTTTATCGAAAACTCTGCGCTTGTTTGGCGCGGAGTTTTTTATGTTAAAATATCTTGAGGTTACAAAATTTATGGCACAAACCGAAGTTCAAAATCTCCGAAATCTTGAATCCTTTATGGGACAACCATTCTCATTTTATGTTGGCGAAATTTCCGATCAGCATTTTGAAAGAATCTGCCAGAAAAACAGAGATTTCAGAATCGAGCAAACCGCTCAAGGAGAACTGATTCTTATGCCGCCGACATTGCCCGATACGGGTTGGAGAAATACAAAATTAACGACACAAACGGAAAATTGGTCTGATTTTCACAAAGCAGGAATCGTTTTCGATTCTTCAACATTTTTTACGTTTCCGAATGGAGCAAGGCTTTCGCCGGACGTATCTTGGATAAAGCGGGAAAAATGGAATGATTTTACCGACGAACAACACAAAAAAGTTTCCCGCGTCGTGCCGGATTTTGTCATCGAACTACGTTCTTCAACGGATTCGGTCAAAACACTGCAAAATAAAATGCGCGAATACATCGAAAACGGCGTTTCGCTCGGCTGGCTGATTGATCCGCAAACGAAAAAAGTTTATATCTACCGCGCAAACGGCGAAATTGAAATCTTGGAAAACCCCGAAACTATCTCGGGTGAAAATGTTTTAGAAGGATTTGAATTAAACGTGCGCGAAATTTGGTAAAACTATTTTGCGGCTTTATTTTTACGGGCTGTAAATATTTCAATTCTAATTTCAAATGCAATAAATTACAGTAATCCGACAACCGCGAAAAAATAAACCGCAAAATAGTTTTAATTATATTTATTACGATATAAGGAATTTTACGTTGGTTTCGACGCAGAGTTCATTCGCATTGGAGATGTAAAATGACGATAACAAATAAAATCCAAGCAGTTTCGACGATATTTTCAGACCCGATTATTTTTAATTTTGGCGGATTGACCGACCGGCAGTTTGAAAACCTGTGCAAAAATCATCGTGATATAAAATTTGAACTCAATAGAAAAGGAGATTTGGTTGTAATGCCGCCGACAAGTCCCGAAGCAGGTTGGAAAAACAGTGAATTAACGACAGATGTAACAAACTGGTCGAGATTTGACAAAACCGGAATCGTTTTCGATTCGTCAACAATGTTCACTCTGCCGAACGGCGCGAAGCGTTCGCCCGATGTTTCGTGGATGACAAAGGAAAAATACGACGGTTTGAGCGACGATGAAAAAAAGACTTTCTCCAAAATTGTTCCTGATTTTGTAATTGAACTTCGTTCGCCGACCGACAGTTTAACGCCGATTCAAGACAAAATGTTTGAGTATATCGAAAACGGCGTGAAATTAGGTTGGTTAATTGACCCGAACGAAAAAAAAGTTCACGTCTATCGCGCAAACGGCGATATTGAGATATTAAATGATCCCGAAATCGTTTCGGGTGAAGATATTTTAGAAGGATTTGAGTTAAAAGTGCGCGAAATCTGGTAAAACAGCTTGCGGCTTGATTTTTACGGGCGTAAATGTTTCAATTTAATTTCTAAACGTGGTGAGTTACAGCGACTTGCGACCACGAAAAATAAACCGCTAAACAGCCGTGAGTTTAATTTAATTTTTTATCGAAAACTCTGCGCTTGTTCGGCGCGGAGTTTTTTATGTTAAAATGTTTTCGAGGTGAAATTTATGGTCAGCGATTTACAATCAGTCAATTTCCCGGAAGTTTTTCCGTTTCCGAAATTTACCTTAAACTTTCGTTCGGAGAAATTAACCGAAAAGCAATTTCAATCTCTTTGCCAAAATAATCACGATTTGAAATTTGAAATGTCCGCCGAAGGAGAACTGATTATCGTGCCGCCGACAAGCCCTGAATCAGGTTGGAGAAATTCCGACATTAATTTTGAAGTTGTTAAGTGGTCAAAAAAAGACAAAACCGGAATCGTTTTCGATTCGTCAACGATGTTCACTTTTCCCAACGGCGCGAAACGCTCGCCCGATGTCTCGTGGATGATAAAGGAAAAATGGGAAAGTTTAACTCCGTCGGAAAAGCGAAAGTTTTCGCGCGTCGTGCCGGATTTTGTTATTGAACTGCTGTCACCGACCGATTATCTTTCGGATACGCAAACGAAAATGGAAGAATACATTGAAAACGGTGTGCGTCTGGGCTGGCTGATTGATCCGTTTGAACAAAAAGTTCACATTTATCGGGCAAACAAAGAAATCGAAATTTTGGAAAACCCCGAAAAAGTTTCGGGCGAAAACATTTTGAAAGGATTTGAGTTAAAAGTGCGCGAAATCTGGTAAAACAGCTTGCGGCTTGATTTTTACGGGCGTAAATGTTTCAATTTAATTTCTAAACGTGGTGAGTTACAGCGACTTGCGACCACGAAAAATAAACCGCTAAACAGCCGTGAGTTTAATTTAATTTTTTATCGAAAACTCTGCGCTTGTTCGGCGCGGAGTTTTTATTTTGGTTAAAACAATATGATTAGAGAAATGAACAATGATTTAGACGAAAACTATGTCAAAATTCGCACTCGGCGCAAAGAAGATTTTCATTTGATAAATGTTGATTTAGAACTCGAATCTTCAGGAAGCGTTCAGCCATTGGTTATTGAATTGGGTGAAAATGTTTGTTCTCTTTATTGCAGCGACATAGATGAAATGGCTAATCTCGAATTGAATTTATTTGAAAGAAACGGTGTTGATTTTTATGAATCTTACGACGATAAAAGAGATTTAGTTGGCGGTGTTGATATTCATATTAATGAATTCTGCAATTTGCTTGAAAATTTATCGGACGAATCGAAGCAAATTTGGGACAAATGTCATAAAAAAGAATTTGATGTCGGTTTTCAATGCGGTAATACGGAAAAAAGTTTTCGCACTTTAATAGAATCTCAAACAATCAAGCGTTGTGCGGAACTCGGAGCGACAATCGGCATTACAGTTTATCCGCATCTCAGTTATGAGATTCAACACAAAAACGACTTGAAGAAAAAGAAATAAAATTTATATGGATTTTTTAGATTTGTTAAAAGAAAAAATCGTCGTTTTCGACGGCGCGATGGGAACTTTTCTGCAATCGCAGAATCTGACTTTTGAAGATTGGGGCGGGGCGAATTTTGAGAATTGTTCGGAAAATCTGCTTTATACCAGACCGGATTTGATCGAGCAGGTTCACACCGAATTTTTGGAAGCGGGCGTTGATGTCATCGAGACGAACAGTTTCGGCGGGTCGGAAGTCGTGCTTCAGGAGTTCGGGATTGCCGATAAAACTTATGATGTCAATCGAAGAGCCGCCGAGATTGCTAAAAGAGTGGCGAACGGGTTTTCGACGAAGGACAAGCCGCGTTTTGTCGCCGGTTCGATTGGTCCGGGGACGAAATTGCCGACGCTCGGACATATTTCTTTTGGAGATTTGAAAGCGGCTTATGACGAGCAAGTACGCGGACTTGTTGACGGTGGTTCGGATTTGCTGATCGTCGAAACTTGTCAGGATTTACTGCAAACGAAAGCGGCTTTGATGGCGATTTTCGAGCATTTCGAGCGGACTAAAGTCCGCGTTCCGGTTATCGCGCAGGTCACAATCGAAACTTTCGGGACGATGCTCAACGGCACGGAAATCGGCGCGGCTCTGACTGCGCTCGAACCATTTCCGATTGACGTGATTGGGATGAATTGCGGCACGGGACCGAAACAGATGGCGGAATCTTTGAAATATCTGTGCGAACATTCGGAAATTCCCGTGTCGGTTTTGCCGAACGCCGGTCTGCCGGAAGTCAAAGACGGCGCGCAGCATTACGACGAAACGCCGGAGAGTTTTACAAAACAGGTCGTCCATTTCGCCAAAGATTTCGGCGTGAATATCGTCGGCGGCTGCTGCGGCACGACACCGGAACATCTGCGGATGGTCGTCGGCGAAATCGAAAAAATCTCGCCGAAACAGCGCGACGCGCATCTCGCGCCGTCGGCTTCTTCGATTTATTTTCGTCAGCCTTACGATCAAGACAATTCGTTTTTGATCGTCGGCGAACGGGTCAATGCGTCCGGCTCGAAAAAAATGCGCGATCTGCTCGAAGCGGAAAATTGGGACGGACTCGTCAATCTCGCCAAATCGCAGGAAAAAGAAGGCGCGCACATTTTGGATGTCAATGTGGATTTCGTCGGGCGCGACGGCGTTGCCGATATGCACAAACTGGTTTCGCGGCTCGTTACGAATGTAAAAATTCCGCTGATGCTCGATTCGACGGAATGGGAAAAGATGGAAGCCGGTTTGAAACTCGCGGGCGGCAAATGTCTTTTGAATTCAACAAATTACGAAGACGGCGAACCTAGATTTTTGAAGGTTTTGGAACTCGCCAAACAATACGGCGCGGCAATCGTCGTCGGTTTGATTGACGAAGAAGGAATGGCGCGAACGGCTGAAAATAAAATAGAAATCGCCCGCCGCGCTTTCAAAGACGCGACCGAATTCGGCATCGAAGCGCACGATATTTTCTTCGATCCGCTCGCGCTGCCGATTTCCACCGGAATCGAAGAAGACCGCGCGAACGCGGCGGAAACGATTTCGGCGATCAAACAAATCAAAGCGGAAATGCCGGAAGCGAACATAATTTTGGGTGTTTCAAACATCTCGTTCGGCTTAAATCCGGCGGCGCGTGTCGTTTTGAATTCGATTTTTTTGCACGAATGCGTCGAAGCCGGAATGAATTCGGCAATCGTCAACGCCTCGAAAATTCTGCCGCTCAATCGTTTCAACGAACACGAAATCGAAGTCGCTTTGGATTTAATTTATGACCGTCGTAAATTTGGGAGCGCGGACACTCCTGTCCGCAAGAACAAGAACGCGGAGAATGCGGCGGACAGGAGTGTCCGCGCTCCTTCCACTTTAAAGAAAGGTTGGCATTCACGAGGTTATCTGCCTCATTTTGACGGTGATGTTACGCAATTTTTAACATTTCGTTTGGCTGATTCTCTTCCTCAAAATGTATTAAATCGGCTGAAAAAGGAAATCTTACGCGATAAACTTTCGGAAAACTCGGACGAATATCGTGAACGATCAGAAAAATATCTCGATCAAGGCATCGGATCGTGCATTCTCAAAAACCCGGCAATCGCCGAAATTGTCGAAAAAACGATTGAATATGAGAACGGGCGAAGTTGTAAAGTCATCAGTTGGGTTGTTATGCCCAATCACGTTCATCTGTTGCTGCATCCGTTTGAAGGGCATAGTCTTTCCGATATTATCAAACGAATCAAAGGCGTTTCGGCGAGAAAAATAAATAAGGCGACCGGCTCGAACGGTTCGGTTTGGCAAGCTGATTATTTCGACAGATTTATCAGAGATGAGAAGCATTTTTGGTCAACGGTTGATTATATCGAATATAACCCTGTCAATGCAGGTCTTTGCGAAACGCCGTTAGATTGGGAATTTTGTAGTTTTAACAAGAAATGGAACGCGGACACTCCTGTCCGTATTGTAGAAAGTGCGGACAGGAGTGTGGCAAATATCGCCCGCGTGAGCGCAATCGAAGCCGACCGTATTGTAGAAAGTGCGGACAAGAGTGTCCGCGTTCCCGGCGACATTTGCATATACGATCCTTTGATCGAATTTACGACGATGTTTGAAGGCAAAACGACGAAATCAATGAAAAAGGACATTTCGAGTCTGCCGATTGAAGAACGTCTGAAAGAACACATTATCGAAGGCGAAAAAATCGGTTTGGAAGATAATCTGAAAATCGCGCTCGAAAAATATCCCGCGCTCGAAATCATCAACACGATTCTGTTGGGCGGAATGAAAGTCGTCGGCGATCTTTTCGGCAGCGGTCAAATGCAGTTGCCGTTCGTTTTGCAGTCGGCGGAAGCGATGAAAGCGGCGGTCAAATTTCTCGAACCGTTTATGGACAAGGTTGAAGGCGAATCGAACAAAGGCGTGATGGTTTTGGCGACCGTCAAAGGCGACGTTCACGACATCGGCAAAAATCTGGTTGATATTATTCTGACCAACAACGGTTATAAAGTAGTAAATCTCGGCATCAAACAAGCCGTTGACACGATTTTGGATTCCGCCGTCGAACACCAAGCCGACGCGATTGGAATGAGCGGTTTGCTCGTCAAATCAACGCTCGTAATGCGCGACAATCTCGAAATAATGAACGAACGCGGCTTAAAAACGCCCGTCGTTTTAGGCGGCGCGGCGTTAAATCGCCGCTACGTTGACAACGATCTCGTGCCGCTTTTTGAAGGCAGATTGTTCTACGCCCGCGATGCGTTTGACGGATTAAACGCGATGGATTTGCTGACGCAAAAGGGTAAATCCGCGACGACAAACGGCGACGACGTAAACGGCGACGACCGTAGTAGAGACGCGATGCATCGCGTCTCTACAACAACGCCGAAATCAACAACGCCAAATGAAATCGAAACCGTAACGGACGAAGAAGATTTGGTCGGCGAAGATGCGAAACTCGGCAAACAAGCCGCGCGAGTTTCCGCCAAACAAACCGGCGACACGACGCACACGACAAAATCCGACATCAAGCCCGCCGCAAAAATCCCGACCGCGCCGTTTTACGGTTCAAAGGTTGTCGAGATCAAAGATTTGACCAAAGTCTTCGCGTTCATCAACGAAACCGCGCTTTTCAAAGGTCAGTGGCAATATAAACAAGGCAGAAAATCTACGGAAGAATATCAAAAAATACTCGAAGAAACCGTCTATCCTAAATTCGCCGAATTAAAAGCGCAGGCGATCCGCGAAAAACTGCTCGAAGCTAAACTTGTTTACGGCTATTTCCCGTGCCAAAGCGAAGGCAACGATTTAATAATTTACGAAGACGACGAAAAAACCGAAAGAATGCGTTTCACGTTTCCAAGACAGCCGCAAACACAGCGCGGCGGACAAAATTTGTGTCTCGCCGATTATTTCGCGTCGAAAGATTCCGGCGTAATTGATACGGTCGCCTTTCACCTCGTTACAATGGGAAAAAAAGCGTCCGAACATTCTGCCAAACTTTTCGCGTCCGACAATTACACCGATTATCTACTGTTTCACGGTCTGTCCGTCGAATCCGCCGAAGCCCTCGCCGAAATGTGGCACAAACGCATCCGCGAAGAACTCGGAATTGCGGAAAATGACGCAAAAGATTTAGCCAAACTTTTCCATCAAGGCTACCAAGGCTCGCGCTACAGCTTCGGCTACCCGGCGTGTCCGAATCTCGAAGACCAAACGAAACTTTTTGAACTCCTAAAACCCGAAAGAATCGGTGTCGAACTAACCGAAGAATTCCAACTCGACCCCGAACAATCAACTTCGGCAATAATTATTCATAACCCGGAGGCGAAGTATTTTAATGTGGAGTAATTGAGGAGAATTTGGAATCACAATAAATATGAAATCAAGGATTTTGAAGTTGAATTTACAGCAAACCAGTTAAAAGACTCTGCTATTTTTATTGGGGAAAATATTTGAAATAAACAAAATATTTCCCCCAATAAAAATTTAGTCAAACAATGCTAATAATCTACCTGAAGTTGTTCTTATCGTCGGCGTTTGAGCGTTGAACCAAATTTTTCACAATTTTAAGGAACAAACGCATTCGGCACGGGTTTGTCCGCGCTTGCGCCAAATTGAACGCCGGTAAATCCGGCTGTCGAACGGTTCAGATACCAAACGCCGTCTCTGTAAACCGCGATGTCGGATTTACCGTCGCCGTCATAATCCGCCGCCACCGGCAAATCCGTCGAAATGCCGAACTGTACGCCCGTGAAACCCAATTGACTTCTGTTTATATACCAGGTTCCGTTTGACGGTCGAAAGACGGCAATATCGGTTTTGCCGTCGCCGTCGTAATCCGCCGGAACGGTTTTATCATTGGCTTCACCAAATTGGATCGAATCAAAATTCTGCGCCGGAACGCCGGTCGCTCCGGCGATATACCAAGTACCGTTTGACGGGCGAAAAACGGCGTAATCGGCTTTGCCGTCGCCGTTGTAGTCAGAAGCAGCAGGCTTATCAGTGGAAGTGCCGAACTGCGTCGCAGTGAACTGATTATTGACTAAATTATAAACATACCAGGTTCCATTTGAAGGTCGCCAAACAGCTAAATCAGCTTTGCCGTCGCCGTCAAAATCAGCCGGTTGCGGAATATCATTGTCATCACCGAAGACAACGCCCGTAAAACCTGATTGACTTCTATTTAAATACCAAGTTCCTGAACGATAAACGACGAGATCGGTTTTGCCGTCGCCGTCATAATCGGCGGGAACGATTTTGTCGGTGCTTGCGCCGAACTGCGCTCCGGTAAAGCCGGAAGCGGAATTGAGCAGATACCACACGCCGCCATCGGGACGAAAGACGGAAATATCGGCTTTGCCGTCGCCGTCGAAATCAAATTTCGCGCGAGCGGCGGTTTGCGGCGATGCGAAATGGGGCGCGAGAATCGCCATTTGCGGTCGGTCGGCGCAGTTTGACGGGCAGTTCGTCGGCTCCAGCGTGAAAATATATTCGCCCCACCACGGACCCGCCGCCCAATACGTCCAGCCGAGCCAAACGTCGCTGTTCGCGTCAATATAATTCAGCATATTGCCGAGCGCGGCGTAACAGGTGCTGTTGCGCCCGCCCGCGAATTCGCCGAGAAATCCGCGCCGGTTATTTTGTTTCAGCCAATTGGTAAAAGCCGCCAGCCGCTCCGCGCCGATTGTTGTACTGATGCAGGTTTCGGAAGTGCCGGAAGAATCATTGTCGAGATATTGATGCACGTCGAACGCGAAATTGTTCAGCGGATCGTTGATCGTCAGCATCACCGTGCCGTTCGGCGTGCCGTACCAATTCAGCAGCCAGCTGGCTGCGCCCGTGTAGCCGTTGCCCGGAACTAAAATCAAATTCGTCGCGCCCGCCGCGCGAATCACGGCAATCGCGGCGTTCGCGTCGTCACGCCAAAGCTCGGTCGCCATATCGTGCGGTTCGTTTATCAAACCGAAAATCACTTTCGGATTATTTTTGTAGCGATTGGCAAGTTTCGTCCAGAAATCGGCAAACGCGCTCGCCGGAACATTGCCCTGACCGATAATCGTGCCGTAATATCTGGCGTAATTGTGCGGATCGAGCAAAACAAACGCGCCTTTGCCCGTCGCATAATTGACAAAATCATCAATCCGCGCCGCTTCCGCCGCATCAAAGTCGGCATTCAGCGACCGTTGGAGACGTTCCCACCGAAAAGGCAGACGAAAAGTATTCATTCCCTTTCCGGTGAAATAATCAACTTCGCCGTGTGTCGGATAAGTATAATTGCCGTTATAAGTTCCGGGCAGGTTATTTTCCCCGAAATCCGCGCCGGCGAGATTAACGCCCGTATATTTCAACGACTCAGCCTGCGCGTTGGAAATGCTGATAAAAAACAAACCAACACAAACGAATATGATTAAAAAATTGCGTGTTTTCATTGTTTTTAACTTTCTACCTAAACATCAATGGCAAATATATTATACGATAAATTATTAAACTAATGTTGAATAATTTTGTGCAAAATGCTTCGCTCATAGTTGAACGAAGCATTTTGCGAAGAACGGAATGTTATGTTAGCGTCAAGGAACAAAAGCGTTCGGGGCGGGTTTGTCGGTCGCCGTTCCAAACTGCACGCCCGTAAATCCGGCTGTCGTCTGCAGCAGATACCACACGCCGCTGCGATAGACTGCGATGTCCGCTTTGCCGTCGCCGTCATAATCCGCCGCCACCGGCAAATCCGTCGAAATGCCGAACTGCACACCCGTAAAACCCGCCGTGCTTTGCAGCAGATACCACGCTCCGTTTGACGGTCGGTAAACCGCCACATCGGTTTTCCCGTCGCCGTCGTAATCCGCCGGAACCGGCTTGTCCGTGGCGATGCCCAACTGAATCGAGTCAAAGTTTTGAGATGCCGTTCCGGTCGGACGGGCGATGAACCAGAAGCCGTTCGACGGGCGAAACACCGCGTAGTTGGCTTTGCCGTCACCGTCGTAATCGGAGGCGACCGGTTTGTCGGTCGAAGCTCCGAACTGCGTGGCGGTGAATTGTCCGTTCACCAGATTGTAAACATACCACGTGCCGCTCGACGGTCGCCACACCGCCAAATCAGCTTTGCCGTCGCCGTCAAAATCAGCCGGCTGCGGAATATCATCGGATGCGCCGAAGGCAACGCCGGTAAATCCGGCGGTCGAGCGGTTCAGATACCACGTTCCGGCGCGATAAACGGCGAGATCGGTTTTACCGTCGCCGTCGTAATCGGCGGGAACGATTTTGTCGGTGCTTGCGCCGAACTGCGCTCCGGTAAAGCCGTTTTGCGAAGCGAGAATATACCACACGCCGCCGTCGGGACGAAAGACGGAAATGTCGGCTTTGCCGTCGCCGTCAAAATCGAATTTTGTGCGAGCCGGAGCTTGAGTAGTCGGTCCCGTCAAGGTCAAAGTGTATGCGCCGACATCAAAGGCATCATAAGTAGTCGCTTCAATCGTATAAGTTCCGGTTTCCGGCAGCGTATAAGTTCCGCTTGCCGGAATACGCGCGTCATTGCCGCCGCCGCCGTCATCGTCAGAGACGCTGTTTGCTCCGCTCGGCGTATCTAAAACCAAATATGAATCTACAACAGTCGAACTCATCCTAATCGTAATCTGTTGTCCGGCTGTTCCGCTGAATGTGTAAAGGTCTGTGTAGTAAACATCTCCATCAAAGTTGACGGCGCAGTCAGCCGAAGTCAGCATTCCGCTGACGGTTTGATTATAGTTGAGATTGGTCGCCGCGCAATTGGCATCGCGGGCGTTCAAAGTAACGGAATATGCTCCGGTGGCAGTATTATAAGAGTTTGCGCCGATAATGTATTGTCCGGTAACAGGCAAAATAACCACGCCGCCGTCCATCGGAATCCGCGAATTTGAGCCGTCGCCGCCGTCATCATCCTCTTCAATAACCTTTCCGTCCGGGTCAACCAACAATAAATATGTATCAAAGTTTGACGAACTCATCGAAATCGAAACCGGCTGTCCGGCTGTTCCGTTAAAGCTGTAGAAATCAATATATGTAAGAGAACCGTCCATTTCGGTCAACTGGCAGTCGCCGTTGGCTAACGAGCCGGTCAATGTCTGACCGACTGCAATCGGCACGGACATCGTGCAGGGATCGCCTCCCAATTTGACGGAATTCGCCGCCGAAGCCGTTTCGCGCCTGATTCTCTGTACGGCGGCTGATTTAGCCGGCGACGGAGTTTTCCCGCCGTCTTCCTGTCGAATTTTCGCGGAAGTCGTTCTGCCGCCGCGCTTTTGAGCATTTAAATTATTAAAAAATCCGCTTCCGAATATGATTAAACCAACGCAGACAAGTAAAAACATCAACTGTCTTTTCATTCTATTTTATTTCTCCTATTTCTTATTATTTTTAATCAGCAATGAGTTTTGCTCCGTGAAACATTCTCTCAAACGATGTATAATAAAGCAATTATTTTAAAAATCGTCACCGCGCCAACTGCATTTTCGTTCAAAAGACACCGGATTATATCACAATGCGCTTTCATCAGTTTCGATTTTTTTCCGGTTCATCAATCGCAGAGTCGAAAAATCGTGTTTGATTTCCAGAGCAGGGAAACTTCGCCTGTTCCTAAAGAAATTTGATACTTTCAAAACCGTCTGAGCCAAAGATATTTATTCTGAAGTTTGATTGCGCGATGTCAAAATCCATTTATTCCGGTTTTGATGCTGATTATGCGGAAAAACGGACGCTTTATTTGCCAATGCTAAAAAACTCCGAACAAATCATTCGCGCCGCGAGTCGTTCAGGATGAATTTTTTAACAGACTTCTTGCCTTTGCCGTTTAAAACTGTGAAAAAAAGTGTTTTAATATCGAAAAATGTTCGAGCGAGCGAAATTAAAAGATCGTCTTTACGGCGAAATGTTCTGGGAAGAATGGGACGAGTATGAAAGTTACTGGTATGCGCCGATGAAAGATGCGTCGGGCATTCAATTTTCGCTGTTGATTCGCGCCGATTCGCCGACGGATTTTATGACGGTCGGCGGGACGCATTCGACTTATAAAAGACTTTTGGAAAATATAAATTCGATTCGCGGCGAAATGATGAACGAGATAATGGAAAATTCGCGGCTTTTTAAAAAGAAACGTCAGCGAAATTCAGCGGGCGAAGTTTTTAAGAAAAATCTCAAACTTTTTTCGATCAAAATTTATTCGGATTTGTCTTCGGAAATATCGTTTATCGGTGAAGTCGCCGAAGATGAAGACCCGGACGAAACTTTTTACGCGCTGCTTGATACCGAAGGAAATTTGACCGAAGCAGGAATCGAAGAATTGTAAATTCAAATGTATTGGAAAAAGAAAAATAAAGCGGCGCGGGCGGAAGTTGAGGCGGCACTTGAAGATATGTCTTACGATATGGTCAAAGTTTTGGCGAAAAAGTTAGGATTAAAGCCGAAATCGCGCAAGAAAACGGACGCAATTAGCGAAATTCTTCCGCTTCTAAACGACGCGAATAAAGCGGCGAAGATTTTTCTGACTCTTGATTCATTACAGCAAAAAGCGGTCGCCGAAGCGGTTTTTCATCAAAATAACGAATATGACGACGGACGTTTTGCAGCGAAATATAAAAGTGCGCCGAAGTTTAACATAAAATTGGATGAATATGAATCCGAACCGACTTTGCTGCGTTTGTTCATTTATTCCGACGATTACGGCGAATTTATTCCAAATGATTTAGCCGCCAAACTTAAACCTTTGGTGCCGCAGCCGAGAGGTTTTTTCCTGAAAACGGTTGACGAATTGCCCGAAAATATCACGATCAGATTTCCCGATTGGCAAAAGAAACCGGCGCAAATTATTCCTTTGACCGTGCGCGAAACCGAGAGCGAAGCGTTGCAGGATTTTTGGTCGGTTTGGCGGCTCGTCGAAGAAAGGAAAATCGCCGTCAGCGACAAAACCTTTCATCCGTCGGCAAAATCGGTGCAAGAAATTACGGCGGTTGTTTGCGACGGAGATTTTTACGAAATCAAGGAAGATAAAGAGCATTATCCACAAATCGGCGCGATCAAAGGCTTCGCGTGGGCGATGATTTTGCAGGCTTCAAAGCTGACGAATGTTTCGGCGAAAAAACTCGCTTTATCCGGCGAAGGTCGGAAAATCCTGAACAAACCGGCGCACGAAATTATCAAAAATTTATGGCAAAGCTGGCTGAAAACGACGGTTTTGGACGAATTCAATCGCGTTGACGAAATCAAAGGACAAAAACGAAAGGGAAGAACGAACCTGACCGGAATCAAGCCGCGCCGCGAAGCCGTCGCCGATTCATTTCAGCTTTGTCCGGTCGGCGAATGGATTTCGATTGACGAATTTTTCCGCTGCGTCCGGCTGAATTTCGATTTTCAGATCGTCCGCGACGAATGGAATTTGTATATTTCCGACAGCAATTACGGGAGTCTCGGCTACGAATACGGCGCGGGTTTCGATAAATGGTATGTTTTTCAGGCGCGTTATATTCTCGCGGTTTTGTTTGAATACTGCGCGACGCTCGGTTTGATTGATGTCGCTTATATTCCGCCGTTCAGCGCGCGGCAGGATTATCTCGAACTCTGGGGCGCGGACGATTTGGATTTTCTGAGCCGTTACGACGGGTTAAAATTTATTCGTATCAACAATCTCGGCGCGTTTTGTTTCGATTTAGTAGAAAATTACAAACTGCCGGAAATCGCTGTGAAAAGTTCTTTTTCGATTTTGCCGAATCTGCAAATCAAGGTCGTCGGCGAAAATTTAACCGGCGGCGAAGAACTTTTTCTCGAAAATTTCGCCGAAAAAGAAACGCCGGAATTATGGCGTTTGAGCCGCGAAAAATCCATTAACGCGCTCGAAAACGGTCAGAAAATTTCCGCTCTGCGCGAATTTTTAGAAAAGCGTGAAGACCAGCTTTTGCCGGAAACGGTCGAAGGTTTTCTGCGCGACACGGAAAAACGCGCCGCCGCTTTGACCGACAAGGGAGCAGCAAAAATCGTCGAATGCGAAACGGTGAAAATCGCCGACGAAATTGCCGCCAATCCGCACTCGAAAAAAATGTGTCAGCGCGTCGGCAAAAAATCTCTGGCGGTTTTTGAAAATGATGAAAAAAAGTTTCGTGAAATTGTCCGAAAAATCGGTTACGGAATGAAATTACTTTGATAAATTTTCTCTTGAAAACGGATTCAGCCCGCATTTTTGGCGGCGGGAAAAAATAGTTTTGAACCGATTGATTTGAAGAAACGGTTTGACGATAATGGGAAGAAAATTTTGGGATCGGATCGCTGAAAATATTGAAAAAAACGAAAAATTTATGAAAAAAGAAACTGAAAAAGCCGTTGAATTGGGCAAAAGCGCGGAGATGGTCGTGTTTGATTCCGAACCGTTTAACGCGGGCGCGCCGGTTGTGAAACTGATTGATAATTTTATCACCGAAACGCCGCTTTTTTATGTGCGAAATCACGGCACTATTCCCGAAATCGCGGCGGACGATTTTCAATTTGAAGTCGGCGGAATGATCGAAAAAAAACTCAAATTAAGTCTCGCGGAGCTTAAAAATCAGTTCAAAACTTATGAAATCGCGGCGACGATGCAGTGTGCGGGAAACCGGCGCGATGAGTTGATCGAAGTCAAAGAAATTTCGGGCGAAACGCCGTGGCAGGCGAACGCGATTAGCTGCGCGAATTGGCGCGGCGTGCGATTGGCGGACGTTTTAGAAGCGGCAGGCGTGAAAAACGGCGCGATGCACGTCGCTTTTGACGGCGCGGACGAAATTACCAAAAAAGTTCACACCAATTTCGGCGGCTCGATTCCGCTCGAAAAGGCGTTGTCGGACGAGGTTTTGCTGGCGTTTGAAATGAACGGCGAGCCGCTTTTGCCGACTCATGGCGCGCCTCTGCGCGTGGTCGTGCCGGGTTACATCGGCGCGCGCAGCATAAAATGGCTGGCGAAAATTACGGTGCAAAAAACGCCTTCGGACAATCATTATCAGCAGGAAGCATATAAAATTTTTCCGCCGCACATCAGCAAGGAAAATGTTGATTGGAAAAAAGGTCTGACGCTTTCCGAAGGTCAGATTAATTCGGTGATCTGCGTTCCGCAGGAAAACGACACGATCAAAACGGCGAAAACGACGGTGCGCGGCTACGCGATGTCGGGCGGCGGGCGCAGCATCGAACGGGTTGAAATTTCGACCGACGGCGGCAAAAACTGGCTCGTCGCCGATTTGCTCGAACCGAAGCAAAAGGCGCAAATTGAATCGAACGCAAAAAACTGGACGTGGCAATTATGGGAGCGCGAAGTCGAATTAAAAGCAGGCGTGAACGAAATAATCGTCCGCGCCTTTGACTCGTCCGCCAACACGCAGCCGGAAAACGTCGCGCCGCTCTGGAATTTCAAAGGTTATATGAACAACGGCTGGCACAGAATCAAAGTGAATGTAAAAAAATAGCCGCCGAATTCGCTTTGGCGATTGAAAGTTTACATCTGAAATTCCGCAGCGTCAGTTGTTTTTCAGTTTGCCGCGCGTGACGAAATTGATCACCGAATAATATTTGCGCGGGAAAAGGCGCGCGAAAAAGCTCAGAGCGCGGGCATCCGAGCCGATAATGATTCGCGTCTGGCGTTTTTTGATGCCTTTGACGATAATTTCGGCGGCTTGTTCGGGCGTGGTCGCGGCGAGTTGTTTGTTGAACTTTTCGACTCCTTTCTTTAATTCTTCTCTGGATAATTTGACGTTCGCGCCGATTCGGGCGGTGTTGGAAATTCGAGAAACCAGTAAAGCGCGACCCGCCGCAGTTTTTGCCGCCCGGATTTTTTTGAAAAAGTCCTTGTTTTTCGGCTGAAACCGCTCTGTCCATTCGCGTGCCGAGTCACGCCGCCGTGCGCTGGAAAACCGTCAAATGTTCGACCTCTTTCGCAATCGCCGGAACGATCTGCACCGCGCTCGCGTCACGTTCCGCCGACTTCTTTCGCCCGTTCAAAAATCACAAAATAATCGCGCCCCGAACGCTGAAGCCGCAGCACGGCGATCATTCCCGCGAAACCCGCGCCGACGATTCCGACCTCGAAATTCGGTTTTGTATTTTCCTGATTTATAAGACTCGTTTTGAAAAATTTGCGCTTTTTCAGTTTATCAAAACAAAGAGATTTATGCGTCTTTATGGTATTTATTTCGATAATCGAGCGGTGTCATTCCGGTGATTTTTTTGAACATTCCGCGAAACGATTTCGGGTCTGAATATCCGACATCGAACATTACTTCGGTGATATTTTTGCGGCTCGTTTCAAAACTTTTTTTGGCGGTTTCGATTTTTACGCGCTGAATATATTCGTTGACCGTGTTGTTTGTCGCTTTCTTAAATCTGCGTTCCAAACTGCGGCGGCTGACGGCGCAGTTTGCCGATAAATCGTCAACCGTAAATTTTTCGTGGAAGTTGTTTTCGATGTATTTTTGCGCCTTTTTGACGGTTTCGTCGCCGTGCGTCTGCTGACCTTTGAACATTATAAACTGCGTCTGCGTTTGGCGTTCGATGTCTATGGCGAAGACTTTGGCAGTTTGAATCGCCGTCGCGCGGTCGGTGAATTTTTCGACCAGATACAACAGCAGATTCCAATACGAAGTCGCGCCGCCGCTCGTGTAAATTCCGTCTTCTTCGGTGATTATTTTGTCGGTTTGCAAATCAACTTCTGGAAACATTTTCGTAAATTCGTCCGCCGCGCGCCAGTGCGTCGAACATTTTTTGCCGTCGAGCAACCCCGTTTTCGCCAGCAAAAACGCGCCGACGCACAAACTGACAATTTCCGCGCCGCATTTTTTCTGCTCGACAATCCACGGAACGAATTTCTTGTTCGTTTCCAAAAACCTTTCCGTCTCGCCGTAAAATGCCGGAATAAAAATCAAATCCGTCTTTTTCACTTCGTCCAAAAATAAATCCGAATGAACCGAAAACGCGCCGTCGTGCAGACGAACTTCTTTTTTCGCGCCGACAAATTTGATGTCGAAAACCGGAAGTTTTCCGGCTGCTTTCGCAAAATCATTGACCTGCGAAAAAATATGGCGCGGATCGTCAATCGCCGCCAAAACCGCCGATTCGGGAACGAGTATCGAAATGTGTTTCATAACTTAAAAAAATAAATTAAAATTTTGTCGCAATCAACCGCTAAGATTGTCGTATTTGCACCGCGCACCGTCATTATTTTGATGTTACTGTGCTTACGGATAATAAATTGTATTATCTGTGAAACGCAAGTTGAAAAAGAACTTTTCAAAAGTTGAGACAAATAAAATAAACAGGAGAAAATATAATGGCAAAAATAAATCCATATTTACATTTTTTAGGCAATTCGGAAGAAGTTTTTAACTTTTACAAATCAGTTTTCGGCGGCGAGTTTGCGATGCTGCAAAGATACGGCGAAATGCCGGACTGCGAGGAAATGAATCTATCTGATGAGGACAAAAACAAAATTATGCACGTCGCGCTGCCGATCAGCGACGGTCACGTTTTGATGGCGACTGACGCGGTTGGCGAATACGCCAAAGATGCTGTCTTCGGAAATAACATCTCGCTTTCAGTCGGCGCGGACAGCAAGGAGGAAGCGGAAAAAATCTTTAACGGGTTGTCGGACGGCGGCAATGTGACGATGCCGATTGCAAATACATTCTGGGGCGCGTATTTCGGAATGTTAAAGGATAAATTCGGCATAAACTGGATGGTCAATTACGATTATCCGAAAGAATAAAAATAGTTTTATTGTCAAAAAAGTGGTCTTCGACCGCGATAAAATTTAAATTGAAGCGCGGTCGAAGATTTAACAAATCGGTCAAAGATTCAGCAAAACAGGAGAAAATAAAATGAGCAAATATATTGATGGTTTTGTGATTCCGCTGGCGAAAGCGAACGTCGAGCGATACAGGGAAATAGCGCAAAAGACGAGCGAAATTTGGAAGGAATACGGCGCGCTGGACTATTACGAAACGGTCGGCGACGATCTGGAAACAGAAGGTATGCTTTCGTTTAAAACGATTGCCGGAGCTTCCGAAGATGAAACTGTGATTTTTTCGTGGATCGTTTACGAATCGAGAGAACATCGGGATCGAGTCAATGCCGCCGTGATGGAAGACGCGCGAATCAAGGAAATAACGGCGGAAGAAAATACACCGTTTGATTTTAAACGAATGGCTTACGGCGGTTTTAAAACTCTGGTGACATTTTAAGTAAAAAAGGAGAAATGATAATGACAAAAGACTTATGGATAAATCTTCCGGTGAAGGACGTTAAAAAATCAAAGGAATTTTTCACTGGCTTACACGGAGCGCGAAAAATATAAATCTTTATTTGAGGCGAAGTAGTTAATATGAAATATAATTCAATCGAAGCATTTGTTCCGTCGGGAAAAGATTTTCAAAAATCACGACAACTGTTTTTAGAACTCGGTTTTGTCATCAATTGGGAAGCCGATGATTACGTCGGATTTGAAAATAACGGCTGTAAATTTATTCTGCAAAATTTTGATAACAAAGAGTTTGCCGAAAACTTTATGTTGAGCGTCAAAGTTGATGATTTGGACGAATTCTGGCAAAAAATCAGCGCGTTAAATTTGCCGGAGAAATTCGGTGTCAAACTAATTGCGCCGAAAGATTTTCCGTGGGGCAGAGAAGTAAACTTGATTGACATCGCCGGAATTTGCTGGCATTTTGCCGGAATTTGATGATTATTTATTTCGAGCAAAGTATTGTAAAATACAAACTCTCAGACATTTTGCAGGCGTAAACGAACGGTCGGCGTGATGAACAATAAATGGAAATGCCTGTTTTTCTTTTTACGTCTTAACTTTTTTTCGATGTCGAGTGAAATTTTATGATTAATCCTGAAAAAGCTAAAAGATTTATGTGGTTCAGTCTCGGAATTGCCGCTTCGCTGGGCATTTTATTGATTTTGCAAAAGATATTCGGCTGGGGAAATTGATCTCAAATCGGCTTCGTTTAAAACCTCAAAATTTTTGCGGCGTGAATTTATGTTATGAAAATAATTCCTTTTTTGATATGCGTATTTGTTTTGAGCATTACTGTTAGCGTCGGAGCGCAGACTAAAGATCAGACAAATTCGGGCATTGTGTATCCGAATTCGGCTGATGTCGCTTCGATTGACGGCATAATGAAAGCGGTTTATGACGTAATTTCGGGCGACGCGGGTCAAAAGCGCGATTGGGACAGATTTCGCTCGCTTTTTTATAAAGACGCGCGGCTGATTCCGGCTGGCAAAAATCCCACCACGAAAGTTGTCGGCGCAAACTCTGTTACGCCCGAAGAATTTATCGCGCAGTCGTCGCCGTCTATGGAAAAAGAAGGTTTTTTTGAAAGGGAAATCGCGCGGCATACGGATGTTTACGGCAATATCGCGCAGGTTTTCTCGACTTATGCTTCATATCACAAAGCCGGCGACAAAACGCCTTTTGCCCGCGGCATCAACAGTTTTCAGCTTTTGAATGACGGAAAACGCTGGTGGGTTTTGACGATTTACTGGCAAGCCGAAACGCCGGAAACGCCGATTCCGATAGAATTTTTGAAGTCGAAGAAAAGTTAGTTGTCGGGAATCTTGAATAGAAATTTGTAATGTGTATTCATTGCCGATTTGCGATTTACGATTTACGATTAAGATATGGCTGAACATATTTTAACGCGCGAACTGACTTTGGACTTGCCGATTGAAAAAGTTTTCGATTTTTTCGCCGATGCGGGAAATCTCGAACGAATTACGCCGCCCGAACTCAATTTTAAAATTATTACGCCGCAGCCGATTAATATAAAAAAAGATGCGCTGATTGATTATCAATTGAAACTGCGCGGTTTGCCTTTGACCTGGAAAACGATAATTTCGACGTGGAATCCGCCGCGCGTTTTTGTGGACGAAGCGTTAAAAAGTCCTTATAAACAGTGGATTCACCGTCACACTTTTACGGAAATCTCCGAAAATCAAACGCTGATCAAAGACGAAGTAAAATATCGTCTGCCGCTCGAACCGCTGGGCGATTTGGCACACTGGTTTGTCCGGCGCGAACTGGATTATATTTTTGATTACAGACAAAAGGCGGTCAAAGAAATTTTGCAGCCGAAAGAAAGCGCGGGAAAGTTGGCGGCGTAATTTTATCGGATTAAATTGCCGCTCTGCTTTTCGTGCGGCTCGCCTGAAAACAGTCTTTGCACATCACGGAACGCCCGACTTTCGGCTGAAACGGCACCTGGTCGTGTTTTCCGCAATTGTCGCAGACGATTTCAAACCGCTTTGGCGCATTATCGCCTTTGACGGCTTTTTTCGAGCGGCATTTCGGACACCTTTGCGGTGTCATCATATTTCTCTGATAAAATTTTTCCTGTTCCTGTTGGCTGAAATTAAAAACTTCCTTGCATTGAACGCAAGCTATTTCCACGTCCGGCATTAATTTTTTGCTCCTGTTTAGTTTTGTTAGCGAAAGTTTATCACACAACCGCCGTAAATCCACAATGTTTAAACGGCTCAAATTTTGATTTGCCGGATCAAAGTCTTCCGGTTTCAATCGAACCGGCGGCGATTTTGCCGAGCGAATTGACAAATGTATCGAAGTCGGCAAAACGCTTATCCTGCGTAAAACCTTTGGCGAAACGAAAATAAATCTGCTGACAGATGACGGCGATTTTAAAAGTGCCGAAAACATAATAATAAAGAATTTCCGAAATATCGCGCCCGGATTTTTCCGCGTAAATGTCAGCCAATTCGCGGCGCGAGATGTTTTCCATCAAAACGCGCGGGTTAAACGGCATATTCAAAAGTTCCGCGCCGTTTTCCTTCGACATCCAATAACCGAGCGTCGTTCCCAAATCCATCAGAGGTTCGCCGACGGTCGTCAATTCCCAGTCTAAAACGGCGATGATTTCGGTAAGTTTTTCGGGATTCAGCATCACGTTATCGAATTTGTAATCGTTATGAACGAGCGTCGCGCCGTCGGAATTCGGCATATTCGCGTTCAGCCATTCGATTGCTTTTTCGAGTTCGATGTGTTCGTCGGTTTTCGCGTCAAAATATCTTTTCGTCCAGCCTTCAACCTGTCTCTGCGCGTAACCTTCGGGTTTGCCGAGATTTTCCAGACTAATTTTTTTGTAATCCAGCGAATGCAGTTCGACCAGATTTTCGATAAAAGATTCGCACACTTTTCTTTGCAGTTCCGTCGAATTTTCCAAAATTTCGGGCGATTTTCCGCGAATAATCAAACCTTTGCGGCGTTCCATTAAATAAAATTCCGAACCGATGATATTTTCGTCTCCGCAATACAAAAGCGGCTGCGGCGCGGGCTTATAATGAAGCGAAAGTTTGGATAAAACATTGAATTCACGCGACATATCGTGCGCCGATTTGACCTGATTGCCGAACGGCGGACGACGCAGAACATATTCAGTTTCGCCGATTTTTACTAAATAAGTTAAATTTGAACTTCCCGCCGGAAACTGTGAAATTTCGATTTTTTCATTTTTTACATCGAGAGTTTCGCGCAAAAATGTTTGCAGATTTTCTTCGTCTAATTCTTCACCCGCGCGAATTTTAGTGGTGTCTTTCATAGTTTATTCGTTTAAAGGACGTTTGAAAATAAAAACAATTTCCTTTGAGTGTCCGTGTCCCGAATTTACCGGAAACGCCGAAACGAGTTCCCAACCTTCCGAACCCAGACGATTGGTGAATTCCTGAACTACGTCAACGTCAAAATCAACTCCGCTCAAATTCCAACCTCCGGCGATGTTGAATTTGACGGTTTGATATTCCCATTTCATAAATTTTTATACTCAAAAGTTTGTGTTAATCTTTAATTTTAACGCCGAAATTTTAGTGCCGAAAATTATGAAATTTAATTATTCAACGAAAACTCAAGAACTGCAAAATCAACTGCGAAAGTTTATGGATGAAAATATTTATCCGAATGAAAAAAACTACGAAAAAGAAATAAATTCCGGCGACCGATGGCAGCCGTCGCAGTTGATTGAAGATTTAAAGGAAAAGGCGAAAGCCGAAGATTTGTGGAATTTGTTTTTGCCCGAAATTTCCGGTTTGTCGAACCTCGAATACGCGCCGCTCGCCGAAATAATGGGCAGAGTTACTTGGGCGAGCGAGGTTTTCAACTGTTCCGCGCCCGACACGGGAAATATGGAAGTTCTCGAAAGATACGGAACTGACGAGCAGAAAAACGAATGGCTGAAACCTTTGTCGAACGGCGAAATTCGTTCGTGTTTTGCGATGACCGAACCGGATGTCGCTTCGTCGGACGCGACGAATATTTGCTCTTCAATCAAAGCGGACGGCGGCGAATATATTTTAAACGGCAGAAAATGGTGGTCAACCGGCGCGGGCGACGCTCGCTGCAAGCTGGCGATTTTTATGGGAAAAACTGATGAAAACGCGCCGAAACATCTTCAGCAGTCAATGATTCTCGTGCCGATGAACGCCGACGGCGTGAAAGTGGAAAGGATTTTGAATGTTTTCGGCTATGACGACGCGCCGAACGGACACGCTGAAATTTCGTTTGAAAATGTGCGCGTTCCGGCTGAGAATTTGCTTTTGGGCGAAGGTCGCGGTTTTGAAATCGCGCAGGGTCGGCTCGGTCCCGGACGCGTTCATCATTGTATGCGTCTGATCGGCGTGGCGGAACGCGCTCTGGAATTGATGTGCGTGAGAGCGAAATCTCGGATGACTTTCGGCAGAAAACTGAGCGAACAGGGCGTTATCAGACAATGGATTGCCGAATCGAGAATGGAAATCGAACAGGCGCGATTGCTGGTTTTGAAAACCGCGTGGATGATGGATGAGGTCGGCAACAAGGCGGCGCGGCGCGAGATTGCGATGATTAAAGCCGTCGTTCCGCTGATGGCGCAGAAAATTATTGACCGCGCGATTCAGACGCACGGCGGCGGCGGCGTGTCTGAGGATTTTCCGCTGGCGAATTTTTGGATTTACGCGCGAACTTTGCGGCTCGCCGACGGTCCCGATGAAGTTCATCTCGAATCGGTGGCGAAAATGGAGTTGAAAAATGAACATCAGAAAAGTTGAGTTGAATGACGCGGCGCAAATTGCTGAAATCTATAATCATTACATTTTAAATACGCATCATACTTTTGAAACCGAAGCGTTGAGCGCGCAGGAAATGGAAAAACGCATCGGCAAAATCTACGAAAAATATCCATACTTGGTTGCCGAAATTGACGGCGAAATCCAGGGTTATATCTACGCGACGCAGTTTAGAATGCGGCAGGCATACAGATATGCGGTCGAGGTTTCGATTTATGTGAAAAATCAGCAGAAGCAAAAGGGAATCGGTTCGGAACTTTACAAAGGCTTTTTTGAAATGCTGGAAGATACGGACATTCACACGGTTCTGGCGGGAATTTCTCTGCCGAACGACGCGAGCATCAGATTTCACGAAAAATTAGGTTACGAAAAAGTCGCGCACTTCAAAGAAGTCGGCTACAAATTGGGCAGATGGGTTGACGTTGGTTTTTGGGAACGGCTAAATAGATTTTAATGTCTGAAAAAATTATCCATTTCGCACACGCCAACGGTTTTCCCGCAAACACTTACAATAAACTTTTTTCTTTTTTGAAAGATGATTTTGAAGTAAATTACCTGACGCGCCACGCGCACAATCCGATTTTTCCGGTGACGGACGGCTGGCATCGTTTGGCGGACGAATTGCGCGAGGAAATTACCAATCGTTACGATAAACCGATCATCGGCATCGGGCATAGTTTGGGCGGCATTCTGCATTTTCTGGTTGCCGTCGAAAATCCCGAAATTTACGAAGTGATAATTTTGCTGGACGCGCCGATTATCAGTCGTTTGAGCAGCGCGGGAATCAAATTTTTGAAACTGACCAAACGAATGCGAAACTCTCCGCTCGTCAAAACCACCCGTTTTAGAAAAGCGGTTTGGAAAACCAGAGACGAAGCGTTCGAGCATTTCAAGAAAAAAGAAAAATTTGCAAAGTTTGACGAAGACGTTCTGCGCGATTATATCAAATACGGAACCGTCGAAACTGAAAAAGGCTTTGAACTCTCGTTTAATCCGCAAATTGAAGCCAAAATTTACGCAACTTTGCCGCATTATCTTCCAAAACTGCGCGGAAAATTAAATGTTCCCGCATTTTACATCGGCGGCACAAACTCGCGCGAAGCGGAACTGGCGCGTCTGGATTTTATGCGTAAACATTTTCCCTTCAAATTTAATTTTATCGAAGGCTCTCATCTTTTTCCACTCGAAAAACCCGAAGAAACCGCAAAAGCGATAATGGAAATTGCAGGCAGTCTGTAAATTAGGTTCTGTAATATTTCAAAGTAGAGAAATATTTTACGACGGAGCGCGGACGGCTCGTCCGCCAACGCCAGCGAAGCGAAGCGTTTTGTCAGCATTATTCAAGCCTTTGACTGGCACAGACGCATCATTCGCTTCGCTCTGATGGCGGACGAGCCGTCCGCGCTCCGTCGGTAGAAAATTTATCTAAATGTTAAGCGACTTAATTTATAAATTAGTCGTTCGATAACTTATAAGTTTACAGTGCAAATCGTTCATTTTGATTGATGGGAAAGTCATTTTGAGAAAAAAATGTCATTTTGCGTTAAACTTTGTAAAAAGTTGTTGACAAATTTTGTTCCCTCCTGTAACTTTGTTAAGTGTTGACGCGAACAGTGTCAATTTTTATCGCCACCAAAAGCAAAAAGTTTTCATAAATAGAGCAAATTGAAGGAATTACAATTGCTCAAAAACAAAACGAAACGGGTATTTTGGCTCCGCAAACAGATCTATCAAAAGAAAGTCCTGCCTTTGCTGTTAGTCCGACGAGGTGGCAAAAAAACTTCCAAAATGCCGAAAACCCGAATCGTTAGGTTAATGAAAACGAAAAACTTGCAGAAAACAAAAAATAAAAAAAAGATTGGCGCGTGAAGCGTGAAAGGAGTAAGAGAAAATGCTGTTCGGTAAAAAGAAAAGCGTTGCCGGTTTGGATGTCGGTTCGAGTTCGATCAAGATTGTCGAACTCGACGGCAAAATGAACAGCCTGAACCTGGTCGGTTTGGGATTTGAAAATTTGCCCGACGACACGATTGTTGACGGACAGATTATGGAATTGAACACCGTTTCCGACGTAATCAACAACGTCTGCACAAATCATCAGATAAATACAACTCAATTCGTCACCGGTGTCAGCGGTCATTCGGTAATTATCAAAAATATCGTTTTGCCGCCGATGAGCCGCGAAGAACTCGAAGAATCCATTGACTGGCACGCCGAAGAACATATTCCTTATGATTTGTCGGATGTCAGTTTGGATTATCAAATCACGTCCGAAACGCCGGACGCGACGGGCGTTTTGATTGCCGCGTGTAAGCGCGAAAGAATTGACAATATCAAACAAGCCGTCCAACTCGCCGGAAAACAGCCCGTCGTGATTGATGTTGACACTTTTGCGCTGCAAAACTGCTACGAAGTCAATTATCAGCCGGACGATTCTCAGGTCGTAACCTTGCTCAACATCGGCGCGTCAACGATGAACGTCAATCTCGTGCAGGGAACTCGTTCGCTGTTCAGCCGCGATATTACGGTGGGCGGAAGTCAATTTACGGACGTTCTACAAAGAAATCTCGGACTCAGCTTTCAGGAAGCCGAAGCCGTCAAACGCGGCGCGGTCGAAGCGGTTGACGGCATTGAAGAAAAATCAATCGTGCCGCTGATGAACGACGTTACGGAAATCGTCGCGCTGGAAATTCAGAAAACCTTCGATTTTTACCGCGCGACCACCGAAGAGGGCGAAATCGTCGTGCAGAAAATTTTGATTTCCGGCGGCGGCTCAAAATTGAGCGGTTTAGCCGACGAACTCTCGAAGCGGCTCGAACTGCCGGTTGAAGTTCTCGATCCGTTCCGCAATATCAAAGTGGATACCAAAAAGTTTGACCCTGATTATTTAAGTGAAATTATGCCCGAAATGGCGGTTGCCGTCGGTTTGGCGGTAAGGGGAGTGGAACTCAGATGATTAAAATAAATCTTCTAAATTCGGTAACGGAAAGACAAAGCGGCGCGGTTATTGCGGTCGAACGAAAAATTTCCAGCCCGACATCGAAGTTGCTGCTGATGTCGCTGGCGGTGGGGTTTTTGCTGGCGGCGGTTATCGGCTGGGATGTCATCAGCACGCAAATGGCGAAAACCGAAGCTGAAAAACAACTGGCGGAACAGAAACAAATCGCCTCCGAACTCGAAGCCGTTACCAAAGAAATGAAGGAATTAGAGGCGAAAATCCAAAATATAGATTCCCGAATCGAGATGATTAAGAAACTTCGGGATTCACAAGCCGGACCTTCCGCCGTTTTGGAAGCGATGCGCGAACGAATTTCGATGGTTCCCGGTCTTTATCTCGAAAGTATCGAACAAACGGGCGATCAATTGACGATTAAAGGTAATTCACCGGACGAAGCGGCGGTTACGCAATTCGGACGAAGTTTGGAATTCTCCGGCGGACTTTTCTCGAACCTGAATATCGAAACGCAGAGAAAAGACGCGCCCAATCAACCGGCATCAGTTTCGTCCAACCCGGACGCGCCGAAAGATACTATCGTCGGCTTTACTATTCGCTGCGCTTACACGCCTTCTAAAGCGGGCGCGTCGAAAAATTCGATGCCGATCACCGCGTCGAATGCAGCACCGTCCGCCAGTCAAAATCAAACGTCGGGCGCGCCAAACGCCGCCGCTCCGCCGCAGGTCGCCAAAAATCAAGATCAATAATTTCAAACTTAATTTGTTGACCTGAAAAAATTAAACTCCAGAGAAGGAAATTACAATGTTAGAAAAATTCAAATCATTAGCCTGGCAAATGCAGTTGTTAGTTTTAGTCGGTGTGGCATCTTTGCTTTATTTTATGGTTTGGTATTTCGTAACCAGCGAAACCCGCGCCGAAGTCCAGACGCTGAACGATCAGGTCAGCCAACTGAAAATCCAAAACGAAGCGGCAAAAGTCGCTACCCAGCGCATCAACGAATTTCGTTCGCTCTACGCCAGCAAGTCGGCGGAATACGACGAATTAAAAGTTCTCTTGCCGGAAGAGCGCGAAATCACCAATGTTTTGCAGGGTTTGCAAAACACGGCGGGCGAGAGCAAATTGATTGTGATGAGATTTTCGCCGCGCGACGACGCGCAGCAGGAATTTATAATGGCAAAGCCGGTCGAGATTGAAGTTGACAGCAGTTTTAATAATCTGCGGACGTTCTTCGACCAGATGGCAAAATTGCAGCGAATTGTTTCGATCAGCGATTTCAAGCTGAATCAGTTGGACAAACAAACTCCCAACCGGACGCTTCACGCTTCATTTTTGCTGACGGCATATTATTCTTCGCCGGAAGCGGTAGTCGGCGCGGCTGCTCCGCCCGCGCCGGACGGAGCAGCCGCGCCCGCCGCCGGACAACCGCCGGCAGCGGCACCTGCGCCGAACCAACCCGCGCCGCCGGTCACGCAGTAAAATTGCTAAATTATTCTGAAAATTCTTATGGTTGAGAAAATAGTAATAATGAATAAATCGAACATAATACGCTTTTTGAGTTTTGGTTTTGTCCTCGCCGTGTTCGTGCTGGTGAGCGGAAGTCTGACAAATTCCGCCGCGCAAACGCGCGATCCGTTTGATAAACCGAATTGGGCGAGACCGCGAACAAGCAGTCCGACAACGAGTTCCAGGCAGCCGAAAGCGGAAAAGCCGAAACCTGCCGGACCGCCGCCGATTGTCGCCGTTTCCGCGCCGCCGATTGAACAGCGCATCAACTACTACAAGCGTTTGCGTGAAGATGCCGCATTAAACGGGCAGGAAATTCCAAAAGTTACCAGTGTTTTGACGCTTGAAGAAATGGCTGTTACGGGAATTTTCCGCACGCCTCGCGGTTACGCCGCAATGGTCGAAGCCAAACCGATTAAACTTTCATATACGATTTATCCGGGCGAGAAATTTTTTGACGGGCAGCTTGTCGCGGTCGAAGAAAATCGGCTCGTTTTTCGCAAAGTTATCAAAATGAGCGACGGCAAATTTATCGCGTCGGTCGAAAATAAAACTTTGCGCCAATATTCGGTGCAGGAAGAAGTGCAGGGAACTGCGCCGGTTCAGCCTTCTTCGGGTAAAACCGAAGAAGCGAAAAATATGGAAGCCGCTCCGCCGAAAGACGTGAATGTGCAGACGATTACGCCTTCGATTATTATTTCACCGCTCGATGAAATGAACCGTCAACCGGTCGAAACTCCGAAAGACGCGGCAAAGGAAAAAACCGACAAAAAGGGTAAAAAGAAAATCGCGGCTAAGAAAAAAACCGACGACAAAAAGTCGGTTAAAGTTGCAGAAAATAAAGATAACTAACCAAACGGAGCGCGGACGGCTCGTCCGCCTTCGAGCGCGGAGCGCAAGAAGCCAAGCCTCCGCATTCTAAATACGTCATTGACGGCGGGCGTTTCAACATCGCTTCGCTTGTTGGCGGACGAGCCGTCCGCGCTCCAAATCAGACCAATTCTAATAAAAACATCTCTTTTCCAGAAAAAGAAGGAAGAAATTTGCAACGGAGGAAACATGAATTCTCTTGAAATAATGAGCGTCTGCGTCAAAAAGGTCGTGGTTTCGCTAATGATTATCAGTCTTTTAACCTTGAGCGCGGCGGCGCAGCAGAGAGTCGCGCCGCAGGAACAGGGCAGATTGTACGGCGATCCGGGTTTTCGCGGCGAAGTGATCAACCTGAACGTCGTCAACGCGGACATCCGCGAAATTTTGAGCTATATTACCGAACAATACGGCATCAATTTCGTCATTGATAAATCGGTCAAAGCGATTCCGGTCACGGTCAACGTCAGCGATGTGCCGTGGAACGTCGCGCTCGACGCGATTCTGCGTTCGCAGGATTTGGGCGTTCAGGTCAACGGTCCGATTCTGCGCGTCGCCGAACAAAAAATTCTCGCCGACGAATCAGCCGTTTCTCAGAGAATCAGAGAAAGCCAACTCGATACTTCGCCGCTTTACACCGAATTTGTCCGCTTGAATTATGCGCGGGCGACCGGCACATTAACCGGCGATTCAGGCGGCGCGGGACAATTTACGGGCGGAGTTACGAGCGGCGGCGCGAGTGCCGGAAGCGGCGGCGGCGGTTCGGATCAAGGTATTTTGGGGATTATCAAACGCCGTCTATCAAGACGCGGCGCGGTCGAAGTTGACGGACGAAGCAATACTTTGATTATCACCGATGTTCGTGAAAATATTGATGCGGTGCGCCAACTCGTAACATTGCTCGACCAACCCGAACCGCAGGTGGAAATTGAAGCCCGCATTGTCGTCGCCAACAAAAGTTTCAGCCGCGATCTCGGTTTCCAGCTATCGGCTGTCGCTATCGGCACCGGAAATGGTGTGGGAGGTCTTTTTTCAACTCTGCCGGGAAATAATGACGCAAGCGGCTACGGCGGCGGTGCCGCCGGGTCTCGACCGCCCGGAGCAGGCTTGGTATTTCCCGAACCAAGCGGAACATTAGGCGCAGCGGCTAACACGGTTATCGGTTTAACGACCGGCGTTATCGGCACGGCTCGTATAAATGCCTTAATTACCGCAGGTGAACAGCGCGGTCAGGCAAAAACAATTGCTACGCCGCGCGTTACCACGTTAAACAATCGTCCGGCACAAATCGAAAGCGGTTCGCAAATTCCGGTTACGACTATTCAACCCGGCGGTCTTGCCGGTGGTGCTATCGTAGCGACTACCGAATATGTTTCCGTGCCGTTGAGGTTGGCGGTTACGCCGCAGATTACCGATGTCGGAACGGTTATCTTAAATATTGTGGCTGAAAACAATGTAGCCGCGCCTTCAGCCGGCGGCGCACCGCCGCCGATCAGCACACAGAGGATGCAAACACAAGTAATGGTGCCGGATGGCGGAACAACCGTCGTCGGCGGAGCATTGTACGATGATGAGCGGGAAACTCAGGATCGTACGCCCGGACTTGCCGACATTCCGTTTTTGGGTAATCTGTTCAAGCGAAAAAGCATTTCGCGCAACACCAACGAACTTTTGTTCTTTATCACGCCGCGCATTTTCCGTCCTGATTTTCAGGGAAACATAACTTCCGGCAAGATTAGCAGCGAAACGCGCACAACGACGATCATCCAGCCTGTTCCGCTCGGCAATCCGGCTTCAAATTCGGGCGTTCCGACCAATGCTTTACCGGCTGAACGTAATCCGCTTCTTCCGGTCGTTCCGGCTGTCCCGACGGAGGTTCCACCCGGCACGCCGATTAAAAATTAGTTAACGACTGGAGCGCAATCCGTCCCGGCTGCAATGAGCGCGGAGCGCGAAAAAATGTTTCGATAGCTTGTATCTCGCATATAAACAAACGCCGTTTGCCGTTTTCAGCGGCATTGCAACCGAGACGGATTGCGCTCCAGTCGGGTGCGTCGGAATTTCTCAAAAAAATTGAATTGGTCGTTTCAAAAGCCGCACCTGATGTTTCCTTCCTTTGTTTCCCGCCGGTCATTTGATTACTCCGGCGGGTTTTTTTAATCCTATCCTGCTCTTTTTCTTCGCTAATGGTAATTTCTTAATACATAAAATTAAAAGAATGTTTTTTCTGAAACAACAATGTTATTCACTATTTCGTGTAGTAGAGAATTTTCTCATCCGTTTTTAGCAAGTTTTGAAAATAAAAGATTCGGGAAAAGAGATAAATAAAAATGAAATACAGAATAAAAATCAAAAAAAACGAAAAAGGTTTCAGCCTTCCTGAACTTATCATTGTTTTGCTGGTTCTCTCGATATTGGTTGTGCTTGCGCTGCCTCAAGTTATTTCGTCGCGCCGTTTATTCAGGTTTGCCGGCTTGCAGCGACAGGTTGCTTCATCGCTGACCGACGCGCGGCAGGAAGCGATGTCGCAGAGAACGCCGATAACTTTTCGCTACGATCAGCAGAAAAAGAACGTGATTATTTACGGCGGCAGTTTTGGAACTTTGGGCGACTCGAAAAATAGAAAAGTAGTATTAACGGATTCGGGATTAGACGAATCCGATGTGGCTTACGGTCGTCCGGGCGGCGCGCCGAGTTCCGCGCTCGCCGACAGTTCAAATATGACACCGCTCACCGGAAACGTCGTTGATATTACGTTTCAGTCCGACGGTTCGGTGATTGATGCCGCCAATAATCCGGTCAACAACGCGCTGTTCTTTTTTCATAAAAAATATGCCGGTGATACGGCGTTTGCGATTTCGGTTTTAGGCGCGGGCGGGCGAGTGAAAATCTGGCGATACAGCAAAAGTATAAAAGAGTATGTCGAATAAAATCCACAAAAAATCCAGCCGCAAAAACGAAGACGGATTCACGATGGTTGAAGCGGTAGTCGCCATTTTGATTTTAACCATCGGTTTGATCGGAACTGCCGCCGCGATTACCTACGCGCTGGAGTTCGGAACGATCAGCCGCAACGTAACGAGTGCCAAATCGGTGATTGTCGCTACGATTGAAGAAGTGGAAACACTGAGAAACGCCCGCCGTCTCGATTTTAAGCAAGTCGCTAATGTCGGAAGCGTGGATAACCTTGACTCGGCAAATCAATTTGGCGGTTTTAGCGTCGGTTTCAAGCCGGTTTCACTCAGTCCCGGTCCCGACGGCGTGAGCGGAACGGACGATGATATTTCGACTGCTCCCGGAGCGGACGGCAAATACGGCACGCCGGACGACGTTACCGATCAATCTTTGATCAGAGGCGGTTATACGCGCCAGATTACCGTGACTAATTTGAGCGAGTCGCTGAAAAAAGTTGAAGTTAGAGTGAAATATTATTCAACCGGCGGCAAAGTCGGGGAAATAACCGGAGTCAGTTATCTCAATAACGAAGCTCGCGTTACAAGATAATTTTTTAGTCTGGAGATAGATTATGTCGGTCAAGAAATTTGAGAACAGAAAGGAAAATGAACGCGGCGCGGCTCTCGCCATCGCCGTCATCACGGTCGCAATTTTGTCGGTCGTCGCTTTAACGGCGTTGGCTTTTTCTTCAACCGAAGCGCGAATCGCCGGAAGCGATTTGCGGCGGACGCAGACTTTTTACGCGACGAGTTCCGCGATGGAAAAAATGACCAATGATTTCAGCAATCTGTTCCGAAAAAAATTGTATCCGACCAAAGACGATTTAAATACTATTGCCGGAGATTACCCCGCGCCGCTGCAAACTGAAGGTTTCGATTTCGCTCAAACATTGGCGGAAGATTCCGACAGATTAGGTCAATTGCGCGGAATTCAAGGTTTGCCGAACACCGTCTATCCGCGTGTCAATATTCCCGAAGGACCTTACGCCGGTCTTTACGCCTCGATTATTCCTTACAAGATGACTTCGACGGCGACGATGACGAACACCGGAACTCAGGTCAAACTCGAACGCGAATTTAACAATTATCTCGTGCCGCTGTTTCAATTCGGTATTTTCAGCAGCGAAGATTTGGAATTTTCACCCGGACCGCTGATGACTTTTAACGGCAGAGTCCACAGCAACGGGAATATCTACGCGCTGAGAAACATCAGATTTTTAAATCGGGTGTCAATGGCTGGCGAATTGGTGCGCGATGCAAATCGCGGCGGAGAACCGAATACGGCAGCCGGAGCCGATCAGGTTTTTTTCGGAGTCAACGGAACGCTTTACCAAAGCACAAAGGGAAGCGTACAGGCGGGCGGCGGAACTGTCGGCGGACCGAATTTCGCCGGCGCGGTCAATGGTCAGCGCGGATATTTTCCGGGCAGTCCGAACGGCAAACCAAATCCGACTTGGGAAACCGAATCGGTAAAAACTCCGTCTTCGGGAAAAAAAGACCGCTTTGGCGGTCAGGTTTTGACAAACACGACCGGCGCGAGCGAGTTAAAAACACCTCTCGAACTGGCTGGCAATTCACCGGCGGAAATTATCAAGCGTTCGCTGCCTTCGGACACGGAAATTCTTTCGACCTCGCGCTATCAAAATAAATCACAAATCAGAATTTTGCTCGACACCAACAATGCCGGCAGCGCGCCGCTTAACGTCGCCGGAATTCCGGCGGGCAAAGGTGTTCAGTTGGAAAGTTTCGTGCCGTCGGTGTTGGGCGGCGGAAATGTTTTGCGCGTAATTTCCGATACCGGAACGATCAGCGGCGCGGTTGTCAAACAAAAAAATCCTGACGGTTCGGTGGCGGCAAATGCCGGAGTCGCGCGCGGAACGCAGACTTCGGGAAAAGCCGTCGGAACATTTTATTCGCCGCGCGGGGCGGGCATTACGGGAAGAATTCTGATTGAAGTTACCAGACCGGACGGTTCGACGGTTGACGTTACGCAGGAAGTTTTGAGTATGGGCGTAACGGAAGGCGAACCGAACGGCATCGTTTATTTGCAGCGTCCGCTGTGGGCGGCAGCGGTACAGGGAAGCCGCGACCGAGGCGGAAAAGATTTCGATTTAGTCAGCTTGACCAATGCCAGCCCGCAGATCATCGCCGACGGAGAAATCACAGCGAATCCGGGACCGTTTTTAGACGCAAACCGGAATTTTATCAGCGGAAATCCTGATTCGGTTGACGACGACGGCGGAAATCTCGCCCGCGAAGCCGATCCGGGCGGCAGCTACAACAAAATTGTTCCGATCAATGTTTACAACGTCCGCGAAGGCTGGACGAGAAACACGCTGTCCAAAAACAGCGTGTATTACGAGCGCGGCGTAACGAGCGTCGTCGAATTGAATATGCGAAATCTGGCGCGGTGGCTCGACGGCGTTTATGACAATAATTTGCTGGCTGGAACGAACGCCGTCAGCACGAACGTCAAAGGCGATGAAGGTTATGTCGTCTATGTTTCAGACCGCCGCGGCGACGGGCGTAAATCCGAATATCTGAGCGACGGATCGGTTTACACCAGCACCAACGGAACGGTTGACAACGAAGACATTTACGGTCCGAACGGCGTTTTAGATGAAGGCGAAGATGTCATTGATTTCGGCTGGGATTCGACCAAAGGCGGAGTGAGCAAAAAAGGAACTTTGCAGCACGATACCGCCGAACTTCCCGACATCGGTGCTTCATTTCCGATCAACAGCAGCAACCGATTGACTATCGGAATGAGTGTGATGAGTTATGGCACGCCGTTTTTCCGCCGTTCGGTGCGTCTTTTCGACGGCGCGAGATTAAGCATCAGCGGCGCGGCGAAGAAGTTATCTCCGACTAAAGGAATCACGATTGCTTCGGAGAATATGGTTTATATCTGGGGCAATTACAATACGACCGGCATTTCATCATTGTTAAGCGGCACGTCAACCTTGAATGACGGCGGCTATATGGGAGCGCAAGTTCCCGCTTCAATTGTTTGCGATGCGATTTTTCCGCTTTCAAAAACGTGGTTCGACGGTTTGAGCGCGATGTTCCCGGAAGGAAGCGGCGATGCGGATAATCAAACCGGTGAAGCCTACCGGATGGCGGATGAAAATCTGTCATTGACTTCGGAAAGCACTTCGGTCAGAGCCGGAATCATCGCCGGAACGACAATTTCAAGTATGACCGCTTCGCCGGGAAGAACCGCCGGCGGGCTGCGGCGAAGCGGCGGAATTATCAATTATCCGCGCTTTTTGGAATTATGGAATATGAACGGAAATGAAAAAACGTGGAATTACACGGGTTCGTTTATTCCGCTTTTTCATTCGACTCAGGCAATTTCGCAGTGGGAAAACGACACATCGGTAATTTATATGCCGCCGCGCCGAAATTGGAGTTTCGACCAAACCTTCCTCGACCCTAACAAATTGCCGCCGGGAACGCCTTTTTTCCAATACGTTCAAGCGACCGGATTTCGTCAAAGTCTGCACTGAACCGGAGCGCGGACGGCTCGTCCGCCAACGCCGCGAAGCGAGGCGTTGTGTCCTGCTAAAACGGTGCAACTTTGAATGCGAAGGCTTTTCTCGCGCTTTCGCGCTTGATGCGGACGAGCCGTCCGCGCTCCAGTAGTATGAAAATAAAGAAAAACAATCAAGCCGGATTTTCGCTCGTCGAGCTGCTCGTCGTAATGGTTGTGATGCTCATCGTGATGGCGGCGACATTTTCGCTGATGCGCGGCGCGATTATCACTGCCAACACCAACTTTGAGATGACCACCGCCACGCAGGGATTACGTAATTCTCAAGAATACTTAACGCGCGATATTTTGACGGCGGGCGACGGCTTCAAAGGGATTGCCAACATTTGGCTGCCGACAAAGTTTGTAACGGATTATTTGACCGTGCGAACTGCGGCGGTAATTGACCCGTCAAATTCGGGTTACGTCAGCGTCGGTTCAATTATCTCCGACGATAACTTGCCAGCCGGCATCGTTGTCAAAGACGCAAATCCGGCGACAACCGTTCACGCGACGACCGATAGAATTACAATGATGTCGGTTGATACGAATTTCTCTCCGATTGACATTCCCGCCGGAGCAACGAATCTCAATACGGGTCAGATCAACATTCCCGCCGCCCGCATTGCTGATTTTACTATTGGCGAAGTTTATTATATGACCAGCAACGGAACCGGCACATTCGGCACGGTAACAGCCGTTGACACCGCCGCCAATCAAATTTTTTGGGGAGAAGGCGATTCGCTCGGACTAAACCGTTTTGGAACAACCGGACCGCTCGGAGTCGGGACGAATAAAGGATCAAGTCCGTCTCTGCTCAGACGAGTTAATGTTATTCATTATTTTGTAGATGTGGACGGAAAATTGGTGCGCCGCGTTTTCGGCGTTCAAAAGTCAGGTTTTATTGACAGCGTAATTGCCGAACATCTTGTTACCCTGCAATTTTACTATATTCTAAAACCGGCAGCATCAGGGACGATTCTGGATCAGCCGAAGTCACAAATTCAATTTGATGAATCAAGTCTGGTGAGGATGATCGAGCCGAGAATGTCAATCGAAACAGCATATCCGCTGCAAGACGGAGTAAAACATCAACTCGAAGGCATTACGCAAATCGGAGTTCGCAACATTCAATTTTTGGAAGCTCCCGTTCCGACGGATTCACAGGGAAACTCAAAACTTCCCAATCCCGGTCCGACTCCGAAAATTACCCCGACCCCGACCCCGACACCCGTGCCGACCCCGACACCCGTGCCGACCCCGCCGGCGACCCCAACGCCGACACCGACGGGAACGGCGACTCCGAAACCGACCCCGACACCCGTGCAAACACCGACACCGGCAAAAACGCCGACACCCACGCCGACACCCACACCGGGCAAAGGCGACGGATAATCTAAAGGGTAAAGGAAAAAGGCGGAAGGATAAAGTGTAAGAAAGAGCTGAATTTATATTTTACTTTCGCCCTTCGCCTTCATCCTTTACCCTTTAAGAAACCGGAGTGTCGTCGCTTGCGCCGAAGCCGATGGCGTAGAAAGAATTATCGGAACTTCGCAACAGATACCACGCGCCGGTTGACGGACGAAAAACGCCGATGTCGGTTTTGCCGTCGCCGTCATAATCGGCGGGAACGGGTTTATCGGTCGAAGCACCAAATTGAACGCCGGTGAAACCGTCGCGGCTTTTTTGCAGGTACCAGGTTCCGGTTGACGGGCGAAAAACGGCAATATCGGTTTTGCCGTCGCCGTCGTAATCTGCCGGAACGGGTTTATCTTCCGCCGCGCCGAACTGAACGGCGGCAAAACCGTCGCGGCTCTTCTGGATATACCACGCGCCGTCCGCCGGACGATAAACGGCAAGGTCGGTTTTGCCGTCGCCGTCATAATCGCCCTGCGCGATTTTATCCGTGCTGATGCCGAACTGGTTGGCGGCAAAGCCTCCGTCCGAACTGCGAATGTAATACCAAGTGCCGTTTGACGGGCGAAAAACCGCAATATCCGATTTCAAATCACCGTCGTAATCGCCGACTGCCGGAATATCTTCGTTTGAACCGAATTGAAAGGCGGAAAATCCGGCGGTGCTTCTTTGGAGATACCAGGTTCCGTTTGAAGGTCGAAAGACGGCATAATCGGTAACGCCGTCGCCGTCGTAATCGCCCGCCGCGATTTTGTCGCCGCGCGCGCCGAACTGCGCGCCTTTTAGAATTCCGTTGGTGCTGTTGAGACTGTACCAAGTGCCGTTTGACGGGCGAAAAACGGCAATATCACTTTTGCCGTCGCCGTCGAAATTTGAAGTCGCCGTTCCCGACAGAGTGCTTTTGGATGTCGTGTAAATAAAATCGCCCGAAGTTCCGCCGTCGCTGTTGGCGGCGTTTCCAGCCATGTAAAAGCTGATTTTGCCGACTCGCTGCGCCGGAGCTTTCCAGGTGAAAATCCAAGATTTCGTATCGAAGACGGTCGGAACAATGCCGTTAATCGTATGCTCGACGTACTTTCGCGGAGTGTTGCTTGGAAAACCGTCAACAATTTGCAGTTGCTGCGGCGATTGCGTCGGAAGCATAAATGTTCCGACCTGTTTGCCCTGCGAGTCAACTGCCGTAAGCTGAAATCCGAAAACGACCGCGCCGGCTTGACTAACGGTTGTCGTCAGCATTACTTGTTGATTCGGCAGATAATTAGCCGGAACACCCGAAATCAAAGCACCGCCCGTGCCGCTGTTGACCGGCGGACCTCTGTGACACACGGTACAATTGGTTTCACCCGGCGCATCCGTGTGTGAAGGAGTCGGACCGGAAGCCGACGCGCTTACTTTTTCATATTTACCGAAAATATTTTGAAAACAAAAAACCGCTAAAACGGCGGCGGCGGCGACCGCCAATAATTTAATACCGACTTTGCGCGAAACTTTTATCATTTTTTATTTTGACTCCTTGTTATTCGGGAAATGTTACAGATGTTTGACGCTTTGCGACGTTAGAAAGTTTATGAATACGTTAGTTTTAAAAATACTCTTTACTTTCCCGAAAGGCGGCGGTAAAAATTCGAGATTGCCGATTCAAAGTGAATTCAACCGATCCTTTCAAAGATGTTACGAATAGCATAGACTAATTGCTGCAACTTGAGAAACGCTTCGGAAAGTCAAAAAGCCGGCTAAATTCGCATTTTTTGTTGAACAAATGTGATGCTTCGGAACGGGGAAAAATAAAGAACAGATGAAAAAGGCGAAAAATAATTGAACGGTTAAAGGGAAAAATTTATGATTTTCGGCAATTGGTATGGAGTTTTACAGGTTTTTGCAACTTCTCTGTTAGCTTATTCGATTTTGATAATTTTGCTGAGAGTTTCCGGCAAACGCACGCTTTCCAAATGGAACGCTTTTGATTTTGTCGTGACCATCGCGCTCGGTTCTATTCTGGCATCGGTCATTTTATCGAAGGATGTCGTGCTTGTTGAAGGAGTGTTGGCTTCGGCTTTGCTGATTGGTTTTCAGTTCATCATCACCTGGCTTTCCGTTCGGACAAGTTGGGTTGAGAATTTGATTAAGGCAAAACCTGCTCTTTTGTATAATAAAGATAAATTTCTTTTCGACAAAATGAAAAAACAGCGCGTGGCGAAATCGGAAATTTTAGCGGCAGTCAGAGCCTCAAGCATTGGTTTTATGGAAAAAGTCGAAGCGGTTGTCCTGGAAACCGACGGAAGTTTCAGCGTGATAAAAAAATCTGAAAACGACTACACGCATTCCGCACTCGAAGGTGTCGAAGGAGCGGAAAAATTCCAATAAATCAACCTGTTTCATTTTGAAATTTGAAAGCGTCAATAAAAGATTCTGATTTTAACGTCAAAGATTTTTGTAGAGAAAATTTTTTAGACAAGTCGCTGATATAAGTGATGGAAAAAAGCTCTTGTCAAATTGCCGACACTACGATTTAATATAACTTCATTGACATCGTTTTTCAAGTTTTTAAAGGCGGGTAAAACCCGATATTATATTTGAACGCGCGAGTCTTTTTCCACGAAAAAACAACATTGTGAATACGGAAAATTTACCGCCGACGAGAAAAGGCAGAGAATATGAAATACGCGCCATCGGTTTGCGCGAATTCGCCGGTCTGCGCCGTGACGATGAACGTCTGAATCCTTTTGAGTTAGCGCAGTATGCCAAACTTCTGGTCGCTTCCTTCGAGCAAATCGAACCGTTTTTGACGGCGGAAACCAAAGATCATCTGCTCGGCACAGGCAGCGATAAATGGTCGGGCGGCGCGAGTTCGCAAACGCTGCGCGACGGCAGAAAACTCATCATCCTAAATCCGACACACGGCAAAAATCGTCAAAACGCGACGTTGATGGAAGAAATCTGCCACGTTTTTCTCGGACATAAACCGAGTCGTCTGGCGGTTGAAAATGTCAATAAACACGGCAAACCGATTGCGCGTGATTACCGCGAAAACGACGAAGAAGCGGCGTATTCGGTCGGCGCGGCGGCTCTCGTTCCGTATTCCGGCTTGCGTCGAATGATAAATGCGGGTAAAACTTCAAGAGAGATCGCGCGGCATTTTAACGTCAGCCGCGATTTGGTCGAATATCGAATGAAAATTTCCAAACTCTGGGAAGAATATAAAATCAATATGATGAGCGGTAAACTGTGAACGGTGAATTTTTTCTTTTACCAACCACTCACCGTTCACGGTTCACCGCTAAACAGTATGGCTGAACAAATCCAGGAAATACAAAAAACATCTACGCCGAATTTGCATCTTTCGGTGGTTGATAAACTGCGTCTGCTGCTCGATATTACAAAAACGATCAGCCGTTCGCTCGACTCCGAAGAAGTGTTAAAACTTGTGATGGATACGCTCGATTCGCTGATTCCGTATGACGCGGCGGGAATTTATTTGATTGAATCGGCGATTGAAAACGGTGAAATACACTATTCGTTCAAATCGAAAGTAATTCGCGGTTATCGAATAAGTTTTGAACTCGCAGAACCCCGTCTGAAACTCGGCGAAGGTTTTATCGGCTACGTCGCGCAAACCGGCAAACCTTTGATTTCGGCTGATGTCAGCCGGGACGCGAGATATTTTCCCGCCAGACAGCTCACCAAATCGGAAATGGTCGCGCCGATTATCGCCAACGACAAAGTGATCGGAGTTTTCGACCTCGAAAGCGACGAACTGAATTCCTACACCGAAGATGATTTGTCAATCCTGCAGTTACTCGCTTCGCAGGTGGCGATAATTATTGAAAAGGTTGAACTTCACGACCAACTCGTGGAAAAAAAACGCCTTCAGGCGCAATTGGAAATCGCCCGTCAAGTCCAGCTCGAACTTCTGCCCGAATCCGACCCGCAATTTCCGGGATTCGACATCAGCGCGTATATTTTTCCGACCGAAGAAGTTTCGGGCGACTATTACGATTGGGTGAAAATGTTCGACGACCAAATCGGCATCGTCGTCGCCGATGCCGTCGGCAAAGGAATTCCCGCCGCGCTTTTGATGTCTTTTCTGCGCGCTTCTCTGCGTTCGGGCGCGCAGATCGGTTACGCGCCTCATATCGCGCTTTCCAAAGTCGGCAATCTGCTTTGGGATTCGGTGGACGACAACCAGTTTATTACGGCAATTTATGGAATTCTGGACGCGACCAACCGCACTTTCGTCTTTTCAAACGCCGGACATAATCCGCCTTTGCTGATGAAACCGAACGGCGAATATCGTTTTGTGGAATACGGTGATTTGCCGCTCGGAATGTTTTTTGATTCGCGTTATCACCAGCATTTTATCAGGTTTGACAGTAATCAGACGATGGTGCTTTACACGGACGGCATAACCGAAAGTTCTAACGAGAACGGCGAAGAATACGGCAACGACCGTTTTGCCAAGCGGGTTTTGGAGGGAATAAATCTGCCCGCCAAAGAATTGATAGATTTTATTCGTCAGGGCGTGGCAGATTTTACGGGACAAAAATTTTTGAATGACGACGGAACGCTTTTTATCGTCAAAGCCGTTTGATGCTTCACAATTAATTTTGTCCGCAAAACCTGCCGCGCATTGATCTTTTAAGGTTTTTTCGGTGTCGGGCTGGGAGTCGGCGGCGGCGCGTTTTCTACCGAATCTTCAATAATTCTCACGTCGCTTCTGCCTTGTCTGTAATTATCGTAGCGAACGCGCATTTTTAATTTGACCGCCTGACCATTATCGAAAACAAGTTCGTCATCGGACGACGAATAAGCCGGAAACCAGTATTTTCCGTCAATGTTTTCCCGCCACGTTTCAACCGTCGGAAACTTGCTTTTTTTATCTTCAGGTCCGGCTTTACCTTTGGATTTAACAATCTGTAAATCTTGGTCATCAATCCAAATTCTGCCGGTAAAAACTCTCACTTTTGATTTCGGATCAGGCATTACCTTCGGCGCGACATCAAAAACATATAAATTGAGTTCGTCAATTTTCTGTTTTCCGACAAATGTAAAGCTGTAAAGGTTCACCGCCGACGCGTCTAATGCAAACGGATTGATGCCGCCCAAATCTTCTATATCTTCGGGCGTTACCTGAATTTCCGTAATCGTCGGAACGGGAAAATAAGTAATTTTTTCAAGCCGTTTGCCCTGATCGTTAAATGTCAGAGAAGAATCACGATGATATGTTCCGGTAACTTGTCCGCCCATTCCGATGGTTTGAATGGTCGCGTTGCGGTCAAAAATATAATTTGCGAGTGCTTCACGAAACTCGCTTTCTTTCTTAGTAAAATTCTTAACAATCCGGTCAATTTCCGGCTGGCTCAAATCCGTTTTAACAATCGGCGATTCCTGTGCGAAACTGCCGATTGCCGAAAAACATAAAATTATTAATGCAAATATAGTTATTCTCGTTTTATACATTTTGTCTTTTTCCTTTTGCTTTATAAACTTAATTGATAGATGCGCCGAATGTGGAAAAAGTTTAACGGAAAAAAGTCGGAGCGCGGACGGCTCGTCCGCTTCGAGCGCGAAAGCGCGAGAAAAAACTTCGCATTCAATTGTCGTTCTAAAAGATCAAGGCGTTCAACATTGCTTCGCTCGTTGGCGGACGAGCCGTCCGCGCTCCGACTATGAGCAAAATAATCGAATTAAGCGAGGAAACCGAACAATTCCGCGACCGCAAATGGCGGCGCGAAGAGATTTTAAAGATCGAAACCGCGCCGGAAGTCGAAGCGTTGGTCGAAGATTTAGGATTTTGTCTCGCCCTGACCGACGCGCGGACGAATTTGCCGTCGGTTTACATCGCCGTCTGCGGCAGACGCGACGCGCATTCGCCGCGCAACGTGCAGAAAGATTACGAAATGAGTTTGGCGTGGACGCTCAAAGACGAAGTGATGCGCCGCGAACGGGTTTATTACGGCAAACTCTGCAAAGCCCGCGCGATGTTCGTCGCGCCGCATCTCGTCCCGTATTTCAACGCGGTTTGGGGCATACCGAAAAATCGTGAAAAAGATGTTTTATCGGCAGACGCGAACAAAATTTTGAAAGTTTTGCGAAAAGAATGGGAAATGGGAACGGCTGATTTACGCGCCGAAGCCAAGATCGAAAATCGCCAAAAACTGACCAGAGCCTTAGACGAATTGCAGCGCGCGATGAAAGTCGTCCCGCAGGAAGTTCTTTATCAGCCGAAGTTTACATACATCTGGACGCTCGCCGAAGCGCGTTTTCCGAAAGAAATGTCAAAAAAAATCCCACGCGAAAAAGCCTTAATCGAAATCGCCCGCGCTTTTCTGCAAATGGGCGAGACGACAATGCGCGGCGAACTGGCAAAGGCGTTGGGAATCTCGCGCAAAGAAGCGGGTTTGGCAAATCGCGCACTGGTTGACGAAGGTTTTGCAGAAAGATTATCGGTCGGCGTTTACCGGATTTTATAAAACATAAAAGCAATCATTTCCCTTAATTTTTCAATTGATCTATCAAAATTTACAATTTTGTCACGCTTTGAAATTTAACATCTCCGATTTTATGAAACACTTCAATGTTATTTTTTTTGTTAAATACTTGTGTTTCAATAGTATTCCCATCTATTAAAGGAGTAGACAACAAAAAATCATTGGCAAATACAATTTTTACTCCGAATGGAGTATTATCTTCTCCTGCAAATGCAAGTTGAACATCTAAAATTGAATTATTGACAATGTTTCTAAACTCAGTAATTTCTGTTGCCTCGTAGTATTCATAATCAATGAGCCAATCGTTTTCTGCATTCATCCATTCTTTCATCCGAGAATAAAATATAGTCCATTCAAACCAGTCTTTAGGTGCATTCTGGTAATTTATAGACGGTCTCTCTAAATAGTTTTTATCTGTTGATATGACGCATATTTTCTCAGCATCTTCCTTAAAGATAAATCCAGCAGACATATCAATTTGATCGAAATTTTCTTCTGCATATGGAGGAAATATTACCAAAATAAATCTATTCACCTGTTTTCCAATTAATTCTTTAAACTCAGTAATCATTCTGTGAAATTATAGTAATCAGCTATATCTTTGCCAATTTTATAATAAATTTACTCTATAAGTGAGTGCCAAGCTAATATTTAAATTTCACTCCGCATTTTTATCCAACACAACTTCGGGAAATTCTTTCGCAAACTGTTCGGGCGATCTCGAATCAATTTCGCCGCGCAGAGGTCTTGCGCCGACGTTGGCTTTGAAATTTCCGTTGTCGTCGTATAAACGGCGGTATTGCGCGGAGTTTCTGATGATGCCCTGCACGTAGCCTCTTGTTTCTCTGAACGGGATTTTTTCGACGAATTCGTCCATTTCCGGCGGCAAAGTTTTTTGCCACTGGGCGACGCGACCGGGACCGGCGTTGTAGGCGACGGCGACGAATTCCGTGCGGAGATATTTGTCGTATTGGTCGCGGATATACGCCGTGCCGAGTTCGATGTTTAACGCCGGTTGGAAAAGCGACGCGGCGGAAATGTCGGTCGCGCTCGAATTATATTTTCGCGCCATCGCGCGGGCGGTCGGAATCAAAAGCTGCATTAAACCGTAAGCGTTCGCGCCGGATTTCGCGGTCGGGTTGAAAATCGTTTCCTGACGAATAAAACCGGCGACTTGAAACGGATCGAGAGCGCGCTGTTTCGACCAATATTTGATGTCTTTCCAATTCGTCAGCGGATAAAAAATGTCCCATTCTTCGCGTCCCATTTCTTCGGGAAACATCTGCGCGTAATCCGGGTAACTTTTCGCCAAAGATAACAGCGCGTTGACGTTATCGCCTTTCAAACGATAATACTTCGCCAGCGCGAGATTTATTTTCGGGCTGTTGTCGGACGTTTTCTTGGCTTCTTTGAGTTCGTCAATCGCCCAGTCGAAAAGTCCGACGGTGCTTAATTCTTCGGCGTTTTCGGCTCTTTCGAGTTCTTTTGATGTCGCCGTTTCCGGCGCGACCGTAATAACTTTCAGATTGGCGACGGCTTTCGGAATCAGCGAACCGGCGGGAAATTGCGGAATTGCCGCGCATTTTCCCTGACCGCGCATCGTCGTCAAACGTCCCAGCGCGAGATAACCGTACCAATTCGCGCCGTAGCGATAATTTGTCGCGTCGTAAAGCGCGCAGGCTTCGTTGATTTTTCCCGCGCGTTCGGAATCACGCGCCGCCCAATAACCGGCTTTCCCGCGATTCGTATTGTCTTCGTCAACGTAACGCGCCAGATGTTCGGTCAGCATTTGCGACGAAACCGGAAAATTATTGTTTTCGTGTTCCGCCCACGCGAGTTCAAACTGCGCTCCGGCAACGTCAATCGCGTTCGGATAAGTTATAATCGCCGATCTCAGCAAAAAAGATTCGTCCGCGCTGTTTCGCGCGTCGCCCGCCGCCTTTCCGACGGCGACCATCGCTTTCGGTGTCCAATCGCTTTTCGGAAACTTTTCGCGCATTTCGCTGATTATTTGTTTCGCGTCCGACCATTGCCGCGCTTTGGCGAAAGCGTTGGCGAGTTCGTAAAACGCCTGTTCTTTTTCGTCCGCCGACATCGGAATCAAATTAAACGCGAGCTGCGCGTCGGACGGTTTGCGAAGATTTGAATAGGCGATCAACCGCTTTAAATTGATTTGCGGCGTACTCGTATTTTGAAAATTCGTCAACAAATCGGTGTAAGATTTGACGGCTTCGGCGTAAATTTTCGCGTTGTAAAGTTTGTCGGCGCGAACCGTTAATTCTTCCGCCGTCAGCGCGTCCAGCGGCTGATTCAGCAATTTTAATTTCGCTTCGGCTTCTTTAGCGGCATCCGTTCCCGCGCCGTAGAAATATGTCTGGCGATAAAATTTGACCGCCTGCGTTTCGTCGCCCTGCGTTTCGTAAGATTTCGCCGTCAAAAGAAGCGCGTCGGCATCGCGTTTATTATCAGGAGTTTGCAGAAAATCGGGAATTTTATTGGTTTGTCCGTTTTGAATCGCGCTGTTCGCCCACAAAATATAGGCTTCGCGCGTTCGCAGAGATGACGGAAAAGTTTTGATGAGGTCTTCAAAAACCATCATCGCTTCGATGTGTTTTCCGGCTTGCTGCAAAGATTTCCCGCGCAGCCACAGAGCGTAATCGCCGACCGTCGTTTTTTCGCGGAACATATTTGAACTCAAAATCGTCGCCGCGCCGTCGTAATCTTTGTTTTCAAAATGAATTCGCGCCCGCAAAAGTTTCGCCAATGCGCCGGTTTTTGAATTGGGAAACGTCGCTTCGATTTTCAGCACGACATCTTCGGACGGCAATTTTCCGTCTTTGGTCATCTGCCGCAAAACTTCCAGCATTTTTTCTTCCGACTGCTGCGGCGTAATCGCCGAACAACTCGCCGAAAAGGGAACAAGCAGAAAACCGGCGACCAGCAAAACGAGCGTTAAAATTGAATATTTATAAAAAGGCATTGTAGAAATTATTACTCCAGATTTTTGATGCGAAAAGATAAATGTGATTTGTCCTGACGAAAAGCGAAACTCTTCCAAAACAGGTGAGTTAGTTGTATGATACCAAAGAAACTCGGATTTTTGGAGATTTATAATGAAAAAAATTATTCCCGCATTGATTTGTATCGTTTTTTGCGCCTTAAACTCTTTATCTCAAACCGCAACGCCGTCGCCGACTCCGCCGAACGGTGAAGATGTCGTCAAAATTTCCACCGCGCTCGTTCAGGTTGACGTTACCGTAACGGACAAAAGCGGCAAAGTTGTCAAGGATTTGAAGCCCGAAGATTTTGAAATTTACGAAAACGGCGTGAAGCAGAATATTACGAATTTTTCTTTCGTTGATTCCGGTTCGGCGCAAAATCGCGCGGTTATCAAAAATGATAAAAACGACAAACTCGCCGTTCCGCTGCCGCCGACAAATCTCAAACCCGAACAAGTTCGCCGGACAATCGCGCTGGTCGTTGACGATTTAACTTTGTCTTTTGAAAGCACTCATTTTGTGCGGCTCGCGCTGCGGAAATTTGTCGAAGAACAGATGCAGGACGGCGATTTGGTCGCCATCGTGCGAACGGGCGCGGGCATCGGCGCGTTGCAGCAGTTCACTTCCGATAAGCGAATGCTGCTCGCCGCCATCGAAAAAATTCGCTGGAATTCGCTCGGTTCCGGCGGCATCGGCGCGTTTGCCGCCATTGAGCCGACACCGCTCGAACAGGCGAAAGCGAACGGCGCGGATGTCAGCGACGAACAACTCGCAGCGGAAAAAAACAGCATCGAAGGATTTCAAAATTTCAGGGAAGACATTTTCGCCACCGGAACGCTCGGCGCGGTCAATTATATCGTTCGCGGGATGAAAGAACTGCCGGGACGCAAATCTATAATGCTTTTGTCGGACGGTTTCCAGCTTTTTTCCAAAGGCACGGACGGTTTTAACGATTCGACACGGGTTTTGGCATCTCTGCGCCGTTTGGTTGATCTCGCAAACCGTTCATCCGTCGTCGTTTACACGATGGACGCGCGCGGCTTGCAGACGCTCTCGCTGACCGCCGAAGACAATACCAATTCGCTTTCGCCGGAAGCGATTGAAGGCAGACTTTCCGACCGCCGCGACAAACTTTTCAATACGCAGGAAGGTCTTGTTTATCTGGCGAAACAAACGGGCGGTTTTCCGATTCTCAATAACAATGATTTGAGCGGCGGCATTCGCAAAATTCTCGACGACCAGAGTTATTATTTGATCGGTTATGAACCCGAAGCGGAAACTTTCGATTCAAAAACGGCGCGATTTAACAAATTGCAGGTCAAAGTAAACCGAAAAAACACCGACGTTCGCTATCGCAGCGGATTTTTCGGCGTGAGCGACGACCAAATCAAAAAACCGGCTAACTTAACCGCTCAACAACAAATTTTGACGGCGTTGAGTTCGCCGTTCGCGGTCAGCGACATCAATCTGAGTTTGAACACGATTTTCAAAAGCGACGCGAAAGAAGCCGCGTATGTCAGTTCGTTTGTTTACATTAACGCCAAAGATTTGAAATTTACGGACGAGCCGAACGGTAAGAAAAAAACGATTTTTGACATTTTAGCGGTCAGTTACGGAACCGGCGGAATACCGCTCGATCAACTCAGCAAAACATACACGCTGACGCTGGACGACGAAAATTATCAAAAAATCACAAAAGATGGTTTCGTTTATTATTTCACTTTTCCGATCAAAAAACCGGGCGCGTATCAAATGCGGATTGCGATCCGCGATCACGCCGACGAAAAAGTCGGTTCAGCCAGTCAGTTTATCGAAGTGCCGAACGTCAAAAACAATCGGCTGACGCTTTCGGGCATCGTTATGGACAATCTGACGCTCGAACAATGGAACAGGGAAGCAAATCCGAACGCGGTTGCCGACAAACAAAATATATCCGGCAGCGACGCGCTGTTAAGCACTTCACTGAGAAGATTTAAACGCGGCACGATTCTGCGTTACGGTTTTGAAATTTACAACGCCAAACAACCGCCGCAGCTAAACACGCAAACCAGAATGTTTCACGAAGGCAAGCTGATTTTTGAAGGCAAACAAGTTCCGGTAAGTCTAACGGGACAAACCAATCCGCAAATAATAAATTCCGCCGGCGCGATAAATCTCGGAACGGAAATGGAATTTGGGGATTACATTCTGCAAATCATCACGACCGACGCGCAGGCAAAGGAAAAGAGCAAAATCGCCGCGCAGTTCGTGCAATTTGAAATTATTCCGTAAAAACACGAATCAAGTTAGAAAATAATTTCTTCTCTGTGAAAAACTCGGTGATCTCTGTGTTAATAAGTTATTCCAACACAGAGATCACCGAGTTTTTCACAGAGTTTTATTGGTAAATTTGTTTCTATTCTCGATTCACATTAAAATCAAAGTTTTACAAAATGGATTTACGAATCACGGAAATTTTTCTGTCAATTCAAGGCGAATCGTCACACGCCGGACGACCGTGCGCGTTCGTGCGCTTGACCGGCTGCCCGATGCGCTGCGTCTGGTGCGACAGCGAATACACTTTTACGGGCGGCGAAAAGTTCACATTTGAAGATATTTTCGCCAAACTAAAAGATTTCGGCTGCGATTTAGTCGAAGTAACCGGCGGCGATCCGCTCGCGCAGAAAAATGTTTATCCTTTTATCACCGAACTTTGCGACAAAAATTACGAAGTTTTAATCGAAACCGGCGGTTTTTTCTCGACTGAAAAAGTTGACGACCGCGCGAAAATCATTTTAGATGTCAAATGTCCCGCGTCCGGCGAATCGGAACGCAATCACTGGGCAAATCTGGGAAGATTAAACGCCGAAAAAGACGAAATAAAATTTGTCATTGCAAATCTAGACGATTGGAAATTTGCGAAAGAAATCATCCAAAAATATGATTTGGAAAATCGCGCGAAAGAGATTTTAATCTCGCCGATCTTCGGCATCGAAAATTTGCAGAAAATCGCCGAAACTGTCGCACAAAGCGGTTTGAAAGTTCGGCTTAATTTACAGCTTCACAAATATATTTGGGGCGCGGACGTTCACGGAGTTTGAAGTTAGGACGCGGAGAATAGGAGACGCGGCGACGCGGTGATCTATGTCAAACATCAGAAATTATAGGGAATTGAGAGTGTATCAAAATGCTTTTGAGGCGGCGATGGAAATATTTGAACTGACAAAGCAGTTTCCCCCTGAAGAAAAATACTCAATGGTTGACCAAATGCGCCGTTCTTCTCGTTCGGTTTGCGCTAATTTAGCTGAGGCGTGGCGAAAAAGACGCTATCCGAAAATTTTGTCAGCAAGTTGAGTGACTCTGAAGGCGAAGCTGAAGAAACCCGCGTTTGGTTGGAATTTTCGCTTCGATGCAAATTCATTTCAGAAGAAGCCTTTGAAACATTGGATGTAAAATACGATTTGGTTATCGGACAACTTGTAACTATGATTAACCAACCGGAAAAATGGACAATCAGATAAAAGAAATCTCGTTTCCCCGCGTCCCCGCGTCCCCGCGTCCCCGCGTCGCCATCTGTCTCGTTTCCGGCGGAATGGATTCGTGCGTTACCGCGGCGATTGCCAAACAGGAAAACGACGAAATCGCGTTTCTGCATATTTCTTACGGACAATTGACGGAAAAACGCGAACGCCAAGCGTTTAACGACATCGCCGATTTTTATAATGTCGAAAAGCGGCTTGAGGTTTCGATTGAATATCTGGCGAAAATCGGCGGTTCAAGTTTGACCGATAAAAATATCGAAGTTTCGGAAGCGAATCTGGAATCGAAGGAAATTCCGACGAGTTACGTCCCGTTTCGCAACGCGAATATGCTGGCGATTGCGACGAGTTGGGCGGAAGTTTTAGGCGCAAATTCAATCTACATCGGCGCGGTCGCGGAAGATTCGAGCGGTTATCCCGATTGCCGACCGGAATTTTACGCGGCGTTTGAAAAAACCATCGAAGTCGGCACGAAACCCGACACAAATGTTGTAATTAAAACGCCGATTATCGAATTATCAAAAGCGGAAATCGTCAAAAAGGGAATTGAGTTAAACGCACCTTTGCATCTTTCGTGGTCGTGTTATCGAAGCGAAGAATTAGCTTGCGGAACGTGCGATTCCTGTGCTTTAAGACTTCGTGGATTTGCTCAAGCCGACGCAGTTGATCCGATTTCCTATTTCGGATAATCCAAATCTATACCGGTTGTTTCGCCCACTTTGACTGTAACTTTCGGCACTTCTTTGGTTATATTGGTGAACCATTCCGCAAAATCGTTTTCGGATTTCGGTCGGTTCGCTTCAGTCCCGACGACGGCGAAATATTCGCCCGGCGCGGCATCAAATTCAAATTCGCCGTTCGCTTTCGGAATGCCTTGTCCGCCGATTGAATTTATTGCCAGCATCATTGATTTTCCGTTCGGAATTAAAACGATAAAGGTGCGCCTTTCATTTTTATAATTGTTGATTCTGCCTTTGACTATACCGGAATCCGCGCTCAAAACAATCTGCACGCCTTCGATGTTTTCTCCGTCTTTTATCTCAATCGGCGTATTTTTTACGTCGCTGTTTTTTAAAGTGATTGATTTAACAAAATATTTGCCGCCGGACGAAGCCGTCATAAAATATTTACCGGCGGAAAGTCCCTCGATGCGAAATTTGTTGTTTGGTTTCTGCGCCTGATTATTATTGGCTTGATTTCTCAAAAACGCTGATGAATTAGTTTTCTGTTCCTCGTCAAAAGCTCTGAGAGAAACATAATCAGGAAGCGGTTTGTCGTCTTCAACCATTACCGTGCCGGAAATCGTCGCCTGAGTCGGAATTTCAAATAAAACATCGGTTAAATTTTCATTGCCAATCTCGATTTCTTTGGAAACCGGCGCGTATTTCGGCTGATTCGCAACAGGTTTCGGCTGATTGCCGTCATAATCGTTGCTGTTTTTCAATGCAGCTGTTAAGCGATATTTTCCCGCCGGTAAATCTATCAGCGTCCAATTTCCCTGCGCGTCGGTTTCCGTCTGTTTTGATGAGTTAGAACCATAATTGGCAGATATATCTTCGCCGATTTTCTGAAATGAAATTTGCATATCCTTCAACGGAACATTGTTGCTTTTCGCTACCGCCAAACCGGAAATCTTAAACAAACGGCGGTCGGGAACGACAAGATTTATGTCCGATAGTTCCTGTCCGGGAAATACGTTGAGCGGTTTCGCGTTTTTCACTTCGGCGGCGTTCGGATAAAAAGTTTTCAATATCGAATCATTTCCATTAGAAATATAGCCTTATGTTGAACTTCCCGAACCGTTCTGAACTGACGGTTCAGCAGCAAATATGACGTATTCGTTCGCCGGAAGCGCAGTAAAACGATAAAAGCCCCGATCATCGGTAACAAACGAATTAGTTGCGCTTTGGTCGCCGGAAAAATATGTAAATCTCTCATCCTTTTTAATCAACATCTGTATTCTCGCGCCGATCACCGGATCGCCGTCGGCATATAAAACTCGTCCGCTGATAGCACCGCCGCGCTGAACGGCAATGTTCGTTTGAATCTCGCTTGCGCCGTCAATCGTAATTTGCTGAAAATTTAAATATTCACGCTCATCATAACCCGGATTCAAAACGCCTTGAACTCGAATTAACGGCAGATAAATTCCGGCTTTTACGCTTTTCATCACAAAGTCGCCTTCATCATTCGTTAAAACGTATTTTTCGTTGCTGTAACTTCCGACTGTCCTGATTTTTGCGGTCGTGTCGTCGCTTTTCGGTTCGACTAATTCGCGGATTTTTCGCAAACTGATCCAGCCGCGCCGCAGAGGTTTGCCCGTATTTTGATAAAACACACGCCCGCGAACAACCGAACCCGTCAAATCGTCTTCATTTAGATTATCTTGTGATATTCCCGTTCCCGCGCCGATTCCGGTCTGCGCCGAAACGAAGGGGTGAACGAGAAGAAAAGCTGTCAAAAAAAGCGGCAATCGAAAAAATAGTTGACGAATTTTCATTTGAAAAACTTCCTTTTTTAGAATTGTGATGCTTGGCGATAATATCACAAGCGTCGCTTTTTTCTTTTATTTTTTGCCCGTCAAAATTATTTCGCGCCCGACGAAATAAAGAAAAATCGCCAAAATCCCGAACGGAATAATCGCCAGCCAATCGGCGTTCGCGCCGTCGAAAAACGGATTGCTTTTTGCCGCCCATTCGCCGAAACTTTCCTGCAAATTTTTGAGCGCGGGAGAAAATGCGAAAATCGCCACAAGAATTCCCGCCACCGAACCGCCCGCGACGTAACCGGACGCGAGCAGAACGCCGTTTGATTTGTCGGTTTCGGCGATGATTTCTTCTTCCGTCAAATTTTCACGCGCCAATTTGCGTTTCAAATATAAATCAACCGCCCAGCGCACCATTCCGCCGACGAAAATCGGCGATGAAGCGGAAACCGGCAAATATAATCCGACGGCAAAAGCAAGCGACGGAACGCCCGAAAGTTCAAGCACAATCGCAATCATTCCGCCGATTAACACTAAACCCCACGGCAATTGCTGACTCAAAATTCCTTTGATGATGTAGCTCATCAAAGTCGCTTTCGGCGCGTCGTAGCGTTCGAGTTTTTTGCCGTTTTCGTCTTCTTTAATCACGCCGTTAATCGTCGGGTCAACAAAATAGACGGGTTTGCCCTGCGAGTTAATGAGATATTGTCCGACCACGCCGTTTGCCGGATCGGTGTTGTGCCAAACGCGGTAATTTGTCGGGTCGTCCGCGAATTTTCCGCCGACTCGTTCAGATGTAAAATTCGCGCCGTTTTTTGATAATTGATCTTCCCGAACTTGAAAGGCGGCGGGAAATGCGTCGGGCGCGATTGGTTTATAATATTTGTTGGAATCGTTCAAAAAAAGGAGCAGCGGACCCAAAACCAAAGCCGAAGCCAACGCGCCGACTAAAATTGCAATCTGCTGTTTACGCGGAGTCGCGCCGACTAAAAAGCCGGTTTTCAAATCCTGCGAAGTCGTGCCGCCGTTTGACGCGGCGATGCAGACAATTCCGCCAACGCTCAAAGCCGTAACGAAATACGGATTCGGCGCAGTCCAGCCGATGGCGAGAAAAACCAACGAAGTAAAAAGCAAAGTCGCCACCGTCATTCCCGAAATCGGATTTGACGATGAGCCGACTTCGCCCGTTAAACGCGACGAAACCGTAACGAATAAAAAGCCGAAAACGACAATCAAAATCGCGCCGAGCAGATTCATCTTTAACGACGGAATAATAGTGATAACAATAATTAAGGCAAGAATTCCGCCGATCACCCATTTCATCGAAATATCGCGGTCAACGCGCGTTTCGCCGTTCAAATTTGTTGACGAAGAACCGCGCAAATCGCCCAAACCCGATTTCAAACCGTGCCAAATCGTCGGTAGCGAACGCGCTAAACTTATCAAACCGCCCGCGACAACCGCGCCCGCGCCGATGTATAAAACATACGCGCTGCGGATTTCGCCGATGCTCATTTGTCCGATAAGTTTCAGCGGATCGGACACTAATCCGGGCGCAACCGGCACGGTCAAAGCGTCGCCGAAATAGCGAATCATTGGAATAATTACTAAATAAGATAATGCGCCGCCCGCAAACATAATCGCCGCGATATACGGTCCGATGATGTAGCCGACACCGAGCAGAACCGGATTATTTTCGAGCGCAATCGAGCCGCCTTTTAATGTTGCGTCGCTGAATTCCTTTTCCGGTTCGCCTTTGAAAAAGCTGAAAACGTCAATCAGAGATTTGTAGATAAAGCCGAGAATAAAACCGATGGTGATAATTTTTCCGCCCTGCAAAGCCGTGTCATCGTCTTTGATGACGGCTTCGGAATGCTGTTTGGCAATCTCGCGTGATTCGGCACTCGCGCCCGCTTTTAAAACTTCGGCGCAGGCTGTCCCTTCCGGGTATTTTAGAAATCCGTGCTGGTCTTTAATAAGAGCGCGGCGCAGCGGAATCATCATCAGAATTCCGAGAAGTCCGCCCAAAACCGCAACCAAAGTTACGCGCCAGAATTCCAGATCAAAACCGAGAATCAAAATCGCGGGCATCGTAACGCCGACACCGAATGCGATTGATTCGCCCGCGCTTCCGGCGGTTTGGACGATATTGTTTTCAAGAATCGTCGCGTCGCGGAAGCCGAATTTTGAAAGCAGCCGAAACAGCGTGATCGAAATGACGGCGACGGGAATCGAAGCCGAAACCGTCAAACCGACTTTTAAGACGAGATAAAGCGACGACGCGCCGAAAATAATTCCCAAAATCGTGCCGACAATCAGCGGAAAAATCGAAAGTTCGCGCATATTTTTCACGCTGTCGGGAATATACGGGCGAAAAACTGCCAGAAAAGGATTATTAGCCATAAACGAAAACTAAAACCTCCGAATTTTTTGATATGTAAAAGGGAAAGACTTGCGTTAATTTACATCGCACAAAAGAAAAATGCAATAAGTCGGAGCGCGGACGGCTCGTCCGCCAACGCCAGCGCAGCGAGGCGTTGCAAAGCTTCTCCTTTAATGACGTATTTAGAACGCGGAGGTTTGCTTCTCGCGCTTTCGCGCTTGAAGGCGGACGAGCCGTCCGCGCTCCAATTTTGGCGAAAAATAATTTATACTGTAAAAACTTTCTAACGGAGTTTCCTAAACCAAATGAACAAAATCACAAACTTTGCGCCTTTGCGTCTTTGCGGGATCATTCTTTTTCTGTCTTTTGCGGTTTTTGCCCAGACAAAAATTCCCGCGCCTGCCGATGTTCTCGGTTTTACGCCCGGCGACGATAAAAAATTGGCGAGTTGGGCGCAAACCGTTGATTATTTTCAGCAGCTTGCCAAAGCATCAAATCGTGTGCAGTTTCAGGAAATCGGCAAAACAACACTTGGCAATCCGTTTGTTTATGCGACGATTTCCGCGCCGGAGAATTTGAAAAATCTCAAAAAATATATTGAGATTAACGACAAACTCGCCGATCCGCGCTTGATAAAATCGAACGACAAGATTGCACAAAATTTAATCAAACAAGGGAAAACTTTTGTTTTGATAACCTGCGGAATTCATTCAACTGAAGTCGGTTCGGAACTGTCTTCGATGCTGATTGCCGAAAAATTGGCGAAAGCCGAAGACGCGGAAACGAAGAAGATTTTGGAAAATACGATTATCATTCTTGTTCCTTCCTTAAATCCCGACGGCGTTGATATTGTCAAAAATTGGTATGACAAAACGCTCGGCACAAAGTTTGAAGGCACGTCGCCGCCGGAACTTTACAACAAATATGTCGGACACGACGACAACCGCGATTGGTATGCTTTTACGCAATTCGAAACGCAATTGACGGTTGATAAAATTCACAACGTCTTTCACCCGCAGATCGTCCACGATATTCATCAGCAAGGCGCGTTCGGTTCGCGTCTGTTTTTGCCGCCGTATAAAGAACCCGTCGAACCGAATGTGCCGAAACAGCTTGTCGAAGCCTACACGCAGCTTGGCAATTTTATGGCGAAGGATTTACGGAGCGAAGGTTTTGAAGGCATTACGACCAATTCGACTTACGACGCTTGGACACCGGCGCGGGCGTATTCGCATTATCACGGCGGCGTGCGGATTTTGTCGGAAACGGCGAGCGCGAATCTCGCTTCGCCGATCACGGTCAAATTTGACCAGTTGCGCGGCGGTTTGGGCTACGACGCGAAAACCGAATCGCCGACATTTTCACCCGTCTGGAAAGGCGGCGAATGGCATCTGCGTGACATCACCAATTATATGACGAGCGCGGCTTTTTCACTGCTCAAACACGCGGCGGAAAATCGGGAAGAATGGCTTTCGAGATTTTACGCCATCGGCAAAGAAGCTGTCAGACCGCGAAAAGACAGCGAATTGTTCGGTTTTGTAATTCCTTCACGACCAAACAGCGGGTTCGGTTATCCACAAGATTATTTGAGCGATGTTTTAAGGCGCGGTGGAGTCGAAATTGAACAAACTGATAAGGGCGATCTTGTAAAAATGGCACAACCTTATGGAGCATTTGCCAAGGCATTGATAGAACGACAACATTATCCGAACTTGAGAGATGAAAAGGGAAATCCGATTCCGCCTTATGATGTTACAGCACATACTTTGAGTTTGTTTTACAATTTAGACATCAAATCTGTTAATGTCCCGTTTAAATATAGAAAACTCTCTGGATTTGAGAACTTACAGTTTGGCGGATTGATTGGCTGCGATGTTAGAGGAAGCGCATATCTTTATAAATCTTACATTCCGTCAATGGACGAAGGTTGGACTCGCTGGCTTTTAGATAAATATACCGGAGGTTTAAAATGTGTAAGTTATTCAGCTATTGACAATTCTGAAATCAAAACAATCGGTTATCCTATAAGACCTGATTCTACAACAAAATATAAAAGGATTATTTTCCCTGACCAATCACCGAATCAAATCTTAAACGGCTATCCGAAAGGCTCGATGCCCGACGAATACACGGGCGGAATCGGCAAAGAAGGCGTGGAAAATCTGCGGAAATTTGTCGAAGCGGGCGGAACTTTGGTTTTTCTCAACGATTCTTCCGATTTTGCGATTGAGCAGTTTAATCTGCCCGTCAAAGATGTTACCAAAGGTTTGCCGCGCAAGGATTTTTACATTCCCGGCTCGATTCTTCGCACCGAACTCGACACAAATCATCCAATTGCCAAAGGAATGCCGAAAGATTCAATCGCGTGGTTTGAAGATTCGCCCGCGTTTGAAATTACCGGAAACAATACTGAAAATTTGGTTAATGTAATCGCCAAATATCCTGACAATCCGAAAGACATTCTGCTTTCCGGTTATATTCTCGGCGCGGAAAAAATCGCCGGAAAAGCTGCGCTCGTTCAGGTGAACATCGGCAAAGGCAAGATAATTTTATTCGGCTTTCGCCCGCAATATCGCGGGCAGTCGCTGGCGACGTTTCCGCTTTTGTTTAATGCGATTTCAAATTAAAATTATGTCGGAGCGCGGACGGCTCGTCCGCCATCAGAGCGTAGCGAATGATGCATCCGTGCCAGTTAAAGGCTTTGTCGAGTAACGCTTGCAACGCCTTGCTTCGCGGCGTTGGCGGACGAGCCGTCCGCGCTCCGGCTAGGAAAATATAATGAAATTAAAATATTTTACTTTTGCAGTTATTCTAAGTTTTGTTCTGTCAACATTTGCACAAACACCTCAGCCGCAGTTTCCGGTTAAACGACAGGAAACGCCCGAAACTTGGCGGCGAAACGGCGAAGCGGCGATTGCCGCCAGAAAAAATCAAAAAATTTACACGGGCAAAGCGAAAAACGTCATCCTTTTTATCGGCGACGGAATGGGCGTAACGACAATTACGGCTTCGCGCATTCTCGAAGGACAACTGCGCGGCGAAAGCGGCGAAGAAAATCATCTCTCGTTTGAAGATTTCCCGTTCACGGCGTTGTCGAAAACTTACAGCGCGAACCAGCAGACATCGGATTCCGCGCCGACGATGACGGCGATTATCACCGGCGTAAAAACCAATGAAGGAATTTTGTCAATCAATCAAAACGGCGTTCACGACGAATATAAAACCGTCAAAGGCAACGAACTTAAAACGCTGCTCGAAATGGCGGAAGAAGACGGCAAATCAACCGGAGTCGTCACGACGGCGCGGCTGACACACGCCACGCCTGCGGCGACTTACGCGCACACGGCTGACCGCGATTGGGAAAGCGATGGCGATATTTTCAGAAGTTCAAAAGACGCTTACAACGCGAAATTTCCCGACATCGCGCGGCAGTTGCTCGAATTTCCTTACGGCGACGGTTTGGAAGTCGCCATCGGCGGCGGGCGCACGAAGTTTTTGCCGAATTCGATGAACGATCCCGAATATCCAGACGTAAAAGGCGAAAGATTGGACGGCAGAAATTTGACGGACGAATGGGTGAAAAAACATCCAAATTCCGAATACGTTTGGAACAAGCGGCAATTTGACCAAATTGACGCGAAAAAGACAAAACATCTGCTCGGACTTTTTGAGCCGTCGCATCTGCAATACAATTATGATCGCCCGAAAGACAAAGCGGGCGAACCGTCTTTGAGCGAAATGACGGCGAAGGCGATTGACATTCTTTCAAACAACAAAAAAGGTTTTTTTCTGATGGTTGAAGCCGGCAGAATTGACCACGCGCACCACAACGGCAACGCTTTTCGCGCATTGACCGACACGATTGAACTGTCAAACGCCGTGCGGACGGCGGAGAAGAAAATTAATTTGAACGATACTTTGATAATCGTTACGGCGGATCATTCACACACATTTACAATGGGCGGTTATCCGATTCGCGGCAACAATATTCTCGGTTTGACGCAGGAAGTTGATAATAAAGGAATGCTCGAAGAAAAGCCGCGCACCGACAAAAACGGCAAACCTTACACGACGCTCGGTTACGGCAACGGCAAAGGTTATCGCGGCGGGATGCGTCCGAATTTAACCGAAGAACAGGTTACAAATCCCGATTACAAACAAGAAGCGGCAGTGCCGTTAAACGACGAAACGCACGGCGGCGAAGACGTGGTAATTTTCGCAAGCGGCGCGGGTTCAAACCTTGTTCGCGGCGTGATGGAAGAAAATTGGATTTTCTATGTGATGAAGGAAGCATTTCAATTTTAGTTTAAAATGAAATAGTCGGAGCGCGGGCGGCTCGCCCGCACCGAGCGCGAAAGCGCGAGGAAAGCCTTCGCATTATAGTTGTGTCTTTAGCGGCGGACGTTGCAACGCCTCGCTTCGCTGGGGTTGGCGGACGAGCCGTCCGCGCTCCGACTGCGTTATAATATATAAATGAAAATTGTATTTATGGGAACGCCGCTGGCGGCTGTTCCGACGTTGGAAAATTTAATAAAAGACGACGAACACGAAATCGTCGCCGTGTGGACGCAGCCGGATCGTCCGAAAGGGCGCGGTAATAAGTTGACGATGCCGCCGGTCAAAGAGTTCGCGCTGGAAAATAATCTCGAAGTTTTTCAGCCGACAAAAATAAAAACGGCGGAAAGTTTGGAACTTTTCAAATCGCACAACGCGGATGTCGCAGTCGTCGTCGCTTACGGCAGAATTTTGCCCGAAACCTTTTTGAATGCGTTTCCAAAAGGCGCGATCAACGTGCATTTTTCGCTGCTTCCAAAGTATCGCGGAGCCGCGCCGGTTAATTGGGCGATTGTCAACGGCGAAACAAAAACCGGTATTACGACGATGAAAATGGATGCCGGATTAGATACGGGCGATATTCTTTTGCAGTCGGAAACGGCGATTGACGATTCGGAAAATGCGATTGATTTGATGGCGCGATTATCTTTTGAAGGCGCGAATTTATTGGGCGAAACGCTGAAAGAACTTGACGAAATTAGCCCGCGCGAGCAAAACGACGCGGAAGCCAGTTACGCGCCGATGCTGACGAAAGAAGAAGGCAGAATAAACTGGGAATCACGCGCCGCCACGATTCACAATCACATTCGCGGTTTTCAGCCGTTTCCGACCTCATACACGGTTTTTCAAGAAAAAATGCTGACAATTTGGAAATCGGAACTTGCCGAAATTGCCGTCGTTGATGAACGCGCAACGACGAATTACGGACAGATTCTGCATATAAATAAAGAAAGTTTTATTATTGCCTGCGGTAACGAAACGGCTTTGAAAATCACCGAACTGCAAATCGAAGGCAAAAAACGAATGAACGCGCGCGATTTTATCAACGGCGTGAAGATTGACGTTGGAGATATTTTAGGGTAAAAACGATGCTGCGAAAAATCAGAAAAACGACTGGAGCGCAATCCGTTCCGGTTGCAGTGAGCGTCGCTTCGGCGCGAAAAAGCCGTATTTTACTCGACAGTTACAGACAGCGGAATTTTTTTCGCGCTTCGCACTCATTGCAGCCGGGACGGATTGCGCTCCAGTCCTGAACAGTATTACTTAAAGTAAAATGAAAATATCTCCGGCGCGAATCGCGGCTTTTGAAATTCTCGGCAAAATTGAAAAGGAAAAGTCTTTTTCCTCCGCGCTTTTGCCGATTTATGAAGAGAAACTCCAAATAAAAGATCGCGCGCTTTGTCACGAATTGACGCTCGGCGTTTTGCGGAGAAAACTTTATCTCGATCAAGTAATTGATTCGTTTACGAAAGGGAAAAAGCTCGATTTAGCCGTTAGAATCGCGCTTTGGCTGGGAATTTATCAGTTAAAATTTCTCGATAAAATTCCCGATTATTCGGCGATTAGCGAAAGCGTCAATCTGGTGCAGTTCGCCAAAAAAACCTCGGCGAAAGGTTTTGTCAACGCGATTTTAAGAAAAATTTCGCGCGAGAAAATCGAACTGAAATTTGCCGATGAAATGGAAAAAGTTTCGGTTGAAACTTCGCACCCGCGCTGGCTGATTGAAAATTGGGCGAAACAATTCGGCTTTGAAAAAAGCGCGAATATTGCCGCCGCTAATAATCAAACTCCGCGATTGGTTTTTCGCCTGACCGGAAAATCCGACGAAAATACGCTCGAAATTTTGTCGAAAATCGGTTTGGAAATTATTGAATCGAAAGTCGTTCCGAACGCTTTTCGAGTTTCAAAACCGAACGAAATTCTGTTCGCTTTCGCGGAAGAAGGCAAAATTTATTTTCAGGAAGAATCTTCCCAGCTCGTCGGCAAAACAGTGAATTTGTCCGAAAAAGAAAAATTTCTCGACGTGTGCTGCGCTCCGGGAAGCAAACTTTCGCAGATCGCGGCGGAAAATTCAGGCGATAATTTGATTGTCGGCGGCGATTTATATGAACATCGTCTGTGCGTCGTCGGCGAAACTCTGGAAAAAACGGGCGCGAAAAATGTGAACATTTTAGCCTGCGACGCGTTAAAGTTTTTGCCTTTTGAAAATGAAAGTTTTGATGTCGCGCTGGTTGACGCGCCGTGTTCGGGAACGGGAACGATTCGCCACAATCCTGAAATCAGATATTTTTTGACGGAAAATGATTTTGCCGAATTATCTGCGAAACAACTCGAAATATTAGTGAACGCATCAAAGATTGTGAAATCCGGCGGAAGGCTTATTTACTCGACCTGTTCGCTTGAAACAGAGGAAAACGAGGCGGTTTGCGAAAAGTTTTTAATTCAAATGCAAAATTTCAAAAAGATTACGCCGAAACTTCCCGAAGAATTTTTGACCGGCGACAATTACGCCAGAACTTTTCCAGACCGCGACAAAATGGACGGGTTTTTTATCGCCGTGTTTCAAAAAATGTAGGTTTTTGTTAGTTCGGCGTGAGTTTTGATTCGTCAGATTTTGGAAATAATGTTAAACTTTCGTTTCATTTTCCCGTAATTTTGAAATAAGAAAAAAATATAAAAAAAGTGAGCTTTATAGAAAAAGGCGCGTCCGCGCTCGGAAAATTAGTCATTGTCATCGCGCTCGCCGCGACATTTGCGGTCGGTCTGGTCGGCGTTGTTTATTTGTCGCTGCAGGGCGAAGAAATAAAAGTTCCCGATCTGGTCGGCAAAGATTTTAACGCCAGCGAAGACGAACTCGCCTCGCTCGGTTTGCGAATCAAAAAAAGAGCCGACCGTTTGAGCAGCGAAAAGCCGAATACAGTTTTGGAACAGCTTCCGAAAGCCGGCGAAACCGTTAAAACCGGACAAATGATTTTGGTTGTCAGAAGCAAATTTGACCCGAACGCCGAAGAAGATAAACCCGCGACGCTCAAAAAAGATATTGAAGAAGACGACAGCGAAAAAATCGAAGAGTTAATTTCGGACAAACCGAAAACAGTTAAGAAAACCAACAGCAATTCCAACAAGAAAAAAACTTCGACGACCCGCGACGTGATAACCGGTTCGTCGAGCGACGATTCTTCCGACGGCAATTCCAATAAATCTTCGGATTCAAACGATAAATCGTCAAAAGACGGCAAAAACAGTTCGACCACGAACAGCAACAAATCAACAACTTCGACGGACACGAAAAAAGAATCCGACGCGAAAAAACCGGCGGACACAAAGAAACCGGCGGAAACCGACAAACCGAAACCGGCAAAAACTCCGGGCAGCGGTGAAACTCGTCCGCGAAAAACGCCTTTGCCGTAACGAAAGGGCAACCGAAATATTCGTTTTTGCAACAAAGATAGCAGTCAAAATTTCAAAAAAATATCTAGAATGTTTGAAATAGCACCTTCAATTTTATCGGCGGATTTCGCGCATTTGGCGGAAGAAATTCGCGCCATTGAAAAAGGCGGAGCGACGATTTTGCATTTTGACGTGATGGACGGACAATTTGTGCCGAATTTGACCATCGGTTTGCCGGTTTTAACGTCAATCAGAAAAATTACCGATTTGACGATTGACGCGCATTTAATGATTGAAGAGCCGAGCCGTTTCGCCGCGAAATTTGTCGAAGCGGGCGCAAATATGGTTTCGGTTCATCTGGAAGCCGACGCTCATCTGCAAAGAACTTTGTGTGCGATTCGGGAAGCGGGCGGAAAATCGGGCGTGGCGATAAATCCGGGAACGCCGCTCGTTATGCTCGAAGAAGTCTTGCCGTTCGCCGATTTTGTCGTGATAATGTCGGTGAATCCGGGTTTCGGCGGTCAAAAATTTATTCACACTTCGCTCGATAAACTGCGCCGTCTGCGCCGGATGATTGAGAGGCGCGGTTTGCCGACGCGCATCGAAATTGACGGCGGAGTCAAGCTGGAAAATATTCAAAAAGTCACCGAAGCCGGCGCGGAAATAATCGTCGCGGGTTCGGCGGTTTTCGACGGCGGAAACCCGACCGAAGCGGTCAAGGAATTGATAAATGCGGGAACTGTCTGGGTTTGATAATTCCAGATTCCAGATTTCAAATTCCAAATTATGAAAAATCTGAAATCTGAAATCTGGAATCTGGAATTTAAGAAGAGGTAATTATGTTTTTTAACAAAAATAAGTCAATAATTTTCAGTTTATTTTTAGTGCTGAGTTTTGTTTCGGCGAGTTTGGCGCAAAAGAAGTCCAGCGACAACACGCCGTTGCAGCGGCTTGAGATTATGCAGCAAAAACTCGATACGATGCGTCGTTCTTTGGGCAGCGCGTCGTCGGCGTTAAAAGACGACGGCAAAGATAAATCGAAAAAAGACGACAAAAGTTCGCTCGAAACTCCGCTCGGACGTTTGAAGTCATTGGAAAAAGAAGCGTCGAGCCTGTCGTCGGAAGTCAACAATTTGCGCGGAAAGGTTGACCGTTCGGAAAAATACGAACAGAGCGATGTTGACCAATTGGAAACGACGGTTTCGGAATTTCAGGCGCGCGTTGACACTGCTTTGACCGAAACGGCGGTCGCGCGGGCAAATCCGGTGTCGGATGTCGGAACGGCGCGTGAAAAAAAGAAAAAGAAAAAATTTCTGGGAATTTTCGGCGGCGGCGAAGACGAATATGAAGAATTGATCGGAAACGTCGTGCCGGGACGCGACCGCCAGCTTTTTATTGACGGAACAAAAGAAGTCCGAAAAAATAATTACGATGTCGGACGGCTTTTATTTCAGACGATTATCACAACTTACCCGGATTCGCCGTATCTGCCGATGGCAAAACTCGCCGTCGCCGATTCGTTTTATTTAGAAGGTTCAACCAGTTCGCTGATTCAGGCGGCGGCGGGTTATCAGGATTGGCTGACATTTTTTCCGACCCATCCGCTTGCCGACCGCGTTTTGCTGAAAATCGCCGAATCGCAAATGCGGCAGATCGGTCTGCCCGACCGCGACGCGACCAAAGCGAAAGTTGCCGAACAGCGTCTGCGGGCTTTGCTGCAGCAGTCAAAAGACCCGGCGATGCGAAAAGAAGCCGAAGAACGTCTCGAAGAAGTGCAGGATAATCTTGGTCTGCACAACCTTTACATCGCCAATTATTATTACACGATTTCGGTCAACCAGAAAAAAGGCACCGGACTCAAAGGAGCGCAGTCGCGGTATCGTGAAATCTTAGAAAAATATCCGAATTTCACATTCTTGGACGAAGCTCTTTACAAACTCGCCATAACTTATCAGGTTGAAGAAGAAACCGATCAGGCGGCGAAATACTTCGCGCAAATCGTGCGCGATTATCCGAACAGCGATTATGTAAATAAAGCCAAAGAGCAACTTCAGCTAATCGGCGCGACGGTTCCCGAAACGAACCTCGAAAGAGCGAAAGTTCTGCCGCCGGAAAAGAAATCGTTTATCGCCAATTTCAAAGATGAGCTTTTCGGAATTTATCCTTTGACGATTGACAAAGACGGAGTTTTGATGACGAACGATTTCGATAAATCAAAGTTTGAATTGATTGATCAGGTCATCGAAAATCAGGGCGACATCAACGCTTCACAGATTCCCAAATCTTTGACTACGGTAATTCAGCGTCAACAAGCGGTCGCGCCGCAAAAGTAAGATGTAACGCCGTCCGTTCCGCGCGAGACGGTGCGTAAAAATTTTGCTAAACTTGGAGAATGGTCAAGAGGTTTTTAATGAAAAGTAGATGTTTTGTTGTTTTGGCGGTTTTTGTCCTGATCGGTTTACAGTCTGTTTTCGCGCAAAATAATCTGCCTCCCGCGCCGCCGCCCAGAGCGGCGGAATCGCCGAAACTTTCCGAAATACTTTCAAAAAACATTCAGCAAAACCCCGACGTTTCGCGTGAACGGCGCGAGCAGGCTTATGCAAAACTGCTCGAAGGACAGCGTTATATCTGGAGTTTGAGAAAACCGAAGAGTACGCAGGCGGCGGTTACGGCTGCCACGCTTCTTGCCAGACAATCTTTGCAAAAGTCGGTCGAACTCGATCCGACTTTGGCGGAAGGTTACACGGCACTGGCGGAAATAGTCTGGATAACTCCGCCGAATGATTTGGACGAAGCCATCAAACTGGCAAAAATTGCAACCGGAATTGATCCGAACAATTTCGGCGGACATCAGCTTTTGGCGCGGTTTTATACGATTAAAAGTGGTCTGAATCGAGGGAGTTTGAACCCGGAATTCGCCCAAAAAGCTATTTCCGAATGGAAGGAAATCGCGCGTCTCGATTTCAGAAATGCCGAAGCCTACGGGTTTTTAAATGAATTTTACAGCAAAACCGGCAAACCGGACGAGCGCATCGGCGCGTTAAAAAAATGGCTGGCGGCGGCGACTCCGCTCGATGCCAGATTTTATCGCGCGGTCGTCGGAAAACAGGCTGATCTTTCGCCCGAATACGCTTCGCTCGAACTCGGCGAGGCGTTAATACAAACCGGTGAAACCAGAGAAGCCGTCGAAATTTTGAGCCGCGCCGTCGCCGACAATCCAGATAATTCTCAAGCTGTCGAATTGCTGCGCTCCGCCATTGAAACGTCCGACAACAGTTCAATCGGGATCGCCGTCGAACCGTTACAGCAAGCCATTTTTGCCAATCCCGACAACGCTTCCTTAATAACGCTGTTGGCACAGGTTCAAAACCGCACCGGAAAAATTGATGACGCGACCAAACTTTTGCGCGAAGCCACGCTTAAATTTGCCGATAAAGACAAGGCTTCCGCCGCTGATCTGCAAGCCGCTTTGGGAAATATCTACGCGACCGGCAATCGCTATAACGAAGCGATTGCCGCTTATCAAAACGCTTTGGCGGCGCGTGGAATCGGCAAAGAACAATTTGTTACCGATGACGACCGCGAATTCGCGCTCGGCGTTTTCGAAAAAATGGTCAATGCTTATAAGAAGGCGAATCGCCCCCAGGAAGCATTAGAAGCGATTCGCGCTTTGCGGGCTAATAATACAGTTGATACAGACCTTTTGAGGTTGGAGGCGACCACTTTGACGGAAAACGGAAAGGTTGACGAAGCCATCGCGCTGGTAAATAACCGGGTTAATACTCCGCGAGGTTACGCTTTGGGATCAGCCGCCGGAAAAACCCTGAGTGATCCGGCTATTGATGAAAAATTTAGAAATTATCTGTTCGTTTCCGGTTTGTACAGTCAGGCAAAGCGCGGCAAACAAGCCATCGAAGCGGCAAATCAAGCCTTAAAAATCGCGCCGACCGACGACGCGCGAGCAAATGCGAAAATAACGCTGGCAACCGCGCAGCAAATGGCGGGCGAATATGTCGCCGCCGAAATGACCTTGCGCGAGATGCTCAAAGAATCTCCGCAAAATCCGGTCGCGCTCAATAACTTGGGATATTTTTTGGTGGAACGTGATGCTAAACTTGATGAAGCATTAGATTTAATCCGGCAAGCCGTCAAACTTAAACCGGCAAATTCTTCTTATCTGGACAGTTTGGGCTGGGCGTATTTCAAACTCGGAAAATTTGACGAAGCCGAAAAATACCTGAAATCCGCGCTGAGTTTTGATTCTTCTTCGTCAACAATTAACGAACATTTGGGCGACGTTCAGCAAAAACAGGGAAAATCTGAACTCGCCAAATCCGCGTGGCAAAAAGCTCTCAATTTTACAAACGACGCGGACGAAATTAATCGCCTCAAAACGAAATTGAATTCACAAGTTGTGAAATAGATTTTTGCGGAACTGACTGAAAGAATCAGGATAAAACTTTATTTTATTCGATATTAAAAATCCGCGCCGCTTTCACGCGATTAGCATCGTGCCGGTTCCTTCATCGGTGAAAACTTCTGAAAGCAGAGCGTTTCGCTCGTTTCCGCTGATAATATGCGCGGATTTTACGCCCTTTTCGAGAATTTTTATCAAACTTTCAAGTTTCGGAATCATTCCGCCGGTGGCTTTTCCGCTTTCAATTAATTTTTCGGCTTCAACTACCGAAATGCGCGAAAGTTTCGAGGTTTCATCGGTTGTATCGAGATAAATTCCGTTGACATCGGAAAGCAAAACCAACTTTTCGGCTGTGAGCTGCACGGCGATTGCCGACGCGATGGTGTCGGCGTTGATATTAAAAACCGCGCCGTTCGCGTCCGCGCCGAGCGAAGAAACGACGGGCAAATAATTGGCATCGAGCAGTAAACTCAAAAGATCGGTGTTGATTTCCAGAATATCGCCGACGTTGCCGAAATCAATCGTTTCGCTGATTCCGGTTTGGCGGTTGACGATCTCTTTCGGCGGTCGTTTTTCCGCGTGAATAATATTGCCGTCAACGCCGGAAAGCCCGACGGCGGCGATGCCGCGACGACGCAGCGCGGCTAAAATATCCGTATTGATTTTGCCCGCGAAAGTCATTTTCGCCAGTTCAAGCGTGTCGTCGTCCGTCACGCGCCGACCTTCGATGACGGTTTGCGCCATTCCGAGTTTTCGGGCGAGTTCGGAAAGCTGTTTGCCGCCGCCGTGAACCACGCAAACCTTGATGCCGACCTGATGAATCAACGCCAATTCTTCCGCCAAAGACGCGAGATTTTCTTTGTCTTCGGTAACTTTGCCGGAAAATTTGACGACAAAAGTTTTGCCTTTGAATCGTTGAATATAAGGCAGAGCTTCGCGCAATAAATCCAATTTTTGTGTGTCCATAGAAAATTTAAACAGGATGGACAGGATTTTCAGGATAATATAAATCCAAAATTCTTAATCTTGTTTATCCTGTTCATCCTGTTAATAAATCACTTTTGCCATAATCGCTTTTTGAACGTGCAGACGATTTTCGGCTTCGTCAATAACGACGGAATTTGCCGAATCAATTACCGCATCCGTCACGATTACATTCCGGCGAACCGGCAGACAGTGCATAAAAATCGCGTCGTTTGTTTTCCGCATTTTCGCTTCGTCAACAATCCAATCTTTCCTCAAATTGGCGCGAAATTCAACGTCTTTTTCCGTCGCGCCGTAAAAGTTTTTGCTTCCCCAACTTTTCGCGTAAACGACTTCAACATCTTCAAACGCATCATTTACATCATTAACAATTTCAAAATTTCCGCCTTGTTCTGTGGTTTGTTTTTTTATTTCGTCAATCAACTCATCGTCCAATTCATAACCTTTCGGGTGCGCGATTCGCAAATCGTGTCCGAACTGCGCCGCAGCTAATGCGAAAGAGTTCGGCACAGCCATCGGCAGCGGTTTCGGATGAAACGCCCACGTCAGCAGAACTTTTTTCTTTTGTTTGCCGAATTTTTCACGAATCGTCAGCATATCAGCCATCGCCTGACACGGATGGGACATCGCCGATTCGAGATTGATAATCGGTTTAGTCGCGTATTTTTCAAATGCCGACAAAATCGGTTCGGCGCGTTCCAAATTCCAGTCTTTCAATTCCGCGAAAGTCCGAACGCCGATTGCCGCGACGTATCTTTCTAAAACGCGCACGAATTCCTTCAAATGTTCGGTTTTGTCGGAATCCATCACGACATTTTCCCGATGTTCGAGCGTCCAACTCGTTCCGCCCGGTTCTAAAATCACCGAATTTCCGCCGAGTTCGTAAATGCCGATTTGCATTGAAGCGCGTGTTCGCAAACTCGGATTGAAAAAAACGAGCGCGACCGATTTTCCGTCTAAAGGTTTATTTGAAGTTTTTTCGTTTTTGAATTTCAATGCCGATTCGAGAATTTCTTCCAGTTCGGAGCGTGAAAAATCGGATGTTTTTAGAAAATTCATAAATTTTCAAACTTCTGTTTAAAAAATATTTTAGTCTATTTTCGCAATTTCTCATCAATTTCCTGAAAATTTTAACAAATTTTGCAAACAAATGAAGTTTTTCGTCGTAATCATTTGTGATAACCTTTCAATTCATAAAATATGAACGAACAAAATACCACATTGCGCGTCGAAAACGTGACCAAAAGTTACGATAATTTTACGGCGGTTAATGATTTGAGTTTCACGGTCAAATCGGGCAGAGTTTTCGGTTTTTTGGGTCCGAACGGCGCGGGAAAAACGACGACGATTCGGATGATCGTCGGAATAAATTTCCCGGACGAAGGCAAAATCGAGCTTTTCGGTCGCAAGGTTTCGAGCGAAATGCAAAATCGTATCGGCTATTTGCCGGAAGAACGCGGGCTTTATAAAAAAATGAAAATCGTTGACCAACTGCGATATTTCGCCGCGCTCAAAGGCATTTCGCAGACCGAAGCCGACAAACGCATTGATTTCTGGCTCGACAGAATGAAACTTTCCGAATGGAAAACCAAGAAAACGACCGATTTATCAAAAGGAATGCAGCAGAAAATCCAATTTATCTCGACCGTTCTGCACGATCCTGATTTGCTGATTTTAGACGAACCTTTTTCCGGTCTCGATCCGGTCAACGTCGAATTTATGATGGATGTCATTGACGAATTCAAAACGCAGGCGAAAACAATTATTTTCTCGACGCATTTGATGGAAACTGCCGAAAGACTCTGCAGCGACATACTTTTAATCAACAAATCGCAGAAAGTCGTAGCGGGAACTTTGCGCGACGTGAAGGCAAGTTTCGGCAAAAATTTAATTGCGCTTCGGGCGACGGGCGGCAACGGAGTTTTAGAAGATAAATCGCTGGTGGAAAAAATTGTCGAACACGCCGACGAAATGGAAATTCAACTTGCTGAAAACGCCAATCCGCAGGTTTTGCTTACAAGACTAATTGAAAACGGCGCGACGATTTCCAAATTCGAGCAGATTGAACCGAGTCTTAATGATATATTTATTGAAAAAGTTGGTAAAATTTAATTGAGGTGAACGAATGCAGACACAAATTTTAATTGAAAAAATAAACAGCCTGCCGCTTGAAAAAATTTATGAGGTCGAAGATTTTGTGGATTTTTTACAAGAAAAACTAAAACGCCAAGTCATTAATGTTAGATTTCAAGCAATTTCGGAATATGCCGAAAAACACGCGGAAAGTGATACGGATTTGGATCGGGAACTGGAAGAATCAAGTATCGAATTTTTAAGCAAGGAAGATAATCAATGAAACGCGGCGATATTTATTCGGCAAATTTGCAGCCGCGTTCAGGCTCGGAACAAAGGGGAAAACGACCTGTAATCATAATTTCCCACGATGGTTTTAACCAAAATGCGCGTTGGCATTCAATAATAATTATTCCCGTTTCCACTTCGCAAGCGCAGGCAAAGCGCGGATTGACAGCGATTTTGTTGCCCCAAGGAATTGGTGGTTTGAAACAGGAAAGTGTGGCATTGTGTCATCAAATTACGACGCTTGACCGCGCAAAATTGGACGAAAAAATCGGCGAACTCTCTGATGAATGGATGAAAAAAATTGAAGAAGGCTTGAAAGCCGCAACCGACTTAAAATAAAAAATGAAAAAATTTCTGGCAGTCGTCAAACACGAATACAAAAAAATCGTTCTGAAGTGGACTTTTTTAATCGCCACGCTGATGTTTCCGCTTTTAGCCGGAGCTTTTGCGGTTGTTCCGGCATTGCTTTTTTCCATCAAAGGCGACGCGACCCGGTTGGTTGTCGTTGACCAAACCGGAAAAATCGCGCCGCGTTTCGTAGAAAATCTCTCGGATCAGAAACCGGCGGACGAAAAGACTTCAGACCGGGACGCGATAAATAATTTGACCGCTTCGCCCGACGAGCGAATGAAAAGCGGAGCGGAAAAACTCGGCGAAAGTTTTGTGCTGACCAATTATAACGCAGACGGGAAATCGGTCGAACAAATAAAGCGCGAACTCAACGGCAAAATTACGGACAAAGAAATTGACGCATATTTGATTATTCCGCCGAATTACGAATCGCCGGACGCGAAATACGAGTTTTTCTCGCGTAAAGCCGGAGATTTCGTCGCCACAAAATCCATCGAAAACGCCGTTAATTCCGCCGTTCGTTCTCAAAAACTGGCGGATGCCAGTATCAGCGAAGCGAAACTGTCGGATTTGAGCAAAAATGTTGATTTATCGGTCAAAAAGATCAGCGAAGAAGGTGCCGAAAAAGACAGCGAGGGAAGTTTCGTCGCCGGATTCGTCGTCGGATTTATGATTTACATCACGCTTTTAATTTACGGACAGCAGATTATGTCGGCGGTCGTCGAAGAAAAGGAAACGCGCATCGCCGAAATTCTTTTTTCATCGGCAAAACCGTTTGAATTGATGATGGGAAAACTCGTCGGTGTCGGTCTGGCGGGCTTGACGCAGTTGGGAATTTGGATAATTTCAGCCTTGCTTCTGGTCGGAGTCGGCTTGGCGCAGATGAACGCCGCCGGCATAAATATCTTGATTCCCGATATAAGTGCTTTGACGGTCGTCTATTTTTTCGTGTTCTTTTTGCTCGGATTTTTTATCTACGCGACGATTTACGCGCTGATCGGCTCGATGGTAACGACCGTTCAGGAAGGCGGACAATTTGCGATGATTCCGGTGATGCTTTTGGTCATCGGATTTTATATGAGCTTTGCCGTCATCCGCGATCCGAATTCGAGTCTCGCATTTTGGTCTTCGATTGCGCCGTTTCTCGCGCCGCTGACAATGCCGGTGCGAATCTTGTCGGAAACGCCTCCGTTCTGGCAGATCGCGCTTTCATTTCTGTTAAACCTTACAGCAATTGCCGGACTTATCTGGCTGACGGCGCGGGTTTATCGCGTCGGAATGTTGATGTATGGAAAACGCGCGACGATTCCCGAAGTTTGGAAATGGATTCGTCAGGCGTAATTCAAAAAAGCTCAGGTCTTTGGATTTGAGCTTTTTTCGTAAACGTCGTATTAAATTTTGGTGAAGTGCGTATTGACGATTGAGTTAAGTTCGGAAATGTTTATAATTTCTTTTTAAGTCGAATCTTGTATTTAATTTTAGCGGTTTTGCAAACTTATGAATTTAGCAGAAAAAATATCCGATCCGTGCGTAATGGTAATTTTCGGCGCGACGGGCGATTTAACGAAGCGCAAACTTTTCCCCGCGCTCTATAATTTGGCGAAGGACAAGTTTTTGCCGGAAAGTTTCGCCGTCGTCGGTGTCGGACGGCAGGAACTTACCATCGAAGAATTTCGCGCGAAAATCAGAAGCGATTTGAAGGAATTTATCATCAATTCGCTCGATAAAAAGCTGATTGATTGGTTTGTCGAACGGACTTATTACGTCGGCGGCGATTTTGGAGAAGATAAAACTTTCAAAAATCTGCAAAAAACGCTCGCCGAAGTCGCCGCAAATCACGACGCGCCGCGCAATTATTTCTTTTATCTCGCCACGCCGCCGTCGCTTTTCGCGCCGGTTGCCCAAGAAGTTTGCAAAATGGGTTTGTGCAGCGAAGAAAACGGCTGGCGACGATTTATTTTTGAAAAACCGTTCGGGCGCGATCTCGAAAGCGCAAAAAAACTCAATGAGGAATTGGCGAAAATTTTAGACGAATCGCAGATTTACCGCATTGACCATTATCTCGGCAAAGAGACCGTCCAAAATATTTTAGTTTTCCGGTTCGGCAACAGCATTTTCGAGCCGATTTGGAATCGAAATTTTATTGACCACGTTCAAATTACGGTCGCTGAATCGCTCGGTGTCGAACAGCGCGGCGGTTATTACGATACTGCCGGCGCGCTGCGCGATATGATTCCAAACCATATTTTTCAACTGATAACTCTAATCACGATGGAGCCGCCGGTCTCTTTTGAAGCCGATGCCGTGCGCGACGAACAGGCGAAAATTCTCTGCGCGACGCAGCCTTTTTCGCCCGAAGACGTTCTGCATAAAGCCGTGCGCGGACAATACGGCGCGGGCAAAATTGACGGCAAAAAAGTCGTCGCTTATCGCAGCGAACAGGATGTTTCGCCGACTTCCAATACGGAAACTTTCGCCGCGCTGAAAATGTCAATTGACAATTGGCGTTGGGCGGACGTGCCGTTCTACCTGCGGACGGGCAAACGTCTGCCGGAAAAACACACGACGATCAACATCGTCTTCAAAAAAGCACCGTTTATGTTGTTTCGGGACACGCCGGTTGAAAAACTGACGACCAATCGCATCGTCATTCACATTCAGCCGGATGAAGGAATTACGCTGTATTTCGGCGCGAAAGTTCCCGGTCCGATTGTCAATATGGGCGCGGTTGATATGGATTTTAACTACGTTGACCATTTCGGCGAACAGATTTCGACGGGTTACGAACGACTTCTTTTCGATTGTATGACGGGCGACGCGACTTTGTTTCAACGCGCCGATATGGTCGAATCGAGCTGGAGCATCGTGTCGCCGATTCTCGATGTTTGGCAGGCAATTCCGGCGCGAGATTTTCCAAATTACGAAGCCGGAACCTGGGGACCGATTGAGGCGGACGAACTTTTACGCGCCGACGGCAGAAAATGGAGAAATTCGATTGATTAAAAATTGACTGGAGCGCAATCCGTCCCGGTTGCAATGCCGCCTGAAACGGCAAAAACACTTGTTTATATTCAAGTTGCAAGCTGATGAAACGCTTTTTCGCGCTCTCGCGCTCATTGCAACCGGGACGGATTGCGCTCCAGTCTGTTGATCAATAACAAATAATATGCAAATCGAAATAAAAATTCTGCAAAATCTCGCTGAAATCAGCCGCGCCGCCGCCGAATTGTTTGTCAAAATCGGAAACGAAGCGATAAATAAAAACGGCGGATTTACAGTCGCGCTGGCGGGCGGTTCGACTCCAAAATCGCTTTATCAGTTATTGGCGGCGGACGAATTCGGAAATCAAATGGACTGGCGAAAAGTTTTTTTCTTTTTCGGCGACGAGCGCAATGTTTCGCCGGAATCCGACCGGAGCAATTTTCGGACGGCAAATGAAAATTTGTTAAATCCGCTGCAAATTCCGGCGGAAAATATTTTTCGCTGGCAAACCGAACTCGAAAATGCGGAGAAAATCGCGGATAATTACGAGAAAACGATCACAAAATTTTTCGATTTAGCAGAAAATGAAGTTCCGCGTTTTGATTTGATTTTGCTGGGAATGGGCGACGACGGACACACGGCTTCGCTTTTTCCTTTGACCAGCGCGTTAAACGAAACCGCAAAAATCGCCGTTTCAAATCACGTCGAAAAACTAAATTCAAATCGTTTAACCTTCACTTTTCCAACAATTAACAACTCTGCAAATGTGATTTTTTTAATCAGCGGCGCGGCAAAAGCGAACGCTTTAAAAGAAGTTTTAGAGGGCGAACCTCAGCCGGAGAAATTTCCGTCGCAAAATATAAATCTGAAAAACGGCAATTTATACTGGCTGGTTGACGCGCCCGCCGCGCAATTTCTCAAATAAAAATCTCAATCCGAACATTTACCAATCGTCATTTACCATTTACCATTAAACAAATATGGAAATTGAAATAGCCATCGCCGTTTTGATTTTGTTTGTTCTGACCTTTTTGGCGACAATTGATATGGCATTTTCACAATTGAGCGACGTTGGCTTGCGGCGTATTTCGACGGAATGGGAAGAAAATGCGGCATCGCGTTCGACGGCTTTTCTGCGCGAAATTCTTGAATATCGTCCGCGTTTTCGTTTCGCGCTGTCTTCGGCGATTCAGATTTTACTGATCGGTTTTTCCGTTCTCGTAACGCTCGTTATATTCGGTCTCGACCTGGCGCACTGGAAAGTTTTAATCATTTCTTTAGCGGTCGGTCTGATCGCTTCGATTACTTTTCGCCAAATAATTCCGCGTTTTCTGACGTGGCAGAACCCGGAAGCAAAACTGCTGTTTCTACTTCCGGTCATTCGTCCGTTTTACGGATTTTTTTCTACTTTGGCTGATCCGTTTCATTTTTTTACAAAGGATAACTCGCCGCTGGAAACGACGATTGTGCCGAATCAAACCGTCGAAGAAGAGCGCGAAGATTACGCCGAAGACATTCAGGCGTTGATTGAAATGGGCGAAGCCGAAGGAATTTTGGAAGAAAAAGAGCGCGTTTTGATCGAAACGATGGTTGAGTTCGGCGACACGCGAGCCGGCGAAATTATGACTCCGCGCACGGAAATCATCGCGCTGCCGATAAAATCAACCGTCAAAGAAGTACGCGATTTAATCATCGAAGAAAAATTTTCGCGGCTGCCCGTTTATCGGGACACAATTGACAACATCGAAGGCGTAATTTACGTCCGCGATTTGCTCAATGCGTGGTCGGAAGGCAATGAAAATCAAACGATTGCGAATATGCTGCGTCCGGCTTTTTTTGTTCCCGAAACGAAATTCGCCGCCGAACTTTTGCAGAATATGCAGTCAAATCACGTTCAGATTGCGATTGTCGTTGACGAATACGGCGGCGTTGCCGGATTGCTCACGGTCGAAGACATTCTCGAAGAAATCGTCGGCGAAATCGAAGATGAAGACATTTCTGAAGAAATAATCGAAATTATCGAAGGCGCGGATAAAAGTTATTACGACGTTCTCGGTTCAACCGAAATCGGAAAAGTCGAACGGGTTTTTAATATGGAAATCGCCGACGACGATTTTAACACTATCGCCGGACTTGTTACGAGCGAAGCCGGTTACGTTCCGAAGATCGGTGAAAAACTCGAAATTCGCGGGCTTGAAGTTGAAGTATTGCAGGCGGACGAAAAGAAAATTACGCTCGTGCGTTTGAGAAAACTGCTGCCCGAAACGGAAACTACCGCTCAGGAAATCACAGTCAGCAAATAAAAAACGAATTACAATCGGTGTTTCGACATACATTAATGGTCGGAGCGGACGAAACCGCCCGAATACTTGCCGAAAAACTTATCGAAGCCGGAAAAACCATCTCAATTATTGACACCGACGAAGAAAATTGCGCCGCCGCTCAAGCGTTGAAAGACGCGAACGTGTTTTGCGCCGATGCTTCCGATGTAGATGTTTTGAAAAAAGCCGAAATAGAAAATGCCAAAACCGTTATTGTCGCCACGTCCAGCGACAAAGTAAATCTTTTGGTCGCCCAGGTCATTCGTTCAAATTTCGATGAAAAGCGCATCGTCGCCCGCGCTAATACGACCTCGAATTTTTCCGCGTTTACCGAAGCCGGAATCGAAACGATGAGTCCGGTTCACGCGGCGGCGGCGATTTTGGAAAATATGGTTTTGCGTCCGAGCCTTTTCAAACTTTTGGCAACGCGCAGCGGCGGCGAAGAAGAAATGATTGACGAAGTGCGCGTAACTTCGAGAAACAAACTCGGAACGACGCTGGCAAGACTGCAATTACGCGGCTGTCTGGTCGTCGCTCTGCGGCGCGACGGCAAACTTATTCCGCCGAACGGTTCGACCGCCATTCGCTATAACGATATTTTGACTCTTTTAGGCGACGGCAAATCATTGGAAAGCGCGAAACAAAGATTACAAGTAGCCGATTGATAATGCTTAAATCCGAGTTGAGAAAAAAATATCTGGAACGGCAAAAAAATCTTTCATCGTTTGAAAGAGTACAGAAAAGCGAACGGATTGCCGATAAGTTTTTTCGAGAATTCTGTTTTGATAAAATAAAGTTCCTACATTGTTTTGTAACAATAGAGAAATTTAGCGAAATTGATACTTCGTTGATTTTTAAACGACTTTGGCAGGATTTTCCGCAAATTCAAACTCTTGCGCCGAGAGTGAATTTTGAAACTGGTAAAATCGAAAACCTGAAGTTCACGGCTGAAACAAAATTGACGGAAAATATTTGGGAAATTTATGAACCGGCAACAAGCGAAACAATCGAAATACGGAAGATTGATATAATTTTAGTTCCGCTTTTGTGTTTTGACGAAAACGGATTTCGCGTTGGTTACGGCAAAGGTTTTTACGACAAACTTTTGAAAAACTGCCGGAAAGATTGTTTGAAAATCGGTTTGAGTTATTTTGCGCCGATCAGGAAAATCAGCGATGTGAAAAATTTCGATGTAAAACTCGATTTTTGTGTTACTCCTGAAAAAATCTGGAAATTTTCGGCTCAAATAAATGAAACGACAGTGAAATAAAGTTTGTGCCTTCGCGTCTTTGCGTTAAAATATTTTTATGAAAATTCTCGTAACCGGCGGAAGCGGTTTTTTGGGAACGCACATCCGCAAATTTTTTGACGCGGACGATTTTTCGCGCCGTTCAGGTCTTGATATTTTAAATATGCAGGACGCGCAAACGGTTGAAAACTATGATGTCGTCATTCATCTGGCGGCAAAGCTCGACAAATCGCCGGAATCTGCCGAAGAAGTTTTTTTGACGAATGTCGAAGGTACAATCAATCTTTTGCGCTCGATGCGCGAAAATTCAGTTTTTATATTTGCTTCGACCAAAGATGTTTACGGCAGATTTGCCGACACTTTCGCCGAAGTTCCCGAAACTTGTCAAACGCTTTACAGCGGACAATCCGCGCTCGAATGGTCGAAATTAATTGCCGAAAAATATATTGATTTCTACGCACATTTGAAAAATTTTCGCTCGTGCATTTTCCGTCTTTCGACCGTTTATGCTCCCGTCAGCGAAGGCAACGCGCCGAATTTTGTTACGCATTACGCCGACGCGATCAACAAAGGCGAAAGTTTGAGATTACCGGCAAACGGCACACCGCGCCGCGATTTGCTGGCGGTTGAAGATTTTGCGGAGGCTTGTCAGGCTTTTATTGATTCAGTCATCCGGCACGGTTTGTATAATTTGGGCGGCGGCGCGAAAAACTCGCTTTCTCTGCATGAGTTAGTTGTGAAAATGGAAGAAATTTCCGGTTGTCAAGCCGTCATTGATGAAGAAAATCCATTGCCCGCGCCCGTTCCGATAAATTATGTTTCTGATTTAAAACTTATTTCACAGGAATTGGATTGGTCGCCGAAAGTCAACTTGGACGACGGATTGAAAAAATTATTAAGTTCGTAAATTGATGAATGAATATCGTCATAAGAGGGACAAATTGGGTTGGCGACGCGGTTATGACAATTCCCGCACTCCGTGAACTTCGCCGCATTTTCGCAGATTCAAAAATAACATTACATACCAGAACTTGGGCGGAAGGAATTTTTCGAGACGTGGATTTTATTGATGAAATTCTAACTTTTGAGCGCGAAAAATCCACATTCAAAACTATTCTCGAACAAGCGGAAATCTGGCGTGAAAAACAGTTTGATTTAGCCGTTCTTTTTCCCAACTCGTTTGAATCCGCATTAACCGCAAAGATCAGTAAAATACCGATAAGATTTGGTTATGCGAAAGAAGGAAGAAGTTTTCTTTTGACAAATGCAGTAGAAGTTCCAAACTGGAAAAACGCAAAACACGAGATTTTTTATTATCTGAATTTGATTGCGGAAATCGAAAACAAATATTTCGGCACGAAAACAACTTTAGAAAATGAACCGCACTTTTACCTAAAGGTTTCAGGAGAAAGAAAAACCGAAGCGCGACAAATTTTGACCGAGAACAATATTGATTTGTCGAAAAAACTTGTCGCTTTTGTTGCCGGTTCGACAAACTCACGCGCCAAGCGTTGGCAAACGGAAAGTTTTGCCGCGCTCAATGACAAAATTCAGAGTGAATTAAATGCCAATGTAATTTTAATCGGCGCGAAAGATGAATTGGAAGTTTCGTTGGAAATTTTTGAAAAAACTCAGTTAAAACCGATAATATTAACAGGAAAGACAAATTTGGCGGAAGCGACGGCAATTTTGAGCGTTTGTGATTTGCTGATTTCCAATGACACGGGTCCGGCGCACGTTTCGTCGGCTTTGGGAACAAAAACATTGGTAATTTTCGGTCCGACAAATCCGAAAACAACACAGCCTTGGAACTCGGAAATTATTCGTAAAGATGTCGAATGTTCGCCGTGTATGCTGCGCGATTGTCCGATTGACCATCGCTGTATGACGCGAATTTCGCCGCAGGAAGTTTTTGAAAAAACAGTTTCTTTGATTGCAGAAGCCGGCACGAAGTAAAGGCGAAAGGATAAAGGCAAAAGGATAAAGTAAAAGAAACTTATTTAACCTTCGCCTTTATCCTTTCGCCTTTAACAATTGCGCCCTTACGTGCATAGCGAACTTCTGCATTTTACCATCCTTTTGGAGGTAAAACATCCCAAAACGGTATTGCCGCAAAATTCAAGTCATCTAGATCATTGCCGACGAATAAAACCTGCGGATTATCGGCAAATTGATACTGTTTGCTTTTGACCGTGAAAATATAAGTTTCGCCCGCCCGAAGTTCTGTAAAGCGGAAATAGCCGAAAGCATTGGTCAAGGCGGTGCGCGTGTCGCCCGCGGCATTTGTCAGCGTAATTTGCGCCCTGCCGATGCCGCGTCCCCTAAAGGTTGTTACGCGCCCGCCGACTGATACCGCCGCTGCCGTCGGTGCAACATTACTGATTTTGGCGATGAACGCAGCTTGACCGCCGCCGCCCAAGCTGGTCTGAAACGCATTTGCCGTCGTCGGAAAGTCGGTCGAACCAGTGTCTCCGGTTACATAAGCACTGCCCGTTGAATCTACCGCGATGCCGAAGCCTCTGTCGCTGCGGTTGCCGCCCAGATAAGTCGAATAAACGAGCGATTGTCCGTTTGCCGCAAGTTTTGTGACGAACGCATCAGATAAGCCGCCGCCGCCATTGTTTGTCTTAAACGCATTTGCCGTCGTCGGAAAGTTGGTCGAAAAAGTGAATCCGGTAATGTATGCGTTGCCGGATGAATCTACCGCGATGCCGTTGCCAACATCGAAGTCACTGCCGCCCAAATAAGTCGAATAACTGAGCGTCGGGTCAATTACAAGCGGAAGTGTCGCGTCGTATTCCGCCACTTCAAACCCGATTTCCTTTCCCCGCTTGATATAGCGGCTCGCTATCTCCCGCCGTTCGCCGTTGATCATTTGATAGACCACAGGCTGATGCTCGCGCATTACGCCCAGCCGACTGTGAATCAATAAATCACCACTCGCCTTTTCGATCTCAATTTTCTTCGCCCCGTCAAATTTTAATCTGATTTGTTTGTAATCAGCCTTCGGCGCGACTACGAAATCATATTCCAACTGCCGCTGATTGCCGTAATACGTCATATCTATTCCCGCATATACATCTTCGTATTTGACGCGCCCGAATGTCGAAATATTTGTTCGCCATTTCGATTCGTCACTGCCGACGAGATAATTGACTTTGCCCGCCTGTTCTTCCAATCCTTCGGCTGTCGAATTGGTTTTTGCGCCGACGAGTTTCATTCGCAGAACGGCGGTTTCCCGCTTGCCCAAAGCGGATTTACTCGAACTTTTCCGTGTCAATCGGGCAGATTTGTCCGGCTTCGGCTGATTTTTCGCGGCGGACATCAAAAAAACGGCTTCCGCCGGTTTGAGAAAAAGCGAATAACCCGCTCCGCGAGCGATAAAATTGACTGCCGCATCAGTTTGACCGTGGTTGGCTTCAAAACTCAAAGGCAGTTTGCCGTAAGCCGTCTGTGCCTGTTCATCGGTCATCGGCGGAGGCTGTTCATTGCTCGTCGAAGTGTCGGCGGCGACAGTGCCGTCATCGGCGGCGCGGACAAATAATCTGTCGCCGAAGTTAAATGTCAGAAAAGATGCTAAACATAAAATTGTCAAAGCAAACCGGATGCGCGTGATTTTCATTATTCGTAAGTTTTTCATAATTAAAATCTCCTAAGATTTACGGCAAAGCCATAAAATTCAACATAGTTTCGTCAAAAGTTCAGCGTAAATTTGCGGATTTCACCGCACTGAACTTGTGATAAATTTTTCCTTCAGTTAGTAATGCGTAAAAACCGGACAAACTAAGCCAAAAAAATAAAAAAAGTTCGATTATTTTTATTTTATTCGTATAATGGTTCTAAAATTGTGAGAAATTGCGAAAAAAGCAGAAGCCCGCTACGCACGAAGTAAAGATGAAAGGCGAAGGTAAAGAAACTCTTTAACCTTCGCCTTTCATCTGCACCCATACTTCGTCTGTAGCGGGCTTCTGCAATTATTTTGCGCTGATTATCTGCGCGGGCGTGTGTGCGAATCTTTCGATTACGCTGTCGCTGAAAATTCCGAAATAGAATACGCCCAAAACAGTGATTATTAAAACAGCGGCAAGCGCGGTCGGAATGCGCGGCGCAAGCCATTCGGTTGTGCGTTCGCGGAAAAACATTACGACGATTAAACGCAGATAATAATAAGCCGAAATTGCCGTGTTGATGACGGCGATGACGACCAAAACAGTCAGCAAAACATTTCCGGCTTCGAGCGCGGGACGAAAAACCAGAACTTTGCCCATAAAACCCGCCGTCAAAGGCAAACCGAGCAGGGAAAGCATAAACAGCGAAAGCGAAAATGCGAGAACGGGCGATTTGAAACCGATGCCGTTGTAATCTTCAAACTCGGTTCTCCGGTCATTTTTCTGGGCAATTAACGTCACAATCGCCAATGCGCCGAGATTTGTGACGGCGTAAGTCAGCATATAAAAGGCGACCGCCGCGATTGCCGCATCGCGTCCCAAAATGTTTGTCGCCATTCCCGCGCCGATAAATCCGACGAGCGCGTAACCGGCGTGTGAAATTGAAGAATAGGCGAGCATTCGTTTGACGTTGTTCTGGACAATCGCCGCGAAATTCCCGACGGTCATCGTCAGCATCGCCATTATCGTCAAAGCCGTAATCCAAGATTCGTGAAGCAAAACGGAAGCCTGAACGCCGGCAATCAGCGGGAAACCGACGACGAAAACGCGCATAAACGAAGCGAACGCCGCCGCTTTTGGTCCGGCGGACATAAACGCCATAATCGGAGTCGGCGCGCCTTCGTAAACGTCCGGTGTCCAAATGTGGAACGGAACGCTGGCGATTTTGAAGCCGAAACCGATGAGAAGCATCGCGCCGCCGATCAAAAGCAGCGCGGGAAAGTTCGGATTGGCAAGCAAAACGGCGATTTCCGTGATGTTTGTGGAACCCGTCGCGCCGTATATTAAAGCCATTCCGTAGAGCAAAAAGCCGGTCGCAAAAGAGCCGAGAATGAAATATTTCATCGCCGATTCGTTCGAGCGCAAATCCGTTTTTCGCAAACCAGCCATTACATACGTCGCAATCGAAAGCGTTTCGAGTCCGAGAAAGATGATTACCAAATCGTTTCCCGAAGCCATAAACATCATTCCGACGGTCGCAAACATCAAAAGCGAATGATATTCGCCGACCGGAATATTTTCGCGGTCAGTCCAAACCGATGAAATTAAAATCGTAATCGCTGTAACAAACAGAAAAACAAATGAAAAACTGATCCGCAAACCGTCGTTGACGACCATTCCGTTCCACGCCGAAGAATAAGACGGGTCTTGCCAGCTCAAACCGAGCAGAATCGCCGAAAAAATAATTCCGATCAGCGAAACCGCGCCCGTTACATAGCGTTGTCTCGGAACGAAACTGTCAAACAACATCACGAGCGTTCCGGCGACAGCCAAGATCATTTCCGGCGCGACTGCCAAAATATTCGTGTTCGGATTTGTTAAATCTGGTAAAAATACTGTGTTCATTTCGATTCTTTAACTCTAATTATTTGTGCCGGATTCGTTTCCGCCTTGTCAAAACTTCCGCCTTTCTGTGTGCCGTTAATCCGGTCGCGCACCGCCAAAACGCTGTCTTTCGATGTGTCCAGAAACGGTTTCGGATAAACGCCCATAAAAACCATCAAAAAGACGAGCGGCGCGATCAAGCCGAGTTCCCGCCAATTTAAATCTTTCAAAGTTTTATTTTTAGGATTCGTAATTTTACCGAAAAACACGCGCTGAACCATCCACAAAAGATAAACCGCCGCGAAAATCACGCCCGTTCCGGCGAACATCGTCGCCACGTAATTCCAATTAACCGAACTTGTGATTGCCAGAGCGTTGGATGTCCACATTCCGATCATAATCAGGAATTCGCCGACGAAACCATTGAGCAGCGGCAAACCGATGGAAGCCATCGTTGTAAAAACAAAAATCGTCGCGTAAATCGGCATCACATTGGCGATTCCGCCAAATTCGGTAATCGCCCGCGTGTGTCTTCTCTCATAAATAAATCCGACGAGCAAAAATAACGCTCCGGTGGCGATGCCGTGATTGAGCATTTGATAAAGCGCGCCCTGCATTCCCATTTCGGTAAATGAAAATATGCCCAAAATGACAAAACCCATATGCGCGACCGACGAATAAGCGACCAGCCTTTTGACATCCGGCTGCACCATTGCGACGAGCGCGCCGTAGATAATGCCGATGATTGCCAAGATTATGAACAGCCACGCTAATTCTCTCGACGCTTCGGGAAATAATACCAGATTAAAGCGCATCAAACCGTAAGTTCCCATCTTCAAAAGAACTGCCGCGAGAATAACCGAACCCGCCGTCGGTGCTTCGGTGTGCGCGTCGGGCAGCCAAGTGTGAAACGGAAAAAGCGGAACTTTGATGGAAAACGCCAGCGCGAACGCGGCGAACAAAAGCAATCCCGTTTCTTTTGAAAAAACGAGCGTTCCGACCTTGAGCGAATTAACCAGCGTTACATAATCGAACGTGCCGATGCCGGTCGCTTCAAAATGCAGATAATAAAGCGAAATGATCGCCACAAGCATCAACAAACTGCCCAAAGCCGTGTAAACAAAAAACTTAACCGCCGCGTAAATGCGATTTTCACCGCCCCAAATTCCGATCAGAAAAAACATCGGCACGAGCGACGCTTCAAAAAATAGGTAAAACACGAGCAAATCAAGCGACATAAATACGCCGAGCATCGCGCTTTCAAGCAGCAAAATAAAGACGTAAAACGCCGTTCTGTTTTTTTCGACCGCGTGCCACGTCGAAAGCACGGCAATCGGCATAATGAACGTCGTCAAAATTACCAGCCACAAACTCAAACCGTCAACGCCGATGTGATAATTTGTGTTGATCGCCCGAATCCACGACATATTTTTTTCAAAATAAAAGCCGTTCGCCGAAAGCGTTTTCGAGCCGAGAAGAAGCAGCGAAATCAAAAAATTTACGATTGTAAAACCGAGCGTAATCCATTTCAAACCGCCTTCCTGCTTCCAAAAAATCGCGTGTCCGAGCGTCGCCAACGCGCCGAAAACGGGCAGTAAGATCAAAATTGTTAAAAGGTTTTCCGTTATAAAGTTCATAAATTAACTTTTTGTTTCCACAACTTTCCAGCCCAGGGTTTCAGGCGTTTCATCCAAATAAAGTGCGCCGGTTTCATCTTCGTAAAAAGATACTAATGCGTCTTCGTCAATTGTTATCGGCAAATCCTCGAAGCGTAATTCGTAATCGCCGAAATTTCCATCGTCGGAATAAACGCGAAACGAATATTTAACCGAGCCGTTTTCAATTGAACGAATTAAAATTCCTTTCGCCCCTTTTGCGCTTTTCTCCCGCAAATTTTTTCCTGAATTTGTCTCAATATGACGAATCATTTTATCAAATCAGCTTAAATCCGTAATAAATAAAATATCCAATCACAATCAGCGCGCCGAACATCATAAATGCGGCGTAACTTCTGACAAAACCGACCTGAACTTGCCGGACGACTCCGCCGAGCGCGTTGATCGAATGTCCGATGCCGTTGACGATGCCGTCAACTACGCCGACATCGAAGCCTTTCCACAAACCGTCGCGCGACAGTTCCGTAATCGGATTAACGATATAACTGTTGTAAAAATCGTCGAGATACCATTTTTCCCGAAGAACTTTCGGCAACTGTTTGAGCGGTTCTTTTTGGAAAATAAACCAGCCGATGCCGATGCCGACAATCGCCAAAATCAGCGAAAGAAGGGCTAAACCGCGCTCCGTCGTCAATTCGGCGGCGGAATGAGTTTCCGCGTGTTCGGCAGTCTCGGCGTGTTCGTCTGCAATCACCGCGCCGTGTTCGGGATTAATTGATTCGGTCGGAATGATCGCCGTTTCGCTCGCGGCGGGCGCGTGTCTGACGTTGATTTTAGCGATCACCGGCTCAAGCGTACGCTCAAAAACATTGATGTCACCCGCCCCGACTAATGAACTCAGCGCGTAGGGAATGCCGACCAGTCCGCCGACGGTTGACAGGATCGCCAGCACGACGAGCGGCACGGTCATCGTCCACGGCGATTCGTGCGGGTGAAAATCGGGTCCGATATGATGATGTTCTTCGTCGTCGTCATCGTCCTGAACGTCCAGCGCGTGCGGATCGCCGTGCGGAACTTTCGCGTCGTGCGCGTCACCGGCGGCGAACGCGTTTTCTTCGGCGCGGGAAGGTTCGGTCGGATGATCGGTGACGGGCAGTTCTTCGTGAAATCTTTCATTGCCCCAGAACGTCATCACCATCATCCGCGTCATATAAACTGCCGTTAAAATCGCCGTCAATAAACCAACGCCCCACAAAATCAGGCTCCAGTTTCCGATGCCGTTCGCGGCAAAAGTGCGATACAGAATCTCGTCTTTCGAGAAAAATCCGGCGAACGGGAAAATTCCGCAAATCGCCAGCCAGCCCGCGATCATCGAAATAAACGTGATCGGCATAAATTTTTTCAAATTGCCCATTCGCCGCATATCTTGTTCGTGGTGCATTCCGTGAATCACCGAACCTGAACCCAAGAAAAGCAGAGCTTTGAAAAACGCGTGCGTCATTACGTGGAAAATCGCCGCTCCGAACGCGCCGACTCCGCAGGCGAGAAACATATAACCGAGTTGCGAAACGGTCGAATAAGCGAGAACTTTTTTGATGTCGTTCTGCGCGATGGCAATCGTCGCGGCGAACAGCGCGGTCGCGCAGCCGATAATCGCCACGATAAACATCGCCGTCGGCGCGTTCTGATAAATTCCGTTACAGCGCACGACCATATAAACGCCCGCCGTAACCATCGTCGCCGCGTGAATCAGCGCGGACACCGGAGTCGGTCCCGCCATCGCGTCCGGCAGCCACGTCAAAAGCGGAATCTGCGCCGATTTTCCCGTCGCGCCGATGAACAGTAAAACGGCAATCGAAGTGATGCCGCCCGTAATAATCGCGCCGGCGGCGAACGGTTCCTGCGCCATTCGCGCGATCAATCCGAGCGAACTCGCCACCGGAGTTCCGTCAACAACCTTGTCGTAAAACGAAATCGAGCCGGTCAGCGTGTAAACTAAAAACACGCCCATCAACACGCCCCAATCGCCGATGCGGTTCATCACAAACGCCTTTTTCGCCGCGCGCCGTGCCTCGTCGCGCTTGACGTAATAACCGATCAGCAGATAAGAACACAACCCGACACCTTCCCAACCGACGAACATCAGCAGAAAATTATCCGCCAGAATGAGCGTCAGCATCGAGAACATAAACAGATTCAAATACGCGAAAAAGCGATAAAAACCTTTGTCGCCGTGCATATATCCGACGGCGAAAATGTGAATAAACAGCGCGACAAACGTGATAAAACACGCGTAAATCGCCGACAACCGATCCATTCCCAACCCGAAATCGGCGCGAAAACCGCCGACCTGAATCCACGTCCAAAGCTGGTCTAAAATCGGCTTGCCTTCGGGAGCGAATAACGCGCCGCCCTGATCGAAAAACGCAATGATAAAAGCCACCACGCACGACACGCCGACCGCTGAACAGGCGACCGCGCCGCTGAAAAGTTCGCTGTTCGCTTTTTTCCCGAACAATCCGTTGATGATCGCGCCGACGAGCGGCGCGAAAATTATTAGACTTAAAAGGTTGTTTTCAGTCATTATTTTTAACGATTTCGCAAACAGCACCAATTGCCGTCGCTTCTTTTACTAATTCTTCGGCTTGCTCAAAACTTACTGTTTTGATAATAAATGTTTCACTATTAAGTAAAGCATCAGTTTTACCTTTGGCTATGTCGAGCGGCAAATCAATTTTGTCCCGAAATAACTTCGTCAATGAAACTTTTCGCAAATTTGGCAAATATCCGCTGAAAAATACTTTTGCCATTTCAATTTTGCTCAAATGCTTTCAAAAAATCTTCCCGCGAAATTCCCGCTTGAGTGCAAATCGTTCGCAAGGTCGAGCCTTTAATTTGCGAGTGATTCGGCATTGTCAAAGGCGTTTTTGTCCCGTCGGCGTTTTCCCGAACCAGCGCAATATGTTCGCGCTCGCGGACAATTTGAAAACCAAGCGATTCAAGCGTCTTAACGACTCGTTTCTTCGGCGCATCAACGGGAAATTTTGTCATCACACCGCAACCCGCGTTTCAGCGACGAACGCCTCCAAAACAGGAGAATCTTCTTCAAACGCGTCATCCCCAAAGGTTTCAATATGAAAACGAATCGCAGATTTTACATCGGCTAAAGCCTCCTCAAATGAATCGCCTTCACCGACAATTACGCCTTTCAAACCGAGCGGATAGGCGACAAATCCATCTTCGTGTTTTTCAATGATTATTTTTGTTGATTCGGACATATCTTAAAAACTCAAATCTTCGTCTTTATCTTCAATCTGAAAATTTTGTTTGGAAATTGCCGTCCAAGTTTCCAAAATTGCTTCGCCGATATTTTTCGATTGCAAATTTGCTGAAACTTGTTCTTTCAATTCGGGAAATCGCAACAGCAACATTCCCAAATCCCGGTAATCCGTTCCGGCTTTCGGGTTGCCTTGGCGCGAATAATAAGAAATCACTTTACTGACAATCAGTTCGACCGGTGATAAAACCAAAATATCTTCAATCGTTTCCGTCGCAGGAAATTCGGAAATCATTCGTAAATTTACAACATAACGATTTCCTTCGTGTCTAATTTGATAAATTCTGAAACCTTTTCCTTCGGCAATTTCTCTGATTCTGACGGCGATATGAAATTTTTCGCTTAAAAATTCTTTTAATTCCTGAGCTAATTCGCCCGCGCGGGTTGAAAGAAGATCAACATCCTGCGTCATTCGCGGTTCACTGACGTAAGCATTAACGGCTTGCGCGCCAAATAAAACGACATCGGTTCGCCCCTGCAAAAATTCAAACATCGCGCCGTGAATATTTGATAACGGCAAAGTTTCGCGCATCGCAAAATCCTGAAATGTTAAAACTCCGGCGTTTATCATTAGAAAAGTTTAATCAGGTAAAACGGTTTTGCTAAGTCAAATCCAGCATCATTTCGACCATTGTCGGTTTGAAACCCTGACGTTCAAAAAACTTTTGCGCGGCTTCATTTTGCGAAGCGGCGATCAGCATCAGTTTGTCCGCGCCAAGTTCTTTAGCAGTTTTGATCGCTTCTGCGATCAAAACTTTTCCGACTTTCCGGCTTCGCGCCGATTCCTCAACGTAAATGTCGTGCAGCCACGCGGCATTTTCGAGCAGTTCGGCGTAATTTCTTTTTTCAAACTGAATGTAGGCGAAACCGACGATCTCGTTGCCAATTTCCGCGACTAAAACCGCTGCGTTCCGCGCCTCTGTTTCGCCGCCGTAATACTTTGCCATCTGCTCTAAATCGGCAATTTGAGAAAAGCGGTTTGAGTTGAATCCAACGTGCTGAATATTCAATTTCTCAGCAAATTCGGCAACTTTTTTCGCGTCTTCCGGTCGGGCGCGGCGTACAGCGAGAGACATAAAACTAATTTTTCAAAATACTCGCATCATCAACGTCAATTGATTCGCGGTTGCGGAAAAACGCGATGATGATGCCGAGTCCGACCGCCGCTTCCGCCGCCGCGACGCTCATCACCATAAAGACGAAAAGTTGTCCGGTAACGTCGGCGTAATAGCGCGAAAAGGCGACGAATGTTAAATTGACGGCGTTGAGCATCAGTTCGATGCACATAAACATTCCGAGCGCGTTACGTTTGAAAATCACGCCCGTCGCGCCGATGGTGAATAAAATTCCTGAAAGTGCTAGATAGCTGGCTAAACTCGGTTCCATTTTTTTAGTTCAAAGGTCAAAGTTCAAAGCCGTTGAGCAGGGAACTTTGACAAAAGATAAAAATTAAATCATCGCCTTATCGTCTTCCCGGCGTTTTTCCATTTCGTTGTCAACGACGAGTTCGAGATGCGGCTGTTGAAAACGACGCGCCAGAATGACCGCGCCGACGACCGCCATCAACAGCAGAATGCCGACGATTTCCACCGGCAGAAGATACTGCGTGTACATCGCCGCGCCGATATTCAAAGTTTTCCCGACCGTTTCGTCAACATTGACGATTTGTTTCGGCGCGCGATTGACGGCGTAGAATATGAAAAACGTCTGCGCCAGCAAAATTACGCCGAAAACGCCGCCGACCGGATACAAATATCGCAGCCGGTTGAGCGGTTTGTCCTCGTCCAAATTCAAAAGCATAATGACGAAAACGACGAGAACCATAATCGCGCCCGCGTAAATCAAAATCTGCACGGCGGCGATGAACGGCGCGGCGAGCGTCACGTAAATACAGGCGAGCGAAATCAAAACGCCGACCAGCGAAATCGCGCTGTACAGCGGATTTCTGTGATAAACGAGCGAAATCGCGCTCGCAATGGCGAGTCCGGCGAACAGAAAAAATACGGCAGAAGTAATCATTTCTAAAGGGATCAAGGATTAAAGGATCAAGGATAAAATATTCCTTTTTCCTTTTCCTCGAATAAATTATCTGTTCAAAAAATAAACAATAATAATCGTTAAAGTAACATTTGCCAACGCGAGCGGCAGTAAAAATTTCCAGCCGAAATTCATTAACTGGTCAAAACGAAAACGCGGCAGCGTTCCGCGCACCCAAATATAGAAAAATAAAAAGAAGCAAATTTTCGCCAGAAAGCCTAAAACGCTGACGACCGCGTAGGGAATTGAACCGATTGGAAAAATGTGGCTCAAGCCGGGAATATACCAGCCGCCCAAAAATAATGTCACGACCATCACGGAAACGGTGAACATATTGACGTATTCGCCCATAAAAAAGAGCGCGAATTTCAAGGCTGAATATTCCGTGTGAAAACCGGCGACGAGTTCGGTTTCGGCTTCGGGCAGGTCAAACGGCACGCGATTGGTTTCGGCGAAAGCGGCGATCAAAAACACGATGAAACCGATAAATTGCGGAATGATAAACCATCTGAAAGGCGAAGCCATCTGCGCGTAAATAATGCCGTTCAAATCAAGCGAACCGGAAAGCATTACGACACCGATGACCGACGCGCCCATCGCCAATTCGTAGGAAATCATCTGCGCCGACGAGCGCAGTCCGCCCATCAAACTGTATTTATTATTTGAAGACCAACCGGCGAGCGCGATGCCGTAAACGCCGACCGACGTGATGCCCAAAACAAATAAAACGCCGACATCAATCTGCGCGATGGTCAGCGGAATCTGTCTGATGCCGTCGCCCAAACCGTAGGGCAGAAAACTCAGATCGGCGATCACCGGCGGACCGAACGGATACACCACCATCGGGATCAGAGCGCAGGTGACGGCGACAATCGGCGCGAGATAATAGACGAATTTCGTGGATTGGTCGGGAACAATATCTTCCTTGAAAATAAATTTGAGCAAATCGGCAAACGGCTGCATCATTCCCCACGGTCCGACGCGGTTCGGTCCGATGCGTCCCTGAATGTAGCCCAAAACTTTGCGTTCCGCCAAAACCGTGTAGGCGACCATTATCATCACCACGCCGAACGCCACCGTCGCCGCACCGAACAGCACGACCATCGGAAAAATTAATTTTAATGCGTCTTCCATAAAAAATTTTAATTATCAACACTCAAATTTTCGCGGTCAAGCGCGCCGACCGCCGCCGCTTCCGCAATTTCCGCGACGCGCAAAGTTCCGTCCAGATTGAACTGCACGAGCGGTGAAACCAAAAGGTTTTCCGGTTTCGGATTGCCGTGCGCGAGCAGGTGAAACTGCGGAGTTTTCTCCGTCATCGTCGTTAAGCGGAACAATTTATGACCGACTTTCGGCGTTTCCGTATTTTTATTCGATTCGTCGGAAAGTTTTTCGATATTTGATTTTAAGACATCGAATTCGCTTGTCAATTCGCGGTTTTCAGAAGTCGCGTGTTTAACCTGCACGGGTTTTGATTCATCCTTTAAATGCGGGTAACGCAAGCCTTCGTAAGCCGGAGTTGCGTCGGCAATCGCTTTGAAAACAGCGGTCGCCGCGAAATTATAGCCGAAATCAACGCCCATTTCTCTGGCGATCATTGAAGTTATCACCCAGTCGGCTTTCGACTGATTCATCGGCTCAATCGTCTGCCGTACGCGCTGGACGTAACCCGTATTATTGGTGAATGTCCCGTCAATTTCGGCGAAACTCGCCGCCGGAAGCACGACATCGGCGTAATCGGTCGTCGCGGTTTCAAAAAGTTCCTGCACGACGACGAAATCTTTATTCGCCAAAAGTTTGGCGTTTTCTTCCGATAAACTGCCGCCGATCAAAAGCGATTTGGAATTTTTCAGCACGTCGGACAGAGACTTTCTGCCCGCCGTCATATCGTTCGCGCCGACTGAATTATTATGACGCGGCAGCGGATGAAGCAGAACGCGCCGATTTTCCGAAGCGAAATTTCCCGCCGCGTTCGCCAGAACCGCCTGCGCTTCTGCTGACAAATCGCCGCCGAACATAATCACCAAATCGCCTGCGGTTTCGCCGATTGTTTTCAGCGCGTCGTCAAATTCCTGCTGCTTGATGCCGAGTTTTTTGGTCAAAACATTATTCGCGGAATCGGCAAACGCGAGCGCGAAAGCGTCGTAAGAATTTTTATTGATGTGTATAAACTGCGTCGCGTTCTGCGTCAGGCGAATCGGCGTGTCGTTGACGACAATCAGTTTCGCGCCGCTGTTGCGAACGGCTTGACGCATTTGTTTCGCCGTAAATGTCTGCTCTTCTTCGGGTTCGCCGCCGATCAATATAATCGTTTTGGCGTAGCGAATATCTTTGTGCGTCGCCAGCGGAACGCTCAAATTGTCAAAAAACGGCGCGAGATCGTAAGCGTCGGAAACGGCGTAATAATTGGTTTTGGAAACTTCAGTCGCAAATTTTTTCAAAGTGAAAATCGCTTCGTTCGTCAATCTCGAAGACGCGATCACGCCGACGTTATCCCCGCTTTCCCGAAATTTGTTTCCGATAAAATGAATCGCGTCGTCCCACGTCGCGGGAATCAATTTTCCGCCTTTTTTGTAGCGAATCAGCGGCGTTTTGATGCGGTCGGAATGGTTGATAAAACTGTGCGCGAACCGTGATTTGACATCGAGAAATTCGCCGTTCAAGCCGTTGACATAGCGGTCGCGGGCGACGATGCGGTGAACGAGTCCGCCGCGCGAACCGATGGAAATTTGCATTCCGTCGGAGCCGTAAACGTCGGTCGTAATCGTTTGGTCGAGTTCCCACGGGCGCGTTTCGTGGCGGTAAGTTCCGTCCAAAAGCGTGCCGGTCGGACAAACTTCGATGCAGTTGCCGCATTCCGAGCAGTTCAGCCAGCCGCCGTAAGTTCCGATGACGGTACTCGCGCCGCGATTTCCGGCTTCAATCGCATCTTCGCCCATCCATTCGTCGCAAACTCGCGTACAGCGTTTGCACAAAATACACCGCTGCGGGTCGTTGGCGACAATCGGCGAGAGAAACTTTTCCGGTTCGGCATTTTTATTTTCAATAAAACGCTCTTCGACATCGCCCCAATCGAAAATTACTTCCTGCAATTCGCACTCGCCGCCGCGATCACAAACCGGACAATCGAGCGGATGATTCGCCAGCAGAAATTCGCCCATCGCCCGCTGCGCTTTTTCGATTTCGTCGCTCTGCGTCGTGACGATCATCCCGTCCGTGCAGGTAATCGTGCAGGAAGTTTGCAGTTTCGGCATTTTTTCGATGCGAACCAGACACATCCGGCAACTCGCCTGCAAAGCGAGGTCTTTATAATAACAAAATGACGGAATGCCGAAGCCTTTTTCGTGACACACATCAATCAGCCGCGCGCCTTTTTCGACTTCAAAATCCTGTTCGTTAATGTTTACTTTGATAAGTTCTGCCATTATTTAACTTTTGTAACTGCTTGATGCGGATGCGCCGGATTGGGAATCACCTTTTGGTTAGCGCAATCAACGTGCAAATCCAACTTTTCTAAAATTGTTTGTCCGATTAAAACTTCATCTCCTAAAACTAATGCTTCGTCATTTGTCGCGCGGTTATTGATTTGAACGACTATTGCTTCCGTCACAGGCACTATTTCAGTTCTCCCGTCAGCATATTCAACTCCTCTCTGACGCGGAGATTCCAGCCCCAAAGCAGTCATAACATCGTGCGGAATAACTGTTTGCACCGCGCCGGTGTCAACCATCGCATCAGCTTCGTAAACACGAATTTCGTTTTCCTCTATTCTGCCGCGCCGAGCTAATGCTTCGTCAGTAGCGTTGATTAATTTGACTTTTACTCGAACTTCACCCATTTTTATTCTTTATTTTCAGATTTGCTTTCTGTGTTTTTCGATTTATTGTTTTTCTTCTTCGGACGAGTTTTGCCGAAACTTCCCGCGAAGATTTTTCCGCGTCTTGATTTTTTATCACCTTTTCCCATTTTAAGTTCTCCTTATTTTTAATTAAAATTGTTGCCGTTCGGCAGCAGATACTTTTTGAAATCTTCAGGAAAACGCTTGATCGCGCCCTGAATTGCCCACGAAGCCGCGTCGCCGAGCGCGCAGAACGATTTTCCTTCGATATTGTCAACCAAATCCAGAATCAACTGCGCGTCTTCGGGTCGCCCGCCGCCTTCTGCGATGCGGTCGAAAATTTTCACGAGCCAAGCCGTTCCTTCGCGGCACGGCGTACACCAGCCGCACGATTCGTGTTTGTAAAATTCGGTCAGATTTCTGGTCGAATCAACCATATCAACCGTTTCGTCCATCACGATAAAGCCGCCCGAACCGACGAGCGAACCGGCTTCGACGAGTCCTTCGTAATCCATCAGGACGTTTTTCCCGATGATTTGATCGGCGCGCATCGCGTAAACGCTCGAACCGCCGGGAATGCAAGCCTTTAATTGGTGTCCATTGCGAATGCCGCCACAGTCTTCCATTATAAACTTTTCCATATCGTCATAGCCCATCGGAAGTTCGTAAACGCCGGGTCTGACGACGTGACCGGAAACCGACCAGAGTTTCGTGCCGCCCGATTTCTCAGTTCCCAATTTATGCCACGCTTCGCCGCCCATTTCGATAATCTGCGGCACGGCGGTCAAAGTTTCGACGTTATTGACGACCGTCGGCGAAGCGTAAACGCCTTCGACGGCGGGAAACGGCGGTTTCATTCGCGGATGTCCGCGGTAGCCTTCGAGCGACGACAAAAGCGCGGTTTCCTCGCCGCAGATATACGCGCCCGCGCCGGTGTGCGTGTAAAAATTGCAGGTAAAATCCGAACCTAAAATATTTTCGCCGACCAGATTCGCCGCCTGCGCTTCGGCGATGGCTTTGTCCATTATGTCAATCAAATACCGATATTCGCCGCGATAATAGATGTAACAGGTTTTCACGCCGAGCGCGAACGCCCCGATCAGCATTCCTTCGATCAACGCGTGCGGATCGAGTTCGAGCAGATAGCGGTCTTTAAATGTTCCCGGCTCGCTTTCATCCGCGTTGCAGACGATATATTTCTGTTTCGGCGAATCTTTCGGCACGAAACTCCACTTCAACCCGGTCGGAAAACCCGCGCCGCCGCGCCCGCGCAGTGCCGACGCTTTGACTTCGTTGATAATTTCTTCCGAAGTCATTTTCATCGCCTTTTTCAAGGACGCATAACCGCCGTTTTCCTGATAAACCTTGAGCGTGTGCGAATCTTTCAAATGCACGCGCTTCAATTGCAAAGGTTCGCATCCGATTGCTTTGATTTCCATACTTTACTTTTTTTCTGCCGGAATAATTTGTCCAACTTTTCCAAGAATATCTTCTTTTTTTACAGTAGCCGGTTTCCAATATCGGCTATCCATACTTTCCGGGCGATTGTCGCCTAAAAGAAAATACTCGTTATCAGGAATTGTCATCGGTGAAAAATTTTTCATTGGATCATTTGAATCAACAATTTTATCAAAAGGTTCATCCAATAATTTGTCGTTGATGTAAATTTTATTTTCCTTAATTTCAATTTTCTCGTTCGGCAATCCGATTACGCGCTTCAAATATTTTGTATCTTCGTTATCGTTTGTGATTTTTTTCGCCCATTCGGGAGCGTTGAAAACCACAATATCAAATCTCTCAATTGGTTTTGAAAGATAAGCGTATTTGTTGATTACACAAGTATCTCCGACTTTGATGGTCGGAAGCATATTTTTTGTCGGTACGCGATAAGCCCAACCTGCGCAACCGGTTGCCAAACAGCAAAAAACTAAAATTGTGCAAAAAATGCCAGTCCGCATACTTCTAAAGCAGCTTCTTAAATTCTTCTATCGTCATTCCGGCATCTCGAATTATGCCGCCCATCGTGAAAGCATTGACAGGATTGTGGCGCGGAATCGTAACTATTCTCGTGCCGTTTGTCATAACAATATGTTTACCTTGCCGCGCAATATAAAATTCTGCTTTTTCAAGTGCTTTGACAATCTGAAGATGATTTACGCCCGGAAGTTTCGGCATTTACGCCGCGACCTCTACTTCTCGCACATCAGAATTTTTTGTTAAATCATTTAAGACAGAAAGATATTCCCCGATTGCGTCTTTGATGTTTTCCAACGCTTCTTCTTCCGTTTCACCCTGCGACCAACATCCCTGAAGCGTCGGACACGAAACGCTGTAACCTTCCTCTGATTTTTGCAGAATAACTTTATAAAGCATTTCTATTTCAGCGAATCCAACAATTTATCAACTTTTTCAATCGTCAAATCTTCGTGATAATCAAACCCGATCTGCATCATCGGCGCGGTTCCGCAGCTTCCCAAACATTCGACGCGTGAAACCGTAAATTTTCCGTCCGCCGTAGTTTCGCCGACGTGAATGCCCAGTTTATCGCAGATATGCGCGGTAATTTCCGGCTCGCCCGTGATGCGGCACGACAGCGTTTTGCACATCTGAATGTGATATTTGCCAATCGGTTTGAAGTTAAACATCGAATAAAACGTCGCCGTTTCCCAAATGTCCGTTACTTCCAAATCGAGAAATCGCGCCAGAAAATTTACGCCGCCGTTATCAACATAACCGCGCTCGCGCTGAACGACGAACAGCAGCGGAATCAACGCCGAACGCTTTCTGTCCGGCGGATATTTCGTCAAATGCGATTTCATTTCTTCGACGACGGCGGGCGAAAAATCCGCCACTTCGTCGGTGTAATCAATTTGGTTTGTAAAATCCGATGCAACTGCTGATGCCATATTTTATGCCGCTAATTTTTGTTCTAACTTTTCGAGCCGAAACGTCAAATTTTCAACTTTTTCCTCTAATTCAATGTAACTGACGCTGATGCGCGAAACTTTTTTATCCATCGCTTCAATTTTATGTTTCACTTCTTCAAGATCGGCGCGAAGATTAACAATTTCGGTTTCGACTTTTGTAAGTCTTTCTTCCACTAAAATCAGTCTTTTATCAATTTCAATAACTTTCAACCCGATTTCAGTCATTTGAGCTGAAAGCACATCAAATTTCTGTTCAAGTTTATCAAAACGAACTTCGAGATTATCGAAACGATTTTCGAGATTATCGAAACGAACTTCAAGTTTATCAAATTTTTTATCGTGTTCGCCGAGTTTCAAGATGACGGTTTCCATCATCCTAATCATTTCGCTTTTAAATCTATTATCAGGAATCTCTTCAGCCATAATGTTTATCTGTCAATTTCGCCCAAAACAATGTCCAGCGAACCGATAATCGCCACAACATCGGCGATCATTTCGCCTTCGCACATCACTGGTAAAGCCGATAAATTAACAAAACTAGGACCGCGAAAATGAACTCGTTCCGGCTTCGGTCCGCCGTTCGATTTCATATAAACGCCGAGTTCGCCTTTCGAGGCTTCGATGGCGTGATAAACTTCGCCTTCCGGGACGTTGAAACCTTCGGCGACGATCAGGAAATGGTGAATCAGCGAATCCATATGCGTCCGCATATCGTCGCGGTCGGGCAGCACGATTTTCGGCGCGTCGGCTTTAATCGGTCCCGGTTTGATGCGTTCGATGGTTTGTCTGACGATTTTATACGATTCGTACATTTCGCGCATCCTGACGCGGAAACGCGCCCAAACATCGCCGTCCGGTTCGATTGGAATGTCGAAATCGTAAGTTTCATAACCCGAATAAGGATTATGTTTTCGTAAATCCAAAGCCACGCCGCTGCCGCGCAAACTCGGTCCGGTCAAACCCCAATCAATCGCTTCATCCGCCGTAATAATACCGATTCCTTTGGTTCTGCTTTGCCAAATCGTATTCCCCGAAACGAGCGTTTCGAGCATTTCCATTGCAGCGGGAAAATCGTCAAGGAATTGCACGACGCGGCGTTCAAAACCCGCCGGCAAATCCATCATCAAACCGCCGATGCGGTAATAACTCGGTGTCATTCGTCCGCCGGAACAGGCTTCGATCAGATTTAAAATCTTTTCGCGCTGACGGAAACAGTAGAAAAACGCGCTCATCGCGCCGATGTCGAGCGCGTGCGTTCCGAGCCAAACCATATGCGACGCGATGCGCTGCAATTCGCACGTCATTACGCGGATAACCTGCGCGCGTTCGGGAATTTCCAGATCGAGCAATTTTTCCGCCGCCATCACATACGCCAGATTATTGCCGAGCGGATTCAAATAATCCATCCGGTCGGTGATGACGATGCCCTGCTGATATTTTTTGTACTCGAACAGCTTTTCCATTCCCGTATGCAGATAGCCGATGTCGGGAATCGTTTTGATGACCATTTCGCCGTCCAACTGCAATTCAAGACGCAAAACGCCGTGCGTCGAAGGATGCTGCGGTCCCATCGAAAGCGTCATCTGTGATTCGAGAGACTGATCTAGAACTTCAAATTTGCTCGGTATATTTTCTACTGCAACGCTCATAAATTCAGTTATTAGTTATCAGTCATCAATTTTACGCTTACTGATGAATGATAACTGTTCAAGATAAACTATACGGTTCGTATCCGCGCAGCGGATAATCTTTGCGAAGGGCGAAACCGTCGAAATCTGACGGTAGTAAAATACGCCGCAAATCGGGATGTCCTTCAAAAATAATGCCGAACATATCGAAGGTTTCGCGCTCGTGCCAATCAGCCGTTTTCCAAACCCCAATCACCGACGGAACATTCGGTTCATCTTCCGAGAGCAACACTTTTAACCGCAGGCGATTGTAATGCACGATTGAAAACAGATGATAATTGACTTCAAAACGCGGGTCTTCTTCGGGACCGCGATCCGCGCCGCATAAATCAGCCAGCATATTGAAGGCGTAATGCGTCTTTAAAAACAGGCAAATATCAGCAATTGCTTCGCGCGGAACAACGGCGGTAACTTCACCGCGGGCATCTTTAAAATCAGTTACCCAAGCGGGGTTTTCCGCCTTTAACTTCTCAACATATTCTAATAAAACTGTCGTGTCAGCCATATTTAACTTGACAATGAAAGCGCGGTGAGCGACTTTGCAAAATTTCACCGCCGCAAAATTTTATGATGAACGCCGTTTTTCGTGGCGCGACGGAACCGTGTAGGGACGCGAAGTTTCATTATTGGCGACTTCGATTTCAGTTTCTTTTTCAAGCGCGGTGCCTTCCGTGACAGGCAGCGTTCCGGGAACGAATGACCGCCGCGATTCGACCTCAAAAGTGTCGAGCCGATCTTTGACCGATTCGTTCATCACCTTTTCCTGCAACATCATAATCGCGTGAATCAGCATTTCCGGGCGCGGCGGACAGCCCGGAATATAAACGTCAACCGGAACGATTTTGTCCACCCCTTGCACAATCGCATAATTGTCGAAAACGCCGCCCGAAGTCGCGCACGCGCCCATCGAAATCACCCATTTCGGTTCGGGCATCTGATCGTAAATGCGCCGCAGCACCGGAGCCATTTTGCGCGAAACTCGCCCTGAAACGATCATCACATCGGCTTGCCGTGGACTCGCGCGAAAAGTCTCCGCCCCGAACCGCGATAAATCATTGCGCGCCGAAACGCTGTTCATCATCTCGATTGCACAGCAAGCCAACCCGAACGTAGCCGGCCAAAGTGATGATTTTCTCGCCCAATTGACAACTGCGTCGAGCTTGACCGTAATAACATCCGGCAGCGACTCGAAAATTGCATTTTCTAAACCCATAATTTTCCTTTAGTCGGAGAGTTTTGAGCTAAAAAAAATCCAAATTGACTTTCTCTTTCCAGACTCTCAAAACTCTCAGGACTTCAACTAAGCCGCGCGTTTTAGTTCTTGAATACGCTGCGCTTTTCTATCCGCCAAAATTTTGGCTTCGCCGCGCGCTTCGGCGCGCGCCTGCAAACCCCAATCGAAAATTCCTTTTTTCCAGACGTAAATAAATCCGACGATCAATGTGGAAATGAAAACTAAAATTTCAATCAGCGCGACGGTGCCGAAAGCGATGCCGGTGATTTTTTGTTCGGCAAGCAAAGTCTTAAAGGCGACGGCAAACGGAATCATAAACAAAACTTCAATATCGAACAGCAGAAAAATTACCGCCACCGTGTAAAACTTGATCGAAAATCTGTCCCGCGCCGAACCAATCGGGTCTTTGCCGCACTCATACGGCATCAATTTTGTCGCTGTTCGCTTGCGCGGTCCGACGAGCTGCGTCACGACAATCTGGCTTGCCGCGAAACCGAAAGCGACGATAAACATTACTGCAAGCGGCGCGTAATCGAACAGATTAAATTCTGACATAGATTAAATTTTCCTATTTTCTTTTCGCACTTAAATTGTATCAAAAAAGCCGAATAATATAAAAAGGTAAAGATTGAGAATTATTGCACAAGTTAAATCGTAAATTATGCCGGATTGAGTGTCAAGGTAAGTAATTGCAGTGTTTTGGTGAGATTGAGAATTTTGTTGCTCAAACTGAAAAATTTTCTTAAAATATTCAATTTGAAAGCAAACTATCAGCTACAATACGCCTCTGAAAGATTTGCGGTGAATAGGTGACGCGCCAAAAGATTTTATGGCTTCGAAATGCGCTTTCGTGCCGTAACCGGCGTGTTTTTCAAAGCCGTAAACCGGATAAATTTCGCCGAGTTCACACATCAAATTGTCACGGTAAACTTTGGCGATAATTGACGCGGCGGCGATTGACGCGGAAACTGCGTCGCCTCTGATGATGGCTTTTTGCGGAAGGGAAATCTCTTTGAGTTCGAGCGCGTCAATCAGCAAAAAATCAGCTTTTACCGGTAGATTTTCGATTGCCAAACGCATCGCTTTTTTCGTCGCCTGCAAAATATTAATGCGGTCAATTTCATCGGCTTCGACTTGTCCGATTGAAAAAGCGAGCGCGTTTTGCCGCAATTCGGCGGCGATTTTTTCGCGCCGTTTGGCGGTCAGTTTTTTTGAATCGTTCAAACCTTCGGGCAAGAATTTCGATAAATCTAAAACACACGCCGCCGCGACGACCGCGCCCGCCAAACAGCCGCGCCCGACTTCATCAACTCCGGCGATAAATTTGTAGCCGTCAGCGATTGCCTGATTTTCAAAATTTATTGAAATTTGAGATTTAACTTCGGAATTCATTTTAAAATAAAAATACAATTCGTATGACATTTGAATTCAAATGTCATACGAACTATATAACTCAAAATCGCAAATTAAAAGATTATTTAACACGCGCCGCTTTTTCGGCTTTTTTGTGCGACCACGTATCGCGTTCTTTGATGCGGGCGGCTTTTCCGCGTAAGTCGCGCAAATAGTAAAGTTTCGCGCGCCGCACTTTTCCGCGCCGCGTCACTTCAATGTGGTCAATAACGGTGGCGTGAATCGGGAAAATTCTTTCCACACCGACACCGAAACTGACTTTTCTAACGGTTACGGTTTCGCGGATGCCGCCGTGTTTACGGGCGATCACGACACCTTCGTAGGCTTGCAGACGTTCTTTCGCGCCTTCCTGAATCCGAACGTGGACGCGAATATTATCGCCCGGCTGAAAATCGGGAATGCTGTCTTTTATTTGTAAATTTTCGATATTGTCTAAGCGGTTCATTTTTTTGTAAATCGTGAATCGTAAATCGTAAATCGTGAAAATCGGTTCACATATCTGAAGATTTATCGCTCACTTCTCCTTTGTCAATAAGTCTTTTCTAATCTTTTGCGTTTTCTCCAACGCTTTTTCTCTGCGCCATTTTTCGATTTCGGCGTGGTTGCCGTTTAGTAAAACTTCCGGCACGAGCATTCCGCGAAAATCTGCGGGTCGTGTGTAATGCGGGCAATCGAGCAAGCCGTCGGAAAACGAATCGTTTTCCGCTGAAGTTTCACTGCCCAAAGCGTTTGGCAAAAGGCGCGTAATTGCATCAACTATAACAATCGCCGCCGGTTCGCCGCCCGATAAAACGTAATCGCCGATGGAAATTTCGTCCGTAACGAGCGCATCGTTGACGCGTTCGTCAACGCCTTCGTAACGTCCGCAAATCAAAATAATATGATCTGTTTTATCGGCAAATTCTTTAGCGACGGCTTGTTTGAAAACTCTGCCCTGCGGCGAAAGCATCACGACTTTTGTTTTTGCCGGATAATTCCCGCGTTCGCAGGTTCCGAGCAAATTTTCAATCGCGTCAAAAATCGGCTGCGCGCTCAAAATCATTCCGTCGCCGCCGCCGAACGGTCGGTCATCAACCATTCGATGTTTATGCGTCGTAAATTCGCGGATGTCGTGAATATTTATCTCGACAATTTCCGCAAGTTTGGCGCGGCGAATTATGCCAAAATCAAAAACCTGACCGAAAAACTCCGGGAAAATTGTTAAAACATCAATTCTCATTTTGGATTTTGGATTTTGGATTTTGGATTGAAAAATTAAATCCAAAATCCAAAATCTTCAATCTAAAATTCGAGTAATCCTTCCGGCAAATCCACGCGAATCAGTTTATTTTCAACGTCAACTTCGACGCAAATCGTTTCGGCGAAAGGGATTAGATATTGCTTCTCCGCGCCTTTGACGACTAAAATCTCCGTCGCGCCGGTTCGCATCAGTTCCTGAACCGTGCCGATTTTCTCGCCTTCGACGGTTTCGACCGCGCAATTTTCCAGTTCCCAATCAAAATATTCGTCGTCTTCGAGTTCGACGGCTTCGCTTTCAGAAACGCAAATCGCGCAATCACGCCATTTTTCCGCCGCTCCAATCGAATCAATGCCTCTGAATTTAAAGATGACGCGATCTTTCTGAAACCAGAACTTTTCAATTTCCAATTCGGAAGTTTTTTGGTCGGCGCAAACCGCGAAGACTTTTTCCAAATTGTCAAATCTTTCGGGAAAATCCGTCAGCAAATCAGCGACCAGTTCGCCGCGCAAGCCGCGCGTTTTCACAGTTTTGGCAATCGTGACAAGTTCTTCGTTCATAAACGAAGCGCGTTAATCCGCCAGTTCCAGCACGAAACGCTTGTGCTGTTTTTGTCCGGCGTGAAAAAGCAGACTGCGAATGGCTTTGACCGTGCGACCTTCGCGCCCGATGATTCTGCCCATATCGCCTTCCGCCACGCGCACCTGAATAACGGAAGATTTGTCGTGAACAGTTTCCGAAACTTCGACCGCTTCCTTGTTATTGACCAAAGCGGTAATGATTTTTTCGACAGCTTCTTTCATAAATTTGGAAACGCCCGCGTTGGAATTTCGCAGAGAAAATCCGCTCGGCAAACGATTTTACTCGCCTGCCGCTTCCGGTGCGGTTTCTTCCGCAGACACTTCTTCCGCCGGAACTTCTGCGACCGGAGTTTCTTCCGTATTTTCAGTCGTTTCAGCCGTTTCAGCCGCTGCGGTTTCCGCTTCAGCTTTTTCGGCTTCGGCTTTTTCCGCCGCGATTCGGTCGGCTTCGGCTTTTTCCGCCGCCGCTTTTTCGGCTTTCTTAGCTTCAGCTTCGGCTTTCTTCGCGTCGAGTTTGGCTTGCTTTTCGGAAGCCGTTTTTTCAGCCTGAGTCTGTTTGGCGGCGGCTTTTTCTTCTTCCGTCTGGAACGGATTATTTTTGATTAAACTCGCCACCGTTTCAGTCGGCTGCGCTCCGACGCTGATCCAATATTCAACGCGGTCGTGTTTCAAATCAACTTCCGCCGGATTTTTCATCGGATCGTAAGTGCCGACATTTTCCAAATATTTCCCGTCGCGCTTTGAACGCTTTTCCTTGACGACCACGCGGTAGAAAGGTTTTTTCTTCGCGCCCATTCTCATTAAACTGATTGCTAACATATTTTTTTAATTGATAATTGATAATGGATAGTTGATAATGAAAAATAAAATTATTCATTATCAATTATCTTTTCTTTTTGTGTCTTTTCTTTTTCTTCAGCCGTTTGGATAAAGAATCTTTTGTTCCTTCGTAATTGTTATCGAAATCCGGCTGTTCGCCGCCGCCGCCCATTCCGCCGAGCAAGCCGCCTAAACCACCGCTCATTCCGTCCATTAATCCGCTGAGACCGCCGCCCATTCCGCCCATCGCTTTGCCGGCGAGTTTGCTGAACATTCCGCCGCGATTCATCTGCTGCATCATCTTTTTCATCTGTTCGTATTGCCGGATTAATTGATTAACTTCGGCAATCGTCGAACCTGAACCTTTGGCGATGCGCGTCTTGCGGCTCGCGTCAATGATTTTATGATCGCGGCGTTCGCCTTTGGTCATCGAATCAATGATCGCTTCGGTGCGCTTCATCTGCGCTTCGACTTCTTCGCTCTGTTCGTCTGAAAGCTGCATTCCGCCCATCATTTGTTCGGGCAGCATTTTCATTATCTTCGACATCGAACCGAGTTTTTTGAATTGTCCGAGCTGGGCGCGAAAATCTTCGAGCGTGAATTGATTGCTCGTCATCTTCTCGAGCTGTTTCTGCGCTTCTTCTTCGTCAATTTTGCCTTCGACTTGTTCGATCAGCGACAAAACATCGCCCATTCCGAGAATTCTCTGCGAAATTCGATCTGGATAAAACGGCTCGATTGCGTCGTATTTTTCGCCGACACCGACAAATTTTACGGGCTGACCGATAACTTGTTTGATGGACAAAGCCGCGCCGCCGCGGGCATCGCCGTCCATTTTCGTCAAAATTACGCCGGTAATTCCGACTCGTTTGTGAAATTCTTCCGCACTTCTGACGGCATCTTGTCCGGTCATCGCGTCGGCAACGAACAGAACTTCGACCGGGCGCGTTTCGGCTTTGATTTGTTCGAGTTCGACCATCAGCGCGTCGTCAATATGGAGACGACCCGCCGTGTCAATCATCAAAGTATCAAAACCCATTTCCTGCGCGTATTTGACCGCGCCGCGCACGAGCGTCAGCGGATCGTTCGTTTCCCGATCTTGATAAACCGGAACGCCGACCGCGCCGCCGACCACGCGCAACTGCTCACGCGCCGCCGGACGATAAACGTCAACGGAAACCAATAAAGGCTTGCGTTCCTGATTATCTTTGAGCCACCTGGAAATTTTTCCCGTCGAAGTCGTTTTACCTGAACCTTGCAAACCGACGACCATCACGACGTTCGGAATTTGCTTGGTAAAAACGAGGCGAGACGAAGTTCCGCCCATTAATTCGACGAGTTCGTCGTAAACGATTTTGACGACCTGTTCGTGCGGTTTCAAATCGCGCCAAACTTCCTGACCTTCCGCTTTGGCGCGCACCGTGTCAACAAAATCTTTCGCAACTTTGTAATTTACATCGGCTTCGAGCAGTGCCATCCGAATTTCACGCAGAGCGGCATCAACGTGTTCAGGCGTAAGTTTGCCTTCACCGCGCAGATTTTTTAGCGATTTCTTCAGTTTGTCGGATAATGACTCAAACATATAAATACAGTACGGGCTTTAGAGCCGAAACTATAAATGATAATTGTATAAAAGAAATGTGTCAAGAACGGATAATTATTTAGTTTCGGCGAAGTTGTCGAGATTTTAGCCGGAGAAATTACTTTCGGAATCAAAGTTTTGACTGACTTTAGTTTGTGCTAATCTTTATTTTTGAGAGAAATAATTAATCATCGAACAGCCAATCGAAGCATTTCGTACAGGTTGTCAAATAATCTAAAGGTAAAAATAAAATGGAACAAAAATATATTGAACTTTACGATGAATACACGCATTCAAACGATATGAACCGCCGCGATTTTGTTGATCGTTTGGTGAAACTGGCGGGCGGTTCGGCATTGGCGTTGGCACTTTTGCCGAGTCTCGAAAATAATCAGGCGAAAGCGCAGACCGTTCCGAAAGACGATAAAAATCTCGATACGAAATACATCGAATATCAAGGCGCGAGCGGAAAGATTCGCGGTTATCTGGCGATGCCGAAAAAGATCAAAGGTAAAATTCCGGCGGTCGTTATCATTCACGAAAATAAAGGTTTACAGCCGCACATTGAAGATGTCGCCCGACGCGCCGCGCTCGCCGGTTTTATCGCGCTCGCGCCCGACGCGCTTTCGATTTTCGGCGGAACTCCCGAAGATGCGGACAAAGCTCGTGACTTGATCGGCAAACTCGATTATCAGAAAACTGTCGGAGATTTCGTCGCGGCGAGTAATTACCTGCAAAGTTACAAAAATTCAAACGGAAACGTCGGCTGTGTCGGTTTTTGCTGGGGCGGTTCGATGGCAAATCAGCTTGCCTTTAATGCTTCAAACTTAAAGGCGGCGGTGGCATTTTACGGCGGTCAGCCGAAAGCCGAAGATGTGGCGAAAATCAAAGCGGCGGTTCAGCTTCATTACGCGGGTTTGGACGAAAGAATTGACGCGGGAATTCCGGCTTACGAAGCGGCTTTGAAGAAAAACAACGTCGAATACGAATTGTATATGTACGAAGGCGTAAACCACGCCTTTCACAACGACACCAACGAAGCGCGTTACGATGCCGCCGCCGCCAAACTCGCGTGGCAGCGAACCGTTAAATTTTTGGATGAACATTTGTCGGACAAGAAAAAAGACAAAAAACGCGATTGATTAGGTCAAATATTTAGCCACGAATAACACGAATAACACGAATTTATTTAAATGCTGAAAAGAATAGTAAAAATATTCATAATATTAAAAATTATTCGTGTTATTCGTGCAATTCGTGGCTAAATTCTTTTCAAGCTAAATGAGTTTTCTAAAAAATTTGGCGGTTGACATCACGCCGCTCAAGATTTCGAGAGATTATCGGCTGCTCTTTTTCGGGCAGCTTGTTTCTTTTTTCGGTTCGATGATGACGTTTATCGTCGTCCCTTGGCAGATGTATAAATTGACCGCTTCGAGCGCGATGGTCGGTTATCTTTATCTTGCCGAATTCGTGCCGATGGTGTGTCTGGCGTTTATCGGCGGCGCGCTCGCCGACGCGCTCGATAAGCGGAAAATGCTGCGTCTGACGGAAATCGGGCAGACTTCGGTAACTTTGATTCTGCTGGTAAATTCGCTGCTTCCCGCACCGCATATTTGGCTTTTATTTGTCGCGGTTGCACTTCACGCCGGATTTGCCGCGATTCAGCGTCCGGCGTTTGAATCTTTTATCCAAAAAGTTATCCCGAATGATTTGATGTCGGCGGTAATGGCTTTGAATTCAATACGTTACAGCGTCGGCGCGATTATTTCGCCGGCAATCGCCGGAATTATCGCCACGCAGTTTTCTCCGTCAGTCGCATACACGATTGATTTGTTCACATTTATCGCTTCCTTAATTGCCGTATTTTTGCTGAACTCCGTGCCGTCGCCCGACAACGCCGAGCGTCCGAGCGTTCAAAGTGTTATCAAAGGCTGGAAATATGCGCTGAGTCGGCAGGAATTGATGGGAACTTATTTGATTGACATCGCCGCGATGTTTTTTGCGATGCCGCAGGCACTTTATCCGGCGTTGGCGACGATTTACGGCGACAAATACGTCGGTTTTTTTCCGGCGGCGATTGCGGCGGGCGCGCTTCTGGCGAGTTTGACTTCCGGCTGGACGAAAAATGTTCACCGCCACGGTTTGCTCGTCACAATCGCCGCGATTGTGTGGGGCGTGGCGATTATTTTCTTCGGAATGTCGGACAGTTTAATTTTCGCGCTTTTGTTTCTCGGCGCGGCGGGATTTGCCGATATGATTTCGGGAATTTTTCGCGGTTCGATCTGGAATCAGACGATTCCGAACTTTCTGCGCGGACGGCTTGCCAGCATCGAAATGATTTCATACTTGACCGGACCGATGCTCGGAAGTGCTAAAATGGGAATCGTCGCCGAGCATTACGGCGTGAAAACGGCGATTGTTTCCGGCGGCATTTTGTGCGTCGCGGCAGTCGGATTGACGGCGGCGTTTTTGCCGAAATTCGTGGCGTATGACGGACGCGAAGGTGTCAAACAAAAGGAAATTGAAGAAGCGCAGAATCGTTCGATAAACGATCTGAAATTTCAATGAGCGAAGAAGAAATCAAAAATTTGATTGAAAAAAATCTGGCACAGCAAACTGTTTCAACCGAAATCGGATTGCGTGTCGCCGATAAATTAAAGGAAATCGCCGAACGTGAAAACGTAAATTTTGCGATTGCCGGCGGCTTGGCGATGCACCTTTACGGCTTTGTTCGCGCCACGACGGATGTTGATTTCGTGGCGAATCGGCGCATTTCGCTGGAAGTCGTCAGACATTTGAGTTTCGGCGGCGAACGCTACGAAATCGAAATTGACGGACAAAAAATTGATACGGATTGGATTGTCCGGCGTGATAAATACGCGGAAATTTATCGGCAATCCTTAAAAGATGCGGCGGAGATTGGCGGGCGGAAAATTCTTTCTCCCGAATGGCTGGTAATTTTAAAATACTCCGCCGGACGCGGCAAAGACCGGCTCGATTTGCTCTGGCTTTTGCAGCAAAAAGATTTGGTAAATCGAAAAAAAATCGCGCAAAATTTAAAGAATTTGCTCGGCGAACTCGGCGCAATCGGATTTTTGACCGGCTTGCAGCGCGAATACGATTTGGCGGACGTAATGGGCGCACGAGCGTCGGGCGACGAAAATGAATCGTATATTCCTGATGAAGATTACCCGGAATATAATTAATTGGACGAAGGAAAATTTATATGGCAATTTTGAAAAAGCGGCAAATCGAGATTTTGTCGCAGTTAAACGAACAGGAATTGGCGGAATATGTGGCGACGCTGCCGATCAAACCGGAGGATTTGGAAGAACTTTTCTACTACATTCGTTCGCGTTTCAAAACACAGCTTTGCGATCACACATCTAAATTTACGATGCAGTATTTGATTGACAATCGTTTGCCGTTTCCAAAAATTATCGCGTGGCTCAACGAAAACGGCGGTTACTGCGACTGCAAAGTTTTGGAAAATATCGAAACCGAATGGAATAAGGCGTTTAGCTCAAATCAATAAATCAATAAATCAATTGGCAGGGATAACAGGATAGACAGGGATTTTGAGATTTGATTTTTTTAAACAATTAAAAACTCAATATTTTAAAAAATTATCCTTGTTAATCCTGTTATCCCTGCAAAAAAAAATTCTGGTTTTCTCGAATTTGAGTATTTACTGATAAGTCGGCAAAAATTTCGGCGGATGACGCGCTTTTGTCGCCTGCTCGAAAGCGTAGGCGATTTTGATCAGCGTCGGTTCGGCAAAGGCGCGTCCGAAAAATGTTACGCCGACGGGCAGTTCCTGCACGTAACCCGCCGGAACGGTGATGCTCGGATAACCGGAAACCGCCGCGAGGCTCGTCAAACCTTCAAAAACGCCGCAGTCGCCGTTGACCAAATCGGTCATCCACGCCGCGCCGCCGGACGGGGCAACGAACGCGTCTAATTTATTTTTATTTATTACCGCGTCAATGCCTTGTTCCTGCGTGTAAAGTTTGCTTTGCAACAGTGCCAAACGATAAGCGCGGTCGTTCAAATCGGCTTTTTCCTGCGCCTGTAAAAATATTTCCTGACCGAAATACGGCATTTCCTTGTCGGCATTGGCTTTGTTAAATTCGATTAAATCCGCCAAAGTTTTATGTTTTCCGCCGCGTCCGGCGAGATACTTGTTCAAATCTTCCTTAAATTCGTAAAGCAAAACCTGATATTCGGCATCGCCGAATTTGTTGAGATTTTCAAATTCTACATCAATCAAAGTCGCGCCGCCATCTCGTAAAACCTGCAATTGCGGTTCGACGACGGCATCAATTTTGGAATTCCTGCCGAAAGTCTGCCGCCCGACACCGATTCGCATATTTTTCAAACCGTCTTTTTGCAAATACTTCGAGTAATCCGTTTCGCCTTTCGCCGCTTGCGACGTGATCGAATCGTTTTTATCGTTTCCGATTAACACGCCGAGCAAAATCGCCGCATCGGAAACCGTTCGGCACATCGGTCCCGCCGTGTCCTGCGAATGGGCAATCGGGATAATTCCCGAACGCGAAACCAAGCCGAGCGTCGGTTTCAAACCGACAATTCCGCACGTCGCCGACGGGCAAATAATCGAACCATCAGTTTCCGTACCGATGCCGACCGCCGCCAAATTCGCCGCAATCGCCGCGCCTGTTCCCGCGCTCGAACCGCACGGATTACGATCTAAAACGTACGGATTATGCGTTTGACCGCCGCGACCCGACCAGCCGCTCGAAGATTTTGAAGAACGGAAATTCGCCCATTCGCTCAAATTCGTTTTGCCGATAATGACCGCGCCCGCGCGTCTCAATTGCTGCACGATAAAAGCGTCATTTTTCGGTGTCGGCGCGTCGAGCAGAGCCAGACTTCCGGCGGTCGTGTGCATTTTGTCGGCGGTGTCAATATTATCTTTTATCAAAATCGGAATGCCGTGCATCATTGAGCGAACTTTGCCGTTTTTGCGTTCTTTGTCCATTTCGTCGGCGATTTTCAGCGCGTCGGGATTCGTTTCGAGAACGGAATTGAGTTTTGGATCAATTTCCTTGATTCTTTGCAGATAAAGTTCGGTGAGTTTGCGGGCGGAAAGTTCGCCGGATTTCATTTTGTCCTGTAATTCGCTGACGGTAATTTCTTCAATCGGGAAATTCGTCTGTGTTTCGGCTTTAATATTTTTCATAAATGTCAGCGCGGTCAAACCTGCCGCGCCGAACTGCAAAAATTCACGGCGGTTTTGTTTGTTGGTTTTCATATTTGTAGTGTTTCGGAAAATAAAGATTCACTTAATTTATATCGCAAAAATTGAACAATTGGAATTACAAAAAAGGCGGCGATTACACACAATCATCAAAGTTCGGTATAATCAACAGATTCCTGATAATAATAAGGAACTGATATTACGTAAAATGGAGAAAAAGACTGGAGCGCGAGTCCGTCCCGGTTGCAATGAGCGCGAGAGCGCGAACAAGCGTTTCATAACCTTTAAACTTGAAAATAAAGCGAGTGATTTTTCGCGTCGAAGCGACACTCAACAGCAACCGGGACGGACTCGCGCTCCAGTCAAATTGCGTAACATCAGTAAGGAAAATAAAATGTTCGTTAAAATATCAATCGCAATCTTCATCGGTTTTTTTCTGTTTCAGAATGTGATGGCTTTGGCAAAAGAAACGGCTGACCAAAAATTTGAAGCGTTGGCGAATAAATATATCGCCGAACTTTTGAAAATGAACCCGGAATGGGCGACGAATCTCGGCGAACACGCCTACGATAATCGTTTGAACGATTACAGTTTGGCGGGCGTGAAAAAAGAACGCGAATTTAACGCCGCGTATTTCGAAAAATTAAAGGCGATTCCGCTCGATAAATTGAGCAAAGTCAATAACATAGACGCGCGGGTTATGCGCGACAATCTCGAATATAATCTTTTTCAGATTGACAATCTGCGCGGTTACGAATGGAATCCGATGTCTTACAATGTCGGCGGCGCGCTCAACGATTTGATCGCGCGTGATTTCGCGCCGCTCAAAGAAAGATTAATGAACGCCAAAGGTCGCCTTGAAATGATTCCGTCGGTCGTTGCCGCCGCGAAAGCGAATTTGAAAAATCCGCCGCGCATTTACACCGAAACCGCCATCGCGCAGAACAAAGGCGTGATTAATTTAATCAAAGGCGATCTGCAGACGTTCGCCGATGAAGCGAAAATGACGGACGAACTCGCGCCCGCGCAGACAAAGGCGATTGCCGCGCTTGAAGATTACGGCAATTGGCTGGAAAAGGATTTATTGACGCGCTCGAACGGCGATTTTCGACTTGGCGACGCGAAATATCGGCAGAAATTGAAGTTCGCGCTCTCGTCCGACATATCTAAGGAAGAACTTCTCAAACGCGCCGAAGCCGATTTGAAAGCGACGCAGAATAAAATGTTTGATGTTGCGCTGCCGCTTTATAAAAAGTATTTTCCAAATCAAAAAGCACCTGACAGCAGAAAAGCCGTTATCAAAGCCGTTCTCGACAAACTCGCCGAATCGCATCCGACGAATGACACGATTGTTTCGATGGCGAATGAAATTTTGGATAAAGCGACGGAATTCGTCCGCGCCAAAAATCTCGTTACCGTGCCGACTGAACCCGTGAAAGTGATTGAAATGCCGGAATTCGCCCGCGGCAATTCAGTTGCTTATTTCGATTCCGCCGGACCTTTGGAGAAGAAGAACGAAACTTTTTACGCCATTTCGCCGACTCCGAAAGATTGGACTGACGAGCGGAAAAGTTCGTTTTTCCGCGAATATAACGATTATATGCTGAACGATTTGACCGTTCACGAAGCGATGCCCGGACATTATTTGCAAATAATGCACGCCAATCAATTTAAAGCCCCGACGAAAATCCGCGCACTTTTTTCGAGCGGTTCGTTCATTGAAGGCTGGGCGGTTTACGCCGAACAATTGATGACGGAAAACGGTTTCGGCGGCGCGGAAACCGAGATGCAGCAGTTGAAAATGAAACTGCGCGTGATAATCAACGCGATTATTGACCAAAAAATTCACACGATGGGAATGACCGAAAAACAGGCGGTTGATTTTATGATGAACGAAGGTTTTCAGGAAGAAGGCGAAGCAGCCGGCAAATGGAAACGCGCCGAACTTTCGTCAACTCAGCTTTCGACATATTACGTCGGTTCGGTTGAAGTCAACGATATTCGCCGCGCCTACGAAGCCAAATACAAAGGCAAAGTTGATTTGAAAAAAATGCACGATGAAATGCTTTCGTTCGGTTCGCCGCCCGCCAAATATGTAAAGGAAATGATGAATTTGAACTGAAACGACGAATAGCTGTTTTTTGTGCAATTAAAGCGGCTTTTTCGTTTAACCGTCAATCTCCCAAATCGTAATCGAGCCAAACGATCTTGTATGCGCCGCCGATTTTAGCCGCGAAAAATCTGTAGTATAAACCGGCGCGAAAAGTTATCAGTCGGGTTTCTTTCGGGAAACCATAACGCTCGTCGTCAATATCAACGGCAAAGTTTCCTTCTTCGTCGGGTTTCTCCGCCAAAATCTTTAATACTTTTTTCGCGTCGGGCGAGAGCGGATTTTTTTTCGCCGAAAGCAACTTTAACGCCTGTTCCAGCGTATCGTTGACGCTTTTGAGTTCTTTGGGCGTACCAATAGGTTTGTTAGTACCTTTCCTTTGAATGAAATCCTTCAAAATCGGATGCCCGTCGAACAGTTTGACGACTTCGGGCGGATAAAGATTGTCAAGCACTTCATCGGGCGGTGTCTTTTTGGATAGATAATACTTCGAGATTTTATTCAAGGTCGTGTTAAACCCGTAATTCATAAAATTGCGGGTCAGGATAAAAAATCGCTTCCAATCTTCTTTTGGTGCTTGATCAAGCAACTGATATTTGTACTCAATGCCGGAAACGAAAAGTATTCTCGCGTCGTCCGGCTCAAACTTTCTTTTTTGAGCCGCTAGATAACGCTCAATAAAATCACTGACGAAAAGTTCGTTGACGACCGGAGTAATGTCGCCGGTTTCATCAAAACTTTTTGTGACCGCATCGCTTAACTCCTGCGCCGCTCTTTTGTCTTCGACTGTTAATTTTTCGCTATCTTGCGGAAACGCTAATTGGCAAACAAGCAGCAGAAAAGCCAGAGCGAAGATTGTTCTTTTCATAAAGTTTACAGCTAATCTAAGGATATGCGTGTATTTCCCGTTTGTCGGCTCTTTAGCTTGCAAATTAATTATTCACTATATCAAGATTATCTGCGATTATAGTGTCGCCGCCCGCCAAATATGTAAAGGAAATGATGAATTTGTAAAACTGAATATCTGCAAAAGCCGTCATAAAAATATGTTTCTCACGATTTTCTGGCGGCTTTTTAATCATTTAATACAATTCAGCCATTCTACGGCTTTTTCTTCATCCATAAATATTTTGAGGTCGCCGGAAATCTTCTTTTCAGTGATTAACTCAAATTGTCGCCCGCGCGCGTAGTCGGTTAGGGATTTCATTAAAATCGCAATTTTTCCGTCGCCTATTTTCTCATCGTATAATTGAAAATTATCGCCGACTCTTCTTATTAATTCAACATTTGTTCCGTCGAATTCCACTTTCCGGTCGTCGAATAAAATGTTCATTCCCGGAATCCAAGATCGGCGGGTCAATAAATCTTCAAGCAGTTGAGAATGCTCGGTCGTTGAGAATGCGCCTTCCGCCACTATTTTTACGAAATCCTGAGATTCTGTAAATTCAATTGTCCAGCTAAATTGTGATACTTGCGTCTGCTGCATATAAACCTCTGATTGTTAAATTTTCATCCCTTGCAACTAATTTAAGTCAGTTGCTGATTTTACATTGCCGTCGCCGCAAAATTGAACGATCAAATTTTAGAATCATTAAATTTTAAAAACCGCCCGCGCTCTTTTGTCAGCGTAACAAATTATAACGGCAATTTACCGCGCTGTGAATTCATCAGCGTATTATACGCCGATTTTTCTTTTAGGTATGTCACGACTAATAGGACTAAACCGACGCTTTGCCAAAACATTACGCCGTTCTGGAACAGTATCAAAAGGAGTTCTTTTTTGAAGATAAATATCGCTTACTACTTTATGCCGGTTTGTTTTATTCCCACGAGAACTTTGAGCAGAATTACCTGATTTCAAAGAGTTGTTGCGATATAAATTTATTGCGGAATTAAAAAGAAAATTTGAGAAACTCATATATTTACTCTAAACCTAAATTAGAAAGGCAATATAGCAGGGAGAAAATAGAAAAGCAAAATTTTTTGGACTTGCGGGCGCAGTTTTCGGAGCAAAAGACGCGATGGATTTTGCGACTAAACGGTTTGAGGGAAGTTTTTGAAATAACCGGAAATTCGCGCGCGGCTTAATTAGGCGCGTTCCAAACTAACTTGAATAAGCGGCTTGAATTGCCGGTTATGAGAGTTTTCGTTTGAAGTGCGGCAAGTCAAAAAAAACTTTTCGCACTTCAAAACTCAACAAGACAAAATAATAAAAAAGGAATAATTTCGGGTTTGAACATTTTCTTTTAAATAGGGAATATCTCTGGAATTTAGAAAAGAACACAAAAGAAATGGCACTTATCGGCAATAAATTATACAGGCAAACACAGAGCAAACAAGAAGAAGCGGCGGATATTGACCAGCAAATCGGGCGGATAGAAGAAGATATTCGCAAGCTGAAAATTGATTTTGATATTTATTTCAACGGCGGAATAAAACGCCCGCCGCTCGAAGCCAAAGCGCGGCTCGAATCGAATATCAAGCGCATCGCCGATGACAGAAATCTGTCTTACGCGCAGCGTTATCAATTTAATTCGACGGTTTCGCGCTTTACGTCTTACCGCGAACTGTGGCGCAGATTGCTGAAAAAAAAGGGCGAAGAAATCATTTAACGACAAATAAAAAAAGCGACCGTAAACAATCGCTTTTTTCTCTGTGACTCAGTTTTAGTAAATCTGATAACCAAATAATTTATTCCACTCTCAGCACATTTTCCGCCTGCGGACCTTTCGGTCCGGTGGTTACTTCAAATTCAACGTCCTGTCCCTGCATTAAAGTTTTGTAACCTTCGCCCGAAATCGAACTGTAATGCACGAAAATATCCTGTTCGCCCGGTTGTTCGATAAAACCGTAGCCTTTCGCGTTATTAAACCATTTAACTTTTCCAATTGTTTTTGACATTTTTTCTAATTCCTCCTACAAACTTCAGTGAATTTAATTTTTTAAGCATTTTTTATGCTCGTTTTTCAGTTCTAATGTTTTCTCCTTATTTGAATAAAACGAAAACAAACAAAAACTCACGCCGGATAGAGCCGAATTTTTTCAGCTTAATCTGGCGTGAAGTTTTAGAAATGCAAAAATACTCATTTCCTAAAAAATAGAAAATCTTAAACTGCAAGATTTTGTGGTAAATTTTCGGTTTGTTTTTTGATAGAACGATGCAAAATTTACCTAAATCTTTCGCATCTGTCAAGAACTTTTTTCGTTTTTTTTTTCAATTTTATTAAAAATCAGTCTAATTTGTTGAAGTAAATGTATTGAAAAAAGATAATTTGTGACTGAAAAAGGATTTTATTTGGCGTGAATAAAAAAAAGAGGCATCGTAAAAATGCCTCTAAACCATTGAAAACATTGAATGCCGACTACAAGATTTGAACTTGTGACCTCCCGCGTGTGAAACGCAGTTGCTATCATTTTGGACTTTTTCAATGTCTTTCAAAACCTTGCTAAATGCTTATTAAATGTGATGTTTAGCTTTGACTTCTCTTTCATACTCTTTCACAATAATTCCTATGGTTAAGACGTTTTAGGTGTGAATTTAGGTGTGAATTTGGGTGTGAATTGTAATTCATATTATACCGATAAATACACACTCATATTAAGTTTTCAATTTTTTTAGGTGTGAATTATGGATATTAAAAGTAAGATTCTTAAACGAAAAACAGGAAAGAGTAAAGGAAAATGGATTGTCCGCATTGAATACTTTGATGAAATTTTAGGCAAAAAGCGTTATATCGAACGCCACGCGGATAAGAAAAGCGATGCTATTGATGAGCGCGATAGATTGACGAATGATCTCGAAAAAACGCACGGACAAATGCAGACGGGCGAAAGAATGACATTTGATGATCTTGCCGATGGTTGCCTAAAAAACTTTTACAAACCTGCCGTGATTGTCGAAGGTCGCAAAATCGCCGGAGTTCGTTCGCATAAGACAGCCGAAGGTCAAATCAATATGCTGAAAAGGTTTTTCAGTAAAAGACTTATTCGGCAAATTACAACGGAAAGTTTGACCGATTATAAACTTTGGCGAATTGAGAAAGGCTCACAGCATCCAACGGCAAAGGAAAGTGATACAAAAATCCCTGTAAAACTCGCAACGGTCAATCGTGAACTTTCTACGATGCGCCGAATGATGCGTTTTGCTTATGGCAAAGGTTGGATTCTCAAAGATATTTTCTTTAATGCAAAAGTTATCGAAATGTCTGCCGAAGTCGAAAGAAAACGGCTTTTAACTCCAAGTGAAGAAATTCGTTTGCTCGATGCGTGTCAAGGCGAACGCGAAATTGAATACACGCGAGTAAGACACGGCAAAGAAGAAAAGATAAAAGCCGTTCACGATGTCGATAATCCGCATCTGAAAGCAATTATTTTGCTTGCGATTGACAGCGGAATGAGAAAAGGCGAAATTCTTAAACTTCGTTGGCAAGATTTTGATTTTGAGAATAACTTAATCCAAATTTTAGGAACTCATACAAAAACCGAACGCGAAAGAATCGCTCCGCTTTCCGAACGTGCAAAAGCCGAGTTAGAGCAAATAAAAGAAATTTCAGATGGCGAAAAACCATTTCCCTTTGCCGATTTCAAACGCTCGTTTGCCACAGCCAAAAGAATCGCCAAAATTGACGATCTGCATTTTCACGATTTACGCCGAACCGCTATTACGCGATGGATTCAGCAAGGCAGTCCGATTGCCTTTGCCGGAAAACTTGCCGGACATTCGCAATTACAAACGACAATGAAACATTACACTTCGACTGATGCCGAAATTGTGCAGGAGATCACGGAAAGGATGAACAACTATCATTCTCAAACAAATAATAACGCTGAGATTGAAAGCAAAATGCTTAATTAACAATTTATGAAAAGCAAAAAGTCCCCGAAAAGACTGTTAAAAATTCCGGCACAGGAAGAACTCGTTTATAAGAGAGCTTTTTGTTTTTACTTTATCAAAAACAATCCCGATTTTGTTGAAGAAGTTAAAAGTAGTTTAATTCCGCTTTACCTAGAAATTTTCGGGAAATATATTGAATTAACAGGTTTCTTATTAGAAATGAATTGGACATTATCAACAGCCGTAATTCAAACGGATTACGAACTATTCGCAATTCAGATTAAATCTTTATTGGAAGTGGAACTTGAAAAACAGCCGCAAACAACAGACGATTTCAAAAATAAATGCGATCAGTTACTCAACAAAATACTGGAAGTTGCTTTATGTCATAATCTATTTTTCGAGACAAGTGAGATTTCAATAAAACAATGGCTTATACACACGCTTCTAGGTCAAATTGAATCAGGTAAAGCGGACTGGATGATTCCTGAGTATCCACCAGCCCCTAAAGTTCCTTTGGGAGCATTAAAAGAAATTTGGCAAGCATTTCCGGTGTTACAACAAATCTATTTAATGAAACTGCATCAGGAATTAATTACAAACAGTTACTCGTCAAAAGAAAACATTTCTAATTTGACCGAAATTGGACATCATTTTGAGAGCATAGACAATTATTTTAACAGTCCTTATTTTAATCTAAATATCCCTCCGCCAATTTTTCAATCGAGAGGTTTTAATTTTGATGACGATTTTGAAGAATATCAAAAAGAGGTGGTCAAATCGTATCAAAGACATCTAAAACTCTATTTCAAAAATATAAAATTTATTCTAAAAAAACACGGCTTTAAAGAATTTAAGCGTGATTATTACGAACAAGTTGAATGGCTTGTTATCTGGAATAAAAAGCAATATGCATTTTTGTGGGAAGTCATTCCAGATATTCCAGAATTTCAAGATGTTGATGTTAATAATGATCTCAAACGTGATAAGGCGGTTAATAAAATAAGTAAAGCCTTCAAAAAGTTTAGAACATTTGAATTACCTATCAGACCATACGGAAACTAACGGAAAAATAGAGCGCATTTTTTGAGCGTTTATTTTTCCGGTGCCAATAAATGTTTTTTCATTTGTAGTGAAATAATCTGGAGTTAGTTTTAAGGGAAAGACCATAATTGATAACCCTTAAAACTAATTCGAGAGGATAAACTTATGCTAAATGAAAAACAAATTTTTACTGACAAGGAAGCCGCCGAATATCTAAGAATTTCTCAAGTAACACTATGGAGAGAAAGAAAGGCAAGAAAAATTACATTTCGCCGCGCCGCTTCTAAAATTATTTATACACGCGAAGATTTGCTCAATTATTTGGAACAAAACAAACGAGGTGAGCAAAATGAAAAATAAAAAACCCTTCGTTTTTGGCGAAACGAAAGGCTTATCTAAAAACATTCAACAAGCAGATCATATCACTATACATCGGATTTTCAACCAACTGCTCGAATATTTATCTAATCCGCGAATCAGACATAGGCAAAGCGGGGTGTTTCTGCCCCGTATTCTGCACGAAAAAACGAAGTCGGCTTTGATGTCCATTTACGATGTTTCAAAAGCTGAGATTGAACAGATCGAAGCCGATATTTTCGAGTTTGCCGAATTTTGCGCGCCGGATTATGAGGTTGTTTATGATGTCCCGTCCGCGCTTTTTGATGACCTGAAAAGAACAGACGAAACGGAATTGATATTTTCTAAACGTGCCGTTCCGATACCAGATTCACGTTTCAATAAATCTGTTTGCCGATTACTCGAAAAAGAATTTTTCCGTGCCGATATTTTAGCCTGTAACGGTTTCAAAATTTGTAATGGCTATCTTCGCCTTGATTTAGATGAAAAACTTGTGAGATGCGGTTTTATCACGCCTGAAGTTAATGTTTCAAGCGGCTTGATAATCGGCTTGCGCGTGTCTCGTCATCCGAATGACGAAAATTCGTTCATTTTGCGGACACGCTCAAATCATTTCATTTCGGGAGGTGGGAACTGATGGTAAGCCAAACATTTTACAATTTGCCGGACATTGACGGTCAAACTTTGCCGGAAAATAGAAATGCCCCGAATTTCTCAGACAAAATTCAGTTTCCTGTTTTATCCGATAAAGCCTTTTACGGTTTGGCGGGCGCGGCAGTAAAAATTATTGAACCACATACTGAAGCCGATAATGCGGCTTTGCTCATTCAATTATTAGCGGGATTTGGAAACCTCATCGGCAAAACGGCTTATTTCAAAATCGGAGCAGACTTACATTTTACGAAAATTTTTGCCGTCCTTGTCGGCGTTTCATCACGCGGACGAAAAGGCACAAGTTGGAATGAAATTGAACGGCTTCTTATTCGCACAGATACCGATTTTATCAATTGTATTCAAAACGGATTATCAAGCGGCGAGGGGTTAATCTATCACGTCCGAGATGAACAGACCGCAAAAAAACCGATTAGAAAAGGAGGCAGAATTATTGATTATCAAGAAGAAATAGTTGACGAAGGCGCGAAGGAAAAACGGGCTTTTGTTATCGAACCAGAATTTGCCCGTGTCTTAAAGGTAATTTCGCGTGAGGGAAACACTTTGTCATCGGTTATCAGACAATCTTGGGACACAGACCGTCTAAGCGTGATGACAAAAAATCCGATCAAAGCAACTAACGCGCACGTTTCAATTGTCGGACATATCACGGACACGGAACTTATCAGAAATTTAGAAGAAACTGAAACGGCGAACGGTTTTGCAAATCGGTTTTTGTGGCTTTGCGTTCGCCGATCAAAATACTTGCCGGACGGCGGAAATCTTGCCGCAAGTGATTTGAATGATATTATCGAAAAATTAAATTCTGCCGTGCATTTTTCCCGAAATACTCAAGAAATAAAACGCGATTCACAAGCTAATAATTTATGGCATCAAGTTTATAAAAAATTGTCGGACGGTTACGGTGGTTTGTTAGGCTCGGTTACGTCCAGAGCGACGGCACAAGTGATGCGTTTGGCGTGTCTATATGCCTTGCTCGATCAATCAGATTTGATTCGGTTGGAACATCTTCGGGCGGCTTTAGCTTTATGGCAATACTGTGAAGATTCGGCAAAGTATATTTTCGGAATGAGTATAGGCGACAAAGTTGCTGATGAAATCTTTTCAACTTTAAGAAAGAAACCGGACGGACTAAGCAAAACGGAAATTAGCAGTTTGTTTAATCGTAACCGCACGGCAAAGGAAATCGAAACGGCTTTGCAGATTTTGCTTGATTTAGAGCGAATTGAAAAAGTCGAAATAAAAACATCCGGCAGACCGCGTGAAGTTTTCAAAGTAAAGACTTTTGAAAAGGATAATTTTAGTTCGCTTGATTTAACGATTGATAATGAAACTTCACCAAAAAATGAAACTTGCCCAGATTGTCAAGAAAAATTAGTCCCGTATCAAGATAAAAAAATGTGTGAAATTTGCCTTTTCACAACGAACTGATTCTGTTTTCTCTTACGAAATAAACGAATTTAACGAAAAAAGCCTAGAATCAATGATTTGCAAACAAAAATCTTTACGAATAAAGATGAAATAAGTCTTTGCCTTTTGCACCTGACAACCTTTTTTCGTTAAATTCGTTTATTTCGTAACCTGAGAAAACTGAAATTCATAAAACTTGTTTTTTCTAACCAATGATTTTTCTAATTTTTTTTTGAAAAGTTCATCTGCTCTAATTTGACTCTTTTACAAAGAAGCCGTTTTTTTTCAACACTTGCCTATTGTGTTAATAATTCTTTCAAGTTTAATCTAGTGTGTTAGTAATACGACGCAAAGTTCTTAATTCCAGTTAAAATGTCCAAAATGAGATGAGATGTTTGTCTAATTGGAAAAGGTTTAGATTTTTAGCACTATTTAAAGATACGCGTACGCGCGGGCGCGTAAAGCACTTATTTATTATAAAAGAATGTAATTATTGATATAAAATTTTGGATTGTTCATATAAATATACGAATCAACTTTGTTCAAAAAAACAAGGTACTTTTCAAAAAACATAAGTCCATACAAAAAGTATGAAAAAAGCATAAAACATCAAAAAATGAATCAGCAAAACAAATCTCGGTCAAATGTTCCTTCGTGGAATAATGATTTTTATCACGAAGTTGAATTTGCACCTCTGCAAATAAGAGAATTTTATCAGTATTTGATTAGGGAAATTTCTAAAGATAATTTTGTTGATATAGAAGGGGAAACATATTATATCGAACTTTATCTACGCTCTGTTGTAGAACAATTTGTTTCTGATAAGAATATAAATGATTTATTGGAAAAATTTGGAAAAATTAGACAGGCTTACGGCAATTTTCGTGAAATACAGCATTATCTATTAACTTGGAAAGCCGATGCGTATCTTTATCTAAATGACTATGATAATGCGTGGACATTTATGCGACAAAGGTTTATTACCATAAGCGATATAATTAATATTAGGGCAAAATGCAGAGAGAGTTTTATTGATGGTAAAGACTTAATCAGCACATTTGGTTCTAAAATCTACTCTAAAAACGGATTAACTAAATTTGGAAAGAATAATTTTGAATCAGTATTAAAACTGGTTTCTATCAGTCTTGATAGTTTCTATGCAACACACGGAAAGAATTTTATTGAATATTTTTGCCAACAATTTGATTTTGCCAACTTGAATAGTAAAGATTTTATAAAATTAAGTGAGTTTTTCGATAATGAAAAAGTGGTCTTTTTCGCTGAAAGGAATTATGAACTTTTTGAAAGAAAATACTATCTTGATAGAAAGAAATATAGGGAAAAATTTAGGCGCACAATATTCAATAGTGCTGTAAATCATCCTCCTTCTGTTGAATATGAAGCAATCCCGCCAATCATATTGAGAGCAATAGAAAACAAATCCAAACTAATGATTAGAGAGTGCGAAAACACTCTCCGCGAAGAAATGTCTATACCGAGAATTGGGGAAGGTTGGGTTGCAGAAACAGAACTTTTTTACAAGTTAAAAGAATATTTTCCCGGTGAAAGAATAGTTAATCACGCAAGACCTGTTTGGCTTGCTCCGCAACATTTAGATATTTATTTTCCTGAAACTAATATTGGAATTGAATATCAAGGACTTCAACATCAAAAACCTATTGAATATTTTGGCGGACAAAAAGCATTTGAAAAACAACAGGAAAGAGATGGAAGAAAAGAACAATTATGCAAAAAAAACAAGTGCCAACTGATTTACGTTTATGAAGGTTACAGTTTCGAGGAAATAGTAAAAAAACGTCAGTTCGAGATAAGAATTAAACCAAAACTAAGTCTTTTGCTAGTTGAAGGCTTGGTTTTCTTTCTTGAAATGTGTAAGCGATCAGTCCCGCCACGATGTTGCCGTAAAAGTTCCACACCGACCGATGGCGCGTATGCTCGACTTGCGAAATGTTTTTTAACTGGTCGTTGACCGATTCTATGATCGCTCGTTTTCTCAGCATCAGACGATCAAACAACGACAGTAGTTTGTTCTTCATATTTTTTCTGACTTTTGTTACTAATTGCACATTCTGCTCGCCCAATAATTTACTCAACGCTTGTGAAATATAGCCTTTGTCTCCAAACAATTTGCCCCACAACCGCTTGCTCATTTTCCCAATCGGCTGTCTGTCATCAACATTTCCTAAGGTAATCTGCCACGCCAATACCTCGCCGCTGTCGCTGATTATCAAATGTATCTTAAATCCATAAAACCACCCCGTCGAAGTCTTCCCGCGTTTCGCAATGTCGGCAAACACCTTGTTTTGTTTGATCCGTAAATTGTTGCACACTGCTATTTTAGTCGAATCTACAAATGACACGCCCGAACATTTTCCCAATCTCATCTGCATACATCCTCCAAGCAACAACATAGCATCGCGCTGCAATTCGACAAACCGATTGTAACTGAGCAAATCGGGAAACTCGCCCTTGTAATAAACACCGATCATCGAATTATAAAACGTCTTTAAGTTACGGAATCCAGAGCTGTGAAAACAGATCAAAATCGTCATCACCTCCGCTTTGGACATCTTCGACGGCTTGATTCGTTTGCGCTTTCCGTCAGCGAGCAACTGCTGATTAAATCTAGGTTCAAAAACTTGGCAATAATCGTCAACTTGGCAAAAAACTGTTAAGATATTCATTGAAAAACTCCTTTGGTTTGGTTTATTTGTTTCTAAACCTAATTATATCTTACCTTTGGAGTTTTTCTTATCTCGAACTCACGTTAAAAAAAATAAAATGTCTTCTTGGAGAAAAATAATATCGCATAATAATTTTTTGTCTTTCAAAAGATACCACACTTTGTTACCGACTTTATTTTATTTGATCTCAGGAATTATCAAAGGAATTTCCTTTTTACCGTTTTTCCGATAAATCCGAAAATCGCTGTCTAAAGTAAAAACAGACGTATTATCTATCAATTCACTCATTCTCACAAGACAAGCATCGGCAAAGGACATCGGCACATCTTCATATTTCTGCATTAAAGTTTGAATTGCATCAACTTCATTCGATAACGAAAAATCCATTTGCAAAATGCCTTTTTGCAGATAAGTTAAAATCGTCTTTTCACCTTCAAAAATGTTGTGAAGCAGATAACAGCTTTCAGTTATGACCGCTTCACAGGTCAGAAAAGGAATCGGCAAAATTTCGGCTTGCTTTGATGCCCATTTATGAAAACTGTCGCGTTTATCAATCAAAGCAACGATTGTTCCGGCATCGGCGATTGTTTTATTTACCATTTACCGTTTCCTTTTCTCACCTTCTTTCGTTCCGAATCCTTGCATATATTTTTTGTTAGTTGATAAATCACCTAATCCGCTATCAAGACAGCCGACTAATTCCGGCGCAACGTCAAAGATAGTTTTGAACGCCTTTTTATTCCCGTTTTTCTTTTCGGTTTTCTGCTTATTCTCAACTTTCGGCGGTCTGCCGGGTTTGCGGTCTTGCTTTTCGAGTTTTGTAATTTCAATTTCGGAAATGAAATTATCACGCCCGATCTTTTTAGCCTGTATCACGCCGTCAAGTATCATTCGCCGAACTCTCGACGGAACGACATTCAATCTTTCGGCGGCTTGTTTTGTCGTTAAATAATTATCCATAACAATCCGAATTTAACACAAAAACAAATAACACGCAAGAGTGTGAAAATCGCATTTATCAACTTGCAATAAATAACACGCAAGCGTTATAATTATAATTAGTTGGAAACAACTGAAATAAAATTTAGTGAGGAAAAATAATGATTAGATTAACCAATGAAAATACAGAAAAAGCAATCGCAAGATGCAAACAATTAAAGCCGAAAGTGCGCTTTGTCGAAGATAGAGTATTCGCCGTTTCATCGGCAAATAACTCGAATGTTTATCACGTCCGCTTTGATGTCCGAAACGGCGAAAAGCTAGGACAATGCGAATGTAAAGCAAGCGAAAAAGGTTTAATTTGCTATCACCTTGTCGCCGGAGCAACCGCAAACATCTATCGGCAAAGTCTGAAACAAATCAAGTAACAGCGAAAGGCTTAGATAGCGCGAACTGTCTAAGCCTTTCTTTTTTGACCTAATCACGAATGATTAGATTAACTAACTAAAAGGATAACGAAAATGAAGACCAAAATGCAAGAAACACAACAAAGAGAAATTCCGAAAGTGGAACATATTTTTTTAGCCACGATCAACAAGAAAGAGATTCTGTTTATTAAAACCGAAACACAAAAACCTTTGGCTTTGGAACTTCCAAAAGATTTTCTCAAAAAGCTAATTTCAGACGTAAAACAAAAAAGTTGAAAATTTTAGGTGTGAATTCAGGTGTGAATGAGAAAAGAGGCATCTTGAAGATGCCTCTAAACCGTTGAAAACATTGAATGCCGACTGCAAGATTTGAACTTGCGACCTCCCGCGTGTGAAGCGGATGCTCTACCACTGAGCTAAGTCGGCGAAAACTCTTTATTTAACTGTATCAAACGCGAAATATCAAAACTGCTGAAAACGGTCAATCTACATATTTTTCTACATATCGGAACGAGAATTTTTATTTGTTCGGCTGTGATAATTTCAGATTCCATTTAATTCACAAATAAAATTTGAAAGTTGTATGACGAGATTTGATTGTTATTTGTCAGCATAACGCTTTTCGGTCGCCCGTCCGCCTCAATCCACATATACCAGTAGTTGCCGCCGGAAGCCGCAGCAATCAGATATTTTCCGGCTTTCGGCAGAGTCAACATAAATTTCCCGTCAACATCGCTTGTTGCCGCTGCCGCGCCGTTTGGCATTTCTCGATATAATTCCGCGCCGGTCAGATCGTCAAGATTCTCTCTGATAATTTCGGCTTTTTTGTGTGAATTTTCGTCCGTATTATTAACGGCGGTAACATTTTTGTATTCATTGTCGAGCGCATCGAAAGCGACTTTCTTGCTGTCAAGGTAAGGTTTGGCTGTGGACTCGGGAACGGCAATAACCTGCACGTTCGCCAATTTTGCGCCCGCCGCGCCGCCTTTTTCTAAAAAAATATCGCCCTTAATTTCGGTTTTGATTTTACACGCTGAAAACGCGAAAATAAACGCGACGAGTAAAACAAATTTTGTCAGATTTTTAGATTCCATATAAAAAATTCAACTGCTGTCGGTCTTTATAAAGTTTCCGCGCAAAGCGGTTCGGATGTTCGTCGAGAAAATCAAAATTTTTCAATTGGAAAATCGGGAGTAGCGCGATCAGTGCCAGCGCATCAGCTTCAAATTCGTTTTTGGATTCGAGCATTCCGAAAAAGAAAGCCGATTCGATTGTGCGTCCGCCGTGCAGAAAGTGATGCGACAACTCGTGAAACATTGCAAAGGTTTTCCGCAAACCTTTTAATTTTTTCTGTAAAACGATAAAAAATTGTCCCGAAGCGCAAAAATAGAATGAAGTCGGCGCATCCAGTTCCAAAACTTTAATTGCTTCGCTCTCGCAAATCCGGTAAAAATCATCTTCGGTTAAAATCCGGTGATTGAAACCGTATTTTTCCAGTTTTTCGAGTGAGAGATTCACTTCTCAAATACGCCCCCTTTTGTTCTTCACGTTTGACCGAAATTTATTCTTCCCGAAGTTTTTCCGCCAAAACGCCTTGCGCGGCGATTCGCATTATATCGAGAAGCTGCTGCTGTTCGGCGCGTGTAAAAGCCTTGTAAGTAAAAGTTATGTTTGCTACACCGGCAACTTCGTGCGTGTCGTCCGAGGCGGCGTTTTCCGGTTTAAATTTTCTCAAGGCTTCGTTTTCATCAATACCGATCTCCTTAGCGAGAAGAATAACCGTATCGCGCTCGGTTCCGCTTTTGCCGTTTTCAATACGTGAAAGCTGTGTATCTGTAATACCAACCTTTTCCGCAATAAATTTCTGACTTAAGCCTCTATCTTCGCGCTGTTTTTGAATCCAACGCCCAAATTCGCGTCTTATATCGGCACTGAATTTTACATTAGACATTACATCAAATGTTAATAAATTGCCGCTTGTCATTTCAAGACCTATATTCTTGACATCAAATGTTAAATTCATTACAATTCCTCTCCTATGAACAGCGAACATTACGACGAAGAAAAACTAGGCAAACTTCGCCGCCAAATCGGAACGCAGGAAGAAGTAGCTGATAAATTAGGAATAACAGTTACCCAGTTATCACGGGCGGAAAATGGCAAAAGCGCGTCTTTCGAACTTCTCTCTGCGATTACAAAATTGGCAAACGCCGATGTTTTGAGCGTTTTAAAATCAAACCAAAACATTCTGCAAAAAACTTGACATTTGATGTAATTTTTTTCTTGACATAACTTGACATCAAATGTCATACTCTCTTTTAGATTGATTTTATTTCAATCGAAAACAAACCACGAATAGAGAGGAAATTACAGAAATGAAAAGTTTATCAAGATCGAGAGCGGGCAGAAAAAGTTGGGCAACAAGGGTTAATTACAATCACGCCGTCGGAGATGCCGTCAGAGCGATGGCAAACGCACCCGCGCCCAAATACGACGGCAAAACGACCAAAGCAATGATTATCGAAAGAACCGCAAACGGCAAAACCGAAGTCATTACTTTTTCGCAAAGTTACGGTGAACTTTCAATGTGGTTAAACCGTGCCTTCGCCAATATTTCCGAAGACGGTTTCAGCGATATGCTCGCCGAAACATTTTTTCAGGGCGCGACGATTTTTACGGCAAAAGCGGAATACCGCCTCTGGCTCAGAGAGCTTGTCGCCCCGACGACGTGCGGCTGCCGGTATGACGGCATCTGGTGCGTTTACTTCTGCGACGCGCACTATGACGAGCAGATGAAAATCGAAGCCTCCGAAGAGGCGCACGAGACGGGAAGTGACTACTTCTACCAAAAGCGGTGAAATTGACCGATTTTATCAGAAGATTATCTAAAAAAGTTAAAAAGTGAACGAAAAACTCTACTCAAAATCGGAAACAAGAAAACGGCTGCGCGTCGGACGAATTCGTTACGAGCAGATGATCGAGTCAAAAATACTGCCCGCGCCGATTTCCTTAACCGATGATGCGCGTCCGGTCCATACAGAAAGTCAGATAAAAATCGCCGAAAATAATTTATACAAACAGGCGATTAAAAATGTGCTGCCTGCCGCGACGCGGCGAATGAAACCGCTCTCGGCAAAACTGGCGGCGGAAATCAAATAAAAAATTCAGAGGTGAAAATTATGTATCTCGAAGTAAATCAAACCCAAACATTCTCAATCGGCGAACGCCTCGCTGAAGTCATCTTTCCAAGTGTGCGCGAACGCCGCAATTCGTTAGAGCGCGAAGCCAATGTGGATAAACTGACCGAACTTGCCAATCGCGCCGCCTTCGACAAAGCGCAAACTGCCGCGACCGCCGACCCGGACATCTTCTTTATCGCCTTCGACTGCAATAATTTCGGACTCGTCAACAAAAAATTCGGTCATAGCAGAGGCGATGAAATTTTGAAGGCAATCGCGTCGGAAATCGGACGCGCGGCGACCGCCAACAGAGCCAGAGCCTTCCGTTTCGGCGGCGATGAGTTTGTCGTTTTGGTTGAATCGCATCGCGCCGAATATCTCCGCGACGCGATTGAACGGCGGGTCGGCGAATTTGATTTCGGCAGTTTCACAGTTTCGATTTCGGGCGAGGTCGCAGGCAGCCTTGAAGCGGCGGACGCGCTTCTTCAGGCGCGAAAAACCGCGAAGAAAAAAGGGAAGTAAGACGGACTTGGGATGAGTTTCCCGACATAATTCACGAGATATGAGATTTTTTGATTGTGATTGCCCTTATTGCCAAAGTCGCAGACGCGGCTGCTCGAATTTTATCGTTTGGGCGGGCGGCATCATTTTTTTAGGATTCATTTTGGGATGCGCGTTGTGGCTTGCGAGGCGGCGCGTCCCTCTTTAAGCGGAGAATTAAATGTTCAGAGACATTTTACTTTTTTCGATAAGCGCGGTCGCCGGATTTCTCGCGCGGGAAATCTTTTTCGGCGAACCGCACGGCAATAAACCGAAGTTCGTTTTCACCTATAAAAATGAAAACGGGCGCATCAACATAGGAGATTTTAAAAATATGCAGTTGAGAAAAAATCAGAGCGTTGTAGTTACGGCGAAACCGGTCGGCGCGGAGGGTGAAGCGGCGGACATTCAAACCGGCTCGGCGGTCTGGAAATCGTCGGATGAGGCGGTGGTGACGGTTACGGTCAATCCCGACAACGAACTCGAAGCGACGGTTTCGTCGAAAACGGCGCAGGGCGTGGCGGTTATTTCTCTGGAAGCTGACGGCGATCCGTCGGATTTGGGAGATTTGCAGATTATCGGCACGGCGGACGTGAGAGTTTTAGGCGAAAACGCAGTCGGCTTCGATCTGACGTTTGGCGAACCCGCAGGATCCGCAGCTTAAAAAAGCGCATTGGTGAGAGCGGCTCTCTCACCAATGCGCTTTTAGTTATATAAACAAATTAACTAACAGGAGAAATATAAACAAATGGTCGAACAAAAGCAAACAATCATTAATTTGCAAATGAGGCGGCAGGAATCCGAAGCGGCGGGCTGGCAAATTTCCGAAGATTTCGGCGAATGGCAAGCCGTCAAGAAATTTCCCGGCGAAATTTACTCAACCATTATCAAATCCACAAATTCTTTAGCCGACGTTTTGGGTTTAGCTGAAAGAGCTGACCATCAAAACGCTTCGGCAAAATATGAAACGGTCAATAATGTCGTTGAAATTGAAGTTAAGAAAATTATTCCGAGTACGTTTGAGCCGCAACTGCGCCGCCGACGAAAATTCAAAGAAGAGGATATTGAAGCTCTCGCCGATTCGATCCGCAAACACGGATTAGCGCAGCCGATTCTGGTTCGCCGGGTCAAAAGCAAATTTGAAATAGTTTTCGGCGAACGCAGATTTTTGGCAGTTAAGAAAAACGGAGCGGACAAGATAAATTGTTTTGCCAGAGCTTTAACCGACGCGCAGGTTCTCGAACTCCAGTATGAAGAAAACCACCGGCGGATGGACAACACCGCACTCGACGACGCTTTCTTTTTCAAGTTTTTAATGGAAAAGGAAAATTACTCGGAAGAAGAGTTGTCGGATCGGCTCAATACAACGATAAAGAACGTCCGCGACAAACTCATTCTCAATAATTTAATCCCCGAAGCCGCCGGTGAGTTGAGCGAAGAGCGATTGCCCTTGAAACACGCTTATTTTCTGGCGCGGTTTCCGCCGGACACGCAAAAGTTAATCGCCCGTGAACAATACGCCTACAAATATCACGACCGCGAGGAGAAGGCGGCATCATTTCAAACTTTTGTAAGCGAAGTCGAAGAAAACATCACGCGCAAACTCAAAAACGCGCCGTTTTCGACGATTGACGAGCGGCTGCATATCAAAAAACTGATTTGCCCGAATTGCCCGGAACGGACCGGCTTTGCGCCCGCGCTGTTTGCCGATTTAACGCCGGATGATGCGTGTCTGAACCGTTCCTGCTTTGAAATCAAGACAAATACTCATCTGCGGCTCAAACGTGAGGAAATCGCCGCGCAGCTTCCGAATGCGAATAATGCTCCGATTGAACAGGTTGCACGTGAAGTTCCGCTCGTGTCAAACCGCGACTGGACGGATAAAACGCCGTTCGACGAAAAAACTTTATTAAAGCAGGAATTTTTAGACGAGCCGGAATGTATATTTTCCGAAATTTCGTTAATCGTCGAAGGCGCGGAAAAAGGTCAGGAAACCTACATCTGCCGTGAAAAGACTTGCGAAGTTCACCATCCGCCGAAAGCGGTGTCGGATTCCGAAACTGAAAAAAAAGAAGCATTGTTTGAAAGAAAAGTTGAACAACTGACGCGCGAAAAAATTTTCGCCAAGTCAATCGAGTTTTTCACCGATTACAAGCCGCTGTGGATGTTCGACGACCTCGTGCAGCGACTGATTTTCGAGCTTTGGAACTCGACCGGCTTTGACACGCGAAAAACAGTTATTCTCCGCCTGATAAAAAACTGGAAAAACGCGCCCCGACACGCTCACGACGCGGATGGTGTCAAAAATTTCATCGCTTCCTTAGACAAAACGCGCCAGTCGCAGCTTATTTTTCTGCTCATTTTCCAAACCGAAGGATTTTATCAAAACGCGCCGCAGGACGGTATCAAGCAGATTGCCGCCGATTACGCCGGTGTTGACTACCGGCTGCTTAAAGCCGAAGCCGGAGTCGAACTCGCCGCGCCGGAAGATATGGAACTGGCGGAAGACCTTTTAACAGCGACAAAATTCGGTTTGAATCTGATTCGCCCGCCCGATCACGATTTGGGAGATACCGCGCAATAACACAAGATTCGCCTTTCCGATGAAGGCGATTATCCGGGTAATTCATTTTACTCCTCCTGTTAGCGGATTGATTCATCTGAAGGCGAATCAATCCGCCTTTTTAACGATTATTTTTATTATGAGCAGATTTGCGAGAATCAGTGAAGACGTTTTACTCAGACACAGAGAACTTGTCGGCGAAAACGGCAAACCGGCAAAGGAAACTTTATTCCTATATTTGTTGATCATATTAAATACGTGGAGTTCCGGCATTTGCGAGAAGACAATCTCCGAAATATGTGAAATCTACGATCTCGAATATCACAACTCAACCCGCCGTCTGAAATTTCTGCGTGATGCCGGATGGGTTGAAAACACCAAAAAACATATTCGTCCGCTGATTATCCACCAACCAAAGGACAAAACTGTAAAATCTACAGTTCCTGAAAACGATGAAAAAAGTGTAAATTTTACAGTTAAGGAAGCCGATAAAAGTGTAAATTTTACACCTAAAAACGATGAAAAAAGTGTAAATTTTACACCTGAAAAGTGTAAAATTTACACTAAAAACGATGAAAAAAGTGTAAATTTTACACCTGAAAAGTGTAAAATTTACACTAAAAACGATGAAAAAAGTGTAGATTTTACACCTGAAAACGACGAAACTCCCGATTCTATAAACGCTTCCGGCGATCCCAGTACTCTTTTAAACTTTAAAACTCCATTAAAAACTACAGCGGCAGCAAACAAAACTACTGCTGCTGCTGCTGCCGATAAAAATAATTTCAAATCAATTTTTTCTCTCGAAGAATGTCTTCGTTACGCCGAAATTTGCTTAAAACGCGGTGAACCGATCAAAAGTTTGCACGGTTTGGCGGTTAAGGCTTACCAAACAGGCAATGACGACGTTTTTATTCGAGCCGCGCTTTACCCTGAACAAATCGAAGAAACTATTGATAAACCTTGTGAATTTGACGACGGACGTTTTGAAGCTCTCGAAATTCTCAGCGATTTGAAGACAAGCGGCGAAGACGTTGCGAGTATGCGGCAGTGGTATTCGGTTGAAGTTTGGGACTGGCTGATGAAGGAGATGGGAAATGGAACAACAAATAATCACTGAAATCAAGCGGCTGCACGATGAACTGCGGCGGCTTGAGGTCAAACCGGAATATATCAATTTCAAACGGTTAAATTTGGAGCAGCTGGAAACCGAACTCGATGCTGTTTCAGGTCAGCTTGAAACCCGGAAAAGGTTTTTAGGAGTGAATTAAGTTTTATGGAAAAAGTTATTGAACGAAAAGTCGATTTTTTTCTTCGTTATTCGGCGGATTTGCCGGCGGCGGAAGTTTTACGCCATCTGGCGTTCAGTCGGTATTGTCCGTGTCAGCCGGAAGTGTTTTTCGATGAAGAAAGCGGCTGGCACACATTTATTCATAACAGTTTGGAGGATAAAAACATGAAAAACGAAAAAGAACAAATTCAAGAAAATATGCTTTACGCCGAGAGTGTTTTCGGGCGTGAAACGAAGCGCGGTTTTGTCCGCCTGAGCGTCGGAATCTCGTCCGAAATTTTAATTACGCCGGAAGAGGCGCGTTTTTTTGCGATGAGCGTTTTAGAAGCGGCGCAGGCGGCGGAAACCGACGAGATTTTGATGCAGTTTCTGCAAAATAAAATCGGCATTCCAAGCGAAGAAATTGCCTCAAAAATTTTGGCTGATTTCAGAAACATCAGAATCGAGATGAGGCGGCGGGAACTTAAAGAGGCAAAGGAAGCCGGGACGGAAAATAAAATATGAATGATGCCCGAATTTTTGATGAAGAATTGCTGCTTAACCGCCGCTATGGTTCGTTCGTCTTTAAAACCCGCCGGACTTGGACTTGTCAGCGCTGCGGTTTGGTGATCGAAAAAGGCGGGCAGATCGAACATTCATACGCGCCGGATATGGGATTCACGATTGAATTATGTATGCCTTGTGTGCTGATTTTAGGTGAAAAAAAAGTATAAAATATGGAAGACTATAAATTAGGAAAATGTTGTGTTTGTGAGGCGGAAAACGAATCCGTCCGCAACATCATCACGCTCGATAAAAAGATGCCGGATGAAAATTTACCGGGCGGCTGGGGCTGCTTCGTCTGCGGTTTGGACGGACAGGGCGCGGTCGCGGTTTTGTGTGATGATTGTTTGGATACTGAAAAAGAAATAAAATTCGCGTGTCTTGGTTATCCGAAAGACAACCGGCGCATCGAAATTGAAAAGTTGACTGAGGAGTTCAAGCACGATAAATCGAAACATCCTGAATTAAATTTTAGTTGAACAAAGGCAGTTGAAAAGCTATGGAATGGAAAAACGAATCTTACGAAATTGTCGTCTGCCAGCACGGTAAAAATTTTACCGAAACCGTCGAAGGCGTGGTTTGTCCGCCGTTCGGCATTCACGAAAACGACATCGGCTGGGCGATTACCCATCTGAAATCGGGATGGGCGGTATTTATCGCTTCATCGGCATACGGCGCAAAGGAAATCAGTGAATATTTGATCGAAAATTACAGGGAACATTTTGAGAAACTGGTCGTCAGCGGAAACCGGCTGGAAAATTTCAAACCGCTTGTTCATATTGTAGTTTTTGATAAAAAGCTGGCGAGATTGAGAAGTGTTTTGTGTGTTAATAAAAGCGAACTAAAGCGTAAAAAATTACCGAAACCGGAAGTGGTTTCGTAGAGGAAAATAAAAACAAAGGAGAAAATTATGAATGTTACGACCATCGAAATCAGTAAATCAGAAGCCTTAGAAAAATTGGACGATTACAGATTTTTGAATAAAAAGCAGAAAACACGCGAAGATGAACGTCTGCGCGTCCTTTACAAAGCTGTTTCCAAGGGCGCAAGAGTAGTAAATATCGCCGAAGCGTTCAAAGAGACCGGACTAAATGAATTGGGACAGCCGAAACTGGCAATTGCGCGGGCTGATTGGAGAGTTGTCCACTTTTTCCCGAAACGGTCAATTGTTGTCCGCGAAAACAATTTTTGGGCGCAAAGTAATTTGCAAGGCGCGGGATCGTTCAGCGATACCGACAGATTTATTCCAAATGCTTATTCAAAAACCTATTCGCTTCCAGCACATACGTTTTCAGAAAAGCTCGTCGTTAAAAATTTGCGTTCCCGCGTTCCGCACATTCCGCCGCGTCTGCGTCCGACAATTCACCTGCGAAATTTTCACATTTTATTTGAAGTTGATAGCTGGGAGGAATATCCGATTGATCCTTTTTTACTTCGCCGGATTGAAGGGCATTTGTTCGTCGTCGTCGCCGAATGGGAATTAACAAAATTAGAAGCGTCTCTTTTGAGTTCGATGAACGGGAATTAACCGGATGCGCGGCGGAATGTGCGGAATTTAGATAAAAAATAAATTTTATGAATGAAAATAAATTTAAGATAGATTTTTTCGAGTTGGCATGTCTTACTGAAGCCTGCATTCCGCCGCGCCCGATTGCCCGCGCGTGTTTCTGGGACAGACTGATTAACGAACTATATTTGCTGATGTCGCCGCACGAGCGGGCGCGGCTTTTCGAGTGGATACTCAGATGTCCGAACTTTAATATTGATAACAAAGACTGCGCCCTGTTTGAAGCGCGGTTTAATCCTGAAAATCAATATGTTGTTATGTACAAACACGAAGGAAAAACGGGGAAAACCGAATGTTTTCTAAAGGACGGCAAATATTGGACGAAAAAAGATACTTGGATTTCTGAAGAATTTATCAAAAGCGTTGAATTATTAAAAATCGGCAAAGATGAAAACGCGTCGCTTAATTAAAACGATTTATGGAAGTTTTTGAAACTCGAAATGAAAAATCCAAACCGAAATTCTGCCGGACGTGCGAGCGTGTCATTGATGGTAAATATATTGTTTACTGCGACGGCTGCCGCGCGGCGCGGCTGGCGCGTCCTGCGCGATGATTTCTTTCGCTCTTTCGACTGCATCGCCCGACACGCGATGAGCATAAATGTTGTCGCCCGCAGGATTATTGATAAAAAGCTGTGTGCCGTCATAACCTGTTAAAACCATTACTCTGTAACCGTTGATAATTGATTGCTGCATAATTTTTATAACCGTCCTTTTATCTAATGTGATTGACTTAATCAATCTATAAGTATTATACAATTGTATAATACTTATAGTCAAGATATTTTTTGCTATTTCTAAAAATAAATTATTGAACAATTGACAAGTAAATCTTGTGATTTTATTCTTAACGTGATGAGCGATGAGTTGATTTTTTTAAGTGTTGCGGAAGCTGCCGAAAGGCTTGGTTTAACACGGGGTCGGATAAACCAGCTAATTAATGATGAGGTGCTTCCGGCGCGGCGCGTCGGTCGCGCCTTTATGATTGATGAACGGCATTTGGTTCACGCCAAAAAACGGAATACGAAGAAAACGGGAAGACCGAAGAAAAAGGAAAATGAAAGGTGAACATTTTATTTTAAAAGGAAAAGACTTTATCGAAGTTGATTTTGTGACTTGGGCTAAATGGTTTGAAACCGCGGACAGAACTGTCAAAAAAGATAAAAACGATGAGATTACTGTTTCAACTGTATTTCTCGGACTAAATCATAGTTGGAATAAAAACGCACCGCCGCTGCTTTTTGAGACACTTGTTTTCGGCGGCGAGTTTGACGGCGAAATGCAAAGATATACAACTTATGAAGAATCCGAAGCGGGACACGATTCAATGTGCGAGCGCGTTTTCGGTGATGATTCCATCTTAGAGGCGACCGAAATTTATTAACTTAAATCAGATGAAAAAAACGAAAAACGATTATCTATGGTTTTTTGGCGGCGTTTTGATGTGCTGTGTAAATGCCTTTCTATATGGTGAAATCGGCGGCGCACTTTACGCCATCGCCACTGTTATCGGTTTTATTTCTTATTCAATGATTGCGGTGGGCATTTACAAACAAAGAAAGTATAAATTGTTACCGAAAAATTAAAATAAAGCAGCTAAATCAATAAAATGAAATATCTGAAAATCTTTAGAACAACTGCCGGAAAAAAATAATGCCGCGCGGTTGGATCATTTGAAAAAGGACTGCCGATTAACGGAGTCCTTTTTTTTTCGTGCGTTCCAGCTTGCCGCCATAAATTTTTATTGACTTATTCATAACATATACTTATAGTAAATCTCAGTAATTATAAGGTTCAGTTTAATTATCTCCCTCAAAAAAATGAAAAATATAAATCTGATCAAACGCCAATTGAGTGCGCTTTTGAGCGATCTTCCGCCGTCGAGAGAACGGGCGATGGTCAGCCGCTGGTTTGACGAGTCGAATAAATACTCCGACGTGCGCGAAACCCGGCTGAAAGTCCTGGTCGCAATTCGGGACGGTTTCGATACGTCGTCGCAAATTCTCAAGGCGACGCGCATTCCGCTCTCGACGCTGTATAAAATATTGCTCCGGCTCGAACGCGAAGAGGCGATCCTCAAAAGAAAATGCAAACGCTGCGTTGGTGAAAAACCCAGAGGCAGCAGTTTTGAATACAGATATTCGCTCAACGTGCGCTGACACACGCGCGATAACCCGCTTTTCAATTTTCGGAAAATGAAAATCGGTAAATCAAAAACACTTCTCCGGTTTAATATCTGATTTGGACTGATAAAAGTCTGAAATTCCCCAAGTCGTCCGCAATCGCTTCCCACATCAAATTAGTTCATTTTTTGGACTTCCCGCTTCCTCCGGCAATGCGTGTGCCGCGAATCAATTGCCCGCCTAAGACTCTCTTATCAGTCCGATCAAGTTTTATGATTACACTCGCCTTGATGGAACGACTGTTCCCCACGAAAAATCTAAATCCGAAAAAATATAATCTCGTTCGTCTGCGCTCTGAACTGGTTGATGCGCTGAATGAATTTTTGCCGAAATACAAAATTGACTCCTACCGGCGCGTTACGGCTTTTTTGTCGTGCTGCGGTGTGGAAACGGATTTTATGCGGACAAGCCGGGAATACGCTTCGGGCGCGGATTACGAAGGACGCACAGATTTGGGAAACGTCATTACCGGCGACGGAAGACGATTTCCCGGTCGCTCGATCATTCAAACCACCGGACGTTTTAATTACTGGCGCGTTGTCAGCCGTTTCATTAAAAAATCAACCGGCAAAGATTTCTCGCTCGATCTGGATAAATATCGCAATTTCGCCGAATACTTAAAATCCAAAGATTACGATAAACTGGTCAAAGAAGCCGACCGTTTGGATGTGAACTTTCTCGCGCATCCCGAAATGCTCGAAATCCCATCCATCGCCGTCGAAGCCGCGTGTATTTTCTGGCAGGAAAATAATTTGAACGATTACGCCGACGCTAAGAAAATCAAAGCATTAAACGGCATCGTTAATCGCGGCAACCCGGACAAGATGCCGCTCCACTGGGAAAAACGAAATGCGCTGTATTCTCTGTGTATTCGCCGCGTTCCGCAAAATTTCAGTTTTGATTCGGAAGAAGAAAATAATGATTCGGATTACAAACCGCGTGGAATCGCTTCCGGTGCGGATACTATATCTCTGAATACAGTATCAGCAAACAGTGCCGAACTTGGCGCGGCGTTTGATTTGGATAAAGTCGAAAGCACTTATTCGCAGGCATCGGCAACCTTACAGAAACCGGCACTTAAAAGAGTTTTAATGCGGCTTTTTTACAAAATTCTCGGCGGTTTGGGTGTTGTCTGGGGTTCGACTTCGGGCAGAATCGCGCTCGTTTTATCTTTGGCGGTCATCATTATCGCCACCGGCGGCGTTTGTTATTCCTACCGCAATCAAATCCGGTTAGGAATTCAGGTCATTAAAAACTCGGTTATCAAAACTCTTAAAAATGGATAATGGATAATTGATAATTGATAATTTAAGAAATTCAAAAATATTATCAATTATCAATTATCCATTATAAAAATAATGGAAAAACTTAAATCATTCCTCAACTCATACTTTTTTTTGATCGTGCCGTTGATTCTTATAACGGTCGGTATGCTGGCTTTCTCGGTTGGTTCTGCATATTTTTCCCAAAATACGATCCGGGCGCGTCAAACCGAAGCGAACAAAGCACTCGGCGCAGCCGCAAATGCAAATACGAATGCTGCAAATTTTGATGAAACGCGCCGAACCGAAGACGTAATTCGAGAACAAACAATCGCGCCGAAACTCGAACGTGCGCGGCGGGATTCCCAAAACTCAAAAATCGAAGTCGAAAAAGCGAAAAAGAAACTCAATGAAACGAACAAAACTCTACACAATTCTAATGTCAGCCGCGCTGATAATTGCTCTGAACTCAAACAGCTTTTCCCAAACGAAACCTTCGCCTACTGTCAGTGATGATGAAACGATTTCCTTTCTTTTGACTCAAAACAAAGAAGCGAAAAATGTGATTGTCGCGCAGGAAAATCGAATTGAGGATTTGGAAAACGAATTAATCGTGACGCGCGAAAACTCGAATTCAATTTCAAAATCTTACACTGCCGCACAATCCGAAATTCTCTCGCTGAAAACGTCCAACGCTGCCTTAGCCCGCGCCGTCGCCATTAACGAAGACACGATTGCCAAACTGCAAACCGACAATATAAAACAGCGCGAAAAAGCGAAAAACGCTCAAAAAACTATGTGGAAAGTTATTGCCGGTGCAGCCGGAGTGATAATTCTCAAGCTGATTTTGCCTTAAAGTAAACTAAATTTTAGTTAAGTTTACTTTCACCGAACTTTTATGGAAAACGAAATTCACAACTCACAAATGCCGATGCCTTCGGAAACGTCGAAAAATTATTTGACGGGTTTTCTCAAAATCTTGCCGCTCGTGCAGTGGATTCTTTTAATTTTCACCACCATCGGTTTTTGCGCTATTGGTTTTCGGGACACGCAAACCGTCCAATCGCAAACGCTGCGAGATGTGCAGAAAGATTACGACAACCTTTCGCGCACCGTGCAGAACAATAAATCCGAACGCGAAAAGCAGCTCGAAGAATTAAACCGGCGAACCGTTTCGAGTGATATTTTTGAAGAACGCACCAAAGCTATTCAAGAAGAGCAGCTCCGCCAGCGCGGAATGCTCGAACGGATTTTGGAACAAAACCGTATTTCCTTAAACACGAACTAATATAATGCCCAAAGAATATTCTCACGCGCCGGAAATCCAATCAATCGCCGAAAAGTTAATCGAAATTTTCAAACCCGAACTCGAAGGTTTTGAAATCCGGTATATTTTTAACGCCGAAAATCCGAAAAAAGACGGACGTGAATGCGCGGCACTGGCGCGAAAAATCACGGGACTCAATGCTTATTTGTCCGGGACGGCGGAAGGTTTTTTCGTGTTGGAGTTCGGCAAACCGGCGTTTGATAATTTGACCGAAACGCAGGTGATTGCAATTACCCATCACGAGCTGCAGCATTTTGGTATTTCCGACGACGGTAATTTAATGATAATCGGACACGATGTCGAAGAATTTGCCGCGACCGTGAAAATTTTCGGAGCCTACGACACGAATTTGCAAATCTTCAATGAATACTTAAACATCGGCGAACAATCCACCGATTCCCGCAAGGAAATAATAAAGCGAATTTTAGATAGATAAAATGCCGAAAACCTCACACAAATCAATCGAATATCAGGAAAACCTAAAAGCTGCGATTCGCCTTCGCGCCCGCGGCGTTCCGTATTCGGAAATTATTGAAACCGTGCCTCACTGGAATTCAATCCAAGCCTGCCAAAAAGCCGTCGCCGGCGCACTCTCAAAAGATTTTGACAACACGGTCGAAGCCGCGCGAAACGAAATTATCTGCCGTAATGAAAGCCGAATTTTTCGGCTTATGGATAAATTTGACAAAAACAGTTCAGTCATTGTTTCGCGCGAGATCGGACGTATTGACGATTCAAGCGCGAAATTAAAAGGTCTTTTCGCGCCTACCCGCATCGAAGCAAACACCGACAAACCCGCCAAAATTCTCGTCGAATACACCGACGTAAATAATACAACTGTTTAATGTCCGCCATTACTCTTTCAATCCCAAAACCGCACGCCGCGCAGCTCAAGATTATGTCGGAGATGAGACGCTTCAACGTCATCTGTTGCGGTCGCCGTTTCGGAAAAACTCTGCTTTGCACGAACCTTCTGCTCGGTCCGGCACTTGCCGGTTATCCGGTGGCGTGGTTTGCGCCGAGTTATAAATATCTGATTGAAGTTTGGCGCGAAACCTTCCGCTTGCTCAAGCCGGTCATCTCGGAGAAAAATTCGACCGACAAACGAATGCAGCTGATCACCGGCGGCGTGATTGATTTTTGGAGTTTGGAAGACCCGGACGCGGGACGTTCGCGCAAATATAAACGTGCCATCGTTGATGAGGCGGCGAAGGTTCGTTATCTCGAAACCGCTTGGACGGAAAGCATCCGGGCGACGCTCGCCGATTATCAGGGCGACGCATTTTTTCCGTCAACGCCGAAAGGACTCAATTATTTTCACACGTTGTTTGCGTTTGGCGCGGACAAAGAAAATAAGGAATGGAAATCGTGGCAGATGCCGACATCTTCCAATCCGTTTATCAAGCCGGAAGAAATCGAAGCCGCGCGTCTGACACTGCCCGAACAGGTTTTCAAACAGGAATTTCTCGCCGAATTTATCGCCGGCGAAGGCGCGGTCTTTAGAAATATAGGCGCGTGTTTGTCAGACAAAGAACATCTCCCGGCGGATCACGCCGGACACCGCATCGTCGCCGGTGTTGACTGGGGAAAAGTCAATGATTTTACGGTCATTTCAATCGGCTGTGCGGATTGCAAATGCGAAATTTTTCTCGACCGCTTCAATAAAATCGACTGGCATTTTCAGCGCGGAAGACTTCAATCGGCAATGGAAAAATACAATGTGGAGTTCGCCCTCGTCGAAGAGAACTCCATCGGCGGACCTAATCTCGAAGAACTCATTCGGCTTAATTTGCCGGTGCAGGGATTTTCAATGACCGCGCAGAGCAAACCGCAGCTTATCCAGTCGCTCGCTCTGACCTTTGAAAAAGAAGAAATGAAATTCACCGACGATTCCGTAGCGACGCGCGAACTCGAAGCCTACGAAGCGGTTCGCTCCGTTGAGACCGGACGAACGACGTATAACGCGCCGAGCGGTTTTCACGACGACACGGTAATCGCCAGAGCGTTGATGCGCCAGGCGATGTTTGCAGGCGGCGGATGGGAAATCTATTAAGGAGATAAAAAATTATGAATTCAATTTGGCAATCAATCAAAGCTAAGACGGGTTTCGGCAATTCACTGGCTCACCCGGCGCAATCGAACGGTTACGGCTCGAATCCGTATTATAATCAATTTTCCGGTTTGAATATCTTCGGTCATTTTGCGAATACGTCGGTTGACTACAAATCCGAAACCGGCGATTTGACACAGAACCGGCTGATTATGGCGGCGGTCAATTTTATGGGACGCACGCTGCCGGAAGCCGCTCTCGAAGTCGTGCAAATGAAACCTGACGGCACGAATAAAGTAGTCTTCAATCATCCGCTCGCCAAATTGTTCGCGCGTCCGAATAAATTTATGGCGGGCGATCTTCTTTGGAAATCTCTCGGTTTATCTTGGATTATTTCCGGCAACGTCTATTTCTATAAAGTCAGAAATAAATTGGGCGAAGTCATTGAACTTTGGTATCTGCCGCATTTTGCGGTCGAGCCGCGCTGGTCCGGCAATAATTTTATTGACTATTACGCTTATTCGGCGGACGGGCGCGAATATCAATTGAAACCATCCGATGTCATCCATCTGCGAAACGGCATTGACCCGCACAATACGCGGATGGGTTTATCCGATATTGCCTCCGCTTTGCGCGAAATTTACACCGACAACGAAGCGGCTAATTTCTCTGCCTTGCTGATGAAAAACTCCGGCGTTCCGCCGTTCGCGCTTGTCCCGAAAGCCGATATTACAGGATTAAAACAGGACGATGTGGCGCGGCTGCAAAACGCTTTTCAGCGCAAAATCTCCGGCGACGAACGCGGCAAACCGGCGGTTTCGACACGCGCCTTTGATATTGTCAAAACCGGATTTTCGCCCGAAGAGTTAGACTTGTCCGCGCTGCGCCGTCTGCCGGAAGAAACCATCGCCTCACTGATCGGAATTCCGGCAATCGTTTTGCAGTTCGGCGCGGGTCTTGAGCGTTCGACGTATTCCAATTACGCCGAAGCCAGAGAAGCTGCGTACGAATCGGTCATCGTGCCGCTCTGGAGATATATTGCGGCGGAACTCTCCGCGCAATTGCTGCCCGATTACGAAAAAAGCGAGCGGCTCGAAGTTTATTTCAATACGTCGAAAGTTCGGGTTTTACAGGATGACGAGAATAAACTTTACATCCGCGTCGGCACGGCATATCGCAACGGTTTCATAAGGCGAAGCGAGGCGCGGTCAAAAACGGGTTATCCGGTTGAAGCTGATGACGAGGTTTATTTTGTCGAGCCGAAAAAAGAGATAAAAATTGATAATTGATAATGGATAATTGATAATATTTTTGAATTTCTTTAATTATCAATTATCAACTATCCATTATCAATTAAGATAAATGCGCTTCAATTTTCCGTTTTCCGTTTTTGGAAAACGGAATTTTTTTTTGCCTTAAAATTAAAACCGTCAAAAACTACTGCCAATGAGCGAAAATACCGAATTAAAATTTGTCGAGCTAGCGGAATTTAAAACTGCCGAGGACGGGAGCGGCTCCTTTAGCGGTTACGCCAATAATTTCGGTGTGCTTGATTCCTACGATGATGTAACTATCAAAGGCTGCTTTGCGGACTCTTTGGCGGAGTTCCTTAATTCCGGTTTCACCGCGCCCGATCACAAATGGGGAATTGCCTCAGAGATCGGTATTCCCGTCGAAGCGTATGAAGACGACACCGGCATTTTTATCAAATCGCTGTATCATCCGACACCGGACGCGCAGGCGGTTCGCCAAAAGGTCAATAACCGCTTGGCAAACGGCAAAAAAGTTTCTCTTTCAATCGGTTATCGAACGCTTGATTACGAATATGTGATGGGCGAGGAAGCCGCGCCGTTTCTTAAAAATCCTTCGCAGGAAACACTTGCGTATTTAAAAGAGCAGCAGCCGCTCGTCAGGCTTTTGAAAAAAGTATCTTTGAAAGAGCATTCGGTCGTGCCGGTCGGCGCGAACGAAGCGAGTGAAGTCGTTGAAGGTAAATCTCTGATAAAAACGCGCGAAGAAATCCAAGAGGAACGAAAACAATTATTCTCCGCCGAAGCACTGCGGCAAAGAGGAAGCAATTCCCAAACAATTCAAATTCTAAACTTAAAACTGCGGCTTTTGTCAGCCAAACAATAAAAGGAAAATTTATGAAAACATCATTAAAATTTGCAAAAGAAGAGGCGGAAAAACGCGAACAGGTCAAATCGTTATTGGCTAAAGGCGATACGGCGACCGCAGAAGAACTAAAACAAGCTGATGATTTAATCGGCGAAATCGAATCAATTGCGGTTTCAAGAAAAGCTGCCGAGCAGCGCGAAGCGTTCAGCGAGGGCAATGAATCGGAACTCGCAGGATTGAAATCCGCGCCGGTCAACGCACTGCCGCACGGCGAGAAAAAGAGCGGTCTTGCCGGTTTTGAAGGCAAAGCGGGCGATGTTACCGTTGATGTTAAATCGCAAAAAATCATCGAAGAATCGGGTTTCGCATTATCGGAAAAACAAATGGCGGCGATTGCGACGAAATCCTACCGCGACGCTTTTACCAACTATTTGCGTAAAAACGGACTCGACAATCTCGGTGCGGGCGATATTAAATCGTTGGCGGAAGGCACGGATTCAGCGGGCGGTTTTCTCGTGCCGGCGCAGTTTTTAGCCCGGATGATTGAGCGCGAATCGGCGATGCCGGTTCTCTCGAATTTGGTGACGCAGCTGCAAACTTCCTCCGACAAATTAATTATGCCGAAAAATACGTATTCGGCTTCTGATAAATATACGACCGGCGTGAGAGTTGAATGGGTTGATGAGGAAACCGGAACGACGAATGAACAGAACGCGAGAAACTTCGGCAACGTCACGATTCCGATTCATACGGCGATGCTGTATCACGACGTTACGAACAATATGCTTGAAGATTCGGCGTTTGATATTCTCGGCTGGCTCGCCTCGAAATTCCGCGAAACTTCGGAAGTAGTTCAAGAAGATTTGATTATCAACGGCGACGGCATCGGCAAACCGGCGGGAATTCTGCTCAATGCCGGCGGCGTGAACGCGCCCGATGTTCTCAATTCCGGGGACGCGGCGAACTACACGGCGGACGGACTCGTTGACATTGCCTATTCGATTCTGGCGCGTTACAAACGAAACGCGCGGTTTTTCTTCAATTCGACCTCTTCGGGACGCGCCATTGCCAAATTAAAAGATGACAACAATCGTTATCTTTTTTCTTCCGGCTCGCAGGATGACGCGCTGGCGACGGCTCGCCCGGAAAAATTGCTCGGTTATCCGATTGCCGAAAACGATTTTATGGCGGATGTCGCGCCGAACGCTCTGCCGCTGATTTTCGGCGACCCGAAAGGTTATTACAAAGTGCAGAGAGTCGGATTCTCGATCCAAATTTTGCGCGAAATCGTCGCCACCGCCAACCGCGTTCGTCTTTTGGGACGCTTGCGAATCGGCGGGCAGACGGTTGAAGATTGGCGAATTAAAGCAATGAGAATTGCTGCTTAATCATTCCGCGAATAACTGTGAAATAGTGAAATTTCACTATTTCACTTTTTACAATAATCCAATTTTAAGAGGAAAAAATAATTATGTCAGGAAATTTACACACACCTTCAGAACAGATTAAAACCGTGCCGGTATTTAATCTGGCGATTGCGGCGGCAGTCGCGCTCGGCACGTCGGTTGATTGTCAGGGTTTTGAAACGGCGAAAGCGATCTTTAATTCCGCACCGGCGGGCGCGGGAACGACTTCCAACTGCAAATTGCAGGAATCGGACGACAATGCGGCTTTCGCTGATGTCGCGGACGCAAATTTCGCGCAGGTTACGACAGCCGGCGGAGCTAAAATTCAGGTAATGGACGTGAAGCTGTCAAACCGCAAACGCTATCTGCGTCTGGTTCACACCGGCGCGGGCGGCGCGGCTGCCGGAATCGCTTACGGTTTAATCGAACTTTATAACGCGAGATACAATCCGGTTTCACAATTAAATCCGGCAATATCGGTTTAACAACAAATGAAACAAGGCGACAAAATTAAAATTCAAGCGACAGTTTTGCGCGTGGACGGTGATTTCCTTCACGCGCAAACCTTGAGCGGTCAACTAATTCAGACCGATATTTCAAATTGTGTGAAAGAAGAAAAAGAAGCGGAAAAAATCGAAAAGCCGACTGGCAGCAGCATAAAGAGCGTATCCCAGTCGGAAAATAAAGCCGTTTTAGACGCGCCGGAAAATAAATCAGTTCAGCGCAAAAAATAGATTTTAGTTGAACAAGAGCGGTTGAAAACTATGAAAGCAGAATTGATCGAATTTCCCGTCAGCTTCAATGTCTTCTACGGGAAAATTCTCGATGCCCGCAACCGTGAAATCGCCACAATAAAAACTGTTGTCGCCAGCGATGCCACACGGCTTGAAATCGGCGATTTTGTGGCGGACGCGATGAATCGTCAATATGTGTCGAACCGCCGGCACGTAAATAACCGGGCAGCACTTAAAGAATAAAAATGACTCTCGAACAGGCGATTGCCGAAGTAACATTGAACGCGCAAACCGACGCTTTCCCGAATTTGTCGCCGGAGCAAGTATCGGATTTGGTGCAGAAAAACCGGCGGGCGACGGTTTGGACCGCAGAATTTCAATATAAAATCGGCGACATCGTGCAGCCAACCGTGCCGAACGGTCATTTTTACCGCCGTTTGATTAATGGATTATCTCCCGGACGCGAACCTGTTTGGGCAGGTCGGATTGAGTCAAAGGTTTATGAAGAAGGGCAAATCGTCTGGGTCGAATGCGGATGGGATGCGGACGGGAATTTGTATAACACGCGCAATGCGACGCACGCCGCGTGGCTCTTAAAAGCGGCAGTTGCTGCGAAAGAATTCGATGTTTCGATTGACCAGCAGAAGTGGACGCGCTCGCAGATTTACGAGCATTGTTTGGAGATGGCGCGGGCGTGGTCACCCTTTGACTGATGGCAAATTTACTTGAAAATCTGGAAACCATCCAGCAGCAGATTCGGCTTTTCGACGACGTGCGCCCGAATGGAGCGCGGATGTTTCTGCTCAAAAAAAAGGCGAATTCGGGAAAATATCTCAGCGTCGCGGAAATTACATTCGGTTGGTTTGCTTCCTTCGATAAACAATTCCGCGACGAATTGAAAGTTTCGATTGCGACGCTCGATCCCGGACTGCAAGATAAAGTCGCGCAAAGTTCTTTTCTTGCATACGGTTCGGGCGACACATTTGATGTTTACAAATTTGAAAAAAAGGACGCGACATCTCCGAACGCGACATCTCCGAGCTGGAAAATTTACGCGACGCGCCTCGAAGCCGAACGCTTTTCCCCGCCCGTTTTCGTTGACGGAGGCATAATTTTCGACATCGAATAATGAGTTCACAAACACGCGTCCATCTTGATTCACGAATTTTTAACAGTGCCGAATTAAAACGCGCTTTGTCGAACGCTGTCGGTCGAGCTGCGAAGGATTTCAAAACCGACGTGCGGCAGCGAATGATCAAAGCATCTGTGAGCGGCATCGTGTACCGAAAAGGACGCGGCAGAGGTTTTACCCGTTCGCACCGGGCATCGGCTCGCGGACAGTCCCCGGCTCCCGACACTCTGACACTCGCCCGGGCAGTAACCGATTCCAAAACCGGAGACGCGAGCGCGCGGGTTGAAATTGCTAATCGCATAAATCCCGAAAACGGGCAAAACGCGAGAGAATACGCCGAGATTTTGCAGGAAAAAATGGACAGACCGATTATGAACTCAGTTGAACAGTTGTCGGGCGCGAAGAGGAATTTAACAAATCGCGTTAATGAAACAATTCGCAGTTTTTTATGAGCTTGAGTTCCGAAAATGAATTGGCGGTCCGCCGCGCCGTCTGCGAAAAATTGGCAGACGTGAGCAATATCGGCATCGTTTTGCCCGCGCCGATTTACTTTGCCGAAAAAGCGGATTTTTGGGCTAATCTCGCCCCGCTTGTAAACCGAAAGGATATTGAAACTTCAATTGTAAAACTCTGCGCGGTTTATCCGCTGCTGTTTGAAGACGATGCGGCAGCGGGCGGTCTCGACGAACCGCTGACTTTTTTGACTTACGAGTTTTATATTTTTCACGAGCGGAGTTTTGAGCGCGGTGATGAAAGCCCGGTCGCGGACGCTTTTAATAAAACGCTGCTCAAAACTCACAGTGAATTTGTCGCCGTCTGGCTCGATGTCAGACGCGCGTTTCTGGGCAAACAGTATTTGACGGGGCTGGCTGACGAGATCTTCGCAGTCAAGCAGACAAATTCGGCTTCGCAGAGCGAATTTATCAATAACAACGCCGAATGCGAGTTTGTCGGCGGCGTGAGAGGTTTTGAAGTGAGATTGCAATTGAAAGCGAAAATTTTAGTGCGGGATTGTTAGGAGAAAAATGATGAGTATTTTTTCAAGTTTAACGAATAGTGAATCAAGTAATGATGGAAAAGGCGAATTGGCGAAGACGGTCGTAGTCACGGAAGAACCGCCTCCGGTCGGCGAACTTCAAAAAAATGTAACTACGGACACGGGTAATTCACCGATTAATATCCGTTTCGTCGGCAAATCCGGCGACGCGCCGCGCTGCATCAGCGACGGCGACGCGATTTACGAACTGCCTGAATCGGGCGTGCAGAAGCGGGGATTTTATTACGAAAACGCGGCTCAGATCATCGCGCTTTTTCCGCAGCTTTACAAAATACCAACTGATAAAGGCTAATCTTGCCGGTTTAGAAATGTAGTTTGGAGACGAAAATATTATGGCTAGAAATACACCACTTTTTTTAGAAGATCGTTTTATGGCGATTTCGGGAATCGGAAAACGTCAGAGCGGACTCGATGATTTATTCGACAATGCCGATCTTGATTTTCGCCTGAAGGCGGACGTGAAATTGAATCTCGTTGACGAGCGCAGAACCATTCTCGACTGCGACGGCGTGGATATTGACGATGAAATTCTGCAGCGCAGCCGAATGCTTGTAACGCTGACGTTTCCGAACGGCGTGCAGCCTTCGTTGATGGCGATTTTTCTGGCGTATTATCTCGGAGCCGCCGCCGCGCCGACCGGAATTTTAGCAAACGAAGAACAAACTTTAACCCGCACCGGGACGGTTTCGGGCGGTTCGTTTTCTTTATCAATTGATTTTGAAGGACGGCAGGGCGCGACGGGTGCGATTCCATTTAATGCCTCGCTTGCCGAAATTCAAGCAGCTTTGACTAAAGAAGGATCATCCATTGGTAAAATTATCAAACCGGGCGACGTTTCGGTTTCGGGAGATTGGGCAAGCGGCTTTCTCTTCGCGTTCGGCGGACGACTCCAAAACGCCGACCTTCCGCTGATGACGGTTGATGACACGAATTTGACCGGCGGCGGAACTGTGGTAAACACCGCAATCGCGGACGGATCCGCCTATATTCACGATCTGACGCGCTCGTCTTCGCGCGAAAAAATTAAATTCAATTTCGCGCTCGGCGACAAAACCGGCGCGGTCGCCACCGATAAATATTACAACGCGGTCGTTGATTCTTACGCTCCGGTTATAAGTTTTGGCGATGATGTCGGTTTGACCGTCGGCATTCTTTGTAATTCGCGCCCGTCGCGCGAAGATGCGTTCATCGTTCCGCCGTGCGTCAATCGTCCGCCGCTCGAAGCAAAAGACTGCCGTATTAAAATCGGACCCGATTGGCAGACGCTCGATATTTTCTCGCAAAACATCAATTTGAATGATCAGATTTTGACCGGCAAAGAAGCCTACGGTTTCGACTCCGAACAGATGGAAAGCCTACTGCGAGGTCGCAACCCGCAGTATCAAATGCCGACGCAGATTTTCGCCTCGTCAAATGATGCCATTGCCGCTCTGATCAACACGAAAGTTCCGGTCGAAACGCACTTCGGGCTTCCGGGCAACCGGCTTTCGATTCTCGCCGGAAATGCCCTTCTGAAACCGCAGGCGGACGCTTTTCCGTATGTCGGCGAACTGGGACGTTCGGCGGTCGCGCTCGACATCACGCCGCATAGAGATGGCGCGGATGTGCCGGTCAAAGCGCAATTTCGAGGATCGAAAGCGGAAGCTTTTTTGACTATTTAACACGCCGGGTAAAAAACGCAAAAATTTACCCATAACAAAGCTAATATGGGTAAATTCTGGCAAATTTATAACATATCGGCTCTGATGTGTTTAAATTCTGACAAATTTTTAACATATTAAATTTTTTCAAAAATATGAAAATCAGCAAAATAGAAGACATCGAGGTCGGCTACACAATCGAAGACAAAGTAAAAAAGTTATGATGAAACCAAGAAAATTAAAACCAATAAAAGCCGGATTTGACGATGATTTTATCGCTTTTTACCCAAGAATGATTTCTCAGGCTGAACGTGAAGAAGTTGATCGGCAGTTATCGGAAGTCGGTGCGGAAAGCATCAATAAACACCAGCAAGTTTTTGAAATAAAGCGCGACGCAATCGCCGAATGGTCAACTGAAACGCCAAAAAAAATTGTAAAAACCAATGGTGAAAACCAACTTGAGCCGCTTGTTGCCGATGTCGAAAACGCAGCCGACGCGATGCGCTCTTTCTTTGAAAAACGAACGGTTGAAAATGAGGAAATAATTATAAAGGTTTATAACGGTTTTTTGAATTTAATGAGCGCGGATGTAAGTTTTTTGTAGCCTTTCGCGCCGTTTGCCGCCAAGCGGTATATCGAAAGAATAATTTACATCCGAAATTTTACGGCTGCCCGGAAGAATGTGCGTTAAGCGGAAACGCCATTTATGAAATGTTTCGCGGGTTTTGCGACGATTGTGAAGTCAAAAAAAACCGGAATAAATTCAAACAAACTTACGAAGCGAATCTGAAAAGTTTTTTCGGGCGCGTTCCGCCGGAATTTGATTTTGAAAAAATGGTTTCGATTCTGTATTCCGTTTTGCCGTTTCGAGATACGCCGAAAGACGAAATAACAGTCAAAACTTACCAGCTTCTGGAAATTTACAATTCTGAAAAGTATAGAAAAGAAGCGATAGACGATTTCAACAACAAATAGGTGATTTATGGCAAATCAAGTCGTTACAGATTTCGTAATAAACGGAGACTCCGCCTTCAAAGCGGTTGATCAATACAAAGCCAAATTAACCGATCTGGAAAAACCGTCAAATTTGGGCGTATCGCTTGAAAAAGCGACTAATCAAATCGCATCCGGTTTTGATAAAGCGGGAAAAGTTGTCGAAGACTTCAAAAACAAAGTCAATACATCGCAGCCGACCATTTCCCGCTACTGGGAAAACGAAGCGGATAAAGTTCGTAAAAGCGTCGAAGACATAAAAAGAGGCACGGAACAGGTTACGGCTGCGACCGCTCGACTTGACGGACGCGATGCGGCGCGGCGGGCAAACATCGGCAAGTCATCACCTCTGATTGATTCAGCACGAACTTACGGAGAATCCAGATTCAACGACGCGAACGTCAAACCGTTTGCTGATATTAGTGAGTTTAGAAAACGGACGGATGAACTTAAAAACTTAGGAAGTGAAGCGGAAAAAACAGCCGCTAAAATCAATAAAATTCGCGGTTTCGGCGCGGTTTTCAGAGAATTAAATTTAGGCATTAACGAAACGGAATTAAATGTTGCTATTACTGCCTACGAAAAGATCAACGAGAGAGCCGCCAACGCCGCCAAATCCGTCAAAAGCATCGGCACACAAGGCAAAGCGGCAAGCGGCGCATTCGCCGAACTCGGAAGCATCAGCACCGCCGGACTTGCGACATTCGGACTGGTGGCAATTGCGGGCGCGGCGATTGTTAAAGTAACAAAGGACATTCGCACGGAAGCCGAGCGGCGTTTAAGTGTTGAAGAAAAAATATCCGCCGCTTACGGCAAACAATTGTCGACACTTTATAATATCGGAATCGAAGTTGCCAAAACACGCGCCAACGCCGAGCGCGACCGCAATTTTAACCGCACACTGGACAATTCGAGCCTCGACCAGCTTAAAAGCCAGAGGCAGACCACACAATTTTTATTTGACAGAACAGGCGATGCGACGCGAAAAACGCAATACGGCGCGGATTTGTCCGCCTTAGATAAACAAATTGACGAACTCAATCAAAAAGCCAAAAACGCGCCGCAATTAGCTTACGAAAAGCAGGCTGAATTTACGCGAAAAACTTACGAAGACCAACGCAATGCAAGCGCGAAATTTGCTAAAGAAACGGCAGATTTTAACGAAAAGCAAGCAAAAAAGCGCGCCGACGACCTTAAAAAAGCCAATAATTTAATTGATGAATTAGGCAAAAAAGCCACCGATTCTTTTACAAATCTTTACCAAACCGCCAACGCTTCAAACCCGTTCGTTGCGGTTTTCAGTGAAGCCGACACCGCCGCGAAAAAACTGAATGAAACAGTTTCGTTTTTGCCGGTGAAACTTCAGGAAGCCGCCTTTGCGATGCAATCGGTCGTTGATAAAGACAAAACATTTTCCGCAAGGCTCGGTAATGATTTATCCGCGCTCGATTTAAGGCAAAAAGCCGGTGATCTGCGTGATTTTAAACCGAAAGCCATCGAAGATACGACGAAATTTTTCAATGATTTTGTCGCTGAAGGTCTGAAGCAGGCGGTGGCGGCGAACGGCGGCTCAAACGTTAGATATAACCGACTCGCAAACGGCGGTTTTTCACAATCGAATATCGCTGACGAAATAAATAAAAGTTACGACCGGGTTTCAAACGATAAGGGCGGTTTCAATGGCTTTTCGCAGCGAACGCGCACATTTGCCGATTTGACCGAACGCGAAAAACTCGACTTCGTTAATAAAGATAATATCGGATTGCAAACAAAACTTTCCGCCGCCTTCGATTTAGCGGGCAATCGAAAAACCTTAAACGACACGCAGCAAAGCGAGATTGACCGGAAAATTATTTCTCTCGCAAGCGGTGTCAACCCAAACCAACTTTCAGACCGTCAGCGCGAACTGGTGGCAAGTTCACTGGAAAAAGAAGCCGTGCGCCGCGAAGCGTATGAAGCGAACGCAAACAAACTCAGGCAGGAGCAAGCCGGATATTTGAAGGAAATCAGGGATTATCAACAAACTTTGAAAGACAAAGCGGAAAAGGGCGGATCTGCGGCGGTTGAGGTAACAATTAAAGATGAAACCGCCGCCGGTGTCGAAACCAGAAAACAAACAAAAACCGCCACGAGTTCCGATACTGAAAATTACTATAAAAACGGCGGCAGTACTTATTTGAATGATTCGCAGCGAAATTTTTAGGTGGATTTCTTGAGAAATTTTAAGATTAAGATAGATAATTTATCGCTTTCGAGCGACGGCACGACGGCGGGTTTGAATTGTAATCTCGAATTATCAAATTTTGAAGATTTACAAAGCGTCCACACCGGGCAAACCTTTTTCACCGCCAGCGGCAGAGCCGTTACGCAGATTGTCGGACGCGAATCGGTGGAGTTCGAGATAAAAATTACGAAACTTTACGCCGACGTTTATCAGCTTTTAACGAACAAAGCGCGGGCAAATGTTTTGGCGCAAGGAAGCGCGGCAAATTTACAAGCCGTTTCTTTTCCGGTTGAAATCGTCGGCGTAAATGCTGACGAGAGCCTCACATTTGATGCCGTCTGGCAGCCAAACAAACCAATTACAAAGCAGGAATTTATTGACAACAATTTCTTCGACATTTTACTTAGATTAGTAAAATTATAAGGACACGAATTTATGATTGAATTTTCTTTAGCACTGCGTAACGACATCGCCAACACGAAATTTTTTAATAACGAAGATTTCACCATCAAAGCCTTTTCCGGCGTTGTTTCAGCATCGGGCGCGGGGGCGGAAATCACGGCGGCTGGTTATGCACCAATCGCAGTTACGAACGATTTGACGACGTTTCCCGCCGCGACAAACGGCACACGCTCGAATGCCGTCATTTTTGAAACGCCGGAATTTACCGAAGACGCTGATATTTTAAGTTACGGCATTTTCAAAACAGCAGACGGCACATTTTTAGGCAGAGTCGTAAAAGATGCGCCGTTCACGGTCAGCGTCGGTCAAAAATTGAGATTTCCTGTGAATTCGATCAGTTTCACGCCGCAAAATCCGGTCTAAAAAATTATGTCTTTACAAACCATATCTTTTCAGTATAACGGCGCGGATTTGACGGGCGCGGCAAATTTCCCCGTCTTCATTGACGTACCGTTCGCGGGAACATTAAAAGCTCTCGATATCAAAACAGATTTAGCTGTTTCAGGCGATGTCGTTTTTGAACTTTATATCAACGGCATACTTGCGCCGTCCGCCAATGCGACCATCACAACGGGAAACAAAACCGCGTCAATTTCGGGTTTGAATATCACGCTTACGAAATTTGATGAAATTACGTTGAAGCGCGTATCGGGCAGCGTTTCCGCGCCCTTGACGCTCAATTTGACGGTTGACGACGGTATCTCAGGCGGCACGGCACTTCCCGCAGGTGATTTGAACGCGGCGACCAACACGGTAGAAAAAGTTCAAAACACAGCTTTCCAGAAACTCCCGTCAACTGTATTTTTAGTTGATAATTTCAACGCGCCGTCAATAGATTTCACGAAATGGCAGATTTTAACGTCGGCAGGTTCTTACAGCCAAACAAACGGTGAACTGCGATATGCAGCTGCAAACGGAGCGCAGGCTTTTGAAGCCGTCAAAACGATAAATGCCGTCGGGAAGAGTTTTTCAGTCGAATTAAAGCAAATTGTCGGAGGTTCGAGCGGCAATCACTTTATGATAAACATTTCAGGTTTGGCGAGATTCGGTTTTATTGTCGCCAATAATTTGCTTTATTTTCAATTTGGAACAAATAATACTTCGATTGCCTATAACTCGGTTTCGCATAGATGGCTAAGATTTAGAACTAATCAAGATGCCAGTGTCGGCTATTGGGAGACTTCGCCGGATGGGGAAACTTGGACGCTTCAAAGGACGCAGCCTAATTTTAACGCTACTGTTGATTTGACAACTACGACCATTAGGCTGCAATGCAACAGCAACGGCACTTCCGGGACTCAAATTTGGGATAATTTTTCAAGCGATGTCGTATTAACTCCTTCCGCCTCAGATAAATCTCTTTATCTTTACAACGCCGGAACAGGTAGTTTTGCAATATATTCGCTTTCGGAACTAAAAGCCGCGCTTGCCGCCGCGCCGTAAAACTATGATTATATTTATAATTTCACTCATTATTTACATCATCGGTGTTACAGCCGACATTATCACGACCCGCGCCAACAATGACGGAATCGGCGGAATGTATGAGAAAAATCCGCGTTATAGATTACCGAACGGCGACGCGAATATGAAAAAACTCATTAGAGATAAAATTTTTCTGGGGATGATGTGTCTGGGCGTGTGCGTCGTCGTTTTGCAGTTTCATCTTGATTTTACGCCGTTTTCCGAAGGGATTATTTTTATCCTGCTGGCGGTCGTCGGTTTAAAACATTTGCAAGTCGCATATCAAAACAGAAAAGTCGCTGAAAAATTCGCCAAAAACCGATAACTGATACCCGATAACTGATAACTGAAAAAGATGTTTATCAATTCATCAAAATTTCTGTATGGAGAAAATGCCGCGTCCCTTCCTGCGGCATTTGTTTTGCTGCTTAATTCGAGTTTTGAACCGATGGCGGCAGATGCAGCCTTAAATGATTCGGTTAATTTTGACATTTTTTTAGACTCTGTTTTTGAGCCGGAAACCTTTGATACGCGTTCAAATGATTCAATTTCGTTTGATTTATTTCTAAACACGGAATTTCAGCCAACCGGTTATTTTTTGAATGCGCTTGAAGGGAATTTAGATTTAGATTCAGGCTTTGAACCTGATTCGATTTTAGTTCTCAGGCAGCCCGCTCCGATCCTTGACACTTTGCCTGCCAACTCTTTTGCCCGAAGCGTGAAAGGCAGACTGTATGCAAACGACATTGAAATTCCTTTCCGCCGCGCTTCTTTTAATGCGCCAAAAGACAGCTTGGGCGCGTCGTTTTCGGTTGATTTAGCAAAAGCCGATTTATCATTTTTACCAACCAATGCCGATTATAAATTTGAAATCGGAACGTGGAACGGGACTGATTACGATTACGAAACGGTTTTTGATTCCGTCAAACTCGATTCGAGAAACTTATCGCGCAGTTGGTCGTCAAACGCCGCGAACGACAATTTAAGTTTTTCCACACTAATTGATATTGACGACAAGTTTGCGCTCGCGCCGCGCAAAAATATCATTTGTTTTGATAAAAACAAAACGAGTGTTGACTTAAAAAACGTCGAAAAATTGCCAATTAACCAAACCGCCGGTTTTGGCTCGAATACATATATTGAAAATGAAGCGCGCCCCTTTAACGGTTTGAATTTGTATCAAGTTTTGCGAATTGCCTTTGTCGAAATTTGCGGTTTTTCAAATATCGAAACAAACATTCCGAACTATCCTTTAACGCGCTGTGATTTTAATATCTCTCAAAGCGCGAAAGAATCCGTCGCGCCGTTTATCGGAAACTTCAGACCGATATTTATTCCGCTAGCGGGAAATGTTTTGAGAATTTTAGACGGCACACAAGTTTTGCCAAGTGATTTTGTGCCGACTCAGGTTACCGCCGACGATTATTCGGGCATCGGATTAGGTAAAGCGGGCGGAATAAAACCGGACGGTTTGCGGCTTTCCTACCAGTCAACGAACGATTATTCGAGTTTCAAAACCAGACGCGCGCCGGAAACCGTAACGGAGACGGGCAAGATTTTTGACGCGAACTATACCAAACAGACGATAACCGAAACTTATAAGGATTATTTTGATTTATTCTACCCCGAACAGATCACGCGCTCGGAATTGATAAAACGCGAAACGGTCATCGCTGATACATTCGGCTTTGTAATTTCAAGTCAAACGGAAGAGATAAAGGTTGACCGGCAGGGGAAGATTATAGAGATAAACAAAAGCGAAATGGCAAAAGTGCCATTGCCGGAAAATAATTTCACGGGAAGTTTGAAAGAAGTTCGGACGGAAACGCAGAGCTACGAATACCAAACGGACGTAAAAAGAACGCGAAACGTTATTCCAAAATCAATCAAAACGGTTATCAGCGCAATCGTCGCAACCGATTCCGCCAATCAGTATTTGGATAAAGACTTCAAACAGGAGTATTCAGAAGCGCATCGAAGCGGCAATTTGAATAAGGATATGGACTATTCGTCCTTTCCCGAACCCGTCAAAACTATCACGAAAACTTTTGATCAAACCGGAAACGGACAAATTCGCATAACCGAAACCGTAATTGATATTTTGCGCGATAATTTTCCCGTTGTAACGGTTTCGGAAACGACTTCGGGCGATCCGTCATTGAATAATTCGTTCGCCAAACAGAGAGAGATTGTCGTGTGGCGGACGGGCGCGGATAAAATTAACAGTGGAAAACCGATTTCATCATTCGTTGGAGGTGAAATACCGTTGTTTTTTCTTTTACAAATGGTTGATAAAGAATTAAACGATTCGGGCGCGGATTTGCAGCAGGGAACGTGCGAAATACTCGGTTACAGTTCTAATTTGAAACGCGGAATTTTGGTTGAGATAAAAGATCGGGACGGCACGAATTTGGGTAAATTCGTCGTTGTAGGTTTTAATTACTCGGTAGAACGCGGGCGCGTTTTTAGTTCGCTTGACCTTCTGGAAGTGAGATAATTTTGAGCGAAAAAAAGTTTCAAATCACAAAAGACGATTCTATTGAAATTACAGTGCCGCGCAAAAAACGGCGCGATATTTTTGTGCCGGATGACAACCCGAAGGGTATCATTCAAACGAGGCGTTTGCCGGATTATCTGCCGCGCCGCCTCCAAAAAAAGACGGGCATCCGGTTTTTTGACTTGGGAGTTCTGGCGAATAAAACAGATATAACTTTCTCAATCCCTTCAAACTACGACGTATCAAACGAAAATACATTTCAGACCGATTCAGGCATCAGCGATATAAAATTACTCGAAGCGTTTATTTTAAGCGAGGGAGTCGAAAATCTGACAACAAAATACTGGCAGATTGACTCGGATGCGGGCGCGTGGCTAAATTTTACGATCTATTCGGATACGCTGCCGGCAATTTCAACAGCGACCGATGAAAAATGGGGGGCGAACGGCGTTTGGGCTGTATCGAGTGAAAACTTAGCGGACGGTCATTTATTGGCAGACTCACAAAATCTTTTTTGGAGCATTCGCTGGCGCGGCGACTACAAAAATAAAATCACGGAAACCGGCGACTATTCGGGATCGGAAGTAACGGAGTTTGATTTGGACAAAAACGCCGTCATCTTTTGGATGCCTCTTCTAACCCGCTCATACTGCGTCGGACTCGCAGACGGAATACCGGGCGGTCGTGAAAGCTTGTTTAGTGATTTGCAGCTCGCGCCGCGGGTGCCGCTTTTATTTGATTCGGAATCGGAATTTTATAAACAAATCCGAATTTCCAACTGGTCAAAATTTTCTTCGACGATTGACGATTATGAAGATGTCTATATGTTAATTCGCTACGTCAAACAATACGGACTTGGGCTGCGATATTTTTTTAATCCCGGCGACTACTCCGCGCCGGAAAGAGAATTGCCGCCCGCCGGTTTCCCCAATCAGGAGAATTTTCCCGCCGCCGCGCCCGGCGCGAATTCGTTTAGCTTACAGTCAGGACTTCAAAATCAAACAATTCGAGGGACTCAGCTGGTTGCGATAATTTATCAAAATAAACAGTTTTATTATGTTTGGGAAAGAATAGGCGGTTACTAGTAGCCGCCGCGCGTTCGCTCGCGCAAAATACGCGGATATATTTTGGCAGCTTAAATAATTTTTTTACCTATTCGTTTTTCAGCCTCGACACCGTTCCCGCTGACACATTGAATTTCGTCGCCAGTTTTTTGACTCCGATATTATTCGGTTTCGCCAGCTCGAACCGGATTAGATTTTTTAAATCTTCGGTAATCGTTTTGCGACCCGACGAGCGCGGCGCGCCAAGCTCGAAATGCTCGATATTGACACAATTTTCAGTCTCACAAACGAGTTTTATTTCCGCCTCCGCCCGTTCGCCCTTTTCGACGATCCACGCCGCCTGCCGCGGACTGACAAAGCCGCCGTCGTGCCGGATCGAATTTGCACCCGTCCACAACAAACAAATCCCGTTTTCCGATTTTTCGGTTTTGGCTAAAAACCGCCCGCGAAAACTCAGATTATACGGCTTTTTAGTGTTGTGTCCGGCGCGTTTTGCCGTCTTTACGCCCCGTTTTTCGTCAATTGTCCGCTCCAAATGAGAGAGCGCGAAGCCGACAAAATACGGCGCGAGCGGTTTTTCCTCCCATTTTTTCCACGTCGGTATGCTGATTTTGAAAATTTTACAGATTTCCTTGACCGATAAATTTAAGTTTTCGCGGCGCGTTTTGATCTCAATCGGCGTTAGTTTTTCGCTCATTATTCGACCTCCCGAATCGTCGGAATAACCGGATTCTCGTCTTCGACATTAATATTCATCGGTGGCAGCCATTTTAGCTGGAATTTTTGTTTTTCCGAACCCGTTCGTCTGCCGCTCCAAAAACCGTGCCAGTGGGCGCGGCGAATGTGCGGGCGTTTTGCCGAACCGCCGCCCGCGTCCGAATTTTGCTCACCGGCGTTTCGAGCGTGGCGGATTGCCGCCCCGACACGCGCGCCGACTTCCCATTTTGTGGGATTGTGAGGCGGAAAAAGCCGTTTTTTTCTCTTATTGTAATCAGGCATCCGCCGCGCCTTGAAATTATCTATTTCGGAAACTTGCGAACAGAGATACAAAATCAAAGACAAAACCGGCTCTAATTCGCGTTCCAGACGCGGAATGTTTTTGTCGAAATCAAGATTTATGCCGGCTTGATGCGCGGCTTCGCGGGAAACTGATTTGAGCGATTCGCGCAAACCCGTTTTTTGCAGATGGATCGGAATATTTATCAATCCGGTTTTTTCGGTATCTAAAATTAGGCGTAGTTCGTCGCGCAGATTTTTGCGGTCATCGTCGAGAAATGCGAAAAAGCCGGACATTTTCTCGCCCGCAAAAGTTTTGCCCGGAGTTTCAACGTAAACGCACCATTCGGGAAAACGGTATAAAATTTCAACCGGCAGGTCGCCGAGAACCGGCGTTTGCCACACTTCCTCAAAAACGGTTTCGTCAAAACGATAAATTCCCTGTGTCGCCCGCCACGCCGCCAGACCGCCGAGCAGTCCGACATCACCGGCGCGTTCCCAATCAATCGCGCCGCCGCCGGACACAATTGCATACGCTCCGGCGAGCGGGCAAAAACACCAATCGTTCCACTCGAAAACAGGCGAAGTTCCGCGAAGAGCGCGGAACTCGTCAAATTGCTTCCACGCTGCCGGATATTTTCGCCCGAAAATTGACAGGTAGTTTTTCAACCTGTCGGCGGTTTGATTATTTTTTTTATCCATATTTTACCGGCGGTTTTTTTCCGAACTCCGCAAGTCGTCCCGAAAGGTTCAATTCCACACGCCCGCATCAGTCAATCGTCGGCGCGGCAAAATCGTAAAAATCGCTTCGTCGTCCGACCACTACTTTAAACCAGCCCGGTAGATTTTCAAAATCCGGGTGCGTTTTCGGCAGATGGTAAAGGCTGACGTTTTTCGCGTAGATATTTTCGCCGCAAATTTTCGCCTCCTCAGATTCTAAAAAGTGCGAATCCTGCATTACAAATTTATTTGTAATCGTTTCCGAGTTTGCCAAAACCGCTTTTGATTTCAAGGGAATCAATGAAACATCCCCTTGTCTGATAACCCGCGTGTAATCTATTCCGAAAATCCAATTCTGCACGGCACGAACGACATCTTTACCGGCTCTGGCGGCGGCTTGCACGGTATGCCCCGAAACCGGATGCGCGAAGACGGTATCATCTTCGTTTCGCCCGATCAGGAAATAGGATTTTTTAATTTCGGGAAAATAGTTTTTACGGCGTTTGATATACTGCCGAACCTGAATGACGATTAAGGTTCGTTTTGAATGATAATCACGCCCGATGCCGTATAAATCCCAATTCAGAGCGTGTCCGCGCTGTTTCGAGTCGAATTCGCAGCCGAACCGCCACGAGCCGTGTTCATCAACTTTTTCCGCATTGGAAGCGGCATAAACGAGATTGTCAACCTGTTTTCTTGCTGATTTTGTCAGAGAATTTAAAAGAATTTCGTTGTAAGAGCCGCGTCTTACTGTATTGTTTGTTGTATTTTCTGTATTGTTTTTCATAGCTTAAATCACTCCTGAATGTTGCTGATTTAGGTCAGGCTTTGCTTTGGTGTTACCAGCACCGGCAAAGCCGTTTCGCGTTTTATGTGTTCAATTCCACATCAATTTATTTTCAAAGAAAAAAGAGCTTTTTTTGCTCCACTTATAAAATAGAAAGTTTTAATTGAAAGAAACTGCCAGAAAAAGCAGATTAATTTTTAACGGGCGTTTCTGTATGAGGTTCGCTCGCCCGTTTTTTATTTTTCTCATTTTCAAACGCTTCATTTAGTTCATTCAATTTCTGAATTTCCCGCGCCACGTCGTCGCTTTTGGCGTTTATATACAGTTCAGTCGTCCTAGTCGAAAAGTGTCCTAAGGCTTTTGAGATAACTGAGATTTGCGCTTTCGCTTCGAGATGCAGGCGCGTCGCAAAAATATGACGCAGATCGTGCAGATGAAGATCTTCACGCCCGATGCCGGAGCGAATCGTCGCCCAACCGTTTTTCACTGATTTGTAGCCGATCACCAATGATTTGTCCGTTATTTTATCAATTTCTTTTTGGAGTTTTTTCCATTCGAGAAGTGCCGAGCGCATCCGGTTCGTCATAAAAATAAGCCGCGTGTGCAGATTTTTGCCTTTATACGACCGCGCGGGCATCACTCCGTTTTCAAAGTCAACTTCGCTCCATTTGAGTTTCAGCAGTTCGCCGAGCCGGAAGCCGCCGTCCGTGATGCAGATGATCACCGGCTTCAAATGAGCGAGCAGCGATCCGGCGCAGAGCGCGAGAGCCTTTGATTCCTCTTCGCGCGTCCAAAGCTGATGCCGGCGCGTTTCGTCGCCCGGATTGATTAAATTTCTGCCGTCGTCAAACGGTGAACGGTTGAGCCAGCGGCGGCGATAGGCGAAATTAAAAATCTGGCGCAGAAATCCGAGTTCGTAATGAACCGTGCGAATCGAGCGCGGGCGTGATTTATATTTTGAAATGACCGGGATTTTCAGCCGGTCCGATTTGAAGGTTTCGAGCATTCCGAATGTTATCTCGTTTATATCCGTATCCCCGAAATAACTTTTCAACATTTTCACCGTCGCCCGCGGCGAGTCGAGCGAAATGCGACCCGCAATTTTTTTACCGTTTTCAAAGACGGCTTCGATGAGTTCAACTTTTTCAAATTCTCCGGCAATATCCGAAAAACTCAACAGCGGCTTAACTTTGCCCGAACGCAGAAAACTTATTTCCGCTTCAATTTCGCGGGCGAGTTCGTCGGCGCGTTTTGCCGTGTTCGGTTCGCAAATGCGCCAAATTTGTCGCTGTTTGACGCTCTTTCCGGTTTTTTCGTTGATAAACGGTTTTTTTAGAGTTACCGATTTGCGGACGTAAAGTTTGCCGCTCGGAATGTGAAGAACGGTGAACGGATACTTTCCTTTTTTATAAATTTTCGGTTTTTTCTTTTCCACTTCTCCTACATAAAATTCTACATTTTTTGACCGATTTCGACCGATTTCGACCGATTTTCAAAATCTGCCCGGATTTTGAATTTGCTTCAAAACCTAATAAAAAAGGCGTAAAAATAAGGCGTAAAATAAATTTTACACCTTTGTCAAAATGCGAGAGCGTCCGCGTGTGAAGCGGATGCTCTACCACTGAGCTAAGTCGGCGGGGAAACTTTAAATTTCGTCCGGTAAATCCGTCGAACTTTAGAGCGTCGGGTCGTCGGCTTTCGCCGGACGATCTTCATCGGTTGATTTGGTCGTGCCGAGCGTCGAATCGAAATAAAAATGCCTCGAACCCGAACCTTCCTGCGGGTCGGCGTTGATCGCGTAAAATGCCGGTTTCGAGCCGGAAGGCTCTTGTACGGTCAGTTTGAAAACGTATCCGTTGACGACCGGATTTTCACCGGCAAATCTTTCGTCAAGCTGCGCGGATTTTATCAATTCGTCAAAAGTCGGGGCGAATTTTCCCTGATGTTTCGAGGCGTAACCGATCTGTAAGGTCTTAATCGTGTTGATAGATTGCGCGGCGGAAGTTTCGTTGCCGTTGTTGACCATTGAACGGTAAGCGGGAATTCCGACACCGATCAGAAGCGCGATGATTGCAATTACAATCATTAACTCAATCAGGTTGAAACCCGCTTGATTTTTAAAGTTTCGGCGTAAATTTTTCATAAAGTTTAAATCTTTCCTCCAATTGTCTTTCACGAACAACTGCATTAGAAGTTTCAAAAATTTTAGTTTCTTTTCGCCCGAATTTGCAAACTGTTGATAACTTTTTGAAAACTTTCAACCTCGTCGGAACTTAAAATCAATTAAGTTTTAAATTTTTTTGATGCAGAAAGACCGAATAATTTTGTAGAATATATTTTGCAAATACGTTTTTCAAAAAAATAATGAGAGATTGGGTCATCAACGAAACCGAAACAACAACCGCGAATATCGTTTCCGACTTTAACGCCGCCGAAAAAATCAGGCTTTTGCAGGCGGAAATCGAAAGCGTCATCAAAGGCAAATCGCAAACGGTAAAATTCGCGCTCGTCGCGCTGTTGGCGAAAGGTCATCTTTTGATCGAAGACGTTCCGGGCATCGGCAAAACGACGCTCGCCAACGCGCTGGCGCGTTCGCTCGATTTGTCGTTTCAGCGTGTCCAATTTACGTCTGATTTATTGCCGTCGGATGTCATCGGTCTGTCAATTTTTAATCAGCAGAGCGGACAATTTGAATGGAACGCCGGACCGATTTTCGCCAATATCGTTTTGGCTGACGAAATCAACCGCGCCACGCCGAAAACGCAGTCCGCGCTTTTGGAGGCGATGTCGGAAGAACAAATTACCATCGAAGGCGTTTCGCGCCCGCTGCCATTGCCGTTTATGGTCGTCGCCACGCAAAATCCGGCGGAACATCACGGAACTTATCCGCTGCCGGAGTCGCAGTTGGACAGATTTATGCTGCGCCTGCACGTCGGTTATCCGGGAATTGACGACGAGCGAATGATTTTGCGCGACCGCAAGCGCGAAAATCCGCTGAAATTTGTTCGTCCGGTGATGTCGCAAAACGATATTTTGGAGTTACAGCAACTGGCGACCGAAGTGAAAGTTGACGACAGTTTGATTGATTATCTTTTGCAGATCGTTGCCGCGACGCGCGAAAACGACGCGCTCGAACTCGGCATCAGCCCGCGCGGAACGCTCGCTTTATTTCGCTCGGCGCAAGCCTACGCGCTGATTGACGGACGCGATTTCTGCATCGCCGACGACATCAAACGGCTCGTTCTGCCCGTTTTCGCGCACCGCGTAATTGTTAATTCGCGCCAAAGCACTTCTTCAAAACGCCGAAGTTACGAAGCCGAACAGATTTTGCAGGAGATTTTGCTGAAAACAATTGTTCCCGTTTAATTTCCGAAGAATATTACTAACTTTTATGGAATTTGAGTGGAACAAAAGAAAAGCACGGGAAAATATCAGAAAGCACGACGGAGTAAGTTTTGAGGAAGCGACGTTCGCTTTTTATGATAGGTGGGCGATTGAAGAATACGACGATTCACATTCGGATTTTGAGGAACAAAGAATTATTTTAATCGGACTGGCAACAAATCGCTTGCTTCGCGTAATTTATACGATAAGGAAAAACGAAATCATTAGAATTATCAGCGCGGAAAAGGCGCGAACTTATGAAGAAAGAGCATATATCAAAAATCGAAATGAGTATGATAAGTGAAAGAATAATAGAAGTTGAAATAACAGAGAAAGACTTAGAGAAGATGAAAGCCGAAGGAGTTTCAGAGAAAGATTTGCCCGAAACCGGCGTAAAGCGTTATCGTCCGGCGCGACATATTATAAAAGATAAAGATAAAATTACGCTTGTCATTGATTCCGACATTTTAGAGCATTTTCAAAAACGCTCCGAAGAAAAAAACGCCGCGCCCTGTCAAACGCAAATCAATAACGAACTCCGACAAATAATGGAGCGCGACAAAAAAAAACTCGCCGCTTAGAATGTGAAACTTAAAGCCCTAACTCAACTTTTCAGTTTGCGCGATATTCGCAACGCGTTGATCGGTATTTTTGTTGTCGGCGGCGGCATCGGTTTGGCGATAACGACGGTTTGGGCGCAGCAGAGCGGCAATCTTCGGCTCGCCGGATACGCGGCGGGCGCGTCAATGATTTTCGTTTTGGTCATTGTCGTTTTTGTGATTCCGCCGCTCGCCAGAAATGCCAGCGCGGAAGCGTCGCAGATGAATCTGCCGTTTGAAATGACGGTCGGCGGCGCGATGATTTTGGGTTTGATGGTGATTGTCGGTTTTTCAGCGTGGAATACGGGCAATAATCTGCTGTTTTTGATTCTTTCGTTTCTCGCCGCGTCGCTCGTCGTCGGTTTTCTCGTCGGCAACTTTTGTCTGAAAAAGCTCGATGTCAAAATGCGTTTTCCCGAAACGATTTTCACGGGCGAACCAACGCCGATCATCGTCAGTCTGCACAATCGCAAGCGGGTTTTTCCGACGTTTTCCGTCGTCGCCGAAGTTCGCGGACAGGAGCGCGAAAGTTCGATTTTGATTGATGAAATCAAAAAAATTGTGCCGGAAAAATGGGCGAAAAAAATCGCGCGTCCGCCGGTTGTCAAACACACTCTGGATTATTTTATCAATGTTCCGCGCCGCGATACGGTCGAAAACAAAGTCGAGCATATTTTCCAAAATCGCGGGCGTTTTATCATCAAAGATTTTGAACTTTCGACCAAATTCCCGTTCGGTTTTTTTCGACATCGGCGGCGGCTTTCCGCGCAGGAAGCGGAAATTGTAATTTTTCCGCGCATCACGCCGATTGAAGAAGAACTCGCCGATTTGCCGCTCGAAGTCGGCAAAATCGTCGCCAACAAACGCGGACTCGGACAAGATTTGCTCGCGCTTCGGGATTATCAGCCGATGGACGATTTGCGCCGCGTTGACTGGAAAGCGACCGCGCGGACGAATCGTCTAATCATCCGCGAATTTTCCGCCGAAGACGACAAGCGCGTAACCATAATTTTCGACACGCGCCTCATAAAAGACGAAAAAGAAAAAAAGAAAACTCTGCGCCAACGCCTCGAAGAAGAACAAAAAGGCGTGAGAAATTCCACCGAACGCTTTGAAAACGGTGTCAGCAAAACCGCTTCGCTGCTCACGCATTTCACCGAAGAACAAGCCGAAATTCGCCTGATAATTGACGAAGAATACAGTGAATTCGGCATCGGCAGAGAACATCTTCATCTCTGTCTGACTCGTTTAGCAACGGTCGAAGCGAAATTGTCGGACGAACTCGAAAATGAAAATTTTGAAGAAAATCTTGCCGAAATTCTCGATGAAAGAGATAATAGCCACAATTTTTTAATCTCGACTTTGCAGGAAAACGATTTGCCGAACGAATTAATTCAAATGGCGAAATTGATAAGGTTTTAACCCGGAGCGCGGACGGCTCGTCCGCCAACGAGCGGAGCGATGTTGCAAACGCCCGCCATCAACGACGCAACTTCAATGCTAAGGCTTGCTTCTTGCGCTTCGCGCTCGAAGGCGGACGAGCCGTCCGCGCTCCCGGAAAAAATTGTCACAAAAACAACATCGGCGGTGTATTTAACTTTAGAAGCATAATTGAATGCTAAAAAAATGAATGAAGGCGTGAGAAACTTTGTGGACGCGATGTCCGAACAAGCAGCGGCGGCGGCGAAAGAGAAAATTGTATTTGACGAGGCGTTCACGCTTCACCATCGAACCGTCTTTCGCACGGCGAATTCGGTTGTGCGCGACGCGATGCTTGCCGAAGATGTGACGCAGGAAGTTTTTTTGCGGCTTTATCATAATTTGGATTTGATGACGGATGGCGAAATGCTGCGCCCGTGGCTGATTCGCGTGGCTTTGAATGTGGCGCGAAACACTTTGCGCGGCAATATCAGAGCCAACACGCGCGAAGATAATTACGTCAAAGAAACAGATGACGTGTCAAATTTGACGGCGGAAAAAGAACTCGAACAGCGCGAACAAGCGAAAGAAGTTCATCGCGCGCTGGGTTTGATCAAAGAACCTCTGCGAAGCTGCTTGGTGCTGAAACAGCAAGGTTTGTCGTATCGGGAAATTGCCGAAAGTCTGTCGCTCACCGAATCGAGCATCGGAACTTTCGTGGCGCGGGCGCGAAAAGAATTTGTCCGCCATTACGACAAAATCGGGAAAGTGTTATGAGAGATAAATGTTTTGAAATCGGAACAATCCAAGCCTTTTTAGACGGCGAACTCACGTCCGATTTGTCGGAAAACGTCGCGCGTCACGTCGCTCTGTGCGACGACTGCGCGATTTTACTGGCGGAAGCCGAAGATGAAACGGCGTTTGCATTTTCCGCTTTGGAAAGCGAATTGAACACGCTCGTTCCGACACAGCGTTTGTGGTCGAAAATTAACGATTCGATTGAGCAAAAGGAAAAGACATTTTGGGAAAAAGTTTGCGTTTTTTTGGCAAATCCGGCTTCAATTGCTTTTGCGAGTGTGCTGATTATCTTCGGAGTTTTCGTCGGAATTTTGAATTTACAGCAATCTAATGAGACCGAAAAATCCGTCGCGCGAGTTGTTTCAGAAAAACAAAATATAATTTTGCCCGTTTCCAATTCCCAGACAAATATCGCTCAAACGCCGCAAATTGATGAATTGCCTGAAATAAATACTGCCGAAACAAAACAGAAAAAGACGAATTATCAAATTGTCGAAACCAAATTTATCAAATCGGAAAAAAGCCCGAAAATCACCAAACAGCCGAAATCAAAACCTGAAACGCAAAATTCCGAAACGAATAACGAATTACGAATGACGAACGACGGATTATCCGGCGAGGACAGTTATCTGAAAACGATTGCGGCTTTGACGAAAACGGTTGACAACCGAAAAGACGAAACTCTGAAACCGTCGGCGCGGTTCGCTTTTGAAAAAGATTTGGCGGTGATTGACGATGCCATCGGAAAAATGCAGGCGGAAGTCAAGAAAAATCCGAAAGACGACAATGCCAAGGAAATGCTTCGCTCTTCTTATCAAAATAAAATTGATTTGCTCAATTCGGTAACGGAAAAATCGGAACTAATGGCGAGTTTGAAGTGAAAAAGCGCAAAAGTTTAAAAGTGAAAAAGGAAAGATGAATCGTTCAATTAAAATCTCCTCAAAATTAATTATTCCGGCATTCGCGCTTTTTGCATTTGCGCCGTTTTCTTTATTTTTCGCTCAAACTCAGTCGCCGGAAATTCCGGTTAAACGTAAAGTTTGGAAAAACGCCAACAAAATCAAAAACGAAAGCGAAATTCCAGCTGAAAAATCAATCGCGGTCAGCGCGAATATTAATATTTCGTTGTGCGTTTCTGAAGGAAATCTCAAAATCAACGGTTGGGAACGTAATGAAGTTCGCGCATTTGTCAGCGAAGGAAGTCAGGTTGGTTTTGCGATTGTTGAAAAAGGCTGGATAAAAATTTTAGGATTCGATCCGACATCAATTAAAGAGAATAATCCCGATGAATGTCTTTCCGGCGATTCGATTGAAATTGACGTGCCGCGCGGCGCGGTCGTCAATGTCAAAAGTAATGTCAGCGATATGAAATTTGATTCGATTGCCAAAGTTACGGTCGAAAATGGCGGCGGCGATATTTTTTTCAGCAATATTGCCCGCGGAATCGAAGCCAGAACTTACGAAGGCGACGTAACCGTCGAAAGTTCGAGCGGCGCGATGTCGCTGCAAAGCACGACCGGAAATATTATCGCTTTTGATGTCAACTCCGGCGAAATCGGCGATATTTTCAAAGCCAAAACCAGCAACGGCACGATCACGCTGAAAAACATCGGACAGCGGCAGATTGAAGCCGGTTCAAATACGGGTTCGATAAATTTTAACGGGAAATTTTTAAGCGGCGGTCAATACAGTTTCGGCACGTCAAACGGTTCGATAAATTTATCAATTCCGCAAGATTCGTCGCTAAAGATGTTCGCTTCCTACGGTTACGGCGCGTTTAATTCCGAAATTCCTCTGCAAAACGTCGAGAGAAACACGCCGTCAAGACTGCAAAATCTCTCCGCACAAATGGGAAATGGCGACGCGACTCTTAAATTAACGACAATTAACGGCGCGATTCGGATCAAAAAACAATAATAGATAGGAGCGCGGACGGCTTCGTCCGCCAACGCAGCGAAGCGAGCGTTGCAAGTCGCTGCTATCACGCATTTTGATTGGCATTTCTCGCGCTTTCGCGCTCGTGCGGACGAGCCGTCCGCGCTCCGGCTGGTTGGAGTCTTGCAACAAAACTTGATAAAATGAAGTCAATTCTATGATTGAAGAAAAAGTATTAATTGAAAAATTCGTCGCCAAAAGCCGCAAACGCGAACGACTGCCGAAACCCGACTGGCTGAAAATAAAAATCGGCGATCCGACGAATCAGAACAAAGTTTTGGCTTTGATTGACGGTTTAAATTTGCATACGGTTTGTCAGGAAGCCAAGTGTCCGAACATTTTTGAATGTTGGACGGACAAAACTGCGACCTTTATGCTCGGCGGCGACACCTGCACGCGGCATTGCGGATTTTGCGCCGTCAACAAAGGCAAACCGATGGAGCTTGATCCGCTTGAGCCGACGCACGTTGCCGAAGCCGTCGGGCATTTGGGTTTGGAACACGCCGTAATTACTTCTGTAAATCGTGATGATCTGCCCGACGGCGGCGCGGCGCACTGGGCGGAAACGATTCGCACGGTTCACGAAATCAATCCGACGTGCCGCGTGGAAGTTTTGATTCCAGATTTTCAGGGCAATGAAAACGCTTTGAACACGGTTTTAGCCGCGCGTCCCGAAGTTTTAAATCACAACACGGAAACCATCGCGCGTCTTTATCGAAGAGTTCGTCCCGACGCTGATTATCAGCAAACATTAACTTTGCTCGAACGCGCCGCTTTTTACCGCGACGCGCAATTTCCGCGAATGAAAACGAAAAGCGGGATTATGGCGGGTTTGGGCGAAGAATTTGAAGAAGTCGTCGAACTGATGAAGGATTTGCGAAGCGTTTCCTGCGACATTATGACCATCGGGCAATATTTGCAGCCTTACGAAAAACGCTTGCCGGTCGAACGCTATGTTACGCCGGCAGAGTTTGCCGAATGGAAAAAGATCGGTTTGAGTTTGGGCTTCAAGCACGTCGAATCTTCGCCTTTGACGCGCAGTTCTTATCACGCGCGGCAGCAGAGCGAATCTGGAGAAAAAACTATTGAAAATAATGTTCTTTCGGTCGGTAAATAAAAAACTTTAAAGGTTAATTGCCCGAACGCGCCGGACGCTGACGATCTGGCGCGTTCATCCGGCGATTTTTTATTTGCTGCTGTAAATTTTCCCTTCTTTCCGCAAACTGCTGACGCACGTCGCGGAATTTCGCCAGTTGTTCGGGTGTTAAGATTTTTCGCACCGCCAACTCCGTGAGCGAGCGGATTTTCAAAACTTCCGCGTGAGCCGCCTGCACTTCTTTCAAACGCGCTTGAAACTCCGCATCATTGGCAACATCGGCGTAGATTGCCTGATCGAGACTGCGATTCGCCTCGCGCAAACGATTTTGCGCCGTGCGAATTTGCGGTTTATTTTCCTGATTGATCTGCCGAACTCTTTTGATCTGATCTTGTGTCAAGCCGAGCTGCCGCAGTAAATTCGGGCGAGTCTGAGCGTCAAATTTATTGTTCGGCGCGTCCGGCGGCGTTTCATCCTGCGCTTTGATTATTGTCAGCGAGCCGAAAATCAGTAAACCGGCGAAAAGCAAACTTAACAAATTAAATCTTTTCATTTTCTTAATATCGAACAAAATTATTTATCTTCAACTTCCGCCATCAAGTCCGAAAGCCGCAAAGAATTGTCTTCCGGCTCATCAAAATCAGCCAATTTCGGCAGTTTTTCGTTTTTCGCCACGCTTGTTTTGTTAATATTACCAACTTCTGTTACTTTCCGAACGGGCGCGGAATCATTAAGATTACCCGCGACGGATTCGTTTTTCGGCGTTCGTCTCAGACTATCCGAAACTTTCTCAACCGTATTTTGCGCGGCGGCTTTGGGCAGTTTTTCAGTTTCCGGCTCAGACAATTTATCCGCCGAACTGTCTCGCGCTATTTCTATTGAATCAACTTTCGTCGGCTGTTCAGTCGTCGGTAAAGCGGCAGATTCCGGCGGCTTATTATCATTATTTTCAGCAATTTCCGCGTTGCCGGAGAAATTATAGATAAATAACGTCAAACCGGCGCACACGACCAAAATCGCCAACGCCGCCGTCGCCGTCCGCAACGGATTGAGCGTAAATAATCGGCGCAAACCGGCAAACCACGAGCGTTTTTCCGTTGAAATTACGCTGATTTCAGAAGACTTTTCAAACGGAATTTCGATTGCCGGAGTTCGCATCGGCGAAAATTCCGCCGTTCGCCACTGCTGAACCGCAGAACGCACGAAACCGAACGCCGAAAGTTCTTCGGCGCAATTTTCGCAGTTCGCCAAATGCGATTCAAAATTCGTTTTTTCCTGCGGATTTGCTTCATCATACAAATAAGCGACGATTTGCTCGGCAAACGCGCAGGAAGAGTTTTTGTAATGATTAGTGTCTAACATATAAATTTACTCTGTCAAAAAAACTTAAATAACTTCCATCGGCACACGTTCCAGTTTGGCACGAAGCTGTTTCAAAGCCGTGTAAAGTCGGCTTTTGACCGTACTTAACGGCAAATTGAGCGTGTCGGAAATTTCCTGAAACGTCATTTCTTCAAATTCTTTCATCACGACGATTTCCTTCAAATCCACCGGCAGCGAATTGACTGCCTGCCGGATCAACTGCAAACGCTCATTTTGTTCGGTCATTTTCGACGGCGTTTTTTCCGCAGGCGCGACGAAAATTTTTTCGTCTTCGTGCGTTTCGTCGTCTAAAAAATCTTCCGAACGCGTTTTCGTGCGGCGTTTAGTCGTCAAACACTGGTTGACGGCGATGCGGTGCAGCCACGATGAAACTTTCGCTTCGCCGCGAAACTTGCTTAAATTGCGATACGCGGCGATAAAAGTTTCCTGCGCCGCGTCTTTTGCTTCATCTTCGCGCAGGAGCATTCCGAAACAGAGCGCGAATATTTTTCGCTCCCATCTTTTAACGATTTCGCCGAACGCTTCCGGGTTTTCCCCGACCGCCAGTTCAACTAATTGTTCATCGGTTAAATTTGCCGTCATTACTCGTGTTTCTCGATAAAATTTGCACGAGAAGTTTATCAAACTCGCCTTTGAACGGGAAATTTTTCACGCTCAAGTTTTTAGACGCAGAGAGTTAAAAAAAAGTCTGAAAAATCAAGAAAAGCCAGTGAAGTAAATAAATTGGTCTTTCGTTTGAAGAAATAAGCCACAGTTTGCAGTATCAAAAAAAGCAGTGCGTTCAATAGAAACGCACTGCCTGAGGAAATGAGGTGACGACAATTGACTTGAGGTTTAAGGAACAAAAGCATTGGAAACTGGTTTGTCACTCGCCGCGACAAACTGCACACTCGTTGATCCTGCCGCCGAACAATTCAGATACCACGTTCCACTTCTGAATACCGCAACATCCGTTTTGCCGTCGCCGTCGTAATCGGCGGGAACATATTTGTCATTTGTTTTCTCAAACTTTTCCCTGACCGCTGATGGTGATGACGAAGGCGAGTTTTCCGCCGACCGATTCGACCGAGTTGGTTTTTCAGAACGTCTCGGTGTTGATAATGATTTCCGGGCTGTTGCCGTCAATGCTGTATGCCGCGTTTAGCGTATATTTGCCGTCGGGCAAATCAGCCGTAAAAAATAATCGGCAAATGTCTTCCGCCGAATCGAGTTCAAAATATATCGAACCGCTTTGAAACGCGGCTTTTAAGCAGCCGCCCGACGACCAGCCTTTCGGCAGACTATCGCCTTTGACCGAACCGGCGAGCAGGTTGATAGCTTTTGACGGCGATTTTGATTTTTGGGCGAATGTGAGGTTTGCCATTGTCAGTAAAATCAAAATCGGTAGCAACCTGATCAGGTTCTTCATAATTTGTCTCCGTTCAATGGAATTATTCTTCGCACCGACAGCCGTTTTGGACTCTGGTGAAATTGTTGCAACTGCGAAGTTTTGCAGCCCCGATACCGATGGTTTCCACTGCCGATTAGGAAAATCGAATACATTGTTAAGGCTGACCGGGACAAAACTGATCGTTTGGATAAATTTGACACTTTAATGGTAATGAGCCGTCATCGTGTTTTGCAATTTTGCCGTTTCCGTTTTTTCTAAACATTGTGATCCAATACCTAACTTGTGAAAAACTAGCGGAACGAAGATAAGTTTCCCTACCGGTGCCGCCGGGAGATATATTCACGACGCTGCCATCCGAATAAAGCTCGTTAATCTCATTATTTCTCATCTTGCACTTGTCGCTGGTATAGGCTGACATGCTCACTTCTTCCTGATAATTATTTTTGATTTCCATTTCAAAATACCAGTAGGGTTGTCCTTTTTGTTGAAACATCGGTCTGGTTCGCATTAATAGTCCTTTATAACCGGGATGAGTTTGCCACTCGTTCCAACTGTATTCTTTTTGTGTTCCGGGTTCAGCCGCGCCCGTGTTAGTTGACTGAGTAGAACCTGTATAAGGCGGGCAATCGTTTCCACTGTTTTGGTTGCTGTTAGCGTTTGACGTTCCGCCGCTTTGCGTAGTTTGCGGGTTTGAAGGAGTATTCGACTGTGGATTTTGCGAAGTTGCCGGTTTCTGTCGGGAGGTATTGTATGTTTCGAGAGTTTGATTTACTGCTCCCATAACTGCTAGAATGGCAGCATTTCTTCGTGCCTTTTTCCTTTGTTTTTCTTCTGCAATAGATTGTTTTTCTTCTGCAATATAACCCAGGCTTCTTTTAGCAGCCTCGTCTCCTAATTGGGCTGCTTTATTATAATGTTCTGTCGCCTTGCCGATGTCATTAATTTTAGATTTATAAAACATACCGGCATAAGTCCACATAGATCCATCGTTCGGATATAAGGATAATCCTTTGTTGATAGTGGCAATTGCATTACTTTTATCATTAAGACCAAAATATGCATCGGCAAGTTTGGAAAATGTGTTAGGCGGATTGAACATAAGCGCGGAAGATTTTTTAAGTAAAAACAAGTTGATAGCTTTGTTATACCAATACAATATAGAAAGTTATGTTACTATTGAAAGATGCGAGTTGTTGATTATCAGACAGAAATAGATCAGACAGAAACGGAGTTGAGAACACTTGAAAAAAGGCAATCAAATGCCAAGTTGCTGCTGCGTGTGCAACTTCTCAGGCTTCTGAAAAGCGGAGAGTTTTCGCAGTTGAAAAAGGCAGTCGGGATTTTAGGAATCACCGAGAAATACGGCTATGACTTGTGGAAGAAATACAAAACCGAAGGGTTGGATGGGTATCTGAAATTAAACTACAAAGCGAACCGGACAAAGCTCAATGATGAGCAGAAAGCAAAGTTGATCGAACAAGCCAGAGAGGGTTTTGATTCACAGTCGGAGGCAGGCGAGTTTATTGAAAATGAGTTTGGAGTCAGTTACACGCAACAAGGCATTTCGCTGCTTTTTCAGCGGTTGAAGATCAAAGCCAAAGTGCCGCGACCGTTTAATATCAAGGCGAACACACAACAGCAAAGTGAATATAAAAAAACTTTTCTGTGAGGCATTCGGGCGAGCAGTTTTATTTTCACGACGAGTTGCGCTTCGGGACACGCGCGGATCTAGGCAGACGTTGGACAGCCACAGGAGTCAAGCCGGGTGGTTCTCAACATATCGGCTATGATTACGGCTACCTGTCGGTGGCGATCAATCCGCTGACCGGAGATGTCAAGATGCTGATCTTGCCGAATATGACATTGGAGAGTTTTCAAGTGTTTCTTGATGAATTTGCTCAAGGTTTAGAAGAAGAAGCGATTTTGATCACCGACGGAGCAGCGGCACATCGGAGTCAGAGTTTGAAACCGGATGAGAAGATAAATCTGGAACTATTGCCGGCTTATTCGCCTGAGCTGAATCCGGTCGAGAGATTTTTTCGAGAGATTAGAAGAAGGTTAAAGAATCAAGTATTTACAACTTATGAAGAAGTTGAGAAGGCGGTTATAGAAATAGCCAAACCTTTTATGACAGCAAAAGAAGCGATCAAAAAACTGACTTGTTATGACTGGCTACTTAACACACCTTCTTAAATTGTTTTGGTATTATACGCATCAACAGCTTTCTGAAAGTCTTTTAGATTATTAAGGTAGAAATCACCTTTAAATGTCAGGCAGTACATATTTTCAGGAAAAAGTTCATCACACTTGTTAATGGTGGCAAGAGCATTATTATCATCTTTAATGCGAATCAGTAGTTGAAAAATAATAGCAAACCGACAAAAAGTTGTAGAGTTTAGTTTATGGAACTCCAACTCATTCAACTTTATTTGTGGGTTTGCTCGGTTTATGATAAACACCCGATGTTAAAATATCAACGCCTGAGCAACAATTGGCAGCCGAATTTTACTGACCAAGAGTTAATTACGATTTATTTGTTCGGGCAAATGCAAGGTCATTTTAAGCAAACAAAAATTCACGAGTATATTTGGCAACACTTTAGCGATTGGTTTCCGCTTCTGCCGGTGTATCAAACTTTTAATTATCGGCTCAATAATTTGGTGGAATCTTTGCAAGTGATCGTCTTTGAACTGTGCGGAGAACTCGACACAAGTGCGAATTATCATTTTGAAGAAGATTGTTTGATTGATTCGATGCCGATTATGTTGGCGCTCAGAGGTCGTTCATACCGGGCAAAAGTAGCGGGTGAGATTGCCGCTCAAAGTTACTGTGCAAGCAAAGATATATGGTATCACGGAGTCAAACTGCACATTTTGGCGAGGAAACAAAACAGAAGTTTACCGAAACCTGAAATACTGAAAATGACTTCGGCAACGACGCACGATTTACGAGTATTACAGGAGATTAAAGAGCAGATAGTGGGACAGGTGTTTGCCGATAAAGCCTATCAAGACGAAACAACCGAACAAGAACTTCGCAATAACGGAGTCATTCTTTGCACTCCCGACAAGAAAAAGAAGAACACGGAAGTCTATGAAGTCGGAAGAAGTGGATTATGGTCAAGATTCGTGTCATCGATCAGGCAGCCGATAGAATCATTATTTAATTGGATAAATGAAAAAACAGAGATTCAAAACGGTTCAAAAATCAGGTCGTCAAACGGATTACTCGTTCATTGCTACGGCAGACTGGCGAACGCTTTGTTTTGTCTTTGTTTCAACTACTGATTCGCATCTTTAAGTCGGTAATACGCATCCGCTCCGGAAGAAATTGCACCTTGAGCGGAAATCTTCTCGGTCTCAGTGGGTTTTGTCTTTTTTGTGTAATTCAGAATCGCCTTATTAAAATCATTAACGGCACTACGATCATCTTTATTCCGGTAATCAATTCCGCGTTCGTTGTAAAGCGTGACCGATTCTGGGTTTGCTAAAATTCCTTGCGTCAATATCTGGATTCGGAAATCAGCATTTGTCCCTAATGTTGCTTCAGTGAATCCGTTCACTGTAGCGTTGTAGAGAGCAAGATCGCTGTATGCCTGCTCATATTTCGGGTTGAGGTCAATTATCCTCTTATAGTCCTGCAGGCTGCGGCATAGCTTTGAAGCCCTATATTGGCGCCTGCTCGCTTAAAAAGAGCGTCTAAATCATCGGGTTTCTGGGACAATATCTTATTGGCATTCGCAACCATATTTGAATATCCCCGGTTATAATCATCTTGCGACTTGCCCGATAAAGTATAGACGACAGTGGCGCGATATAAATATGCATTATCAAGGGTTGAATCCAGATCAATCGCATCCGAGCAATCTTCTATGGCGGATTGATAATCTTTCAATAAGAAAAAAGCCTGACATCTAAGCTCGAAAGCCTTAGCGTTTTTGGGATTTATTTCAAGAGATTTTGTCGCGTCGGCAATCGCCAAGTTCGCATCTTGTTTTAAAAAATTAAGCGATCCGCGATTGTAAAAATATTCTGAGGCATTATCTTTGGGAGCGGATGCAAGAACCGCATCATAAATTTTTATCGCTTCATCATACTTCATTTGCCTCTCAAGCGATTTGGATAGTTCAAGCAAAGAGCCTAACCGTGTCGGGTCAAGTTCAATAGCTTTATTAATGTCCTTTATTGCCAAATCGGTTTTGTCCAACTGCAAATACGCATTGCCGCGTGCGTTGTAAACGTCAGCATTTTTGGGATCGAGTTCGATAACTTTGCTGAAATCTGAAAGGGCAAGGTCGTATTTTTTCTGGGCGGCGTAGGCATTTGCTCTACCGAGATAAAGTTTGCTCGTCGGTTTTATTCCAATTGCCTTTGTTAAAACTTCAACCGCTTTTTCATATTGTTTATCGGCTAAAAACATTTCTCCCTGAATTATTACGACATCGACATTGTTCGGCTCAATTGCAGCTACTTTGTCCATATCGGCTTTGGCTTGGTCATAATTGTGCAGCTTCATATAAGCCGAACTTCGTAATTTATATGCCTCAACGTCTTTCGGTTCCAAATCAATCGCGCTCGTAAAATCTCTGACGGCGGCATTGACGGCTTGTGAGGAATTTGAATTTTCAAGATAAATTCTGCCGCGATTCTTATAACCGCTTGCGTCATTCAAATCCAATTCAATCAGTTTGGTAAAATCCGCAATCGCCTTGTCAAAATCTTTTCTTTGCAGATAAGCATTGCCGCGATTTTTGAACACTTCTTTGGTATTCAAATTAAGATTGACCGCCTTTGTGTAATTGGAAATCTGGCAGTCATAATCTTTCGCCTCGCATTTCAAACCCTGATTAAAAAAGCCCTGCGCCGGAGAAACTTCAACAACGGCTTTTTCACGGGCGCGGCTTCAACTTCTGTCGGCGTTTCCGTAACCTTCGGCTTTGAAACCGGCGCGGTTGTCTTTCTTACAGGACGTTTTTGCCCGAAAGAGGTGATGCTGATTGATGTCAGGGCGATGAGTATTGTGATAAGAAAAGCTGCTTTTTTCATAGTTTTGTTTTGTTTATAATTAGCTTCCATATTGAATTTCCAACCAAAATTGCCGGTTGCAATTTTGGTTGGAATCCAAATTTAATTTGCTTGAGCGAAACCACTATCGAATTTTACCCGAAGAAACGTCAATCAGAATTTTTCCAAGCGATAATGAAAGAACCATTTTTGAGTTCATTTGCGAGAATTGGACTAGCCGCCATTTCAACCGCGAAACATCCTTCTGAACGTCCGATTCGAGTATATTTTTTGATAAAGGCATCTGACACATAATCCGCTCCGTGTAAAACGATTGACCTGTCAAAAACGTGTGAGTTTGTCGCTTCCAGACCTTCGAGACGCAGAGATGTGCCGTGTTTTCCCTCGTAAACCTCAAGACATTCGTAAATGCCCAAAGACGAAGCATTGGAATTCGGCACGTTTGAAAAAACATCTGCCAATCCGTCGTCTTTCGCTCCTTCCGAACCTCGTCCGTGCGCGACGAAGTAATTGATGACTTTCTTTTCTTTCGTATCAAACAGGTAAAATCGCTTTTCTGTCGAAGGCTGGTTAAAATCAACCGTCGCCCAATAACGCGGATCGCCCTGAGGACTGGTTTTAAGTTTAAATTCGACAAGCCTTTTTGCCGGAATGCCCTGATTGACACTTTGCGCGAGTTCGAGAAAAGTAAGGCTGTTGCCCGTGATGGAATTTGTAAAATCAAACGTCCGCAGCGAGTCGTTTACCCAACCGCTGCCGAGTGCCAGACTACCGCGTCGGCACATTGTCACGGTGTCGCCGTTTTCACTCGCCACCGACGAACGCAGATACGCCAGAATCCACATTTTCTGCTGAACATCGTCCGCCGAATTGACGATTCCGCGCCAGTAATCACGATTCTTATTGAAACTCTTTTGTGTCCATCCCGTTTCACTGCTCATCCAATCGAAAACCGTTTCGACATCAATATTTTCCGCCGCTTCAAAAGCCGGCGTTTTGCCTGTTCCATTCAAAACCGCCTGATCAAACCAATAGGCGTAATGCGAAAAACGCGGTTCGGCAAGCCCGTAATACTGTTGTCCTTCAAGCGTTTTCCGTTTCGCAAATTGCCCGAACATCGTGCGAGCCGTTTCCGTTTGAATTTTCTTCATCTCCGGGCTTGACCAAAACTTGGAAAGTTCCGATTTGTAAGGCTCGTCAACGTGTTCGCCGACACTCCACGCCGAAACTATCGGCGCACCGTCTTTTTCACCTTTTTTAGCCGCGTCGAGGTATGACGCACCGCATTTCGGCATCAAATTCATAAATTCAGCTTCGCCTTTTCTTTTGACGAATTCCTTAATCATTGGCGGTTGATTATTCCATTTCCAGGTAAAACCAAGTAACCCGCACGTCAAATATGCTCCGTCAAAATTTCCGACCGGATTTCCCCAGTTTTCGCCGTTTCCTTCAAATGAACCGCTAATCTTCATCGCCTTTTCAGTCCAAGACAACCAACCAATCGTTTCTGCTGCCATCGTCGCATCCATAATATTCTCCTGACTTTATCTTATAATTTGATTTTTACTCGTTTCCGACAATAATAAAAACCTTAATAAAAGTCCTTAAAAAATGGCTAAATTTTGGCTAAATCTTTATTAAATCTTGACTAATGCGGATAAATACATATAATTCAGCAACATAGAAAAACAATGTCGGAAACAGAAAAACCTCAAGTTTATCAATCCGGCGAGTATCGGCTCGACACCGCCGAAGAAACTTTGTGTCGAAACGGTGAAAAACTGCGTATTAACCGCCGCAGTTTTCAGGTTTTGCGCCTGCTCGTCGAACGCGCCGGAGAGATTGTTTCCAAACAAGAATTTTTCGACACGGTTTGGACTGACACTTTTGTCGAAGATAACAGCTTGACCGTCACAATGACGACGCTTCGCAAGATTTTGGGCGACGATTACAAACAGCCGCAGTTTATCGAGAATCTGCCGCGCAAAGGTTATCGTTTTATCGCCGAGGTCGAAGTTTGTCAAAAGCAGCCGGAAATTAAGAGTCTGGAAATCCAAAAATCAGCGTCTGAAGTGGAAATCGAAAAATCAAACGATGAAGCGGCGACAACTTTTCAGCCTTTGCCGGTGAAGAGTCATCAGCCGCCGCTGAAAGTAAATAGATTTATTTTCGTTGGTATTCTCGGCGTTTGTTTGTTGATTTTATTTTCTGTCGTCGGATTCAATTATTTCAGTTCGAGTTCTCAGAAAACCGCGCAAGTCAACGCGGCAAAGATCGAATCCGTCGCCGTTCTGCCGTTTGAAAATCAGAATCCCGATACCGAATATCTCTCTGACGGTTTAACCGAAAGCCTTATCAACGATTTGAGCGAACTGTCGAACCTGCGCGTCATCAGCCGTAACTCGGTTTTTCAATACAAAGGCAAATCCGTAGATTCGGCGACAATCGGGCGCGAACTGAATGTGCGAACGGTTTTAACCGGCAGATTTATTCAGCACGGCGATGATTTGATTGTCAGCGCGGAATTAACCGATACGCTCGACGACAAACAAATATGGGGACGACAATACAATCGCAAAGCAGCCGACGTATTTGCTCTTCAACAACAAATCGCACGGGATATTTCCGAAACATTACGCGCCAAAACAGCGGGCGAAGATCAGCAAATTGCCAAACGCGAAACCGACAGCCCCGAAGCCTTTCGCCTTTATCTAAAAGGACGTTATTACTGGAACAAGCGGACAGATGAAGGGTTTGAGAAAGCAGTTAATTTTTTTAATCAGGCACTCGAAAAAGACCCGACCTACGCGCTGGCTTACGTCGGGTTAGCCAATTGCTATTTGAGTGGAAATTTTAATTATACCGATACACACCCGAAGAGAGTGGCGATGGTGAAAGCCGCAATGCAGAAGGCATTGGAAATTGATGATACGCTGGGCGAGGCTTATGCCGTTCTGGGAATTAACAAATGCTATTATGAATGGGATTTTGAAGGTGCCGAGCGAGAATATAAACGAGCCGTCGAGCTGAGTCCTAATTACGCGACGGCGCATCACTGGTATGCCGACTTGCTGGCGATGGAAGGGCGGTTCGATGAAAGTTTTGCCGAATATAAACGCGCACTGGAACTCGATCCGCTTTCGCTCGCCATCAACACGGACTTAGGTTTGAATTATTACTATGCCCGTCAGCCTGAACTCGCTATCAATCATCTGAACAAATTGAAGGAAATAGACGTGAATTATGCACGGACATATTTATATTTGGGTCAAATTTACAAAGGCGAAAACATGTTTGAAGAATCAATCGCGGCTTATAACAAATATACAACTCTTTCGGGAGATACCTTGAGGATGGGAGGCGATGTGCAGACTGCGATCAGAAGAGGGGAAATGCTCGGAGATGCTTTTAAAACATCGGGCGCGAAAACTTATTGGAAAAAAATGCTGGAATTTGCCCTGCAGAACGAAAATTTCAATTCCACGCAAATAGCAGTAATATATGCAAAACTCGATGAACGGGACAAGGCTTTTGAGTTTTTGGAGAAAGCCTGCAACGGGCGAACCACGACTCTGCTCTGGCTAAAAGTCTCGCCTGAATTGGACAGTCTTCGATCCGATCCGCGCTTTCCAAATTTAGTGCGCCGCGTCGGACTGATTCAATAAAAAAAAGACAAGTCCGATTAAAAGCTCGTCTTCTCTTAAATTATTGGTGGGTCGTGCAGGTTTTGAACCTGCGACCCGCGGATTACCTACCACACTAACTTTCATTAGCCGCCGAAAATTTCAAGCGTTGTAGTCTGGACTATCTCATCACCCACGGCATTTTCCGTTTGGGCGTGCGGCGTATAGTCTCTGAGGGCTTTCTCGAAAAATTTATTTTCAAGAGTTGCCTGCTGATTGCCCAATCTTTAAGATTTTTACGACAAATGTTCGTACTCAAAGCTCTCAGGGGTTTCCAGCATACAGCCGCATTTTCAGTTCATTGTTTCCAATGAACGCTCCCATTTTTATAGAACAAGAGTCCGCTGCTCTACCAACTGAGCTAACGACCCAATAAATCAAACGAAACGAATTATAGCAAGATTGAAAAACAAAGTCCAAAAATTGACGCGGCTTGCAATAAATTAAAACTTTTTGCGTTCATAATTTGGTAAATATCCGATAAACATAGAAAATAAAGACGAATGAAAGAATGCCCGAAATGTGAGGTTTGTTACGAAGATAATGTAGATTGTTGTCCGCTCGACCAGACGCAGACGCGGCTCAGTTTGCCCGGCGGCAGACTTTTGGCAAACCGTTATCTGCTCGAAAAACGAATCGGGCGCGGCGCGATGGGACAGGTTTATCTGGCGAATGATACGAATTTGGGAACGCGCAAAGTTGCCGTCAAAACCGTGCGTCAGGACGTTTTGAGCAGTGATGATTTGGCTGAAGGCGAAGCGATTGCGCGGTTTGAGCGCGAAGCGATGGCGGCGGCTTCGATTCGGCATCCGCACGTTGTTGACGTAACCGATTTCGGCGAAAGCGCAGACGGCGTTTTTTTTCTCGTGATGGAATACGTCGAAGGCGAAACTCTGCATCGTCTTTTGCGGCGCGAAGGAACTTTGCCGGTCAAACGCGCCGTCAATCTTTTGCGGCAAATCGCCGACGGCGTGGAAGCGGCGCACGAAGCCGGAATTCTGCACCGCGATTTAAAACCCGCCAATATTTTTATAATGACACGCGGAAAAGGCGACGGTTTTGTCAAAGTCGGCGATTTCGGTCTGGCGAAAATCGTCAATCAAACCGTTACCGACGCGAGTTCAAACGCCGCGCCTGCTTCACGCGGAATCGTCGGAACGCCGGAATTTATGTCGCCCGAACAGATGCAGCCGGAACTCGGCGTTGACGTTCGCGCCGACGTTTACGCGCTCGGCACAATCGCATATTTGATGCTCGGCGGAAAAACGCCGTTTGCGGGCGATATGATGCAGCTTATTATGCAGAAAATTATGCACGCCGCGCCGCCGCTTTCGACGATTCGTTCCGATATTCCGAAAGATGTCGAACAGGCGGTAATGCGCGCACTCGAAACCGACCCGAATAAACGTCCGTCAAGTGTGCGCGAATGGATTGAAGAACTCGAAAAGGCAGCCGAAAATGTTGATGACAAAACCAATTTCGGTTCGTCCAGACTAATCATCTTAGCTCCGACCGGCGCGGAAGTTTACGTTGACGACGAAAGAAAAGGAATTATCGGCAGTTCGGGAAGACTGGTTTTATCAACCGTTCCCGCCGGACAGCACGTTTTGAGAGTTTGTAAAACGGGCGAAAAAGACGACGAGCGCGTCATCGAACTGCGCGAAGACACGGACGAACAGGTTATTCAGGCGCAATTAAAAGTTCTGCACGGCGAAAATAGCCAGCCTTCGACTTCACAGATCAGCGGCGGCGTTCATTCAAGCGTTATACCGGGAATCGTCGCCTGCACAAAATGTCGGGCGCGTTTTGCCGAAGGCGTAAAGTTTTGCGGGAAATGCGGCAATCATTCTTTTTCTCTGATCAGCGAAAGCAAAAATGACGGGAATATTTCTTGTCCGCACTGTTCGGCGAGTTTGCCCGCATCTTCAAAATTTTGCGGAAAATGCGGACTAAATCTCGGTCAAATGAGCGCGGCAAAACCTGCCGGATTTCATTCAAATGCTGCCGGCAATCAGCCTCGGCAAGTTGAGAAAATTTGCGGCGGCTGCGGCGGAAAGATTTCGCCTGATATAAATTACTGCGGACGCTGCGGCAGCAAAGTAAAATAGAAACCGGTTATAAATAAAATACGCTTTGTTATTTTTGATGAAAGATAAAGTATAATCACAAAATTATTGCCGAAAAATCAGGAAAAAAATGAAAACTTGTCCGGTATGTAACGAAATTTATAACAACAGCGAACAAAATTATTGTTTAAATGACGGCGCGGTCTTGGAAAAAACCGGCACGGACGCGGCAACTTCATTTATGGATCCGCCGCGTGTTACAAATCCGAATTGGCAGAGCGACGAACTGTTAAATTGGAACAATCCAGAACCTGTTTCTCACTGGCAAAATCAGCCGAATTTGCAAAAACCGCCTTTTGCGCCGCCGGCTTTGACGATGCAGAAACAATATCAGACACTGCCGACGGTTTCGCTGGTTTTAGGAATTATGAGCTTCGTGGTAATTTGTTGTTACGGCGGTTTTCCGCTCGGCATTGCCGCGCTGGTGACGGGTTATCTCGGAATGAAAAATGCCGATAATGATCCGATGAATTACGGCGGGCGCGGAATGGCGATTGCCGGTTTGATTCTCGGCGCGGTCAGTGTTATCAGTTCGGTTGTTTTTATCATATTCGTGTTTTTGCTAAGATAAAAGTTGAGAAATTTTACCGAAAAAGTTTGAAAAGTTAATTGATGCGCGTAACATTGCGCGTGATCGCGGGTCCGCAGACGGGGCGCGTTTTCACGTTTGACCAACACGAAACATTTACCATCGGGCGGAGCGAAGATTCACAGTTCTGTCTGCCGCACGACCGTTTTTTTTCGCGCAATCATTGTCTGCTGGAAATCGCGCCGCCGCAGTGTTTTCTTCGAGATTTAAGTTCGACCAACGGAACTTTCGTCAACGGCATTAGGGTTGAAACGGCGCATTTGAAAAGCGGCGACCGGATTCAGGGCGGCGAAACGGTTTTGGAAGTCGGAGTTGCGACGGAAGCACCGGCGGCGGTTTCTTCAAAAAAACCGCAAAATTTCAATCAGACCGTTCCTTCCGTCATCACGATTCAGTGTCTGAACTGCGGGATTTTATCAAAAGCCGAAGCGTCGCGCCCCGATGCCAAACTTTCTTACGTCTGCGATGACTGCCGCGAAAAACTCAAGAAAAATCCGCAGCCGATTCTGGGTTATCAGATGATAAAAATGATCGGACAGGGCGGAATGGGCAGCGTGATGCTCGCTCGCTCCGTCAAAGACGGACGCGCCGTGGCGATCAAAACTCTGCTGCCCGAAGTCGCCGTCAGCGAACAATCGCTCAAGCGTTTTATGCGCGAAATCGAAGTCGCCGCCAGCCTTCAGCATCCGCACATCGTCAGCTATATCGAACACGGAACGCACAACGGCATCGTTTATCTCGTTTCCGAATACGTCGGCGGAATGGACGCTGCCAAACTCGTCAAATATCGCGGCGGCAAGCTCAATTATATGGAAGTCGGCAAAATAATCGAACAAACGCTCGACGCGCTTCAGTTTGCTCATTCGCTGGGATTTGTTCACCGCGACATCAAAGAGCAGAATATTTTAGTTGACGGAAATTATCCGAGATACAACTCAAAATTAGCCGATTTCGGTCTGGCGAAAAGTTTCAAACAAACGGGAATGAGCGGCGTGACAATGGTCGGCGACGTGGCGGGAACGATTGCTTATATGCCGCCCGAACAAGTCAGAGATTTTAAGGAAGTGCGTCCACCGTCGGATATTTATGCGATTGGAATGACCGCTTACAGTCTTTTGACCGGCGCGCACGCGCTCGATCTTTCGCCGCGCGCCGGAATTTCCGAAACCGTCAAAGCAATTTTTGAAAAACCGATTGTCCCGATTTCACAGCGTTTACCCGATGTTCCGCTGAGATTTGCCGCCGTCATCGAAACCGCCATCGCCAAAGAAGTCAAATTCCGCTGGGCGAGTGCCGGAGAGATGCGCGAAGCACTTCTCAAATCAATCAGCTAAATCGTCAATCGTCAATCGTCAATAATTTTTCGGTATAATGTTTTAAACGCAAATCAACAGTAAACTTTTTAGAACGGTTGTTTCAACAGTCTAAAAAACGATTTACGATTTACGATTCACGATTTACGACTTAAAAATATGCAAGTAAAAACTCAACTCGACGAACTGCAAAATTATTTGATTGACGCGAGCAATCTGCAAGGCGGACACGCCGACAAACTTTTTATTCCCGAAAATGCCGGACAAATTGCGGAAATATTAAGAGACGCGAACGAAAAGAAAGTTCACGTCACGATTTCCGGCGCGCGAACCGGAACAGTCGGCGGCGCGATTCCTTTCGGCGGATATGTCATTTCGCTCGAAAAGCTCAACAAAATAAAAGAGATAAACGAAAATTTCGCAATTGTACAAAGCGGCGTTATTCTAAATGATTTTCAAAAAGCGGTCGAAGCGGAAAATCTTTTTTATCCGCCCGATCCGACCGAATGGAGTTGTCAAATCGGCGGCACGGTGGCGACAAATGCCAGCGGCGCACGAAGTTTTAAATACGGCGCGACGCGCGAATTTGTTGAAAAACTTCAAATTGTTCTGGCAGACGGAGAAATCTTGAACATAAAACGCGGCGAAATTTTCGCCAAAGACGGATTCGTTAAACTGAAAACCGAAAACGGAAACCCAATCGAAGTGAAAATTCCGACTTATCTTCAGCCGGACGCGCGCAAAAATACTTCCGGCTATTTTTCGGCTGAAAAATTTGACGCGATTGATTTGTTTATCGGCAGCGAAGGAACGCTCGGCGTAATAACTGAAATTCAATTGAAACTTCTGCCGAAACCGAAAGGTTTTTTAAGCGGAATCGTTTTCTTTCAAGACGAAAAAGATTTGCTTGATTTCGTCGGCGAAGCGCGAAAAATAAGTAAAAGTAACGCAGTCGTCCCGACTGCCGTATCGGAAGCGTCCCGCTTCCGAGTCAAAAATTTTGCGGATTCGGAAGATTTGAGCGCGGGACGCACTCAGGACAGCAGTCGGGACGACTGCGGTACTTCAATCAGCGCGACTTTAATCGAATATTTCGATAAAAATTCGCTGAAATTTATCGCCGAAAAGTTTCCCGAAGTGCCTGAAAATGCGGAATGCGCGATATTTTTCGAGCAGGAAACAACCGAAGAAACTGAAGACGCGCTTTTCGAGCAATGGAACGAACTTCTGGAAAAACACCACGCCGAACTTGAAACTTCGTGGTTTACGACGAGCGAGCGTGACCTCGAAAAAATGCGCGAATTTCGCCACGCTCTGCCCGTTTCGGTCAACGAAAAAGTCGTCCGCAACAAACAGCGAAAAATCGGCACCGATATGGCGGTGTCGGATGAAAAATTCGCTTCGTTTTTGAAGTATTACAAACAGAAATTAGACGAAAGCGGTTTGGATTATGTAATTTTCGGACACATCGGCGACAATCATCTGCACGCCAATATGCTGCCGAAAACGGACGAAGAAGTTACAAAAGCCAAACATCTTTACGGGCGTTTCGTCGCGCAGGCGATAATGCTCGGCGGAACGGTTTCAGCCGAACACGGCATCGGTAAACTCAAGAAGCATTATCTTTACGTGATGTACGGCGAGCGTTATTTGAACGAAATGGCGGAAATTAAACGCGCTCTCGACCCGAATAATGTTCTCGGTCGCGGAAATATGTTTGATGCAATGTAGCGCAGGCATCTTTGCCCGCGTTACGCGCTCTGTGATTTGCTACTCCGACAATACAAATATAGAATACGGGTTTTATTAAAATAAACAAGGAATATTTATAAAAATGATTAAGGCGATTTTGATGGATTTTAACGGCATAATTATTGACGACGAGCCGCTGCAAATGCAAGCGTATCAGGAAATATTAAAAGGCGAAGGCGTTGATTTGACCGAACAACAGTATTATTCCTGTATGGGAATGAATGATAAAACATTTGTCGAAACGGCGTTCAAACTGTCCGAAAAGCCAATTCCGACCGAAAAGATCGGAGCGATTGTTGATCAAAAAACGGCTAAATGGCGTGAAATCGTTGATGAGGAGATTCCGCTGTTCGAAGGCGTTGAAAATTTTGTTGTAAAAATGGCGCAGGAATTTTCGCTCGGCGTAGTCAGTATGGCGCGGCGCGAAGAAATCGTTTACGTTCTCGAACGAATTAGTTTGTTAAAATATTTTTCGAGCATCGTCGCGTCCGATGATATTTCAACGCACAAACCCGACCCGGAATGTTATCTGACCGGATTTAACGAAGTTGATGCCGTGCGAACTCGTCTGGGCGGAAATCCGATTGTTCACGGCGATTGTGTAGTGATCGAAGATTCGCCGCAGGGAATTCTCGCCGGAAAACGCGCCGGACTTCGAACTTTGGGAATTACAAACACAGTTTCGGCGGAAGAATTACGCCAAGCCGGAGCGGATGTCGTATCAAAAAATTTAACCGACTGGATGCCCGATTCATTTCGCCGGGTCTTTGTCTAGACATTAGAAACTCTTATTAAAAATTTCCGGCTCTGTCTGGGAAAGCAGCACTGAACGACTTTTGAAAAACACGGCGTATTTTGATTTGACAAATTTATTCACAGGGATAACAGGATAAAAAGGATTTTTGAATTTATCCTGTCCATCCTGTCCATCCCTATAGATTATTCTTTGTATTGATCCAACTTTCGGTAAAGCGTTTTCCTGCCGATATTTAACAGTCTCGAAGCGCGTGATTTGTCGCCGTCGGTGTAATCTAAGGCGAGTTCAATCGCGTTTTTTTCGATTTCTTCCATTGTCGCCGGAAATTCGACTTCGAGACTGATCGAGCGTCCTTCGCTGGCGGCTTTGGCGCGTTCCTGTCTGGCTTGGGCGAACGATTCAAAGGCGCGCCGGCTGATCGCTTCGGGCAAATCGTCGAGTTCGATTTGTCTGCCGGAGGCGATAATAACGGCGCGTTCGATGGCGTTTTCGAGTTCGCGGACGTTGCCCGACCATTCGTGATTGACCAATGCGCGTAAGGCTTCTTTGGAAATTCCCGACACGAAGCGTCCGGTTTTTTCTTTGTAAAGTTCGAGAAAATGAAAAACTAATAAATGAATATCTTCGGGGCGCGAACGAAGCGGCGGGACGACAATTGGGAAAACCGACAGGCGATAAAACAAATCTTTGCGAAACGTGCCTTCTTCGACGGCTTTTTCCAGATCAATATTTGACGCGGCGATCACGCGGGCATCGGTTTTGATCACTTCGCGCCCGCCGACGCGCGTAAATTCGCCGTCCTGCAAAACTCTTAGTAATTTAACTTGCGCCGACAAAGACATTTCGCCAATTTCATCCAAAAAAAGTGTGCCGCCGTCGGCTTCTTCAAAACGTCCCTGCCGCTGATTTCGAGCGTCGGTGAACGCGCCTTTTTCGTGTCCGAAAAGTTCTGATTCGAGCAGCGTTTCGGGAATCGCGCCGCAGTTTAATTTGATATACGGTTTGTTTTCGCGCCCCGAATTGTAGTGAATCAAATTTGCCAAAAGCTCTTTGCCCGTTCCCGATTCGCCCTGAATCAAAACGGTCGTGTTGGTGTCGGCGACGTTCAGCGCGAGTTCAATCGAACGGCGAATGGTCGCGGCTTGTCCGATGATTTCGCTGTGTTTTTGATGCAGTTCAGATTTCAAACGCATCACTTCCGCGCTCAGTTGATCGCGTTCGAGCGCCGTGCCGATTTGGTCGGAAATTCCTTCGACGAGCGCGATGTCGTGCGTTTCAAACGGTTTAGCGCGTTCTTCGCTCCAGACAAAACCGAGCAGACCGAACGCTTGTCCGGCGACGCGCACCGGAGTTACGAGCGCGGATTTTCCGCCCAATTGCGAATTGAAAATCAGCCGAATCGCAAACGGAAGCTGCGTGTCAACGATCTGCATCGTTTTGCCGTCGCGCAAAATATCGCCAAGTGCCGGAAACGGTTCGATGTCGAGCGATTGATTGTGCTGTTCGATCATCTGCAAAACCGCGTTCGGTTTAACGTCCGGCGCGGATTTGAACGCGACGAGCGAAATCTTTTTGCCGGTTTGGTCAAGCACGCCGAGCGCGCCGTAATCCGCGCCGACCAATCCGATGGCGCGTTCTAAAACTTTTGACGACACGATGTTAAATTCCGAATGGGAATTGAGCGTGTTGGCGATTTCCAAAAGCGCGTTCGTCCGCCGCGTTTCCTGTTCCTGCGCGACGTAAAGACTCGTATATTGATAACCGATGGCGAGCTGCTGCGCGATAGATTCGAGAAAGGAAACTTCTTCGTCGAGCCATTCACGCGGTGAATGTGTGTCGTGCAGTCCGAGCAAACCCAAAACTTTACCGCTCAAAGTAATCGGCAAAATCAAAAGCGAACGCGTTTCGAGTGCTTTTGCAAAAAATCTAAGCGTCGCATCCTTTGATTTTGAGGTATCATTGATGCGAATCGGTTTGGAAACATCGAAATATTCGCCGAGTTTTTCGGCATCAATCGGAATCGTCGTGCCTTCCGAAACCGGAACGTCTTCCGAAGCCCGCCATTCGTGGCTGATACGAAGTTCGCTGTCGTTCGTAAGCTGCAAAAGATCGCACCGGTCAGCCTGCATCATTCGTCCGAGTTCGGAAACGACGACGTGCAAAAACCTTTCAAGATCAATGTTTGTCGGCAAATCACGCGCCAAGCGTTCAATAATCGCTTCACGCGCTTCGTGCATTTTAATTTTGCGTTCGAGTGAAAGCGAAGGCGAAGTTTCTAATTCAATTTTCATAAGTCATTTGATTCTCAAGTTCAAATTTGAAAGCAAATGATACGGATGTCAAGTTGATACAAATCATCCTTGAAGTGTGTTTTTAAGAGTCAGGCAATCGTATAAGAATTTTGAATTAGATATTTTCCTCATATATCATTTGGTTATCTCAGTTTGGTGATCAAAAAACAGTTAAAATCAAGAGTTTGCAATAAACTTTACATTACAAATAATTTGCTAATCAAACTGTATTAATTATCTCAGGTTCTGATTTGAATAGACTTCTCGCAAAAGTATTGTAAATAAATGTTGTTAAAATTTACTCTAAAAAAACTTGAAAACAATTGTGCTGACAACTTTAAACGATATTGCGGCGTTAAACGAGAAATTTTTTAACGCCCCTGGGAAAAAAACAAAAACGGAATTATGCGGACAAGAGAAGCCAAAAGGCGGCGAGTTTGCCTGATAAATAAAAAGAATTCAACAAGCGATTGGCAACTGAGCGCGTGAGTGTCGAACATATATTTCGGCATCTGAAAATCTTTCGCATCTTGAGCGATCATAAAATCCTCTCTACAATCAACGTTTTTCTAAAATATGCAAAAATTCAATAGTTTCATTGGCTTTATGATTTCTATTTTCTGTTTTATCAGCTTTAAATCTTTGATACTCGGTCGTGGTTAGACTATAATTACCGTATTTTTGAAGTATCTCTCTGACGTTAGTATCTGACATTAAACCTTCATTGTTATAACTAAAAAAAATATATTTGAAATTGGCATTTTTGATTAAATGTTCAAAAGTTTCGGCGACTTTCGGCTTTTGGCAATAAAGCGAACGCTCATAACTTCTCAAACCTGTTTTACCGTTCGGCGTGAAATTATCGTATTTGGCAATTGTGTTCAAAAGATGATAATTAGAGCCGTATTGACGAGCATTATAAGGCGGATCGAGATATAAAACGTCGCCCTCAATTTTCTTTATCAAAGAATTTGCATCTTCGTTAAAAACTTCGTGCGCCGCTTCGTTCAAATCAAAAAATGCCGGTTTGAGAGTGAGAGTTTTTTGCGCTGATTTTTTTAGATGTTTGAGATACGCCCCGTAAACACTCGCCGTATTCGCCACTGCATCAGCGTTTTCGAGCAAACTTGTCAGCAGAAAATAATACTGATTTTTATTTATTCGTTCGGCGTTTTTCCATTCATAAATTTTTTGTCGAACTGCATCAATCTTTTTACCGTTCTCGTCGCTGAAATACTGTCGTTCGCTTCCGCTTCCCAAGCAGTAGTTTTTGTAGATAAAACCTTCAACGCCTTCAAGATTATCTAATTCATCAACGAATCCGCGCCATTCGATTTCTTCGTGATTGCCGATATAATTTTGATTCAAAACATAACTGTAATATTCAATGTCGTTGGCGATTATTTTCTTCGATTCGGTTTTGAAACTTCGTCCGATTGCGCCGGTTCCCGCGAACAAATCGCAAAAAACTTTATCTTTCATTTGCCCGACGACTTTTTCGATCTCGGATTTGATGAATTTTGAAAGTTTATATTTTGAGCCGATATAATTCATTTTTTTTCATCATAATGCTCAAAAACTTCAATGTTAAAATTTTTATATAACTCTTCAGTTGTATAAGATTTTCTCTCACTGAAACAGTAAAAATCATCTCCATCTTTATATTTGAGTTTTGATATGTCTATTCCGTATTGTTCTTCGGCAAGGATAATCGTTGTAAAATCATCCATAAAACTAAAATCAAAAATATTGTCAATTTTAGGTCTAAAAACTCGCTTATCCATTTTATTTGTCCTTATTTTTTTCCTTGATAATTTCAATCGGACTTACTTCAAGAAATTCTGCTAATTCAACGATGTTACTTTTAATCGGCTCGAATTTTTCCGAAAGAATATTTGAAAGCTGCGTCGTCGAAATTCCCAACGCTTCCGCCAGTCCTTTAAAAGTCATAATTTCCTTTTTCGCCATTAATTCTATAACTTTCGATTTGTTTACTATTGGCATATTAATCATTATCAAAAACAAAAGCAAGTTTATTATGAACTATTTTTAAGTATTTTGTGAATTACCGACAATTTTATTTAACTCTTCGCGCCATTTATGCGGATCATACCAAAAACATCCGACGCAACCTTTTTCATCGTGAGGCTCAGTTGTCCAATTTTCATCGCCTTCATACCAAAAATAAATTCCCGGAAAGTGTCCGCGCCTGTTAGTGAAAACACATCTTTCACAGTTTCTTGATTTTAGCTGATTATTATTTTCGTTAAGAAGTATAAACTTTGCTATCAAATAGTCGTCCGAAGCACTTTCATCATTTGGTTCTTCATCTTTGTTCCAACGAATCTGAGGAAATTTATGGTCAGGCTGCAATAATCTGGCAGGTAATTTTCTTAAGAAAACGGCTTCTTCAAAATTAAGTAAGTTTTTAATTCGATTAGCCGTTTTTGCCGAAACTCCCGACCTTGCACTTGTAATCTCATTAATTTCAAGCGTTTTCAATTTACGGTGAACTGTTGTTTTACTACAAGTTTCACAATGAATTCGTTTTTCCCAACGTCTCGGCGAAGGTTCTTCAAACTGTAAACCGTGAGCATCACGCCAAGTCTGCCAAGTTTTGGCTTGTCCTGACTGCAATTCACATTTGGTGCAATGCCATTCTAAATCTTTTAAGATTTCGTAATCGTGATATGACGTTGAATTTAATTTGAAAGGATTCATATTCTAAAATTCCTTTTTGAAAACGAAAATATATTCGTGTTTGAAAATAAAATAATCGCTATTCAAAGCGCGATATTTCCAGATATTATTCTGCCCGATTTTTCCGCGATTGCCTTCGATGTTTTTAACGACAATTCCTTTCAATTTTACAGCGAAATTGCGTTTAATCATATCCATACAATAAAACGCCAGCGGCAAAACTTCGCCGTTTTTGTAAACATCGCCGACAACGACAGCAAAATATCTGTTTTGGTCGAGATATTTCAAAGAATTTTCACAGACGATTTTAAACTTACCGATGAAATCTTTGAGATTGCTGATTTGCGATAAATCGTTTTCGTCGTCCGTAAATTGCACAATATCTAAATACGGCGGGTGCATTAAAACAAATTGCACATTTTTGACGGATAACATTTCAAAAGCCTGCTTGATATTTAAACTCATTTTTCCAGCATCAAGCGAATTACATTCTTCAATAAAATATTCGCTTCCAACTCCGACTTTTTGCCGAACGTAATCAACGATTTTCTGGTTTATATCAAGACCGACATATTTTCTGCCCAAACTTTCACATTCAAAAAGCGTCGTGCCGCTTCCCATAAACGGCTCGAAAACAGTTTCGTCTTTTTTAGTGAATCGTCGGATTAATTGATTAGGAATTTGCGGAATAAAATTTCCGTGATAAATATTCGCGTGTTTCCCGCTTTTGTCGCGTTCAGATATGAGCCACAACGAATCAGTATTTATGTCACAATCTTTCCAATTATCAATATCCAAATCGTTGTGTTTCATCGTTATTTTTTTGCGAAAAACTCTCTTAAATCAAATTCAATTCTTCCAAATTTTTCGATTTCGCCATTATTTCTTCAATCTCGTCCGCATCTTTCGTAACCTTTTCCGTTAAATTTACATTTCCGTCTTCGGTTACAAGAACATCGTCTTCAATGCGGATGCCGATGCCGCGATATTTTGACGGGGCGTTTTTGTCGTCGGGCGGAATATAAAGACCGGGTTCGACGGTTAAAACCATTCCGGCTTCAAACGGGCGCGAGTTTTTCGCCGTTTGGTCGGTGAAATATCTGCCCGCGTCGTGAACGTCCAAACCTAAATAATGTCCGACACCGTGCATATAATATTTCATAAACTCTTTTTTCTTGATTAAATCCTTGGTTTTGCCTTTGAGAAGTCCGAGCTTTTTCATTCCTTCGGTCAGCATTTCAATCGAAAGTTCGTGCCGCTGTTTGATCGTGTTGCCTTTTTTGGTCGCTTCAAGACAGGCAATTTCGGTTTCTAAAACGATGTCGTAAACTTCGCGCTGCGCTTTGGTGAATTTGCCGCCGACTGGAAATGTGCGCGTGATGTCCGAAGCGTAACCTTTGTAATTCGCGCCCGCGTCAATCAGCAATAAATCGCCGTCTTTGAGGTCGGCGTTGTTTTCGACGTAATGCAGAATCGTCGCGTTTTCGCCGCCGCCGACGATGGAATTATACGCCACGCCGGACGCGCCGTGATGCCGCATATAATTTTCCATTAACGCTTCGACTTGATATTCGTTCATTCCGGGTTTGACGTTCTGCATCGCCAAAATGTGCGCTTCAGCGGCGATGTCAGCGGATTTTTGCATCAATTCGATTTCGTCGTCGGTTTTCAAAAGACGCATTTCGTGAACTAAAATCGTCGGATCAATAATCGTGTGCGGCGGATAAGCGGTTTTCAAACGGCGCACTCTTTGACCGGAAAGATAATGCAGAATCTGCGCGTCGAGATTTTGGTCAACGCCGAAACGGTAATAAAGTTTTTCGTGTCCGTTGACGAGTTTTGCCATTTCGCTTTCAAATTTTTCAATCGGAAACGCTTTGTCCGCGCCGTGATTTTTCTTCGCGCCGTCCGTGCCTTCGCGTCTGCCGAACCACGTTTCCATTTCCGGGTCGCGCGGGCGGACGAACAAAATATACGGGTTTTTTTTGTTCGACGGATTGATCACCGCAATCGCGTCCGGTTCGGGAAATCCGGTCAGATAATAAAAATCCGGGTCTTGATGAAACTTGAATTCCGTATCGTAACTGCGCGTAACTTCGTGCGCCGCCGGAATAATCGCAATCGAATCTTTGCCGATTGCTTCCATAAATTTTTTCAGTTGTGGTCGCATAGTTTTTCTCCTTTTTTCGTTGGAACACCGTCCATCCTGGCGGCAAACGTTGCGCCGCGCGGCATTAAAAACGTATTGTCTCGCTCGATCTTTTTCGCGCTTTGCGCTCATTGCCGCCAGGATGGACGGCGTTCCTTTGATAATGCAGTTTAACGATTTTATGAAATTTTTTCACGTTTACAGCCGTAAAAATTTGCGTTTGCGATCTTTGCTGAATTGTCGCGCTGAAACTCTGCATACTTTCCCCGCGTAAAATCATCACAAAACGGCTTGGTTTCACATAATCATAATTACTGATAAAATTCATAATCAAATATATATGAAAATTCCGATTTCTATTTTGCTGGCGTTGTTTTTATTCACTTTTGCGGGCGGAAATGTGTTCGCGCAATACAAAAAAATTACAGTTATTTTGATGCGCCACGCTGAAAAAGACGTTTCCGAAGAAGCCGACACCGCCGACCCTGAACTTTCCGAAGCGGGGAAAATCCGCGCCCTGAAATTGGCTGAAATTGCTTTGAAATATAAACCGGAGATAATTTATTCGACGGATTATATTCGCACCAAAGCGACGGTCGCGCCGCTTGCGTCGAAATTGCGGGCGATGACTTTTATTTACGATCCGAAAAATCTCGACGAAATGTATGACAAAATTATGTCGGGAAAATATAAGCGAATCGTCGTCGTCGGACACAACGATACCACGCCGGAATTGGCTAATTTGCTGATGAAAGAAGAAAAATATGAACGGCTCGGCGAAAATGAATACGATAAAATTTTTGTCGTTAAAATCAAGAAAAATAAAGATAAACCGAACAAAGTTAAAGAAAAAGTCAAAACTTATTGATTGTATCGGAGCGCGGACGGCTCGTCCGCGTGCGAAGCGCAGAAGCGCGAGAAAAGTCTTCGCATTATAGCTGCGTCATTGACGGCGGGCGTTTGCAGCAATCGTTTCGCTTGTTGGCGGACGAGGATTGGTTCCGCGCTCCAAACGGAGAAATTTTACAAATGAAAATAAAAAAAACGATAATTATGTTTTGCTTTGCGCTGATTGTCGGCGCGAATTTGACAAGCATCGGAAAAGCACAGAAAAATACAACTAAAAATATGCAGAAAACACCGCCGACATTTGCTAAAGATGTGCATTCTTACTCGAATCCGCAACAGGTGAAAGTTACAAATGTTGATTTGGACTGGAATGTTTTGTTCGATCAAAAAATGCTGAAAGGAATGGCGACTTTGAGCGTCGAACGCACGTCGAACGACAAAAACGCGCCGCTGATTTTGGATACGCGCGATTTGAAAATTGAAAAAGTCGAAACTTCCGAGGACGGAAAATCTTTTAAGGAAACAACTTTCAAACTCGGCGAAAGCGACAAATTTCTCGGCGCGCCGCTGACGATTCAGCTTCCGGCAAACGCCAAATTCGCGCGTGTTTATTATTCGACGAGTCCGAACGCTTCGGGTTTGCAGTGGCTCACGCCGGAACAAACTGCCGGAAAAAAACAGCCGTTTATGTTTTCGCAGGCGCAGGCGATTCACGCGCGTTCGTTTGTTCCGCTTCAGGATTCGCCCGGAATTCGCTTAACTTATTCGGCGAAAGTTCACACGCCGAAAGGTTTGCTCGCCGTGATGAGCGCGGAAGGGAATTCGCAAAATAACGCGGCGAGAAGCGGCGAATATTCTTTCAAAATGACGCATCCGATTCCGTCTTATTTGATTGCGATTGCGGTCGGCGATATTCAATTTCAGAGTTTGGGAAATCGCACGGGCGTTTATACCGAACCTTCGATGCTCGAAAAATCGGCTTATGAACTCGCCGACACGGAAAAAATGGTCGAAGCGGCGGAGAAACTTTACGGCAAATATCGCTGGGAACGCTATGATTTGCTGGTTTTGCCGCCGTCTTTCCCGTTCGGCGGAATGGAAAATCCGATGCTGACGTTTGCCACGCCGACGATTTTGGCGGGCGACAAATCGCTCGTTTCATTAGTCGCGCACGAACTCGCGCATTCGTGGTCGGGAAATCTCGTAACGAATGCGACGTGGAGCGATTTTTGGCTGAATGAAGGCACGACGACGTATATCGAACGGCGAATTTTAGAAGAACTTTACGGAAAACCGCGCCGCGAAATGGAAACGATGCTGGGGCGCAAGGTTCTCGACGGCGAACTCGCCGATTTTGACGACCGCGACGAAATTCTGCACGTTGATTTAAACGGACGCGACCCGGACGACGGTTTTACCGAAGTTCCGTATGAAAAAGGTTCGCTTTATCTGCGCCATTTGGAAGAAGCCGTCGGGCGCGAAAAGTTTGATAAATTTCTGCGCGGATATTTCGATTCACACGCTTTTCAAAGCATCACGACCGAAACTTTCGTCAATTATCTGCAAAAAAATCTGATTGACGAAAACCCGAAATTAATCACCCGCGCCGATGCCGACGAATGGATTTACAGCAAAGGTTTGCCGTCAAACGCGCCGAATCCGACTTCCGCCGCTTTTGAGCGAGTTGAAAAACAGGCGAAAGATTACGAAAGCGGAAAAATTGCTGCCGCCGATGTAAAAACAAACGAATGGACGACGCAGGAATGGCTTCATTTCCTGCAAACTCTGCCCGAAAAGTTAAATGCGGCGCAAATGACCGAACTCGACGAAGCGTTTAATTTAACGACGCGCGGCAACTCCGAAATCGCGTTTCAGTGGCTTTTGATGTCAATCAAAAACGATTACAAACCCGCAAACGCGCGGCTCGAAGAATTTTTGACGAGCATCGGACGGCGCAAGTTCGTCAAGCCTCTGTTTGAAGAATTGGTCAAAACGCCCCAAGGAAAAACACGCGCCGACGAAATTTACGCCAAAGCGCGTCCTGGTTATCATCCGATTACGATTGCGACGGTTGACGACATTTTGAAGTGGAAAAGCCGGTAAAAAACGACTGGAGCGCAAGCGACTCGCTTGCCCGTTCGAGCGAAGCAAGAACGGCAATATTGATTGCTCGAAAGTTTATAGAAATCGAGGCGTGCGTCCGTTCTTGCTTCGCGCTGAACGGACGGCAAGCGAGTCGCTTGCGCTCCAGTCCTGAAATTAAATTATGAATCTTTTTAAGTTATCAATCACATTATTTTGTTTGATTTTTACATTTTCTATGACGACAAAAGCCCAGAGCGAATCGAAAAACGTCCCGCAGGAATGGCGGACTTTAGCCGAGCAAACCGATTACAAAAAGTCTTGGAATTACGCCGACACGATTGCTTTCGCCAATAAACTGGCAAAAGCGTCCGACAAAATCGTTTATAAATCGTTCGGTAAAAGCGGCGAAGGAAGAGATTTGCCGCTGTTGATCGTTTCGGAAGATAAAGATTTCACGCCGGAAAAAGCGAAAAAAAGCGGCAAAGCGATTGTGTTTATTCAAGCCGGAATTCATTCGGGCGAAATTGACGGCAAAGACGCGGGTTTTGCGTTGCTTAGAGATATTGCAATAACGAAAACACGCGCCGATTTGTTAAAAAATTCAGTTATAATTTTCGTGCCGATTTACAACGTTGACGGACACGAAATGCGTTCGCCGTATAATCGCATCAATCAAAACGGTCCCGACGAAATGGGTTTTCGCGCGACTTCGACAAATCTCAACTTGAACCGCGATTATATGAAAGCCGACGCGCCCGAAACACGCGCCTGGCTTGCGCTTTGGAATGAGTGGAAACCGGATTTTTTTATTGACTGTCACGTCACCGACGGCGCGGATTTTCAATATAATGTAACTTACGAATACGCGCATTTTCAGGAAGTCTCAGGGGAAATCAAAAACTGGATGGACGCGCATTTTGACGGAAAAATCGTGCCGAAAGTCGAATCTGAAGGCAATCTTTTAACGCATTACGTCGAGTTTGCCGGACGCGAAGTAACCGGCGGAATTGCGACATTTATCGCCACGCCGCGTTTTGCGACAGGTTACGCGCCGCTCAGAAATCGTCCCGGACTTTTAATTGAAACGCATTCGTATAAACCTTATAAATCCCGTGTGCGCGGAACTTACGACATTTTGCGCTATACGATTGAAGAAATAAATCAATCGAAAGCGAGTTTGTTTGAAGCGAACAAACACGCTGTCGAAGAAACCATCAAACGCGGCGAAACTTACGATCCGAACGAGAAATTTCCGCTGCGTTTGCAGATCACCGAAAATTCGACACCGCTGAACTTCAAAGGCACGGAATATACAAAGGAAAAAAGCGATATTTCCGGCGCGGAAGCGATTCATTACGGCACGAAACCGCTGAATATCACGATTCCGAGATACGACGAAGCGAAAATCGCCGCGTCCGTCGCGCCGCCGCTTTATTACATCGTGCCTCCGCAATGGCAAAACGTCATCGAAGCTTTACAGGCGCACGGCATTAAATTCCAAAAAATCGAAAAACCTTTGACCATCGAAGTCGAAAGTTATCGCTTAACCGAACCGAAATTCGCGCCGATGTCGTTTGAATCTCACAATACGGTCAGTTATAAAATCAATCCGATCAAAGAAACGCGCACATTTCCGGCGAATTCCATTATTATTTCGACGGCGCAGGAAACGGGAAATGTTTTGATTCACCTGCTCGAACCCGATTCGCAGGATTCGCTCGCTTACTGGGGATTTTTCAGCGCGATTTTCGAGCAGAAAGAATACGGCGAAGCGTATGTGATCGAAAAATTAGCGCGTGAAATGATGGCGAAGGATGAAAATCTGAAAAGGGAATTTGAAGAAAAACTAAAAGACGAAACTTTCGCCAAAAATCCTCGCGCGCGTCTGAACTTCTTTTACGAACGCTCGCCGTATTTCGATAAACGCATCGGACTTTATCCGGTCGGGCGGATCATTACGAAATTGGACGAAAAGATTTTTCGCTAAAAGCAATTTGCCGACAAAACTATTTTTACCGCGTCCGTGAACAAAACAAACTTTTTGGCGTATAATTTTTTGATTGATTCAAGTTCAAAAAATTAACAGAGGAGATTTGCTGAAAATGTTTTGTCCGAGTTGCGGTTTGGAAGAACTTCATTCTAATCAATTTTGTCGGGCTTGCGGAACAGATTTGCGTTCGGTGCGGTTTGCGCTCGAAAAGCCGGACAATATTACCGCGTCGGCTGTTTCGGCGCGAGATGAAATCGGACGCGCCGTTGCCGCGAAAATTCGAGAAACTCAATCGGCTCGTGAACTGACCAAGGTCGCCGAAGATGTTTTGCCGCAAATTGAAAAATTTCTCGAATCGCCCGAAGAAAAACGCCTGCGCCGGATGCGGGAAGGAACGATTATTGCCGCCGCCGGTTTAGGCGCGTCGGTTTCGTTCGGCTTACTCGGCTTTTTGTTCGACAAGGAAATGCTGTTTCCGGCTATTTTCGGCATTGCGGCTTTTCTTATCGGACTTGGTTTTATTCTCAACGCACTGCATTTTACCGTTCCGCAAAAAAGTCTGCCGGACAACTTCGACGATGCCGAAAGCCAGCGCGAACTTGATGCAAAAACAAACGATCTTATTCTGCCCGAATCAAAGGACGTTTTCTCATCCGTCACCGAACAAACCACGCGCCAACTTTCCAAAACGCAAAACGCACCGCGAGATTAAGTATGCCATAATGATTTCATTTAATGTAAAACTATGAACAATAAATTTTCCGCGCGAATTTTCTTGTGTTATGTAATGTTTTCGTTGTGTTTTGTCGGCGCGTTTGCCGCTCCGAATTTTTCGCAAACAGTTTATTTTCCGCCGCCGGGCAATGTTTGGGAAAAACACACGCCCGAACAGGCGAAAATGGATGCGGCGAAACTCAAAGAAGCCGTTGATTTTGCCGTCGCCAATGAAGCGAAAGCTCCGCGCGATATGGAACTGGCACAGTCGCAGACGTTCGGGCGCGAGCCGTTCGGCGAAAATATCGGCGCGAACAAACCGCGCGGCGCGATGACCGGAATTATTTTGCGAAACGGCTACATCGTCGCCGAATGGGGCGAACCGTTTCGCGTTGATATGACGCATTCGGTGACGAAAAGTTTTCTCTCGACCGTCGTCGGTCTGGCGTTTGATCGCGGAATGATTAAAAATTTGGACGCGCCGGTTTACAAGGAAATGGCTCCGATTCTGGCTTATAATCCGAACGAAAAATTTGCGGACGCGGCGAATTTCGGCAAATCGAAATTTATCGAATTATTCGACACCGAACACAACCGAACAATCACTTGGGATTCGATGCTGCGGCAAACGAGCGATTGGGAAGGAACGCTGTGGAGCAAACCCGATTGGGCGGATCGTCCAGACAGAGACGCGACAAAATGGCTCGACCGGAAGCGCAATGAATCCGGCGCAGTTTACGAATATAATGATGTCCGCGTCAATGCGCTCGCGCTCGCCGCGCTGAATGTTTGGCGCAGACCTCTGCCGCAAATTTTGAAGGAAAACGTGATGGACGAAATCGGCGCGTCGCAAACTTGGCGTTGGTTCGGCTACGAAAATTCGTTCGTCGTCCTCGACGGACAAATTATACAGTCGGTCAGCGGCGGCGGACACTGGGGCGGCGGAATGTTCATCTCGGCGCGTGATATGGCGCGTTTCGGACTTTTAACTGCGAATAACGGAAAGTGGAAAAACAAACAAATTATCTCGGAAAACTGGGTGAAAATGGCGCGAACTCCAACTGCGGCGCAACCGACTTACGGTTTTATGAACTGGTTTCTCAACACCGATAAAAAACTTTATCCGTCCGCGCCCGCCGCCGCTTTCGCTCACATCGGCAACGGAACGAATATGATTTACGTTGACCCGGAACACGATTTGGTAATCGTCGCGCGTTGGATTGAAAACGGTAAGATTGACGAATTTATCCAAAAGATCAACGCGAGTCTGAAATAATTTGCCGAATCCGGCTCAAAATAAAGTTTATTTGTGTCCGCCCGATTATTCCGCTAATATAAGTTTGCTAAAAGCAGGAAATTATCGGCAGAAGCCAAATTAAAATATGACGGAAGAAAATAAAATTCAAAACGAAACGGAAGTAGATCACACGACGGAAAATCTGGAATCCGTCGGACAAATGATAATCGGCGGACTTGAGCAAATCGGCGGAATCCTGACGGGCGATCCGATAACCCGCGCTGAAGGTGAGTTTAACGCCGAAGTCGGCGCGCTGCATCAGGACGCGAATAAACATTTAACCGCGATTGATGAAGATGTGGAAGAAAGTTAAAACTGAAAATTATTCAAATAAACAAAAAAGCGCGGCGAATCTCAAAAGAATTCGCCGCGCTTTCGTGTTTTTAATTTAGCTTTTACGCTGAAAATGAAGTTCCGCAGCCGCAGCCGCCGGTCGCGTTCGGATTTTCAAAAGTGAAACCCGAACCCATCATATTCGATGTGTGATCAACGACTACGCCGTTCAAATACTGCGCGCTGAACATATCAACGAAAAGACGAACGCCGTGCTTTTCAACCAGAAAATCGCCTTGTTTTGATTCTTCTTCGATGTTCAGACTGTATTGAAAACCCGAACATCCGCCCGGAACAACTCTCACGCGAAGTCCCGCCGTTTCCGGCAAATCATCTTCGCTCGACATAAATTTTTTGATTTCTACCGCCGCATTTTCCGATAAACCGATTTCAACTGTTGGTGCTGCTACTGCCGCCATTTTCTAAATTCTCCTTTGTAAATAATTTCGTTTGATTAAGCTCGACTTAATCTTTACTTTAATTTCAATTTTATCTGACTTTGCTTTAGATAACAAGTTTTCTCGATTAGTTGGTTGAAATTTTAAATTATTTCGCCCGCGTGGTAATAACGAGTTCGGGTTTCATCGCTTCAATTGAAATATAACGCGCGACTTCTTCGGCAACGGCGCGAAACGCTTTGGCTTGCGGCGAATCGGGATTGGCGATGACGACCGGAACGCCTTTGTCGCCGGCTTCGCGGACTTCGATGCCGAGCGGGATTTCACCGAGAAACGGAACTGCCATTTCGTCGGCAAATTCACTGCCGCCGCCTGTGCCGAAAATATCGTAGCGTTTTTCGGGCATATCCGGCGGAATAAAATAAGACATATTTTCGATAATTCCGAGCAGCGGAATCGAAACCGTTTCAAACATCTTTAATGCGCGGCGCACATCGGCTAAAGAGACAATTTGCGGAGTCGTCACCAAAACCGCGCCCTGCACCGGAACAAGCTGCGCCAATGAAAGCTGTACGTCGCCCGTTCCCGGCGGCATATCAACGATCAAATAATCTAATTTGCCCCAGTTTACGTCGCTCAAAAATTGTCTGACGATGCCGTGCAGCATCGGACCGCGCAGAATCATCGGTTTGTCGGGCGGCGCGAGGTTTGCCATCGAAATCATTTTCACGCCGTGCGCGACGAGCGGGACGATTTTTCCGTCAATCGCCTGCGGCTGACGGTGCGCCGCGCCGAGCATCAGCGGCACATTCGGACCGTAAACGTCGGCATCCATCAAACCGACGCTCGCGCCGTCGAGGGCGAGCGAAACTGCCAGATTAACGGCGACGGTTGATTTTCCGACTCCGCCTTTGCCGCTCGAAACCGCAATGATATTTTTAACGTCGGGCAAATTGACGCTTCCGGCGATGCCGCGACCTTTCGGAACTTCCGCGTCCATCGTAACTTTAACGTTATCAACGCCTTCGAGCGCGCCGACCAGCTCAATCGCCTCCGCTTCCATTTCCTCTTTGACCGGACACGCGGGCGTTGTCAGAACGATGCGAAAAGAAACGTCGCCGTTTTCGATTTTCAAATCCTGAATAAATCCGAGTTCCACGATATTTTTGTGCAAATCGGGATCAATAATCTGCCGCAAAGCGTCTAAAATTGTCTGTTCTGATATTTGGCTCATAATAAATTGACTTTTTTAATTTTTGGACTGTGTTTGTAAAGTTATACTTTCTCAAAATAGCGATTGATTGTCGAATTTGCTAAAATATAGTCAGTTGAACTGCAAAAATAACTATTTGAATTTTGATGAAAACGAAAATTATTCTGATCCTTTTGCTGGCAGCTTTGCCCGCACTGGGAATTACAAATAAAAACGAATATATCGGTTATAAACATAAAGGCGTAAAATTCGGTCAAACCCTGCAAAATGGCGTGAAAGATTTGGGCGGTGGTTTAACCTCGGATGAAGATTACGGCGTAACGCGATTTGCAAAGGGAAATAAATTTATGCTCTGGCTGGAAAAAATTTCAAACAGAGATAATAAAGGCGTGCCGAGCTGGGAAGTCAAAGATGTTCTGAGTTTTGATAATCTGAAAAAAAATCAAAATTTTATGTTTTCATACAGTTCGAGCTGCCAAAGATTCGGTCGGGAAAATCTCGATATGGTTGTGATGACCGAACTTTCGCCCAAAACCAAAACATATAAAATTTTGAAAGCGTGGAAGGCAAACGTCAAAAAAGAAAGATTTGAAAAAATTTCGATCAAAGGCATCAAATGTGAATACGTCGCGCCGTAAATTATGAAAGATACGACATTTTATTGGCTTCCGAACTGCTCGACCTGCCAAAAAGCCAAGCGCAGATTAGACAGACATAATGTTAAAGTCACAAAAATTAGAGATATAAAAGAAGAGCCTCTCACACGCGAAGAAGTTGTAAATCTGGCTGAAATGCTCGGCGGAGCGAGTGAGCTTTTTTCGCGCCGCGCCGTCAAATATCGTGAGATGAAACTCAGCGAACGCGAACTGACCGAAGAAGAAATGATTGATTTGATGGCGGCTGAATACACTTTTTTGAAGCGTCCGATTTTGGTGAAAAACGACAAAGCGATGGCTGGTTATTTTGAAAGATATTTCGATGAATTTTTGTACGAATAGAAACTTGCGAATTAAAAAAGAGCGAACTTCAAATTTGAAGTTCGCTCTTTTGTTTTGCGATAAAAATGATATTTACAAATTTAGCTGTTAGCGCGACGGGTGTTGACATCAACATCCGTGTCAACGTCAGTGTTTAACTTTTCAACGTCAACCTGTGTTTTTCGCACGGTGTCGGTGATGGTTTGATCGTGTTCCTGAATCGTTTTACCGATGGCGACTTCACCGACGACGCGGGCTTCTTTACCGACGACGGCTTTTTCAGCGCGTTCGATTATTTCAATATCGCCTTCTTTGAAATTATCAAAATCGGCGGCGGTCGCGGCGCGGTTGACCGGACGACGGTCAACGACGACATGCTCTTCACGAAGTCTCAAAGTTTCTTCGACCGGTTTTTCGATAATTCGACTTCTGACGCGCACTCCGCCCGTTTCCACGGTGCGCTTGCCGACCTGAAGATTTTCTTCGACAACCGGAATAGTTATTTCGCCGACATTTGTCGTTCGATCCGCTGTGCCTTGGGTCGTCGTCGTTTCAGAAGTCTCCGCGTAATTTTGACGATACTGCGCGGCTCGTTCTTCAACATCAATCGCGCCGTTATTATCGAGTATCTGCGCCGCTTGATTGGCTTTCTCTTGGGTGTCCGTCTGAACGGTTACAATGCCTTCGGTATCGCGGGCGACTTCCGAATAATTTCTTGACGCGGTTTTATCGCCGCCAAATAAATTGCTGAAAAAATTACCGATACTGTCGCCGGTTTTAGTTTTAACGTCTGCGGCGGCAACTGTTTCGTTGACCTTTTTTCTGTTTGAAACGTCAATATCTTCCTTTATAAAACCTTTTTGAACCAGTTCGTTCATTGCGTTGCGCGCTTCTTGTTGGCTGTCAAATATTCCTACTACTGTATGTGTCATAATTATCTTCCTTAAAAATTTATCTCCTTATTTTGTGAAAAAAAACTCTGCCGGATTAATTTCCGGCAAATTACTTTTTCAACCGTCTAAATTTTCCGAAGCGGCAGACCTTTTTACTTCGACTTCCTCTTTGAGCAAAGTAATGCGCTGAGGCTGGCGTGACTCGACGACCTGTTTTCTGACGTGCAGTTCTTCAACCAGAAAAAGTCGCTTTGTTACAACCAACTGTTCTTCAATGACGGGAATAATCATTATATCGCCTTCGTGCCGAATTTCCGGCGGCGCGTCAACAAATTCATTCACCGCCACGCGCTCAACGGAAACCTCCTCGTGCAAAAGAGGTTGGTCAATGGTTTCTTCGTGTTCGGAAACTCGTTTGGAAATAATAACCTTTCCGGTTTCAACGATTTTTTTGCCGAATACGGCTTTTTCTTCGATAATCGGAATTATGGAACTCTCCAACCGCGCGTCGCTTTGGCGCATTTCCGTTTCTGAATAATCATTCTGTTGATCTATCACTTTTTTCTCTCCGTTTTTCTCGCCTTATCTTCAAAATTCTTGGGTAATCTTTAACAAATGCAATTGACGTTCCAAATTTTATGACAAAATTAGTTTTGCAAATTATTTTGATTATTACTGAAAAAATTCAAATTTCCGCTGAAAAAAAATTGAGCGCGCGTTTTCAAATTACTGTGCTGCATAAATACGAAAATGTTTTTTTAGTATTAAATACATACATAAATCAGCGCGTATTTTTTAACCGTTCGCCGATTGTTTGTAAAAGGCGTAACATATAAAATATATGGAAAAGGAAATTTTGGAGGAATACAAAAAAGCGCGCGGCGGCGATGGATATTTTGAACAAAAACGCGGTCTTATAAAAGTTTGGGGCAAAGAAGCGGTTCAGTTTTTGAACGGTTTGATTTCAAACGATGTCGCCAAACTCGCGGACGACGCGCAAATGTCGGCGGCGTTTCCGAACGCGCAGGGACGTTTGATCGCCATCGTCCGCGTGATAAAAAAAGACGATAAATTTCTTTTTGAAACCGAAGAAATCACTCACGAAACCATTTTTAACAATCTGTTTCGATTCACTTACGCGGGCGATTTTTTCGTCGAAGATTTATCGAATAATTACCGATATTTTGAAATTTCGGATTCCAGATTCCAAATTTCAAACTCCAAATACATTGAGTTTCAAAATAGGTACGGAGTTGATATTTTTGTTCCGAACGATGCGGCGGAAGAATTTCTCAGTCAATTGAAAGAACAAAACGCCGTCGAAATTTCAGACGAAATTCACGAAATTTTGCGAATCGAAAACGGAGTTCCTAAATACGGCGTTGATATGGACGACGCGACGATTGTTCCCGAAATCGGTTTGCCGGAAGTTATCAGTTACCAAAAAGGCTGTTATATCGGACAGGAAATCATTGCGAGAATCCATTTTCGCGGACACGTCGCCAAACAATTGACGGGTTTAATTTTTGACGATAAAAACGCCGCCGTTCAGCCGAATGACGAATTAAAATCGCCCGAAGGCAAAAACGCCGGACGAATTACATCAGTTACATTTTCGCCGAAACTCGAAAAAAAAATCGCTCTCGCCTACGTCCGTTACGATTATTTGAAAGAGGGAACTCAGCTAACAGTCAATGATTCAGAGGCGCAGGTGAAAAAAACTCCGTTTGTCGAATAAGCAAAATTTTGATATATTGCAGTTGAATGTCTGCTAAATTTGTTAGTCAGATTGAATAAATAAACGGTTTTCAATTTTGCATTCTTAACTTTTAATTTTTAATTTTTAATTCACCCATTGTGACACCGCGTTCGATTGCCAAACTCCGACCTGACATTTCCCGCCCGAATCTTTTCGGCGGCGACTAAATTTTTCTGTGTTTAAAAAGCGTTTAATTAATTATCAACATTAACCATTTTAAAAGAGGAAAATATAATGACACCATCAACAGAAATCCAAAAACCGATTATTAAAACCGAACTTCCCGGACCAAAAGGACGCGAAATTATCGCGGCAGATGAAAAATACGTTACGCCTTCGTATCCGCGTCCCGATTACAAACTTGTCGCCGAAAAAGGCTCCGGCGTGTGGCTCGAAGATGCCGACGGCAACGTGTTTTTAGACTGCAACGCCGGAGTCGCCGTCTGTTCGACCGGACATTGCCACCCGGAAATCGTCGAAGCGATTGCCAAGCAAGCCGCGACGCTGATCCATATGTGCGGCACCGATTTTTATTACCGGCAAATGCCCGATCTCGGCAAAAAATTAAACGAAATCGTGCCGATCAAAGGCGACACGAAAACGCATTTTGCGAATTCCGGCGCGGAAGCCGTCGAAACCGCGCTGAAATTGGCGATGTATCATACGCGCCGGCAAAAATTCATCTCGTTTTTCGGCTCGTTTCACGGGCGTACGCTCGGCGCGTTGAGTTTAACATCGTCAAAAAGAGCGCAGCGAATGGGATTTATGCGGCAGGCGTTGGATGTCGTTCACGCGCCGTATCCGAATCACATTCGCTCGCCGTTTAAAGATGTCACCGATGAAGAAAGCGCGGCGAAAGCGACGATAAACTGGATTGAAAACACGCTTTTCAAAACGACCACGCCGCCTTCCGAGGTTGCCGGAATCGTCGTCGAAGCCGTGCAAGGCGAAGGCGGCTACGTTCCCGCGCCCAAACTTTTTATGACGGAAATCCGCCGCCTGTGCGACGAACACGGCATTATGATGATCGTTGATGAAGTACAGTCGGGAATGGGCAGAACCGGAAAAATGTTCGCCACCGATCATTACGATGTCGCGCCGGACATAATGTGCATCGCCAAAGCGTTGGGTTCGGGCTTGCCAATCGGCGCGTGCGTCGCCCGCGCCGAAATTATGGACTGGCACAAAGGCGCGCACGCTTCGACTTTCGGCGGAAATCCGGTGTGCATCGCGTCCGCGCTGAAAACAATCGAATTATTAGAAGGCGGAATGATCGAAAACGCGGCGAACGTCGGCGAATATCTGCAAAACGGTTTGCGCGATTTGATGAACAAATACGACTGCATCGGCGACGTGCGCGGACTCGGTTTAATGATCGGCGTGGAATTCGTCGAAGACAGAGAAACGATGAAAGCCGCGCCCGAACTGCGCGACAAAATCGAAATGGAATGCTTCAATCGCGGTTTGATTATTCTCGGCTGCGGCACTTCGACGATTCGCTGGTCGCCGCCGCTGATTTTAACGCGGGAAAATGTTGATGTCGCGCTGGAGATTTTTGACGCGGCGATTTCGATTTCCGTATGATAAAATCTCGGTTGTTTTTGCAAAGTTCCGATTTAATCGGAACTTTGCATTTTTATCGTTAATTTTACCGCAAATAATCAGCTTTCTCTTTTTCAATCTCAACGATTAAATTTTTGTCAGAATCTTTCAAATTATCTGATTCTTTCAGTTTTCGATAGATCACCATCGCCGCGTCAATATTTTCAACGGCTTTTGATTTTTCGCCGATTTTGTTGAGCGCAGCCGCCGTCGAGCGGCAAACATTTGCCAAATCCGCTCGATAGCCGATTACGGATTTATCGGTTTCGACAACTTTTTCCAGTTTAAGCCGCGCGTCCGGCAAAATTGACAAAGCCTTTTCCGGCTGTCCGAGCGACAACTGAGCATCGGCGATTTCTTTTTCCATAACCGCGATTAATCTCAAATATTCGTTGGTTCCGGGCGCAATTTTATCGAGTTTCGACATCAGTTCCAAAGCCTTTTGCGCGTGTTCAATCGCTTTTCGCGGTTCGTTCGATAAATTGTAACCTTGAGCAATGTCGTAATAATTAACCGCTAAATCATATATCGCATACGAATCGTCGGGTTCTTTCTCCAACTCTTTGATATTAAAATCGAGTGTTTTCTGACAGCTTTCCAAAGATTTTTTTCCGTCGCGGCTGGCGATGTAAATCTCGCAGTAAGCGAAATCATTGAGAAACGAGGTTCTTTGCAGCGAATAATCTTGCGGTTTTTCTTTGATGAGCGCGTCGGTCAAAACAACGGATTCGTCAATATCTTTAATCGCGCCGTCATAGTCTCCGGTGTTGGATTTTAACTGGCTGTCGGCTCTCAAAACTCGCGGATAAGCCTTTCGGGTGTAAAAATGTTCGGGATTATTTTGGAGGACGTTTTTGATTATCGCACCGGATTCGCCGAGCAGTTCGGCGGCTTTTTCATTTTCGACGTTGGCAAGCGGAATGGTCGCGTAATCGGTCAATAAAACCGCCAGACGATTTTGATAATCAGGCGAATCCGGTTTTTCGGCGACCAGTTCGCGGCGGATTTTAATCGCTTTTTCAAAATAGTCTTCCGCTTTTTCCGTGTCACTATTCCATTGCATCATTTGAGCCGTGATTTGATAGTTTTTTGATAAATCCTCTACGTTTTTCAGATCGGCGGGATTTGCGGCAAAAACAGCTTCGCGCAGTTTTCGCGCTTTTTCGTAACTGGCGAGTCCGGCGTTAATATCGCCGAAGTTGGTCACTACAAACGCGCCCTGAACGTCGCCGATTTTTTCGTAAGCCGTTGCCAGTTCGACCTGCAAATCCAAATCTCCTTCGGCTTCCCTTGATAAATTGTCGAGATATTCGAGCGCGGTTTTTACGATTATCTGCCGCGCTTTGAGCGAGCCTTCGAGGTCTTCGATTTCGGGAAAAACATCGAAAAGATAAGACGAAGCAAGTTTCCGCACGTCGTTAAAACGCCGTTCCGCCTTCGCGGTTTCGGCTTCGGCTTTGATTCGTTCCGCTTGGGCGACGCGCGCCTGCCACAGCGTGGCGACGATTCCGCAGACAATCGCCAGCAAAATCAACGCTCCGGCGAAAGCTCCGGCGCGGTTGCGTTTGAAAAACTTTTCAGCGCGGTAAGCGAACGTATTCGGACGCGCCGCCACCGGCAATCCTTTTTGATGGCGAAGAATATCTTCCGAGAAATTCTCGGCGGACGTATAACGCCGTTCCGGTTCTTTTCGCAGGGCTTTCAAAACGATATTGTCCAAATCGCCGCGCAGACTGTTTGAATTCAGGTTGATTTTATTTGGAACAGTATTTTTAAATCCGTTGGATTCCGTTTGATAATCGTAATTCTGAATGACGGTTGATAAATCCGAGATGTTTTTACCGCTTATTTCAGTTTTCGCCGCAGCTGCTTTTTTGAGCGACTTTGAAATCGTGTCAATCAAATAAGATGGCGGCGGCGGGTCTTTTTCAGTGACCGCGTGATAAATTTCTTGTAAGCTGTTTTCCTGATTTTCAAACGGGCGATGTCCGCTGAGAATTTCGTATAAAATCACGCCAAGGCTGTAAATATCAGTGGCGGTTGTGACGGATTCGCCTCTGAGTTGTTCGGGCGAAGCGTAAGTCGGAGTCAGCGCGCCGAGCTTGGTGACGGTGGCGGGAGCGAGGTTTTCAAATTCGGCGGTGAGAATTTTCGAGATGCCGAAATCGAGCAGTTTTGGCGTTCCGTCGTCCGTTACAAAAATATTCGACGGTTTTAAATCGCGGTGAACGACGAGATTGCGGTGCGCGAAATCAACCGCCGAGCAGACTTTTCTGAACAAATCCAATCTTTGATGCAGATTAAGCTGATGTTTGGCGCAGTAGTAGTCAATCGGCGCGCCTTCTACATATTCCATCGTCAAATATGGAATTTTATCGTCAGTCGTCCCGGCATCGAGCAGGCGCGAGATGTTCGGATGATCCAAACTGGCGAGAATTTTACGTTCCTGCTGGAAACGGCGGCGCAATTCGGCGGTGTTCATTTCGCGTTTGAGCAGTTTGAGAGCGACACGCTGCGAAAATTTCCCGTCGCTGCGTTCGGCGAGATAAACCGCGCCCATTCCGCCGCCGCCGAGTTCGCGGACGATTCTGTAAACGCCGAAAATTTGCCCGATCAGCGCGTTTTCCGCCGCTTCGTCCGCGTCGAAAAAATCCTTTGAAAATTCGACCGCCGACAGTTTCATCAAATTTTCCGATTCTTCTTCAAAGACAAGCAGCGATTCGATTTCCGCGCGGATTTCATCGCTGATTTTAGAATTTTCAAAATACTTTTCCCGCTTCGCCGGTTCGAGTTCGAGAACGTCCGACAAAATCCCTTTGATATTTTTCCAATTTTCCGCCTTCATATTCATTTTTCCTTTGTCCGATTAAATATGCGGATTTTTTGTGAAAAAGAGGACAAAAAATTGTGAGAAGCGCAAATTTAATTGTTCAACTCGCGGAAAAGCCAGAGCCGCGCCGATTTCCATTCGCGCCCGACGGTTCTTTCGGAAACACCCAGACTTTGGGCAATTTCCGTGTTGGTTATGCCGCCGAAAAACCGCATCTCGACAATTTTCGCCTGCTGCTCATCGAACATTTCGAGCCGTTCCAACGCTTCGTTCAAAACGAGAATCGAATCGGCGCGTTCTTCAATCGGAATCTGCACGTCGTCGAGCGAAAAATGAATCGGCTTGCCGCCGCGTTTCGCCGCCGCGTGAAAACGGGCGTGATCAACCAGAATCTGCCGCATCATCCGCGCGGCGATGCCGTAAAAATGACTGCGGTTTTGCCAGTCAATTCCCGTCTGCTCGCTCAACTTTATAAACGCTTCGTGAACCAGAGCCGTCGGCTGCAAAGTATGATTTTTGCGTTCCTTTGCCATCAAAAACCGCGCCTGTCTTTTTAATTCATCATAGACAAAAGGCAAAAGCTGTTCTTTCGCTTCCTCGCAGCCGTCGTTCCAATCTTGCAGAATCTGAGTAATTTCCGAAGGTGAATTCTCGCTCATATAAACTACTGATTTTAATTATTTTTTCCGCATTGTAGCTTATTTTTCAAAAAAAAGAAATTTTTTTTGAAATATTTTGTCCGACTTTCTCAAATTTTTACGCATATACATTTTTACGCATATACAAATGAGAGAAAAAATTTATCGAATTCAGGAGAGTAAATTATGAAAAACAAAATAGGACAAATTTTATTCGGTTTAGCGATATTTATATTGTTAGGCGTGACGGTACAGGCGGCGACTTTCACCGTCACCAACACAAACGACAGCGGCGCGGGCAGTTTGCGGGATGCGCTGGCGCAAACGGGAACTAATAATCAGCCCGATACGATTGTTTTTGACGCAGCGGTTTTTAATGTTCAGCGGACAATTACTTTGACGAGCGGCGAATTGGTCGTTCCGGCGGACAGCTCGACAACGATGGGACAAATGGTAACGATTACGGGAACGGGCGCGAATCTGTTGACGATCAGCGGAAATTCGGCGAGCCGCGTTTTTTATCTTGACCGTTACGCGCAGGCTTCGCTCAGCGGTTTAACCGTGTCGGGCGGAAAAGCAGCCGGAACAACCAATCCGTCCTTTGACGGCGATGGCGGCGGTATCTACGTTTATAACGGTATTTTGAATCTGAATAATATCGTTATCAACAATAACTCGGCTGTATCTTTAGGCGCAAGCAATAATGCCAAAGGCAGAGGCGGCGGCATTTATTACAACAATGCTCAAAGTTCGACGACCGACAACTCGACATTCTCAAATAATCTGGCAAACACGAATAATAATAGTGGTTTAGGTTCAGCAGTTTGTATCTGTGGATCAACTCCTAACACCAATAATCATACGATCACAAACTCGAGTTTTAGATCAAATCAAATTGGAGCTAACTTTTCTCTAAGTTATACGGTTTACATTATTTTAGGAGTCAACGCCACAATTTCAAACTCTGTTATTGAAAACAATGCGGGCGGCGGACTTTCTTCAAATTCATTATTGACCGTCGAAAACACAACGATTCGAGGCAACAGCCAAAGAGCAATTATTTCAGACGGCAATTTAACCCTCAAAAATTCAACGCTAAACGATAATAGAGGGGAAGGTGTTTTAATAAGTCCAATCTCTCAAATCACCACAATTACAAATTCAACGATCTCAGGTAACGATGGAAACGGAATAAACATATTGGGTTCGATGGCAAATATAAACAGTTCGACAATCACTCTGAATAAAGCATCAGGACTTTTTTTCACAGGAAACTGCAATTTTCGCAACTCAGTCTTTTTCGGGAACGGATCATCATCAAATTCAACTTATGATATAGAGCAGTTCGGGATTGGCATACCCCTTATGGGTTCGCAAGGATATAACATCATCGGAACAACAAACGGAATACCAATTCCGATGCCGGGCGACCAATTCGGCGTTGATCCTTTGCTCGCGCCGCTTGCCAATAACGGCGGTCAGACGCAAACCCACGCTTTGATGGCAAACAGTCCGGCGATTGACAAAGGCAACAGTTCAGGCTTAACGACCGACCAGCGAGGCTTTACTCGTCCGGTTGATAACGATTCGATTCCAAATGCGACAGGCGGCGACGGTGCGGACATCGGCGCGTTTGAAGTGCAGGCTCCGACGGCGGCAAGCGTTTCCGTCGGCGGCAGAGTTTTGACCGACAGAGGCAGAGGTTTGACCAACGATTTCGTCGTTTTGACAGACAAGAACGGCAACACGCGGACGGCGCGGACAACTGCCTTCGGCTACTACCGTTTCGCGGATGTCGCAGCGGGCGAAACTTACATTCTGAGCGTCAGATCGAAACGCTATTCATTCGCGCCGCAAGTCGTTTCGGTAACGGAAGATTTAACCGAACTGAACTTTACGGCTCAAGCGATGGTGTTTCAAAAACTGCCGAAAATTCAAACACTGCCGCAATAGTCGTTCGGTCAAGTGAGAAAGCACAAGGTAAAACGGTAAAATTCATTGTTTTACCTTTTGCTTTCTCTAAATACCTGTTGATTGTTCGGCGAAGTATTTTTAACGCTTAAATTGACACGGAAAATAAAAAGATAAAAAAGTTTGGCTGACTTTCCAAATTTTTTACCCATATACGAACGGGCATTATCAAAAAATTAAAAAAGATTATGTTCTATTGGTAAAACAAAATTATCACGGAGAAACTATTATGAAAATGAAAAAATTTATCACCACTTTCCTTTTGCTGACACTTTTGACTTTCTTGACAATTCCGATTGGGGCAGTAGATTTGGCGAGAATGGAAACGCGGACGGATTTAGCGGTTTCCACATTCGGCGTATCGGGACAAGGCGTTATTGTCGCCATTTTAGATCGCGGAATTGATTGGAAAAATAACGATTTCCGCAATGACGACGGGACGACGCGCATCAAATATATTTTTGATTTGACCGACAACACGGGCGCAAATGCGCCGGGCAATACTTATGGAGTCGGAACGATTTACACCGAAGCGCAGATTAACGCCGCGTTGGGCGGCGGAGCGCAGCTTGCCACGCGCGATGCCGTCGGACACGGCACGACCACGACCGGCATTGCGGCGGGCAACGGGCGCAATCTCGCCAGCCGTAAATATCGCGGTTTTGCACCGAAAGCGTCAATTATTGCCGTTAAATTTGTTACCGAAGGCGCACTGGCGCACGACGGGCAGCCCGCCGAAGCACCGTTTGGTGATCTGACGCTGCTTCCGAAGGCGATTGGTTTCGTCCGCGATAAAGCCGCCGAACTCAATATGTCTGCCGTGCTGCTGGCTAATTTCGGCTCTATAAACGGTCCGACGGACGGCACGAGCGAATTTTCACGAACGATTGATGCAAATTTCGGAGCGGGAAAACCGGGATTGGTCTTTGTCAGCGGAACGGGCGACGACGGCGGAATGCCGAATCACGCGGGCGGAACGGTTGCACAAGGCGAAACAAAATCTATTCAGATACAGAAAACAACCGCCGGCACACTTCGGTTTGATTTGTGGTATGGCGGCAATGACCGATTTGACGTTTCGATCCAAACGCCTTCCGGCAATTTCGGACCATATTCCGCTCCGGCTAACAATGATACTCAGCAAGTTCAAAACGCAGCTTTTTTCTATGCTCACGGCGGCGTAAATCAGGTTTTTTACGGCGCGACAAATCAAAAACGGGAAATTTTTATAGACATTACGGGTGCGCCGGGAAATTACACTGTGCAGTTGCAAGGGCAAACCATCTCGAACGGACGCTTTGACGCGACAATAAATCCTTCAAATATTGCCGGAGCAAACAACCGTTTTCTCAATAACGTCGTTCCCGGAAGCATCTGGTATGGTGCGACGGCTCGTAATAATATCGCGCCGAACAGTTATGTCATCCGCAACAACTACACAGATATTGACGGCGTTCCGCGTTCGATTACCGGCGAGGGAAACATCGGTGAACTGTGGCTGGGAAGCAGCGTCGGACCGACTTTTGACGGTCGCCTCGGCACAGATTTAAGTGCGCCCGGAGATTCGGTTTTTACAACTTATAATCCAACTTCCTTTTTCGCCACCGCTCGCGGTAATCTAATTCAAGACGGCGGCGGATTTTACGGCAGAGCGAGTGCCGTCAGTGCCGCCGCGCCGCAGGTTACGGGAATTATTGCGCTGATGCTCGAAAAAAATCCGCGACTCGATGCCGCGCAAGTCAAAAGCATTCTTCAAAGAACGGCTCGTCAAGACAGCTTTACCGGACAAACTCCGAATCCGAATTGGGGTTACGGCAAAGTTGATGCCTTTAACGCCGTTGCTTTTGCCGCACGAAAACCGAAGTTCGATTTTGACGGCGACGGCAAATCCGACATTTCCGTTTTCCGTCCGTCAAACGGCGCGTGGTATTTGCAGCAGTCAGCCAACGGTTTCACCGGAGTTCAATTCGGCATTGCCGCCGACCAAATCGTTCCCGCCGATTACGACGGCGACGGCAAAACCGACATCGCCGTTTATCGCGCCGGAATTTGGTATTTAAACAGAAGTTCGGCGGGTTTCACGGGCATCGCTTTCGGCGATTCAAATGACATTCCGCAGCCTGCCGATTTTGACGGCGACGGAAAAGCTGATTTAGCTGTTTATCGTCCGTCAAACGGAACTTGGTATGTTTATAATTTAGTGAACAGTCAATTTAGTGCTTTACAATTCGGAGCTTCGACGGACAAGCCGGCTGTCGGTGATTATGACGGCGACGGAAAAGCCGATTATGCCGTTTTTCGTCCATCCGGCGGGACGTGGTATATGCAGAGAAGTCAGCTCGGATTTAGTGGAATACAATTTGGCAGCAGCGGCGACAAACTCGTTCCGGCGGATTATGACGGCGACGGCAAAACTGATGTTGCGGTGTTTCGCCCGTCGAACGGAACTTGGTATCTGAACCGCAGTCAATCGGGAATTACCGGCGTACAATTCGGCATTTCGACGGATTTACCTGTTCCGGCGGATTATGACGGCGACGGCAGAGCGGATGTGGCTGTTTTCCGTAGCGGAACTTGGTATTTACAACAAACAACAGCCGGTTTTACAGGTGTGGGGTTTGGCGAATCAAATGATAAACCGGTTCCGAATGCTTTTATACCGTGATAATTTTTAATCGTCCGGTGTCAAAAATCGGATCGCGCACAGGTTATTTTTCCCTCGGAAAAAGCCGCAGACATTTTCAAATTCTGCGGCTTTTTTGTGAGTGAATATATCTTATAAATCTTGACAGATGTTTTCAAAAGAGGCGCGAATATTAAGGCGATGGAGAGTCAAATTTTCAAGCAGATTTTGAATTGAATGAAGATTCATTCTTTTAACAATCGTTTGTAAAGCCGTTTGATTCGCCGCCGGTAAACGCGTTGAACGTCCGACTGTCAGGCGCAGATGGTGGTCTAGTTCGGTCAAAAATTCGTAGCCTTTTGAAAAGTTTTGATAATCTTCCGCCGACAATGAATCGTTTTCGTAAAGTTTTTCGAGCGTGAAGAGCGTCGAACGATTTTTTTCATCGTCGGGAATATTATCGCGCAGCTGTAAAAATCGTACCACAAAATAAACGTCGAGCATTCCGCCCGCGCCAAATTTGATGTCAATTTCTCCGCTCCTTTGTTTTTTGGCTTTTTCTTCTTCCAAACGCTGGCGAATGCGTCGGGTTTCTTCGCGTAAAGTTTGGGATTCAGAAGTTGAAACTTGAGAATTTTGCGCTTTTTGATGAATAATTTTTCGCGCCTCGTTTTCGATTGATTTTGCCAGCTTCAAATCGCCCGCCGCGCCGCGTAGTTTAACATAAGCGAGCCATTCCCAAACTGCCGAACGATTTTCCAGATAGTTCAAAAATGCCAATTTACTCAAACTCGTCGCGCCGTTTTTGCCGTCGGGACGCAGCCGCAAATCCACCCGATAAAGAAATCCGTCGCGCGTCAGGCTCGAAAGCGTATTTGTAAAAATTTCAACCGCGCGGGCGTAAAAAATTTCGGATTCGATATTCGAAATTTCAGATTTTTCCGGTTTGGGATAAATTTTAGTTTCGACATCAATTCGATATTTGGAATTTGAAATGTCGTCATAAATTAAAATTAAATCCAAATCGGAACCGTAATCCATTCCGCCGCCGCCGAGTTTTCCAAGACCTAAAACCGCAAAAGGGAATTTGTAATTTTCGATTCTCGATTTTCCATAAGTTCTCATCAGTTCTTTTTTTGTAATAAAAAGCGCGGCTTCAACGCTCGCTTCGGCTAATTTTGTCTGCATTTGGCGGGTTTGCCGAATCGTAATTTTTTGATACACGTCAAACGCGACGATTTCGAGCAGAAAACGCGACCAGGTTTTTCGTAAAACCGCTAATTCCTGTGCGAAATCCTTTTCGTCTTTTAAGAGAGAGTGAAAAATATGTTCGTAATTTTTTTCGATGAATTCTTCGGACGCTTTCGGCAAATCGGCGATCAGATTTGGATTTGCGGCAATAATTCCGGCAAAATGAGGCGACGTTTCCGATAAAAGCCGGAGAGTTTTCAAGGTTTCTTCGTCCGGCTCATTTTCAATATCGGACTTTTCCAGAGAATTAAAAATCGGTTCGAGCAGATTTTCAACTGCTTTTTCATCTTCAATTCTCGCCTGTCTTATTTCGGACGGCATTTTTCGCTTTTTTGAAATTATCTTTTGACCGAAAACACGCGAAAAAATCCGATTGACATTGCCGCTGTGAGTTTTTAACGTGCGTTCAAAATCTTTGACATTTTCAAAATTCATCCGTTTGGCGAGCAAAAAACGTCTTTCGATTTCCGTCGGAACGAGATGAGTTTGTAATCCGTTTTCCATTTGCAGACGATGTTCGAGACGGCGCAAAAAATCGTAAGCCTCGAAAAGTTCGGTCAATTCGGTTTCGCTCAGTAATTTTCGGTCGGCGAGCCGCGACAAGCTAATCAAAGTGTGCGGCGCGCGCAGCCACGCGTCTTTTCCGCCGTGAGCGATTTGCAAAGCCTGCGCGATAAATTCGATTTCGCGGATTCCGCCTTTTCCGAGTTTGACGTTGAAACCTTTGTCGGAGGCTTTTTCAAGATTGATTTTTTCTTTGGAAAGCAGAACATTTTGCAAAGCATCTTCCACATTTTCATCTTTTGAAAAAACATTCGATTTAACCCTTTCAAAAAAATCGCTGAAAACATCAGCGTCGCCGGCACAGGCGCGCGAACGTATCAAAACCTGCCGTTCCCAGCTTCGCGCGTAATTTTGGTAATAATTGACGGCTTCATTGACCGAAATCGCCAGCGCGCCGACGCGACCGTGCGGACGGAGGCGCAGATCAACTCGGTAAGCCGCGCCTTCGCCGGTTTGTCCGCCGACAATTTTCGTGACAAATTCGGCTAGTTTTACAAAATATTCACGGTTTGTAACGGCGTTGCGCGTACCTTGACCGGAAGTTACACCGTCGTTTGAATAGAGAAACAGCAAATCAATGTCTGAGGCGTAATTCAGTTCGTTTGAACCGAGTTTGCCGAGCGCGACAATACAAAACCGCGCTTGTTTGGCGCGTTCCTTTTCGTCAATTTCCAGCGGAATGCCGTAACGATTGGCGAGTTCCTGCTGCGACAGGCGCAGTGCGTATTCTAAAATCGCGTCCGCCAGATTCGATATTTCTTCGGTAGTTTCGGCAATTGTGCCGAGATTGCGAATGTCGCGCAGATAAATTCGCAAAAGTTCGCGGCGGCGAAAACGAGCCAGTAAAATATTCGGTTCGACTTGTGAATTGGTCAGCGCGAAGCGAGCCAGGGATTCGAGAATTTCATCCTTGCCGCGAACTTTGGCGGAAATTCGCTGACGATTGAGCCACCAAATATATTCCGGGTGCTGCAAAAGCGTCGCCGCCAATAAAGGACTAAATGCGGCGAGCGTTAAAATGTCGGAAAGCAAACCTTCATTTTTAGCAAGTTTTTTTTCCTGCAAAGGCAGTTTTTCAATTAATTGAGAGTAGAAATTTTCCGCGCTTTTTGAATCGGGCAGATTTTGAGAGACCGTTTGAATTTTTTTGCTTAACATTTACATATCAATGCGGAAGTTCGCGCGAAATATGGGCGTAAAAGAATTTGCGCCCTTATTTCGCTCATACTTTCTGCATTTTACGCTTCAATAATTTCAACTTTTGTTTCAATCAAATTCTTCGGAATCAAAGCGGGGAAATAAGCCATAATTTCTTCAACTTTCGGTCTGCCGCCGGCAAAACCCGTAACTCCCGGCGGTCCGGTTAAAATCAGCGGCGCGAGTTCTTTGGTAAATCTCGTGACATCTTCCTTGCTTTGTCCGCGCACGCCGAAACGAAGCTGAACTTCAGGAATATCGGGGCGCGGTTCGCCGGAAAGATGTCCGTGCGTGGCGTTGACACCGACGAATTCGGTCAAAATCACGTCAAACTGCAAACCCAATTTATCAAGCCGCGAACGCAGAATCAAATCCGCCATTTTAGCTTTTTCGTAAGCGTCCGGGTAAGAATAAACCAGCGTTCCGACGGCTTTCCAGCCGCCCGAATAAGCAATCGAAACTTTATAAAAATCAGTGTTCGGTTTGCCTTCGATGCCGAAAACCTTTACGCGATTATCGCCGTCGCCGGCAACATTGACGGTCGTAAAATCAGCGATGACATCGGGCGTGATATATTCGTGCGGATCGCCCATTTCATACAAAAGCTGTTCTTTGACCGATTGAATATTTATTCGTCCGCCGGTTCTTTCGTGCTTGGTGATGACAAAATCGCCGTTTGGATACGCTTCGACAATCGGAAAACCGATATTTGCCAAATCGGGAATGCTTTGCCAGTCAAATTGACAGTTTCCGCCCGAACATTGTCCGCCGCATTCGATAATATGTCCGGCAATTGTTCCGGTCGCCACTTTGTCCCAATCATCAAATTTCCAGCCGAATTCGTGCATCAGCGGCGCGAGCGTTAAACCCGTATCGGTAAGTCTTCCGCCGACAACAATTCGCGCTCCTTTATCCAACGCTTCGACCAGCGGTTTCGCGCCGAGGTAAACGTTCGCGCTCTGAACTTTATCAATAATGTCCGACAACGGTTCGCCCGTGTCCATATTATTTATTTCAACGCCGCCATCAACAAATTCCTGAAGACGCGGCAGAATATCGTCGCCGGTAATAACGCCGATTTTTACTTTTCCGTCTAATCCCAAATCCCGCGCCGCTTGTTTGATCGCTTCGGCGCAGCCTTCGACATTGACACCGCCCGCGTTTGATAAGACTTTTATATCTTTTTCGACGCAATCGGGCAAAATTTCCTGCAACAGCGTAATAAAATCGCGCGCAAAACCGGCATCTGGATTACGCTGTTTCTGCTTTTGCATAATTGACATCGTGACTTCCGCCAGATAGTCAAGCATCAAATAATCAATCTGCCCGCCGCGCACCTGATCAATCGGAGCGGTTAATAAATCTCCCCAAAAACCCTGTCCGCTCGCAACTCTTATTTTTTCTTTCATATATGACCTTTTATTAAAAAGCAAAATTAAAAGGCGGTCAACAGTCAAAATAATTATTTTGACTGTTGACCGCTCATTGTCTCCCGAAAATTTAACAAATTTGTTAAATTATATTTTTGTTTTAGTTAACAACTTTCTTTGTAAAAACCCAAGCCTTTTTGGAAACCCATTTCGTTCCGTCCCAAGTCGTAATCAAAGTTTCCTTTCCGACATCATAACCGAGTTTTGCAAAATCAGCCGTTTTGTCGCCGACGTAATAAACGGCTTTTTTTGTGCCTTTAACAGTTGCATCCCAAACATCGCCGGCGACATTGCCGCCTTTTTCTGAAACCGTCGCGGCTCCGTCCGTCGCTGCGTCATCGGCTTTATCGTAAGTATCCTTTGTTACATCAACCGTCTTTTTCGCCGCATCAACCGTAACATCTTTTGTTTTGTCCGCCACATCCGTCGTCACGTCGGCAGCTTTTTTCGCCGCGTCAACCGTAACATCTTTTGTTTTCTTAGCGGCATCTTTGACGGCATCAACAACTTGAGCGTGTGCCGTGCCGTATGAAAATAATACGACGGCAAGTAATAATCCCAAACAGTTTAAAACTCTAAATTTCATAATAATTCTCCTTTGCGGTTAATAGTTACCTGTCCGCTTTTTTTTCTTTTATTATAACGCATATACTATGCCAAAAAAAGAGGCGTTAATAATTTCCCAAATTATTAACGCCTCTTTTTTAATTATATCTCGATCCTATTGAATGATTTTTTTTGCCCGACTAATCACCGCTTTTGTTCCGCGTTTCGTTTTATGAGCGGTATATTTTGTGCCTTTAACGGTTTTTTGGGTTACATATTTTCCGCCCTGATACGCTTTTTTGCCGACGTAAACAGTTCCCTGTGCCGTTTTACGATAAACATAAATAACGCCGTTTTTGCCTTTTCGATAAATATATTTTGCCCCGCGCGCCGTTCTTGAAGCGATACCGTTTTTTCTTTTTTTGACTGTTACCTGACCGTTGCGGGTTTGCGCTTTGGCTGAAAATGGACTGTTTTCCGAAATTGCGCTGCTGACAAAAGTAACTGACAGCAACATTATAAGTGCGATGAATATGCTTGATAATTTTTTCATAATTTCCAACTTCATTTAAAGAATCATCTAAAATTTCTTTTTTAACTTACGCAGTCAATTCGCAAATGGGATTTCCCGGCGTAAATCAAATTCCATTGATGATAACTCAAACAAAACATTATGGACAATTCAATTTTCATTTCTCACGTTCTGACGAATGAAACTGACAATATCTTCGGTTGAGGTTCCGGGCAGAAAGATTTCGGAAACGCCGTTCGATTTTAATGCTGCAATATCTTCCTGCGGCACGATTCCGCCGACTAAAACGAGCGTGTCGTCCATTCCGTTTTCGCGCAGAAGATTAATAATGCGCGGGCAAAGCGTGTTGTGCGCGCCGCTCAAAATTGAAATGCCGACGGCATCAACATCTTCCTGCAACGCCGCCGCCGCAATCATTTCCGGCGTTTGCCGCAAACCCGTGTAAATAACTTCCATTCCCGCGTCGCGCAAGGCGCGGGCGATAATTTTCGCCCCTCGGTCGTGTCCGTCAAGTCCGGGTTTGGCGACTAAAACTCTGATTTTTCTATCACTCATTTTTTATTGATCGAAGCTGTTTATTGTATTCTAAATCGGTAAACTTCGCTCAGTATATCAATAAAATGTCTAAAACAAAAAAAATGAAAAATGTGGCTGACTTTTTCTGAAATCGGTTACTGTAAATGTTTGAGAAAGAACGGTGAAAGAAAAAGCACAACAATCCAGACAGATGTTCTGTTTTAGATTTTTGCTCGAAAAAATTCACGAAAAGTACAAATTTAAAAACGCTTGTTGTATTGAAACCTTTCGCGTCACCGTTCTAATTATCAAGTGAATGATGGCTTTTTGATTACCGAATACGATTTTTTACATTATTTTCCACAAATATTTGTTCCTCAAATTCCATCGCGGGCGCGCCGAAAATACAGCGGATTTTCCCCGCAAATGTTTTCTTTAGTTTTATCGCATCAAACATTTCACGCCAGCCGTGCGTGTTAATCCACAACAAATTATAACTGTTCAAAGGTTTGATAATTCCGTAGCGCGGATTTTCCTCTTCGGTAATAAATGTGCCGAATAATTTGTCCCAGAAAATAAAAATTCCCGCGTAATTTTTGTCGAGATAATCTTCATTTACGCCGTGATGTACGCGATGATGCGACGGTGTATTCAAAAAATTTTCCAGAAAACCGAGCTTTTTAACGTATTCGGTGTGAATCCAAAACTGATAAACCAAATTCACGCCGTGCATCGTGACAAACGCCCACAGCGGAAAACCTGCAAGCGCGAGCGGAATATAAAAAATCCAGTGCGCGATGCCGGAAAACCAGCTTTGCCGCACGGCGACGCTCAGATTATATTTGTTCGACGAATGATGAACGACGTGAAAATTCCAAAAAAAGCGAACTTCGTGGCTGGAACGATGAAACCAGTAATAAGCAAAATCGTCGGCAAACAGCAAAATCGCCCACGTCCACCAAACGTTCATCGGCATTTTATACGGCGCGATTTCATACGCCGCCATATAAAAAAGGGAAGTCGCCAACCCGAAAAACGCGCCGAACGCGACGCTGCCGAAACCCAAACCAATGTTCGTCCAAACATCTTTTCTGTCAAAATTTTCCCGATTTTCCCGAACGGCAAACCACGATTCGAGCGCGATCAACAGCGCGAACAGCGGAATGGCAATAATTGTCGGTTTCAGCATAAAAATTTTGACCGATTGACGGAATTATACCAAAGAATTGCACATTTTCACCCATTCTGAAACGCTCAAAGTTTCAGCGCGGCGATTATTCTCGATTCCGCCGTTTTCAAGTATTTTTTCGATTCCGCCGTTTTTTTCAAACAATTTAGTTAAAGTTTCACCGCTGTTTTTGAAATTATTAAAAATAGTTTTACGTTTTTGTCGAAATGCGGAACTGATAATTTCTCTGAAAAGCTCTTCATTATCAACATTTTTTTCGCTCTTTGGAGTCAATCGCACAATCGAACTCCAAACCTTCGGCGCAGGACGAAAAGCGGTCGGCGGCACATCGAAAAGTTTGTCGGTTTCGAGATAAGTCTGCACCAAAACCGACAAAAAACCGCGTTCTTTGTTTCCCGCTTCGGCAGTAATTCGCTGAACGACTTCGCGCTGAAACATCAAAATCATCTCTGAAAAAACTTCGCGCCGTTCGATTAATTTCTGCAAAATCGCCGTCGAAATATAATAAGGAAGATTGGCGACGAGTTTAATTTTGAATCTGGAATCTGGAATCTGGAATCTGGAATAATCAGTTTTCAGAGCGTCCGCTTCGACGAGTTGAAAATTCTCTTTTTTGCCGAATTTATCTTTCAAAACCGCAATCATATCGCGTTCGAGTTCGATGGCGACGATATTCGCACCCGATTCGACGAGTTTTTCCGTCAACGCGCCGCGTCCCGCGCCGATTTCAACGATTGTTTCGCCAACTTGCGGATCGAGCGCGCGGATTATTTTGTTGATGTAAATGCCGTCAACGAGAAAGTTTTGCCCGAAAGATTTTTTGGCGAAAGGCTGCCGGTAATTCTTTTTGAATTTTGTTTCATCCTTCATCCTTTATCCTTCATCCTTTTAGAAAGGATAGCCCGTAAATTCGTAATCTTCGCCGTGTTTAATAATTTCCAAATCGCGCATTTTCATCGTATTTTCCAAAGAATTCGCGCCGTGTCCGCCGATGACGACGGGCGCGGAACGTCCGCCGATGATGAACGGCGCGACGATGAAAGTTATTTTGTCAACGAGTTTCGCGTCAACGAACGCGCCCGCAATTTCCGCGCCGCCTTCGACTAAAACGCTCTGCAAATCGCGGTTTTTCAGTTCGCCGGTAACTTTTAGCAAATCGCGGGCGTTTTCGCGGATTATTTCCACGCCGTTTTCGATTAATTCGGCGATTTTCGCTTCGTCTGTGGAATTTGAAACGATCAAAGTCGGCACGGTTTCGGCGGTTTTAACCAAATTCGATTCGAGCGGAATTCGCAGGCGATTGTCCAAAACGACGCGCGCCAATGCGCGCCGACGCGCCTTTCCGCTTCTGTCCGTCAAACTCGGATTGTCAACGAAAGCCGTGTTGCCGCCGACTAAAATCGCGTCGTATTCGTGGCGCAGATTTTGCACTTTTAACGCCGATTCTCCGCCTGAAATAGTTGTCGAAACCGCATTGTTGAGCGAAATGCGCCCGTCCAGACTCATCGCCAGTTTCAGATGCACGAACGGACGATTTTGCTGGTGCCAGACGCAGAATTTTTCGTTCAGACGCGCCGCTTCACCGCGCAGAATTCCCGTTTTAACTTCAATGCCGTTTTCCCGTAAAACCTGAAAACCTTTGCCCGAAACGCGCGGATTCGGGTCTTCAATCGGACAGACAACTCTTTTAATTCCCGCATTTATCAACGCCGTCGTGCAGGGTTTCGTGCGTCCCTGATACGAATGCGGTTCGAGCGAAACATAAGCCGTCGCGCCGTTCGCCCGTGCGTCGGCTTGATTGAGCGCGAGAATTTCGGCGTGAATTTTATTCTCGTAAAGATAAAAACCTTCGCCGGCAATTTCGCCGTTTTCGGAGGCGATGACGCAGCCGACGAGCGGACTCGGCGAAACCCGTCCGATGCCTTTCGCCGCCAATTCCAAAGCGCGGCGCGTCATTTTTATGTCGAATTCGCTGTTCATTTGTGAGGGCGAACCCTTGTGGTCGCCCGTTTTTTCGCTCGCGCTCATTTTCAAAACGGGCGAGGACAAGCCGTCGCCCTTACGTTTGCAATAAATATTTCCGCTCGCTGTAAACCTTCAAAATCATCTCGCCGAAAATCGTATTCGCCCACGCGAACCATTTGCGCGTGAAGTCGTTCGGATCGTCGGGATTAAAAGATTCGTGCATAAAACCCGTTCCGGCGTGCGTGTTTTTCAGCATCGAAAGCGCGTTTTTGATTTCCGCGTCGTCGGTCGAAGTCAGCGCGCGCATAATAATTCCGAGATGCCAGATTTTGCTCAAACCCGTGTGCGGACTCGAAATTCCTTCGGCGAATTTGCCGCGCGTAAAATACGGATTGTTTTCGCTCAACACAAATTTGCGCGTGTTTTGATAAAGCGGATCGTTCGCTTTTTTGTAGCCCAAATACGGAATCGAAAGCAGATTCGGCACGTTCGCGTCGTCCATCAAAATCCTGCCGCCGAAACCGTCAATCTCGTAAGCGTATATTTTACCGTGATTTGCCGCGTCAAAAATCGCATATTTTTGAATCGCCGCGTCAACTTCTTCCGCCAAATCGCGGCATTCTTTGGCGAAAACATCATCTTTGAAAACCGTCTGAAAAATCTCCGCCAAATGTTTTAATTCGACGACGGCGAACATATTCGACGGAATCAAAAACGACAAATCGGTCGAATCGTCCGACGGTCGAAATGCCGAACGAATCAGCCCGACGGGTTTCACGGGTCGCCCCGCGCCGAGAAACGGCGACGCGTCAATCATCCAATCGGTTTTGCGAATAAACTGATACGGCGATTTTCCGTTTTTCAACTGCTCGGTCTTAAAAGTTTCGACGATCAGACGCGTCGCGCGTTTCCATTCGTCGTCAAAAGCCGTCGCGTCGTTCGTCGCTTTCCAGTATTGATACGACAAACGAAGCACATAACACAGCGAATCAACTTCGTATTTTCGCTCGAAAACGCCGGGTTTATTCAGCGGTTTGTCGTCCGCGTGTCCGATGGAATCGTCTTTATTAAAAGCGTTCGCATACGGATCAATCAAAACGCTCATCGCCTGTCGGTGAATCAAACCTTTAATCAAATTCTGCAAATTCTGATCGTCTTTGACCAGCGACAAATAAGGGGTCACCTGCGCCGTCGAATCCCGCAGCCAAAGCGCGTGAATGTCGCCCGTTATCACAAAAGAATCGAGTTTCCCGCCGCGCGTTCCCGTCTCAACCGTCGTATCGAGCGTGTTCGGATAACAATTTTCAAACATCCAAGCGAGTTCTTTATCTTTAATGTTTGCTTTAACTTCCGCGATTTTCGCCTCAACCGCTTTGGAAACAAATTTCCGATCTTTGAGCGGCGAACGCTGGCTGGGGAAAGTTTGATTTTGCCCGAATACATTCAAATTGTTCGACAAAATCATTCCCGAAACCGCCAAACTCGAATTTTTGATAAAATCACGTCTTTTCATAAGTTAATCAGGACTAAAAGTTGATATTACGTAACGGACTGGAGCGCAATCCGTCCCGGTTGCAATGAGCGCGAGAGCGCGAAAAAGCGTCTCATTAACTTTCAACTTGCATAAAAACGAGAGATTTTTCGCGTCGAAGCAACGCTCAATTGCAACCGGGACGGATTGCGCTCCAGTCCTTTTTTTTATCTCGCGTATATCTGTCAAAAGTACTTTAGAGTCACAAATTTCAAATTTTCAATGAATAATTTACAGCTTTAGGTTATTCGTTTGGAGCTTTATCCTTTTCAAATTCTTCGATTGGATTGATTATAATTATCACTTTTTGACCTTCTTCGATTTGAATTTTGATCGGTTCCAAAGGTTTAAAAACTCCGTTTTGATAGATCGCTTTAATTGTCTGCACAAATTTTTACCTCCTAATTAAACAACCCGTTGACATAACTTTCCGCGTCGAAAACCATCAAATCGTCAACTTGTTCGCCGATGCCGACGTAGCGGATCGGCAAATTTAATTCTTTGGCGATGGCGACGGCGATGCCGCCTTTTGCCGTGCCGTCGAGTTTGGTTAAAACGATTCCCGTGACATCGGCGACTTTTAAGAATTGGCGGGCTTGTTCGAGTCCGTTTTGTCCGGTGACGGCATCAATGACCAGAAGCGTTTCGTGCGGGGCTTTTTCGACTTCGCGTCCGGCGATGCGTTTCATTTTTTCCAGTTCCGCCATTAAATTCGATTTATTGTGCAGTCGTCCCGCCGTGTCCACGATTAAAACGTCGGCGTTGCGCGCTTTTGCAGCTTTGAGCGCATCAAATAAAACCGCCGCCGGATCAGTACCTTGTTTTTGCTGGATTAATGGAACGCCCGCGCGGTTTGACCAGATTTCAAGCTGCTCGGAAGCGGCGGCGCGGAACGTGTCGGCGGCGCAGATTAAAATCTCGTTGCCTTCGTTTTTAATGCGCTGCGCGAGTTTGCCGATGGTCGTCGTTTTTCCCACGCCGTTTACGCCGACGACCATTAAAACATACGGTTTAATCGCAGTTGAAACTTCCATTTCAGAAGCTACGCCTTTGTTTTCGGAACTGTGCAAAATTTGCAGAAGTTCGTTTTTCATCGCCCGCTTTAATGCGTCTAAATCGTTGATTTCCTGACGTTTAACGCCGCGCCGCACCGCGTCCAAAATCTGCATCGTCGTTGAAACGCCGATGTCGGTGGAAATCAGCATTTCTTCGAGTTCGTCCAAAAACGCTTCGTCAATCTTTTTGCGGTTTTCAAAAATCGTGTCTAATTTGTTGTTAATTGAATGCCGAGTTTTCTCAATCGCTTTGCTGAAACGTACGCGGACTTCGCGTTCGACCGCTTCTTCCTGCGCTTTGAGTTCTTCCATTGACTTGTCCAAACCCAAAGTGGAAATCGAAAATTTGTCTTTGTCTTTATTTCTGCGCCAAAATGCCATATATAATTATTAATTGCAGAAACACGCACGAAGTAAGTGTGTGTTTTACGCCCTAACTTCGTGCGGGCTTCCGCATTTGATTGCTGAAAATTATGAAAGTCATTGAATTTTTCAACTCAATGACGAAAAATATACTATCAAATTTAACTTGGACGGCGGCTTATATCAAGTTCCTGATTTTGTCAGCTTTTGGTGTTTCACGCCGCCGCGATGAAATTGCCAATTGCTTTCGACTTTTCTATGATTGAATTATTATGAAAATCACAAAATATATTCACTCGTGTTTACTGCTCGAAAAAGAATCGGACAAGATTTTATTTGATCCGGGTTTGTTCACTTTCGCCGAAGGAAAAGTCAAGCCGAACCAATTTGAAGATTTGACGGCGATTATTCTCACGCATTGTCATCCCGACCATATTGATGATGATTCGCTCAAGCAAATTATTGAAAACAACCCGGATGCGGTCGTTTTGGCGAACGCCGAAATTCAGGGAAAACTCGCTGAAAAAGATATTAAAGTTGAAGTTTTTGAAGAAGGAACGCGGCAAGCCGGTATTTTTACTCTGGAAGCGATTGACGCGCCGCACGAAAAACTGCTCGCCGACGAACTTCCGCAAAACACGGCGTATGTTGTGAATGATGCTTTTTTGCATCCGGGCGATTCGCTCGCCGAAACTCTGCTCAGGCGAAAAAACACGCAGGTTTTGGCTCTGCCGCTGATGGCTCCGTGGGAAACCGAACTGCAAACTTTTGAATTCGCCAAAAAAATGTCGCCGCGCAAAGTCGTGCCGATTCACGACGGTTACGCGAAAGATTTCTTCGTCGAATCGCGGTATCAAACCTTTTTGAAGTTTTTGAAAAGGGAAGACATCGAATTTCTCTGGATGAACAAACCCGGTGATTTTACGGAAATTGTCGAAGATTAAATTTTAATGTTTTTTTGAATTATAAAGCCAACAACAAACGGTCGGCGCGAACCAGTAAGAATGAAAGAAAAATCAGTCAAATTCGTGTCGGTTCGCGCCGATGTGAGCGTAAACAAAACACCGGACGACAGATTCGGTCAATTAAAATTACTTCGGCAAAAAAGTTTCGACATACCAGGCGATCATTTGTTCGCCGAAAAGCAGAGCGAGAATCGAGCCGATTCCGAGAAAAATGCCGAACGGAATTTGTGCTTGCAGGTCTTTTTCCTTTTGACGTGAAATTACTAAAATTCCGGCAACCGCGCCCGTAAACGCGCCGATAAAAATCGTCAGCAGAGTCAACCGCCAGCCCAACAACGCGCCGACGGCGAACATCATTTTGACATCGCCCAAACCCATCGCGTCAACGCCGCGCAGACGTTTCCAGATTTCACCGACCAGCCACAAAGAACCGCCGCCGACCAGCGCGCCCAAGACCGCGCCGATCAAAGAAACCAGCCAAACGGAAGAATTTTCCAGTTGATTTAACGGAGAAATCTGCAAATCCGAAAAATATGAAGCGGAAACATAAACCGGAAATACCAGACGAACCAGCAGAGCAAAAACCAACAGCGGATAAGTAATCACATTCGGCAGAATCATATTTTCCGCGTCAATAAAAATCAGAGCAACCATCGAAGCGACAAAAATCAGCACGACCGGCAGAAATAAGTTAAATCCGATTTGCCGCAAGACAAGCGCGAAAAGCACGGCGGTCAGAAGTTCGACGGCAGGATAACGCGGAGAAATCGCGCTTTTGCAGTGGCGGCACTTTCCGCCCAAAAATAACCAGCTTAATAACGGAATATTGTCGTAAGGTTTTATTGAATTTTTACAGTTCGGACAAGCCGAGTTCGGAAATATAATTGATTCTTCGTTCGGAACGCGATGTATGACCACATTCAAGAAACTGCCGACAATCGCGCCGAATCCGAAAACTAAAATATATGCGAAAATTTCGGGCAAACCTGTAATTTCTGAAAAAGAAGATAGGAAAATGTGCATTAAGACCTCGATAAAATTTGAAATTTCAGAGAGTAAAAGGAAGGGCGGCGAGATGCCGGACAACATCTCGCTAATATCATAACTTTTTTGAGCGAAAAGTTAAAGAAAATAAATTTTGATTAGCGAACCGGACTGACCGAATTATTATCGTTTCCGCCGGACAAACTGACCGCGGCGATAACAGCGGCGGCGGCGGCACCACCTAAGATAATATAAATTAGACTGCTCGAACCCGCGCCGCCGGAATTATCATCTTTTTTGATATTGGAATCGGCAGTTTGAGCCGGAAAAGTTTGTCCGGCGACCAACGTCGTTCCGCCGAATAAAACTTCGCCCGACAAAACTTTCACCTGCGTTTTGTCGTTCACGAGATTAACGACAAAAACATTTTCTTTGCCGGTATTTGAAGCGTTTATCGTGCCGTCAGGAGTAACAATGTTAAATTTCGTAGATGGCAAAACATCAACCGTCACGCTGCCCTGCAAAAAATCACCGGAAATGCCGGCGTTTTCAAAATATAAATTCATTTTAGAACTCGGAGCAAGCCTGATAAATCCGGTTTTTGCCAGAGTAATTTTAGCAGCCGTCTGCGCGGGCGTTTCAAGCTCCGCCGGCGACATTATCGAACGTCCGCTGAGAACGCGCTCGTTATTAACAGTGACAAATTGTTCGCCGATTGCCGAAACGTCCGTTTCAATGCTCAGTTCACCCAAAAGTTTTTCCTGAGCAACACTGTTTTTCGGAAAGGCGCACAAAAGCGCGAATAAAAAAAGTATTGAAAATGTTTTATAAATAGAAATTTTCATAATTGTAAAATTCAAAAAGGCGCAAAATCACACTCAAAGTTGAGCGTGATTTTAAAAAAGTATTGAAAAGATTTTTGCAGATGAATTATACAATATTATCGAAGAATGACAATAATAAGCCGGGGATTCGATTGATTGAGCAGGTAAAAATGTTGAGAAAAGATTGGAGGCGGCGATCAGAATCGAACTGATGAATAAAGCTTTTGCAGTTCATCATTAACCAAAATCACCAAAAGCTACCGAAGGTTACGACTGCATAAATAAAAGGCATTATTCAAGTTTTGAACAAATCGAAATCTTTCCATAACCTTCGGTGAACGCACAGACTCCCCACACTTTTCCCCACAATGAACTAAATTCTGTTTCTTTTTTTGCGGCGGGCTTCTTTGTATGATTCGCCGCTTTTTTCTTTGTTCCGGCGGCTGTTTCGCACATTCAGAACATTCGAGCAAACCGAACCGCAACTTTGCTTATCAAGTCGTAAGGCGAAAAAGATACGCTGACAAATTTCACATTCGCGGATTCTTTCGACTTCCAACTTCGCCGCTTGCAGTTCGCGCATCGCTTCGGCAATAGCATTCGTTTCGATGCTGACAAAGCCGTTTTCATCAAGTCTGAATTTAACGCTTTCCAATAACGGTAATATATGAAACGGCGTTGTCTTTTTACCTTCATTCCATTTCTTCGCAGAATCGGCAATTCGGCGAAGTTTTATCCGAACATCGTTAAATTGTTCGTATCTATTTATTGCTTCATAAACTATACCGAACGACCGCGCCGATCTGTTTTCCTTTTTTGAAGCGTCGGCATATTCGTTTGGTTTCGGCGGATTTTTCCACACATATTTCCAAAATCCGTTTAATTGATTCGATTGTGCCAAATAAATTTCTTCCGGCAATTCGAGTAATTCAAGCCGCCGATCAAGCCGATATTTTTTAATCGAAAATAATTCTTCGCGGGCGTTGCGCGTCCAGACTTCCGGCTTTTGCTTGAATGCGTTTTCGGTTGTGTGAATGAGCGGAAACAAAGGGAAATCCGGCGGCAACAAATTTGAAGTTTCAATTAACTTTCTCAATGTTGGCGGAAAAGGCTTTTGAAAATTCGTTTTTGAATATCGCTTTTGTTTCTTTTCCGTAAGTTTTGGTGAATCTTTTTTCATAACATCTATTACAAAAATTCTGTAAGATTTGCTAACGAGTTTTCGCAAGCAAGTTTTCACCGTTCAAGGTTGGTTACGAAACGGCATTGGGGTATAGTAACGGCGATTCACCATAAGTGTCAATCAAAAATAAAAAAATGGAGTAAGAAAAATATGAATGCAGCGAACATTACAAAAAGCAACGTCGAAAGAATTGGTTACAGCATAAAGGAATTATCAGAAATGTCGGGATTGTCCGAAGGGTATTGGAAGAAAAGAATTAAAGACGGCGATGTTAAGGCAAAGAAATTTGGGCGGCGGACATTGGTTTTGGCGAAAGAATTTGATCGTTATATTGCGAATCTCAAAACCGCCGGTGAAACCGAAGAAATCGGCGAATCAGTAAATCTTCGTAAAGCCGCATAAATATAAACGCCGGTTCGATGTTTGGGCAACGAACCGGCGGCAATTTTTTTGAAGAAAATTTTAAAATTAAAGTTATTCAAACGAACGACATTATCTTATCGTCGTTCGGATATTCATTCAAACGCGATGTCGGAAAAAAAATACTTTTCGCAACTACCGAATTTAATAGACGATGCCGATTTAACGCCGGTTGAATTTCGGGTTTATGTTCATCTATTGCGAGTTTGCGGCGCGGACGGCGTTTCTACGCAAGGAACGCGCTTATTGTCCGAATGGTGCGGAATCAGTGTAAGTGGAATAGTCAAAGCAAAACAGCAACTCAAAAAAAAAGGCTTAATTAAAATTCGGAAAATTAAAACTCCGAATGGTAAAGCTGACGAAATCAAGTTGGCGGATATTTGGAATATGAACGCGCGAATTTATGACAAAGATTTGCAGATAGAAATTCCGACAAATCCGAATGCTTTGCAGCGAACGGCATTGAAAGCGGCGGAAAGATTTTTAGATTTGAAAAGCCAAAACCGAAATACGTTGTTGCCGGAAGATTTTAAATTAACGAAAAAGTTGCGCGATTGGGCGGCGGAATATGTTCCAGATGCTGACGTTGAATTCGAGTTTGACCAATTTGTTGATGTGAATCTCGGAAGCGGAAATAAGTCGAGAAATTGGGAATCTTTTTTCAAAAAGTGGTTGAAAGATGCGGCTATTTATAAATCTTGAAAAATGAATTTTACTGTTCACCAGATAGAACAACTGTGTTCACCAGATAGAACAACCTTTGCGAAAAGTGTTCACCAGATAGAACACGAGTGTTCACCAGATGGAACGAAAGAAGAACTTCTTTTAAGAAGAACATAATTTTTTGAGAAGACCACGAAAAGAATAACAATCCGCAAATTAAAAATTTTCGGATTCAGGTTGGTTTTTCGTCGGTAAAAAAAGGTTTTTCTAAAACTTAAAAAGAAAAAATTCGCCGGTGAAAATCCGGCAAGTTTATAAAATAATTTTTTGCCGTAAGGCATTTGGACGTTTCGCGTAGTTCGGATAAAAACCGCGCAAAATAATATGAATCAAATGAATCTGCAATTAAGAATTATGTTGGAAAACCAACTGAAAAATTTGCATACCGAACGCGCCGCATCGAACGCCGATTTTGATGCAAAAATTTCCGATGTTCAAAAGCAACTTGGAATCGAACCGGAAAACAACAAAAAACCGCCGCCGGCAAAGGAATTTCAAGCCGAACGCGATGCCAAGCCGAACCCGTTTGCAGGAAAATAAAGAGGTGAAAAATATGAATAAAGATGAACTTATCGAAAAAATCCGGCGCGGCGAAACAGTTACGCCGCAAGATGTCGCCGATCTTCAAGCCGCCGAACAGTTGCGGCAAATTCAATCGGAAGCCACCGCGCTTAACAATGTCGCCGACTTGGAAAAAAAACGTGCCGAAATGCGCGGAAAGAATATCCAGCGACTATTTGAACTCGACCGGCAAGCCGAAGCCGAAGCCGCCGAATATGAAGACGTTTTTATTGAACGCGAAAAGATGTTGAAACAATCGGCGCGGCGCGAACAGGCGGCGCGGGCGCGTTGGTATCAAACATTTTTGGAATTTTCCAGAATCTCGAAACAGGTTGACAGCGACGACGGAAGCGTTGACAAAATCATTCGACAAGTCGGCGGGCGCGTGAATGCGGCGCGGGAAAACATTCAAAAGTTTGAAGCCAGCGACGCGCTGCGCGGTTTGATTTTGTCCGGCGAATTTGCCGAACAGAAACCGGCGCGAACCGACGAAGATTTGCGCGAAATGCTTGACTTATTCGGCAAACTGCAAAAACGGCAAACCGATGAACAATTATCCATAGAAACCGAAGATAGTTTCGGAAACGCGCCCGCTAAGAAGTCGGACCGCGCAAAGGATAGTTTCGGAAACGATTTGCCGCCGAAGAAAGCGGCTTAAACAGATGCGCCGGAACGCGCGAAAGTAATAAAAATGGAAGGTGAAAAGATGATCGAAATACAAGAAAAAGCGAACAGCACATTGCTGCTAATCTATGAATTAACGGACGGCAAATTATATGAAACGGTTTTGCCAACCGAACTTGTCGAACGGCAAACGGACGCGCCGAAGCAACCCAAAACAATCGAAGAATTGATAATAGCGATTGAACCACTTGGTTTTCTTTGGCTTGTTGGAATGATTGAATTGACACAACGAACAATTTTGCTTACTGAAAAAGGAAAAGAGCATATCGAAAAAATGGTAAAAGATTTCAAAGAATCCATTGATGAAAAACTTAAAAATTTCGCCGATGAAGTTTCCGATGAAATCCATTGATAACCGCAAAATAAGAGAAAATGAGAGAAAATGAGAGGTTTTTATGGAAAATTTAAGCGAATCTCAACTTTTGGCAATGGCGGCTTTAGTTTCCGGCGGAACACGCGCCGAAGCCGCCATTGCCGCCGATGTTGCCGAATCAACTGTTTTTCGTTGGCTCAATGAAGAAATCTTTTCGCAACACCTTCGGGAAACCCAAACGCGCCTTTTTAACGATTCCGTCAATGAATTGAAAGCGGCAACTTTGATTGCCGTCAAAACGCTTCGGAACGTCTGCAACGATACCGAAGCAACCGCTTCGGCGCGTGTTTCGGCGGCTTCGGCGATTCTATCGAATTGTTTCAAAGCGATTGAGCAAACCGAAATTCGGGATCGGATCGAAGACTTGGAAAAAGAACTCGAACTTTTGGGAGAAAAATAAAATGTCTTTACGTTTAATCAAACAATTAGAAACGACGGCGCAAAAACTTCGATCAACACCGGATTTTTGCGAACATTCTTTTGCTGAAATCATTTTTCCCGACAACCAAACGCAAGCGTTCGCGCCGTGTTTTCGATGTGCAAAACCGCGTCTTGTCGCAGTTTTGCATTATCAAGATGACAGAGTAACGCCGCGCCGGATCGAACAAGCCCGCGCCGCGCTTGCTTTAACGGCGGAAAGGTTTCCAGAAATTAGCGAAGCCGAACGCCGCGCGTCGGTTTCCAGAGCGTATAAAATTGACGAAAAACTGATTTGAGCATCTTTGCCGGTTTGATCGGTGAAAAACGATTCTGGACGGCAAAACGAATAAAAGCGCGGTTATTCTTTGATTGGTTTATCTGCTTTTTTCGGTCTGCCGACTTTGCGATTTTCAACCGCTTTCAAATCCGATTCACGAATCAAAAAGATTTGTCCGATCTTTTCGGCTTTCAGTCTTTTATCTCGAATCATTGCATTGATGCGCCAACGGGTTACGCCAAGTTTTTCGGCGACTTCGGAAGTTGTTAAAAAGTTGCTTTTGCTCATATTAAAAATATACACGCAAAAGGTTAAATTATCCAGAATTTCGGCGAAAAGAAAAAGTAAAGATTTATACTTTCGTGTGTATAATTTTTATGGAATGAAAAGACGATTGAATCTTTATATTTAATAGAGCAAAAGAAAACGCTCAATAAATTTTTAGAGGTGAAAATGATGTTGGAAATTAACGAAACAAAATTGAATCAAGTTGTCGAAGTCGCTTTATTAAAAGTTCAAAATGATAAGCGTTGGACAAATGCGATCTTGCGCGGCGAAAAACTGCTAACGAATAACAATCCGTATCTGCATTTCGACGGCAACCGGCTTTTAGTCTTATCCGAATCCGGCGAAATTTACACAGCAAACGGCGTTTGTCAGTGCAAGGCTTACCGTGAAGGCTTCGCTTGCAAACATCGCGCGGCGTTCGGTTTGCTGAAAAGATACTTTGAAACCGGCGAATAAAAGCGAAAGACTTTCCTAAACCGCAAAGCTAGGAAAGCCTTTCATATCCGAAGGAAACTATCACAGAAACCAAAGGACACGCCGATTTTAACACAAAGCGGCGCGTCCTTTATAGACATAGAGGAAAGGACAATGATTTATAAAAGAGGGAAAACGTATTGGTTTGAATTCGTCTTTGAAGGAAAGCGAATCCGACAATCCGCCAAAACAACCAATCGCCGCGCCGCCGAACAAATCGAAGCGGCATTTAAGGTCAAACTTGCCAAAGGCGAAGTTGATTTAAATTTTGAAAAAAAGGAAGTTCCAAACTTCAAAACGGCGATTGCTGAATTTTTAGTTTGGTCAAAAACGGAACACGCGGCAACGCCTTCAACAACGCGGCGATATGAAACGGCAACCAAAGCCTTGTTTTCATATTTCGGGAACATTTCACTTGACCGCATTTCGTCTGTTGAAGTCGAAAAATTCAAAGAATGGCGTTCCAAACAAACCAAGCAACCGCCGACAAAAAAACTCAAAAACAATAAAAAGGCAACGACGAAATTGGTTATCAAACCGGCAACCGTAAATAAAGAGTTGGCTTGTCTGAAAATCATTTTTAATCATTTCATCAAAAGCGATATTCTGATTAAAAATCCGGTTAGCCGCGTGAAATTTCTCAAAGAAAACAATGAAATTTATGTTGTTTTGACCGAAGCCGAAGAAAAACTTTATTTGATGGCTTGCTCACAACCTTTGCGAGATGTCGCGGCTTTGATCTTGGATTGCGGTTGCCGTCCAGATGAACTTTACCAACTCAAAAAACAGAACGTAAATATTGAAGACGGATATATCAGAATCACGGACGGCAAAACGAAATCGGCGCGGCGAACCATTCCGCTTTCACAACGCGCTTTAACGATCCTTCGGAAACGGGTTGCCGATGCCAAAGGCGAATATCTGTTTTTGGGCGGCAGAACGCCGGATATTGATAAACCAATCATAAAGCTAACCAATGCTCATAACGCGGCAATCGTTCGCGCCGGTCTTCGCAAATTTCGTCTGTATGATTGCCGTCATACCTTCGCTTCACGGTTGGCAATGAACGGAGTTGATCTTGTTACGCTTGCCGCGTTGTTAGGACATTCACGGCTTGAAATGGTTTTAAGATATGCACACGCTTCGGAACAAAACAAATTTGAAGCTATTCGGCAATTTGATAAACCTTTGAAATTGGTTCGCAAAACGGCATAAATGCCAACTCTCCCCACAAATCTCCCCACAATAGCAAAAGGCGAACTTTACGGTTCGCCTTACTGCTTTATAAATAGTTGATTTTAATGAGTTTATGGAGGCGGCGATCAGAATCGAACTGATGAATAAAGCTTTTGCAGAGCTCTGCCTTACCACTTGGCTACGCCGCCGTTTAAGGATAAAGGCTAAGGGATAAAGGCGAAAAATTTTATCCTTTATTATCCCTTAGCCTTTATCCTTTAGAAACTTTGGAGCGGGAGACGAGATTTGAACTCGCGACTTCGACCTTGGCAAGGTCGCGCTCTACCACTGAGCTACTCCCGCGCATCCGTAAATGATAATTCTACAAATTGAGCAACTTTTGTCAAGTCCGACCGCAATAATTATTCAGCCGTAACGGTAATGTTTCTCAAAAAATTCCAGTCGCCGCTCGGACTTACTTCGATATTTCCGATGCGTTTGTTTGCCACGACAATATTTGCCGGATACCAAAGCGGAACTAACGGCACGTCATTGCTGACAATTTCCTGAGCTTTGAAATATAAATCTTTGGCTGCTTCGCGGTTTGGCACGTTCACCGCATCGGTTACAAGTTTGTCAAATTCAGGATTGCTGTAACGGCTTCGGTTGCAGCATTTTACTTTATCGCCCGGAATCGCGCCGGTCGAAAATAAATCCTTGAGAAAAATCGGGTCCTGATTGCCGCCGATCCATCTTCCGGTGTTCATTTGAAATTGTCCGAGAGCCAACTGCGAACGTAATGTGTTCGGGTCTAAAGTTTCGATCTCGACATTCAATCCGACATCTCGAAGTGAACTTTGGATGACTTGCGCGTATTGATTGACGGCTTGGTTTCCGGCGGAATATTTGAACTTTATCGGTTCGTTTTTGTAACCCGCTTCCTGAAGAAGCTGTTTTGCGCGCTCCGGGTCGAAACTGTATTTGGTCGCGGCATTATAAGCCCAAGATTCTTCCGGTAAAATTGAATAGGCAACAATCGCCTGTCCGAAAAGCAGCTCGCTGACGATTTTTTCGCGGTTGATGCCGTAAGCTATCGCCTGTCTGACTTTAACATTGTCCAGCGGCGGAGCTTGCGTGTTTAGCCCGATATAATCAATGTTTGAACCCTTAAATTGCTTGACTTCCAAACTCGGATTTTGTCCCAAAGTTTTTATTGTGTCGGGCGAAAGGTTGTTTGGAAGCGGCGCAATGTCAACATTTCCGCTTTGCAGTTCGGCTTGCAGGGAATTGGCATCGGTAACGGTTTTGACGCGAAGTTTTTCCACCTTCGGCGCGCCTTCCCAATACTCCGGGAAAGCGGCGAGTTCGACGATATTTTGCGACTGATCAAAATTTACAAATTTGAACGGACCCGAACCGACCGGCTGCGATGCCTGCTGCGAAACAGTTCCTTCGGGAATGATAGGAATGGCGACAAAATTTGATAAAAGCTGGTTTTGGAGCGAAGCGCGGTTCAATGTAACGACGACGGTTTTCGGGTCGGGCGTTTCGAGCGAAACGATGTGCGGAACTCTTTTCCCGTCAACCGTGTCGAAAAACGCTCCGGCTTTGTAGCTGTTACTTTTGAAAAGTTCGTCAAACGTATATTTCACATCGGCGGAAGTGAAATCTTTTCCGTTATGAAATTTTACGCCGTCGCGCAAAACGAACGTGATTACTTTGCCGTCTTCGGAAGGATTTATTTCCTGCGCCAATTCTCCGACGTATTCAAATTTCTCGTTTTTTCTGACCAAAGAATTAAACATCAATGAACGAAGCCGTTCCGCCGCCGCGTCGGAAGCGGTCGTCGTCAAAGTGTCTAATGTCGAAAATTTGTCGGAAAGCGCGACCGTCACAAATTCAGTGTTTCGCGCGCGGCACGAGAAAGAAAAAATAAGATAGACTGTAAAAATACCAAATAAAAATAATTGACGCAAACTTTTTATCCTCCGTAATTGTAATTTAATTGTTCGTTCAGAATGGCGGTTTCGCCTGAAAGATACGATAAACGCGCCGCATCAAAAGGCAAGGGAGATTTCATCAAAGATTTTAGATGAGCGATTTTAATCAAAGACCGTTCAATTTCCGATTCGGAAATTTCACCGTTTTCGACGGCTTCCAAAACCGCCTGAAAACCTGTTCTGACTGATTCGGGATCGGCGCAGATTGCCAGCATATTTTGTCCGGCATTAATCGCCATTATACAGGCTTTGCCTATTCCGTAATTTTTTAAAATCGCGCCCATTTCCAAATCATCGGAAATGGTCAAACCATTATAACCTAATTTTTCACGCAGCAATTCGGTCACGATGTTGTAGCTCAAAGAAGAAGGTAGAAGTTTGCCATTTGAATCGGTTTCCTGCAAGTCAAATTTTGGAAAACCGGCGTGGGCGGTCATTACGGCGTGAACTTCTCCGGTCTTAAAAAGTTCAATATAGGGAAATAAATCTTTTTCAAACAACTCTTCGCGGGTTAAGCTGACCGAGGGCAGTTCTTCGTGGGAATCAACTTCGCTCGCGCCGAGTCCGGGAAAATGTTTGACACAGCCGAGACAGCCGTTTTTTTGTAAAATTTCAAGATATTTACCGGCAAATTCGGCAGCATCATTTTTATTGTCGCCAAATCCTCTCGAATAAAGTCCGTTTGAAAATGTTTTGCGTTCAGCTTCGAGAACGTCAACGACGGGCGCGAAATTCATATTAAAACCCAAAATACGCAAAATTTCCGCTGTAATTTCCGCCAGTTTTTCCGCCTGTTCGATTGTTTTGAGTGAGGCAGCGGGCGGCATCGGTGTAGAAATTCGTCTCAAACGGTCAACGACTCCGCCTTCTTCGTCAACGCTCAAAATCGGTTCAACCGGCAAAATGACGCGAATATCGGCGAGAAGTGCAGCGACCTGTTCGGCGGTTTTGATATTGCGCGCGAACAGACAAACGCCGCCCGGAGAAATTTCCGTCAAAAGTTCGGATACATTTTCGTCCGTTTTCGTGCCGGAAATTCCGATAAAAAACAGTTGTCCGATTTTTTGACGTAAAGGAAGCGACAGGATTTTTTCCAACATAATAAACTCAGGCGAATTCTAACAAACTTAAAGTGATTTATAAAGCGTCGGGTTGCAGACACTTAAAGTAAAACTTTAGCTAAAGTAAAACTTTAAGAAATAAATGACCAACATTAAGTAAATCTGTGAAACATTTTATAAAACACTGTAAAAAATGCTGCGAGTAACTTTAACTTTACATTTTCCCGCCTAAATAAAACTTTAGTTTTTCCATCCTATTAGACAGTTTGGCGTTTGCATCGTAAAATCAAAGTTTGCAATTGGAGTAAAACAATGAACAAAGCAGGCAGAATTATCTCAATAAATCCGCAGTACGCGATTCCGGGCGGCGAGATTGAAATTATTTGTGAAGGATTTCAAATTAACGACACCGACAAATACGGCTGTTATTTTGACGGACAGGCGGCGCAGTTAATCGGAGCGTCGCCCGAACGGATTTTGGCGGTTGTCCCGGACGATTTTGATACGACCGAAGTCGAAGTTTATCTTCAAAACGGCGGCGACAGAAGCGAATCGAAAAACATCGTCGTCGGAAAAAAACTGGCGGACGAACTGCATTTAGTTGCAAATCCGGCGGTTGATCCGAAAGACGATTCAATAATCGTAACGCGTTCCGGTTCACGCGGGCAAAAACTTCCCGTAACGCTTTTGAGGTTGGAAAAAGACGGTTATTTGAGCGAAATGCCCGCCGATGTTATGAATCCGACGGGAATTGCGTTTGACCAAACCGACCATCTTCTTGTTACGGCGCGAGCCGACGGCGAAGTTTATCGAATCAACAACGATTCGGAGGTTGTGCCGGTTGCTTCGGAACTGGGAATCGCCACCGGTTTGGCATTTGATAAAGACGGCGCGATGTTTGTCGGCGACAGAAGCGGCACAATTTATCGCGTACGCGGCTTTGAAAGTCCCGAATCATTTGCCATCATAGAACCTTCCGTTTCGGCATTTCATCTGGCGTTCGGAAAAGATGAAAGACTTTATGTAACCGCGCCCGGACTTTCGAGTTTTGACGCGGTTTATCGCATAGATAAGGACGGATATGACGAGATTTTTTATCGCGGTTTCGGCAGACCGCAGGGATTGGCGTTTGACGGCGAAGGAAATCTTTACGTCGCGGCGTGTCTGCGCGGCAGACACGGCATTGCAAAAGTTGATCCGAAAGGTGAAAATGCGGAGATTTTTGTCGCCGGTATGAATCTTATCGGATTGTGTTTCACGCGCAAAGGTGAACTGATCGCCGCGACTAATGAGGCGATTTACAGTTTGCCAATCGGCGTTCAAGGCACTTTATTATCGTAACGCGGTCGGAACGAAGACGAAAAAGACACGCTCTGCCGCGGCAGAGCGTGTCTTTTTTATTAGATAAACAATTTAGATTCCGATTAATTTTCAGGATTCGGAGTCGGAGTCGGCTGTGGTTCACCGCGTTTTTTCAGTTGCGGCGGACCGTCTTTTTTATCGGAACTGGAATCGCCGGAACTGTCGGTTGAATCGGCTTCCGGTTGACGACGTTTCAAAGTCGGTTTGCCGGGTTCGCCGTCGTCAATATCGCTCATAACTCCCGCTTTCGCATTGGAAAGTCTCAAAAGATGGGCTTTAACGCGCTGAAATTCCGAGGTGCTGATGATATATTCTTCCTTTTCGGGAAAACGCGAAACGAGCGTCAGGCTTTTATCGCGCCGGTCTAATGACTGCGGGTGCGTCGAGAAAAGTTTGGCGACCGTACCGGGTTTTTTCTTGCTTTTTGAGGCGAGTTTTTCAAACATCGTCGCCATCGCCGTCGGGTCGTAACCGGAAGCGTATAGGTATTGAACGCCGAGATCGTCAGCTTCTTCTTCCGCGCCGCGCGAAAATTTCAGCGATGCGAGTCCCGCCAGAATTCCGCCGCCGTTATATAAAACCTGACTGACAATCGGACCGCCGAAAATAATTCCGGCTAACGAGGCATAGTTTATCAAAGAACCTTTTCCTTGATTTTCCATCGCGTGACGGGCGGCGACGTGCGCGATTTCGTGCGCCATTACGCCGGCGAGTTCGGCTTCGTTGTCGGCGGCGAGGATTAATCCTTTATTTACGAAAAAATATCCGCCGGGAAGCGCGAAAGCGTTGACTTCATCGCTGTCAATAACTTTGATTGTAAACGGCACTTTCGCGTCAGAATGAAGAACGACGTTTTGACCGACACGATTTATGTACTCAGTAACCATCGGATCATCAACCAACTTTGACTGCTGTTCGACTTCGAGCGCGAGCTGTCTGCCGATGGCAATTTCTTTTTCCTTCGAACCGCCTAACCAGCCGGTGAATTTGTCTAATCCGCCGTTGATATTGCGACTGCCGATTTTTGCCGGATTTTCTTTATCGGAAAGCGGGCTGCTATTACTCGTTTGAGTTTGCGAAGTCGCCGCAGTTTCCTCTTTTTGAACTTTATCTTTTTTGCTTTTGCTGGTTTTGGTGCTGTCCTTTTTCGTTTGCGCCGCAACACTTGCCGGATAGAATGAAAGCGCGCCGAACCAAACGGTAAACGCTAACAAAAACGCATTAAATTTACGAACCGAATCTCTACGCATAAAATTTCTCCTGAATAAATCTCTGCAATCCGAATGATCTAGATTGTATCACTTATTAAATTGTTAAACTAACAAATCTTTTGATGCAAAAGTTTTTAGATAAGTTGTGAGAGTTCGCGTGAAAATTTGATAAAAAACTTCTCGCCCGAAAAAAATGTAAAAAAATGTTTTATTTGGCGAAAAAAATTGGTAAAGTAAAAGCACGCCGATATTTTTCGGCGTAAATTTATTTGAACCTCCCGAACATCAAACCTGCTGATTTCTCAATTAGATAATTGACTTGCCTGAGCAAATGAAACGTATCCAAGAAAAAGTAAAAGATTTAATCGAGGTTCGCCCGTACAAAATTTTACAGGATTTTATTGCTGACGCGGGACAAACGCTGGCGATTTATCATTTTACCGATTTTACGTCGGAGTTAATGTCGAAATGGCTCGACAGAATCGCCGCCGTGCAGGAACAAAACGGCGCGGCGTTCGCGCTGGCAGGTTATCGCGGCGTTGGCAAAAGTCATTTTCTGGCGACCATCGGCGCGATTGTTTCGCACGCCGAACTGCGCTCTCGAATTGCCGACTCGCACGTCGCGGCTAGCGCGCAGAGACTCAAACGAACCAAATATATCGTGGCGTATGTCAGACGCGGAACACACGCGACGTTGTTTGACGAGTTAAAATTCGCCGTCGCCAAAGCATTTGCGGTTGATGCGGCGCAGTTGAGCGATTCGCCGGCTCAGTTATTGAATTTTGCCGTCGAAAGAACCGGAGATTTGCCCTTTGTTTTAAGTATTGATACGGCTTTTGAACGCTCTTCGCGGGTGGCGCGTGACGACGGCGTTCTGCTCGGCGAAATCGCTCAAATTGCCAAAACTTTAAATATGTTTGTGGCGGTCGCGCTCGATGACGATATTGCCGGCGCGGACGGAATAAATGCGGCGATTGCCCAAAATTTTTCGATAGATTATTTAGACCAAGAACACCTTTACCGCATTGTTGATTCGCACATCTTTCCGAAACATCGGCAAACGACACCGATTTTGCACGACATTTACGTAAATTTCAGAGAAATTCTGCCGAATTTCCGTTGGAGCGAACAGCGTTTTAATTCGCTTTATCCGCTGCATCCGGCGATTTTGGAAATCGCGCCGTTTGTTCGGCTGTATGTGCCGGAATTCGCGCTGCTCGGTTTTGCGGCGGAAGCGGGCGGCAAAATTCTCGGTCGTCCGGCAAATTCTTTGATCGCTCTGGACGAAGTTTTCGACAGCGTTGAAAACACGCTTCGCAAAGTCGCGGATTTGCAGGACGCTTTCGCAGCCTACGACAGACTCAACGCCGAAGTCGTCGGACAAATATCCGTGATGCAGCGACTTCAAGCGAAACTCGTGCTGAAAGGTCTGTTTCTGCTGTCGCTCAAAGGCGACGGCACGACTGCCGGAGAAATAAGCGCGGCACTGCTGATTTATGACGAAAATGATCCGGCAAGTTCCGCCGGAGTTGTCGAAGATTTACTGGAAAAATTTGTTTCCGCTTTTCCCGACGGCGTTCTGCAAACCGTCGAGGAAGGCAGACAAATCAGATATAGTTTGAAAATCAGCGATAAAGACAATCTCAATATCGCGCTGAATGAAGCCGTTAAAACGGTGTCGCCGGCAGTTATTCCTAAAATCTTCCGGCGTGTGGCGCGTGAACGGTTTTCCGATTGGATGCCGGCGGAAGAAAAAGATTCTCCGCACGCCGATTGGACGGATTATCAAATAACGTGGCGCGGCGGTTTGCGGCGCGGGCGTTTATTCTGGAATCTGGAAAACCGAAACAGGCATTTACAACAGTTGCCGGGAAATTCGGAATTTGTGGATTGGGAAGTAATTATCGGCAGTCCGCTCGTAAATAGTGATGGTTCGGGCGAAATTCCAAAAGTTTATTGGCAGCCCGCGCCGCTCAGAAAAGAGGAAGCCGAAACGATTTTTCGTTACCATATATTGTTGACCGATACGAGTTTGCGCGAACAATACGGCGAACAAATTCGCGCCGCCGGACACGCGCATATTCTTTCGGTGGAGAAAATCTGGCATCGAATTTTTTTGGAAGACGCAAAACTCGTCATTGACGGCTTCGATTATAAGTTTTCGGACGCGGCGAAAACTTCTCAAACTGTAACGGAAATGTTTTCCGTGATGCTCGAACCTCTTTTTGAGGTGCGTTATCCGAACCATCCGTATTTTTCGGAAACGCTTGGAATGGCGGAAGTTACCGCCTTAATAAAAGATTTTTTCAGCGGCGCGCGGCATTCTTTGGCTGAAGTTCAGCAATTGGCGGGAATTTACGCCGCGCCGCTCGGACTGGTCAAAAAACGCGAAGATTTTTGGGTCGTCGAATCCGAAGAAAATCTCGTAAAACTGCCGTTAGCCGAAGAAATTTTGTCTTTGGTAATCGTCAATCGGGAAAAACCCGTTTCGCTGCACACGATTTACAAACAGCTCAAACAATCGCCGCACGGTTTGCCGCGTGAAGCGCAGCATTTAATTTTGACCGCGCTCGTCGCGCAGCGTCAGATTGAATTCATTACGAATAAAGGCGACCGCATCAATCGCCGTTCGCTGGATTTGACGATAATCTGGGACGACATCGAAGGCGTTGCCAAACCTTCGAGCGTTTTATACGGCAGGGAAAGATTGACCGAATGGGCAAAAATTTTGACCGGTTCTGACGGTTTTCGCTCGATTGACGCGCCGGAAGATGTCTTTGAAGTAACAAATTTATTTAAAAGCTGGCTGATGGATTGGCAAACGGCGCGGGTTTTGGAACGGTTTGACGAATTGTCCGGCGAGATTTTGAATACAAAAATCTGGCGGCTTTCGATACACGCCGAAAAAACTTTCGGCGTAACCGCCGCGACGGTCAAAGCGATTTTGGAAGAATCAATTTCGCTCGAAGAAGGTTTGCACCGGATCGCCGACGCGTTTTCGGATTCGGAACAAGAATTTTTCAGTTCGGCGAAAAATCTGATAGTTCTCGAAGATTTTATAAACGGCGCGGCAAAGCGCGAGAAAATCTGGACTTATCTGGCGATTTGCGAAACGACGCAGGATGAAAAAATCGAGTATTTTCGTGATAAACTTCTGAAAATTATTGATGAAAGCTATATTAATCCGAGCGAAACTCTGAACCGGGAAACGGAAAACTTGTGGCAGACGTTTCACGCGCGATATGCCGAACATTTTTCCATCAAACACGATACGATTATGAAATCGCACCATTTGCAGGAACGGTTTGACGAGATTTTGCGAAGCGACGAGTGGTGGGAATTTGAAAATCTGGCGCGTCTGCCGGTTGCTCATCCCGATTATTGGAAAAAAGCGCAGAAAATCTGCCGCCAATTCAAAGAGCTTGATTGTCGTTTCGACGTGCGGGAAATGCTCAAAACACATCCGTTTTGCGCGTGTTCGTTTAATCTTTCAAGATTTCGCAGTTGGGAAAAACTGCCGTTGACTTTGCAGGAAATTATTGATGAAGGTCGGGAATCTTACCGAAATTCTCTGCGCTCTTTGTCGGAAACTTTAGTGCCGCTGATTGAACAATTTTCAGCCCAAAACAGAGATAATGAATTTGCCGAAGCGTCGCTGCATTTAATCAAAATTTTGGAAGGAAACGCAAATTTCCGGTTTTTTAATAATAACGAATTGATAATTCTACGAAAAGTTTTCGAGTCGGAGCGCGGACGGCTCGTCCGCCAACGTGAGCAAAGCGAGGCTTTGTTTACCGCTGAATATGCAACTTGATAGCAGCGAGAGAGTTTCTCGCGCTCCGCGCTCGAGGGCGGACGAGCCGTCCGCCCTCCAATTTATGAAAATTTCAATTATCGGAATCGGCAGACTCGGCGGAGCTTTGGCGATAGCTCTGGCGAAAAACGGTTGTGAAATTAAAAATTTAGTAACGCGAAAAAAAGAAGATTTTGAGAAAATCAGCGGAATTATTCAGGCAAAGCCGAAGATTTTACTGTCTGAAAATTTAAAAGAATTAACGTCCGACGTAATTTTAATCACAACGCAGGATTCTGAAATCTCGAATGTCGTTCGCAATTTGGCGCGGACTTTACAAAATAAACCTTTCGTTTTTCACACGAGCGGCGCGCTTTCGTCGGAAATTTTGCAGGATTTGAAAAAAATCGGCTGCAAAATCGGCTCGATTCATCCGCTGGTTTCGATCAGCGACGCGGTTTTGGGAGCGAATCGTTTTGAAAATGCTTATTTCTGCGTCGAAGGCGATTTAGAGGCGGTTGAAGTTGCCGAAAAAATTGTTGAAAATCTAAAAGGGAAACCTTTTTCAATCGAAACAAAATATAAAACGCTGTATCACGCTTCGGCGGTGACGGCGTGCGGTCATCTGGTCGCGCTGATTGACGCGGCGATTGAAATGCTGTCGAAATGCGGATTGGAAGAAAAAAACGCCCGAAATATTTTACTGCCGCTGATAAAAAGCACAATTGAAAATCTCACAATTCAGACGACGGCGGCGGCTTTGACCGGAACTTTTGCGCGGGCTGATGTCGAAACTCTGGAAAAACATCTGGAAATTTTGCGGGAAAATGTTTCGGACGAGGCGTTGCAAGTCTATCTGCAACTTGGCAATCGCTCACTGCATCTAGCACAAGTGCAGGGCGCGGATGCCGGGAAACTCGAAATAATGCGCGAGAAACTTTCGTTGGCGAAAAAGAATCTCAAATGATAATATGAAGATATACAAAACGGGCGAAAAATTTGTATATTCTTAGATATGGCTGGCGAGAAAAATGAATTTCAAAAGGAAAAGCAGATTTTTTTAGAACATATTCAAAAAACCGGCTTGCGGCGCACCGCGCAGAGAGATTTGATTTTGGATATTTTCTTAAAAACCGAAGAACATCTGTCGAGCGAAGATTTATATTGGCTCATCCAAAAAGAAGACGCGAGCATCGGACACACGACTGTTTATCGCACTTTGAAATTGCTGACGGATGCGGGTTTGGCGCGTGAAGTTCGGTTCGGCGACGGTAAAACTTATTATGAACATCATTACGACCACGAGCATCACGATCATATAATTTGCACCGAATGCGGCAAAGTGGTTGAATTTTTTTCGCCGGAAATCGAGGCTTTGCAGGATCAAATGGCGGCGAAATTCGGTTTCAGACTGACGCATCACTCGTTGAGAATTTTAGGTTTATGCGAAGATTGTCAGAAAAAAGATTCGGAAACGGCGGCTTCGGGCGCGCAGCCGCGCATTCGTGTAAAATCGGTTGTCGGCTATTAACGGAGCGCGGAACCGACCCTCGTCCGCCGCGCTTCGCGTTCGAGCGCAGAAGCGCGAGAAAGCCTGTGCATTAAAGTTGCGTCATTGATGGTGGGCGTTGCAACGCCTCGCTTCGCTGACGTTGGCGGACGAGCCGTCCGCGCTCCCGGTTTATAAAATTTTATGGAACAAGTTGAACTTAAATTTGAAGGTGAAGAAAACAGAAGCGGTTTGGTTGCCGTCGGCAGTTATTTATTCGACGCGGCGCGGCGTTTGGGCATCGAAGTTCAGGACGAATGCGGGCGGCGAGGCGAATGCGATTCGTGCGCTTTGAAAATTACGCGCGGAACAGAACTTTTGTCAGCACCGACAGCGGCGGAAAATACGCAGTTGGGCGAACAGAGAATTAAAGACGGAGAACGACTTTCGTGTCAGACGAAACTTGAGAAAGCAGGAGAAATTACAGTTATGATTACTCAGAAAAACGAAGAAAATAAACCTGAAACGGAAGAAGAAAAAATCAGCGAATTTCGCAAAGAATTTGAAGAATTGCCGTTGGAGAAAAAAATTTCGTCGCTGGTCGAACTCGAATTTATCGCGTTGAGCGATACGTTTTCATTTATATTAAATTCGCCTTATTTGATCGCCGGCAAAGTTATGGATGTAATGGCGGAATTCGGTATGAAACTCGAAAACGAAGACAGAAACGCCAAACGCCCGGAAGAACATAAAGAAAAAGAAAATGGCGCGTCGGCGGAAAAAAATGAAAGTAAAAAGAAAACAGCCAAAAAAACAGCCGCGAAAAAGTCTTCGGTTAAAGAATCCGATGAACCTGATGTAGTTGAAGAAGCGGTTTGAAAATAAAATTTGTTTGGCGGAACGGGCTGTAATAAAAACCCCAACGAAGTTTTTATTTTTTATTAAGGGAAAATAATAAAATAAGACCTCTAAAATGATTTGCGGATGGATATTTCCACGCTCGAAATAAACAGGTGAGCGATAAACTTCAAAAAAAAGTTCCTGATTCGATGAAAGAAAATACGCAGTACGTGTTGGCTTTCGGTTTGATTGCAACAATGCTTTTGGTGGCTGGATTTCCAATGTTTGTAATATTTTTCTTCGGCATATTTGCATATTTTTTGTGGAAAACCTTTTCACAGCCTTCCCGCAATGACACTCGTGAAATCTTCGAGTTTTACTTGTCGGCGAACGAGGTTTTGCGCGACGACGAGCGAAATTGGTTTGGCTTTGAAGTTCACGATGTCATCGGACGCGGCGAACGGATTCTGCAAATGGTCAACGGTGCGCCGCCGCTCGTTTATTTTACGCTCGGCGCGTTGTATAACAAGATCGGCGATCATAAATCTGCCGTCAATCACCTTTCTTATATCATTGAAAATGAAAACGCCGTCGAATCAACCTATATTTATCCGACACCTGAACTGAGAAGTTACGTCAGAGTTTTGCGGAAAATCGAGAGCGAACCCGCTGAAGCTCCAAAAACCTCCGCCGCCATTCGCGCGCTCGAACGGGCGCGGCGTAATCGCGGCAAGTTTCTGCTCGAAAACAGCCGCGTCGAATTGAAAGAACTCAACCGGAAAAAACAGCAAGCCGCGCTCGAACAGAAAAAGCAAAAGGAAATTGCCGAGCAAAACGGCAACAGCGTTACTTTGCAAAATAATTCTGACGAACCGGCGGAACAAGTCTTTCCAAACATCAAATCGTTTATGGATTCCCACAATTCGACCGATCAAAATGCCGAAAATAAAAGTGACGGCAGGGAAAGACGAAAAAAATCGAAAGACGAGCTATTTGCCAATCGAAAGCCGATTTCAGAAGTTCTCCACGACATTTATGACCGTAAGTAATGGATAATGGATAATTGATAGTGGATAATAAAATTTGAGATTTCCATTATTCATTATCCGTTATCAATTATCCATTAAAAATATGCTTTCTGCTGAAATTATCGCCATCGGTTCGGAACTTTTAACTCCTGCAAAATCAGATACAAACAGTCTTTGGCTGACCGAAAAGCTCAACGAAATCGGGATTGAAGTAAAGCTCAAAACCATCGTCGGCGATGATGAAGCGCGGCTTGAAGAAACGATTAAAGACGCGCTCAGGCGTTCGGATATTGTAATTTCAACCGGCGGATTAGGTCCGACCGAAGATGACATAACGCGAAAAGTTTCCGCCCGCGCCGTCGGGCGCGAACTCATTTTTCGACAAGACTTAGTTGACGATTTAATAGAAAGATTTCGTCGCTGGTCGCGGGAAATGCCCGAAATAAACAAACGACAGGCTTATATTATTGAAGGCGCGAAAGTTTTGCCGAATCCGAACGGTTCGGCGGTTGGAATGTCGGTCGAAATCGAAGACAAAGTTTTTGTCATTTTGCCCGGTCCGCCGCGCGAATTGAAACCGATGTTTGAAAATCACGTTTTGCCGAAACTGCGCGAAAAAGCCGGCGAGATTTTCGTCAAACGCAAAGTTCTGCGCGTCACCGGAATGGGCGAATCGGCGGCTGACGAATTGATCGCGCCGATTTACACGCAGTATAAAAATCCGCAAACTTCGACGCTTTTTAACAAAAGCGAACTCGAAATTCATCTGACGGCGCAATGTCGAACGGAAGCCGAAGCCGACTCTTTGAATGAAGAATTGGCGGCGAAAATTATTGAAAAACTTGGAGTTGCAGTCTTTTCGACGAACGGCGAAAAAATGGAAAAAGTCGTCGGAAAACTTTTAACCGAACAACATAAAACCGTCGCTGTCGCGGAAAGCTGTACGGGCGGTTTAATCGGCGAAAGATTGACCGATGTCGCCGGGTCTTCGGCTTATTTTATCGAAGGCGCAATCACTTATTCCAACGAATCGAAAATCAAAACTCTCAATGTCGCGCCCGATTTAATTGAAAAACACGGCGCGGTCAGCGCGGAAGTCTGCGAAGCGATGGCAACAGGAATGCGCGAAAAAGCCGAAACCGATTACGCTGTTTCCGTCACCGGAATCGCCGGACCGAGCGGCGGAACGGAAGAAAAACCGGTCGGCACGGTTTTCGTCGGATTCGCCGATGAAAACGAAGTTAAATCAATAAAAATCACTCTTCCCGGCGACCGTTTTTTAATTCGCTGGTGTTCGAGTCAATTCGCGCTTGATTTACTGCGGAGAAAATTGAGCAAAAAATAATCGAAGAAAGCATCTATAAATAATGAAACTCAAAATTTTTATTATCAGCCTTATTTTCTCGGCATTTATAATTCAGGTTCAAGCGCAAACCGAAACGAAAATTTTTCGCGGATTTCTCAACGGCAAGCGCGTTCAGATGACTTTGACGCGAAACGGCGACAAACTTTCGGGCAAATATTTTTACACAAAATACAATACTGATTTGACGCTTGACGGCGCGATTGATAAAAACGGCAATTTCAAACTGACCGAAACCGACCAAAACGGAACGAAAACCGGCGAATTTACGGGAATTTGGAAAGACGGCGCGAACAGCAACGGCGTTCGTCTCGAAGGCGATTGGAAAAAGCCGAAGTCTGCCGAAGCGATTGGATTTTTGGCAGAGGAGCAGATGATTGATTTTACGAACGGCGCGAAATTAATCACGAAAACATTTTCCGAAACAAACAAACCGAAACGCTTTGAAATGTCGGCGGAATATCCTGAAATTTCCGGCGTTGATCCGGCAATCGCGGCAAAATTCAATCAACTCGTCAAAGCGCAGGTTATGAAATCGCTCGCCGAATTCAAAAAAACGATGACGGCGCAGACGGCGGAAGATTTAAAATATCTGCCGAAAGGTATTAACAACTATATTGACATCAGTTACAGTGTGGAAATGGCGAATGACAAAATTGTAAGTTTGCAGTTCGGCGATTCGGAATTTGCGGGCGGCGCGCATCCGAATTATGCGACTTCGACGTTTAATTTCGACGTTCAAAACGGAAAAGAATTGAAACTCGCCGATTTATTTCAACCGAAATCGAATTATCTGAAAGTCATTTCCGATTATTCGATTGCCGAACTAAAAAAAATGACGGGCGAAATGTCCGACGACGAATGGATAAAACAAGGCGCAGGCGCAAAACCGGAGAATTACAAAAGTTGGAACATCACGAAAAAGGGTTTGATGTTCACTTTCGACCCGTATCAGGTCGCGGCTTACGCGGCGGGAAATTTTACTGTAATTGTTCCGTTTAATGAATTAAAGCCTGTTTTGAGCCACAATGAAATTTTGTCCTTCATTCAAAAGTCGTAAGAAGTTTCAAACAAAGTCGGTTTATTTGAAACTTTTATTTACCAAAAAACAAAAACGCCAGAATTGCAATGACAATCAAAAAACCAAAGATGGCGACAACAAGCAGAACTTGGTTTTTTGATTTGGAATTTTGAATTTCCACACTTGTAGTTCCCGAAGCGGTTTCAAAAGTGCTGTTGATTTTATATTCGCTAACTGTTCTGTCTAAGATGTTTGCATTACCAACAACATTTTGCATCTCTTCACGGGCGGCATTATTGCGATATTCCGCGCGGCGTTTTTCAACCGCGATTTTGACAACTTCGTCGGCGGCTTTCTGCGTAACTTCTCTCACCTGTTTTTCGTCCAGATTCTGCAAAGCGTTATCAACAATATCATCGGGCGTTAGATAAAAAAGCGATTGCTTTTTCGTGACAATTTCATTTTTTTCATCATCCATTATTGTTTATCTCCTTTTAATTTCAAGGTTAATCGTTCCATATGGAAATTTCAATTTATGTGTAACCTTGCTTCTGCCGTTTGTGTTTTCGAGCAAATTTTCAATATTGGCGAATTCTTGACGAAGCATCAAAATGGCGATTTTTCCTTGTTCTACTTGCGATTTTTTCAAAATATCTTCGGCGATTTGCATATCATCGTGTGCCAGCCAAGTTAATTTATCTTCAATCTGTTTCGGAAGATTTGCATTATAAGGTTTGTTAATCAATTTTTGAACGAGCGGTTCTAAGGTTTTCTCCCAATCATCCGTGTAAATCGTCAAATCATAATTATCTTTCGCGCAATATTCTTCCATCAAATGCCGCAAAACTTCGCACTTTAAATCGAAATCCATAACTTTCGGCAGATGAACGAGAAATCTTTCAAACGTCTGCGTAATCGGTTTAACTTTGCCCGATTCCCATTTTCGATAAGTTTTACGCGCATATCTCGCCGCGCTTTTTCCGAATTCCTGTCTATAAAGTTCTAAAAGTTCGTCAAGTTTCTCATCGTCGAGTCCGAGCAAAACTTTCATTATTTCTTTATTTCGATAATTATTCTCAACAACCGGCGATTTTTTTGCAAAAAGGGAAGATAATTTTTCACTTATAAAAGGAATTAGATAATTCTTACCGACTATATCGTAAAATATGTAAATAATAGCTAAAACAACGAATATAAGTAAAAAAATAGGAAAAATATAACTCATTTTTTTGGCATTGATTTACAATAATCCGCGTTCTTTAACCCGCAAATAAGTTTCGAGAAGTTTCGGCGCGAGCGAATTTGTCGTCACGTCCAAAGCCAAGCCGCCGATTGTTTCGACGATTCTCAACGCTGATTCGCGCTGGTGAATTACTTCTTCCGCCGCCGATTGGGTGAAAACGTCTTTTAATTCTTTCGGAATTTCACTGACAGTTTCATTCAAATCGCGGTCGCCGATGGTGACGACAAGCGGCAAATGTCGCGGTCGCAGAAGTTTGAGCGAATTTATCAATTCTTTTGAGCTTTCTTTATCAACCAAATCAGTCAAAATAACGACGAACGAACGTTTTTTCGCGTTCGCCGAAATGTATTGAAAAGCGCGTGAATAAGAAGGTTCGATGAGTTCCGGTTCGAGATCGTGAAGTGCTTCCAGAACTCCGTCAATGTGCGCGATTCCTTTTTTCGGCGGGAGAAATTTTTTGATGTTTCGTCCGAAAACCAGCAAACCGCAGTTGTCGCCGCCGCGCATCGCCGCCGACATCAGCGCGAGCGAAGCGTGAATCGCCGTGTCGAACTTTGTTTCATCGCCGATTCTGCCGGTCATCAAACGTCCCGCGTCGAGCGCGATGATAATCGTTTGATCGCGTTCGATTTGATATTGGCGCGTCGTTAATTTGCCGCGCCGCGCCGTCGCCGTCCAAGAAATATGACGCAATTCGTCGCCGCGCACATAATCGCGCATTGATTCAAAATCTCGTCCTTCGCCGCGCAAAATCGCTTTGCGCTGAACCGCCGTCATCGAATGCGCTCCGAGTGCTTTAAGTTCCATTTCTCTGGCGCGGCGCATATTCGGATAAACTTTGACGATCTGCGCTTCGCCCAAATCGGTTTGACACCAAACGAGGCGAAATTTGGAAAGAAAACGCACGGCGGTTTTGCCGAATTCGTATTTTCCGCGTCGCGGCGGCGTTAAATTATAAAAAAATTCCGTAACGCTTTGACTTTCAACCGTAAATTTCGCTTCGCGCGTTTCGGAAAGTTTCATTTTCGGCGGAAATTCGTCTTTTATTTGAAATTTGAAAGCGTTCGGCGAGCGATTTTCAACGAATAATCTGACTTCCGTCTGATCGCCAATGGCGAAACGTTTGGAAAATTTGCGGGAAATTGATAGTTCTTCGGGAAGTTTGCGGCTGTTGAAATAATCGAAAACTGCAAAGGCAAGCAATAAAATATCGTAAATCAAAACAAAATAACGCAGCGCGGGAAAGTTCCACGACAGAGAAAGCGGCACGAAACCGATTGCCAGCAAAATAAAAAAAAGACGTGAGAAAACGAAAGGCATAATTTTTGGCTATTTTGTTGGACGAATAAAACTTAAAGACTGGAGCGCAAGCGGCTCGCTTGCCGCCGTTCGAGCGAAGCAAAGAACGGCGACGACGTTTGATTACTTGAAATTTTATAGAAAGTGAAGCGTGGTTCGTTCGTGCTTCGCGCCGAACGAACTTGCAAGCGAGCCGCCTGCGCTCCAGTCAAATTACTGCGGCATCAAATTTTGCACTCTTTTCGGTTCATCGCCGAGCCATTCGGGATTGTTTGCCGTGCCGTCGAAAATCGAAGTGGTTTTGAACGGTTCAAATTCGCCGCGCGAAGACGATTCTTTTGTTTTGGCTAATAATGCCGTTTCCTCTTTTTTGGTCATCGGCTTGAATGTTTCGACCGCTTCGAACGCCTGATCGAGAATTTTCATACTGTCAATTCCGGCGATAACGACGGAAGTCGGCAGATTCAGCGCGTAATGCAGACATTCAATCGGCGTGACGGTTTTTGATTTTAACAAAATGCCGTTCGCCATCGTTTTCATCGCCAAAACGCCGATTTTTTGTTTGACGAGTTCGGGAACGACGAGTTTTGAAAAACTTCTAAAATGCGCGTCCATAACATTTAGCGGCATCTGCGCCGTGTCGAATTTAAAATCGTATTGTTTGGCGACTTCGAGCATATAGAGATGAATGCGCGGGTCTTTGTGTCCGGTGAAACCGATGTAACGAATTTTTCCGGCTTTTTGCGCTTCGACCAGCGCGAGATTCGCGCCGTCTTTTTCGTCGAAAATTCTGTTCGGGTCTTCAAACCGCAAAATTTCGTGATGTTGAACCAAATCTATACAGTCAACTTTCAATCTTTTTAACGATTCGTCAAGTTGTTTGGCGGCAGTTTTTTTGGTGCGCCCGTCAATTTTCGTCATCAAAAAAACTTTTTCGCGGTAGCCGTCTTTTAACGCTTTGCCCATCCGAATCTCGCTTTCGCCGTCCTGATAATCCCAACTGTTGTCCATAAAAGTTATGCCGCGATCAACCGCTTCGCGGACGATTTCGCGGGCGAGTTTTTCGCTGACGCTTTTCAAACTGAGATGCCAGCCGCCCAAACCGATTGCCGAAACTTTTTCGCCGGTATTTCCTAAATCACGGTAAATCATTGTCGTATCTGATGTTTTTGCCATAAATATTTTCTTCCCTCGTTCAAATTTTATTTTCAAGTTTAGCACTTTGGAAACGATTTGTGCCACAATAACTGTTTGTATAATTAGCTGAAACAATTAAAACTACAATAATGAATCAACCATTAGTCGCCATTATCGGTCGTCCGAATGTCGGAAAATCAACACTTTTTAATCGTTTGACGGGTTCGCGTAAATCAATCGTTGGCGATGAACCGGGAATCACGCGCGACCGGATTTACGGCGAAGTCGAATGGAACGGAAAAAATTTTTCTCTCATTGACACCGGCGGAATCGTGCCGGACGACGACGCGATTATTCCGGCGAATATTTTCAAACAAGCCGGACACGCCATTGAACAGGCGCAGGCGATTATCTGGGTTGTTGATTCACGCGCCGGAGTTACGCCATTAGATGAAGAAATTTCGGTTTATTTGCGAAACATCGGCAAGCCGATTTTTATCGCGGCGAACAAAGCCGAATCGAAAAAAATCGAAGAAGAAGCCGGTGAATTTTATTTGTTCGGTTTTGAACTCGAACCTGTTTCCGCCGAAAACGGCAACGGAGTCGGCAATCTTCTGGATCAAATTTACGAAGTTCTGGAATTTGACGAAGAAGTCGAAGAAGAAAAACAGGAAGATATAAAACTTGCGATAATCGGTCGTCCGAACGTCGGCAAATCTTCGCTGCTCAACCGAATTCTCGGCGAAGAAAGAGTGATCGTGTCGCCGATTGCCGGAACGACGCGCGACGCGATTGACACGGAATTGACGGTTGACGGGCAGAAATTTACTTTAATTGATACGGCGGGAATTCGGCGCAAAGGCAAAACCGTCGAAATGGCGGAAAAACTTTCCGTGATAATGGCGCGAAAAGCTCTGGAACGCGCCGATGTCGTCATAATGATGATTGACGCGATTGAAGGCGTGACGAATTTGGACGCGAATATCGCCGGTTACGCGGTCGAATCGGGTTGTTCGGTAATCATTGCGGTTAATAAATGGGATGCGCTTGAAGAAAAAGAGACGAATACGATTTACGAATTCGAGCGCGAACTGCGCCGCAATATGAAATTTCTCGACTGGTCGCCGGTGATTATGATTTCGGCTTTGACCGGACAGCGCGTGCCGAAAATTCTGCCGCTCGTCGTCAAAGCCAACGAAGCCAGAAATCTGCGCGTTCCGACATCGAAACTCAATAAATTTTTTGAAGAAAACATAACTCAGCCGAAAGGCGGCGGAACGCCCGCGCCGGTCAAAGGCGGCGTTTCTCGCCTGAAAGTGCAGTATATGACGCAAGCCGGTTTGCGTCCGCCGATGTTTATAGTTTTCACTTCGGGCGGCGGCAAAGCCGGTTTGCATTTTTCTTATCTGCGATATATCGAAAATCGTCTGCGCGAAGAATTTGAATTTTTCGCCACGCCGCTTCGCTTGAAAGAGAAGCACAAAGTTAGAAAAAAATAGCTGATCGAAACAAATATCCGCTAAACTTTAAATATGAAACGCTTAATTTTATTTAACGCCAGCATTCTGACCGATTATGGGACTTTTCGTTTTGAGCTTTTAAGTTTCGATGAAGCGAAAAAGTTGGTTCACAGCTATCAAGACGAAAATAAAGAAATAATTTCGGCAATCGGTCATCAGGCGACGGCTGAAATTATGTCCGAAGTACTTGAATATCCGGTTTCCAAAAAGCGGCTCGACTTTACGCAGAAAACCGACGAAGCGGCTCTTATTTTCAAACTGAAAAAACGCGCGGAAGAAGGCGAAATTCTCAGCCGCGACGAAATTGAAGAAATCGGGTTTGAATTCGGACTTTTGACAAAAATACAGTAAAAAATAAAATATTATTTTACTTATGGCAGTCATTTTATTATTAATCAGACTATTTCTCGCCGCAATTTTCGCGCTCGCCGGAGTCGGGAAACTGCTCGACCTCGGAGGTTCGGAGAAAGCCGTCAAAGATTTCGGCGTACCGAACGATTTGGCAAAATCTTTCGCCGTCGCTCTGCCGATAGCGGAACTTGTTATCGCCGTTTTGCTTTTGCCGTCTGCAACCGCGTGGTTCGGCGCGATTGGCGGATTTTTGCTGCTGTTGATTTTTATCGGCGGAATGCTCTGGCAAATGGCGCAGGGAAACGCGCCGGATTGTCATTGTTTCGGACAAATCCACAGCGAACCTGTTTCGGCAAAGAGTTTGATTCGCAACGCGATTTTTGCGATACTTTCATTTTTTCTGATCGTGCAGGGAAATCAAAATCAAGGTTTAAGTCTTTCAGATACATCAAATAATTCAACGGAAGGAAACGGAATGTCGCTCATTTTAGGTTTAGCAACGGTCGGACTGCTCGCCGCCGCAGTTTATTATTTAAAGATAATTTCAGACCAGCAAATTCAGATAATGCGGCGCATCGAAATTTTGGAATTAACGTCAAACGAAAGCGGCGAAACGATCCGCGAAGATGTCGTTCTGCCGAAATCGGGATTAATGATCGGAACGCCCGTGCCGGATTTTGAATTGCCTGACATCAACGGGAAACAAATTTCGTCGAAACAGCTTTTGATGCCTTCAAAAAATGTTTTGTTATTATTTGTCAGCCCGAATTGCAGTCCCTGCGCCGCTCTACTGCCGGAAATTGAAACGTGGCAGGCGGAATTGAAAGGCAAATTGAATTTCGTCTTTGTCAGCAGCGGAAAAGTCAAAGAAAATCTGGATAAATTTGGCGGAACTTCACTGAAGCAAATTCTTATTCAAAAAGACAAAGAAGTTACGGAACTTTTCGGCGCGCAATGGACACCGACGGCGGTTTTGATAAACACCGAAGGACATATTGCCGGTCGGCTCGCCGTCGGAGATGAAGCGATTCGCAAGTTGGTGGAAAATTTAAAAGCTGAAATTGACGGGTCAAAACCGCTGATAATTTCATCCGTCAATGGCTCCGATAAATCGTTGCTGGGCGCGAAATTGCCGGACTTCGTTTTGCCCGACATTTCAAACAAAAATTTCTCGCTGGAAGATTTGAGCGGCAAAAAAACGCTGGTCGCTTTTTGGAGTACAAATTGCGGATTTTGCGATCAAATGCTGGACGATTTGCGCGATTGGGAAGAAACTAAAGGAATTGATGAGCCTGATTTGCTGCTGCTCTCCGAAGGTGATGCGGAACAACATCGTTCAATAGAATTAAACTCGCCGATTTTGCTTGATAAAGGGCGAATAATCTCCAGTCAATTTGGAATGACGGGAACTCCTTCGGCATTTTTGGTCGGCGGAGAAGGCAAAATAATCTCGGAAACGGCGGTCGGCGCGGATGAAATCTGGAGACTTTTGGGGAAAATTCCGCAGTCTAAATCCTGAAACTGAAACTTTTGAAACAGGCTTTGGACTAATTTTATGAAACCGATTGATTGGAAAATTACCGCGCAGGACGGCGAAGCGCGAACCGGAATTTTGCGGACGAGGCGTTCAGAAATTGAAACGCCTGTTTTTATGCCCGTCGGAACGCAGGGAACGGTCAAAGGTGTGCGTTACGAATGGCTCGAAAATGAACTCGACGCGCGGATAATTCTTGGAAATACTTATCATTTGTGGATTCGTCCGGGCGTGGAAATAATCCGCGAACTCGGCGGACTTCACAAATTTTCAACGTGGAATCGTTCGCTTTTGACGGATTCGGGCGGATTTCAGGTTTTTTCGCTTTCCGATTTGCGAAAACTGACCGAAGAAGGCGTGGAATTTCGTTCGCACGTTGACGGAACGAAAATGTTTCTTTCGCCCGAAGTTTCGATGGAAATTCAAGCGGCATTGGGTTCGGAAATCGTGATGGTTTTTGACGAGTGCGCGCCCGGAAACGCAGAAATTGAAGTTACGCGCAAAAGTCTGGAAATGACGGCGCGCTGGGCTTTGCGTTCAAAAAATCGGTTTGATGAATTGCAAAATCAAAAAGCCGACACGGGATTTACGGAAGCTGATAATCTGAGCGGACGACAAGCATTATTCGGAATAATTCAGGGCGCGGGACATTTGAATTTAAGACGTGAAAGTCTCGAAAAAACGACCGAAATCGGTTTTGACGGTTACGCTGTCGGCGGTTTGAGCGTCGGCGAAGAAAAATCGGTGATGTATGAAGTTTTAGAATTTCTCGCGCCGCAGATGCCGAAAGACGCGCCGCGCTATTTGATGGGTGTCGGAACGCCGGAAGATTTGGTCGAAGCGGTTTATCGCGGCGTTGATATGTTCGACTGCGTTTTGCCGACGCGCAACGGGCGCACCGGCGCGGCGTTTACTTCGCGCGGAAAATTAAACATCAGAAACGCGAAATTTGCCGCAGATTCAGAACCGTTAGACCTCAACTGTCCGTGTTCGGTCTGTCAAAGATATTCGAGAGCGTATCTGCGGCATCTTTATCAAACCGGCGAAATGCTGGCGGCAATTTTGATTTCGCATCACAATTTGGCATTTTTCCTTGACACGATGAAAAAGGTAAGACATTCTATCAAACTTGGTAAATTCGGCGAGTTCAGACGTGATTTTTTGAATCGAATGAGTAATAATTAAGAAATATGGACACGCAGACTTTATCACAACCGCGAAGACTCCAAAAAAAAACAGCCGTCCCGCCGCTGGAAAACGGCGACCGTTTGACTCAGAAAGAATTTCACAGGCGTTACGAAGCGATGCCCGAAGATGTTAAAGCCGAGCTGATAAAAGGAGTCGTTTATATGTCGTCGCCCGTTAGAGTAAAAAAACACGGAAAACCACACGGAAGAATGATGAGCTTTCTTGGAATTTATCAGTTTTCAACCGAAAGTGTTGATTTATTAGATAATATCACCTATATCGCCAATGAAAAATACGAACCACAGCCGGACGCTGTTTTGCGAATTGAGGAAAATAAAGACGGAAATTCTTGGGTAAACGAAAATGATTATTTGGAAGGCTCACCCGAACTTGTAGTTGAAATAGCTTCGAGCAGTTCTTCTTACGATTTGCACGACAAACTCGAATTATACGAACAAAAAGGTGTGCAGGAATATATTGTCTGGCGGGTTTTGGACAACCAAATTGATTGGTTCGGGTTGGAAAATGGAAAATATAAAAAATTCACGGCTGACAAAGGAGGAATTATCGAAAGCGATGTTTTTCCGGGCTTGAGATTGAATGTCGAAGCACTGCTCAACGATGATTTGCAAAAGGTTTCTGCCGATTTACAAAAGGGTTTGAAAAGCAAAAAATATAAAGATTTTGTCGAACAATTAAGCAAATAAGCCGACTTGCTTTGATAATTTGACATTACTTTGTCATAATTGCTGTTTTTCAGTCTGCATTACAAACAATGAATATAATTTTCTTATTTTTTCAAGGCGGCGGAAGTCTGATTTGGACGTTTTTGCCATTTGTTTTCATCTTCGGAATTTTTTATTTTCTGGTCATAATGCCGCAGAAAAAACAACAGCAGGAATTGAAAACGATGATTGCCGAATTGAAAATTAATGATGAAGTTGTAACCAACGGCGGCGTGATCGGCAGAATCAAAGAAGTCAGAGATACAAGTTTTATAATTCAGAGTGCGGACAAATCGTTTATCGAAATTGCGAAAACCGCAGTCATCGGCACAAGACCTGAAACAGAGAAGTAGTCGTCAGCGGTCGGTTGTCGGTTTTCAACGGTTAAATTAAAATGAAAACCTGCAAACGACAGCCGGAAACAGCCAAAAAACAATGAAAAATAGTAGTTTATTGATTAGAACGGCAATTATTGCCGCCATTACCGTAGTTGGAATTTATCTCGTTTTCGGACCGCGCGGTTCAATTTCGGCACAAGATTTTACCTGGTCGGGCATCAAGCAAAATCTCGCTCGAAATATCAATCTCGGATTGGATTTAAAGGGCGGTTCGCATCTGGTGATGCGCGTCAAAACGGAAGAATATTTGAGCAAATTGACTCAAGACAGTAAAGATGCCGCCTTGAAAGCCGCGCAGGACGCACAGCTGCCCGTCAGCGAAGCGTCCGCCGTCGCCGAGAATAACACTTATCAAGTAACGCTGACGACGAACGATCCGTCAAAATCACAGGAAATTATTGACGCGGTAAGTAAAAAAGTCCGTTTTGATCCGAATCTTTGGACGCAAAGCACCAGCGGAAACAATATTATCTGGAATTTGCCGCTGCAAGCTCAGTCCAGATTAAAAGAGCAAGCCACCGATCAGGCGTTAAAAATTATTGAAAGCCGCATCAACGCTTTCGGCGTTAAAGAACCGACTTTGCAGAGACAGGGAAAAGCGGATTCGGGACAAATTCTACTGCAAATGCCGGGTGTCGAAAATCCTGAGCGCGTTAAAAAACTGGTCGGGGAAACTTCGCAGCTTGAACTGATGAAAATTGTCAGTCCGCCGAGTCCTGCGCCTGTTCAGACATATCCGACCGAAGATGCGGCAAAACAGGCAACCGCCGGCGCGCCGAATCGTCGGGTTTTAGTTTACGCCGACCGTGATGAATCAGCCGTCAATCAGCCAAATCCACAAGATAAACCGAAGCAGTTTGTAGTTGTCGAAACTCCGGCGGTTGTTGACGGAAGCGAATTGCGCGATGCCGCGGCTTTGCAGGGCAGAGGTGGCGGCGATTATCAAATTTCGTTTTCATTTAAACCGAGCGGAGCGCAAAAATTTGGTGAATGGACGGGTCAGAACATCGGCAATTATATGGCGGTTGTCTTAAACAACGAAGTCAAATCCGCAGCTTACATCAAATCGCAAATTTTTGATTCGGGTGAGATTTCGGGGCGTTTTTCCAAACAAACTGCCGATGATTTGGCGTTGACATTAAAATCCGGCGCGCTGCCGGCGGAAATCGAATATCAGGAAGAACGCACGGTCGGACCGAGTTTAGGCGCGGATTCTATCAGAGCCGGTGTCGAAGCCTCGCTCGGCGGGTTGGCTTTGGTAATTTTGTTTATGCTGTTCTACTATCGCGGCTCCGGCGTAAATGCCGTAGTCGCTCTGGTTTTGAATATGCTCTTGACAATGGCGGCACTCGTCGTTTTAGGTTCGACGCTGACCTTGCCCGGAATTGCCGGTTTGATTCTGGGAATCGGGATGGCGGTTGATTCAAACGTGCTGATATTTGAACGCATCCGCGAAGAATTGCGGCTCGGTTTTTCGGTTCCCGAATCTATCAACATCGGTTTCGACCGCGCGTTCGTAACGATTATTGACACGCACATTACGACAATTCTTTCATCAATTATCCTTTATCTTTATGGTTCGGGTCCGATCAAAGGATTTGCCGTGACGTTGATTCTCGGATTGTTGATAAATTTGTTCACGGCGGTTTTCGTATCGCGCACCATTTTCAAATGGCTTTTGAATCGAAACCCGAATATGCAGAAACTCAGTATTTGATGCAGTGGTTAGTGAACAGTGGTCGGCGGTCAGTTTAAAAACTTTCCGAAACCGACCACCGACCACCGACCACCGACCACTAACAAAAAATGTTTAATTTATTTCAAAATATCCATATTGACTGGCTCGGAAAACGGCAGATATTTATCGCCTTTTCAATTTTTATTATGTTGTCGGGATTAGCTTCGGCAATCGGTCGTCAATACACACCCGGCGGCACGGACGCTTTTAATCTCGGAGTAGATTTCAAAGGCGGAACTGTCGTTACCGCGAAATTCAGGCAAAAACCGTCTGACGACGAAATTCGCGCCGCGTTAAATAATACCGGAGTCGGTGATCCGGTCATTCAGTCTTCAACCGACAAACCGGACGAAGTTCTGATTAAAATTCCGCTGATTGAAAATGCGGGAACCGTGTCGGCTCCGACAGATACGACGGTAAATGAAGGCGATAAAACCGCGCAGGTGCAGCAAGGTCGGCAAACGGTAAAGACAGCTCTCGATACTTTCGGCAAAGAAGCGGAGGGCGATCAAACGCTGGCTGAAACGCCGGATGCCGCTTACAAAATTATCGGAACGGATTCAGTCGGCGCAATTGCCGGTTCGCAGCTTAGAAACCAAGCCGTCGCCGCTACTCTGTTAGGTTTAGTCGGAATTTTGCTTTTCATCGCTTTTCGCTATGACTGGACGTATGCGGCGGGTGCCGTTATTGCGGTTTTCCACGATGTGATAATGGTTTTGGCGTTCTTTTCGATATTTCAGTGGGAAATAAATCTGACCGTAATTGCGGCGATTTTGACCATTGTCGGCTTCTCGGTCAACGATTCAATCGTTATTTTTGACCGAATTCGTGAAAATTTGCCGCTCAACCGGACGGATTCTCTTTTCAAAATTACTAACGACTCAATCAACCAAACTCTTTCGCGGACAGTTATTACCGCCGGCTTGGTGCTTTTGTCCGTGTTGGCACTCGTCCTTTTCGGCGGAGAGGTTTTGAGAAGTTTTTCCCTAGCATTGCTGGTCGGCATAATTCTGGGAACGTATTCAACCGTCGCCATTGCCAGTCCGATTGCTATCTGGTGGCAGGATAAACTTGGCGCGGCTAAAATGAAGCAGACGGAAGGTAAAAAAATAGATCAATTAGCTTCCGCTTCGCGCCGTTCAGTTACCCGAAGACCGATTGCCAGATAGAGTATTTCCGGTTTTTTGATAAAAATTCAGTTCTATTGATTCTTAAGTTAGGTTGACAAAATTACACACCTAAATAAAATTTATAAGATTTATTGAAATTGAAACAACTTTTCTTGACTTTTTAGAAATAACAAACTAGACTTCAAGACGTTGCTGGTCAATTAAATATTTCTTTTCTGCTTTTTTTCTTTTATATGGAATAGAGGCGGTTACAGCTGTAGAATTTTGTTTGTAAGACCGGCAAAATTTCGACAGACCCCGCATTTATAAAATTAAAAGTTGAATTTGTATTTAAGTGAAAATCGTCGTAAATATTTTATAACGATCAAGTTGGATTTTATTCTTAACGTCGCAGGCAATAATAAGAGTTTGTAACCCTTGACTTTAAAGCTGGCACCGGAAAATAGGGAGGAAAATAAAATGTTAGATCAATTAGTTGAATCAAGAAATAGTTCAAAAGAGAATACCAGAAGAGGCGGTTTTTTGCTGACCACATTTGTTGTTCTGACGGTGGTTCTATTGAGCGGATGGATTTATAGTTTATTTGCTTTGGATTACGGGCTTGGAGCCGGAGATTTGGAGCTTTCAACTTTGGTCGCGCCAGTTCAAATTGCCGAAGAAGCGCCGCCGCCGCCTGAGCCGGAAAAACCTCAGCCGGAAAAAGTAAAAACCAATGCGCCGGATGTTGATACTCGCACGGAAATTATTCAAAGAGCGGATGAATCTCCTGTTGAGCCGCCGGATAAAGTAAGCACCCAGAAGCAAACAATTCCGCCGCGCGACCCGAATAAATACACGGTTGTCGGTAAAACAAATTACAGCGCAGAGAATGCGCCGCCGGCATCCTACAGAGGTCCGGTTGATACAAGCGGTAAAGGATTGGGCGGTAACGGAACAGATCCTACCGGCAGTAGCGGCGGAGGAAACGAAGCGCCGCCGCCGCCGCCGCCGCCGCCGGCACCAAAACCGACACCAAAACCTGTGCCGAAAACTATTTCGGGAGGCGTTATCAACGGCAAAGCCAGAAATTTGGTGCAGCCCCCGTATCCGGCTGCTGCAAAGGCGGTTCGCGCCAGCGGTGAGGTTAAAGTTCAAGTAACTATTGACGAAGAAGGAAATGTTATTTCGGCGAGCGCGGTCAGCGGGCATCCTTTGCTGCGGGCGGTAGCTGTGAGTGCGGCACGGGCATCTAAATTCTCGCCCACTCAACTTTCAGGTCAGCCTGTCAAAGTTACGGGAGTAATTGTTTATAACTTTACTCAATAATATCGCTTGACTATTTAGGAGAAATGCGGAATCATTTCTCCTAAACAAAATCTGCAATAATAAATTAAATTTTGATTTCTTTGGAGGAAAAATCATGACTTTTTTAGGTAGCCTGTTAGCAACAAAGGTTCTGGGCTTGTTCTTTTTATTCGCAAACGAAGCAGCACCTTCATTCGGTATATATGAAATTGCTCAGAGTTTAACAATTCCCGGTTGGTTTGTTATCGGAACGCTCTTGCTTATGTCCGTTTATATGATCGCTGTTGGAATCGAACGGTATTTAACTTACAACAAAGCTAAACAACAATCGCGCCAGTACGCGCCGAAAGTCGCGCAGGCTTTAAAGAACAGCAATATTGACGAAGCAATTAACATCAGTGATAAACACAAAGATTCGCATTTGGCAATGGTTGTTTCGTCAGGTTTGAAAGAATTTGCGGCGCATCAGGGCAATGCAGATATTTCCGGCGAAGAGATGGAAGCCTCAAAACGCGCTTTGCAGCGCGCGATTGCGGTTAAAACCGCCGAATTAAAGCGCGGGCTGTCCGGTTTGGCGACCGTTGGCTCAACTGCGCCATTTGTGGGATTATTTGGAACGGTGGTCGGAATTATCGGAGCGTTTAACGCTTTGAGAACTAATGAAACAGCCGGTATCGGCGCGGTCGGCGGTTCGATTGCGGAAGCGTTGGTCGCAACCGCGTTTGGAATTTTGGTAGCGGTTCCGGCGGTTTGGTTGTTTAACTATTTTACAAATAAAGTTACGAGCTTTGGTGTGGAAATGGAAAATTCCGCGTCTGAATTGGTTGATTATTTTATCAAACAGCGCACCAAGCAGCTAAACGGTTAATAAATTAAATAAAGGGAGTAAATTTAATATGGCAATGCAAGTTGGCGGGTCTGATGAGTATAACTCGGAGATAAACGTAACCCCGATGGTTGACGTGATGCTGGTTTTGTTAATTATCTTTATGATTGTTACGCCGCTGCTTCAACAGGGAGTATCCGTTAATCTTCCGAAAAATATGATCAGTCCTGAAGAAGACCCGGATATTGCGAAGGACACATCAGTAATTGTTGCTATTCCAGACAACAGCAGCTTTTATATCGGGAAAGATCAATATCCTTTGACCGAGTTGGGAGACAAAATTAAGAAATTGATGGAAAATAAAACTCCCGATAAGCGAATTGTTTATATCAAAAGCGGTGTCGAAGTTGACTACGGAAAAGTAGTTGAAGCAATTGACACTATTCGCAAACAGGATATTGATAAAATTGGTTTGGTCGCCGACAAGAAAAAAGGCGATGCTAAACAAAATTAAGCGTCTGAAAAATAACATTTTGTTTTTCAGAAAATAGGGAGTAAAAATTTATGGCAATGTCCACAGCCAGCTCTTCAGGAGGAGCTACACCGAGTATAAATGTTACGCCGCTGATTGACGTTCTTTTGGTGTTATTGATTATCTTTATGGTCATTTCACCGTTAAAACCAAGTCGTTTTGAGGCGAAAGTTCCGGCTGAACCTAAGCCGGAACAACAACAGCAAGACCCAAAGCCAAATCCTTTAACTTTAGTCGTAGCAGTCAACAAGGGAGATATGAATTTGACGCTGAACAAAGAACCGTTTGGAAATGTGTCAGACGCGTCAGCTCTGACTAACAGACTAAAGGAGATTTTTAAGGATAGAGAAAACAACGGCGTTTTTCGTGAGGGAACTAATGAGGTTGAAAAAACCGTTTTCATAAAATCGCCGCGTTCCGTTAAATACGGAGACGTAGTTTCAGTGATAGATGCGGTTAAACAAGCAGGGGCGCAGCCGATTGGTTTGCAGATTGATGATTTGTCAGAATAAAATCAGTTTATCAAATTGAGAAATTTAAGTTTTAACTATATTTTCATTTTGATAAGCGTTAAATGGAGTCGAAAAAAATGAGATTTTCTCGTTTAGGGATATTAGTCTTAATTTTATTTTCAGTTTTAATTGGAGCGAACTGCTCTTACTACAGTCGTATTATTGCGAGAAAAAACTTGGTTGACGGCGGAAAAGCCTACAAAGACAGGAAATTCCAAAAAGCCGAAGACCTTTTTCGTGATGCCATCGCGCGTTCGCCTGATGGAAGCACCGTCGAAGGCAAAACAGCACAGCTATTTTTAGCTCGAACTTTGCATTCGGAATATATTGCGAATCGAACCGACCCGTCAAAGGCTGAGGCGGCGATTAAGGAATACAAAAAAGTATTATCGGAAGATGTCTCCGATCAAAGTTCCTTCAAGGCAATCGCCAATCTTTTGGAAAATCTCGGCAGAAACGACGAAGCTATTGTCTGGCTGACGGAACGCGCTAATAATGAGCAGGTTCCGAAAGAACAGCGCGCGGAAGCATTTACGTCTCTGGCGGCAAAAAAATACAGCTGCGCTAATGACATTAGTGATGTCGAACCGGTCAAGAAAACAGTTACAAAAGACGGAAAACAAGTTTTTGAATTTGTTAAACCTGAAAATCCCGAAGAATATGACACTTTACAGAAGTGTGTTCAAGAGGGAAGCGACTTAATAAATAAAGCTGTTGAGTTAGACCCAAACAGCGATTCGGCGTGGTCGTATAAAGCAAATTTCTTAGTTCAGCAAGGGCGTGTTGCGGAAATGGAAGGCAATAATGACCTCAAAGAAGAATTGAAATCCAAAGCTGAAGAAGCAAAAAGCAGGTTTACTGAACTTGCTGCTGAAAAGAAACGCGCAGCCGACGAAGCGGAAGCGAAAAAGAAAGCGGAAGACGAAGCGGCAAACAATAAATCCGCAAATAAGGAAAAATAAACATTTCTTTTTGCTTTCAAGACAGGTGATGCTCAATTACAATTATGGTATTGAGTATCACCTTTTTCAGTTATCGGTCAACATTAATCAGTTATTTGTCATCTTAACTTAGTAGTTGTCGAATAATGGCTATAGTGTGATAACCCTTTATGATTCGGATCGAGGACATAATCCAAAAAGTAGAAATGAATCGTCCCGAATCAAATATTGATTTGATTCGGCGGGCATATCTTTTTTCCGCTTTGCATCACAAAGGTCAAAAACGCGCTTCGGGCGAACCGTATTTGATTCATCCGTTGGAAGTCGCCGAAATTTTGGCGGAAATGCGGCTCGATGAAGTCAGTGTTTCCACCGGATTACTTCACGATGTGGTCGAAGATACTCTGGTTGATCTCGACACGATTAAGGAATATTTCGGAGAAGAAATTACGCGTCTTGTGGACGGATTGACAAAAATCGCGCACATCAGCAATCTTTCAAAAGAAAAACAGCAAGCCGAAAATGTCCGCAAAATGGTTCTGGCGATGATTACGGACGTTCGCGTCGTTTTGATCAAACTTGCCGACCGACTGCACAATATGCGGACGATGCAGTTTTTAAAACCCGAAAAGCGCGCCCGCATTTCTCAGGAAACATTAGATATTTACGCGCCGATTGCCCATCGCTTGGGAATGGGGAAACTTCGCGGAGAACTCGAAGATTTGTCATTTCAAAATTTGTATCCTTTAGAGTACAAAAGGCTTTCCGAAGAAGTTGAAATTCGCCGTCCCGAACTTGAAGAAACCCTCGAAAGAATAAAAGATACGATTATCGAGAATCTGAAAGAAGCGGATGTCCCGTTTGTTGAAATTCAAAGCCGCGTCAAACGTCTTTTTTCGCTTTGGAAAAAACTAAAAAAACGTAAACTGACGATTGATCAGGTTTACGACTTAATCGCCATTCGGATTATTACGCCGAACGATAAAAAAAATTGTTATCTGGCGTTGAGCGTCATTCACGATATTTGGACACCCGTGCCGGAAAGATTTAAAGATTGGATCGCCATTCCGCGCGACAATCTTTATCAATCTCTTCATACTTCCGTTATCGGCGAGAACGGACAATCTTTTGAAGTGCAGATCAGAACACAGGAAATGCACCACGTCGCCGAAGAAGGTGTCGCGGCTCACTGGAAATATAAAGAGAGCAAACTCGGCAAACGCGAAGAAGATGAAAGCCTTGACGAACTTCGTAAAACCGTCGAAAAATTACTGCTTCCGCTGGTAGAAACAACGAATGAAACGGAAAATTCGGAAGACTTTATTGAATCGTTAAAATTAGACCTTTATCCGAAAGATGTTTACGCATTTACGCCGATGGGAAAGGTCATTCAATTGCCGCGCGGCGCGTCTCCGCTGGATTTTGCTTACGCGATTCATTCCGAGGTCGGCGACAACTGCGTCGGCGCGAAAATAAAAGGTCGTATTGTTCCGCTCAGAACCGAACTGCAAAACGGAGACGTGGTTGAAATTTTGACCACGCCCAATTCAAAACCTTCGCGCGACTGGCTCAACTATGTTGTTACGTCGCGCGCGCGCAATCGTATCAGACATTGGATTTCCGAACAGCAGCGAACCGAATCAATTGAAATGGGTCGCAAACTGCTGGAAAAAGAGACCGATAAGTTTCGCGTTTCGCCGAAAAAATTGTTAAATAATGACGGCGAAATGAAACGCATCGCCAACGAATACGGGTTGGGCAGACCGGAAGATTTGCTGGCTTCAATCGGTTACGGAAAAACATTGCCGCGCAACGTTCTTGCCAAGTTTTTGGGCAGTGAAAAGTTTGCTGAACTCGACCCGGACAAGAAAAAAGAAACCCGCCTTGAAAGCGGAATGAAAGCCGTTAAAAAATTTATCGGTTTGAGCGAAGACGCAATTGTCGTCAAAGGAATTGACAATCTTCTGACAAATCGCGCCCGCTGCTGCAATCCTCTGCCGGGTGAAAATATTATCGGCTATATTTCATTGGGAAAAGGTATCGTCGTTCATAATAAATCCTGTAAAAATGTTAAACAGTTAATGGTCAATCGAGACCGCATCGTCGAAGTCGAATGGGCGCAGAATGATACCAAGCACATACAGTCGGTGAGAATTTTGGCGACGACGGAAAACAGAACCGGAATGTTGGCGGGAATTACCAACGCGATTGCCGAAATCAAAACCGGAATTCGTGACGCGCGCGCGAATGTTTCAAAAGAAAATCGCGGTTTAATTGAAGTTACAATTGAAGTTTTTGATAAAAAACAACTCGACAAAGTTATCAGTTCGGTCGAGCAGGTTCCGGGCGTAATTGCCGTCGAAAGAATGAATTCCTGAAAATTTAAAACATTATCATCTCCAATACTCTTAAAAATTTGAAATCAGAATCTGAAATTTGGAATTTCGTTCCGTATCTGTTAAAATTCGCATTTTGCTTAAAGAATATAAACAGAGGCGAGATTATTTGTGAAAGAAATCATTAAAACAGAAAACGCGCCGGACGCGATTGGACCTTATTCGCAAGCCGTCAAAACAGAAAATATGGTTTTCTGTTCGGGGCAGATTCCGGTTGACCCGCAAACGGGTGAGTTTGTTTCCGACGATGTAACAGAACAAACTCATCAGGTTTTGAAGAATTTGAGCGCGGTTTTGAAAGCGGCGGGAACTGATTTGAACAATGTCGTCAAAACCACCGTATTTCTGGCGGATATGAATGACTTTGCGGCGATGAACGAAATTTACGCGGAATATTTCGGCAGTAACAAACCTGCGAGAGCGACCGTTCAGGCGGCGCGTCTGCCAAAAGACGCGCGGGTTGAAATAGAATGTATTGCAGTTTTCTGAACATAAAAAACAAGTCCGCTGCTCAAAGTTGTAAATTTACAACTTTGAGCAGCGGACTTGTTTTTTAATAAAAACTGTTTCCGCTATGTAATAAATTGCACGCTTGGCAACCAAAATTTCGAGTTGCGACTCAAAATTAATTACGCCGCTTTGATAACTTTGCCGCCTTTGATGCAGCGGGTACAAACCTTCATTCGCACATTTCCGCCCTGCGGACGTTGCGTACGAATTGATTGCAGATTCGGTTCAAACCGGCGGCGCGTTTTGTTGTTCGCGTGTGAAACATTATTTCCAAATTGCGGACCTTTGCCGCAGACATCGCATCGTTTTGCCATAATTTTAAAAGCCTCCAAATATAATAACGAGGTGAAAAGAATAGAGTTTTGTTATAAACTCAAAAACAAGATTTATAACACATAAAAGACCGGAAAATCAAGTAATGACAGACACAGTTAATTTTGAAGGAGTAAAAGCCACAGTGCAGAAACCTAAATTCAAGTTTTTTTCAATTGTTTTTTTAGCAATCACCGCGTTAGTTTCAACAAATTGTTCAACTTATAATGCGAATAATACGACACCGGCAGCCAATGGAGTTGACCCGAACGAAACCGCCGCGACCGTCAACGGCAAACCGATCAAGTTAGAGGAAGTCGAGCGCGTTATCAAACAGCAAGGTCAGGGACAGGAAGCGAGACTTTCGCCGCTGGAATTGGCAAAAGCGCGGCTGCAGGTTTTGGAAACCTTGATTCAGAACGAAGTTTTGTATCAAAAAGCTGAAAAAGAAAACGTCAATATATCTGAAGATGATGTTACAGTTGAGTTTAACAGACAAAAAACCGAAAGCGGTATGTCTGCCGACCAGATTGCCAAAGATATGCAGGCATCAGGTTTAACTGAAGCGGCGGCGCGAGAAAACATCAAAAAACAGTTGGCAATTCAAGAGTTGATTAAAAATGTAACCGGAAAAATCGAACCGCCGAAAGACAGCGAAATTGAAGCGTTTTATAATGGCAACAAAGATGCTTTTGTCAGCAAACGCGGCGTAAAATTGGCGGCAATCGTCATTGATCCGGCGAATAACGGCGAAGGCGACACGACGACTAATGAACAGGAAGCGGTCTTAAAGGGAAACGAGATCATCAAGGAATTACAGCAGGGAAAAGATTTTGCGGCACTGGCGCGTGAAAACAGCGAAGATCAGAGCAGATTGCAGGGCGGTGATTTGGGTTATATTTCCGAAGATGAAATGAAACAGACGTTTCCGGCGCAGGTTGCCGCGACTTTGATGGATCCGAAATTTTCCGTCGGACAAATTTTGCCGACACCAATGCAGGGCAAGTTTTATATTTTCAAACTTCAGGAAAGAAACGACAAGGACGAAAATTTGACACTGGAAAGTCCGGGCGTTCGCCAAAAAGTTACGGATGCTTTAATAAACGCCAGAAAAGAATTGTTGAAAGCGTCGTATGCGGCAGTGGCGATGAATGACGCGAAAATCGAGAATTATCTGGCGAGAAAAGTTGTGGAAAATCCGAATGAACTCAGCGGCGCGCGTCCGGCGGTTGCGGATACGCCGCAGGTTGAAACAAACGCGAATGTCAATGCCAACGCGAATCCGGCGGGAAACACAAATGCCAATTTAAGTACAAACGCGGCGAATAAACCGGCGGTCAACGCCAATAGTAACACCAAATAACCGACATTTTAACCGAAAACTTAATAACGAGTAACGACGCGCGTTGCTCGTTATTTTTTATGATAAATTTGCAGTATGCTTTTTAGACTTTCCGAAATATACAAATCCTACGGCGGCACAGATATTTTAAACGGCGTTTCGTTTCAGGTTAATCCGAATGAGAAAATCGGACTCGTCGGACGCAACGGCGCGGGAAAAACTACGGTTTTTCGCGTGATAACCGGCGAAGAAGCGGCGGATGACGGCGAGATTATCAAGATGAATAATCTGAAAATCGGATTATTACAGCAGCACGTTGATTTTACCGAAAATGAAACGGTTCACACCGCCGCGCTTTCGGCGTTCAAAAAACTTCACGACATCGAAGCCAGAATGCGAATTCTCGAACACGAAATGGCGGAAAATGTGACGGACGAGATTTTGGACGAATACGCCGAACTGCAAACCGAATTTGAACACGAAGAAGGTTTTACATACACCGCCAAAGCCGAAGCGATTCTGCTCGGTTTGGGTTTTAACAAAGAACTGTGGCAGCTCGAAACGAAAAAACTTTCCGGCGGACAGAAAAATCGGCTCGGTTTGGCAAGACTTTTATTGTCAAATCCCGACGTTTTGCTGTTGGACGAACCGACCAACCATATGGATGTCGGCGCGGTCGAATGGCTGGAAAATTTTCTGCAAACTTATGAAAAATCGTTCGTCATCATCAGCCACGACCGCTATTTTCTCGACCGAACCTGCCGCCGAATCATTGAAATCGAACGCGGCAAAGCCGTTACTTACAAAGGAAATTACTCGCAATTTTTAGTCGAACGCGAAGAACGGCGCGAACAGCAGCAGCGCGAATACGAAAATCAGCAGACGTATATCGCCAAAAACGAAGAATTCATTCGCCGCAATCTCGCCGGACAAAAAACGAAAATGGCGAAATCGCGGCGCACGATGCTGGAAAAACTCGAAAGAGTTGATGCCGTGATCGCCGACCGTTCGAGCGGGAATTTCGGTTTGAAAAAAATTGAACGCGCCGGTTCGAATATTTTGACGGTGGAAGATTTGGCAGTCGGTTACGGCGAAAAGGTTTTGGCGGACGACATCAATTTTTCGCTGTTGCGCGGCGAATGTTTGGGCATCATCGGCGGCAACGGCACGGGAAAAACGACGTTTCTCAAGACAATTCTCGGACAAATCCGCGAACTTTCCGGCAGTATTATTTGGGGAACGAAAACCGACATCGGCTATTATTCGCAGCAATTGGAAGAATTAGACGAAAGAAATGAAATCATCGGCGAACTGCGCCGCGTCGCGCCGCTGGCGGAAAACGGCGCGCTGCGTTCTTTTTTAGCCAGATTTTTATTTATCGGCGACGATGTTTTCAAGCGCGTCGCGGATTTATCCGGCGGCGAAAAGGGAAGGCTCGCGCTGGCGAAACTGATTTATTCGCAGAAAAACGTGCTGATTCTCGACGAACCGACCAATCATCTCGATATTCCGTCGCGCGAAGCTCTCGAAGACGCTTTAGACGAATACGAAGGCACGATTATCACCGTCAGTCACGACCGATACTTTCTCGATCAAATTTCAACGCAGATTTTCGCGTTCGAAGACGACGGAGAAAATGAAGTTTTTAACGGCAATTATTCGGAGTTTCACAGATGGCGGGAAACTGCTCAAATTCCAGATTCCAGATTCCAAGTTCCAAATTCGGCGGAGAAAGAGCAAAAGCCGATGCAGAACGGCGGACAATCGGAAAATTTGAGCAAAAATCAACAGCAGAAAATCGAACAGCGGATAAAACAAATAGAAAAAGAAATTCCGGTGTTGGAAGAATCAGCGGCAAAACTCACTTTGCAAATGAGCGACCCGGAAATCGCCGTCAATCACGACAAATTACAGATGCTCAATAAAGATTTTCAGAAAACCGAAAAGAAAATTCAATCGCTTTATGCTGAATGGGAAAATTTACTATAGCGGTTTGCAATTTCGAGCGACGATCATTTGCCGAAAGCCCGCACGAAGTAAGGGCGTGATTGCTGAAACGCCCTTACTTCGTGCGGGCTTCGGCACCAGCATTTCAGCCGCCGCAAAAGGCTTTTATCTGAACCGATTGCATTTTGTTGTAAGTTGAAACTATCAGCGTTCCTTCGTAATAAATTGATAACCCTTCATATAAATCTTCAGTTATAGCCATCTCAAAATGCGCCCTGACATCTTCATTTTCATACACCCAATCAACATAGACTTTCCCATTTTCACCTTTTTTTTCGGTCTGGCTTTTAACTTTTAATAAAACGTCCTTGCCTTCGATATTTATTATGCCGTCATCGGGTCTAACGCCACCGTTGTCAGTTATAAAAAAAATGTACGTTCTTTTGTCCCAATCGGCACCCCAATCTTTGGGCAAAAGGGCATAGCAGCCATAACTGTCGCCCGGTCTTTGTTTGGTTGTTCCGATAAGTTCGGCTTGACCCGTGTAAGGCAGAATATCCGCCTTGACTGCCAGCGGCAGAGTTCCGTTGCCCTTGACATTGCTAAAGCCTGATAGTTTTTCGTCATCAACAAAAAAGACGTGCGTTTCTCCGGTTTTCAGATTGATAGTGAGCATTCCGTAGTCAACATCCTGATTAGCCTTTCTCGCACTTGTTCCGAGAATTTCTAAAAAACCTTTTTTTTCTTTGATTAGAGTAGATGCCGCAAGGTGTTTGAGTAAATTGTGAAAACCGTCTTTTCCTAAAATATCCGTCAGTAAGTTTTCCACTTGAGGAATTGTAAAGAAATTGGCAAACCTTTTACTGCCTTTATCGATTGGATATTTACCAATCCATTCTTTCAGAAAAAGCAAATTTTTAGGATTATTTAGCTTTTTATTTGTATTCGATTGAGTTGAGTTCAAGTCAGGATTTAGAGGGTTGTTATTAGAAGCTAATTCTTTAACCGGCAGAATGCTATTTTCAGATAACTCTGCTCTATTACAGGTTAAAACTAAAAAGGTAAGAATTATTACTAAAATTAAATTCAACTTTTGGTTTCTCATAAAATTTTTAGTCCTTAAATTATTCTTTTGAAAAAGGATATTTATTTAATCCTTCTTGAAGCATATCCCTAATTATTTGACTTACTTCGCCGGTAGTCACTATATGATCGTGATTCTTATCAAGTCCTGCATTCTGTTTGTATTCCAAACCTCCCGTAAATAAAGGAAAATTTGCATCTTTTCCATACCCTTTGGAATTTAGAACAATAAAATATATATCCTCAATCTTAGTGGCTTGTTCAGTCATATTTTTATATTGTTGAAAATATGCTTTTACAACATCGAGTTGTCTAACATTGGTCATTCCCGCTAATTGATTATACTTAATGCCAATTTTCGCTCCCAATCCGGGATGAAACTTTCCTTTTTTATCAGTTCTTCCGTCAATTGTTTCCTTCATAAATTGAATTAAACCAATTCCCGAACTGCCCGCGGCATTGGGGACATTTGAAGAAAATAGTCGGCGTGACTCGAAAGCCATTACGGTCATCAACCAACTCGGATTTTTGATGCCTAACTCTCGACATATTTGAATGGTCTTTTCTCTGAATGCTGGACTGACGTTCGGATGCTTTCCCCAAGCCAGAACGCCATTCCATTCAAGCGTTCCGTCTTCAGGTTCTTTGAGAAGCGTTTTTGCACGGTTTAAATTTTGCAGTGCGGCATCCGAAGGATTATAAGCGGCGATGTAGAGAAATTGTAAAGTTCTGCCGCCGGGATCAATACGGCTGTCGGGTGTTTTCCAACTCATTACATCCCGCTGAAAAATTGTAATCGCCTGAATAGTTTGTTCATCGCAAAGACCATTTTCTGTAAGCGGATTATATTTCTGAAAATAGATGTTCGCTTCGGTCAATTTCATCAATGCCAGATTTAAGAGATTCTGAACTTTGAGAACATCGTAGGGCGAATTTTTTCCATTTTTCCCGACTGATGCAAGAACATTGGTCGGTGAAGTTCCTGCTCCGGCATTCTGAGCGCGGGCTACTTCTAATTCCGGTTGGATTGGCGTGCCGTTTGTATCTGTGAATTTAACTTTCAACACACTGTAAAGCTTGCCAAGTTCCAGTCCGTCTTTCATAAAAATAATATAACCGCGTCTGTAACCGTTTTTACCGATTCCATAACGTCCGATATGCAAATGCGGACCTCCTGTTGAGCCGCCGGGTCTGTGTTGAATGACTTCGTATGCTTCCGTTTGATCAAAGATTTTGTTCATATTTTCTTTGATAAAATTGAAACCTTGCAAATCGGTCATTCCTTTGAAGTGAAAATCCGCCGCTCGACGGGCGATGTGCAGGCTTGTCGGTTTGCTGCCTTTGACAAAATGACCTGCCGGACGGTCGCCGGAATGGACGTGAATATCTTTGTTTGAAAGGTTTGCAATGCGCTGCAGAACGATGTGAATATTTTCGTCTGAAACGCCGTCTCCGTAAGTTACATTTGCCATTTTTGATACCCCGGATAATAAAATTAAAAACGGTTGAAGTATAAACTTATTATCAGGTTTTAACCAGCAAAATTTTTAAGTTGGAGCGTTTTAACGTTCCGCATTTATCTAACCTTCAATCCGGTAATTCGGTGCTTCTTTGGTAATTATCACATCGTGAACGTGCGATTCGCGCAAACCGGCTGATGTGATGCGAATGAATCTGGCGTTTTCCTGCATTTCGCCGATGTTTTTGCAGCCCGTATAACCCATTCCCGAACGCAGTCCGCCAACCAACTGCGTGACCATTTCCGCCAGAGTTCCTTTGTAAGCGACGCGACCTTCGATGCCTTCCGGGACGTATTTTGAATCGGAAACCGTGCCTTCCTGCGAATATCGGTCGCTTGAACCCTGTTTCATCGCGCCGATTGAACCCATTCCGCGATAGGTTTTGAAGGAACGTCCCTGAAATAAAATAACTTCGCCCGGAGCTTCTTCCGTGCCGGCGAACAGCGAACCGATCATCACCGTGTCCGCGCCGGCGACAATCGCTTTGGCGACATCGCCGGAAAATTTTACGCCGCCGTCGGCGATAATCGGCACGCCCGAACCTTTTGCGGCTCTGACGCATTCATCAATCGCCGTAATTTGCGGTACGCCCGCGCCGGTGACGACGCGCGTTGTGCAATTATGAACGGCGACACGATTGGCAATATAAGTGTGATCTTCTTCAACTTCTAAATTATAGACTTCAAGTTCCTCGTTTTCTAACTTTTTGACCGAACGAATTGAAACATAAAAATAATTTTCGTCGGCGAAAACGTCTTGTTTGGTTTTGACGGCGGGCGGAAAATCCAAATTTAATTCGGGAAATTCTTCAGCAAACCGTTTGGCTTGCTCACCGCCGATCCGCACGTAGTAACTGGTCGAGAAATTTTCATTTTTCGATTTATAACTTTGGACCGAAGCCAGATAACCGAGCCGCATAAAAACTTCGGCAATTTGATGCGCTAAATGCGGAGAGACGGTTTTGTAACCGATTCGCCGCGCGTCTTTCAAACAGCCGTCACCGCGCAGCGCGCCGATTAAAAGTTGGCGTAAATGTTCATTTGATTGGTTCAAAACAAAATCAGGCAGGCTTTTATTGGCTGCGCCTTTTGGCAAAAGTCCTTCAAAAAAATTGGCAATCGCGTGATTGTGAATCGTTACTTCAACGGCGTGGCGCGGAGTTTGACGAAATCTGGTTTTATCGTAGCCGAAAATCTCGCTGATAAGATTTTTTACGTCATCGCAAAAATCGGTTTCGGTTTCGTTAAAAGCGAACCGCAATTGACGATTATTCGGATTTCCGACGATATAACCTTCAGCAGTAAAATATCCGACGAGTCGCATCAGTTTTTCATTAAGAAAAATGCGGCGGTTGATTTTTTGCGGCTGTAAAATGCGCTGATAATTGTTTTCATCGAGATATTTGTTAATTTGAATCGAAAAGATATTAGCGGTTTTACGCTTTCTTCTTACAATACTTTCGATAACGCCTATTGTTGTTTCAAACTTTTCGGATAATTCACGATAACTTTCTTTATTAGGATTAAAGCCGACTTTATTTCCCCAAATTGAATCTGCATTAAAATTGTAATGAGGGACTACATCACACAAATCGAAAAAGCAGGTTTCCGTTTCATATTTTTGTTTGGGAATTGCCAAAACATCCTGTGGTTTTAACTCATCGGCACGAACCCAGCGCAAACCTTTATTATATTTCGGTTTTGAGAAGAAATATTTTGCACCGCTTTTGCTTCTGATTTTATCGGAAACATCAAACGTAACAGCTAGAAATTCGTGATTCGGGGTTGCCTGAACTTTATCGGGACAGCCCGCCGCGTTTATTTCAATCATTTCGCCTTGATATTTTCGGCGATATGTTTTGGTAACTGTTCGCGCACGTCCTAAATGCGTAATAACTTTTTCGCCAAGTCGAACATTAGAAATTTGTTTGATACTGTTGTCATACATTAACACTAAAGCCTTTGAATTCAGGCATATACTACCGGGACCAATTCCGGTCTTTACCGCGTCAACTCCGGCATCAATCAAGGCTTTTGTCGCGGCGGCGGTGGCGACGTTGCCGGCGATGATTTCGACGCTGGAAAATTCAGCTTTAACTTGTTTGACGGCTTCGATTACTCTCGAACTGTGTCCGTGCGCGGTGTCAATAACGATGGCATCAACGCGCGATTCGATGAGTGCCGCCGCGCGTTCGAGAAAATCGCCGGTCGCGCCGATTGCCGCCGCGACGCGCAGTCTGCCGAGTTCGTCTTTCGCCGCGTTCGGATAACGAATGGCTTTTTGAATGTCTTTGACGGTAATTAAGCCTTTTAAAAGTCCTTCGTCGTCCACGACGAGAAGTTTTTCGATGCGGTGTTTTTGCAGTTTAACCTTTGCTTCGTCCAGTGTCGTGCCAATCGGAACGGTAACGAGCGGCTGTTTGGTCATCACTTCCGAAACGGAAACATCAAAACGGGTTTCAAAGCGCAGATCACGATTGGTGATAATGCCGACGAGCAGATTATTTTCGTCAACCACCGGAACGCCGCTGATTTTGAAACGCCGCATCAGCGTCAGCGCGTCGGAAACGGTCGCGTTGTCACGAATCGTCACCGGATCAACGATCATTCCCGATTCCGAGCGTTTGACTTTATCAACTTCTTCGGCTTGATGTTTGATGGAAAGATTTTTGTGAATCACGCCGATTCCGCCCTGCTGCGCGAGCGCAATCGCCAGCAACGCTTCGGTAACGGTGTCCATCGCCGACGAACAAAGCGGAATATTGAGGCGAATGTTCCGCGAAAATTGGGTCGAAACATCGGTTTCGGCGGGCAGAATATCCGAGAATGCCGGAATTAACAAAACATCGTCAAAAGTTAAACCTTCTTTTATATCTTCAACTAACATATTTTTTGTAAATCGTTCTAAGTCGTAAATCGTAAATCGTAAATTATTGTAAACTTTGCGTTTTAAATTACAAAAGCCCGCATTTCGAGCGGGCATTGTTTATCCTTTATCAATTATCTTTCGATAATTTTTTCAACTTAAATTTGTGAAACAGATACATAAGAATTTCTATCTCGCCGCCGTGTTGGTGTTCGCGTTCGCGCTGCCGAATGTAATTTCACCGTTTTGCCAAATTTGTTCGACATTGTTTTGGTTGATTTCAAATTCGATGACGGTTCGACCGGGTTTATCGGGCGCGGACGGCAATTTTATCTGTTTGTCGTTGATAAATAACTGGGCATTTCCAGCCAGAGATTTGGCAAAACCGAGTCTCAAACTTTCTTTGGGCTGAAAATCAGCCGATTTTTCGGCTGTAACTAAAGTGTTCGATCTTTTGCCGTCGCCGGTCGAAGATAATGAAATCGGACTGCCCGAAGTTTTGAATTCCACCTTTAAATCGTTCATTGAAGGAACATTTGAAGGTGTCGGAGTCACGTTTGCGGCGTTCCCATCGGCATTTACATTTGCCGCACTGTTTGTATTATTGGATTCTGTGGTCGCCGTCTGAATCGGATTTTCCTGAAAATATCTGACCAGAGCTAAAATTCCCCACGTCATCAAACCCAAAATCACGACGGCGACAATGATGGTCGGAATTGAAGAAGAGGAAACGCGGTCGTCGGTCAAAACCTGCGGGCGATATGTTTTTGCGTCTTCTTCTGAAGTTCCCGCCTGCGAAGCGATGATCCGCGAATAATCCTGCAAAGCCTCCTGCTCGTCAACGCCGACATATTTGGCAAATGATTTGACGAAACCTTTGTTGAAAATTCCGCCGGGCAAAGTTCGATAATCATCATTTTCGATTGATTCAATATAAAGCGGAGAAATGCGCGTTTGTTCAGCAACTTCACTGATAGTTATATCACGCGCTTCACGTGCCTGCCGCAGTTTTTCGCCGAGAGTTTCTGACATTTTGTGTTTTTTTAGTTCAAGTTTATTTACAAACCGAAAATGACTGTAAGAATGAAATATATCGCTGATAAAGCAAAAATGTCAATTCTTTATTCCGTTTTATGTTAAAGTTTCCGGCTTGATTATTGTATCAGACGCGTGTTACGTTTAGCCTTAAACATTTTCCCGTATCAAAATTAACAAGCAAATATAAAAGTGAGGAAAGAATAACCAATGTCTCTTGAAGCACTCGGAATGGTTGAAACAAAAGGTTTTGTCGGCGCGGTCGAAGCGGCGGACGCGATGGTTAAATCCGCCAACGTCCAATTAATCGGCAAAGAATATATCGGCGCGGGTTACGTGACGATTTTTGTGCGCGGCGATGTCGGCGCGGTCAAAGCCGCGACGGACGCGGGCGCGGCGGCGGCGCGGCGGGTCGGCGAATTGATTTCGGTTCACGTTATTCCGCGTCCGCACGGCGAAGTCGAAAGAGTTCTGCCGAAAGGTGTCGGCTACAGTCCAGACGAAAAAGCGATAAGCGGCGGTTCGCGCGGGCAGCTCGGCGCGGGCAGCGCGGAAAGCGAAATTTCAACTACTGATAAAACCAAGTCAAAAAGTAAATAGCTGAAAATTGCAAATTCCAGATTCCAGATTTTTCCCGACTTAAAATTTTGAATCTGCAATCTGGAATCTGGAATAAATAATGGACGACAGAGATTCAGTTTCACAACAGGAAGCGAAAAACGCGGTGGATTCGGCGCACTTGGCTTTTAAAACGGTTGCGAAATTCGACCAGACGAAAATTGACCGGATTTGTGAAGCGATGGCAAACGCCGCGCTTGCGGAATCGGCGCGTCTGGGTTTGATGGCGAATGAAGAAACAGGTTTCGGAATCGCTGCCGACAAGCGCGAAAAAAACCGTTTTGCGGCGGAAGATGTCTGGAATTATTTCCGCGATCTGAAAACCGTCGGCGTAATCCGCGAAACCGAAAATATCGTTGAAATCGCTTCGCCGCGCGGCGTTGTCGCGGCAATTATTCCTTCGACAAATCCGACTTCGACGACGATTTTCAAAATTATCATCGCCATTAAATCGCGCAATACGATTGTTTTGTCGCCGCATCCGTCGGCGGTCAAATGTATCGCTGAAACCGCGCGAATAATGCGCGAAGTCGGCGTGAAAGAAGGTCTTCCGCCAGACGCGATTTGTTGTTTATCAAATTCGACCATCGAAGGCACGGAAACCTTGATGAAACACAAACGAACGGCGGTAATTTTGGCGACCGGCGGAATCGGTTTGGTTCGCGCCGCATATTCGTCGGGCAAACCGGCGTTCGGTGTCGGTCCCGGAAACGTGCCGGTTTTTATCGAAAGAACCGCAAATATTGAAAAAGCGGTCGGCGATATTTTGATTTCGACCTGTTTTGACAACGGCACGATTTGCGCTTCGGAACAATCGGTAATTGTTGACGCGCCGATTGAAACGCAAGTCCGCGAACAATTCAAAGCTCAAGGCGGACATTTTTTAAATCAAACGGATGCCGAAGCTGTCGGGAAAGTTTTATTAACCGAACAGCGCACCTTGAATCCGAAAATTGTCGGTAAATCTGCCGAATACATCGCCAATCTCGCCGGAATTTCGATTCCGAACGGAACGCGCTGCTTAATCGCCGATTGCGGCGGAGTCGGGCGCGATTTTCCGTGGTCAGTCGAAAAACTTTCGCCGACACTGGCGTTTTTCGTCGCCGACGGCATCGAAGCGGGCGCGAATCGGTGCGAAGAAATTTTGCAGTTCGGCGGAATGGGACACACGGCGGGAATGCACACGAACTCGCGCGAAGCGGCGATTCGTTACGGCGAACAAATGCCCGCGTCGCGCGTGATTATCAATTCGCCGACGACGCACGGCGCAATCGGCTTTTCCACCGATTTAGCTCCTTCGATGACTTTGGGATGCGGTTCGTGGGGCGGAAATGTTACATCGGACAATGTTTCGCCGATTCATCTGATGGACATCAAGCGCGTGGCTTTTGAAACTCGTTCAGTCCAAAGTCCAAAATCCAAAGTCCAGCGTCCGACGGTTTTCGCGGCGAACGGCGAACGACAAGCGGCGAAAAAATCAACGACAAAACGCGAAGAGATTGCGGCGATTGTTGATAAATTTTTGAGCCGGAAAATTTCAGAAGTCGAGAGTCAAGAGTCAAAAATCGAAAGTCAGCCGATTATAATTCGACAGCCGACAGCCGAAAGTCCCGTGAAAACCATCATTCACGAATTGAAAACGGAAAATAAAACAAACGGCGCGAAACCGAAAACGGTTGATTTTGTCAGCGAGGAAGATGTCAGGCGGGCGATTGAAAGCGGTGAAAAAATTTATACGACGGCGAAAACAATTATCACGCCGTCGGCGCGAGATTTGGGAGAAGAAAAGGAAATTTTTGCAAAAGTTTGACTAAAAATTTAAATCATCACCTGAATTATTCTCTTGAATTGAGATATTTGACGCGAAGTTTTGATTGAAAGAGATTTTTATATAAAATTTGTAGAAAGCGGATCATTTTTACCGCGAAAATGAAAAATCGGAATCAGGAATAATTTGGACTTTTGAAAGAGCTGCCGCAAGTTTTTTTTACGGTGCAAAATTAAACTAAGAATGTCTGAAATAACAGTCGAAAATCAAATTTGCAACGCTTGCGGCGCAGAAGTTCGGAAAGGCGCGCTTTTCTGCTATAACTGCGGCGGCGCGGTCGCGCCCAGAATCACTGCTCCGAAGGCGGAAAAAATTGACGACGAAAATCAGGTTTATGTAGAAGAAAACAAAGTTGAAAACGGAAATAAGGTAAACGGAACAAAGCCGGAAAATAACTCGAAAAACGAGCCGGAATCGCTCCGAGTAACGGCGGAAAAGCCGGTTTTAGAGCCGGAAGTTCGACCGGAAACAAATCTGAAATCCGCCGCTTCTTTGCGAAAAAAACCCAAAATTATTCAAAATAAAAAAATAGAGATAATCTGGGAAGAATACAACGACGCGCCGAATATCCGGTTTGTTTTAGCGGCGGTCGTGCTGGCGTTATTTGCCGGCGGAATAATGTGGCTGGCGTTTTATTTTGGGTGAAACCGGTGAAATTTAGTATCAGCATCTTTATAAAAACTCGAACGAAATAAAATATATGGAAGCACTCGGAATGATTGAATGTTTTGGTTTGGTGGCGATGATCGAAGCGGCGGACACGATGGTTAAAGCCGCCAATGTAACATTGGTCGGCTACGAAAGAATTGATGCCGGACTTGTAACGGCGATTGTGCGCGGCGAAGTCGGCGCGGTCAAAGCGGCGGTTGACGCGGGCGCGGCGGCGGCGCGGCGCATCGGCACGGTAACCGCCGTTCACGTCATTCCGCGACCGCATTCGGAAGTTGACGAGGGAATTTCGGTTTTGAGAACCGGAGAAACGACGCGTAAGAAAATTTCCGGTTCGGTTTCCGCCAGATGAAATTGTAAAAACTGTCTGATAAAATAATTTTCTTCATCTCAAATTCACGCCGGAAGAGTGTTCGACCGAATAATTCTGAAAATTTTCAACTCGCTTTTGATACGCTTCGCGGGCAATTTTCACATCTTCCAAAAACAGCGGCAGTTCGTCAAGCAGAAGTGCCTGCGGTCCGTCAACCAGTGCTTTGGTCGGTTCGGGATGAAAATCTACAAGAACCATATTCGCTCCGGCAGCCACGCCCTGCGCCGTTACGTGCATAATATCGAGAATTCCTTCGGGACCGCGGCTGCGCGCGCCGACCGAATGCGACGGATCAATACAGACCGGCATCCGCGTTAATCTTTTGACGACCGAAACGTGCGCGAAGTCCACAAAATTGCGGTGCGGATTGCCGATGTTCGTTTTCATTCCGCGCAGACCGAAAACGACTTTTCGATTGCCTTCGCTGGCGAGATATTCAGCCGCGTTGAGCGATTCGTCGAGCGTGATTCCAAAACCGCGTTTGAGCAGAACGGGAAATTCCTGTTGTCTGCCGACGCTTTTGAGAAGTTCAAAATTCTGCGTGTTGCGTGTGCCGATTTGCAGCATCACGCCGGTCGGGTTTCCGGTTTTTTCCAACGCTTCGCGGATTTCGTCGAGATGTGATTCGTGCGTGATTTCCATCGCAATCACTTTGATTCCGTATTTGCCGGCGAGTTCAAAAACATACGACAGACAGTTTTTACCGTGTCCCTGAAATGAATACGGACTCGTGCGCGGTTTATAAGCTCCCATTCGCGTACAGACTTGTCCGTTTTCCTGCAAAGCCTTCATCATCGCTTCGACGCTTTCGGGCGAATCAACCGCGCACAATCCGGCGAAAACATTCAGCGTATCCTGACCGAAACGCACGTCCTGATAATCAAAATGAGCCGAACGATTATCGTCTTTATGCCGCCCTAAAATGCGGTATTCTTCGGACACGCGAACGACGTGATCAACACCGGGCAAACTCTTCATTTCTTCGATAGAAAGTGCCGCCGTGTTGCCGATCAAATAAATTTCCGTCAATGTCTGTTCCGCGCCCTGTTCACGATGAATACGCCGTTCGATATTTTGCAGTTGGGCGAGATGTTCTTCTAAACGCTGATATTCAGCGGTTTCCGGTTTAACGTGCGATTTAAGTATTAAAATCATATTTTATGTGTCTTTTGGAATTTTTACCGACGAATAACGACCGAGATAACGAACTGTTTCCGCCTGTTCGCCAATTTCGGCAAGCGCGCCGCGCAATTCGCTCTCACTTGCCGGAGCTTGCAGATCGAGATAAAAATTATACTGCCACGGACTTTCCTTGACCGGACGACTTTCGATTTTCAGCAAATCAATTCCGCGCCGCACGAACGGACGAAGCGCGTCGTGAAGCGCGCCCGGACGATGCGCTAATTTTATGACTAACGAAATTTTTTCTCCGCGCTCTGCAATTTCCGGGTTTTGGGTCAGCAAAACGAATCGCGTGTAGTTTTCGGCGTGATCTTCGAGATGTTCTTTCAATATCGAGCCTTTGTAAATGTTCGCCGCGCGTTTTCCCGCAATTGCCGCCCGCGATACATCGCCGCTTTCAACGACGCTTCGCACGCTGCTCGCCGTATCGCTCGTCGCCACTCTTTTAATTTGCGGATTATCGGCGAAAAACCGTTCGCATTGGGCTAAGGCGACCGGATGCGATTCGACGGTTTCAACGCTTTCAAGCGATGCGCCGCCGCAGCCGATCAAAAAATGTGAAATCGGCAAAATTATTTCGGCGGCAATATTCAAGGAACTCTCCAAAAGCAAATCGTGGCAGCGATGAACCGAACCGACAAGGCTGTTTTCAAACGGAGCCAGAATGTAATCGGCAGCTTTTTCGTCAATCGCCGTAAAAAGTTCTTCCAGCGTCGGACGCGAAATTGTTTCACAGCTTTCGCCCAAAAGTTTTTTGGCGGCTTCTTCGCTGAAAGTTCCGCGCGCTCCCAAAAATGCCACGCGCTCGCTTCCCGTAAAAGCGTTAGCCGGTGTTTCCGTTTCGTTAATATTTGCCGGCGGATGAAACGCCCGCTGCTGAACTTGCAGAGATTCATCAATAATTCGTTGAAAAATACTTATAACATTCTGCTCATCCAAAGGACCGGAATTTTGACGGCTTAATCTGGTCAACACTTCCGATTCCCGATTGTGATCGCAGAGCGATGTGTTGTTGCGCCGTTTGACTTCGCCGACCCGCAAAGCAATCGCGGCTCGCTCATTCAAAAGCCGGAGCAGTTTGTCATCAATAGCGTCAATTTCGGCGCGCGGATTATCTTTTTTTTCGCTCATAGACACATTTATCGCAGACGATTTTGAAAAAATTATTTCAGTTTGAAAATTTTTTGATAATTTTATTTTATCGCAGTTTGACGCATTAAATTGTACATTGAAAATTTTTTAAAATAAAATAACCCCGCGAAAAAAGTGACGGGGTTATCTAATTTGAGAAAAAAATTGACAAAATCAAGGTTTTTTCACTTGATTTCTATTTTGCAGAGACGGTTTTGCAGTATCATCTTTCGCGCGATTAATGCCTGAGCGCGTGATGGCGATTCTTTTTTCGTTTTTCGGTCCGTCGGCAACCGCAACTTTGATGTTGCGATAATCTTTGGAAGAAGTTTCGTCGGTCGGAAGATAACCGATGGAATACTGCGTTCTGAGTTCGCTGGCAATATCTTGGGCGATAGTATTGAGTTCGCCTAAATTCTCCGGGAAATAGACTTTTCCGCCTGTTTCCGTCGCCAAACGCTGCAAAAACGCCTTGGCTTTGCCCTGCGGACTTTTACTGATAAATCCGCCTTCTTTGTTCAGTTCATTAACGAATCCGATCACGTAAATCTGGACATCGGTTTCGTGCAGGAGATCGTAAAGCTGTGTTTCTTTGTAAAAACTGTCGCGGTCTTCGCCGTCCGTAACCAACACCAGCGCGCGGCGTTTCCGGTCGTTCGGATTGTTGGTTTTTTCATAATCGGTAACTTTTTCAGCCGCCAGATAAACCGCGTCAATAATCGCGGTTTGACCGCCTTCGATATACAAATTATCCAGCGAATCAAATAAATCGTTTTTGTTCGGCGTGAAATCCTGTTCAATTTCGATTTTGTCGGAACTGACAAAACGGATAATACTCGTTTCGTCGTCCGGGCGATTTGTATTGATAATAATTTTTCCGGCTTCGATCACCTTTTCCAGTTGGAAACGCAGCGAGCCGGAATTATCAATCAATAAAGTGTAATTGGTCGGAACTTCCGATTTCGAGAAAAATTCTATCGGCTGTAAAACATTATCTTCATAGACTTTAAAATCATTTTGCGACAAATTCGTGATCGAACGATTGTTGCGGTCAACGACGCGGACGTTCAAATTGACTAATTCCGTGTCAATTTTGAGCGTTTCTTCAACTTCGGGTGTCGGAGAAATAGTCGGAGCGACTGTGGTTACGGTCGGTGTCGGCGTAGCAATTTGTCTCGTTCTGTTGGCGGCAGGAACAGTTTGCGCGCTCGAAACATCGAAATTGTTGAAAGCAAAAGCCAGATTTACGCTCAAGCAAAAAACAATCAGCAAAATAGTTTGTGTTTTTTTCTTCATTTTTTACCCAAATCAATCAGAGATTCTAACGAAAATTCGTCGTCGGCGTGGCGTAGTAGCCTTCACGACTTCTGACCGTTAGACGCGGAAGACCGCGTGGAGGTTTGACCTTAACTTTTGTTTTGTGCCATTCGCCGTTCGGTTCAAAATCTTTGGGCGTAAAACCGATTGAATACTGGTGGCGCAGTTCGAGCGCGATGCGTTCAAAAATTTCGTCGAGTTCGACATTTGTCTGCGGGTAAAACGCTTTGCCGCCGGTGACGGAAGTCAGTTCGTCCAGAAACGCCTGTCCCTGCATTCCTTCCATACTTCCGCTGTCTTTTCCGTCTAAAATTCCGACCGCGTAAACGACGACATCGGATTCTTTAAGCAGTCGGCGAACTTCGCCGAAATTGTAGCGTGAAGCGTTGTCTTGTCCGTCGCTGATAATCAAAAGAGCTTTCTTTTGGCGAGTTCCGCTGGTTACGCGCTCGACTCCCAAATAACAGGCATCGTAAAGCGCGGTGTTGTTTTTCGGCTGAACGAGCGTTAATTTGCGGAGAACCGCTTCGCCGTCGCGCGAACGGTCAAGCAGAAGCTGGGCGCGGCTGTTAAAGGCGATCAGAAAATATTCGTCGGAAGGATGGCTGGTATTGATAAATCTTTCGAGGGCTTTTCGCGCTTTGACAATTTTTTCGCCGCTCATCGAATCGGAAACGTCGAACAAAATTCCGACTGAAACCGGAGCATCGGTGTCGCTGAAAAATGAAATTTCCTGTTCCTGATTGTTATCAAAAATCTTGAAGGCATCTTTTTTCAGACCGGAAACGTAACGCCCGTAAATATCAGTAACGGTCAGAGTCATCGTTATCAAATCGGTTTTGATTTTTACAGTGTCTTCGGCGTTATCCGGCGGCGGAGTCGGCTGAGTTTCCTGAGCAAACGATGAAAAAGTTCCGAACAAAAACACGAGAACTAAAAAACTCCACCGTTGCGCTCCGCAAAGGCGACTGACGTAATTAAAACTTTTCACAGCCATATTTTCCCCTTTATTTATTATATTCTATGCGACGAATTTTATTTCTGCAAGACATTTTTTATGATGTGTATCAAATAAGATTCGTTGTTTGTCGGCAGTCGGTTTCAATTATAAATCACTTTGCAACTTTTGCTGATAAAACGCGTGTTATCAATTATCTGTTGGCAGTCAACAGTTATCCGTAAAATTTTTTCGTAAAATGTCCTTTTAACTGCTAAAATCTAAGTTGACTGAAAAATTGATAACTGCTGACTGAAAAAGTTATGGCTGAATTTATTTGTCGTTTGGGAACATCATCGGGCGAAATTATGACGCGCATTGTCGAGGCGACCGCCGCCGGCGAAGCCAGAGCGCGACTTGAAAGCGAAGGTTTTCGGGTTTTCGCCGTGTCGAACGCCGAAAAAGGCTTGTCGGCGGTTTTACCGGGCGGCGCGGGCAAAAAATCACGCGTTAAACCCGGCGATTTTCTTCTGTTTAATCAACAGCTTTCCGCGCTTTTACGGGCGGGAATTCCGGTTTTGCAGTCAATCAGTCTTTTGAAAACCCGTTCCGGGTCGTCGTCGCTGCGTGCGGTTTTGACGGATGTCGAAGAAAAAATCAAAAGCGGCGTACCTTTATCCGAAGCGTTTGAAGCGCAGGGAATGTTTCCGAAAATTTACACGGCATCGCTGCTCGCGGGCGAATCGAGCGGTTCGCTCGACGACGTTCTGACGCGCTATGTTGATTATTTAAAGCGCAGCGTCGGTTTGGCGCGAAAACTTCGCGGCGCGCTGGCATATCCGGCGTTTTTGCTGACGGCGGCGATTTTTATGGTGGCGTTTCTGACGCTCTACATCGTGCCGCGAATGTCGGATTTGTTCAAAGGTTTAAGCACGAGCAAAGGTTTGCCGACGGTGACGATTATCGTTCTGGCGGTTTCGGATTTCACGGCGGGAAATATCTGGTGGCTTTTGCCGCTGATTCTGGTTCTGGTTTTCGCGCTCGTCATCTGGCTGAGAACGCCGAACGGGAAACTTATTTTGGATAAATTTTTGTTAAAGCTGCCGATTGTCGGAAGTTTGATAAGACAAATGACGACATCGCAACTCGCGCGTTCGCTTTCAACCCTTTTATCCGGCGGAATTACCGTTCCCGACGCTTGGGATATTGCCTCCGAAGCGATTACAAATATGGAACTGCGCCGTCGAAGCCAGTCGGTTTTGCCGCTGATCCGCGAAGGCAGAGGCTTCACCGAAGCACTGCAAACGGCGAATTGGATGCCCGAACTCGGTTTAGATATGATCGGCATCGGCGAAAAATCGGGAAGTCTGCGCGAGATGCTCGATGAAGTCGGCAACTTTTACGATGCCGAGTCCGAAGTGCGATTGGAACAACTAACGTCCTTGCTCGAACCGATAATTTTGGTTTTTATGGCGGGAATTGTCATCACAATTTTGCTGGCGATTTATCTACCGATTATTCAAACAATTTCGTCAGGTCCGTTTAGCGGAAGAAGATAGTTAAAAGTAAAAAGCTAGTTGAAAAAAGTTATTCTTAAATCGAAATTATCGCCTGAAGAACATAAAGAATGGAATGAAATCATTCAAGCGGGCATCAAAGCGCAAGAGTTGATAAAGGGAAGCATTGCGGTTGGCGGAACTGCTTCGGCACTTTACGCGAAACATCGTATTTCCCGCGACACCGATCATTTGTTGATGTCGCTGAAGGAAAATTTTGACGAAATTCTGGAAAAGTTAAGCGAATCGTCGGAATGGAAATTGTCGCGCACAAAAAAGCCGGTTTTAATACTCGGAAGCATCAATGAGGTCGAAGTCGGTTTTCGGCAATCGAGAAGAACTTTGCCGATTGAAACAACCGAAATTAAAACGGATTACGGAAAATTAGTCGTACCGACGATTGATGAATTGCTCGGAATGAAAGCATATCTGGCGTATAGTCGCAATGCGACCCGTGATTATCTCGATTTTGCGGCACTTTCAGAATGCGTTTCGGAAGATGAAGTTTTATCTTCAATGCTCAAACTCGACGAACGATACGGCGAATTGCAAACATCTTCGGTTGGTTTGGAAGTCGCTAAATCATTGACTAAAGCCGAGCCGTTTGATTTGGAAGAAACCGATTTGTCAAATTACAAAGCACTCGCTTCGGATTGGCAAAATTGGCGCAAAATCGATAAAATTTGTCGGCGATTCGGCGTTTTATTAGGCGATAAATTGATAAACGGTAAATAGTTTATGAAACACCGGCATCTGAAAACAATAAATTGGACGCTCGAAGCGATTGATTCGGCTTTAGAGCGCGGCAGTCTTGCCGATTGGCGCGAGCTTTTTGCGGATGCCCGAAAAGATAGAAAAATCGCCGAAAAAATTATAAAGATTGCCGCCGGACACGATTTGACCGGAGCGTCCGAACTAGCCAAAGAATTAATCTTTGGAATCTATCCTGACCTTGCGCTCGAAAAATAAAATTATGCAAAATCAAACGAACGGAAATACAGCGACAATCGAGCCGCCGAAAATGGCGATGCCGGATTTTTTGGACAACGAACCGCCGGAAGTTACGGAAGCGAAATTGCTGGCAAAGCGTTATCGTCTGCCGTATATTGATCTGCTTCCGCCGGATGCGGATTCGCCGATCAGTTATGAAGAACTCGCCGGAATTCCGGTTGAGTTGATGCTTCGCAACCAATTTGTTCCGCTGCGGCGCGAAGGCAGAAATCTGCACGTCGGAATGGCTGATCCGTCAAATCTGGAAGTTTTGGACGAACTCGAAAACGTCTTAAATGTCAGAATCGTGCCGTATGTGGCGACTGCCGGAGCGATTGATGTCGTTTTGCGAAAAGGCGACGCGACGCAGAGAGTTTTGCAGGAAGCGGCTTCGACGTTTAAAATTTCGCTCGTCAAAGAAACCGAGCAGGGCGAAGAAGTTCTGGATTTGGACAGATTAGCGTCGGATTCCGAGATGTCGCCGATTATCAAATTGGTTGACACGATTGTTTATAACGCGATGGAATCACGCGCGTCCGATATTCACATCGAAGCGCACGACCGCGAAATGCTGGTCAAATTCCGCATTGACGGCGCGCTTTATCAAAAGGTTGATCCTATTGACATCGCGTATCATCAAACTTTAATTTCGCGTATCAAAGTTATGTCGGAACTCGACATCGCCGAACGCCGAATTCCGCAGGACGGCAGATTTCGCGTGCGCTACAAAGGCAGAACGGTTGATTTCCGCGTTTCGATTATGCCGTCTTCTTATGGCGAAAACTGCGTCATCCGTATTTTAGACAAAGAGCAGATTTCCGAAGAATTCAAAAATCTGAGCCTCGAAGTCGTCGGTTTTGACGACGAAGATTTGAAACATTTCCGCGTTTATATCAAAGAACCTTACGGAATGGTTTTGGTGACGGGTCCGACCGGTTCGGGTAAAACGACGACGCTCTACGGCGCGCTGAACGAAATCCGCAACGAAGAAGATAAAATTATTACCATCGAAGACCCGGTAGAATATCAGCTTAACGGCATTATGCAGATTCCGGTCAATGAGAAAAAAGGTTTGACGTTTGCGCGCGGTTTGCGCTCGATTTTGCGCCACGATCCCGACAAAATAATGGTCGGCGAAATCCGCGACAACGAAACGGCGCAGATCGCCATCCAATCAGCCTTGACCGGACACCTTGTTTTTACAACAGTTCACGCTAATAACGTAATTGATGTAATCGGGCGATTTATCAATATGGGCGTTGAACCTTATAACTTTGTGTCCGCCTTAAACTGCGTTTTGGCGCAGAGATTGGTGCGGCTTTTATGTCCGGTCTGCAAACGTCATTACGCGCCGACGGCGGAAGAGTTGCTCGAATCCGGTTTGCGTCCCGAAGATGTCAAAAACCGTGAATTTTTTATGAACGTCGGCTGCGATGCCTGTAATCACACGGGTTATCGCGGCAGAACGGCGATTCACGAACTTCTCGATATGTCCGATCCGATTCGTGAAATGATTATTGATCGTCGTCCGGGTTCGGAAATTCGCCGTCAGGCGGAAAAAGAAGGACTTTCCAGTTTGAGAGAATCGGCGGTCAAAAAAGTTTTCTCCGGCGCGACGACTTTGTATGAAATAAATCGCGTTACCTTTGTCGAAGATATTCGCTAAAACCGTAACGCAGTCGTCCCGACCGCCGCACGCGGATGCGTCCCGCTTCCGAAGTCGAAAAGATTTAGGACGCGAGCGCGGGACGCACTCACGACAGCAAGCGGGACGCTTGCGTTACTTTTTTGTAAAAAAGTTTGCATTTTTCGGGAAAACGATTAAAAATATCCATTGCTTTTCCTGAAAACTTTTGAAACTTTACACTTAACATCGCGTGTAAGAAAACCTGAGTCAAGTTTTTTGTGTTTAATTCGATAAACACAAGCGAAATTAAAACTAAAACTATGAAAAAATCTGCTTACGTCCGTTTTTCAATCACAATGTTTCTGCTGCTTTCGATGCTTTCGCCGACAATTGTTCTGGCGGGCAGCAACAGCAGCGATGGTAAAAAGCACTTTAAAGAAGGAATGAAGGCTGAAGATACCGAAACTTGGGATAAAGCTGTCGAAGAATTCGCATTGGCTATCGTTGACGACCCGAAAAATCCCGAATATCGCCTTCATTATCAACGCGCGCTTTTTAACGCTTCGCAGATGTATATGAAACGCGGAACGGCGTTGGCAGACCAAAAAGATTACGCGGGTGCGTATCTGGCGTTTCGCAAGGCTTACGGCTACGACCCGACGAATGAACTCGCCAAATCCGAAATGGAAAGAGTTTTGCGAATGCAGAAAGCACTTTTAAACGGCGATGATCCTGAAAATCCACCGCCGGCGAAAGAGAAAGACTCCGATTTGAAATTAGTCAGAACGGCTTACGGCAGACAAATTCCGCAGGATGTCGTTATTCCGCAAAAGCTGGAAAAATTGCGCGATCTGCCGTTTCCGGGCGGCGTTGATTTGAAATATATTATCAAACAGTTGGCGCAGGAACTTGATTTGAATGTGCTTTTCGATTCCGAATCATTTCGTCAAGACCGCAAAATCAGCATCGAATTAAAAAATGTAACCGCCGCCAAAGCTCTTGATTACATCTTTTTACAGGAAGGTTTATTTTTTCAAAAAGTCGGTCCGCGCACAATTATGATCGGCGTTCAAAACCGCCGACAATTTTTCCAACAGCTTGTTTTGCGGACGTTTTATCTGGCGAACGCCGATCCGACGGACGTGGCGAAAACAATTCAGGCGGCAATTCCGCCGCAGCCGGGCAGAGCGCCGACGATTCCTTTAGTGGACAAGTCAACCAACAGCATCACCATCCGCGACACTTCGGAAAATGTTCGCATTATCGGCAATTTGATCAATTCTCTCGACAAAGATCGCGCCGAAGTCGTGATGGATGTTTCGATCTATGAAGTTTCAAAGACCGATTTATATCAATTGGGAAATCAAATCGGTGCCGGCGGCACATCAGCAGTAAATCTAGGCGGCGTAAACGGCGGAACTTACGGTAATAACGAATACGGAATTCTCCGAGCTGCGTCGGCAGCGGCAGGCACGGCGGCGACTATTGCCGCGCAGCCTTTCGGTATTGGATTAACGATTCCGACAATTAATTTAATTGCCTTGCAAAACAAAAGTAATACAAAACTCATTGCTTCGACGCAGATTCACGCATTTAATAATGAAGATTCGTCAGCCAGAATCGGTCAGCGTGTTCCTGTCAGAACTGCAACAATTTCAACCGGATTTAATACCGGAACTGCTGCCGGAGCAAGTACCATTGGCGGTTATCCGTCTGAAGTTATTAACTATGAACAAGTTGGATTAACTTTGAAATTCAAACCTATTGTTTTTCCAAATCAAGACGTACAGGTTGCAATGGAAATAGAATCCAAAGATGTTTTAGACAGAACGCTCACGCCAATTTTTACAGAACGTACGATCAAAGGTACGGCACGGGTAAAAAATAACAAAACTCTTTTGCTGGCAAGCGTAGCTCAAAATTCGGAAACCAACGGGCGCACAGGTTTGCCGCTGCTCGGTTTGATTCCGATTTTGGGCAGACTTTTCACCGCGCCGAAAAAAGACAATTCGCAGACTGATATTGTTATTGCCGTTACGCCGCGCGTCATTCGCGCACCGGCGATTCTGCCGGAAGATTTGATTGAACGTCAGACCGGAAGCGTCGTTACGCCGACGAGCGGCTCTTTGGAATCGTTGATTATGGACGAGGAAATCGAAGAACAGCTTGCCGCCGCCCGCCGCGTTCCGAGTGTCGCCACGGTTCAGCTTCCCGATCAAAAAGACGAAGCACCGACTTATGTTAAATCAACTTCGATGCAGACGGGCGAAAAAACTGTTGTTGAACCGACGGCGGAAAATAAACCGGCGGAAACCGTTCAAACATCGAACAGTTTCGCGGCAAACGTCAAACCGATTGATTCAAATGTCAAAACTTTGCAGATAAATCCGGCATCTGACACTTCGGCTGGCAAACTTACATTTCAGCAAACTTCGCTGAAAGTTGCCGAACCGACTCCGATATTTAACGCGCCGACGGCTGATTTGCAGTTTGTTCCGAATTTGCCGGAGATGAAAACGGGCGAAAAAACAAAAATCGCAATTATGGTCAAAAGCGCGACGGCGTTTCGTGAAGCGGTCATCGGTTTGAAATTTGACAATAAAAAAATAGCGGTTCGCACCGTCAGTTTCGGCAGCGTCTTCGGCGCGGATTTGGCGCAAACCTACGCGAAACCTTTCTTAAATGAAAACGGAAAGATGTTCGTATCGCTTTCATCGCCGAAAGACACCGCGCAAAACAGTTCGGGAATGTTGGCGTATATCGAAGTCGAAGCGTTAGCCGACGGCAGACACGAAATTACTTTCGATAAAGATATTCTAAATTTTCTGACTGCCGACGGCAAAAATTTTGTCGTGAAGTTTTAACTTGGAGCGCGGACGGCTCGTCCGCTCGTCGAGCGCAGAAGCGCGAGACAAGCCTTCGCATTCCGGCTGCGTTATTAACGGCGAAGCATTTGGCAACATCGCTTCGCTCGTTGGCGGACGAGCCGTCCGCGCTCCGACTGACTGTTAAAGTTTATATGTTTAACTTAAACAAAGGACAAACCGGCTTTACATTGCTGGAATTGATAATCACTTTATTTGTTTTATCAATTCTGGTGATGGGAACGATTCCGCTGACGCAAAACGCGGCGCGGCGGCAGAAGGAATTGCGGCTTCGGGAAGATTTGCGCGTCATCCGCAACGCGATTGACGAATTCCACCGGGACACCATCGGCGCGTGTCCGCAAGGTTCGCTGACGACGACAAACCCGGTTCCCGGCAGTCAACGAGGCGCAGCCGGTTTCGGACAAAATACCGCCGCCGATCCGCGAAGTCGCGTGGTGATTGAAGATTGTAAAATTTTCGACACGGAAAATCTTGACCGTTATCCGCCGAGCTTGGAATTGCTCGTCGAAGGTGTCGCCGTTAAACCGCGCGGTTTGAATGTTGCGCAGAGTAACGGCGCGTTCAGCGACAAAAACGCCACCGATTCAAATGAAAACAAGGAACATAAAAAAGTCTATCTGCGCGAGATTCCGATTGATCCGATGACGGACAAAGCGGATTGGAAACTGCGCTCGGTTTATCAGGACGGCGACGCGGAAAGTTGGGACGATATAAATGTTTTCGATGTCAGTTCGAGTTCTGACAGCGAAGCCTTAAACGGGGAGAAATACAATGATTGGTAATTTTTTTAAAGTCCAAAGTCCAAACTCCAAAGTCCAAAGTCGAAGACCGAAGAGACAAAACGGCTTTACGTTATTGGAATTGATGATAACGATGTTTATTATCATTATCCTGCTGTCGGTCGCTCTGCCGGCTTACCAGCACAGCGTTCAGCAAGCCCGCGAAACGGTTTTGCAGGAAAATCTATGGCAGATGCGCCGCGCCATTGACCAATATGGTTCGGACAAAGGAAAACTTCCGCAATCACTTGATGATTTGGTGTCGGAAGGATATTTGCGCGAAAAACCGACTGATCCGGTTACCGAAAATAAAGAGTGGAACGAAATTCAGGGCGAAGATAAATACTCAACCGAAGACGGCGCGCAGGCTTTAACCGATGTGAAATCTCTCGCCGAAGGCGAAGACGGCGAAGGGAAAAAATACGAAGACTATTAGAATGGATAATTGATAATTGATAATTGATAATGTTAAGAATTTTTCTTTAATTATCAATTATCCATTATCAGTTATCAATTAAACAAATGTTAGAAACTTTGACACGACCGAATTATCCGCGAGCCGCGCTTGGTTTGGAAAAGGAGAGCGTTACGGCGTTGGCTCTGCAAAAGGAAGGCAGGCGCAAATTCGGCATCAAACAAGCCGCGACCAGCGAATTGCCGGAACATCTGCTTACGCCGAGTTTTACCGAAAGAAATGTTGCCAATTCCGATGAATTATTGATTTTGCTGGAAGAAGTTACCGCCACCGCCGGTTTACGACGGCAAAAACGGTGGTCGGTTTCGCTGCCGAGCAATACGGCGCGGACGGCGATTTTGACTCTTGACAGCGAACCGGCATCGAAAGAAGAACTGTCCGAAATTTTAGACTGGAAATCCGAAAATACATTCGGCGTTCCGTCCGGCGAAATGCGGATTTCGCGCCGCAAAATTACGCCCGACGCGACCGGAAAATCCCGTTATTTCGCCACCGCCGTTAAACTCGGCGTGATTGACGAATACGAAACGATTTTTGAAATGCTCGGCTGGCAAGCCGGTTTGATTTTGCCGCGCGCCGTCAGCGAAGCCAATTGGCTGATAGATAAAAAAAATCAAACCGATTCGCTTTTGATAAGTTCGCAGAATGACGGTTTTGTCGCGCTTCTGATGCGCGGCGACGAACCGACGGTCGTTCGCAGCGTAACCTGCACGGACGGCGAGCGCGATGATGAAATTTATCGTCTTTTAATGTTTTACCGCGACCGTTTCGGTTCGGAATCAAGCGAAAGTTCATTGGAAAAACTTCTCGCCATCGGCAAAGACTTCGCATCTTCGAGGTTAAAGGAAATCGCCGACGACGCGCTCGGCAGAACGCTCAAAGTTTTGCGCCCGGAAGATGTCGGTTTTGATTTACCGGCGCAAAATCTGAGTTTTAACGACCTCGCCGCGCCCGCCGGACTTGCAAGTTTGGGATGGAAGTAAAAGGAGCGCGACGGCTCGTCCGCTTCGAGCGCAGAAGCGCGAGAAAAGCCTTCGCATTCTAATCACGTTGTTGACGGCGGGCGTTTCGCAACTTTGCTTCGCTTGTTGGCGGACGAGCCGTCCGCGCTCCGTTTGAAACTTTTTCGAGGGCGAAATCGTAAAATCTCGGCATCTATGACTACACAAGCAATTTCACTGGAGAAAATAAAAAGTTTAACTGACGGCGAATTGATTGAGAAGGCGATAGGCGGTCGGGAAGATGGTTTTGAAGAACTCGTCCGCCGTTATCAGCGTCCGATAACGGGTTATATCTTTCGGATGCTGAACAATTACGATGCTTCGCTCGATGTAACTCAGGAAGTTTTCATTAAAGTGTATAACTCGCTTGAGCGTTACAGTTCCGATTACAAATTTTCGACGTGGCTGTACCGCATCGCGCGAAACGCCGCGATTGATTATATGCGGAGAAATTCGACTTATCAGCAAAGTCTTGAAACCGAAAACGAGGACGGAACGTATCAACTGCAAATCGCCAGTTCGCAGCCGACACCGGAACAAAACCGCGAAATAAACGAATGGCGCGCGGAAATCGAAGCGGTAGTCAAATGTCTGCCGTCGGTTTACCGGGAATTGATTTTACTGCGGCACGGACAGGATTTGAGTTACGACGAAATCGCCGAAATTACGGAATTGCCGCTCGGAACGGTAAAAAATCGTCTGTTCAGAGCGCGTGAAATGATGCGCGAAATTTTTGTCGAACGCGGAATTACAGGAATTTAAGGAGGAAACCGATGGATTACAATCATAAGAACTACAACCAAATGCAGCATCAGCCGCAAATGGCTTTGCAAACACCCGAACAAAAACAGATGGGAATGTTTTTGCATTTATCCCAATTGATAAATTTTGTCTTTCCTTTAGGCGGAATTATCGCGCCGATTTTGATTTGGCAGTTAAAAAAAGATGAAATACCCGCGCTCGACGCGCACGGCAAAATGGTCGCAAATTGGCTGATTTCGGCGGCAATTTACAGCGTCGTCTGTTTCATTTTAACTTTCGTCCTGATCGGAATTTTAGGTTTTATCGCGCTCGGTATTATGGGACTTGTTTTTCCGATTATCGGTGCCGTCAAAGCTAATAACGGCGAATTTTTTGAATATCCTTTGACGATTAAATTTTTGAAATAAGTTTTTAGAGAAATGAATCCGCAAATTTCTGCAACTGAAAAAGTTTGTCCGAAAAGTGAAATTGCCGCTTACGTTGACGGCGAACTTCTCCCGCGTGAAGAACTCGATTTGGAACTGCATTTTGCGTCCTGTCGTTCGTGCGCGGCGGAACTCAACGAACAAAAAAGGCTTCTGCGCGCTTTGGATTTCACTTTGGAAGATAAAAACGCGATTGAACTTCCCGAAAATTTCACCAAAATACTGGTGGCGACAGCCGAAAGCAACGTCAGCGGTTTGCGTCTTCCGCAGGAAAGATTTAAGGCTTTTGTTATTTGCGCGGCGTTATTTTTACCGGTGCTTTTGGGACTTGGCGGCGAAACCGGAACGATTTTAAACGCCTTTTGGAAGTTCGGCGATCAAATTTTAGCCGTCAGCGGTTTTGCGTTTCATTTGATTTACGATATTGCCATCGGAACGACGATTATTTTGCGTTCCCTCAGCCGTCAAATTATTTTTGATTCAAATGTTTCGATTTTTCTTCTGGTCGGGATTTTATTTGTCGGTCTGGCGGCTTTTTCCCGTTTAATTGTTCGCTTTGATCGCGCTTGAATCCGATGTGAAAGCACGCGTAAGAAAGAAGCGCGGAGATTGACAGCGTAAGATAAAGCCCTTCGCGCGGGCTTCTGCAATTGAAATAAAGTGATTTATACTGAAAGACAAATAAATTTTTTCGCGCCGATACAAATCCCGTTTAAGCAGATAATTACGGGGTTTATTTTTGTTTTGGCGGCTGTTTTTACGATTTACGCGCAGACGAACGTCTCACTCTCGCCCGACGGAAAAACGCTCACGGTTGAAGAAGCAAAAGACAATGAAATCTACGCTTTCGGCAAAACGGTCGTCATCAAAAAAGAAGCGAAAGGAATTTTAGTTTTCGGCGGCGATGTCATCATCGAAGGCAAAGTCGAAGGCGATGTCGCGGCAATCGGCGGCAACATTATTCAGGAGGAAAACGCTTTTATCGGCGGCGACGTGATCGTTTTCGGCGGAACTTATCGCGCCAAAAGCGAACAGCCGCTTCGCAATCAGGGCAAAGAAACCGTGATGATTGCGATGTTTGAAGATGAATTGCGTAATTTTTCTCAAAATCCGGCGCAAATTTTTTCGCCGAGTTTTTCGTGGTCTTTTCTCGCCCAACGCATTTTATCAATTCTTTTTTGGTTTATAATTTCGCTGGTTTTTACGACCATCGCGCCGGGTGCGGTCAGTCGGGCGATTACCCGCTTTCAGCTTTCGACCTTAAAAGTCATTGCTTTGGGATTTGCCGGTTTTGTCTTGACGACAATCGGAATTATTTCCGGTTTGAGTCTTTTGCCCAATTATCTGAGCGCGATTGTCAGTTTAATGGCGTTCGTCTTATTGATGCTGGGCTACGTTTTCGGGCGCGTCGCTTTACAGGTGAGCCTCGGCAAGCGATTGCAGAAACACTTTTTACCCAAAAATAAACACTCCGAAACGCTGGCGATTTTGATCGGCGCGGTTGTTTGGACGATATTTCTTTCCATTCCTTTTTTGTGGACGTTTGCTTTGCTTATTTTATTGTCCGCCAGTCTCGGTTTGGTTCTGACCGCGCGTTCGACCGGCATCTGGAATAAGGCTTAAATTTTCCGCATTTTTCCCCAAACTTTTCCTCTTAGCCTTATATTTACAATTCTTTACAAAACTTGCAAAACTTTTTTGCTATAATCTGCGTCTTTACAGTTGTCATTTCAAAAGGCAACTTTTAGTTCGGCGTTAGCGTTTAAATATCGGTATAAATCTGAAATTTTAGGTAGAGAATAATAGATATGAAAAAGAAATTTATTTTATTGGTTTTATGTATGACGGTGAGCGCGGCAAGCATTTTTGCACAATCTTCGGATGTCGGCATTAAACCGAATTTTGCGGGTGGTGAAGTTACTTCGGTGGTCGCCGGAAAAATTGTTTTACAAACGAAAGACGGCGCGATTGAAGTGGATTTGAACGACCAAACGCAGTACAAACGAATTCCGCCTGAAAATCCGATTTTGCCGGCGGCGGTCGCTTCGAAATTCGATGAGATAGAAGTCGGCGACAAGCTGCTTGTAACCGGAACGGTTTCCGCCGACAAAAAATCAGTTCCGGCAAAAGCGGTTTATTTGCTGTCGAAATCCGACATTGCCCAGAGAAATGTCAAAGATCAGGAAAAATGGCGAACGCGCGGAATTTCGGGACAGATTAAATCAATAAATCCGCAAACCAAAGAAATCACGGTTGCAATTCGCGGAGTCGCCAATTCGACCGATGTAACGGTAACTCCGAAAGACAATGCGAAGCTGCTTCGCTACGCGCCCGATTCGGTAAATTATAATGAAGCCAAACCGAGTTCATTTGCCGATTTGAAAAGCGGCGATATGATTCGCGCTTACGGCGATAAAAGTGCCGACGGTGCGACATTGAAAGCCGAAGAAGTCTTAACCGGCACGTTTCAAACTATTGCCGGAACAATAACCGCCGTCAATCCCGAAAAAAACGAAATCACGATCAACAATATTCAAACTAAAAAAGACGTAACGATTGTGGTCGGAAAAAACACGGTCGCCAAACAATTTCCGGCGGAAATGGCGCAGAGATTGGCGATGGTGCAGATGATGCAGGCGCGCGGAATGCAGCCCGGACAAGGCGGCGGAATGCGTCCTCCGCAAAGTAATCAAACGAGCGGACAAGCGCAGCCGCCAAGCCGTCCGGCGGGACAGACGGATCAACCGGCGGGACAAAATCCGACGAGACAAGGCGGCGGAATGCGCGGCGGCGGCAGCATTGACGATATGCTCGAACGCTTTCCGAATATCACGGTTGCCGATTTGAAAGTCGGCGAAATGGTCGCCGTTTCCAGCACCAAAGGAACGAGTCTGGAAAATGTTACGGCGATAAAATTATTGTCGGGCGTTGAGCCGTTTTTGAAAACACCGCAATTTCCGCAAGGCGGCGGACGACGCGGCAACGGTCAGGGCGGACAAGATTCAGGTTTCAGTATTCCGGGACTTGACGGCATCGGTTTGCCGTAAAATTTACAGAAATCAAAAAACTGTGCCAAATTGATTTGGCACAGCTCTGCATAAATTTAACTTTTTATAATAAATAAATTATTTAACTTTTTTCAAGGGATTAAAATGAAACACATAAAAGCAGTCATATTCATCGGACTTTTTACAATGTTTATGACTTCGAGCAGTTTTGCACAGCAAGCGGGAAGTTTAGGCGGACAGGTTGTAGACGGTTTGGGCGCGATTATTGTCGGCGCGACCGTGACGGCGGTTGATTCAACGGGCAAAGAAAAAACCGCAATTACCGATAAAGACGGCGAATATACGATCAGGGGTCTCGCGCCCGGAACTTACACGGTGCGGATAACCGCGCCGAAATTCGGCGTTTACGAAAATACTGAAGTCCAAATCAACGGCGCGGCGCGGGAAGAATTAACCGCCACTTTGACGGTTGATACGATTCAGGAACAGGTTGATGTCAACACCAATGACAATCAGCTTTCGACCGATTCCGCCGACAACGCCAGCGCGACCGTCATCAAAGGCGCGGCACTCGACGCTTTGCCGGACGATCCCGACGATCTCGAAGCGGCTTTGCAGGCGTTGGCGGGACCTTCGGCGGGACCGAACGGCGGACAAATTTATATTGACGGCTTTACCGGCGGAACTGTGCCGCCGAAGGAATCAATCCGCGAAATTCGCATCAATCAAAATCCTTTTTCCGCCGAATTTGACCGTTTAGGTTTCGGGCGCGTCGAAATTTTGACGAAACCCGGTTCGGACAAATTTCGCGGACAGGCGTTTTTTAATTTTAACGATGAAAGTTTGAATTCGCGCAATCCTTTCGCGTTAAACCGCGCGGCGAGTCAAAAGAGAGATTTCGGCGGCAACTTGAGCGGTCCGATTCAAAAAGGAAAATCTTCGTTTTTTTTTGACATCAGCAGTCGTTCGCTCGATAACGGGGCGGTCGTCAACGCGACGGTTTTGAATCCGTCATTTAATATAATTCCGTTTCAACAGGAATTTACGATTCCGACCAGACGCTTTTCCGTCAGCCCGCGTTTTGATTACGCGATAAATGATAAAAATACGCTGGTTGCGCGATACAGTTTTTCGCGCTACACAGCTGATAATCCGAACATCGGCGATTTTACACTGCCGAGCGTCGGTTATCAGAGAACAAGCACCGATCACGATTTTCAGATTACCGAAACGGCGGTTCTCAACCCGAAAACAATCAATGAAACGCGCTTTCGCTACGAAATCGAAAGACGCGACCAAACCGGCGACAATAGCATTCCGACGGTCAACGTCGCATCGGCTTTCGTCGGCGGCGGTTCGCAAATCGGTCTGAGTTTTAACAATCAAAACAACTGGGAATTACAAAATTACACGACGACGACGCTCGGCGCAAAATCACAGCATTCGGTCAAATTCGGTGTCCGGTTGCGCGGCGAAAACATCAAAGACCGATCTGAAAACAATTACGGCGGAACATTTACGTTTGCCGGCGTACGCGATCCGATTACCGGAGAAATTTTATACACTTCAATCGAACAATATCAGCAAAAATTGCTTGGCAATCCAAATCCGATTTTCAATCCGAACCAATTTAGCATTACATCGGGAAATCCGCTGGCGGGCGTGTCGCAGTTCGATGCCGGTGTTTTCGTTACCGACGATTGGCGCGTCAGTCCGAAATTAACGCTCAGCGGCGGTTTGCGTTACGAAAATCAAACGAATATCAAAGACAGTCTGAATTTCGCCCCGCGTCTGGCGTTCGCCTATTCGCCGGGCGCGGGCGGCGCGCGTCCGCCAAAAACCGTTTTTCGCGGCGGCTTCGGCGTGTTTTATGACCGATTTAGCGATAATTATACTTTACAGGAAAACCGCTTTGACGGATTTCAGCAGTTTAACTACATCATAACCAATAATCAAGCTATTTTGGGACAGCCGATTTTTTCATTAAACGGTATTACAAACGTGCCGACTGCCGACCAATTAGCGACAGTCGCACCGTTAGCCAACACGATTCGGCTGGTTTCGCCGAACGCGCAGGCTCCTTATACGATGCAGGGTTTATTCACCGTCGAAAGACAACTGCCGTATAAGTTCACAGTTTCCGCAACTTATGTAACGGCGCGAAGTCTGCACGTTCTTCGTTCGCGCAACATCAACGCGCCGGTTTGTCCGCCGCTCGCAGTTTGCCCGACGACTCCGGCGGCTCTGGCGCAGCTTCGCCCCGATCCGGCGCAGGGCAATATTTATCAATTTGAAACGAGCGGCGTTTCAAATCAACAGCAGTTAATTGTCAATTTCAGAAGTTTTCTGAGTTCAAAATTCACATTGTTCGGCAATTACCGGCTCGGTTTCGCCAAGAGCGATTCCGACGGCGGTTTTCCGGCTTACAGTTACGACACGAGCAGCGAATATGGACGATCTTCGTCCGACATCCGTCATTTTTTTATCGTCGGCGGTTCGTTCGGATTGCCTTGGAATGTGCAGATTCGTCCGTTTGTTATCGCAACTTCGGGCAGACCTTTTAATATCACGACCGGACTCGACACAAACGGCGATTCCATCTTTGCCGAGCGTCCGACATACACGGCTTTGAACGCCAAATGTCAGGAATTAAACTTGACAAATGCGTTCTGCAGCACCGGCGGAGTTTCCAATCCCGATACGACAATTATTCCGCGTAATTACGGCAGCGGACCTGCAACTTTTACGGTTAATTTGGGAATTAATAAAAACTTCGGATTCGGTAAAGCACCGCAAAGAACCGCCGCAGCTAATACTCAGGGCGGAGAAACCGGCGGACGAATTCCGGGAGTCGGCGGACGCGGCGGACGCGGCGGCGGTGGTGGACGCGGCGGACGCGGTGGTGGCGGCGGATTCGGCGGCAATGAACGAAAACCTTATAATTTGTCGGTCGGATTATATTTTACAAACTTGTTGAATACGGTCAATTTAGCTCCTCCGATTGGCAACTTAAATTCGAGCAGATTCGGACAATCCGTTTCAACCGCCGGTAATTTCGGCGGTTTCAGAGGCGGCGGCGGAGGCGGAAATGATTCGGGAAATCGCCGCGTCGAACTGCAAATGCGGTTCAATTTCTAAACGGAACGCTGACAGGTGAGAGCAAGCATTCCTGCTTGCTCTCCCGTCTTACGCAGCGTCATCAAATAAATTAAAAGAGCAAAAGAATAAAAACTTCTGCTCTTTTTTTGCGTAATCTTTAAAAGTTTAACTTTCGACAAAAAAATCGCATCAAAGAAAAAGTATGAAAAAGTATTTGATTTTATTAATCATCACTACAATTTTTGCGGCAAATTCTTTTGCACAAACCGACAAAAAGCCGAAACCGGAAACTAAAACCGTCGTTACGATAACGAAAACAGACAACGCGCCTTTGGAATTGGCAAAAGCGACGCTGGCGGCGCACGGCGGCGATAATTTTAAGAAAATGAAAACGCTCGATGTCAGAGGAACGGTTGACGTAACGATTTCGACTGTTCCGCAGGCGATTCCGGCGACTTTTGCGACGATTTTTTCGGGCGAAAAATATCGGCTTGAAATCAACAATCCGTTTCAACCGCTGAAACAAGTTTATGACGGACAACAAACTTATTCTTCGATCAACGGTTTTAATCTTCCGCCGATCAATCGGGTCGGTTTTCCTGTTTTGCAAAGAATTGACGAAAAAGAATTTGTCGTGTCGGCGTTACCCGAAAAAACCAAGAAAAAGAAAGGTTTTCGCATAACTTCGCCCGAAGGTTATTACACCGACTTTTTTGTTGACGACAAAACCGGACAAATAAAAGGTTATGAATCGAGTTATAATTTTGACGACAGGGAAGTTACGACTTCGGTAGAAATTGATAAATTTCGCACGGTCGAAGGCGTGATTATTCCCGAAAAATATTCACAGCGGTTTGATTTGGGACAAATAACCGTCTATGCAAACTTCAAAGCTAAAGATATTCTGGTTAATTCGCCGGTTGCCGACAGTATTTTTCAAATAAAATAATTTATGACAAGTTGTAATTGATCTGCAAAATCAATAAATTTCAACTACAAACTCGCCGCCGTCAACAATATATCCGCGATACATTCCTTCGCTGTTGAACGGAAGCGTTACATTTCCGAGCGCGTCAATGGCAATTAAACCGCCTTCGCCGCCGATTTCGCGCAGATTTTCAACCGTTTCATTCGCCGCTTCGACGACGCTCAGATTTTTATAGTTCATCCGCGCCGCAACATCGTAAGCGGCAACGGTTTGCATAAAAAATTCGCCGTGTCCGGTGCAACTCACGGCGCACGTTTTGTTGTCGGCGTAAGTTCCCGCGCCGATCAGCGGCGTGTCGCCGATGCGCCCGAATTTTTTATTTGTCATTCCGCCCGTCGAAGTCGCCGCCGCGAGATTGCCCGTTTTGTCAACGGCAACCGCGCCAACCGTGCCGATTGGTTTTGTAGTTTGAACTTTGGACTTTGAACTTTGCGCCGTCTGAGCGTGATCGAGTTGGATAACGCCTTCTTTTTTTGCTTCCAGCAATTGCTGATAGCGAAACTCAGTGAAAAAATATGCGTCAGGCGCGTGTTCGACTTTCATTTGTTCGGCGAATTGGTTTGCGCCATATCCGGCAAGCAGATAATGTTCGGTTTTTTCCATCACCAGCCGCGCCAGTTTGATCGGATTTTTGACATTTTTGACGAAGGCGACCGCGCCGGAATTGTGAGTTTTGCCGTCCATAATGCAGGCATCCAATTCATTTTTTTCGTCGTGCGTGAAAACCGCGCCGCGTCCGGCGTTAAAAAGTGGATTGTTTTCCAGTTCGACGACTGCGGCTTCGACGGCATCGAGCGAACGTCCGCCGCTCTGCAAAATTTTCCAAGCGGCGGCAAGTCCGTTTTGCAGTCCGCTGCGATATTCGCTTTCAGTTTTGTCGTCTATTAAAGATTTTCGGATAGTTCCCGCGCCGCCGTGAATTGCCAATGCGATTTTTTTCATATATTTGGTTTGATTAATCGTGCAAAATTATTTTATAAGATTTTTAGTCATAAATTTGCATAGATGAACCCAGATAAATTTATTGATAAAACTAAATTCCAATTTTCTGCTTTTTCGCGTCTATTTTATCTGTGTCAATCTGCGGCTAAAATCAACTTTAATTTTAATGTGAATCAAAAATAGAAGCGCAAAAAATTCCGTGAATCTCTGTGAAAACTCAGTGATCTCTGTGTTGAAAGTAATTTCTAAACACAGAGATCACTGAGTTTTCACAGAGATAAGATAGAGAAAATCTGCAAGTTTTTGATCCATTTTCTATTTTTGATTCACATTTTTATCTAATTTATACATATTTCAGAAAACTTATTTGACGGCTTTAAAAAGTCTGATTGTTCCTAAAACTGTTTTGAAATAAGCCGTTCTTTCGACATTTGCAAAACCGTTTTCTTCCAGCAAAATTTGCAAACGTCCGGCGATATTGTCTTTGGTCGTCTCCGCGCCGTCAATGACGCGAATCAGTTTTCCGAGAACAAATTGAGATTTATTGCGAGCCAAACCGTAATCCGCCAGATGAAATTCACCGTCCGGTTTCAAAACGCGCCGGATTTCGTTGATCGTCTTAATTTTTCGCCGTTTCGTGAGATGGTGAAATGCCAGAGTCGAAAAAACACGGTCAAAAGTTTTATCGGCAAACGGTAATTCGTCGGAAAGTCCCTTTTCAAAATGGATTTTTACATTGGCTTTTTCAGTTTTTCTTCGCGCCATTTGCAAAATTTCTTCGTCCGCGTCGAAAGCAAAAATTTTCGCTTCGGGAAATCTTTCTTTTATGGCGATGGCAAGCGTTCCCGTGCCGCAGGCTAAATCGAGAATTATTTGATTAATTTGCAAATCAGCCTGCGCCAGCAGCGCGCGTTTGAACAAAAATTCTCTGGTCGAAAAACGAACTATCGGATCGTAAAACCGCGTCAAAATAGCGAAACGCAAAGCCGGAATATAATTTCTGTTTTTCATTAAATCTCGTTGATTTAATTTTAATTCCTGCGCCGGAATTTGTAAAAGAAAAGTTAGAAGAGAGGTGATTTTTGATTGGAAACATCACAAAAACTTCAATTGACTTTTTTTCGTTTGAGCAGAAAAACCAGCATAATCACGCACAAATGCAGAATAATATAGACATTTATCGCGTCGAGAATGGAATTCATCGTGGCTTGGTGGAGAATTTCCTGCCAGATTACGCCGCGTGCCGCGCTTGCCGCCTGAAGTGAAGTCAGACCGTAGCCCTGAAAATTATTTACCAGTTTGTCAATGGTTTGAGTAAAATTCGGGTTAAAAAGATTGGCGTTGGCGGAGAGATGACTGGCGTGAACTTGAGACTGCGTGGCGATGATTGTCGAAGTCAGCGAAACGCCGAAACTCGCGCCCATATTTCTGACTAAATTCAGCAATGCCGACGCGCTGTTATTTTTCTCCGGCGGAATGCCGTAATATGCCGCCGTATTTACAGTTGCCGCCAAAAATGACAAACTGACGGCGAAATATATTCGCGCCCAAACCAAATCGTAATAGCCGGTGTTCAAGTTAAATCCTGAAAAATTCCAGACCGCGACGGTCATCAAGCACAATCCGACGAAAATAATTTTGCGAATATCCATTTTGTCGGAAGCGTAACCGATGATCTGAATCGTAACCAATTGACAGAGCGTTCCGGGAAGTCCGATCATTCCGGCATCCATCGCCGTGTAGCCGAGCAGAGTTTGGGTGAAAAAAGGAATTATAAAACCGATGCCCGAAACGACAAAACTGACGGTCAAAATCAGAATGCACGAACCGGTAAAACCCCAATCTTTGAACATCGAAATATCAACTGCCGGATTTTTTTGATAATATTCCCAGGTAATTCCGACCAGCAGAGAAAATATCGTGTACGCGAGAATAACCACTATCAAATTAGATTCGAGCCAGCCTTGTTTCGGTCCTTCATCGAGCAAAAAGACGAGCGCGGCGATTCCCGTTACGAACAGAAAAATGCCCACAAAATCTACCGTTTTGCCGCTTTTACGAAATTCTTTGGTAGATTCTTCAGCCTGCTTTGATTCTTTGACGAACAAACTGACCAGTATAAGTGAAATTATTCCGATGGGCAGATTTATAAAAAAAATCCAGTGCCAGCTGAAAGTATCGGTGATAAAACCGCCGAGCGTCGGACCCATCACGGGAGCGACGGAAAGTCCGAGTCCGTAGATGGCAAAGGTTCGTCCGAGTTTTTCCCGCGGCGTGATGTCGGCGATGATGGCTTGTTCGCTCGGCGCGATTCCGCCGGCACTTAAACCCTGAAGAATGCGAAAAAAAACGAGCGTTTCGAGATTGGTCGCCAATCCGCACAAAACCGACGCGATGGTAAAACAAAAGACGGAAGCCATATAATAACGCTTCCGCCCGAAATAAGTGGCAAGCCAGCCGCTGATCGGCAAAATCGCGGCGGTGGCGATGATGTAAGATGTGATGATCCAGATGATTTCAGTCGGCGTAGAAGATAAATCGGCTGCCATTTTCGGCAGCGAAACATTGACTATCGAAGAGTCCAAACCCGCCATAAATGTCGCCAAAGTCAATATAAAAACAGAAACATAAGGTGAATCGTTTTTTGAGGCGGAGGCTTTGGAATTGGACGAATTTGAATTCATTAAAAATTTTTTTAATAAAAGCCTTAAAACTTTAAGCGATGTTATTTGAAATGTTTAGCCCGCAAGAACAGATTTTTCTTGACGATTATTTGACACTTTACAGCGAATCTTCGCGCTGCCGGATTTTTGTAAAAATAAATTTTCGCAAATATTTAGTCAATAAAATAATTTGCAAAAATTTTATTTGACGTGAACCTTCGGCACGACGGACATTCCGGGAACGAGCAGATATTTTTGCGAATCGGGAATTTCGTCGAAAACGATTTTGACGGGAATTCGCTGCACGACTTTGACAAAATTTCCGGTGGAATTCTCACCCGGCAGAACGCTGAAACGCGAACCCGTGCCGGCTTGAAATCCTTCAACTTTGCCGTGAAAAGCCGCGCTCGGATAAGCGTCAATGTAAATATCAACCGGCTGACCGATTTTTATTTTTTCAATCTGCGTTTCTTTATAGTTGGCGACGATCCAAATTCCGCCCTGCGTAACCGTCAGCAAGGCTTGTTCAGCCTGCACGAGCTGTCCTTCCTGCACTGATTTGCGTGAGATATAACCGTCCTGCGGCGCGTAAATCTTGGTGAAGCCGATTTCGATTTCGGCTTGGTTGACGAGCGTCTGCGCCTGCCCGATTTGCGCCGCGGCGATGTCAACATCGGAACGTCCGACGGCATCCTGCGCCGGCAGATTTTCCGCTCCCTGCAATCGTCCGGCTGATTCGTCGGCTTGCGAAGCCGCCACGTTTAACTGCGCCAAAGACTGACGATAATCGTTTTCGGCGGAAGCGATGTTGCCTTTTATTTCGTCCAAACGCGCCGCCGCGACTTCGATTTGACGGTTCAGCGCAGTGAGCTGCGCCTGGGCGATTTCGACTTGTTTCTGAGCCGAAACCAAGTCGGCTTGCGCCGCGCTCAACTCTTTGTTTGATTGTTCGAGATTTTGACGGGAAACAATTCCGCCGTCAAAAAGTTTTTTGTCGCGTTCGTATTCGAGCCGCGCCGTTTCCGATTTGCTTTTTGCCGCGCTGACCTGCGCTTTCGCCTGTTCAATCGCCGCGTTTGATGCCGGAATTTGCGCTTGAAACTGTTTGAGATTGGCTTCGGCGGTAACGGTTTGGCGGCGGGCTTGTTCGACGGCGTTTTGTTTTGAAGATGATGCGAAACGGTTTTGTTCAATGTCCGTTTTGGCAGTTTGCAGATTAGATTTTGCCTGACTCAAATCAGCATTGCCGGTCAAGCGCGTGAGCGAAACATTGGCTTCGGCTTTGCCGCGATTGGCAATCGCCGTCTGCAAAGCGGCTTTTGCCTGCGCCAGTTTTATTTCACTTTCCTGCGCGTCGAGTTCGATCAGCAAATCGCCTTTTTTGACAAACTGATTTTCCGTCACGAAAACTTTGGCGACGTGCGCCGAGATTTTTGGACTGACAATCGTGATATTGCCTTCGATAAATGCGTCGTCGGTCGTCGCAAACTGCCGCGAATAAATCCACCAGCTCAAACCCAAAATCGCGCAGACGGCGATAATTCCGCCGATAACATAAATCGGGATACGAGAGCGCGGTTTTTCCTCTTCGCTGACTTCTTCGATCACCTCGTCGTCATCGAATACTTCGGATAAATCCTCGTCTAACACTACATCTTTCTCTGTTGCTGCCATAATTGGATGTGAAATTTTAACTAGGGAGCTGGGAATTAATTCAAAATTGTAGTGTAAAAACAATTTTAAATCAATCTAAAATTTGAACGCACCTATCAGTATTATTTATTGATACTCAACTAAATATTAAAATTTTTGAGTTTAGAAGCTGTTTGAAAACTCGAAAATTTAAGAAATTTAACCACGCGCTCAACACAAATTAACACGAAAATTTGCCTGATTAACGTGAGTTCGAGATAAGAAAATGAAGCATTTTCAATCATATCAACACTTTGCATAATATTTGTAACAATTTTTAAGTCGTTTTTACTCAAAAACTTAGAAATAGTACAAATTTGTTGTTTAAAAATTTGCTTTTAAACCATATCCCTTTGATATTCAAAGGGTTACGCTTATTTTTCAGCAATTCTTATCTCGAACTCACGTTGATTATTAAATTATTCGTGTATTTTCGTGTACTTTTGTGGTTCAAAAAATAAAAAATAAGAGTTTTCAAACAGCTTCTTAGCGAAATTTAACGGCTTTGATTATTTATCAAAATACTTTAATCAAACGTTCGGCAATGAAAAACGTAAATCGCCAAATAATTGTGCGATTTACGTTTTACGACTTGAATAACAGTCTATTCATCTTCGTCGTGCGCTCTGATTCTGCCTTCGGCTTGGGCTTGTTCGATAACTTTTCCAAGCAAGTTTTGCGGCAGCGGATCGTAATGCGAAAACTGCATATGATAACTGCCGCGCGCCTGCGTCATCGAATTAAGTCGTCCCTGATAATCGAGCATTTCCGACAAAGGCACTTGCGCTTTGATAACCTGTTGTTTGCCGCGCATATCCATTCCCGAAACGCGCCCGCGCCGCGAATTCAAATCGCCCATAATGTCGCCGGAAACTTCCTGCGGACAGAAAACTTCGACATCCATAATCGGTTCGAGCAAGGTCGGTTTGGCTTTTTCCATCGCGTTGCGAAACGCCTTTCTGCCCGCCGCGCGGAAGCTGTGTTCGTCGGAATCTACGTTGTGATAACTGCCGTCAATCAGCGTAACCTTAAAATCTACGAGCGGATAACCGGCAATCGCGCCGTTTTGCGCGGCTTCGACGATTCCTTTTTCGATTGCCGGACGAAAATTTGCCGGAATCGCGCCGCCGAAAATCTTGTCCACGAATTCAAAACCGCCGCTGCGATCCAAAGGTTCAAAAACGCATTTGCAGTCGCCGAACTGTCCGCGTCCGCCGGATTGTTTTTTGTGTCTGCCCTGAACTTCGACCTGCGCCGTGATCGTTTCCTTATACGGAACTTTCGGCGGGTGAAGCGCGACTTCGACACCGTATTTGTTTTTTAATTTATCAACTACGGTTTCGATGTGAAGCTGTCCCGAACCGCTTAAAATGAACTCTTTGGTCTGCGGATCGCGGTCAAAATTCAGACTCGGGTCTTCTTCCAAAATTTTGTGCAGCGCGTTGGAGATTTTATCTTCGTCGGCGCGCGATTTCGGCTCAATCGCAAAGGCAATCGCGGCTTCCGGGTATTTGACGTTCGGATAAACAATCGAATCGGCTTTGTCGCACAAAGTATCGCCGGTTTGCGTGTCTTTTAGTTTGACGACCGCGATAATATCGCCGGTCGTCGCTTCGGAAACTTTGTCCAAATTTTTGCCCTGCAAAACGTGCAGCGCGCCGAGCCTTTCCATCGTGTCGCGGCGCGAATTGTAAACCGTCGCATCAGAGGAAATTTTGCCCGAAACTACTTTCATCACATTGATTCTGCCGGCGAAAGGATCGGCAATCGTGCGAAAAACAAAAGCGGAAAACGGTTCGCTGTTGGAATAATTTCGCAAAGTTCGCGTCGTTTCTTCCGCGTCTTTAAAGCCGGATTCGGATTCGTGCGTCGCCGGATTCGGGGCGAATTCGACGATGTGATCGAGCAAAATTGAAAGTCCGGTCAGCGTTTCGGAAGAAACCGCGTAAACCGGACAAAGTTTGCTTTTGGCGATGGCTTTTGAAAGATTCGGAATAATATCGGCTTCATCCAAAGTGCCGTCTTCAAAGTATTTTTCGAGAAGCGCGTCGTCGGATTCGGCGACTAATTCGATAATTCGTTCGCGTGTTTTATCAATCAAACCGCGTCCGGTTTCGGGAATCGAAACTTCTTTCGCTTTACCGTTTTCGTCAAATTCGTAAGCCTTCATATGGACGACATCAACCACGCCGCGAAATTCCGATTCCTGACCGATGGGCAGCGTGAACGGGACGATTGACCGCGCGAAACTCTCGGCGGCGGTGTCAAGCGCGTGTCCGAAATCGGCGCGTTCTTTGTCGAGTTTATTGATGACCATAAAACGCGGCAAAATAAATTCGTTGGCGTAATTCCAGGTTTTTTCGGTCTGAACTTCGATGCCGTTTACGCCGTCAACGACGACCAGAGCGCAGTCGGAAACGCGCAGAGCCGGACGCGCGTGAGACACAAAAGCGGCGTAACCCGGCGTATCAATCAGATTGATTTTCGTGTCTTTGTATTCGAGATGCGCGAAATTGTTGTTGAGGGAAACTTTTCTTTCAATCGAATCTTCGTCATAATCGGTCACGGTCGTCCCGTCGCTGACTTTTCCCCAACGCTGAGTTGCGCCCGCGATGTGCAGAAGCGAGCTGACAAACTGGGTTTTACCCGCGTCGCCGTGTCCAATGACAGCCAAATTGCGGATGTTTTCGGTTGTAAATGCTTTCATTTTCGGCAAATTCTCCTTGATTTTTTAGATTCCAGATTCCAAATTCCAAATTCCAAATTTAAGAACTTAAACTCGTCTTCGGTGATTTTCGGATTGCAGGTTTATTAAATTTATATTAACTACGGCACGGAAAGCAAGAAAGACACGGATTAAAGACAGCAATTCGGAACAGGTGAGAAGCGGTAAGTTATGGACGTTTCGTTTTTATCAATTATCGGCTGTTCCGAATTGGACTTTGATTTTTTTAACCGTTAAATTTAAGAAAATTTTTTGGAACTTTCGCAAATGAATTTTGCGGTTTTTGGGCGTTAAAAGTTCTTTAGAATCAGTTGTTGCCGTCGTTTAAATTCGGATTTCGAGACTTGTCAAAAAGTAATTCGCGTTGAAGCAGAATTTTATGTTTCAAACAATGGCGGGTAATCGCAGACAACGTTTACAAAAAAAAAAAATCGCCTTATAATCTATGAAAATTTAAACTTGATTCAAAATTGCAACTTTTGAGTGCAATAAATTTACGGACTTCCATTCAAAAATTTAACAAATATAACAAAGGAATAAAAATGAATATATCCCAGACGGCTTTCAGGCGCATCTTTATTTTTGTGCAGTTGGTTTTAATCGCATTCGTTTCAGCTTCAGCAATAACGGCTCAATCGAGCAGTGTTGATGTGTCATTTAACGCCGTTATTTCAAAAGAAAGAGATGACAGCGGTAATTTGGTTCAGCCGAATTTTACGCTTCAGCCGGACGGAAAAATACTGACTTACGGCAGCTTTCAGGTCGTCAACGGCGAATTGAGAAGAAAAATCGCGCGGCTCAATCCTGACGGAAGTTTGGACAATTCGTTTGATTGCGCGACGTGTGATTTCAACATCGAAAGCGCGATTGTGCAGTCGGACGGAAAAATTATCACTGCCGGAACAAGATTCAGCACTTCTTTTTCCGACGATGTTCTTTCGACCACCGCCGGAATTCAGCGTTTGAATCCTGACGGCAGCCCGGATTCTTCGTTTGTTACGCCTTTCGCCACGCAAAATCCGGTCGGAGTATTTTCAACCGCGACTGTTTGGGCGGTTCAGCCGGACGGGAAAATTTTAGTTTCGGTCAGAAATTCCTCGCCAAACTTTACGCAGTATTCGCTTTACCGTTTAAATGCGGACGGAACTTTTGACAGTTCATTTCAAATTATCAATTTACCCGGAAGCCGTACGCTTTTTTCATTTATAACCAAAGTTTTGTTACAGCCGGACGGAAAAATTTTGATAAGCGGCGGCAGCGGTGGACTTCGGGGCTACGGTTTCATCAATCGTTATGATTCGGACGGCACGCGCGACGCTGATTTTGAATCGCCAAATCTATCGAATAACGGCGGTTTCAGCACAACCGTCGTCAGCGATATGGAACTTCAGCCGGACGGCAAAATCGTATTTGTCGGTCAATTTAGCGAGGTCAACGGAATCGGTCGAAAAAATATCGCCAGATTATTTCCCGCCGGAAATCTTGATTTATCTTTTGATCCGCAGATCAACTCTGAAATTAATGAAAGATCGGTCGGAGTTGAACTTTATCCAAACGGAAAAGTTTTAGTCAGCATAAGCACGTCAAGCGGCAGTCGTTTTGTGAGACTCAATTCCGATGGAAGTTCGGACGATACTTTTACTTCGCCGGACAATCTGCTCTCGATTTCTCAATTTCTCGTTGACGGTTCGGACGGCGTTTTATTTTACGGAAGTTTTAGGGAAAACGGCACGACGGTCAACAAATTCGCGCGGCTGAACGCAGACGGCAGCACCGCTTCGTCTTTCGGCGTAAATTTCGGCACCGGCGGTTCGGTCAGAACTCTGGCGATTCAGCCGGACGGAGGAATTATAATCGGCGGTGATTTCAGTCAGGTCAACGGAGTTTCGCGCGGCAACATCGCGCGTCTGAAAAGTGACGGAAGCCTTGATCTTTCTTTCGATCCGGGAACCGGCTTTAACACGACGGTTGAAAAAGTTTTGATTCAGGCGGACGGCAGAATTTTAGTCGGCGGCAGATTCACGAGTTATAACGGGATGGAGAAAAACGCTCTCGTCCGGCTCAACTTAGACGGCAGTTTGGACACAGCTTTTAATGCCGACGTTTTGAGCGGCTCTGTTTTAACCATAGATTTGCAGTCGAACGGCAGTAAAATACTCATCGGCGGATCGTTTAACGTCGTCGGCAGACAGACGCGCAACGGATTTGCGCGGCTCAATTCCGACGGAAGTTTGGATGCCGGTTTTAATCCGATTTTTGGAAATCCGCAATTTGCGACTGTAAATATCACCCGTATAATCGTTCAGGAAAACGGCAAAATCGCCGTCGGCGGCTCATTCAGCGGTGTCAACGGTTTCAGCAGGATGAATTTAATCCGATTTAACGCCGACGGAACTTTGGATACGACTTTCAATGCCGGAAATATCGGATCGGTCGCCATATTTGAATTGTATCCGAACGGCAAATATATCGTTTCTTCCGCCAGCGGATTTGTCAGACTCAACAATGACGGAACGATAGATAATACTTTCCAAACACCCACACCAAACGGCGCGGTGAACGCGATTTCGGTTCAGCCCGACGGCTCGATTATTATCGGCGGCGGTTTTACAAGTTTAGGCATCATCCCGCGTATGAGGTTGGCGCGTTTGAGAGCGGACGGAACGGTTGACACGAGCTTCTTCCCAGTCGGCGCGGATGATGCGGTGCGCGTCATCGTTCGCCAATCCGACGGCAAACTTTTCGTCGGCGGCGACTTTTCGATGATCGCCGGCGTTACGCGGCTCGGCATCGCCCGCTTGATTGTCACGCCGGTTCGCGCGCAGGTAACGCCTTTCGACTTTGACGGCGACGGGCGATCCGACATTGCCGTTTTTCGCCCGTCGTCCGGCGTGTGGTATGAACTGCGAAGTCGAAATAATTCTTTCTACGCTCTCCAGTTCGGCATCTCGACTGATAAACCCGCGCCCGCCGATTACGACGGCGACGGCATCACCGACATCGCCGTCTTTCGCCAATCGCCGCTTGAGGCGGGCGACAAATCCGCGTTTTACATCACCGACAGCTCGAACGGCGTGTTTCGTCCCGTGCAGTTCGGTTCGCCGGGCGACGTGCCGGTGTCGGGCGACTGGGACGGCGACGGCATCGCCGACCTCGCCGTCTATCGCAATGCGGCGAGCGCGGGCGGGCAGAGTTACTTTTTCTATCGTCCGTCGTCGGAGCCGGGAGCGGATTTTCGCGCCATCGCGTGGGGAACGAGAGGCGATGCGCCGGTGCGGGGAGATTTCGACGGCGACGGGAAGTTGGACGCGGCGGTCTTTCGGGCGGCAAACGCGACGTGGTATATTTTGCAGTCGTCAAACAATCAGGTCACGGAGCAGGCGTTCGGCATTGGGACGGACGTTCCGGTTCCGGCGGATTACGACGGCGACGGGAAGACGAACTTAGCGGTGTATCGGCGGTCGAACGGTTATTGGTATATTGCGCGGGCGGCGGGCGTGCCGTCGCGGAACTTTGAGGCGGTGCAGTTCGGGAGCGCGGAGGATGTGCCGGTGGCGGCGGATTACGACGGGGACGGCAGAGCGGACATCGCGGTGTATCGTCCGGCGGGCGGGGTGTGGTATTTGCTGCAAACGAGTGCGGGATTTACGGGAGTGCAGTTCGGAGTGGCGGAAGACAAACCGATTCCTCACTCTTATATTTATTAATGCAGGAAAACTGATTACATTACAACAGCGGCTTATTCCGGCAACAGGTGAGCCGCTGTTTTGTCGGAACGGCAAAATAAATCAAAATAAACCGTCTTGCCGAAGATCATCAATCGTAAATTGGAAACTTGTCATTCGATAAGTTGACGAAGCAGTTATTTCCGCCGAAAAAATCAAGTGAGGTTTTAATGAACAACAGAAGGCACCGGCAAAAAAGCATTTTTACTATATTTTTGATTTGGACATTTCTACTGAACATTCTGCCGATAAAAGCGCAGGATATTCCGCCGACCGAGGAACTTTCTCTCGGTTCGAGCATCTTTGTTTTTCGCGGTTCCAGTAAATCCGCCCAAAAAAAATATGTTTCAGTTGCAGGCGGAAGTCAGAGAAAAACCCGCTCGAATACTCAGCGCATTGCCTCAACCAAAAAAGTTCGGACGCAATACGATACTCTTGCCAAAGTGGTTACGCGCCGTCAACGCGTCAAACCCGTGGCTGAAAAAGATATAATTCCGCAGACAAATCCTAAAGAAGCCGCAGTCACTTTCACGGGAGCGGGACAATACTATTTGGAAAAAGCGGATTTTGATAAATCAATCAATTTTTATCGCGGAGCGAATGATCTCGACAACAAAAATCAAGACGCGATTCTCGGTTTGAGCGACGCGCTGGCAAGCAAGGGGGATGATTTGCTGGAAAACGAAAAAACGGACGAAGCCGAAAAATTTTATCGTGAAGCGTTGCAGTACAACGATAAAAATTCCTCCGCGTATGCCGGTCTCGGCGAAGTTTATGACATTCTCGATAAAAATACCGAAGCCATCGCCAACTATGAAAAAGCTCTGGAATTAGACAAAGATTTAACCGAAATCTACACGCCGCTCGGCATTCTTTATTTCTATCAGGATAAAATTGCCAAAGCTGACGAATTTTTGTCCAAAGCGACGGCGGTTAATAAAGATACGGCGGAAACGCAGTATTTTCTCGGTTTAATCCGCACCAAACAAACTCGTTATGAAGACGCGCTCGCCGCGTTCAGCAAGTCAATCAAACTCGATCCGAACTCTGCCGAAACGCATTACGCTCTCGGTCAAACTCTGGAAAATCTTTCGCGGACAAAAGATGCGATTGCCGAATATAACGAAGCGGTAAAATTAAATCCGAAATATGTCGAAGCGTGGTTCACGCTCGGTGTCGCGCAGTACGATCAGGAAAATTACACTGAGGCGGCGGCATCTTACAATCAGGTGGTCAAACTTCAAAACACCAACGGCGAAGCTCACGCTAATCTGGGCGACACTTATCGTTTGCTCGGCGATTTGGGCAAAGCCGAAGGCGAATATCGGCTGGCAACTTATTTTATCAAAAATGATGCCGATCTTTACAGCAAATTCGGTTATGTTTTGGGCGCGCAGAAAAAGTGGAAAACTTCCATTGACGCTCTAAATTCGGCTAATTCACTGAGTCCGAATGCGATTGATTACACCAACGTAGGCTGGGCTTATTATAATTGGGGACTGGAAGACATAAACGCCAAACGGGATGCCGAAGGCAAAGCGAAAATCCAACAGTCTGTCGAAGCACTCCGAAAAGCCGTCGGTTTGAACGAAAAATTCGCGCCCGCGTATCTCAATCTGGGTGTCGCGTTAAACGATTTGGGCGAATATCAGGATTCGATCAAAGCGTTAAAACGCGCCGTCGAATTGCGCGGGAATTGGGTTTTCGCCGTCAACGAACTCGGACGCGCTTATTACGAATCAAAAAATTACGATGAAGCGATCAAACAGTTTCAAAAAACCGTCGAAATTGACCAGAAATTTGTCAGAGGTTATTTCAATCTCGGTGAAACACAGCTCCGTTTAGGCAAAACCGGCGATGCGCGTAAAACGCTGGCGATATTAAAAACATTCAAGACGAATGACGGCGTATTTTACGCAAAATCTCTTGAGGCTTTGCTGTTGGGCGCGAAAATAAAATAGTAACAAATAGTTGGTGTTTGACGACAGATGAATTGCCGGAAAGCTGAAAACACCGACGGCAATGAATTTGCGGTTAAAATTTTTAAGGAGAAAATAAATGTTTAAGTCAAGCGACTGGAGCGTAATCCGTCTCGGTTGCAAGAGCTTCGAAAGGACGAAAAATGTTTGATCACTCAAACGCTGCACATAATAACGGCTTTTTCGCGTCGAAGCGACGCTCAATGGCAACCGAGACGGATTGCGCTCCAGTCCGCTCCGCGTTTTAGCCAATTTGACTTAAACAGTTACGGAGAAAATTAAATGATAAAAAAATCTTATCAACGACAATCATAATGCTGGTCGTCAATCTGGCAATCGCGTCGTCGGCTTTTGCTTCCGGGACTTCTGAGGACGCGAAACTTGCCGAACTGCGTTACTTTACAACCTTCAAGATTTTTCTCACGTCTAAAAATCGGTTATCATAAATTCTCCGGCTTTCTCCCGAAACATTCAGCAGTTATGAAAAAAATAATCTTAATCTTCGCTTTTTTGTCGCTTTTTACCTTTTCAGCATTTGCCCAAAATTACAACGACGCGACTTTGGCGAAAGTTACGACGCAGGATAAAGCGAGCCGCGAGGCGGACGGCAAACTGCAAACATTGTCCGCGCAGGAGCATCTTTACCGCGCCGATGTTTATATGTCGAATCGTCATTTTGCCGAAGCGCGTGAACATTGGCAAAAGATTTTGGATAATTACCCGACGGAAACGACGGCGATGCCGCGCACTTTGTTCGGAATTGCGCGGTCTTATATGTGGGAAATGGAATATCAAAAGGCGGTTTTTTGGTTTGATAAACTCACGAAAGATTATTTGAACACCAAAGAAGGACGCGAAGGTTTGGCGTATAAAGGCGCGAGTTACGTTCGCTGGGGCAAAAACGAGGAAGCGGCGAAAACTTACGAACAATATACGGTGATGTTTCCGTTCGGCGAAAAAATCGAATCGGCTTATTTGAATTTGATTGACGCATTGCGCGAACTTAAAAAATATGACGAAGTGAATCTTTGGATTGATAAAACGCGCGTGAAATTTTCCGGTTTGCCGACTGAAACCAACGCTTTGCAGGCGCGTGTGCGAATGGAAATTCACCGCGAAAATTGGATAAAAGCGGCGGCGGCGGCGGACGCGGCTTTGAGCTTGAACGACTTTGACGGTTCGATGACGAGCGCCGACGAAATTAAATATTTGAAAGCGTTTTCACTCGAAAAAGCCGGACGCAAAACGGACGCGATTGCGATTTATTCATCAATTTACGATACGCCGGCTTCATATTACGGCGGACTTGCCACCGAAAAATTAAAGCAATTCGGCTTGACCGCGCTGGCAAACAGCCGCGCCGCTTCGATTTCAACCAAATATTTGGGCGCGTATCCGATAATGTATCGCGCTGAAATTCTGCGTTATGCCAAACCGCGCAATGTTGATCCGCGTTTTGTGCTGGCGATTATGAAACAGGAAAGCAGTTTTCGCGCCGGAGCGAAATCGCCGTCAGCCGCTCGCGGACTTCTTCAGCTCGTTTACGATACCGCCGTCAAATACAATGAAAACGCCGGTTTTCCGAATATGGAAGCCGACGATTTATATGTTCCGGCGACCAACATCGCCATCGGCAGCGCGTATATGTCCGGTTTGAAAACGCAGTTTGACGGATTATACGAAGCGGTCGCGGCGAGCTATAACGGCGGCGAAATCAACGCGGCGCGCTGGCTGGAAAGAAGCAAACCGAAAGACGAAGCAATTTTCGCTTCCGAAGTCGGTTTCGCCGAAACGAAGAACTACGTTTTCAAAGTGATGAATAATTACCGCGTTTACCGTGAATTATACACGGAAGATTTATTGAAAAAGTAGGATTTTATGCAGAAGCCCGCACGAAGTAAGAGCGTGAATCACTTCGCCCTTACTTCGCGCGGGCTTCTGCAATTTTGTAAAACTATTTTCTAAAATAATTCGCCGCCATCGAAGCCAGATCGTCCATCGGACTGCCGTCCTGATTTTGATCGAGCATTCCCGAAACCATATCAATCATCGGATTGCCGGAACTTTGAATTTGCTGCTGTTTGTTCTGCAAAAGTGACGAAAGACCGTCCGCGCCGAGATTTTGCTGCTGCTTTTGTTTGCCGAGATAACCCATTACCATCGGCGCGAGCGTAATTAAAAGCTGGGCGACCTGCCCGATGTCCAAGCCGGTGTTTTTGCTGACTTCCTGCGCGACCGCGCCTTGTTTCTGCCCGAAAATATGACCTAAAATTCCCGTGCCGTCGGTCTCGCGGCTGGTCTCTTGCGGCTGCGACATTCCGCCGCCGAGATAACCCATCAAATTGTCTAAAAGTCCGCCGCTGTGGTCTTGTTCGATTGCTCTGTCGAGATTTTGCGCGCCCTGCGGTGTCGAAGCCTGATTTGCCAGCCCGCTCAAAATCATCGGCAAAGCCATTTGAATCGCCGAATTTGTTACGGTTTGATTTGCGCCGAGCATACTGCTGATTTGATTAGCCGCCTGATTTCCTTGTTGTTGTCCCAATAAATCTTCTAATGAAAACATTTTTTCTCCTTTTGGTTTGTAAAATTTTATTCTGTGCCGTCATAATAACAAAAATAGGGCGATTTGTCTTTAATTTCAAAATCTTTCCGTGAATCAAAAATACAATTCCAAAAATAAAAAAATGACTGGAGCGCAATCCGTCCCGGTTGCAATGAGCGCGAAAGCGCGAACAAGCGTCTCAATAGCTTTCGACTTGAACATAAAGCAAGCGTTTTTCGCACCGAAACGATGCTCAATGGCAACCGGGACGGATTGCGCTCCAGTCCGATATTCCGCATCTATTTTGTTATTCAGCCGATTATTAATTTTAATCGCCTTATTTTTGCTGATTGCTTCGTGCCGAAAAAGCGAACCTGAACTTATTCCGATCAATAAAGTTAAAACTTTCGCCGGACAAAATAAAGAGTTCGGCGAGCCTTTCGGTTTGGCGGTGAAGGATGACATTCTGTACGTTTCCGACGGCGAACAGGGAAAGATTTGGCGCGTCGGGAAAGAAGGAAACGCGGAAGTTTTGACGGACGGACTCGACACGCCTTCGGGAATCGCATTTGATAAAAACGGCGATTTGATCGTCGCCGATTCGGGGACGCAGACGATAAGAAAAGTTTTGAAAAGCGGGGAAGTTGAAACCGTTGCGGGCGTGGAAAACAAAAAAGGATTTTCCGACGGCGATGCCAAAGACGCGCTTTTTAACGCGCCGATTGGCGTAGCGGTTTCGGGCGAGAAAATTTACGTCGCCGACACTTATAACGACAAAATTCGCGTCATCGAAAACGGAAAAGTTTCGACGCTTGCCGGAAGCGAACAGGGCTTTGCGGACGGCGACGCAGATCAGGCAAAATTTGACACGCCAACCGGTTTAGCAGTCTGGAAAGACGGAAATATTTTAGTCGCCGACGCGGGAAACAGACGTTTGCGGGTTGTCGAACCGACGGGAAAAACCTGGACTTTGGCGGGAAACGAGCAGGAAGAAACGGCTGACGGCTCTCTGTATGAATCCGGTTTTGTTCAGCCGACGGCGGTTACGGTTGATAATTTCGGCGTGATTTATGTCGCCGACGGAAATTCGATTCGCGCGGTTGGAGGCAGATTTTTTCCGCTCGTCGAAACAATTTCCGACACCAAACGCGGTTTTGCCGACGGAGATGCGCGCACGGCAAAGTTTAATCGTCCGAGCGGGTTGGCGGCGGACGGAAAAGGAAATTTATTTATCGCCGACGCGGAAAATCAAGTCGTTCGCGTCTTGACCGGCGCGGAAATCGGCAGGGAAATCACCGGTCAGGAAATTGGAAATCTGCGCTTTTCGCCCGAAGAATTTCGCACCTTGAGCGAGCCGCGCTGGAGTTATGATCCGCCGGACGGAAAACGCGAAATCGCGGGAAATCTGGGCGAAATTCGCGGCGAAATCAAAGAGGGAAACTCTAATATTCATTTTCACAACGGACTCGATATTGCCGGCGGCTACGGCGAAACGGCGCGGTTTATTCGCACCGAAAAAGTTTTACAGCCGTTTGCCGCGCAAAATTTCGACACTTTGCGTGAACTTATCAGAATGCCGACGCTCGGCTATATTCACATTCGGTTGGGACGCGGCGAAAAAGACAAACCTTTTGACGATGACCGCTTTCAGTTTGCGGTTGACGATGATGAAAAGTTAAAAGGTTTGCGCGTTCCGCGCGGCGCGAAATTTGAAGCGGGCGAAGCCGTCGGAACGTTAAACGCGATGAATCACGTTCACTTAATCGCGGGCAGAAGCGGCGCGGAAATGAACGCTTTGGACGCGCTTATTTTGCCGAACATCGCCGATACGGTCGCGCCGAAAATCGAAAAGGTCGCGCTGTTTGATGAGAATTGGAACGAGATTGAAACCGAAAAAACAAACGAGCGTGTAAAATTAAACGGAAAAACGCGCATTGTAGTTCGCGCCTTTGACCGGATGAACGGCAACAGCGAACGTCGAAAACTGAGCGTTTTCGAGCTTGGTTATCAAATTTTAAGGGACGAAACGCCCGTCATTGACAAAATGCCGACCATTTCCTTCGCGCGTCTGCCCGATTCCGATGCGGTCAAATACGTCTATGCCAAAGGAAGCAAATCCGGCGCGACGGGTGAAACGGTTTTTAATTATATCGTGTCAAACGAAGTCAACGGCGATTTTTACAGGGAAGATTTTTTTGACGCTGGTAAACTGGAAAACGGAAATTACATTCTGCGCGTTTTCGCGGCGGACTTTTTTGGCAATCGAACATCTCAAGATGTTGAAATAAGCATCGAAAACTGAAATTTTTCGGGTTTGCAGTCATTTACGGTTCATAAGAATAAAAAGTGTAAATCTATGAGAATTTTAATTTTGTTGATTGTCGCACTGTCAATGTTGAATCGGGCGTTGGCAATCGAAACGAGTTTCGATAAAACGCGCCGTTTTCAATTGGAGTAACGCCTCGCCCGCGCCGATGTTCACGGACGAATGCTGAAATTGATTGAAAGCAAGGCGATTTCCGTTTTTGCTTCGCTCGAACGGCGCGAAGTTCGCTAAAGAAGTGATGCTGACGAATTTTCAATGTTAAAAAACGGTTAATTGAGTTATAATATCGCAATTCCAAAAAAATATTCGGAAACGACATCTTTTGCAAAACAAAACATTTTCAAACGACGGTAACGCGAATCTTCCGCTGGTCATCGTTAATCCGAAATCGGCGGGCGGTTCGACGCATTCTCGCTGGGCGAACAACGCCGGCGATTTGCGGGCGCATTTCGGCGCGTTCAGCGTCGCCTTTACCAAAAAACGGGGCGACGGCATCGAATTGGCGAAACGCGCGGTCGAATCGGGCAGAAAATTTATCATCGCCTGCGGCGGCGACGGCACGATTAATGAAGTCGCCAACGGAATTTTGCAAACCGGCGAAGATGTCGAACTGGGAATTTTTCCGTCCGGCACGGGCGGCGATTTTCGGCGGACTCTGGAAATTCCATCGGCGGCGCGGGAAGCCGCAAAAGCATTGCGCGACGGCGTGACGAAAAAGATTGATGTCGGAAAAGTCAGTTTTGTAAATCATCAAAACGAGCAAGATTCGCGCTATTTTTTGAATGTTTCGAGTTTCGGTTTGAGCGCGTCAATCAACGAACGAGTCAAATCTCAAACATTATTCAATTGGCTGCCGGGAAATACTCTGACCGGAAAATCGAACTTCGCGTTTTCAACTTTGCAGGAAGTTTTGGACACCGATTTTATGACGGTTCGCGTTAAAATTGACGCAAAAGACGAAAAAACTTTAAATACGATCAATTTCTGCGTGGCGAACGCGCGATATTTCGGCGGCGGAATGAAAATCGCGCCGGACGCGAAAATAAACGACGGATTTTTCGACGTGATAAATATCGGCGACATCAAAACAGCGAAGATTTTACTGAACGCTTACAGACTTTACAGCGGTTCGCATCTTGAATTAAATGAAGTTAAAAGCACATTGGCAAAAAGAATCGAAGTTTCGCCTTTCGATAAAAATCAGACAATTTTTATTGAAACCGATGGCGAATTGCCGGGCAAACTTCCGGCAGTTTATGAAATTGTGCCGAATGCTTTGAAAATTCGAGTTCCAAATAAATGAGAATAATTTCTACATTTTTGATTGTGGTGTTTTGCATTTCTTGCGCTGTCCAAAAGCCTAATCATATTATTTACGGTGAATGGGAGTCAGTTGATTCACCAAAAGTCATACTTAAATTTGGCGACAATCATTTATTAAAAAGTGAAGCATTCAGAATAAACGGGACAGTTTATAAATTTAATTATGATTTTAATATTATTGACGCAAGTTCAGTAAAATTTTTCGACGACAGCTTAGGAGATGGGGCGAAAACTGAAGTTACAGCCAGCGTTGAAACTGATAATATACTTAAAATTAACTGTATTCTTGGAAGACATTCTGACGGCAGAGTAATGACTGACCCGCCGACAATTTGCCTTTGTAAAGAATTTAGAAGATTGAAATAATAAATTATGAACGACTCTTTCATTCAGCTAATAATTGATGCCGCCGAATCGCGCCGTGATAAAAAAGCGATGGAAATCGTCGGTGTCGAAGGCACGAGATACACTTTCGGCGAAATGCTCGACGCGATGAGAAGTATCGCTTTTCGGCTTGAACAGGAAGGCATCGCGTTCGGCGACCGCGTGGCGATTATCGGCGAAAATCACCCGCGCTGGGCGATTGCTTATTTGGGTGTGCTGTATCGCGGCGCGGTCGCCGTGCCGATTGATCCGCACGGTGAGATTCAGACGATTACAAATTTTCTCGAAAATTCCGAAGCGAAAATGGCGTTTATCGGCGAAGATTTTATTGACCATTTTCACCAGGTCGAAGAAAATTTAGGCGGAACGATTCCCGCCGTGCTGCTTCAGGATGTCGAATCGAAAAACGGTTTTCAATCGTTTTCCGATTGGGCGGACACGCCGCGTCCGGCAGGTTTTGACAGACAAACGCCGCCCGCGAAACCCGAAGACCTCGCCAATTTGATGTACACGTCCGGCACGACCGGCACGCCGAAAGGCGTTCCGCTGACGCACGGCAATATTTATTACGAAACGCAGGGCTGTCAGGAAGTGATGAATATTTCCGAAAACGAAGTCGTTTTGAGCGTTCTGCCGCTGTTTCACGTTTTCGCGCAGGTGATTAATTTGTGGGTTATCGCCAGCGTCGGCGCGACGGTTTATTACATCAAAGAACTCGCGCCGGCGGAAATGACCAAAGCGTTCGATACGAAGGAAATCACGCTGCTGACCGGCGTTCCGCGTCTGTGGTATCTGTTTCACAAAAAGATTTTCGACAAAATCGCGGAACAGCCGCTTTATCTGCGTTGGCTGTTCGGCAAAATGCTCAAGTTCAACTTTTATCTGCGTAAGAATTTCGACATTAATCTCGGCAAAAAATTATTCGGCAAAGTTCACGAAAGTTTCGGCGGCAAACTCGACATCACGATTTCCGCCGGTTCGCGCTTTGATGAAAAAATCGCCGAAGATTATTATTCGCTTGGGTTTACGATTATTCAAGGTTACGGTTTAACCGAAACGTGCGGCGCGGTTTCGTCAACCAGATTTGAAGGAAGTTCGGTCGGTTCGGTCGGCAAAGCCGTCAATTACGCCGAAATAAAACTCGGCGAACCGAACGAAGACGGCGCGGGCGAAGTTTTAATCAAAGGCAAAATGGTTTTCAGCGGATATTATCAAAATCCCGAAGCGACGAAAGGCGCATTCACTGAAGACGGCTGGTTCAAGTCCGGCGATTTGGGGAAATTTGACGCGAACGGTGATCTTTTTATCGTCGGGCGTTCAAAGGATGTCATCGTTTTGCCGAACGGGAAAAATATTCATCCCGAAGATTTGGAAGTTCACTACGCCAAAACGCCGATGGTCGAAGAAATCTGCATTCTCGGTGTCAAAGATGAATCTTCAAATATGGCGGGCGCGGAAAAATTGATCGCCATCGCCGTGCCTGATTTCGCGTATTTAAAACAAAACAACATCGCCAATTCGCGGGAAGCGATTCGTCACGAACTCGATTCGCTCGGTCGTTCGCTGCCCGAATATCAGCGCGTCAGAGATTACGTCGTCCGCGCCGAACCGCTGCCGCGCACGGCGACGCGCAAAATTAAACGCTTTGAACTAAACAAGGAAATCGCCGAAAACGGTTACGACAGCAAATCTTCGCCGGAGAAAAAGCCGCGAACCTTTACCGCCGAAGACGAAGCGACGCTCAATTCAAACATCGGCAAAGCGTTGGTCAAAGCGATCAAACAAAACACGAAGGAAACTGAAAAAATTCACCCGGAAATGAGTTTGGAGATTGATTTGGGACTCGATTCGCTGTCGCGCGCGGAAGTTTTCGCCGCGCTCGAACAGAATTTCAACATCGAATTCGATTCCGACAAAGCCGCCGGCGCGCTGACCGTCGGCGAAGTCATCAAACTGACGCAGGAATATACGGGAAGCGCGGACGCGGAAATCGTCGCCACCGATTTCGATTGGGGTGATATTGTCAGAAACGCCGGAACGAACGGAAATATTCCCGAAATTCAGGCGATTTTGCACAAATCCGCGTTTTCAAATTTGGTCGTCAATGTCTTTTTCAAATTCGCCAATCTGGTTTTTAAACTGTTTCTCAGTCTGGAAGTTACGGGAAGCGAAGAACTTAAAAAACTAAAGCGACCGTTTTTGATTTGCCCGAATCACCAAAGTTTTCTCGACCCGTTTGTCGTCGCCTCGACTTTTGATTCGGAAACTCTGAAACATTCTTTCGCTTTCGGCGCGACCGATTTTTTCAAAAGTTCGTTTATGCTGTCGCTCGCCGGATTGCTCAATACGATTCCGATTGACCCGGACGCGCAGTTAATGAAGTCAATGAAAGCGGGCGCGATTGGTTTGAAACACGGCAAAATTCTCATTGTTTTCCCCGAAGGCGAACGCGGTTTCGACGGCGAAATGTCCACTTTCAAAAAAGGCGCGGCGATTTTGGCGACTGAACTCAACGTGCCGATTGTTCCCGTCGCGCTCGACGATTTATACAAAGTTTGGGGGCGAAAATCTAATGAAATCAATCTTTCCAAAGTAAAAGTCCGTTTTGGTAAACCTTTTTATCCGAGGGACGTTATCGGCGAAAATATGGAAGACGAAGCCAAATATAAAGCCGTTACCGCGCATTTGAAAAATTCGATTGCAATTATGCTTGAGGAAATGCGAAAAAATGATAATACCTCAATCAAACGATAAAGTTTTGCGAAATTTGCAGAAGCCCGCGCGAAGCAAAGAACTTGTGCATTTGAGATTTTGGGAATAATTAAAGCGATTTAAAGCATTATATAATTGATAGGAAGGTAAAATTTATGATATTAAATCTTTTTCAATTGTTTTGTACGGCTCTTTTGATTTCGACGCTGGCTTGCAATGTTGTCAATGCGGACAAATCAACCGCGATAGTTTCGGAAACTCCGGCAAAAGTTGTCAGCGCACAGCCGACCACCGAAAAAGGCGTTCAAACCGCCGTTTTTGCGGGCGGATGTTTTTGGGGTTTGGAAGCTGTTTTTGAACACATCAAAGGCGTAAACGATGTTGTTTCAGGTTATTCCGGCGGCGACGCGCAAACGGCTGATTATGAAATTGTCAGCACCGGCACGACCGGACACGCCGAAGCCGTTAAAGTTACTTACGATTCATCAAAAGTTTCATACGAACAACTGCTTAAAGTATTCTTTTCCGTCGCGCACGATCCGACTGAATTAAACCGCCAAGGACCCGACACGGGAACGCAGTATCGTTCGGTCATTTTTTATAACAGCGACGAGCAGAAACGCGCCGCCCAAAGTTATATTGACGAATTATCCAAAGAAAAAGTTTTTTCGCGTCCGGTTGTTACTCAAGTCGTTCCGCTTAAAGATTTTTATAAAGCCGAAGATTATCACCAAAATTACTTGGACAATAATCCGAATCAGCCGTATATTGTCATCAATGACAAACCGAAAGTTGAAAATCTGCAAAAGCAATTTCCCGATCTTTACGTTTCTAAATAGAAATTGGAGCGCGAACGGCTCGTCCGCGCTCCGACTATTTTTTCGTAACAATCACGGGCAGATTCTTCGCCGCGAATTGTTTGTTGAATTCGGCAATATCTTGTGTCTTGATTTTTTCCAATTTCGCTAGTTGCGCGTCAATTTTCGCCGTTAAATCGTTATAAACAACGTATGCCTGCGCCGTCGGCGGATCGTCGGAACTGCCGACCGATGCGCCTAAAGATGCGAGTTTATTGTTTAGTTTGATCGGGAAATTCAGCGCGTCCTGTCCGCTTTTGATTTTTGTTTGAATCAATTCGTCTTCAACCGCCGTCAGTTGTTTGCCGATTTCACGCGCCTTGTCAGCCAAATCTTTTTGTTCGGGTTTGAGTTTTCCGGCGACATCGGTTAATTGTTTTTTTAACTCGCGGATTTCTGAAATTGATTTGTGCGTTTCGGAAAGTTTGTCGTTGATTTTTGTCATTAAATCATACTGTTTGACAAAATCTTCCTGCGTCGTCGAAAGTCGCGGGTCGGCTTTGATGGCGAATGATTCCGTCGCAACGGGTTTGCCGTCAACGCTCAGACGCGCCTGATAATTGCCCGGCATAACTTTTGCGCCCGCCAAAGAACCGCCCCACAAAATTAAACCCGGCAGCGTCGTCGCGTTCGGCAGACGATAATTCCAGACGAAAGTATTCAAACCGGCTTCTGTCGGAAGCGGCGGTTCGGCGTTCGGCGACGGTAGATTCGGTTCGGGCGAAGTCGCGTCTTTCGGCGTTGCCGGTTCGGGCTTTTTGGTGAAAGTGCGAACGACTTTGCCGCTTGAATCCAAAAATTCTAATTTGACTTCTTTAGTCGCTTTTTCCTTCAAATAATAATTGACGACGACACCGTTCGGCGGATTTGCTCCGACTGTCGCCGTCGCCGGAAGTTCAAAACCGCCGTTGCCCGCCGTCCGATATGCGTCTTCGGGTTTGAAAAGATAAGCGTCGGCTTTTTGTGCTTCCGATAAATTATAAAGCATCGGCAAATTGTCCAAAACCCAAAAAGCGCGTCCCTGTGTTGCGACAACCAAATCTTTTTCGCGTTTGTGAATCGCCAAATCGGTAATCGGCACAATCGGCAGATTTAACTGCAATGATTGCCAATTTTCGCCGTCGTTTGCCGAATAATAGATGCCGCGTTCCGTTCCGGCGTAAAGAAATCCGCGACGATTCGGGTCTTCGATAATAACGCGTGTAAATTCATTGGCGGGAATGCCGTTAATGATTTTTTTCCAGCTTTTGCCGTAATCGTTTGTTTTGTAAAGATACGGCTTTTGATCGTCGTTCTGATAATTATTCGCGGCAAAATAAGCCGTTCCCGCGTCAAACGGCGAAGCGCGGATTTCATTGATGCGAACCCATTCGGGCAATTCTTTCGGCGTTACGTTGTCCCATTTCGCGCCGCCGTCTTGCGAAACGTGAATTAAACCGTCGTCGCTGCCAATCCAAATCACGCCTTGTTTAACGGGCGATTCGTCCATTGCAAAAATCGTGTCGTAATATTCGATGCTCGTGTTGTCCTGCGAAATCGGACCGCCCGAAGATTTCTGGCGCACGGGGTCGTTGCGCGTCAAATCAGGCGAAATTATCTGCCACGATTGTCCTTCGTCCATCGAACGAAACAGCACATTCGCCGCCGTGTAGAGCGGATATTTGCCGTCGGTTTGATGCGGCGAAAACATTATCGGAAAATTCCATTGAAAGCGGTATTTGTAATCAACCGCGCCCGAACCCATCGGGTTTTCGGGATACGGATTGACATCTCGAAATTGTCCGGTTTTGTGGTTGTAGCGCGTCAAATATCCGTCGTAACTTCCGGCAAAAACAACGTCAGAATCAGTCGGAAGCGGCGCGATCCAGCCGGATTCGCCGCCGCCGATGTCATACCAATTCTTATCGGTAATCGCAAAATCGTCGGAACGGCTGGCGATTTTGACCGTCGAATTATCCTGCTGCGCTCCGTAAATGTTATACGGAAAATCTTCATCTAAAGTAACGCGGTAAAACTGCGCCGTCGGCTGATCCTGCTCCGTCCATCTATCGCCGCCGTCGGTTGAAACATTCGCGCCGCCGTCGTTGCCTTCGACCATTCGTTTGGCGTTGTCGGGCGAAATCCAAAGATCGTGATTGTCGCCGTGCGGCGTTCTGATCGGAGCAAAATTGCGCCCGCCGTCAATTGATTTGAAAAATCCGACGTTCAAAACATAAACCGTATTTTCGTTTTCCGTGTCGGCATAAACGCGGTTGAAATACCACGGACGCTGTTTGATATTCGGATTGTCGGAAACTTTTGACCACGTTTCGCCGCCGTCGTCCGAGCGATAAAGCCCGCCTTCTTTGGCTTCGACCATCGCCCACAAACGGTTAGCGTTGACAGGGGAAACAGCGATATTGATTTTGCCGAGAACGCCCGTCGGCAAACCTTTGTTGCGCGAAATTTCCGTCCAAGAATCTCCGCCGTCAATTGATTTGAAAAGTCCGCCGCCTTCGCCGCCGCTGTCCATCCGGTAAGGTTTGCGGCTGATTTGCCAAAACGCCGCATACAGCGTGTTCGGGTTTGTCGGGTCAATAATTAAATCGCTCGCGCCCGTTTCGTCGTTGCGATACAGAATTTTTTCCCAAGTCGCGCCGCCGTCTTTCGTGCGAAAAATTCCGCGCTGTTCATTTTTGCCCCACAAATGTCCAATCGCCGCGACGTACACGATATTCGGGTTTTTCGGATGAACGCGAACGCGCGAAATCTGCTGCGTGTCGCCTAAACCGATGTTTTTCCAAGTTTTGCCCGCGTCCATTGATTTATAAACGCCGTCGCCGCTCGAAACATTGCCGCGCACGGTTTCTTCGCCCATTCCGACGTAAACGATATTTGAATCGGAATCGGCGACATCAATCGCGCCGACCGAGCCGGTTTTGAAAAATCCGTCGGACACATTCTGCCAATTGATTCCGCCGTCAACCGTTTTCCAAACTCCGCCGCCGGTTGAGCCGAAATAATAAACATTCGGCTGATCTTTAATACCTTCAACCGCGCCGACGCGCCCGCCGCGAAACGGTCCGATCAGGCGATATTGAAAGTTTTTCAGCGGATCGTTTTTCTTCGCATCCGTCGTCGCAATCGGTTTAATTTTCGTTACATTCGGAGTTGTTTCGGTTTTTTCCTGTGCGAAACTCGGAATAATAATTATCAGCGAAAAAAGAACGGTTAAAATCACCGGCGATTTTAAAGACATTTTGGGCATATCAAATTTACCTGCTTCGTTTTGGATTTGGAATTGCTTAGAAAATTGCTGCTAAATGAAAGTTAAATGAATAATCGGCAAAATGCAAACTTCGACCGGCTTATGGAGTTTAATTTGAGAAAGTAATTTTAGTGAAAAGCTAAAAAAACTTTACCGCCGAAACGCAGAGATTACGCAGAGTTTCGCTGAGATTTCTCTGCGTTTCTCTGCGCTTGCTCTGTGCCTCGGCGGTGAAATTATCACTCAAATTTACAAATTTGCTTTACAACACCCGAACTTCAGTTTTGAATTTTTCAACCAATCCAACCGCGCCTTTCTTCGCGTCGCCATCGCCGAGCATTTGCGTTTGTTTGGTTTTCAGCGGCATATAAACTTTTTGAATTCACTGCGCTGATTCAGAACTTTGATTACAATAAAAAAAAATTGACAGAATAATGAAAAACTGCAAATATCAATTTTAGATCAATATTCACACAATTTTTTGACAGTTATAGGAGGTTAACAATGACTAAAAAATTAGCAATTCTTGTCGTCGGTATCGTTGTGTTCGGCATCGTCGCGTTGGCTTTTAGTAATCAAATGAATTCTACCGCCGTAAGTTCAGCACAAACCAACTCGCCTGAAATACCGGATTCTGTAGTTTATCGTCATCTGTTCCGGCACGTCGCCGCATTTAAGGCAAAAGCCGACGAACTTGAACGACAGGGCAAGGAGGCGAAAAACTTTCGCGGCTTTTTCAAACACAAAGCTGACTTGAGCGATTATCAAGCGCAAATGCTGGAGCAAATCGCCGTGCAGTGTGCGCTTGAGATTAAGCTGATTGACGAACGCGCCAAACCGATTATCGAAGCCTACAAAGCACAATATCCGAACGGGCAAGTTCCGCACGGACAAAAACCTGCTCCGCCGCCAGCCGAACTTCGACAACTAACACAGGAAAGAAACGAACTCGTTCTCCGCAAACGCGATGAGTTGCGGGCGGTGTTCGGCGAAGAAGCGTTCGGACGCTTTCAGCAATTTGTCAAAAACAAAATAGAGTCGAATGCTTTTTCGGTTTCTACGGAGCAGTAATTTTATCGCAATATGCGTGGCATTTTATTATGAACAGGAGGATATTATGAGAAACTCGATTCTTTCACGCTTGATTATTTCAGTTGTTTTACTTTGTTTGATGACAATAACCGCTGCCGCGCAAGGAAGCGGTGTCGGCGCGAACGGTTATACTTCGATAGAATATGACGAGGCGACGAATACGGTAACGGCGTATTCGGAGACCGATGTAGATTACGAGTTGTCCGGCTACTATCAAACGTCTGTGCAGCTGATAGTTTCAAAAAGCACGGGCGGCGTAGCGGCAAGCGGTTCGGCACAGGACAATTCCGTTTTCGGATATGCCGAAGTGGTCTTGAGTTTCGCGGGCGAGGTGAACACAACCTATACGGCGACGGGCTGGCACAACACTTTTGTCACTTTGTATGATTATTACAATTATTATCCGTATCAGGAGTTTTACCACGACGAGTATTATCTGAGTTATTTTCAAGGGCAGGGCATTTACGAGCCGTGGTTTCATTTTTTCGAGAGTCCGGGTTATCAGCAAGTAGAGATTCAGACGAATTTCGTCAAGTTAGGCAAGACTTATGATTCGGTTTCTACAACGGCTCTGACTAAATGTAACGATGAAAGAGATAACATCATAAAAGAGTATACTACATATAAAGTTTCACTTAAACCAACTTGTTTTGATTTTACGCAAGTTCGCGGCAATTCCGAATTTCCATTTTCTGCGCTGAATACAGGTGATTATAGCTGGGCATTAATTCGTGATCCGCTAACCATCAATGCTATACAGTTTGGATTGGTGGAGTGGAGTTCTCAATACGGTGGCTCAATGATCGTCAACAGTGCCTATCGAAATCCGTCTCGCAATAGTAGGGTCGGCGGAGCCAAACAGAGTCGGCATATGTACGGAGACGCGGTTGATATTAAAAATGAAACTCGCTCAAGAAACGAATATGATCAACGCGCTGCTGCTGCCCAGAGAGCTAGGGCTGATTACATTGAGCCGTGGACAGGTCCTTGTGGTAACGGGTGCGTTCATGCAGATTGGAGAAGTCACTCCGGCGAGTACAACTACTAAATTTCGAGAATATAATCAATAGGGAGAAATACTAATGTTAAATAAATTATTCGTTGCCTTTGTCGCGGCTGTTCTTTTGGTCACAGGTTTTTTGTACACTTCCAAATTTCAAAGTGTTGCAAAAGTAAATGTTCAAAATGATCAGATTGAGGTTCTACTTAGCCAGATGAAATCGACTGATTGGAACACTCGAAGCGATGCTTTTTACCAATTGTTAGATTTAAGTTTTGGGAATAAATTTGACGGACAAACAGGACGAATTCCTGCGGCGTTAGCAGAATTTTCAAGTAAGCATCCGGCTGACGCAGACAAAGTAACCATAACTTTTATCGAACTGCTAGAAACGGAAAACAGCTTTGTCAAAGCACAAGATAAAAAGTTTAAACTGACAGGTGAAACACTGACTGAGGAATACACTAATTACTATGGAGATTTGATCGGAACGGTAGCCGGTTTGAAAGACCGGCGTTCAGTAACCGCACTAATCGGCGCGATCAACACAGGTAATATGGCAATAGATGGACTTGCCGAAATAGCTCCTTATTCTATTGACATAGTTGCGGAAAAAGCTAACAGCAATGATTCGTCAATAAAAGGTGCTGCGACAATCGTTCTTTCGCTAATGCTGAAACCAGCAACCATCAGTCATCTTGAAACTGAGATTCCGGGTTCACGAGAAAGAATCAAGCAAATACTGATACAAAAGTCTGAAGATGCAGATCGTTTTGTAAGACTCTCTGCAATTGACGGTCTTGCAAAACTACCGACGGATGCCGATGTTGTCAAAATTCTGGAAGATATTTCTAAAAACGATCCATATCAGTCTAAAACTACTAAAGGGGAAACGAAATCGTATCCAGTAAGAGAAGCAGCAAAGAAACATTTAAGTAAAATTCAGCAAAATTGATACATTAAGGTATTTTCAGTACAAAATGCTGAATTGATTGATTACGACGAGGCAACGAATACGGTAACGGCGTATTCGGAGACCGATGTAGATTACGAGTTGTCCGGCTACTATCAAACGTATGTGCAGCTGATAGTTTCAAAAAGCACGGGCGGCGTAGCGGCGAGCGGTTCGGCGCAGGACAATTCCGTTTTCGGATATGCCGAAGTGATCTTGAGCTTCGCGGGCGAGGCGAACACGACCTATACGGCGACGGGCTGGCACAACACTTTTGTCACTTTGTATGATTATTACAATTATTATCCGTATCAGGAGTTTTACCACGACGAGTATTATCTGAGCTATTTTCAAGGGGCAGGGCATCTACGAGCCGTGGTTTCATTTTTTCGAGAGTCCGGGTTACAGGCAAGTGGCGATTCAGACGAATTTCGTCAAGTTAGGCAAAACTTATGATTCGGTTACAACGCAGTCAAAAAATCGAGGAACTTTGCAGGCGCAAGGACCCGATATTAGCAACCAAGATGCCTCCCGAATGAACGGAACAAATTGCGCTAACGTAACGGGTGCTATCAAAGGTTCTTATCGAAATGGTGAGGGAACTATTTCGTGGGCGTGGGCGCGTGAAACCATTCCAACCAAAACCGAAGCGATGGCGGCATTGACCTGCATTGAATATACACTGACTTCCACACAGCGCAGTCATCGCAATCAAAATGCTTTCCCAAGCGCGGCAAGATATATTGCAAATTCAGTTGAAGGTGGGCGTGATGTTGAACGAGGTCAAAGTTGGCGCGATCCGGGACAATCTCAAAATCGCGTAGATATAGCGATTTATAAAGGTAAGGCATTCAGCGGCAGATTAGTAACAGCCGAACCACAGCCTTGAGAAGACAAGACGAGAAGACAAGACAAAGAAAAGATACTCGAAAGACTCGACGAAATCGAAGCCATAACGTCAATGCCGGGCAGAAACGGCGGAGCAATTGACATCGGGCTGCCCGACATTGACGGCGAGGCACTGGATTTGATGGTCAAGGTGGCAAGACGCAAAGGCGGTGTCAAAATGCTCGTTGAAAAATATGCGGCTTCCCGTTCTGTAATCGTTGTCGGTGCGCTTGGGTTCATATTGACAGAAAAGTCAAAAACAACAAATCTCAAAAACGCTTCCCTGTTATTTGATGCTATCGAAAAATTACGTAAAGAGGAAAATTTTAAAATTTTAGGGATGCCCTTGACAGCCCTTAAATTTCAGATTGGAATAGCTAAGGTATGGCAATATACGCGAATGCCAGAAAGCCTTTATTCGTTTTTACGCGATTGTCTAGAACCTTCCGGCAAACAGATCAGCATAATAGATCAACAATCATTTGATGAAATTCAACTTGATGCAATTGACATTTTGAGGCTAATGTGTGAAATCAAAATTTATGAACTAAATTTTGACAACGAACAGCGTAAATGGCTGGAGAATAAAATGAAAAAGATCGTTGAAGCTAATTCCGATAATGAAACATTTCAGAGAAATATTTCATATTTTTTCGACTGTATAAATAATCAAACTTGAAAATGCAGAGACATTTGTTTGCGAGGCGAACACGACCTATACGGCGACGGGCTGGCACAACACTTTTGTCACTTTGTATGATTATTACGATTACTATCCGTATCAGGAGTTTTACCACGACGAGTATTATTTGAGTTATTTTACCAATCAGGGAATCTACGAGCCGTGGTTTCACTTTTTCGAGAGTCCGGGTTACAGACAATACACCATTCAGACGAATTTCATCAAACTCGGCAAAACTTATGACTCGGTTTCATCAAATGCTGACTCGCAGTGCAGCATCGCCAGCCCTTTAAATTTGACACTTACCGCACGACAATTCATCGGAAAATGTTGTATAGGGAAGGTAAATGCAGAATTTCCCGGCGAGTTATATGAAAATACCGTCCGTGACATCAGAGATAATAAGTCTAAAAACAATTCATACCAAACGGCTTGGAAGCTGATTAGCAGAAAGGAGTATCGAAAATAATTATTCTTATGAACCAATTACGAGTAAATGAGAGTAATGTCGTGAACAACAACTATATTGCGATTTTGATAGTTGCCTATACATCTGACTCTTTAAGCCATGAAACTCTTTACGAAGAAACGACTTTACTTATTATTGCTGAATCAGTTGAAGCCGCATTTGCGAAAGCAGAAAAGTATGGCAAAAAGTGTGAACACACATACATTAGTGCAGCCGGATATGAAATTACAAAGAAACTACTCAAAATTGAAGACGTTGATGAAGTTTTAGGAATCATCGACGGTGATGTCGAAGAAATCAACGCGCGCTTCTTTCGTGATTATAAGGCTTACAACAAATTTCGAGAGATGCTGGATAATGACAATTAGCACACACGGCAACGGGCTGGCACAACGCTTTTGTTACTTTGTATGATTATTACGATTACTATCCGTATCAGGAGTTTTACCACGACGAGTATTATCTGAGTTATTTTCAGGGGCAGGGCATTTACGAGCCGTGGTTTCATTTTTTCGAGAGTCCGGGTTATCAGCAAGTAGAGATTCAGACGAATTTCGTCAAGTTAGGCAAAACTTATGATACTGTTGCAACGGCAGTATTAGCAAATGATTTAGATTTTAAGTCTGTCAGCAATGATGTTAATAATAACGTCGGAGCATTTAGCAGTAATGATGGCATTACTACTCAAACAGCTACGGTAAATTTAAGCGGTGCAAGCCATACGGTGTGCGGAGCGAATAGGACATCTTTTAACATAACCGTTAATTTCGATTTGCCGTTCGATGCCGTTAGCATTTACCATCCTGATGCCCGCACTTACATAACTGATTCTCCTAAACAACAATTTCAATATCTTGATTTCAACTTCGACGGAACCAGTTATTCAAATGGAAAAGGGAAAATGAATATCAATGTGCGCCAAGTGCGTCCTACCGCAACTGATAATAGCTTTAGAATACACATTGAAGGCGGACGACAAGGAGGTGGCAGTTACAGTGGTAACGCACGGGTAAAATTTACCTGTCCATAAATTTTTAGGAGGAAAGAAAAACAATGAAATGTATTATCAAGATTTTGTGGCTGTTTTGCTTTTGTGCAATGGGCGTTTTAGCACAGGAAACTGAGCAGGTAAGAATAAGAAAATTTGTTGAAGTGCCAAGAGAAGTTATTCTTCAAGTTGTCGCTGTTCAACCTAATTGTCCGGTTAAATTTGAAGACATTCATTTTCTGGCTTCACTTGAAGGAGGCGGAAGTAATAGTTACCGACTTCGTAATATCGGGACAAAACCAATTCGGAGTGTTAAGGTTGCTTCAAGCAACGGCGTAGGAAATGGATACGCCAATTACGGTAATGTGTTAATGATGCCCGGAGAGTTGATGCCGGAACCAACACCTGTTTGTCCGGGATGTGTGAAAGATGAAATAGTTCCTTTGACCGACGAGTTGCGCGAGAAATTGAAGTTAAAAGGTCCAATGGGGAATGTAATAATTTTAATTGTAGTGGAAGTCGAATTTATGGACGGAACTAAATACACGGATGAAAGGACGTATAATGCGATGACTAAACTTTGGGAGAAGTTAGATAATGCGCTTGATGCACTTAAGGAAAAAGAACAACGTGCTGCCAAACAACCTTAAGATTGCGTTAATAAAATAGTAGGGCTCAGAATACGCCAGCAGAATTAGATTTTGCGGGCGAGGCGAACACAACTTATACGGCGACGGGCTGGCACAACACTTTTGTCACCTTGTATGATTATTACAATTATTACCCGTATCAGGAGTTTTACCACGACGAGTATTATCTGAGTTATTTCCAGGGGCAGGGCATCTACGAGCCGTGGTTTCATTTTTTCGAGAGTCCGGGTTACAGGCAAGTGGCGATTCAGACGAATTTCGTCAAGTTAGGTAAAACTTATGATTCGGTTTCGACAAATAAACCGACGGTTACAATATCTGTTCCCTCGAATGCAATAGATGGAGATACAGTCGAGTTTAGCGTCAGCGTCGAAAACGGAACGCCGAGCGGCTACCTGTGGAGTTTTGAGCCGACGAGCGGCGGAAATAATCCGCAGGTCAATTTTACCGCCCCGATTGCTGCGACGACTCAAGCAAATGCACATTGGTTTGCAAAGCCTAATAGTGCGTGTAGTGCTAGTTTTGACAGCACTTATACCATCAAAGTAAAAGTTACTTTTCAGAGTGGAAACCCGATAACTAAACAAGCACCATTTACGGTGAGTATTGGTAGAAATTGGGGCGGACAGGTTCGTGAACCATCTACTCTAGCTCCGGCGGGAACTCTTGATCTTGCTTTTGATAATCAGAGAGGTCTTTGGACGGTAGTCGGGCGAGGAAGGTTAGAAAGAGTTCCTAGCCCAATTATAGTGAGAACTCCGCAAACCAGCCAGTTTTACAATAAAAGTCTAAGACATGAACAAGTTCATGAACAACAATACATAGGCAACGGAATCTTTTCAGATTTATATCTAATAGATAATGTTATGCCACGCCTTCTCCAACTTACTGACCCGAACAAACAAGTTTTGGAACAACGAGCTTTTGAGGCTGTAAGAGATTGGCGTGTGGAGCAAGATATAATTTTAGAACAACGACTCCCACAGGCAGAAATGGAAGCCTTTGCAGTTTCAGACCCGATTGCTCCGCGTTTTTTATTTCAAAGAGCATGTTAGTAAAGGATATATAACTATGCTAATTAAAGTTTTTGTAGTCATTTCGTTTATCACTTTTATTTCTTTGGGAGTATTAGGACAATCATTGCCCAAAGAATATTGGAAAGAATTAACTGATCATAGTAAGGTCGTCGCGATTGGAACGGTTGAAGAGGTTTATCGAGTAATACGACCGGAGAAGTTTAAGCTAAACCCTGATGGTTCTTCTCCGACTGAAAGCGAGATTTATGCGGGAAGAGTATTTCGGGTAAAGATTACAGAAACACTCAAAGGAAAAATCAAGACGGAAAAAGTTGGAGAAAATAAATATGCAAATATCTTTCTTTATTGGATCAGTGGAGTTCCATCATTCTCTGACCCAAAGCTGTTCAAAGGAAAAGAATATGTGCTTTTTTTAGAGCCTAACAACGATAAAGAATTAGAAGGTAAAGAAACGATTGAATATAGACCGGATGGTAAAATCATCAGAAACCCGTTTGATTACAAATCGAGTTATGTCGTCGTTGATGGCTTTCGAGGAGCAGTTACAGTTAAAGTTGATAAGAATAAGTTAATTAAAGAAATCAAAGAATCTTTTTGAAGACGAGTATTATCTGAGTTATTTTCAGGGGCAGGGCATCTACGAGCCGTGGTTTCATTTTTTCGAGAGTCCGGGTTACAGGCAAGTGGCGATTCAGACGAACTTCGTCAAGTTGGGCAAAACTTTTGATTCGGTTTCAACGCAGACTTTTTTTCAATATGGACAGCAAAACAGAATGACATTTTGAAATAATTAATTGTCTATATCAACCTAAATTATACGAACTTCGGTTTTGAGTTTTTCGATCAGTTCAACCGCGCCTTTCTTCGCGTCGCCGTCGCCGAGCATCTGCGTTTGTTTGGTTTTGAGCGGCATATAAACTTTTTGAATTTGCTGCGCCGCGCCGAAATCTTCGATGGTCGGCGTAAATTCTTTGATTTCCTTCTTTTTCGCCGCCATAATTCCTTTTAACGAAGCGTAGCGAATCTGCGAAATTCCCGACTGAATCGTTAAAAGCGCGGGAAGTTGATAAGTAAACCACTGATACCAGCCGCTTTCGAGTTCGCGTTTGACGCGCAGATTGCCGTTTAGAGTTTCGCGGTCAATGTCAATGACAATCGTTGCGTGCGGAATTCCTAAAAGTTCGGCTAAAATTACGCCCGTTTGCCCGTAACTCGCATCGTCCGACTGCAATCCGGTGAAAATTAAATCGGCGTTTTCATCACGAATCGCATCGGCGATTAATTTGGCGATTTGATGCGGCGATAATTTATTGTCTTCTTCGACGACAATATGAATCGCTCTGTCCGCGCCGCGCGCCAAAGCGTCTTTGATGACGGTTTTCGCGCTTTGACCGCCCAGAGTGCAGACGATAACTTCGCCTTCACCTTTGGCTTCCTTTAAGCGCAACGCTTCTTCCAAACCGTAACCGTCGGATTCGTTGGTTTGGTGAGAAATGTTAGATTCGTCAATCCATTTTTCGTCTTTGCCAATGCGTAAAACCGCGTCTTTGTTGGCAACTTGTTTCATTAGAACGATGATTTTCATAATATTTAATTTAAGACTTTTCTCACGGATTTTCCAACGTTGTCCGATACATCAAATATTTTCCGTAAAGGTATTTTACCGAATAATTGATATTCGCCAACCGCCGCGAGTCCGGCGGAAGCGAAACATCCGCACTGTGAACAGTCGGGCGTTCCGCCGAATTGACACGGCACGACTTTGTTTTCGAGATTTGCCGTTAAATTAAGCGTCGTGCGGGCGAAAATGCAATCGTCCGGCGATTTCGGCGGGTTTCGATAACCGCTGATAACCTGTTTCGGCATATTTAGTTTTGGAAATCTGCCGCGAAATTCTTCCAGTTCGTCAATAATTTTGGTGCGCATCGCGGGCGTGAGAATCTCTTCGCCTTCCGCGCCGACTTGCGGCGTAAATAAACTGAACCAAATCTTTTTAACTTCGTCGCGGGCAGACCAAAATTCGAGAAATTCTTCGTAGTAACCGGGACGATTCGCCGTCTGTCCGGTGACGGTGCAGTGAACCGTGATTTGATGTTCGCCGATATTTCGCAAAATGCGTTCGTAAGTCGCCGGTTTACGCCGCGCGTCGTGTTCGGGCTGCAAACCGTCAATCGAAACGACGATGTATAAACCTTTTATGCTGCTCCAGTTTTTCGGAATTTCGCGCACGGCACTTGTGACGATTTGGACGGCGATTCCCATTTCGCTCAACTGCGGCAGCAAAATATCGAGTTCACGGAATCTGACAAGCGGTTCGCCGCCGACAATTGAAAGATGGAGCGGACGATGTTCTTTGACTATTTCCAAAACTTTCGAGACAAGTTCATCGCCTTTATAATCGCTGACGGTTCGCAGCGTCTGCCCGATTTCCTGTAAATGTTCCGGCTCGTAAGCGTAACAACCCGGACAGCGCAGCGGACATTCGCGCGTTATTTCTATCGAAAGCGACGGCTGCCGCCCGGTGAGGATTTTCCCCCACGCCTTTATTACATCTGACCTTTGCATAAACCCTCAGTTCGTATCATACTCGCCAACAAAATCTTTGAAACCTTGTAATCTAATGCTAAGGTTTTATCTGTAAAATAGCAATTAGTCCTCGAATCGCTTAAAGATTAAACAGGCATTTGTCCCGCCAAAACCGAAACTGTTTGACAAAGCAAACTCAATATCAACTTTTCGCGCTTCGTTCGGCACATAATCCAGATCGCAATCGGGATCGGGAAATTCGTAATTCATCGTTGGCGGCAGAATTTGATTTTGCAGTGCCAGAACGCTGAACACCGCCTCGATTCCGCCCGCCGCGCCGAGCGCGTGTCCGGTCATTGATTTGGTCGAACTGACCGCCAATTTGTAAGCGTGTTCGCCGAACGCCTGTTTGATCGCCATCGTTTCAAATTTGTCGTTGTACGGCGTGGAAGTTCCGTGCGCGTTGATGTAGCCGATTTGTTCGGGCGAAATTCCCGCGTCTTTAATCGCTTTGAGCATCACGCGGCGCGGTCCCGAACCCGTCTCATCGGGCGCGGTGATGTGAAAAGCGTCTCCGCTCATTCCGTAGCCGACGATTTCGGCGTAAATTTTCGCGCCGCGCGCCTGTGCGAAATCGAGTCCTTCCAAAATAAGCAGTCCCGCGCCTTCGCCGCAGACGAAGCCGTCGCGTTCCAGATCAAACGGGCGCGAAGCGTGTTTTGGATCGTCGTTGCGCGTCGAAAGCGCGCGCAGGGCGGCGAATCCGGCGACCGACATCGGCGTAATTGCCGATTCCGCGCCGCCGCAAATCATCGCGTCGGCATCGCCGCGTTCGATATACCTGAAACTGTCGCCAATCGCGTGCGCGCCAGCCGCGCACGCCGTCGCCGTCGCCGTGTTCGGACCTTTCAAACCGTGCCGGATCGAAACATTGCCCGACGCTAAATTGACGATTGACTGCGGAATAAAAAACGGCGAAACGCGGTCGGGTCCGCCCGACAGCATCTTGTCGTGTTCGCGCTCAATCGCCCAAAAATCACCGATTCCCGAACTGATATAAGTTCCGATCATTTCGGCGTTTGAATCGTCTATCTTCAGTCCGCTGTGTCTGATCGCTTCGTCGGACGCGGCAATCGCAAAATGCGTGAACGCGCCCATTCGCCGCGCTTCTTTTTTCTCCAAGTAATTCAGCGGATCAAAATTTTTGACTTCCGCCGCGATTTTGACCGAAAATTTTTCCGTGTCGAATTTTTTTATATAGTCAACACCGCTTTCGCCGCGCAGCATCGCCGACCAAGTGGTTTCGACATCATTTCCGCACGGCGTGACCAATCCGAATCCGGTTACTACAACACGACGTTTCATAAATTTAATTGATAATGGATAATGGATAGTGAATAATTTTAATGACCGAATCATTATCAATTATTCACTATCCATTATCCATTTAATTAGTCTTGTTTGTGCTGTTCAACGTAAGCGTAAGCGTCGCGGACAGCTTGAATTTTCTCCGCGTCTTCGTCTGGAATTTCGATGTCGAATTCCTCTTCAAAACGCATCACGAGTTCGACCAAATCCAGCGAATCTGCGCCCAAATCTTCGATAAAGCGCGCGTTTTCAGTAACTTCCGCTTCATCCACACCTAATTCGTCAACAATTATTTGTTTAATTTTATCTTGAACTTCTGACATATTTTCTCCTGATTCCTTTATAAATTATTTAATGTTTCTTTCAAACTATTTACATCTTCGACATTCAAACTGCGAACGTCACGGTTAATTTGTTTAACCAAACCCGACAAAATTTTTCCGCTTCCGACTTCGATAAAAGCACTGACTTCTTCGATGATCAAATTTTCGATTGATTGCGCCCAGCGCACCGGGTTTGAAACCTGTTTAATTAAAGCCTGTCGCGCTTGTTCGCCGATGACATTTTTTTCAGCGGAAACATTTTCGATAATCGGAAACCGCAGATTTCCAAAATTAACTCCCGCCAAAACTTCCGCTAATTTTTCCTGTGCCGGAAGCATTAAATCGCAATGAAAAGGTGCGGAAACATTCAGTTTAATCGCGCGTTTCGCGCCGCGTTCCTTTAATAATTCACAGGCGCGGTCAACGGCTTCGGCGTTTCCGGCGATGACGATCTGCGCCGGTGAATTGATATTTGCCGGACTGCAAACCTGATCTTCGGCGGCTTCCGCGCAGGCGATTTCTACCGTTTCGAGCGGCAAGCCTAAAATCGCCGCCATCGCGCCGATTCCAATCGGCACGGCTTCCTGCATAAACTGTCCGCGTTGGCGAACAGTTTTGACGGCATCGGAAAAACTCAGCGCGTTGGCGGCGACCAGCGCGGAATATTCGCCCAAACTATGTCCGGCGACAAAATCCGGCAGTGGAAAACCTTCGCTCGCCATCGCCCGAAACGCCGCGACGGAAGTTGTCAAAATCGCCGGCTGCGTATTTTCCGTCAACGCTAAATCTTCTGCTGTTCCGGCAAAACACATTTCCGAAAGCGCAAACCCAAGCGCGTCGTCGGCTTCCTGAAAAACTTCACGCGAAGCGGGGAAGTGATCGAATAAATCTTTTCCCATTCCGACGCTTTGCGAACCTTGACCGGGAAAAATATAAGCAATTTTACTCATTCTAAAATCTTATCACCGTCGCGCCCCACGTTGCGCCGCCGCCGAAAGCGGTCAGCAAGACGAGATCGCCGGACTTTATTTTGCCCGACTGAATACATTCGTCAAGCGCAATTGGAATCGAAGCCGACGATGTGTTTCCGTGTTCGGCGATGTTTGAATAAATTTTTTCTTCGGGAACGCTCAATCTCGAAGCCACCGCGTCGGTAATGCGCTGATTCGCCTGATGCGGCACGACCAAATCAATATCATCAATCGTGCAGCCGGCTTTTTCGAGCATTTCCGCCGAAATTTCCGCCATCGAGCGCACGGCGACTTTGAAAAGCTCGTTGCCTTTCATTTTGAAAAAATGGTCGCGGTTATCAATCGTTTCGTGCGTCGTTCCCAATTTCGTGCCGCCGCCGGGCGCGTAAAGGGCTTCTTCATAACGTCCGTCGGAACGAATTTTCGTCGCCAGAATTCCTTTGCCTTCGGGAACCGCGCCGATCACTGCCGCGCCCGCGCCGTCGCCGAAAATAACGCACGTTCCGCGATCCGTATAATCAACGTATTTCGTCAAAATCTCCGCGCCGATGACCAGCGCGTATTTAACTTGCTCGGTGCGAATCATTGATTCGACCATCGTCAAACCGTATAAAAAACCCGAACAAGCCGCGAAAATGTCCATTCCGGCGGCGTTCGTCGCGCCCAATTGTGCTTGAATCAACGCGCCGGTCGAAGGCATTATTTGATCGGGAGTCGTGGTCGCGCAAACGATCAAATCAATATCTTCCGCCGTCAAACCGGCGCGTTCAATCGCCTGCCGCGCCGCCTGCGTGCCGAACTGCGAAGTATATTCATCGGCGGCGGCTTTGTGACGCTGTTTGATTCCGGTGCGCGAAGTTATCCAATCGTCGGAAGTATCAACAAGTTTCTCCAAATCGGCGTTAGATAAAATGCCGCTCGGATAAGCGTGTCCCATTCCGATTATTCCTGCGTTTTTCATTTATCTGAAGAAATCTGAAAAGTCCGGTGAATCTGAAGAATCTGGAGTTTTTTCGACTCTCTGAACTCTCTGAGACTCTCCAAACTCTCTCAACTATTCTGTTTCTTTGACGACGATAATTTGGCGACCTTTATACATTCCGGTTTTCGGATCAATACGGTGCGGCTTCATCGCTTCGCCGGTCGCTTCGTCAATATAATATTGCGGAACTTTCAAATGATCGTGCGCGCGGCGCATCCGCGTGCGTGAATGGGAATGTCTTCGTTTTGGATTTGGCATAATTTCCTCTTAAATTTTTTTGTTAAATTACCTTATATTATTATTCTAAAATTTCAAATCGCCCAACGCTTTCCAGCGCGGGTCAATTTCTTTTTCTTCGCATTTACAATCTATCAAATTTCGGTTCGCGCCGCACTTCGGACATAAACCTTGACAATTATCTTGGCAAAAAATCTGCGTCGGCAAATTCAATAAAATCTGCTCGCGGACGAGTTCCGTCAAATCAATTCGGTCGTCTTCGATGATCGAAACTTCCAAATCACCAACGCCGAGTTCGGCTTCCTTCGCTTCCGTGTAATTTTCCGGCGAAACGAAAACCACTTCAAAATGTACTTCGAGCGAACTTTGCGCCGAAGTCAAACAGCGGCTGCATTCGACTTCGATTTCGGCGGAAATCTCGCCTTCGACATCGGTTTGCGCGATTCCTTTTTTCAAATTTCCGCTGGCTTTGACGACATTTTTCAGCGTCGCTTCTTCGCCGTCGAGATTGATTTCCTCAGGTGTCAGCGTGAAATCGAACGCCAGCCGCGAATTTTTTAATGTCGTTAAATCAACTATCATCGTTTGATAGAATAACTTTGTGTTTTAACAAGCGCAAAACACAAAAGAATTTATTATAGCGATTGAGCCGTCAGTGTCAAATTTTAGCGCGTTTGAAGCGCGATTTTTGTTTAATAGATCGCGCCTTAAACTTTACAGCCGATTGCCTCGTCCATATTTTTGAACCCGTTTTTTGTTAAAATTTCACTTAATCCGGCGTTGATGTCGCGGGCAAAAGTCAAACCTTCGTAAATAAATCCGGTGTAAGCCTGAATCAGACACGCGCCCGAAGCGATTTTTTCAAAAGCGTCTTCCGCCGTAAAAATTCCGCCGACACCGATGATCGGCAGTTTTCCTTTTGAGTATTTATAGATTTTGGAAATCACTTCGTTTGATTTTTCGCGCACGGGTTTTCCGCTCAAACCGCCGATTTCGTTAATATTCGTCTTTAAATTTGATCTCGAAATCGTCGTATTGGTCGCAACAATTCCCGCCAAATTTAATCTCAAAACGATGTCAACAATCGCTTCGATCTCGTTTTCCATTAAATCCGGCGCGATTTTCACTAAGAGAGGTGTACCGCAAGCCTCTTGCTTGCCGTCTCGGATGCGTCCCGCATTCTCATCCGAAAAATTTCTGACTCGGAAGCGGGACGCATCCGAGACGGCGGTCGGGACGACTGCCGTACGATTTCGTTTTTGCAGTGCGCCTAAAAGTTCTTCCAAATTCTCCGCTTTTTGCAGTTCGCGCAAATTCGGCGTGTTCGGCGACGAAACGTTGACCGCGATGTAATCGGCGACTTCGTGCGCCAAATCGAAACTTTGCAGATAATTTTCCGTCGCTTCTTCGTTCGGCACATTTTTATTTTTGCCGATATTCACGCCGAGAACGCAATTCGGCTGAATTTCACTCAATCTTTCGACGACTTTTTCAGTTCCTTCGTTGTTAAATCCCAATCTGTTAATTAACGCTTCATCTTCGGGCAATCTGAACAAGCGCGGCTTTTCGCTGCCTTTTTGCGGGTTAAAAGTTACGGTTCCGACTTCGACGAAACCGAAACCGAGCGCGGCGAGTTGATTGACGACTACGCCGTTTTTGTCAAAACCGGCGGCGATGCCGAGCGGATTTTCGAACTTCAAACCGAAACGCGAAATTTCGCCGAATGATTCGCCCGCGAATCGTTCGGCGGCGTAATTCTGCGCGAATTTCGATTTCAAACCGATTTTCAACGCTTCGATGCCGAATTCGTGCGCCGTTTCCGGTGAGAAATTAAAAAGCAGCGGGCGGATGATTTTGCGATAAAGTGACATTCAGACGGAAAATTCGATCAATTCGTAAAGTTCGGACAAAATTATCTCGCATTCAATCGAATCGAGATGCAAAACGGCTTCGATTCCTGAAATTTCAGTTTGCGCCCAACCGCCGTTTTCCTGTTTGTAAAAATGCTGAATAAAAGGTTTATCCTGCGAAATTAAAACGTAGTCGGTCAAAGTTTCGATGTAATTTGTGTAGCGCAGAAATTTTTCGCCGCGATCATAATTTTCGGTTGACGGCGAAAGAACTTCAAAAATTACGACCGGATTGGTGATTATATCGCGCTTTTGGTCGTAAAAAGTCGGCTCTCCGCAAATCACCGCCAAATCAGGATACGAATATAAACCTTTGTCATTAGTCGCAATTTTCATATTCGGCGAAAATCCGCGATGCCGCTTTCCGCGAAGTTGTAAACCGATAATTCCATTTAGATTGAAGCAAATCGTGCTGTGATTCGGACTTTCGCCCGCCATCGCGTAAACGCTGCCGTCGAGAAATTCGTGTCTTTCGGTTTGCACGCGCTCGAAATCTAGAATTTTCCACCAAAAAAATCGGATGTGATTTTGCTAACGCCATAATTTTTTATTTCCTGATTTTCAGACGGTTAATTTTAATCGAAAACGGTGAAAATCAGAAACTTTAGAATGAAACTTTGAAGTTTCAACTGAGCAGTGCTACGATTTCGGCAACAGTTATGGCAGATGAATACGGATTAGTTGAAAAGGCGAAAATTATGGACGCGGCGCGGATGAAACGCGCGCTGTCGCGTTTGGCATCGGAAATCGTTGAGGAAAATCACGGCGCGAAAGATTTGTATATCGTCGGAATCCGGCGGCGCGGTGTCCCGCTGGCGGAAAATCTGGTCGAAAAAATCGCCGCGCTCGAAGGCGAAAAACCGCTCTACGGCATCATTGACATCACGCTTTACCGCGACGATTTATCAACCGTCGGCGCGAACCCGATTGTCAACCGCACCGAACTCGGCGCGGACATCGAAGACAAAAAAATCATTCTCGTGGACGACGTTTTATACACCGGACGCACGATTCGCGCCGCGCTCGATCAATTGATGGACTTTGGCAGACCGCGCAAAGTCCAGCTCGCCGTTTTGATTGACCGCGGCAAGGAACACCGCGAACTGCCGATTCAGGCTGATTACATCGGCAGAATCGTCCCGACGAAAAAAAGCGAAATCGTCAAAGTGATGCTCAAAGAATATGACGACGATGAAGCCGTCTGGATTTACGAAAAAGCGTAAAATTTATGGCGAAGGATGCTTATCACGAAGTTGTTAAACGCGCGCTCGAAAAAGACGGCTGGCAGGTTACACACGATCCTTTGCCGATTATTTTTGAAGGCTTGCGCGTCGCCGCCGATTTGGGCGCGGAGAGAGTTTTGGCGGCGGAACGGGCAACTGATAAAATAGCCGTTGAAATCAAGGTTTTCGGCGGCAAATCGAAAATCAGCGAATTTGAAAAAGCACTCGGACAATATGATTTATATGAATTATATCTGAGCGAACTCGAACCGCGCCGAATTTTGTTTTTGGCGGTTTCCGATGAATCTTACGAAAAGTTTTTGAAATTGCCGGCAATATATTTCGCCGTCACCAGAAAAAAGCTGAAACTGATTATTTTCAATATTGCTGCGGAGGAAATTATCGAATGGATAAGCTAAACCACTATCGTCGCATCGTTTCAAATCTTATAAAGGATATTTCCGGCTATGGTTCGAGTCCCGGAGAGATTGACGAATACGCCATTTGCGACGAAAAAACCGATAACTATATTTTATTTAACGTCGGCTGGCATCCGAGCGGACTTCGGCAATTCGGCTATCCGATTCACATTCGCATTAAAAACGGCAAAGTTTTGGTCGAATGGGACGGCACGGATCAGGAAATCGTGCAGCGTCTGATTGACGCGGGCATTGATGAAAACGACGTTGTATGGAATTTTGAAAAGCCCGAAGAATTTCGTCAAAATTTAAAAGCCGCCTGATATTTCCGAGCAAGGATTAAACGCCTTGCTTTTTTTGCAAGTATTTTATGAACAAACCGTTTCGCCGCCGCGATTTACTGGGAATCCGCGATTTGTCCGCCGAGGAAATCGTCGGGATTTTGAATACTGCCGAAAATTTCCGCGAGATCAATCAGCGCGAGATCAAAAAAGTTCCGACTTTGCGCGGGAAAACCATTATCAACCTTTTTTTCGAGAATTCGACGCGCACACGCACCAGTTTTGAACTCGCCGCCAAACGACTTTCGGCGGACGCGGTGAATATTTCGGTGTCGTCTTCGAGCGTGGCGAAAGGCGAAACGCTGATTGACACCGCGCTGAATCTCGATGCGATGTCGCCCGACTGCATCGTCGTCCGCCATTCGAGCGCGGGCGTGCCGCATCAGTTGGCGAAGGTTTCAAAAGCGTCAATCGTCAACGCCGGCGACGGCGCGAACGAACATCCGACGCAGGCTCTGCTCGACGCGATGACGATCCGCGAACACAAAAAGAAAATCGCCGGTTTAGAAGTGGCGATTGTCGGCGACATTCTGCATTCGCGCGTCGCTCGTTCCAACATTCAATTACTGACGAAACTCGGCGCGAAAGTGCGCGTCGCCGGACCGAAAACGCTCGTGCCGGACGACTTTAAATATTTGGTCGAAAACAACTTAACCGTCACCGACAAAATCGAACAAGCCATCGAAGGCGCGGATGTCGTGATGATTCTGCGGATTCAGAAAGAACGTCAGGATTCAGCGTATTTTCCGACTTTGCGCGAATATTCGATTCATTACGGTTTGACGAAGGAGAGATTAAATCTGGCAAAAAAAGACGCGATTGTTTTACATCCGGGACCGATGAACAGAGGAATCGAAATCGCCTCCGAAGTCGCCGACAGTTCGCGCAGTTTGATTTTAGATCAGGTAAAATACGGCGTTGCCGTCAGAATGGCGGTTTTATATCTGGCAACCGGCGGAACTCCGACCGGATCATAATACAAAATTTGAAAATTTTCAGCAGTTTATATTTTGAAAAGTTGTTTTTTTATTTTTTAATGAAAATAAATCATAAAATTTTTTTTAGTGTAGGTATTTTGGCAGTTATTTTCGCCGTGTTGTGTCTGGCTTATTCATACTACGTTGAACCTTTTCGATTAGTTGTTAATGAAACGGATTTGAAAATCAAAAACTGGAATCCGGCGTTTGAAGGATTAAAAATTGTGTTGATTTCCGACATTCACGGCGGTTCGCGCGGCGTAACTGAAGAGAAAATCAAACAGATTGTTGAAAAAGCCAATGAGCAAAATGCCGATTTGATTGTGCTGTTAGGCGATTATGTTTCAGAATCATCAAATGACGCTGCTTTGAAAATGCCGCTTTCGACGATTGGGGAAAATCTCAAAGGTTTGAAAGCAAAATACGGCGTTTATGCTGTTTTGGGCAATCACGACGGGCGATACGGAAATGAGGAAGTTGCCGGAGAATTGAGGCGAATCGGTTACAATGTTCTGGAAAATGAAGTCGCCGTCATTGAAAAAAACGATCAAAAAATCCGCATCCTCGGATATGCCGATCATTTAACGCTTAAAAATTGGCAGGATGTTTCCGACAAATCTCAAAAAGCTCTGAATTCCGCCGAAAATGTCGGCGATATAATCGCGCTCGAACACAGCCCGGATATTTTGCCCGCCATTACGGGCGCGAGATCAATTTCGCCGGATTTAAAGTTGATTTTGGCGGGACACACTCACGGCGGACAGGTTTGGCTGCCGATTATCGGAACGCCGATTGTACCTTCCAGTTACGGTCAGAAATACTCATTCGGACACATCAGAGAAAACAACGCGGATATGTTCGTCACAACCGGCATCGGCACAAGTATTCTGCCGTTTCGATTTTTAGTTCCGCCGGAAATCGCGGTTTTAACTGTGGAAAGCGATTAGACACCTCTAAAAATTACTATCCGATGCGGCGATCAAGAGAATTACGATTAAGCCTCCGACCAATGCTCCGCCATAAAGCCACCCGTGCTGAGGATTTTGTCTTTTTCCGGTGAAAAGATTTTTTTCTCCATCTCCTTTATAAACGCTTTTTAGGTCTGCATATTTAATTTGAAGATTCGTCTTCAAATCAATTTCTTTCACCTCAAATTCGTCATTTGATATTCCGATAACGGTTCCGAAAATTTTTTGTTTGTTGGTCTTAACGACGGTGATTTTTCCGCCAATCCCAATGTTTTCAACTTTATTTTTTAATTTTTGCTGTTTTTTTGATAAGTTTGCAGGATTTATTTGAGCAAAACAAAATTGATTCAAACCGCTCATAATGATTGATAAAGACACAATGAGTGTCAACAAAATATGTTTCACAAGTTTTTCCAATCTCCTTAATTTTATTATAGTTTAGCGAAATTTTTATTACGGTTTCAAACGATAAAGCATTCGCGGAAACGGAATAGTTTCGCGGACGTGTTCGATGCCGCACATCCAAGCCGTCGCGCGTTCGATGCCCATTCCGAAACCGGCGTGCGGAACTGAGCCGAATCTTCTCAAATCCAGATACCATTCAAAAGACTCCTTCGGCAGGTTATGTTTTTCGATCTGCTGTTCGAGAAATTCCAAATCAGTGGCGCGTTCGCCGCCGCCGATGATTTCGCCGTAACCTTCGGGCGCGAGCAAATCCGCGCCGAGCGCGAGTTCCGGTCTTTCTTTATCGCGCTCAAAATAAAAGGCTTTGATGACGGCGGGAAAATGATGAACAAAGACGGGCGCGTCAAATTGTTTGGAAATATAAGTTTCATCCGGCGCGCCGAAATCGCCGCCCCATTCAAAATCGTTTTCGAGTTCGCCTTTTTCAAAACCCGCCTTCAAAATTTTGACGGCTTCGTCGTAATGAACGCGCGGAAAACCGCTCTGCAAAATCGCTTCCAGTTTGGAAACATCGCGTTCTAAAACTTCCAATTCTTCGCGTCTTTCAGATAAAACTCTTTCGACGATGAATTTAATTAACTGTTCGCCCAAATTCATCACATCGTCAAGATGCGCGTAAGTCATTTCCGGTTCGACCATCCAAAATTCCGTCAAATGACGGCGCGTTTTCGATTTTTCGGCGCGAAAAACGGGACCGAAACAGTAACTTCTGCCCAGAGCCGCGGCGGTCGCTTCGTTGTAAAGCTGTCCGCTCTGCGTCAGATACGCTTTATCGTCTTCAAAATAATCAACTTCAAAAAGCGTCGTCGTGCCTTCACAGGCGGCTGGCGTAAAAATCGGCGTGTCGGCTAAAATAAAGCCGTTGTCGTCAAAAAAATCGCGCGTCGCTTTGATAACCGTGTGGCGAACTTTCAAAACGGCGTGTTGTTTTTTGGAACGAATCCACAAATGCCGGTTGTCCATCAAAAATTCCGTTCCGTGTTCCTTCGGCGTAATCGGATATTCACTGGCGTTTTGCAGAATGTCCAAACCCGTAACGTCAAGTTCGACACCGATTGCCGAGCGCGTGTCTTCTTTAACTTTTCCATTGACGATAATTGAAGATTCCTGACCGAGCGATTTCGCGCGTTCAAATAATTCCTCGTCATTCGGCTTGAAAACAACGCATTGAACGATTCCCGTTCCGTCTCTTAACTGTAAAAACACAAGTTTTCCGCTCGAACGAGAATTGTAAAGCCAGCCTTTGAGCGTAACTTCTTCGCCGATATGATTTTTTAATTCGTTTATATATGTTTGGTTCATAACTTAGCGTAAGCTGTTCTGTTATGCGATTTCGCGTTACTTTTTTTAAAAAAGTAATTTATCAAAGCAATTTTCGACAGAAAAACTCACAGCCTAATTTTTTCCTAAATTTATTTTGAATGCAACTCACAAAATTGAAGTTCGCGCGTTGGATTTCCGTTTAGCTTTTTATCATCAACTGCGGCGGGACAATTGATAAAGGAAACAAATGCGACCACTTTTCCGAAAACAGCTGGTGAACTAAATTTTCGGTTTCCAGATGGGTTTTGCAGGTTTCTAACTTTTTGACAATTTCCTGCGCTTCTTCAAAAGCGATGCCTGATATTATTTTTTTGACGCGCATAACAGAATTGATATTCATACTCAATTCAGTTACGCCAAGCCCGATCAAAATCGGCACATAGAGCGGAGAACCAGCCATTTCGCCGCAGACAATGACGGGAATTTCCGCTTTTTCGCCCGCCGTGACGACCATTTTTACGGCGCACAAAACGGACGGATGAAGCGTGCGAAACAAATCGGCGACTTTTTCGTTGTCGCGGTCAACTGCCAGCAAATACTGCACCAAATCGTTTGTTCCCAAACATAAAAATTCACATTCGGCGGCAATATCGTCAATTGTTAAAACTGCCGAAGGGACTTCAATCATCGCTCCCAAACGCAGTTCGCCGAATTTTATTTCTTTTTTTTTGAGTTTTTGTTTTTCGCTTTCCAAAATCTTTTTTGCCTGTCGAATTTCGGCAACATCCGAAATCATCGGCAAAACCACGCTGATATTATTTTCAAACGCCGATGCCTGTAAAAGCGATCTGAGCTGCGTTCTAAATTCTTTGAGATGCGAAAAACTGAGCCGAATCGCCCGCAGACCGAGAGCCGGATTTTTTTCCCTTTCTTCCGATTCGTCGGTCAACTGCTCGACGCTCAAGTCGAAAGTGCGAATTCTAACGCCTTCGCTGCCGACCATTTCGGAAATTTTACGATACGCTTCAATTTGGGTGTTTTCATCGGGAAAACCTTTGTATTGGTTGAACAAAAACTCCGAACGATAAAGCCCGATGCCTTCGACTCCGATTTTTTTTGCCGCCGAATAACCTTTTGCAATATCGAGATTGGCGCGTAATTTTACGTATTTGCCGTCGAGAGTTTTGCTTTCGGACGATTCGATGTTTTCAGAATTTTTTTGTTCAAATTTAACGGTCGCGTTCTGATAAATTTGCCGCGTTTTTTCACCCGGATTTAAAATAACCTGTCCGCTGAAAGCGTCAACGACCATTTCATCTCCGGTTTGGACGCGCCGCAAAATCCTGCTGACACCGGTTACGGAAGGCAGATTTAATTCTCTCGCCAGTATAAAAGTGTGTGATGTCCAGCCGCCGTTTTCCGTCACAATCGCCTGCGGATCGCTCTCTATCAGTTCGATCAATGTCGAAGGTTTTACTTCTTTGGCGACAATTATCGAATTTTTCTCCAGCAAAATAGCGGATTTTTCGCCGCCGCCCAAAGCCGTTTGCAGACGCTCGGCAATATCTTTTAAATCAATGTAACGCTCTCTCAAATGTTCATCGGAAATTGTTTTGTATTTTGAAATGTAACCGTCAATGACAATTTTCACCGCCCATTCAGCATTAACTTTTTGTTTATTGATGTGTTCTTCTATTTTAGAAATTAAAGTTTTATCCTCTAAAATCAGAAAATGCGTGTCAAAAATATTTGCTTTGGTATCATTTTTGTTGAGGCTGATTTTTTTGAGTTGACGTTTTGCCAAACGAATCGCGGAATGAAATCGGCGAACTTCGCGCTTTAATTGCGAAGTTTCCAAATCTATTCGATAAAATTGCCTCTTTCGTCCGTGCAGACACACGACTTTCCCGAAAGCGACACCTCTCGAAACCGTTCGACCTTTTAGTTTTATTTCAAGATTTCTATTCTTTTTTTGTGAAGATTCAATAATTTCATTAAAAACAATCATTTATTCCCCGTTTTTAATCGAACGAAAGTTTGACAAATTTTTAACTTCCGAAATCTACATTAAAGCCGCTTCCTCCGCCGCTTTGCGATGGAAAGAAAGGTTTTATGAGTCCGGCGAAAGCCCGCAGATTTCGCGTTTGTATTAAAATTTCTCCGGGACCGAAAAATTCCGCCACCAAACCTTCGCCGCTCAGAAAACTTCGGAAAAAACCGCTTCTGGCAGCTTTTCGCGTCTGGTACTGCATTTGACCTTCCCACGCCACCAAATGTCCGGTGTCAACGACATATTGTTCGCCCGGTCGCAAAGTTTTTCGGTGAATCGCGCCGAAAGAGGAAACGAGCAAAAGTCCCGTTCCCGAAATTTGCAAAAGAAATAGACCTTCGCCGCCGAGCCACGATTTCGCGCCGCCGAATTTCGTATCAACAATCAAACTCGTGTCGCCGGCGAGATACGAACTCGACTGCACCATAAAAGTTTGATTTCGCATCTCGATGCCGACGACATCGCCGGGGGCACCGGGAGCGAGCGTCACTTCGCCCGCGCCGCCCTGCGCCGTAAATGTTGACACAAAAGCCGATTCGCCGCCGACCGCGCGTTTTAAAGCTCCGAAAACGCCGCCTTTCAATTCCGAATTCAAATCAATATTTGACGACATCGAAACCATCGCTCCGGCTTCGGCTGAAATAGCTTGTCCGGTTTGCAGGTTGACAATTGCCAGAGCGAACGAGCCGGGATGCTGAATTTCCCAAGTGTAGCCGCGTCCCTGACCGCGATTATCGGCATCGAAATTAAACGCTTCGCGCCCGCCGGATTGTTCTCTGCCGTAATTCGGCGTTGTTGTCTGCATTTGTAAACCGCAACTTCCGCAGAATTGAGCGTTCGGCAAAAGCGGAGCGTTGCATCTCGGACAATTCATACGATCACTCCTTTTGATTTTTTAACGATTATTTGCGCCGCTTCTTCGGCGGTTTCGGCAAAGTCGAGAAATGAAACGTCCGTTTCGCTGACGACCAGATTTTGCTGCCACGCTTCGACGACGGGTTTCCAACATTCGCCCAACAGAACCAGCGGACGTTTATTTATCACGCCGGTTTGAAGTTTGTTCCAGACGAGCGAAATTTCCGTAACCGTTCCCATTCCGCCGCGAATGGCGACGAATCCGACCGAGCGTTCGATCAAATTTTGAAGTCGTTCGTAAAAATGATTGGTGGCGACTTTATCGGTCAAATAACGATTCGGTTCTGATTTGAATTGGTTCATCACAATGCCGAAAACGCGCCCGCCTTTTTCGCGTGCGCCGCGCGAAGCCGCTTCCATCACGCCCAGATAACCGCCCGTGCAAATAGTAAAACCGGCTTCGGCAAGCCGCCCGCCGAGTTCTTTCGCCTGTTGATATTCAGCCGATTTCTCGCCGCAGCGCGAACCGCCGAAAATAGTTACGATTTTGTCAGTTGATTCAATCACTTCTTTAAATTCCAAATTTCAAATTCCAGATTCCAAATTACTTATTTACCGCCGTCTACATTTATTATATTCATCTGCGGCTTTATGACAAATTATCAGCCGAACGATTCTTGATGAAACTCTTACCTTCGCCTTTATCCTTTAAGTTCGCCTTCGATTCTGTTTCCCGATTCCTGAATGGCGCGGTTTGTATTTGTAAAGAGTAAAATAACGCTGCCGATGACGAAAAAGACGATCAGCGCGAGAATCGCCGGACGATATGAGTCGGTCATTTGCGCGACAAAACCGAAAACAACCGGACCGATCCACGATGTGCCGCGTTCGGAAATTTCGTAAATCCCGAAAAACGCCGATTCGCGTCCTTTTGGAATCATTTTTGAAAACAAGGAACGCGAAAGTGCTTGCGAACCGCCCAGAACAAAGCCGATTAAGCCGCTCATAATATACGCCTGCGTTAACGTGTAAAGAAATCCGTAAGCATAGATGACAATCGCCGACCAGATGACGAGCGAAATAATAATGGCGATTTTTGAATCGGTAAAATGCGCGATGCGTTCAAAAGCGAGCGCGCCGAAAAAAGCGACGATTTGCGCGATCAGAAAGGCGATTATCAAAACCGTGTTGTCAACTTCCAAACCTTTGGCAATAAAAAGTTCCTGCGAGATAAAAATCGAAGAACTTGTAATAACCGTCTGAATTCCGTCGTTATAAAGCAGGTAAGCGATCAAAAAACGCAGTGTATGTTTGAGTTTGAACAAGTCGCGGAAGGTTTCGACCAGTTCACCGAGTCCGGCTGCGACAAAATTTTTACCTGCCGGAGCGACGCGATCCGGTTTACGGGTTTTTAAATATTTAAAGGTTATCAAAGCAAACGCCGCCCACCAAATTCCCGCGGTCAACAGACAAATTCTAACCGCCAATTCGACTGAAATGCCGAGCGATTCGGCATATTTCAAAAAAATCAAATTTAGAAACAAAACCAACGCGCCGCTGATGTAACCGGCGGCAAAACCCCAACTCGAAACTTTATCTCGTTTGTCTTCGGTCGTAATGTCGGGCAAAAAAGAATTGTAAAAAACGATTGACGCGCCCGCGCTCAGATTCGAGACGATAAAAAACACCGAGCCGAGAACGTATAAATTTCCCTGTATAAAAAACAAAAGACAACAGGCGAACGCGCCGAGATAGCAGAAAAACGCCATAAACGTCTTTTTCAAATGCGTATAATCGGCAATCGCGCCCATCACGGGCAGAAAGAAAATTTGCAGAAACACGGAAAGCCCGACGGAATATGGAAATAACGATTTCGCAGTAACCAGATTGTAGCCGCCCAAACTGAAAACGACCCCGTTTTCGCCGACCGCCGTCTGCGCGAGCGTCGTGATATACTGCCCGATCAAAACGCCGACGACCGTTGTAAAAAATACGGAATTCGCCCAATCGTAAGTTATCCAGCCTAAAATTTCTTTGCGGTCATTTTTTATATTTTCCGGGTTCATAATATTTCTTTGGAGCGCGGACGAGCCGCCCGCGCTCCAACAAATTTATAATTGTCGGCGTAATGTCCGACAAATCTTTAATGCGGCTCGCGGCTTCGCGCTTTTTTCTGCCCCAAATGATTGTCGGAACGTCGTTTAGCGTGTGATTGCGAACGGACAAATCTTCTATGTTTCCGTGGTCGCTTGTCAAGATAAAAGTCGTTTTTTCGAGATTTAATTTCTGTAAAGTTTCTCTGATAAATGCGGCGAGCGGCGGCAGATATTCTTCGGCTTTTTCAAAATCCTGCGCGTGTCCGATTTTGTCGGTGATAAAGTATTCGTAAAGCGTAAAGCGATGATTTGCCGCCAATTCCGCCAAAATTTCGGCAGCGTCCGACGGCGAGAAAATCGGCGCGTCAAAACCTAGTTCGATTAAATGCCGATTTGTAAAATCGTGAAACAGAGCCTTTTTCCCGAACAAATCGGGCAATTTTCTAAAACTGTTTTCCGCCGCTTCCATCGCGCACGTCGTCGCCGATTTCCAGCGCGGCGTTTCGCTGAAAAACTTCGGCGTGTAAGCGTTGACGAAAATATTCGGCTCGATTTTTAAGTTTTTCAACTGCAAAAATATCGAATATTCGGCGATCACATCGCGCAAAATCTGATTCGGAAAACCTTGTTTGTGAACTCCTAAATGCTGCGGAGCATTGATTCCGGTCAAAATCGTCGTCTGCCCGGACGCGCTCTGCGGGCGACCTTCCACTCCCAAACGCGGATCGGTCGAAACCAAAACGCCGCCGAAAATCGTCTCGTTATTTTCGTCCTGAAAATTTGCCAGCGGTTCGATATTTTTTATTTGAGCCAGCGGATTACCCGCGTCGCGCCGCCCGATGCCCAAACCGTCAATAAAAAAAAGTATCACGCTCGAATCGTTCATAAAATAAGAGATTAGCAGTTTCGCCGCCGATTTTCTTCACCGACCGGCAAAATAACGCGCTTTAATGCCGTTTTCTTTCAAATTTTGAAAAATATTCGCGTCAATTGCCGCCGCTTTCACTTCTCCAAAAATTGAATTCAATTCGTTTTCATTCGGAAAATAATGCCGCAGCGCGATTAAATCTTCCGGCGCGGAAAAAACAAATTCATCAATCGCGCCGCCTTTGAGAAGCGTTTTCAATTTGGCGGTGTCGCTTGCGGCGGAAATTTTCGCCGTGTGAACCGGCAGTTCGGTTAATTCAACTCTTGCCGCGACCAGTAAATTTTTAATTTCAAAATCCGCCGAATCTTCTTTGACAAGCAGCATTTTCAAATTTTCCAACTCGTTTTCGCCCGCGTAAACTTTGACTGCGGCAAATATTTGGGCGGCGTTTATTTCAGTCGGAACGACATCGGCGTGAATCTGCGCGAATCGCAGTCTGTCGGCGACAATTTCGCCGAAAGCGCAGACGCGCACGGCATCCAGTTCGTAAAAATCAATTTCGTTTTCGGTCAGTAATTCCAAAAAATAATCAACCGCTAAAACGTCGGTAAAAATCAGCCAGTCAAAATCAGTAATGTTTTGTGTTAAAACAGTTTCCTCGACATTAAATTTTACACGTTCGGTTTCCAACGCCGGAAAAAGAAATAATTTTGCCGCATCGCGCGTCATTTCAGCGATAAGTTTTTTATTGCGCGGCGTTTGAAAAAGCGCGTAAGTTTTAGCGTCGGCGGTATTTGACATCTACCAACAGATTTTAACGGCAAAACCCGTTTTGGCAAGTTTGCAATTAAAACTCAAAAAAAGTAAGTTTTATCAATATTCGATTTCTGCGCGATTTTCCGCAGTTCAGCCGTTCACCAAAACATTTTCTGAATATGAAAGCAATGATTTTAGCCGCCGGTTTCGGCACGCGGCTTTTTCCCTTAACGATTGACCGCACCAAACCGGCGATTCCGTTTCTCGGCAAACCGCTGGTCGGTTACGTCGCCGAATACGTCGCTAAATTCGGATTCAAAGAGGTCGTCGTCAACCTTCATCATCAACCGGAATCGGTCAAAAGCGCGCTCGGCGACGGGACGGATTTCGGCGTGAAAATTCATTACACGCTGGAAGAACCGCAAATTCTCGGCACGGCGGGAGCTTTGGACAACGCGCGCCATCTGCTCGAAGATGAAACATTTCTGATCGTCAACGGCAAAATCATCACCGATATTGATATTTCCGCCGCGCTCGAAACTCATAAAAAAAGCGGCGCAATCGCCACGATGGTTCTAAAGGAAAACCCGCAAAGAGAACGATTTACTGAAGTTCACACGGAAAATAATCTGGTTACAGGTTTCGGCGATTTTCCCGCGCCAATCCAAAATCCAAAATCCGAAATCCGTAATCCTTTGATGTTCACGGGAATTCATATTCTCGAACCGCGCGTTTTCGATTATATTCCGCGCGGCGTTTATTCGGATATTGTGCCGACATTTTACAATCCGGCGATTGCCGTCGGCGAGAAAATCGCCGCGCACATCACCGGCGGCAAATGGTTTGAACTTTCGACGATTCCGCGCTATCTCGAAATCAGTCTGGCGATGATGAACGGCGCGAAAGTTTTTGCGGGCGAAAACTGTTCGATTTCAGAAAGCGCGGCGGTTCAAAATTCCGTCATTTGGGACGACGTTTCAATCGGCGACGGAGCGCAAATTTCCAACGCGATTATCGCCGACGGCGTGAAAATAAACGCCGGTGAACATTACGAAAACGCGGCGATTGTGCGCGCCGCAATGCTCGACCACTGCCGGGAAATTCCCGAAAAGGCGTTAAAAGGCTTTGTCAAAGGCGAAAACTATGTCGTTCCGCTCAATCAATGATAAAATCTTTTTCAAAATATGAATGCCACATTTTCCGAATCCGCCGTCGAAAGACTGCGAAATTTTTTAAAATTAAACGACGAGAATTCTGAAATTGAAATTTTAACGCCGGACGCTTCCATCCGGGAATATTTTCGCGTCAACTGGAACGGCGCGACCGCGATTGCCTGCGTTTATCCCGAAGCGTTCGTCGAAAACGAGCAAACTTATCTGGACGTGACCAATCTTTTCCTGCTCGGCAGTCTGCCGGTGGCGAAAATTTACGATTTCAGCGAATCTCTCGGTGTCATCGTTCAGGAAGATTTCGGCGACACGATTCTGCGCGATGTTTTGGCAAATTCTGATTTGAAAACCCGCGAAAAATTGTTAAATGAAGCGATTTCGCTGATTGCCGAAATCCAAAATGCGACGGACAAGGCTTTTGAAATAAATTCAATCGCTTCGCGCTTAAAATTTGACGAGGAAAAACTTTTGTGGGAATTAAATTTCTTCAAAACCCATTATTTTGAAACATTTCGCCAATCGAAATTGTCTGATGAAGATGAAAACGCATTGAATACAGAATTTGCCGAACTCGCCCGCGAACTCGAACGACACGCGAAGGTTTTATGCCACCGCGATTTTCACGCGGCGAATTTGATGATTGACAACGCCGGAGAACTGCGAATCATTGACCACCAAGACGCGCGCATCGGCGCGGCGAGTTACGATTTGGTATCGCTTCTCCTGGACAGAGTTTTGGAAACGCCTGAAAAAGACTGGCTTGACGAAAAGAAAAAACTTTTTCTAGATGAAAGAAAAAAAATGGGTTTGGAGGCGATTGAAAAAAAAGATTTTGACTACGAATTTGATTTGATGACTGTCCAAAGATGTTTAAAAGCCATCGGCACATTTTCGTTTCAGTCAGTAAATCGCGGCAAAACTTATTTTATTCAATTTATCGAACCGATGCTGCGGATTGTTTTGCAGGCGGCGAAAAATTTGCGAAAGTTTCCCAATCTACAAAAAATAATTTCAAAAGAACTCGGTAATCCGTTGTAAATCAGAACATTACACCACTTTATTTTGTTTCGCGCAAAAAAAAATAGAAAAAACTCATCTTTACGCTTTTATAGAATCAGAGGCTTTAACGCCGCAAAAATTGCTCAAAAAAAGTCTCATCGGTTGTTTTATCGGCAAATACAATCAATCAAATCGTCTGAGCAGAAGCAATTTTTAGAAAATTGTTCCGTAATTTCAATGAGTTATGAATAAATTCCTGTTAAAAGTTTCCGCATTTTTATTGACCGCGTCGGCGAGCGTCGGTTATAACTTTGCACAATCTCAAACCGAAGCCGTCAAGCAGGTTAATTTCCGATATTCTCAAAATCCCAAAACAAACACCAAAAACGCCGATCAAAAATCTGTTTTGAATTCCGCGAACACTGAAGGAAATGCGCCGTCAAACAGCACCGCGTCAGAAAACCGGACGATTGCCGCCAAGACTTTAGAGGTCGTCAAACGCGCAAATGCGGCGGCACTTTCACCGACCGAAACTTATAAAATCGGCATCGGCGATATTTTGATTATCGGTCTGCAAAACGCGCCCGGAAGTGCCGCAAATTATTTTACAGTCCTTTCAGACGGCACAATTGATTATCCGCTGGCTGGTGAAATGGTGTCAATTCAGGGTTTAACCGCCGAAGAAATCGAAATTTTGTTGGAAGAAAAGATAAAACTCTATAAAAATCCGCAGGTCGTCGTTAAAGTCCGGGAATTTGCGAGTCATACTTTTACCGTTCTCGGATTGGTCGAAAAAGCGGGCGAAAAATTTTTACAGCGCGAAGCGATGCCGCTGTATGTCGTTCGCGCCGAAGCGGTTACGAAGCCGCCGGCGACCCTCGCAATCGTCAAACGCGCTAACAATTCCGAAACTGAAAAGATAAATCTCAACGATCCGAAATCGGACGATGTTTTGATATTTCCGGGCGATATTGTTGAATTCAAATCGAGTGAAACCGCCAACGCGGATGTTCAAACGCCGCAGTTTTATTACATCGGCGGCAATGTAAATTCAGCCGGACAAAAAGATTTTCATTCGGGAATTACATTGACGCAGGCAATTTTAGCTTCGGGCGGACTGAAGAAGCCGAATGTCAAAAAAGTAGTCATCCGTCGAAAAAATCAGGAAGGTTTGCTTGCGCCGTTAGAATTTGATTTGATCGCCGTCAAAAACGGCAAACAGGTTGATCCCGTTTTGCTGGCGGGAGATACGCTGGAAATTGACAACTAAAATTGTCGAGCGGGATTTTCAAAAATTATAAATTTCGCTGAAAATCCCGATAAAAGAACTTGCAACAAATTACAAACCTGAATTGTAAATGTTGAACATTTTTTGCTAACATATTGAAGCCTTGCAGAGAGACAAGCCGGGTAATCGCTTTTATTTAATTATAAAAGAGGAAAGTCCGAACACCGAAGGGCGGCGAGCCGGATAACGTCCGGGCGTTTGATTTTCAAAAATCGGACGACGACAAGTGCAACAGAGAACAGACCAGCCGCGGCATTTTATAATGTCGAGGTGATGGGTGAAACGGTGCGGTTCATTTTTGAACTTAAAGTAAGAGCGCACCGGCGCGTTTGGTAACAGGCGCGGCTAGGCAAACTCCTCGCGGTGCAAGACCAAATAGGGAAACGCTTATTAACTGGGCTGCCCGTCCAAAAGTTCAGAGAAATCTGAACGGCGTTTTCGGGTAGGTCGCTTGAGCTGTTTGGCGACGAACAGCCTAGATGAATGATTGCCGTCTGTTTCGACAGATACAAAATTCGGCTTACAGGCTTGTTTCAATGCGGGGTTTTAATTTTTAACAGAGAATTTAACAAATAGGAGTAATCAAAAATTTTTATGGCAAACCGTAAAGGTGTTTTTATCGGAGCGTATGTTCCGAACGAATTAAAAGAATCGCTGCGTCGCCGAGCGGCGGCAGAGCATCGGACGCTTTCACAGGAAATCACGAGAATTTTGGTCGAAGCCGTTCACGGTAAAGGCTTGCCCGCCGGAAGCGTTGACCGCCGAACTACGAATGCTGTGCCGCGCCGCCGCGCGACCGATCCGCCAATTCGTCGGCGAGCCGAAGATTTGCCTTATATCGCACCGAACGAAGAAGAAAAATAGTTTAATAAACTCAAAATTTACAAAAGCGTCGCCGCAACCTTAACGGCGACGCTTTTCGCTTTTTATCAACAGTTTTGTTAAAATTTTTCAATGAACAAAAAGCTGTTTTGGCTTTCTATTATCGCGGTAATTATCAGTTTCGTCGGCGGTTTTATACTTGCAAACGCTCTGAATCGAAATGAAATTTCCAGTTTGCAGGCGGAAAACGGTCGTTTGAAAACCGCGCAGGAGACGGCGAAAAAGAACGATCAGGAATTATCTTTGTCGAGTGAGGAAATCAGTCAGAAAATTGCCGAAGCCGATCAAAATCCGAACAATATTCCGTTCCAAAAAAACTTGGGAATCGCTCTTTACAATTACGCTTCGATGAAACAGGACACCGATCTGCTGGGCGAAATTTCCAGACTTTTAACGCGCGTTTACAAAAATAATCCGAAAGATGCGGATGTCGCCGTTACGCTCGGAAATATTTATTTTGACATCGGTTATTTGAAAAAAACTAACGAGAATTTTCTAAAGGCGCGCGAATTTTATCGAGATGCGCTGGCACAAAAACCCAATGATGCTAATATCAGAACCGATTTGGGATTAACCTATTTTCTGATAGATCCGCCCGAAACCGACAAAGCGATTGCCGAATACCAAAAATCTTTGCTCGTGGACGCGAAACACGAAAAAACTTTGCAGGTTTTGACTCAGGCGTTGCTAAGTCAAAATAAAAATGCCGAAGCCGAAAAATATCTCGAACGGTTAAAAGAAGTAAATCCGAACAACCAACTCTTACCGGAATTTAACGAGCAACTAAAAAGCAAGTAAAGAAAACTCAAGTAAATGATAAAATTCTTTTTTATTATCCTGATATTTATTGCAGTTGCCGGAATAACCGCATTGAGATACCGCCGCCAGATTCAAAGCGCGATTTATGTCTGGCAGATGTTCAAAAAAGCGCGTCAGGTGACCAAACCGCAGGGAAAACAGATTGAGAAAACCGAAAATACAAAAGATGTACAGCTTGTCAGATGCGCTAAATGCGGAACCTGGACACCGCAGAAAAATGCTGTAAATCTGCGCTCGAAAGCGATCTACTGTTCGATAAATTGTATGGAGAATGCAGTTAGAATTTGATTCATTTTCTACAAATATCGCAAAAAAAAATTCCCGCTAAGTTAGGTTATTTGTTTGTAAATTCGGATAATATCTACAAATACTGCCGATTTTCCTTACAAAATAAATATGATTTCTATTTCTGAAGCACTAAACATTATTAACCGCGAAAGTTTTGCTTTGAATGGCGAAAGGATTGATTTGAGCGAATCGGTCGGGCGCGTTCTGGCGGAGGAAATCTTCGCCGATATGGATTTGCCGCCGTTTGACCGGTCGCAGATGGACGGGTTCGCGGTCAAAAATGAAGATGTGAAAACCGCGCCGGTAAAATTGAAAATTATCGGTGAATCGGCGGCGGGAAAAGGTTTTGACGGTGAACTGCATTCGGGCAAAGCCGTCAGAATTATGACCGGCGCGCCGGTTCCGTCGGGCGCGGACGCGGTGCAGAAAGTTGAACTGACGCGGGAAGAAAACGGTTTTATTACGATTTTGGAGCAGCCGAAAGAGCGGCAAAACATCAACGCTTTCGCTTCGGAAATTACGAAAGATACGCAAATATTTTCCGCCGGCGAAATCGTCACGGAAAATATGATCGCGGCGATGGCTTCGTTTGGTTACGCGAAAGTCGAAGTTTATAAAGTGCCGAAAGTTGGGATTCTTTCGACGGGCAGCGAGATCGTCGAAATTTCGGAAACGCCGCGAAAAGATCAGATTCGCAATTCAAATTCGATGATGCTCAAAGTTTTCGCCGACCGATTTGCCGACGCGCAAATTTTGCCGTCGGTCAGAGATGAAATCCAAAATTTAAAATCTAAAGTCCAAAATGCCGCCGAGAAATACGATGTTTTAATCACGACGGGCGGCGTTTCGGTCGGCGATTACGATTTTACAAAACCCGTCCTGCGCGAACTCGGCGCGGAGATTTTTTTTGAAAAAGTCAGTTTGAAACCGGGAAAGCCGACGGTTTTCGCCAAATTAAACGGGCATCTGATTTTCGGACTTCCGGGCAATCCGGTTTCGTCGGCGGTGACGTTTTATTTGTTCGCGCGAACCGCTTTGCTGAAAATGCAGAGCGCGAAAAATTGCGAATTAAAACGTGGTTTCGCCGTCGCGCCGCGTAAATTAAAGTGCGCGGCGGAACGCGATTCGGTTTTGCCGGCGTTGGTCGAAACGGACGAAACGGGGAAATTAATCATCGAATCGCTGCGTTTTAACGGTTCGTCAAACTTTATCGCTTTTTCACGCGCCAACGCGCTGGTTTTCGTGCCGCGCGGGAAAAATATCGAAGCGGGCGAAGTCGCTGAAATATACTTTTTGTAAATTTTGCTCGAAATAGTTCCTGTGAAATACACGAAAAATTTGCAGAATAAAAATCTTATGGAAAAACTTTCGCATTTTGACGAGCAGGGAAAAATAAAAATGGTTGACGTGAGCGAAAAAGCGGAAACGTCGCGTCGCGCCGTCGCTTCGGGCAAGGTTTTGCTAAACGAAGAAACTTTAAAAATTCTCAAATCAAATGAGAATCCAAAAGGAAATCCGCTCGAAATCGCGCGAATCGCCGGAATTATGGCGGCAAAACAAACTTCCGCGCTGATTCCGCTGTGTCATCAACTAAATTTATCGAAGGTCAATGTCAATGTTGAACTGAAAGATTACGGCGTTTTCGTCGAAGCCGAAGCGAAAACAAATTCGCAAACGGGCGTGGAAATGGAGGCGTTGACCGCCGTTTCGGTCGCCGCGCTGACCGTTTACGATATGTGCAAAGCGGCGCAGAAAGACATCGCAATTACGGAAATTCGGCTGGAATCCAAAACCGGCGGCAAGAGCGATTTCGTGAATTGTAAATCGTGAATCGTGAATCGTCAATAGTTTTTACGATGTCGCGGAGGTTTCGTTTAAATTTGAGAATACAACCTTGATTTCGGACAACTTCTTAAACGATTGACGATTGACGATTTACGACCAAAGAACTTTATTGTAAAATCGAACGTAAAATATGGTAAGATTAAGTTGAGATATTTATAAGGAGTTTTTGGAAAAATGAAATACAAAGTTGCCGAAGATGCCAAGCCGCAAATTTATCTTTTGTTGATTGCGACCGTGATTACAATTGCCTTATGGTTTATTCCATACACCGAATATTTGGTTTATCCGGTGCGTTTGTTCACGACGTTTATTCACGAATCGAGCCACGCGCTGGTCGGATTGCTGACCGGCGGTTCGGTGCAGAGTTTGACCATCGCTTCGGACGGAAGCGGCGTTGTTTATTCGGTTCCGTCGGGATTTTTTGGCGCGGTTCTGACTTCGAGCGCGGGTTATCTCGGCACGACGGCGTTCGGCGTTCTGCTTTTGTTTTTGATTCGCCGCGTTGTTTCCGCCAAACATATTTTGATGGCGTGCGGCGTATTTATCGGTTTAATCACTCTGTTTTTCGGGGTTTTGAGTCCGGTTTTTAACGTATTTTCATTGCAGGTCGGAATTTCCAGCATCGCCTTTACGGTTGTTTCGGGAATTCTTTTGACCGCCGGACTTATCGCGTTAGGAAAGTATTCGAGCGTCAAAGTAGCTAATTTTTCCGTCGCTTTTCTCGCCGTGCAGTGTTTGCTCAACGCTTTTCTCGATTTGAAAACGCTGCTTTTCATCAACGCGCCGGGTTTCGGTTCGGATATGCAGACGGACGCGGGAAATATGGCGGCGGCAACCGGACTGCCGGGAATCGTCTGGGTAGTGATTTGGATCGGCATTTCGATTTTGATGATTTCCGTCGGTTTGCGCGTTTACGCTGTCAGCCAAAAGCCCAACAAAAATCACGATTTGCCGTTTGTTGATTAAAATACTTGAGAATTAAAACCACGAGAAATACAAAATCGCATTTTGTGTTTCTCGTGGTTTTTTAGCTTTTTACGGCAATGAGAAAAATTACATTTCTTTTTTTAACAATAATCTTGCTGGGCGTTAATATTCAGGCGCAGAAAACTTTGCTTTCCGCGTCGCGGCAGGCAATCGTCGTGACGACCAAAAACTGGACGGATATTCAGGGTCAGGCGCAGATGTTTGAACGCGAAAATACCAAATCGCCGTGGCAGTCGGTCGGGGAGAGTTTTCCGGTCGTCGTCGGCAAAAATGGTTTGGCGTGGAGCGACGACGCGCGGATGATGGCGGAAACCGAACCGCACAAAGTCGAGGGCGACGGCAAATCTCCGGCGGGAATTTTTAATCTGACGAGCGCGTTCGGCTCGGTCGCCAAATCTGATTTTATCGGTCTGCCTTACACAAAACTGGAAGAATCAACCGAATGCGTGGACGATGTAAAATCCGCAGTTTATAACCGGATCGTTGACAAAAATAAAGTCAACAATTTCGATTGGAACAGTTCGGAAAAAATGCTCGCGGTCGGAGCGCAGTATGATTTGGGCGTTTTCGTCGCGCACAATTTTTATCCGCCGCAAAAGGGAAAAGGTTCGTGCATTTTTCTGCACATCTGGAAAAGCGAAAACACGGGAACGGCTGGCTGTACGGCGATGAAGCGCGAAAATATCGAAACGGTTTTGGGTCGTTTAGACGCGAAAAAAAATCCGGTTTTAATCCAGTTGCCGGAGAAAACTTATCAAACTTACCAAAAACTTTGGAAACTCCCGACACTCAAATAACTTTGCGCGATTTACCGATTGGCGCGCGGCTGATTGTTCGCACCAAAAAAGACTGGCGTTTTGCCGTTGTTTCGAGATTTGACGACGAAAAAGCGACGCTGATAATTTGTTCGCCTTCGGGCAGAACTTATCGTTTGCGCCGTCTGTTAGATGCGGAAATTATTTTCGACGGGGAAATTCCGATTCTCAAAATCGAAATTGCCGAAAACTGGCGCGAAAATTTTTCGAGATATGATTTTCGCTGGTGAAAAAATAAAGAAAATTGCAGGGATAACAGGATAAACAGGGATAAATCAAATCTTTAAAATGACTTAATTATCCCATTTATCCTGTTATCCCTGCAATTTTTGGTAATAACATACAATTCTCACCTAAATAAATCAAATTAACAGCAAAGATAGTACCATATTTCATCTGTGAAAATCATCACAAATATATTGTTAAGTTTTTCTAAACTTGGTATGGTATTAAAGTGGTGCTTTACGATGACAACTGTTAGGAAATTATAAACGTCTAAATAAAAACTATGGCTCTGAGTATGAAAAAATTCAATTGTGATTCGTTTCAAATGACAATTGAATTTGATGAAGCTCAATTTAAAAAGAAGGAATTTGTCTTGGATGTTAAACCCAAGACAAATAAACAAAATGCTTTCATATATTATTATGGCAGTAAGCTAAAATCACGTAAGGAACACGCACATCTTTTTATAGGTTTGGACGGTAAAGATAGCATTTTAAGGTTAAATTACCATCAAAGTCCGGCGGAAGTAGAAGATACGCGCAAGCCTTATTTGGAAGATATGGCTAATTGGATTTCAGGATTTTTTGAAGAAAAAACACTGAAAGCAGGTGTTGTTGCCGTTTTTGAATATACAAAACAGTATGAATCTTTAGTACAAATAGGTTATCCGCTACTAATTGGTAGCTCTTTATACAAAGATGCAAAGATTATTGGTCACGATATTGACCTTCCAGACAATTCCCTTGTTGACAGGGCAAGCATAATGGCGGATGACAAACTATTGAGAATATTTCTTTTTGGTTTGAATGATATTGATTTATATGGATTTAATTTGCATTTAGAAATTGAAAAGTTTAGTAAATTTGCGAACGCTTTAGTAAAAAAAGAGGGTGAAGATGAAAGAAGCTCAAGAAAAAGTTAAAGATTACCGTTGCTTTACTAAAAGTCATTATTATAACCCGAAAGGTATCCCTCAATGGCAGATGGATGAATTTAACAGGGATGATGAGCCGTATATTGCAACAAGAAAACGCTACATCATTGAAAGCATTGAGGATGAGGGCATAGAGTCTGCGTCAAAAAATACTGCTGAAAACGAAAAATCTAAATCTGCCTTTAATGTTTTAGTAAAAGAGTGGAAGGAAGCAGTTGCACATTTTTCATCAGAAAGACAACAGGTTTCCCATATTACATTTCACAGAATAGTTGCTCTTGGCAAAGAAGTCCTCCCATTTATACTTAGCGAATTCAGTCAAGAACCAATACCGGGTTGGTTGCTTGCATTAGAAGCAATTGCAGGTATTGATGCGGCTTCCAATGCAACCACATACAAAGAAGCGATTCAATGTTGGATAAATTGGGGAAAAGAAAATAGTTACTTATAATACTCAAGATGAACGTAGAACAAGTTTTAAGGCTGTTTCCGAATGCCGACCTTGACGGTTTTTATGAAACAAGCGATATGACACCGCTTAACAATTGTTATGCTTGGGCAGGGGGTGACAAAAAAAATATATGGCTTCCTACAAAACCCTATTATATATGGTTTACTAACAGTAAATCGGAGAGGCTAGAAAATTTTATTGATAATTACGGTTATATTGGATATAAAGAACTTACTAAATCTTCTGAATATGAACCGGGATTTGAAAAAATTGCCATTTACGTTGATGAGGACGGATTACCTTCACACGCCGCAAGGCAAAAAGATAATGGATGTTGGACAAGTAAAATCGGAATTTTAGAAGATGTTGAGCATAGGACGTTAGAATGTATTGAGGGTGATAATTACGGGATGGTTAAAGTAATTTTAAAACGACCAAAAAAAAATCAGGAAGAAATGAATCCGCTCGAAACTTTAACGGATTCTAACTTTGAAGATTTCAAAAAATTAGTCAAAGATATAGTCAATGTGCCAAAAGCAGAAATTGATGAACAATTAAAATTAGAGTACGAAAATAAACAAGTAAATAGAAAAAGGAAATAGTTTATTTCCTTTTTCCACGCTTTGACTTCTTTAATTTTGTTTTGGCTATACCAAAGAATCCGTCAATTCTTTGTAAGTTAATCTCTTTCCGCTAATACTTCCAACTGCCTTCAAAAATCTGTCTTTGTCGTTACCTTTACGCTCGTTAAATCTAAATACTTGCTCATCAACATACTTTGACAGGTGAAACGGCTCAACCGAAACATAAGTGCCTTTAAGCGTTCTTTTCAGCAATGCCCAAAAGTTTTCAATTCCGTTTGTATGAACATTTTCCCGAACATACTCGATGGAATGGTTGATAACTTCGTGAATATAATCGTTATCCAGTCCGCGATAAGAACGCCATTCATCGGTAAAAAGATTTGAGCCTTGCTCAACCTGTTCTTTCACTTCTTTATGAAGCGTTTCTTTGTCGGTTTTTTCAATGACTTTGGCTAAAACTCTGCCTTTTCTTTCCAGAACACCAAACACGGCAGTTTTACCGCTTGAACCGCGCCCCTGAATTTTTTCTTCGCGCTTATGTTTGTGCATATTTTTTGCCAGACCGCCGATAAAAGTTTCGTCGCACTCGACTTCACCTGAAAGTTTTTCAAATGTTCCCGTCTGCATCGCAACGCGGATTCTGTGAAGCATAAACCACGCGGTTTTTTGCGTAACGCCGATAGCGCGATGGATTTCATAAGACGAAATTCCGTTTTTTGCATTGACGATTAACCATATTGCACAAATCCACTTTTCTAAAGTGATATTTGAGCCTTGAAAAATAGTTCCGACTTTTACCGAAAACTGTTTTTTACAGGTTTTACACTTCCAGACGTTTCGAGTAGCAAGAAAAGACGTGCTAGTATTTTCACAGCGCGGACAAACAGCAATACCGTCCGCCCAACGTAATGAAGCGATAAAATCAATACAGATTTTTTCATCAGAAAAATATCTGATGACTTGTTGCAATGTTTTTGGAAAGTTATCTTCAACCATATAAAGAGTTTAACTCTCTTTTAGGTTGAAGTCAAGGTGAGAATTGTATATTATTACCCAATTTTTGTTTTTATAAGCTGACTCGGTTGACACCCAGAATTTTGCGGCTGCCGTTTTCCTGCACGAACACGACAAATTTCAGATTTTCCTTTTTCCAATTCGGCTGTAACTGCACGGCGACGGAGTTGTCAAAATCGTTTTGCGCCGCCATAATCATTCCGACGGATTTCAGTTCGCGGACGACTGATGTATGGTCGAGTTTGCGCCCGGAATTTTCGCCGCCTTTGACGCTGGTGCTGAGATTATCTTCGGCAATCGCCAAAAACACGGAGGCGTTTTCGTGTTTCGGAAGGTCGGAAATTTTTATTTTCAAGTTGTTTTCCGCGTTGGCGAGTTCGACTTTCGCCTTTTTATCTTTCGCGCTTTCGGTGATCGCCTTGTTCGCTTCCGAGAGATTGCTTCCGACGAACTGTTTTTCTCCGTCAACGATCATTTGCGGCGTGTAAATCTGTCCGATTTTAAACGCGTGTCCATAAACATTCTGCCGCTGGCTGTACAAAGCCGATGAATATTCATCTTTCCAGCCGATGTTGTCCCAATAATCAACGTGCAGCGCGAGCGTGATAATTTCCGCATTCGGATTCGGCTGTTCGGATTCCAATTGAGCCAAAACGCGGTCGGCGGGCGGACAGCTCGAACAGCCTTCGCTGGTGAAAAGTTCAACCAGAACAGGTGTTTTATCTTTATTGTTCATATTTTCCGGCTGTGGATTAACATTTATTTGCGGCACGTCGGCTGATTCGCTCGCCGATGTGCCGTTTGATAAACTGCACGCGAAAAAGGTCGAGAAAATTGATAAAAGCCCGATTAACAATAGTTGTTTCATAAAAAACTCCTTCGCCATCATATAACATCCGCGGCGAGATTACATCAATTTCGTTCTATCCAACGCGAAAACTTTTTTCGACTGTTTGCCCTGCGCGAAGACGACGAATTTTAGATTTTTCTTATTCCAGTTCGGCTGAAGATTGACGGCGGTTTCGATATTGAAATTTTTATCGGCGGGCAGCAGATTTCCGATCAGTTTTAATTCGCGCACGACCGACGTGTGAGACAAAGTTCTGCCCGCGTTTTCGCCGCGACTGACGCTGTTCGTCAAATTATCTTCCGTCACCGCCAGCCAAATATATGATTCGTCGTGTTTTGAAACGTCCGCGCTTTTTATTTTGAAATTGATTGTTTTCGACTGCGCGGCGGCTGAAATTTCAACCGCCGCTTTCTCATTTTTAACCGCGACGGCAATCGCGTCGGTCGCATTTTTGTAGTTGCTGCCGACAAATTCTTTCTGTCCGTCAACGACCATTTGCGGCGTGTAATTTGAATCCAGTCCGAAAAAACTTCCGTAACCGCCCTGCCGTTCGCCGAAATGCGGAATTGAAAATTCGTCTCTCCAACCCAAATAATTCCAGTAATCAACGTGCATTTCAAGCGTGATAATTTCCGCGTCGCCGTTCGGCTGTTCCTTTTCAAGTTTCGTCAGAACGCGGTCGGCGGGCGGACAACTCGAACAGCCTTCCGACGTGAAAGGCTCAACCAAAACCGGCGTTTTATTTTTCGCCGCCGGATTTTCTTTTGTTTGTGCCATCGTCGAAGAAATGCCGATAAAACCGATCAAGGCGAATAATAATAAAGTTGATTTCATTTTTACCTCTCAAAAATTAAAAAATACTTCCTTTTGTTTGGATAATGTTCCGGTTAAAGTTTTTTATTCCGCTTTTGTATCGCGGCTTGAATTTGATAAAATAAAATTTTGCTCGAATGACGGAAAATTTCATCTATGCAAGCAGCCAAAACCAAAGAAGAAGTTATTGAAGTGCGCGGCGCGCGCGTTCACAACTTAAAAAATATTTCATTTCATTTGCCGCTCGAAAAACTGACGGTCGTCACCGGCGTTTCGGGTTCTGGCAAATCTTCGCTCGCCTTTGACACGATTTACGCCGAAGGTCAGCGGCGTTACGTCGAATCTTTGTCGGCTTACGCTCGGCAGTTTTTAGAGCGAATGGATAAACCGGACGTTGACGAAATTTTGGGAATCGCGCCGGCGATTGCGATCCGGCAAAAAAATCAGACGCGCAATCCGCGTTCGACGGTTGCCACGCAAACCGAAATTTACGATTATCTGCGGCTTTTATACGCGCGTGTCGGACAAACTTTCTGCCACGTCTGCGGGCGCGAAGTCGTTAAAGATTCACCCGAATCAGCCGCGACCGAAATTTTATCAACTTTGGAAAAAGGCACGCGATTTTATGTGCTTTTTCCCGCCGAACACGATGCAGATTCCAGATTCCAGATTCCAGATTCCAAAAACCAAACCCCAAAAACTAAAAACCAAAACCCGATTCCGCATTTGATGAGTTTGATGCAACAGGGTTTTACGCGTTTTTGGCGAAACGGCGAAACATTTGATTTGCAGAAACCGGAAGATTATTCGTTTGCGGATTTTGAAAATACTTTCGTTTTGGTTGATCGTTTGAAAGCCGACGAGGAAATTCGGCAAAGATTGGTTGATTCGCTGGAAATCTGTTTTCGTGAAAACGGTTCCGCCGTAATTCGTACCGCAAGCGTCCCGCTTGCCGTCTCGGATGCGTCCCGCTTCCGAGTCAAAAATTCCGAGAAGACCGAAGAAGAGAAGATAAAAGAAGAAAAGACGGAAGAAGAGAGCGCGGTACGCACTCTCGACGGCAGTCGAGACGACTGCGGTACGCTGAATTTTTCGGAAAAATTCATTTGTAAATACGACGGAACGGTTTACGACGAGCCGGAGCCGCAGCTTTTCAGTTTCAATTCGCCGTTCGGCGCGTGTCCGACGTGCCAGGGTTTCGGCAATACGGTCGGGATTGATTACGATTTGGTCGTTTCAAATCCGCTGCTTTCGCTGAAAAAAAACGCGGTTGAGCCGTTTTCGCGTCCGTCTTATGCGTGGGCGAAAAAGGAATTGATGCTTTTCGCGCAGGAAAACGGCGTTTCGATTGACGTTCCGTTTGTTGATCTCGAAGACTGGCAGAAAAACGCGATTTTGCACGGAAGAGGGAAATTTCGCGGCGTAGATGGTTTCTTCAAATGGCTGGAAACGAAAAAATATAAACTGCACGTTCGCGTTTTTTTATCGAAATTTCGCGGTTACGCGCTGTGTCCCGACTGCGGCGGCGCGCGGCTCAGGCAGGCGGCGCGTGATGTTAAAATCGCCGGAAAATCGCTGCCGGAAATCGCCGCGCTTTCGATTAAGGACGCGCAAAGGTTTTTTGACGAACTGAAAATGAGCGAAGAACGCGAGCAGATTGCCGAAAAACTTCTGCTCGAAATTCGCCGCCGCATCAAATTTCTGGTTGATGTCGGCTTGGATTATTTGACGCTCGACCGACTTGCCGCAACTTTGAGCGGCGGCGAAGCGCAGCGCATTCAACTGGCGACGAATCTCGGCTCGTCGCTCGTCGGCGCGTTGTATGTGTTGGACGAACCTTCCATCGGACTGCACCCGCGCGACAACACGCGGCTGATAAAAATTCTCGAAAATCTGCGCGACATCGGCAACACGGTGTTGGTCGTCGAACACGACGAAGAAATGATGCGCGTCGCGGATTATATTCTCGACATCGGCGTTTACGCGGGCGAACTCGGCGGAAATCTCGTTTACGCGGGCGATTATAAAAACTTGCTGAAAGACGAAAATTCGCTGACGGCTAAATATCTGCGCGGCGAAGCGGAAATCAAAATCCCGCACAAACGGCGCGAAGTCGGCAAGCGCAAATTGGAAATAATCGGTGCGCGCGAACACAATCTAAAAAATATTGATGTCGAAATTCCGCTCGATATGCTCGTCTGCGTGACCGGCGTTTCCGGTTCGGGCAAATCAACGCTGATTCACGACGTAATTTACGCCGGACTGAAAAAACAGCGCGGCGAATGGCAGGCGAAAGTCGGACTTTTTCAGGAAATCACGGGCGGAAAATTTGTTGACGACGTAATTTTGGTTGATCAATCGCCAATCGGCAGAACTCCGCGCTCGAATCCGGTAACGTATATCAAAGCCTACGACGCGATTCGGGAAGTTTTCGCGGCGACGAATATGTCGAAAACGAAAGGCTTCACGCCGTCGCATTTTTCGTTCAATGTTCCCGGCGGACGCTGCGAAACTTGTCAGGGCAGCGGCACGGTAACGGTCGAAATGCAGTTTCTCGCCGATGTCGAATTGACCTGCGAAGACTGTCGCGGCACACGTTTTAAAAACGAGATTCTCGACGTGCATTATAAAGGCAAAAACATCGCCGAAGTTTTGCAGATGACCGTCCGTGAAGCGATTCTTTTTTTCAAAGATGTCAACAAACTCACGAGCAAATTAAAGGTTCTCGAAGATGTCGGACTCGGCTATCTGCGGCTCGGACAATCGGCGACGACATTGAGCGGCGGCGAAGCCCAGCGCGTCAAACTCGCCGCGCATCTCGCGCAGAAAACGAAGTCGAAAACGCTGTTCATCTTTGACGAACCGACGACCGGCTTGCATTTCGACGACATCAACAAACTGCTCGCCGCCTTCCGCGCATTAATCGAAAACGGCGGCAGTTTGCTGGTGATTGAACATAATCTGGACGTGATAAAAACGGCTGATTACATCATTGATTTAGGTCCCGAAGGCGGCACCGGCGGCGGCGAAATCGTCGCGGTCGGCACGCCGGAAGAAATCGTCAACGCTGAAAATTCACACACCGGAGAATATTTGAAAAGTTATTTGAAAAATTGAATCAGCCGGAGCGCGGACGGCTCGTCCGCCTTCGAGCGCGGTGGCGCAAAGAAGTAACTTTTCAATGGTCATATTGATTAATAGTGAGCGGGTTTGCAACGTGTCGCTTCGCTTCGTTGGCGGACGAGCCGTCCGCGCTCCGGCTGAAACGCTCGAAAATTTAATTTGCGGTTTTAACTCTCAAACGATACACATTGCGAAAAATTTTGGTATTGTCTTAAATTTGTGTTGTTGTAAATTAGTTGTGAAGTCTAAACGAGAAAACCTTCCAAAATTACCGCAAATTTATAAATGGAGCCTGATAATTAATGAGTTCTGTTGAGCCAGCCGATTTCGACGATGAAATAACGCCGCAGGATAAGATTGACGCGGCATCGGCGACCGTCAAAAAACGCAATGAAAGCACGACGCGCCACGCTTTTCTGGTCGGCGCGGGGATTTTGATCAGCCGGATTATCGGCGTGTTGCGGCAGCGAATTTTCGCTTATTATTTCGGCACGTCGGACGCGGCGGACGTTTTCGCGCAGGCGTTTAAGATTCCCAATTTTCTCCAAAATGTTTTCGGCGAAGGCGCGTTATCGGCTTCTCTGATTCCGGTTTATGCGAAATTGTTGGCGCAGGGCGACGAAAAAGAAGCCAACCGCGTGGCGAACGCGATTTTGACGATTCTGGCTCTGCTCACGTCCGTTCTGGTTCTGCTCGGCGTTTTGCTGACACCATATATGATCGGTTTTATCGCGCCGGGATTTGAAGGCGAAAAGCGCGAATTGACGATTCGCCTCGTCAAAATCCTGTTTCCCGGCGCGGGTTTGCTGGTGATGTCGGCGTGGTGTCTGGGAATTCTCAACAGTCACCGCAAATTTTTTCTTTCATACACCGCGCCCGTCATTTGGAACTGCGCGATTATCGCGGCGATGGTATTCTACGGCAATCGCGTCGCGCAGAGCAATCTCGCCGCGATTACGGCGTGGGGTTCGGTGGTCGGCAGCGGACTGCAATTTTTGGTTCAGCTTCCGACCGTCTATTTTTTAATCAAAAAGATTCAGCCGATTTTCGATTTCTCGTCGGTCAACGTCCGCACGGTCGTGCGAAACTTTTTTCCGGTTTTTTTCAGTCGCGGCGTGGTGCAGATCAGCGCGTATGTTGATTCGATGATCGCCAGCTTTTTGGGAACCGGACCGTCGGCTCTTTTGCAATACACGCAAAGCCTTTATACGCTGCCGGTCAGCCTTTTCGGGATGTCAATTTCGGCGGCGGAACTGCCCGCGATGGCGAGCGCGCTCGGCGACGATGTGGAAGTTTCATCGCAGCTTCGCGCGCGGCTCGATGCCGGATTAAAACGCATCGCGGTTTTTATCGTGCCGTCGTCAATGGCTTTTCTGGCGTTCGGCGACGTGCTGGCGGCTTCGGTTTACAAAACGGGAAAATTCGGCGACCGCGATGTGCTGTTCGTCTGGGGAACGCTCGCCGGCGCGTCCGTCGGGCTGATGGCTTCGACGCTCGGAAGGCTTTATTCGTCAACATTTTACGCGCTCAAAGATACGCGCACACCGCTCAAATTCGCCGTCATCAGAGTCGCGCTGACGACCGTTCTCGGCTATTTTTGCGCCGTCTATGTGCCGCCGCTGCTCGGACTCGAAATTCAATGGGGAACGGTCGGTCTGACGCTGACGGCGGGCATCGCGGGCTGGGTCGAATTTTTGCTGCTGCGTCGTTCGCTCAACGGAAAAATCGGCAAAACCGGACTTCCTTTTGATTTTGTCGTCAAACTCTGGACGGCAGCAATCATTGCAGCGGCTCTCGGCTGGGCGATCAAACTGGAAGTCGGCACATCGCTGCACCCGATTTTAATCGCGCTTTTAGTCACCATTCCTTACGGCATCACTTATTTTTCAACCGCGGCATTATTCCGCGTCAAAGAAGCCCGCGATATAGTAAATCGGGTTTTGCGGATGATTCCGGGTCGAAAATAATTACCCATATTGTGCAAAGATGTAAGTCTTTGCGGCTGTGCCGCCCGATGTGCGGAAAGGCTGTGCCTTTCCAGTTAGATTTTCCTAAAAGTAGAGGTTGCGCCTCGATTAATTTCACAAGTGAGGCGCAGCTTCAAGAAAGTGAGGAATGCGCACGGAAAGGCGCAGCCTTTCCGCCATCAGCGAGCGAAGCCCTTGAAAATACATTTTGTGTAACATTAATGATTACACAGAACGTATTCGCCTTTGCGGAAGCCCGCATCGGAGTAAGGGCGCGAACGAAAACGCACTTATACCGATTTCAAACAAAAATGACGTATCCGTCTGGAGCGCAAGCGGCTCGCTGGCACCGTTCGAGGCTTTGCGAGAACTGGAACAGCCCGCGCATTTACTTGAAAGTTTTGAGTAATCGAGAGGCGCGTCCGTTCGGCGCAAGGCGCGAACGGACGGCAAGCGAGCCGCTTGCGCTCCAGTTATTACGTCTTTCTCAATTTGAGTTGGTATTACTCCGTGCGGGCTTCCGCATTCGTCAAAAAAATCTTCCGTTTGCTATCAATTTCGCGTGAATGATAAGATTACTTTTCACATTTATACAATTGAAAAGTAATTATTTATGGAATTAGCAGTCGAAAAATACAAAGTTGAAAATGAGCCTTATTATTTACCCGTCGGGCAGGAAGTCGGGCTTTTTGAAGCGGCTTACGCGGCGAAATTGCCCGTGATGCTGAAAGGTCCGACGGGTTGCGGGAAAACGCGGTTTGTCGAATATATGGCGCATCAGATGAATCGCCCGCTGATTACGGTCGCGTGTCACGAAGATTTGTCGGCGACGGATTTGGTCGGCAGATTTTTGCTCGAAGGCGACGAAACCGTCTGGCACGACGGACCGCTGACGACCGCCGTCCGCGCCGGCGCGATTTGTTATCTGGACGAGGTGGTCGAAGCCAGAAAAGATACCGTCGTGATTATTCATCCGCTGACCGACGACCGGCGGCGTTTGCCGATTGAAAAGCGCGGCACGGTGATCGAAGCTCCGCCGGAATTTATGCTCGTCGTCTCGTATAATCCGGGTTATCAGTCAATTTTGAAGGATTTGAAACAATCCACGCGCCAGCGTTTCGTGGCGATGGAATTTGATTATCCGAACGCCGAAGCCGAAGCGGAAATCGTCGCCAAAGAAGGCGGAATCGAACTAAATATGGCGCAGGATTTGGTAAAAATCGGGCAAAAAGTGAGAAATCTGCGCGGTCACGGCTTGGAAGAAGGCGTTTCAACGCGGCTTTTGATTTACGCGGCGCAGATGATCGCGCAGGGCATTGCGCCGGTTGACGCGGCGGAAGTCGCGCTCGTTTCGCCAATTACTGATGACCGCGATTTACAAAGAAGTATCCGCGAAATCGTGACGACAATAATTTAGCAAATCACAAATTGTTTAATTTATTGTTTACAAATCGAGTTCCAAGTAAAGAGTTTCACTGTAAGGATTGAGATAATAAGCCGGAATTTGACGAAAGCCGTGAGATTTGTAAAGTCTCACGGCGTTTGCCATTTTGTCCGGCAAAGTGTCGAGCCGCATTTTTTGATAACCGATAATTTGCGCCTCCGCGATCAATTTTTCGATGAGCTTGTTGCCCAAACCCAAACCGCGAAATTCGTCGCGCAGGTAAAGCCGTTTCATTTCACAGATGTTTTCCGCCAACTTTCGCAGCGCGATACAACCGGCAGGTTTGCCGTCAACCGAAGCCAATAATAGTTTTCCGTTCGGTTCGGCGTATTTTCCGGGCAAATTTGCAAGTTCCTGTTCAAATCCCTGAAAACAAATGTCGAGTTCGAGCCATTTTTCATATTCACGAAAAAGCCGACGAATTTCTCCAATTTGCTCTGATGTGTTGGCTTGTACAATTTCGATCATACGAATCCGAGTTTCTGTAACTTTTCCATCGTGATGTTTTCCGTTTTCTTTTCCGTTTTGCCGTAAAGCATCATTCTTTCGACGTATTTGGCGATCACATCTACTTCTAAATTAACTTCGTCGCCTTTTTGTAAACTCGATAAATTTGTCAGTTCCCAGGTTTTCGGAATCACCGCAATCTCAAAATAATCATCGGTCAAATTTGCAATGGTCAGCGAAATTCCTTCGACGGAAATCGAACCTTTATAGACGAGGTACTGCGAAATATCCGCCGGAAATCCGATGCGAACCGTCCAAAAATCGCCGTTTTGAACAGCCTGCAAAAATTTACCTTTGCCGTCAACGTGACCCTGCACGATATGTCCGCCGAGCCGCGTCGAAGGCGTTACGGCGCGTTCCAAATTGACGTTTGAGCCGATTTTTAAACTGCCAATCGTCGAACGCGCCAGTGTTTCGGCTGACACATCCGCTGAAAATTCGTTTGATTTAATATTTAAAGCCGTCAGACAAACGCCGTTGACGGCAATCGAATCGCCTTCATCCGTTTTATTGGTGACAATTTTCGCGCCAATTTTTAATTTCGCGCCGCCGGCGTGTTTTTCGAGGGAAATGATGTTTCCCAATTCTTCAATTATTCCTGTAAACATTATGCACTCTCAATTTTTGATAATTTTCGGACATCAATGGAAACCGGATCGCCGCTTTCCGCTTTGTTGTAAAGGCTGATAAATTTCGCGTTCCAGGCGATTTCGGCTGGTTTGAAAGACGTTCGAGTGTGAACCGTCTGCGCGAAATCTTCGTCAATCGCGGTCATTAAAATCAGAATTTCGGCATCGCTTTTTTGTAAATCTTCCGCCGTTAAATTATTTAGCGGGCTGGCTTCGTCAATCTGATGAACAACCGTCCAGCCGAGCGGGAAAAATGTTACTTTTTCGCGTTCGAGCTTTAACGGCTCGAAGCGGCGAACGATTTGACCGTTTTCTTCGGTAAATCTGGTTAAAGAAACCTGCGCGGCGACTTCGATCAGTTGGCTTGAACGCATATTGACCAGTCGAAACATCAGAGCCGTTCCGTTTTGATAAGGCGCGATGACCGCTTTTTTGCTGAATCGAATACGCGCCGTCGGACGGGAAAAGCGCGAGAAAAACATTCCCGTAACTAATGCCTGAAGCAGAATGCTGACGATTGATTCGACCGTCACCAAACTATTGGAAAACGTGCCGACCGGCGAAATTGTTCCATAGCCGATAGTGCCGAAAGTTTGGACGCTGAAGAAAAACGCCCGCAAAAAATGATTTCCAATCGGCTGCGCGGAAGTTTCAATAATCGCATTTTCTCCGCCCAGTAAAAAAAGCGCGGCAAAAAGAACATTAATTCCCAGATAGAGACCGATTACGACGATCAGAAATTCCCACCACCGCATTGTCAAAAGCAGATGATAATAATTTCTCAGGGCGAAACCGTTAACGCCTTTGCGCTGAACATTAAAAGAACCGTCCTGGTTTAATAAACGCTGACGGCTTTCCCGCGCGACGACTGAACCGAATCCTAAATCACGATTAATTTCACTGGTAAACTCATCGGACTTTTTAGGATTTTCTGAAAATTGATTAGGCATTGAAATCCAACAAATTGCAATTTATAATTTGAAACAAAATGCGGCAAAATTCCAGATTCCAAATTGTAAATCAAACAAAGAAATATTTCCGTCTGTCGTTAAATTTTGGTAAAGGTTTACAAATAAAGCACTTAAATTATAAAATGTAAATTATCGGCTTTTTAAGCCGAAACGGAGTTTTGGGACTCGGAATTTGATGAATTTTGCCTGATTAATTCTTCAACCGTTTCCGTGAGAATATCCAAATCGTTGGGTTTTACCAAAAATTTCGTCGCGCCCGCTTCGAGCGCATTATCGCCGTCAACCTCCCGCGCCATTCCCGTAAAAAACATAATCGGCGTTTTCGCGTCGGCTTGCCGAATTAAACGACACAAATCAATGCCGCTCATTTCAGGCAAACGATAATCAAGTATATAAAGGTCAAACGGCTCTTCCGCCATAAGATTTAGTGCCGTGTTTACGCTGGCGGTGGTTGTTACGCGATAATTTTCATCTGCGTTATGCAGCATTAAACTGATGATTTCGCACGAATCCGTGTCGTCGTCCACACAAAGAATGCGCCGGAGAAATGGATGCATATTTTGGAACCTCCAAAAAAGGTAAAGTTTTACTAGGTAAAATAGAAAATGTCAGATTGGTAAACAAAATCTTATGAAGACAATTGTATTACACTAAAATATCTCAGATACTAAATTTATAATTTATTGATTCGATAAGCTAGTTTAAAACTAAAAAAATGTTTGTGAAAATTTATTAAACTCATCTTTTTCATTTCAAAATGAATTTTTTTCAAAAAATTGGTCGCTCTGAAGATTTACTTTTTGTGAAATTTAGTTTTAGAAATGATTTTGAGAGCCAAAAAAACTTTGTTAAAGTTGAACAAATCAAAATTTAAAACTTAAAAAATTTATGCAGACACAAAAAACATCAGACGAATTTAGAAACGAACCGTTCACGGATTTTACAAGAACAGAAAACAGCGACGCGATGAAGGCGGCGATTGAAAAAGTGCGCGGCGAACTTGGGCGCGAATATCCGGTAATTATTAACGGCGAGAAATCCACGCTCGATAAAAAATTTGAAAGCATCAATCCGGCGGAAAAATCGCAAGTTGTCGGGATATTTTCCGATGCCGACGCGGACGGCGAAAATCTGGTTGGCAAAGCGATTGACGCGGCGACCGGAGCGTTTGAAAGCTGGAGAAAAGTTCCGGCTGAAACGCGCGCCGAATATCTTTTTAAAGCGGCGAAAATTATCCGCGATGACAAACATTATTACAGCGCGTGGATGATCTTTGAAACGGGCAAAACGTGGGCGGAAGCCGACGGCGACACGGCGGAGGCGATTGATTTTCTCGAATTTTACGGGCGCGAAATGATTCGCTGGGCGCAGCCGCAGCCGGTTACGCCGCTCGACGGCGAAAAAAATCGGTTTGAATATATTCCGCTCGGTGTCGGTGCGATTATTCCGCCGTGGAATTTTCCGCTGGCGATTATGTGCGGAATGACGATGGCGGCGGTCGTCACCGGCAACACCACGATTTTGAAACCTTCGCCCGACGCGCCGACGATTGCTTACAAATTTATGGAAGTTCTGGACGAAATCGGCTTGCCGAAAGGCGTGGTTAATTTTCTGGCGGGAAGCGGCGCGAAAGTCGGCGAACTGCTCGTCAATAATCCGAAAATCAGATTTATTTCGTTCACGGGTTCAAAAAAAGTCGGTCTGCATATTTACGAAGAAGCGGCGAAAACGCCGGAAACTCAGCGTTGGATGAAACGCGTCGTCGCGGAAATGGGCGGCAAAGACGCGATTATCGTCGCCGCCGACGCGGATTTGGATGCCGCCGCCAAAGACACCGTTTCGGCGGCGTTCGGTTTTCAGGGACAGAAATGTTCGGCGTGTTCGCGTCTGATCGTGGACGAAAGCGTTCACGACGAACTGTTGGAAAAAATTCTCGAACATACGAAAAAGCTGAAAATCGGACTGCCGACCGACGGCGACACGAATATGACCGCCGTCATCAATCAAAAATCTTTCGACAATGCGACCGCGATGATTCAAAAGGGAATTGATGAAGGCGGAAAAGTCATCATCGGCGGCAAAGGCGACGATTCAAACGGTTTCTACATCGAACCGACGATCATTGATAATGTCGAACCGCAGTCAACCGTCGAACAGCAGGAAATTTTCGCGCCGGTGTTAGCCGTCATCAAAGCTAGAAATTTCGATCACGCGCTGGAAATCGCCAACGATACTGTTTACGGTTTGACGGGCGCGTTATATTCGGCGGATGAAGAAAAACTTGAACGCGCGGGCGACGAATTTCACGTCGGAAATCTTTATTTAAATAGAAAATGCACCGGCGCGCTCGTCGGCGTACATCCGTTCGGCGGCTTTAATATGTCGGGAACCGATTCCAAAGCGGGCGGACGCGAATATCTTTTGCAGTTTATGCAGGGCAAATCAATTTCCAAAAAAATCTCGGCAAACAAACGCGATGACAGCGATTCGGTCGGCGACAAAACCGACACGACCGCCAAGGCTTTCTAAAAGTACCGCAGTCGGGACGACTGCCGTCCGGCGGGCATCTTGCCTGTCGGACTCGTGAGCGCGGGACGCACTCACGACAGCAGTCGGGACGACTGCGGTACACTTATTGCAATTATGAAAAAAATAAACTTGATTAAAATATTCTTCTGCTGTCTGATTTTATTGACGGCTGTTTCATTCGCTTCCGCGCAAAAAACCACTGCAAACAAAACGATTTTCGCGGTTTTGGACGACGGCAAAACGCTCGAACCGATTGCTTTTATCAACGGAGGCAAGTTAAAGGAAATCGGCGAAAACATCGTCAAAGCCGAAAATCGCCCGGATTTTGTCGTCTCGCATTACAAACCGCGAACGAAATACAATTTGATTTTCGGCGGCGCGGATGTCGGCACGGTGACGGTTATCAAAGACCTCGCCAAATCGGACTGCGCGAAAAATCAGGCGAATATTTCGGTGCAGTCGTCGCAGGTCAATCCGAAAGGTTTCGTGATGGCTTTGGCGACCGATGCCGCCGCCAAAAAATCGGTCAACGGCACCCGCCAACTGCCGACGATGACCGAACGAAGCGAAATCGAAAAGCTCGTGATGGCGGATTTGCAAAGCCAGAACGTGCCGATCAAAAACATCAACGCGCTGCGTTATCACAATCTGACCAAACTCGACGTTGACAGCAACGGAACTTACGAATTCGTCGGCACTTATTGGTATAACAGCGGCGACAAAAAACGCTCGCTGCTATTTTTCATCGCGCACAAAGACACCAAAAATCAAGTAACTTTGACCTACAAAGACTTTAAGGAAATTGACCAAAAAGACGTTTTAAGCGGCGACATCGGCGATTTGGACAAAGGCTTTTACCACGAACTTTTGATAGACCTTTTCGATTACGACGGCGACGGCGCGAGCGAAATTTTTACCATCACACCGGCGTTTGAAGGCAGCAACTTTAATGTTTACAAACGAAAAGACGGAATATGGACGAAGGCTTTTGAAACTTCAAATTATCACTGCGCTTTCTAGAAATTAAATAAGCAATCCAAGAGAAAAAATGAACAATCTTTTTACAGCAAATTTAGCGGAAGTTGATCCGCTGATAAATGACGCGATCAACGATGAAATCAAGCGGCAAACAAACGGTTTGGAATTAATCGCTTCGGAAAATTTCGTGTCCGAAGCCGTTTTGCAGGCGATGGGAACGGTTTTTACGAATAAATACGCCGAAGGTTATCCGGGTAAACGATATTACGGCGGCTGTGAGTTCGCCGATGTCGTCGAGAATCTGGCGATTGAGCGCGCGAAGGAAATTTTCGGCGTATCACACGCCAATGTTCAGCCGCATTCGGGCGCACAGGCGAATATGGCGGTTTTTCTCGCGGCGTTAGATCACGGCGATGAGATTCTCGGAATGAATTTATCGCACGGCGGGCATTTGACGCACGGGCATCCGATGAATTTTTCTGGGATCAATTACGAAGTTTCCGATTACGGCGTGAATAAAGAAACCGAGCAGATTGATTACGACGAACTGCAAAAAATCGCGGAAGAAACCAAGCCGAAAATGATAATCTGCGGCGCGTCGGCTTATCCGCGAATTATTGATTTTGCGCGAATCGAAGAAATCGCCAAATCGGTCGGCGCAATTGTGATGGCGGACATCGCGCATATCGCGGGTTTGGTTGCCGCCGGACTTCATCCGTCGCCCGTTCCGCACTGCGAATTTGTCACGACGACGACGCATAAAACTCTGCGCGGTCCGCGCGGCGGTCTGATTTTGTGCCGCGAAGAATCGGCGAAAGCGATTGATAAAGCCGTGTTTCCGGGCGTTCAGGGCGGACCTCTGATGCACATTATCGCCGCGAAAGCGGTCGCGTTCGGCGAAGCGTTGCGGACGGATTTCAAAGCGTATCAACAGCAAATTTTGGACAACGCGCAGGCGTTGGCGGAAGAACTGAAAAATCAAGGCTTGAGATTAGTTTCCGGCGGAACTGATAATCATCTGATTTTGATTGACGTTTTCGCGGGCGGCAAAGGAATTACCGGAAAAGTCGCGGAGAAAGCTCTGGACGCGGTTCACATCACGGTCAACAAAAATACGATTCCGTTTGATACGAATTCGCCGTTCGTCGCGTCGGGAATTCGCGTCGGCACGCCCGCGCTGACGACGCGCGGAATGAAGGAAGCGGAAATGAAGCAAATCGGCGGTTTGATCGCTTCGATTGTCCGCGAACCGGAATCGGAAGACGTGAAAGCGAAAGTCAAAAAAGATGTTGCGGAACTGGCGGCGAAGTTTCCGCTCTACGCGCATCGTCTGCGCGCAGAACAGAGCGAATCAATTTCGGCACGATAATCTTATTGGGATATTAAGCCGAAACAATCAAAAATGCTGCCGCGTAAGAGCAGATTTCAGACAAGTTCAACAGTTTCGCCGTAATGCGGAACTTCGACCGTCCAGCCGAATCGTTCGCGGATGTGTTCCGCCATCGCTTGCGCGGCTTCGGGTTCGCCGTGCGTCGTGAAAACTTTTTTCGGGGTAACTTTCAAACCCGAAAGCCATCGCAAAACCGCTTTCCAGTCGGCGTGGGCGGAAAAACCTTCGATTTTTTCGACGTGACAGCGCACCGGAATCCAATGTTTCATAATTTTCACATCGCCTTCGCCGTCCAAAACTCTGCGCCCGGTCGTTCCGGCGGCTTGATAACCGACAAAAATAATCGTCGCGTCTTTGTCCGGCAAAACGCGCATCGCGTGGTGCAGAACGCGCCCGCCGGTCAGCATTCCCGACGCGCTGATGATGATGCGCGTACCTTTTAAATCGTTTAATTTTATAGAATCCTGACGGTTTGAAGTCGTCATCATCGAACCCGTTCGCAGCGGATGAACTTTTCGCGCCAGAATGCTCGCGTATTCCTGATCGTATTCTGAGCCGGAATGACTGTAAACCTGCGTCGCCTGCGCCGCCATCGGCGAATCCACGTAAACCGGAAGAACCGGAATTTTCTTTTCTTCTTCGAGTTCGCGGATCAAATACAAAATTTCCTGCGTTCTGCCGACGGCAAATGCCGGAATCAAAATCGGCGCGTTGCGGTTTTTGGCTTCGTTGATAATTTCGGCAAGCTGCACGTCCGAATGAACTTCGCTGTGCAGACGATTCCCGTAAGTTGATTCGCACATCAGATAATCGCAGTCGGGCGGCGCAACCGGGTCTTTTAAGATCGGCTGATCGTAATGTCCCAAATCGCCGGAAAATAAAAACTTGACCGAATCGCCGTTCTCCCGCGCTTTTTCCATTTCCACCAAAACTTCGCTCGCGCCCAAAATATGTCCGGCGACATTGAAAGAAGCGCGAAAACCGTCGCAAATTTCGACCGCTTTGCCGTCGTTCGCCACGAGTTCGAGCAGTTTTAACGCGTCTTTCGCGTCGTCTTCATCGTAAAGCGGAAGCGCGGGCGAATGTTTCGTCAAATTGTGACGATTGCGATAATCGGCTTCTTCCTGCTGCAAACGCCCTGAATCGGGCAGCAGAATTTTGAGCAAATCGCCGGTCGCGCGGGATGTGAAAACTTTTCCGCTAAAACCCAATTTTACAAGTCGCGGCAAATATCCGGTGTGATCAATGTGCGCGTGCGTGATGATTACCGCGTCAATTTCATCGGCGCGAAACGGCGGGTTTTGCCAGTTTTTTTCGCGCAGTTCTTTCAAACCCTGAAAAAGTCCGCAGTCAACCAAAACTTTTTTGCCGTTTGATTCCAAGAGATATTTTGAGCCTGTCACCGAACCGACTCCGCCGTAAAATGTTATTGTCGCCATAATTTTTATTTTTTATAAATTAAAAACTGAAAAGAAAATCGCACCCAATCATAAACCCGAATTGACAAATGATTCAAGGTGAAATTTTTGATAACTTGTTCATTCGGCACATTTGCCAATGTTTTTGAAAAAGCGTGTTCAATCTCGAAAATAAAAAGCGGAGTAATTTAAAAATTCTGCGGCAATCCGTCGAATCGGTGAAAATCCGCGTCTAATTTTCTGATATATTTATCTCCATTTCACTCTTTAAACAGCTTTTGAAAGATGTTGATCTACTTTTTCTTCGAGGCTTGAAAACGGTCGCGGATTGTTTCATCCGTCAACTGGACGCGCGGATTCAGCACATTATCGGCGACGAGCGAAAATTCGCCGCAATTTAACGTCGCCTGTCCGTATTCGTTCGTCCACGAATCCGGCGGCAGATTCAGGCGCGTATCTAATCGGTCAATAAATTCGGCGAGCGTACGTTTTTCAGTTGGCGGTTTGTAAAATATTTCGATTTGATAAAGTTTCGCTTCAAAAAAGCGCAGATAAATTGCGCGGACATCGGGCAGAAACGGCGGCGATTTTTTGTCAATATAATTTTGAAAAAATGTGCCTTCTTTTTTTACTTTTATTTTCAGTTTGCCGTCAAAAACATCTTTCGCTTGTTTGGGCGACATTCCGAGCCGCAAGCCGAGCAAAGCAGGCGCGTTCGTTGTTGTAAAATCACATTTTCGCGTTTGCGCGTACGCGCCTGAAACGAACAGAATGACTGTTAAAAAAATAATTTTCATTTTAATTCGCCGACATATTTTGAAAAAAATAATTGTTTCAATTTCAGCTTTTGCCGTCACAGGCGTTAGAATAACGTCTTTGATTATACAGAAAAGAACTTTTGCGACATTGGAAATATGAAAAAAATTATCATCACGCTGTTTTTGATGTTAAGCGTCTGCGCGACATTCGCTTTCGGTCAGACGAAAAAAAGACCCGTTCGCCGTCCGGTTAAAAAGACGACGATCAGAAAAACAACTCCGCGAAGAAGAATTACGCGATACAAGGTTATACGAAAAAATACTATGAACATACCGCAGCCAGCCTCAATGACGACCGCATCGGGCTTGACTTATATCATTACGAAACACGGCGAAGGCGCGCAGTTGAAAGCGGGCGATAATATTATCGTCAATTACACGGGACTTTTGACTAACGGACAAAAATTTGACAGTTCGCTCGACCGCGGCGAACCTTTTTCATTTCCGCTCGGCGCGGGCAGAGTAATTAAAGGCTGGGACGAAGGTTTTGAAAAACTCAAAGTCGGCGACCACGCGACGTTAATAATTCCGCCTTCAATCGGTTACGGCGCGCGCGGCGCAGGCGGCGTGATTCCGCCCGACGCGACGCTGATTTTTATCGTCGAAGTTCTCGGCGTAAAATAATCGGCAATTATTTTTAATTTTTCTATGAAATGACGGGCGGCGACATCACGGTTCCGCAATTGTCGCACGTTCGCAAATCTTCATTTTCGTAAAAGCGTTTGAAAACGCCCTGAAACTGCGTCGTGATGTCTTCGAGTCCAAAATATTCCTCGTAAAGTTTCTCGTTGCAGTTTTCGCAAAACCACATCAAACCGTCTTTTTCGCCCTCGCGCCGTTTGCGTTCGATGACGAGTCCGACCGTGTTCGCGCCGCGCACTGGATTGTGCGGAACGCGCGGCGGCAAAAGGAAAATTTCGCCTTCACGAATCGGCACATCAACCGATTTGCCGTCTTCCTGAATTTTGACGAGAATTTCGCCTTCGATCTGATAGAAAAATTCCTCGCCTTCGTCGTAATGATAGTCCTTGCGCGAATTAGGTCCGCCGACGACCTGCACGATAAATTCCGCGTCTTCGTAAACCAATTTGTTGCCGACGGGCGGTTTTAGAAGGTGTCTGTGTTCGTCAATCCATTTTTTGAAATTAAAAGGTCTTCTTACTGGCATAATTTTTTACTCCCGATAAAACTATAAAACAAGCTGCATCAACGGCAGAATTCTTCCATTTCCCTCGATTTCCGACACGATGTCGCCGATTCTTTTCGCGCCCATCTTTTTGTAAAATCCTTCCGCGTTCGGGTCTGATAAGATATTTAATACTTCGGCATTTGATAAAACGGCTTTTTCCAAAGCGTGTGCGAACAATTTTCTGCCGATTCCCGACCTGATGTTTTCCGGGTTTATCCAGAGATGCTCCAATGCCGCCATTTTTTCATCAATTTTTAATTCGTAAAACCCGATAATTTCGTCTTTTTCCGACATTGCAAAAACTTCATTTTTCAAAATATCTTCCCGCGTAACCTGCAAATCGTTTTTCCATAAAATCAGCCATTTTTCGGGATAATTCCAATATGATTTCGCAGCCCGGGCGATTTGCGATAATTTTTCGGCATCTTCCGGTCTTGCTCGGCGTATTTTCATAAAGTCAAAATTCCAAAATTTTGGTGACGGTTCGCCAATTTCGCGCCGTTGCCGGAACTTTCAGCTTTTTGCCGATGTAATCTTTGCCGATCAGACTGTCTAAAACGCTGACGCGCAAAAGACAGAATATTTCACGGTTGCCGACGGCGAACATTTCGTTTTCGTTGTTGTTTGAAAGAAGCGTTTCGCGGTTTTCTGCCGATAATTCTTCGTTCAAAAAGAAAACGTGCAAATTTTTGTCGTTGTCAAACTGTCCGGCAAAAGGATTATTTTTGACGATTTCTTCAATTTCCGAAACGCTCCGCGTCATAACTTTGATCGAAAGCGAAAATTTCTTTTCAATCGCCTTTTCAATTTTCGCGGCGAGTTTTTTATCGTCTGTTTTCGGCGTTTCAAAAATCACATTTCCGCTGTTGATGTAACTTTTGACGTTTTCGAAACCGAGCGCGGCGAATTGTTCGCGCAAAGTTTCCATCTTAATTTTGTTTTTTCCGCCGACATTAATGCCGCGCAGAAAGGCAACATATTTCATCTTTTTTTAGTCAATCGTCGCAATAACTTTCAGTTCAATCGCAATCGGTGTCGGCAAACTGCTGATTTCCACCGTTGTCCGGCACGGCTGATTTTCCGCAAAATATTCCGCGTAGATTCTATTGTACGTCTTAAAATCGTCTTTCATATTGGTCAAAAAAACCGTTACGTCAACGATTTTGCCCCAATCCGAATTAGCTGATTCTAAAATAAGCCGCACGTTTTTGAAAACCGAACGACACTGAACTTCAATGTCATACGAAAGAATCTCGCCGTTTTCAGATAATTTAACGCCCGGAATTTCCTTCGTCCCGCGCGTCCGAGGACCGATGCCGGACAAAAACAACAGATTTCCGACCCGTCGCGCGTGCGGGTAAAGTCCGACGGCTTCGGGAGCGTCCGACGAATTGATAATATTTTTTTCGCTCATAATCCAGTTCGTAATTTAGAATTTTTCCGATAAACGCCCGGTAAACTAAATTCTTTTACATTGTCCGCGAAATACGCGAAAAAATGAAACGTTTCGGCGCGTGTTTTAAGTTTTAGAGCTATTTGTTAAACTTTCGACGGGCTGAATTGTTAAAAACATCATCTTAAGTAAGTGGACAAAATAATTTTTGCAATGGAGCGCGGACACTCCTGTCCGCCAACCACGCGCAGCGACGTGTGCGGCGTTGAAAACACCCGCGCAACGCCGACTTAGAGCAATGTCGGCGGACAGGAGTGTCCGCGCTCCGGGACTTCATTAAAATTATTTTGTCCACTTACTTATCAACAAAAATCTTAAATGATTAACGCGGAAATCAAAATATATGAACTCCAAACGCGATTTGGTTCACGAATATCTTCTATATTTGCAGGTTGAAAAAGGCTTGGCAAAAAATTCCGTCGAAAGTTACGAAAGAGATTTGGCGAAACTGCGCGGTTGGGCGGAAAAAAATAATTTTAACATTGTAAATCTGACGCGAAAGGACTTGCGCGACTGGCTGATTGATTTGGCGGGCGCGAAACTTTCGGAAAATTCCAAACGCCGCATAATCAGTGCTTTGCGCGGATTTTACAAGTTTTTGCAGTTTGACGGACACATCAAAAAAAATCCGGCTGAAGATTTGATCGCGCCGCAGAAAGGCGTTTATCTGCCGAATTTTTTAAATGAAAATGATGTTGAAGTTTTATTAGCCGCGCCGGACGTGTCCGGCGAAATCGGCGTGCGCGACCGGACGATTTTAGAATTGATGTACGCCTGCGGTTTGCGCGTTTCCGAAGCGGTAAATTTAAAAGTCGGTGATGTTGACGTTGATGCGGGAATTTTAAATTGCACGGGAAAGGGAAGTAAAACGCGGCGCATTCCAATCGGCAAAAGCGCGATTGAATGGACGAAAACCTATCTCGTTTGGCGGCGAAAAATAGAAAATATCGAAATAAACAATCTTTTTGTAACAAGTTCGGGCAAACCCATTAACCGGCAGACGATTTTTAAGTTTATCAAAGAATATGCGGAAAAAGCCGGACTCGAAGACGTTTCGCCGCACACTTTGCGTCATAGTTTTGCGACGCATCTGATTCAAAACAGCGCGGATATTCGCTCGGTGCAGCAGCTTCTCGGACATACGGATATTTCAACGACACAGATTTACACGCATATTACAGACGCTCATTTGCGGAAAACTTACGAAAAATTTCATCCGCGCGCCAATCAGCCAAAGAGCGATAATAAAATTTGAAGTCGAAGCAAAAATCTTTTGTCGAGACTTGCAAAATCAAAAGAACTTGGCTAGTATGTAGAATTTGCTAATCACCTCGAAATGTTGATAATAGCAATATAGATTTGAAACGCATGGGTGGTCGAGCGGTCAAAGGCAACGGGCTGTAAACCCGTCGGATTAATTTCCTACGTAGGTTCAAATCCTACCCCATGCACCACGTTTGAAAGGGTGAAGGCAAAAGGATGAAGGATAAAGACAAACTAATTTTTATCCTTTCGCCTTTAATTAGAAGCGGGAGTAGCTCAGTTGGTAGAGCGTCAGCCTTCCAAGCTGAATGTCGCGAGTTCGAGTCTCGTCTCCCGCTCCAAAATTTTTGAAAATCTATAAGTTAAGCTGAAGCAGATGGCTGGTAAAATTTCGGAAGAAACGAGAGAGTATAACCGCGAATACTATCAACGCAATCGCGCTCATTTGCTCGATAAGCAGAGAGAAAAGAACAGAAGATTTGCCGTAAGTAGAAGAAAGTGGATAACAGATTATAAAAAAACCTTTGGAATGTATTCGGTGCGGAGAACATCATCCGGCAACGCTTACTTTTCATCATAAAGATCGTTCGGAGAAAAGTTTTGAAATAGCCAATGCTATTAAGTTCGGAGTCAGCTTGAAACGACTTGTTGCAGAAATTGAAAAATGCGAAGTTTTATGCGCTAATTGTCACGCAAAAGAGCATTGGCGTGATTATTCGGATAAGCCCGAGTAGCTCAGGGGTAGAGCGTTTCCTTGGTAAGGAAAAGGTCGCGAGTTCGAATCTCGCCTTGGGCTCCAGTTATTTTTTATAAGTTTATTAAGAGGATAAATAAAAATGTCAAAAGAGAAATTTGATAGAAGCAAGCCGCACGTCAACATCGGGACAATCGGACACGTTGACCACGGCAAGACGACGTTGACGGCGGCGATCACCAAAGTGATGAGCAAGAATAATCCGAAGATGGTCTTTAGAGATTTCGCGTCCATTGACAACGCTCCCGAAGAACGCGCCAGAGGCATTACGATTGCGACCGCGCACGTCGAGTATGAAACGCCGAACCGCCATTACGCGCACGTGGATTGTCCGGGACACGCCGATTACGTCAAGAATATGATCACCGGAGCCGCCCAGATGGACGGTGCGATTTTAGTGGTCGCCGCCACGGACGGACCGATGCCGCAAACCAGAGAACACATTCTGCTTGCCAGACAAGTCGGTGTGCCTTCGATGGTCGTCTTTATGAACAAAGTTGACGCGGTGGACGACGAAGAACTCTTGGAGCTGGTGGAACTGGAAATCAGAGAGCTTTTATCATCGTATGAGTTTCCGGGCGATGACATTCCGATTGTGCAGGGCAGCGCGTTGGGCGCACTCAATGGCGAAGAGAAGTGGGAAGCGAAGGTGGACGAATTGATGCAGGCGGTGGACGATTACATTCCGACCCCGGAGAGAGACACGGACAAACCGTTTCTGATGCCGGTCGAAGATATATTTACGATTCAGGGCAGAGGCACGGTGGCGACCGGGCGAATCGAGCGCGGCATTGTCAACGTCAATGAGACGGTGGAGATCATCGGCATCAGAGACACGCGCAACACGGTCGTCACCGGAGTCGAGATGTTCAAGAAGCTGCTGGACAAAGGAATGGCGGGCGATAACGTGGGACTTCTCCTGCGAGGAGTCGAGCGCAAGGAGATCGAGCGCGGGCAGGTGATCGCCAAGCCGGGTTCGATCACGCCGCACACGAAGTTCAAGGCGGAGGCTTATGTTTTAACGAAGGAAGAAGGCGGGCGGCACACGCCGTTTTTCACGGGCTATCGTCCACAGTTTTACTTTCGCACCACAGACGTAACGGGAGTGGCGCACCTGCCGGCGGGAGTCGAGATGGTGATGCCGGGGGACAACATCCAGATGGAGATCGAACTGATCGCGCCGATAGCGATGGAGAAAGGATTGCGCTTTGCGATCAGAGAAGGCGGGCGAACGGTCGGAGCGGGAACCGTCTCCGAAATTGTTGAGTAAAAATCAGTTTTTTTTGTTAGTCGCATAGAACGTCTGGCAAAGAAAGAGGTAAAAAGTTATGGCGAGAGATAATATAATTTTACAATGCACCGAGTGCAAAGAGCGCAACTACGTAACGACTAAAAATAAGAAGACGACACCCGGAAGGCTTGAACTCCAAAAATTTTGTAATCGTTGCCGCTGCCACAGGTTGCACCGGGAAAACAAATAAGTAAAGGTTCAAAATTCCGGGTTCGAGATTTCAAATTTTCAATCTGGAATCTCGAATTTGGAATTTTTAATCTTAGGGGTATGGTGTCAATGGTTAGCATGTCGGTCTCCAAAACCGTAGGTCCGGGTTCGAGTCCTGGTACCCCTGCCATTAGAGAAAATTGAGGAGATAAAAAAGTGTCGGAAGCAGTTGAAACATTAGACAAAAACAATCGGGAAAAGGAAGGTATCGGTGATTTTATTCGCAATACGCGCGAAGAGTTGGAGAAAACTACGTTTCCTTCTTCCGACGATGTGAGAAATACGACGATTATTGTCATTATCAATGTTATCTTCTTTGCTATTTATCTTTTTTTGGTTGATCGGGCTTGGGTCTTTATTTTAGAAGGTTTGACCGATTTGATAAACAAGATTGTCGGAATATAAAGGATTTTTAAAATGAAGCAGTGGTATTTTATCCACACTTATTCGGGACACGAAAATAAAGTGGTCGAAAGTTTGAACGCCCGAATTCGTGATTTGGAATTGGGCGAATTGATTACGGAAGTTTTGCTGCCTAAAGAAACGGTTGTCGAAATGCGCGGAAATAAGCGCATCGAATCGTCGCGGATGTTTTATCCGGGTTACGTTTTAGTTGAAATAGAGTGCGGTGAAAACGGAAAAATACCGGACAATGTCTTTCACGCGGTCAAATCAACGCCGAAAGTTACAGGATTTTTGGGCGGCAGAAATCCGACACCGCTGACGCAGACGGAAGTTGATCAAATTGTTCATAACATTGAAGTTGCGACCGAAAAACCGAAACCTAAATTTACTTACGCGATTGATGAAGTCGTGCGAATAAAATCAGGTCCGTTTGCGAGTTTTACAGGCAAAGTAGAAGAAGTGAACGAAGAAAAAGCGACCTTAAAAGTTACCGTCACGATTTTCGGGCGCGCTACGCCCGTCGAATTAAGTTTCCTGGATGTGGAAAAAGTTACATTTGCAGAAGAAGAATAAAGAGGCGTGAATCGTAAATCGTAAATCGTAAATAGTTTAAGACTATGACGATTTACGATTTACGATTCACGATTTAGGAAAAAATGGCTAAGAAAATTACAGGATATATTAAGTTGCAAATTCCGGCGGGAAAAGCGAATCCCGCGCCGCCGATTGGTCCCGCGCTCGGACAGCACGGCGTGAATATTATGGAATTTTGCAAGGCGTTTAATGCGAAAACGGCGAACGACGACCCGGATATGAAAGTTCCGGTCGTGATTACGGTTTTCGCTGACCGTTCGTTCACTTTTGAAACCAAAACGCCGCCCGCCGCAGACCTTTTGAGAAAAGCATCAGGCATTGCGAAAGGTTCGGCAACATCGAATAAAGCAAAAGTCGGAACAATTTCACGCGCCCAGATTGAAGAAATCGCCAAGAAGAAGATGCCTGATTTGAACACGGCAAATGTCGAATCGGCGATGAAAACGATTGAAGGCACGGCGAAAAGTATGGGACTTACTATTGAAGGATAAAGGCTTTCTAAAGGATAAAGGCGAAAGTATAAAGGATAAAGTTAGGAAGTATTTCCTTAGATTTTAGCCTTTCGCCTTTATCCTTCAGCCTTTAAGAAGTGGGAGAGTTTTTTACAAAATTCGTTTGAACCATAAGAGGAAAAATGAAAAGAGGAAAAAAATATTTGGCGGCTTTGGAAAAAGTCGAGCCGCAGAAAAAATATGATTTGCAGGAAGGAATTTCCAAAGTTAAGGAAATCGCTTTCGCAAATTTTGACGAATCGGTTGAACTTACAATGTGGCTCGGCGTTGATCCGCGCAAAGCCGATCAACTGGTGCGCGGAACGATTGTTCTGCCGCACGGGTTAGGCGGCAAAGCCAAGCGGATTGTCGTGATCGCGCAGGGCGATAAAGTAAAGGAAGCGGAAGAGGCGGGCGCGGATTTTGTCGGCGGCGATGAATTGGTTGATAAAATCAAAGGCGGCTGGCTCGATTTTGACGCGGTGATCGCTACGCCGGATATGATGCGTTCGGTTGGAACGCTCGGCAAGGTTTTAGGTCCGCGCGGGCTGATGCCGAATCCGAAAACCGGAACCGTGACGATGGATGTCAAAAATGCCATCGAAGAAACCAAAGCCGGTAAAGTTGAGTATCGCGTTGATAAAACGGGCGTTATTCACTCGCCGGTCGGAAAAGTTTCGTTTGATGAAGCCAAACTTCTGGAAAACACGCGCATTTTGATCAATGCGGTGATGAAAGCCAAACCGACGACCGCAAAAGGTCGTTATCTGAAAAAAATCAATCTAGCCGCAACAATGAGTCCGGGCGTTCTGCTCGACGAATTGTCGTTTGCCTAATAAGCGTAAGGAGCGAAAATAATGAAATCAAAAGAGCAAAAACAGAAAGACCTGAACGCCCTTACGGAGCAGTTAAACAATTCCAAATCGGCGATGGTCGTCAGTTTTAATAAAGTAACCGTCAATAAAGACCAGGAATTTCGCAATCAATTACGCGAAGCCGGGGCTAGTTACCAAGTAGTTAAAAATACCATCGCGCGTCTGGCAGTCAAAGGAACGCCGTATGAAAACGCCGGTGAATACTTCAAAGGCGTAACGGCAATCGCTTGGACGGACAGCGATCCGGTGGTTTTATCAAAAGCGGTTTCCAAATTCGTCAAGGACAACGCCGATCTTTATACATTTAAAGCCGGAGTCGTCGAAGGCAAAGTCGTTGATTTGAAACAAGTACAGGCAATCGCCAGTCTTCCGTCGAAGGAAGAATTGATTTCAAAACTGCTGTTTGTCATCAACGCGCAGGCGCAGCGCATCGTAACGGTGATTAACGCCGTGCCGCGTAATTTGGCGGTCGTTATCAAACAAATCGGTGATAAAGCTCCCGAAACAATGGCGGAGCAGCCGAAAGTCGAGGCGAAGGCGGATTCTCAGGAAACAACCGAGCAAAATGCTGAACCGGCGGCGCAGAATGAACCGGCGGCGGAAACAGCCGAAGCGCAAAGTGAACCGGCAGCCGAAACTGTTGAACCGCAAGCTGAGACTGCGCCGGACGCTGAACAAAATTCTGAAAATACTGCCGAACCGGAAGAACCGGCGGCGGAAGAAACAAAATCAGAATAGAAAAATTTTTCTAAGCCGTACTCAAGGTAAAACGAGCGAAGCGATATGTCAGGTCGCTTTTGCGGCTCGGACGTTTTCAAAAAGCGGAGATGCAACCCGCCGAAAAAAATGTCCCGTGGGTTCTCGCGGCTGACACTAACAAAGCCGTAAATCGGCGGTCGTCAATCGGCAGTAAAAATGAACGATTAACAACTTACGATTTACGATTCATAAATCAAAAACACAAGAACCCTTTAGGAGGAAGTTAATTTAATCATGGCAATTACAAAAGATGAAGTCGTAGAATATTTGAAAGGTATGACGCTGCTCGAAGCGTCGGAATTGGTTAAGGAATTGGAAGAAGTCTTCGGCGTTTCGGCGGCGGCGGCGGCGGCTCCGATGATGATGGCACCCGGTGCCGGCGGCGATGGCGGCGCGCCTGCCGCAGAAGAAAAAGATACATTTGACGTTATGTTGACTTCTGCCGGCGGAAACAAGATTTCAGTCATCAAAGTCGTTCGTGAAGTTGTCGCCGGTTTGGGGCTGAAAGAAGCCAAAGAATTAGTTGACAGCGCGCCGAAAGCTATTAAAGAAGGCGTTTCCGCTGCTGAAGCCGAAGAAATTAAAACAAAATTGACTGATGCCGGAGCGACGGTTGAAGTTAAATAATTTAATTGTTACACTAAATAAGGCGGGCGTTTGAACGGGCAACCATTTTATGATGCTTGCCATCTCTATTAAAGTAATTATTGGTTGTTTAAATTCAAGGCGAAGAGAATAAATTCTCTCGAAAAATTGGAGATAAGTGTCCTTTTTGACACTCTCGAAAAATTTATCTAACAGCAAAGCTGCTAACAAATAAGCGGTCAGGGAATGTTTTACCCTCGACCGCATTTGCCGTCTTTTCTTGAAAATTCGCAGATAGATTCTGAAGCTACCGCATCTTAGCAAGAAAAAACGTTTAAATCAACAAAAATTTTCTTCAAGACAGGTTTTCTAAAATATATGATTGACAATCCGCTACAAAAAAACACCAACGGGCTTGGTCGCCGAACAAGTCAAGCGCCCAAGCGCGTAGATTTTTCAAAAATTTACACATCCGCCCGCATTCCCAATCTGATCGAAGTGCAGCGCGAATCATATAATCGTTTTCTGCAAATGGATTTGATTCCCGAAGAACGCGATATGGTCGGGCTGCAAACGGTTTTCCAATCCATTTTTCCGGTTTCCGATTTCCGCGAAACGGCGACGCTTGAATTTGTCGAATATCAAATCGGCAACTGGCAGTGTAAGTGCGGAAATTTGGAAGGACTCGAACATCTTCGCGCCAACTGTAAAGAATGCGGAGCGAAAATCAAAGTTGACCCGTTTAATCCGTCTGAAGTTCTTTGCAACAATTGCGGAACTTTTAATGTCGTGCGTCCGAAACTCTGCTCAAACTGCGGCGAACCCGTCGGTTTGAAACACAAACACGACCAGCAGGAATGTCAGGAACGCGGCACGTCTTACAGCGTTCCGCTAAAAGTCAAAATCCGCCTGACGGTTTACGACAAAGACCCGGAAACCAATGTTTCGACGATCCGCGACATCAAAGAAGAAGACGTTTTCTTCGGCGAAATTCCGCTGATGACCGACAACGGAACATTTGTCATCAACGGAACTGAAAGAGTTATCGTTTCGCAACTGCATCGTTCGCCGGGCGTATTTTACAAAGGCGACCGCGACGCTTATTTGGCGAAAATTATTCCGTATCGCGGTTCGTGGGTTGAGTTTGAATACGATCAGAAAGGAATTCTGCACGCACGTCTCGGCAAACGTAAAATTTTGGCGACGATCTTTTTGCGCGCTTTGGGTTTGTGGCTCAATCCGCAGATTGATATGAAAACCGTTTCCGATCAAATTCTGGAAGAAGTCGTCAAAAACGCCGAATATACGAACGCCGATATTTTGCGCCAGTTTTATACGACCGATGAAGTTTCCGTTCAGAACAATAAACTTTATGTGAAAGTTAAAGGAGAAGGCGAAACCAACCTGAACGGGATGCGCGCCGAAGAAGATATTAAAGATAAAGGCGAAACGATCACCAAAGAAGGCAAGAAAATTACGATGTCGGCTCTGCGCGAACTCAGAAAACTCGGCACCGAGCAAGTCGAAGTTTCGCCGCAGGATTTTGAAGGCGCGTTTGCACTCGACGATGTCGTCAACACCGAAACCGGAGAAGTCGTTCTCGAAGCGAACAATGAAATTACGTCCGCCAAACTTCAGCAGATTATTGAAGAAGGTTTGGAATCTTTTTCCGTGTTTTTCCCTGAAAAAGATGTGGTCGGCAACGTGATCGCGCAGACTTTGAAAAAAGACGCGATTACCAAACCGGTTGACGCGCTTTTGGAAATTTACCGCAAAATGCGCCCCGGCGATCCGCCGACCGTGCCGACGGCTTATCGTCTGCTCGAAGGAATGTTTTTTGATGCCCGCCGTTTTGATTTATCGCGCGTCGGACGTTTGAAATTCAACATCAAAATGGGCAGACCGGAACGCGCGGAAATCAACAATTCACTGCTCGAAGCGAAAGATTTCTTTGAAGTCGTGAATTATCTTTTGCGAATGAAAAAGGACAGCGAACATTATTATCAGGATGATATTGACCATTTGGGAAATCGCCGCGTTCGCGCCGTCGGCGAACTGCTCGAAAATCAATTCCGCATTGGTTTGGAAAGAATGGAACGCGCGATTAAAGAGAAAATGTCCATTCAGCAGGATATGTTTACGACGATGCCGCGCGATCTCGTCAACGCTAAACCCGTAACTGCCGCCGTGCGCGAATTTTTCGGTTCGTCGCAGTTGTCGCAGTTTATGGATCAAACGAATCCGCTGTCGGAAATTACGCACAAACGCCGTTTGTCCGCGCTCGGACCGGGCGGTTTGTCGCGTGAACGCGCCGGCTTTGAAGTCCGCGACGTGCATCCGACGCATTACGGTCGCATTTGTCCGATTGAAACGCCGGAAGGTCCGAACATCGGTTTGATTTCGTCGCTTTCGTGTTTCGCGCGAATCAACGAATTCGGTTTTATCGAATCGCCGTATCGCAAAGTGACCGACGGGCGCGTCATTGAATACGTTCAAATTATCAATGGCGGCGACACCGGATTTAAGCCGAACACGCATCATCCGCTCGAAGAAGTCGAAGCGGCAAACGCCGGTTTGAAAGAAGATCAGCGGCAAGCCGACTTTGAACCGTTTCCTTTTTATTTGACGGCTTGGGAAGAAGACAAATACACCATCGGACAGGCGAATATCGTTCTCGACGAAAAGGGAAATTTGGTCAACGAACGCAACGCGGCGCGTAAAAAAGGTGAATTTATCACGTCCGACCGCGAAGAAATCGAATATATGGACGTTTCGCCGAAACAGCTCGTTTCGGTGGCGGCTTCATTAGTTCCTTTTCTTGAAAACGACGACGCGAACCGCGCTCTGATGGGTTCAAATATGCAGCGTCAATCAGTTCCGCTGTTGCGTGCCGAAAGTCCGTTCGTCGGAACGGGAATGGAAGCGATTGCGGCGCGTGATTCGGGCGCGGTCGTCATCGCCAAACGCAACGGCGTGGTTGATTATGTTGATTCGGAACGAATTATCGTCAAAGCCGATCATCAGGTCGGCGGCACGATTTCGCGCGAAGTTACGGCGGATATTTATTCGCTCGTCAAATTTACGCGGTCGAACCAAAACACCTGTATCAACCAGCGGGCGATTGTCCAGGTCGGCGAAAGCGTCAAAAAAGGTCAGGTGATCGCCGACGGACCTTGCACGGATCGCGGCGAACTCGCGTTGGGAAGAAATGTTCTCGTCGCGTTTATGTCGTGGCGCGGCTACAACTTTGAGGACGCGATTTTAGTTTCCGAAAGGTTGGTCAAAGAAGATTATTACACTTCGATTCACATCGAGGAACTCGAAATCGAAGCCCGCGACACGAAACTCGGACCTGAAGAAGTAACGCGCGACATTCCGAATATCGGCGAAAATATGCTGCGCGATTTGGACGAATCGGGAATTATCCGCATCGGAGCGCAGGTTAAACCGGGTTCGATTCTCGTCGGAAAAGTTACGCCGAAAGGTGAAACGCAATTGACGGCGGAAGAAAAACTGCTTCGCGCGATTTTCGGCGAAAAAGCCGGCGACGTGAAAGACGCTTCTTTGAATTGTCCGCCGGGAATTGACGGAACAGTAGTTGACGTGCAGGTTTTCACGCGCAAAGGTCAGGAAAAAGACGAGCGTTCGCTCGACATCGAATCTTTGGAAGAAGACGATTTGCGCCGCGATTTGGAAGACGAAATCCGTATTTTGAGCGAACAGCGCGACGAACGAATTTACGAACTTTTCGAAGGTCGCAAATTGACCGATGACTTAATTGACGATAAAGATGTCATTCTCAAAAAAGGTGAAACTTTAGACCGCGAGAAACTGAAAGGCATTGATACGAAACTGCTTCGCAAAGCCAAAGTTTCCGCCGGAACGATTGATATTACCGGAGAAATTAAAGAATACGAACAGCGCACGACGCGCCAGATTAATATTTTGAGCGACATTTACGAAGAGAAAATCACCAAATTAAAACAGGGCGATGAACTTCCTCCGGGCGTGATCAAAATGGTGAAAGTTTTCGTGGCGATGAAACGAAAATTGAGCGTCGGCGACAAAATGGCTGGACGACACGGCAACAAAGGTGTCATCGCCAGAATTTTGCCGGAAGAAGATATGCCGTATTTGCCGGACGGAACGCCGGTTGACATCGTGCTGAATCCGCTCGGCGTGCCGTCGCGTATGAACGTCGGGCAAATTCTCGAAACGCATCTCGGATGGGCGGGAAAAGTTCTCGGACTTCATTTCGCCACGCCGGTTTTTGACGGCGCGAGCGAAAAGGAAATCAAGGAATATATCGTCAAAGCCAACGAGAAATACGACGAACTCGGCATTCCGGCTTCGGTCGGACCGTCGGGCAAAACGCGGCTTTACGACGGAATGACCGGCGAGCAGTTCGAGCAAAAAGTAACCGTCGGTTACATTTATATGCTCAAGTTGTCGCATTTGGTGGATGATAAGATTCACGCCCGCTCAATCGGACCATATTCGTTGATTACGCAGCAGCCTTTGGGCGGTAAAGCGCAATTCGGCGGACAGCGGTTCGGCGAAATGGAAGTTTGGGCGCTCGAAGCCTACGGCGCGGCGCATATTTTGCAGGAACTGCTGACCTGCAAATCAGACGACGTTGCCGGACGTTCGAAAATCTACGAAACCATCGTCAAAGGCGATTCCGATTTTCAGCCGGGAATTCCCGAATCGTTTAATGTTTTAGTGCGCGAACTGCAATCGCTGTGTCTGGATGTCGAACTCATCACCGAAGATGAAATTGACCCGGACGCAATATTGTCAGGTGTCGGCGAAGTTGTTGGGGCAGATTAAAACAGACCAAAGCCAAAAGTCCAAAGTCTAAAGTCGAAGAAAACGACTTGACTTTGGGCATTGGACATTGGACATTGGACTTAAAAAAAATATGTTTAGATTTCAAAACGAGAATAAAACGCAATTAACCCCGAATTTTGAGGCGATTCGCATTAGTCTTGCCTCGCCGGAAAAAATAAAATCGTGGTCGCACGGCGAAGTTACGAAGCCGGAAACCATCAACTACCGCACGTTTAAGCCGGAACGCGACGGGCTTTTCTGCGCCCGCATTTTCGGTCCCGTGTCGGATTGGGAATGTCTGTGCGGAAAATATAAAAGAATGAAGCATCGCGGCGTAATCTGCGATAAATGCGGCGTGGAAGTTACGCAGTCAAAGGTGCGGCGCGAAAGATTAGGTCACGTTGATTTGGCAAGCCCGTGTTCGCACGTCTGGTTTTTTAAAGGTCTGCCGTCCCGCATCGGGCATCTGCTCGACATAACTTTGCGCGATCTTGAAAAAATCCTTTACTTTGAACTGTATATCGTCGTTGATCCGGGCGATGTGCCGGAACTCAAGGAAAAAGATTTGCTGACGGACGAACGATTTCGGGAGTTGATGCAGGAATATCCGCATCAGTTTGTGGCGAAAATGGGCGCGGAAGCGATTAAGGATTTGTTGATGAAAATTGACATTCCCGAACTCGTCGAAGAACTGCGCCAGAAAATGCGCGAGGAAAATTCACAGCAGAAAAAACTGAAATACTCCAAACGTTTGAAGGTTTCCAATTCATTTTTGAAATCGGGCAACAAACCCGAATGGATGATTTTAGACGTGATTCCGGTCATTCCGCCGGAACTTCGCCCGCTCGTGCCGCTCGACGGCGGACGTTTTGCGACTTCGGATTTGAACGATTTGTATCGCCGCGTGATTAACCGCAACAATCGTTTGAAAAAATTGATGGAACTGCGCGCTCCCGAAGTTATCGTTCGCAACGAAAAACGAATGCTTCAGGAAGCGGTTGACGCGCTGTTCGATAACGGCAGACGCGGCAGAGTTCTGCGCGGCGCGAATAATCGTCCGCTTAAATCTTTGTCGGGAACGCTTAAAGGAAAGCAGGGACGTTTCCGTCAGAATCTGCTCGGAAAACGCGTTGATTATTCGGGACGTTCGGTGATCGTCGTCGGACCGGAATTGAAATTACATCAGTGCGGTTTGCCGAAGAAAATGGCTTTGGAACTTTTCAAGCCGTTTATTTACAACAAATTAGAAAAAGACAATCACGCCGCGACGATTAAACAGGCGCGTGAAATGGTCGAACGGCAGGAGCCGATTGTTTGGGATATTTTGGAAGAAGTCATCCGCGAACATCCGGTTCTGCTCAACCGCGCGCCGACGCTTCACCGTTTGGGAATTCAGGCGTTCGAGCCGGTCCTGGTCGAAGGCAAAGCGATTAAAATTCATCCGCTCGTCTGCACGGCGTTCAACGCCGACTTTGACGGCGACCAGATGGCGGTTCACATTCCGCTTTCCGCCGAAGCGCAGATCGAAGCGACGGTTTTGATGCTCGCGTCGAACAATTTGCTTTCTCCGGCATCGGGACAGCCGATTACAGTTCCTTCGCAGGACATCGTTTTAGGCTGTTATTATTTGACGCTGGCGCAGGACGGTTTGAAAGGCGAAGGCAAAGTTTTCAACTCGATTGACGACGTGCTGCTCGCGCTCGACGCGAAAGCCGTGGCGACGCAAAGCAAAATCAAAATTCGCTGGAAGGGCGATTTGATTGATCTGGAAAAAGAACACAGTCCGCAGGACGTGATGCGGGCGAGTATTCGCAGCGATATTGACACCATTATCAGCACGACGGTCGGGCGCGTGATTTTCAATGAACGTCTGACGCGCGACGGTTTGCCGTTTGTCAACGGAACATTGAAGAAAAAAGGTTTGCAGTCGCTGGTGACGTTTTGTCATTTGAAACTCGGACACGAACAAACCGTCGCATTGCTTGACGATATGAAGGCGATGGGCTTTTTATACGCGACGAAATCGGGAATTTCCATCGGTATTGACGATATGGTTACGCCGCCGTCGAAACCGCAAATCATCGAAGATGCGCGTGAAGAAGTTGACAAGCTGCAAAAGCAATACGAAGACGCGACGATGACGAATATGGAGCGCGTCAACAAAGTAACGGCGATTTGGTCGGAAGTAACCGACCGCGTGGCGAAGGAAATGTTCAAAGCGATGCACACGAGAGAAGATGCCCGCCGCGAACTCAACCCGATTTTGATTATGGCGGATTCGGGAGCGCGCGGTTCGGAAGCGCAGATTCGGCAGCTTGCCGGAATGCGCGGTTTGATGGCGAAACCTTCCGGGGAGATCATCGAAACGCCGATTGTCGCCAATTTCCGTGAAGGCTTAAACGTGTTGCAATACTTTATTTCAACGCACGGCGCGCGTAAAGGTTTGGCTGATACGGCACTGAAAACCGCCGACTCCGGCTATTTGACGCGGCGTTTGGTTGACGTGGCGCAGGATGTGATCGTTTCCGAACCGGATTGCGGAACACTGCGCGGAATTTGGGCGGAAGCGATTATTCGCAACGGTGAAGAAGTCGAATCGCTGCGAGACCGAATCGTCGGCTGCACTGCGCTCGACGATATTATTGATCCGGTTGACAGCAATATTATTGTTGAAGCCAATCAGGAAATTAATGAAGTTCTCGCCGCCGAGGTGCAGCTTTCAGGCTTGCAGAAAGTCCGCATTCGTTCGCCGCTGACGTGTGAATCACGGCGCGGAATCTGTGTTAAATGTTACGGACGCAACTTGGCGACGGGAAACACGGTGGAAATCGGCGAAGCGGTCGGTGTCATTGCCGCCCAATCAATCGGCGAACCGGGAACGCAGTTGACGATGAGAACGTTCCACGTCGGCGGAACGGCGCGGCTCGAACAGGAAACCAAACACGCGGCGGCGATGGACGGAACGGTGAAATATCTCGGCGATATGAAGGTGATTACCAATCGCGCCGGTGAACTTATTTCGATGAAACGCCAATCGGAACTCGCGCTGCTTGATGAACGCGGACGCGAAGTCGCGCGGTATCAAATCGTTTACGGAGCGCATCTGCACGTCAAAGACGGACAGCAGGTTAAGGAAGACGATATGTTGGCGACTTGGGATCCGTTTACGTTCGCCATTTTGACGGAAGTTTCGGGAACTGTGAAATTTCAGGATTTGAAGGAAGGCAAAACGATTGAGGAGGACATTGATAAAGTTACGGGACAAACGCGCCTCGTGGTCAAAGATTCGGATGAAAAACATCAGCCGCGTCTGGAAATCCGCAGCGGCAACAAAGTTCTGAAAACTTACCAGATGCCGATTCGCGCCAACCTTCTGGCGATTGACGGTCAGGAAGTCGAAGCCGGCGATATTATCGCAAAAATTCCGCGTGAAACGACGAAAACAAAAGACATCGTGGGCGGTTTGCCGCGCGTCGTCGAATTGTTTGAAGCGCGTCGTCCTGGGGAGACGGCGGTTATGTCGGAAATTAACGGAACGGTCAAATTCGGCGGAATTTCCAAAGGTAAACGCAAGCTCATCATCATCGGCGACGACGGCGCAGAGCGCGAATACGACATTCCGCGCGGAACGCACATTAACGTTCAGGAAGACGACCGTGTTCGCGCGGGCGAACCGTTAATGGACGGACCTTTGAATCCGCACGATATTCTGCGCGTTCTCGGAACGGAAGCGTTGCAGGAATACATCGTCAACGAAATTCAGGAAGTTTATCGTTTGCAGGGCGTGAATATCAACGATAAACACATCGAATGTATCGTTCGTCAGATGCTTCGCTGGGTTAAAATTAAAGATGTCGGCGATACTGATTTCCTTTTGGAAGAACAAGTTGACCGCTTCCGCTACGAAGATGAAAATCGTCGTGTGCGCGAAGACGGCGGAAACGCTTCGGTTGCCGAACCTTTATTGCTCGGCATTACGAAGGCTTCGCTCTCGACCGATTCGTTCATTTCGGCGGCGAGTTTCCAGGAAACAACCCGCGTTTTAACCGAAGCGGCGATTTCCGGTCGCGTGGATTATCTGCGCGGTTTGAAAGAAAACGTCATTATGGGACGATTGATTCCGGCGGGAACGGGAATGAAATATTACCGCAACGTCAAGATTGACTATGATCCGACCGTCAATCAAAAACAGGAAGAGGAGTTCGACGAATTTCCTTTGACGACCGGCGGAATGGATTTGCCCGCGCCGAGAGATGTTCCGGGCGTTGAAGCAGATGATCTCGATGAGGTTGAAGATATGGAAGACGAAATCGAAATCGAAGAAGATGAAATCTTTGACGAAGACGAATTAGAGTTAGTCGCGGACGACGATGACGACGACCTCTAAAAAAGTTTGAAAATCGAAATCGAAAAATGCCGGACACTAAAAAAGGCTGAAGGTTAAATTAACCTTCAGCCTTTTTTTTCAAAACCCGTATCAATTATTCCGGCGGACCCGAACATCCCGCGCCCATCAAGGCAGGAACTTTCGTGCTGATAATCGGATAATTTTCAGCGTCGGCATTTTTCTCCAGCCAGCCCATATATTCTTCCGGGATTGACATATCCGAAAAAATGGCTTCAACCGGGCATTCCGGCAGACAGGCATCACAGTCAATGCAGGCATCCGGGTTAATCAGCAACATATCAGGCAGTTCGTGAAACGCTTCGACAGGACAAACCGCCGCGCAGTCGGTATATTTACATTCGATGCAGGGGTCGGTTACGATGTATGTCATTTCTTAAAAATCTCCTTAAAAGTAAAAAATAATAAAATAAAAATATGATACTCAAAAGCATAACTTGTCAAATCAGGTAAGACAAGTGTGAAAATTAGTCCATTGTTCGCGTATCCTTTGTCCTTTGTTTTAATCTTTGATATAAACCTATAAGCAGAAATTAGCAAAGGACAAAATAAAAAATGAAAAATTTGAAAGCGGAACGGGAACTGGCATTGGATTTTTTGCGCGTGTGCGAAGCGGCGGCGATTGAGTCGGCGCGAACGATGGGACAGGGCGACCGGAAACATTCGGATCACGTCGCCGTCGAAGCGATGCGGCAGGTGATGGACAGCGTGCCGATGCGCGGCAGAATCGTCATCGGCGAAGGCGAACGCGACGAAGCTCCGATGCTCTATATCGGCGAAGAAGTCGGCGGCAGAGATTATTCGGAAGAAACGCGTTCCGAATTTCCCGAAATTGACATCGCGGTTGATCCGCTCGAAGGAACGAATCTGTGCGCTCTCGGCGCGAACAACGCGATTGCCGTTCTAGCGGCGGCGGAACGCGGCGGACTGCTGAACGCGCCCGACATTTATATGGACAAAATCGTCGTCGGTCCGAGCTGCAAAGGCGCGGTTGATATTGACGCGCCGGTCAAAGACAACCTAAAAAATATCGCGCGGCGTTTGGGGCGCGACATTGACGATTTGACGGTGATGACGCTGGATCGTCCGCGCCACAAACAATTAATCGCCGACGTGCGCGAAACGGGCGCGCGAATTCGTCTGATTTCCGACGGTGATTTGTCGGCGGGAATCTCGGCGGCGGTCGCCGGAACAAATATTCACGCCGTAATGGGCATCGGCGGCGCGCCCGAAGGCGTTATTACGGCGGCGGCGATGAAATGTCTGAACGGTGAAATTCAAGCCAAACTCGTCTTTGACGCTTCGCGTCTCGGCGTTGATAAATCAAAAGTTCCGCCCTTTGAAAAACTCATGGAACGTCTGAATTCGATGGGCATCAGCGACCCGGATAAAATTTACGACACGAACGATTTAGCGCCCGGAAAGAAAATAATCTTCGCGGCGACCGGCGTAACCGACGGCTCTTTGCTGCGCGGCGTGCGGTTTTTCGGCGCGGGCAAACGAACGCATTCGGTAGTAATGACGACCGACAGCAAAAGCATTCGTTTCGTTGATACGGTTCACGTCGAAGGCGGACCGGATGCCGTCATCAGATTTTAACTTTTCGGCGGTTGGAGTGTTGCAGAAGAAGAAATATATTTCTTTTGTTTGCCCTACCAACAAATATTACGAAAGTGCGGATAAATCATTCAAATCTTGTGTCTGAACGATTTATTCGCAATGATTTATATGAAATATACGATAAAAATGTCCCCTCAATTCTAATTCCGCATCAAATACATTACAATAGATTATAAAGCCAATGACCAGAAATTAAGGAGAAAGTCAATGTTAGAAGAAAATATGACCGCCGGAACTGAAACCGTTTTCAGCGCAGTCTCGAAAAATGATTTGCCTGAATTTGAAGAAATGGAGTTTGAGAAGATCAATCAGCTCGCGCTCGATCATCCGGGCGCGAGCGATGAAAAATACCGCACCCGCCGCGATTACATCGCCGGATTTTCCAAACAATTTCGGGAAGACCCGAAACACAAAATAGTTGACGTTGAATACACGGCGGAAGAGCAAAAAATATGGCAAATCGTCGCTTCAAATTTGGAAGAAGTTCAGGAAAGACACGCTTCAAAAGTTTATCTCGAAGCGAAAAAGAAACTCGGCATCAGCAACCGGCGCATTCCGCAGCTTTCGGAATTGAGCAAACGGCTCGGCGAACTTTCCGGTTTCCGCCTCGCGCCGATTGAAGGACTCGTCGAAACCCGCGCTTTTTTAAGCTGGCTGTCATACCGCACGATGCTCTGCACGCAATATATTCGCCACGCATCGCGCCCCGAATACACGCCCGAACCGGACATCGTTCACGAAGCCATCGGACATATTCCGATGTTCACAAGCCGCGATTTCGCCGATTTTTCCAGCTTCATCGGCGAAGGAGCAAAAATCGCCACTGACGAACAATTAGAAGAACTCGGACGGCTTTACTGGTTCACGGTCGAATACGGTTTGGTCGAAGAAGACGGCGAATTAAAGGCTTTCGGCGCGGGACTTCTGTCATCTTTCGGCGAACTCGAACACGCTTTCACCGATAAAGTCGAGCGGCGCGCGTTTGATTTGGAACGGGTTATCAATACCGATTACAGTTATTCTGATATGCAGCCGATCTTATATGTCATTCCGTCTTACGAATTTTTGAAGGAGACGACGCGCGAATATATCGAAAGTTTTGACAAATAAATTTATGCGATACATTCAGCTTTCAATGTGCGCTTTTGATTTGTCTGACAGTTTTTTGAGTCAAAATAAAATTATGGGTAATTTAATTGAATCTAATCAGAAAATAATGTTTGGCAAGCCTGTTATCAAAGGAACGCGCATTACAGTTGAATTGATTTTGGAAAAAATCGGAAATGGCGCGAGCATCGAAGAGATATTATCGTCGTATCCGCACTTGTCGCGCGAACAAGTTTTGGCTTGCGTTAAATTTGCCGGAAAATCTTTGAGCCTGGAAACGGTTTATCCGACGGCGACTGTATGAAGATTTTGGCGGACGAAAACATCGAACGCGAATTTATCGAGGCTTTAAGAGTAGCAAATTTTGATGTGCTGTCCATTCGGGAAAATTACATCGGCGCGGCGGACGATAAGATTTTACAAATTGCCGTTAGTGAACGAGCGGTGATTGTGACTTATGACACGGATTTCGGCGAGTTGGTTTTTCGATTTGGTTTGCAATCTCACGGCGTAATCCTTTTGCGTGTCCACGGTTTGAGTTTGGCGGAGAAAGCACAAATAACGATTCTCGCCATCCGCGAACACGAAGCGGAAATCGAGGTTTACACAAATCCCGGACCTTATGGGGATGAAAAACCGGGCGACCTAAATCGAATTGTTTACACAGCATCGGACGAAACTTTTAAGAATCATTCAGAAAATAAAAAATAAAGAGGAAATTATGACAGACGAAAAAAATCCATTAGGACTAAAAAAGATACATCACGTCGAGTTTTACGTCGGCAACGCGAAGCAGGCGGAGTTTTATTACCGCAAGGCGTTCGGCTTTTCGCGGGCGGCATATTCGGGATTGGAGACGGGAAATCGGGAAACGACGAGTTATGTTTTGCGGCAGAATCGCGTTAATTTTCTGTTGACCACGCCGCTTACGCCCGAACATCCGGCGGCGGAACATATTAAAGTTCACGGCGACGGCGTGCGCGACATTGCGTTTTTGGTCGAAGACGCGGATCAGGCGTTTAACGAAGCAATCAAGCGCGGCGCGACGGCGTTTATCGAACCGCACGATTGGACGGACGAAAACGGAAGCGTTCGCAAAGCCGCGATTCACACATACGGCGACACGATTCATTCGCTTATTTCGTATAACAACAATAACGGACACAATTATTCGGGCGCGTTTCTGCCCGGATTTGTTCCGCAGGAAGTCAAAGGCGATGAAGTCGGGATCGTGCTGGTTGACCACATCGTCGGCAATGTCGAACTCGGCAAAATGGGCGAATGGTGCGATTTTTACCGCGATGTGATGGGCTTTACGCGCTACATCACGTTTGACGACAAAGACATTTCGACCGAATATTCGTCCTTGATGTCAATCGTGATGTCGGACGGCGGACACAACATCAAATTCCCGATCAACGAACCGGCGGAAGGCAAAGGCGGCAAATCGCAGATTCAGGAATACATAGATTTTTACGGCTCGGCGGGCGCGCAGCACGTCGCGCTGTTGTGCAAAGATATTGGTGAGACGGTCAAAAAATTACAGGCGAACGGCGTAGAATTCCTGCGCGTTCCCGACACATATTACGACGACATTCCGACGCGAGTCGGCGCGATTGACGAAAACATCGAAGATTTGAAAGAACTCGGACTTCTGGTTGACCGCGACGACGAAGGTTATCTTCTGCAAATCTTCACCAAACCCGTCGAAGACCGCCCGACCGTTTTCTACGAAATTCTCCAACGAAAAGGCTGCAAAGGCTTCGGCAAAGGAAATTTCAAGGCGTTGTTCGTTTCGATTGAAGAAGAACAACGGCGGCGCGGAAATTTATAAAAATTTTTAGCCGCGAACAAATACGAAAAAGACACAAAATATTCGTAAAATAAAAAAAAATTATTTTCGTGTTCTTTCGTGTTTGTTCGTGGCAAAATAAAAATATGCAAACACAAACGCTCGACAAATCAATGGTAAAAATCGCGCCGATCAACGAAGTGGCGGAATTAATTGACCGCGAAATTCACGCGAAAACGCTTGAGCAAATTAATGTTCTGGCGCGTGAATATGAAATTCGCAATCCGTCAAAGGTGGCGGAATTTTTGGGCGAGAATTTGTTTTTGCTTGATCTGCTTAAAGTGATTCCGGGCAAATTAAAAAAGTTTTTCGGCAGGAATGCAAAACTTGCGGTTGAATTATTTGTCGAACCCGAAATGCCTTCTTCGAGAGAGATTTTTGTTTTGGTTTTAACCAAAAATGATGCGAAAACGTCGCGGGCGAAGATGGACGAGTTTGACCAAAAATGGTGGCTTGAAAATTTGGACAAGGCAAACTGTAAATTAAACGTCAGTTTAGAATATGTTTGATTGGAATGATTTCAAAATTTTAGCAGAAGAACTTCGCGGACAAGAAAACGAAGCGGCAAAGCGCACGGCAATTAGCCGCGTTTATTATTCGGTTTATTGGCAGGCGCGAAATTTTCTCGAAAAAGAAGGATTTTTGATTCGACAATACGAAGGTTCGCACATCCAAATTTGCAATCAATTTAAACAAAAATCAGGTCAAACTAACAAAGCTATTGGTAAATTCGGAAGCGAACTGCACAGATTCAGAGTTCAGGCTGATTACATTTCGGAAATTAAATATATTGAGCAATTAACGGAAGATTCGTTTCAACTCGCAGACAGAATTTTAACCTATCTCCGACAAATCGAAAAGAAAACTGAAAACTGATGACACCGACGACAAGCGAAGAACAATTTAAATATAACAGCGGATTCGGCAACGAATTTGCGACCGAAACGGTTGAAGGCGCGTTACCAATCGGGCGAAATTCGCCGCAGAAAGCACCGCTCGGACTTTACTCCGAACAGTTTTCGGGAACGGCTTTTACCGCGCCGAGAGCTTACAATAAAAGAACCTGGACGTATCGCATTCGCCCATCGGTAACGCATAAACCGTTTGCGCGGATTGATAATAATTTGCTCGTTTCAAAGGTTGACGCGCTCGAAACCACGCCGAATCAACTGCGCTGGAATCCGCTTCCGATGCCCGAAACCGAAACCGATTTTATTGACGGTTTGACGACCATTGCGGGAAACGGCGATTTGTTCGCGCAAGGTGGAATCGGCGTTCATATTTTCGCTTGTAACAAAAATATGAACGACAGATTTTTCTACAACGCCGACGGCGAAATGCTCGTCGTGGCGGAGAAAAATCGCGTCAGATTTTTGACCGAATTGGGAATTATCGAAATCAAGTCGGGCGAAATCTGCGTCATTCCGCGCGGACTGAAATTCCGCGTCGAACTGCCCGACGGCGAGGCTCGCGGATATATTTGCGAAAATTACGGACAGCAGTTTCGGCTGCCCGATTTGGGTCCGATTGGCGCGAACGGTTTGGCGAATCCGCGCGATTTTGAAACGCCGGTCGCGTGGTATGAAGATGTGGACGGCGATTGTGAATTAGTCGCCAAATTCGGCGGCAATTTGTGGAGTTGCCGGATAGATCATTCGCCGCTTGATGTCGTCGCGTGGCACGGAAATTACGCGCCTTATCGTTACGATTTGCGGCGGTTTAATACGATTGGAAGCATTTCATTTGACCATCCCGATCCAAGTATTTTCACGGTTTTAACGTCGCCTTCGCCGGAAATCGGCACGGCGAACTGCGATTTCGTCATTTTTCCCGACCGCTGGCTCGTGCAGGAAAATACGTTTCGCCCGCCGTGGTTTCATCGCAATATTATGTCGGAATTTATGGGCTTGTGTTTCGGTCAATACGACGCGAAGGAAGAAGGTTTCATTCCCGGCGGCGCAAGTCTGCACAATCAAATGTCGGCGCACGGACCGGATGCGGAAGCGTTTGAAAAAGCCTCGAATGCTGAACTCAAACCGCAAAAATTATCGGGAACGATGGCGTTTATGTTCGAATCGCGCTACATCATTCGCCCGACCGCATACGCGATGGAAACTTCGGAATTACAGCGCGAATATTTTGAAGTCTGGCAGAAACTGCCGAAAAAATTTAAAGTATAACGGCAATTTAATGAACACAGGGCAGAGTATTTTTGATGAGTTTCAGACAAACAACGGACATTTTAATAATCGGCGGCGGTGTCATCGGTTTAACTCTGGCGCGTCAATTAAAACTCAAAGGGATTCGGCAAATAACAATTCTCGAAAAAAATCAGTCGTGCGGGATGGAATCCTCAAACGCCGCCGCCGGAATGCTCGCGCCGCAATCTGAAGCTGATGAAACCGACGATTTTTTCGATTTTTGCCGCGCGAGCCGCGATTTGTATCCGCATTTTTCCGATGAATTATTTGCTCAAACCGGCGTTGATATTGAACTTGACCGCAGCGGCACGCTCTACGCCGCATTTACTGAAAATGATTCGGCGGAGATTCGGCGGCGATACGAATGGCAGAAAAAAGCCGGATTAAACATCGAATATCTGAGCGCGGAAGAAACCCGCCGCGCCGAAGCGTTTATTTCGCCCGACGTGCGCGAGTCGTTGTTTTTTCCGAACGACTGGCAGGTTGAAAACCGAAAATTGCTGGCGGCTCTGCGAAAATATTGTGAAATCAATCAAATTCAGATTGTTGAAAACGTCGAAATTAAAAGTCTGGTGACGGAAAACGGCAAAATCGTCGGCGCGAAAAGCGAAGATGAAAGTTTTCACGCCGAAACTGTAATTCTGACAACGGGCGCGTGGACTTCGCTCATCAAATTTGGCGAAAACGCTCCGTCTTCGATAAAAGTCAAACCGGTTCGCGGACAAATGCTGAGTTATCGAACGGCGAAAAGGCTTTTTACAAAAGTGATTTACAGCCCGCGCGGTTATTTGGTGCCGCGTTCGGACGGTCGAATTTTAGTCGGCGCGACGGTCGAAGATGCCGGTTTTGATAAAAGTTTGACGGCGAACGGAATCAATTTTTTGCAAACGAATGCTTTAGAAATCGCGCCTAATCTTGTAAATTTGGAAATTGCCGAAAGTTGGGCGGGACTGCGCCCGTTTGCCGCCGACGGTTTGCCGATTTTGGGCGAAATTCCCGAAATCGAAAATCTTTTCGTCGCCACGGCACATTACCGCAACGGAATTTTGCTCGCGCCGCTGACGGCGAAAATTTTGGCTGATAAAATTGTCGAAAATATCAGCTCGAATTATTTTGACGTTTTCAGCCCGCGTCGTTTTGATGCTTCGTCAATAAAAGTCGGCGGTCGGTCGTGAATATCGAGCGGTTTTTAGATTTATAATTATGCGAAAACTTTTTTTATCGCTGCTGTTTTTATCTCTGTCAATAAATGCTTTCGCACAATCGCGGCGGGTTGATCCGAACGCTCCGCCGCCGACAAATTCGGAAATCGGCGCGATCAATGATTTGACCGCCGAACAGATGTTCAATGAAGCCAACACTTACGCCAAAAACAAGTTTGCCGAATACGAACAGCAGAAAAAGCCTTTTAGCGACGCTCTTTACAAACAAACTCTTTTAGAACAAAAACAATTAGCGGCAAAATACGCAACTGCCGTTTCAACGCGGAAAGACGCGGCGGGCGAAGATTTTTATCATCTCGGAATGCTGAACTGGCTGGCGGAAAATGAAGATCACGCCGCCGAAGCCTTTCAGAAATTTCTCGCGTCCGAAAATCCGCCGGTTGAAAAAGCGCAGACGGCGCGTTCGATCATCATCGTCATCGCGGCGCGGCGGAAAAATTTCGACGAAGCCGAAAAAATTCTCGCCGATTATTTGAAAATTGCGCCGGTAAAATTGAACGAACGCGCCAAAATCGAAAGCGAACTGGCGAAAGGTTATCAGGCGGCAAACGATTTCACCAAAGCCGCGCCGCACGCCGAACAAGCGTATTCGGCGACAAAAACGGCTTTCAAAACGATGTCTTCGCGCGCCAAAGCACTCGATCAACTGCTCGATTCGGGAATGACGGTTTTTGAAATTTACAAGGCGGACGGCAAGCGGCGGGAAGCCGAAACCGCGCTCGATGATTTGCGGAAAACGGCGGCTTCGGTCGAATCGAGCAGCCTTTATTATTACGCCGTCAATGAAAATATCAAATATTTAATTGAAACGGATCGCAAACCGCTCGCGCTGCAATTTTATACGGCGGCACTTTTGCAGGCGACGAAAGATTTTACCAATGAGCCGGTGCGGGAAGATGCGCTGAATCGGCTGAAAAAACGCGAAAGACATTACCGGCTGCTCGGCGATGCCGCGCCGGAGCTGACCGATATTGACAGTTGGTTTCCCGGTCAGCCGCAAACGCTGGCAAGTCTGCGCGGGAAAGTGGTTTTGATTGATTTTTGGGCGACGTGGTGCGGTCCGTGTCTGGCGGCTTTTCCGTCGCTGATTGACTGGAATCAGTCGTTTCAAAAAGACGGTCTGGAGATTTTGGGCGTAACGCGATATTTCGGCGAAGCGGAAGGCGCGAAAGTCAATAACCAGAAGGAATTAGAATTTTTGCAGCTTTTCAAAAAAAACGAGCGTCTGCCTTTTGATTTTGTCGTCGCCAAAGATAACACCAACCAAATTATTTACGGCGCGTCATCAATTCCGACGGCGGTTTTAATTGACCGAAAAGGCGTTATTCGCTACATTGAAACAGGTTCGAGCGCATCACGCGAAGAAGAAATCAGAGAAATGATCGTTAAACTTTTGGCGGAAAAATAATCACGGATCAATGGCTCACAAAATCGAAAAATCGAAAAGCAAAACTCAAAATTTTTACGACCGCATCGCCGACGTTCACAATTTGGCGATGAAGATCAACGGTTATCGTGATTCGGTCGCCAAATATCTGCAATCATTACAACTTGATATTGATTCCGAATCGCTGGTTTTGGACGCGGGCAGCGGAACGGGCATCGTTACGCTCGGTTTTTACGCGGCGGGTTTTCAGCCGAAAAAAACCGTCGCGCTCGATTTATCTTTCAATTCGCTGGAAATCTCCCGTGAACAGTTTGCCAAAGATGCGAACACTGACGAAGCCGCTGTTTGCCCGGTTCAGGGAAATATTTTGCAGCTTCCCTTTGCCGATGAAACCTTTGATTTGATTATCACCTGCGGAGTTTTGGAATATGTTTCGCTCGACGAAGGTTTGACGGAATTTGCCAGAGTTTTGAAAAAGGACGCAAAATTGGTTTTGATTCCGGTCAAACCTTCGATTGTCGGTTCGGTTTTGGAAATTTTGTATAAATTTAAGACTCATCCGGTCGAAGAAGTAAAGGAAATTTCGCAGCGTCATTTTGAAATCGTCGGCGATTACAAATTTCCTCTTAACGAACCGATTGGCTGGTCGAAAATGATATTTTTGCTGCAAAAAAATTAGCGGCACGTGGTTGAGAAATACATTGATTTTGGCATTAACGCGATAATTATCAACAATCCGGCGAAACTTCTCGCCAAAAAACGGAAAATTTTTGGCGAAAAACAGTGAAAATTTTCCTGTTCGCCAATCAAATTTTCGCGCCGCGTTTTTCCCGTCGTTTCGGTAAAATATCTATTTAACAAAACCTTTCACCGCGATTTTGCAACTAAGTTTTTTAATTATAAACTTTTTAGAATAATGATTTTGAAGGAATTTTAGAAATGAAAAAATTGACAATCATCGGTTTTATGGTTCTGACTTTGACGTTCGCGGCTTTCGGTCAGAAAACGACTGTTATCAAAGCGACCAGAGTTGACGTGACGGACGAAAAAGCGGTGCGAAACGCTTTTGATGATTTAATTCGCGCCATCGAAAATTCAAATGTTGACGGAGCGACCGATACTTACTGGAATTCGCCCGATCTTTTGTTTTTTAATCACAACGGAACGGTCACGCGCGGTTGGGAACAAAACCGCAAAAATCGGGAAGCGACCTTTCCGCGCATCAAAAACGTCAAACTCGACAAGAGCGACGTGCGCGTGATGATGCTCGGAAAAGATGCCGCGCTGGTCACTTTTTTGTGGAAACAAACGCGCGATTACGACGATAAATCAGAATCCGCTTCGGGACGCACGACGCTGGTTTATAAAAAAATCGGCAAGGATTGGAAAGTGGTTCATCTCCATTCGTCGCCGGACAACGCGCCCGCTGATCGTCCGGTTTTCCCGTCCGAAAGAGAGCGCGTGACCAATCAGTAAAGGTTACTCAAACCTTTTCAAATATAACCTGAGCAATCGCGTGTTCGGTCGTGTGCGACATTGAAAGATGAACGGCGTTCGCGCCGAGATTTTCTAAAATCTTTTTGGCTTCGCCGCTTATTTCAAAATGCGGAACGCCGTTTTCGCCGGAGACGATTTCGATGTCGTGCCACGTTATTTTTCCGCGCCAGCCGGTTTTCAACGCTTTTAGAAACGCTTCTTTGGCGGCAAAACGCGCGGCGTAAGACTGCGCCGCCGCGTTTCTTTTTGCATCGCAGTAAGCCCGCTCATTTTCCGTGAAAACGCGCTCGACAAAACGCGGCGTTCTGGCGAGAGTTTCGCGGATGCGGTAAACTTCGATTATGTCTATTCCGATGGAAACGATCACGGGTAAATTTCAGATTCCAGATTCCAGATTCCAAAGCGCGGAAGCTGAAGAATTGATTTTAGCAGAAAAGGGATTTTACTGGCGCGAAAAAGACGGCGTAAAAATTCTCGTCTGCCGCGCGCTGGAGGAAAACGGGTTTGTCAACGGCTTTTCGACGCGAATCGGCGGTGTCAGCGATTTTCCCGAAAACTCTTTGAATCTCGCCGGTTACGATGAAGACTCAAAGGAAAATATCGCGGAAAATCGGCGGCGATTTTTGCAGTTGTTTGACGGTGATTTTCAATTGGCTTCGTGCTGGCAAATCCACGGCGCGGAAATTCGCGCGATCAAAAATATCGAAGAGGCGAAAGACGGAAATTATAAAATGGACGCGCTGGTTTCCGATATGCGAAATGTTTTATTAGGCGTAAAAACTGCCGACTGCGTGCCGGTTTTGCTTGGCGATGTAAAAACCGGAGCGTTCGCCGCGATTCACGCCGGCTGGCGCGGCACGGTCGGTTCGATTGTCGTAAAAGCGATTGAAAAGATGCGCGAAAATTATGGCAGCGAGCCGAAAGATTTGATCGGCGCGGTTGGTCCGGCGGCGAGCGGAAAAAATTACGAAGTCGGGCGGGAGGTCATTTCCGCCTTTGAAGAAAATTTTCCTGGCGGCGGAAATCTTTTTTCAAAAACCCGCGACGGACACGCGCTGATTGATCTGCATCTTGCCAATCGGGAACAATTAACGAGCGTCGGCGTTGCGCCGGAAAACATCTTCGTCGCGCCGCTCTGCACGATGGAACGAACCGATTTGTTTTTTTCCTATCGCCGCGAGAAAAAATTATACGGCAAAACCGGACGTTTGATGTCGGTTATCGGTCGAATTTGAGTTGAAAAAAGATGAAATTTACCGTTCTCGGCAGCGGTTCGACGGGAAATTCCGTTTTAATCTGCACCGAAAAAACAAAAATTTTGGTTGATGCCGGATTGAGCGCGAAGGAAACTTTGCGCCGTTTGATGCTGGTCGGCGTAAATTTCAACGATTTGGACGCGGTTTTGATTACGCACGAACACAGCGACCACTCCGCCGGTTTGCGCGTTTTGATGAACACCGTCAATTGTCCCGTTTTTATGTCGGGCGCGACGCAAGAAGCGTATCTGCGGGAAAAAGCGAACAAATCAAACAACGAACCGCAAAAACGTGCCGATGTTCTGAAAAATCGTGCCGTCGAAATCGAATCGAGCAGAGATTTTCGCATCGGCGATATTGATTTTGAGCCGTTCAGTGTGCCGCACGACGCGGCTGATAATTTCGGTTTTGTCGCCAGAAACAACGGCGTAAAATTGGCGACCGTGATGGATTTGGGTTATTTGACGACGCTCGTTAAAGAAAAATTGCGCGGCTGCGACGGCATCATCATCGAATCGAATCACTGCCGCGATATGCTGAAAACCTGTCCGATTTACAGTTGGGAATTGAAACAGCGCATTATGTCGCGCACCGGACATTTGTCGAATGAAGATTTGTCCGACTGGCTGACCGAAGATTTCGACGGCGCGGCGCGAAACATCGTTTTAGCCCATCTTTCACAGCGCGCGAACGAACCGCATCTCGCCCGACTGATGGCGCAAACCGCGTTGCAAATGCGCGCCCCGCTTTTCAAAGCCGAAACGCGGATAACAATTTCATATCACCGCGAACCGACCGAATGGATTGAATTTTAAGCGAAATTATTGCGCCGTTAATCAGACACCGACAATATAACTTTCATCACATCTTTTCGTGCGGCGCGGCTTCTGATGCTTCAACCACGCCGACGAATTCGTGTCCGATTGTGCCTTCAAAACCCGCACAATCGCTTCGTTCGGTTGATTCGGTTTTCCGATTTCTGTAAGTTTTAGTCTTTCATTCTCAAACCTCAGTGCTTTCATAAAACGATATTAAACAATTTTTTATTATAAAACTTAAAATTTCATAAATAAGTGGACAAAATAATTTTAATCGAAAAGAATTCCCCGTCTGCTTGCAGCGTGGGTTTCCTTTTCAGCCCTGAAAGGGCGTAACTCTTGGTTCTTAAAAAATTCGTGGTAGTCGGTGCTTTGACCGACTAATTTTCGGGCGAATGCCCCGTCAGCTTGCTGCGGGGTAGTCCGAAAATAATGAATTTTCAATTTACTGAAGTCCCGGAGCGCGGACACTCCTGTCCGCCGATATTGCTCTAAGTCGGCGTTGCGCGGGTGTTTTTAACGCCGCACACGTCGCTGCGTGTGGTTGGCGGACAGGAGTGTCCGCGCTCCATTACAAAAATTATTTTGTCCACTTACTTAAAATAATTTAATTGGATGAAAATCCAAATATTTGGAAATACTACGATCTCGTTTCGTGCAATTAAAAAAGCCGTTCAATTTTAAACAGCTTTCCAAAAAGTTCAAATTTAATAAAAAGTTAGGAAGCGAGATAACGGCTCAAAATCGGTTCAAGTACGTCGAAATCAATCGGTTTGTCTATCAAATCGTTACATCCGGCTTCCATCGCTTTATCGTAGTAATTTTTGCCGAATGCGGTGATGGCAATAATCGGCATTTGCAATTTACTGCTGAGTTTTCTAATAGTTCTCGTGGCGGTCAAACCATCAACAATCGGCAGTGAAATGTCCATTAAAATCAAGTCCGGGCATTGATGTTTCGCTCTGTCAACCGCTTCGATTCCATCCGCCGCTTCAATAACCTGATAGCCGTAACTCTCCAACAAAAATTTCATAAATTCGCGGGTGTCTTCATAATCTTCAACGATGAGAACTTTCTTAACCATAATACTTCCAATAAATTAAATTGCCGACTGCCAGTATAAAATTGATACATAAGACAGTTAATAAATACCTGAACGCAATCACAGTGCCAAAAATAACTAACGGTAATTCTATGACCTGCTGAAAAAGTAAAATTTGCACAAACTCATAAAAATAAATCAATGTTCGACAGGCGTGTATTTTTACACGAGCAGAAGAAACTTTTCAAAAAAAAACCGGGATTTGCGGTAAATTATTTGAACGAATAAGTTTAGTTTTGTATCATTCGCAATATGAAAACACTTTATCCAGAAATCGAACCGTTTGAGACGGGGAAAATAAAAGTTTCCGACATTCACGAAATTTACTACGAACGCTGTGGAAACGAAAAGGGAATTCCCGTCGTTTTTCTGCACGGCGGACCCGGCGGCGGTTTAATTCCGATGTATCGTCGTTTTTTTGACCCGAAAGCCTATCACATTATTCTTTTTGACCAGCGCGGTTCCGGCAAATCCACGCCGCACGCCGAATTGCGTGAAAATACGACGTGGGATTTGATTGATGACATCGAAACATTGCGGGAAAAGTTCGGCATTGACAAATGGTATGTCTTCGGCGGTTCGTGGGGCAGCACTTTGTCGCTGGCTTACGCCGAAACTCATCCCGACAGAGTTCTCGGTTTGATTTTGCGCGGTATTTTCCTGACTCGCAGAAAGGAATTGCAGTGGTTTTATCAATACGGCGCGAGCGAGATTTTTCCCGATTTTTGGGAACGCTACCGCGATGAAATTCCCGAAAACGAGCGCAATGATTTTATGACGGCGTATTACAATCGTCTGACCGGCGACGACCGAAAAGCGCAGCTTTCAGCGGCGCGGGCGTGGAGCGTTTGGGAAGGTTCGACTTCTAAACTCTTTCCCGACAAAGGTTTAATGGAACATTGGGAAGGCGAAGAAGAAGCGTTGGCTCTGGCAAAAATTGAATGCCATTACTTTATGAACAACTCATTTTTTCCGACGGAAGATTATCTGATCGAAAACATTGATAAAATTCGCCACATCCCAACCGTCATCGTGCAGGGTCGTTACGATGTCGTGTGTCCGTCGGTCAGCGCGTGGGAATTGCACAAAGCGTTTCCCGAAGCCGATTTACAGATTATTCCCGATGCCGGACATTCAATTTCGGAAAAAGGTATCACTTCCGCATTGGTTGACGCGACGGATAAATTCAGGGACAAAATGCAAAACTAATAAATATTGAGGAGAAAATAAGCAAAAATTTTCTACTACCAAATAAATATATCCAGTTCTGACTTGGCGAATTGATTAAAATAGTTTTGGTATAACTTAGAAGCTGTGTTCAAACTCGGAAATTAGACGTGGATAAACGCGGATACATAGGGAATAAATGCGATTAATTTAAAAATCGGCGTTTATCCGCCGAATCAGCGAAAATCCGCGTCTAATTTCTTGACTTTTTTTTCTTATTTTACTTTTCAAAAAGCTTCTTACATTGAGAAAGATGAAATTTGGTAAAAATAACTGTATTATTTAAATCAACCGGCGCGCAAACTTTTTATTTGATTTAAGCGTCAAAAGATATTATATAGAGAGATAAAATTATGGGACTTGGAACAACAGAAATTTTTTTAATCGTCGCCGTTTTGTTTTTACTTTTCGGCGCGAGCCGCTTGCCGCAACTGGCAAAATCGCTCGGTCAAACGCGCAAAGCGTTTAAGGAAGGAATCCGCGAAGCTGAAGAAGAAGATCGTTTGGAAAGGGAGCAAAAACTTATCAATCCAACTACGATGAACGCGCCGCCGCCGCAAATTTCAGCGATGAGCGATGAAGAAATAATGGCGGAAATGCGCCGCCGGACGGAATTTAAAAAATAGAATTATTGAACAGTTGATTTGGACGAAGAAAAATTTCTCCGTTGAAAGAGAACGCAGATATTTGATGAGATTTCTTTCTTGACGATAATTTTTTAGTTTTTGATTATCTGGGATTTTTCTTGATCGGTGTAACGTGATCGAATGTGCGGCGAAAATCTTCGCCGCTGAGAGTAACGGTTTTGCTCATTTCAAACAGGCGCGAACGCAGACGAACGCCGATTCTGTCTTCCAACGTTTCATCGCGTTCCATTTTTCTTTCGTCGAGATAATTTGTCGTGAAAATCGTGAGCTTTTTGTCATTGTAGCGAGTGTTGATAATGTGCGCCATCGTATCGCGCACCCAATCGGTCGGTTTTGACGCGCCGATTTCGTCCAAAACGAGAACTTCGGCATCAAAGACGGGCGCGAGAACTTTTAATTCGGAAGTTTGCGAAATGGTATTGTACGAACCTTGAATTTCCTTTAACAGCGCGCCGAATTCGTAGAAAAGACAGGAAAAACCGCGTTCGGTCAAACCCTTTAAAATCGAAACCGCCAGATGCGTTTTGCCGACACCGACCGTTCCCATAAAAAGCAAACCGCGTTCAACCGCCGGATAATCCATTGCCAAACGTGACGCGAAACGAAAAGCGCGTTCCTGTGTCGGATTCATCGCGCGGTAGCTGTGAAAATGGCAATCGGTATAGCGTTTCGGAATCCGCGCTTTGTCAATCAGGTTCGACTGCGATTTTTGTTTGCGGCATTTACACGCCCGCGCGCCTTTTCCGGCGACGACCTCCATTCCCGAACCGTAACAGAGCGGACAAACTTCCGGCTCGTCGCCGATTTCCGGCGCGTCGAAAAATTCGCGCTCAGGCGCGTCCTGTTCAGGATTCGGCACGGCAAAGAGCGGATAAATTTTTGCTGTTTCTTGCGGCATTCGGGAAAATTAATCCAATTTCGTATTCCGGTAAATGTTATTTTGTCGGGAATTTGTCTTCAAATAGTTCAGAAGTAGTTTTGAATTATAACACCGAAACAAATGATTTCAAGTTTTAATTTAGTATTTAAAGTCCAATAAAAATCAGACTTATATAAAATCGCAAAAAGCCCGAAAAGTGAAGTTTATGAAAACACAGGACTTATGATTTAACAGAAAATTTACACAAAGTCTAAAAATTTTCTCTGCCAAATGTTTCACTCTCTTATCGTGTGCTATATTAAATTTGAATTGTGAGAAGTATTAATTATGAGTATCTTACGCAGTGTGTTGATAAAACTCGGTTTAGCCGATTTGAAAGCCGAGCGCAGTCCGATTTCGATTTTTTTACTTGATGATGATACCCGCCGTCATCGCTGGTTTATCAAAAGATTTGAAGGCGACGAACTGGACATCGCCGAAACGGTCGAGGAAGCCAAAGAACTTTTGTCTAAATACGCGTATGACGCGATTTTTCTCGACCACGATTTGCTGCCGCATCATTACGAATCAAACGATCACGACGATTTCGGAAGCACCGGTTACGCGATTGCCGAGTGGCTCTACGAAAATAAAGAACTGAATCGCGCCGCCACCGTTATAGTTCACACGCGAAATGCCGACGGCGCGGTAAGAATGGTCGAAAAACTGCGCGAATCCGGCAGACAAGTCGAATATGTGCCGTTTCCGATGCTTGATGTGAAGATTAAAAATTATTGGAAAAGATAATTAAAAAGTTCAATAGCTGCATTTGAACAGTTAAAATATCTTTTACTCATCCACTTTCAAACTTTTTCACCTTTTCACTTTCAAAGTCCTGCCAAATTCCATTTGCGAACAACTTCATTGACGAGATTTGCGACTTTATCGGTAACTTTGACAAAATATTCGTCCGCTTTTTTCTGATCAAATTTCGGATAACCTTGTCCTTTTTGATAAAGACCGATGGAAGACGGAAAGGGCGTTGCCGACCACGTTCCGGCAGCCGGATAAGCCGTCGCCATATCTGCCTTATATTTTTCGGGATGAACCAGCGTCGAATCAACCGCCTGAATAAAAGCGGTTTCATTTAACCCGGCGTGTCCGCCGTCTTCGCCGAAAACTTCTTTTGTTTCGTCGGAGGCGAACGACCACCAATTTATCACCAGAGTTCGCACCTTTTGCTCATTTGCGACTTGCGCCGCGACCGATTGCAGAACCGCCGTTTGTCCGCCGCCGTGTCCGTTTAATATGATGATGTTTTTAAATCCGTTTTTCGCCAAACCTTCTAAAATCTGTTTGACAAACGGGCGATATGCGTCTTCGGTGATCTGAAACGCGCCCGGATACGCCTGCATACTGCCCGTAATTCCATACGGCAGCGTCGGCGCGATCATTCCGTTGACGCGCTGCGCGATTGTCTGAGCAATCGCCATCGGTGCCGTATTGTCCGCGCCGTTGTTAATCACGCCGTGCGGTTCGAGCGTTCCGGTCGGAAGCAAAACAGTCTGGATTTTTGACGGCACGACATCTTTAAATTCCATCCAGTTAATTCTGTCCATTTCGCGGGTTGAAACTACGTCTTTCTTCGTTTGATCGGGCATCTGTGTTTTGCTCATATTTTGTCCTGCTGACAGATTTGGCAGCGCAGTCAGAAATAAAATTATAGTTACGATTTTTTTCATTTGGCAATTCCTTTTTCTCATCTTGATTCTCATAATTTTCCATTAATTTATCTGAAAAATTCCGAATGCAGTCTTTTGATCGCTTCGTTGACCTTATTTTCTTTGATAACAAATGTGATATTGACGCTCGAAGCACCGTGCGAAATGAGGGAAATCGGAATATCTTCGATGGTCGAAAAAATTTGCGCGGCGAGACCGGACGAATCGCGCAGACCTTCGCCGACAACGCAGACGACGGCGTTTTCACTCTCAACTTCAACATCGCCGAGCCTTTTTAATTCTCCGACGACTTCTTCGAGCGAATCGGTATTATCTAAAGTCAAAGCGACGGAAACTTCCGAAGTTGAAATCACGTCAATGACAACTCTGTATCGTTCAAATATCTGGAAAAGCGCGCTCATAAAACCGAACGCGCCGAGCATTCGCGCCGAAGAAATACGCAAAATCGTAATGCCGGTTTTGTGCGCGATTGATTTTATCGTGTTCGGAACGACTTCCGTTTCAGCCAAAATCATCGTGCCTTTTTCGTCCGGCTGATGCGAATTGCAGACGCGCACCGGAATTTTGTAATCAACCGCCGGTTTTATCGTCTTCGGATGCAAAACTTTCGCTCCGAAATAAGCGAGTTCCGCGGCTTCTTCATAAGACAGCGTTTTCAGCGTGCGCGCTTCCGAACAAATGCGCGGATCGCAGGTTAAAACGCCGGTTACGTCCGTCCAAATCTGAATTTCACGCGCCCGCAGAGCCGCGCCGACGAGTGCCGCCGAATAATCAGAACCGCCGCGCCCCAAAACGGTCGTTTCGCCGCCGCGACTCGCCGCGATAAATCCGCCCAGAACCGGAATTTCGCCTGATTCTATTGACGATTGCAATTCTAACCGAATGAGTTTTTCCGTTTCGTCCCAAATCGGATGCGCCGCGCCGTATTCATCATCGGTTACGATCAAACGCCGCGCGTCCATTTGTCGCGCGTTCAAGTTTTTCGCGCTCAAAACATCTGCCAGAAGACGCGACGAAAGCTGTTCGCCGTAAGAAACAACCGCGTCTTTCAACATCGAAAGCGGCAAACTGCGCCGCGAAGCTCGCATCAGCAAATCGTTCAGTTCTTTTTTTGCAAAATCGAGTTCGGTTTGAAAAGATTTTTGCTGATGCTCATTCGTCAACTTTTCCGCAACTTTTGTATGACGCTGAAAATGCGGCTGCAAGTTTTCAAATGCCGTTTCAAAATCACCTTCTTTGGCAATTTCAAAAGCATCTAAAAGCGCATCGGTAAATTTTGACATCGCCGACGTAACGACGACCGGCGAGTTTTCGCGTTCGCCCGAAACAATCGAAGCGACACGCGCGAACGCTTCCGCGTCCTGAACGCTCGTTCCTCCGAATTTCATAACAGTCGGTTTTGTATCGCTGTAATCATTCATCTTTACCAAAATCTCAATAATTGAAATTTGCTCTTTTGCGGCGATGATCGTTTTTTATGCTTTAAATTAATTTTTTAGGTCGTCAATTTCAACATCCTTCGGCAAACCGTAAGATTCTTTGCTGCTCGGATAATTTTCGTTTTTGACATCTTCCATCCAATTTGTGATCGCTTCAGTCATCACTTCACGAATGTTGGCGTATGGACGCACAAAACGCGGAAGTCTGCCGAAACTCATTCCGATCATATCGTGCGTCACCAAAACCTGAATGTCGCAGTCGGCTCCCGCGCCGATTCCGACCGTCGGAATCGAAACGGTTTCGGTGATAATTTTGGCAATTTCACGCGGAACAAGTTCCAAAACGAGGGCAAACGCGCCCGCTTCTTCGAGCATTTTTGAATCTTCAATCAAACGCCGCGCGTCTTCGGAAGTTTTGCCCTGAACCGCGTAGCCGCCGAGTTTATGAACCGATTGCGGTGTTAAACCGATGTGTCCCATCACGGGAATTTCTTCGTCCACCAATCGTTTGACGAGTTTCACGCGGTTGCGCCCGCCTTCTAATTTTACGGCTTCCGCGCCGCCTTCTTTCATCAATTTAAGAGCATTTCGTACGCTTTCGTCGGCGTTGATGTGATAAGTTCCGTACGGCAAATCCGCAATCAGCAGCGCGCGGCTGGCACCGCGTTTGACCGCTTTCAGAGCGGATAAAATTTCGTCCAAAGTTACGGGAATCGTGTTTCCGTAACCGTGAATCACATTGCCGATACTGTCGCCGACCAAAATAATATCAACGCCGGCTTCGTCAACGATGCGCGCCGTCGGATAATCATAAGCCGTCAGACAGGTAAGTTTTTCGCCCTTCTCTTTTGCCGCCTTTAACGCGGGAACATAAACTTTTTCGGGTTTGTCGGGTTTTAAATATGCCATAGTTTTTAGTCTGGGAAGTCTGGGAAGTCTAGGAAGTAAATCTTTTTTGACTTTCCAGACTTTCCAGACTTCCCAGACTCTTTCGATTAGGATTCCAGCGGGTTACTTCCGAATCGTCTTCAACATTTTCCAATAATTCCTGAATGGTTTTAGACCAAACCGGATGAACCAGATGCGGCGCGATTTCTGCCAGCGGCGTTAAAACAAAGCGGCGTTTGTGCAGACGCGGATGCGGCAGAATCAAAAATTCCGTTTCGGATTCGACATCGCCGAAAATCAGCAGATCGAGATCAACCGTGCGCGGTTTTTTCAGATTTTTCTGACGACGACCGAGCAGATATTCGATTCTGAGCATTCGCGCCATCATTTGCGAAGGCGAAACGCCGGAAACCCTGATTTCCGCCGCCATATTCAAATACGGCTCGTGATTTTCCACGCCGACCGGCGCGGTTTCATAAACGGCGGAAAGTTTGAAAACGGTAAAACTCGCCTCCATTAAACCGCGCACGGCAAGCAAAAGATTGCCGGCTCTGTCGCCCATATTCGAGCCAAGACCGACGTATGCTGTAATAACTTCGGTTTCCACTAATTTAACTTTTTAGATTGAACGAGATAAGTTTGCGAAAAAAAACGATAAATCGCAAATCAGATTTGATATTTTACACTTTCTTTTACTTTTTTGCAGTTAGAATTCAGGCGAATATGTCCGTATGCTATAATTTTGAAGTTATGACTGTTCTTGAAACGACAAAAATATCGCTGCTTCAAAAAAATGAGGAAGGAACTATAATTATTGCAAATTCGCGCGTGAGCCTGGATTCAGTCGTTAATCATTTCAAACTCGGCGCGTCTGCCGAGCAGATTGTACAGAAATTTCCGAGTCTGGAATTAGCTGATGTTTACGGCGCGATTTCATACTTTCTCAATAATAAGTCGGAAGTTGAAAAGTATCTGCAAAAACAGGAAACGGAAGCTGACCAACTTCAACAAGAAATCGAATCGAATCCTCAGCACCAATCAAAAATTGCGGAATTAAGAAACAGAATTTCTAAGCGTTGGGAAAATAAAAATAGTTTCTGATGCTGAAAGTTTTAATAGATCAAGATTTTGACCACGATATTTTGCGCGGCATTATCCGCCGCATTCCGGCGTTTGATTTTGTAACCGCTTTAGAACTCGGATTAAGCGAAATTCCCGACCCGGAACTTCTCAACCAGGCTTTGATTGCCGATAGAATTTTGCTGACTCACGACCGCCGCACAATGCCGCGCCACGCTGCCGACTTATTAAATTCCGGCGGGAAAATTTCCGGTGTCATTATCGTCCCGCGTCAAATGCCGATTGGTCAGGCGATAAATGAATTAGAGATGATAATTTTGTGCAGCGAATCGCGCGAATGGGAAAACGTCGTCAAACAACTGCCTTTGTAATTTTCAAACCTTTTACTTTTTTGCAGTGAAATGTTGTAATAGAGATGGTTGAAAATTCCAGCAATGCGTTTTTTATCGCGCATTCGGGCGGAAAAAACGCGTGTTCCGTCTTGACAAAAATTACCACGCCGAAACGGATGCCACGAAGAAAATTTCGCAACAGCCAACGGTTTGAATCGTCAAACGACCGATCTTTCCAGGAATACATTACAAATCAGCCCGCGCCTCAAACTTCGCGGACGGAACTTCTGCGATTAATTCGCGGCGGCGAAGACACTTATCTCGAACTCAAAGTAAAACTTTCAAATTCCGACAAAATCGCCAAAGGAATCGTCGCGCTCGCCAACACGGACGGCGGCACGATGGTTTTCGGCGTAACCGATCAGTTGCGGATCGAAGGTGTCAGAGATGCCGAAGATGTGCAGGCGGAACTCGCGCGAATCTGCCGCGAAGAAATTTATCCGCCGATTCTGCCGCTGCTCGACTGCGTTTCTTTCGACAATGCCAGAAGAATCGTCGTTCTCGACATCGAAGGCAAACGCCGTCCGTATCGAACGCGCGAAGGCAGATTTTATCTGCGTTTCGGTTCGGAAAAAAGGGAAGTCGCCCGCGAAGAACTGTCTATTTGGCTCAATGAAATTCGCCCGCTCGTCTATGAAAATATTCCTTTGCAAGATGTGCGCGAAGAAGATTTTGACGACGCGCTTTTGTGGAGTTTCGCCAACGCTTTTGACGATGAACTTTTGAACAAAAATTTATATCAAACGCGCGATTTTTTGAAAAAAGATTTGCTTTTGGCAATCGGCGGCGCGGACGAATTTATGCCGACGGTCGCCGCCGTTTTACTGTTCGGGAAAAATGAAAAAGTCGCCGAATTAGTTACGCAATCTAAAGTTACGGCGGCGCGTTACAGCGGCGAAAACGGCAACGCGCAGGTCGTCGAAAAAATCGAAATCGGCGGAAATCTGCTGTCGCTTTACGAAACTTCATTGAAATTTATCAAACGCTATTGCGATTTGTCGCGCGACAAGCCGAAAAAATATTTCGCAGATAAAAAAACGCCGGTTCAGGCGCGCCGCAATTATCATATTTATTCGATTTTGGAGGCGACGGCAAACGCTTTGATTCATCGTGATTTGGCGTTGCGCGACATCCCGACGCGCATTTTGATTTACGATAATGCCATCGAAATTATCAATCCGCGCCGCACCAACGGTTTTGTGCCGCCGGCTTCGCGGGCGATTCGCTTCGGCATCACACAGCGTTTGAATCCGCAAATCGCCGCTATTTTTACCAAACGCGAATACGGAACAAACATCCCGAAAGGCGGTTTGCCGATGCTTCTTCGTCAATCGCGTATTTTTTCGGGACAACGGGTTGAAATTTACACATCGAACGACGAATTTAAATTGAAAATTTATGGCGTTTGATATAAAAATTATGTCTGAAAAATTAATTCTTCTTTACATTTTATCTTCGCAGGACTAATTTAAGAATATGCGTCTCGACCTTTTTTTAAAAGCCAGTCGTTTGATCGTGCGCCGAACTCTGGCGCAGAAATTTTGTGATGCCGGATTGGTGAAAGTAAATGATTTGACGGCGAAATCTTCGCGCGAAATAAAGCCGGATGACGAAATCGAAATCAAAAGGCACAATCGTCTGACAAAGGTAAAAGTTCTCGAAATTCCCGCCCAAAAACAAGTTTCCCGGCAGGATGCAGACAAACTTTATCAGATAATTTCCGAAGAAATTTTAGAAGAAGAAGCACCTTTTGAAATAAATCTTGCCGATTAATTTTCCCACTGTGTCATAATTAGAATGCTTGAGCGAGGAGTTTTATGCAGCGAAAAGTATTTTGGATCAGTTTTTTCCTGTTGGGAACGTGCGCGGATATAGTTTTGCCTTTATTTTGGGCAATCGTCGCAACACTGCCGATTTTGGTTTTGTGCTGGTGGATTGCTTACAAAAGCGATTGGTTTGATTAATCTGCTGAGAAAAACTTTATAATTGTCTTTTTCACAAAAAGAGAGTTTGCCGCTTGCCTGTTTTGATACAAAAAAATCGTCAAACTCTCTTTCCATTTTTGGAGTTTCTTAAATTCGTCGGTAAACTAACGCACATCAATATTTATTCCGCCGTTAGTTGTAAAAAGGCGAACCGGCGCGCCGCCGTTGAGATTTTTTACAATTCGCTTATTATAAGATTTATTTCTGCCTTCGGTTTGCAGACCGGCAATTTCACTTTTGACATCTCCGTTGCGAGTCCCTGTTTCAATATTCGCCGCGTAGTTTTCCGGTATTGAAAGTTTTACGCCGCCATTTCTCGTTTCTATATCCAATCCGCTTCCCGTCCAACCGCTGCCGGATAATTTAATGGAAACGCCGCCGTTTTGCGTTCTGCCGATGACGCTTCCGGCTAAATCACTTAAACTCAAACCCCCGTTTTTTGTATAAAAATCCATCGTTCCTTCAATTGAGGCGACTGAAATTCCTCCATTGTAAGCGGTCAGTTTTAGATTCATATTATGCGGAACTAAAATCTGATATGAAACCGCCCACGAATCGCTGTCAGCACTTTCTGCGGCGACCACCGAATCAGTGTTGATCCGAATACCCTTGAGGCTGTTTTCAGCTTCCGCTTTTGACTCGCGCCACGCGACGACACAGGAACGAATCAAAATATCACTGCGATTTTCGCCGCGCACACTGATTCCGCCGTTTTGTTTGCCGTCCACTTCCAAATTATTTCTGACCGGCACAACAAATTCGCGCAATTCGCTGGCTGAAACTTTGCCGCTCCAATTCCATTTATCCGAACAGAAATTATCACCTGAATTTGATGTTTCCCGCGCCGAAACGCCGGAAACAGACAAAACTAAAGTTGTAAACACAATCACCGCGCAAAAACAGATATTTCTCAAAATCATAATTTACTCCTAATCTTTATTTGTTATTCTTTTTGTTTGCAAAAATTTGCTTTTCATAGTGATAAACACCGCGCGGCAAAGTTTTGTGACAAATTTAAAATATATTTCGGAAAAGCTGCGTTTGATTGTGTAAAAATATAGTGCAGACAACAAAAATCGAAATCTGACTTAAAATATGATTAAACCAAATTTTTGATTACTCTTTTGTTTAGAAGAAACTCCGTTTGAAACAAATCTTGCCGATTGGCTCCAAAATATTATGCGGCGAAAAGTATTTTGGATCAGCTTCTTTATCTTGGATTTATTCGCCGATCTGATTCTGCCTTTGATTTGGTGGCTCGACTACAAAAGCGATTGGTTTGAACAAAAGGCTCTAAAGAAACTTTGCAGACGGATTTTAGCAGGACTTTTTATGGTGAATCCGTTACAATTACAAAGTTCGGGACGCGAGAATCGTCCCGTTGTTCTTTGCAACAAATTGACCGCGTAATATACGCAAAGAGGTAAATATATGGAAATCCATCATATTTTAGCTTTGATTTATTACGGGCTTGGAATTATTTACTTGATGTATGAAGTTTATGAGAAACATAAACAAAGTAGAGAAAGAAAAAAACTTACTGAATCTCTTGACAAGTTCAGCAAGTTTATTGATAAATCTAACCACGTAACTAAGTAATTTGTTTATTCGCTCCGTAAGCCGTTAGCGCGGCTTACGGACATTTACAGGTTATCGAATAAGTCGGTTATTGTCAAGATTTTTTGCAGTGAAATGTCTCCGCAACAAAAAAAGACTTCCGACTTGAAAAAGATTGGAGGTCTTTTTTACTCTTTCGCTGAAACGGGCGGCAGCAAAAATAAGCCGAGCAGATAAAAAATGACGGCAAAAAATTGGATGTAGCCAGTTCCGGCGGCAAAACGCGGTAAATCGAAAAGATAAGTAAAAAATTCCTGCGTCGGATTCTCCAAAATTCCGCGCCACCAGCTTTCGCTCGTCGGCGCGGTTAGATAAGCGAGAATCAAATATTTGGCGACAAATGCGAGTCCGAAAACGCTGCCCAAACTTTGAAGAAGTTTTTTGCCTTGAAATTCGACGAACAAATTATTCCACAGCGTCCAGAAAAAGCAGAACGCGAAAATCCAGAACGGCAAGCCTTTTTCCGGCAAAAGCGAATTGAAAATCTGCGTCGAAGCGAAAAACAAAGTCAGCAAAAGCGTTCCGTTGGCGATGTTTTTCAACGTCGAAAAACTCTCCGAAAACCAGCCTTCGAGATTTAATAAACCTGAACGAAAAAACAAAACGAGCAAAATGACGGCAAAAATCAAACAGACGAGCGGCGGTTTTAGAAAGATCAGCGCATCGTCCGCCGCGTCAAGGCGCATACCGCCGAGCAGCGCGACGGTTAGAAAAATTAACGGCAAAAAGATATATTGCAGGTGAAATTTTTGGTTTTCGGTCTCCGGTTTTTGGTCTTTGGTTTTTAGAATCAAAACCTGTTTTTCAGCTCGCGGCGCGATTTTACTTTGTTCTTCGTCAAAAAATACTTCACTTTCCACATTTGAAATTTCCAATAATTCTCCTTCAATTACCGGGAAACTTTCGACTTCTTCGACCTCAGATTCTTGATTTTGAAATGTGGACATAATTTACTTTCTTTCCCGCAAAACTTTGAACGGATTGAAATCGGCTGCCGAAATTTTTAAGCCTTCTTCAAATTCATTTTTCAGTTCGGCGGGCGTTTTAATCTGCAAATTCGCGTCGTCGCTTTTGAAATTTTTATCGAGCGCGATGACTTTATCGGTTTCTTCAAAACCCTGTTTGAAAAGTTCATCGTCGTTGTAAACTTTGCCGAAGCCTTGTCTGTAAAAACTGTAAGCGATGTAAAATTGCGTTTCGGCATCGCGCTTTTCCGGGTCGGCGCGCTCGAAATAATCACGCGCCGCGACGAAATTGTCGGCGCGAAACGCTTTTAATCCGTCGGCAAATTTTGTTTTATCAACTTCGTAAGTATTTGTGATGACCTGCGCTTTGGTCGTTACATTTTCAACGGTCGTTTGCGCTTTAGTCGGCACTTCGCTCAATGATTTCGGTTCTACAAGGTAAATCCACGCGATAAACACAAAATAAAATCCGGCGAGAATGATGCTTGATATGTGGATATGTTTTTCTTTCATTGCTATAATCTTTCCGTCTTTAAGAATACACGATTTGCGAGAAAATTATTATGAAAAAAATTTTAGGTTCGTTGATTTTAAGTTTAGCATTAACGGGCGCGGTTTCCGCTCAGGAAAAAATGGATAAAATGTCCAAAGAAATGAAACCGACCGAAGCGGATAAAGTTGCCAGTTTTGATAAAGACGGAAAAATGAAACGCGGCGCGGAAATCGGCAGTGCGAAGAAAGTTTCACTGGCGAAAGTTTTAGAAAGTCCGAACAAATTTGAAGGCAAAACAGTCGCCGTCGAAGGCGTAATCGTGCGTTCCTGCAAAATGGAAGGCTGTTGGATGGAACTCGCGCCGTCAAAAGACGCAAACGCGGTGCGCGTCAAATTTAAGGATCACGCTTTTTTTATTCCGCTCGATTCGGCGGGAATGAAGGCGAAAGCCGAAGGCGTTTTCAGCGTTAAAACTTTGAGCAAAGCGGAAGTTGATCATTTGATGAACGAAGACGGCGCGAAATTTAATAACATCAACAAGGACGGAACTGTGACGGAGATTGCGTTTGAAGCGTCGGGCGTTGAATTAAGTAAATAAAGTTAATTTACCAAAGACAAAATCGAAAAACAAAAAAGCGAATAGTTTTGAAACTATTCGCTTTTTTGTGCTAATTGATCGCCGATTTATTTCGACGGAATTTTGATTTCGCGTCCAATCGGTAAAGTCGAAGTCGTTAATAAACCGTTAAATTTGGCAAGTTCAACTAAGGAAACGCCTTCACGCTCGGCAATTTTTGTCAGTGAATCTCCCGATTTAGCTTTAACAACTCTCACACTGGCAGCAACAGGGCTGGCATTTGCAGGGCGTGAATAAACGATGTTGTTTATGCCGTTGCCTTTTTGCGGAACGAAAACTTTGCCGCGCGGAACGGGCATATTGGGATTTGCCGCCATCAAATCTTCGACGCTGATGCCGGTGCGGTTGGAAACATTCTGCCAGCTTTCGCCAATTGTGCTTTTTGTCACCGCCGCCGTGTTGCGGCTCGCGGCGGGAAGTCGTTTGAACAAAGCGACGACTCCGTTGGCTTTGCCGGCGGGAACGCGAATAATATACGGTTCGGGCGGCGTAATGTTCGTGCGAAGCTCAGGGTTAAGATAACGCAGATATTCAACCGTTGTATCGGAAGCCTGAGCCATCAAATTCAAACTGGTCGAAGGCGGAACGCGAATTTGGTCATACATCAGTTGCGGCGCAGGGCGAATGTGTCCGAAACCGTATTGATTTGGGCTGTTAGCGATTAAAATCGTCGCCAGAATATTCGGCACGTAATTGCGCGTTTCCTGCGGCAAATACGGGAAAGCCTGCCAGAAATTCGCAACTCCGGCGCGGCGGACGGCGCGGTCAACATTGCCTTCGCCGGAATTGTATGCCGCCATCGCCAATTCCCAATTGCCGCCGTAGCGATTTGCCAGAAATTTCAAATATCTCGCCGAAGCGCGGGTCGCGTTTTCAAAACCGTTTCTCTCATCAACGTAAGCCGTGCGGCGAAGTCCGAAACGCGCGCCCGTGCCGGGAATAAACTGCCACAACCCGGAAGCTGCCGCCCACGAAAGAGCCGACGGTTTCCACGCGCTTTCCACCTGCGCGAGCCACGCGACGTTTTCGGGAACGCCTTCTTCGCGGAAAATGCGCCGCGCCATTCGCATAAACATTCCCGAACGATAAAGTCCGGTTTCCATCGTCGCGCGTCCGCGTCCGCGATAATAATTGACGAAAGACTGAACCATCGGGTGCATTTGAAAGCTGAAACCGAGCGATTTATTGGCGACGGCGTAAACAGCAAGTTGATATTGCTGCTGCGCTTCGGGCGTGTCAACATTCACTTCGTCCGGTGTCAATTCGAGTTTTGCCAAATCGTCGAGCGGCGACGCTTCAAATTTTTGTTCGTTAAATCCGACCTGCGGCTGTGCCTCTTGATTCACATTTCCGGTCATCGCCGCCGCCAACTCGCCGTTTATCGGTTCGTTCGGCTGTGTTCTGATTATCTTGGCGATGCCGTCGGCGGTTTCGTTTTTGATGTCCCAACTGCAAGTTGCCGAAAGACTGCGGACTTGCGGAAGCTGATTATCGGCGGGAAATTCGATGCGGTAAACGGTTTCAATCAATTGGTTGTAACATTCGCGCAGTTTTTGATTTCTCTGCACATCAACGCCCGACATTAAGAAAATTTCGATGGATTTATCAAATTTTTCGCCGGCAATCGAACGCCGATTGTCCGTCAGAGCGGTCAAACCTTCCTTGAAAAGAACTCCTGATTTATTAGTTAAATCGTTGACAATTCGTTCAGCTTGCTCGGCTTGCTGTGTTTTGGAATCGTTTCTGCCGCCCGAACTCGAACTGGTAATTTGTCCGAACGCGAATGATGCTGATATAAAAATTAATAACGCGGTTATATTAAAAATCCTGTAAAGGTATGTTTTCATTAAGTTCGTCTATACTCCTTTTATAAATTTTCGGGGTTAGGGCGAATCGTTAAACGACCTAAATCATAAATGTTAGCGTTAAGACGTTTTAACGCCGATAGTTAAAAAAAGTTTCTTTAAATTGTCTTGGAATTATTATAATGACAAAACCTCTTCAAAATATCATACGAAAAATGTAGTGTCAACGTATCGAAAACCGATAAAACCCAATAAATATCTTTATTATTCAATGTTTTGATTGATTTTATCAAGTTTGTTTATCATACGTTTTGGGCGGAGGCTTTTTTAGATTTTTCGACCGGCGGAACTTTTTCAAGCAACGCTTCGCTGAAAACTTCGCGCACGTTCTCTACAAATATAAATGTCAAATCGTTCAAAACTTCCTGAGATAAATCTTCCAAATCACGCTCGTTCGGCGCGGGCAGAATAACGGTTTTAATGTGCGCTCGTCTTGCCGCCAACAGTTTTTCTTTGACTCCGCCGACGGGCAGGACGTTGCCTCTTAAAGTGATTTCGCCGGTCATCGCCAAATCTTTTCTGATCGGACGCTGCGATAAAACCGACACAATCGCCGTCGCCATCGTAATTCCCGCGCTCGGACCGTCCTTTGGAATCGCGCCTTCGGGCAGGTGAATGTGAATGTCGTATTGGTCGAAAAAGTCCGGGTCAATGCCGAGTTCGTCGGCGCGTGCTTTGGCGAATGAAAACGCCGCCTGCGCCGATTCCTGCATCACTTCGCCGAGTTGTCCGGTCAGTAAAAGTTTGCCTTTGCCGCGCGTTTTGATCGCTTCGATAAACAAAATATCGCCGCCGACCGCCGTCCACGCCAAACCCGTGGCAATGCCGATTTCGTCTTTTTTCAACGCTTCTTCGGGGAAAATTCGCGGCGCGCGCAGAAAATCTTTGACGTTATTTTCGGTGATTCTAATCGGTTTAAATTCGTCTTCGAGTTCGGCTTTCTGCCGCGCGACTTTGCGGCAGACTTTGCCGATTTCACGCTCTAAATGCCGCAGACCGGCTTCCTGCGTATATTGGCTGATAATCTGCATCAACGCTTTGCGGTCAAATTTGATGTCGCCTTTTTCAAGCCCGTTTTCTTCGATTTGTTTCGGAATCAAATGGCGTTTGGCGATTTCGAGTTTCTCTTCTTCCGTATAACCCGACAGCGAAATAATTTCCATTCGGTCGCGCAATGCCGGTTGAATCGTGTCCAAAACATTCGCCGTTGTCATAAACATTACGTTTGATAAATCGAAAGTTACGCCCAGATAATTATCGCGGAACGTCGAATTTTGTTCGGGGTCTAAAACTTCCAAAAGCGCGGACGACGGATCGCCGCGAAAATCCGCGCCGACTTTATCAATTTCGTCGAGCATAATCAGCGGATTATTCGTTCCCGACTGCTGAATCGCCTGCAAAACTCTACCCGGCATCGCGCCGACGTAGGTGCGGCGATGTCCGCGAATTTCGGCTTCGTCGTGCAGACCGCCGAGCGACAAACGGAAAAATTTACGATTCAAAGCGCGGGCAATCGAGCGTCCGAGCGAAGTTTTACCGACTCCCGGCGGTCCAACGAGACATAAAATCGAACCTTTCGGTTTTTCCTTTAATTTGCGAACCGCCAACGCTTCGATCATTCTTTCTTTGACTCGTTCGAGTCCGTAATGATCTTCATCTAAAATCTTTTCGGCTTTTTTCAAATTCAGATTATCTTTGGAAGCGTTCGACCAAGGGAGTTCGGTCATAATGTCGAGCCAGTTTCGCAAAGTCGCCGTTTCCGCCGTGTCCGGGTGCATCCGCTCAAGTTTTTTGAGTTGGCGAAGTGCTTCTTCTTCGGCGTGCTGCGGCATTTTCACTTTGAGAATTTTGTCGCGGTATTGTTCGATTTCTTCGTAAAGTTCGTTGCCTTCGCCGAGTTCGGCTTGAATCGCTTTGAGCTGCTGGCGCAAAAAATATTCGCGCTGCGAGCGGTCAATTTCGCCGCGCGCCTGCGTGTTAATTTCCTGCTGAACTGTCAAAACATCAATCTCTTTGCTCAACAAATCATTGACGCGGCGCAGACGTTTGACCGGATCGGAAATATCCAAAACGCTCTGTGCATTCTCAACTTTTAATTCGAGATTTGACGCGGATAAATCGGCTAATCTTCCGGCTTCGTCCAAATTGGCGATAATCGCCAGAACTTCCGGCGAAATATTTTTGCCCAGATTTGAAGCGCGTTCCATCGAACCGCGCACGTTGCGGACGAGTGCTTCGACTTCGAGCGAATTCGTCGGCGCGAGCGGTTCGGCGAGCGGCGTAATATCCGCTTTGACGTAATCGCCTTTCGCCGAAATCGAATCAACGCGGGCGCGTGAAAGTCCCTGAATCAGAATGCGAATGCGTCCGTCGGGCAGTTTTAACATCCGCATAATGACGGCGACCGTGCCGACCGCGTATAAATCTTCCTGCTCCGGTTCTTCCTTATCAACGTCCTTTTGCGACACGAGCATAATCATCCGATTTTGCCCCAGAGCTTCGTCCACGGCTTTAATCGAACGGTCGCGCGAAACGAACAGCGGCACGATCATAAACGGGTAAATCACGATGTCGCGCAGAGGCAGAACGGGCAGTTGCGAAGGAATTTGAATTTGCGGGTCGCTCAAGTCAGCTTCGTTCAGTTTGTCAGAGAAATCTTCTATTTCGTCCATATATATTTAATGTTAGGCAAAATCAAGTGGAATGTAAAAAGTTAAAAGGCGAGTTTAAATGCAAAAAAGACAGACGTTTTGCACGTTCTGTCTTTTTTGATTCAAAAACTGCGATGAAACTAGCGATAATTTTTTGAACCGACCGCCGGAATTTGATAAATTCCAGCCAGCGAATTTATATCGGCGCGCAGTCCGAGCCACGCCGCTTCGGTTTGATTGCCGTAGTTGCGGCTTTTCATTATGCGGTCAACAACCGTCGCCGCGTTCAAAACTTTGATGGCGTTTTCTCTGTTTTCACCGCCCGGATCGCTGCGGTCGTATTCGCGGCTCAGTTCGTCCGCCGCGTGTTCCAAAGCTCTGGCGCGGTCGGTGTAATTGTCTTCGGCGCGGCTGCCGTTCAAACGGCTGTCGTCTAAAGTTTCGTCAAAGCGTTTGGTGAAAGCGTCAGTTCCTTCTTCGATTTTTTTGATTAATTCTTTGACCTGCTGTTTTGAAAAAACTTGTCTGCGCGGCTTTCTTTGAACAGAACTCGCGTTTCCGCGCGTAATGACGCGATAAGAACTCGAACTGATCGCCGGCACACGGTAAATTCTCGCCAGCGAATTGATGTCGGCGCGAAGCGAAAGCCATAAATTTTCGGTTTGTCTGCCGAAATTTCGTCTTCTCATTATGCGGTCAACATCGGTCGCGGCATTGACCACACTCCGTACATTGGGCGCGTTTTCCGCATAAGAATCACTGCGGTTGAATTCGCGCCGCAATTCGTCGGTTTCGTTCTCCAGATTTCTGGCGCGGTCGGTGTAATTTTCTTCGATACGAGTTTCGTCAAGTCGGCTGTCGTCAAGCGATTCGTCAAAAACCTTGGTAAATCTGTCGGCTTTTTCCTCGATTCTTTTCAAAATTTGTTCAACCTGTCCTTTAGAATATGAAACCGTACGCGTTCTGCGTCTCTGCGCGAAACTTGTGTCGGTCAACATCAAAATTGCCAAAAACACCGACAAAATCGTCAGTGAACCGTAAAATTTTTTTCTCATTTTATCTCCTTGTTTATAATAGATGAAGCATTTCGTTCAAAATTTCGGGGAGATTTTCATCGCTTCGTTGTATCTGACGCGAAAATTTAACAAAAGGTTTTTTTTATTGTTGACTTATTATGTGCGAAGACTTTATTTGACTGAAAAAACTGCCGCGAATTTGAAATCTCATCTTGGCGTTTTACCGCCTTGAGAACTTTTGGATAATTATTTTGGTATAATATCAAAGCTGAAATTTATAAATTACGCGAGGATAATAAAATGGCTCTGTTTTCAAACGATAAATTCAAGTGCGCCCGCTGCGGCGAGAAAAACGAACCGATTGGCTACGCGCCGCTGCCGACCGAACTCGGACAGAGAATCGGCGAAGAATGCTGCCAAAATTGTTGGAAAGAATGGCTCGACAAACAAAAACAACTGATTAATCATTTCGGTCTGGACGTTTCCAATCCCGATTCGCACCAGTTTTTGTTCGACCAGATGCAGCTGTTCTTTTTCGGCGAAGGAATCCAACTCGACACGATTGACGAATCCAAAGAGGGAACAATTCAGTGGTGAGTCGGTATTAATCAAGTATGAAGTTGAAATTTATTTTGTGTTCGGTGTTGATTTTTTGTTGTATAAGTTCGCTTTTTGCTCAGGAAATGAACTATTTTGGTGAAAGACAAAGAGTACGCGCGCCGGAATTAACGGGCGGAATCGGCTGGCTGAACACCGATAAACCGCTTTCGCTCGCCGGTCTGAAAGGCAAAATCGTGCTGCTTGATTTCTGGACTTACGGCTGTATCAACTGCATTCACATCATTCCCAAAATCAAAGAACTCGAAGCTAAATACGGCGATCAACTGGTAGTTATCGGCGTACATTCGGCGAAGTTCGACAACGAAAAAGACACGGAAAACATTCGCAAAATCATCGTCCGCTACGGCGTTGAACATCCGGTCATTAACGACGCGAACTTTAAAATCTGGGACGAGTATGCGATCCGCGCGTGGCCTGGGTTGGTGCTGATTGACCCGGACGGCTATATCGTCGGCAGATGGTTTGGCGAAGGGCAATTTGAAACGATTGAAAATCAGATACAGCAAGCAATTACTGATTTTCGCAAAAAGGGAAATTTAAACGAACAGCCGTTGAAATTTGCCTTGGAAAAAGCTAAGGTCGGCGATTTGCCGCTGGAATTTCCGGGCAAAGTTTTGGCGGATGCAAAATCAAAACGGCTTTTTATCAGCGATTCAAATCATAATCGCATTGTCATTACGGATTTTGGCGGAAAACTTGTCGAAACAATCGGCAGCGGCGCGGCGGCGGCAAAAGACGGCGATTTTGCGGCGGCGAGTTTTAATCGTCCGCAAGGTTTGGCACTCGACGGCGATAATCTTTATGTTGCCGACACGGAGAATAATTTGATTCGCCGCGTGGATTTGAAAGCTAAAAAAGTTGAAACCATCGGCGGCACAGGAAAACTTGAAGATTTTAACGGCACCGGCGGCATCGCCAATAAGACCGCCATCAGTTCGCCCTGGGATTTGACGCTGGTCGGCAAAAATCTGTATATCGCAATGGCGGGTTCGCATCAGATTTGGCGGTCGAATTTGGAAAAAAACACGCTCGAACCGTACGCCGGAACGCAGGCGGAAGCCCGACTTGACGGCAAAATCGGCGACGCGGCTTTTGCACAGCCTTCGGGAATCGTTTCGGACGGCAAAAACTTGTTCGTCGCCGACCCGGAATCGAATATCATCCGCGAAATTGATTTGACCAAAGAAACCGTCGAAACTTTGGTCGGCGGCGACTTATTTGACTTCGGCGATAAAGACGGCGCGGGCGACGACGTGCGCCTTCAGCATCCGTTAGGTCTCGCGCTTGACGACGGAAAACTTTTTATTGCCGATACTTACAATCACAAAATCAAAATTCTCGATCCTGCGACCAAAATGGTGACGACGTTTCTCGGAACGGGAAAATCGGGACAAACCGACGGAAAAACGCCAACTTTTTACGAACCCGGCGGTTTGAGCGCGGCGGACGGCAAACTTTACATCGCCGACACGAATAATCAGGCGATTCGCGTCGTTGATTTGAAAACGAAGGAAGTTTCGACGCTTAAAATTTCAGGCTTGACTCCGCCGAAAAATATTAAAAGCGAAACGGATGATTCTTCGCCGAATACCAATGAAACAAAACTTGAAACTCAGCAAATTTCGTCAAATCAAACAAATTCTTTGGTTTTCAATCTAAAGTTGCCGGAAGGTTATCATTTGAATCCGAACGCGCCGCAGCGTTACGAAATTTTGACGGAAGACGGGCAAAACATCAAAATCAACAGCCCGAAAGAGAAATTTAAACAGCTTCCGTTGATCGTGCCGTTTCAAACCGAAAAAGCGGGCGCGGCGACGTTAAAAGCAAAGCTGACGGTTTATTATTGCCGCGAAGACAATACGGGAACTTGCCGTATCAAAACTTTGGTCTGGAGAATTCCGGTCAATGTTGTTGCCGACAAAAAAGCCGCTTCCAAAATAGAAATTTCCGCCGGTGTTGAATAAAAACCGGAACGGGCGCGAGATTTGCGCCTGTTTTCATAAAAACTTTTTTCATCGAAAGAAATCTGCATTTTCAGAATGCAGATTTCTTTTTGTTTTTGAAACTTATAGAAAAGTTAGATTTGAAAACTATAAACGCTTTTTCGCAGATGACCATTTTGACAAATAACAAATAATATTGAACAATTGAATTATTCAATTTACGAACTATTCAATAATTGTGTTGTTTAAAAGTAAATTTTACAAGAATTACAAAATTGAATTGAGTGATAAAAGGAGATTATGAGAATTAAAAATGCAGTTAATAAATATGTTATCGGTTTGATGGGATTAGCTTTAATGCTTTGTTTTGTTGCGGTCAGCGTTCCGGCGCAGGACACCAAAAGCGCGAAGCAGATTAGAAAGCAACAAGAAGAAGGACGCGGCGAAGTGCGTGAATCAACGAAAGTTTTCCGCGAGATTATGAATGTGCCGGACAAAGCGATTCCGCGCGAACTGCTTGAAAAGGCTGAGGCAATCGGCGTTTTTCCGAATGTCAGAAAAGTCGGATTCATCGTCGGCGGACGCGGCGGCGACGGCGTAGTTGCGCGAAAGACCAAAGACGGCTGGAGCGCACCCGTCTTTTACAACATCGGCGGAGCGAGTTTCGGAGCGCAGATCGGCGCGAAAAACACCGATTATATTATGCTTTTTATGAACGAAGGCGCACTCCAAGACCTTTTAGACGACAAAGTTGAATTTGAAGGCAATTTGAGTTTCGCCGCCGGTCCGGTCGGTCGAACGGCTGCCGCCGGAACGAATGCGACGCTTGACGCGGGAATTTTGATTTACTCGCGCAGCAAAGGTTTATTTGCCGGAGCGACCATCGGCGGCGCGGTTTTGACTGCCGATAACAGCATCAATGAAGCGTTTTATAAAATGAAGGCATTTGAAGTTTTGGAAAAACCGGAAAGTATTAATCTGACGAGCATTTCAAAGGATTTACAGGATTTTTCAAACACGGTTAAACAATACGCCAAATAAATTGTAGAATTGTCGGGATCGAGGACGCGGAATTTTCCCCGCGTCCTTTTTTGTGCAAAAAATTTGGGGAAATGTTTTGAAATCAACGATTAGAAGAAGGCTACACAATGAACAGTAAATTTCAGACATTTGACAAATGAGTCAAATTAGTTGACAATTAAAACAGTTCAAAAAACAAACTATTTATTTACTGAACATTCGGTTTGATAAATAAAGATGGCAAGTAAAATAAATAAAAAGGAATAACTATGAAAAAATTACTATATATGACGGTAATGTTGGCGATGATTTCGCTGATCGGATTCAATGTTGAGGCAAACGCGCAGTATCGAATCAACCAGCGCGGCGCGGAAAAGTGATTGACAACGCTTTAAGACGAATGCGCGGTTCGACCACCTCGAAACGCGAATGGAATTCGCTGCGCGGCGATTTAGACCAACTCGCGCGTCTTTACAGCGTTTGGTGGAATTGGAGAAGATAAATTTTTGGTTTGAACGAGCAGAGGGAAGTTGAGTGTGTTCGGGAAAATTCTTTGATTTTCCCGAACACACATTTTTATAAATCAAAAGGCTATAAAAATTGTAGTTGATGCGCGTCAATTTTATCAAAACGCGGAGCGGACTGGAGCGCATGCGTCCCCGCTTGCATTGAGCGTCGCTTCGACGCGAAAAAGTGTTCATTTACTTGAACGCCGCAGATGACCGACATTTTTTCGCGCTCCGCACTCATTGCAACCGGGACGGATTGCGCTCCAGTCCGCTCCGCCAATTTGACGCGCATCAGTTACTAAAAATTTTAACTAATAAAAGCGGCTTTGTAACCTACACGACATAAGTTTTTGTTTGAAATATTTATAATTCAATTAACGATTTGACAGATTTGAAAAATGTCCATATAATAAATACTACGAAAAACGAACTATCTATTTCTTGCGATATTTATTTATGGAAGTAAAGGTTATGGAAGTAAAGGTAAAGGAAATAAAAATTTGAAAGACATAACAATAAAAGCACAGCAGTTACATAAAAGTTTTGAAGAAATTATCTGTCATTTTCAGAGCGTAAACGAGACGACGAGCGATTCGGTTGAAAATTTAAGCCTTCAGGAAACAAAGGCAATCGGTTTTCTCGGTCAGCGCGGAGAATGTATTATGCGGGAAATCGCCGATTATCTGCGCGTTGCCGTCAGCACCGTGACCGGACTGGTTGATAAGTTGGAAGACAAAAAATTTGTCAAACGCGAGCGTTCGGACGAAGACCGCCGCATCATCAAAATCGTTCTAACGCCGGAAGGAAAGGAAATTTATAAATTTCACGTTGAGAAATTTTCCAAACTTTGTCGGGGAATGTTGATGGGAATGAGTTCCGAAGAACAGGATTTGTACATTGAATTATCAAGAAAAATCGCTCTCGGCGCAAGAGAAAATTTCGGTAAAAACGATAACGGAGATAACAACTAAATTTTCTTTGATACATTTTTTCAAGGGAACTTATATGCGGTCTTGAAAGACCGTCAATTTTTAGTTTTGATAGTTCGATAAATGAATAGTTTATTAAAAAGATAGTTTTAATACAAAGTAATTAAATATTCGTAATTAAATAAATGAATACGGAAAACAGCAGCAATTAGAGGAAAAGCGTTTATCAGTCGAAAAAAATATCCGCGTTATTCTTCGCCGACGGCTCATAACCGACGGATTGCGGGCGAATAATATAAAAAAATTTACAACGAATATTATATAGTAAGCACTTATTAACTTATGACAAAGCAGAAGAAAATTTTATTAAAGCCGTGCATTATTTTCACGGTTTTGATGGCGGCATTTTTATTATTAAGCGGCTGCTCATCGAAATCTGAAAAGGCGAACGCTAATGCGAATGCGAACTCCGCGTCGGACGGTCCGGTTCAGGTTTCGGCGGCGCAGGCGGTCGTCAGAGAAATTCCGGCTTTTATTCAGGGAACGGGAAGTTTTGTCGCCGACGAAAGAACGGATGTCGCGCCGAAAGTTTCGGGGCAAATCGTTTCGACTTCGGTTGAGGTCGGCGATTTTGTCCAAAAAGGTCAAACCATCGCCAAACTGGACGATTCCGACGCGCGTCTGCGTCTGCAAAACGCGCAGGCGGCGGAAAATCAGGCGCAGGTCGCGGTCAAACAGGCGGCGGCGCGTCTGGGAATTTCACCGGGCGGAAAATTTGACGCGACGACCGCGCCGGAAGTTCAGTCGGCGTATCAGAATTACCTCGCGCTCGTGCAGGACGCGAAACTGGCGGCGGTCAACGAACAGCGTTACGCGAATTTGCTGAAAACCGGCGATACATCGCGTTTGACTTACGATCAGCAGCGCACGACGGCGGAAACGACGAACGCCAAAGCGAAAGCCGCGCTCAGAACTTATGAAAACGCGAAAAACGTCGCGGCGCAGAGTTATCAGGGCATCGCTTCGGCGCAAGCCGCGCTCGCCGGAGCGCAGACGCAGGTCAATATCGCGCAAAAGGCGATTGCCGACGCGGTGATTTACGCGCCTTTTTCCGGTTCGGTCGAAGATCGTCCGGTTTCAATCGGCGAATACGTTACGCCGTCTTCAAAAATTGCGACGATTGTTCGCACCAGTCCGATCAAATTATCTTTGCCGCTGCCGGAAACGGACGCGGGAAAAATCAGCGTCGGGCAGTCGGTTTCGGCTTCGGTGGCGAGTTATCCCGACCGCAATTTCGCCGGTCGCATATCCGCGATTACGCCGTCGCTCGACGTGGCGACGCGCTCGATCATTATCGAAGCGCAGTTTGACAATCCGCAGGGTTTACTGAAACCCGGAATGTTCGGCACGGCGCGGGTTACGCTGCCGGGCGGCGAAACGGGCGTTTTTGTTCCAGCGTCGGCGGTTATTACCGATCCGGCGACGAAATCAACGAGCCTTTACGTGATTGATGACGGCGTGGCGCGTCTGCGCGTCGTCCAGACGGGCGAACGCGAAGACGACCTGATCCAGATCGTCTCCGGCGTTCAGGAAAATGAAGCGGTGGCGACGGGAAATTTAGAACAGCTTTACGACGGCGCGGAGGTTGTTCGATAAAAAAACGATTTTAGGGAATTTTGAATTATGGAAACTTTAGCCAGAATATGTGTTAATCGTCCGGTTTTTGCGACGATGTTGATTTTATCGCTCGTCGTGGCGGGCGGATTTTCTTTTTTCAGTCTCGGCGTTGACCTTTTTCCCAAGGTTGATTTGCCGACGGTAACAATCAGAGTCGTCAATCCGGGCGCGTCGCCGCAGGAAATCGAAACGGAAATCACCGACCGCGTGGAAGAATCGGTCAATACGATCAGCGGCATTGACGAGCTGCGTTCGACGAGTCTCGAAGGCGTTTCGCAGGTCATCATTACTTTTATTTTAGACAAAAACGGCGATGTCGCGGCTCAGGAAGTCCGCGATAAGGTCAATTTAATCGTCGGCGAACTGCCCGACACCGCCGAAGAACCGGTCGTTCAGAAACTCGATCTCGATGCCGCGCCGGTTTTGCGTCTGGCGGTTTCCGCGCCGCGCCCGCTGCGCGAAGTGACGAAAATCGCCGACGATCAGATCAAAAAGCGAATCGAGAGCCTTAACGGTGTCGGACAAGTTCAGATTATCGGCGGCAGCGAGCGTGAAATTCAGATTCTCGTCAATCCCGAAAAATTGAAATCATACAATATCACCGTCGCCGACATCGCCAACGCCGTTCGAGCGCAAAACGCCGAAATTCCCGGCGGGCGGCTCGACGAAGGCACGCGCGAACTGACCGTCCGCACCAAAGGACGCATCGAAAATCCCGAAGAATTCAACAACATCGCCATCAAATCGAGCGGCGCGCGCGTCATTAAATTAAGCGATGTCGGACGCGCCGTGGACGCATCCGAAGAACTTCGCACGGCTTCTTATTTGAACGGCACGGCGGCGGTGACGCTGACGATTTCCAAACAGTCGGGCGAAAATACGGTCGCCGTCGCCGATCTGGTCAAAGAGCGTCTGAAGGAAATTCAGCCGACTCTGCCGCCGGATATGAAAGTTCAGATCGTCGGCGATCAGTCGGTTTTTATCAAAGCCTCGCTCGCTTCCATCGAAGAACATCTTGTTTTAGGAGGATTTCTCGCGTCGCTGGTCGTTTTCATTTTTCTGTGGAATTTCCGCGCGACGCTGATCGCCGCGATTGCGATTCCGACTTCCATTATTGCGACGTTTGCGATTATGGCTTTCGCCGGTTACACGCTCAATCAGATTACGATGCTCGCCCTGACTTTGATGGTCGGCATCGTGATTGACGACGCGATTGTCGTGCTGGAAAATATTTTCCGATTTATCGAGGAAAAAGGAATGTCGCCGTATCAGGCGGCGATTGAAGGCACGAGCGAAATTTCGCTGGCGGTTCTGGCGACGACGCTTTCGCTGATGGCGGTGTTTCTGCCCGTCGGATTTATGGGCGGAATCGTCGGACGTTTTATGTCGAGTTTCGGTTTGACCGCCGCTTTTGCCATCGGCATTTCGCTGCTCGTTTCGTTTACTTTAACGCCGATGCTCGCGTCAAGACTGATTAAAAGAGAAGACACGGAAGCGGCTCCGGGCAGCGAAGTCAACGAAGAAAGCGCGGAAATCAAACGGAACATCACAGAGAACGAATATTCTGAAGAACCCGGTGAAGATTTAGTGGAAGCAACCGAAAAACAAGGAAAATCCGCGCCCACTTCCTCAAAAGAATCGTGGTGGTATGGTCCGATTGACCGCACTTATACGTGGCTTTTGAGATTGTCAATGGCGCACCGCTGGATCATCGTCGGTATCTGCGCTCTGGTAATCGTCAGCATCGTGCCTTTATTTATGCTCGTCGGTAAAAACTTTCTGCCGGTGGACGACAAATCGGAATATGAAATTTCGGTTCGCGCGGCGGAAGGTTCGACGCTCGCCGCGACCGCGACGGTTATCAAACGCATCGCCAAAGACGTGCGGACTCTGCCCGGAATTTCCGACACGCTGACGACCATCGGCGGCGGCGCGCAGGGAACGGTCAATTCCGGCGGTATTTACGTTAAATTAACCGATGTCGCCGACCGCGATTTATCACAGCAGGATTTGATGAGCAAAACGCGCGAACTTTTGAGCAAATATCCGAAGGAACTCAAAACCAGCGTGCAGCCGAGTTCGGCAGTCGGCGGCGGCGGCGCGCGAAACGCCGACGTGCAGTATGTCATCGCCGGACCGAACATCGAAAAACTCGGCGAATACGCCGACCAATTGGCGCAGAAAACCAAAACGATTTCCGAAGCGACCGACGTGGACACGTCGCTCGTCATCGGAAAACCGGAGGTCAACGTCGAGATTGACCGCGACCGCGCGGCTGATCTGGGCGTGCGCGTGACCGACATCGCGCAGGCGTTAAACACGCTCGTCGCCGGACAGGACGTTTCGACTTTTAATCAGGGAAGCGACCAATACGATGTGACGGTGCGCGCCGACCAGCAGTTTCGGACGAACGAAGAAGGATTGCAGAATATGATCGTGCCGTCGTCCAAAGCCGGCACGGTGACGCTCGAACGCGTGGTCAAACTCGCTCCGGGCAACGGACCGTCGGCGATTGACCGGCTCAACCGCCAGCGGCAGGTAACGGTTTACGCCAACGTCAAACCCGGCGGTTCGGCATCAAATGTTACTTCGCAAATGAATGCGTTCGTCAGTCAGATGAATTTAGCTCCGGGTTACACGACGGGTTTGGCGGGTACGTCGAAGGAACTGCAAAAATCAGGCTATTATTTTCTGCTCGCCATTTCGCTGTCGTTTATTTTTATGTATATCGTGCTGGCGGCGCAGTTTGAATCGTTCATCCATCCGGTGACGATTCTCCTGACTCTGCCGCTCGCCATTCCGTTCGGGATTTTGTCGCTGCTGGCGACCGGACAAACGGTAAATATTTTTTCCGGTCTCGGACTGCTTTTATTGTTCGGAATCGTCAAAAAGAACGCGATTTTGCAGATTGACCACACGAACCACCTGCGCGAAACCGGAATGAGCCGTTATGACGCGATTATTCAGGCGAACCGCGACCGTCTGCGACCGATTTTAATGACGACCATCGCGCTCGTCGCCGGAATGATTCCGCTGGTCGTTTCCAGCGGCGCGGGCGCGGGAACGAACCGTTCCATCGGCGTTTTGGTCGTCGGCGGACAATCGCTGTGTCTGCTTTTAACGCTTCTCGCCGTGCCGGTTTTCTATTCGCTGTTTGAAGATTTGGGCGAACTGACGATCTGGAACAAAGCCGGAAATGTTTACGCGAGCGCGACCGGCGGAATCAGCGCGACGTTGAGCGATGGTTTTGCCAAAACAAAAGCGGCTGTCTTTAATATGTTCAGAGCGAAACCGAAAAAGGACAAATTAGCCGAAGAAGGCGGTATAAATGAATAAGTTTTTGAATTTTTATATGAGAGCAAGAAGTATTACATCATTCGTCGCGGGAATTTTCACGACGCTGATGCTGATTATTATTTTTACGTCGGCGGCATTTTCGCAGGAAACTCCGAATCCGTCGCCGACGGTTGCGCCGACACCGGAACAGACGAATCTGCCGGGGGATGTCATCGTTTCGCCGACTCCGCTGCCGACCGCAACGCCCGTCGTTTCGCCGCCCGCGCCCGCGCCGCCGACGGATATGCCGAATCTGAATGACAATCCGCCGCAATTGCCGGACATTCCGCCCGCGCCGCCGTTTGATCCGCCGAATTACGACGACACGCCGCGCCCGCTGCCCGCGCCGGATCGCGTCGGCGTGGATTTGACCGATCAAACGCCGCTGTCAATCGAAGACGCGATTCGGCTCGCGCTCGAAAATAACAACGACATCGAAATCGCCGGAAGCGACGTTAAAACGGCGGAACTTAATTTGACGATTGCCAACGGCGCGTATGTTCCGCAGGTCGTCGGCGAAACATATTTCCGCCGCAGCACCGTTCCGACGGCTTCGACTTTGAGCGGCGCGAACGGCTCTCTGACGGAAACATCTTTCGTCGCCAATGCCGGTTTGCAGGGACAAGTTCCGTTTCAGGGCGGTTCATTTTCGTCGAATTTCCAGTCAAATCGCGCGACGACGAACAATACGTTTACGTCGCTCAATCCGCAGTATCCGTCGTCGCTCAATTTTCAATACGTGCAGCCGCTTTTTCGCGGACGAAAGTTCGATCAAACGCGGCGGCAAATCGAAATCGCCAAAAAAAATCTGACCTTGACCGACGCGCAGTTTCGCCAAAGAGTCATCGAAATCATCGCGCAAATCGAACAGGCTTACTGGGATTTGGCTTACTCGCAGAGAAATTTGCAGGTGCAGCTCGACGGCGTAAAACTTGCCAACGCGCAGGTTTCGAGCAACGAACGACAGGTCGAACAGGGCGTTCTCGCGCCGAGCGACGTGCTTGCCGCCAAAGTTCAGGTTTCGACCTTTGAACAGCAGGTTTATCTCGCGCAGCAAGCCGTGACCAACGCCGAAAATAATCTGAAAAATCTGATGTTGGCGGACAGAAATTCGCCGATGTGGTCGAATCCGATTGTGCCGATTACGCCGGTCAATCTCAATCCGCCGAAGTTCGATTTGCAGAACTCGCTAACGACGGCGATGGCAAATCGCCCGGAAATCCAACAGCTTGAGACGACCGCCGAAATCAACAGAATAGATCAGCGATTTTTCAAAGATCAGACCAAACCGCAGATTGATCTCGTCGGTTCATACACTTCGGCGGGTTTGGCGGGAACGGAAATCGCCACCAACGGAACAAGTTTTCTGACATCGGGACTCGCGCCGCTGATTACGCGGATCAATGATTTGTCCGCGCTCAATAATCTGCCGCCGATCACGCTCGACACGGGCGGCACGGGCAGCAATGTTCCGGGAAATCTGACCGGCGGATATTTTCAGTCGCTGACCAATGTTCTGCTGCAGCGCTATCCGACGTTTCAAGTCGGCGTGCGCGTTGCGATTCCGTTCAAAAATACCGTCGCCAAAGCGCAGTTCGGTCAAACGCTCGTGCAGGAAACGCGGATTCAGAGTCAGCGCGACAAACAGGAACTGCAAATCGAAACCGAAGTGAGAAACGCTTTGCAAAACGTCCGTTCGCAGCAAGCGCGGCTGACCGCCGCGACCGAAGCGCGATCAGCCGCCGAACAGCTTTACGAAAGCGAACAGCGCAAAAATTTGGCGGGAACGTCAACGACATTTTTGGTTTTGCAGCGGCAGACCGATTTGATCAACGCGCGCGGGCGCGAAGTTCAGGCGCAGACCGATTTAAATAAAGCGATCACGCAGTTTCAACGCTCAATCGGCACGACTTTAGACGCGGCGGGAGTTTCGCTGAACAGGCAAACGCCGACCTTTTCCAGACCGAAACGCGCGGAAATCACGACGGTTTTCGGCGAATCGCTAAATAAATAATATGAAAGAGTGGATCAAAGACAGAGAAGCGAAATTGCGCGAATTTTTTGAACTCGGTGAGGAAACCGAGATCGTTTCGCCGGAAGAAACCGAAGCGTTTGACGTGTCGGAAAACGTCGCCCGTCATCTCGATTATTTCAACATCGAATGGCACGTTATTCCGTCGGAAGAAGCGGTTTCGGCGGCGGACGAAAGTTACGGCAGGCGGCTTTATCCGCTGATAAAACGTCCCGTCAATCCGAACGAATACAAAAAAACGAGTTCTTACCGCTCGATTTTAAGCGGACATCAGCGACATCAGGGACGCATTATCGGCATCGAAACGACGATGAAACCGAAATATCTGCCGACCAATAATCAGCAGTATTCGACCGCTTACGGCTACGAATCCGGCGATCCGTTCGCGCCGTATATGGGACGCGCCAAATTCACCGGCGGCACGCGCTACGGGCATAATTACGCGGCTTTGCGAAGATTTATCAACACCGTCAATGAAGATTGGAACAATCGCGGTTTGATGCCCGAAGGCTTCCGCGTAACGATTTGTCCGCCGGTGATTTTCAATCTGATCGGCACGGTTTTTCATCCCGAATGGAGTCAAACCGAATCGCTCGAACTCGGCTTTTACCGCGACGAAAGCGGCAACGCCAACTGTTATATCGTCGGCTCGAACGCGCCCGACGATTTTTCGTATATTGAAGAAATTGACACGGCTTCCGAATGGACGTATCTGGGTTTCAGAGTGGCAGTCGTGCCTGATTAAATTACGGACGGAACGCCGTCCATCTTGGCGGCAATGAGCGCGGCGGCGCGAAAAAAGGAACATTTTTAGATTACCGTCGCAATCCTGCCGCCGAGAATGGGCGGCGTTCCGAATAAAGCGAGGAAAAAATTATGATAGAAATTATAGACTTAACAGACGAAAACATTTTTGGATTAAGAATTGACGGAAAATTTGACGCAAATGACGTAAAGCGAGTTTTTGAAGGGCTTGCGGAAAAAATTGAAGGAAAGGGAAAGTTTAAACTTTACTACGAAATCCGCGACTTGGATTTGAGCGGCGTTTCAAAGGATATGTTCGTAGAAGAATTCAAGTATTTGTATAAAAATCCGGCAATTATCGCCAATATGGAAAAAGCGGCGGTCGTTACGGATGTCGAATGGCTGAAAAAAGTCGTTCGCGCCGAATTCGCTTTGATTCCGACTTTGACGGGCAAAATCTTTTCTTACGGCGAAAAAGACGAAGCGTTTGAATGGCTGAAAACCGACCGGCGCGCCGGAAAAAGGTTGGATTTGACTTTTGGCGAGCTGGCTCAAAACAACGCGCTGAAAGTGGGCGGCGGTTTTGCTTTGGGGTTACTTGCCGCGAGTTTTTTCGGCAAAAAGACGCGCAAAAACGTCGGCAAAGCGGTTCTCGTCGGAACGGTTGCCGCCGGAATTCCGCTCGGAATTAAAGTTTTAAACAACAACAGAAATCTTCTTTCGGGCGAAACTTGGACGGAAGAAAACGTGCCGAATCAGACGGGTAAAATCGCCGTCGTAACGGGTTCAAACAGCGGCATCGGTTTTGAAACGGCGCGGGTTTTAGCCGAAAACGGCGCGACGGTTATTATGGCGGTTCGCAGTTTGGAAAAAGGCGAAGCGGCGGCAAATGAAATTCGAGAAAAATTTCCAAAAGCCGACTTAAAAGTGATGAAACTCGATTTGGCAAATTTGGAATCGGTCAAAAATTTCGCCGAAAATTTCAAAAAAAGTTATTCACGGCTCGATCTCTTAATCAACAACGCGGGCGTGATGATTCCGCCGTATTCAAAAACAGAAGACGGTTTTGAACTGCAATTCGGAACTAATCATCTCGGACATTTCGCTCTAACGGCGCGGCTTTCGGACGTTTTGGCGCAGACAAAAAACGCCAGAGTCGTCAACGAATCGAGTATGGCGCACACGCGCGGCGAACTTGATTTTGACGATCTGAACTGGGAAAAACGCGATTACAGCGCGTGGAAAGCCTACGGCGACAGCAAAATCGCCAATCTTTATTTCACTTATGAACTGAACCGCAAATTCGAGGAAAATAATATTGACGCAACCGCCGTCGCCGCGCATCCGGGCGCGACCGATTCAAATCTGGCGCGGCACAGCACTCTGGCGAGCATCTTCAGCCCGATTTTTGGACAGTCACCCGAAATGGGCGCGCTGCCGACCGTGCGCGCCGCCGTTGAACCGAACATCAACGGCGCGGATTATTTCGGTCCCGGCGGCTTTATGGAAATTCGCGGTTATCCGGTTGAAGTTGACTCGAATGATTTGTCGAAAAGCGAAAAAATCGCCGAACGACTCTGGAGTGTTTCGGAAGAAATGACGGGCGTGAAATTCGATTTCGAGAAAAAGAAAAACACGGCGAACGGTTAAATTCTGCCTATGTTTTATTGCAAAAATTCATACAAACGAGAGCGCGTAACCAAAGTTTTCCACGTTTTCTTTTTGATTTTCGCAATCGTCTTCGCGGCGGCGTGTCAGCCGGAAAAAACGGCTGATTCGTCCGCCGATCTGGTTATCGTCAAAGCTCCGGCGGACGGTATAATCAGCAAAATTTTGGTCGGCGAAGGTGCCGAGGTCGGCGAAAACGCCGGAATTGCCGAAATCGAAGTGACGGATGAAACTTCAGCCGCGCCGCCGCCGGAAAATTTGAATGAACAAGAAACTGCGGTTCAAAACGCGCAAAAGGAAATTGAAAACGCGCAGAAAGAAGTCGAACAGGCATCTGTCGAAATGCAGCGGGTCGAACCTTTAGCCGCTTCCGATTCAATTCCGCAGGCGCAGTTAGACGCGGCGCGAGCCGATTTTCAAAGAGCGCGGGAAAAATTGCAAGCCGCGCGCGAACGCGAAAAAAACCGCGAAACACAGATGCTCGTCAACCGGTCGCGCGAAACGGCGGCGGCGGATAAAACAATTCGGCGGACGAAAATCGTCGTGGCGCGCGTTCCCGTTGGCGGAAAATTAAAAGTACTAAATGCCCGAATCGGGCAAAAAGTTAGAATGGGACAGCCATTGGCGACGGTTTTGCCAAATTGAACTTTTTATCAGAAAGAAAAAATCGGCATATTTTTTCTTTTTTCGTGGTAGTGAAACGGAGAACATCACGCCCTTTTCACCGGTTAAATTACTCGTATCAAACCCGCGTTGAGTACCGCCGACCTATCGCCAAATTTTTAAATATCGTCCGAACCACTTCTGAACAAAAGGCGATTTCAGGTTTTCAAGCGTTTTTTCCGTCGCCGCGGCTTGCGTGATTTTTGAAAGTGTCGGGTAAACGTGAATCGCTTTGCCGAGATCGGCGAGCGATAAATCAAATTTCATCGCCAACACGAACTCGTGAATCAATTCACCGGCTCTTAAACCGACAATATGCGCGCCGACAATTTTTTTGCCGTTCAAAATTATTTTGGCAAATCCTTCGGTTTCGCCTTCGGTGCGCGCGCGGTCGTTTTCTTCAAACGGCACTTTTATAACATCTATCGCGCCGAATTTCTTTTTCGCTTCATCTTCGGTCAAACCGACTCGCGCCGCTTCCGGTTCGGTAAAAGTCGTCCACGGCACGACTTGAAAATCGGTTTTTTTTGTAAAAGGATAAAACAAAAAAGCGTTTTGCACCACGATTTGCGCTTCATAATCCGCCGTGTGCGTGAACTGAAAATGTCCGGTTACGTCGCCCGCCGCGTAGATATTTTTTTGGGACGTGCGAAGATATTCGTCCGTTTCGATCTTTTTTTGGTCGTATTTTACACCGGCTTTTTCAAGGTCTAAACTTTCAATATTCGGCTTTCTGCCAGCCGCTGCGAGAATTTCATCCGCCGCGATTTCCGTAATTTTTCCATCTTTTTCGATTTTTACAATCTTTTCGTTTCGGTCGTTTTTATAAAATTTGACGGCTTTTGATCCGGTGAGAATTTCGATGCCTTCTTTTTGCAGACGGTTTTCGATAAATGCCGAAACTTCCGTATCTTCCTTTGACAAAATACGTTCCGCCATTTCGATAATCGAAACTTTCGCGCCCAATCTTTGAAACGCCTGCGCCATCTCGACTCCGATTGCGCCGCCGCCAAGCACGGCTAATCTTTCAGGCAAATCCTGTAAACGGAAGATTTCTTCGTTGGTTATAAATCCGGTTTCGTTTAATCCTTCAATCGGCGGAATTAAAGGCGATGAACCCGTCGAAATGCAAAAACGCTTTGCCTTTAACTTTACATTTTTGCCGGAATCTTTCAAATTCACTTCGATTTCATTTTTATTGAGAAATTTCGCGCCGCCGAAAATAATTTCAACTCCCATTTTTTCAAAAACTTCGGGCGCGTCGTGCGCTTCGATTTTTGTTATGACGTTTTGTACGCGGTTTGTTATCGAAGCGAAATCTCCGTTCTTAAATTTGAAATCCGGCATTTGAAATCCGAATTCTTCGGCGCGTTTCATATCATTTGCCACTTTTGCCGAGCGAATCAAAGACTTTGACGGAACGCATCCCGTGTAAAGACAATCGCCGCCGAGTTTGTTTTTTTCGACCAGCGCGACTTTTGCGCCTAAAATTCCCGCGCCGCCCGCCGCGACCAGTCCGGCGGAACCGCCGCCGATGACGATTAAATCATAAATTTCGCTCATAATTTCGAGTTTATATTACATCAAAAATTTTCGCTTGATTTTATGACGAACATTGTTGCATAATTAATCAACAAACATTATTTAACAGTTTGTTAAGTCTTTTATCCACTTTCCGATTATTTCTTTCCTTCCAGCCTAAAAATTATTTAATATGAAAATTATCAAAGACAGAAATGTTTTGATTTCGCTTGTTTTAGCGGTTTTGATCGGGTTTTTAGTGGTAATTTTATGGGAAATCGGTCTGCCGACCGTAACCGCCGTAATTGATCTTGTTACGCCGCCGGAACCGGTTTTTGTCTGGTGGAAGGCGGTTATAATTATTCTTTGGACATTACTGGTCGGATTCTTAGCCGAAAAATTAAGCCTCAAACGCATTACTCCTTATGTAATCTGCTTTTTATCTGTTTTGTTTTGTGCGAGCATCGTGTCGAATCGTTTTCTGGAAGTCGGATTGCTTTTTGTTCCGCTGTTTTCGACGACTTTGCTGACGCTCACCGCCGTTCACCTCAAAAAATTGTGGCTCATTGATTCGGAAATGACGCAAAAATTGGTTGCGCTGACTTCTACCGGACATCTTCTCGAAGGCAAATCGGCGGATTTACGAATTGAAAGCGGTTTGAAACTGCTCGAAACGGTGCTGCCGCTTTCCGAAGCGATAGTTTTTCGTTTTGCGCCGAACGGAGAATTCAAACCGGTCGGGCGAATGCAGAACAACAAACTTTCGGATTCAGCTATGTCGCGCCAATCTTTATGGCGCGACAATATCGGGCTGTGCGAAGAATCTCTTTTTGAGCGGCAGACAAAAGTAGAAACCGATGAAAATAACAAAGGCGCGGCGCGAATTGCAATCCCGCTGATCAACGAAGGTGTGGCAATCGGCGTTTTATTCGTCCAAATCCACCAAAATTTTCAACGCAGCGATCAATCTATGTTAGAAGCGTTCAGCGGTCAGTTGGCGCGAAATTTTCAGCGGCAGGAACTGAGCAAAAAAAGTTTGCCGCACACTTCCTGGTGGAGTTCGTTTTCAACCCAATCGGCGGAAAATCGTTTGGATACCATAAATCTTATCAACGGTATTATTAAAGAGCAGTCTTTCAGCGCGATTGCCAGTTCAAATCTCAAAGAAGCGCACGCCGTCGCTTATCTTGACGGCACTTTGGCATATATGAACCGCCGAATGCGCCAATTTGCGAATCTAAATTCACAAAAATTTAACGAAACAGACATTTTCAGTTTGCTGGAACGGTTTAAGACCGCTATTTTTACCGAACCGAGCCTCGCCATCAGGCGCGTTCTGCAAACCGGAGAAACTTTTAAGAGCGAACTTTATTTTCCAGAAAGCGACAAGACGCTCAATATGCAAATTTCGCTGGTGAAAGTTTCTTCCGACGACGAATCTATTCATCATACAAGTTTGGCGACCAAGCCGGCTTGTTTTTTGATAACTTTCACTGATATTTCCGCCGTCAAAGAAAACGAAAAACTTCGCAGCGATATGACATCTTTAATGTCGCACGAACTTCGCACGCCGGTTACGAGCATCAAAGGTTTCGCCGAACTGCTGCTCTTGGACGACGATATTTCAGAAGACGCGCGCGAATATCTGACGATCATCAACAACGAATCGGAACGGCTGACGAAGATGCTTTCGACTTTTCTGTCAGTTTCAAATCTTGAACAGTCAGACAAACAGGACGTGACAAAAACGCCGGTCAAACTGGATTCGGTAGTTCACGAAATTGTCGGCGAAATGCAGGATGCCGCCAAACGCAAACGAATTCGGCTGGTTGAGCAGGCGAACACGCATTTGCCGCCCGTCGCCGCCGATAAAAGTTTGATTCGCCGCGCCGTCTCTCATCTGGTTGACAACGCCATAAAATACAGCCCGGAAAGAACTTCCGTGATTATTTCGACAATTTTGGAATCGGAAGTTCTGCGCGTCGTCGTCGAAGACCGCGGATACGGCATTCCCAACGGCGATATTGATAAAATCTGGCAAAAATTTTACCGCGTCGCCCGCAACGGTCAGGACAAAGAAGAAGAATCAACCGGACTCGGACTCTCGTTAGTCAAGGAAATTGTCGAACAGCACGGCGGCAAAGTCGAAGTGAAATCGGAAATCGGCACGGGTTCGCGGTTCAGTTTCACATTGCCGCGTTTGTAAAATTCAAGCGATTGCCAAACTTCGTTCGATTTGTTTTTCGATTTGCGGTGATAAATTGAGAACGGTGAACCTTTCGTTGGAAAAAAGATAATCTTCACCCGATTCGTCAATTATTCTAAGAAAACCTTCGATGTCGTTTTTATGAGGCTCGACAATCGGATATATTTTTCGTATTTCCAACGAAACCGTATTATCAGTATTATCTAAACACAACGCATAACCAATTATTTTCATAGCTTTAATCTAACCAAGTCTTTACCTTAATTTCGCCCTTTCCAATGCCGTGACATTCATACCAATGAAGTTCGGCATATCGGATTGAACCGTCAATCAGTTCAACCTTTGCTTTGCCTTTCAATTTACGCCGATTTCTGCCGCCATAATCGCGGCGCAATCTTTCTAAATCTCGAATTGAAAAACGCTTTGCAATAATTTCAATTTCGACTATTGGCGGAAAATAGCGTCTAAAATAGACCGTAATGAAAAATAGTTTTTATTTCAATTTTTAATAGTGTTCTCAAACTTTTTCAAGCCCAAAAGCTGAAGCATCGCCAGCCAAACGAAACGCGGATTCAAAATTAAATATCTGCGCCAGAGTCTTTTCGGTTCTTGAAACAATCTGAAAAGCCATTCGAGACCGAGATTTCCCATCCATTCGGGCGATTCTTTGACATTTCCGGCGTAAAAATCGAAAGACGCGCCGACACCGAGCATTACGGCGGAAAGTTTGTTTTTATGCGCCGCCATCCAATTTTCCTGTTTCGGACAGCCCAAACCCATAAATAAAATCTGCGCGCCGGAATTTACGATTTCTTCAGTTATTTCCGCGTCTTCGCCGGCGGTCAAAGGACGAAACGGCGGCGAAAAAGCGTAAACTATCGGCAATTTCGGCAATTCCCGCGCGGCGCGTTCCAAAATCGAGTCAATAACTTTCTGTTGCCCGCCGTAAAATCCGACTTTCAGATCATTTTCGGCGGCGTATTCGCAAAGCCTCATCATCAAATCATTGGCGCGAACCCGATTCGCATTTTTTTCGCCCTGTAATTTCTGCATCCAAACGAGCGGCATTCCGTCGGGAATGACAAAATCCGCGCCGTTGACTTTTTCGCCGTATTCCTCATTATCATAAGATTCCATCACCATATGAACGGTTGAAAAACAGACGTAACCGCCATTTTCGCCCTTGACCAATTCGACAATTTTCTCAATCGCCGATTCGTGATTACAGACATTCGTCATTAAACTGACGACGCGGGCGCGTTTTTGGTTTTTTAGTAAATTGGAACCTTTCATTTATTTTCGGCAATGTTTCAAATTTTATGAGCTTAAATGTTTTTAGCGAAACATCTCACAAAAAAGTGTCGAATGAAAATTTTATTTTACGCGAGTCGTTGAAGTATTCATATTTATCGGAGTGTTTTTTAACAACGCAAAAAATACCTCCAATTATTTAAAAACTGTTTTCAAACTCAAAGTTATTTATGTAATTGACGCGAAAATTTAGCGAATCCACCGCCCGATAACATATACGACCCAAAGTAAATTCACCGCTTATAACTTTCTGCGCCCGAAGATAAGAGTCGTTTTTTAGAATATCCCAACTTTTAATCGTCATCTTCTTCAAGTTCTTCTTTTTTCAAATTGTGATATTTTTAACATTGATTGCTGTAAAAAAATATTTATCAAACATTAAGCTGTCAAAGATTTTGGTCGGACAAAATGTTTATAAAAATTAAGATTTGTTGCTTCCGTCAATAAAAAAAATGGTTAAAGAGAGCAGAGATTTACTAAAACTCAGAGCGGCGATTTGTTTGTTTTTGATGACATTGATGCCTATTTTAGGCACCGCGCCGAAAGCGCAGAACAAGGAGACAAACAGCAATCAAGCCAATGTCAACGCTGCGCCAGCCGCGGCGGTTACGCCGACACCGATTCCATTTTCCGAAATCGTCGCGCAGGCGGAAAGCGCGTCGGCTTCGCTCAAAGAACTGTCGTCGGGCGTTTCCAACGACACGACCGCCGAAATCGTCGAGCGCGATTTGCCCGCGCTGACCAATGATATTAACGCCAAACTCGAAGAAACGGCGGGAGTTATCGAAAGTCGCGCTTCGCTCGAAAGGCTGAAAAGTCTTGAATCCGACTGGAAAACGCTGACCAAAAAACTGCCCGAATGGAAAGATGATCTGACGAGTCGAGCCAGAAAACTCGAAGGCGATCTGACGCAGCTTGATACGCTCGAAGAAAAATGGAAAAAAACTCTTGAAGACCTGCAAACATCAGCGGAAACGCCGCCTGAAGTTACCGCGCGAATTGAAGATATTATCACCACTGCCGAAGCGACCCGCCGGCAAATCGAAGCCGACCAGTCCAGAATCGTCGCGCTGCAAAGCAAGGTCGCCGAACAGCAAAAACGGGTTGACACCGCTCTCGAAACGATCAAACAGACACGCGATTCTTTAGTCGGAAAACTGCTCGTGCAGGACAGTCCGGCGATTTGGAACACCGATTTCTGGACGCGGGCGCGGCAGAACGCGGCGACCGGCGCGAACAGTTCGTTCAGCGCGCAGGTCAAAGCGTTGACCGATTTTGCCGGACGCAATCTCGATAAAATTCTCATTCATTTTTTTGTTTTCGCCCTTTTCGCCGGAATTCTGTTTTATTTGCGCCGCCGCGCGCGTCCTTGGACGGAAAATGAACCCGAATTAAAAAGCGCGGCGATAATTTTTCAGCTTCCGATTGCCACCGCGTTGATTCTGGCAATTCTCGTCAGTTCGTGGATTTACCCGCAAACGCCGCAAATGCTCGGCGCGATCTTCGGCGCGACTGCGCTCATACCGACGATTATTATTTTACGAAAACTCGTCGAACGTCCGCTTTATCCGCTGCTTTATTCGCTCGTCGTCTTTTATTTTATTGATCAGCTGCGGACAATCGCCGAACCGGTTCCGGTTTATTCGCGGCTTTTATTACTGGCGGAAATGCTCGGCGGATTTTTGTTTTTTCTCTGGCTTTTCTTTGCGCGTTTATCGAAAAATGAAACTGAAGAAATCATTCACGGCAAGATTTTTCGCACGATAAAAATCGCCGCGCTCGTCGCTCTGCCGATTTTCGCCGTTTCGTTTCTGACCAACGCTTTCGGCTATCTTTCTCTGTCGCGGCTTTTGGGAAACGGCGTTTTGAGAAGCGCGTACGCGGCGGTTATTCTCTACGCCGCCGTGCGAATCATTGACGGTTTGATAATTTTCGCGCTGCGTTTTCGCCCGCTGTGTTTTCTCAAAATGGTGCAGCATAACCGCGCTTTGATTCAAAACCGTCTGCGAAAATTTCTGCGTTTTGTCGCTATTATCCTGTGGGTGATTCTGACGCTCGACTTTTTATCGCTGCGCGAACCGATTTTTGAATGGGTGAAAGGCGTTTTGACCGCCAAATTAACTTTGGGTTCGCTGAGTATTTCGGCGGGCGATATTTTATTGTTTATTGCGACGGTTTGGGCGGCGTTTCTGCTCGCGCGGTTTATCAATTTTGTTCTCGAAGAGGACGTTTATCCGCGCTTTTCGCTCGAACGCGGCATTCCGTACGCGATTTCGACGATTCTTCGCTACGTTATTCTGCTGCTCGGTTTTCTGTTCGCCGTCGCCGCCGTCGGTTTCGATCTGACAAAATTTACCATTTTGGCTGGCGCGTTCGGTGTCGGCATCGGTTTCGGGCTGCAAAACATCATCAACAATTTTGTTTCCGGCATAATTCTGCTGTTCGAGCGTCCGGTCAAAGTGGGCGATTCGGTGCAGATCAACGACGCGACCGGAATTGTGCGGCGCATCGGCATTCGCGCCAGTCTCGTGCAGACGTGGGACGACGCGGAAATTATCGTTCCGAACAGCAAACTCATCTCCGACAGCGTTACTAACTGGACGTTTTCGAGTTTGCAGCGCGGCATCGAAATTCCAATCGGCGTGGATTACGGGACTGATCCGCGAATTGTCATCGAACTTTTAGAAAAAACGGTTGCCAAACATCCGCTCGTCGCCGAAAATCCTTCGCCCAAAGTTTTATTTACCGAATTCGGCGCGGATTCGCTGAATTTCAAAGTGCGGGCGTGGACGACGCACGGCGATCAAGTCATTGGAATTCGCAGTGATTTAGCCGTCGCCGTCAACGAAGCTCTCGCCGAAAATAAAATTATTATCCCGAACACGCAGCGCGATCTGCACATTCAAAGCGTCAGCAGCGAGGTGGCGAAAGCCCTCAGCGGAAATTCAAAAGAAAATTCGACTGACGGCGAAAATTAAAATATAAAACATATTTATCCGCAGATTTTCACGGATAAATGACGAATATTTTCGATTTCAAACGCGAATCAGTGATTGAAAATTTCAGAGTTTTGCTGAATTTTTGTACGTGCGTTTTTGTAAGTGAAAATTTTATTTCCCGCCAAGCGCGGATTAATCTCTAAATTCAATAACTTTTTCGACTGTTAACTCGTATTTCAACTTTATTTTCAAAGATTTTTTTTCATATCGGTCAAAATTGAAAATCTGCGGCTGAATTTATCAGGCTAGAGCGGTTCTCTAAATTATGCGACAATGCAGAAGTCCGAACTTTGGCAAAATTATTCGTTGCCGCCGCGCCTTTATACTGTGCGGAGTTAAGTAAGTGGACAAAATAAATTTGTAAATATCGGAGCGCGGACACTCTTGTCCGCCAGCCGTTCAAACAAATGACGTGACCGAAAACGAACATTGGCGGACAAGAGTGTCCGCGCTCCAACTTAAAAATAATTTTGTCCATTTACTTATGTAAAAAAACGCGAATGTATGATGAATGAAGATAAATTTAATCGCAATAATCCGTCGCCGGACAACAACTCCCGGCGCGATTGGTTCGCCAAAAGTCTCGGCGTTCATCAGGAACGCAAGACGGAAATTTATCTGGATTTGTCGAGATCGGCGACCCTGCGCGACACCAGTTATTGGCTGCAAATTTTATTTTCGTCCGGCATCGCCATTCTGGGAATGGTTTTGAACAGTCCGGCAGTCGTGATCGGCGCGATGCTCATTTCGCCGCTGATGGGACCGATTCTCGCGGGCGGACTGGCGTTTGCCGCGGGCGATATGATTTTAGGCTGGCGGGCGATTTTCAACATAATTTCAAGCTGCGCTCTCGCCATCGGTTTTGCAATGCTGCTCGTGGTTTTGCTGCCGTTTAAAGAAGTTACCAACGAAATCGCCTCGCGGACGAGTCCGAACACGCTCGATCTTTTTATCGCCTTATTCAGCGGCGCGACCGGCGCGATTGCCGTCAGCAAAGAAGTTAAAGGTGTGGCGACTTCGATTCCGGGCGTGGCGATTGCCGTCGCTTTGATGCCGCCGCTCGATGCCATCGGTTTCGGACTCGGCATCGCCGCCACCGACGACCGGGCGCAGGGCTTAAATATCGCCGGCGGCGCGGGTTTGCTGATTTTGACTAATTTAGTGGCGATAATGTTTTCCGCAATGATTGTTTTTCTCGCGCTGCGCGTCAATACGCAAATCGTGAGGGAAAAAGTCAGAGAATGGCGGAACAAAGATGATGAAAGCGTCTGGGCGAAGTATTTAATCGCGTTTATTCCGGGTTTTGAACAACTGCGGACAATCGGAAGTTCGCCGGGACGTTTTTTACTGATTCTCGTGCCGCTCGGACTGATCTTCGTTCCGCTTTATGAATCTTTCACACAGCTAAAAGATGAAATTGTCCTAAAACAAAAACAAAATCGGATAAATGACGCAGCCAAAGAAATTTGGGACGAAAAATTCGCGCAATTCCCGGACGGAAGACAGCGCGGCTACATCAGCAACGTCCAAACTTCCAATGACGAAGACAGAACCGTCGTGCAGATGAGGGTTTTAACCAGACAGCCGCTTTCCAAAGAAAACCGCGAACTTTTTTTGCAGACTCTCGCCTCGAATTTAAACATTCAAACGAAAACTCTTGATTTGAGATTGATTGAAATACCGACGACTTCGAGTGAGTTTATCGCCAAAACGCAAAAACAGACGCAGGAAAGAATTAAAAGTCAGGCGGATAAATTTTTTGACGAAAAACAAGCCTCGCTCACCGCGCAAATACGCGAACATTCTTTGGCGGGCGTTAAAGATTATTTAAATAATCTCGAACTTCCCGCGCCCGCCGAACCGGTTAATTATGCGATAAATATGAACGGCGGCGATGTGCCGCAAGTCAAAATTATTTATTTGAGCAGCCGGGAAATTGACGGCAATCAGCAAATATCCATCGCCGACGAGGTTCAGGCGCGACTCGACGATCCGGCGGCGAAAGTAAGTTTTGAGAGGATCGAACCGCTGGTCGGCACAATCGGTTTCGATATTAATCAAACGAAATTGTCGAACTCGGCAGCCGCCTTGCTTGATTTGACCGGACTGATTATTCGGCAAAATCCTAATTTGCTAGTTGAAATCAGCGCGGGCAAAGATGAAAATGAAACAGATAAGATGGTGGAAGAAAGAATGAAAGCAATTACTGATTATCTCGCCTCAAAATGGCAAATCGCTTCAGACCGGACGATTATCACACCGTCATCCGATTTGAAACGCGGCGCGACATTGCGAATTAAATCTAAAAAACAAATGTCGAAAAGCGCGGATGTTGAAAATTAAAAGACATTAAAATTTTATTGTGATGAAAGTATTATTTATATTGATAATTTTATTTTGTTATAACTGCGTCAAAGCGCAGGAAAAAGGGGTAAATTTTGAAACTTCGGTTCAACCTCGGTTCAATGATAAAGGAAGTTTTTCCGAATATGATCAGTCGGAAAAATCAGATATTTTGGGAATCAGCAGTGCTAAAGAAGAATATAGAAAACTGCACCCGCCGTTTGGTTTTCCCGTCGAACCAACGCGAAAAAGACAGCGTTTGATATTTTTAGACACCGAAAACAAAACCCAACAGGATGTCAAAAATATAAATTTTGAAAAATTAGAGCTGAATGCGAAAATGCCGTCAAAAAAAATCAGTTTGTCCAATTTTTCCAAAAATAAATTTGAAGATTCCGCGACCGATAATGAAGAAAAAAGTGAAGACAAATTTCACTGGAAACCGGCTTTAGAGCAATCGGTGTTGTTTCTCGGAATTCAGCACGGTTTCAGGCTATTTCAGGCAAAAACACAACGCGAATTGGGCGGTCCGTTTTTCCGCGATTGGGGAAATTCCGTCAAAAATCTGCGCGGCTGGCGCGACGGCGACAACACTTTTATAAATTACGTCGGTCATCCGATGCAGGGCGCGGCGACGGGCAGATTTTTTATCAATAACAGCGATAAATCGAAAAAGCTGACATTCGGTTCGTCGAAAGATTATTGGACAAGCCGGATGAAGGCGATGGCTTGGTCAGCCGTCTGGAGTACGCAGTTTGAACTCGGTCCGATCAGCGAATCAACTATCGGCAACGTCGGCGTTCACGATAATGTCGGGCGCAGCGCAGCAGCGTGGGTTGATTTAATCATCACACCGAGCGTCGGCACGGGAGTTCTCATCAGTGAAGATATGATTGACAGATATATTTTGAAAAATTGGCTGGAAAAGAAATTGACCAGCCGAACCAGAATAAAAGTTTATCGCACATTTTTCACGCCGATAACCAGTTTTGCCAATGTTTTAGGCGGGAAAAAGCCTTGGAAAAGATATAACCGCTGATGGAATTTCGCGTACGGAAAATACCGGATTACAAAAAAATCAAACGGACGGTTTACCTCTCAGCCGCGAGTTTGTCGAAGAATCATTTGACCGGATCACCGGCTCGAAATTAATCGGCAAATGCAATGTAAAACTGTTAAAAAACGCGGCGGAAAATTATCCGGCGTGGCTGGCGGCAATCGAAAACGCGCAAAACAGAATCTTTTTTGAAAGCTATATCATTCACGACGACGCGCAGGGCGAACGCTTTGCCGACGCTTTGATAAAAAAAGCGCGGGCGGGCGTAACGGTCAAATTGATTTACGATTGGATGGGCGGTTTCGGCAAAACTTCCGGGAAATTTTGGCGGAATTTGCGCGAAGGCGGCGTTGACGTGCGCTGTTACAATCCGCCGAAATTAACCGATCCGCTGGCGGTTTTGAGCCGCGACCATCGCAAAAGTTTGATAGTTGACGGAGAAATCGCTTTCGTCAGCGGTTTGTGCGTCGGGCAGGAGTGGGTCGGAAAACCTGAAAAAAATGTTTCGGCGTGGCGCGATACCGGCGTTGAAATTCACGGCGCGGCGGTTTCGGATGTCGAAACGGCGTTTGTAAACATTTGGGCGGAAATGGGTTCGCCTTTGAATGTCGAAGAATTTTCAAAACGCGAAGATTCTACCGATGTCGGCGAAATTTCTCTGCGAGTCGTGGACAGTGTTCCGTCAAGTTCCTATATTTACCGCGTTGACCAGCTTTTAGCCGCCGGAGTGCGCGAATCAATGTGGCTGACCGACGCTTATTTTATCGGCACGCCGGCATATCTGCAATCAATAAAAGACGCGGCAAATGACGGCGTTGATGTCAGAATTTTAGTTCCGCAAAGCACCGATATTGCGATCATCCGCGACACGACGCGGACGACTTATCGCCCTTTGCTCGAAGCCGGTGTGCGCGTTTTTGAATGGAACGGTTCGATGGTTCACGCTAAAACCGCCGTTTTTGACGGCAGATTTTCGCGTGTCGGTTCGACAAATTTGAATATTGCCAGTTGGTTCGGCAATTACGAACTCGACGTTTTGGTCGAGGACGAAAATTTTGGCGCGCAAATGCAGGAAATGTTTCTGGCGGATTTGGAAAATTCGACGGAAATCGTCTTAGCCGAAGCGCGAAAAGTAAGGCGAAAAGAAGTAAAAACCTCCGACAAAAAAAGGGGAGCGAGCGGCGGAAGCGTTCGTCAGGCGACTGCCGGCGCGATCAGCGCGGCGACTTCCATCGGTTCGGCGATCACTCAAAAAACTCCGCTCGGCGCGGCGGAATCGCGGCTTTTATTTCTGGTCGGCGGCGCGTTGCTCGCGCTCGCGCTGGTTTTCGTCTTTTTTCCGCGTTTGGCTTCGATTCCGCTGATTTTAATTCTGCTTCTGCTGGCTTTTCCGACGCTCGCCAAAGCAGTGAAAAATTACAGGAATTATTAGCCGCGAATTACACAAAACGGAGCGCGGGCGGCTCGCCCGCCATCGGAGCGCAGCGAATGATGCAACCGTACCAGACAGAGGCTTGTTGAGTAACGCCGGCAACGCTCGCTTCGCGGCGTTGGCGGGCGAGCCGCCCGCGCTCCGGCAGCGAAAATTCTATTTTTAATCAAAAATTTATTCGTGTAATTCGTGTAATTTGTGGCAAAAGTTTTATGAAACAAATCCGCATCGCCACTTACAATATTCACAAATGCGTCGGACTTGACCGCAAGTTCGCGCCCGAAAGAATCGTCAAAGTTCTGCGCGAAATTGATGCCGACGTAATAGCTTTGCAGGAAGTTTTATGTCATTCAAATTCTCAAAAACGCGAACATCAAGCCGAATTTATCGCCGCCGAACTAAAAATGAATTACAGTTTCGGCGAGAATCGTCATATCGAAAAGGGAAGTTACGGAAACGCGGTTTTGAGCCGTTTGAAGATCGAAGAATCTGAAAATTTCGACATCAGCGTCGAAAAGCGCGAACCGCGCGGCTGTTTGAGAACTCAAATTGCGCTCGATCAAAAAAAATCTCTGCAATTTTTCAATCTGCATCTCGGAACCTCTTTTTTTGAACGCCGCCGACAAGTTCACAAACTGCTGGCGGCGAAAATTTTAAATGATGAGAAATTCTTGGGAAAACGCATCGTCGCCGGAGATTTTAACGAATGGACGAACGGTTTGACGACGCGGCTTTTCAAAGCGAATTTTCAGACGGTTGATTCAAAACTGGATTTGGGAAAAAAGCGCACATATCCGGGAATTTTGCCGATTCTGCATCTCGATCACATTTATTTCGACGCGGAATTTAAATTGCATAACGCGTTTCTGCATCGCAGCCGCACTGCTCTGATCGCGTCCGACCATTTGCCGATTGTTTCAGAATATAATTTTTGATTATTAAATCGCCGGGAATTCTCGGTTCGTGGAAAAAATCAATTTGGATCAAGCCGCCAAAATATCGGAACGAGAATCATCGCGGCAATAAAAACGACGATGGTCAAAATCGTGCCGACTTTGACGAAATCCATAAATCGGTAACGTCCGGGCGTGTAGATTAAAACGCACGCCGGTTCGAGCGGCGTAATGAATGAAAACGACGCGGCGTAAGTGATGGCGACGGCGAAAGTTCGCGGATTTAAGCCGAGCGCGAGCGCGGTTTTGACGGCGACCGGCAGCACGACGAGCGCGGCGGCTTGGTTCGACATCGGCTGCGTCAGCGCGACCGTTAAAACGAAAAATCCGCCGAGAACGGCGAGCGCGCCGAACTGCTCGAAATTCGTTTTTATCAAATCGGCGAGATAAATATCGGTGTGCGTTTTTTCCATCGCCACGCCGAAACTCATCATACAGGCGATCAAAACGAGCAGGCGAAAATCAATCAGCGAATAAAGTTCCGAATGGCGAATCGTTTTTGTCGCCAAAAGAAGCAGAACGCCTAAAAGAACGGCGATGGTCAGCGGAACTTCAAAACCGATCACGACTTTGGAAAGCGAAAGCGCGAGAAAAAGACCGAAAGCGGCAATCGCCCAGCGGCGTTTTTCCGTTCGCAAACTGCTGGCGGAAACGTCTTCCAAAAGCATCAGTTCGCGCTCGACGACGAACGGTTCTATCAAACTTCGATTGCCCTGCACGAGCAAAACGTCACCGAATTTTAAGCGCACGTCGCTGATTTTATCCAAAAACTTTTCGCCGTGCCTGTTGATTGCCAGAACCGTTAAATCGTAGCTTTGACGAAAGTTGACGGTTTTCAGGTTTTGTCCGACGAGTTTCGAATCGCGCATAATCATCACTTCAAAAAGTTCGACTTCGCCGCTTTCCAAATCACGCTCACTGAGTTCAAAATCGGCTTTAATGTGAAGTCCGGCTTCCGATTTGACGTTCAGAATATTGGCGAGTTTTCCTTCGACAATCAGCAAATCGCCTTCGTTGACGCGCTCGTTCGGACTCGGCGCGATGCGCTGTTCTTTTCCGCGAATGATGCCGAGAACGATGAGATCAAGTTCGACATTGATGTCGGCTTCGCCGAGCGTTTTACCGATTAACTGCGAATCCGGCAGAACGAGAACTTCCGAAATATACTCACGAATCGAATATTGTTCGGTCAGCGATTCGTCGCCGCCGCGATTCGGCAAAAGTTTGATGCCGACGAACAGCATATAAATCATTCCGGCGGCGACAGTTACAATGCCGACCGGCGTGAGTTCAAACATCGAATACGGCTCCATTCCGTAACGCTGCATCGCGCCGCTGACGGCGAGATTGGTTGACGTTCCGATCAGCGTACAGCTTCCGCCCAAAATCGCGCCGAATGCGAGCGGCATCAGCAATTTTGACGGCGAAATTTTCGCGCGATTTGCTAAACCCAGCACGACCGGAACGAACATCGCCGTCGTCGTCGTATTCTTCAAAACGGAAGCGGAAACTGCCGCCACCGCCATTATCAAAGCGGTCAGCAAAAATTCGTTGTTGCCGGCGATGCGATACAATCTGCGCCCGATTAAATCAACCAAACCCGTTTTAATGAGTCCGCCGGTCAGCACGAAAAGTCCGGCAATCGTGACGATTACGTTGTCGCCGAAACCGGAAAAGCCTTCGTTGACCGTCAAAACGCCGGTGGCGACCAGTCCGATAACCAGAATAATGCCGACGACATCAACGGGCAGTTTCTCCGTGCCGAAAAGGACGAGCGCGACTAACAAAGAGATCAACGTAATAGCGATTTCGGGTGTCATTGGCGAAATGATACAGAAAATTTTGGCATTTTGAAAGATATATTTTTTGATTTTTCGACTTTCAAATATTACGGTTTAGTTTGAGAAATTCGATTGTGATATGATTACAAATTATTTTTAATATATGAGTGATAATAATTGTATTTTTTGTCAAATAGTCGCGGGCGAAATCCCGTCGGAAATTGTTTATGACGACGACATTTGCGTCGCTTTTAACGACACCAGTCCGCAGGCTCCGACGCATATTCTGATTGTTCCGCGCGAACATATCGCGTCGCTTGACAAGGCGCGCAACAGAGATCAGGAAACGCTCGGTTATCTGCTTTTGATCGCGGCGGAAATCGCCCGTGAAAACGGTTTTGCCGAAGACGGTTATCGCGTCGTCATCAACACCAATGAACACGGCGGACAAACCGTTTTTCACCTGCATCTGCACCTGCTCGCCGGTCGCCCGTTTGTTTTTCCTCCGGGTTAAAAATTCATCAAATAAAAATTATTTTTGGAAAAGGAGAGTATGAAAAAAGTCTTTTTAACCATATTTTTAGCGGCGTTTTCGTTTTTGCTGGTTGCCTGCGCGGACAATGCGGCGAGCAAATCCAATCAGGTAAATCTTTCGCCGACACCCGCGCCGACGACTGAAGTCAGTCAGGAGAACGCGAATATAAAGCCGACTGAAACTCCGCTGCCCGAATTTACGAACGCGGAAACGGCTTTTGCCGAAGGCAACAAACTTTTCGATGCGAACGAAAACGAAAAGGCGGTTGAGGCTTACAAACAAGCCGTCAAACTGAATCCTGATTTAGCCGAAGCGTATTTTAAACTGGGAATTGTTTATTCACTGCTCGAAAACGAACAGGAACCTTCGGAAAATCCTGACCCGACACCGACTCCGAAACCGGCGAAATCAAAAAAAGGTCAAAAAGACGCGCCGCCGCCGACCAAATCGAACAAAGCGTTTGAAAACGCGGTGAAAGCGTATAAAAAGATTTTGATAAAAGAGCCGAAAGACGACGCGGCGCATTTTAATCTCGGACGTTCCTACAATAAATTAAACGACGACAAAGAAGCCGAAAAGTCTTTGCGGCAAGCCGTCAAACTCAAACCCGACGACAGCGAATATCAAACCGAACTCGGCGCGATTTTGATAAAACTCGCACAATATGACGAAGCCGTCATCGCGCTGAAAAAAGCCGTCAAGTTGGACGAAACCAACCTGCAAGCCGAAGACCTGCTTGAAGATGCCGAAGCCGGAAAAAAACGGGTTGATTACGGAGTCAACAAAATTGTCAAAGATAAGCAGAGAACCAACTGAAATTTCCGGGTTTCCGAAAAAGAATTTAAAACATAAATCTTTTTCAAAAAGACTTTTCCTCAACGGCAGTCTCAAATCCAAAATTAAAATGTGGTATTGGACAAAAATTTTATTTCTCATTCTGGTCGGCGCGGTCATCGTGTGGCTCGGCTACGAATTTCTGACGTTTCCGAACATCGAAAAACTTCGCACTGAAAATCCGACCACGACATCTTTGATCGAATACCGTATTTCGCAGGCGGTCGCCGACGGCGCCGAACCAAAGAAATATATGATTTGGATGCCGATTGAACAAATCTCGCCGAATCTTGCCAAAGCCGTTTTAGCGGGCGAAGACGCGAATTTTTTTAATCATCACGGTTTCGACTGGGACGCGATTAACAAAGCTTGGGAAGAAGCGAAAAAAGAAGGCGAAAAGGAAGCCAAACAGGAAGGCGATTACGACGAAAACGATTGGATTCCGCCGATGCCGAGTTTCAAACGCGGCGCGTCAACCATCTCTCAGCAACTGGCGAAAAACCTTTATTTATCGGAGGAACGCTCGTTTTTCCGCAAAGGACGCGAAGCGTTGATAACATATTTTCTCGAACGCGATCTCAATAAAAAGCGCATTTTAGAACTTTATTTAAACGTCATCGAATGGGGCGACGGCGTTTACGGCGCGGAAGCCGCTTCGCGTTATTATTTCAAAAAATCCGCTTCAAATCTCACGCCGCCGGAAGCCGCGTATCTGTCGGCGATGATTCCTTCGCCGCTCAATGTTTTCAACCCGAAGAAAAATCCGAAGCGCGTCGTCCGCCGCCAAAAAGTCATTCTGCGCGGAATGAAATACATTAATTTAGCATATCAGTAAAAATTCCAGATTCCATTTTTATTTCAAACTGCAAAGTAAATAAAGAATTTACAGGGATAACAGGATGCACAGGGATTGTTTTTAATTATCCCATTTATCCTGTTATCCCTGTAAATTTTCGAACTGTAATTACAATTATCGCTGTGATAATTCCGGCGGCAATTTTTTGTCAATCGCGGGACGCGTCTGCAAATCGGCAACTTCCCACATCGTCAGGAAAATCGTGCGCGCGATTTTCTGCATTTTGTCGTAATCAATCTTCTGCGGCTCGTCGCCCGGCTGGTGATAATCTTCGTGAACGCCGTCAAACCAAAACACAATCGGAATGCCGTTGAGCGCGTAATTAAAATGATCCGAACGGAAAAAGAAACGATTCGTATCTTTCGGATCGTCATATTTTAGATCGTAATTCAGCTTCAAATACGAATCATTGACCGATTTAGTCACATCGCCGAGTTTTGAACTCATCATCTGCGAACCGATCACGAAAACTTCATTTTCGCCCGAAAGATTAGCGTTTTTCGGATTATTGTCAGTCGGTTTGCGGCTGCGTCCGATCATATCAATATTAAGCTGCGCGACGACTTTTTTAATATCAACGGTCGGAAATTTATTGAAATATTCGCTTCCCCAGAGACCTTTTTCTTCGCCGCAGTGCCAGACCAGCAAAATCGAGCGTTTCGGGCGGACTTTTGAATCTGCCAACGCTTCCGCGATTGCCAAAACCGAAACTGTTCCCGAACCGTCGTCGTCCGCGCCGTTCCAGATTTTGTCGTCGCCCGGCGCGTTCGGATTCATTCCGACGTGATCGTAATGCGCGCCGATGGCGACCATTTCGTTTTTCAAAACCGGATCGCTGCCTTCCCAAAGTGCAACGACGTTTTGCGTATAAACTGTTTCATGTTTAACCGCCGGACGAAAAACGACATTTTTGGAAGTGTCCAAAGCAAATGCGGCGGTTGAAGATTGCGGCATTTCAGTTGTTATTCGATACGGTGCTTTCGCGTCGGCAAACATCGCATCGCCGACTTTTTGCGAAACAGAAATTGTCGGCAAAGGTGTGTCGGCACGGAATTTTTCGACAAACGGACGCGGTGCGGCAGGTGGTCTTGACAATGATCCCCAATTTTTTTGCGCGTCGTTCGAGGCGACGATAATCACGCCGACTGCGCCTTTTTCTTTGGCGTAAGTCAATGGATCAATCCAATCTTCGCCGCGTTTTCCGATAAGATCAGCTTGTGTAACGCTCTTCGGAGGCGATGTCGGAAAAAAACGAGGCGGCATTTTGTCGCTGTATAAAACGACGGTTTTTCCTTTAACGTCAATGTTTTGCAGTGCGTCAATGCCTTTTGCTTTGAAAAACCAACCGTCGCCGCCATAAACAACCGGCGCGGAAATCGCGTTTTCCGAGCTTCCGGTTACGCGGTAAAAATCTTCGCCGTAATTAAATTTCTGTCCGCCGATTGTCAAACTCGAATTTTCTGCGTCGGGCAATTCACGAACGAGCGCGATTTTTTGATAAAAAGTTCCGTCGTCGCCCGCCGGTTTGAAATTCCAACGCGACAGCATCGTGCCGATAAATTTCGCCGTTATGTCGAGTCCGCGCGAAGGCGTGTCGCGCCCTTCCATTTCGTCGGAAGCGACAAAATAAAGATAATCTTTAAGCTGCGCCGCCGTAATTGTTTCCGCCGCCGTTCGCGCGGGCGAACTCGCTTTAGTCGCCGTTTGCGCCGCCGTCAGAGACGGAAAGACGAATGCGAACATCAAGAATAATGCAAGTATGTTTTTTGTAACTGGATTTTTTTTCATTTTTAATTGTAGATCGAAAAAATTAATGAATTTTGTGTAACTGATGAAAACGCAAAATTCAAAAGATTAATCTCTAAATTGATTTCTCTGTATTTTTGAAGCATTTTGACGGCTTTATGTTGTTTGTTTTTTACGGCTGACCGCTGAAATTTGTTTCAGGCGCAACGCCGATAATCGCAATTTTTTTACTGTCGGCGAGTTTTATCATTTCTTCGCGGTCAAAAATCAGCGTTTTTCCGGCGGTCAAACAAAGACAATTTGCGCCTGCTTGAATCATCGTTTCAATCGTCGGAACGCCGACAACCGGCACATCGAAACGCATATCCTGATTCGGTTTGGCGACTTTGACGACCGTTAATTTGCCTTTCGCCAACTCTCCGGCGCGTTTGATTACTGCGTCTGTGCCTTCCATCGCTTCGACGGCGACGCACGCTTTGGCGCGAACGACAATCGTTTGTCCCAAATCCAGCCGCGCGATTTCGTTGGCGATTTTCAAGCCGTATTCGATATTTCCGCGCTCGGTTTCGTCCGGTTTTCGGTTTGTCAAAACACCTTCTTTGGCTAAATTGTCCTGAATAAAATAAGTCGAATCAATCAGTTCGATGCCGTCTTTAGCGAGTTCGGCGGCGATTCCGCTGATCAGCGAATCGGTGTTGCGTCGCGGCAGATTATAGAGCATTTTCGCCATTCGCCAATCGGGAAACGCGCCGGAAAAAATCTGAACGTGTTTGACCTGTCCAGCCATTATCGCTTTTTCCACGCCTTCGTTTTTGAAAAAGGAAATCATTTTTCCCAATTGCCCGATTCCGACCCAAATTATTTTATCGGCAATCGCTTCGATGCTTTTGTCGGTTTCTTCTTTGATGGCGACGACCGACAAAGACGCGCCTTGTTTTTTCGCGCCTTCGACGACGAGAAAGGGAAATTTTCCGTTTCCGGCAATCAAACCGAATTTCATAAGTTTATAACCGGAGCGCGGACGGCTCGTCCGCCAACACGCGGAGCGTCGTTGATAGATTCATTTAAAGTAATTATTTGAGTCAAACTAATTCGCTCGCGCTGTTACCTTTGCGGCGGACGAGCCGTCCGCGCTCCGACTACTATTTGTTTTTCTTCCGTCCGAAAGTCGCCCGCAAACCGGTCGAAAAAAGAAAATCGTTTTTCTCGGCATTGGCAACCGGACGGCTGTTAAATCTATCGCCGACGGTAACTTGAAAACTCAGCCAATCGTTTAATCCGGCGACGAGCGAAGCGTCCAAAAGCGAACGCACTTTTCCGAAATCCGTGATGCTCGGATAAAATTTGAAGCCTTGTTCCAAACTTATTCGGTCGTTAAATTGATAAGTTAAATCGTCGCCGATCAAACCTTCGGCGGAATTTCGTTTTACGCCGGTCGAATAATTTTCGCGGTTATAAGTCGCGCCGCCGAAAACGTCGAGTTCGGTTCTATCGCTGCGAATCGCGCGATAGCCGAATCCGCCGCCGAAAACCGAGCGCAAATCGAGCAGTTGCGGTTTGTCGTATTCAAAATCGGCGGACGCAAAAACGAAAGTTTTGCGGCTCAGATTATAATCGTAGCGAATGCCGCCGAAAACGGCTTGCGCGGTCGTTACCGAAATGCCCGAATCCGAGTTGCTCGCCTGAATTACATTGGCGCGAACGGTGATTTTATCTTTCCGCGTTTCACGGTTCGCCCGCGCGCCGACCGTCAGCGATTTCGTGTCGGAATTTCCCGAAGTTAAATTAAATCCGGCATCAACCGAACCGCGCCATAATTCGAGCAATCCGGGATTTCGCAGTCTTTCCTGTTCGGCTTCAAATTTCGCCTGTTCTTCGTTGGAACGCACGATTTCGACGTTTTCCTTGGCAATTTCAACAGTTCCCGCGCCCTCTGTTTCGACTTCGATTTTCGCGTCTTCGGTTTCGACCACGCCTTTGATGAGCTGTCCGTCAGCCAGTTTGATGTTGAGCGCGTCGTCGGAAACCAACTTTTCGACCGCCGACCATAAAATTTTCACTTCGCCCGCCGCTTCCGTTTTAATAATGATCGAATCGCCGTCTTTTTTGACGATTTTTCCGGTCAAACGGTCGCCGTTTTTCAGCGTTATCTGATCGGCGAACACTGCCGAACAAGACAGTAAAATTAAAATACAAATTAAATTAAATGATAAAATTTTCGACACTTTTTTCTCCGTTATTTTCGACAACAAAATAGAAACAATAATTTATAAATTGCTGAATTGACAGATTAAGTTAGCAGTTTTTGATTTATTTGGCGAACTTCGCACCTTTGCGGAATAATTTTGTAATTTCCCGCAAAGGTGCGAAGTTCGCAGAGATGACTTTTTTGATAGTATAGAGAATAAAATTTCAATCAAGTATTAAATACTTTTCGCATTGCGTGAAATTAGTTTTATTTTCAAAATTACCAGCGTTTTTTCGTTTCGATTCTCAAATCTTTGCGGTCGAGCGTTATTCTGATGTTTTTTTGCAGATAGCTCGCGTTGGTATTTTGCGGATAAAATCCTAACAGATATTGATTTTTCAACTCTTCCGCGATGTTTTCAAACGCTTCCTTCAAATTTGACGCGTCTTTTTCGTAGAATCTGCCCGTCGTTTCCGTTGCCAGAAATTCCAGCATTGCCGTCGGCAGCGGTTTTTTGTCGTTATTCGCCGCTCTTTGTCTCGCTTCGGCGTAAAATTTCGTTTTGAAAACAATCGGGTAAAACAGCGTGTCGGCTTTTTGAAGCGTTTCCAAAGTTTGCTGTGTGGAAATATCGCGCCTGATCGCCATTCCGTCGCTCAACACGATGACGGCTTTTCTGCCTTTGAACGAATCGAAATAGTTATTGATAAGCTGCACGACCGCGCGATTCATATCCGAGCCGGATTGGTCGGCGATGCTTGTTCGAGCAATTGCCTTAACCAGTTTTTTTTTGTCTGACGTAAGTTCGCTCAAAAATTGCGTCCGGTAATCGTAACTGACAATAATCGCTCGGTCTTCCGGGCGCAGAACTTTGACAAAATCGCGGGCGGCTTTCTGGATTTTATCCAAAACTTCCTTTGTGCTGGCACTCGTGTCAATCAAAATAGCGACGTTCATCGGCGATTCTTTATTGAAAAAATATTCGATATTTTGTCTGTCGCCGTTTTGAATGATCGAAAAATCTTCTTTTTTCAGTCCTGTGACATTTCGCCCGTTTTGATCTTTTACGACGAGCGGCACAGTCAGCAAAAGAGTGTCAATTTTAATCGGCGTATCATCATCAGCATTTTGCGCTTTGACGGCGTTTGTCAGGAAAATCAAAAATAGCATTGATAACAATAATTGTTTTTTCATTTTAATTTCTTCATTTAATTAAAATTGACAAAGGCGAATACGTTGAATTTATGCTTTTGGATGCGCTTTGTCGTAAACTTCGATTAATTTTTCCATCGAAACGTGCGTGTAAATCTGCGTCGTCGAAAGCCGCGCGTGACCCAAAAGTTCCTGAATATCGCGCAAGTCCGCGCCGGAATCGAGCAAATGCGTGGCGAACGAATGACGCAGAGAATGCGGAGAAATGTCGTGAATATCGGCGATTTGTTTGATGTATTTATCAACCATTCGCCCGACGCTGCGGGTCGTGATGCGCGTTCCCTGATAATTGAGGAAAACAGCCTGTTCGTCGCGTTCGCTCAAAGGGCAATTATTTAGAAAATCGGCGCGGGCTTCGTTCAGATAATACATCAAAGCCTGTAAAGACGGTTCGCCGAACGGCAAAATGCGCTGTTTTTTGCGTTTTCCGGTGACGCGCACCAGTTTTTCGCGGAAATCAATATCCTTTAAATTCAATTTGACGAGTTCGCCGACGCGCATTCCGGTCGCGTATAAAAACTCCAAAATCGCGCGGTCGCGTTTGCCCAAATCCGTCTCCAAATCGGGCGATTCGATAAACCGTACGGCATCTTCCATCGAAAGATGATTCGGCAGTTTGCGCTCGACTTTCGGCGTGGCGACCAGTTTCGCCGGATTCGTTTCCTGAACGCCTTCGCGCACGAGAAATTGAAAAAATGTTCGCAAAGAAGCGAGTTTTCGCGCAATCGAAGTTTTCTTTTTGTTGTCGGTGTGCAGACTCGCCATCCATTCGCGGATCGTCAAATGGTCAATATCTTTGACGGCAATCTGCTTCCGCGTGTCGTCCGCCTGAACGTGCGCGAGATGTTCGTGAAACTGCTCCAGATCGCTCGAATAATTTCGCAGTGTGTGGGTGCTGACGTTTCGTTCGTAGCGCAGATGTTCGAGAAATTGTCTTAGATATTCTTCAAGCATAATGGAAAACGGAAAATTGTAAATAAAAGACCTGCTTATTTTGCACTTTCAATTTCTTTTTGAAAGATAAATTTAGTATAAATCATCTTTGAGTTTATCTGTTTCTGTTCCTGAAAGTTTTAGCAAGTAAATGCAAGCCGTGCGGTATTCGCCCGTTTGAGGCGAAAAACGATCAACAACTTGATAATGATTGTATTTAACGCCTTCGAGAATCCACTGTGAACCGTCAACTCCCAAGTCCTCAATCTTTGACTGAATCTTCCAATAATCTGCTTTTTCAACTAAACTCAAAAATTTACACCATTCTTTTTCGCTCAGAGGACGTTGAAACTGTCGAAAAACTTTTCCCGGCTCGTATCCGCCTGCGCCATCAAATTCTTTAGTAAACAATTTCGTTTCACCGTGTTTGCGTTCAACTCTCACAAATATCGGATGATGAAACGTTCTCAACCACAGAAAGCGATAGACTTCTGCATTTTCATCAGAAATGTTAAGAAGCGATTTTTCGCTCATTGCTTTGAGATGTTTTCCATACCAATCGTTCATAAATACATCTGCATTTTCCCAACCAACTGCAAACGTATCTTTCGGAAAATAACCGCTTTTTCCCTTTTTAATCTCTGAAATTTTTTTAGAAAGTCCCGGAAAACTTTTTGATTCTACACAATTAATTTTTTCTTGAACCGGCAGTAATTCAGGTTTTTTAATCTCAGGTATATCACGGAAATAATACAAAACAAACGCGCCTAAGCCAAGAAAAAACGTGATAATCAATGTGATGGACCAGAATACAATTTTTTTCATCTCAGTTCTCCAATGAAAATTACTTTAGAAGCAGACAACTTTTTGGTGAAAAAGTTCCCAAATTAATTTCTTAACTATTCTTCAAGCATAATTTGTGAATCGTAAATCGTAATTCGTCAATAGTCAAAATTTATTTGCCGCGAAATTCGTAATTCGCAATTGTCTTTTGTTATACTTTAACTATAACGGCATTGTAAGCCAAATTTTGAGTTCTACAGGAGAAATTTATGTCATTTGATAAATCGAAAAAAGCATTGATGCAGAATTTGCGCGTCAATATCACAGGTTTTATTTTCGCGTTTCTTATTTTTGGAAGCGGTACGATTTTATCTTTCGCCCAAAACGCTCCGGTCGGTGATAAAATCAATGAATCGGCAAAAATTCCTCCCGAACAACTTTCCGCTTCGTTCGCCGAAGTTGCCAATCGCGTCGAACCGGCGGTCGTCAATATTGACACGAAAGGAAAAATTCCCGAAATAACGCTCAAAAACGACAATTCTTCGGAAGATGCCAGCGATATTATGGAATTTCTCCGCCGCCGCCGCCCGTCTTATTCGGTCGGAAGTGGTTTTATTGTTGATAAAACGGGTTACATTTTGACAAATCTCCACGTCGTTGAAGACGCTTCGCGCATTACCGTTCGTCTGCAATCGGGCGCGGAATATCCGGCGAAGGTAATCGGTTCGGATGATTTGACCGATCTGGCGATTTTGAAAATCGAAGCCGGACACGATTTGCCGTTTATAAAACTCGGCAATTCGGATGCCGCGCGCATCGGCGATTGGGTTTTGGCACTCGGTTCGCCGTTCGGTTTGGCGCAAACCGTGACGGCGGGAATCATTTCGCAAACCAAACGAGAAACGCCGCAAGCGAGCCAGTTTCAAAAGTTTATCCAAACCGACGCGGCGATTAATCGCGGAAATTCCGGCGGTCCGCTCGTCAATATGAACGGCGAAGTGATCGGAATAAATTCGCAAATCGCCACTTTGACCGGCGATTATAACGGCATCGGTTTCGCTTTGCCGTCAAATGACGCGGCGAATGTCTATCAGCAAATCGTGCAGGGCGGAAAAGTTCGACGCGGATATTTGGGCGTTTATCTCGATTCAGTCAAGTCGGAATTCGCCAAGGTTTACGGGCTTCCCGAAGCAAAAGGCGCGATTGTAACGAGCGTCAGCGACAAACAGAGTCCCGCCGCCGCCGCCGGTTTGCAGACGGGCGATATAATATTGGAATACAACGGCGAAAAGATTGAGGACGCGAATGATTTGATTAAAAAAGTTGCTTCAACTACGCCTGACAAAGAAATAAATCTCGTTTATCTGCGCGAAACCGGAGATCGTCTGGATCGCAGAGCGACCGTCATAAAACCGGCTGAACGCCCGTCGAACAATAAAATAATTGATGACGAAACGCCCGTCAAATTGCCGGTTGACGGACAAAAAAAACCCGTCGAACCGTTCGGGTTGACCTTGACCGAACTGACACCGCAAGATGCCGGCATCTATAAACTGCAAGGCGAAAAAGGATTGATTATCAAAAATATCAATCCGGCAAGTTTTATCGCCGACGTGAAAAACACCACCGGCACGGATGCCGCGCTCAGCAAAGGCGATTTGATTCAGCGCATCAATCGCGTTCCGGTAACGACATTGAAATCCTTTACCGATGTCGCAAGCAAATTAAAAACAGGCGATGCCGTCGTTCTGCATATTCTCAACTACATTCCGCAAAGGCAAACAACTCAATTGCGAATCGTCCAGTTCACGGTTCAATAAGTACATAGTTCAAAGAATATTTTTTCAAATCGTAAAGCGTCAATAATAAGTCATCAGAGATGAGATTTTACTATTGACGCTTTACGATTTATCATTTACAGATTATGTCAAAAGCAGAAAAAACATCAGAAAAACCAAAAAAAACAGACAAATCAACAAAAACTAAAACAGAAATTTATCAAAACTACATCGGCGGCGAATGGGTCAAAAGCGCGTCGGACGAATATTTCGACAACGTAAATCCGGCGGACACGACCGATGTCGTCGGGCGTTTTCCGAAATCGAACGCGGAAGATGTCGGCAAAGCGGTCGAAGCGGCAAAAAACGCGGCGACAAAGTGGCGCAGAACGCCCGCGCCGAAACGCGCCGAGATTTTGTTCAAACTCGGCGAGATTTTGCGCGACAACAAAGAACAATTCACCCGCGAAATGACGCGCGAAATGGGCAAAGTCGTCAAAGAAGCGGGCGGCGACGTGCAGGAAGCGATTGACTGCACATATTACACGGCGGGCGAAGGTCGCAGACTTCACGGCTATACAACGAAAGCCGAAATGCCGAACAAATACGCGATGTGCGAACGTCAGCCGGTCGGACTTTGCGGGCTGATTACGCCGTTTAATTTTCCGATGGCGATTCCGAGTTGGAAATTAATTCCCGCGCTCGTCTGCGGAAATACGGTCGTGCTGAAATCCGGCGAAGACGTGCCGCTTTCGGCTCTAAATCTCGTCAAAGCGTGCGAGCAAGCCGGAATTCCGAAAGGCGTGATAAATCTCGTTAACGGATTTTCCGAACCCGGCGAAGCACTCGTCAAACACGACGACGTGCGCCTGATTTCGTTCACCGGTTCGACCGACACCGGGCGAATTATCGCCGAACAATGTGCGAGAGACAACAAAATCGTCTCGTTGGAAATGGGCGGCAAAAACGCGATTATCGTGATGGACGATGCCGATCTCGACAACGCCGTCGAAGGCTCGCTGTGGGGCGCGTTCGGAACTTCGGGACAGCGATGCACGGCTTCTTCGCGGCTCGTCGTTCACAAAAAAGTTTATAAAAAATTCTGCGAAAAACTCGTCGAAAAAGTTAAACAATTAAAAGTCGGCAGCGGTCTCGACGCAAAAACCGAAGTCGGTCCGGTCATCAATCAAGCCGCGATGGACAAAATAATGAGTTACATCGAAATCGGCGTAACGCACGACAAAGCGACGCTCGCCTGCGGCGGAAACGCGCTGACGAAAGGCGTTTACAAAAACGGCTTTTTCATCGAACCGACCGTTTTCACCGACGTTCAGCCCGGAATGCGGATCGAACAGGAAGAAATTTTCGGTCCCGTCACCGATGTGATTCCGTTTTCAACGCTCGACGAAGCCATCGAAATCGTCAACGGTGTCAAATACGGTTTGAGTTCGGCGATCTACACGCAGGACGTAAATCAGGCGTTTTACGCGACGCAGGAACTCTACACCGGCATCGTCTATGTCAATTCGGCAACCATCGGCGCGGAAGTCCACCTCCCGTTCGGCGGCACAAAAGGCACGGGCAACGGACACCGCGAAGCCGGAACGCAGGTTCTCGACATCTTCAGCGAATGGAAATCAATCTACGTTGATTATTCAGGCAAACTGCAAAAGGCGCAGATTGATTTGGTCGAGATTTAGCGCGTATTTTATCAAAAGGAAAAGGTTGAACAGTTTCCGTTCAGCCTTTTCTGCAACCTTTCCTTTATCTTTTCCAACTCGGAAATTATACGCGATAATATCTTCGATATATCTTTCCCGCCATCGCGCAAATATATTTATCAATAAATTTAAGCTCGTTATCTTTGCTTTTAGATTTGAGATGTTTCTTGAAAAATTAAAGTTCTCCATTTGCCAGTTTCACAATGATTGAATTTTAGGTCAGTTTAGTTTTTAATAGAATAAAAAATTAAAAATCTTACTATTATGAGATCAAAACCTTTTGAAGAAGAATCTAACGAAATAGATTTTTTTGAAAATAAAAGAACAGATAGATTTTACGTTGGTAGCCAATTTGATGAAAGAGAAACAAAAAAAGCTGCTAGAATTGCCTCAAAGGTTATTGATTGTTTAGAAACTCATCATTTTTTTAACAGAATTGGAGAAACGACGCTTCGCATCAGTGAAGGAGAGAGAGTTCAACTAAAGGCATTATTTTACGAAGACTCAAGAGAAATTAAAATATTTACAATTCAGAAGTTTTTAAAGAGTTCAGGTAAACCTTATGGCTCTGAAAAACCAGTTTCGTTTACTTTTACAGGTGATGAAATAAAAACTTTCATCGAGTTTATCCATAGCATTCCCAACATAAATCTTTTAGACCCGAACAAAATTAAAATAGATGATGCTGTAATAAAGGAATTATTAATCTCAAAAGATCAAGCATCAAAACTTTTTCAGAATAATAGAACTATTTTTGAAGAGTTGTTTAAAAGTGAAATCACTATTTTAGACATTGTTCATTTGGCTTACAAAAAAGAACAGTTAAAATATTTTGAGCAACTTTTGAAAGATGAAGATTTTTTTGGTAAAGAAAAGAAAGAAATGTCGGCAAGAGGCGACGAACAAGTTTGGCAGAATTTTTTCGAGAAGAATACTTGGATTCTAGGCTACGGACTTAACTTCATCTTCAATACTCCTCTCGAAGACAAAAAATTAGAACAAGTAGTAAGCGGGTATGACATTTTTAGTGCGGGAAAAAGGGTTGATGCTTTGATGAAAACGAGAGGCATAATAAACTCACTTTGTTTTTGTGAAATCAAAACTCACACTACACACCTGCTAAAAAAAATAAAAACGAGTTATCGTCCTGAAGTTTGGTCAGTTTCAGATGAATTAGCCGGAGGTGTAGCTCAAATTCAAAGAACCGTTCAAAAATCCGTAGAAAATATCAAAACTAAAACGCAAATTAAAGACGACAAAGGCGATCTAACAAACGAAGAAGTATTTCTCTACAATCCAAAATCTTTTCTCTTGATTGGTTCGCTTGGAGAATTTAATAGAGATTTTGGAATTAATGAAGATAAATTTTCTTCTTTTGAACTTTTCAGGCAAAATATATTTAAACCGGAAATAATTACTTTCGACGAACTATTTGAGAGAGCAAAATTTATAATAGATATTGCAGAACACAGTGAAAATATTTTAGATGAATTACAGAATTTAGATGATATTCCTTTTTGATTTTGACATAAGTTCTACATTGATAAATTGTAGTTTTCTCATTTCATAATCAAAGTATTATCATCGTGGTACAGTACGTCTTATATGAAAAATTTGAATTTTAGCGCGAAGCCGAGTTCATTTTCTCATTATTTTCAGCGAGTGGAAATCAATCTACGTTGATTATTCGGTCAAACTGCAAAAATCGCAGATTGATTTGGTGTAAATTGACTTATTTGTTGATGCAAAAAGACGGAATGAAAATTTATAAAATTTCACGCCGTCTTTTATATTTTGAAGCGATTTTTATTTGTGGCGAAACGTAATTCTGCCTTTTGTTAAATCGTAAGGCGACATTTCAACGTCCACGCGGTCGCCGATTAGGACGCGGATTCGGTGGCGGCGCATTCTGCCGGAGATTTGTGCCAATACGATGTGTTCGGTGTCGTGAACCTGCACCTTGAAACAAGCGTCGCGCTGTTTGTCAATGACGAGTCCGGCTACTTCTACTAATTCTTCTTTCATTTGTTTTTCTCCTTTTAATTGTTGCCCAAACAATGACAACCGATGTTGTTTCGAGGGGAAAACATCTCCGGCAAAATTGTTAACCGGAGATGTTTTCGTGAAATTGCTTTCGACTGATCTTGCGATTATTTACCAGCGCGAACCGCCGGCAGCGGCGCGATTTTCGTGGGGTTTGGCTTCGTTGATTTTCAATTGGCGACCGTCAACTTCTTTGCCGTCGAGTTGCGCGACGGCGTTGTTTGCTTCCTCTTCGCTCGACATTTCGACGAAGCCGAAGCCGCGCGAGCGTCCGGTGTCGCGGTCTTCGATGATGTTGGTTGATTCGACGGTTCCGATTGCGGCGAAAATTTGTTTCAAATCCTGCGTGGTGGTGTCGAAGGAAAGATTTCCGACGTATAATTTGTTTGACATAATAATATTTACCTTTTCCCAAAATTAAGGGAATTTCAAAAGAAGTGTCGAATCGAATTTGGCTTCGGAAGAAAAAACGGCGGTCTGACGAAGAATCGGTTTTCGGTGTCTCAAAAATTTCAAGAGCGACTTCTGTAATTAAAAATGAACCTGCTCTCTAACTTATCCTAAAAAACCGCATTTGACGAGCGCGTCAATTTTTGACGCAAGAGATAGGGCTAATATAACTTAGATGCGGCTGACGGCAAATGGTTGCAAATTTTCGCTTAGGCAGAAGCCCGCGCGAAGTAAGGGCGCAGATGTCGGCACAAAAGAACTCCCTTACTTCGCGCGGGCTTCCGCCTTTTAATTTTCGCGTTTGATAATCATCAAAGTAATATCGTCGTGCTGCGGCGCGGTTTGGGCGAAATCGTCAATGGATTCAAAGACTTTGCCGACGATATTTACGGAAGATTCGGCGAGAATCGGGCGCAGGCATTTTAATAATCTGTCGTCGCCCCATTCGTTTTCGGCGATGTCGTAGGCTTCGGTTACGCCGTCGGAATAGAGCGCGAGCAGATCGCCGGAGTTTAATTCGATGTGTTTTTCTTCGTAGCCTTTGCCGAGCATTTCCAGCATTTCGGAGTCCATCATTCCGAGCGGCAAGCCGGTCGAATCGAACTTTTCGACTGCGCCCGAATTTCGCAAAAGCACACAGTCGCCGTGTCCGGCACTGACGTAAACGGCTTTGCCGGAATCAGGGAAAACCTCAAACAAAATCGCGGTCACGAATTTGTTCGACGGCGTAGTCGCGTAAAGCAGTTTGTTGGTTAATGACGCGAGTTCAACCAACGTCGGCACTCGTCCGAGCAATGCGCGCAAAGTTGCCTGCATATTGCTCATCAAAAGCGACGCGGGCAAGCCTTTGCCGGACACGTCGGCGACGCACAAAAGATAAGATTTTTCGCCGCCCGCGCTCGTTTTTTCAATCGGCAGAACATCGTAGTAATCGCCGCCGCACTGCAAAGCGGAACGATTTTTCGCGGCGATGTCGTAACCGTTTATTTTCGGCAGAAATTCGGGAAAAAGTCCCTGCTGAATGCTGGCGGCGAGCTGTAATTCCTGCTCCATTTTTTTGCGTTCGATGGTTTCCAAAACATACCACGAATTTTCCAGCGCGACTCCGGCTTGCGCGACTAACCCCGCGCCGAATTCCAAATCGGCTTCCGTGTAGGGAGTTTTGCCGAGCCGCGAACCGAGAACGAAAACGCCGACGGTTGATTCCGATGACCGAAGCGGAAAGACGAGTTCGGCTTTTTGCTGCACGAGCGAGTCTTTGAATTCGCCGGCGGGAAGATTGCGGACGAGAACGGCTTCGGGCAATTCGCCGATAATTTCCTGAAAACTTTCGATGGCGGGAAGTGAAATTCGTTTGTGTCTTTCTATCGGAAAATGATTTTCCTTTCGCACGGCGAGCGCGTATTTGCCGACCGCCCAGCGTCCGGTCAGCGTTAAAACCAGTAAACGCGCCACTTCGTCGGGTTCGAGCGTCGAGGTCAACCCGCGCACCAAATCGAGCAAAGCGCGAAGTTCCTGAACTTTTTCGTTCAACTGAAAATTGAAATACTGTGTTTCGCGGTGCGCTTTGGCATTTTCCAAACTGCTCGCGGCGATTCCCAAAAGCGCGTCGAGCGATTCTTTTTCTTCGGGCGCGATTTCTCCGGCGGGCGGTTTGCCGATTCCCAAAAGTCCGGTCGGGTCGTTTGCGTCGCCGATTGGATAAATCGCGTCAATTCCGGCTTCGCGGACTTGTTTTTCGTCGAAAACGTCGCCGATTTTCGCATTTTTCAAACCGCGAATCTGCGCCAGTTTCATCACGCCGTCTTCGCCGACGGCGACAAATCCGCGCCCGACGAGCGTTCTGCCCATCACCGTTCGCAAAAGATGTTTTAATAAACTGTCCAAATCGAGCGACGAATTGAGAAGCTGCGCCGATTCAAGCAGCGATTCGAGCCGCGTCGCGTCGAGTGTTTTGGCTGACATAATTTAATTTTTAGCCACGAACAAACACGAAAGAGACACGAAAAAAAACAATTTAAAAACACAAATTTTCTTTCTCTTATTTCGTGTTCTTTCGTGTTTGTTCGTGGCTAATCCTTACTTCAATCGCTTGCTCATATGGAGAGCGTTCTTTTTGCCCGGTTCGATTTCGTAGCGCACTTCGTCCATTAAAGTTTTCATCAGGCGCATTCCCAAACCGCCGGTTTTTCGTTTGTTGACGAGTTCTTCTAGTTCTTCCTGTTTGACGGCGTTCGGGTCGAAACCGTGTCCGGTGTCTTCGACATCAATCGAAAGCGATTCGTCGTCGAGCGTCGCGCGGATGATAACTTCTTTGGTCGTATCATTTCCGTAAGCGTGTTCGATGACGTTGGCGCAGGCTTCATCTACGGCGAGTTCGAGTTTTCCCGAATCCGAAGCGTTCATTCCCGACTGCTGCGCGATGCTGCCGACAAATTCTCGAATCAGCGCGAGATTTTCAGTTGATGAAGGCACGGTCAGCGCGAATTTTTTTTCGATTTGTTCCATTACGCGGCACCTCCGGCGTTCGCTTCATCAAAACTTTCCTTCGCGCTTTCGACATCGGGACAAAAATCGTAAATTGATTCAAAGCCCAAAATCTCGAACGGCTGTTTTACTTTTTCCGTCAAACCGCAGATTTTTATATCGCCGCCGTCTTCGCGCACTTCTTCGATAAAGCACATAAAAACACCGAGTCCGGCGGACGAAATATACGTCAATTTTTCGCAGTCAACGACGATTTTATTCTGTCCTTCTTCGATGACTTTTTCGACGGCTTCTTCAAATTTCGGCGCGGTGTGCGCGTCAACCGCGCCTTCGAGTTTGATAACGGCAAAATCGCCGTCGGTTTCGGTTTCAACCGAAAAAGGTGTTGGCATAAAAAAATCTCCTCAGTTAAAAATTAGATTACTGTCTGTAACGCGAACGTCTCGCTTGCTGTCACCGAAGGTATTGCGTCCCGCGCTCACGTCTTAAATCTTCCGACTCGGAAGCGGGACGCATCCGATACGGCAAGCGGGACGCTTGCGCTACATTATCAAACCGCTTTTAATACGACAAAAGTTACATCGTCATCCGCCGGTCGCGTTCCCGCCCATTTTTCGGCGGTTTCGACAAAATAATTGATGATTTCCTGCGATGATTTGCCGGCGATTTTCGGCAGAATTTCTCCCGCTTTTTCAAAGCCGATCATTTCATCTTTGGAATTAAACATTTCGGGAAAACCGTCGGACATCACGATTATACAATCGCCGGCTGCCATCGCAAAACTTTGCTCGCGGTATGGAAAATTTACCATACTTCCCAAAGGCATCGCTTTGATGGGAATTTCTTCGACGGAATTTGTCGCGTTTCGATAAACCAAAGTCGAAGGCATTCCCGCCGAACTCAAAATAACCTGATTGCCTTTAAGTTTGAGCATCGTCATCGCCATAAAAAGCCCGCGCAGATTCATCGCTTTTAACGAGCCGGAGATTTGGCGAAAAGTGTCGGCAATGTCCGGCGCGGGCGCGAGATTATTGAAAAGTCCTTTGGTCGCCGTGACAACCGTTCCGGCTTTCAAGCCGTGTCCGGTCGCGTCGCCGACGGCAACGGTCAAAGTTCCGTCCGCGCCAACGTGAAAATCGTAATAATCGCCGCCGACTTCGGTCGCCGGTTTCATATACGCGGCGATTTCGAGATTGGGAATCTTCGGCAATTTTCGCGGCAGCATCGAAAGCTGCAATTGTCTGGCTTCTTCTAATTCTTTTGACTGCCGCTGATTTTCGGCTTCGACAATCGCTAATCTGGCTTCGCTGCGCTCGTGTTCGACTTCTTTTTTCGCAAATTCCCGCACCTGCAAAAGCTGCGTCTGCAAGTTTCGATTGGTGCGGGCGAAATTACGCGCCAGATAAATCGAGACGGCAATTGGCACTCCGAGATACAAAGTAACGTCGCCGAGATCGGAATACCACTGCGAGTTTATTTCAATCTGAAATTCGTGTCCAATCGCCATCAGTATTCCGACGGCTAAAATAATTACGCCGCCCGCGATGATCCACGCGCCTTCGCGCCGTTCGCGCACCGCCGAAACGATGAGCCGCAAACAATCGGCGAGTAAAATAACCAGCAGCACACAGGTTACATATAACGAAATGCGGTCGCGGATCACGATACAGATGATAATCAACTGGATGGCGAGCAGAACACAGGTGAAACGAAAAAAACTGGTAAAGCGCGGCGCGAACTCTTCGTAGAGAAACGCCTGCAAAGCAACAAAAGCCGCGCCGTAACTGGAAGCGAAAATGATGAAAAAAATCGCCGTCACAATCGCCGTTTGACTGCCCGCATTAACGACGTTATTGGCGAGCGTCGCGTTTGCCAGACAACCGGCGAACAGGCTGTAAAATAAATTGGCGCGCTGCTGCCGGTAAAAAACGAACAACAGAAAATGAAGCAGAGCGAACGAATAAAGTATGCCGACAAATAATTTATTGCCGCTATAACCGAGCAGATTATCGCGGTAATCAGAAATCGCGCCGTTCGCGGTTTGGATGCCGCCGGTAAAGCCGGGACCGAAACGCCCGTGCGTCATCCATTTGCCGAAAACGCTCGATAAATCGTTGACTTCAGTTAGAGAATAACGCACGGCGAGCGTGTGTTCGCCGCCGGTTTTAAAGACGAAAGGCACCGGAACGCCGCGCGGATTCAGTTCGATTTCGCCGCTTTTATTTCCGTTTTCAAGGCTTCCGCCAACTTCGCCGAAACGCTCCAGCAGTTTGCCGTCGAGGTAGATTTCAGACGCGCCCCAATGCCAGAAACGCAGTGCGAGCGGCTGATTGACGAGCGATTCGTCAACATTAATTTTCAAACGAAACCACGCCCGTCCGTTCCAATTTTCCAGCGCAGCCGCCGGAGCGGAATTTATTTCGTTAAGCGTTAGCTGCTTCCAACCATTGTCGTCAAAGTCAGGTGCTGCCCAAGCCGGATCATCGCCGGCGTGATATTTCAAAGGCAGTTTGCCGAGTGAAAAAAGATTGCCGTTTTGTAAATCGGCGGCGTTCAGCGCGTAAGATTCATTAGTTTGCCCTTGAACGGACGACGCGAAAATGAACAAAAATAAAAATGAATGACAGATAATATTTTCAGTTCTTTTTCGCATATTTTCTCACGCCCCAAAACACGACTTACGATTTTACCTTCAAGACGACGAATGTTACATCGTCGTCCTGCGGTCTTTGTCCAGCCCAATCTTCGCCGACTTTGACAAAATGATTGATGATTTCCTGCGGCGATAAATCTGCCGATTCGGTCAAGGTTTTATTAACTTCGCCTTCGCCGAGCATTTCGCCCGCCTCGTTGAACATTTCGGGAAAACCGTCGCTCATTATAATAACGCAGTCATCGTTTGACAATGTAAATTCCTGTTCTTGATATTTGAACGCCGCAATGCTGCCCAAAGGCACGGCGCGTAAATTTATCTCTTCGATTTCGCCGGTGGCGGCGCGGTAAATTAATGTCGAAGGCATTCCCGCCGCGCTGATCGAAAAGCGATTGTCTTTAAGTTTGAGCATCGTCATCGCCATAAACAATCCGCGCAAATTCATTTTCTTGAGCGCGGCGGATGATTGTTTGAAGATTTGCGGAATATTTTCGTTTTCGGCGAAAGCGTTAAATAAACTTTTCGTCGCGGTAACGACTGAACCGGCTTTGAGTCCGTGTCCGGTCGCGTCGCCGACGGCAACGGTCAAAGTGCCGTCCGCGCCGACGTGAAAATCGTAATAATCGCCGCCGACTTCGGTCGCCGGTTTCATATACGCGGCGATTTCGAGATTGGGAATCTTCGGCAGTTTTCGCGGCAGCATCGAAAGCTGCAATTGTCGGGCTTCTTCGAGTTCTTTGGCGCGGCGTTCGTTTTCGGCGCGCAGTTCGGCGGATTGGCGTTCCTGTTCGATTTGTTGTGCGGAGAGAAATTCGACTTGTTCGAGTTGTGTTTTCAAGTTCCGGCTCGTATTTGCAAAATTTCGCGCCAGAAAAATCGAAACGGAAATCGGGACGGCGAGAATCAGAACGATTTCACCTGCTGCGGCGATGATTCCGTAAAAATCCACGTTAAAAATTTCTCTCGATAAAATGCTCAACATTCCGAGTGAAAAAATCAGAATTCCGCCCATCAGAATCCACGCGCCGTTGTGTTTTTTTCGCAAACTTTGAACCAGAATAAAAATGGAAAACGAGAACGTCAGAGCGATCAGCACCAGCAACATTATTCCCAAGAACTGTAAACCGTTCAGCCAAATGATACCGAGAAGCACATTGACGATCCATAAACCCGTTAAAATCCAAAAAAGTTTCCCCAACCGCCGATTAAATGCGACGTGCAGAAATGTCAGAAGCGCGGTAAACACGACGGCAAATGAAACATTGCGAAACTGTGTGAGAATTAGAGATGTAAAAATTGACTGATGCCCGAAAGTGATAAAATTTCCGATCACCAGAACAGAAGCAAAAGCGGCAGCATAAATACTGTAAAAAAGATTGCCGCGCTCGACGCGATAAAATATATACAGCAAAAAATGCAAAAGCGCGAGAGCCAGCAGAACGCCGATAAATAAATAACCGACCCGCATCGAGTGAGAATCCGAATAGCGTTCGATGAAGTTCGGCGCGTCGTCAACTTCTTTAAAATAATATGTGAAACCCGGATAAACGCCGCCGTTCGTCATCCATCTCGCCGGAAAACTTGCTGTGTCGGCGAAAACTTCCGAAGCAAACCGAACCGCCAGCAGATGTTCGCCAGCATTTTCAAATTGGAAAAAAACCGGCAAGCCAGCCGGATTGTATTCCGTAATTGTCGAATCGGTTATCGAGCCGAAATCCGCCAGTTTTTTGCCGTCCAGATAAATTTCCGCCGCGCCGCGCTGGGCGGCAACGAGCGCGAAAGTTTTATCCGCTAAATTTTCTCCGACCTTAAAATGCAGACGAAACCACGCCCGTCCGTTCCAATCGGATTTTGACAGCAAATCCGGTTTGACCGATGTTTCTTCCGGTTTTTCCCAGCCGGAATCGTCAAACTGCGGATTTGCCCAATGAACATCGTCGCCCGCCTGATATTTCCAACCGGCTTTTGCCAGTTCGACGTTTTTCCCGTCCTGCAAAGCGTCCGCCGTCAATGTGAAAACTTCACTGTTCTGAGCCTGAATATTCGATAAACATACCAAAAACAATAAAATAAAATACCCGGCGGCGACGATTGATTTTTTTGCCGAAGACGGTGCGGTTTTCGATAACAAATTCATATTTTAAAGTTGTGACGATATTTAAAATCTGTCGAAACTAAGAAGTCGGTTTTTTCGATTTATCTTGAATATAAGTTGTTTATCGTATTCAAAAATCAATCTAAACACAAGAAAAAACAATCTGAGTAACAGCATTCAGCAGTAAAATCGTCTGCTAACCGGTCGGCTTAAATTGATAATTTGCAGGTTCAAAATGTCTCTCAAACAAGACGTTTGTGTTAAAATTACAGTATAAATTAAACTGTTATCTTGTCTTATGTGAAAAAGAGGACGTAAAATCTCAGAAGCAGTTTTTCTTATTAAAATAATATCTCTGGAGAATTTAAAAATGAAAATCGGATTACCGAAAGAAATAAAAGACAATGAATACCGCGTCGGATTGACTCCGGCGGGCGTGCAGGCGTTGAGCGATGCCGGACACGAACTTTTTGTACAGAAAACGGCGGGCGAAGGTTCGGGTTTTTCTGACGAACAATACGTCAACGCGGGCGCGAAAATGCTCGACACGGCGGACGACGTTTGGAAGACGGGCGATATGATCGTCAAGGTCAAAGAGCCGGTCGCGCCGGAATATCCGCGGATGCGTGAAAATCAACTGCTTTTCACCTATCTGCATCTCGCGCCGGAACTCGAATTGACGAAACAATTGCTCGACAGAAAAGTAACCGGCGTGGCGTATGAAACGATCACCGATAAAAAGGGAACTTTGCCGCTGCTGACTCCGATGTCGGAAGTGGCGGGCAGAATGGCGGTGCAGGTCGGCGCGACTTATCTGGAAAAAATGAACGGCGGACGCGGCATTTTGCTGGGCGGTGTTCCGGGCGTTCCGGCGGCGAACGTCGTCATTATCGGCGGCGGCGTGGTCGGCACGGAAGCGGCGAAAATGGCGGTCGGTTTCGGCGCGCACGTGACGATTATTGATATTAATCTCGACCGGCTGCGGCAGCTTGACGACATCTTTTTGTCAAAAGTGCAGACGCTCGCTTCGTCGCGCTACGCGATTCAGGAAGCGATTTCGCACGCCGATTTAGTCATCGGCGGCGTTTTGGTCGTCGGCGCGGCGGCTCCGAAACTGGTCACGCGCGAGATGCTCAAAGTCATTCCGAAAGGCGCGGTGCTGGTTGACGTGGCGGTTGATCAGGGCGGCTGTTTTGAAACGACGCACGCGACGACGCATTCCAATCCGACGTTTTACGAAGAAGGTGTGCTGCATTACTGCGTGGCGAATATGCCGGGTGCGGTGCCGCGCACTTCGACCTTCGCGCTGACCAACGCGACTTTGCCCTACGCGCTCGCGCTGGCGAATAAAGGTTTTGAAAAAGCGATTCAGGACGACAAAGGTTTAGCCGAAGGTGTCAACACTTACGCCGGAAAACTGACGTATCAAGCGGTCGCCGATTCGCAAAATCTCGAATACACGCCGCTCGACAGTCTGATTGACGGCATCGCGGCGAAAGCGAGTAATTAATTAACGGATAACGGATAATGGATAATAAAAAAATCCACGAGTTAAATGTTTCTTGTTTGAACTACGAATTTCAAATATATCTCTTAATTATCCATTATCAATTAAAAAGTGTCTGTGAGAATAAAGATTTTAACTTTGATTTATATCTTGATTCTCGCAGGCATTATTTTTTTGGCTGATTTACGCGGAACGAATTATTACGCTTTTGTCGGAGAAATACCGTTCGGCGATAAAATCGGGCATTTTTTGCTGATGGGCGTGTTTTCGTTTTTGCTGAATCCGGCGTTGAACGCGAAAACCTTTCAATTTTTTCGTTTCAATTGTTTGTTGGGAAGTTTGATGGTTTTCGGGTTGGTGACGATTGAAGAATTTTCGCAAATTTTCATCAGCGGGCGCACCTTTGACTTGAAAGATTTGTTTTTCGATTACGCGGGAATTTACATTTTCGGCGAACTCGCGCGTTTTATTTTTCGCAAAATCGTCAGGGCTTAGATTTTCCGTCTGAATGTCCGTCTAAAAGATTTGCAAGTGTTTCGGTGATTTCCACCTTCATATTTTCTTTTTTCATCAAATAAGCGTCAGCCAGACAATTGTCCTTTTCCGATTCTTCTTTTTGGTCAAGTCCGCTTAAAATGATGATCGGAATATGTTTTTTATCGGAATTTTGGCGCAGCATTCGGCACAAATCATAACCGCTCATATTCGGCATCACGGCATCGGCGACGACCGCATCAATCTTATTTTCAATCGCCGCTTTCATCGCTGCTAATCCGTCTTCCGTAGCGATGACTTCGTAATGCGCTTTCTGCAAAATTATCTCGACAAAACGACGCATCGAATCATCATCTTCCGCCAACAGGATTTTCTTTTTTGAGCCGTCTTTGTGATTTGCGACCGACATTTATTTTCTCCAAACTTTAGTTAGCTCAAGTTCTGCGGGAGTTTCAGAATATTGCTGAGTTCATTGATTTTGTGAGTTACACATTATAAAACCACAACTTGAGAAAATTAACAACTATTTGTCAACAAAGATACACTAACTTGTGCTATAAATGTAATTATCAACTGTTTGCGGTTGAAAATAATTACAAAAATTATTTTCGCATATAAGTAAGTGGACAAAATAATTTTTGCAATGGAGCGCGGACACTCCTGTCCGCCAACCACGCGCAGCGACGTGTGCGGCGTTAAGAATACCCGCGCAACGCCGACTCAATGTCGGCGGACAGGAGTGTCCGCGCTCCGGGACAGCGACGTGTGCGGCGTTAAGAATACCTGCGCAACGCCGACTTAGAGCAATGTCGGCGGACAGGAGTGTCCGCGCTCCGGGACTTCATTAAAATTATTTTGTCCACTTACTTACTTAATATTAAACTTATTATCTTATATTTTTTCCCATTTGAATTTAGATGTACGAATTTGCAGTTACACCGGCGGTTACACAATTAAGAAGACCGGGCGTTTTGATTTCGGAAGTCGCGCCGCTGAGTTTGGCGGAGGAATTGGAACTCGCCGCCGGCGACCGAATCGTGCGCGTCAACGGGCGCGTCGTGCGCGATTATCTCGATTTTCGCTTTCAAACGGCGGGCGAAACCGAAATGACGCTGTTGGTTAAAAAGACCAGCGGCGAGAGTTGGGAACTTGAAATCGAACGCGACGAAGGCGAAGATTTCGGTTTTGAATTTGAACAAATTGTTCCGCGTCAGTGCGCTAACGAATGTCTTTTTTGTTTTTGCAAAGGCAACCCGGACGACGCGCGACCGTCGCTTTTTGTCCGCGATGAAGATATTCGGCTGTCGTTTCTGTACGGCAATTATACGACGCTTTCTTCCGTTACGCCGGACGAAATGAACCGGATTATCGAACAGCGTCTGTCGCCGCAGTATGTTTCGATTCACGCGACGGATTTAAAAACCCGCGCTTATCTGCTCGGCGTTGACGAAAGCCGCGCCGATATTTTTGATAAATTAAACAGACTGCTCGACAACAATATTGAAATTCACGCGCAGGTCGTTCTGTGTCCCGAAATAAACGACGGCAGACAATTGGAGAAAACTTTGCGCGATTTGGCTTCGCATTATCCGAAAGTCGTTTCGACGGCGGTCGTTCCGGTCGCGCTGACGCGTTACAACAAAGACGAAAGATTAACGCGCGTTACGCCGGAATTTTGCCGCCGAACGATAAAAGAAGTCGAAAAACTGCAAAAGGAATTTCGCCAAACGCTCGGCGTAACTTTCGCTTTTCTCGGCGATGAAATTTATCTCAAAGGCAATATGCCGATTCCCTCGCGCCGTCATTACGGCAATTATCCGCAAATCGAAGACGGCGTGGGAATGATTCGCTCGTTTCTGAATTCGTTTGAAAAGTTATTCAAAAAAGTTCAAAGCAACCAGTTCAAAGTTGAAAGTTCGGCTGCCGATTTTTCCGCGCCAAATGTCAGAACTCATACTTTAGCGATTACGCCGAAAATCGAAAATCGAAAATCGAAAATCGAAAATCGAAAATTACTGAACGGCACAATTCTCACAGGCGAAATGTTCGCGCCGATTTTGAGTGAACAAATCGAACAATTAAATTCTCTGACAAATTCAAAGTTAAAAGTTCTCGCCGTTCCGAACACTTATTTCGGCGGCGATGTTTCGGTCGCCGGACTTTTGACGGGACAAGATTATCTCGCGGTAAAAGATAAAATTGCCGGTGATTTCGTAATTATTCCAAAACACACGATAAAATCCGACGAACCGGTTTTGCTTGACGGAATGCGTTTTGAAGACCTAAAAGCGCAGTTAGATTTTCCCGTTTACGATTTAGACCTCGACGGTTTGATTGATTTTATTTTCACCCCACAGGCTGATAAAAATTAGCTCATAAAACAGAAACCTTATTTTTTCATTTCGTGTGCGTGAAGCGACCATTTGGAACATAAAACAAACAAAATCGTCGGTCGGTAAAAACAAATTACCGTAAAAACTATTCTAAACTCTTGTAAATAAAGGGCTTCTTATTTATTTACAAGAGTTTTTATTTTTGGCACGAACATTGCTTTTAGCAAAAGCAATGACGGGCAACGGTTGCCGAAATAAATTCGCAAACTTTGCCGCAGAGAATGTTTTACAACCATAAGGAGATAAATATATGAATCGTTTTAGAAATTTAATTGCTGTTTTCGCTTTCTCTCTGCTAATTTTAGGCTTGCCGGCAATCGCTTCCGCGCAATGGAGCAACAATCGTAACGACGATTACAATCGAAACAATCGTAATGACGACTACAATCGGAACAATCGCAATGACGATTACAATCGCAACGGTAACTATAATCGCAATTTGCAGTCCACCGTCAAAAATTTGAAAAACCGCAGCAAACAATTTGCCAAAGAACTTGACCGCGAACTCGACCACAGTCGTTATGACGGAAGAAATCGTGAAGATCAAATAAACCAACTGGCGGAAAATTTCCAAAACGCGGCTAAAAATCTCGACGACGAATACGACAATCGCAATGATTATAATCGCAGTCAGGACGAAGCCCGCCGCGTGTTAGCTTTGGGAAATCAACTCGACCGCACGATTACGCGGGCGCGTTTGAGCAACAATCTCAGCCGCGACTGGAACAATATTCGTAACGATCTCCAAACTTTGGCGAATGCTTACGGTTATAACAATAATAACCGCAACGGCGATTACAACCGCAATAATCGCAATAACCGCAACAATCGCAATCGTCAGAATAATAATAACGATTGGTGGAGAAACTTACCCTTTCCCAACTAAATTTTGAAAAAGCCGCCCTGTCCCGGCAGTTTTGTTGACGCTTTTTGCCAGCCTGAGCTTTTTGTTAAGCTCAGGCTTTTTGTTGTACAAAAGTTAATTTTACGCGGACGATTGATAAAGCGAAATATGTTAAGCGACGATAAATAAATCCAGATTTCGGACGCACTCTATATTTCGTTTTTTGTAACTTTAGCCGGGTGAAATATCAGCAAGCGAAAAGTTTATGCCGAAAATTATGAGCTAAACGGTTCAATTGCTTAACTTTAAAGTATGGGAAGTTATCGGCAAACCCGAAGCGTCGTCAAATTCCGTTCCCGCCGTCACGCCCAAACGCGCGATTTCTTCGCCGGTTTTGTTTTCATCGTCGTAAACCGCGAATAATGCGCCGAGCGCGTAAACGCTGCCGCTTCCGTTGGCGTAAAATTTAGAAAATTCCTGAACGTAGCGATAAGAACTCAAACCAAAAATGCCGTTGGGATTGGCGATTAAAATATCGCCGCGCAGTGTTTCAAAATCTTCTTCGTCATCCGGGCGCAAAAAATAAGTTTCCTTCAATTCTTTATGCAAATTGAGTCCGAAACGGAAAATATCGGCGGCGTTTTCGAGCGATAATTTCTTTTTCGTCCGCGTCAGAAAATCCTGAACGGCAATCGCCAAACTCGCCGAACCGGAAATGCCGAGATAATTTTCACGATACTTAAAAATTTTCTCACTGTTGACGATGTATTCCGCCGATTCTTTCGTATTTCCGAAAGTCGTCAGCGTGTCGGCGGCAATCGTCGCCAAACCGTTCTTTTTTACGACTACGATTGTTGACATAAAATTAGCTGACCGCCTGAAAAGCCGTCTGATTTATTGAAACCAGCCATTCGTTCCAATCTTCGAGCGCGAGTTCGACTTGAATTTTATGACGTTCACGCTTATTCCGATATTTTTTTCGCAGTTCGAGCGGCGGTTGTTCGAGCAAGCCGAACGTGATATTTACGGGCTGAAAATTTTTCGTCTCGACGTTGGAAACGTAACGGCACAACGCGCCAATCGCGCTCGGCGGCGGGGCGGTTATCAGATTTTGATCGTTCACGATCCGCGCCGCGTTCAAACCGGCGAGCCAGCCCGTGCCGATTGATTCGACGTAACCTTCAACGCCCGTTATTTGTCCGGCGAAAAATAAATTCGGGTTTTTTAATGTTTGCAGTTTTTCGTTCAAAACTTTGGGCGAATTTATAAAAGTGTTGCGATGAATCTGCCCGAATTGCAGAAAATCGGCGTTTTCTAAACCCGGAATCAACTTCAAAACTCTTTCCTGTTCGCCGTAACGAAGATGATTTTGAAAACCGACGAGCGAAAAAGCGTCCGCCATCAAATCTTCCTGCCGAAGCTGCACCGCCGCATACGGTTCGCGTCCGGTCGCCGGAAGAGGCAAACCTTTCGGCTTCATACAACCGAAACGCAGCGTGTCAACGCCGCGCCGCGCCAATTCTTCAATCGGCAGACACGCTTCAAACCATTTCGTGTCTTCAAACCTTTTCAGCGGAACTGATTTCGCGGCAATCAATTCATTATAAAAAACCTCGTACTGATCGCGGTCAAACGGACAATTTACATAATCGTCGCCGCCTTTGCCGTACCGCGCCGCTTTGAATGCGACTGACATATCAATCGAATCCGCCGCGACAATCGGCGCAATCGCGTCATAAAAATAAAGTTGATCGTCGCCGGTCAGCTTCATTATTTCAGTCGTCAAAGCGTCGCTCGTCAAAGGTCCGGTGGCGATAATCGAGATTTCATCGGGCGGTATTGTCTTGATTTCTTCACGAATGAGCGTAATGTTCGGATGGTTTTCGATTTTTTCCGTGATAAATTCCGAAAACTTCGCGCGATCAACCGCCAAAGCCGCGCCCGCCGGGACTTTCGTCGCTTCCGCCGCCTCCATCGCCAGCGAATTTCCGCGCCGCAGTTCTTCTTTCAACAAATACGGCGCGGAACCGACTTCATCTGATTTCAAAGAATTTGAACAAACGATTTCCGCTAACTGATTCGTCCGGTGCGCCGGTGTCTGCTGAACGGGACGCATCTCAAAAAGTTTGACATTCGCGCCGTTTTCCGCCGCCTGCCACGCCGCTTCTATTCCGGCTAAACCGCCGCCGATTACATTTATATCTTTCATACTCTTTTAATCGTAAATGTTAAAGCGCAAATAGTGAAGTTCTAAAACAACTGACACGCATTTTTGGAAAAGTTAGAAGATTAAATTTTTGCAAAAGATTACTTAGTTTTTGACAATTAAGCCGTCTCTCTTATTATAAAGATACGAATAAAAAACAAATTAGATTATGGCAAAAAAGAAAAATAAATTTTAATGATTCTGTGTGAATACGGTTCGTTTATGCGAAACCGGAAATTAGCGACACTTCTACAAATTCAAAGATATGAAAACAAAACAAATACTCGCTGTATTGGCTTTCATCTTCACTGCTCAGATTTTTTCATCAGCCCAAACTGTTGATTTACCGAAGCTGCTTGAAGAAACTCAAGCCGTTGCCAGAAAAACCGCTTATCGAGCGTGGGTCGAATATACTTCGGATTATAAGAGAACACAGGAAATGCCGGACGGACAGAGAGTTAGTTTTACCTTTGAATCAATTTGTTCGAGAAAAAATTGCGTCAGCATTCCTCTGAGCAAAGATAATAACTTGTATTCGGCTAAAAAAATTAAAAAATATCGTCGTGAAGCGGGAAAAATATTGATGAAATCCGAACAGCGTCCTGATTATGCGAACTATACGGAAAAGGAAAATGCTCTCGGTTACGGAATCTCGATTCTTGATTGGTTTAATCCGAACCTCTATTTAAAGATTTGCAGCACGGAAATTGTTGACGAATCCAATCTAAACGGCAGAGCAGTAATCAAAATCAGCGCAGCAAAATGCAATCTGGAAAGTCTTCCGCAATCGGCAAAAGATTCGGCGAAAACCCTGTCAGGTCTTCAGTTTATGATAAAAACCGAAGCGTTCATCTGGATAGACAAACAGGACAAAGCAATCGTCAAAACGGAGATTTACGCTGCCAAAGAGTTTCCTAATATCTCGAAAACAAACGAACCGCTGGCGGTTATCGAAGCCGCGAAAGTTACCGACGGATTGTGGTTTTGGAAAAGTATTAAGGTCAAGCCGCTTGATAACAATCTGATTTTTCCTCAATATAAAAGTAATTGGGAATATGAATTCTACAATTACAGACTTTCCAACGTCGAAGTTAAATCTGTTGAAACAAAAGAGGAAAATGGCAAAAAAGAAAAATAAATTTTTAAGCGGCAAACGCATTGACCCGACACCGATTGACAAAAACACCGCGCTCGCGGATTTGATAGACGAATCGTTTATGGCGTATAACGCGGCGCGGATTCGGGAAGCGTGTCAGCTTTTTTCGCGGAAAATGCTCGAACCCGATACGACCGTCGGCGTAACTTTGACCGGCGCGCTGACTCCGGCGGGACTTGGAATTTCCGCGCTGATTCCGCTGATTAAAGCCGGATTCATTGACTGGATCATCTCGACCGGCGCGAATCTTTATCACGACACTCATTTCGGCATCGGTTTGAGTCTGCATCAGGGCGACGCGAAACTCGACGACCGGATTTTGCGCGAAGAAGAAGTCGTGCGAATTTTCGACATCTTTTTCGATTATTCGGTTCTGCTCGACACCGACGAATTTTTTCGCCGCTTAATCGAACACGACGAATTTCAAAAAACGATGTCGTCGGCGGAATTTCATTATCTCGCCGGAAAATATATCAGAGAAAGAGAGAAAAAACTCGGCATTACGGACAAATCTTTGCTCGCCGTTTGTTACGAATACGCCGTTCCGGTTTATACTTCGTCGCCCGGCGATTCGTCAATCGGAATGAACATCGCCGCCAAAGAATTACAGGGCGGAAAGCTCGTTTTGAATCCGAATCTCGATGTCAACGAAACCGCTTCGATAGTTTTAGCGGCAAAACGCGGCGTGATTCAAAACGGCAAAAAATCAAAAAAAGGCGGCAAATCCGCGATATTTATTTTAGGCGGCGGCAGTCCGAAAAACTTCGCGCTGCAAACCGAACCGCAAATTCAGGAAGTTTTAGGAATTGACGAAAAAGGTCACGATTATTTTCTGCAAATTACAGATGCCCGCCCGGACACGGGTGGATTATCCGGCGCAACTCCTTCAGAGGCAGTCAGTTGGGGGAAAATTGACCCTGACCAATTACCCGGAACGGTCGTCGCTTATGTTGATTCGACGGTCGCGCTACCGCTGATTACGGCTTACGCGCTGGCGCGGCACGAACCGCGCGAACCGAAAAGATTGTATGATCGGCGCGAAGAATTTATGACGCTTTTACAGGGCGAATACGAGAAATCTACGCGGAAATGATTGTATGAAACTACAAGCCGAATTAAATAGTGAAAAATACGAAATCGAGATCAGGCGCGACGGCGAAAGGGTTTTCGCGCGGATTGATGATCGTGAATATAATCTGGAAGCGTCGGAAGTCGAACCGAATGTTTATTTACTGAAAAATGACAACAAAATATATCAAGTTTACGTCGCGCCCAACGGGATTGTGAACATCGGCAATCATCAACTTGAAATAAATTTGATTGACCCGAAACGTCTGCGCGGCTCGAACTCTTCGGGCGTGAATGCTGAAGGACTCTCCGAAATCAAAACCGCGATGCCGGGAAAATTAGTGCGTGTGCTGGTCGAAATCGGCGCGGAAATCAAACAGGGCGACGGCGTTTTGGTCGTCGAAGCGATGAAAATGCAGAACGAAATGAAATCGCCGAAAGACGGAATCGTCAAAGAAATCCGCTTTGACGAAGGCGCGACCGTCAACGCGGGCGACGTGCTGGCTGTCATTGAATAATTTGCGCTGAATTACAATTTGCGCCCGTCAAAATTGCCGCAATTTACTCTTCAAAAAGGGTCTTTCGACTTTGATATTCTTTAACAAATCCGCATCACGCATTTTGGCATACTCAAATTTTGCCGTGACATTCGGTTGACGATTGGTTTGAGCCGAAATCGTCGGCAAATAAATAGAGCCGATAAATAAAATCGAAGTTGTAAAGAATTTAACAATAGTTTTCATAAAATTAATTAGAAGCTGTGTTCAAACTCTTTTTTTATTTTTTTAACCACGAATTGACACGAATAAACACGAAAATTTCTTATTTGTTAAACCGCCCGCGTGAATTTTCGTGGTTAAACTTCTTAAATTTTTGAGTTTGAACACAGCTTTTTAAAAGATAATTTTAAGGTTTCTATTTAAGTTCGATGAAAACCGCGTTCGATGTCTTTCATCGTCAAGCGCAAAATCACCGGACGACCGTGCGGGCAAGTCGTCGGCGACGAAGTTATTAAAAGACGATCAATCAGCCACTGCATTTTCTCCGGCGTGAGTTTCATATTGATTTTAACGGCGGCTTTGCAGGCGAGCGTTGCGGCGATGTCGTCGCGCAGAGTTTCCCGCGCGCTGCCGCGTTTTACGCTGTCGAGCGAATCTAAAATTTCCGCCAGCAGATTTCTGACTTCCGACGGCGGCAAATCGGTCGGCACGGCTTTGATCGCAATCGTTCTGCCGGACAGACGCATCAGCGCGAAGCCGACGTTTTCGAGTTCCGCTTCGACCAAATCAAAAGCGACGGCTTGCGCGGGCGTTAAATCGAAGGTTTCGGGTAATAAAAGATTTTGCGATTCGATTTTGCGTTCGTGTTCTTTTTTGCGGAATTTGTCGAACAAAATTCGTTCGTGCGCGACGTGCTGGTCTATCAGCAGCATTCCTTCGTCGTCAACCGCGATAATATAACTGTTGTGAAGCTGAGAAATAGGGCGAATTTTTGACGACGAAAGCTGTTCCGGTTCAATCGCTTTCGGCAGTTTTTCGGCGGAATTGACCGGCGGCATTTCGGAATAAGTCGAGAATCGGTCTTGGCTTGGCGATTCGTAATTCGCAATTCGCAACTCGTCTTCCGCTCTGCCTTGCGCGGATTGTTCAAAGTCATTTGAAAAAACTTCGGTTTCGATTTCTTCACCGATATTTACGTTTGTTTCTGCGAGTTTTTTATCAATCGAAATCACACCTGTTTCGCTTTCATCAATTTTCCGCTCATTATCACCATTAAAAGATATGAGTTGCGGCATTTCATCTGAAATTTGAAACTCAATTTGTGGCTGTTCAAAAGAATTTTTTATCGAATTTGAATCTGCTGACGGCGAAGTTATCTCGTCCAAGTTGTGGAATCTGGAATCTGGAATCTGGAATCTGGAATCTGGAATTTCTTCGCGCACGATGCCCGCGCTTTGCAGCGCGGCGCGAATCGCTTCGCTGATGACTTCTTTGACGGCTTGCGAACGGCGAAAACGGACTTCGGTTTTTGACGGGTGAACGTTGACATCAATTTCTTCGGGCGGAATGTCTAAAAACAAAAACGCCACCGGATAAACGCCGTGCGGCAAAACGGCGCGAAAACCTTCTAACAAACCGCCGGCGATGATTTTATCGCGGACGAATCGCCCGTTGATGAAAAAATACTGCGCGTCGCGCGTCGTCCGGCGTTCGCGCGGCGCGGACACAAAGCCGGTGATTTTAGCGATAAATTCGCGCCCGCCGTCAACCGGCAAAAGGCTTTCAATCATATTCGCGCCGAAAATTTGGTAGGCTCTTTCGCGCAAATTTTTGGCGGGCGCGAACCGCATACTTTCTCGTCCGTTGCCGGTCAAAGTAAAAGCGATTTCCGGGTGCGCGAGCGCGTAATGCGTGACTATATTTGTGATGTGATAATTTTCAGTCGCTTCCGAGCGCATAAATTTGCGCCGCGCCGGAGTGTTGAAAAACAGATCGCGGACGGAAATCGTCGTGCCGGTCGGACGCGCGAAATCTTTGACATCGCGCAGTTTGCCGCCTTCGATGGAAACGCGCGTCGCCGCTTCGTCGTCCGCCGTTTTCGTAATCAGTTCGATTTTGGCGACGGACGCGATGGAAGCCAACGCCTCGCCGCGAAAACCGAGCGTGTTGATCGCGCCCAAATCTTCGAGCGTTTTTATTTTCGAGGTCGCGTGGCGTTCAAACGCCAAAACCGCGTCGTCGCGCAGCATTCCTTCGCCGTCGTCGGAGACGCGCATCAAGCGTCTGCCGCCGAGTTCGACATCAATCTGAATCCGTTTTGCGCCCGCGTCAATCGAATTTTCAACCAGTTCTTTAATAACTGAAGCCGGACGTTCGACGACTTCGCCCGCCGCGATTTGATTTGCCAGATTATCGGGCAGAATTTTGATTTTGTTCATCACTTGTGATTTTG